>CAVVZN010000007.1:0-27745 GCA_963752645.1 uncultured Actinomycetota bacterium | reverse complement strand
GCGGGGGCGTCCCGGCCGCTCCCGCTGCCGTGGCCTGGCAAGGCGGGCTGGGGGCCTTCCTGCTGGCCGTCCCGCTGGTGGCTCTCGGTGCGGCCGGCGTCCTCGCCCCCGATCGGCTGGCGTTCCTCCGCCGCGGCGGGCGCGTCCTGCGGCTGAGTGGCCCGCGTCCCACGGTGCCGCGGGTCGTGCTGCGTGGAGCGCTCGTCGCCTGCGGCACGTTGGTCACCGGCGGCGCCCTGCTGCTGGCCCTCTTCCTGGCCGTCAACCTGCCGACCGCGGGCCACGTCGCGCCGGACGCCTCGGGCGGGGTGGTCGGTGCGACCGGGGTCTGGGTCGTGCAGCTCGCCCTGCTGCCCAACCTGGTGCTGTGGTTCGTCGCCTACGCCGTGGGCCAGGGGTTCAGCGTCGGCTCCGAGACCGTGGTCGCCCCGTTCTCCGGTCACCTCGGCGTGGTGCCCGGGCTGCCCGTCTTCGGCGGTCTGCCCAGCCAGCTGCCGTTCGTGCTCGCCGCCGCGGTCCTCCTCGTCCCGGTGCTCGCGGGCCTGTTCGCCGGGCGCGTGGTCGTTGGACGCCTCGGTGAGCGCGGCTCGTGGACGACGGCGGGCCTGGCCGCGGCCTGCGGTCCTGTGGCCGGGGTGGTCGTCGGTGCCCTCGTGGCCCTCGCCTCCGGGCAGGTGCTCGGCGGCGACCTCCGGGACGTGGGCGCCTCGGCGCTCGCCACCGGGCTCGCCGTCACCCTCGAGGTCGGTCTCGTCGCAGCCGCGGCCGCGGCCCTGACGAGAGGGGCGCGCGGCCGGGCCGTCGCGCGGGCTCGCCGTGCGGGCCCCGCCGGTCGTACGACCGAGACGTCGCGGGGTCCCGCCGACGACGCCACCGGAGCCCACCGGCGTGGGGCGACGAAGAAGGGGAGGTCACGGCGTCCCACCTGGCTCCGTGCGCCGGGCCGGCCGCGTCGGCCCGGATGGCTGCACCGCCCTTCTCGCTTGCACCGTCCCTCCTGGTTGCATGCGCCCAGGCTCCGCCTTCCGGCGCGGCTGCGACGCCGTCGCGAGGTCGTCCGCCTGCCCGACTAGGCGTCCCGTTAGGGTGGGGCGCGGTCGGTGCCTCCGCGGGAGCCGGTCCGTTCGCTCGACCACCGCGGATCACGAGGGGAATCGCTGTGCCTGCCCGCCTGGTCGTGCTGGCCTCGGGGGCGGGAACCACCCTCCAGGCGGTGCTCGACGCGTGCCGCAACCCCGCGTTCGGCGCCGAGGTGGTGGCCGTCGGCACCGACCGGCCCGGGACCCGCGCGCAACGCCGCGCCGAGTCCGACGGCGTCCCGACCTGGACGGTCGAGCTGGGCTCGTTCCCCGACCGCGCCGCCTTCGACGCCGAAGTCGCCGCACGGCTCGCCGCGGACGCACCGGACCTGGTCGTCCTCGCCGGCTACATGAAGGTGCTCGGGCCGGCGGTCGTGCGGTCGTTCCGCATCGTGAACACCCACCCGTCGTTGCTGCCCGCCTTCCCCGGGGGATCGGCTGTCCGTGACGCGCTGGCCTACGGCGTCCGCATCACGGGCTGCACCGTGCACGAGGTGGACGAGGGCGTCGACACCGGCCCGGTGCTGGCGCAGGCAGCCGTACCGGTGCTCGACGGCGACACCGAGGACGTGTTGCGCGCGAGGATCCAGGCCGTCGAGCGCGGTCTCTACACCGACACCATCGGGCGGCTGGTCGCGCAGGTCGCGGTCGGCCCGGGAGCGCCCGGCACCGGCCGAACGGCCTCAGGAGGAGACACATGAGCAGGTTGCCCATCCGTCGCGCGCTGGTCAGCGTCAGCGACAAGTCCGGGCTCGACGAACTCGGCGCCGCGTTGAAGCAGGCCGGCGTCGCCGTCGTCTCGACCGGTTCGACGGCGAAGGTGCTCGCCGCCGCCGGCGTCGACGTCACCCCGGTCAGTGAGGTCACCGGCTTCCCGGAGGCGTTCGACGGACGCGTGAAGACGCTGCACCCGAAGGTGCACGGCGGGCTGCTCGCCGACCGGCGCAAGCCGGCGCACGTCGCCCAGCTCGACGAGCTCGGCGTGGTGCCCTTCGACCTCGTCGTGGTCAACCTCTACCCGTTCCGCGAGACCGTCGCCGCGGGCGCATCCCCCGACGACACCGTCGAGCAGATCGACATCGGCGGCCCCGCGATGGTGCGGGCCTCGGCGAAGAACTTCGCGAACCTCGCCGTCGTCGTCAGCCCGGCCCGGTACGGCGACGTCGTCCGGGCCCTCGAGACCGGCGGATTCGACCTCCTGTCCCGGCAGCGCCTCGCGGCCGAGGCCTTCGCCCACACCGCGTCCTACGACATCGCGGTCGCGTCCTGGATGAACGCACAGGTGCTGGCCGAGGACGCCGATGCCACCACACCGGCCGGGCGGTTCCCGACCTGGGTCGGCGGGGCCTGGCAGCGGGCCGACGTCCTCCGTTACGGCGAGAACCCGCACCAGCAGGCCGCCCTCTACGCCAACCCCGACGCGGCCCCGGGTCTCGCGCAGGCACGGCAGCTGCACGGCAAGCCGATGTCCTACAACAACTACATCGACACCGACGCCGCGCGCCGAGCGGCGAACGACTTCGGCGCCCCGTGCGTCGCGATCATCAAGCACGCCAACCCGTGCGGCATCGCGATCGGCGTCGGCGGGAGCGGGTCGGACGAGACCGACATCGCCGAGGTGCACCGGCGGGCCCACGCCTGCGACCCCGTCTCGGCCTTCGGCGGCGTCATCGCCACCAACCGCACCGTGACCAAGGCGATGGCCGAGACCGTCTCCGAGATCTTCACCGAGGTCGTCTGCGCCCCGGCCTTCGAGCCCGAAGCCGTCGAGATCCTCTCGCGCAAGCCCTCCATCCGCCTGCTGGAGTGCCCTTTCCCGGTCGCCGGCGCGGTCGAGATGCGCCCGGTGAGCGGCGGCATGCTGCTGCAGACCGCCGACCGGCTGGACGCCCCGGGCGACGACCCGTCGACCTGGTCGCTGCAGACCGGGTCCGCCGTGGACTCCGACGTGCTCGCCGACCTCGCCTTCGCCTGGCGCGCGATCCGCGCCGTGAAGTCCAACGCGATCCTCCTCGCGTCGGGGCTGGCGACCGTCGGGGTCGGGATGGGACAGGTCAACCGGGTCGACGCCGCGCGTCTCGCGGTCAGCCGCGCGGGGGAGCGGGCGACGGGATCGGTCGCGGCCAGCGACGCCTTCTTCCCGTTCCCGGACGGCTTCGAGGTGCTCGCCGAAGCCGGTGTCCGTGCCGTCGTCGAGCCCGGTGGCTCGGTCCGCGACAACCTCGTCATCGAGGCGGCCGAGAAGGCCGGGGTCGCGCTCTACTTCTCCGGGACCCGTCACTTCGCGCACTAACCTGGGGCGCATGGCAGACACCACGGCGGTCCGGCTCGACGGCAAGGCGGCGGCGGCGGCGATCCGCGCCGAGCTCACCGAACGGGTGGCGAAGCTCGCCGAGAACGGGATCGTCCCCGGTCTGGGCACGGTGCTGGTCGGGGAGGACCCCGGCAGCATCTCCTACGTCCGCGGCAAGCACCGCGACTGCGCCGAGGTGGGCATCCGCTCCTACGAGCGGACCCTGCCCGCCGACGCCACACAGGCCCAGATCGAGGCCGTCGTCGACGAGCTGAACGCCGAACCCGGCTGCACCGGCTTCATCGTCCAGCTGCCGCTCCCCCGGGGGATCGACGCGGGCGCCGTGCTGAGCCGCATGGACCCGGCCAAGGACGCCGACGGCCTGCACCCGACCAACCTCGGCCGGCTCGTCCTCGGCGAGCCCGGCCCGCTGCCGTGCACGCCGCGCGGCTGCGTCGAGCTGCTGCGGCGCTACGGCGTGCCGCTCGAGGGTGCCGAGGTGGTCGTCGTCGGCCGTGGCGTCACGGTGGGCCGGCCCATCGGGCTGCTGCTGACGCGGCGCTCGGAGAACGCGACCGTGACCCTCTGCCACACCGGCACCCGTGACCTCGCCACCCACCTGCGCGGCGCCGACGTGGTCATCGCCGCCGCCGGCGTCCCCGGGCTGATCAAGGCCCACGACCTCAAGCCCGGTGCAGCCGTACTCGACGTCGGCATCACGCGGACCGAGGCCGGCCTGGTCGGCGACGTCGAGCCCGCCGCCGGGTCGGTGGCCGGTTTCCTGGCCCCGGTGCCCGGCGGCGTGGGCCCGATGACCCGCGCGATGCTGCTGCTGAACGTGGTGGAAGCGGCCGAGTCCGCCGCCTGACCGGGTCGGGGCCGTCAGGCTGACCGGATCGGATCAGCCGGTGCGGGAGCCCGACGCCATCGAGCCGGGCAGCGCCGCCGGGAGCGCCGAACGCTGCCGGTGTGCCGCCGGGGACCGGTGCTGGGCCGGCGGTTCGACGTCCGCGGCCTCGCGCTCGAGGTCCGGGACCCCGGGTAGCGGCCGCACGACACCGGCCCGGACCACCTCGTTCGCGAGTCGCGCCCGCCGGTTCACCCCCTCGGGGATGGAGAACTTGGCGTACAGCCGGAGCAGGTGCTGCTTGACCGCGGCCTCGGTGACCACCAGCTCGTCGGCGATCTCCCGGGCCGTCGCGGGGGCGACGAACGCCTCCTGGGTCAGGGCCGGCCGGCAGAGGCAGGTGAGGACCTCGAGCTCGCGTCGGGTGAGCTCGGGGGCGACGACGCGTCGGAGTTCGACGGTGTCGGACTCGAGGCTGGACAGGGCCATCCCACCGGCACGCAGCCGGGCCATGCCGAGGCTGATGACGTCGCCGTCGTTGAGGATGCGGCGGCCGATCGGACGGCCGTTCACACGGGTGCCGTTGGTCGAGAGGCCGAGGTCGGAGACGTAGACGTGCGGGCCGCGAATGACGATCTCCGCGTGCAACCGGGAGACGGTGGGGTCCTCGAGGACCACGTGCACGCCGGGCCCGCGCCCGAGCGTCGTCACCTCCGGCTGCAGGGCGTGAACGGCACCGCTGTCCTCGACTCGTAGGTAGGGCCGGTCCACGAGGATTGCCTCCGGGGGTTTGCAGGGGGGTCGGTGGGGGGTGGTTCCGACTGCCGGCAGCTGAGGCCGAATCCGGACGACCGTGTCCGACAGCGAAGGCGTACCCCGTCCGGGTGCCCCCGACGCGGGGACGCGTTGACCGTGCGTGACGATGCCCGCAGCCGGCCCGGATCCGCTGGTCGGCAATGCCTGCAACGAGGTGAGACGATAGGGCGCCGTCCGGCCGGAGGGAACCTCCGTTCGGGCGAACCTCACCCGGCAAGGCAGGCTGGAGGCATGGACGCGATGTCGGAGCCCGACCGCTCGTCCGGCGATCCGCAGCTCGGGCAGCCCGGCCCCGCACAACCGCTGCGACGGACCCGCGGGCCGAGCGAGGTCGCGCTCGGCGCGGTGCTGCTCGCGGTGCTCGTGGGGCTCGCGCTGGTCGGGCAGGACCACTGGCGCCGCGGACTGCTGCTCGTCGGCGGCGGCCTGGTCGGTGGCGCCGGCATCCGACTCCTGCTCCCGGGGCGGGCGGTCGGGCTGCTGGCAGTCCGCGGGCGGGTCTTCGACGCGATCGTGCTCGCCACCCTGGGTGTGGCCGTCCTCGTCCTGACGAGCAGCGTGCCGTTGCCTCCCGGCTCCGGTTGAGCCGCTGTCCGGCAGTACGGGGGCTGCTCTGCCCCCTGCAGGAGCAGCAGGGACGCTCCGGTAGCCTCGGCCCCGCGGGACCACCGCGCCACCGGAACGGGCGACGAGGTCACCCACGACCCCGAGCCCGACCGCGACGAACCGGTCCGCCGTCGGCACCAGCGAGTCCGCCGACGCCATCATCGAGCACAGCTGGGAGCCTCAAGATCGTGGCAAGCGAGCGTCTAGGCAAGGTCACCGTCGTCGGAGCCGGTTTCTACGGGTCCACCACGGCACAGCGCCTCGCCGAGTACGACATCTTCGACGAGGTCGTCCTCACCGACATCGTCGAGGGCAAGCCGGAAGGCCTGGCTCTCGACCTGAACCAGTCCCGTCCGGTCGAGGGCTTCGAGACCAAGGTGACCGGGGTCACCACCGGCAAGGACGGTTCCGGCTACGAGGCGATCTCGGGCTCCTCCGTCGTCGTGATCACCGCGGGCCTGCCCCGCAAGCCGGGCATGAGCCGGATGGACCTCATCGAGACCAACGCCGGCATCGTCCGGCAGGTCGCGGAGAACGTCGCCCGGCACGCCCCGGACGCCGTCGTCGTCGTCGTCTCCAACCCGCTGGACGAGATGACCGCCCTCGCGCAGATCGCCACCGGCTTCCCGAAGAACCGGGTGCTCGGCCAGGCGGGCATGCTCGACACCGCCCGCTTCACCTTCTTCGTGGCCGAGGAACTCGGCGTGCCGGTCGGCAGCGTCCGGACGCTGACCCTCGGTTCGCACGGCGACACGATGGTGCCGGTCCCGTCGGCCTGCACGGTCGATGGCAAGCCGCTGGCCGACGTGATGCAGCAGGACCGCATCGACGCGCTCGTCGACCGCACCCGCAACGGCGGCGCCGAGGTCGTCGCGCTGCTCAAGAGCGGCTCGGCCTACTACGCGCCGAGCGCGGCCGCCGCCCGCATGGTGAAGGCCATCGCCGAGGACTCCGGCGCGAAGATGCCGGTCTGCGCCTGGGTCGACGGCGAGTACGGCATCGACGGTGTCTACCTCGGCGTGCTCGCCGAGATCGGCGCCGGTGGTGTCACCCGCGTCGTCGAGCAGGACCTCTCGGAGTCCGAGCTCTCCTCGCTCAAGGAGGCCGCCGAGGCGGTCCGGGCGAAGCAGGGCGACGTCCAGAACCTCTGACGTCCCAGCAGCGCTTCCAGCGGCTCCCGTGGCTCCGGCCACGGGAGCCGCTGCCGTTCGCGGAGGCCGCCGCCCGAGCTGCGTGAGGAACGGCCGGTCAGCGGCGGCCGAACCCTACGCAGCGCGAGGTGGGGTGCGCCGCGGGCCGGGGTGCGAATCGGCTAGGGCTCGAGCGTGCCCTCGGCCTCGGCCGACAGGTCGGTCAGGGCGGCGTTGAAGGTCGCGCTCGGACGCATGACCTCGTCGGTCTTGGCCCGGTCGACGTGGAAGTAGCCACCGAGGTCCACCGGCGAGCCCTGCACCCCGTTGAGCTCGCCGACGATCGTGTCCTCGTCCGCGGCCAGGCGGGAGGCGACGTCGCCGAACAGGCCGGCGGCCTCGGTGTCGTCGGTCTGGTCCGCGAGCGCCTGGGCCCAGTACAGCGCCAGGTAGAAGTGGCTGCCGCGGTTGTCGAGCTCGCCGACCTTGCGCTCCGGCGAGCGGCCCTCCTCGAGGACCCGCGCCGTCGCCGCGTCGAGCGTGCGCCCGAGCAGACCCGCCCGCGCGTTGTCGGTCTTGTCGGCGACGAACTCGAAGGCCGCGGACAGCGCGAGGAACTCCCCGAGGGAGTCCCACCGCAGGTGGTTCTCCTTGACGAGCTGCTGCACGTGCTTGGGTGCCGACCCGCCGGCGCCGGTCTCGAACAGGCCGCCGCCGGCCATCAGCGGCACGATCGACAGCATCTTCGCGCTGGTGCCGAGCTCCATGATCGGGAAGAGGTCGGTGAGGTAGTCGCGCAGCACGTTGCCGGTGACGGAGATCGTGTCCTCGCCCCGCTTCGCGCGGTCGAGCGTGAAGCGGGTGGCGCTCGCGACGTCCATCACCTGGATGTCGAGGCCCTCGGTGTCCAGTTCATCGAGGTAGGGGCGCACCTTCTCGAGCAGCTGGGCGTCGTGCGCGCGGGTCTCGTCCAGCCAGAACACGGCCGGCATGCCGGAGGCCCGGGCGCGGGAGACGGCGAGCTGCACCCAGTCGCGGATCGGGGCGTCCTTCGTCTGGCACGCCCGCCAGATGTCGCCCTCGGCCACCTCGTGGCTCAGCAGCTCGGTCTCGCCGTCGAGCACCCGGACCGTGCCGGCGCTGGGGATCTCGAACGTCTTGTCGTGGCTGCCGTATTCCTCGGCCTTCTGCGCCATCAGACCGACGTTCGGCGTCGTGCCCATCGTCGCGGGGTCGAACGCGCCGTGCTCGCGGCAGAAGTCGACGGTCTCGGCGTACAGGGCCGCGTAGGAGGAGTCCGGGATGACGAACTTGGCGTCCTGCAGCGCGTCGTCGGTGTTCCACATCTGGCCCGACGAGCGGATCGCCGCCGGCATCGAGGCATCGATGATCACGTCGCTCGGCACGTGGAGGTTCGTGATGCCCTTGGAGGAGTCGACCATCGCGAGCGACGGGCCGGTCGCATAGGCCGCGTCGATGGCCTTCTCGATCGCCTCGCGCTTGTCGGCCGGCAGCTTCTCGAGCGAGCTAAGGACGCTCGCCAGGCCGTTGTTCGGGTCCGCGCCGACCGAGGCCAGGTCGTCGCCGTACTGCGCGAACACGTCCGGGAAGAACTGGCGCACGACGTTGCCGAAGATGATCGGGTCCGAGACCTTCATCATCGTCGCCTTGAGGTGCACCGAGAACAGCACACCCTTGTCCTTCGCGTCGGCGATCTCCCGGGTCAGGAACTCGTCCAGGGCCGCCTTGCGCAGGACGGCGCCGTCGACGATCTCGCCGGCCAGGACCTCGAGGCCGTCCTTGAGGACGGTGGTCGTGCCGTCCGCCGCGACGTGCTCGATCCGCAGCTTCGTCTGCTGCCCGATCGTCACCGAGGACTCGGAGTGCCGGAAGTCGCCGTCGTCCATCGTCGCGACGTGGCTGCGGCTGTCGCTCGACCAGGCACCCATCGAGTGCGGGTGCTTCCGCGCGAAGCTCTTCACCGAGGCGGGCGCTCGCCGGTCGGAGTTGCCCTGGCGCAGCACCGGATTGACCGCGCTGCCCTTGACCGTGTCGTAGGCCGCGCGGGCCTTCTTCTCGTCCTCGGTCTGGGGGTTGTCCGGGTAGTCAGGGATGTCGAAGCCGGCCTTCTGCAGCTCGTCGACCGCGGACTTCAGCTGCGGGACCGACGCGCTGACGTTGGGCAGCTTGATGATCGCGACGTCCGGCGTCTTCGCCAGCTCGCCCAGTTCGGCGAGCGCGTCGTCCTCGAGCTCGAACGCGGCCAGGATGCGACCGGCGAGGGAGATGTCGCGGGTGTCGATCTCGACGCCCGCCTTGTCCGCGTACGCCCGCAGGATCGGCAGGAGCGAGTGCGTCGCGAGGGCAGGCGCCTCATCGGTGTAGGTGTAGATCAGCTTCACTGCAGAATTCCTGCCTCGAGTGCGATCCGGGAGATCCCGCGCGCGCACCGGCGCCGGGTCCGTTCGACGCTATCCGACCCGGAAGGCAAGCCCTGCGGGAGGTGGACGGCGGTACAGCCACCTCGTGACACCTCAGGCGCAGGCGGGACGGAAGGACGGATCCGCCGGGTTGTGCGGGTCGTCCAGCGCGTTGGTGACCCACTGGAACACGGCCGGGTCGTACGGCGTCGCCAGGTGGTCGTCGAGGTCGGCCGGGCACTTGTCCTGCAGGGTGATGTTCGTGACCTGGGTGTGGTCGTCGGCCCTCAGGAACGCCGAGGTGTACGGGACCACGACCTCGTCGTACCGGGTCTCGATCACGGTGTAGTCGACCGGGCTCCGGGTCTCGGTCGGGTCGTTCACGTACCGGACGTAGGAGCTGTCGTAGGCCTGCTGCATACAGGCCACGCAGCCGGCCGCGACGGGTGCGAGCGGGTTCTGCGTCCCGTGGTTGGACGGGGAGAGTCCCACGAGCTCGTCGACGGTCTTGTCGCCGCCGCTGTGGTTGATGTAGTCGCGCGGCATGAAGCCGCCCTGCGAGTGGCCGACGATGTCGACCTTCGCGGCGCCGGTGTTCGGCAGGACGAACTTCTCGATGAACGTCTTCAGCTGCAGCGACGAGGCGTGGATGTCCTGCGTGCCTCGCTGGCCGTAGTTCAGGGCGTAGACGCAGTAGCCCCGCGCCTGGAGGTAGGGCGCAAGGGTGGCCCAGTTCTGCGCCGCGTCCTCGAACGTGCCGTGCACCAGCACCACCGGGTAGGGGTGCAGCGCGTTCGGCCTGCAGGTGTTGGTCCCCGGCGGGAACGGGCCGGGCGACGGGTTGGCGGCGGGGGTGGTCGCCGCGGACGCCGCCCCGGTCAGCGCGGACGCCAGTAGCGCCGCCACCGCGGCGAGCAGGGCGAGCAGGAGTAGGCGTGTCCGTCGCATGGGGAGCTCCGCAACCATCCGGGCCCACGCCGCCGTGGACATTTGCCGCATAGCTACCCAGCTGTGTGGGCGGTGGCACATCCGGTCCGCTGTGGACGGGTCCACCGGGACGGTCGGGGCAGCATCGAGACGCCGGGAGGAGGTGGCGTGAGCACCGAAGACGTCTTCGACCTGCTCGACCACGCCGTCGAACCCGACGCGTGGGAGTGCGAGGGCGACTGGGAGTACCGCGCGATGCACTGGCGGCCGAGCTCGTCGTCCGGCCCGCTCCAGCCGGACCCCCTGCAGCCGGACGCCTCCCTCAGCTGAGCGCGTCGGTCAGCAGCGTGACCAGGGCTTCGAGCTGAACGTCGTCGGAGGTCGAGACCTCCTCGTCGGAGCCGTCGAGCGCCCGGGCGGCCAGCGCCGCCTTGCTGTCGATGAGCTCCGCGACCCTGGTGTCCAGGGTCTGGGCGGCGAGGATGCGCCACGCCGTGACGGGCTGGTCCTGGCCGATGCGGTGGACACGGTCGATGGCCTGCGTCTGCTCGGCGTTCGTCCACGACAGCTCGGCGAGCACGACGTTGGAGGCGACCTGCAGGTTGAGGCCAACGCCGGCGGCGGTCAGCGAGCAGACGGCGATGGCGACGTCGTCGTCGTTCACGAATGCGTCGATGTTGTCCTGCCGCACCCGGGAGGTCTGGTCGCCGCGGATCGACGAGTAGCCGATGCCGCGCCGGGCGAAGGTCTCTTCGGCCGCGTCCATCACGTCGACGTGCTTGGCGAAGAAGACGACCTTGCCGACGTTGTGCGACAGCTGCGCCGCGTAGTCGGCGGCGAGCACGGCCTTGGCCTGGCCGATCCGGCGCATCAGGCTGAAGACGCTGCCCTCGGTCTTCGCCTCCTTGGCGTCCCGGCGCTCCCAGGTGGCGACCTGGCGGACCAGCGCGTGGTCGATGCCGACGGGCCGTTCCTGCCCGGCGCCCTCGCTCCGCGCGGCGAGAGCGCTCTCGTAGCGCGAGACCAGACGGCGCGCCAGGGCCCGCTCCGCCTCGCGGATGGAGCGCCCGGGGCCGCCCTCGAGCTCGACCGGCAGGTCGGCGATGCGACGGGCCGGGATGTCGGCGGCGACGTCGGCCTTCCGGCGGCGGACGATGCCCATGTCGATGACGGCGGAGCGCGCGGCCGGCGAGAAGCCGGGATCGACCGGGGTGAGGCCGTTGTGCTCCAGTGCGGCCATCAGGGCCGGGCCCGGCTCGGTGTCGCCGATCCAGCCCAGGAACTGCCAGATGGCGAGGAAGTCCTCGATGTCGTTGATCAGCGGCGTGCCCGTCAGCGCCATGAGCAGGGGACGCATCGTCCGGGCGCTGATGCGCTCGGACAGCTCGAGCACGTGCTTGGAGCGCTGCGAGGACTTGTTCTTGATGAAGTGGGCCTCGTCGACGACCATCCCGCGGAAGCCGTGGTCGCCGAGCCATCCGACGTGCCGGTCCAGCACGTCGTAGTTGATGACGACGATGTCGCAGAAGGCGTCGACGGTCTCGCCGTCGCTGTGGATGACCGTGGCGCGGTGGTCCGGCGTCCAGAGCGCGGCCTCACGGGCCCAGCTCGTCTTCACGACGTTCGGCACGACGGCTAGCAGCGGGTAGGCGTTGGCGGCCTGCGCGGCGAGCAGCGCCTGGGCCGTCTTGCCCAGGCCGGGCTCGTCGGCGAGCAGGAAGGTGCGGTGGCCGGCGGCGGCGGCTGCGACGACCTGCGCCTGGTGGCGCATCAGCAGCGGACCGGCGAGGCCCGGCAGCGCTGCCGGATCCGGCAGCTCCATGCAGGACGTGGCGCCGCCCGACGCGGTCTCGAACGCCTTGAGCAGCGGGTTCAGCAGCTCCCAGCTCGAGAGCCGGCGGGTGCGGGGACGCGGCGGGGGCACCTCGGAGAAGTCCGGGGCGAGGAACGGGTTCGCCAGCCGGTGCGAGATGACCGACTGCGGCACGACGGTGCGCTCGGGACGTGCCGGCGCCGCCTCCGGCGTGGCCGGCGGAGGCTCGACGACGGCTGCCGTGAGGCCGGTGTCGCGCCGAAGCTCGCGCAGCACGGTGCTCGAGGCGTCCGGTGGGGCGGCGTCGTCGGCGAGCAGGGAGAGCAGCCGGCTGTCGCGGGCCGCCGTCCGGGCGAGGATGGTGGCGATGGCCTGGATCGGCTTGAGCTGGGCGTTGCGCTGCGCGTCGCTGAGCTCGGCGGAGGTCACCTGCTCGCGGAGTTCGCGCACGAGCAGGGCGACGGCCTGGAACGTCGTGCGGGTCGAGAGGGTCGTCTGACCGCTCTGCACCGCCGACTCGACGCTGCGCGCGGCCTTCTCGAGCACCGCGGCGGGGCGGGGTACCTGACGGGTGCCGTTGCCCCGCTGGCCCCCGTTGCCGCGCGCGTTCCCGCCGTCCTTGCGGCCGCCGCCGTCGTTACGGCGCTGCCGGCCGGCAGCGGGACGGCCAGCGTCGGTCCGACGCCGGGCTCCTGGGGCCACGTACTTCTCCTCGGGCGATCGACCTGGCGGTGTCTGGACGCGAGCAGCAACCCGTCGCCCCGGCGACGTGATGCCGCCGGAGACGCGCTGCTTGCCCGGGAACCCGTGGGTCCCCGGAGCGTCGAGGCCGTCGCCCGGGCCGCCGTACGAAGCCGGCGCCTGGTCGTCTTCGGTTCGACGGCCACCGGTCCCTGCGGGGCTGTGCGCGAGGTGCCGCACGACCATCACACCGGAGGGACACCAGCATCCTAACGCTGTCGACGCCGATCCGGGCCGTCAGCTTGTGGGGAGCACCCCGAATCGGGCGTGCGGCACGCTGGCCGCGAGCGAACGCAGGGCGCGGTGCTGCAGCGCCCGGACGGCGGTGTCCTGCCGGCCCATGGCGATCGCGGTCTCCCGGACCGACATCTCGGCGAGGAAGCGGAGCTCCACGCATCGACGCTGCGCCGGCGGCAGGGCCGCGACGGCCTCGCGGAGACCCGCGGCCTCGGCGCGGTCGAGCACGACGTCGTCGGCGCCCGGGGTGCTGGAGTGCAGGGTCGGGGTGACGTCGTCGGACGGCACCTCGAGCCGGTTGCGCAGCAGCGACCAGTGGTCGGCGATGAGGTTGCGCGCGATGGTCAGCAGCCAGGCCAGGGGGTCGCGGTCCTGCCAGCGGAAGCCGTGCAGGGCCCGCCAGGCGCGCAGGAAGGTCTCGTTGGTGAGGTCGTCGGCCAGCGAGTCCGGCACGCGGCTCGCGACGAAGCGGCGGACCGGCCGGGCGTAACGGTCGTGCAGTTCCCGGAAGGCCTGCGGGTCCCCGTCCTGGGCCCGCTCCATCACGGTTCGGACGTCGACGAGGTCGGGGGTCACAGTTGCCTCCGGGGGTGAGGCCGGGCTCGCGGGTCGAGGGGACCGTGCGAGTCGGTCTGCAGGGTCGGGGCGTATCGCAACGCTCCGGGGACTCCTGAAAGATCCCGCGAAAACCGGGCCGTGGCGTCGCCCGGGAGGAGTAACTTCTGCTGCCGCCGAACGGCGGAACTAGCCTGCTCGGCGCAGTCGCCGGAGGCCGGAGCGGGGGGCCCGCTGGGCCAGGCGGAGCAGGAGCCGCCCGGCGAGGGCCGGCGGCAGCGTCCCGCGGCCGAGACCGATGTCGACGAGGGCGTCGAGTGCCGCGGGCTCCCGGTCGGCCAGGGCGATGGCGGAGTCGAAGTTGTCCGGGTTCCGGGAGAGGCGTGCGAGCACGGTGGTCGTCGCGAGGTGCCGGCCGAGTTCACGGCGGAGCGTGGCGCGGAAGGCCGCGCCGGCGTCCGTGCCCGCGGGGGGAACGGTGGTTCCGGGAGCCGGGACGGCGTCCATGGCGGTCTGTCCGGCGAGTCGACCGGAGAGGATGGCGTAGTAGATGCCCTCGCCGGTGAGCGGGTTGATCAGCGAGGCCGCGTCGCCGACGAGCAGCACCCGCCCGTCCGGCTGCCGGGGACGCCAGGTCGAGAGCGGCAGGTGCGCGGCGCGGTCCGAACCCGGTTCGGCGGGCTGGTCCGGGAGCAGTCGGGCGAGTGGCTCGGTCAGCCCCGTCCGGCCGCGGCCCTCGAGGTTGGTGCGCAGCATCCCGAAGCCGATGTTGGCGCGGCCGTCACCGATGGGGAACGACCACGCGTAGGCCGGCCAGCCGTCCCCGATGGTGTGGATGAGCTGCTCCGGCAGCCCGCCCGGTGCGACGGCGTACGCGCGCATCGCCACGGCCGTCGCGTCGTGCGGGTTGGCCGGGAGCCCGACGCTCCGGCGCACCGTGGAGTGGGCCCCGTCGGCGCCGATGACGACGCGTGCGCGCAGCTGCTCGGTGCTGCCGGTGCTGCCGCTGCCGGGTCCGAGCCGAAGCGTCACGCCGTCGGCGTCGGCGTCGAGCCCGCGGACCCGGCCGCGGAGCAGCGTGGCTCCGGCGGCCTGGGCGGCGGCGACGAGCCGGGCATCGAAGACCGTCCGGGGGATGACGTGACTGGCCTTCGGCGGTACGGCGAGCACGTCCCGGCCGCTCGGCGTCCGGAAGCGGAGCCGGTCGACCGGGGCGTAGCCGTCCTCGACGCCGGTGACGCCGAGCAGCCGCAGCTCGTCGAAGCAGTGCGGCGCGATGCCGTCGCCGCAGCACTTGTCGCGCGGGAAGCTCTGCGCGTCCAGGAGCGCGACGCGGGCATCCGGGCGGCGGCGCAGTGCACCCAGTGCGGCGGCACTGCCGGCCGGACCGGCGCCGACGACGACGAGGTCCCAGGCGCGCTCATCCACGGTCTCCAGTCTGCCGGAGGCCGCTTCCGCGCCGCGCGCCACCGGCGTTCGTGCGCCAGGGCCGTCGTGAGGGAGAATGGGCCGCATGGCCCGCCCCCGTGTGCTGTCCGGCATCCAGCCGACCGCCGACTCGTTCCACCTCGGCAACTACGTCGGGGCGCTCCGGCAGTGGATCGAGCTGCAGGACACGCACGAGGCGTACTACTTCATCGCCGATCTGCACGCGATCACGATGGGCCACGATCCGAAGCAGCTGCGCTCGCGGACCCGGGTCGCGGCCGCCCAGCTGCTCGCGATCGGGCTCGACCCGCAGCGGTGCACGTTGTTCGTCCAGAGCCACGTGCCCGAGCACAGCCAGCTGGCCTGGGTGCTGGGTTGCCTGACCGGCTTCGGCGAGGCCAGCCGCATGACCCAGTTCAAGGACAAGTCGGCGCGGGACTCCGGCAACTCGACGGTCGGCCTGTTCACCTATCCGGTGCTGCAGGCGGCGGACATCCTGCTCTACCGGCCCCAGCTCGTGCCGGTGGGCGAGGACCAGCGGCAGCACCTCGAGCTGAGCCGCGACCTCGTCGACCGCTTCACGAGCCGGTTCGGCCGTGGGCTGACGATGCCCGAGCCGTACATCCTCCGGAACGTCGCCAAGCTCTACGACCTGCAGGAACCGTCGGCCAAGATGAGCAAATCGCTCCCGGACGCCGGGACGCTGAACCTGCTCGAGGACCCGGCCCGGCTGCGGAAGAAGGTGCGCTCCGCGGTCACCGACAGCGGTCGCGAGGTCACCTTCGATCCGGAGGGCAAGCCGGGGGTGTCGAACCTGCTGACGATCTACTCGGTCATCACCGGGAAGGCGATCGACGAGATCGTCGCCTCCTACGCCGGACGGGGCTACGGCGACCTGAAGTCCGACCTCGCCGGGCTCGTGGTCGAGTTCGCCGAACCGATCCGGCAGCGCACCCAGGAGCTGCTGGCCGACCCCGCCGCGCTCGACGGGGTGCTCGCCGACGGTGCTGCCGCGGCCCGCCGCATAGCGAGCCGCACGCTGTCCGACGTCTACGACCGCATGGGCTTCCTGCCGCCGGCCGCGACAGGACCGGCCGGCGCATGACCGCGCGCGACATCGGCGTCGCGATCAGCCTCCCGGAGCCCTACCACGCCGAGTTGCAGGAGTGGCGGCAGCGGCTGGGGGATCCGAACGCCGCGAACGTGCCGCCCCACATCACGCTGGTGCCGCCGACGCCACTGTTGGCCGATGACCTGCCGGGGATCGTGACGCACCTGCAGCACGTCGCGGAGGCCGAGCAGGGCTTCCACGTGCACCTCCGGGGCACCGGGACGTTCCGTCCCGTCTCGCCGGTGGTCTTCGTGGCGCTGGCCCAGGGCATCTCCGACTGCGAGCGCGTGCAGTCGGCGGTGCGCACCGGCCCGTTGGAGCGGACGCTCGCGTTCCCGTACCACCCGCACGTCACGATCGCGCACGACCTGCCGGAACCGGCGCTCGACCAGGCCTTCGACGCCCTGGCCGAGTACGAGGCCGAGTTCGACGCGTGGGGCTTCACGTTGTTCGAACGCGGGCCGGACGGGGCATGGCGACCCCAGCTGGACTTCCCGTTCGGCTTCCCGATCCCCCGCTCGACCGATGGGGCGGAACCCCTCGGCTGGTAGATGCGCAACCGCCTGGCCGGTGAGGTCCGGCACGCGCTCGTCCGGGTCCGCCTCGCGTAAGCCTGTCCTGGCCGGGGTATCCGGCGACCATGGCCAAGCCGATCGACACCGTGCAGTCCGGTGTGACGACCATCCGCGAACGGCGGCCCTTCGTCGACCACTTCATCCGGGCCTTCGGTCGCTACCAGTCCGACGCCGGTGATCGGCTCGCCGCGTCGGTCACCTACTTCGGCTTCCTGTCGTTCTTCCCGATCGTTGCGCTGGCGTTCTCCGTCGCCGGCTTCGTCGTCGACGCCTACCCCGATGCCCAGCGCCAGCTGGCGACGCAGATCAATTCCTTCCTGCCCGGGCTCGCCGACAAGCTGGACGTCACGACCATCGGTCAGGCCAAGGTGGCCACCGGGGTGGTCGGCCTCGTCGGCCTGCTGATCGCCGGCCTGGGGTGGATCGACGCGCTCCGCGAGGCCATCCGGGCGATGTGGCACCACAACGTGCAGGCCGGCAACGTGGTGATGAAGAAGCTGGTCGACATCGGGGTGCTGGCCGGCCTCGGCCTCACCCTTCTTGCCTCGCTCGCCGTCACCGGTGTCTCGTCGGCGGCGATGAGCTGGTTCCTCGACCTCGTCGGTCTCGAGAACAACGCCGTGGCCCGGATCGGCCTCCGTGTCGTCGCCATCGGGCTTGCCGTCCTGGTCGATCTGGCCGTCTTCATCTTCCTGTTCACCCGGCTACCGCGGCTGGCCACGCCGCTACGACGGGTGTTCAAGGGCGCGCTGCTCGGCGCCGTAGGCCTGGAGATATTGAAGGTCGTCGGCAGCCTGCTGGTGTCCCGTACGACGAACAACCCGGTCTACGGCGCCTTCGCCGTGGTGGTCGGCCTGCTCATCTGGATCAACCTGGTGTCGCGGTTCGTGCTGTTCACCGCCGCGTGGACGGTGACGGCGCCCTACGACACCGATGTCCCGCCCTCGGGTACTGCCGACCCGGAGACGGCACGCAAGGCAGGCATCCCGGAGCAGTACGCCGACCAGGACAGCTCCGACGACCCGCCCACGACGCAGGGCGACGGGTCACCGGCGCCGCTCGGCGCAGCCATCCAAGGCAGGACGCCGGCGCAGGACCAGTCCGCGGGACGTGTCGACGAGCGCCCCGAGCGGTCGCGGCGCGGCGGCGAGCAGTCGCCGACGCCCCTCGCCGCCGACGATCCCTACCCGCAGGAGGGCGCAGGCTCGGACCGGCGTCCCGGCTCGCGCGAACCGCGCCCGCACGACCACCTCGTCGCCTCGGAGGCGTCGATGCGCACCGCCGGCCGGGTGGCCTCGGGCGTCATGCTGGCGGGTGCCGCGACAGCGGCGATCTACGGCGCGAAGATGCTGCGGGAGTCGCGGACCGACGACGAGTGATGCTCGGCCGGTCCGGCCTGGTAAGCCCGGGTCTCGTCGGCTGCACTGCCGCTGACCTCGGGAGGGTCGCGGAGATCGATCACGCGACGGTCGGCGTTCCGGGAGTCCGCTGAAGGGCCGCCGCGGGACCGCCGCCGCCGGCCGGACCTGCCGAGGTCGTCGTGGCCCTGCCAGTAGGTGAACGCCGCCGCGACGACGGTGGCGGCCAGGGCAAAGGCCAACAGCGGGCTGACGCCCCCGCCGTCACCTGCTGCCGGTGACACCGGCGGACCCGAGGTCGGCTGCGAGGCCGGGGACACAGGCGCTGCCGGGTCGGGCAGGGCGGCGATGCCCGCGGTGGTGGGCGCGGCCCGGAAGCCCCAGTCGAGCAGCGACGACGCTTCCCGTGAGAACGAGGTCGGCGCCTGCAGGAGCACGACCGCGAGCGTGGTGCCGCCGCGTTCGGCCACGCCGACGAAGCTCTGCCCGGCGTTGTCCGTCGAGCCCGTCTTCCCGCCGACGAAGCCGTTGTAGTGGCCCAGCAGCGGGTTGCTGCTGCTCAGCCGATGACTGCGCCCGTCGGAACCGGTGAGGGTCACCGTGGGCAGTCCCAGCGCGCGGCGCAGCTCCGGACGGCCCAGCGCCGCGCGCGTCAGCACGGCGAGGTCGTAGGCCGTGGTCAGCTGGCCGTCCGCGTCGAGGCCGGTGGCGTTGCCCGCGGTCGTGTCGGTGGCGCCGAGCTGCCGCGCCGTCGCGGTCATCCGGTCACCGGCGGCGCCCGGGGAACCGGCGGGCTGCGCGACCGCCTGCGCCACGTCGTTGCCGCTGGTGACCAGCATCGCGTCGATCAGGTCGGACGTGCGGTACCGGACCCCGGGGGTCAGGCCGACCGTGCGGCCGGTCGTCGCGACGTCGGCAGGGGTCACGGTGATCTCGGGAGGTGCGTCCGGGCCACCGAAGGTCAGCGCGGTCAGCAGCTTCTGCGTACTGGCCGGGGCCCGCAGCGCGCTGCCGGCCTTGGCTGCGAGGACGTGGCCCGTGGTGAGGTCGGCGACGAGCCAGGAGGCCGAGCTCAGACCGTCGGGTACCGGTTCCGCGCCCTCGCCGACGGCGACGTCTGGTGGGAGCGGGCCGGAGGCCGGGGCGGCCGAGGCGGGGAAGGCGGTGCACAGCACCGCGGCACCGAGCGTGGTGAGGCCGGCCAGCAGCCGGCGCAAGCGTCCATGCGACACGAGCGGCACGGTAGCCCGACCCTCCGACAGGAATGCGATGCCGCACCGACGTCGGCGACATCCTCCGGCAATCGGCCGGGAACCGTCGCCGGGCGTGACCGCCCGCACACAGCCCGGCCTGCGATCCTGGGGAGATGGTCCTGACCCGCCGCGCAGCCGGCTTCCTGTTCGCCTTCGGCGTCTGGAGCTGGATCATCTGGCCGACGTTCCTCAAGAACATCTGGAACGACGACCGCAGCTTCGCCCCGGGCGGCGGCGCGACGGGCTTCCTCGTCGTCCATGCCCTGCTGACCGCCGCGTCCCTGGCCTTCGGGACCGCGATCGGCGTCCTCGGCTACCGCGGCCTGCGCCGGCGGAAGGTCACCCGGACGATCGAACGCGTCTGACGTCGCCGGGGCGGCGGGAGAGTCTTACGCCCGCGGGTCAGATGCGCCGGAAGACCAGTGCCCGCTTCACTTCCTGGATCGCCTTGGTGATCTGGATGCCGCGCGGGCAGGCGTCGGTGCAGTTGAAGGTGGTGCGGCAGCGCCACACCCCCTCGCGGTCGTTGAGGATCTCGAGCCGCTCCTCGGCGCCGGCGTCGCGGCTGTCGAAGATGAAGCGGTGCGCCGCCACGATCGCGGCGGGCCCGAAGTAGGACCCGTCGTTCCAGAAGACCGGGCACGACGTGGTGCAGGCGGCGCACATGATGCACTTCGTCGTGTCGTCGAAGCGCGCCCGGTCCTCGGCCGACTGCAGGCGCTCGCGCGTCGGCTCGTGGCCCTCGGTGATCAGCCACGGCTTGACGGCGCGGAAGGCCTCGAAGAACGGCTCCATGTCGACGAGCAGGTCCTTCTCGACCGGCAGGCCCTTGATCGGCTCGACCATGACCTCGTCGCCGAGGTCCTTCACGAGGACCTTGCAGGCGAGCCGGTTGACCCCGTTGACGCGCATGGCGTCGGAGCCGCAGACGCCGTGGGCGCACGAGCGGCGGAAGGTCAGCGACCCGTCCATCTGCCACTTGACGTGGTGCAGGGCGTCGAGCAGCCGGTCGCCCGGCTCGATCGGGACCTCGTAGCGCTGCCAGTGCGGCTCGTCGTCCCGCTCGGGGTCGAAGCGCCGGATCTTCAGGATGACGGTGCCGCTCTCGGCCGCGGCCGCGGTCGCCTGCGCCGACTTCTGCGCGTTGAGCCGCGCCGCCGCTTCCTGGGCGACGTCCGGCTCCGGAGTGCTTCAGCAGCCATTGCGATTTCCAGACATGGGAGTCAGTACTTCCGCTCCATCGGTGCGTAGCGCGTCTGCACGACCGGCTTGTAGTCCAGCCGGACCTCGCCTCCGGCAGCGCCGCACCGACGGACCCGTCCGTAGGCCATGGTGTGGCGCATGAAGTTGACGTCGTCGCGGGTCGGGTAGTCCTCGCGGAAGTGCCCGCCGCGTGACTCGTTGCGGGCCTTCGCGCTGACCACCATGACCTCGGCGAGGTCGAGGAGGAATCCGAGCTCGACGGCCTCGAGCAGGTCGGTGTTGTAGCGCCTGCCGCGGTCGGTGATCGAGACGTTCTGGTACCGCTGCTTGAGCCCGGCGATGTCGACCTCGGCCTGCTTCAGCGTCGCCTCGGTGCGGTAGACGGTGGCGTTCACGTCCATCGTCTCCTGCAGGTCGGCGCGGATGTCGGCGACACGTTCGCCGCCCTGCCCGTCACGGAGCCGCTGCAGCATCTGTTCGACGAACACCGACGGCTCGGCCGGCAGGTCCGGACGCAGCGGGGCGCCCGCGGCGTACTCCGCGGCGGCGATCCCGGCGCGGCGGCCGAAGACGTTGATGTCGAGCAGTGAGTTGGTGCCGAGCCGGTTGGCGCCGTGCACCGAGACGCAGGCGACCTCGCCGGCGGCGAACAGCCCCGGGACGACGGTCTCGTTGTCCCGCAGCACCTGGCCGAGGATGTTCGTCGGGATGCCGCCCATCGCGTAGTGCGCGGTCGGCTGGATCGGGATCGGGTCGTTGTAGGGCTCGATGCCGAGGTAGGTGCGGGCGAACTCGGTGATGTCGGGCAGCTTGGCGTCGAGCTGCTCCGGCGGCAGGTGCGTCAGGTCGAGGTAGACGTGGTCGCCGTTCGGCCCGCAGCCGCGGCCCTGCCGGATCTCGGTGTAGATGGCGCGGGCGACCATGTCGCGCGGCGCGAGGTCCTTGATGGTCGGGGCGTAGCGCTCCATGAAGCGCTCGCCGTCGTTGTTGCGGAGGATGCCGCCCTCGCCGCGGGCGCCCTCGGTGAGCAGGATGCCCATCTTCCAGATGCCCGTCGGGTGGAACTGGTAGAACTCCATGTCCTCCAGCGGGATGCCCCGCCGGTACACCAGGCCCATGCCGTCACCGGTCAGCGTGTGCGCGTTGGAGGTGACCTTGAAGACCTTGCCGAAGCCGCCGGTGGCGAACACGACCGCCTTGGCCTTGAAGACGTGGATCTCGCCGGTCGCGAGCTCGTAGGCGACGACGCCCGCGACCGCTCCGAGAGCCTGCGGATCCTCGCTGAACAGCAGGTCGAGGACGTAGAACTCGTTGTAGAACTCGATGCCCTCCTTGACGCACTGCTGGTACAGCGTCTGGAGGATCATGTGGCCGGTCCGGTCGGCCGCGAAGCAGCTGCGCCGGACCGGGGCCTTGCCGTGGTCGCGGGTGTGGCCGCCGAAGCGCCGCTGGTCGATGCGGCCCTCGGGTGTCCGGTTGAACGGCAGGCCCATCTTCTCGAGGTCGAGGACCGCGTCGATGGCCTCCTTGCACATGACCTCGGCCGCGTCCTGGTCGACGAGGTAGTCGCCGCCCTTGATCGTGTCGAAGGTGTGCCACTCCCAGTTGTCCTCCTCGACGTTGGCGAGGGCGGCGCACATGCCGCCCTGCGCCGCGCCGGTGTGGGAGCGGGTCGGGTAGAGCTTGGTCAACACGGCGGTGCGCGACCGCTTGCCGGACTCGAGGGCCGCGCGCATCCCGGCGCCGCCCGCGCCGACGATGACGACGTCGTACTGGTGGACCTGCACGGAGCGGTGGAGCGGCGCGGCGCGGTTGGACTCCATGCGTCAGCCGATCGTCGGGTCGAAGGTGAAGATCACGAGGGTGCCGAGCGCGAGCACCAGGACGACCGAGCTGTAGAGCAGCATCTTGAGCCAGAACCGGCTCTGCGCGCGCTCGGCGTAGTCGTTGATGACGGTGCGCAGCCCGTTCGCACCGTGCAGCTGCGCGAGCCAGAGCATCAGCAGGTCCCAGGTACGCCAGAACGGCGAGGACCAACGGCCGGCGACGAAGCCGAAGTTGATGCGCTGCACGCCGCCGTCGAGGACGTTCATGATCAGCAGGTGGCCGAGGACCAGGACGATCAGCGCCAGCCCGGACAGGCGCATGAACAGCCAGGCGTAGAGCTCGAAGTTGCTCCTGCTGCGCTGGCCCGAAGGCCGCTTCTTACGGGTGCGCGGGTCCTCGATGACGGTGCGGCCGGGGGCCGGGACCTGGGTGGTCGCCATGTCACGCGCTCCCGAACAGCGACTGCAGGGTGTGCAGCATCATGAAGTAGAACCCCGGAACCATGATCACGACCCACACGGCCACCACGCCGTAGAGCATCTGACTCTGGTAGCGCGGGCCCTTCTCCCAGAAGTCGATCAGCATCACCCGCAGCCCGTTCAGGGCGTGGTAGAGCACGGCCCCGACGAGGCCGACCTCCATGAGGTTGACGACCGGGTTCTTGTAGGTGTTGATGACCGAGTCGTACGACGCGGGCGAGACCCGGACGAGCGCGGTGTCGAGGACGTGCGCGAAGAGGAAGAAGAAGATCAGGACCCCGGTGACGCGATGCGCCACCCAGGACCACATTCCTTCCCGACCGCGGTAGAGCGAGCCGGCCGGCTTGGCCACGAGGCCTCCGTTGATCGTGGGACGCCCGATATAACGACGGCTTCACTCTACGAGCGCATCCTCGGCCCGCCCGGTGCGCGCCCGGGAGGCCGACGCGTCGCAGGTCACACCGGCGGTGGCCGGTCAGTGGGTGGCGAACGACGAGAACAGCCCCGCCAGCGTGGCCTGCGAGGCGTTCCAGGCCGCCTCGGGTGTCTGCCAGTACAGCGTGTAGCCGGTGCCGGCGGCGACCTGACCGCGGTCGACCGCGTGCAGCGGGCTGCCGGCGAGGCCGAACCGGAACTCCCAGTCGGCGGCTCGGGTGCCGTCACCGCCGTCGGCGGGGGAGATGGCGACGCGGGTGTAGTTGCTGACGCGGGGTGCGAGCAATTGCTCCTGCGACTCCCAGTCGTGCTGCACCGACGCCGGTGCCGTGGCCGCGGTCTCGATGTGCAGGTAGCTGCCGGTGCCGGGTTCGACGAAGTCGACGCCCTGCTGGCCGAGCCGGGTCTGGCGCCACTGCGCGGGGTGGGCGACCGACCAGCCCGCGGGGTCGCGGTAGCGGATCCAGCCGGCGGGCGTGGGGGCAGTGTCGGCGGTGGCGTCGAAGACGACCGGCTGCGGACGGGCGGGGACCGCCGTCGCGGGGCCCGAGGGCGCAGCGGTGCCGCCGGTGCCGTTCGACCCCCGGAGCAGCACGACGGCGAGGGTGGCCACCAGCGCCACCAGCACGAGCGCCAGGGCGCTCCACCCGAACGTGCGGGCCCGGACGGGTCGGGTCCGCCGGGAAGCCGGGACGGCGCCGGCCCCGCCGGTCCCGCTCGACCGGTCGGCGTCGGAGCCCGCGGCGGAGACGGCCGGGAACGAGCTCGTCCGGGAGAGCTCGCCGTCAGTCGGCTCACCGAGCGCCTTCGCGGCGGTCGGCGCGTCGAGGATCGAGGTGCCGAGCGCGGCCGTTCCGGCAGCGGCACCGGCCCCACCGAGGGCCGCGGCGCTCCGGCCGACGCCGAGGGGGTCGGGTCCGTGGCCGGCGTCGGACGCGCGCCCGGTGTGGTCACCTGCGGCGCTGTCCTCGTCCAGGCCGGGGAGCGGTCGGGATCCAGCAACAGCTGCGCGAGTCCGGGGCCGGCGACCTCGACGAGGCGACGCCTCACCTCGTCGGCGTCCGGCCGGTCCTCCGGCTCGGCATCGAGCAGGTCGGCGAGCAGCGGTTCGAGCGCCCCCGCGCGCACGGCTGGGCGACGGCGGCCCTCGACGACGGCGGTGAGCACGGCGAGCGGGTGGTCCCCGTCGTACGGGGGAGAGCCCTCGACGGCGGTGTACAGCGTCGCGGCGAGGCCCCAGAGGTCGCTCGACGGCCCTCCGGGCTCACCGCGGGCACGTTCCGGTGGCAGGTAGGACGGGGAGCCCAGCAGGACCCCCGTGCTGGTCAGGCTCGGGTCGCCGACCGTGCTCGCGATGCCGAAGTCGGTGAGCCGCGGCCGGCCGTCCTCCTCGATGAGGACGTTGCCCGGCTTGACGTCCCGGTGCTGGATGCCGGCGCGGTGCACGGCGGCGAGGGCTGCGAGCAGATCGAGCCCCACCCGGGCCGCCTCCTGGGGCGTCAGCAGTTGCTCGCGGATACGTGCACTGAGCGTCTGTGCCTCCACCAGCTCGAGGACGATCCACGGGCGGTCGGCGTCCTCGACCACGTCGAAGACGGTGACGAGCACCGGGTGGCGCACCGCAGCCGCGGAGCGGGCCTCGCGCAACACCCGCTCGCGGAGGACCCGGCGCTCCTCGTCGTCGAGGGTCGCCGGCAGGTGGACCTCCTTGACCGCGACGGGCCGGCGGAGCAGGACGTCCTCGGCGCGCCACACGGTCCCGGCGCCGCCGCGGCCGAGGACGGCACGCAGGGCGTAGCGGTCGCCGATACGACGACCGACTCCGGAGTCGGATTCCAGCGACACCCGTCCTCGATACCCCGCAGAACGAGGTGGTCACCGTGAGCAAGCTCCCCGCCTGCGACGGCGCGTCGGGAGGTACCGCACGCCGAAGGGCCCCGTCCGCGGTACGGACGGGGCCCTTCGGTGCCGCCGGGGAGGGCGGTCGGTTTCTGCTGTTCGGTGGGGGCCGATCAGTTGAACAGGCGCAGGGCCCAGGCCGTGCCGCTACCGACGACGCCGTCGGAGACGAGCCCGTTGCGGGCCTGGTAGTTCCGCACGGCGCTGGCGGTGCCGTTGCCGAAGGCGCCGTCGACCACGACGTTGTAGCCCTTGCCGCGCAGGACGGCCTGCAGCGCCTTGACCTCGTCGTTGTTCATGCCCTGCTGGAGCGGCCAGGTGAACAGGCCCGGACGGACCTGGTAGCCCTTGATCGTGCCGCCGTCACCGACCCACTCCCAGTGCCACGCCTCGTTGGTCAGGATCGGGTTGTTGAACCCGAAGCGTCCCGCGTTGGCCTTGAGCCACTTGTAGCCGGCGCCGTCGGTCGGGAGGCCGCCCGACGCGTCGTGGAAGTCGACGGCCTTGCCCCAGCCGTGGTTGCTGGTGCCGGGCACGGCAGCGTTGCCGCAATTGCCGACGTTGCACCACCAGGTGCGCCAGTAGACCTGGCCTGCGTAGTCGCGGTAGCAGTCGGCGAAGACGAGGTTGATGCCGGCCTTGCGGGCGGCGAGGCTCAGGGCGGTCGCCGGGCCGGTGGCCTGCGACCACAGGCGGCACGAGCCCGTGACGTTGCTGAGAACCGACGCCTGCAGCGCGCCGTTGGTGACGCCGGCCTGCTGGGTGGGCTTGTTGTAGCCGTTGATCGGGTTGATGCCCGTGGGGGCCGGGGCGCAGGCGGACGCCGCCATCGTCACACCGACGGCGACGGCCGCCAGCGGAACGGCGAGGCGCTTCTTGAACCCGGACAGCATGCGTCGAGACAGCATGAGACGGCCCCTTCTTGTCGGCTTGGGCGCGGCCGAGCGCGGGTCGGCCGTCGTTCCGTGTCGCCGCTCGGCATGCACGTCGAGCCGTCGCCCGGGGGCGGAGGATCGGGCGGCGCCGCTACCGGGCGGTCCTTGGTGGTGCCTCCGGCTTCGGATGCGTGGACGAAGGCCTTGAGCCGGACGGACGAGCCTGGGTCCGCACCTTCACCCTTCTGAGTCTGCAGCACGCCGGGCATCGCCGTGCCGCCTTCCGGCGCGCCGGGTGTAGAAGCCGCCCGGGGGAGCGCGCCGGCCTTAGTCGTGCCGTGCTTCAGTCGTCCGCGTGCTGTGCTTCAGTCGTGCCGTGCTTCAGGAGCGAGCTGCAGGAGCCGTCAGGGGACGACGGGACCCGGCCGCCGAGCGGCACGGTTGCGCTGCTTCGCGCGGTACATGTCGGCGCTCGGCCGCCGTCATGAGGGCGTCGACGTCGAGCGGGACGACGGCGCTGTGGGCGAGGGCCGACACTCGCCACCACCGGGAGTTCCGACCCGTCGGGGCCCGAGGCCCACCGGCTGGCTCAGCGCCACGGTGACGCGCTCGGCCAGCTCCTGCGCGGCGTCCTCCGGCAGCCCTTCGGCCACGACGGCGAACTCGTCACCGCCGAGCCGGGGCCACCGTGTCGGCCTGCGGCAGCACCCGCGCCAGCCGGTCCGCGACGGCGGTGAGCACCCGGTCGCCGACGGCGTGGCCGCGGGTGTCATTGATGGCTTTGAAGTCGTCGAGGTCCAGGTAGAGGACGGTCACGCCGGGTCCCCCGCGGGCCGCCGACCGGACGGCCTGGGCCAGCCGGTCGAACAGCAGGGCGCGGTTGGGCAGCCCGGTGAGCGGGTCGTGCAGCGCCTGGTGCGCGAGCCGGGCCTCGGTCTCGCGCCGCTCCGAGATGTCGAGGACGTGGGCGATGTAGGTGGTCGGCCGGTCCGGGAGGCGGGCCAGGGAGAGCTGCACCCAGGTCGTGCGGCCGTCGGGCGTCACGATGCGGCGCTCGCCGCCGACGGCCGCGCTGGTGCCGTCCGCGAGGGCGGCGAGCCAGGTGCGGACGAGGGTGCGGTCCTCAGGGTGGACGAGCCGGAGGCTGTCACGGCCGACGGCGTCGGCGACGGCGATGGCGCCGATCAGCTCGCTCGGCCGCGGTGTCAGCGTCCAGGGATCGCGCCGCGGGCGTCGAGCAGGAGCATGCCGGTGGACGCGACGTGGAAGGCCTCGGCGAAGCGTCGGTCCGGCAGCCGGGCAGCGTCCGGCGCGGGGGTGATCACGACGGCCACGGCGCGGGACCCGTCGAGTTCGACGGCGGCGCTGGTGGTGACGACCCGGTGCGAATGCCCCGCGGTGTCGCAGAGGGTGGTGACGGCGACGACCGGTTCCTCGGTGCCCGTCGGCGACAGCCCGCGGTCGCAGCAGCTCCTCGTGCCGTGCGCGGACGGCCGACCGTTCGGCGCGGTCGACGAACGCCCAACCCGGCGCGGCGTCCTCCCCGGCCGTTGCACGGCCGGTCTGCCCGGCCGGGTCCAGTCCGAGCAGCCTGGCGGCGCGAGGGTTGGCATACAGCACGTGGCCGGCCCTCGTCCACCACGACCAGCCCGGCGGGTGCCTGCGCGCGACGAGGGCGTCGACGTACGCCTCGCCTGCCACTCGCTCACCGCTTTCCGACTGACCGCGATCGCTCCACGGTTCTTCGACATTGACTCCACGAGCGCCACCGCCGCCGCGTTCCCGGTACCCGGGTGACAACGCCCCCGGAAGCCCTGACCCTGCCGCTGTGGTGCTCG
>CAVVZN010000006.1:0-902261 GCA_963752645.1 uncultured Actinomycetota bacterium | reverse complement strand
CGGGTCGCCGGCGTCGACGCACGCGGCGTCGCGGAGGACGCTGCCCCAGTACCCGTCGGGAAGCCCGTTCCCGACCTCGGTCCAGGTCTCGCCGGCGTCCCGGCTCCGCTGCACGCGCAGGCGGCCGCCGGGTGGGATGCGCCGGGCATCGGCCTCCAACGGGATGGTCCACACGAGCCCCGGCACCGTCGGGGACGCGAGCACCGGGAAGCCGAACTCGAAGGGAAGGTCCTTCGAGATCGGGCGCCACGCCTTGCCGCCGTCGTCGGACCGGAAGACGCCGGGGTGGTTCTGGGCGTACAGCCGTTCGGATGAGCCGGCATCGCGGGCGACCTTGTGCACGCACTGGCCGAACTCCGGCGGCGGGTCGGGGAGGAACTCGGCCCCGATGCCGGAGTTGATCGGGCGCCGGTCGCTGGCCCCGTCGTCGCTGACGTAGACGCCGCCGGTGCTCATCGCCACCAGGACCTGTGGCGAGTCCGTCGAAGGCAGGACGGTGTGGACCGCGGCACCGCCGGCGCCGGGGTGCCATTGCGTCCTGTGCGGGTGGTCCCACAGGCCGCGGACGAGCGAGAAGCTCTCGCCGCCGTCCTCGCTGCGCCACAGCGACGTCGGCTCGCATCCGGCCCACACGACGCCGGGCCGGTCCGCGGTGTCCGGCTGCAGCTGCCAGACGCGGGCGAGTGCGGCGCCGGTGTCCTTCGGGAAGCTGATGGGCGCGTGGTCGGTCTCGTGCCAGATCCCTGCGGTGCCGCGGTCGATCACGTCCTCGGACCACAACACCGTCGGGCCCCAGTGCTCGCTGTAGCCCGTCGCGAGCACCCGCGGCCGCTCACCGCGGACGTCGACGGTCACCGCGGCCACCTCCTGCATCAGCAGGTGCGGGCCGTCGAGGGTCCAGGTGCGCCGGTCCTCGCTGCGGGCCAGCCAGAGGCCCTTGCGGGTACCGATCGAGAGCAGGGTGGTCATCGGGTACCTCCGGTGATGCGGCGGGCGAACTCTCCTACCGACGACGCGTGCGCGCCACTCTCCTACCGACGTCGCGTGCGCGCCGAAATCATCGGCGGCAGTATGACCCCGTGCGCTGGACCTGCCGACAATGCGATCGGGAGTTGCGCGCTCGGCAGTCGCACGTCTGCGTCCCCGGCTGCACCGTCGACGAGACCTTCGCCGACCGTCCCGCAGGGCAGCGCGCGGCCTACGACGCCGTCGTCGAACACCTGCGCCGGGAGGGCTCGGTGCACGAGGACGCCGTCGGTGTCGGCGTCTTCCTGAAGTCCGAGGGCAAGATCGCGGAGCTGCGGCCGAAGGCGCGGGGGCTCACCCTGCTGCTCTTCCTCGCCCGCGAGGTCGACGACGTCCGATCCGCCGCCGGGAAACGACGGCCCAGGGGCGGATCATGCACACGCTGCGGCTGCAGGACGCGAACGACGTCGACGACGTGGTCTGCGCATGGTTGAGCGAGGCGTACGCGGCCGCCGACGACTGATCGATCTCTTGCGGCCGTCCTCGCAGCGGGACACCATGTGGCCCAGGTCACGTCGACAGGGACGGACTCGAGCCGCCCCGCTGGAGGCACATCCGTGAGCCAGACGATCGAGCGCCCGGACACCCGTAGCGACGCCGCCGTCGCGGCCGAGACGTGGCTCGCGGATCTCCAGTCCGCGCTGACCACACGTGACGTCGACGCCGCCGCGGCGCTGTTCGCGCCCGAGAGCTTCTGGCGCGACCTGGTCGCGTTCACCTGGAACATCCGCACGATGGAGGGCCCCGCCGCGATCGCCGACATGCTCGCGGCGCAACTCGACGCGATCGACCCCTCCGGGTTCCGCACGCCCGAGGAGCCGACGGAGGCCGGTGGCGTCACCGAGGCCTGGCTCGCGTTCGACACCGCCGTGGGCAGGGGCAGCGGGCACCTGCGGCTCATCGACGGGAAGGCGTGGACGCTGCTGACGACGCTCGACGAGCTGACCGGTCACGAGGAACCGCAGCACGAGCGGCGGCCGATGGGCGCCGAGCACGGCGTCGACAAGGAGCGGGTCTCCTGGGCGAAGCCCGCGAACGGGAGGCCGCCGAGCTCGGCTACACCACCCAGCCCGAGGTCGTCATCATCGGTGCCGGGCAGGGCGGCATCGTGCTCGGGGCACGGCTGCGCCAGCTCGGCGTGCCGACGATCATCGTCGAGAAGCGCGAGAAACCCGGCGACTCGTGGCGCAGCCGCTACAAGTCCCTCGCCCTGCACGACCCCGTCTGGTACGACCACCTGCCCTACATCCCGTTCCCGCGAACTGGCCGGTGTTCTCGCCGAAGGACAAGATCGCCGACTGGCTCGAGATGTACGCCCGCGTCATGGAGCTCAACTACTGGGGCTCCACCACCGCGAGATCCGCCACCTACGACGGCGAGGAGTGGAGCGTCGTCGTTGACCGGGCGGGCGAGGAGGTGACGCTGAAGCCGAAGCACCTCGTGTTCGCGATGGGCGTCTCCGGGAAGCCGAACGTGCCGGAGATCCCGGGCGCCGAGAGCTTCGCCGGTGATCAGCACCACTCCTCGACCCACCCCGGTCCCGACGCCTACAAGGGCAGGAAGGCGGTCGTCATCGGCTCCAACAACTCCGCGCACGACATCTGCGCGGCGCTGTGGGAGGCCGGCGTCGACGTCACGATGGTGCAGCGCAGCTCCACGCACGTCGTCCGGTCGGAGTCGCTGATGGAGCTCGCGCTCGGCGATCTCTACTCGGAGCGGGCCGTCGCGGCCGGCGTCACCACGTCCAGGGCCGACACGATCTTCGCCTCGCTGCCCTACCGGATCATGAACCAGCTGCAGAAGCCGATCTACGACGCCATCCGCGAGCGCGACGCGGAGTACTACGCAGCGCTGGAACGGGCCGGGTTCGACCTGGACTTCGGCGACGACGACTCGGGCCTGTTCATGAAGTACCTGCGCCGCGGCTCGGGCTACTACATCGACGTCGGCGCCTGCGCGCTCGTGGCGGACGGCAGTATCAAGCTGGCGAAGGGCGCGGTCGCGGAGCTGACCGCGACCGAGGTCGTCCTCGCCGACGGCACCCGGCTCGACGCCGATCTCGTCGTCTACGCCACCGGATACGGCTCGATGAACGGTCTCGCCGCCGACATCGTCGGCACGCAGGTCGCCGACCAGGTCGGCAAGGTCTGGGGCCTCGGCTCGGACACGACCAAGGACCCCGGCCCGTGGGAGGGCGAGCAGCGCAACATGTGGAAACCGACGCAGCAGGAGGCGCTGTGGTTCCACGGCGGCAACCTGCACCAGTCGCGCTACTACTCGCTCTACCTCGCGTTGCAGCTGAAGGCCCGCTCGGTCGGCATCCCCACGCCCGTCCACGGGCTGCAGGAGGTGCATCACACGAGCTGAGCAGCAGCGGCACCGCTCAGGCGGCGGCCGCCTGCCGTTTCTCGTTGTTCGCCTCGGGCACGTCGACACCGACGAAACGGACAACGAGGGGCGTATTCACCAATGAAGGCAGTGGTCTGGCACGGACAGCACGACGTGCGGGTCGACACGGTTCCCGACCCGACGATCCAGGAGCCCACCGACGCGATCGTCCGGGTGACGACGACGAACATCTGCGGCTCCGACCTGCACCTCTACGAGACGCTCAAGCCGTTCATGGGCGTCGGCGACATCCTCGGACACGAGCCGATGGGCATCGTCGAGGAGGTCGGCAGCGCGACCGGCGACCTCAAGGTCGGTGACCGCGTGGTCATGCCCTTCCAGATCTCCTGCGGACACTGCTGGATGTGTGACCAGCAGCTCTACACGCAGTGCGAGACCACCCAGGTCCGCGACCAGGGCATGGGCGCCGCGCTGTTCGGCTTCTCCAAGCTCTACGGCGAGGTCGCCGGCGGGCAGGCCGAGTACCTGCGGGTGCCGCAGGCGCAGTTCACGCACATCAAGGTGCCCGAGGGGATCCCGGACGAGCGCTTCGTCTACCTCTCCGACGTACTGCCGACCGCGTGGCAGTCCGTCGAGTACGCCGGTGTCCCCGATGGCGGCACGGTCGTCGTGCTGGGCCTCGGCCCGATCGGCGACATGGCCTGCCGCATCGCGATGCACAAGGGTTTCCGCGTCATCGGCGTCGACCTGGTTCCCGAGCGCCTCGAGCGCGTGAAGGGCCGTGGGGCCGAGGTCGTCGACCTTCGCGACCACGAGAAGGACCTCGGCGACGCGATCCGCGAGATGACCAACGGCCGCGGGCCGGACTCCGTCATCGACGCGGTCGGCATGGAGGCGCACGGCTCCCCCGTGGCCAAGGGCGCCCAGAAGATGGCGGGGCTGCTGCCGCGGGCGCTGTCGGCGCCGTTCATGCAGGCCGCCGGTGTCGACCGGCTCAACGCGCTGTACTCGGCGATCGACATCGTCCGCCGCGGCGGCACGATCTCGCTGATCGGCGTCTACGGCGGCACGGCCGACCCGATCCCGATGCTGACGCTGTTCGACAAGCAGATCCAGCTGCGCATGGGTCAGGCCAACATCAAGAAGTGGGTGCCGGAGATCCTGCCGCTGCTCACCGAGGGCGACTTCCTGGGCGTCGACGAGTTCGCCACCCACACCCTGCCGCTGGCCGAGGCGCCCGGCGCGTACGACATGTTCCAGAAGAAGCAGGACGGTGCCATCAAGGTCGTCCTGAAGCCCTGACTGGTCCGGTTGCGGGCGAGAACCTCGGCGCTTCCACACGCCGGAAGCGCAGGACCGTTCCTGGTCCGGCCTGCCCCGCCAGCGGGAGATCGTCCGACGTCACCACGCCGACCACCGGGTAGCCCCCGGTGGTCGGGTGGTTGGCGAGGAACAGGATCGGACGCCCGTCCGGCGGCACCTGGATCGCCCCGGCCACCATCCCCTCGCTGAGCAGCTCGTCGTCGATCGCCCGCTCCAGCACTGGCCCGTCCAATCGCAGGCCGGTGCGGTCGCTGGTGGGTGTGACCGTCCACGCGGTGGTGAACAGGGCGGCCCTCCCCGTCTCCGCGAGGCGGTCGTCGCGGGGACCGGGGACCACCCTCAGCTCGACCTCGTCGGGCACCGGCCGGGTCGGCACCGACTCGTACTGGACACCCTGGCCGGAAGCTGCGTCGGCACCGATGCCGAGCCGGTCGCCGTCGCGCACCGGTGGGGGACCGAGCGCGGCGAGGGTGTCCGTGGACCGGCTGCCCAGGACCGTCGGCGCGTCGATCCCCCCACGAATGGCCAGGTAGCTCCGGAGGCCGTGGCGCGGGGTGCCGAGCGCCACGCGGCTCCCGGCCGGGACCAGGAAGCCGCTGTCCTCGCCCACCCCTTTGCCGTCGACGGTCACGGGCACCTCGGCGCCGCAGACGGCGACGAACGCCGCCGTCGCGAAGCCGAGCTCCAGCCCGCCCAACGTCACCTCGAGCAGGGCTGCGCTGTGCTCGTTGCCGACCAGCCGGTTGGCGAGCTGGGCGCTACGGGCATCCACCGCTCCTGCTGTGGGCACGCCGAGCGCCGCGTACCCATGCCGTCCGCCATCCTGCACGGTGGTCAGTGGCCCGCTCCGGAGCACCGTCACCGGTCCCTCGTCCAGCACCGGTCGATCCGGCACGGTGGGCGCACCCGCCGCGTCGACCGCGACGAAGCGCAACCGTCCGCCCGGGGACAACAGCGCCGGCGGGTCCCGGTGCGGATCGAACAGCACGGCGTCGGTACGTCCGATCAGCTGCCATCCACCCGGGGACGGCCGCGGGTAGATGCCGGTCTGTGCACCCGCGAGGCCGACCGCACCCGCCGGAACCGTCGTCCGCGGTGTCTTCCGACGCCGGACGTGCAGCGCCGGATCCAGCCCGAGCAGGTACGGGAAGCCCGGGGTGAAGCCGAGGAAGGCCACGCGGTAGTCGCCGGCGGAGTGCCGCTCCACGATCTCGCTCTCGCCCAGTCCGGTGAGCTCGCTGACCTCCGCGAGGTCGGCGCCGTCGTAGACGACCCCGATCTCGACGGGCTCGGCGTCCGTCGCATCCGCTCGGCGCAGCTCGAGTCGCCCGAGGCCGGCCGCGAGTGCCGTCGGATCGTCGCCGGTCACCAGCAGGGTGCGGTAGCCGGGGACGACGTCGACCGCGGCGAGGGTCCCGTCGGCCTGCGCGGCACGGGCGGCCGCGGCCAGCCCGTGCACCGCGTCGAGGTCCGGGAGGTCGACGAGGACGGCGCGGTCCCCTGCGGGCCGGAATCTCACCGCTCGCCCCGGGAGCTCGCGAAGGGGCGGAGCGTCCAGCCCTCCTTCTCGAGGGCGGCGCGGACCCGCCGCGCGAGGTCGGCCGCGCCCGAGGTGTCGCTGTGCACGCAGAGCGAGCCGACGTCGACCGCGAGCTGCTCGCCGCCCAGTGCCGTGACCGAGCCGGACGCCATCCGCACCGCGCGCGCCGCGACCTCGTCGGCGTCATGGAGGACGGCGCCGGGCTCGCGGCGGGAGGCGAGCCGCCCCTCTCCGGTGTAGGCCCGGTCGGCGAAGCCTTCACCGACGACGCCGAGGCCCCGGTCCGCCGCCGCAGCCGCCAACGCCGAGCCCGGCAACGTCAGCACGGGCAGCGAGGGGTCGTAGCGCTGCACCGCCTCAGCGACCGCCGCCGCCTGCCCCGGGTCGTCGGCCACGCGGTTGTAGAGCGCTCCGTGCGGCTTCACGTAGGCGACGCGTCCACCGGCGACACGGCAGAAGGCTTCCAGCGCACCGACCTGGTACAGGACGTCGGCGACGAGGTCCGCGTGCGCGACGTCCATCGCCCGGCGCCCGAAACCGACGAGGTCGGGGTAGCTGACCTGCGCACCGACCGTGACACCGGCCTCGAGCGCGGCAGCCACGGTGCGCTGAAGGGTCTGCGGGTCACCGGCGTGGAACCCGCAGGCCACGTTCGCGCTCGTGACGACGGCGAGCAGTTCCGCGTCGGCGTCGGTGCCGCCGAGCGTCCAGACGCCGTAGGACTCCCCGAGGTCGCAGTTCAGGTCGATGTGGCGCACGCCCTCGGTCGCGTCAGGTCGCTGCTGGCCCGTCACCATCGCAACTCGTCCCCGGCCACCACGGCCACCGCGGCGTAGACGACGTGCTCGACGACGGACGCCACCAGCGCCTCGGTCGGCCAGGCCCAGGGCGCGGGCGCGTCGCCGAGCAGGGGGAAGAGGGTGCAGGCCAAACCTTCGGCTGCACCGGCGAACACGAGCACCCGCGTTCTGCGGGGCAACCCGGCTGCCGCCAGCGCCTCGCCCACGACGCCGAAGGCGGACCCGTAGCCGAAGTGCGTGACCAGGAACAGGAGCCTGGCCTGTCGCCGGCTCCTGACCTCGATGTGCAGCACCCGTGCCGCCGCGGTGACCACGTGTCCGCTCACGTCGTAGTCGACCGGCCCACGCACATCCGGCCACCAGCGTCGATGGGCCCACACGTGCAGCACCTCGCCGCAGCTCATCGCCATCGTGCCGGCGGCACCGGCCAACACCCCGCGGACGAGCGGCTCCGTTCTCACTGGAGTGCCAAAGCGTCGGACACGGCCGTGCACGCGGTCGGATCCGGGGCGCTGAACACCACGTCCAGCGGATTCGACGGGCGACCGGGGTAGTCGATCACGGCGCGGACATCGAGCAGCCACCCGCCCGCCACCAGGGCGCGCACCTGGCTGTCGGAGACGTTCGACGCCTGGTCGACGATGCGGCCGTACTCCTTCGGGGCGGTGAGGGTGACCGTGCAGGTCCCGTTCTTGGTGGTCGTCTCGACCTTCTGCAGCCGATCCACCCGTCCCACGACTTCGCCGACCACCGCGCACCCCGCGTAGGGCACCTTCACGACCTCCTGCCCGGCGGTGAGCCGGAGGTCCTCCGGCGTCGTCGGGTTCGTGGGCGTGCAGGCGAAGGTCGCGATCAGCCGCCGGACCTCGAGGGGGTTGGCCGTTCGTTTCGTCCCGTCGCCCCGGTTGAGGTAGAGCACCACGCCGACGACGACGCCTGCGAGCACCACGACCAGTGCGGCGGCGACGAGCACCGTGCGCATCCTCGACCGCGGCTGCTTCGGTGGCGCAGCGGCCGTCGGCTTGCTGGGCGGAGGCGACGAGGGCGGGGGCGAGGAGGGCGGGGGCGACGTGGGCGGTGGGGTGTCGCTCATGGCTGGCATTGTGCCGGGCCGGTCAGAGCACGTAGCTCGCGATCAGCTGGCCGAGCTGGATGATGTTCGCCCGACCCCGGAACTCGAGATGCACGTTGCCGAGGCCGCTGAACCAGAGGTCGAGCTCGGCGTCGAGGTCGAAGTTCCCGGCGGTCTCCACCGAGAACGCCTGGATCTTGCTGTAGGGCAGCGACGTGAAGTCCCGCTTCTTGCCGGTGATGCCCTGGATGTTGCAGGCGATGACCCGCTTGTCGGTGAAGACGACGAAGTCCCGCACCGACTTGAACGCGGCCATCAGGTACTCGTTCGGCACCAGCAGCGGCGCCACCTGCGGCCCGTACTCGTTCGGGTCGGCCGGGCTGAGCTTGAACACCGAGCCGTTGGTGAAATCGATCATTCGGGAAGCCTAGAGGGGTGCCCTGCCGCCGGTCTGCGCAACCGGTCGTCGAGTGCCTCAGCGGCGCCAGAGCCCTAGTTGCCGGTGAGGGTGGCGCCGTACTCCGCCACCGGAATGGTCCGGGTGGTGCTGCGCTCGACCGTGCCGGCGATCGGCTGCGACGCACCACCCGCACTCCAGCTTCCGGACCACACCGCGGTGACCCCGACCGCGGTGCCCGCACTCGGTGCCGTGTACGTGTGGTCGACGTAGTGCCCCGGCGCCCGCGCCGGATCCGTGCCGTCATACGGCCGCCCCGGCCACGTCGTCGTGGTGCTCGCCCCGTCACCCCAGCTCCACCGCCAACTCACCGACGCCGTGATCGTCACCGTCGGGAACGGCGCCTGCGCCACCGTGAACGTCGTCTGCCGCGGCACACCCGTCGAAGCAACCAACGGCAGGTTCACCACCGCCTTGTCCGCAGGCTGCACGTTCAACGCCGGCAACGGCAACGGCAACCGCCGGAAATAGCCCTCCACGAACGCCTGCAACTGCGCCGGGCTGTACGGCAACTGCTGCGCCGGAGTCAGACACACACTCCCCGGCTGCAACGACCACGCCCCCACCGTCGGCGCCACCTGCCGCTGCGCCACGAACACCGACTGCCCACCCTGCACATCACACTGCAACGACTCACCACCACAATCACCCGCCAGATCACAAGACGACCGGTAGTCGTACTCCAGGCGCGGACCATCGGCGCGAAGAGGCGAGGGGGCTGATCGAGGCCGGATCGGCGTCGACGTGTAACCCGAATCGGCATAGCTCTCGACGAGCCATCCGCTGTCATCGCTGGACGCGGACGAGGCGCACTTTGCGCAAGTCGCTTCCGACGCGAGTGCCGGCGCTGAGCCGAAACCCGCGACGAGTAGCAACGCGACAACGACGAGTACTCGTCTTCTCGTCGTCACGTGATCGGCTTTACATTGCCTCGGAAGGTGTTCACGACCCAGTGGTCGTTCTGCCGAACGAGTAGGAGGTAGTAGTCCCCCTTCGCCTCGGGGTCAGGACTTCGGACTCCGTGGCCATCCACTTGGACACCCTCGGCCGAATGCACAACGGCGGTCACCTTCGCGAAAGCTGGACCGCTCTGACCGAGCAGGAGCTTCTCGACGGTCAGCCTGCTGCCCATCAGCCGACCGCCGGATCCATAGAGATCGCGCACTCGTTTTTCGAACTGAAGGCAGCCCTCGCAGGTCGGCGACCTCAACGGCTGCAGGGGGCGGAGATCCCCGCTTGAGAAGGCAGTGTCGAGCACCGCCAAGTACTCCCGTGTGAAAGCGAACGCACCTGCCTCGTCAGCCGTCGACACGAAGGGCGTTGCCGACGCGGCTGGGGTCGGGGTGCTGCTCGGCGTTGCTGCCGGGGCCTGCGAGTCGGGCGGCGGAGGGGACGCGCCCTTCTGGCCGTCGCTGCATCCCGCCAAAAGGAACAAGACGGCGACGGCTACGCATAACCCCCTCGGCATGAACGGAGAGTAGCTGACATGCTCCGAACATCCACCTCTGTCCACACCCCCGCCAGGGCCGACCAGCCTCGAGCGCCCGGGCGGAGGGCCTTCTTTCTCGTCCACATCAGATCGGGTGTGGCACCCACACCCGATCTGATGTGGACCGAAATAGGAACGTCCGTTCCCCGGGGTCGCGGCCGGGAGTCAGGTCGCGGAGAAGTCCGGCAGCGTGAGGGTGCCGTCGTCGTTCAGGGTGAAGCCGGGGTTGTACGAGATCTCCCAGGCGTGCCCATCGGGGTCGACGAACGTTCCTGCGTAACCGCCGTAGAACGTCTCGCGGGCAGGCTGCGTCACCGTCCCTCCGGCGGCGCCCACCTCGACCAGTACGGCGTCGACCTCGGCGCGGGACCGCACGTTCTGAGCCAGGGCGACACCGCCGAAGCCCGGCTCGTTCCGGTCCTCGAGACCGGAGTCCGCGGCCAGCTCACCGCGTCCCCAGAGCACGACGACCATCCCGCCGGCCTGGAAGAAGACGGTCTCCTGGACCTCCTGCCCCTGCCAGCCGAGCGCCTCGTAGAAGGCCTTCGCCCGGCCGAGGTCTCGCGTACCGAGCGTGATCAGGCTGACTCGCTGCTCCATCGCGGCACCGTATCGACGCGAACCTGCGGCGAGGCCAGAGGGCGCGCCCGACCTCAGGCGAAGTGCGTCTTCGGCTTCGCCTGCAGCTCGCCGTCGAGATAGACGTCGACCTTCTCGTCGTAGAAGCAGGCGAGGCCGGCGACCTTCTGACTCTCGGGCAGTGGGGTCGTGTAATACCAGACGACGTCGGGCGTCACGTGGCCGTCGACCTCGACCGAGTAGTAGCTCGCCGTCCCCTTGTACGGGCAGTGCGACTCGGTGGACGACGGCCGGAGCAGGTCGAGGCGGACGTCGGTCATGGGCAGGTAGTAACGCGGCGGCAGGCTCGTCTCGAACAGGATCCGCGGCTGGCGCGAGTCGGCGACCGTCACCCCGTCGACCTCGATGCGGACGTGCCGGGAGCTGCCGAGGATGTCGACGCGCTTGTGCGGGTCGCGCGGGTGGACGAAGACCTGCTCGTCCTCCTCGAACCACGACGTCATGGCGTCCCACTCCAGCCGGACGTGCCCGTGCAACGCCTCGACCGGCGAGCTATCGAAGCGCTGCGCAGCACCGAGGGCGGAAGCGGCCCCGGCCTCCACATCAAAGATGTCCGAGTCACCGCGGGACGGCGAGTGCGCCTTCTCGCCCGTCCCCACCAGCAGAGCCCTCACGTCGACGAGCGGGAGATAGTAGGTCGGGTAGTACGGCTTCTCCCACACGAGCAGCGGGGCGCGCGTGTCCGCGACCAGCTCACCCGCCAGGAACACCCGGATGCGCTTCTGCCCCGTCTCGGTCCGAACCCGTCCACGCGTCTGCTCCGCCATGGCTGCTCTCCTCGCCCGTCGTGACCCGACGTCAGGCAGCAACCCGCGACAGCCGCCATCGCTTCCCGGGTGCAGGATGGGCTGGTGACGCAGACCACCGAAGACGCCCAACAGGACGCGCCGCAGGCCACCCCGTCGGCGCTCGCGGAGTACCAGAACGAGATCTACCTGCGCGGCCTCGGCGACGAAACGCCCGCCTTCCCGATCGACGTGCGCGAGCTCGAGAGAGCGGCCTACGCGGCGATGACGGCAGAGGCCGTCGGCTACGTCGCCGGCGGCGCCGGCACCGAACGGACGGTGGCCGCGAACCGCGACTCGTTCGACCGGTGGCGCATCGTCCCCCGCATGCTGCGCGGCGTGGCTCAGCGCGACCTGACGACGACGCTGCTCGGCCACACGCTGCCGGCGCCCGTGATGCTGGGCCCGGTCGGCGTGCAGGCGATCATCCACGACGACGCGGAACCTGCCACCGCGAAGGGCGCCGCCGCACTCGGCATCCCGTACATCCTCTCGACGGCGTCGAGCACCGCGATGGAAGAGGTCGTCGCGGCCGCCCCGGACGCTCCACGCTGGTACCAGCTCTACTGGCCGAAGAGCCGCGAGCTCGCCAAGAGCCTGGTGCGCCGCGCGGAGGAGGCGGGCTTCACCGGCCTCGTCGTCACCCTCGACACCTGGATGCTCGGCTGGCGTCCGCGCGACCTCGACCGGGCCTACCTGCCCTTCCTGCGTCGCGTCGGCATCGCGAACTACACGTCCGACCCGGTCTTCCGGTCGATGCTCCCGGACAACCTCCCGGTGGAGCAGGCTGAGGTGCTCACGTGGGCCGCGAACTTCGCCGACCCCTCGCTCACGTGGGACGACATCGCCTGGCTCCGCGAGCAGACCGATCTCCCACTCGTCCTCAAGGGCATCAGCTGCGGCGCCGACGCCGCGCTCGCCCTCGACGTCGGCGCCGACGCCATCCACGTCAGCAACCACGGCGGCCGGCAGGTCGACGGCGCGGTCGCGGCCATCGACGCACTCCCCGAGATCGTCGACACCGTGGCGAAGCGCGTCCCGGTGCTGTTCGACTCCGGCATCCGCAGCGGCGCCGACGCGGTCAAGGCTCTCGCACTCGGCGCCGACGTCGTCGTGCTCGGCCGGCTCTACACCTGGGGCCTCGCGCTCGGCGGCGCCGACGGGGTGACGGCGGTCCTCCGCGCCTTCCTCGCCGACCTCGACAACACGATGGCGCTCTCCGGCCACGCCCGCCCGTCGGAGCTCACCCGCAGCAGCCTCACCCGCGTCCCCGCCTGACGGCGCTGCGGACCGGGATTGACTAGCGACGCTCGAGCAGGCCGCGCACGTAGGCGGCCTGCCCGACGTGCTCCAGGTCGTCGTCGAGCACGCTGATCAGCCGCACCGCCAGCGTCACCGGCGGGTCCCAGCGCTCGTCGACGACACGGTCGAGGTCGACGTCGGTCAGCCTTCGGAGGTAGGCGTCCGTCGCCGCCGCGACGCCCTCGCCGTAACCGATCAGCAGCTCCGACGTCACCTGCACCGAGGCGACGTCGGAGGGGTTGTGGCCGTAGCCGGTGGCGTTGTCGGAGAGCGGGAGGTCGAAGCGCCGCACCCACCCCTGCGACGTGTAGACCTGCTCGACGTCGGCGACCTCGGCGACGTGGTCGTCCTGCACCCGCAGCAGGTGCCACACGAGCCATCCGATCGAGTTGGCCTGGTCGTCGGCCCGCCACGCGAGCGCGTCGGCGTCCAGCCCCTCCACGGCCTCGACGACGAGGGGGTGGATCCGACCGAAGGCTTCCCGGAGCAGGTCTGAGGTGTTCACCGCTCCAACCTTCCCCTCTCTGCGGAGGCGGACCACGAAGCCTTCATGTCCGCGGCGGACCGGTCGTCAGGACCTGACCGTGTGACGTGTTCCGCACCATTTGTCCGTGGTTGCTGCATATCGCAAGCACCCCCCGGGCATCTAGAGGGGGCCAGACAATCCACCCTCGAAAGGGATGATTCACCATCGCTGTCACCGACACCGGCAAGCTCGCCGCCCAGCTCCGCATCCTGCTGCAGCTGACCTCCTCGGAGGCGCAGACCGCTGAGATCCGCGTCGCGCAGGCGCGTACCGACGCCGTCCGTCGTGAACTGCAGCAGAACGCTTCGAACGCCGAGAAGCGCGCTGTCGCCATCGCCCGTGACCTCCGCCGTCTCGGTGGGGTCCCGGACGTCGTGACCCCCGCCGTCGGCCGTTTCGTCGCCTTCGCCAAGTCCGGCGCGGACCAGGCGCAGCCGCTCCCCGAGGCGCTGTTCGGCGACCTCGCGCTCGAGCACCAGCTGCTCGACCGGGCGCGCTACGTCAAGGTGCTCGCCAAGGAACTCGACGAGAAGCGCACGGTCCAGTTGGCCGAGCGTCTCGAGAAGGCCCACAGCGCGACCGTCGAGTGGCTCACCACCGTGCTCGCCGAGGAGGCCCTCGGAGGCCCCGCGGCCCTGCGCGCGACGCCGCTGCAGACCGTCGCCGGTGGGGCGTACCGCGTCGCCATCCTCCCGGGCCGCTTCGCCATCGACCAGTTCAACCGCGCCGCGGACCGCGTCGGCCAGTCGGCCGACGTCGTGCGCAGCCGGGTGCTCGGGCTCAAGGGCAAGGCCGAGGAGCTCGGCGACAAGGCCTCCCAGTTCACCGAGTCCGCCGCTGACGTCGTCAGCGCCGGCGTGAACGCCGGGCTCCGCACCAGCGAGAGCAAGGCCCGCGCCAACTCGCAGACCGCCGGCGAGAACATCCACGAGGCCCGCCGCAAGGCCGGTGCCCTCGACGCCGACGAACTGCCGATCAAGGGCTACGGCGACATGAGCGCCAACGCTGCTGCCGAGGCCATCAAGGACCTCAGCAAGGCCGAGGACATCCGTACCGTCGTGCGGCACGAGGAAGCACACAAGAACCGGTCGAGTGTCGTCTCCGCGGCACAGACCACCCTCGCGCGTCTCGCGAAGGAAGCCGTCAGCAGCTGACGTACTTCCGCCGACAGGGGCGTCGGGCAGCACACGCTGCCCGGCGCCCCTTCGTCATTGCCTAGCTGCGGCGACGCAGGTACAGCAGCCCGACGATCGGCAGGACGACCGGGATGAACACGTAACCCATCCCGTAGTTCGACCAGACGGTGTCGTCCGGGAAGGCGCTCGAGTCGATGACGCTGAACGTTCCGATCGCCAGCACGCCGACCAGCTCGAACGTCAGGCAGGCGACCGCAGCCCGGTGCGCACCCGGGCGTCGGGAGGCCAGGGCGATCGTCGCCGCGAGGTAGACCAGCGCCGACACCGCCGACAGCACGTAGGCGAGCGGCGCCTTGGAGTACTGCGTTGCGAGCTGCACCGCTGCGCGGCTACCGGCGGCGAGGACGAACACGGCGTAGACCGCCACGAGCACGCGACCCGGCCCCTGGTCCTGCCGGGCCGGCCGGGAACGCCGTGCCCTCCGGACCCGGTCAGGCATGACCGTTCCAGACCGACCCCATCCGCAGCACGATGACCGCGACGGTCACCGCCGCGATCGCCAGCACCACCGACGACCAGCGCGTCCGCTCCTCCAGGGCCCAGAGCACCCCGAGCGGCAGCACCACGAGCGAGCCCACGGCATAGGCGACGAACGTCGCCGTCGAGTGCGGCCGCGTCCCGGCGACGACCCGCCCGATCGCGATCACCGCCTGGACGAGCAGCACCAGCTCGACCGCGGCGCCGGCCACGAGGTGCCCCAGCCGGACGGGACGGTCCAGCGCGGCCCACACCAGGGCCGCGATCGCGAGCGCGAGTGCCCCCACGACGAGGACGACCTCGAGGACCCCGATCACGCGGGTGCCGGCCCCCGTCCGAGGCCGGTGAGGATGTCGGCGGTGACCTGGTCGACCGTCTGCAGCCCGTCGACCTCGAGGAGGATGCCGCGCTCGGCGTAGTACTCCCGCAGCGGCTCGGTCTTGGAGTTGTAGACCTCGATGCGGTGGCGGATCGTCTCCTCGTTGTCGTCCGCGCGCCCGAGCTCCTTCGCCCGGGCCAGCAGCCGACGGACCAGCAGGTCCGGCTCCGCGGCGAGGAAGACGGCGGCGTCGGCGAGGACGCCCTCCTCGCGGGCCATCGCCGCGGCGCTCTCGGCCTGCGAGAGCGTGCGCGGGAACCCGTCGAGCAGGTAACCGCCATCGGCACTGGCGTCCAGGATCGGCTGGCGCAGCATCGCGATGACCACATCGTCCGGCACGAGCTCGCCGGACTTCATCGCGTCCTTCACGGCCCGCCCGCAGTCGGTGTCGGCGTCGACCTCCGCCCGGAGCAGGTCACCGCTCGAGATGTGGCGGACGCCGAGGATCTCGACCAGCCGCTCGGCCTGGGTACCTTTTCCGGACCCCGGCGGACCCAGCAGGAGCAATCGCACAGGGGCCTCCGGATCGGGTGGCAGGCGGACGGATCGGGAAGGCCGAGCTTAGTCGCGGGCCGGACCGAGGGCCGCGGGCGAGACGACGGGTGGGGCATGGACGACGCGAGCCCGGAGCGGCACGAGACGCCGGCCGAGCGCAGCGACCGCAACTGGAGCGAGCTGCTCCAGGAGCTGCGGGTGGCGCAGACCGGCGTGCAGCTGCTCACCGCGTTCCTGCTGAGCCTTCCGTTCCAGAACCGCTTCGCGACCCTGTCGACCGCCGAGCGGAGGCTGTACCTCGTCGTCGTGCTGCTCGCCGTCGCCGCAACCGGTGTGCTCATCGCGCCCGTGGCGCTGCACCGCGCGGTCTTCCGTCGCCACGAGAAGGAGCAGCTCGTCGACGCGGCCGCCCGGCTGGCCGAGGTCGGTCTGCTGCTGCTCGCCGTGGCGGTCACCGGGGTCGTCGCCCTGATCTTCGTGGTGACGAGCGGGGCTGTCGCGGGAACCGTCGCCGCGGCCGGGGTGGGGCTGCTGCTCGGTGTGCTCTGGCTCGCCGTCCCTCTGACGGCCCGGCGACGCGCCGGACGGAGATGATCAGCCGCGCGGGGTGATCAGCCGCGCCCCGAGGGGTCAAGATGACGGCATGCGCACCTCCGTGTTCGGACTGGTCCTCGCCGGCGGCGAGGGCAAGCGTCTGATGCCGCTCACCCGCGACCGCGCGAAGCCGGCCGTGCCCTTCGGCGGCAACTACCGGCTCGTCGACTTCGCCCTCTCCAACCTCGTCAACGCCGGCTTCCTCAAGATCGCCGTCCTGACCCAGTACAAGAGCCACAGCCTCGACCGCCACATCGCGACGACCTGGCGGATGTCGCCGCTGCTCGGCAACTACGTCACCCCGGTACCGGCACAGATGCGGCGCGGGCCGCGCTGGTTCTCCGGTTCCGCCGACGCGATCTACCAGAACCTCAACCTCATCGGCGACGAGCGGCCGGACTACGTCTGCGTCTTCGGCGCCGACAACATCTACCGCATGGACCCGCGGCAGATGGTCGAGGCCCACAAGGCCTCCGGGGCCGGCGTCACGGTCGCGGCGCTGCGGGTACCGAAGGAGCAGGCCGATCAGTTCGGCGTCATCACCACGCGGCCGGGGTCGTCGCTCATCGCGGAGTTCCTGGAGAAGCCGGCGACCGCGGAGGGCCTGGCCGACGACCCGGGCCAGATCTTCGCCTCGATGGGCAACTACGTCTTCAGCACGTCGGCACTGATCGACGCGGTGACCCGGGACGCGGCCGACGAGGACTCCGCCCACGACCTCGGCGGCAGCATCCTGCCGGCCATGGTCGACCGCGGTGAGGCGGCGGTCTACGACTTCACCACCAACGTCATCCCGGGGTCGACCGACCGCGACCGGGGCTACTGGCGCGACGTCGGCACCATCGATGCGTACTACGACGCCCACATGGACCTGACCTCGGTCCACCCGATCTTCAACCTCTACAACCTCGAGTGGCCGATCCTGACGCTGCCAGACCCGCTGCCGCCGGCGAAGTTCGTCTTCGAGGACCCGGGGCGCACCGGGCACGCCGTGGACTCGCTGGTCTGCGCCGGCGTCATCGTCTCCGGTGGCGAGGTCCGCGGCAGCGTCCTGTCGCCGGAGGTGTACGTGCACTCCTACGCCACCGTCGAGAACTCGGTCCTGCTGCCCGGCGTGGAGGTCGGCCGCAACGCGGTGGTGCGCAACGCGATCCTCGACAAGAACGTCGTGGTGCCGCCGGGCGCGACCATCGGGGTCGACCTCGAACGCGACCGCGAGCGCTACACCGTCTCCGACGGCGGTGTGGTGGTGCTCGGCAAGGGCGAGAAGGTGCTGCCCTGATGCCGTCCCCACCGACGCCGACGACACGGGTCGCCCTGCTGACCCGCGAGTACCCGCCGGACGTCTACGGCGGGGCCGGGGTGCACGTCGAGTACCTGGCCCGCGAGCTCGCCTCTCGGGTCGACCTGACCGTGCATGCCTGGGGCAGCCCCGACTCCACGCAGGTCCCGGCCGTCGGGCACGCGTCCTGGGACGCGCTCGCCGGGACGTCGCCGCATCTGGCCGCGCTGCGGGCCGTGAGCATCGACCTGTCGATGGCGGCCGCGGTCGAGGGCACCGAGCTGGTGCACAGCCACACCTGGTACGCCAACCTCGGCGGGCACCTCGCGAAGCTGCTCTACGACATCCCGCACGTCGCGACGGTGCACAGTCTGGAACCCCTGCGCCCATGGAAGGCGGAGCAGCTGGGCGGCGGCTACGCCCTGTCGAGCTGGTGCGAGAAGACCGCTCTCGAGGCCGCCGACGCCGTCGTCGCGGTGTCGGCGGAGAACCGGCGCGACATCCTCAGCGCCTACCCCGGGGTCGACCCGGCGCGGGTCGGGGTGGTCTACAACGGCATCGACGCCGACGAGTACTCCGCCGACGCAGGCATCGACGTGCTGGAGAAGTACGGAGTCGACCCGGACCGGCCGATCGTGTTGTTCGTCGGCCGCATCACCCGGCAGAAGGGCGTGGGCCACCTCGCCCGTGCTGCGGCGCAGATCGATCCCGCCGCGCAGGTGGTGCTGTGTGCGGGTGCTCCCGACACCCCGGAGATCCAGGCCGAGGTCGCGGCGCTGGTCGAGCAGGCCGCCGCGTCGCGGGACGTGCGGTGGATCTCCGGCATGGTCACGAACCCCGAGAAGATCCAGCTTCTCTCGCACGCGACGGTGTTCGTCTGCCCCTCGATCTACGAACCGCTGGGCATCGTCAACCTCGAGGCGATGGCGTGCGGTGCCGCGGTCGTCGCGACCCGTACCGGAGGCATCCCGGAGGTCGTCGTGGACGGCGAGACCGGTCTGCTCGTGCCGCTGGAGATCGGCGACATGACGACACGGGAGCCTGCGGACCCGGCGGTGTTCAGCGCGTCGATCGCCGCTGCGGTGAACGAGCTCGTCGCCGACCCCGCGCGCGCCGAGGCGATGGGCCGCGCCGGTCGGGAGCGCGCCGTCCAGTCCTTCTCGTGGAGCGCGATAGCCGACCAGATCACCGAGCTCTACCGGGGCGTGTTGACCCCGCGCTGACGGGACGGCTCAAGGGGTCGCGGACCCGAGCGCCAAGCCCTCGCGCTCGTCGTCCCAGGCCGCGGAGCTGATGCGCCACCCGGACGAGGTACGGACGAACTGGAGGGTCTTCGCGCCCCTCCCCGTGAACGGGACGCCGTCCTGCACGCCCGCCTTCGCGTAGGTGGAGAAGCGCTGGGCGATGTCGCCGAACACCTCGGTGCGGCCGGACAGTTCCCACTCCCGGAAGTCGACCAGCGTCCCGCTGGTGAGCAGTGCCTGTCGCGGCTCGATGAAGCTCTCGACGTCGTAGACGACCGGCGACTGCCCGCAGGTCCGGACGATGACGGCCTCGGGGAGGAACACCGCCCGCAGCGCGGCCAGACCTGCGATGCAGTCCTCGCCGGAGGTGAAGGCGGAGAAGAACACCCGCACGATCTCCGCGATGGCCCGTCGATCGCCGTCGGACGCCGGCGGCGTGCAGGTGGTCATCCGCGCACCGTAGCGTCGGACCAGCGGGCCGGGTGCCGGCGCAGGTGCGCGACGAGGCGGGCCGCCAACTGGTCGGGGACCTCCTCGGGGAACCAGTGGGTCGCGCCGGGGAACTCGACGAACTCGTAGGGCGCCGCGACGTGCCGCGCGCACAGCTCGGCGGCGGCACGGGTGACCGCGCGGTCGCCGTCGGACCAGGCGTACAGCGTCGGCACCGAGATCGGCGTGCGCAGTTCCGGTAGCGAGCCCCAGGGGATCGCCCGGTACCAGCCCAGCGCTGCCGAGAAGCCGGCGTCGCCGAGCGCCGTCAGGTCGCGGTCGGCCCGCTCCCGGGACTGGCCGAAGTACCGGAGGAAGCGCATCGCCCGCGCCCGGGAACGGGGAGCCTCGGGACGGAACAGGGCCTCGGGGACGCGTGGCAGCTGGAACAGCACCATGTACCAGGACCGCAACAGCTGCCGGGACCGCATCACCGCCTGCTGCATCGCCGCCGGATGCGGCACCGACAGCGCGGACAGGCTGGCCACCCGCTCCGGATACCTCGCCGCCGTCGCCCAGGCCGCTATGGCACCCCAGTCGTGCCCCACCACGTGGACCCGGCCGCGCCCGCTGGCCGAGATCAGCGCGTCGACGTCGGCGGCCAGTTCCCCCATCCGGTAGTCGCGCCGTCGCGGGGGCCGGGCCGTCGGCGAATACCCCCGCTGGTCCGGCGCGAGCGTCCGGTAGCCGGCGTCGTGCAGACGGGACGCCAGCGCGGTCCAGCTCCGCCTGGTCTGTGGGAAGCCGTGCAGCAGGAGCACGGTCTCACCGTCGGCCGGGCCTGCGTCCGTGACCGGGAAGGTGAAGTCGCCGTGCCGGAAGGAGTCCACGCTGCCTTCTACACCAGCTGGCCTAGCACCAGGAACAGCAGGTTCGCCTAAAGCTGGCGCGACCACAACTGTTGTGCTACACCAACGATGGGTAGACAGCAACAGAAGCGTTCTGTCGAGGAGGAACCATGGCCGCTCACCAATGCCCGTACTGCGCACTCGGCTTCCAGCTGAGGCCCGTACTCGAGTACCACGTGCGCGAGGACCACCCCGAGGTCCACGCGGATTACCCGACGACGACACCGACGAATGCCGACTGGCCCATGGCGCAACGGCCGAAGCGCTACAGCTGGCGCCCGACCTACCCGGTGCGGCGAACCCCCTGAGGCCGGCCGCGACGAAGGCCGTCCCTCATCGGGAGCGGCTCAGAGCCCCAGGTCCCGGCCGATGATCTCGCGCATGATCTCGTTCGAGCCCGCCCAGATCCGGGAGACGCGCGCGTCGGCCCACGCCTGCGCGACGCGGTACTCCTGCATGTAGCCGTAGCCGCCGTAGAGCTGGACGCAGGCGTCGATGACGGCGTTCTGCGCCTCGGAGCTCCAGAGCTTGGCCTTTGCCGCGTCGACGGCGGACAGCTCGCCGCGGACGTGCGCGTCGAGGCAGGTGTCGACGAACGCTCGGGCGACGTCGATCTGCGTGACGAGCTCGGCGATGCGGTGCTTGTTGGCCTGGAACGAACCGACCGAGGAGCCGAAGGCCTTGCGCTCCTTCACGTAGTCGAGCGTCTCGTCCAGGATCTGCTTGGCGTGCGCGACGTTCGAGATCGCACACGACAGCCGCTCCTGCGCGAGTCGCGTCATCATCGCCGGGAAGCCTCGGTTCTCCTCCCCCAGGAGGTTGTCCACCGGCACCCGCACGTTGTCGAAGAACAGCTCGGCGGTGTCGGCCTCGGGCTGGCCCACCTTGTGCAGCTTGCGGCCGCGGGTGAAGCCCGGAGTGCCGGCCTCGACGGCGAGCAGCGAGACGCCGCGGGCCCGGTCCTCGGTGCTGCCGGTGCGGACGGCCAGCACGACGAGGTCGCAGTTGTAGCCGTTGGTGATGAACGTCTTCGAGCCGTTCACGACGTAGCTGTCGCCGTCACGCCGGGCGGTGGTCCGCAGCGAGGCGAGGTCGCTGCCGCCGGAGGGCTCGGTCATCCCGATGGCGGTGATGGTCTCGCCGCTGCAGAAGCCGGGGAGCCAGCGCTGCTTCTGCTCGTCGGTCGTGAGCTCGAGCAGATACGGCGCGACGATGTCGGCGTGGATCGAGAAGCTCGAGCCGAGCGCAGCGCTGACGCGAGAGAGCTCCTCGTTGAAGACGCTGTTGAAGCGGAAGTCGTCGACACCCCCGCCACCGAACTCCTCCGGAACCGCGATCCCGAGCAGGCCCTGCTTCCCCGCCTCGAGCCAGGTCGCGCGGTCGATCTCGCGGTCCTCGCGCATGACGTCGAGGTGCGGCTTGACCTGCCGCTCGACGAACTCGCGGGCGACGTCGCGAAATGCCTCGTGCTCCTCGGTGAAAACGGTGCGGCGCATGCCCTCGACCCTAGGTGCCGGTACGCATCCCGGCTGGATAGGAGGGCAGGATCGCATCATGAAGGCTGCGCGCTTCGACCAGAGCACCAAGCCCTCCCTCACTCTACCTCACTCCCCAACTCACCACACACACTCCCCACTACTTCACCACTAAGCCCCTCACTACCCATACAGCAACTCAAACTCCCGTGGCGCACACACACCGCGAGATCGTGAGCGCACCCCGCACCAGCTCACTGCTACGCGCGCGCAGCTGCCCGCACCCCACGTCGCCCAGGTCATGCCGGGGAGCAGACGAGGAACTCCTCGCCGCCGAGCGGAGCGGCACGGAGGTCGCGCTCGTAGCGCAGGAGCGCGGCGAGCGCCGCAGGACGTCGTCGCCGCGCTCGTGCCCGTGGGTGTCGTTGACCGCCTTGAAGTGGTCGACGTCGCAGAGGATCACCGCGACGGCGGGCGTGTGCGCCGTGGCCTGTTGGCGCGCGAGATCGAGCGGGTCGCGAGACGCCTTGCGGTTGAGCAGCCGGTCAGCGGGTCGAGACAGCGTCGCCACGCGACCGACGGTCCGCCGCGGCCAGCCACCACGCCGCCAGCGAGAGGCCGCGAGCAGCCGAGGTAGCAGACGGCGTGGATCCACGGTGGCGCGTCGGCGACGCGCGGACTGGCCGGCCAGGCGACCGAGCGGTCGCAGAGCTCGCCGAGACCCGACCGCCGCGACAGCACCGGCGTCGGAACAGCACGGCCTGCGTGAGACGGGCACGGCCAGCAGCGGCAGCAGCGGGCTCCGCCCCACCGACAGCAGGACGCTCGCGCGAGGTTCAGCTCAGCAGCGGACGTCCAGCCGCCGCATCTCGACACCCGGTCCGATCCCGCGCATACCGACGCCATCGTCCCACGCCAGCAGCACAGCCACAGCCACCAGCCGTACCATGCCAACGCACACCCCCACCCACCCAACCCCCTTCCCCCCCTCCTCTCCCCACACCACCCCACCCTCTCTCCCCCCACCCATTTCTCCCCCACTACCCCCACCCCCCCAGGGCAGGATCGCATCATGAAGGCTGCGCGCTTCGACCAGAGCACCAAGACCCTCGCCGTCACCGACGTCGCCGTGCCCGAACCCGGGCCGATGGAGGTGAGGGTCCAGGTGCACGCCTGCGGCATCTGCCTCTCCGACGTCCATCTGCTCGACGGGTCGCTGCCCAGCCCATTGCCGCAGGTGACGCCCGGCCACGAGGCCGCCGGCGTGATCGACGTGGTCGGCAGCGAGGTCACCGGCTGGAAGCCCGGCGACCGTGTACTCCTCGCCGGCGGCAAGAACTGCGGGCAGTGCGCGATGTGCGTCCGCGGCCGGCTCGAGGAGTGCCTGCAGTTCGAGATCATGGGCTTCGCCTACGACGGCGCCTGGGCCGAGTACGTCGTCGTCCCCTTCTACGCGCTGACCGAGGTGCCGGACTCCGTCCCGCTCGAGCAGGCCTGCGTGCTCGCCGACGCGGTCGCCACCCCCTACGCCGCACTCACCGAGCGGGCGGCGCTACGCCCCGGTGAGTCGATCGGCCTGTGGGGCATCGGAGGCCTCGGCGTCCACGCCGTGCAGATCGCCCGGATGATCGGCGCCACCCCGATCCTCGCGTTCGACCCGCTCCCCGAGGCCCGCGAGCGTGCCCTCGCCCTCGGCGCCGACCACGCGCTCGACCCCACCGCCGACGACGTGGTGTCGCAGGTCTGGCAGCTGACCGGCGGCCTCGGACTCAACGTGGCGGTCGACCTCGTGGGAGCGAACCGCGTGCTGGCGCAGGGCGACATGTGCCTGGGCCGGCACGGGCGCCTGGTGATGGTCGGCCTCTCACCCGAGCCGGTCGGTCTCGGCATGGGCCTGCTGTTCGGCGTGCTGAACCACAGCCTGCTGGGCCACCTCGGCTACCGGAAGCCGCACCTCGACCAGCTGATCAAACTCGTGTCCACGGGTCGGCTCGACGTGTCGAAGTCGGTCAGCGACGTGATCCCGCTGGCCGACATCCACGCCGGGGTGAAGCGGTTGGAGACCAAGGAGGGCAACCCGGTGCGCATCGTGGTGAACCCCCGGAGTTGACCTCTCCGGAGCCGCTCACGGCGCACACCGCCGATGTAGGGGCGACCCGGCTCGCCGCGATCCGCGCCCTGCTCGACGCGGCGTTCGCGGGCCGTCCGGACGGCCCGTTCGACGAGCACGACTGGACCCATGGCCTGGGCGGCATGCACGTCTGGGTCGAGACCGACGGCGAGATCGTCGCGCACGCGAGCCTCGTCGCCCGCCGGATGCTGCACGCCGGCCGCGTCCTGCGCTGCGGTTACGTCGAGGCGGTGGCGGTCCGCGACGACTCCCGCCGCCGCGGTCTGGGCGGCATCGTGATGGCCGAGATCGAGCGGATGATCCGCGGTGCGTACGACCTGGGCGCGCTGGGCGCCACCGATGACGGTGCGCCGCTCTACCGCTCCCACGGATGGCGACCCTGGGCCGGCACGCTGTCGGCGCTGACCCCGGACGGCGTCCGGCCGACGCCGGAGGAGGTGGGGGCCGTGCACGTCCTCACGGTGGACGGCGTCGCCCTCGACCTCACCGCCGAGCTCACCTGCGACTGGCGTGAGGGCGACGTCTGGTAGCTCGCGTCAGAGGGGGCGCCCGTTTCTCCTCATCGACGCACCGTCGCGTGCCACGCGGGCGCACCCGGGTCATCGTGGAAGCGGGTCCGCAGCACCTCGGGTTCGAGGGCGAGGGACCCCCAGCCGTCGAACGCCTCGCGGAGCTCTCCCTCGCTCACCGGATGCGGCCCGCTGTCCGGTTCTCCGTCCCGGAAGCAGAGGACGTGCAGCTCCCCGCCCGGACGGAGCACCGACGCGACCTCCGCGACGTACTGCCTGCGCTCGTCGGCGTCGAAGCTGTGGAACAGCCCGCAGTCGACGACGGTGGCGAAGGTGCGCCCGAGCTCGGCGAGGGCGAGGGCGTCCGCAACGAGGAACTCCGCGTCGAGTCCCGCTTCCTGCGCCTTGACCCGTGCCCGGGAGACCGCCGTCGCGGCGACGTCGACCCCCAGCACCGGCAGTCCCATCACCGCGAGGTGCAGAGTGTTCTCCCCGGTGCCGCAGCCGGCGTCGAGCACCGGCCCGGCCAGGCCGGAGGCGGCGAGCCGCACCACGGCTGGCTGCGGCCCCCCGACGTCCCACGGCGCCGGTTCCGACCGGGTGTAGGAAGCGTCCCACGGGACGCCGCTCATCCGCTCGTGGCTCGTCGGCTCCCGTCCCATGCGAAGAGCCTCTCACCCCAGAGGGGCGGGAGGCTCTTCGCTGTCCGGCGCAGGCGATCAGACGCCGGCGACCTTCTCGTGGGCGTTCGGCACGGCGTGGGTCATCGTCAGGCCCGAGACGTCCCGCGGCCCGTTCTTGCCGAGGTTGGAGAGCCGCTGCAGCTCTTCCTCGTTCAGCGCGTAGCCGGGGAGCGGCTCGAGGTGGCGGACGTCGTCGGCGCCGAGGCCGATGCCGTCACCCACGCGCTTGCCCAGCTCGTCATCGGCGAGCAGCAGGTGCCAGACCATCCGCTCCTGGATCGGGCGCTCGCACTGGCCGAGCGCGTCGACCAGGTTGGCGACCAGGTCGTCCTTCTCCCACTGCTCGATGACCTGGTAGCGCTGACCGGCCTGCATGTAGTCGTTGCGCTTCTCGATCCTCTGCCGCGTGACGCGGGCGTGGTACTCCGGGCCCTGCTCGTCGTGGCTGGGCTTCGGTGCCTCCTGCGGGGAGGCGTAGAAGCTCGGCTCGTAGTTGACGTGCGGGTTCTGCCCGGCGAACTCACCCTGGTCGTAGGCCATCTGCCCGTCGCGCTGGTTGGTCGCGACCTGCCGCTTCGGCGCGTTGACCGGCAGCTGCAGGTAGTTCGGGCCGACGCGGTAGCGCTGGGTGTCGGAGTAGGAGAACGTCCGGCCGACCAGCATCTTGTCATCGGAGAAGTCGAGACCGTCGACCAGCACTCCGGTGCCGAACGCGATCTGCTCGTTCTCGGCGAAGAAGTTGTCCGGCGTGCGGTCGAGCGTCATGGTGCCGACCTTGTGCAGCGGGAACTCGTTCTCCGGCCACGCCTTCGTGTCGTCCAGCGGGTCGAAGTCGAGCTCGGGGTGCTCGGTGTCGTCCATCATCTGGACGAGCAAATCCCACTTCGGGTAGTCGCCCTTGTCGATGGCCTCGTAGAGGTCCTTCGTGTGCGATCCGAGCACCTCGCCCTGGATCGACGCGGCGTCCGCGGCGGTCAGCGACTTGACGCCCTGGTGCGGGTGCCAGTGGTACTTGATGAGCTTGGTGTCGCCGGCGGCGTTGACCCACTTGTAGGTGTTCACGCCGAAACCCTGCTGGTGGCGGTAGCTCGCCGGGATGCCGCGGGGGCTGAAGACGAGGGTGACCATGTGCAACGCCTCGGGGGTGTTCGCGATGAAGTCGAACACGCGGTTCGGGGGCTGCCGCTCGAAGGTCACCGGGTCCGGCTTCTGCGAGTGGATCAGGTCCGGGAACTTGATCGCGTCGCGGATGAAGAAGACGCCCATGTTGTTGCCGACGAGGTCCCAGTTGCCGTCCTCGGTGTAGAACTTCACCGCGAAGCCGCGCGGGTCACGCGCGACCTCGGAGGAGTCCCGGCCACCGGCGACGGTGGAGAAGCGGATGGCGAGCGGGGTGCGCTTGCCCTTCTCCGAGAACAGCTTCGCGCGGGTGAATTCGGCGATGGGCTGGTCCCCGACCGTGCCGTCGGCCTCGAAGTAGCCGAACGCGGTGGCGCCTCGGGCGTGGACGACACGCTCCGGGATGCGCTCGCGGTCGAAGTGGGCGAGCTTCTCGATCAGGTGGTAGTTCTCGAGCGTGGCCGGGCCACGCGACCCGATCGTCTTGGTGTTCTGGTTGTCGTACACGGGATGGCCCTGACGGGTGGTCAGGGTCGGGCGATCCGCGGAGGTCGTCATGTCCTACCTTTCAGTGGTCGTACGGGCGGGCGTGAGCAGGGCGGGGTCCGGCGCGACCGCGACGGCGTCGCGGCAGTCGGCACACAGACCCCAGAAGATGACTTCGGCCTCGTCGACGGCGAAGTCGGCAGGGGCCTCGGGCGACGGCGTCAGGCAGGGGGCCGCCCCGATCGCGCAGTCGGCGTCGACGACGGTGCCGCAGCGGCGGCAGACGAGGTGATGGTGGTTGTCGCCGACCCGCAGCTCGTAGAGCGCGGAGGCGCCGGCCGGCTCGAAGCGACGGGCGATGCCGCTGGCCACGAAAGCCTTGAGCACGCCGTAGACGGCCTGCGCGGAGAGGTTCGGGTAGCTGTGGCGCGCCGCGGCGAGGATCGTCTCCGCGTCGCTGTGCGGACGCGCTTCGAGCGCCTCCAGCACCAGGTGGCGAGGCAGGGTGACGCGGAGGCCGGCGGCCCGCAACGTGTCGTCCCAACTGGTGCGCATCAGCGACCACACTGTCACAGCACGTTGAGCGGGTCAATGTCTTGAGTAGAACAAAAGAACGGCCGGTGGTCGGCTACCGGACGTCGAAGCTGATGCCGTTCGCCACCAACCGCTTGCGCAGCGCCGGCCCCATCGCCACGGCCGACGTGACCGAACCGGCGGTGGTCGGCAGGTCGTCCAGGGCCAGGCAGAGGGCGGACTCGGCCAGCATCTTCGAGGTCTCGCCGTAACCCGGGTCGCCGCCGCGCACCTCGGTACGGACCGTCGTCCCGTCCGCCGAGCTGCCCACGAAGCGCACCGAGAACCAGCCCTTCTCCCGCTGCTCGGCCGTCGGGCCGGACCCGGACGGACGCAGCCGCTGCAACGCGGCGCGGGTCGGCGGCAGCTGCGCCAGGGCGAACAAACCGCCGGTACCGACGGCGATGCCCGCCGCCGTCGCCGGATTGTTGAGGGCGATGTAGTGGCTGTAGGCGAAGTCAGGCCCGTACTCGGGCAGCACGCGACCGGAGTGGGCGACGACCTGCGGGTCGAGGCTCGGGAACGGCAGCACCCACTTCCCGACCGCCCGGTCGTAGCCCGGGCGCCCGGTGACCGCCCGCGAGCGACGTCCGTCGCCCGGGCCCTCGGCCCGGCGCCGGTCGGCGTGCGCGCTCGCCATCTGGCGGACACGGCCGAACGCGGTGAGGGCCGAGGCGAACGTGCCACCCGAGATCGTGCCGCCGGCGCGGACGTAGCCCGCCACCTTCAGCGGCTGGTCGTCGGGCAGTTGCTCGACGGTGAACTGCGCGCCGAGGTCGTGCGGGATCGAGTCGAAGCCACAGGCATGGACGAGGCGGGACCCGGAGCGCTCAGCTGCGTGGTTGTACTCGACGAACATCCGGTCGACGAACTCCGGCTCCCCGGTCAGGTCGACGTAGTCCGCCCCCGTCTCGGCGCAGGCGGCGACGAGCGGCTCGCCGTACTCCAGGTACGGCCCGACGGTGGTGACGACCACCTTCGCCGCCTCGGCCACACGGCGGACCGAGGCCCGGTCGCCGACGTCCGCGGTGAGGATCTCGAGCTCGCCGATCGTGGCGTTCTCCGCGGCCAGACCGTCCCGCAGCTTCTCGAGCTTGCCGCGGTTGCGCCCGGCGATGGCCCACTTCAGGTCGGCCGGAGCGTGCGCGGCGAGGTACTGCGCGGTGAGCTGACCGGTGAACCCGGACGCGCCGAACAGCACGACGTCGAAGGGCCGATCGGACTGGCGGGCGCTCGGTGGCATGCCGACTCCCTGCCCACTTTCACCAGAGGCTAGGCAGCGCCGCTCCACCTCGCCCGAGCGTCGGCGACTACAGCCGGCTGCTCAGCAGGTCGGTGAGCTCCGCGGCCGACGGCAGCCACGGCGCGTTGCGGGACACCGTGTCGGCCAGGGCATCGGCGGCCAGGATGGGCAGCAACGCCTCGTCGACCCCGAGCTCCCCCAGGGTCTTCCGGGCACCGACGTCGTCGGCCAGCCCGCGGCACGCGTCGATGGCATCACCTGCCGATGCACCGGCGCCGAGCGCGACCCCCACCTCGCAGAAGGCGTCGGCGGCGGCGGGTGCACTGGCCTCCATCACGGTGTCCAGCACCGCGGAGAGGGCGAGGCCGTGGGCGGCCCCGGTGTGGCCGGTGGTGGCGTGGGCGATGCCGTGGACGAGCCCGAGGCCGGAGAGCGTCAGCGCGAGCCCGGCAAGGTGCGCGCCGAACAGCAGCTGTGCGCGCGCCTCCACGTCCTTGCCGTCGCTCACCGCGCGCCGGAGGTGGCGTCCGACCAGCGCGACCGCGCGCAGCGCGTAGGCCTCGGAGAGCGGCGAACTCCCCCGCGACGCCAGCGACTCGACGCCGTGGGTCAGCGCATCCATACCGGTCGCGGCGGTCACCAGGGGTGGGACGCCTAGCGTGAGTTCCGGATCGAGGACGGCGATGCGTGGCCGCACGGAGGCGGCGCCGAGGTAGACCTTCGCGTGTGTGCCGGGGTCGGCCAGCACCGCGAAACCGTTGGTCTCGGCGCCCGTCCCCGCCGTCGTCGGCACCGCCACGAGCGGCAGACCGGGATGCTCGGCCGCCTCGAACAGCCCGGCCAGCCCCACCGCGTCGTCGCGTGGCGCCGCAGCCAGCAGGCCGACGCCCTTGGCGACGTCGAGCGCCGAGCCGCCACCGACCGCGAGTACGGCGAGGTCGCCGACACCCTGCTCGCGCAGCTCCGCGGCCGCCGCGGCACCGGCGAGGACGTCGTCGGTGGACGGGTTGGGCCGCACCCGGTCGAAGACGCCGTACTCGATCCCGGCCTCGTCGAGCGGCGCGAGGACACGGGCGAGCACCCCTGCCGCGCGGACCCCGGGGTCGGTCACCACGAGTGCACGGGACGCCCCCACGGCGGCCAGCGTGAGCGGCAACCGCGTCACGGCCCCGACGCCGAACTCGACCGGCGACGCACCGGCGAGACTCAGCTGGCGGACGGCGAGGTGGCCGGCGACGCTCATGACAGGTCGATCCACGTCGTCTTGGCGGCGGAGTAGGCGTCCAGCGCCGCCAACGAGCGGTCGCGTCCACTCCCGGAGGCCCCGAAGCCGCCGAACGGCGTCGACACCGACGCGGCGTCATAGGTGTTGACCCACACCGTGCCGGCGCGCAGGCGGCGGGCGACCCGGTGGGCGGTCGTGACGGAGCCGGTCCAGACGGCGGCGGCGAGGCCGAAGCGGGTGTCGTTGGCGAGCCGGACCCCCTCGTCGAGGTCCTCGAAGGCGGTGACGGTCAGGACCGGGCCGAAGATCTCGTCCTGCGTGACCGCGGAGTCCTGCCGGACGCCGTCGAGGACGGTCGGGGCGACGAAGGCCGCACCGGACGATGCCCCGACGCTCTCGCCGTCGACGGCACCGCCGCCGGTGACCACGTGCGCGCCCTCGGAGCGCGCGAGGTCGAGGTAGCCGAGGACCCGCTCGAGCTGGGGCCGGTCGACGAGCGGTCCGAGCGTCGTCGACGGATCGAGCGGGTCCCCGAGTGTGAAGGTGCCGGCGAGCTCGGTGAGCTTCGCGAGCAGCGGCTCCCGGAGCGAGGAGTGGACGACCAGCCGGGTACCGGCGTGGCAGGTCTGGCCGGCGTTGTAGAAGACCCCCCACGCGATCGCGGAGGCGGCGGCGTCGAGGTCGACGGCGTCGTCGAGCACGAGGTGCGGCGACTTGCCGCCCGCCTCCACCGCGACGATCTTCCCGTTGGACTGCCCGGCGTAGGTCTGGAAGAGCTTGCCGACCTCCTCCGAGCCGGTGAAGGCGATCTTGTCCACGTCCGGATGGCGGCCGAGCGCCTGACCGGCGGACTCGCCGTAGCCGGTGACCACCGACAGCACACCATCGGGCAGGCCCGCCTCGGTGGCGAGCCGCGCCAGCAGCAACGCGCCCAGCGACGACTGCTCGGCGGGCTTGAGCACGACGCTGTTGCCCGCGGCGAGCGCCGGGCCGAGCTTCCAGGAGGTGAGGATGAGCGGGTAGTTCCACGGCACGACCGCGCCCACGACCCCGAGCGGCTCCCGCGTCACCAGGGCGAGGGCCCCGGCGCCCACCGGCGCCACCGCGTCGTAGAGCTTGTCGATGGCCTCGCCGTACCAGGTGAACACCGACGCGGCGGTCGGCACGTCGACGCCTGTCGTGTCGCCGATCGGCTTGCCGACCTCGAGCGTCTCCAGCAGGGCCAGTTCGTCGCGGTGCTCGAGCATGAGCTCCCCGAGCCGGACCAGGACGCGGCCGCGCTCGCGGGGGGTCCGGTCCCGCCAGCGCCCGTCGTCGAAGGCGGCGCGGGCCGAGCGGACGGCGCGGTCGACGTCGTCGCTGGTGCCGGCGGCGAGCTTGGCCAGTACCGAGCCGTCGCGGCCGCTCTCGGCCGGGAACGTGATGCCCTCGAGGGCGTCGACGTAGCCGCCGTCCAGCCACAGCTGGGTCGCCGGCACGAGCTTCTCGGCCGCCTGCTGCCAGTCGGTGTACGTGCGTGCGGTCATGCTCGGCGCCACCTCTCGATCGCCTCGGGGTCCAGGTCCACGCCGAGGCCCGGTGCCTGCGGCACCGCGACGGTGCCGTCGGGCTCGAGGGCGACCGGCCGGACCAGGGGGAAGTCCCGGCGCTCCGGCGTCCACCCGGGCGGGTCGAACGGGAACTCCAGATACGGGCCGCCACCGACCCCGGCGGCGACGTGCAGGTTGGCCAGCAGGCCGATGCCGTTGGTCCAGGTGTGCGGGGTGAAGGCGCGGTGCTGCTGCAGCGCGAGCTCACCGAGGGTGCGGCATCGCGACATCCCCGCGGCGAGCACCACGTCCATCTGGTAGACGTCCAGCGCGTCGGCACGCAGCAGCGTCAGCACGTCCTCGGTGGTGCGGAGCATCTCGCCGGCCGCGATGCGGGTCGTCGTCCTGTCGCGCAGGGTGCGAAGACCGGCGGCGTCGGCATAGGGCAGCGGCTCCTCGACCCAGAAGACGTCGAGTTCGGCGAGCTGCTCCACGGTCCGACGGACGGCGACGGCGTCGAGCGCCGGTTCGATGTCGCCGGCCATGCGCCAGGACTGGTTGAGGTCGACCATGATCTCGAACGTCGGTCCGGTTGCCTCCCGGACGGCGGCCACGGTCGCGACGCCCTCGGCGAGATGGTTGCGGTCGATGCGGAGCTTCATCGCCCGGAACCCCTGCGACTGCGCCGCCAGCGCCGATTCCGCCCGCTCGGCGGGCGGCTTGCGCTCCCCCGAGGACGCGTAGGCCGGGATGCGGTCGAGGGTGCCGCCGAACAGCGTGGCGACGGGCAGCCCCGCGACCTTGCCCAGCAGGTCCCACAACGCCGCTTCGAGCGGCCAGTAGCGCCCGGCGTGGAAGCTGATCGTCTCGAGCGTCCGCACGTGACGGGCGATCGCCCGGGGGTCGGTCCCGAGGAACAGGTGCTCGTAGGCCTCGAAGCCGTCCATCGTGTCGCCCGAGCCGACGCCGGCGAGCCCTTCGTCGGTCTCGATGGTGACGATCGTCGCGTCGAAGTGGCGACGCGGCTCGGGGTCCCAGGCGGCGCGGAAGGGCGGGTCCAGCGGGAGTCGGAGCCGGTCGAGCCGGATCGCGACGATTTTCATGAGCCCGCCTCCACGGCCGGGACGCTACGACCGGCCCCACGGCTGGGCGAGCACCCTTGCGCTCAGCGCACGGGGTGGCAGGGTCGGGCAGGTGCAGCACGGACAGCCCAACGGCTTCCAGTCCACCGGCCTCGGCCGTGATCTCGACATCCTCGACCTGCTCGCCGGCGACGACACCGTGCGGCGCGGCGGGCTCGGTGTGGTCGCGATCGCCGGCCGGCTCGGGCGGCAGAACAGCCAGGTCTCCCGTGCGCTGCAGGCGCTGCGCGATGCGGGCATGGTCGAGCGCGACCCGACGACGGCGAACTACCGGCTCGGCTGGCGCCTCTACTCCTATGCCGCGCGCACCGCCGAGTCGCGCATGGTGCACCTGGCCGGCCCCGCGATGCGTCGTCTCGTCGGCGGGCTCGACGAGACGACGCACCTCTGCGTCCTGCGGGAGTTCCGGGTGCTGACGTTGTGGACGGAGGCCCCGCCGCACGGCTTCCGTTCCTCCGGATGGGAGGGGGTGCCCGTCGACGTGCCGGGGACCTCGGCCGGCCAGGTCCTCGTCAGCGACTGGGAGCCGTCGGTGCTGGCGGGCTGGTTCCCCGCCCTCGGACGCAGCGCGGCGCGGACGTCCGCCGACATCCGCAGCCGCGGCTACGCGGTGGTCCGCCACGAGTTCGAGCGTGGCGTCGTCGGCTGCTCGGCGCCGGTACGCGACGCCTCCGGACGGATTGCGGCCGCGCTCAACGTCTCCGCACCGCAGGACCGGCTCGACCGACGCCTCGACGAGGCCGGGCGGCTGACGGCAGCGGCCGCCGCGGAGGTCACCCGGGCGTTGCAGATCGACGGCGCCGGGCGGGGATAAGGGTGGCGATGGCTGCGTCGCGCGCCCGCGAACGACACCGGCGACGGCTGGTCGCGGCCGTCGCCGTGGTGGTCGTGGGGGTGCTCGTGTGGGTCGGCTCGGCCGGGCACGTGGCATCCGGGTCGGCGTCGCTCACGAAGGACGGCGGCCTCTACGCGGCCTCGTCGGGCCCGGGCTCCCTGGAGGTCCGGAACCGGAGCAGCGGGCCGAACCAGCGGGAGGTGCACTGGGCGGTGGACCGGCCCGCCGTCACCGATTCGACCGCCTGCGCCACCTGGCGCTCGGGCGTCGGCCTCAGCCAGAACGGCATCGCGTTCCGGATCGCCCGGCACTCCGGCAGCTACCGCGCCGTCGTGCTGGAGCGCAACGTCTACCTCGGTGCCTTCACGTTGTTCAAGCTCATCTACTTCGACGACGGCCGCTTCGACGTCGACCCCGCCGGCGTCGACCTCACCCCGTACCTCGCGACGCCGGACCGCGGCGCGCTCTATCCCCTGCGCGTCTGCGCCCAGCTGCGCGGGTCACGACTGACGTTCGCCGTCGCGCGCGCCGGTGACGCGATGCCGCCGCTGGGGACGCCGGGACGCGGCGGTGGCTTCGAGCTCCGGCGAGAGGCCTGGCCGGGTGCGACCGGCGTCTACGTCGCCCACGTCCCGCGCGGCGGCTCGGTGACGGTCGACTCGATGACCCTCGACGGCGAGCCGGCGCCGGCGGTGACCCGTTAGCCTGCCGGGCTCGAGCGGTCGACCCGGTCGGCGGTGCTGAGCCGGCGGCGGCGTGCGGCGAGGGCCTGTGCGCCGTCCCGCAGCACGTAATCGGCGGCTGCCACCGCGGCGGGGAGCCGCCGGACCGGTCCGCGGCCGTCGCCGATCCGCTCCATCTGGAAACGGTGCCACCCGGTGTTCGCGGCGGCGCCGAGCAGCTTCTGGACCTGCTGCGGCCCGCCGATCCGGGGTGCGGGGCGCGGGAACTCGTCGACCTCGCCGTCGAGCAGACGTCGGGCCAGCGTCGGGTCGAGCGCCAGCGGACGACCGACGCCGATCAGCGCCGCGGTGCCACTGGCGAGGGCGCCCTCCATCGCGGCCCGGGTACGGAAACCACCGGTCAGCAGAACCGGCACGTCGGTCTCCCGCGCGACGGCCGCGGCGGCATCGGCGAAGTACGCCTCGGAGCTGCTGTTGCCGGCGTCCGGCGTGTCCAGTCCGAGCAGCGCCGGGGACTCGTAGTTGCCGCCGGAGACCTCGACGAAGTCGGCGCCGGCGGACTGCAGCCAGCCCGCGACCGAGACGAGTGCCTCGACGGCCTCGTCCGACGGTTCACCGGCGTCGCGGCTGTTGAGCTTCACCCCGACAGCAGCAGAGGCAGGCAGCGCCTCCCGGAGATCGGCGACGATCTCGAGCAGCAGTCGCGCCCGACCCAACAGGTCGACGCCGTAGGAGTCCTGTCGCAGGTTCAGCACCGGCGACAGGAAGGTGCTGAGCAGGTAGCCGTGGGCGGCGTGCACCTGCACGCCGGCGAAGCCCGCCTCGACGACCATGCGCCCGGTCGTGACGAACCGCTTGCGGAGGTCGGAGATCTCGGCGAGCGTCAGCGCGCGCGGCTTCGCGAACAGGCCCGCCATACCGACGGCGGCGGTGCGGCTCGGCCCGACGGGCTTCGGCTGCACCATCCGGTTCGTCTGCCGGCCCGGGTGGCTCACCTGCACGACGGTCGGCACGGGCGCGCACGCCTCCGCGTAGCGGCGGAGCGCGGCACGGTCGGTCGCGTCGTCGACCACGACGTTCCGCGCCCGCTCGAGGTGGCGCCGGTCGACCATCACGTTGCCGGTCAGCACCATGCCCGGGCCGCCGGCGACGAACTGCTCGTAGAGCCGGTCGAGGCGCGGGGTGGGGTTGTTGTCGGCATCGGCGAGCGCTTCGGTCATCGCGGCCTTGACGATGCGGTTCGGGAGCGTCAGACCGCAGGGCAGCGTCAACGGATCCGAGAGATGCACGGCGGAGCCGGTCGGGTCAGGCATTCGCGCCATTCTGCCGATCGCGGCGTCAGACTGTGCGCGTGGACGGCGACGGCGATGCAGCCAGTGGTGGGAGCTCGCCGCTCGACGTCGTCGCCGACGAGCTCTACCGCCTGCCGCTGGAGGAGTTCATCCCGGTCCGGGACGCTCGTGCCAAGGCGGCCCGCGGGAAGGACCGCGCGCTCGCCGCCGCCGTCGGCAAGCTGCGCAAGCCGAGTTCGGCGGCCTGGGTGGTGAACCTGCTCGTCCACGAGCGGCCGGAGCTGCTCGAGCAGCTGTCGGACCTCGCCGACGCCCTGCGGGCGGCTCAGGAGTCGCTCTCCGGCGACCAGATCCGCGGTCTGTCCGCGCAGCGGCACCAGGTGGTCGCGTCGATGGTCCGGGAGTCCCGGCGGCTCGCGGCAGCGCGTGGGGTGAAGGTCGGCGACGCGGTGCAGCGGGAGCTCGAGGCGACCTTCGACGCCGCCCTCGCCGACCCGGCCGCGGCGCAGGCCGTGCGCTCCGGCCGGTTGACGACGGCGCTGAGCTACGCCGGGCTCGGCGACCTCGGCTCCGCCACCACGGTCGCGCCCGACACCTCGCCGACGAAGGCGATCCCCTCGAGGGCAAGGGCGAAGGCGGGGGCGGACGCCGCCGAGGCCGAGGCCCAGCGCCGGGCCGAGGCCGAGCGCCGGCGCCAGGAGCACGAGCAGGCACTCCGTGGGGCCGAGGCCGCGCTTGCCGAGGCGGTGGCCGCCCGCGACGAGGCCGACGCCGCTCGGGACCAGGTGCGGGTCGACCACGAGGACGCCCAGCAGCGGGTGGAGGAGCTGCAGCAACAACTCGAGCAGGCCCAGCGGCACGTCGGCGAGCTCGCCGCGCAGGAGCGGGACGGCGAGAAGGCGGCCGCCCGCGCCGGGCGGACCGCGGACGCCGCGCAGCGTCGCGTGACGGCCGCCCGCGAGGCGCTTGAGCGGCTGCCGACCTGAGTCCGCCCACTCGCACAACGCACGAACGGTGCAGATCTTCGAGGTGGACCCGCAGGTCACCCGTTGAAGATCTGCACCGTTCGGTTGAGCAGCGGTTGGGGAAGCGTCAGGCGGCGGCCTTCTGCTGCGCACGCTCCCGCAGCGACGACGGCGGGGTGAAGCGCTCGCCGTAGGCCGTCGCGAGCTCGTCGGCCCGCGCCACGAAGCCGGCGATGCCGCCCTCGTAGCCCTCGATGTACTGGTTCACCCCACCGGTCCACGGCGGGAAGCCGATACCGAAGATGGACCCGATGTTGGCGTCCGCGGTGGTCTGCAGGATGCCCTCGTCGAAGCACTTCACGGTCTCGATCGCCTCGGCGAACAACATCCGCTCCTGCGCGTCACGGAACGGAACCGCGGTCGGGGAAGACCCGAAGTTCTCCACCAGCCCCGGCCACAGCGTGGTCCGTCGGCCGTCGGCGTAGTCGTAGAAGCCGGCACCCGAGCTGCGGCCCTTGCGGCCGAATTCGTCGACCATGCGGTCGAGCACCACGTTGCCGGGGTGCTCCGGGAAGGTGCCGCCGGCGGCTTCGATCGCCGTCTTCGTCTCCTCCCGGATCTTCCGGGGAAGGGTGAGTGTCAGCTCGTCGAGCAGCTGGAGCGGCGGCGCCGGATAACCGGCCTGGCTGCCCGCCTGTTCGATGCTCGCCGGGTGCAGGCCCTCGGCCAGCAACGCCAGCGCCTCGGTGATCATCGTGCCGATGACGCGACTGGTGAAGAAGCCGCGGCTGTCGGTGACGACGATCGGCGTCTTCTGGATCTGCCGCACGACGTCGAACGCCTTCGCCAGCGCGGCGTCGCCGGTCTGACCGCCCCGCACGATCTCGACCAGCGGCATCTTGTCCACCGGCGAGAAGAAGTGCAGCCCGACGAAGTCGTCCTCCCGGCTGACCCCCGTCGCGAGGTCGGTGATCGGCAGCGTCGAGGTGTTGGAGCAGAGCAGGGCGTCGGCGTTGACGAACTTCTCAGCCTCGGCGAAGACGGACTTCTTCAGGCTCGGGTCCTCGAAGACGGCTTCGACGACGAGGTCGCAGCCCGCGAGGTCGGAGTACTCCGCCGTCGCGGTGATCTTCGCGAGCAGCGCGTCGGCTTTCTCCTGCGTCGACCGCCCCTTGGCGACCGCCTTGTCCAGCAGGTTCTTCGAGTAGGCCTTGCCCTTCTCGGCGGCCTCGATGGAGACGTCCTTCAGCACGACGTCCACGCCGACCTTGGCCAACGAGTACGCGATGCCGGCGCCCATCATCCCGGCCCCGAGGACGGCGGCCTTGGTGGCCTTCCACGCCGGCTGCCCGTCCGGCCGGCTCGCGCCGGAGTTGATGGCCTGCAGGTCGAAGAAGAACGCCTGCGTCATGTTCTTCGCGACCTGGCCGGTGGCGAGGTCGACGAAGTACCGGGTCTCGATGTCGAACGCGGTATCGATGTCGACCTGCGCCCCCTCGACCGAGGCACACAGGATGTGGTGCGGCGCCGGCATCGGCGCGCCCTTGAGCTGCTTGCGCAAGTTGGCGGGGAACGCCGGCAGCATCTGCGCGAGGGCGGGGGTGGCCGGGGTACCGCCGGGGATCTTGTAGCCCTTCACGTCCCACGGCTGCTGCGCGGTCGGGTTCGCGGCGATCCACGCCTTCGCCGCCGGGACCAGCTCGTCGACCGAGCCGACGACCTCGTGCACGAGGCCGGCGTCCTTGGCCTTCGCGGGGCGGAAGTCGGAGCCCTGGCCGAGCACCTTCATGACGCCGTCGGCGATGCCGAGCATCCGGGTCACCCGGGCGACGCCGCCGCCGCCGGGCAGCAGGCCCAGCTTGACCTCGGGTAGTCCGACCTTGGCGCCCGGGACGTCGGCGATGATCCGGTGGTGGCAGGCGAGGGCGATCTCGAGACCGCCGCCCATGGCTGCGCCGTTGATGGCGGCCACGACCGGCTTGCCGAGCTTCTCCAGCCTGCGGAGCTGGCCCTTCACCCGGGTGCTCTCGTCGTAGAGGGCCTGCGCGTCGGCCTTCGTGGCCTTCATCAGCTCGTCGAGGTTGGCGCCGGCGAAGAAGGTCTTCTTCGCCGACGTGACGACGACGCCGGTGATGTCCTCGACCTCGGCCTCGAGCCGCGCGACGGCGGCGTCCATGGCCTCGAGGTAGGCGGCGTTCATCGTGTTCGCCGAGGCGTTGGGGTCGTCGAGGGTGAGGACGACGACGCCGTCGTCACCCTTCTCGTAGCGGACGGACGACGCGGCGCCGTCCGAGGGGACGGCGGGAACGGCTTGCGGTGCAGTCATGCGGTGCTGATCTCCTGAGTTCTGATGATCGAGAGGCTGGCGGACGGAGCCCGGACCGCGCCTCAGAGACGCTCGACGACGGTCGCGATGCCCATGCCGCCACCGACGCAGAGCGTGGCGAGGCCGTAGCGCTGCTCCCGTCGCTCGAGCTCGTCGACCAGCGTGCCGAGGATCATGCCGCCGGTTGCGCCGAGCGGGTGACCCATGGCGATGGCGCCACCGTTGACGTTGACCTTGTCCGCGGGCAGGTCGAGGTCCTTCATGAAGCGGAGCACGACGGCGGCGAACGCCTCGTTGATCTCGACGAGGTCGAGGTCGTCGACGGTCAGGCCCGCCTTCGCGAGGGCCTTGCGCGACGCCGGCGCCGGGCCGGTCAGCATGATCGTCGGTTCCTCGCCGGTGACCGCCGTCGAGAGGATGCGGGCGCGTGGGGTGAGGCCGAGCTCCTTGCCCACCGTCTCGTTGCCGATCAGCAGCGTGGTGGCGCCGTCGACGATGCCGGAGCTGTTGCCGGCGTGGTGGACGTGCTCGATCGACTCCAGCCAGTGGTACCGCTGCAGCGCGACGGCGTCGAAGCCGCCCATCTGACCGATGGTCGCGAAGCTCGGGTTGAGCTTGCCGAGCGTGGCGGTCGTGGTGTCGGGCCGGACCATCTCGTCGTGGTCGAGCACGAGCAGGCCGTTGCGGTCGCGCACGGGCGTCACCGAGCGGTTGAAGTACCCGTTGGCCCAGGCCTTCGCGGCGCGTGTCTGCGACTCGACGGCGTAGGCGTCGACGTCGTCGCGGGTGAAGCCCTCGATCGTGGCGATGAGGTCGGCGCTGATCCCCTGCGGCACGAAGTGGGTGCCGTAGTTGGTCTCGGGGTCCATCGGCCACGCACCGCCGTCGGAGCCCATGGGCACGCGGCTCATGCTCTCCACGCCACCGGCGACGACCAGGTCCTCCCAGCCGGACGCGACCTTCTGCGCGGCGAGGTTCACTGCTTCGAGACCGGAGGCGCAGAACCGGTTGAGCTGCACACCGGCGACGGTGTCGGGGAAGCCGGCGGCGAGCACGGCGGTGCGGGCGATGTCCATGCCCTGGTCGCCCACCGGGCTGACGACGCCGAGCACGACGTCGTCGATCCGCGCCGGGTCGAGGTTCGGGTTGCGCCGCTGCAGCTCGTGCAGCAGGCCGACCAGCAGCGAGACGGGCTTCGTGCCGTACAGCGCGCCGCCCTTCTTCCCCTTGCCACGGGGCGTGCGGATCGCGTCGTAGAGCAGGGCCTCAGCCATGGATCTCTTCTCTTTCCTTCGGGTCGGGCGGGGTCACGTCGGCAGCGGTGCGGATGAGGGTCAGACCCCCATCGAGCGACCGATGATCTCCTTCATGATCTCGGTCGTGCCGCCGTAGATGGTCTGGATCCGGCTGTCGATGAAGGCCTGGGCGATCGGGTACTCGCTCATGTAGCCGTAGCCGCCGTGTAGCTGGAGGCAGGTGTTGACCACCCTGGTCTGCAGCTCGGTGGTCCACCACTTCGCCATCGCGGCGTCGGGGATCGTCAGCTTCCCCTCGACGTGAAGTGCGATGCACTTGTCCAGGAAAGCACGCGCGATGGTGGCCTCGGTGGCCATCTCCGCGAGCTGGAAGCGGGTGTTCTGGAAGCTTCCGATCGGCTTGCCGAACGCCTTGCGGGACTTGCAGTACTCGAGCGTCGACTCCAGCACGAGCTCGACGGCGGCGACGGCGTAGACGGCGATGGCGAGCCGCTCCTGCGGCAGCGCCTCCATCAGGTGGAAGAAGCCACCGTTCTCCTGGCCGAGCAGGTTCTTGACCGGCACCCGGACGTCGTCGAAGTACAGCTCGGCGGTGTCCTGCGCCTTGAGGCCGATCTTGTCGAGGTTGCGACCGCGCGTGAAGCCGGGCATGTCGCGCTCGATCACCAGCAGGCTGGTGCCCTTGGCCCCGCCGGCCGGGTCGGTCTTGACGACCGTGATGACGAGGTCGGCGTTGATGCCGTTGGTGATGAAGGTCTTGGAGCCGTTGACGACGTAGACCGCGTCGTCGCCCTCGCCCTCCTTCACCGCAGTGGTGCGGATGCCCTGCAGGTCGCTGCCGGCGCCGGGCTCGGTCATCGCGATGGCGCTGATGAGCTCGCCGGAGCAGAAGCCGGGGAGCCAGCGCTGCTTCTGCTCCTCGGTGGCGTGCTTGACCAGGTAGGGCTCGACGACGTCGTTGTGCAACGGGAAGCCGATACCGCTGCAGCGCGCTCGGGCGATCTCCTCGCCGAGCACGGCGTTGTAGCGGAAGTCGGTGACCCCGCCGCCGCCGAACTCCTCGGGCACGCCCATGCCGAGCAGCCCCTGCTTGCCGGCCTCGATCCAGACGTCGCGCGGGACGATGCCGTCGGCCTCCCACTGCTTGTGGTTCGGCACGCACTCCCGCTCGAGGAAGGTGCGGCACGCGTGGCGGAAGGCTTCGTGCTCGGGCTCGTAGGGCTCGCGGTCCATGGATCTCCAGACGGGTGACAGGGTCGGCGGGTGCAGGGCTGGTTCAGGCGATCAACGAGGCCTGCCGCCAGATCGCCTTGCTCGGGCCGGCGATCACGCCGGCGTCGGTGAGGAAGGCAGTGACCTTCTCGGCCATCCAGAGGCGGTTCTCGCGGTGGTGGGGGTTGTTCCGGGCGACGGTGGCGGCGTGCTTCGGGTCGAGACCCACCGAGGAGTAGACCGCCGGATCGATGATGTTGTCGACCACGAACCAGCTCGTGACCGCGGTGACGCCGCGGTGCAGGGCCAGTTCCTTCTTCGACAGGCGCGGTATCTGGCGCAGCACCGCCTCCCGCGCGTAGCGGACGTGGCGCGCCTCCTCGGTCACGTGGATGCGCGCGACCATCCGCGAGAGCGGCTGCAACGACGCGTCGGCCATGATCTCGCGCTGCATCCGGTCGAGCGTCTCCTCCGCGACCAGGACACTCGCGAACATCGACGGGCCGGCTGCGGTGGAGGCGAACATCTTGCCGAGCTGGTGCACGAGCTTCGGCGGTCGGTAGCGAATGCCCCCGGTGAGCTTGTCCGCGGCTCGCGCGAACATGATCGAGTGACGCGTCTCGTCGCCGATCTCGGTCAGCGCGTACTGCGTGTGGCGGCGGTAGGGGTCCTGGTCGTAGGCGTAGCGGAGCAGCGCCTGCATCAGGATGATCTCGAACCACGAGCCGACGCTGGCGATGCTGGCGAACTCGTGACAGTTGAGCGTCGCCTGCTGCTCGGGCGTCAGCGTCTTCCAGAGGTCGGTGCCGAAGAGCGACGTGCGCTCGAGCGGCGCGGCCGGCACACCGGGGAGTAGCGGCGCATCCCAGTCGATTGCGGTGACGGGGTCGTAGGAGTGACGCGCCGAGGCGATGAGCAACCGTTCGGCGATCTTCTCGCGATCGCGTGGCGCAGCAGTGGTCACCATCTGAACCTCCGGGACGGGGCCGGGCACGAATTACTGGGACACGGACTATCGGGAACACCGGGTAACAGGAACACTGTGTACCAGATACCGCCTGCGGTCTAGAGTTCCGTGCGTGTCGTCGGGCGTAGAGGTCGAGCAGCCGGAGCGCACGTCGCAGGAGCCCCGTGCCGACGGCCGGGTCACCCGGTGGGCCGGGCACCGCGACCGTCGACGTGCCGAGTTCGTCGACGCAGCCGTCGCCGTCATCGAGCGCGACGGCCCGCAAGCCCGCGTCAGCGCCATCACCGCCGAACTCGGCGTCGGCCGGCCGGCGCTCTACCGCCAGTTCGCAGACCGTGCCGACCTCGACCGTGCTGTCGCCGACCGCGCCGCCGACCTGCTCGTCGAGGCACTCGCCCCACGGCTGCAGGTGGACCGGGACGTCGATTCCGCGATCACCGGGGCAATCGACGCCTACCTCGAGTGGCTGCTCGCCCACCCCTACCTGTACGAGTTCGTCCGGTCGATGTGGGACGTCAGCGGGGACGGCGAGAGCCCGATCAACCGCGTGAAGAACACCGTCGTGGGACGCACGGCGGCGATCATCCGTGACTACCTCATGACGACGGGGTCGGCCGAGCCGTCCATCGCGGACACGCTCGCCACCGGCCTGGTCGGCATGGCCGACGCCGCGATCGACCGCTGGCGTCGCGATCCGACCTCTATGCCACGCGCCGCGGTCACGAGAACCGTCGCAGCCATGGTCCGAGGCGCTGCGGAAGCAGTTATGGGCACCGTCGACTGATAGGCGCAGCGTCCCGCCTCGCCGCCACCACCGGCGAAGTCCTCGGAGGGACGCGTGCGCTTTCACGCCGCCCCCCGCCAGATCGCCACCTCGGACAGTTCGTCGTCCAAGCCGTGCCACTCACGCTCGTCGGCGTAGGTGAGGCCGGAGGGCGCGTCCAGGAGCGTGTTGCCGTGCTCGTCGAGGCGACAGCCCCATCCCTCGAGGTGCTTCAGCCGGTGGTGCCGACGACAGCGGGGAGCAAGATTCTCGCGGGTGGTCGGCCCGGGCTGTTCCGGCGCGGCGTCCGGCCTTCCCTCCGATGCCGCTCTTCGTGCCTTCTCGGCGAGCGCATGATCGAACGGGACCCGGTGGTCGAGGTCGCAACGTTCCGCTGGTTGATGACACCCAGGCGTGCAGCAGACCCGGTCACGTCCGCGCACGAATGCGGCGAGCCGCTCGCTCGGCACGTAGCTCTGGGCCCCGATGTCGAGCAGTTCGCCGGTCTGCGGTTGGGTCAGCCACCGGACCAGGGCTCCGTCGGCCGCGAGCTCGCGGCAGGTCTCCGCGTCGACGATCCCCCAGCCCGCGAGTTCACCGGGAGCCTCGGCCAGTCCGAGCAGAGTGTTGATCGACATCGTGATCGCGACAGGGACTCGCGAGGGACCGGTCCGTCCGCACGCGTCGCAGCGCTTCTTCCTGGCCTGCGCCGGGGCACCGGTCGCGCTTCCGCCTCTCTCCGCATCGGCGCCGGTGTCGTCCGGGGCCACCGCCGCGTCCGGCATGCCGAGTCGCTCCCTGGCCCACTGGACCATCACGTCGAACCGACGCATGTCGACCGTCCGACAGTCGCCCGGCTCCCGCTTCTTCGCCTCGACATCGATGGCGGCAGCGAGGAGCGCGACGAGGTGACTCGGGCCTTCGGCGTGGAGGGCGGCCGCGCCCGCGACATCCCGGTCCTTCCACCAGCGCACGTTCCGCTCGCGGCGCTTCCGGTCCGCCACCCGGCGAAGGGCCTCGGGGTCGAGACGAGCAACCGTCCGCCGCAGGCGCCGCGCGAGATCGTGGGTGCCCCGCGGGACGATCCGCCGTTCCAATTCCGCGACGGCCGCCGGATCCGAGAGCTGTTCGGCCGCCTTGCGCACGAGATCCGCCTCGTACCAGCCGAACTCCCCCGCCGCCATCGCCGAGTAAGTCCTCGGTAGGCACGCGAGCAGTACACGCGCCAGCTCTACGCGGTTGAGGACGAAGTGCCGGCTCCCGCCGAGCATCATCGCCACCTCTTCGCCGGCCTCGTCCAACGGTGCACCGTCGCAGTCCGGCTCGTCAGGGGACGCGGCTGCGGGTTCCGCGCCCGCGGCCGCGACCATGAGCGCCGCCTCTGCGGCAGCCACGGCGCAGGTGACCCGGGCAGCGGCCTTCAGAAGGATCAGCGCTTCCGCGCGGCTCAACGCGGCCGGGTTCGTCGTGAGCACCGTCACCGCCAGCTCCGGCCCCGGCTCGACCTCGAGCATTGCCTGGTTGATCACGGACGGCCTCCTTGTTCGAACGTGTGTTCGATGCTCTCAGAAGGGTCCGACATTCTGGTCAGCTGCGCCGCCACCCGCCGTAAAGGTCGCAACAGCAGGCCCGAAGGGCGGGTGGCCGTCCCAGACGGCCACCCCAGCAGAGCCGAGGCGCGGGTGCCCGTTCAAGAAGGCCCCGCATCGGGGCGCGAAACGCGGGTGGCCGTTCCAGACGGCCACACCGCCAGAGCCGAAGCCCGATGGCCGTCCCAGACGGCCACCCAGCAGGGTCCAAAGCGCGGGCTGGGCCACGCGTGCTCGCTCGGCGAACCAGTGCGGTGGCCGGCTGGCTTTCTCAGAAGGCCAACTGGTCCGCATCCCCTGGGCGCACCGCATGGTCCAGGGGCGGAACAGTCCGCGGTATCAGGAGCGCCGGGGGTCGCTCCGCACCGAGGACGTCCAGTCACGACCGTCGCGGGTGTCGGCTCCGAAGCGGTGGGCGAACAGCGAGAGGGCGAGGAACGCGAGAACGAGCAGAAGGAGGACCATGCCGAGGACGGTCCTCCGACGACCATCTCGACCCCAGTGGCAGAAAGGCCAGCTCGCGCTGGATTCCTGCCACGCGATGCGGCACCATGGAGCGCATGACGCTCGGTGAGCAGGCCGCCTCCTCCGCCCGACGACTCGAGAACGTCGTCGCGATCGTGGCGGAGGGAGCCGCGGCCTTCGAGCTCGGCGTCGTCTGCGAGGTCTTCGGCCTCGACCGCTCGGCCGACGGCTTCCCGTCCTACGACTTCGCGGTCGCCGCCGTGGAGCCCGGCCCGATCCGGACCAGCAGCGGCTTCGTCATCCACGTCGAACACGGCCTGTCCCGGGTCGCCGAGGCCGACCTCGTGGCGATCCCGGCGTGGCACGACATCGACGTCCGCCCCCCGGAGCCGATGCTGCAGGCCATCCGGGATGCGGTCGCACGGGGCGCGCAGGTGCTGTCGGTCTGCAGCGGCGCCTTCGTCCTCGCCGCGTCGGGCCTGCTGGACGGCCGCCGGGCCGCCACCCACTGGCGCTACGCCGATCTGCTCGCCGTCCGCTACCCGCAGATCGAGGTCGACGCCGACGTCCTCTACGTCGAGGACGGGCCGTTGATCACCAGCGCCGGAACCGCCGCCGGCATCGACGCCTGCCTGCACATCGTCCGGCAGGCGCAGGGCGCGCGGGTCGCGAACGCCATCGCCAGGCGGATGGTCGTGCCGCCACACCGGGAAGGGGGCCAGGCGCAGTACATCGAGACGCCACTCCCTCGCCCACGGAACCGGGACGGGCTCGGGGAGGTGCTCGAGTGGGTGCGGACCTGCCTGGACGATCCGCCCTCGGTCGACGCCATGGCGGCGCGGGCGAACATGTCACCCCGGACCTTCGCCCGCCGCTTCCGCGAGACGACGGGCAGCACGCCGCACGCCTGGCTCCTGCAGCAACGGGTCCAGCGCGCCCAGGAGATGTTGGAAGCCGACGAGCTCGGGATCGAGCAGATCGCGCGGGCGTGCGGGTTCGCCGGTGGGGCGGGCCTTCGGGAACACTTCACCCGCCTGCGAGGCGTCTCCCCGCAGACCTACCGCCGGACCTTCGGCGGGCGGCCGGCCGTCGAACTGCTCAGCCGACCGGCTTGAGCAGGTCGAACGAGACGCCGGTGAGCTGCTCGGAGACGTCGAACAACCGTCGGGCCACGTCGTCGTCGCGAGCCGCCTTCGACGGCGTCTGCGGTTCGGCACCGGTGCCGCGGGCCGAGAACAGGCCGTCGGGCCCGAGGTACTCGCCGCCGCGCAGGCCGGGACCGGTCGCGCCGTAGAGCGTGGGGACGGCGCCGTTGGTGTCGCTCTGCCCGAACAGGGCGTTGCCGAGCTTCATCCCGGCGACGCCGAGCTTGCTGCCCGCCATCTTGGGCCCGGCCTCCTGCAGGTTCGTGGAGGCGTAGCCCGGGTGGACGGCGACGCTGATCAGGTCGGAACCGGCCAGCGAGGCGCGGCGGGAGAGCTCACGGGCGAAGAGAAGGTTCGACAGCTTCGACTGCCCGTAGGCCTTCCACTTCTGGTACCGCTGCTCGCTCTGCAGGTCGTCGAAGTTGATCCGACCGATGCGGTGGGCGTCGGAGCTCACCGTGACCACGCGGCCGTGCGGCTCGGCCAGCAGCGTCGTCAGCAACTGCCCCGTGAGCGCGAAGTGCCCCAGGTGGTTGGTCCCGAACTGCATCTCGAAGCCGTCGGCGGTCTGCTGGTACGGGATGGCCATCAGTCCGGCGTTGTTCACGAGCAGGTGAAGCGGACCGGTCCACTCGGTGGCGAAGCGCTGCACCGACGAGAGGTCGGCGAGGTCCAGCGCCCGCACCTCGACCGACGCCGACGGCTCGAGCGTGCGCAACTTCTGCAGCGCCGCCTCGGCCCGCTCGGCGTTCCGGCAGGCCATCACCACGTGGGCGCCGGCTGAGGCCAGATAGCGCGCGGCGACGAAGCCGATGCCACTGTTGGCTCCGGTCACGACGGCGACGCGGCCGTCCTGTGCGGGCATGTCCGAGAGCTTCCAACCAGGCATGCCGTGCTCGTGCCCGCCGGACTGCTGTCGGGAAACCAGTGCCGTGGGGAAACCTCGGGCGGGGCCAGGCTCAGGGCTCAGCTGGTGCCGCTGCTCACCGTCGCACCCGCATGCTGCCGGCGGACCGCGCCCTCACCTCGACCTGACCGCCGGTGCACCCAGCCCTTCTCGTCGGCCCACACCAGCAGCGGCGGCAGCACGACAAGCGCCGAGAGCAGGGCGACCGCGACGTTGAGCGCGACGACCAGGCCGAAGTCCCGCAGCAGCGGCAAGGAGGAGAAGGCGAGCACGGCGACGCCGGTGATCGCCGTCAGTGCGGAGATGACGAACGCCCGGCCGGTGCGCGCCGCGGCGGTGTCGACGGCCTCGCGCGGGGTCTCCCCGCGGTCACGTTCCTCGAGGTAACGCAGCAGGATGAGCGCCGTGAACTCCGTGCAGGCAGCGATGACGAGCGGTCCGCCGACGGCCGTCAGAGGGCTCAGCTCCAGCCCGAGCGCGGTGGCCACGAGCGATGCCGCGCCGACGGCGATCAGCACCGGCGCCAGACAGAGCAGTGCCTGAGCCGCGTTGCGGAAGCGGACGAGCAGCCAGACGAACACCAGGGCGAGCGCCAGGTAGGTGAGCAGCACCCGGTTCGCCTGCAGGTTCTGCAGCAGCCCGACCCCGACCACGGCGAGACCGGAGGGGGTGGCTCGCAGGCCCGGGGCACCGGGTGTGGCCCGGACCCGGTCGACGACGACGGCCCGGCCGGCGAGATCCCGGCCACCGTCCCGGAAGATGAGGTTGAGCGCCCGGTCCTGCAGGTTGACCGTCGAGGTCTTGATGGCCTCCGGCGCCACGGCATACGCCGCCGCGAGGTCCGCACCGGTCGGCGGCAGCACCGTCGCACCGGGCACCTCGAGCAGATAGCTGACCGTGGTGACGAGGCTGGACGCAGTGAGCAGGCTCGGGTTGTCGGCCAGCTGCTTGGCGGCGAAGTCCGTGACGTAGCGCCCGGTCTCGTCGGTGAACAGCGGGTCGCCGCCGCTCCCGGCGCTCTGGGTGCTCCCGGCGCTCTGGGTGCTCTCGATGAAGATGCCGAGCTCCGTGCTGGCGCCGGTCTCGGCCCGAACGGTCTTGATGTCCTTCACGACCTGGCTGTCCTGGTTGACCCAGCGCTCGGGGTCGGTCTGCAGCTTCAGCGATCCCTCGAAGGCGGCACCGAGACCGAAGACGAGCACCGAGAGCAGCAGCAGCGGCACGGCCGCCTTGCGCGGCAGCGAGCCGAGTGCGACGACGAACCGGCCCAGCGGCCCGTGCGTGTAGCCACCGGGTGAACTCGCGGCAGCCGTCGGCCGGCGGTACTCGCGGAAGCCGAGCGCGGAGACGGTCAGCACGATGCTGGCGATGCAGATGACGACGATGCCCAAGGCGAGCAACTTCCCGAAGTCGCGGATCCCGGGGACCTTCGAGATGTTGAGAGCGAGGAAGGCGAGCACCGCACCGACGGTCGCGACGACGAGCGCCGGCACCAGGTTGACGGTCGTCTCCTGGATCGGATGGTCGGCGCGGTCGAGCACCACCTCCTCCTCGACGCGGCTGTGCATCTGGATGGCGAAGTCGATGCCCACCCCGAGCAGGACCGGCAGCCCGGCGATGGTGATGACCGACAGCGAGATGCCGAGGAACCCGGCGAGCCCGAACGCCCAGACGGTGCCGATGAGGACGACCGCGAGCGGCAGCAGCCGCCATCGCACCGCGAAGCCGACCAGCAGGATCAGGACCATGATCGCGACGGCCAGACCACCGAGGCTCAGGAAGCCGCCCTTGAGGTAGTCGTTGATGTCCTTGAGCAGGACGGGCGCGCCGGTGGTCACGCTGGAGAAGCGGGCGCCGCCTGCCCCGACCCACTGCCGGTCGGCCATGGCCGACTGCACGGCGACCGCTCCGGCCCCCTCGCCTTCGACGTCGGCGTTGCCGACGAGCCGCACCACCATCTGTGCGTGGGCCGCGTCCGGGAAGAACGACCGCAGCGACTTCCGGATCTGTCCGGCGTTGTCGTAGAGGAGGAAACGCACCCACTCGGGGTTGTCGAGCGTGCGAGCGGTGGCCGGAACGGCGCCGAACCGCTTCAGCGTCGTGGTGGTGTCGGCCTGCCGGGCGGCGCGGCCCGCGGGGTCAGGGTCACGCTTGGCCGCCTCGAGGAGGATCGACGCGGCCGGCCCGCTCGGGATCGCCCCGGCGCGACCGGCCGGGTCGGTGCCGATGACCAGGTTCTCGGTGTACTGCAGCGCCGTCGCCGGCGTGATGACGCCGAGGATGTGCCGGTCGGCGCCGAGACGCCGCTCGACCTCGGAAAGCTGGTCGAGGTTCTGGCGCGTGAAGAACGAGACGACGTCCCCGCCGGCCGGGGCGGTCCAGACCGTCAGCATGGCCTGGCCGCCGAACAACGACTGGTACTTCTCGTTGTCGACGGCGACCCGGTCGTCGGCGTTGAGGTAGCTGTCCTGCCCCGTCGCGAACTGCAGCCGTGTCGCCCCGAAGCCGAGGACGACGGTGACCACCGCGACGAGCGCCGCCGTGAGCTTCGCGCGCCGCCCGAGACCGACCGCCATCGCCGCCAGAAACCGCTGCATCGTCGTCGCCCGCTCCCGCTCGAGTACCCCGGATCACGCTATGAGTCGGACGGCTCGCTCCCCGGTGCCGCGGCGTAACGGTTGTGCTGCGCTGCTGTGAGCCCGGCCTCGACACGCGGTGACAAAAGCGGGTAATCCAGACGGACGGACACGGAGTAACGCACGACACGCCGAGGAATGCCTACGCAGGGTGGCGACGGGTACACGTGCGTCGATGTCATCGCCTTCGCCCCGACCCGACCTGCCCGCCGCGTTGGCCGAGCGCCCGCTCGACGACGAGCACGGGCTGCCGATCCCGTTCGTCAACTCCTACGACGACGGGACGCACGACTTCCGTGCCCCGAACCGACGCCGCTCCATCCAGTGCGCGCTCAGCCGGCTGTGCGGGATGTGCGGCATCTCGCTGGAGTACGACATCGCGTTCCTCGGCGGCCCGAAGGCCGCGGAGAGCCGATCGTTCACCGATCCGCCGATGCACGTCGCCTGCGCCGAAGCGGCGCTGCAGCTGTGCCCGCACCTCGCCGCCCACTCCACTCCGCGTGAGGAGCGGTCCGGTGAGCCCGAGGGCAAGCGCCGCCTGCGGCCGGGGGTCACGACGGCCGACCTTTTCGCCGGTGACCGCCCTTCCGAGTGGGTGCTCTACCTCACCCACAACTTCGAGATCGAACGGGCGACCGGCGAGGGCGGCGGGCTCGTCCTGGTGTTCCACCCGGGCCCGTCGTTCGGCGAGCGCCGCTTCGGGTTTGAAAACGGCGCGATGAGAGAGTTACCGTGACCTCCGCGAACGTGACAACGCCGGTGGCACACATCTTCGTGACAATTCGTGGGCTCGACAGGGAGTCACACGACCGCCTTCGGGCACAAGAACACAAGAGCACCGCGACGGGAGCACCGGATGAAGATCGATGACCTACCCGAGATTCCTGCGCGCTACAAGGCTGTAGCCGCCGGAGCCGGCGTCGGCCTGTCCATCGTCTTCGGCACCGCGATCGTCCGGAGCCGCACCCGCGTCTCGAAGACCGGGGGTCCGCCGAAGGGTCTGGCCGCGCGCTTCACCACGCCGCTGCTGCCCGACGACTACCTGAACATGGTCAACCCGCTCTGGTCGACGCGTGAGCTCCGCGGTCGGGTCGACAAGGTGGTCAAGGAGACCGACACCGCGGCGACGCTCATCATCCGCCCGGGCTGGGGCTGGTCCTTCGACCACAAGGCCGGCCAGTACGTCGGGATCGGCGTCGACGTCAACGGCAAGTGGATCTGGCGCTCCTACTCGCTGACCGTTCCGCCGTCGAAGAACGACCGCGGGCACATCGCCATCACGGTCAAGGCGATGCCCGAGGGCTTCATGTCGAAGCACCTCGTCGACGGCCTCGCGCCGGGCAGCGTCGTCCGGCTCGCCCTCCCCAAGGGTGAGTTCGTCCTGCCGGACCCGCCCCCCAAGAAGATGCTGTTCCTGACGGGTGGCAGCGGCATCACTCCCGTCATGGCCATGCTGCGCACCCTCGACCGTCGCGACTCGATGCCGGACGTGGTCGTCGCGCACTCGGCGCCGAACAAGAACGACGTCATCTTCGGCGACGAGCTGCAGGCCATCGCCGACAAGCACTCCACCGTCAAGCTGCATCTGCAGTACAGCGAGACCGACGGCCACTTCGAGCTCTCGCAGCTCGACGAGGTGTGCCCCGACTGGCGTAAGCGCCAGGTGTGGGCTTGCGGTCCCGAGGCGCTGCTCGACAGTGCCGAGGAGTGGTGGAAGAAGGCCGACCTCGAGGACAATCTGCACCTCGAGCGCTTCGCCGCCAAGCTGTCCGAATCGGCCGAGGGCGGCCACGTCACGTTCAAGAAGTCCGGCAAGGAAGCGGACGTCGACGGCGCGAAGACGATCATGGAGGCCGGTGAGGAAGCCGGCGTCGAGATGCCGTACGGCTGCCGCATGGGCATCTGCCACACCTGCACGGTCCCGCTGATCTCCGGCACCGTCCGCGACCTGCGTAACGGCAACGAGTACGACGAACACGACGAGAAGATCCAGACCTGCGTCACCGCCGCTGCCGGCGATGTCGTCATCGAGGTCTGACCGAACGACTCGACCCGGAACGACATTGCAGCACCGGTACGACCAACCAGAAGGAGAGCGGGCCCATGGCCATCGCTGACGTCAAGGAATTCGTTCACCTCTCCGAGGAGGACGTGAAGAAGCTCGGTGAAGAGTTCGACGCGATCCGCAAGGAGATCGAGGAGTCGCGCGGCGCCAACGACGCCGCCTACATCCGTCGCATGATCATGGTCCACCGCGGGCTGCTGATCGCCGGCCGCGTCACCCTGTTCGCCAGTGGTGTGAAGGTGAAGGGCGGCTGGCGTCCCGCCTGGATCGCTGGTGCGGCTCTGCTCGGTGTGGCCAAGATCCTCGAGAACATGGAGATCGGCCACAACGTCATGCACGGCCAGTGGGACTGGATGAACGACCCGGAGATCCACTCCTCGAACTGGGAGTGGGACACCCTCCAGCCCGCAGAGCAGTGGAAGCACTCGCACAACTTCGTCCACCACCAGTACACGAACGTCCTGGGCATGGACAACGACGTGGGCTACGGCGTCCTCCGCGTGACGCGCGAGCAGAAGTGGAACCCGGTCAACCTCGGGAACCCGATCTTCAACGCCCTGCTGGCGACGTTCTTCGAGTGGGGCGTCTCGCTCCACGACCTGGACATCGAGAGCATCCGCAAGGGCAAGAAGGACCCCAAGGAGCTGAAGCGCCAGCTCAAGGGGATCAGCAAGAAGTGGCGCCAGCAGCTGGTGAAGGACTACCTGCTCTTCCCGGCGCTGACCGGTCCGTTCTTCATGTCGACCCTGACGGCGAACGCGACCGCGAACTTCATGCGCAATCTCTGGTCGTACATGATCATCTTCTGCGGCCACTTCCCGGACGGCGCCGAGCACTTCACGAAGGAAGAGCTCGACGACGAGACCCAGGCCGAGTGGTACCTGCGGCAGCTGCTCGGTGCGGCGAACTTCGAGGGTGGCCCGCTGCTCCACATCCTGTCGGGCAACCTGGGTTACCAGATCGAGCACCACCTCTTCCCCGACCTTCCGAGCAACCGCTACGGGCAGATGTCGGTCCAGGTGCGCGAGATCGCCGAGCGCTACAACATCCCCTACACCTGCGGCCCGCTGTACAAGCAGTACGGCCAGGTGTTCCGCATGATCGCGAAGATGGCGCTGCCCAACAGCGTCTGGGGCGACGAGCCCGAGCCCTCGCCGCGTGAGCGGAAGGACCAGGAAGGTGACGGGAACCCGCTGAAGGCCACGAAGGAAGGGCTTCAGAAGAACACCGACGGCAAGGTGAACGCCGAGCCGGCGAACTTCCCGGAGAGCGCGAGCGGCGCGGCCTGATCATCGGCTGGGCCACGCGATCGGCCCCGGTACGGCTCCGGCCTACCGGGGCCGACGTGTGTCCGGCTCCGGCAGGTTCCCGCCGTGCCCGTCGAGGCCGAGGAAGCTAACCGCTCAGGTCGTGCAGGGCCGCGAACACCGGCGCCAGCCCGTCGTAGGCCTGTTCGAAGATCGGCTGCAGCCGGGCGTAGGCCTCGGCGTCGTCGGGGTCCGGCCGTTCGACATACGCGATCTCGACGAGGTCCGCGGCCCGGTCGAGCGATTCGAGCAGACCGAGCGCGGTCATCCCGAGCAGGGCCGCGCCGAGCGCGGAGCCTTCGGGCGACGACGCGTAGCCGATGGGACGGCCGAACACATCGACGAGGATGCGCCGCCACAGGGGGCTCCGCGAGAACCCGCCGGTGGCCCGGATCTCGTGAACGTCGACGCCGGCGGTACCGAGCGAGGCGAGGACGACGGCGAGCTGCAGGCAGACACCCTCGAGGGCGGCCCGGGCGAGGTGCTCACGCCGGTGTTCGCGGGTGAGGCCGAGGAAGGCGGCGCGCGGGACGGCCGACCAGTGCGGTGCGCGTTCCCCGAGCAGGTACGGCAGGAACAGCAGGCCGTCGCTGCCGACGGGGGCGGTCGCGGCCAGGTCGAGCAGGGCCTTCGGATGGTCGTCGGCGAGGTCCGGCGTGACGGCGTCCCGGAGCCAGTCCAGGACGACCCCACCGTTGTTGACCGCGCCGCCGATGACGTAGCGGTCCGGCGCCAGGTTGTAGCAGAAGACACGGCCGCCTTCGTCGACGTTGGGTGCCGTGACCGAGGCACGGACCGCGCCGCTCGTGCCGATCGAACAAGCGACCGCGCCGGGACGGATGGCGCCGACGCCGAGGTTGGCGAGCGGTCCGTCGGCGCCGCCGATGACGACGGGCAGGCCGGCGGGCAGGCCCAGACGGTCCGCGGCCGCGGCCGCGAGCCGGAGCACTCTGGTGGTCGGCACCGGCCGTGGCAGCCGCGAGGCGGGGATGCTCGCGTAGTGCAGCGCCTCGGCGTCCCACGTCCCGTCACCGAGGTTGTAGAGGCCGGTACCGGAGGCGATGCCCGCGTCGACGACCGGGTCGTCAGGGCCGCCCTCCCCTTCGACGAGGACGGCGAGCACGTACTCCTTGACGCCCAGCCACCGCCGGACCTTCCCTGCTGTCCCGGGCTCCTGCTCGGCGAACCACCGGAGCTTCACGACCGGCGCCATCGGATGCACCGGGGTGCCGGTGCGTCGATGGAGGGCGAGGCCGCGGCCGCCGGTCCGAAGGCGTTGGGCCTGGTCCTCGGCGCGCGCGTCGGCCCAGGTCAGCAGCTTCGTCAGAGGTCGGCCCTCGGCGTCGACCCCCATCAGGGAGTGCATCGCGGCGCTGAACGACAGGCCTGCCACCGCGAAGCCCCGCTCGGTCGCGGCGGAGACGCAGTCGGCGACGGCGGACAGCACGGCGTGCCGGACGACGTCGGGGTCCTGCTCGGCGATGTCGGGATGCGGGGTCAGCAAGGGGTAGCCGGCAGAGGCGGAGACGACGAGGTCGACCGTCCCGGCCGCATAGCCGTTCACCTTCGTGCTGGTGGTCCCGACGTCGATGCCCAGAACGAGCTCGGGCCCGCTCCCGGTCGGCGCGTGCGGCGTCACCGTCTCAGACCACGAGGTTCAGCAGGAGCACCATGACGAGCCCGACCACCGAGATGATCGTCTCCATCACCGACCAGGTGGCGAGCGTCTGACCGACGGTCATGCCGAAGTACTCCTTGACCAGCCAGAATCCGGCGTCGTTGACATGGCTGAAGAACAGCGAGCCGGCGCCCACCGCCAACGCGAGCAGCGCGACGCCGGGGCGGTCCAACGTCGCGGCGAGCGGGGCCACGATGCCCGCGGCGGTGATCGTCGCGACGGTTGCCGATCCGGTGGCGAGCCGGATGCCGACAGCCACGAGCCATCCGAGCAACAGGACGCTGATGTTCGCGCCCTTGGCCCAGTGGGCGATGAGGTTGCCGACCCCGGCGTCGACGAGGGTCTGCTTGAAGCCGCCACCGGCGGCGACGATCAGCAGCACGCCGGCGATCGCGGGCAGGCCGCTGCCGAGCGAGTCCGAGATGCGCTGCCGGGACATCCCCGTACGCACGCCGAGCAGGATCGAGGCCAGCAGCACGCCGGCCAGCAGGGCGATGACGGGCTCGCCGATCGTGTCGAGCACGCTGCGGACGCCGCTGCCGGAGTCGAGCGTGAGTTCGCCGATGGCCCGGGCCAGCATGAGCAGCACCGGCGTGAGAACCACGGCGACGGCGGCCCCGAAGCCCGGGGTGCGCTCCCCGTGCGGCCTCCCGGTCGGCTCGTCCGTCCGTTCCGCGGTTCGCTCGTTGGCTGGCTCCTCGGTCCGTTCCCCGGTCCGTTCCCTGGTGAGCGTCGCGGTTCCGGCCGTCGCGGTGGTCCCCGCAGCGGCGGAGTCGGTGGCCCGGGTCGCGCCCGCCGCACCCGCCGCGCCGGCCCCGCCGAGGTGCGGCAGGTCGATGCGCCGGTCGATGAACTGCCCGAACACCGGGCCGGCCAGGATGACCGCGGGGATCGCGCAGATGATGCCGAGCAGCAGCGTGAGGCCGAGGTCGGCCTTCAGCGCGGCGATCGCGACGAGCGGGCCGGGGTGCGGCGGTACGAGACCGTGCAGCACCGAGAGTCCGGCCAGCGCGGGAATGCCGACGCGGATCACCGAGACGTTCGCCCGCTTGGCGGCGAGCAGCACGATCGGGACCAGGAGGACGACGCCGACCTCGAAGAACAGCGGGATTCCGATCAGCGCCGCGACCCCGGCCATCGCCCACGGCAGGCGACGGCCGGAGACCCGGGCGACCACCGTCCCGACGATCCGGTCGGCTCCTCCCGAATCGGCCAGCAGCTTGCCGATCATGGCTCCGAGGGCGATCAGCAGCCCGACGCTGCCGACGGTCGAGCCGACGCCCTTCGTGAAGCTGGTGATCGTGTCCTCGACGCCGAGCCGGGCGATGACGCCGAGCACCCCACTACCGACGATCAGGGCCAGGAAGGGATGCACCTTCCCGACCGTGATGAGCACGACCACCGCGCCGATGCCCAGGATCGCCGCGAGGCTGAGGACGGTGGAGTTCTTGGTCGCTGCAGCGAGCAGGACGTCGGACGAGGCGGGGACAGCAGCGAGCGGCAACATTCGGACTCCGGGGAAGGGGGGTGGTGCGCCCCCCTTCCTACGCCGCCGAGGTCCGGCGAAACAGTCTCTCCGGCGGACGCTGGGCGAAGACCTCGGCCGCCAGGGCACGCACCTCGTCGATACCGACGTCCTCGAGGGCTGACGCGTCGTGCCCGCAGGCCTCCTGCACCGGAGTCCCACAGGCCCCGCACCGACTGGCCCAGGAGACCGCGACGCGGTGCCACACCCGCGAGAGCGGGGCGACGTCGGCGAGGTTCGCGTTGGTGAACACCGCGACCGTCGGGGTGCCCACCGCCTCGGCCAGGTGCCGGGGACCGGAGTCGTTGCCGAGGAACAGGTCGGTCCGCGAGAGGAGGCCCAGCAGACCGCCGAGGCCGGTGGCCCCGGTCAGGTCGGTGACGGGAAGTCCCAGGCGGGCGGCCGCGTTCCGGGCGGCCGCGGTCAACCGACCCTCGGCGGGGCCGCCGAGCAGGACGACCCGCGCGGACGGGAGGGTGGCCGCGACGGCGACGTGTCGTTCGACCGGCCAGCGACGCCGCGGATCCGTCGCGCCGGGGTGCAGCGCGACCAGCGGACGTCCGTCGTGGGACGCACCGGTCGCTCCCGCTGCCGCGAGGACGGCGTCGGCCTCGGCGACCTCGGCCGCGGTGACCGCCAGCACCGGACGGAGGCGGACAGCCGGTGCCCCAACGGCGGCGACGACGTCGAGCCACCGCAGGATCTCGTGCTGGTTGAACGCGTAGGGCACCGTGCGGTCGAGCGGCTCGGCGTCGGCCGTCGCGGCACCGGCGGTGACGCGGGCCCCGAGTTCCCGGATCAGCGGGTTGGAGAAGCGCCCTCCACCGTGCAGCTGGACGGCGAGGTCGTAGCGGTGTGCGCGGGCCTCGGCCACGAACGTCGCGACCTCGTCCGCACCCGCACCGGGACCGTCGCCGGCCCGGACCCCGGGCAGCAGCGGCACCGCGACGAAGCGGTCGCAGGGGCCGGGGCGCCCTTCGATCAGCGCGCGGTGATGCGCCGCTCCCAACAGGGTGATCTCGGCGTCGGGGTAGGCGGCACGGAGCGCGGCCAGGGCGGGTTCGGCCGTGACGTAGTCGCCGATGCCGTTGGCCCGGAGGACCGCGATGCGACGGACGTCGGGCACGACCGGGCTCGGGGCGAGGTCGTGGTCGAGGGCGATCCCGCGCTCACCAGACATAGCCGAACTCCTCGAGCAGCGGCTCGAGCTGCGGGCGCAGCGCAGCCAGCCGGTCTGCCGGCCAACGGCGCCAGGCACCCCCGTCCGGATCGGCGCGATGAGCGGTGTGGAGCAGCGTGCGGCTGTCGGGCGTCCCCGTTGCGGTCGGACGGTCCGACGCCACCGCCGACGCCGAGGCGACGGCCTCTGCCGTGGCCGACGGGACCTCGGGCAGCCCCAGGGACACCCGCAGGCCCTCGAGCACGCTGAGCGGCGAGCGGACGAGGACGTCATAGTCGACCCGCTGGGCTCCGGCGGCGAGCCACCAGCGGAGGTTCTCGAGGTTGATCAGCCATCGCCGCGAGGCGAGCGCCTCCTCGGGCCCGGTGCCGAACATCCGGCTGAACGAATGGAGGACGTCGCGGAAGTCGCGCACCGTGCAGATCGGGACGACCGTCGTGGCGGGCGACCCGAGCAGGGCCGGCCAGCGGTCGGCCCCGGCCGCCGTCCCCGGACTGTCGTGGCTCTTCGCCACAGCCACCCCGATCGCCTCGACCATCGACCAGACCGACTCGAGCAACGGCACCTGGCTCGGCTCGACGTAGCCGAGCCGTCGGCCTTCGTTGGCCCGTTCCACGTACTCACCGGCGAGGTTGTAGAGGTAGGTCGACCCGGAGCGGTAGCCCCCGCACGAGAGGAGCAAGGCAGGTGGGGCGGCCATGCGGATCGCCTGCCCCCGTGGGACGACGGCAATCTCGGCTCGACCGGGTTGCGGCCGGGGTTACAACCGCTCGGGCCGAGGCGGGTCAGCCGACGGTTGCGTGCATCTCCCAGAACAGGATCTCCGCCGGCTCGATCCCGGTGACCGAGCGGCCGGAGTCGCCGGTGAAGCGGACGGCGTCCCCGGCGTCGAGCCGGCCGACCCCGTCGAGCGTGACGCTCCCTCGCGGCACGAACAGGTGGCCGAGCGGCGCGTCCGGCAGGGTCACCCTCATGCCCGGCTGCAGCCGCGCGGCGTGCAGCGCGGCGTACCGGTTACGGATGCGGATCGCGCTCGCGCCGTCGTGCTGCGGCATGCCGGAGGCGACGGGCACCAGGCCGCCCGCGAGCAGCTCGTTCTCGACCTCGAGCTGCTCGTAGCCGGGGTCGATGCCGCCCTCGTCGGGCAGGACCCACATCTGTACGAAGTGGACCGGGTCGGAGTGCTGGTCCCCCGAGAGCCGCCACGAGTCGTTCTTCTCCGAGTGGAGGATGCCGCGTCCGGCGCTCATCCGCTGCGCGAGGCCGGGGTAGATCACGCCGGAGTGACCGGTCGAGTCCTGGTGCACCAGGGAGCCCTGCAGCACCCAGGTCACGATCTCCATGTCGCGGTGCGGGTGCGTCTCGAAGCCGCTACCCGGGGTGACGATGTCGTCGTTGTTCACGAGCAGCAGGCCGTGGCCGGTGTTGTCGGGGTCGTAGTGCTGCCCGAACGAGAACGAGTGGTGCGAGTCGAGCCAACCGATGTCCGTGGCGAACCGGTCGGCGGCGCGGCGGACATCGACGCCCGGACGGTGCAGGGTGCTGCTGGTGCTCATGGCTCCCGGAACGATGCGGCTCCCCGCCTCATTCCGCCCCGATCACTCGGCGGGTGCCGGTACCGGTGCACGTGCCGAGGGGGTGGCCGACGGTGCCGGTGTCGCGGCGGCACGATGGCCGGCGCGCATGGCCAACGTGTCCCGGCGGACCGACGTGACCGCCACCCGCACGATGGCGACCACCGGCACGGCGAGCGCCGCTCCGGCGATGCCGGCGACGGTGCCACCGGCGGCCACCGCGACCACGACCACGACCGGGTGCAGCTCGATGGCGCGGCGCATGACCACCGGGTGCAGGACGTTGCCCTCGAGCTGCTGGATCACCAGGATCAGGACGAGCACGATCAGCGCGGTGCCGAAGCCCTTCGCCGCGAGCGCGACGAGGACGGCCACCGCCCCGGCGACGACCGCACCGACGATCGGTACGAAGGCCGCGAGGAAGGTCAGGAGGGCGAGCGAGAGCGCCAGCGGCACGCCGAGGATGAGCAGGCCGGTGCCGATGAACACGGCGTCGAGCGCCGCGACCAGGACCACCCCACGCGTGTAGGAGCCCAGAGCGCTCCACACCGCGTCGGCGGCGTTGTCGGCCCGGTCGCGCCAGCGTTGCGGCAGGCTGCCGACGCACCAGCCGCGCAGCTGCTGACCGTCCTTCAGGAAGAAGAACAGCACGAACATCATCAGCACGAACCCGGCGAGGAACGAGACGCCCGCGCTCGCGCCGCTGACCACCGTGCTGGTGTAGGTGCTGCCCGACGACAGCGCATCGGTGGCGGACTTGGCGAGCGCGTCGACCCGCTCGCTGCCCAGGTGCAGCGGACCGGTCTGCAGGTAGTTCCGCAGTTCCTCCACGCCGTTGGAGAGGGTCGGTCCGAGCTGCTGCACCTGCTTGACCGCCGAGGTCGCGATCAGCGCGAGACCTCCGACGAGCAGCCCGAGCAGGACGACCACCGCACTCAGCGCCGCCAGCGCGTTCGGGAAGTGCAGCCTCCGCTTGAGCACGTGGACGAGCGGCGTGAGCAGCGCCGACACCAGCAGGCCCAGGAAGACGGGCAGCACGACGTCGCGCAACCGGCCGAGCAGCAGGACGAACAGGACGCCGACCGCCGCGAACAGCAGGAGCCGCCAGGTCCAGTCGGCGGCCAGCCGGACGCCCCGCGGGATCTCGGAGGCGGTGTCGTCCAGTGGTGCGGTGTTGATGACGAGGGGGGACGCCTCGGTGCCGATGGAGCCGTCGGTGCCGAGGGGGCCGGTCGCGGTGACCTCGACGGTTCCGACCGCAGGTGCTTCGGCGTCGGGAGTCTCGGCGTCGGAGGTCTCGGCGTCGGACCCGGACCCGGCGGATGCACCCTGACGCACATGCGTCCCCGCGATCCGGCTACGAGCCGCCCGCCGTTCCCAACGACTCATGTGTTCCAGATTAGGCGAAGTCCCCCGCCGCCCGCCGCATCGACCGCACGAGCTCGACGAGCGTCGCGGCATCGCGCTCGGACAGCCCGAGCTCGGCCGACAGGTCACCGAACAGCTGCTTGTTCAGCAGGCCGGACGCCGTCTCCGCAAGCGCCCTGCCCTCGTCGGTGATCTCGGCGAGGACGGCGCGCCGGTCGCGCGGGTGGGGGGAGCGCCGGACCAGGCCCTGCGTCTCGAGCCGGTCGACCGCGCTGGTGATGCTCGTGGGGTGCACCTGCAGCCGGCTGCCCACGACGCTGAGCGGCAGCGAGCCGCGGCGCGAGAACATCAGCAGCATGAGCACCTCGTAGCGCGCGAAGCTCAGACCGAGGGGCCGCAGGATGCGATCGACCCCGGCCAGCATCAGCTGCTGGGCGCGCATCACCGAGGTGACGGCGGCCATGCCGTCCGCGGCCTCGTCCCACCCCCGCGCGACCCAGTGGCGGCGCGCCTCCTCGATGGGATCGAAGGGCAGGGAGGGCGACACCGCCCCATCCCACCAGCCACGCCGCCCTCGCACCAACCGAGCGACGGATTCTTAGGGCGTCCTAGTATCGGACGGCCGACGTGTGCGAGGCTGTGGCCCATGGCCGACGACCGAGCTGCATCCCCGGCGCCTCCCCCGAGCGCCCAGAGCGCCGCGAGCGGCCGCGACCGCTGGCAGGCCCGGTACGACGCCTCCCGCAAGCGGGACGCGGACTTCACGACCCTGTCCGGCCTCGAGGTCGCGCCGGTCTACGGCCCCCGCGAGGGCGAGGAGCCCTCGGGCTTCGAGCAGATCGGCTGGCCGGGCGAGTTCCCCTTCACGCGCGGGCTGTACGCGACGGGCTACCGCGGCAAGCCGTGGACCATCCGCCAGTTCGCCGGCTTCGGCAACGCGAAACAGACCAACGAGCGCTACAAGATGATCATGGCTTCGGGTGGCAACGGCCTGTCCGTCGCCTTCGACATGCCGACGCTGATGGGCCGGGACTCCGACGACCCGCGGGCGCTCGGCGAGGTCGGGCACTGCGGCGTCGCGATCGACTCCGTCACCGACATGGAGGTGCTGTTCGACGGTCTCGACCTCTCGGAGCTGTCGACCTCGATGACGATCTCCGGGCCCGCCGTCCCGGTGTTCTGCATGTGGCTGGTCGCCGGTGAGCGGCTCGGCATCACCCCGGCACAGATGGACGGGACGCTGCAGACCGACATCTTCAAGGAGTACATCGCCCAGAAGGAGTGGCTGTTCCCGCCTGAGCCGCACCTGCGCCTCATCGGCGATCTCATGGAGTACTGCGCCGCCGAGATGCCGCGCTACAAACCGATCTCGGTGTCGGGCTACCACATCCGGGAGGCCGGTTCGACGGCGGCGCAGGAGCTCGCCTTCACGCTCGCCGACGGCTTCGCCTACGTCGAGCTCGGGCAGAGCCGCGGCCTCGACGTGAACGCCTTCGCCCCCGGGTTGTCGTTCTTCTTCGACGCCCACATCGACTTCTTCGAGGAGATCGCGAAGTTCCGGGCCGCCCGGCGCATCTGGGCCCGCTGGCTCCGCGACGTCTACGGCGCGACCGACGAGCGCGCGCAGTGGCTGCGCTTCCACACCCAGACCGCCGGCGTCTCGCTCACCGCCCAGCAGCCCGACAACAACGTCGTGCGTACCGCCGTCGAGGCGCTCGCCGCCGTGCTCGGCGGCACCAACTCGCTGCACACCAATGCCCTCGACGAGGTGCTCGCCCTGCCCAGCGAGAAGGCCGCCGAGATCGCGCTGCGGACCCAGGTGGTGCTGATGGAGGAGACCGGCATCGGCAACGTCGCCGACCCGCTCGGCGGCTCCTGGTACGTGGAGGCACTGACCGATCGCATCGAGGCCGAGGCCGAGGCCATCTTCGCCCAGATCCGCGATCGCGGCACCGACGGGACGATGACCTCCGGCATCCTCCGCGGCATCGAGGACGGCTGGTTCTCCAGCGAGATCGCCGAGGCCGCGTTCACCTACCAGACGCAGCTCGAGAAGGGCGAGAAGAAGATCGTCGGCATCAACACCGCCACCTCGACGGTCGTCGGCGCGCTCGAGACCCTGCGGGTCTCGCACGAGGTGGAGACGGAGCAGAACGCCGAGCTGAGCGCGCGACGGGCCGCCCGCGACGACGCCGCCGTCCGGGCCGCCATCGCACGCATGGTCGAGGTGTCGCGGGGTGAGGGCAACATGGTGCCGCCGATGCTCGACGCCGTCAGGGCCGAGGCGACGCTCGGCGAGATCTGCGACGCGCTGCGCGACGAATGGGGCGTCTACACCGAGCCGCCCCAGTTCTGACCGGGTGTGTCCCTTTCGGGCCTCACCTAGCGCGCGCACGCCGAATGGCCTTCGGTGGCGGTTCGGACTTTGCCGCGGTCCTGGCCCGAAGCGACGGCAGCCCGGCCGGGCGCCTCGAGCCCGACCGGACCGCCGCCGCTGAAGTGGCTTCGGATTACGCCGTCGCTACCTGCGTGCCGCCGTCGCCCGCCGGGCGAGCGCGAGTGCTCCGGCCCCGGCAAGCAGTCCCAGGATGCCGACGACAAGCGCGATGATCGCCAGCGTCTTGGTGCCGCTGCCGCTGGATGTGGTCGTGGCCTTCGCCGAGCCGGGGGTGGTTGTGGTGGCGGCGCCGTTGGTCGCGCTCGCTGCCGTGAGTGTGAGGGACGGGGCAGGGTGCTCGGGCTCCTGGCCGTTGGCGCCGGGTTGTTCGATCCAGCGCACGACGGTGCCGTCGGAGTAGGTCTGGACGGCCTTGAACTGCACCGAGTTCGTCTTCGGCAGTGCGCCGACCGAGATGGCTGAACTCGGCGAACTCGCCGGGCTTGATGCCACCGGCGGTTGCGGTCCACGTGACGCCGGTGATGGCTTCGGTGACCTGGGAACCGTCGTCGGTGGTGATGGGCTTCGGGAGCTTGCTCGTGGTGGTCGTGTAGGACCAGCCGGGCTGGGGCTCGACGCTCACCGATGCGAAGGGGGTGTCGGTGGGTAGCGCGACCTCCAGCTTGACGGCGTTGGCCTTGTCGCTCTCGTCCGGCATCTGGAAGGTGGCCTTGGCGTACCCGCCCTGCTCGGCCTGGGGCGAGCTGACGGTGACGTGGGCCGAGGCGGCGGTGGCCGTGAGGCCGACGACGAGCAGGGCGGTGCCGGTGACGAGACTGATGCGCAGGCGGGACATGCGGAACCTTTCCGAGGGTGACGATGCGAGCGGGGTACGGCGGTCGGGTCAGTGCACGGTCACGTTCTGGTCGAGCACCTCCTCGTCGAAGTCGGAGGTGCGGATCCGCACCTCCAGCTGCCAGCGACCGGACTTCGGCAGGACGACCTGGAGGTCCTCGAAGTGGCCCGGATCCTTGTGGCGCATGTCCGACGAGTAGGTGTTGCCGCCGTGCACGAGCTGCGCCTGGACCTGCGGCACGTCGCGGGGGATGCCGTGGCCGTCGGTGAGATAGACGTGGAGTTGGTTGACGCCGCGCTTGGCCGGTTCGAGGTCGACCTGCACCGTGCGCCCGGCGAACGGGCCGATGTGGTGGTACGACGGCGCCGCGGCGGTCTTCGCAGGCGTCGAGATGACGAGGACCGCGGTCACCGTCACGACGACCGCGGCGAGACCGGTCTCCACCAGCACCGACCGTCGGAGTCGCTGCCGCAGGAGCCCTGTCTGAGCAGTGCGGTCCTCGTCGGAAGGCGCGGTCGCGGGAGCCTCCGGGGTGACGTCCTGATGGGCGGCGACGACGGTCCGCAGGCCGAGGCGGCGTTGGATGGCCGTTCGCGCGAGACCGCCGAGCAGAAGCATCAGGGCGACGAGCGCGACCTTCACGACCAGCAGGCGTCCGTAGGCGGTGCCGAACAGCGCCGACGCCGAGAAGCCGACCTGATGCCACGTGGCCAGCGAGCCGGTCACCACGAGGACGACGACGGCCCCGACCGCGGTGCGGGACCAGCGGGGCAGCACCCGCGCGAGCACGGCATCGGTCGCCTGCGGCAGCAGCACGGTGACGAGCACGACGAGACCGCCCAGCCACACCCCCGTGGCCAGCACGTGCAGCGCATCCACCGCCATCCAGGCGGCGACCGGTGACGAGGCGGAGGGGTGACCCTCGAGACCGAAACTGACGGCCAGCGGCACCGCCAGCGTCAGCGCACCTGCAACCTGCAGGTCCGACGGCCGCTTCCCCGGCCGAGCGAGGAGCACCGGGAGCCCGAGAGCAAGCACGGCCAGCCGCAGCAGGATGCCGACGCCGTAGTCGGTGTGCAGCACGGGCGCGATCACGGACGGGTCAAAGGCACGGACGGCCGGCAGGCCTGCTCCGTAGGCGCCTTGCATCAGCAGCGCGCCGACGGTCGCGACGGCCGCGATGGCCCAGGCGGCGATCAGGAGCCGACGGAACCGGGGCAACCGGAGACCTCGCGGCCAGAGGCGGAGCGCGAACGCCAGGCCTCCGATCAGGACCAGGGCGGCACCGAAGCCGGCACCTCGCGCGAGGCCCAGCAGCAACCCTGTCGTCCCGGCCTGGTTCCCGGGTGCGGACGCGACGGTCGATGGCGAGTAGACGCTGAACGTCGAGGTGCCGCCGACCGGGTGGCTGTCGGCGGAGATGACCCGCCACGTCACCAGGTAGGTGCCGCGGCCCAGGTTCCGCTCGAGCGGGATGCCCACCGAGGTCGGGTCGCCGTCGATGTGATCGGGCCGTCCGGTATCGACGCGGTTGCCGGCGGGGTCGATGACCGAGGTGCTGCCGCGCACCGGCTGCACGTGTTCGGAGAAGCGCAGGACGATGTACGCGGGTGGTGTCCCCACCGTCGCGCCGAGCGGCGGCGTGATCGAGACCAGCGCCGCGTGTGCGCTCGCGGCCGGTGCCAGGGCGAGTTGCAGCCCGAGGAGCACGGCCAGTGCCCCGAGCACGCTGCCGAGCGTCCGGCGCCATCCCCTACCGACCGCGATGGGCATGCAGGTCCTCTTCGTCGTCGTCCAGATCCGGATGGGTCCCGTCGCCGGGTCGAACGCGTCGGCGATTCCTCAGACGCTCAACGGCGAGCAGGGCGAGCATCAGGACCACGATGCCGACGATCAGCACGACGTGGGCTCCGTGCCCACCGCTGCCACCGGACTCGGGCGCCTGAGATGGTCCGCTGACGGCGGCGAGCGCCGGTGCCGCCGAAGCCGCCGTGAAGCGCCACTGCCCCGAGACGGGATGGCCGTCGGCGGACACCACGCGCCAGTTGACGGTGTAGACCCCGGCCGGCCGGGTTCCCTGCAGCGGCTCGCTGACGACGTCGTTCAGCACGGAGAGGTTCCCGGCGTCCCGACGCGCGCCGTCAGGGCCGACGACCTGAACTACGGAGAAGCGGGCCTGCGGGCGTTCGTTGAAGGTCAGGCGGACGGCGTCGGGCGTCGCCGCGACGGACCCGGTCGTCGGGTCGGTTTCGATCAGCACGGAGTGGGCGGAGGCGACGGCAGGCACCAGCAGGACCCCGAGGAACGCCACAAGCGCTAGCGCGGCTGTTCCGGGTCGTGCCGAGGCGGGCCGCGCCCCGCGGAAGCGGAGCATGCAGCAGAAGCCTCACGGACGGAGCGACGCCGCCGGGAAGGGAGGCGTCAGGACGAGGACGGCACGGCGGGCAACACCGGGGGCCCGCGACGGAGAAGGGCGGACTCGACGGCGCGTCCGACGAGGACCCGCGGTGCAGGCGGGACGACCGGGTCGGCGGGCCGGACGACCGGGGCGACGAGCAGTTGCACCAGCCGGGTGAGCAGCGCGGCCAGCCCCGCTCCCGAGCGAAGGAGCCGTTCGGCGTCCCGGAGCAGCCAGACCGCGACCAGGGCGGCGAGGCCGTGGGCCAGCAGCATCACGCCGAAGCCAACCCCCAGCCGACCATCGGGCGTCTCGCCGCCGGTCGGCCACAACTCGAACAGCACGTGCAGGACCGGCTGAGCCAGCGCGGCGACGAGCAGCCGGCCGCGTACCGCCCGAAGCGGGCGCGGTGCCGCCGAGCAGGCAAGGGCGAACCCGACGACAAGCACGGCGAGCAGCACCGGCGAGGGAAGCGAGCCACCCGCGGAGCAGTGGCCGACCGCAGCGGCGGCGACCGTTCCGGTCCCGGTCAGCAGGCAGGCCGACGCACGCGGTCGACTCCTACCCGGGTGGCCCACCGGCTCATTCTGCACATCACGCGAACGGCTGTCGCGTTGCGCCCCTCGACGTGCCGGGACTGCTCGGTCCCATGCGTCGACCACGGGTCGTTACGTGCGCGCCGTCTCGCTCCGGGCTGCCCTTGCGCGGTGTCCCGCGGCGCCGAGACTGCTGGCGAATCGGCTGGCGAGGTAGGCGGCGAAGGAGAACAAGGCGATGAAGAAGCTGGTCGGGGCGTCGAAAGCGAGGCTGGCCACGACGCCTCCGGTGGTCGCCGCGACTCCGACGGCCACGGAGAGTGCGACCACGGCGGCGGGACGGGTGGCGAGCCGGGCTGCGGTGGCGGCGGGGGTGACCACGAGGGTGAGGATGAGCAGCACGCCGGTGACCTGGATGGCCTCGGCTACGGCGGCGCCCAGCAGCACGGGGAATGCGACGGCGAGGAATCGGGTGGGCACGCCGCGGGCTTCGGCGCTGTCGGGGTCGATGGAGGCGTACCAGAGCGGTCGCCAGAGGCCGGCGAGGGCGACGGCGGCGAGCCCGCTGATGACGAGCAGTCGGTGGAGCTGGGCGTCGGAGACCGCGGTGATGGAGCCGAAGAGCAGTCCGAAGCCGGTGGTGGCGTAGCCGTGGAGCTTGGACAGGAACAGCACGCCGAGTCCCAGGCCGGCGGCGAGCAGGGCGCCGGTGGCGGTGTCGCGGTCCCGTCCGCGCAGGCCGAGCAGGCCGAGAAGCAGCCCGACCGTGACGGAGCCGAGCAGGGCCCCGGTGGTGGCGTCGAGCCCGGCGAGGAGTCCGCCGGCGGCGCCGGTGAGGCCTAGCTCGGCGACGCCGTGCACGGCGAAGGCGTTGTTGCGGACCACGACGAGGGGGCCGAGCAGGCCGGCGAGGGCGGCGACGACGATTCCGGCGACGAGGGCGACGTGGACGAAGTGGGTCCGGAGCAGATCGGCGAGCATCACCGCGGCTCCGCTGCCGCGGCGACGTGGTGCCGGTCGTCAGGGGTGCCGACGACGAGCACGCGTCCCCGGTGCCGCAGCACCTCGACGGGGGTGTTGTAGAGCCGGGTCAACGTCTCGCTGGTGAGCACGGTTTGCGCCGGCCCGATGGTGCCGCGGCCGCCGGCCAGGTAGAGCAGCCGGTCGGCGTAGGGCAGGACCGGGTCGACCTCGTGGGTCACGACGACGACGGCGGCGCCGGTGCGGCGCCGGTGGGCGTCGAAGAGGGCGCAGATCTGCTGCTGGCCGGCGAGGTCGAGGGAGAGCAGCGGCTCGTCGGCGAGGAGCAGCGAGGGGTCGGCGACCAAGCGCCTGCGCGATCCGCAGCCGCTGTTGCTGACCTCCGGACAGCCGGCCGACGCGCTGCCGTCCGTAGTCGGTAGCGCCGACCGCGGCCAGCGCACGATCCACCCGCCCGGTCGCGTTCCGGGATGGCAGGCCGATGCCCCATCGATGGCCGTCCAGGCCGAGCCGGACCAGGTCGACACCGCGCAGCGGCAGATCCGGGTCCAGAGAGCGTTGCTGAGCCACGTAGCCGACCTCCGCGTTGCCCCGGCGGGGCGGACGCCCGAAGACGGTCACGGTGCCCGCCTGCGGCCGGAGCAGACCGAGCAGCAGCCGCAGCAGGGTGGTCTTGCCGCTGCCGTTGCCGCCGAGCACGGCGAGGAACTCGCCACGTTGGATCGTCGCCGTCAGCTCGGACCAGACGGGCCGGCGGGGATAGCCGGCGGCGACGCGGTCCAGCCGGACCAACGGCCCCTCTGCGGACAGCACGGCATCTGCCATCAGGACACCGCCCGCGTGAGTGCCTGGACCTGGCCGAGCTGCCAGGAGACGAACGTGCTTCCGGCCGGTTCGGTCTCCGTGACCGGGACGACGGGCACGCCAACCGTGGCTGCGGTCTGCCGGAGCCGGTCGGTCAGCGGCGAGGTGGCCTGCTCGTTGTAGAGCAGCGCCCGGACCTGATGGCCGATGAGCAGCCGCTGCATCGTGGCGACGTCGGCAGGGCTCGGGTCGGTGCCGTCCTCGACGGCCCGGGCGAACGACGGCGGCGTGAGCACCCGCAACCCCGCAGCCTGCAACAGCAGCCCCGGCACCCGCTCGGTGTACGCGACCGGCACCCCGGAGTGCTGGCTACCGAGCCCGGTGACGGCGTTCAGCAGCGGCTGCAGCGCGGCGATGGTGCGCTGCGCACCGGCCTGGTAGTCGGCTGCGTGCGGCGGGTCGGCGCGGGTGAGCGCGTCCTGGATGGCGGTGACGAGTTGCGGCAGCGCCGGGGTGTCGTACCACACGTGCGGGTTCGGATCCGACCCGTCGACGTGCAGCGCGTCCGCGGCGGTGACCACGACCCGCTTCGACGACGGGGCGGCGGCCAGCAGCCGGGTCATCCAGTCGTCGTAGCCGACGCCGTTCTCGATCACGACCCGGGCGTCGGCGACGGCCAGTCCGGCCTTGCTGGTCGGTTCGAACAGGTGCGGGTCGGCGTTCGGGTTCGACAGGATCGACGTGACCTCCACGTGCTGGCCACCGACCTGCGCAGCGAGGTCGCCGTAGAAGTTCTCCGCCGCGACCACCTGTACCGCGCCGTCCGCCACGGACGACGACCCGCTGCCGCAGGCCGCGACGCCGGCGAGAACCCCCGCCATCAGGACGGTGAACCAGCGGACGGACGGGCAGCGCATGGCAACTCCTACGTATCGGTCCGGTGCGACCCGGAGCGACAATGGAATCCACGCGCGTGTCGTACTGACCAATGCGCATGAGTGCATGGATCGGCTGGCAGATGACAACAGAGGCCGTGCCCGGCGAGGTGCCGCCCCCAACTGGCCACGACCCGGGGAGCGCACCGGAACCAGCCGCCCTCGCACGGCCGGCCGGCACGTACGACCAGGCCGCGGACCTGCTCCGCGCGCTGTCGGCTCCGGTGCGGCTGGCCCTGGTCGACCTGCTCGCCGACAGTCCCCGCTGCGTCCACGAACTCGTCGACGCCCTCGGCATCTCCCAACCTCTGGTCAGCCAGCATCTGCAGAAGTTGCGCGCCGCGCGGCTGGTCGCCACCGAACGCCGCGGCCGGGAGATGGTCTACCGGCTGGCGGATCAGCACGTCGCCCACGTGGTCCGCGACGCGCTGATCCATGCGCAGGAGTCCGACTGACCGAGGGTCACAGCGGCAGCACAGAATGCGAGTGCTAGACACTCGCGCATGACCCCCGGCCACTCCCACAGCGAAGAACCCGCTTGGCGCCCGAACCGGAACGTTCGGCTGTGGGTGGTCGCCGCGTTGGTCCCGTTCGCGGTCGCGACGATCGTGGGACTTGTGGTGCTCTGGCCGTCGCACCAGCATCGTCCTGTCCCGCTGCAGTTCACCACCTACGGCGGCGGCAAGACCGTCTACGAGACCGGACGGGTCCTGTCCGCGACCAACAAGTCCTGCGACACCGCCGTCGGCAGCCAGGTCACCGCTGGCGCCAGCGCACCGTCCGGGGGCGGGACGTGCAGCAGCGCGACCGTCCTGATCGAACACGGCGTCGACAAGGGCCACGTGATCCAGCTCTCCGACAGCAGCGGCACGACCAGCTTCCAGGTGCGCGACAAGGTGCGGGTCGCCCGCGGCCCGCTCGACCCGACCACCGGACAGCCCACGTTCGACTTCGACGACTACGTCCGCGACGCGCCGCTCGGCCTGCTTGCCGGCTTCTTCGCTCTGCTGCTGTTCGGCGTCGCCCGGTGGCGGGGCCTCGCTGCCCTCCTCGGTGTCGGCGTCGCCTACCTCGTGCTGGTGAAGTTCATGCTGCCGTCGCTGCTGGACGGTCGCTCCCCGGTCGCCGTCGCCCTCGTCGGCGCCGCGGCCATCCTCTTCGTCGTCCTCTACCTGGCGCACGGCTTCTCGGCTCGAACCAGCACCGCGCTGCTCGGTACCCTCGGCGCCCTCGCCATCACCGCGGGACTCGCAGCCATCGGCACCGCGTGGGCTCAACTGACCGGTCGATCGAACGAGGTCAACAATGAACTGCAGGCGGCCGGCGTGCACATCTCCGTCACCGGGCTCATCCTCTGCGGGATGATCGTCGGTGCGCTCGGTGTGCTCAACGACGTGACCATCACCCAGGCATCGGCAGTCTGGGAACTGTCCGAGAGCGACCCTGACGCACCCTGGTATCAGCTGTTCCACCGCGGTATGCGCATCGGCCGTGACCACATCGCCAGCACCGTCTACACCCTCGTCTTCGCCTACGCCGGCGCCGCCCTCCCGCTGCTCCTGCTGTTCAGCATCTCCGGTCGCAACGTCCACGACCTGCTCACCGGAGACGAGATCGCCGGCGAAATCGTCCGCGACCTCGTCGGAGCAGCCGGCCTCGTCCTCGCCGTCCCGCTCACCACCGCGATCGCCGCGGTCGTCGCCGCCCGCCCCCATGAACCCGACGACGAGTCCCTCCAGGAACCCGAGCCGGCCGACGACCTACCGCACTTCGGCCGCACCCGTCCCCGCCCGGGTCCGGGCCCCGGCCCGTCGACCCGACCTCGGCCCACTCCACACCGCACCCGACCGACCTGAGAACCCTGAAGGTGCCAGCGCATGGCCGCTCTCGGACGCTTCGAGCGAGCAGGAGCCGGGCGCTCTCGCGCGCGCCCGGCGCGCCCGGGACGACGGTGCGGGCCTCTTGCTACGCCGTGCGGGACCAGGCCGGTCACTCCCTCGCGGGGGATGCCGCGTTCCATCGTTGTTCGACCCGTCCAAGCTTCCAGACGGCGAGGGCGACGGTCCAGATGGTGACGAACATGCCGACGATGACCAGGCCTGCCCGGTTGATGTCGAAGCCGGCGGCGTAGTCCCAGAGCGGGCCGTGTAGGCCGAGCTGGGTGCCGAGGACCTGGGCGAGCTCGAGGCCGCCGATGAACACGGCGACGGCGATGGACAGGCCGGTGATGGTCAGGTTGTAGTAGATCTTGCGGACCGGACGGAGGAAGGCCCAGCCGTACGCGATGTTCATGAAGCAGCCGTCGGTGGTGTCGAGCAGGGTCATGCCGGCGGCGAACAGGATGGGCAGCGACAGCAGCGCCCAGATCGGCAGGCCGCCGGCGACGGCGGTGCCGGCGAGCACGAGTAGCGCGATTTCGGTCGCGGTCTCGAAGCCGAGCCCGAACAGGATGCCGAGCGGGTACATCTTCCAACTGGTGTCGATGCTGCGGGCCAGCGGGCCGACCAGCCGCATCAGTACGCCTGGGTGGGTGAGGTGGGCCTCGAGCCGGTCGTTGGTGAGCTGGCCCCGACGGCGCGCGCCGAACAGCCGGACCAGTCCGACGAGCACGGCGAGGTTGACCGCGGCGAGCAGCAGCAGGAAGCCGCCGGAGATGCTGGTGCCGATCAGGCCGGCGTAGCGGTGCAGTCCGGACGTGTCGTCGCGGACCTGCGAAGCCAGGGTCCGGAAGCCGAAGCCGATGCCGACGGCCAGGCCCATCACCACCGAGGAGTGGCCGAGGGCGAAGAAGAAGCCGACGCCGAGCGGGCGGCCTCCTTCGCCGATCAGCTTCCGAGTGGTGTTGTCGATGGCGGCGATGTGGTCGGCGTCGAAGGCGTGCCGTAGCCCGAGGGTGTAGGCGAGCAGGCCGGTGCCCGTTCCGAACGTGGTCGTCGCGTCGATTCGGTAGTGGCCGCGGGCGGCCAGCACCATCAGGCCGAAGCCGAGCAGATGCAGGCCGGCGATGACGCCGTAGATGCCGGCGAGCCGGCGCCACTCGGCGGGACTGAGCAGGCCGCGCGCCCGGCGGAAGCGACTGGCTCCGGGGTGCGGCGGTGGCATGGCGATGGCAGGTGCGGGCAGCGCGGCGCGCGGTGGCATGGAGACCTTCTTCCAACTCCTCGTGGACAGGGTCGTGCGTGCCGCAGCCGGTCTCCTGACTAACGGGTGGCATCCGATCCCCGGCTGCCCGACCTGCCGCCTTCCCAGACGCTGGCGCGTCCAGTGGCTTCCCCCGGGGGGGGTGGCCGGTCGTTCCCGATCACAGTGGCGAGGGCCGTGCCGGTCTTTCACCGGCTTCCCGAGCACCGCGGCAGCCAGGACCCTGCCAGCACGAACGATCATCCGTCAAATCTGATGAACTACTGAGGTGTCGCGCATGGGTGTGCCCGGCACACTGGTCGCATGCACCTCGTCCCCGCAGCCCGCGCGCACCTGCACGTCATCGACGAGCACGCGGTCTGCGAGGCGCTGGCCGGTCTCCCCGAACCGGCCGAGCTGCGCCGGCACAGCGAGCTTTTTGCGCTGCTCGGCGATCCGACCCGGCTCACCTTGCTCTGCTGCATCCACGCCGCCGGGTCCATCAGCGTGACCGATCTGGTGGTCGCCACCGGCCTCAACGACACCACGGTCAGCCAGGCACTCCGGCTACTACGCGCCCGCGGCGCCGTCACCGCCGACCGGGACGGCCGAGTGCTCCGCTACCGGGTCAGCGACCCGGCCGTCGCCGCGATCCTCCCGCCAGCAGGCCACTGACGGCGAATCTCCGGCGCTTGTCGTCAGCCGGCGATTCCCGGCGTCGGCATCGGCCGGACGGGTCGGGCCGACCTCCTGGCCGCGCCTCGCGGTGGGCTCCCACTTCAGGTCCGTCAGGTCCGTCGGGTACACGCCGAGCCACGGACGACTGCGAGACTGTGCGCATGCCGACCATTGCCAGAGCCGACCGCGTCGGACGCGACGAGCTGCTCGAGTTCCTCCGCCCGCGGCACAAGTGCCTGCTCGTGACCACGCGGTCCGACGGCCGCCCGCAGACCTCGCCGGTGACCTCGGGGCTCGACGACGCGGGACGGCTCGTCATCTCCACCTATCCCGAGCGTGCCAAGGTGACGAACCTTCGCCGGGACCCGCGGGTGACGGCGTGCATCCTGTCCGACGATTGGAACGGCGCCTGGGTACAGGTCGAGGGCACCGCGGAGGTGCTGGACATGCCCGATGCCCTCGACGGCCTCGTCGAGTACTTCCGGAACATCTCCGGCGAGCACCCCGACTGGGACGAGTACCGCGACGCGATGCGCAGGCAGGACAAGAGCCTGATCCGCGTCACGCTCGAGCGGTGGGGTCCCATCGCGACCGGTGGCTTCCCCGCCCGGCTGGCCGGCTAGCTCAGACCTCGAACCAGACCCGCTTGCCGTGCGGCAGCGGCTCCCAACCCCAGGACTGCGCCATCGCCGCCACCAGCGGCAGACCCCGTCCGCCGAGGTCGATGCTGTCCAGCTCGCCCAGGGTCGGCTCGTCGTCGGAGCCGTCCTCGACCGCGATGCGGACGGTGGCGCCGTGGTCCTCGACGTGCACCACGACACCCGTCCCGGCGTGAAGCAGCGCGTTGGTGACGAGCTCGCTGGTCAGCAGTTCGGCGGTGTCGCAGACCTCGATCCCGCGACAGGTCGCGAGGGCATCACGGACCATCCCACGCGCTGAACGCGGGCTGGTCGGGGAGCCATCGAGGTGGCGATGCAGGTCGATAATTGCTATATGCCCGGTGCACGGTAGGTAGCAACCCATCACCTTGGGTCAGCTTGTTCGGCGCCGCACCTCTTGTGCCGTGGGTCACCGGCTATCAGCATGGGCGGATGAGCACCGCAGCAGCCGGGCAGCGCACCTCCTACGAGCACGGGACCTCGACGACACCCCTCATCGGCGATCCGATCGGCCGGCTGCTCGAGCAGACCGTGCAGCGGTTCGGCGACAAGGAGGCGGTCGTCAGCCGGGCGCAGGGCGTGCGGCTCACCTACGCCGAACTCGACGCCCAGGTGACGCTGCTCGCCCGCGGCCTGCTGGACCTCGGCGTCGGCCGGGGCGACCGGGTCGGCATCTGGAGCCCGAACAACGTCGAGTGGATGTTCATGCAGTACGCCACCGCAAAGCTCGGCGTGCTGCTGGTCAACATCAACCCGGCCTACCGGTCGCACGAACTGAGCTTCGTGCTCCGCCAGTCCGGGTGCCGGGTCCTGGTCGCGGCGCCGTCGTTCAAGACGTCGGACTACCGCGCGATGGTGGCCGACGTCCGCGGGAACTGCCCGGCGCTGGAGCACGCCGTCTTCCTCGGCGACCCGGAGTGGGACGCGCTGTTCACCCCGCGGACACCGGCCGAGGCGGTGGAGGCCGCGTCGGCGGAGCTGTCCGCCGACGACGCCATCAACATCCAGTACACGAGCGGGACCACCGGCTTCCCGAAGGGCGCCACGCTCTCGCACCACAACCTGGCCAACAACGGCTTCTTCGTCGGCGAGGTGTGCGGCTATGACGAGACCGACCGCATCTGCGTGCCGGTGCCCTTCTACCACTGCTTCGGCATGGTCATGGCCAACCTCGCGGCCCTGACCCACGGCTGCTGCATCGTCATCCCGTCGCCGGCCTTCGAGCCCGCCGCCGCTCTCGCGGCCGTCGCCGAGGAGAAGTGCACGTCGCTGTACGGGGTGCCGACGATGTTCCTCGCCGAGCTCGAGGACCACGGCTTCGCGTCCTACGACCTCTCCTCGCTGCGCACCGGGATCATGGCCGGTTCACCGTGCCCGGTCGAGGTGATGAAGCGCGTCATCAGCGAGATGGGAATGGCCGAGGTCACGATCGCCTACGGCATGACCGAGACCTCGCCGGTGTCGACCCAGACCCGGCGCGACGACGACCTGGAGCGCCGCGTCGCCACCGTCGGGCGGCCGCACCCGCACATCGAGGTGAAGATCGTCGATCCGGAGACCGGCCGCACCCTCCCCCGGGGGGAGACCGGCGAGTTCTGCACCCGCGGCTACTCGGTGATGCTCGGCTACTGGGACGAGCCCGGGAAGACGGCGGAGGCCATCGACGCCGGCCGGTGGATGCACACCGGCGATCTCGCCACCATGGACGACGCGGGCTACCTGAACATCGTCGGCCGGACGAAGGACATGGTCATCCGCGGCGGTGAGAACGTGTACCCGCGCGAGGTCGAGGAGTTCCTGTACGGCCACCCCTCGATCAGCGACGTGCAGGTGATCGGCGTCCCGGACCTGCGCTTCGGCGAGGAGCTGTGCGCGTGGATCCGGCTCCGCGAGGGCGCGACGCTGACCGAGGACGAGGTCCGTGAGTACTGCCGCGGCAAGCTCGCGCACTACAAGGTGCCGCGCTACGTCCGCTTCGTCGACGAGTTCCCGATGACCATCACCGGCAAGATCCAGAAGTACAAGATGCGCGAGGACACGATCGAGAGCCTCGGTCTGCAGGAGGCAGCAGCCGCCCGGCACGCCTGAGCCCCCCCGGCCGGCCTGGTGTCAGGGCGGCGTCAAGAAACCAGCACCTCGCGCAAAGGCTTCGGGAACGCCCGCGAAACGTCCCCGTCCGTGTCGTCTCCTCGTCTCAGGACGACGACGGAGGTGGACGGCATGGCCCTTCACATCGACAACCGCAGCCCCGTGATCCGCGGCCGGGGACGGTCACCCCGCCTGCACGACACTGCCGTCTGGCCCACGGCCGTCGCCTTCACCGGCTGCCTCACCGTGGTCGCGGTGCTCGGCGCGCTCGCCGGGACCGACCCACGTCTGGGGCTCGCCGCACTCGCCGGCGTCGCCGTGCTCGCCGCGCGGAGGACCCGCCTCGCCCAGGCAGGTGCCATCGGGGCCATCGCGTGGCTCTTCGACGACGGCTTCGTCGCCGACGCGCTCCACCGGGGCTACGAGCCGGGCGTCCTGCACTGGAACGGTTCCGCCGCAGCCGCGCTCGGGCTGCTGCTCGTCGTCTCCGCCGTCAGCTCTGTCGCGAGCGGCACCCGCACCTAGTTCCGCAGCGGGCGAGGCGTCAAGACGGCGTCAAGACCGCAGGCCAGGGCGCAAAGGCGGCATCAAGGGCGGTCGTGGCGGTCGACGGCGCACCGACGCTGGCTGCACAGACCTGAAGCGGAGTGCCCGTGCCCCTGTTCGGAAAGCGCATCCTCGTCGGCCGTCCGCTGCGCAGCGACAGGCTCGACGACACCCTGCTGCCGAAGCGCATCGCGCTGCCGGTGTTCTGCAGCGACCCGCTCTCGTCGGTGGCCTACGCGACCGAGCAGATCGTGCTGGTCCTCGGCCTCGGCGGGCTCGCGCTGCTGCACCTGACGCCGTGGCTCGCGGTCGGTGTCGTCGCCCTGCTCGTCGTCGTGGTCGCGTCCTACCGGCAGACGTGCTTCGCCTATCCCAACGGCGGCGGCGCGTACGCGGTCAGCAAGGACAACCTCGGCCCGACGGCAGCCCTCGTCGCCGCGAGCGCGCTGCTCGTCGACTACGTGCTCACGGTGGCGGTGAGCGTCGTCGCCGGCGTCGCCGCCATCACGAGCGCCGTGCCGTCGCTGGTGCCGCACGCGGTCTCGCTCTCGCTGCTGTTCGTCGTGGTGCTGTGCCTGGCGAACCTGCGGGGGGTGAGGGAGTCCGGCACGGCGTTCGCCGTCCCGACCTACGGCTTCATCGTGGCCGTGTTCGCGCTGCTCGGCGTGGCGTTCATCAAGATCGCGACCGGTCACCACGTGACCGCCGAGAGCGCGCACTACTCGATCACCGCGGTCCACCGCACCGGCGGCCTGCTCACCGTCTTCCTCGCCCTCCGCGCCTTCGCCTCCGGCTGCACGGCCCTCACCGGTGTCGAGGCCATCAGCAACGGCGTCCCGGCCTTCCGTCCGCCGAAGAGCGCGAACGCCGCCCGCACGCTCGTCGCGATGGGCGCGCTCGCGGTGACGATGTTCGCCGGCATCACCGTCCTCGCCGTCGTGGCGAAGGTGCACATGGCCGAGAACCCGTCGGCGCTGGTCGGCCTCCCCGCGGGGCAGGAGCAGAAGACGGCGCTGAGCCAGCTCGGGCTCGCCGTGTTCGGCCAGGGCCCGGCGTTCTACCTGCTGCAGACCTTCACGGCGGCCATCCTCGTGCTCGCGGCCAACACCGCCTACAACGGCTTCCCGGTCCTCGCGTCGATCCTCAGCAAGGACGGCTACCTTCCCCGGCAGCTCTCCCGGCGCGGCGACCGGCTCGTCTACAGCAACGGCATCGTCCTGCTGACCGCCGTCGCGGGCGTCCTGATCGTCGCCTTCGATGCGCAGGTCACCCGGCTCATCCAGCTCTACATCATCGGGGTGTTCCTCTCGTTCACCCTGAGCCAGCTCGGGATGGTGCGGCACTGGCAGAAGGTGCGACGCGACGCCCGCAGCGGCGAGACGGCGGCGGTCAGCGGGGTCCGGGGGCGGCAGTTCGTCAACGCGCTCGGCGCCGGCGCCACGGCCGTCGTCCTCGTCCTGGTGCTCGCGACGAAGTTCGTCCACGGCGCGTGGATCGTCGTGGTCGCCATGCCGCTGCTGTTCCTCCTGATGAAGGCGATCTCGCGGCACTACTCGGCGGTGCGGGCCGAGCTCGATCCGGCTCCGGGCGGGGTGCTGCTGCCGACCCGGGTGCACGGCGTCGTCCTCGTCTCGAAGCTGCACGCCCCGACGCTGCAGGCCCTCGCCTACGCGAAGGCGACCCGGCCGCACGACCTCGTCGCCCTCACCGTCCAGACCGACCCGGTGGAGACGGCCGAACTCCGCGACCAGTGGGCGGCCCGCGGCGTGCCCGTCGACCTGGTCGTCCTCGACTCGCCCTACCGCGACATGACCCGTCCGCTGCTCCGTTACGTCCGCGACCTCGCCCGCGGCGCCTCCCCCGCGTCGCGGGACGTCGTCGCGGTGTTCGTGCCCGAGTACGTGGTCGGCCGGTGGTGGGAGCAGGTGCTGCACAACCAGAGCGCGTTGCGGCTGAAGGCGCGGCTGCTGTTCGTGCCGGGGACGATGGTCATCAGCGTCCCGTACCTGCTGCGTAGCTCGGCGGGACGCGCGGAGGCGTTGGACGAGCGGCTCGACGCGAGCGCCACCGCGTCGCCCGCCACGGCACGTGTGGCCGACGCGGCCCGGACGCCCGCTGCGGCCGGCGGACGTCGCTGAGCGGCCTCGCGGCGTGGCACCCTGCAGGCATGGCGCGAGCAGCGTTGGAGCCCGGGCCGGACTCCGATCCCGGCGTCCGCCCGGCGTCGCGGGCCGGCCGCGCGCTGCCGCCGCCGCGGCGTGCGCTCGGCCTCGCACTCGCCCTGCTCGCGCCGCCGCTGCTCACCGCCGCGCTGGTCCCGCTGCGCGACACGTTGTCGCTCCCCAGCCAGGTGCTGCTGTTCCTCCTCCTGGTCGTAGGGGTGGCGACGGTGGGAGGGCTCGGGCCGGCACTCGTCGGTGCGGTCACCGCGTTCCTGCTGCTCAACTGGTACTTCACGCCACCGTTGGGAACGCTTTCGATCGGTCAGCGCGACCACGTGCTCGCCCTCGCCGTCTTCGTCGCCGTCGCGGTGGCCGTGTCGGCCGTGGTCGAGTTCGCCGCCGTCTCGGCCGCACGCGCGGCGCGCGCCGGCGCCGAGGCCGAACTCGTCGCCCGGCTGTCGCAGCAGGCGCCGGACGAGGTGGGGCTGGCCAGCGTGCTCACCGAACTGACCCGGACCTTCCCGGTGACCGCCGTGCGGGTCGAGGAACGCGACGACGGAACCGGCGGCTGGACCCTCGTCGCCGAGCGCGCCGGCACCGCGCCGTCGGGGGCGCCGGGCGACCGGGCGACGGAGCGGGTGGTCGGTGTCCCCGATGACCCCGACCTGCGCCTCGTGCTCCGGGGACCGCCGCTGTTCGCCGAGGACACGCGGCTGCTCGGCCGGTTCGCGACCGCGGTCGGCACCGCGGTGCGCACCGCGCGGCTGACCGAGCAGGCGGCGGCCGCCGAACGGCTCTCGGCCGCCGAGACGCTGCGGACCACGCTGCTCGCCGCCGTCGGCCACGACCTACGGACGCCTCTCGCCGGCGTCAAAGCCGCCGTGTCGAGCCTGCGCCAGTCCGACGTCACCTTCTCGGCTGACGAGGTCGCGGAACTGCACGCGACGATCGAGGAGTCCGCCGACCAGCTCGGACGGCTGCTCAGCAACCTGCTCGACGTCAGCCGGCTCGAGGCGGGGACGGTCCGGGCCGTCCGTGAGCCGGTCGTGCTCGACGGGGTCGTGGCCGAGGCCGTGCGCAGCGCCCTGCCCGATCCCCGGGTCGGTCCCGCCGTCGTCTGGGAGGTCCCGGAGGACCTGCCGACCGTCCTCGCCGACCCCGGCCTGCTGGAGCGTGTGGTGGCGAACCTCGTCGCCAACGCCGGCCAGCACGGCGGCACCCGCATCACGCTGCGGGCGGACGTGGAGGACGCCGCCGTCGTGCTGCGGATCATCGACGACGGCCCCGGCGTCGCCGCCGCCGACCTCGAGCGCATCTTCGAGCCGTTCCAGCGCCTCGACGACCGGGGCCGGCGTGAGGGCCTCGGCCTCGGCCTCGCCGTCGCCCGCGGCTTCGTCCAGGCGATGGGCGGACGGATCGACGCCGCTCCGGCGTCGGGGGGTGGCCTGTCCGTCGCGGTCCGGCTTCCCGTCAGCCCGAGCGTGGAGGCGGCACGGTGACGCGCATCCTCGTCGTCGACGACGAGGCCCAGCTCGTCCGGGCCCTCGCCATCAACCTCCGCGCCCGGGACTACGAGGTGCACACCGCCGGCACCGGCGCGGACGCGCTGGCCGAGGCCGCCCGCCATCCCCCGGACCTGGTCGTTCTCGATCTCGGCCTGCCCGACATGGACGGCCGCGAGGTCGTCGCCGGTCTTCGCGGCTGGACCAGCACCCCCATCCTGGTGTTGTCGGCGCGGGAGGGATCCGGGGACAAGGTCGCAGCGCTCGACGCCGGCGCGGACGACTACGTGACGAAGCCGTTCGGGATGGACGAGCTGCTGGCGCGCATCCGCGCCGCACTGCGACGAGCCGCACCGACCGACCCCGCAGCGGCGTCGATGGTGCAGCTCGGTGACGTGACGGTCGACATCGGGGCGTCGACGGTGACCGGCCCGTCGGGCGAGATCCGCCTGACGCCGACCGAGTGGCACCTGCTGGTGGCGTTGCTCCGGCGGCCCGAGAAACTGGTCGGGCAGCGCCAGCTGCTGCAGGAGGTGTGGGGGCCCGGGTACGCCACCGAGTCGCACTACCTCCGCGTCTACATGGCGCAGCTCCGGCGCAAGCTCGAGGCCGACCCGTCGCACCCCCGCTTCCTGCTCACCGAACCGGGTCTGGGATACCGCTTCCGACCGTGACGGGGGTGCCGATGGCATGGTGGAGCGCGAAACGGGCCGAGAGACGAGCCTGCAACGGTTCGCTGGAGGCGACGTGGGCGACGACGACGGGTTCCCGGCGTTCGTCGGCAGCGCGACCACCGGCCCGATCGCCAGCCCCGGCGTGACCGGCACCGTGCCGTCGATGCGGGTCCCGCCGGCGCTCGACGACCTGGTCGGCCGCCTCGCGCTCGCGACGGACGACTTCGCGACCCTGCCTGAGATCGCCACCCGGGCCGTCGCGGAGCTGCTGTACGGCACCAGCATCATCTGGGTGCTCGACTCCGACGTGCAGACCATCCGCCTGCTCGCGGGTTGGGATCCCGACGACGCCCGTCGACTCGACCTCACCGAGCTCGGCGGGGGCGTCGAGCTGCAGCGGGGCCAGGGCTTCCTCGGCCGGCTGCTGGAGCACGGCGCCACGTTCTACCAGCCGCGGATACGTCCTTCGGATCTGGCCGACGTCAACCCGTCCTACCTCGAGTACTTCGCGCGGCACGGCCTCAGCAGCATGATCATCGTGCCGCTCAGCGCCCGCGGTCAGCACATCGGCATGGTGGGCGTCTCGCGGCACGGCGCGCAGGAGCCGTTCGACGAAGGCGACCTCGCCCTGATGCGCCAGGTCGCGGGACACGTGGCGCTCGCGGTCGACAACAGCCGGCTGCTGGCGCTCGCGCGGGTCGAGATCGCCGACCGGCGCAGCTCGGAGCGGCGCCTCCGGCACCAGGCGACGCACGACAGCCTCACCGACCTGCCGAACCGGGCGCTGCTGCGGGAACGGCTCGAGGGCGCCACCGGCGGTCGTACCGACCTCGGGATCGAGACCGGGCTGCGTGCGCTGCTGTTCCTCGACCTGGACGGCTTCAAGGACGTCAACGACGGCCTCGGCCACGAGGCCGGCGACGCGGTCCTCCGCCAGATCGCCGGCCGGCTGCAGGGCGGCATCCCCGCCGGCGGCTTCCTCGCCCGCCTCGGCGGCGACGAGTTCGCCGTCCTGCTCGACGACACCGCACCGTCCGCGTACGACGTCGCGACCGACCTGCGAGGCCTGCTCGCGACCCCGGCCTGGGCCGGCGGCCAGCCCGTCCACCTCGGCGGCAGCGTCGGCATCGCCTACTTCCGCCCCGACGACCTGCCCGCCGACCTGATGCGCCGGGCCGACCTCGCGATGTACCGGGCGAAGCAGACCGGCGCCGGTGTCTGCGTCTTCGACGAGACCGTGGACGGGCCGCAGGCCGAGCGGCTGACCCGCCTCGGAGCCCTCCGCCGCGCCATCACGCAGGGGGAGCTGCGGCTGTACTGGCAGCCCGTCGTCGACGTCCGGACCCGCGAGGTGGTCCTGGTCGAGGGCCTGGTCCGCTGGCAGCATCGCGACCGACTGGTTCCCCCCGACGAGTTCATCCCGCTCGCCGAGCAGAGCGGGCTGATCCTCCCGCTCACCCATTGGGTGATCGACACCGCCGCCGCGGACTACGCGCGCTGGGCCGCCGCCGGGCACCCGATCCCGATCTCGGTCAACCTGGCGACACCGGTGCTCGCCGAGTCCGACGTCGCCGACCAGTTGGTGAGCCGCTTCGCCGCGCAGGACGTACCGCGCGACGCGGTGACGCTGGAGATCAGCGAGTCCGGCCTGCTCGACCAGCGTGCGCGGAACGGGGTCGCCGCCTGCGCCGCCGCCGGCTTCCGGCTCGCCATCGACGATTTCGGCACCGGGTACGCCTCGTTCAGCTACCTCAAGGACTTCGAGGTCGACGTCGTCAAGATCGACCGATCCTTCGTCTCCGGCCTGCACGCCGACGACCGCGACGTCGCCATCGTCGGATCCATCGGGTTCGTCACCCAGCGCCTCGGCCTGCGCACCGTGGCCGAGGGCGTCGAGTCCGAGCAGGCGCTCGCGCTGCTCGACCAGCTCGGGATCGACGAGGCGCAGGGGTTCCTGTTCTCCCCCGCGCTGCCGGTCGCCGAGTTCGACGCCTGGCTCGAGGCGTGGCCGGCCGGGGCGGCAGGGCACCCGGCGTAACCGCGGGCGGGCGGCACGGGCGCCAGCTCACAGGAAGCGCACAGGGAAAGACGAGCCCGCGCACAGCCATCGCTCCGACAGTGGGACCATGACCCAGTTGCTGAGCGGAGCAGGCGTGAGTGGGATGGCCGGAACGACCGAGACCTCGGACATGCGCCGTCCCGACGGCGGGGCACTGCGGGTGCTCGTCGTGGACGACGAGCAGACCCTCGCCGAGCTGCTCACCATGGCGCTGCGCTACGAGGGCTGGGACGTCCGGAGCGCGAACAGCGGCCTCGACGCGGTGCGCACCGTCCGGGACTTCCGACCCGACGCCGTCGTGCTCGACGTCATGCTCCCCGACATCGACGGGCTCGAGGTGCTGCGCCGGCTCCGCGCTGACGCCTCCGACGTGCCGGTGCTGTTCCTCACCGCCCGCGACGCCGTCGAGGACCGCATCGCCGGGCTCACCGCCGGCGGCGACGACTACGTCACGAAGCCGTTCAGCCTCGAGGAGGTCGTCGCGCGACTCCGCGGGCTGATGCGTCGTGCCGGGGCCACCCCGGTGCAGTCCAGTGCGCTGCTCGCCGTCGGCGACCTGACCCTGGACGAGGACAGCCACGAGGTCCACCGGGCCGACCGGGCGGTCGAGTTGACCGCCACCGAGTTCGAGCTGCTGCGCTACCTGATGCGCAACCCGCGGCGGGTGCTGTCGAAGGCGCAGATACTCGACCGCGTGTGGAACTACGACTTCGGCGGCCAGTCCAACGTCGTCGAGCTCTACATCTCCTACCTGCGCAAGAAGATCGACGCCGGCAATCCCCCGATGATCCACACCGTCCGGGGCGCGGGCTACGTGCTGAAGCCGGGGACCTGAATGACGGCGACCACTCCCGAGCAGCCGGTGCCCAGGCACCGGCCGTTCGCGCGACCGTGGTCGCTGCGCGTCCGGCTACTCGTCGCACTCATCGGCCTGCTCGCCGTCGTCTGCCTCGTGGTCGGCGTGGCCACCGAACTCGCTCTCCGCTCGTTCCTGCTCGGTCGCCTCGACGCCCAGCTGGCCGCGGCCGGCGGGCGCTCAGCGATGGCGGTGCAGCAGCCGCCGAGCGACGGCGACGCCGACAACCGCCCCGCCCACCGCAGCGGCGACGGCGCCGGCTTCGTCGTCGCGCCCGGGCAGGCCGCGGGGACGCTGGGTGCCCGGGTCGTCAACGGCTCGGTCGCCGTGGCCGCCGTCTCCACCCAGGCCGGCGGCCTGCAGCCCCTCACGCCGGCGACGGTGGCCGCCCTCACCGAGGTACCGGCCGACGGCCGACCGCACACGCAGGACGTCGCCGACCTCGGCGCCTACCGGATACAGGCGCAGCGCACGCCCGACGGCGACCTCGTCGTCACCGGGCTCCCGATGAACGGCGTCCGGCTGACCCTGTTCCGGCTGGCCGCGGTGGAGGGGGTGGTCGCCGTCGTCGCGCTCACCATCGCCGGCCTCACCGGTGCGCAGATCGTCCGCCGCACCCTGCGCCCGCTGGACCGGGTCGCCGCCACCGCAGGCCGCGTCGCGACCCTCGAGCTCGACCGCGGGGAGGTCGCCCTCGCCGAACGCGTCGACGCGGCCGACACCGACCCCCGCACCGAAGCCGGGCGCGTCGGTTCGGCACTGAACCAGCTGCTCAACCACGTCGACGCGGCCCTCACCGCCCGGCAGGCCAGTGAGACCCGCGTCCGCCAGTTCGTGGCCGACGCGAGCCACGAGCTGCGGACGCCGCTCGCCGCGATCCGCGGCTACGCCGAGCTCACCCGTCGCTCCGGAAGCGAGGCCCCGCCGGACGTGCTCTACGCGCTGGGCCGCGTCGAGTCCGAGGCCAAGCGGATGACGACGTTGGTCGAGGACCTGCTGCTGCTCGCCCGGCTCGACGCGGGACGGCCACTCGCCCACGAGCCGGTCGACCTCGTCCCCCTCGTCGTGCACGCCGTCAGCGACGCGCACGCCGCCGGACCGGAGCACCGCTGGCACCTCGACCTCCCGGAGGAACCGGTGCTGGTCGAGGGCGACGAGGCCCGGCTGCACCAGGTGGTGGCCAACCTGCTCGGCAACGCCCGGACCCACACCCCGCCCGGCACCGACGTGACGGTCGGCATCCGACGCGACGGCGGATCGGCCGTGCTGACGGTCGCCGACACCGGCCCGGGCATCCCGGCCGAGCTGGTCCCCGACGTCTTCCAGCGCTTCGCCCGGGGTGACGAGTCCCGCTCCCGCATCGCCGGCAGCACCGGGCTGGGGCTCGCCATCGTGTCCGCCGTCGTCGGTGCGCACGGGGGGCAGGTGTCGGTGGCCAGCCGGCCCGGAGCGACCGCGTTCACGGTCACGCTGCCCGGGCTCGACTCCGGCCCGACCCCGTATGACGACAGCCACTCCGACCGCGCTGCGGTGGAACCGCGGCGGCTGGCTGCCCTGGAGCAGCAGCGGTAACGACCGCCTACGGTGGCGGCATGGAGCGCGAGCGGGCATGAACCCCGATCCCCGATGACGTTCGAGCAGAGCCCACCGGGCCCGGACGGCCCGCTCACGGGGCTGCTCGTCGCCGACTTCAGCCGCGTGCTCGCCGGCCCGTACTGCACGATGCTGCTCGCCGACCTCGGAGCCGACGTCGTCAAGGTCGAAGGACCGCTCGGCGACGACACGCGGCACTGGATGCCGCCGACCACGCCGGACGGCGACTCCACCTACTTCCTGTCGGTGAACCGCAACAAGCGCTCGATCTCGCTGGACTTCACCGACGCGGACGATCTCGCCGTCGCCGTCGAGCTGACCGCCCGGGCCGACGTCGTCGTGCAGAACTTCCGGCCGGGCGCGCTCACCCGGTTCGGGCTCGACGAGGCGTCGGTCCGTGCCCGGAACCCGTCGGTGCTCTACGCCGGGATCTCCGGTTTCGGCAGCGGCGCCGGCGCCGGGCTCGGTGGCTACGACCTGATGGTGCAGGCCATGAGCGGGATGATGGACCTGACCGGCTCCCCCGACGGACCCGGCTACCGCGCCGGCGTCGCCGTGTTCGACGTCATCGCCGGGCTCCACACGGCGATCGGCATCCTCGCCGCACTCGCCCACCGGCAGCGCACCGGCGAGGGCCAGCAGGTCGAGACGAACCTGCTCTCCAGCGCCCTGTCCGGTCTGGTGAACCAGACGTCGGCCTACCTCTCCGGCGGTGCCGTGCCACACCGTGCCGGCAACGCGCACCCCAGCATCCATCCCTACGAGCCGTTCCCGACCGCCGACGGCGAACTCGTCGTCATCGCCGGCAACGACACCCAGTTCCGGCGGCTGTGCGAGCTGCTCGAGCACCCCGGGCTGGCCGACGACCCGCGCTTCGCCCGCAACGCCGACCGCACCGCGAACCGGAACGCCCTCACCCCGCTGCTGCGCGAACTGCTGGCCGTGCGCACCGCCGACGAATGGTTCGCACTGCTCACCGAGGCGGGCGTGCCGTGTTCGCCGCTGAACACCGTCGCCGACGGCCTCGCCTACGCCGACCGCTTCGGTCTGGAACCCGTCGTCGAACTGGCGGACGCCGGCTCGGGGCAGCCGGCCGACGGAGGCGCACCGCCGGTCCGGACGGTGCGGAACCCCATCGGGCTGTCCGCGACCCCGACGACCTACCGACGCCCACCCCCGGCGCTGGACGCCGACGGCGAGGCGCTCCGCCGCTGGCTGACGCGGCCCGCCCCGCCGGGCGGTTGACGGCCCACAGCCGATTGCCAGGTCCTCACCAGCCGCGGTACAGGGCCCGAGCCGATCGTGACGTCATGCGATGGACAGTCCGGCGGAGCCGCCCCGCCTCCCCCGCGCCTCCCGCGCCACCGGCGGCAGCGACTTCGGTCGCGTCGGTCCCGCCGACCGCCGTCCCCTCGGTGCACGTCGAGCAGGCCCCGCTGGGATGCCGCGTCGTCCTGGTCGGCAGCAGCTGGGGGTTGAGCGCGCTCGCCGAACACCTGCCCTCGTCGTGGTCCGTGGTGCAGGTCGACGAGGTCGGCGACATCACCGTCGCCGACCTGGTCGTGCTCACGCGGCCGACCGCCGGCAAGATCGCCGCCGTCCGCGCCCGACAGCCCGAGTCCGGCGTCCTCGCACTCGCCCACCCCGCCGCCGAGGTCGACACGGTCGTCGACCTGCTGCAGCACGGAGCGACCGCCTGCGTCCGGACCTCCGAGGTCGCGCTCGTCGCGGCCCACCTCGTCGCCTGCGCCCGCCGGTACGCCTTGAGCGCCGGCTGACGCGGCCGGGCGGCGTCCAGCGAACTCCCAGCGTCGGCTGAGACCATGGCACTCACACTGGCCTGAAATGACGACGCCTGATCCGACGACGCCTGGAGTTCGACGTGCGACGCGCCCCGGTCCTGCTCGCCCTGTTCGCCGTCGGTGTGCTCGCCGCCGGCTGCGGTGGTTCGTCGAGGAACCCGGGTAGCGCCCCGTCGTCGGCCGCCTCCTCGTCGGCCTCGGCGGCACCGTCGACCTCGTCGGGGCCGTCGGCTCCCGGGTCCGCCGTCGGCCAGCCGATCCAGGCGACTGTGGTCGGGACCGTCACACTCGTCGACGGGAAACCCGACGGTGGCGTCAAGCGCATCTCCACGAAGGCCAACCAGCCGGCCGTCGTGCTGGTGACCAGCAACAAGGCCACGGAGGTACACGTCCACGGCGCTGACCGCCTCGTCGAGATACCGGCCAACGTCCAGACCTCGGTCGACGTGAGCCAGTCCGCGCCCGGCAGCTACGAGGTCGAGGACCACGCCGGCGACGCGCTGCTCGTGCAGCTCCGCGTCAGCTGACCCGCCTCGCCACCCGTGACCCCGACGGACACCATGACCTCGACGCTCTCGTCGGGTACGACGCCGCTGGCCCATGGGGTCGGTGGCCGCACCGACCTGCCCGTGCCCACCGGGCTCGCCATCGCCGCGGCCGGAACCGCGGTCCTCGTCTCGTTCCTCGCCCTCGGCGCCCTCTGGCGCAGCCCGCAGCTCGAGGGCGGCCGGGCCGGGCGACCGCTGCCGCCCGGACCCGCCCGGCTGCTCGACAGCGCCGGGTTCCGCGGGGTGCTGCGGACGCTGGTCCTGCTCGCCACCGTGGTCGTCGTGGTCGCCGCCTTCATCGGGCCCTCCGAGACACGCTTCAGCCTCGCGCCCTACATCCTCTACGTGACGTTCTGGGCGGGGACGGTCCTGGTCAGCCTGCTGTTCGGGCCGTTCTGGCGGGTGGTGAACCCGCTGCGTGTCGTCCACGCCGGACTGGCCCGCATCACGCGGGTCGACCCCGAGGACGGCCTCCGCGAGCTGCCCCCACGCGTCGGGCTGTGGCCGGCGGCGGTGTGGCTGGCGGTCTTCACGTGGCTCGAGCTGGTGTTCCCCGACCGGGCGGAACCGCAGGTCGTGGGCGCCTTCTTCGCCGTCTACCTCGTGGTCAACGTGTGGCTGGGGCTGATCTTCGGGCACCGGTGGTTCGCGCAGGGCGACGGGTTCGAGGTGTGGTTCTCGCTGGTCGCCCGCCTGTGTCCGATCGGCCGGCGCGACGACGGACGCCTGGTCGTCCGCAACCCGCTCGACGGCGTCGCCGCTGAGCCGGTCCGGCCCGGGCTCGTCGCCACCGTCGTCGTGCTCATCGGCTCGACGGCCTTCGACGGGTTGAGCCGCACCATTGCGTGGACGAACAACGTCGCCGCCGACGACGTCCTCCGCGGCTCGCTCGGATACGTCGGGGCGGTTGCGCTCATCGCGGTCGCCTACGTCGGCGCGGCCCGGCTCGCCGCCGTGACGGCCCGGCTCGGCAACGGCAGGCGTCGTCCGCTCCACGGCGCGGCGCTGCCCGGCCGGTTCGCCCCGACGCTCATCCCGATCGCGGTGGGCTACACGATCGCCCACTACTTCTCGCTGCTGTTCCTCGACGGCCAGGTGCCGATCGCGTTGGCCAGCGACCCGTTCGGCAAGGGCTGGAACCTGTTCGGCACCGCTGACCTGCGCATCAATTACGCCCTGCTGACCACGACCCTGATCGCGGTCGTGCAGATCGGCGCCGTCGTCGCAGGCCACGTCCTCGCCGTGGTCAGCGCCCACGACCGGGCGCTCGTCGAGATGAAGCCGGCGGCCGCCGCGACGCGCAGCCAGTACCCGTTGCTGGTCCTGATGATCGGGCTGACCTGCCTGGCGATCGGTCTGCTCGTCGGCACCTGAGTCGGGTCCGGCGGCCCGTCAGGGCTGCGGCGTCGCCGGTTCGTCGCCCCGCATCTCGTCCGCGGCCTCCTCCTCGGCCCGCGGGACGGTCGAAGGATCGGGCTCGATGACGTCGATCGGCGGCTGGGTCTGCTCAGGCGTCTCGCTCATGCGCGGCCCCTGCCCCCGTGCGCAGCCGGCAACCGGGTGGCTCGACGACATCCTCTGTGGCCGGTCCGCGTCTCAGGAGGCGGGTGGGGCAACGACGCTGTAGCTCTGGTAGGTGGACTCGGTCCAGCCGGTGTCCGGCGGGTCGGTGGTCGGGATCGCGTGCACGGTCACCAGGACCTTCGACTTGCCGGCGGTCAGGCTGGGCGGGAGCGGGAACTCGTCCTCGAGCCAACGGCGCTGTATCCCGGCCGGGTCGGTGCCGGTGACCGATCCGGCCGTGTACCAGGTGCCGGCCGGGTGGCCGTCGATGCTGACGTCGGCGCGCTGGTCGGCCACCCCGTAGTCGAGTTTGCGACGGAGGAACGCCCCGACGTTGCGCGGATCGAGGGCAAGGCTGAACGTGCTGGTACCGGTGGTCGCGATGCCGGTGTCGGTGCTGGCGGCCGCGTGCACGGTGTAGGGGAACGCAGCGGTCAGCGTGTAGGGGCGACCGGCCGGCGACTGGTAGCCGTGCGCGGTGCGGCTGGTCGGGTCACCGACATGCAGGACGTCGCTCTGCACGACGGTCGGGGTGGGCGTGCCGTAGTAGAGCACCGCCGCCCGGTACGGCTCGGTGGACCCGTCGAGGCCGCCGTGTTCCCAGCGCAGGGTGGCGGAGGAGTTGAACGGGATGCTGTCGGCGATCAGGAAGCGGTAGAGGGCAGCGCCGTCGACGTCGGCCCCGGGCGGGTTGTCGGTGTTGCTGGGCAGACCCCCGAGCGGCAGTGAGACCTGTCGGCCGGTGCCGCTGAAGTAGTTCCAGTAGTCGCCGCCGAGTCCCCACTCCTCGGTACCGGTCGCCTGCACCTGTGGGCTGGAACTTCCGTCGAGGTAGAAGCGCGGGTCACCTTCGAGGGTCGGGCCGACCCGGTTGAAGTTCACGACGGTCCCGACGATCCGGCCGCTGCCTCCGACGTCGAGGAACGTCATGTCCGCCCCGGGCGTCGGATGCGGCACCGCGGTGTACGTGGCGTGGAAGGTGCCCCACCAGCACGCCGGGTCCGGGAACGCCTCGGCCCGGACGCGCCAGCCGATGTTCGTCAACGTGGCCGCGGTGGACTGCGGTGTGAGGGTGATGCGGGCGGAGTGGTGGAACGGCATCGGCCAGTACAAGCTGTAGTCGAAGTAGCCGTGACCGTCGCTTCCGGCGCCGGACGGGTAGCCCGCGACGAGCGGCCGCCCGGCCGGCTGGTACACCCCGGCACCGTCACCGACGAGGAACTTCAACGGGGCGTCGACGCTCGGCGTCGTTTCCCCGTCCCAATAGATGCGCAGCCGTGAATTGCCGGTGCGCACCTTCTCGTTGTCGGGGACGTGCAGCTGCACGGCACGCAACTGCGAAGGGCCACCGGTGAGCGTCGTCAGCGTCGTCTCCTGCCCGGCGGCCGGCGCGACGGTCCCGGCCCGCACGGGCAGCCCGGCCGGTGAGATGTCCGTCCCGGCCCGCTTCAGCTGGGCGGCGACGTCGGCTGTCGGTTCACCACCGGTCCAGGACGGCACGGGGGTGCCGAAAGGCAGCTTGCGGAACAAGCCGTAGAAATTGCCGTTCGGACCTGCCGAACTCCAGCGCAATCCCTGCGACGCGGGCAGCGCTGCGGCGAGGATGCTGCTGCCCGGCGTCTGCTGCGGATTCAACGACAGGGGGTAGGGCAGCGCACTGGACGGGAAGCCGGTCGCGCCGGCGTTGCCCAGGTCGCCGGCAGCGACGACCGCCCGGGGTTGACCGTCCACCCCGAGCGTCCACGGCGCGCCGGTGGACTGCTGCATCCGCAGGAAGGTCGCGACGGTCGGACCGACCTGGTCGAGCAGCACCTTCGCGCCGTTCGCAAGGGTGCGCAGGACATGGACGTCGTCGACATTCGTGCCGTTCGGGTCGGCGGTCGACGCGCTCGCCATCCGCCCCTGCAGATTCAGATACGACAACTTGTCGAAGTGTCGGTAGGCGTCCGAGCCGGTGTAGGTCGGCGGCGTCGGGCACACCGCGCCCCCGGTACTCGGACTCCCGCCCGCGGGAAGCAGCAGCGGAGGCGGAGGAGTGGCCGGCACGCATCCGAGGGGAATCGCGAGCGCCGCCACCAACCCGGACGACAGCGACGCCAGCCGGCGGCCCCGAATGGAGTGGAACACGTTTCGACCTCCGCAGCAGAACAGCGCTCATTGAAACGCGCGCGGCACCGTTCGAGAGGCCTTTTGGCGCTTCTCGTGCCTTCTCGAGAAAGCGCTACCGGAAAGGAGCGACATCACGGCTTCCACGCCGAGGTGCCGCCGTTTCGAGGAGCGTGAAATCTGGAGGGGCCAAGGAAACGCCTGGAGCCTCGTTCTGCCAAGAGGTCGGCTCAGGCTCCATCAGTCCTCGGCGCCGACCGCCTCGAGCGCGGACGCTGCCGCGGTGACGTCGTGGGCGAGGACGACGAGGTCCTGCAGCTCCCCGTCACCGTCCCGGATCTGATCGGTGAGCAGCGCCTCGCCGCGGAAGCCCAACTTGTTGAACATCCGGATGGTCGACTCCTGCACGGCGACGACCTCGACCACGACCTTGGACAGCCCGAGGTCGACCGCGACGGCGAGCGCGTGCTCCGCGAGCCGCCCACCCACACCACGGCCCCGGGCCTCGGGCGCCACGACCAACCGCAGCTCACCGACGTGGCTGGACCACCCGGTCAACGGCAGCAGGGCGAGGTAGCCGACCACCGTGTCGCCGTCGAGGGCGAGCCAGCGGGAACCACGGCTCGTCTCCTCCGTCCAGCCCCGGACGACGGCCGGGTCGTCGACCGCCTCCTTCACGAAGGTCCGGTCCCCCTCGGGCACCGCCGCGAAGAAGGCGACGAGGGCGTCGGCCTGGCTCGGGTCGAGGGCGAGGAGCTGCAGCTCCGCGCCGGCACGGCTCGCGGCGTCGGTCATGCCGACCGCCTCTCGGCCGGCACGGCCCGGGCGGAGCCCGGCCGCGTGCTGACAGGTCGATCGAGTTCCTCGCTGCGCTTCTGCAGGAACTCGACGATGGTCGGGATGGTCACCTTCGCCGCTGCCTTGCCGACGGCCAGGCCGATGTGGCCGGCCTGCAGCCGCAGCTCGTCCTTGTCCTTCGACCCGACGAGGTCGATCAGCGGCGCGGCCGCCTCCACGGGGACGATGTGGTCCCGTTCGGCAACCACGTTGAGGAACGGGCACGTGATGTCGGACAGGTGCACCGGCTTGCCGCTGAGCGTGATGTCGTCGTTCATGAAGCCGTTCTTGCGGACGAACTGCTCCACGGTCTGCCGGGCCGCCTCCCCGGGGAACGGGATGTGGTCCTCGGTCCACTGCGTCATGGTGCGGTGCGCGACGAGGTAGGAGTCGCTCTCCAGGTTCTGCAGCAGGTTGGCGTACTTGCCGAGGTCCGCGGTCGGCTTGAGCACCCGGAACGCCTGGCGGATGACGTTCGGCGGAACGTTGCCGCTGTCGTCGATCAACTCGTCGACGTCGAGGTTGCCCGGCCGGACCACGTCGGTCATCAACCCCATCTTCGTGAAGTCGGTGGGGGTGGCGATGGTCGTCAGGCTCCGCACCGGAAGCTCGGGGTGCCGGGCGAGGGTGAGCAGGGTCAGGTCACCACCGAAGCAGTAGCCGAGAACGTTCAGCTCGTCGGCGCCGGAGACCTCGAGGGCCTTCCGCATGGCCGTCGGCAGGTACCCGTCGACGTAGTCCTCGAGCGTGTTCTGCGCGTCGCGCTCGTCGGTGACGCCGAAGTCGAGCAGGAACACGTCGAGGCCGGCGTCGCGCAGGTGCTCGACGAAGCTGTTGCCCGTGTGCAGGTCGAGGATGTAGCTGCGACTGATCAGGCTGAAGCAGATGAACAGCGGCGGCGAGTAGCGGACCTCGTCGTTGCGGTAGCGCCACAGGCTGCACCGGTCGTCGGTCCAGACGGTGTCCTTCGGGGTCGCCCCGACCGGTACGGCGTCGTACCCGGTGGCGACCTTGATGCCGTTACGGGCGCGAAGTGCGTTGCGTTCGACCTCGCGCCGGACGCGGCCCACCACCGCTTCGGCCGTCTCGAACGGGTTCAGCAGACTGGGCACGGCGTTCCTCCTCGAGCGTGCGGGTCAGTTCACGGACGCGGCGGTCCAGGGTGACGACCTGCTCGCGGAGCAGCGTCACGTCGCTGCCCGCCGGCAGGTTCACCATGTGCCAGAAGCGCCGGCTGCGCTGCTCGACGAAGCGACGGACGTCGTTCGTCGTCCGCAGTGAGAGCGACAGCACCTGGGCGAACTGCTTGGTCTGCACGACGGATTCGAGCTGCGGGGCGACGCGCGAGTCGACGGCGTCGAACGCCTGTCGCCAGAGCGGCTTCGCGGGGGGATCGGCCACATCCCCTGCCTACCCCTGTGGCCGCCCTCACACCACTCGACCGGCGCGCGATGATGGGCGACATGGACATGGGGTTCGGCCTGCCGGTCTCCGGCGCGTGGGCAACACCGGACAATCTCCGCACGGTCGCGCAGGCGGCCGAGCGGCTCGGCTACCGCACGCTGTGGAGCTTCCAGCGGCTGACGGTGCCGGTCGACGACGCCGGGGTGCAGCAGCTCCCGCCGGCCTACGGGAGTGTGCTGGATCCGTTGGTGCCGCTGGCGTTCGCGGCGGCGGTGACCGACCGCATCGGGCTCGGCACAGCCATCGTGAACATGCCCTACCAGCCGCCGGCCATCCTGGCCAAGGCGCTGGCGTCGCTCGACGTGCTGAGCGGCGGCAGGGTGACGGCCGGGCTCGGGATCGGGTGGCTCCCGGACGAGTTCACCGCCGCCGGCGTCGACTTCGCGCGTCGCGGGGACCGGGCCGAGGACTACCTCGCCTGCCTGGCCGCGCTGTGGGCCGAGGACCCCGTCGCCTACGACGGCGAGTTCTACACGGTTCCCCGGTCGTCGTTCCTCCCCAAGCCGGTGCAGCCCGGGGGCCCGCAGATCCTGCTCGGCGGCGGTGCCCCGAAGGCCCTCGCCCGGGCCGGACGGATGACGGCGGGGTGGATCAGCGCGAGCCGGGCCGACCTCACCGCACTCGGCGACTCCATCGAGATCGTCCGGCAGGGCGCCCGCGACGCCGGCCGCGACCCCGGGGCGCTCCGCTTCGTCTGCCGCGGCGTGGTGCGCGGCGGTGAGCGGTCGGGGCTGCTGACCGGCTCGCTCGACGAGATCCGCGCCGACCTGCCGACGCTCGCGGCCCAGGGCGTGACCGAGACCTTCGTCGACCTGAACTTCGACCCGGCGGTCGGCAACGTCGACGTGGCCCCGGAGACGGCGATGCGCCGGGCGCACGAGGTGCTCGAGGCACTGGCGCCCGGCGCATAGCCGTTCTGTCCCACCGGCCGAGCCGGTGGGTGCTGGAGGGCGGCTGCTCAGCCCAGGTTGGCGCGCAGGAACTCGGTGGTGCGCGACCACGCCAGCGACGCGTTCTCCGGGTCGTAGGTGCCCATCAGGTTCTCGTCGTTGTGGAACGCGTGACCGGCCGGGTAGATGTAGAACGTCACGTCGGTGGACTTGCTCTCGGCCTTGATCTGCGCCTCGAGGGCCTTGGCCTGGTCCGGCGGGTACATCTGGTCCTGCTCGCCGTAGTGGCCGAGCACGGCCGCCGAGAGGTTGGCGTAGGAGTCCGGCAGCGACGGGCCGACGCCGTAGAACGGCACCGCGGCACCGATCTTCTCGCCCTGCTGCGCGGCGAGCAGGAGCACGAAGCCGCCGCCCATGCAGAAGCCGACGACGCCGATCTTCTGCGAGGTCACAGCATCGTGGCCGAGCAGGAAGTCGACGGCCCCGCCGAGGTCGGTGGCGGCCTGCTCCACGGGCAGCTCGCCCATGAGCTTGCCCGCCTCGTCGGCGTCGTGAGCGACCTTGCCGCCGAACAGGTCGGGGGCCAGGGCGACGAAGCCCTCGCGGGCGAGGCGGTCGCAGACGTCGGCGATGTGGTCGGTGAGCCCCCACCACTCCTGGATCACGATGACGCCGGGACCCGAGCCGCTCTCGGGGACGGCGAGGTAGCCGTGGGCGTCCTTGCCGTTGCTCGTGAAGATGGTGTTCTGGCGGGTTTCCTGATCGGGCATGGAGGTCCTTCGTCGTTTGGGAGGGTGAGCGGATCCGCGCTCCGTCGTGGAGCAGTCGACGCTCCTGGGCACGTTAACCCGTGGGGGACGTGTCCCGGGCGGCGCTGCCTGGCGACCTCCGACGGCCGCGCGGTGCACGATGGTCCGGGGCAGCGGCGGCACCGGTCGCCGTCCCGCGGAGGGGAGGGACGTCGTGCGCCAGGTCTCGCCGGGCAGGCAACGCGCCTCGGTCCAGGTCTCCGATCGTCCGGGACGCCTCTCGTTCTCGAAGGAGAACGAACACAACTCCGACGGGCACGGCTCGGGCGACGCCACCGACGGCTCCGGCTCCGGCTCCGGCAAGCCCCGCACGTACCCGGCCGCCGCGCTCTGGGCCGTGCTGGTCGGCGGAATCCTGCTCGGTCTGCTGTTCGCCGGAGTGATCTCGTCGTTCGTCGGGGCGTCCTCGGACTCGACGGGCGCGTCCGGCTCCGACACGAGTGCCGGCAAGCCGTCCGTCCCCAAGGCGATCGCCACGCAGCAGAGCGAGAACGCCCAGACGCGCCAGCGATCCGATTCCCTGAAGACCGCCGACACCCCCGAGGCGCGGGACGTCCGCATCCTCGGCTGCGGCACCGACGACCGCGGCTTCGGGTCCGCGCGGGTCCTGATCACCAACAGCACCTCGCAGCGCGCGACCTACTACGTGCGGGTGCTGTTCACCGCAGCCGGCAACGGCCGCATCGTCAGCGACGCGGTCGCCTCGGTGAAGCGGCTGCCGCCCGGGCAGGCTGCGCCGCTGCAGTCGGTGAACGCCGTCGACTCCGCTCCCGGCGAGCAGGTCGACTGCACCCTCGCCAGCGTCAGCCGGTTCTGAGCCGTTCCGGGCGACCCCTCACCACGCTGCGCGCGAGGCCAACCCGACGGCGTAGCTCGCGTACCAGGCGCCTGCTGCCGGCTCACCCGGCGCACACGCTCCGTCCGACTCCCCGGGCCGCTTGATCCAGAAGTAGGCGTCGGCCGACGGAGACGAGGTCGCTGCGGTCGGGCGCACCCCGAGGGCCTGTCCGGCGGGGTTGCAGGTGCTCGACGCCGGGCCGGCGCCGTTGCGGCTGGTGTCCACCACGTAGTGGGTCCCCAGGGCGGCCGCGAGTTGGTTGCCGTAGGCCGTCTCGGCGGTGGTCGGGTTGAAGTTCGCGACGTCGGTGGCGAACCCGCGGACCTTGTCGGTCCCCACCCTGGTCAGCCTCGCGGCCATGGTGGCGACGGGCTGCCAACCGCTGTGCCCACCGTCGAGGTAGACGGCAACGGAGCCCGACGCGGTGAGAGCGGCGACGGCATTCCGCAGATCGGTCACCCGCGCAGTCTGGGCAGCCGTGTCGAGGCAGTCCCAGAGGGCCACGGAGTCGGGTTCCAGGACGACGACGGCTCGCCGCGTCCCGATTCCGGACGCGAGGTTCCCGATCCACGCGCTGTAGTCCGCGGAGGTCCGGACCCCTCCCGCGGACTGCCCGCCGCAGTCGCGGCCCGGGATGGCGTAGGAGACCAGCACCGGCAGTCGACCCGCGGCCATGATGGTGTCGACGCGCGCCTTGGCCGCGGCGGCGATGCCCGAGATCGGGATCGCGTCGGTGAACCAGTCAGCCTGGGGCTGACCAGCGATCTTGTCCAACAGCGCTGCCGTGGCCGGGTCCCCGCCGGACCGGGCCGTGGCGGCGCCGACGGCGGCAGCGGCGTGCGGGTCGACGTAGAAGGACGCGCCGGCGAAGGGGTTGCTCCGGTTGGCCGGTGCCGGCGAGGGCGGCGGGGCGGGCGGGCGGACCGCGGAACGGAATGCGAAGTAGTCCAGCCGCAGGTTGCGGTCACACGCCGGGCCCTGGTAGTCGTTGGCATAGACCACGCTGACCCGGTGCGCCCCCGCCGCCCACGTGCCGGCCCAGCCGTACGTGGTCCAGGTCGTCGCGGAAACGGCCGTCGTCGCGACGGTCTGCCCGTCGACCCGCACCGTCATGACCGGCGCCCCGGCGCACTGGTCGCCCCGGGCCCGGATCTCGACCCAGGTGGAGAGAACGGGAGCGGTCATCGTGCCGGTGACCGTCCCGTTCGAGAAGTCGCCCATCGACGACCCCGCGCTCGCGGCCGGGTCGGCGACGACTCGCGCGCCGGCGATCTGCTCGGCCTCGAGCCGGACCGACTCGTAGGCCGGAGCGGTGGGAGCGGCACAGGCGGCGACGCCGAGCAGCGGTGCGGCGAGCGCCCCGAGAGCGGTCAGTCTGCGCAGGCCGAGCCGCATCGGGCGGACGCGGTGCATCGGGATGCCGAACGACATGGGCGCTCTCCTTCGCTGTCGCCAGAAGACGTCGACGGCCGGCGAGGCGGTCCGGATCGCCCGAACCGCCTAATCGCCGATCCGCCGGAGTCAGCCGATCGCGAGCGCGGGGGCGGCCGGCGCCGTCCCGGTCGTCACGACCTGAAGGCCGACGTGCTGCGGCTGCCCCGGGACGAGGGTGCGCGCCCAGTCGGCGCCGTCGCAGGTGACGATCCCGGCGGCCGGGCGGCAGGACATCCCCCACGCGTTGACGACGGAGGTCACCGACGGGTCGCGCCAGGCGACGTGCCACCCGGTGCGGGGCGTTCCGCTCGAGACGGTCAGCTCCGCGACGTAACCGCCCTGCCAGCCCGATTGCAGGTGCCAGGCCGCCGATGGCCCGGTTGTGCCCGGGGCGGAGGTCGGCAGGGGTGCCGGGGTGGAGGTCGGCACGGGTGCCGGGGGGATGGTCTGCGTGGGCGTCGGGGTGGAGGGTGGTGTCGAGGTCCGGGTCGGGGTCGGGGTCGGCGCGACGGCGCCCGGCGCGAGGATCGGCCGGAGGGCGGCGAGCTTCGCGATCTCCGGGGTCCGCCAGTCGTCTTTCACCAGACCGCCGGTGTCGCCGCTGTTCGGGTTGTAGGACCAGTAGGCGTAGCTGATGCCGGTCCCCCCGAGATAGCCGACCAGCGCTGACATCCACTGCTTGTCCGAGGCGTCGGTCAGGTGGCTGCCGAACTCGCCCAGCAGGACCGGCGCGTTCCCGGTGCGGGCCAGGTAGCCCCAGTTCCGGTCCCACACCCCGGTCAGGTTCGCCGGGTAGTTCGCCGCGGAGAACCACGGCTGGGCGTACACGCTCCGTGGGTAGTCGTGCGGCGAATAGACGAGGCGATCCGGCTTCGCCAGTCGGATCGGGTGGGCGGCGGCGTCCCGGAGGTTGCCACCCCACCAGCTGGTCGCCCCGTCCTTCGACGTCTCGACGCCTTCGACCAGGATCAGCACGTTCGGGTTCGCCGCGAGCGTGGCGTTCCCGGCGCGGGTCGCCGCGGCCGACCAGTCCCGCGTGCTGTCGCCGCAGCCCCAGCAGGCGGCGCCGTGCGGCTCGTTGTGGAGGTCGACGCCGATGACGGTTGGGTCGGTCGCGTAGCGGCGGGCGAGCATCGTCCAGTCGGCGATCCATCGCGACTCCGGATACTGCGGGGTGTACCAGAGCGGCGACTGTCCCCCGGTGTCGGGGCGGTGCTGGTCGAGGATCACCCGCAGCCCGCGCTTCCCGGCTTCCGAGATCAGGACGTCCAGGACCTGGAGCGGGCTCTTGCCGACGAGTGCCGGGTTCTGCGCGTAGTCGATCGAGGTCGTCCTCGCCGCTGGGTCGAGGCACTGGTTGGCGTAGGGGACGCGGAGGGTGTTGAAGCCGAACCCGCGGATCTGGTCGAGCACGTCACCCAGGGGCCGGGTCCAGAGCCCGTGCGGCGAGCAGTTCGCGGTCTCCAGACCGAACCAGTTCACGGCATGGACCTGCACGGTCGTTCCGTTCGCGGCGACGATCCGTCCGCCGGCGGTGTGCAGCCATCCCGGGGGGATCAGCTGAGGGGAGCCGACGCCGCTGGTCGCTGCGGTTGCTGCCGCCTCCGCGCTGGTCCTCGGGACGAGTCCGACGGTGGCGACCGCAAGCAGCGCCGCGAGGAGCAGCCAGGCCAACCGGGACACCGCCGACCTCACGCCCGCACCGTCCGATCGGTAGACCACACCGCCGTCATCGGCTCCCCCTGACGCTGACTGGAGCATCGGTCTGTTGTCGCCAGGACCCCGTACGGCCGGACGACGCAATCAGAATTGCTCCGAAAGCCACGCCTGAGATTGCGCCGGAAGGCGGATGTTCCGAAAGACCACGCTCGCTACTTTTTGGATGTCGGACAAACACCCGACAGCCAGGGCCAAAACGGCTCTGGTGGTAGCGACGATCCGAGCCGTCCCCACCGGTGCGCACCACGCACACGGAGAAACACGGTCGCCTAGAGGGCTCGGGGAGCGAGTGGCGAGACCGGACCGCCCAGGCAGAGCCGCACGCGCGGCTTGACTCGGACGGACGACCCTTGATGCAGAGCACCTCCCCAATACCGGGAACGGCGGAAACCTCCTCCGGCGCCCGGCTGCTGAGCCGCCACCCCGGCTTCGGCCCCGGCCTCGTCGCCGCCCTGCTCGGCGGGTCGGTCCTGCTCGGGGGCTGCGGATTCCCTTCGGTCGGCAGCATGAGCCCGAAGTTGCCGACGAGCCACTCCGCCGTCGCCGCGGCCGCCCCGGTTCCGGCGGCCGCGCCGGCGGAACGCACCCCGGCGGGTTCGCCCGCTCCGGCCGTCGCAGCCCCGGCGCCCGTCATCGACCGCGGCGACCTCGCCTTCGGGTCGTCGAGCCGGCGGTTGCCGATCGGCAACCGGGCCGTGGTCGTCGACTACTGGGTCGACAAGGACCCGGCCACCCTGTCGTCCGCCACACCCACGGTGCTGAAGTTCTCGGCCACCATCGGCGACGCCGACACCCTCCACGCCGTGAAGGTGTCGCGGTTCCTGGCCACCGCCGACGACGGGCACGTGACCACGACGCTCAGCGAGGACCGCGGGGAGTTCGTCCTCACCCCCCCGTACAACTACGGCACGGCGCTGACCATCCGCCCGACGGACCCTTCCGTCAGCATCGTCACCGTCGCCGTGCAGATGGAGCTCCTCGTTGAGACGGCTCCCGGCTCCGGCGCCTATTTCCGGCAGACCGTGGTCGACAGCATCCGCGTCGCTCTGCCGATCCACAGCTCCACCGTCACCACCAGCCCTGCCGCCGTCGTCCTTCCCCAAGCCACCCGAGGTGCCGCATCATGAACGAGATCCTGCTCGCCCGGGCCACCGGCGACGTCCACACCATCACCAGCCTGCCGACCCCGATCCCGCTGCCCGCGGCGACCCCGCTCGGCGGCGGACCCGCCAAGACGCCGTTCCGGAACCGCTTCGCGGAAGCCGGCCGGGTCCTCATGGCCCCGCCGGCCCTGCCGGGGCCGCGGGAGGAGGAGCAGGGTGAGACGACGCGTCACGCGACGATCTCCTGCATCATCCCGGCCTACAACGAGCAGGACACGATCGCCGAGGTCCTCGAGTCCCTGCTCGCCCAGACCCGCATGCCCGACGTCATCCACGTCATCGTCAACAACACCGATGACAACACCCTCGAGGTCTGCGCGCCCTTCATCGGGCTCCACGAGCGGACCGTCAAGGGCGTCCGCTACCAGACCCGGATCTACGTCCACGACATGGGCGAGAACTCGGACAAGAAGGTCGGCGCGCTGAACTACGGCTACCGGCTCTCGCGCAACTTCGACTACATCCTGGGCGTCGACGGCGACACCACCCTCGACCGGCGGGCTGTGGAGTACCTCGAGCTCGAGATGGTCGACGATCCCCGCATCGGTGGCATCTCGGCGATCTACTCGATCGACAAGAGCAAGATCCGCGGTGCCCTGGCCACCTTCCTCGTGGCCGGTCAGCGCGCCCAGTTCGCCGGCTTCAACATGGACAACCTGCTCCGTGGGCGGAACATGGCGGTGCTCGGCGGCCAGTGCAGCCTGTTCTCCGTTCCGGCCCTCAAGGCCGTGATGACCCGCTACCACCAGCGTTCGCCCTGGGTCCGCGACTCCGAGGTGGAGGACTCGAAGCTCTCGCTGCAGATCAAGGATGTCGGTTACAGCACGAAGATCAGCGCACGGGCCCGTGCCTTCGTGGGCGCGATGACCAACCTCCGCGCCCTGCACGGTCAGCAGGTCAAGTGGAACTACGGCGCCATCGACCTGCTCTGGCCCGGCCAGCGCGGCGACAACAAGGGCCAGCCGCTGCACCCGAACCTGCGCCTGCGCTGGTTCGAGAACGTCTCCATGATCTTCAACATCGGCACCCGCATGAGCTTCCTGCTGCTGCTCGCCGCGGCCCTGTCGATCCACGCCTTCGTCTTCAACCCGATCTGGCTGATCCCGCCGGTGGTGGCCGTGCTGCTCAACCTGCGGCTGGCTCTGGCCATGCACGACAAGTCGGCCTCCGACCTGTTCTACGCCGGCACACTGATCGGCGCTGAGATGTACATGTGGGTGCGGATGGGCCACTTCCTGACCGCCTGGACGCAGTTCTTCGCCCGGGTCGAGAAGGACAACTGGGCCGCACAGGCGTCGGCGGAGAAGGGCCGAGGCTCGGCCTACGTCTTCCCGGCCGTCATCGCGGCGGCGGTGTTCGCCGTCCTCATCTTCGCCTGGAGCCAGCAGACCCTCGGGGTCCAGGCGGCGATCCTCTCGCTCGGCTGGCCGATGCTCTACCTGATCACCGTCGTCCAGACGCTGTTCATGCTCCGGAAGATGGTGCGGCGCCAGCGGGGCTTCACCGTCTGACGCAGGACCGACGAACATCGCGGCGGCGGGGAGGGCTTCGGCTCTCCCCGCCGTTTCGTCGTACCCGGCCGAGGGGGCCGGCCGACCGTCAGACCATGACCTCGGAGACCCGGGTGCTGAAATCACCCGCCGGGACCGGCCGGCCGAACAGGTAGCCCTGCGCCGAGTCGCAGCCGAGGGCCTGCAACGCCTTGAGCTGCGCCTCGGTCTCGACGCCCTCGGCGACGACGGAGTGCCCGAGGCCGTGGACGAGGTCGATGACCGCGCGTACCACCTCGTGGCGCCGCGGGTCGGTGGTCATGCTGCTGATGAACGAACGGTCGATCTTCACGAAGCTGATCGGCAGCTGGTGCAGGTAGGACAGCGAGCTGTAGCCGGTACCGAAGTCGTCGATGCCGAGCCCCACACCCATGGAGGCGAGCCGGTGGAGGGCTCGGCGGGCCGCCGTCGTGTTCTGCAGCAACGAGCTCTCGGTGAGCTCGATCCGCAGCGACTCCGGCGCGAGGCCGTTGGCCCGGATGCTCGCCACCAGGGCATCGCAGTACCGCGGGTCGGCGAAGGCGCCCGCGGAGACGTTGATGGCGATGTGGGCCGGGCCGGTGCCGAAGCTGATGCCGCTGGCGGTGTTCCGGTCCGTCCACAGGGCCGCCTGCGCCGCCGCGGCCTGCAGCACCCAGGCGTCGATCTGACCGAGCAGGCCGGTCTCCTCCGCCACCGCGATCCACGAGTCCGGTGTCAGCAGTCTTCCGTCGGTGTCGAGGACGCGCACGAGCGCCTCGGCTCCGGTGACCGCACCATCGACGAGGTCGACGACGGGCTGGTACAGGACCTCGAGCCGGCCGGCGTCGATGGCCTGGCGCAGGGAGCGGTGGACCTCGAGCCGCTTGCGGACGTCGTGCTCGAGGCCGGCTTCGAAGAACGCCCACCGGTCGCGGCCGGCGTCCTTCGCGCGGTACAGGGCGAGGTCGGCCTGCCGGTAGAGGTCGTCGACCGGCTGCTCGGGTTCGCTCGTCAGGGCGATGCCCATGCTGGCCGTCACCGACAGCGGATGCGCTGCGTAGGCGAGGCGGTACGGCTCGCGCAGGCTCGCGAGGACCCGCTCGGCGACGATCTGCGCGGCGCCGGCGTCGGGGAGCCCGTCGACGAGGACGACGAACTCGTCGCCGCCGAGCCGTGCGACGGTGTCGCTGGGCCTGGCCACCGCGCGGAGGCGGGCGGCGGCCTGGCAGATCAGCTCGTCACCGACGGGATGGCCGAGGGTGTCGTTGATCTCCTTGAAGCGGTCGAGGTCGACCAGCATCAGCGCCACCGTGCCGCCGGTGCGACGCATCCGCGCCAGCGCCGCCTGCAGGTGGTTGAACAGCAGGGCCCGGTTGGCGAGACCCGTCAGCGGGTCGGTCAGGGCGAGCCGTTCGAGCTCGGCGCGCGCCTGCTGCCGCTCGGTCACGTCGCGCGAGACGCTCTGCAGCTCGACGGTGCCGCCGGCGTCGTCGACGACCGCGTGGAGGTGTGACTCGAGCCAGATCCAGCGGCCGTCCCGGTGCCGCGTCCGGGCGGTCACCGAAGCCGTCCGGGAGCCCCGGATCTCGCGGAGGCTCGCGGACAGGCCGCCGCGGTCGCGGGGGTGGCAGAGGTCGGCGATCATCGTGCCGACGAGGGAGGCGGCGGTGTGGCCGAGGATGCGCTCGACGGCCGGGCTCAGCCAGAGGATCTCGCCGTCGACGGCGAGACGGCAGATGATGTCCCCGGCGTTCTCGGCGAGGAGCCGGTACCGGCGCTCGGAGTCGGCGAGCCGCTCGTGGGCCTCACGCCGCTCGGTGATGTCCTCCATCTGCGAGATGTAGTGCAGCGGCTCGTCCTCCTCGTCGCAGAGCAGCGTCATCGACAGGCGCACCCACACCGTCCGGCCGTCGCGGTGCACGTAGCGCTTGTCGAGGGCGTAGTCGTCGATCTCGCCGGAGACGAGTTGCGCGAGCAGGGAGAGGTCCGCGTCGAGGTCGTCGGCGTGGGTGATCTCCTGGAACGACAACGCCATGAGCTCGTCCACGCCGTAGCCGACGATCGCGCACAACGCCTGGTTGACGCGGAGGAAGCTGCCGTCGAGCGCCACGAGCGCCATGCCGATCGGGGCGTGGTCGAGGGTCAGCCCGAGCCGTCGCTCCGCCTCGTCGGTCCGGATCTCGGACTCGACCTCGAGCGTGACGTCGAGGACGGTGGTGCGCAGACCCAGCACGACCGGCGATGCGGAGCCGGGGAAACCTTCGACGGGACCACCCGCGCGGCTCGCCACCATCGGACGGCTGACGCACTCCAGCCAGAGGTAGTGGCCGTCGTGGTGCCGGAAGCGCAGGCGGATGCCGGGCGGGTCGTCCTCGACGTCGGGGTCGGCGCGTCCGTACCGGTCGGGGACGGCGTCGACCCCGTTCTCGATGGCGGCCTCCTGGTCGGCGGCCATCAGCTCCCGGTCACCCGGGTGGACCAGATCGCGCCAGCTCCGGCCGTCGAGGTCCTCACGGCGGTAGCCGAGCAACACCCGCACCGCGGGCGAGGCATAGGTGAAGCGCCCGGAGACGTCGCTGGTCAGCACCAGGTCGGTCGATCCGGGGAGCGTGCCGCTGATGCCGACGGCGGGAGCGCCGGTGTTCTCGTCCGGGTCCCCCGCAGGATCGGCCTGGGCCGGCGTGACGTCGATGACCGACACCCGGACCCCGGACTCGTCGGAGCTGACGCCCGGCCCGGAGCCCACGACGAGGTCGGTCACCGCCGCGGCACCGCTGCGGGTCCACGGCACCGCCGCGACGAGCAGCCAGCGGCTCCGCTCGTCGTCGGTGCCCACCACCGGTGGATGGTCGATGGTCGACGGGCCGGTCGCGGCGGAGGACACCTGGAGCAGCCGCCAGGGTTCGGCGGTACCACTGGTCAGTGCCTCGACGCCGGGGACGTCGGCGTCGACCAACCGTCGCCCGGAGGCGTCACGGAGCGCGGAGAGCGCACTGCCGACTGACGCGCCGACCAGGGAGCTCGTGCTGCCCAGGGCCCGCAGCGCGGCGGAGTTCGCGGCGCGCACACGCCCGTCCGCAGCCACCTCGAGCAGGCCCTCGGCCTGCCCCGGGATGGGGCTCGTATCCGACCGTCCCACGGAAGCTCCTGTGGTCGACCGCGCACGTGGGGTGACGTGCGCTCGAAGTGTTCTTACGCGTTCAACGCGTGCGGCGGTAGGTACAGAGGTCACGCGATCAACAGGTTTTTGGATTGAAGTGACTGCGTTTTGCTGCCGTTGTCCCTCGGCGGTGGAATCCCATCGGCGCCCGGGCCGACGCGCGAAGTCGCAGCGCACGGCAAAGCTGCGGCACACGTCAACGACACGCGCCATTCCGGGTGACGAAGACGTGCGCCGTCCTTCCGGGGCGCCTGCGCCGGGTCAGAAGACCGTGGGGGACGCCTCCACGGTCGTGCGGTCGCACCGGGCCAGGAGGTCGAACTGCGGACCCGTCCTCGGCAGCTCGTACCGGAAGAAGTAGCGCGCGGCGACGCGCTTGCCCTCGTAGAACGGGGAGTCGCCGTCCCGCCCGGGCTCGCCGGCGACCAGCCGCTGCTCCAGCCACATCCAGGCCAGGATCACGTGCCCGACGGCCTCGAGGTACACCGACGCGTTCGCCAGCGCGGTCTCCGGGTCACCGGTGCTCCAGAGCGTCATCGTCACCTCGGCAACGCGCCCCAGCGCGGCCTGCAGCTCGGCCCCCATCTCGGCGGGCTCCCCACCCGCTCCGGTGGCACGGGCGATGGTGGCGTCGATGGTCCGGGCGAGCAGCTGCAGCCCCGCGCCGCCCTGCATGACGACCTTGCGGCCGAGCAGGTCCATGCCCTGGATGCCGTGCGTGCCCTCGTGGATCGGGTTGAGCCGGTTGTCGCGGTAGTGCTGCTCCACGTCGTATTCGCGGGTGTAGCCGTAGCCGCCGAGCACCTGGATCGCGAGGCTGTTGGCCTCCAGGCACCACTGCGACGGCCAGCTCTTCGCGACCGGGGTCAGCATCTCGAGCAGCAGGTGGGCCGACCGGCGCTGTTCGACGGTCTCGGCGGTGCGCTCGTCGTCCAGCAGCCGGGCGCAGTAGAGGATCAGCGCGAGCGCGCCCTCGACGTAGGACTTCTGCGCCAGCAGCATCCGCTTGACGTCGGCGTGCTCGATGATCGGCACCTGCGGCGTCGCCGGGTCCTTCGCCGTGACCGGTCGCCCCTGCGGCCGGTTGCGGGCGTAGTCCAGCGACTTCAGGTAGCCGGTGTAGCCCAGCGCCATCGCGCCGGAGCCGACGCCGATGCGGGCCTCGTTCATCATGTGGAACATGTAGGACAGGCCGCGGTGCTCCTCGCCGACGAGGTAGCCGACGGCCCCGGCCTCACCACCCGGCCGGAACTTCCCCTCGCCGAAGTTCAGCATCGTGTTCGTCGTGCCGCGGTAGCCCATCTTGTGGTTGAGCCCGGCCAGCACGACGTCGTTGCGCTCCCCCAGCGTCCCGTCGTCGTTCACGAGAACCTTCGGCACGACGAACAGGCTGATGCCCTTCACCCCGGGGGGACCGCCCGGGATCTTGGCGAGCACCAGGTGGATGATGTTCTCCGAGAGTTCGTGCTCACCGGCGGAGATCCACATCTTGTTACCGGTGACGCGGTAAGTGCCGTCTGCTTGGGGCTCGGCACGCGTCGTGATGTCCGACAACGACGACCCGGCCTGCGGCTCCGACAGGCACATGGTCCCGTAGAACCGGCCCTCGACCATCGGCTTCACGTAGGTGTCGATCTGCGCGTCGGTGCCGTGGGCGACGATGAGGTTGGCGTTGCCGATGGTCAGGAACGGATAGCTCGAGCTCCCGACGTTCGCGGCCTGGAACCACGCGAAGCAGGCGCTCGAGATCACGCCGGGCAGCTGCATGCCGCCGATCGCGTAGTCCAGGTTGCTGCCGGTGAGGCCGGCCTCGGCGAAGACCTTCAGCGCCTCGGCGACCTCGGGGATCATCGTCACGCGCTCGCCGTCGAAGGTCGGCTCCTCGGCGTCGGCCTTCTTGTTGTGCGGCGCGAAGTGGCGCGTGGCGATCCGCTCGGAGAGCTCGAGGACGGCGTCGAACGTCTCGCGCGAATGGTCGGCGAAACGGTCCCGCTTGGTCAGCAGCTCGACGTCGAGCCACTCGTAGAGCAGGAAGTCGAGGTCCCGGCGGGAGAGCAGCTGCGAGGGCATGCATCCCACGGTAAGCCCGCCGCCGGGACCCCCGCTCCTACCTGATCAGCGCTACTCGCCCGCGACCTTCAGCACCAGCTTGCCGAGGTTCTCGCCGCGGAACAGCCGCAGCAGCGTGGCGGGGAAGTCCCGCACGGTGCCCTCGGCGACGTCCTCGTGGGCGGCGAGCTTGCCCTCGGCCATCCACTGCGCCATCTGCTGCACGCCTTCGGAGTAACGCGAGGCGTAGTCGAAGACGACGAAGCCCTGCATCCGCGCGCGGAAGACGAGCAGGTTCATGTAGTTCGCCGGGCCGCGCAGCTCGCCCTGGGCGTTGTACTGGCTGATGGCGCCGCAGATCGCGATGCGGGCGTTCATCGCGAGCCGGCCGAGGACGGCGTCGAGGATCTCACCGCCGACGTTGTCGAAGTAGACGTCGACACCCTTCGGCGCGTGCTGCTTGAGGCCCTTGCGCACGTCGTCGTTCTTGTAGTCGATCGCTGCGTCGAAGCCGAGCTCCTCCACGAGCCAACGGCACTTCTCGGCGCCACCGGCGATGCCGATGACGGTGCAGCCCTTGATCTTCGCGATCTGACCGACGACGGTGCCGACCGCACCGGCGGCGCCGGAGACGACGACGGTCTCGCCGTCCTTCAGGGCGCCGACCTCGAGCAGGCCGAAGTACGCGGTGAGCCCGGGCATCCCGAGCGTGCCGAGGTAGGTCGGCAACGACGCGGCCGACGTGTCGACCTTCACGACGCCGGCACCGTCGGTCACCGCGTACTCCTGGACGCCGAACGTGCCGCTGACGTGGTCGCCGACCGCGAACTTCGCGTGATTCGACGCCTCGACGACGCCGACGGCACCGGCGCGCATCACCTCGTTGATGCCGACCGGCGGGATGTAGGAACGGCCCTCGTTCATCCAGCCGCGCATCGCGGGGTCGAGCGAGAGGTAGAGGACGCGGACGAGCAGCTCACCGTCGCCGGGGGTCGGGACGTCCTCGGTGGTGATCTCCCAGTTCGAATCCTGGGGCAGGCCGCTCGGGCGGGAGGCGAGACGGACCTGGGTGTTGGTAGCCATGGCCTCTTTCTACGCCTCGGCCACGGCGGCGGGTCAGGAGCCGGAGGACTTGCTCCGCGAGGACTTGCGCGGCTTCGGCTCGTCGTCGTGGTCGGGGCTGAGGCTCTCACGCGCCGCCTCGATGGGCAGCAGCACCTGGGTCAGCACCTCGGCGACCACCCGCTGTTGCGACGCGATGGCCTTGGTCATGTCGGCCATCTCGCTCTGCATGTCGCCCCACCGGTCGAGCCGGTCGGCGAGTTCCTTCTGCGCCTCGGTCAGTCGCCGGACCGGACCGGTCGTCGCTGCGACCAGGGACGTGGCGCCGTCCATCAGTTGCTGCAGGTACTGCCCCGCGTCCTTCGCACCGGGGACCGGGAGGACCCCCGCGGCACGGGTGAACAACCGCCAGGCGTCGCCCATCCGGTGGATCGCCTGGTCCTGCGCGGCGCGCAGGGCGTCGAACGACGACGAGTGCGACGAGGAGGAAGAGGAGGACGAGTCGGCCATGACGACATCCCTTCGGGCGCTGGAAGGCTGATCATGGCACGTCGCCCGGCGGTGTCCGCCGACGACTCCCTCCCTTGCGGCGACGGATGCGCGAACGGTCGCTGCCGACCGGCGGCACGATGGACGACGTGCGCATCCTGCTGCCGCCCAGCGAGGCGAAGAGCCCCGGCGGCAACGGAGCGCCGCTGACCGAACTCGGGCTCGGCGACGGAGCGGTCGCCGCCACGCGACGGACCGTCCTCGACGCGGTCGCCCGGCTCTGTGCGGAGCGGCCCACCGAGGCCGCCGAGCTGCTGCGGCTGCCTCCTGCGGTGGCCGACGCCGCCCGCACCGCCAACGTCGGCGTGTGGGAGACCCCGACCATGCCCGCCCTCGACCGCTTCACCGGCGTCCTCTTCGACGCCTTCGCACCCGGAACGCTGCCCCCGGCCGCCCGGATTCGGGCCGAGGACTCCGTCGTCGTGTTCGACGGCTCCTTCGGGGTGCTCGGTGGCGCCGAACCCGTACCCGACCACCGGGTCCCGGCGGCCGCGATGCTCCCCGACCTCGGCGGCGTCGCCGCGCTGTGGCGTCCGGCGCTCGACGCCGAGCTACCCGCCCGCCTCGCCGGGCACGTCGTGGTCGACCTGCGCTCCAGCGACTACGCGGCGATGTGGCGCCCCCGGCCGGGCGACGGGCTCGACGTGGTGACGGTGCGGATCCTGGTCGCGCAACCGTCCGGCGACGCCGGCGTGCGGCACGTCGTCATGTCGGTCCCGAGCAAGGTGGGCAAGGGGCTGCTCGCCCGGGCACTGTGCCGGACCCGTCGCGAGATCCGGACGAACAAGGACGTGCGGGCCGTGGCGCGAACGGCCGGGTTCACGCCGCTGCGGACGAGCCGATCCGACCAGCTGGACCTGCTCTTCGACTTCGTGCCCAAGGCGGTCCGCTCGAGCCGATGAACTCCGCGCCTGCGGCGGGCCCTCGCTCAGCTCTCGATCTCGAAGAACGAGGCGAGGTGGCCGTCGGTGAGGCGCCGGCGGACCGGCGCGCTCGGCGCCCGGAGCACGAAGCGCACCCCCGCGCTCGTGCACTTGCGGCGCAGCGCCACAAGGGTCCGCACCCCGGCCCGCCCGAGCGTCGTCACGCGGGAGACGTCGAGGACCAGCCGCGCGGGGGCGGGGTCGAGCAGGGGGAAGACGCGGTCGCGGAAGGCACCGACCGTCTCGCTGTCCAGGGCGCCCTGCAGCGCCGCCAGGACCTCGTCGGACGAGGCCGGGCGCCCGGAGGTCAGCAGGAGCAGCACCCGTTCATCGTCGCCGGAGCGAGCTGGCAATCCACTGGCCGCACCATGACAGTTCTATGACTTCGTCCGGAAATGCCCTCGTTGAGCGTGCAGCCGGCGGACGCCCGGTGGTCGAGGAGCTGTCACCCAACTGTCATCCGGTTGCCAGGCTCCTGCAGCACTCGCCCCGCAGGCTTGGTCCCATGGCACCGACAACGCTCATCCCCCGGAACACCAGCCCACCGAACGCCCGCTCCCGTGCCCGCGCCCCGTTCGCCTCCGACACCACCGCCGGGCCCGTGCTCGAGCTCACCGTGGCCGGCCTGCTCGACGAGAACGCCGGCCGCGCCCTGCTCGGGGCCGTCGACGCGGCGACCACCGACGGCTGGTGGCGTGTCGAGGTCGACCTGCGCTCCGTCTCCGGCCACACGACCCACGGCGTCGCCGCCGTCACGAAGCTCTGCCGTACCGGTTCGCTGCTCCCCGGTGGCATCGGCTTCTCGGTGACCGCCGGACCCAGCCGCGCCGCGCTGCTGGCTTCGCTCGCCGACGCCTGAGGTGGCCACCGGCTCCCCGTCCCTGGCCGCGCCGAGGGCGACGACCGCTGCGCCGAGGACCGGGATCGGCCACGATGGGGGCGTGGCCTCCCGTGTCCTCGTCGTCGACGACGACCCGAACATCCGTACCTCGTTGCGCTTCGCGCTCGAGGACGAGGGCTACGTCGTCGACGAGGCGGCCAGCGGCGAGGCCGCGCTGGCGAAGCTCGGCACCCGCAACGGCCACGCGCACGTCGACATCGTGCTGCTGGACCTCATGCTCCCCGGTATCGACGGCTTCGAGTGCTGCCGGCGGCTCCGGCGTACCTCCGACGTGCCCGTGGTCGTGGTGAGCGCCCGCGGCGAGACCGCCGATGTCGTCGGCGGTCTCGAGGCCGGCGCCGACGACTACGTCACCAAGCCCTTCGCCGTCCCGGAACTGACCGCTCGGCTGCGGGCGCTGCGACGACGTGGTCGCGTCGAGGACGGCGACGGCCGCGGCGCCTCCCGGTTGCGCGTCGGCGCCCTCGAGTTCTCGGCCGACGAGGGCACGGTGACGCTGGACGGCGCACCGCTGCACCTGACCCGCACCGAGTTCCGGCTGCTCGGCGAGCTCATGGCTGCCCCGAACCGCGTCTTCACCCGCGAGGTGCTGCTCGAAACGGTCTGGGAGTACGACTACCTCGGCGACGTCCGCATCGTCGACGTCCACATCCGCCGGCTCCGGATGAAGGTCGAGGACGACGCCGGAGCGCCGCGGCGGGTGCTGACCGTGCGTGGACTGGGCTACAAGCTCGTCGACCCCGGGCGGGCGTGAGAACGCTCCGCCGACGCGGGCGCTGGGGGCTGCGCGGTCGGCTCACCGCCTCCTTCGCCCTCGGAGCCCTGCTGCTCTCGGCCGCACTGGCTGCAGCCTCGTTCACGGCGATCCGCAGCTATCTGCTCTCGCAGCGCGAGAGCAGCGCCGTCGAGCGGACCCTCGCGCAGGGCCGGACCCTCGCCGACGGCCTGCGGAGCACCGGGGCCGAACCGGGTGACCTGCTCGACGGACTGCGCGCCGCCCCCGACGCCCGGCTGCTGCTGCACCTCGACGGTCGCTGGTACGGCGCGGACGTCGGCGAGGTACAGCCCGTCCCCGCGCGCCTCGCGGGCGCGGTGGAGGCGGGCCGGGCATCCCGGCAACGCGTCCAGGCCTCCGGTTCCCACCAACTCCTGGTCGGCGTGCCGCTCGAGGGCCGGAACGCCCAGCTGTACGAGGTGTTCTCCCTCGACGAACTCGACGGCACCCTGCACCGGACGAGTCGGACACTCGGTCTCATCGCCCTGCTCACCACCGCCGTCGGCGCCGGGGTCGGTTGGGCGACGAGCCGACGGCTGCTGCGCCCGCTCTCCGAGGTCATCACGACCAGCCGCTCGATCGCCGATGGCCGGCTGTCGGCACGCCTGCCCGACCCGGACGACCCCGACGTCGCCCCGTTCGTCACATCGTTCAACGCGATGACGCAGGCGCTCCAGGACCGCATCGACCGCGACGCCCGCTTCGCCGCCGACGTGAGCCATGAGCTGCGGTCCCCGCTGACCACCCTGTCGGCCGCGCTCTCCGTGCTGCGTGGGCGGCGCGAGGAGCTGGGCGAGCGCGGCCGGGCGGCGCTCGACCTGCTCGGCAACGAGGTCGACCGCTTCGCGGTACTGGTGCAGGACCTGCTCGAGATCAGCCGCCTCGACGCCGGCCACCCCTTCGACCGCGAGCCGGTAGGCCTGGCCCGCCTCGTGCTCACCTCGCCGTCGCTGACCCGACTGCCCGACGTGGTGGTCGAGGTCGACGCCGCCGTCGCCGCCGTGACCGTCTCGGGCGACAAGCGACGGCTGGAGCGGGTGCTGGCCAACCTCGTCCAGAACGCCGTCCGTTACGGCGGCGGCGTCACCGGGGTTCGGGTGACCACGGTTCCCGGAGACCGCGGGGACGGGCCGCTACGGCAGGTGCGGCTCGTCGTCGACGACAGCGGGCCCGGCGTGCCGGCCGAGGACCGCGACCGGGTCTTCGAGCGGTTCAGCCGAGGGTCCGGCGGAGACCGGGACGGCACCCGCGGCGTGGGACTCGGCCTCGCCCTCGTCCGCGACCTCGTCGCCGCGCACGGTGGTGAGGTCTGGGTCGAGGAACGTCCAGGCGGAGGCGCCCGCTTCGTGGTCGCCCTCCCGTGCCTCGGCGTCGAGGGCGGCGAAGGCACCGAGGGCGGCGGCGGGATCGACGGCGGGGCCGCCGCGCGACACCCGGCGCACCAGGCGACCTCGTGAAGCGCGCGCTGTTGGCGTGCGTCGCCGGCCTGTTGACCCTGAGCGCGTGCGGTGTCGGGGTGCAGGACGAGCCGACGCCGATCGGCGCCAGCGCGGCGGCGGCGGGCCGGCCTCAGGCCCCCAACGGCCCGGCGTCGGTGCTCTACTTCGCCCGCGACGACCGGCTCGCTCCGGTACTGCGCCGCACGTCGTCGGATGAGCGGTCCCGGCTGACCGCGTTGCTCGACGGCGTCACCCCCGAGGAGGCGGCCCGTGGTGTCCGGGACGCGCTTCCGGCCAGCATCCAGCTGCGCGACGTTCGCCGCACCGGCGCCCTGCTGACCGTCGACGTCCACGGGGATCTGGGTGAGGCGACGGCCGCCGAGCAGACCCTCGCCGTCGCGCAGATCGTGTTCACCGCTACCGAGCCGGCGGTCGGGGTCGCGCCGGCGACGGACGTCCAGCTGCTCGTCGACGGCACCGCGGTGGAGGTGCCCCGGGCCGACGGTTCGCTGACCGGTGCCCGCCTCGACCGTGCGGACTTCCCGGCCGTCGCCGGGGCCCCGGGCCCGTCGCCGTCGACCTCGCCGTAGGGAGTCAGAAGCGCCGCACGCCCACCAGTGCCGGAGTCGGCGGCGATGGGGGACGGCGCGGGTCGGGCAGCCCGTCGACGAACCCGCGGCTCGGCTTGCGGACGTGCACCGCACGCGTCGCGCGGTCGACGGTCGCTGAGGTGAAGCGGCGCCAGTCGGAGAGATCGCGGAAGACGACGCCTGCGACGAACAACGGCAGGAGGAGGAGAAGCAGCAGGCCGGAGGGCAGCAGGAGGCCGGCGATGGCGAGCAGCCACCAGGCGCCGACGCTGAGCCAGAAGATCGACCGCATCCGACCACGTCGCTGCACGCAGACATCACACATCGGCCAGGCACCCGTGACGCTCTCCCGGATGGCCGCGATGACGATGGCGGCGATCAGGAGGCCGGCCAGGAGCAGGGCGTAGGCCCAGGCCGGGGTTCGTGAGTGCACGGTGACCTTCTGGAGGCGCACCGCGCTGCGGCCGTGTTGCGCGCAGGTCCCCGGCAGGTCGCCGTACTCGATCATCAGGGGCGGCAACCAGACGTCGGGAGCCGGTTCGGCCGGGTTCCGACGCGCCGGCGCAACCGGCGCCGCGCGGACCGGCGCAACCGGCGCCGCGTGAAGCGGGGCAACGGGAGGCGGGGCGGCCTGTGACGTCGGCTGCACGCTCTCGGTCCAGCCGTCGCCCGACCACCACCGGAGTCGCTCCGCCGAGAGCGGGTCGGGGTACCAGCCGGCGGCGATGGACATGTCGTGGCATCGGCATCGGAACGCAGTTGCTGAAAGCTCCCGGCGCCGGAGAGGTCAGGACCTCCGGACGAGGTGTTCCAGGGCCATGGCTGCCTCGCGGGTGAGCGGGGGCAGGTCGTCGAGGGCGAACCAGTCGACGGCGAGGATCTCCAGCGACTGCCTCCGCGGGCGCGCCCTCGGGTCGTCGAGCGAGACGGCGAAGATCGTGTCGATGTGCCGGGCCCACGGCTGCTGGTACTGCGCCACCTGGTCGACGGCCCGTACCGGCAGGTCGAGCCCGACCTCCTCGCGGAGCTCCCGGCGGGCGCCGTCGGCGCTGCTCTCGTGCGACTTCTGGAAGCCGCCCGGCAGACCCCACTGCGACGGGGTGCGCAACCGCTGCCGGACCAGCAACACCTCGTTGCCGCGGCAGACGGCGACCACGTTGCCGAGGGTGAAGGTGGGCTGTGTGACCCGGGCGGCGAGGCGGTAGAGGCGCAACCACGCCGCGGTCGGGCGCCCCAGCTGGGAAGAGCTGTCGGCAGCCATCTGCCGAGGCTAGCGGACCGGCAGGGCGCGGCGGGCGGTGAGCGAGAGTCAGCTCACGTTGACCAGGTGGCCGTGTCGAAACGACGATGACATCGTTTTGTGTCACACAGAACCGCGTCATCGCGGTACGGCAACCGCCCCTGTGCACCGTCGAGAGGAGACACCCGTGTCGCAACGGCTCGTCGACCTGCTGTCCGCGGTCCGCCGCGAGCAGGACCCCGAGGTCCGGGCCCGGGCCGCCGTCCTGCTGCTGCACGACCTCACCTGCCTCCGCAGGACTGCACAGGAGACGCTGGACGAAGCGATCAGCGAGCTGCGGTCGCAGGGCGCGGACGAAGACCGCCTGACCGCCCTGCTCGAGCTGCCTGCCGGGGCGTCGCTGCACTAGCCGGGAGGCCCGGGGCGTGGCGCGCCCCCGGTAAACTCGCTCCCGGTGTGCCGGGAAGTCTGGTCGGCGTCTTCTTCGACGACCCCGGATCGGCGGCCCTCATGAGCAGCGACGAGCAGACAACTGCCGCCGGCTTCCTGTTCCGCCGCGGCTCCCGGGTCGAGGACAGCCGCATCGCGGCCGTGCTGCGCAAGGAGACCGTCGGCGGCTTGTTGCTCCTGGCCGGGACCCTCGTCGCGCTGGTCTGGTCCAACTCCCCCTGGTCATCGGCCTACGACAGCCTGCGGGACACGACCGTCGGCCCGGCAGCGCTCCGCCTGCACCTCAATCTGGCCACGTGGGCCTCCGACGGACTGCTCGCCGTGTTCTTCTTCGTCGCGGGTCTGGAGCTGAAGCGCGAGTTCGTCGCCGGCGACCTGCGCGACCCGCGGCGGGCCGCCCTCCCGGTCGTCGCGGCCGTGGGCGGCGTGGTCGTCCCGGCGCTGATCTCACTGGCCGTCACCGCGAGCCGGGGCGCCGCGACGGGCGGTTGGGCGGTCCCGACCGCCACCGACATCGCCTTCGCCCTGGCCGTACTCGCGGTGATAGGAAGCCACCTGCCGTCCGCGCTGCGGACGTTCCTGCTGACCCTCGCCGTCGTCGACGACCTCCTCGCGATCACGATCATCGCGTTCTTCTACACCGATCAGCTGAGGCCGGTCCCCCTGCTGGTGGCACTGGTTCCGCTGGGCCTGTTCGCCCTGCTCGTGCAACGGCACATCCGCACCTGGTGGCTGCTGCTGCCACTCGCCGTCGCCACCTGGGCGCTCGTGCACGCGTCCGGGGTGCACGCCACCGTCGCCGGTGTGCTGCTCGGCTTCGCCGTCCCCGTGGCGCGGGGGATCCCCGGGCGCGGGCCGGGGCTCGCCGAGCACTTGGAGCACTGGTGGCGTCCGATCTCGTCGGGGTTCGCGGTACCTGTCTTCGCGTTCTTCTCCGCCGGCGTCGCCGTCGGTGGCGCCACCGGTCTCTCCCGAGCGCTCAGCGACCCCGTCGCGATCGGCATCGTCGTCGGCCTCGTCGTGGGCAAGCCCGTCGGCATCCTCGCGGCAACGGCGCTGATGTCCCGGTTCACCCGGGCGCAGCTGTCGGAGGACCTCGCCTGGATCGACGTCGTCGGCCTCGCGGTCCTCGCCGGGATCGGCTTCACCGTCTCGCTGCTCATCGGCGAGCTCGCGTTCGGGTCCGGCAGCCCGACCGATGAGCACGTCAAGGTCGCCGTGCTGACCGGCTCGGTCGTCGCGGCGCTGCTGGCCGCGGCCGTCCTGCGGCTACGCAACCGCGTCTACCGCCGCATCTGCGAGCAGGAGGCAGCCGACGGAATACCGGACGTCGACGAGCGGTCGGAGAAGGATGGCGACTCCGCCGCACTTCGCAGGAGGTCCTGATGCCCGGCATCACCCGAGGCTTCACCGGCCGTCCCCGTCGGCCCCGTGACGAACGCCTGCCACCCGGGCAGTACGACGTCGGCGCCGACTGGCCGGTCCTGACCATCGAGGTCACGCCGCACCTCGACACGGCGCAATGGACGATGACCGTCGACGGCCTGGTCCGGACGCCTGTCACCTGGTCCTTCGACGAGCTCCAGGCGCTGCCGAACTCGGAGTACGCCGGCGACATCCACTGCGTCACCACATGGTCCAAGCTGGGGACCAGCTTCCAGGGCGTCAGCCTCGACCTGCTGCTCGAGCAGGCGCAGCCACGCCCCGACGCCACCTTCGTGCTCGCCACGTCCACCACCGGTTACACGACGAACCTGCCGCTCTCCGACGTCACCGGCGGCAAGGCCTGGCTCGTGTGGAGCCACGAGGGCAGGCCACTGACCGCCGAGCACGGCGGTCCGGTGCGCCTGCTGGTGCCGCACCTGTACTTCTGGAAATCGGCCAAGTGGATCACGCGCCTGACACTGCTCGACGCCGACCAGCAGGGGTTCTGGGAACGCAACGGCTACCACGACCGTGGTGACCCCTGGTCCGAGCAGCGCTACCAGGGTGACTGAGCAGCCCGCGCCGACCGGGGCGTGGCGCACGGCCGTCGTGCGCGAGGTGCAGCGCAGCGTGCGGCCGCCCGCGGTCGTCCTGCGCCTCGAGGTCCCCGACCGCATCGACCACCTGCCCGGCCAGCACTACGTCGTCCGGTTGACCGCCGACGACGGCTACGTCGCGCAACGCTCGTACTCGGTCGCGTCGTCGCCGGACGATCCACTGATCGAGCTGTACGTCGAGCGGCTGGACGACGGTGAGGTGTCGACCTTCCTCGCCGACGTCGTGGAGGTCGGCGACGAGCTGGCGGTCCGCGGCCCGATCGGCGGCTTCTTCGTCTGGGACGGCTCCGGGCCCGCGCTCGGCGTGGGTGGCGGATCCGGCGTCGTGCCGTTCGTCGCGATGCTGCGCCACGCGCAGGCCGTCGGCCGGGCCGACCTGCTGGAGCTCGTCGTGGCCGCCCGCACCGTCTCGGTCCTGCCCTACGCCCGCGAGCTGCGCGACGGTGGTGCCACGACCATCTTCTCCGGCGTCGGCTCCCCCGGCGGGCGTCCCGCCGGCCGCCTCACCGTCGACGACCTGGTGCCGTTGGTCGACGACCGGCAGGCGGTGTTCGTCTGCGGGTCGTCCGGGTTCGCCGAGGCGGTGAGCCGACTCCTCGTCGACGCCGGCGTCCCCGCGCCGTCCATCCGCATCGAGCGTTTCGGCCCGAGCGGCGTGCCGACAGAGGGTTAGGGCTCGGTGCCATCACAAGTCGCACACGTAGAGCCCGAGGACCGCCTCAGTGACCAGGCAGTTCGAGACAGGCGATCTTGCGGCAAGGACCTGGTGTGTGCGGCTCGTGACGGCAGGAGCCCGAGTGGAGCATCGGCGCACCCATGCCGTGGAGCGCGACGACCTCCAGCGTGACGAGGCCGACGCCGTGGCGGCTGCCTTTCCTCGACGTCCTGCGGCCGGTGCTGCGCGAGGCCGGGCTCGACGCCTACTCCGACTTCCGCGACAGCCTCCCGCCGGCGGTTGAGGAAGCGCAGGAGTGGCTGAGGCAGCGGGGCAGGCGACGGGGCCGGCGCGACCCCGGCATGGACGTCCGCGTACCGGTCGAGGACGAGCAGGGCTGGACGGCGGTCCGCGCGTACGCGGCCCGGTCCATCGACGCCGAGTTCTTCGGGGAGCCGGACGAGCTCCTCCTGTGGCTCCACCACGGCGCCAGCTCCGTCACCGCCGACCTCACCGAGGAAGGAAGCCGCGGTCCTGATCACGCGCTCCCGAGGCGATCGTGGTCTGGAGCCGTGATCGGTCGGTTGATCATGGTCGGCGGCCGAGCCAGCGGCGCTGAGCCGGCTCAGCGGGTGCGCTGCAGCCCGGCTTCCCACTTCTGCTCGATGTGGCCGTACTTCCACACCGCGAGCGCCGCCGCCCACGTCGCGACGAACAGCCCGACGATGGCGTAGCCGACGAAGTTGAGGTCGAGGCCACCGAGTGCGGCGAGTGGCCCGGAGGCGATGCCGAGCTTCTCCGTGAGGATGCCGGCGAGCTCGATGGTGCCGACGATGAACGCGACCGCCACGGACAGACCAGTGATCGTGAGGTTGTAGTAGACCTTGCGCACGGGCTTCGAGAACGCCCAGCCGTAGGCGAAGTTCATGAAGCAGCCGTCGATCGTGTCGAGCAGGCTCATCCCCGCGGCGAACAGGATCGGCAGGACGAGCACCGCGTACCAGGGCAGGGCGAAGACAGCGGCGCCGCCCGCCAGCACGAGCAGCCCGACCTCGGTAGCGGTGTCGAACCCGAGGCCGAAGAGCAGGCCGACCGGGTACATGTGGGTGGGCTTGCGGACGGCCCGCGTCGCCGGCCCGAGGATGCGGTTCATGAGGCCGCGGTTGTCCAGCTGGTGCTCGAGCGCCGCCTCGTCGTAGTCGCCGCGCCGCATGGAGCGCCAGACCTTCACGATGCCGAGGAACACGACCAGGTTCAGCGCGGCGATCAGATACAGGAACGTGCCCGAGACGGTCGTTCCGATGAGCCCGGTGGTGCGCTGCAAGGCCGAGGAGTCGTTCTCCACCTGGCCGACCAGCGCCTTCACACCGAACGACAGCAGCAGGCACAGGCCGAACACGATGCTGGAGTGGCCGAGCGAGAACCAGAAGCCGACCGACAACGGGCGCTTGCCCTCGGCCATGAGCTTGCGGGTCGTGTTGTCGATGGCGGCGATGTGGTCGGCGTCGAAGGCGTGCCGCATGCCGAGCATGTAGGCGGTGAGGCCGAGGCCGGCCCCGAAGATCCCGGACGTACCCAGGTTGTAGTGGTGCGGCGCGATGACGCCGAGCAGCACGCCCCAGCCGACGACGTGCAGCAGGAGGACGAAGCCGGCCATGCTCAGCACCGAGCGCCATTCGGCGCGGGTCAGCGAGGCGCGCACGCGACCGAGCCGGTTGGTACCCGGCGCCCGCCGGTCCGCCTGCAGGTCGAGCGGCACGAGGTCTCCAGGGTGCGCGGGGGGATCTCTGGCTGACGCTAGCGCCTGACCCGTGCATCTGCAAAAAATTCGCAACAGTGAGGAGTTCTCGGAAGCCGTCGGCGGGCCGGAGGGTAGTGCCGGTCCCGGGCGGGGAGGACCCTCGCGTCGCCGTCCCCCGGGCGACCCGGCACGACTACTCGGCAACCAGGGAGTCTGAGTGAGCGTTCTCGATCGTTTCCGCCTCGACGGCAAGGTCGCCGTCGTCACCGGTGCCTCCTCCGGCCTCGGGGTCGCCTTCGCACAGGCCCTGGCCGAGGCCGGCGCCGATGTCGCCCTCGGGGCCCGTCGCGCCGAGAAGCTCGAGGACACGAGGAAGCTCGTCGAGGCCGCCGGTCGCCGCGCCGTCACGGTCGCCACCGACGTGGCCAAGCCCGAGGACTGCACCGCCCTCGTGCAGGCCGCGATGGACGAGTTCGGCCACGTCGACATCCTGGTCAACAACGCCGGGATCGGCACCGCCGTCCCCGCCACCCGGGAGACGGTCGAGCAGTTCCGGCAGGTCGTCGACGTCAACCTCAACGGCTGCTACTGGATGGCGCAGGCCTGCGGCCGCGTGATGAAGCCGGGCAGCAGCATCGTCAACATCTCGAGCATCCTCGGCATCACCACCGCGGGCCTCCCGCAGGCTGCCTACGCCGCCACCAAGGCGGGTCTCATCGGCCTCACCCGTGACCTCGCGCAGCAGTGGACCGGCCGCAAGGGCATCCGCGTCAACGCGCTCGCCCCGGGCTTCTTCGCCTCCGAGATGACCGACCAGTACCCCGAGGGCTACATCGAGGCGATGGGTCCGCGCCTGCTCGCCGGCCGCAAGGGCGAGGCCGAGGAGCTGGCGGCAGCCCTGATCTTCCTGGCCTCCGACGCCGGTGGCTACGTCACCGGGCAGACCATCGCCGTCGACGGCGGTATGACCATCACCTGAGCCGCCCTCGGCACTCCCCCGCACGTTCCGCTCCCCTGACCCCGGAGCTCACCGTCCATCTGCTCGTCCTCAGCCGCGAGGGCAAGGCGCCCGTCGACGGTGTCGAGGGGCGGTACGACGACCGGCTGCAGGACCGGGGCGGCCTGTTCAACGGTGTCGGACCGGGACGTCCGGACCGCCTCGGCGACGTCCTCGACGCCTGCCTCCTGGCGGCCGGCGGCGCCCCCGGTGACGTCGAGTTCGTCTGGGCCGACGAGCCGACGATGCGCGACGCCCTCGCCACGGAGCTGCCCGACGAGGAGCAGCGGCCGCTGTGGGTCCCCGAGGACCAGATCCCGCAGGACGCGATCGACTCGTCGGCCGCCCTCGCAGCGGGGCTCACCTTCCGTAGCGCCGAGGAAACGGCCCGAGGCACCCTCGGGACCGAGCTCGACCGGGAGCTCGCGGCCGGGTTCAGCCCGGAGCTGGAGCGGTCGCTGCTGAGCCGCGTCCGACGCTGAGCCCGACCGGCAGCGCCGACCAGCCGTGCAGGGCGAGGCCGGTCCGGTGGACGGCACCATGGCGGCGTTCGAGCCCGGGGAAGCGGCGCAGCAGCATCGGCAGCGCGACCTGCGCCTCGAGCCGGGCCAGCGGCGCCCCGAGGCAGTAGTGGATGCCGCCGCCGAACGACAGCGGAGGCGGTCCCGACCGGTCCAGCCGCAGCTCGTCGGGAGCGTCGAAGACGTCGGGATCCCGGTTGGCCGCCCCGAGCAGCAGCACCATGCGCTGCCCCGGCACCAGCTGGAGCACCGCGGTGGGGTCGGCCACCGTCGGGACGCCGACGTCGACTGCGGTGTCGGCGCTGCGCCCGAACAGCATCTGGACCGGTGAGTCGAAGCGGAGCAACTCCTCGACGGCCGCCGTCGGATCCGGGCTCGCGGCCAGCGAGGCGGCCTCGTCCGGACGGTCCAGCAGAGCCACGAGCCCGTTGGCGAGCAGCCCTGTGGTCGTCTCGAAGCCGGCAGCGAACAGCAGCGCCAGCATGGTCACCAGCTCGTCGTCGGTCATCGGGTCGGGGGCGGTGACCAGCGCCGAGATGAGGTCGTCGGCGGCCCGGCGGCGCCGCTCGTCGGCGAGCGCACCGAGATGCTCGCGGATCGCGGCCGCGGCTTCGTCCGCGACCTCGACCGCCATCGGGCTGAGCATCTCGAGCACGCCGGTCCAGTCGCGCACGAGGGACTGGAACCGAGCCCGGTCCGCTTCCGGGACACCGAGCAGCTCGCCGATGACCGTCACCGGGAACGGGAAGGCGAAGTCCGCGACGGCGTCCGCCGCGCGGTCCTGGCCCCCGACGAGCCGTTCGACCAGGGTGTCGCAGAGCTCGGCGGCGATGCGCTCGACCGCCGGCCGCAGGGCGGCGACCCGACGGGGTGTGAAGGCACTCGCGACCTGCCGACGAAGCCGCGTGTGGTCCGGCGGATTGATCATCAGCAGGCTCGTGAACATCGTGTGCAGCGAGGGCCGCGCATCCCAATCGGTGTGGCCGGCGAGGGTGAGGAGCCGCTCGGGGTGCTTGGCGAGCCGGTGGTCCTTCAACAGCGCGGCGCAGGCGCGGTAGCCGGTGACGACGAGGGTGCCGTCCGAACTCCGTCCGACCTCGCCCGCGGTCCGCAACCGCTCATAGATGGGATAGGGGTCGGCCTGTCCGGCCGCGGTCGCGAGCTCGGCCAGGCCCTCGTCCACCAGGGTCGCGCCGTCAGTGGTACCGGCGTCAGCCATCCGTCCCTCCCCGTCCACCGGCTCGACAGTGGGGTCACGCTAGCGCGGCGACCGACCAGCTCGCGATGGCACGGCGCCGGGCAGGCGCGCGGCGCCGGGGTAGGGATGCCTCGACGATCGATCCGACAAGGGAGTTCCCCGTGCCCGACCTGAGCTTCACCGGGATCCACCACCTCGAGCTGACGGTCCGCGACCTCGAGCGGTCGGTGGCCTGGTACTCCTCCGTGCTCGGCCTGCAGGAGGTGACCCGGGCCGACGTCGAGGACCGGACGGTCGTCCTGTTCTCCGTGGGACCGCTGCTGCTCGGCCTGGTCGGACACCCGGACCCGCCGACCGAGCCGTTCGACGAAGTCCGCACCGGGATGGACCACGTCGGCCTCCGCGTCGCGACCCCGGACGCCGTCGAGGCGTGGGCCGTGCGGCTCGACGAGCACGGCGTCGCCCACTCGGGCGTGAAGGACGGGGCGATGCCGGAGAGCAGGGTCGTCATCTTCCGGGACCCCGACAACGTCCAGCTCGAGTGCTACTACGCCCCGAAACCGTAGGACGCGACTCCTCAGGCGGCTTCCAGCGCCCCGGCCGGCGCCGGCTCCGGCTCGCGCGCCGACCGCGGCGTCATCCCGATCGCCGCCACCGCAGCGACCAGGGCGCTGACGGCGACCGCGACCCAGACGCGCTGGAACGCCTCGTGCGCCGCGAGATACCCGACGGGCTTGCCGACGAGCGCGACGAGGATGCTCACCCCGAGCACGGTGCCGAGCTGACGGCTCATGTTGACCACGGCGCTGCCCGTGGCGGAGCGGTCGGCGGGGAGGTCGCTCGTCGCCGCCGAGAGGATGGTGGGCAACGCGAAGCCGACGCCCACGCCACCGATCAGCCAGCCGGGCAGCAGTTCGGTCACGTAGTGCGGCTCGGCGCCGACGCTGTTCAGGACCAGGATCGCGCCGGCGGCGACGAGCGCACAGCCGAGTGCGGCGATCCGTCCGACCGGGACCCGGTGCGCGATGCTCTGCGCCACCGCCGCGAAGATCGGGACCATCAGCGGACCGGGCGCGATGGCGAGGCCGGTCCGGATGGACGAGTAACCCCAGACCTGCTGCATCCACAGGATCGCCACCAGAAGGTTCGCCGCGAAGGCGATGCTGAACAGCAACGACGTGGCGTTCGACCAGGCGAAGGCCCGCACCTTCAGCAGGGCCGGTTCGACCACCGGCAGCGGGTGACGCAGCGATCGCCGGGCGAACACGGCGGCGCCGGCGACGGCGACGGCGAACGCGGCCAATGTCCCCGGGCTGCCCCAGCCCCAGTCCGGCGCCTTCACCAGACCGAGCGAGAGGGATCCGATCGACAGGGCCAGCACGGCGGCGCCGATCAGGTCGGGGATGCGACCGACCTTCTCGTCGCGGGACTCGGGCACCAGACGCACCGCGAACGCCAGGGCGGCGACGCCGATCGGGATGTTCACCAGGAAGACCCAGCGCCACGAGGCCTGGACGAGCACCCCGCCGACGGCCGGGCCGACCGCCGCGGCGAGAGCACCGGTCGCCGCCCAGATGCGGACCGCCCGCACCCGCTTCGCCGGAGGGGTCGCGTTGACGAGCAGGCCGAGGCTGGTCGGGGTCAGCAATGCGGCGCCGGCCGCCTGCAGGGTGCGGAAGCCGACGAGCAGCCACGGTCCGGTGGCCAGTGCGCAGGCGAGGCTCGCAGCGGTGAAGACGGCGAGCCCGAGCAGGAAGCCCTGTTTGCGCCCGAACCGGTCGGCGAGCCGACCGAGCGGCACCAGCAGCGCCGCGTAGACGATCGCGTACCCGTTCAGCACCCACGAGAGGTCCGAGAGCGAGACGCCGTGGAAGTCACGGCCGATGTCGTCGAAGGCGACGTTGACGATGAACAGGTCGAGGCTCGCCATGAAGGCGGCGACGGACAGCACGGCGAGCACCGCACCTGGACGGGCGGCGGAACGTCCCGCCGCGGGGTACTGCTCCGCGGAACCGACGTGACTCTGGTTGGCCATAGTCAGCAGCGTGCCAGCTGACTTGGCTTTGCACAAGTCAGGTGCGAGGATCAGGGCATGGCACCCGACACGCTCCAGCTCCGCGGCCGGCTCAGCGACCGCGACACCTGGGAGGCGACCCGCTGCTCCATCGACGCCGCGCTCCGCGTCGTCGGCACCCGCTCTGCACTGCTGCTCATGCGCGAGGCGTTCTACGGCACCCGTCGTTTCGACGACTTCGCCCACCGTGTCGGCATCACCGAGGCCGTGGCGGCCGCACGCCTGAAGGAGCTCGTCGACGCCGGCCTGCTCAGCCGGTCGCCCTACCGCGAGCCGGGTCAGCGCACCCGCTACGAGTACCTGCTCACCGAGATGGGCCGCGACCTCTTCCCGGCCGCGCTCGCCCTCATGCAGTGGGGCGACCGCTGGCTGACCGGCGAGGCCGGGGCCCCGCTCGCGCTGACCCACGACGTGTGCGGCGCCGCCGTCGGAGTCGAGGTCCGCTGCACCGCCGGCCACGAGGTGCCGCTCGGCGAGACCGCCGTCGACGTGCGGCGGCGGCCCCGGTCCGGGTGACGGGTCTCAGCGGGTGAGGTTCTTGGCCCGGTACATCCGCGCGTCGGCGGCGTGGAGCAACGCGTCGAAGTCGGCGCCGTCGGCGGGATAGGCACTCGCCCCGAAACTCGCGACGATCTCGACCGGCCCGCGGCTCGTCAGCATCGGTTCCGCGAGCACGGCGGCGAGTTCGGCCCGCACGCGCTCCGCCTCTTCACGCGCCGAGGCCGGCTCGAGGTTCGGCAGGACGACGAGGAACTCGTCGCCGCCGAGCCGGGCGACCAGGTCCCCGCGACGCAGGCGGCCCTTGAGTCGGACGGCCACCGCACGGAGCACCTCGTCGCCGGCGCCGTGCCCGAGCACGTCGTTGACGTCCTTGAAGCCGTCGAGGTCGAGGTAGAGCAGCGCCACCCCGTCCCGGTTCAGGTGGGCCGAGAGCAGCACGGGCTCGAGCGCGTCGAGGAGTCGGCGGCGGTTCATCAGTCCGGTGAGCGGGTCGGCGTAGGCGAGCTGCTCGATCTGCTCGACGTACCCGGCGATGCGGAGCCGCTCCTCACGCAGGGCGGCCTCTGCCTGCACGCGGGCGGTGACGTCGTTCTGGACGCCGATGTACTGCACGAGTCGCCCGCGCTCGTCGAACACCGGGGCCAGGTAGATCTCGTTCCACCACGGCTCGCGGTCCGGGCCCCGGTAGTTGCGCAGCGTCTCCCGGCATTCCCGGCCCTCGTCGACGGCGGCGCGGATCCGGGCCACCGCGTCGCGGTCGGTTCCGTCGCCCTGCAGGAACCGGCAGTTGCGGCCGAGGACGTCCTCGACCCGCAGGCCGCTCAGCCGCTCGAAGGCGCTGTTGGCGTAGACCAGCGGCTGGTCGGGACGCGTGACATCACTGATCGTCACCCCGTTGGTCGTCGCCGCCAGCGCCCGGCGCAGCGTGCGCTCGGTGTGGGGCTGCGCCATCGGCGAGCAGGCGTTGCTGATGACTGCGCCCGGGACCGCACCGTCCGACGTTCCAGCCGTGCCCGGCTCGCGGGGCGCCTGGGCGACGATGCGCGAGAGCATCGACTGTGCGGCGGCGACCACGGTGTCGCGGTCGTAGGTGAGCGCGAACTCGAACGTCCGTTCCATGTCCGGGCCGGCGTCGCCGAGGTCGCGAGCCAGCAGTGCGGCGGCGAAGTGCGGAGCGAGAACGACGATGTCCCATTCCCCGCGCACGGCGTCGGTCGGGTGCAACGCAGCTCCGCGGACCCCTGCGGCCGGGCTGATCGGCAGGTCCTCGCCCAGCGCACCCACGAAAGCGACGGCGTCGACGAGCTCGCGGTAACGGTGGGCGGTGGGCACGGTGAAGTGCCGCGCCTCCTGGAAGGCCGCGACCACCACACAGGTCGAGCCCTGCCGCACCGCCTCGCGCTCCAGGTGCTTGCTCACCTCGATGAGCAGTGGCTTCTGGGAACGGCGGAGCTCGAACCCCTCGGGCAGGCAGGCGAACGGCGACGTCCCACCGCCCAGCGCCGGCACCAGCTGGGGAAGCTCGAGCGACGAGATCGGCAGCCCGGCGGCCTGCGTCGGCGCGGGGCGCCCGAACAGCCATCCCTGCCCGAGGGTCGCGCCCAGCGCGGTGGCCATCTTCAGGTGGGAGGCGTCCTCGATGCCTTCGGCGAGGATCAGCGCGCCGGTCCGCTCGGCGTAGGCGTTGACGGCGTTCATGATCTCGGCGATCGCCGGGCCCGGGCGCTGCTGCACGAGCCGGAGGTCCAGCTTGACGACCTCGGGACGCAGCAGCGACATGAAGGCGAGCGACATGTCGTCTGCGCCGACGTCGTCGAGCGCGACCTTCCAACCCTCCGCACGCAGCCGTTCGACGGTCGCGAGCAGTTCGGCGGGGCGGGCTCCGATCGCGCGCTCGGTGATCTCCAGCACCACCTGGACCTCACCCGGCGCCCCCGCAGCGAGCGCCAGCAGCTCGTCGAGCGGCGCCGAGTCGAGGACCTCGGGCTCGACGTTCACGAACAGGGTGAGCGGGGCGAGGATCCCCTGCTCGATCGCCCCACGGAGCGCGGTGCGGCGGCACAGCTCGTCGAGGTCTGCGAGCCGCCCGATGCGGCGGGCCTCGGCGAACATCACGTCCGGCCGCTCGAAGGTTCCCTGCGGACCGCGGGCCAGTGCCTCGTAGGCGACGACGGCGCCGGTGGAGAGCTCGACGATGGGCTGGAACACCGCCCGAACGGAACCGGCGGCCAACACCCCGTGCAGCTCGGACATGCGACTCCCGTTCGGCCACCTGCAGTTGTCCCGACGTACGTCGTCAGCCGTGGCGCGATCTTCAGTCCTGCGTGCGGGTGATTCAGCCGGTCACCGGGGTCGGGTCGCCCGGGATGCGCCGGAGGTGGACGGCGCGGACCATGTCGATGCTCGGCTTGACCGCGAACAGGATCGAGCCGACGAGGAAGAACCAGGTGGCGGCGTAGGTCGTGCTCGCGGAGAAGAACAGGATGCTGCCGACGACGAAGCAGAGCGCGGCGCCGAAGTCCACGCCCGTCCGGACGACCTGGTAGCGCCAGAAGATCTCGAGATGCTTCGGGCTGAGGTCGCGCAGAGCCGGGTCGAGCAGTCGTCGTGGCGAGGTCATGACCTCGGGCTCCCCGACAGCCGCTCCCCCATGCGCGGACCGGGCGTGATCCGGGCGGCCGACGTCAGAGCTGGCGGCGCACCCCGGCCTCGTGCTGCAACGGCTCCATCTGCTCGGCGAGGTCGCCCTCGAACGCGAGCTTGGCCTCGCCACGCCGCCCGACGGGCAGGACGGTGCCGTGCTTGACGTCCTCGAGGCCGAGCGCGAGCGCGCCGTAGGCACCGATGGCGGTGATGACCAGGCCCAGGACCCCGGCGGCGCGCTCGACGCCGATGGTTCCGGTCAGCTCGAAGAGGCCGGAGAGCAGGAACCGGACGGCGGCCACGACGATGAGGCTGCCGATCAGTGGCTTGCCCACCAACCCGGGCGCCGAGAGCAGGAGAAGGAACCCGGCGAGGGTCAGGTAGAAGCAGCCCAGTACCGGTGAGGTCGCCCCGGGCGGGAGTCCCTGTGAGACGGCGAAGCTCGCCGGCCAGCTGAGCGAGAGGAGCGCGAGACCGGTCGCGGCCAGCGTTTCCCGCGCCCAGAACGCGTAGATCGCGGCGAGCAGCTGCAGCGGCGCCAGGAACACCACGAGCAACAGGGTCACCGACGGGGCCTGGTCGATCCCGATGACGCCGAGCTGCTGGAGCGCGAACACGCACGACCCGATGCCGAAGGCCGCAAAGGCCAGCGGCAGCGGGCTGGCCACGGGTCGCAGGACGACGCGGACCTGCCGGGCGGCCGCGTCGGGGTGCGTCGTGTCGACGCGCTCGCCTCTGGTGCCGTTGCCGTCGGAGGCAGGAATCGTCATCACCCTCGGGCGCTACCCCGAGGGGCGATGCGCACGCGTTCCTGCAGCGCGTGCAGGATCACCGCGATCCTCGAGTTTTGTTCTGACCCAACAGTTGCTGCGAGAAGCACGCGCACCCGGAACTGGGCGAGCGAGACCTGGTCGAGCACCGGCGCGACGGACCGCGCGACCACGCCGAGCAGCGCCCGGGAGGCGCGGAGCGTCGCCTCGACGGTGGGGTCCACCTCCACCTCGGCCATGGCCGCAGCCTCGTTCCGACGGCCGGGCGCGCGGCTGCCCGGAGGCAGGACCGTCAGCTGTTCTCGGCGATGTAGCTGTCGGGGTCCTTGTCCTGCGCGTCGATGCCGCGCAGCGGCTGGTGCTCGGTGCGCCACTTGGTCCACGCCACCGCGAGCTCCTGCCGCTGTTCGACCGTTGCGTGGTGGCGGAAGTCCGGCAGGGCCTCGCGCTCTTCCTCGGCGATGTGCTTGCTGTTCTCCGTCCGCGCCTCGCCGACCGCCTTCCACCACGCGTCGGAGCCGACCTCGTTGCGTCCGGCCTCGGCGACGGCGTCGCGGATCTTGTTGTGGTCCTCGATCGCGTCCTCGGCCTCGTCCTCGGCGTCCTCGGTCTGCTTCTTCAGCAGCTGCGGGTAGAAGACCTCCTCCTCGCACTGCGCGTGGATCTCCAGGAGGTTGGCGATCTCGGCCCAGAGGACGGAGAGCGCTTCGGTGCCGGAAGCATCATCGAGTTCTGCGAAGCGCTTGCGGAGGGTGGCGTGGTCCTCGAGGACGAGGTCGGTGACGTCGAGCATGGGCTCAGCTTAGGGACCGCTCCTATCCGCCGAGCGCGTCCGAGACCAGCGCCCGCGCGTCGTCCTGGATCCGACCCAGATGGTCCTGCCCCAGGAAGCTCTCGGCGTAGATCTTGTAGACGTCCTCGGTGCCGGACGGACGGGCGGCGAACCAGCCGTTGTCGGTGACGACCTTCAGGCCGCCGAGCGCCGCGCCGTTGCCCGGTGCCTCGGTGAGCACCGCGGTGATCCGCTCGCCTGCCATCTCGTCCGCGCTCACCTGCTCGGCCGACAGCTTGGCGAGCGCCGCCTTCTGGTCGCGGTCGGCGGGCGCGTCGACCCGCGCGTAGACGGGCGCGCCGTACCGCTCGGTCAGCGACGTGTAGCGCTGCGACGGCGACTCGCCGGTCACGGCCAGGATCTCGGAGGCGAGCAGGCAGAGCAGCAGGCCGTCCTTGTCGGTGGTCCACACCGACCCGTCGCGGCGCAGGAACGACGCTCCGGCGCTCTCCTCCCCACCGAAGGCGATGGAGCCGTCGAGCAGCCCCGGGACGAACCACTTGAAGCCGACCGGCACCTCCAGCAGACGTCGGCCCAGCCCGTCGGCGACCCGGTCGATCATCGACGAGCTGACCAGCGTCTTGCCGACGGCGGCGTCGGCCGGCCAGCCGGTGCGGTGGCTGTAGAGGTAGTCGATGGCCGCGGCCAGGTAGTGGTTCGGGTTCAGCAGCCCCGCGTCGGGGGTGACGATGCCGTGGCGGTCGGCATCGGCGTCGTTGCCGGTCGCGATCGCGAACTCGTCGCGGCGGGCGATGAGCGACGCCATCGCGTTCGGCGAGGAGCAGTCCATGCGGATCTTGCCGTCGCCGTCGAGGGTCATGAAGCGCCACGTCGGGTCCACGAGCGGGTTCACCACGGTGAGGTCCAGCCGGTGCCGCTCGGCGATCTCGCCCCAGTAGGCGACCGACGCACCGCCGAGCGGATCGGCTCCGATGCGGACCCGCGCCTCGCGGACGGCGTCGAGGTCGAGCACGCTCGGCAGGTCGTCGACGTAGGCCGCGAGGAAGTCGTAGGTGCCGGTCGTCTCGGCAGCGCGCGCCCGCGCGTAGGGGACGCGCCGGACGCCGTCGAGCCCGCCGCGGAGCAGCTCGTTGGCGCGGTCCTGGATCTGCTTCGTGATCTCGCTGCCCGCCGGACCGCCGTCCGGCGGGTTGTACTTGAAACCGCCGTCGCGGGGCGGGTTGTGGGACGGGGTGACCACGACCCCGTCGGCTCGGCCGGCTGAGCTCCGCCGCCTCTCCCGGTTCGCGGCGAGCACGGCGTGCGAGAGCGACGGCGTCGGGGTGTAACCGTCGCGGCTGTCGACGAGCACCCGGACGCCGTTGGCGGCGAACACCTCGAGTGCGGTGACGAACGCCGGCTCGGAGAGGGCATGGGTGTCCTTGGCGAGGAACAGCGGCCCGTCGATGCCCTGGCCGGCGCGGTACTCGCAGATGGCCTGCGAGGTGGCGGCGATGTGGTCGTCGTTGAAAGCCGCGTCGAACGCCGACCCGCGGTGGCCGGACGTGCCGAACGCGACCTGCTGCGCGGGCTCGGCCGGGTCGGGGTGCAGCGCGTAGTAGGCGGTCACGAGGCGGGCGACGTCGACGAGGTCACGGGGCTCGGCGGGCTGTCCAGCGCGGGGGTCGGCCATGCCGTCAGCCTTCCCGCCGCGACGAGCTCGTATCAGGCGCTCCGCCGTTCGGGCGCTTGAGAACGGCAGCCGCGAGGCCGAAGACGTTCTCGTGGCGAAGAAGCGCAGTGCGACGCAGGAGCAGATCGCCGAGCTCCTCTCGACGGCGCGCGAGTCGCTGCAGCTCTCCGTCGCCTTCCTGAGCCGCCTCGACGGGACCACCCAGCACCTCGAGGTCGTGGAGGGCACGAAGCCCGCCGGCCTGCTGTTCCCGGAGGGCTGGAAGGTCAAGCAGGAGACCTCGTTCTGCCAGGGCATGCTCGACGGGAAGCTGCCGTCCGTCATGCCGGACGTCACCGACTTCCCCGAGGCGATGCGGCGACCGGCCTCGAAGATCCCGCGGATCCGGAGCTTCGTCACCGTGCCGGTGCGCCTGTCCGACGGCACCCTCTACGGGACGTTCTGTGCCGCCGGCCTCCGGTCGGACAAGGAACTCAGCAAGCGCGACGAGTCGCTGATGAAGCTGCTCGCCGGTGCCGCTGCGGTCATCCTCGAGCCGGAGGTCCGGGAGAAGGGCCGCGTCGACGAGGTGCTCGCGCGCCTGCAGCCGATCATCACGCAGGGCGGTCCGGTGGTCGTGCTGCAACCCATCGTCGAGCTCGCCACCGGGTTGCGCGTGGGAGCCGAGGCCCTGAGCCGCTTCCCGGCCGAGTGGGCGGCCGCTCCCGACGTCTGCTTCGCCGAGGCGCACAGCGTCGGGCTCGGCCACATCCTCGAACTCCAGGCCCTCGAGCGTGCCGCCCACCACCTCGCCGGCGTCGGTGGATACGTGACCATGAACGTCTCCCCCGCGACGTTGCTGACCCCGGAGTGCCGGACCTTCCTGGCCCGACTCCCGCACGACCGCGTCGTCCTCGAACTCAGCGAGCACGACCAGGTCGAGGACTACGACGCGATCCGCGAGATCCTCGACCCGTTGCGCGCCGCCGGACTGCGGTTGGCCATCGACGACGTCGGAGCCGGCTTCTCGTCGTTGAAGCACATCGTGCTGACGATGCCGGACGTCCTGAAGCTCGACCGCAGCCTCGTGACCGGGCTGGCCCGGGACCCGGTACGCCAGACGCTCGTCCGCTCGCTCACCGACTTCGGGCACGGCAGCGACGCCGTCATGGTCGCAGAGGGCGTCGAGACGGCTGACGACGCCGCCATGCTGCTCACGCTCGGGGTCGACTACGGGCAGGGCTGGTACCACGGACGCCCGGGACCACCGGAGGCGTTGGCCCTGGTCAACGGCGCGGACGTCCCGGCCCCCCGCACCGGGACGGCTGACGAGGCGAGGTCACGGCGGATCAGCGCCCGCTGAGCCCCGACGACGATGACACGATTCTGTGTCACACTGGCCACCGTCACAGTCGGCGGGACCGTCGGCGACCTCAACCGACGGGGAGTACTCATGGGCTTTGGCGACGTCGCCGGTATCGGCGCTCTCAAGGACGCGCTGGCCATCACGAACCGCAACCTCGAGCTCGTGCTCGCCGAGCTGCAGGAGACCAACCGGGTCCGCCTCGAGACGGTGTCCACCGAGCTGCGACAGGTCAACCAGACCCTGACCGCGCTGATCGAGCAGGGCGCCAGCATCAACGTCGCCGGCTGAGCCAGAGCCCTCAGCGGCGCCGCGGGTCGGGGACGACGAGCTCCACGTTGCGGTCCGCGGCGGTGCCCCGCCGCCCGTCGACGGTCGCACTGTGGCCGTTGCGTTCCTGCCAGTCGTTGGCCGCGAGTTCGCGTGACAGCGCCGCGAGCCGTGCCGGCGAGTCCAGCTTCGTCGGGTCGGCGGCCGGGGCAGCGAAGTCGAGGATGGTCCCGAACACCGAGACCGTCCCGTCGGTGTTGTCGGCGATCTCGACGAGGCGGGACTGCTGCGGCCAGTCGATGTGCGACGCGGTGTTGAGCTCCCAGAAGCCACCCCCGCCGGGGCGGGCGTGCGGGGTGACCTGGTTGACGTGCGTGTGGCCGTTGACCCACAGCACCACCTGCGGGTGCGCGAGCAGCATGGCGAGCACCTCGTCGCCGAGCACGCGGGGGCCGGTGTCGCCGGGACCGAGCGAGCCGTTGGTCATCGTCGCGATGGTGTGGTGGCTGAACAGCACGACGAGCCGTCCGACCGCTCCCTCGATCTCCTGTCGGAGCCAGTCGAACTGCGGCCGGTCCAACGAGCCGTCGCTGAGGCCCCCGGGGTTGACGGTGTCGAGGACGATCGCGTGCACCTCGGGTGCGGGGTCGAAGGTGTAGTACGCCGTCGCCTCGCGCCGGTTCTGCGCGGTGAAGCCGTGGCCGACGGGCCTGCCCCGGGTCGCGAAGTGCTCCTCGACGGTCTGCCGCCGCGTCAACAGCCGCCGGTCCGGGTCGGCCGTGACGGGCCGGAGGATCGCGCCCGCCGGCAGCGGCCTGCCGCCCAGCAGGGCCGAGGCGACGGAGTTCGGATCGGTGCCCGCCTGAACGCCGACGACCTTCGCCGGGCCGGTGGCCACGGCGTTCAACGCCGCCGTCACCGGGGCGTTGCCCTGCAGGAGGCCGTCGTGGTTGCCGTGCGCCGCGTACCAGGGTGTCGCCAGCCCCTGCGCCGGAAACGGCCGGCGGGCGGCGTCGAGCAGGCCCGGCGCGCGGGGGAAGCCGTACTGCGCGTGGGGAGCGTCGTCGGGCTTCCCCGCCGGCGGACCGTCGGGATGCCAGTAGTGCGGGTCGTAGTACCGCGGGTCGTCGTCGGCGACACCCTCGTAGCGGGTGCGGTCGCCGGAGTCCGGCTGCAGCCGGGTCCCGCCGTCGAGGAGATCGATCATCCAGCGCAGCTCGTTGTGCTGGCAGTTGTCCACCGCGTCCCCGGTGCTGATGCTGAACGTCACCGCACCGCCGAGCGCCGGGCCCCGCGTGAAGGAGCGCAGCGTTCCGACCATCGTGTCCACGACCTGCGTCGCGAGCATCTCCTGCGGCCGGTAGGCGGCGGAGAACGGGCCGTCCGGGTGGGTGTCGTTGTAGCGGTCGACGAACTCGACGCGGGCCGGCGACTGTGCGTCCACGACGTGCAGATCGGTGAGGTGCCCGAAGGACAGCAGCGGACGGCGACGCGCGCCGCGGTCGGCCGCCGGTGCACCCCCGAGGTCGGTGCGCACCACGTACGGCTCCCCGGGGCCGTCGACGAGGTGCACGTAGCCGCCGGGATTGCTCGCCGGTCCGCGCAGCAGCGTCGTCCGGCCGGTCGTCCGCGGCAGTCCGGCCGCCTCCGCGGTCCCCCCGGCGGCGGGCGTGGCGGACGAGGAGGTCCTGCAGGCGTCACAGGCGGCAACGGCAGCGACCGCTGCGCCGGCTCGGAGCAGGTCCCGTCGGCTGAAGCGCATCGGGCCATTCTGCGCCGAAGTGCGACGCCGCGCATGGCGTAGGTCACAGCGACCGGGACAGGATGAGGGCGTGCGCGTTGCCCTGTTCATCACCTGTCTGGTCGACGGGATGGTGCCCGAGGTCGCCAAGGCCACGGTCCGCCTGCTCCGGCGCCTCGGCGTCGACGTGGAGGTCCCGCTCGCCCAGACCTGCTGCGGGCAGATGCACATCAACACCGGCTACGCCGGCCAGGCCCTGCCGCTCGTGCAGCAGCATGCCGACGCCTTCCGGGGCTTCGACGCCGTCGTCACACCGAGCGGCTCCTGCGCCGGGTCGGTGCGCCACCAGCACCCGGAACTCGCGGCCCGCTCCGGCAGCGCAGGGTTGCAACGGCAGGTGGAGGACCTCGCCGCGCGCACCTACGAGCTCTCGGAGTTCCTGGTCGACGTGCTCGGCGTGACCGACGTCGGCGCGTACTACCCGCACAAGGTCACCTACCACCCGACCTGCCACTCGTTGCGCGTCCTGCGCGTCGGCGACCGGCCGCTGCGGCTGTTGCGGGCGGTGCAGGGCCTCGAGCTCGTCGAGCTGCCCGACGCCGAGGTGTGCTGCGGCTTCGGCGGCACCTTCGCGGTGAAGAACCCCGACGTCTCCGCGGCGATGCTGTCGGACAAGCTCCGTCATGTCCTGTCGACCGACGCCGAGATCTGCAGCGCCGCCGACTCGTCGTGCCTGCTGCACATCGGCGGCGGGCTCTCGCGGACGCGGGCCGGCGTCCGGACCGTGCACCTCGCCGAGATCCTCGCCAGCGAGCCCGTCGCCTCTCCGACGTCGTCGGCATGAGCACCTTCCTCGGCCTGCCCGGTCCTGCTCCCGTGACGGCCCCAGCCGGCGTCGGGCACCTGCGGGGCGACCGGCCGTTCCCCGAGGCCGCCGCCGAGGCCCTCGCGGACCCGCAGCTGCGTCACAACCTCGGCCGCGCCACCCGGACGATCCGCGGCAAGCGCAACGCCGTCGTCGCCGAGCTCCCGGACTGGGCCGGGCTCCGCGCCGCCGGTGCGGCCATCAAGGACGACGTGCTCGCCCACCTCGACACCTACCTGCTCCAGCTCGAGGAGAAGGTGACGGCAGCGGGCGGCGTCGTGCACTGGGCCCGCGACGCGGCCGAGGCCAACGCGATCGTGCTGGACCTCGTGCGCACGGCCGGGGCCACCGAGGTCGTCAAGGTCAAGTCGATGGCGACGCAGGAGACGGGGCTCAACGAGGCGCTCGCCGCCGGCGGCGTCTCGGCGTGGGAGACCGACCTGGCCGAACTCATCGTGCAGCTCGGCGACGACGCCCCGAGCCACATCCTGGTGCCGGCGATCCACCGCAACCGCGCCGAGATCCGCGAGATCTTCCTGCGCGCCATGGGCGGAGCGGGGCGCGCTGCCGATCCCGGCCTGACCGACGACCCGGCTGCGCTGGCCGAGGCGGCGCGGCTGCACCTGCGGCAGAAGTTCCTGGACGCCGAGGTCGCGATCTCCGGCGCCAACTTCGCCATCGCCGAGACCGGCACGCTCGGCGTCGTCGAGTCCGAGGGCAACGGCCGGATGTGCCTGACGCTGCCGCGGGTGCTCATCACCGTGATGGGCCTGGAGAAGGTCGTGCCGACGTGGCAGGACCTCGAGGTGTTCCTGCAGCTGCTGCCGCGCAGCTCGACCGGCGAGCGGATGAACCCGTACACCTCGACCTGGACCGGCGTGCACCCCGGCGACGGGCCGCAGGAGTTCCACCTCGTGCTGCTCGACAACGGCCGCACAGCCGTGCTGGCCGACCCGCAGGGCCGCTCCGCGCTGCGCTGCATCCGCTGCTCGGCCTGCCTGAACGTCTGCCCGGTCTACGAGCGCGCCGGCGGCCACGCCTACGGCTCGGTCTACCCCGGCCCGATCGGCGCGGTGCTCTCCCCGCAGCTCACCGGGGTCGCCGACAACCCCTCGCTGCCCTTCGCCTCGTCGCTCTGCGGCGCCTGCTACGACGTCTGCCCGGTGGCGATCGACATCCCGTCGATGCTGGTCCACCTGCGTGGACAGGTGGTGGAGGACAAGCGGCGCTCCTCACGCGTCCCGACCTCCGAGCAGGCCCTGATGTCGGCGGCGAAATGGACGATGCTGCGGCCCGGTCGCTGGGCGGCGGCGTTGCGGGCCGGGCGCGCCGGACGGGTGCTCGGCCGGCGCCGTGACCGCATCGGCACCCTCCCGCCGCCGTTGTCGGCGTGGACGTCGACGCGGGACCTGCCCCGTCCGCCGGAGCAGACCTTCCGGGACTGGTGGGTCAGCTCGAACGGTGGCGGACCGCCCGAGGAAGAGCGCCCGTGAGCGCCCGCGACGACGTCCTCGCCCGCGTCCGGGCGGCGCGGGCCGTCGAGCCGCTGCCCGACGGGCCGGCGCCGCGGGAGTACCGACGCACCGATGACCGGCCACTTCCCGAACTGCTCGACCTGCTCAGCGGACGGCTGACCGACTACCAGGCCACCGTGCACCGCGGCGGCGACGCGACCGCGCTGATCGGGAGTGTCCTCGCCGCGCGCGGCCTGGCCTCGCTCGTCGTCCCCGACGGCCTGCCCGACCCCTGGCGCCGCGGCGTCCCCGCCGGCGTCCGGGTGCTCGCCGATGACCCACCGCTGACCGCGGTCGAGCTCGACGGCGTCGACGGGGTGGTGACGGCGTGCCGCGTGGCGATCGCGGAGACCGGCACCCTCGTGCTCGACGGGGGCGCCGGGCAGGGGCGCCGCATGCTCTCCCTCGTGCCCGACTACTGCCTCGTCGTCGTCACCGCGGACCAGGTCGTGGGCGGTGTGCCGCAGGCGGTCGCCTCGCTCGACCCCTCGCAGCCGTTGACCTGGATCAGTGGACCGAGCGCCACCAGCGACATCGAGTTGAACCGCGTCGAGGGTGTCCACGGTCCCCGGACGCTGGACGTCGTGCTGCTCGACTGACCCACGGCGCCGCCGCCGGCAGTCCGGTCAGCGCCGCCAACGGCGGACCGGCCGGACCCGGAAGACCGGCGCGCTCGGCGGGTCCTCCACGTCCGGCCGCGTGAGCGGTAGCAGGGATCCTTCGGCGGCGTCGAGGTGGGCGAGGAAGGCGCGCGCGGCCGCGACGACGAGGTCGCGGTCGGAGGTGTAGACGTGGTCGAGCAGCGCGGTCCAGCCGCTCCCCGCCACCGTGCGGGCGACGACCGCAGCGGCGTGGTGCGGCGTCAGCAGGACGGCGGTGCGGTCGTCGGCGAGCAGGGGTGCGTCGTCGAGGGGTCGGATCTGGAGACGGTCCCCGGACCAGGCCGCCCGGAGCCCGGGCACGAGGCAGATGGTCATCGCGTTCGTCGCCGCCACCGAGGCGACGTCCTCGCGGTGACGCAGCCAGTCCTGCTCGTCGGCGAACTGCAGGAGTAGGACCGCCCCGTACTCGCTCGACCGGCTCTGGTGCAGGAGCTGCACCACCATGTGCTGCATGTGGCGTGCGACCAGGTGCCGGGACGGACGGGCTGCCTTCACGACGGAGAAGGGCGTCGCCCCGCCCAGCGGCACCGGCCGCTGCCGCAACGGGACCGGCTCCCGCGGCGCCGGGACGGTCACCGGCAGCGGAGCGGGCATGCCGAAGAGGTGACCCTGCCCGTAGACGGCCCCGAGGGCGCTGGCGAACGAGGCCTGCTCGTCGGTCTCGATGCCCTCGGCGACGAGGACGGCGCCGGTCCGCTCGACGTGCGCCCGCACCGCTGCGGTGATGATCGCCATGCGCGGGCCGAGCGGCTCCTCGACCTGCGAGACGTCGAGCTTGACGACATCCGGCTGCAGCAGGGGCAGGAGCCCGATGGAGCCGTCGTCGGCACCGACGTCGGCGAGCGCGACGCCCCACGAGTCCGCCCGGGCTCGGTCCGCGGCCACGAGCAGCCCCGTCGCGTGCCTCCCGACTCCGGGATCGACGACCTCGAGGACGACGCGGAGGTCGTCCTGAGCGCCCTCGCACAGGGCGAGCAGGTCGGGCGGGCACTTCGTCTCCAACCCCGAAGGCTCCACGTTCACGAACCACGCCAGGCTGGGGTGCAGGCGGGCGCGCCGGGCGGCCAGCAGGGCGCGCGTGCGCATCAACCAGTCGAGTTCCGCCAGCCGGCCGACGCGACGCGCGGCGTCGAGCATCGCCATCGGCGCCTCGAGCGACGTACCGGCAGGCCCGCGGGAGAGCGCTTCGAAACCCACGACGGCGCGGGTCACGAGGTGGACGACCGGCTGGAAGAGGGTCTCGAGGACCCCGCTGTCGATGACGTCGTCGATCGGCTGTCGTGCACGGGTGGGAACGACGTCCTCCGGCTCCGTCAGCCGTACCCCCGCCATGCCCACTCCCCGATCCGAGCCGCCCTGCTGCTGCCCCTATCGGACCGAGCCCGCCAAGTGGGATCCGTCCTCGCCATCCGGATCGCTGCCACATCGGGCGACAGCCCGAGCACTTCTGCAGCCGCTGCAAGCTTGTGACGCAGCCCTCGCAGCCGATTGGTTGCCACACGCAAGTACTTGGGCATAGCTTTGCTTGCGTCAAGCAAATAGTTGGGAGGCGCCATGCAGACCGATCTGTCCCCGCCCGCACGAGCGGTCACGACACCGGTAACGGCGACCGCGGTCGCCCCCTCGACCGAGGAGCTGCTCACCGCCGTCCGGTCGCTGTTCGCCTGCACCCGGCGCATGCGCACGTGGGTCGGCGACGCCGGTGCTGCGACCGTGCTGGGAGTGGTCGCCGACCTCGGTGAGAGCCGCGTCAGCGCGATCGCGAGCGCCGCCCACATGGACGTCTCCACCGTCAGCCGCACCCTGACCGCGCTGGGCAAGGACGGCCTCGTCACCACCCGCCCCGACGAGGCGGACCTGCGGAGCCACCTGACCCGCTGCACCCCCGCCGGCGTCGAACGCCTCGCCGACCGGCGCGCCCGCATCGCCGAGCAGCTCGACAGCCGCCTCGCCGACTGGGCCACCGACGACGTGGCCCAGCTGTCCCGGCTGCTCAACCGTTTCGTCGACAGCGTCCTGTCGACACCGACCCCCGACTCGGCTCCGCCGATCGTGAAGGAGAACGCATGACCACGGTCGCTCCGGCGCCCTCCTCCCCCGGAGGGGCTACCGCCCTGGAAGACGCCGCACTCGCCGCCGCTTCGCCCGAGCCCGCCGCGAAGATGTCGCACCGGCAGATCCTCGAAGCCCTCTCCGGCCTGCTCCTCGCGATGTTCGTCGCGATGCTCTCCGGCACGGTCGTCAGCAACGCGCTCCCCCGCATCGTCGGGGACCTGCACGGCAGCGAGACGTCCTACACCTGGGTGGTCACCGCGACGCTGCTGACCCTCACGGCGTCGACGCCGTTGTGGGGCAAGCTCTCCGACCTGGTGAACCGCAAGCTGCTGATGCAGATCGCCATCTGCGTCTACATCTTCGGGTCGCTGTTCGCGGGGCTGTCGCAGTCCACGTCGTTCCTGATCGCCTGCCGCGCCGTCCAGGGCGCCGGCGCCGGCGGCATCCTCGCGCTGACCCAGGTCATCCTCGCCGCCATGGTCTCGCCGCGCGAGCGTGGCCGGTACAGCGGCTACCTCGGTGCGGTGTTCGCCATCGCGACCATCTCCGGTCCGCTGCTCGGCGGCGTCATCGTCGACACCTCGTGGCTCGGCTGGCGCTGGTGCTTCTACGTCGGCGTCCCGTTCGCCGCGGCCGCCCTCATCGTGCTGCAGAAGACGCTGCGCCTGCCCACGCTCCGGCGGGAAGGCGCGAAGGTGGACTACCTCGGCGCCACCCTCATCATCGCCGGCGTCAGCGTCCTGCTCATCTGGGTCTCGCTGGCCGGCACGCAGTTCGCCTGGGCCTCGGGCCAGACGGCGGCGATGGTCGTCGGTGGGCTCGCGCTGCTCGGCCTCGCGGTGCTGGTCGAGCTCAAGGTGAAGGAGCCGATCATCCCGCTCAGCCTGTTCAAGCACCGGACCATCACCCTCGCGACGATCGCCAGCCTGTTCGTCGGGGTCGCCCTCTACGGCGCCACGATCTTCCTCAGCCAGTACTTCCAGATCAGCCGCGGCAAGACCCCGACCGCGTCCGGTCTGTTGACCATGCCGTTGATCCTCGGCCTCGCACTCTCGTCGCTCGTCGTCGGCCGCATCATCACGAGGACCGGCAGGTGGAAGCGCTTCCTGGTGCTCGGCACGGCGCTCACCGCGATCGGCTTCGGCCTGCTCGGCACGCTCCGCTTCGACACCAGCGGTGTGCTCGTCGCGGTCTACATGGCCATCGCGGGCATCGGCGTGGGCATGACCATGCAGAACCTGGTCCTGTCGGTGCAGAACACGGTCTCCATCCGTGAGCTGGGTTCGGCGACGGCGACGGTCTCGTTCTTCCGGTCACTGGGTGGCGCGATCGGCGTATCCGCCCTCGGTGCCGTGCTGGCGAGCCACGTCCGCTCCGACGTCGCCGCGGGCCTCGTCCGCAACGGCATCCCGGCCTCGTCGGCGCAGAGCGCGAACAGCCTGCCGAACCCGGCGACGCTGCCGCCGGTCATCCGCACGATCGTCGAGACCGCCTACGGTCGCGGCACCGCCGGGGTGTTCCTCATCGCGACGCCGCTGCTGATCCTGGCCTTCGTCGCGGTGCTGTTCATCCGGGAGACCGCGCTGCGGACCAGCAACGAGGACGTGGCGCCACACCTCGAGCCGGCGGCCGCCCGCAGCTGACCCGTCCGACCTGGTTCGAACCGTTTCCCCCGGGATAGTGAGGTCACGAGGTCCTGTTCCGGGGGACGATGGTGTTCGGCACCGGTACGACGCGGCGGCGAGGACGGGATCCGACAGTGGCGTCAACGACGAAGCGGATCACAGGCCGGCGCCGCACGCCGACGGCTCTCGCCCTCGCCGGCGTGCTGCTGGCCGGCGCTGGCTGCGGTGCCGCTTCGTCCGGTGCGGGTGTGCCCGCGGCGGCCGGTCGGCTGCCCGGGCAGGCGGCCGGTTCGACGACGCCCCGCTCCGCCCCCGGCAGCACCACGCCGGGTAGCACAGCCCCGGGCAGCACCGGGCCCTCGGCCCGCACCGCGACCGAACTGCGCGCGCTGCTGCTGACCACCGCCGATCTGCCGTCCGTCTTCTCGGTGGACAACACTCCCTCGGACGGCAGCAGCGGCATCTCGTCCCCCACGTCCCGGTGCGATGCCCTGGCGGGGGTCCTCAACGACAAGACCACCGGTGACGCAAGCGCGGAGGCCGACATCGCCTTCCACGGCGACACCTCGACGCCGTACCTCAGCGAGGACCTCGCTGCGATGCCGTCGCCCGCATCCGCCGCGGCGTACGTGAACCGGCTGCGGGACGCCGTGGGATCGTGCGACGAGCTCCGGGCCGACGTGGACGGCGGGGTCTCTCTGTCGGTCGCCGCTTCGCCCGCGCCTCCGGTGGGCGAGCAGCGTTTCGCGATGGAGCTGACGGCCAACTCGAGCGTGGGCGAGATCGCCCTCGACGTGCAACTCGTCACCGCCGGGTCGATCGTGCTCGTCACGACGGGCGCCGACGCGACACAAGTCGACATGTCGGCCTTCACCTCCGACGCCTACGCCAAGCTGACCGGCGCGACCGTCCCGCCGGGTGGCCACGTCAAGGGTGAATCACGCAACGGGGGAGACGGCAGCGGCAGCGGCGGCAGTGGCGGCGGCAGCGGCGGTTCCGGCGGCAGCGGCTCGGGTGGGAGCCGCGGCGGCGGTCAGCCCGCCTGAGCGGGGCGTGACCGGGCCAGCCTCGAGACGTGCCTCCAGCGGGTCACACCAGATCAGGTGTGGCCGTGACACCCGATGCGATGTGGGCCGTCGGAAAGAACCCGCTGCCTGCCCGTCATCGACCACCGTCCTCGACGGGCGGCTCAGCCGGCGGCGCCTGGGCGCTGTGACACCGTGGCGGACATGCCCACCCTGATCACCGTCAACGACTCCGCCCCCGACGTCGCCGCGACCGCGTTCGTCGCCTCCACGGCCGTGCTCGCCGGGAAGGTGACGCTCGGACCGAAGGCTTCGGTCTGGTACGGCTGCGTCCTGCGCGCGGAGATCGAGCCGATCACCATCGGCGCCGCGTCGAACGTGCAGGACCTGTCGGTCATCCACACCGACCCCGGCTCCCCCGTCATCATCGGCGACCGCGTGACGGTCGGGCACCGGGTCGTCCTCCACGGCTGCACCATCGAGGACGATGTCCTGGTCGGCATGGGCGCGGTCGTCATGAACGGTGCCGTCGTGGGGGCCGGAGCCGTCATCGCGGCAGGAGCGGTCGTCACCGCCGGGACGCAGATCCCGCCGAACACGCTGGCCGCCGGCATCCCGGCCAAGCCACTGGAGCGGCCGGTGCCCGACGTCCCGCGGCTGAACGTCGCCGCCTACGAGTACCTCTCGGACCTCTACCGCGCCGTCGACGGCTGAGCGCGGAGCCGGCGGAGCACCTCGTCGGCGTGTCCGTCGTCCGTGGCAGCGGGCTGCGCTCGCCGAGCCGGTCCAGCGTGACCGCCGAGGGTCTGCTCGGCCGGTCGCTGCCGTCACTGACCGTGCCCGCCACGGTCGGCAGGGACAGCAGCCCGGCCGCCGCGGCTGCAGGCTCGCCCGTGCGGGGGTTCACGCCGCCGGATCGCCGAGCCGGTAGAGCGCGGTGTGGTGGACGTGCAGCACCGGCTCGTCGTCGGCCAGGACCAGCGCGTCGTAGCGGACCTCGTCGTGGGCGCCACGCCGCCCGACCCCGGTCACCCGCCCGTGCACGGTCAGCTGAGCCGGCAGCTGCGCGACGCCGAGGAACCGGCATCGGCTGGCGGTGTGGATCCACGGCCCCAACGTGACGTTCTGCATCAGCAGACGGTTGACCGCGCGCAGTAGCAACCCCGGATGCGCCCAGGCCCGCTCGCGGTACAGGGCCAGCGGCTCGCCGACGGCGTCGACGTACCACTCGTTCTCCCCGACGGTGGCGGCGGCGTGCACGCTGCCGAAGGGGCCGACGCCCGGGTCGGCGACGGGCTCGGACCCCGGGGTCTCGGTGAGGCCCTCGAGGTCGGGCCGTTCCGCCGCGCGTCCGGCTGCGCCGACGGATCGCGCCTCACCGTCGGCGCCGGTGGCGGTCAGGATCGACTCGTCCAGCACGACCAGCACCTCGTCGCCGTCGTAGACGGGGCGCCGGAACCGCACGTCGATCCACCCGCTCCGCAGCCACGATTCGCTCCACGCGGCGACCAGCGGCGTCGTGATCCGACCGAACAGTTCGACCCCGGGCACCAGCGCGCCCGAGAAGCCGAATCGCCGGGCGACGTCGTCATCATGGATCTTGTTGTCGGCCTCCTCGATGACGTGGGCGACGAAACGGTGCGGCGCGGGCACGTCCATGGACCGGCATGCTGCCACCACCCGGGCGTGGGACAGTCCTCGCGGCGAGGGGAGCGGACATGAGCTGGTACTCCGAGCGGGTCTTCCCGCGGCTGATGACCCGGGTCATGGACAACAAGGAGAACCGTCGCATCCGGGCCCGGGTCTGTTCCGGCCTGACGGGCGACGTGGTCGAGATCGGCTTCGGGTCGGGGCTGAACCTGCCGCACCTGCCGCCCGAGGTCCGGCGGGTCCGGGGCGTGGACCCGTCACGGCTCGCGGCGCGGCTCGCCGCGGACCGCATCGCGGCGGCCACGGCCTTGGTGGAGATCGCCGGGCTCGACGGACAACGCCTGCCCTTCGCCGACGACTCCGCCGATGCGGTCCTCAGCACGTGGACGCTGTGCAGCATCGCTGATGCGGTGGCGGCCCTGCGTGAGGTACGGCGCGTCCTGCGACCGGGCGGGCAGCTCCACTTCGTGGAGCACGGCCTGGCCCCGGACGAGTCGGTGGCCCGTTGGCAGCACCGCCTCGATCCGGTGCAGCAGCGACTCGCCGCCGGTTGCCACCTCGACCGCGACATCCCCGCCCTGCTCGATGCCGGCGGCCTCCGCGTGACACGGCTCGACCGCTACTACGGCAAGGGCGAACCGAAGATCGTCGGTTCGCTGTACGAGGGCACGGCGATTCCGACATGACCGTCGCGGTGGCGGCTGTGGTCGGCCTCGCCGGCTGCGGCTCGAGCCCGGTCTGGACGCAGCTGCTCGGCGACGCCGGCCACACCGGCGCCAATCCTGCCGAGACGTCCTTGAGCTCGCGGACCGTCGCGACCTTGCATCCGACCTGGACCGTCCCGTCGAACACCAGCTCCGCCGTCGTCGACGGGCGGGAGACCTCCGACAACGACGTGCTCGGCAGCCTGATCGCCGGCGACCTCGCCTGGACCTACGACGGCAGCGGGCCCGTCACCGCCTACCGACTCGGTGGCTGCGGCGCGGCGGTCTGCGCGCCGGTGAAGCGCTACTCGGCTCCCTGGGTGAACACGACGCTGGGCTTCCTCGTGACCCAGGGGAAGCTCGTCGCGTGGGGCCTGCAAGGGATCCACGTCCTCGCACCCTGATGCTCGGCCGCGCCCGGGCTACCCCGCGGCGCGGGTGTAGCGCGCGCCGAGGCGCCCCACGGCCGCGGCGAGTTCCGGTGAGTCGACCACCCGGAAGTCGGCGTCGATGACCCCGAGCCAGAACGCGAGGTCCTCCACCGACCGGCCACCGAGCCGCACCCGGCAGCGACCGGGCCCGAGCGGTTCGACGGTGCCCCACGGCCCCATGCGGGCCGCCACCTGCCCGGCCGGCGCCTGCACGACGACCTCGCCGAGCACCTTGCGCTGCACCTGCCGCGTCTTGTCCGCGACATAGCCGGCGATGTCCTCGGCGGGCAGCGGCCGCAGCGCGAAGCGGTGGCCGACGGTGCGGTGCTCGTCGAGCCGGTCGAGACGGAAGGTCCGCCAGTCGTCGCGTTCGAGGTCGAAGGCGACGAGGTACCAGCGACGTCCGAAGCTGACGAGGCGGTAAGGCTCGACGCGCCGCTCGGACCCGGCGCCGGAGTGGTCGCTGTACCGGAACCGGAGGATCTCGCGGTCGCGGGCCGCAGCGGCGACGAACGCGAGCACCGAGCCATCGACCTGTGGTCCGCGCCGCTGTCCCGTGACCCGCACCGTGTGGGACTGCAGTGCGTCCACGCGCCGTCCGAGGTGCTTCGGCAACACCTGCTGCAGCTTGGTGAGCGCCCGGAGCGCTGTCTCCTCGATGCCCTCGACCGCCTGCCCGGCTGCGGTGCGGAGGCTGACGACGATGGCGACCGCTTCGTCGTCCTCGAGAAGAAGCGGCGGCATCGCCGTCCCCGCCTCGAGCCGGTAGCCGCCCACCGCCCCGCGGGTCGCCTCGACCGGGTAGCCGAGGCGGCGCAGCCGGTCGACGTCGTTCCGGATGGTCCGGTCACTCACATCGAGGCGACGGGCGAGCTCGGGCCCCGGCCACTCCCGAGGCGTCTGCAGCAGGGAGAGCAGGGCGAGCAGACGTGCGGAGGTCTCGGCCATGCCGCAGAAACTACGACGGGAAGCGGAAGGAAGTGTTCCTGATGGGTTCCTAACGTCCTCGTTGTCAGCACCGATCCCCGACGCACCGAGCTTCTCCGACAACAGGAGCGATTCATGACCGCCACCCTCGAAGAATCCCCGCCCACGACGCAGGTCGACGGACCATCCGCGGAACCGGCGACCCGGAGCCCGTGGCTCGGCTTCTCCGCCGTCCTCGTCGCCATGATCATGAACATCCTGGACTCGACCATCGTCAGCGTCGGCGCCCCGACCATCCAGCGGGACCTCGCGATGTCGAGCTCCGCCGTCGAGTGGGTCGCCGCGGCCTACACGCTCGCCATCGCGGTCGGGCTCATCACCGGCGGTCGGCTCGGTGACATGTTCGGGCGCAAGCGGATGCTGCTGCTGGGGTTGGTCGGCTTCGTCGCCACCTCGGCGCTGTGCGCGCTGGCCTGGTCGTCGGAGGCACTGATCGCGGCGCGGGTGTTGCAGGGGCTCTCGGCGGCATTGATCACTCCGCAGGTGTTCGGACTCATCCGCGACCTGTTCCCGGGCGAGAGGATGACGCAGGCCTTCGCCGCACTCGGGCCGGTCATCGGACTCTCGACCGTGCTCGGCCCGATCGTCGCGGGCCTGCTGCTGAAGGCCGACCTGTTCGGCGCCGGCTGGCGCAGCCTGTTCCTCATCAACCTGCCGCTGGGGCTGTTCGCGCTGGTGGTCGGCGCCCGCGTCCTCCCCGAGCGGACCGCGCCGGCGAACCCCGTCCGCCTCGACGTCGTCGGCACCGTGCTGCTGGGCGTCTTCAGCTTCCTGCTGGTCTTCCCGCTCGTCGACGGCCGCGGCATCGGCTGGCCGCTGTGGATCTTCGGGGTGCTCGCTGCGACGGTGCCGACGCTCGGCGTCTTCGCGGCGCACCAGCGGGCGCGGGTCCGGGCGGGGCGGCAACCTCTGGTGGAGCTGAGCCTGCTGCGCAAGCCGTCCTACCTCTCCGGCATCGTGTTCGTGCTCGCCTTCTTCTCGGTGGTCGTCGGCTTCTCGCTGACCATCGGACTGTTCCTGCAGATCGGGCTCGGGATGACGCCGTTGCACGCCGCCCTCGTCCTCGCGGCCTCGGCGGCCGGGGCGTTCGTCGGCTCCGGCGTCGGCGCGTGGGCCGCGACCGCCGTCGGTCGGCCCATCCTGCACGTCGGGCTGACCATCATGGCCGTCGCGATCGGCGTCCTGTTCGTCACCCTGCACGGCATCCACACGGCGGGCGCGGTGCGCACCATCGACCTGTTGCCCGGCCTGTTCCTGTTCGGTGTCGGGATGGGGATGATCTTCGTACCGCTGTTCAGCATCGTCATGGGTGAGGTCGACGACCACGAGGTCGGCTCCGCCTCGGGCCTGCTCGAATCGCTGCAACAGCTCGGCGCCTCGACCGGTGTCGCCGTCCTGGCGACGCTGTTCTTCAGCACCATCGGCGCCGGCGGGGGCGTGGCCCCGAGGGCCGGCCGTGAGCTGCTGGCCGCCGAACGCAGCCTGCTCGTCACGCTGGGGCTGATCGCGGCGACCTTCGTCGTCGGCTGGTTCCTGCCGCGACGGGCCCGCGCGATGCACTGAGCGCTCCACGGCCGCCCCGACCCCGTAGCTGTGTGGGCTTCCCCCGGCCAGAACCGGCGGATCCCCGCACAGCTTCGGGGGCTGCGGGGCGGGGGGTGGGGCTACGGCTGCAGGTCGAGCTGTCCGGCCAGCACCGTCATCTGGTGCTCGAAGTAGGCCGGGTAGTCGGTGACCGACCCGACGAGGTGGCCGAACAGCTCGAAGTTGATCGTGCCGACGAGCATCGTCCACGAGGCGACAGCACGGGCCAGCAGGTCGGGCGGCAACTCGGGGGCCACGAGCGCGGCGAGGTCGGCCATGTCGGCCGCCACGGGTTCGGGCAGCGGCTCCCCCGGTTCGGCGGCCGGGGCGTCGCGCAGGATCGCGATGAGCAGCAGCGGGATCCGCGCCGCCGGGTCGACGGTGTCCTGGGGCGCGCGGAAACCGGGGACGGGACTCCCGAAGATGAGCGCCCATTCCTGCGGATGCGTCACCGCCCACCCGCGGACGGCCCGGGCGGCCGCGAGCCACCGGCCGAGCAGGTCGTCGCGGGCGATCGCCGCCTCAGCCTGCTCCGCTGCGGCGCCCACCGCGTCGTAGGCGTCGATGATCAACGCGGTCAGCAGGTCGTCGCGGGTGGCGAAGTAGCGGTAGACCGCGGACGAGACCATGCCGATCTCGCGGGCCACGGCACGCAGCGACAGGGCCGCGGCGCCGACCTCGGCCAGCTGGCGACGCGCGGCGTCCTTGATCGCGGCGGTCAGTTCGTCGCGCGCGATCGCCCGGGCGGTACGGGACGCGTTCGGGGTGACCACCTCACCAGTGTGCCCCGTGGCGAGAGCGGTTGTCACGAGTGAGAGCACTGCTCTTGACAGGACGGACGGGAGGAGCGAGCATTGCCCTCATCGGAGAGCACCGCTCTCGCTTACGTCAGGAGTCCGACATGTCCGAGCGCTACCTCGCCCCCGGCTGGTTCACCCGCAACGTCTTCAACCGCCTCATCCGTCGCCTGACGCGGATGGGACTGTCGGTCTACGGCTCCCGCGAGCTCCGCGTACTCGGTCGGACCAGCGGTGAGTGGCGCTCGAACCCCGTGAACCTGCTGACGCTGGACGGCGAGCAGTACCTGGTCGCCCCCCGCGGGGTCACGCAGTGGGTCCGCAACCTCCGCGCCGCCGGCAGCGGCGAACTCGTCGTCGGTCGACGTCACGAGGCCTTCCGCGGCGAGGAGCTCCCCGACGAGGACAAGACCGAGATCGTCCGCGAGTACCTCCACCGCTGGGCCTGGGAGGTCGGGCAGTTCTTCGAGAACCTCGACGCGAACTCCTCCGACGAGGCGATCGCCGCCGCCGCTCCCGGGCTCCCCGTCTTCCGGGTCGTCGCGGCCTGACCGGAGGCGGCTACTCGAAGAAGCTCAGGTCGCGCACCGCACCCTTGTCGGCGGACAGCGCCAGCGCGGCGTAGGCCTTGAGCGCCGTCGACACCTTGCGCGGCCGCGGCTTCGCCGGCTTGTAACCGCCGCCGGCCTCGATCGCTGCGCGGCGCCGGTCGAGCTCGGAGTCGGCCACGTCGAGCTGCATGACGCGGTTCGGGATGTCGATGACGATGCGGTCGCCGTCCTCGACGAGCGCGATGAGCCCACCGGAGGCGGCCTCGGGCGAGACGTGCCCGATCGACAGGCCGGACGTGCCGCCGGAGAACCGGCCGTCGGTGACCAGGGCGCACACCTTGCCGAGCCCGCGGCCCTTCAGGTAGCTGGTCGGGTACAGCATCTCCTGCATGCCGGGCCCGCCCTTGGGGCCCTCGTAGCGGATCACGACGACGTCACCGGGCTTGATGCGCTGCATCAGGATGGCCTCGACCGCGTCCTCCTGCGACTCGACGACGACGGCCGGGCCGGTGAACGTCCAGATCGACTCGTCGACGCCGGCGGTCTTGACCACGGCGCCGTCGACGGCGAGGTTGCCGCGCAGCACGGCGAGGCCGCCGTCGGTGGAGTAGGCGTGCGCGACGTCGTGGATGCAGCCGTTCGCCGCGTCGAGGTCCAGGTCGTGCCAGCGCTCGGACTGCGAGAACGCCTTGGCCGACCGCACGCAGCCCGGGGCGGCGTGGAACAGCTCGACCGCCTCGGGTGACGGCGAGCCGCTGCGGACGTCCCAGTTCTTGAGCCAGTCGTCGATCGACGCCGAGTGCACGGTCGAGACGCTGTGGTTCGAGCAGCCCGGCGCGGTCGAGCTCGCCGAGGATGGCGGGGATGCCGCCGGCGCGGTGCACGTCCTCCATGAGGTAGGTGCCGTTCGGCGCGACCTTGGTCAGGCACGGCACCTGCCGTGAGCGCTGCTCGATGTCGTGGAGCGTGTAGTCGAGGCCCGCCTCCTGCGCGGCGGCGAGCAGGTGCAGGATCGTGTTCGTCGAGCCGCCCATCGCGATGTCGAGGCTCATCGCGTTGTCGAACGCGGCCCGCGACGCGATGCTGCGCGGCAGCACGGTCTCGTCGTCCTGCTCGTAGTACCGCTTCGTGATGTCGACGACCGTGCGGCCGGCGTCCTGGTACAGCTGCTTGCGGGCGGTGTGGGTGGCGAGCGTCGAGCCGTTGCCCGGCAGCGCCAGGCCGAGCGCCTCGGTCAGGCAGTTCATCGAGTTGGCGGTGAACATGCCCGAGCAGGAGCCGCAGGTGGGGCAGGCGGCCTCTTCGATCCGGGCGATGTCGTCGTCGGAGACCTCGTCGGCCACCGCGTCGGCGATCGCCGAGACGAGGTTCAGCCGGGTGCGGACGGTGCCGTCGACGAGGACGGCCGTGCCGCCCTCCATCGGGCCGCCGGAGACGAAGACCGTGGGGATGTTCAGCCGGAGCGCGGCCATCAGCATGCCGGGGGTGATCTTGTCGCAGTTGCTGATGCAGATCAGTGCATCGGCGCAGTGCGCCTCGACCATGTACTCGACGGAGTCGGCGATCAGGTCGCGGCTCGGCAGCGAGTAGAGCATCCCGTCGTGGCCCATGGCGATGCCGTCGTCGACCGCGATGGTGTTGAACTCGCGGGCGATGCCGCCGGCGGCGTGGATCGCCTCGGAGACGATGCGGCCGACCGGCTGCAGGTGGGTGTGGCCGGGGACGAACTCGGTGAAGCTGTTGGCCACCGCGATGATCGGCTTGCCGAAGTCCTCGCGCTCGACACCGGCAGCACGCAGCAGGGCGCGGGCCCCGGCCATGTTGCGTCCGTGGGTGACCGTCCGAGATCGCAGCGCAGGCATGGTGCCAGCTTGCTCCTGCTCACCCGAGTGCGGAAGGCGGCGCTGGTACTAGTACTGGCACTACTAGTAGCCGCTTAGCATGGGAGCGTGGCGACCGAGACGCAACGGCGCGAACTCGCAGCACTCCTGCGCGCCCGCCGCGGCCAGCTGGCCCGCGCCGACTTCGGTCTGCCGCCGGTCGGTCGCAGCCGCACCGACGGCCTGCGCCGCGAGGAGGTCGCGTCGCTGTCCGGCGTCTCGGTCACCTGGTACACGTGGCTGGAGCAGGGCCGCGACATCTCGCCTTCCCGGCAGGTCCTGGATGCGGTCGCGCGGACGCTGCGGCTCTCCGACGCCGAACACGCCTACGTCCTGTCGCTGGTGGGTTACTCCGCACCCGTCGCTGAGCCCGACACCACGCCCTCGCCGGCTCCCGGGCACGTGCAGCGGCTGCTCGACGCCCTCGTCGGCTCCCCCGCCTTCGCGCTGGCGCCCGACTGGCACATCTCGGCCTGGAACGCGGCCTACGCGGCGCTCTACCCGAACATCGAGACCGCGGCTGAAGCCGATCGCAACCTGCTCGAGCTCGTCTTCACCGACCCCTACGTCCGCCGCCTGCTGCCGGCGTGGGAGTCCGACAGCGGCCGGTTCCTCGCCGAGTTCCGCGCCGAGGCCGGCCCCTTGCTCGGCGACCCCTCGGTCGTGGCGCTGGTCGAGCGGCTCCGGGAGGCGAGCCCCGAGTTCCGCGCGGGCTGGACCAGCCACGACATCCAGGGCTTCAGCTCACGCGAGCGGCTGTTCCACCACCCGGCCGTCGGCGACCTGCGCCTCGAACACCACCGGCTGACGCCCTCGGACGTGCCGGGCCTGCACCTGGTCGTCTACACGCCGCTGGCCGACGGCGAGACCTCCGGCCGGCTCGCGGAGCTGCTCGGCCCCCGCGTCGCCGGTTGAGGCGCGGGGTACTCGACATCGCCCTCGGGGGTGCCCGTGAGAGCGGCGAGGACGTCACGGTGCCGGACCCAACCGACCAGCGGCCCGTCGGCGGCCGCGACCGGGACGGCCTCGGCACCGCGGTCGAGCCTCCGGAGCACCTCGCCGATCTGCTCGTCGGCCGTCACCGGTGGGTTCCCCTCGGTCAGTGCGACCACGTCGGTGTCCTCGCCCGAGGCCAGGGCGTCCATGACGTCGCCGACGGCGAGGCTGCCGACATACCGGCCCCCCTCGTCGACGACAGGGAGCGAACCCTCCCCGCCGGTCGCGAACCGTAGGGCCACCGACCGCAGGTCGCTCCCGGCCTCGACGGGCTCCGGCACCTCGGACATGAAGGTGCCGACCGGCCGCCGACGCATCGCGGCGTCGGCGGGTTCGTCGATGTCGATGCCGCGGCGCAGCAGCTTGCGGGTGTAGACCGTGTCGCGCGAGATGAGGTTGCTGACGCCGGTGGCGAGGACGATGGCGAGCATCAACGGGAGGATGATCGAGTACTCCCGGGTCAGCTCGAACAGGATGACGACCGCGGTGATCGGGGCGCGGGCCGAGCCCGCGAAGACCGCCCCCATCCCGACCAGGGCGTACGCCCCGAGTGAGCCCCCCGCCGTCGGGGCGACGGCATGCACGACGTCGCCGAACACGGCGCCGGCCATGGCCCCGCAGAACAGGCTCGGGGCGAAGACCCCGCCCGAGCCGCCGATGCCGATGGTCAGGCTGCAGGTCAGGAGCTTGCCGACCAGCAGCGCGACGAGGAAGGCGACCGTGTATCCGCCGGCGACCGCCCGCCCGAGCACCGGGTAGCCCACGCCGTACATCTCCGGCAGCACCAGCAGCAGACCGCCGAGCAGGAGCCCACCGACCGCCGGGCGGAGCCACTCCGGCCCCCGCCACGCCCAGTCGCACGCATCCTCGATCGCGTAGAGCACGCGTGAGAAGCCGACGCCGACCACTCCGGCCAGCACGCCCAGCAGAGCGAACAGCGGGTACTGGACCAGGTGGTCGACGCGGAACACGGGCAGGGTGAGGAACGGGTCGTTGCCCAGGATCGTGCGGCCGATGACGCTCGAGGTGACCGACGAGAGCACCACCATCCCGAACGACTCCGCCGCCCACTGCCGCAGGATCAGCTCCATGGCGAAGAACACGCCGGCCAGCGGGGCGTTGAAGGTCGCGGCGATGCCACCGGCCGCGCCGCAGGCCACGAGCAGCCGGACCCGGCGCTCGTCCAGGCGCAGCAGCTGTGCGAGCGACGAACCCAGCGCGGACCCGATCTGCACGATCGGCCCCTCGCGTCCGACCGAACCGCCGCCGCCGATGCACAGGGCCGACGCCAGGGCTTTCACCACGGCGACCTGCGGGCGGATGCGTCCGCCGTTCCGTGCCACCGCAACCATCACCTCGGGCACGCCGTGGCCGCGGGCCTCCCGGGCGAAGCGGTAGACCAGCGGGCCGTAGAGCAGGCCGGCGACGACCGGGGCGAGCACGACGAACCAGTGACCGAGCCCCGGCACATGCGGATTGGGCACGTGGCCCAGGCCGGCGTAGTCGGGGTAGCCGGTGAACAGCTCGGTGAGGCCCTTGATCATGTATCGGAACGCGACGGCTCCGAAGCCGGCGCCGGTGCCGACGACCAGGGCGAGCCCCAGCAGCTCCAGCCGGCTCGAGCGAAGAGCCTTGATCTCGAATCTGCTGACCACCGTCGTCCTCACGCCCGATTCCTGCTTTGCATAGTGCAACCTTGAGTATGTGCAAAATACCAGGAGAGCCAGCTCGTCCGGCGGGTAGGGCCCGAGGCGATCCGCACCCCGACATCGATCAACACCCTGGAGACGTCTGCTGATGACCGAGGAGCCCTCGAGTGACGACGTCGTCGATGCGGTGCTGGCTTCCTCCCGCGCGCTCGTCGCCCTCTCGGCCCGGTCCATCGCCGGTGCCGGGGACGTGACCCTGCCCCAGTACCGGATGCTGGTCGTCCTGGAGGGCGCCCCCACGAACTTGAGCAACCTCGCGGCCGCTCTCGACGTGGCTCCGTCCACGGCGCTGCGGATGGCCGACCGCCTCGTGGCCGCGGGGCTCGTCGAACGCAGTGTGAAGCAGGAGAACCGCCGCGAAACCCACCTCGCGCTCACCGCCGCCGGCCGGGAGACCGTCGCGACGGTCACGGCCCGCCGGCGCCGCGACATCCGCGCCGTCCTCGAGCGGATGCCCCGGTCCGACCGCGATCGCCTGGTCGGAGCGATGGAGTCGTTCACCGCTGCCGCCGAGTCGCTGTGGCGGAGCGAAGCGGCACCGCGCGGTCGCTGACCGTTCGGCCTGCTACTGCGGGACGGCGCCCCGACGGGATCGCGGCTCGCGCCCCGACCAGCGTGGAGCCGGGGCCAGACGCCGGTCACCCAGGCGGAAGAGGAGGCCGACGAGGCCCAGCACCACGGTGACGGCGACAGCGTTGAGCAGCACCCGTACGTAGCCGTGCGTCGTCACGTCGACGAAGGGATACGGGTACCAGGGGTCGATTGCCCCCTTCACCAGGGTGTACGCGAACCAACCGGCTGGGAAGAGCAGCGCGTGGACGAGCGTGCGCGGTCCGAGCCGCGGCCGAGGACCGAACAGCAGCCAGCCGAGCAACGCCCCGACCGGGGAGACGTAGTGGAACAACGCGTTGCTGAGTGTCTCCTGCCACCCATGCGGTTCGTGGACCGCGGCGAGCACGGTCGCGTAGACGATGCCGGTGACCGTGATCCCGATCAGCGCGTCGAGCCGCAGCACCCGCCAGAGCCGACCGTCGCGGTGTGGGTCGACCATCAGCTGCAGTGACGTCACGAGCACCAGGAGGTTGCTCTGGATGGTGAAGAAGCTGAAGACGCGCAGATAGCGACCGGCTGCGCTCGCGCCACCGACGACTCCGGCGCTGGTCAGATGCGGCGAGGACGGCAGGCCGGCGACGAGCTGCAGCTGCACGACGAGCCCGACCAGCACGACGAGTGCGAGCGCTCCGTGCCAGAGCCGGGCAGCCATGACCGGACCGCGGCTCCGCGCCCAGCCCGTCAGCGGACGGTCAGCACGATCTTGCCGAGCGCCTGCCGCTCCTCGAGCGAACCGACGGCCTTGGCCGCCTCCTCGAGCGGGTAGGTCTGGCCGATCACCGGGTTCAGCGCGCCGGAGGCGATGTGCGGCGCGAGGTCGGCCCACTGCTCCTGCAGGTAGTCCGGCTGCGGCATCCAGAACGCCCCCCAGCCGACGCCGACGACGGAGATGTTGTTCAGCAGCAGCCGGTTGACCTTCACCTCGGGGATGGCACCCTCGGTGAAGCCGATGACCAGCAGCCGGCCCTCGCGGCCGAGCGAGCGCAGCGAGTCGGTCATGCGGTCGCCGCCGACCGGGTCGACGACGACGTCGACGCCCTTGCCGCCGGTGAGTTCCTTGACCGCCGCGCGGAACCCGTCGGAGGAGACGACCTCGTCGGCACCGGCGCGGCGGGCGATGTCGGCCTTCGCGTCCGACGAGGTGACGGCGATGACCTTTGCGCCGAGCGCCTTGGCCAACTGCACCGCGGCCGTCCCGATGCCGCCGGCCGCCCCGTGCACCAGCACGGTCTCGCCGGAGCGCAGCGCGCCCCGACGGACGAGCGCGAAGTGCATCGTCAGGTAGTTCATCGCGAGCCCGGCGCCGGCCTCGAACGAAACCGACTCGGGCAGCGGGAACACCGCCTGCGGCATGGCGATGGCGGTCTCGGCGAAGCCGCCGAGGCCCGGGAACGCCACGACGCGGTCGCCGGCGGTGAAGCCGGAACCCTCGGGCGCGGAGCGGACGACGCCCGCCACCTCGGAGCCGGGGACGAACGGCAGCGGCGGCTTGAGCTGATACTGCCCCCGGCTCTGCAGGGCCTCCGGGAACGTCACCCCGGCGGCGTGCACGTCGATGAGGACCATCCCGTCGCCCGAGGGCTCGTCGACGTCGACGAGCTCGAGGGCGGACGGTCCGTCGAGCGAACTGATGTGCACGGCACGCACGGGGTGACCTCCGGAAGGAGTGGAGCGGGTGGGCTGAGCTGCAGTGCTCGGACGCTAGCTGACGCCGCCGGCGGGCTGCGGAACGGCCTCACCGGTCGACGCCTGGGCAGCCGACGAGCCGTTGGAGCCCGACCCGTTGCGGGCCGGCCGGCCGACGACGTTCCCGATCTCCTGCCGGGCGACGCTGCGGAGGTGCACCTCGTCCGGACCGTCGGCGAGGCGCAGCGTGCGGGCACCGGCCCACATGCCGGCGAGCGGGGTGTCCTGGCAGACGCCCATCCCGCCGTGCACCTGGATCGCGCGGTCGAGCACCGACAGCGCCACACGGGGCGCGATCACCTTGATGGCGGCGACCTCGGTGCGGGCACCCTTCGGCCCGACGTTGTCGATGAGCCAGGCGGTCTTCAGCGTGAGCAGCCGGGCCTGGTCGATCTCGATGCGCGACTCGGCGATCTGCTGCTGCACGACACCTTGGTCGACGAGCTGCTTGCCGAAGGCGGTGCGCGAGGCTGCCCGCTTGACCATCATCTCGAGGGCCCGCTCGGCCATGCCGAGGGCACGCATGCAGTGGTGGATGCGGCCGGGCCCGAGACGCGCCTGAGCGATCATGAAGCCGTCGCCCTCGTTGGCGATCAGGTTCGACGCCGGCACGCGCACGTTCGTGAAGCGCAGCTCGCAGTGCGATTCGCGGTCGTTGTAGCCGAAGACGTGCAGGCTGCGGACGACCTCGAGGCCGGGGGTGTCCTTCGGCACGAGGATCATCGACTGCTGCTTGTACGTCGAGGCGTTCGGGTCGGTCTTGCCCATGACGATGAGGACCTGGGTGCGCGGACGACCGGCACCGCTGATCCACCACTTGCGGCCGTTGATGACGTACTCGTCGCCGTCGCGCTCGATGGACAGCTGGATGTTCGACGCGTCGGAGGAGGCGACGTCGGGCTCGGTCATCGCGAACGCCGAGCGGATCTCGCCGTCGAGCAGCGGTCGGAGCCAGCGCTCCTTCTGCTCCTTCGTCCCGAACAGGTGCAGGACCTCCATGTTGCCGGTGTCGGGAGCCGCGCAGTTGATCGACTCCGGAGCCAGCTCGATGCTGCGGCCGGTCTCCTCGGCGAGCGTCGCGTAGTCGGTCACCGAGAGCGGGTGGCCTTCACCCGGCAGGAACAGGTTCCACAGCCCGCGCCGGCGCGCCTCGGCCTTCAGGTCCTCGAGCATCGGCGGGTCGTCGTGCGGGCCGTGGCTCGCGTCGAGTTGCCACTCGTGGAAGCGCTCCTCGGCCGGGTAGACGTGCTCGGTCATGAAGCTGCGCAGCTTGTCGAGGTACTCCTGCGCCTGCGGGCTGAGGGCGAAATCCATGGGGAGCCTTCCGAGATCTGTGGGGTCAGGCGGCGAACGTGAGGGATGCGATCTTCTCGCGGCTCTGCGCGAGGTCGCCGTAGGAGGCGGCGAGGCGCTTGGCCCGCTTGAAGTAGAAGTGCGAGTCGTGCTCCCACGTGAAGCCGATGCCGCCGTGGTACTGGATCATCGCCGAGGTCGTCTGCTTCGCGACGTCGCTCGCCTTGGCCTTCGCGACAGCGGCGGCGAGTTCGACGTCATCGCGATCGGTGTCGATGGCGAAGGCGGCGTAGAGCACGGCGTGCTCGGCCATGGTCACTCCGACGTGCAGGTCGGCCATCGAGTGCTTGAGGGCCTGGAACGAGCCGACCGGCTTACCGAACTGCACCCGCTCCTTGTCGTAGGCGACGGTGCGGGTGAGGGCCTCGCGGGAGGTGCCGACGAGGTCCGCGGCCGCGAGCACGGCGGCCCGCCGGTGCAGATCGGCGACGGTGGCCGCGTCGGCCCCGGGCAGCGGGTCGACGGTGACACCGGTGAGGTCGACGGACGCGAGCCGGGTCGTGAAGTCGTACTGCGCGGCCTGCGTGCGGGTGGCACCGGAGAGCTCGGCCAGCCCGAGGCCGCCGTCCTCGGTCGCGACGACCAGCAGGTCGGCGACGGCGCCGTACTCGACGCGTCGCAGCGCACCGGCTGCGGGTGGCTCCAGCGAGACGGTGCCGACGACCTCGCCGGCGGCGAGCTTCGGGAGCCACGCAGCCTGCTGCTCGGCGGAGCCGGCGAGGCGGATCGCCTCGATCGCGAGCACCGTCGGCAGCCACGGCCCGGGGACGGCACCGGCGCCGAGCGCCCGGGCCACGACCTGTGCGTCGAGGATGCCGAGGCCGAGGCCGTCGTGCTCCTCGGGCACGGTCACGGCGAGCCAGCCGTACTCGGCGAAGGCGTTCCACAGCTCGCGCGGGTGGCCGTCGCCCTCCGCGTCGTCGTAGACCTTCCGCACGGCGGCGAGGTCGAAGCGGTCGCGGAGGTAGTCCCGGACGCTGGAGTCGAGCGCCCGCTGTTCGTCGGTGAGTCCGAAGTCCATGTGTTCTGTTCCTTAGCGAGGCAGGCCGAGCACGCGCTCGGCGACGACGTTGCGCTGGACCTGGCCGGAACCGCCCCAGATGGTGACGGAGCGGCTGTAGAGGCCCTGGTTCTGCAGCGCGGACAGGTCCGAGATCTCGGCGTCCTCGGCGAACGGCTGCCGGACGGTGACGTTCGGGCCGAGGATCTCGTCGAAGGCCTCGAACAGGTCCTGCATCGTCTCCGACCACTGCAGCTTCGTCATCGATGCCTCGAAGCCGAGGTCACGACCCTTCTCGGTCGCGGAGAGCACGTGGAACGAGTGGTAACGCAGGCACTCGAGCTCGGTGACGACGGCGGCGAGGTTCGCGCGCAGCACCGGGTCGTCGGCGGCCGTGCGGCCGTCGCGGTAGGTGGAGCGCGCCGCCGCGACGATGCCGGCGAGCTGCTGGCGCATGGCGGTGTACATGCCGAAGGCGGACGCGCCGCGCTCGAACGAGAGCAGCAGCATCGCGGTCTGCCAGCCGTTGCCGATGCCACCGAGGTTCGACTCGATCGGCACGCGGGCGTCGGTGAAGAAGACCTCGCCGAACTCCTGGTCGCCGCTCATCGTCGTGATGGGCCGGGCCTCGACCCCGGGCTGGTCCATGTCCATGAGCATCAGCGAGAGGCCCTGGTGCCGCTGCGAGCCCGGCTCGGTGCGAACGAGCGCGAACAGCTTGTCGCCGTGGATGGCCTGCGTGGTCCAGATCTTCTGGCCGTTGACGACGTACTCGTCGCCGTCCTGCACAGCACTGGTGCGGATGGCCGCGAGGTCGGAGCCGGCGCCGGGCTCGGAGAAGCCCTGGCACCAGATCTCCTCGTTGCGGAGGATTGCGCCGATGATGTCGCGCTTCTGCTGCTCGCTGCCGAGCACGGCGACGGTCGGTGCCAGGTAGGTGAGCCCGAGCTGGTTGGCGCCACGGGGAGCCCGCGCGCGGGTCATCTCCTCGTCGTAGATCGCCTTCATGCCCTCGGTGCCGCCGCGGCCGCCCCACTCCTTCGGCCACGCGATGCCGGCGAACCCGGCCTTGGCCTTCTCGGCCTCCCACTGGCGGCGCCGGTTGAAGGCGTCGTGCCGGTCGATGGAGTCCCAGAAGCCGGGCTGGCTCCACTCGGCGGGGAGGGTCGACTCGAGGTAGGTCCGCAGCTCGGTACGGAACGCTTCTTCCTCGGCCGTGAAGCTCAGGTCCACGTCGGAGGTCCCCCTTCACGAGGACGGGTCCCGCGACCGGAGACCGGGCGGGACGACGGTGTTGAACAGGTGGTGCAAGACAAGAGGCAGCGGGCGAGACATACTGCCGATGTGTCTCGCAGCGTACGCCTCGATGGCGGAAACGTAACAGGGGTCACCGACAGTTCCGATGCCCGCATGCGCGATGACGACGCGCGGGACGACGCCGTCCTGGCGCGGCTGCTCCCCGAGGGCACGGGCCCGCCGCCGTCCATCCCTCCGGCGGTCTTCGACGCCGCCCAGCGCCGCGTCCGCGCACTCGAACGGCTCGACATGCGCGCCCTCGCCGCAGAACTGGGCGTCGGACGCGCGACCCTCTACCGCTGGGTCGGCAGCCGGGACGCGCTGCTCGGCGAGGTGTTCTGGTGGCGCGCACGCCACTCCCACGCGCGCTCGCTCCGGGACTCGGCGCCGCTCACCGGTCGCGACCGTGTCCTGACCGCCTACTCCGGCTTCCTGTCCTCGGCCCAGCGCGACCCGTCCCTGCACCGATTCCTCGCCGCCGAACCGGAGGTCGCGATGCGGGTGCTCACCTCCCGCGCTGCGCGGGTGCAGGCCGGTTCCCTCATGGTCTTCGAAGCACTGCTCGCCGAGGAGGCCGACGCGGGGCGGCTCCGCCTGCCCGTCGAACGCTCGGCCCTGGCCTACGTCATCGTCCGGATCGGGGAGAGCTTCCTCTACGCCGACGTCATCGCCGGCCGCGAACCCGACGTGGAGCAGGCCGTCACCGTCGTCGGCCAACTCCTCGGCCCGGATGTCACCCGGCACCAGGCGCCCTGACGCCCCTCGGCAGGAGGCGACTCGTCCGAGCCGAGTTCGGCGATGCACAGATTGAACGACGAACTCGCCCGATCCAGCTACCTCACTGCTGCGGAGCTGACCGGAAGCGAGACCGAGCGGGCGTATCTGACGAAACGAGCCGCGCGACCGGTGCGATGAGTCCCGGGCCGCCGTCCCGTCTCCACCCCCATGAGCGACAACGAACCCGACCTGCGCGCGTTCGACGCATTGGTCGGTGCCTGGACCACGTCTGCGACGCACCCGGAGCTCGACGGTGTCATCGCCGGCACCGCATCCTTCGAGTGGCTCGACGGCCAACGCTTCCTCATCCAGCGCACCACCTACGAGCACCCGCAGGTGCCCAACGCGATCAGCGTGATCGGTCGCCCCGCGGACGGCGAGGGGCATGCGATCCAGGGGTTCGTGATGGAGTACTTCGACTCGCGCGGCGTGCGCCGGACCTACCGGACCTCACTTGAGGACGGTGTCTGGCGCTGGTGGCGCGACGTCCCCGACTTCGCGCAACGCTTCACCGCCACCCTCGCGCCGGACGCCTTCGAGGGTCACGGCGAACTCGCGCGGACCCCGGGCGAATGGCGGGACGACCTCTCGGTGAGCTACCGGCGGTTCGACGCCACCAACTCTGACGCCACCGACCCTGACGCCACCGACCCTGACGCGAGCACGACATGAGCAGGGTCATCGCCTCGGCCTCGATGTCCCTCGACGGCTACATCGCGAAGCAGGACAACTCCATCGGCCGGCTGTTCGACTGGCTGCAGAACGGTGAGGTCGAGGTCCCCACCGCCTCCGACGGCATCACGCTCCACCTGAGCCGGCCGAGCGCCGACTACTGGAACGGGTGGGTCTCGTCGATCGGCGCGCTGGTCTGCGGCCGGACCCTGTTCGACTTCACCGACGGGTGGGGCGGTCGGCACACGATGGACGTGCCGGTCGTCGTGGTCACCCACGAGGTGCCGACGGCATGGGTCGAGGCCCACCCCGACGCGCCCTTCTCCTTCGTCACCGCCGGTGTGGAGGCAGCGGTGCGTAGGGCCGCCGACATCGCGGGCGACGGCGTCGTCGCGGTGACGGCCGGGACGATCGCGGGCCAGTGCCTCGAGCTCGGCCTGCTCGACGAGGTCGCGATCGACCTGGTACCGGTGGTGATGGGCGGTGGCCGCCCGTACTTCGGCCAGGTGTCGACGGCCGACCACGCCCTCGGCGACCCCACCGTCTGCATCCGGGGCGACAGGGTCACGCACCTCCTGCTCCCGGTCGACGCCCCGACCGACAGTTAGGCGATCAGACGACGGCGTCCAGCGGGTGGATGGCCGGGGGACCCGCCAGGTAGTCACCGGCGGCGGCGAAGGCCTGCTGCACGTGGGCGGTCTGCATGTGGGCGTCGAGGACGTCCTGGCCCTGCCACGTCTCGATGGTGACGAACACCGTCGGGTCGGCCTTGGAGCGGAACAGCTCGTAGGCGAGGCAGCCGGTCTCGGTGCGGGACGCGGAGACGAGTTCGGTCAGCACGTCGCCGAGCGCCTCCTCGGAGCCGGGCTTGGCGGGGATGGTGGCGACGACTTGCAACGGCACGGGGACTCCTGAGGGCTGGACGGATGCCCAGCGTCGCACAGCAGTCCTGACCGAGTCGGCTAAGTGTGTTAGCTTGTGGCTAAGAACATTAGCTATAGCGGGATGGAGCAGGTCATGCCAGAGCACCTGATCGTCAACGGGAGCACCCTCGCTTACGACCTCGAAGGTGAAGGTCCGCTCGTCGTCCTCGCGCATGGGATCGGCGACAGCCGCCACTCCTACCGCTTCGTCGTCCCGGCCCTCGTCTCAGCCGGGTACCGGGTCGCCAACGTCGACATCCGCGGGTGCGGCGACTCCGACGTGGCCTGGGACGGGTACAGCCGCACCGACGTCGCCGGCGACCTCGTGGCCCTGATCCGGCACCTCGGCGGACCTGCCGTGGTCATCGGCCAGTCGATCAGTGGTGGCGCCGCCACCATCGCCGCGGCCACCGCCCCCGATCTGGTCAGCGGGCTGATCGAGCTGGCACCCTTCACCCGTGCCCAGACCATCTCCCTCGGCAGCCTCGTCCGGGTCGCGCGGTATCGCCGCGGCAGCCTGCGGCTGATGGGGACCGTGATCGCGGGAAGCCTGTCGAGCTGGAAGAAGTATCTCGACCTCGCCTACCCCACGAAGCCCGCCGACTGGGCCGCCGAGTCGGCGCGCATCGACGCCAAACTGAGCGAACCCGGTCGGATGAAGGCCCTCCAGGCCATGTGCAACTCCAAGCCGACCGACGCCGGGGCGCACCTGGCGAACGTGCGCTGCCCGGTCCTGGTCGTCGAGGGCGACGCCGACCCGGACTGGCCCGACCCGCGCGCCGAGGGAGAGCGCATCGTCGGCGACCTCCCCGACGGTCTCGGGAGGTTGCTGGTGCTGAGCGGTGTCGGCCACTACCCGCACGCTCAGGCGCCCGAGCAACTGCTCGAGGCGGCCGTCCCGTTCCTCACCGAGGTGTTGCCGCGTGCCTAGAGCCGGGCTGTCGGCGGTCTCGGTCACCGAGGCCGGGGCTGCGCTGGCCGACGAGGTCGGCTTCGCCCGGCTGAGCATGGGGTTGCTCGCCGACCGTCTCGGTGTGAAGACCCCCTCGCTCTACAAGCACGTCGGCAGCCTGGCCGATCTCTCGCATCGCATCGCCGTCGTCGCCGCGACCGAACTCGGCGACGCCATCCGGGACGCCACGCAGGGCCGGGCCGGGAGCGACGCCCTGGCCGCTGCCGCGCACGCCATGCGTAGCTACGTGAAGGAGCACCCCGGCCGCTACGCGGCGGGCAACGCGGCCATGCCCGGCGAGGACACCGAGGCGATGGCGTCGGCCCGGCGCCGGATGCTCGACTCGTTCTCCGCGGTGCTGCTCGCCTACGACCTCGGTCCGGACCGGGAGATCCACGCCCTGCGCCTGCTCCGGAGCCTCCTGCACGGCTTCGCGACGCTCGAGGTCGAGGGCGGGTTCCAGATGGGTGCCGACGTCGACGAGAGCTTCACCTGGATCATGGAACTCGTCGATCTCGGCCTGCGCCAGTCGGGACCCGCACCCTCGCGACGCTGACGGCGCCGGCCTCCTACAGCTCCCGGACGACCCGCGCCGGATTGCCCGCCACGAGCGTCGCCGGCGGGACGTCGCGGGTGACGACCGACCCTGCCGCGACCACGGACCCGGTGCCGATCGTCACGCCCGGCACGACCGTGGCAGCGGCCCCGATCCACACGTTCGCTTCGATCGTGATGGGCGCGGCAGTGATGGCGTGGCGTCGCCGCTCGGGTGGGACCGGATGGCCGGAGGTGATCAGGTTGACCCGGTGGGCGATCATCACGTCGTCGCCGATCGTGATGGGGGCGTGGCCGGTGAAGGCGCAGTCGTAGCCGATGAACACCGTCCGCCCGATCGAGACGTTCCGCCCGTCGTCGGCGTAGAACGGCGGGACGAGCGTGAACCGCTCCCCCACCGGCTTGCCGATGAGTTCCTCGAAGGCCCCTCGGATCGCGTCGGCGTCGGCCAGGTCGAGCCCGCTCAGCCGAGCCGACAGCCGCGTGGCCACCTGGACGCGTTCGAACATCGCCCGGGACTCCGGCGTGCGGGTCCGGATCCCGAACTCCCCCAGCCCTGCGTCGACCAGCTGGTCAGGCACCGCCACCGAGCGTCACCCCACCGTCGACGACGAGCGTCTCCCCGGTGATCCAGGATGCGGCGTCGGAGAGCAGGAACGCCCCGGCCTTGCCGATGTCCTCCGGGACGCCGAGCCGCTTCAGCGGGTAGGCGGCGGCCACCTCGTCCTCGCGGTCCTCGTAGAGCGCGCGGGCGAACTTCGTCTTCACCACCGCGGGGGCGACGGCGTTGACCCGGACCGTCGGGCCGAGCTCCACGCCCAGCTGCCGGGTCAGGTGGATGAGCGCGGCCTTGCTCGCGTTGTACGCGCCGATCGGCGAGCCGGCGCGGATGCCACCCACGCTGGCCACGTTCAGCACGCTTCCGCCGTGCTCGCCCAACCAGCCCTGCCAGGCCAGCTGCGTCCAGGCGAGCACCGCGGTGACGTTCACGTCGAAGACCTTGCGGATGGCCGAGAGGTCGGCCTCCATCAGCGGGCCGTACTGCGGGTTGACCGCCGCGTTGTTGACCAGGTGGTCGAGGCGGCCGAACCGCTCGAGTGCCAGGGCGACGGTGGCGGCCTGGTGCTCGGGGTCGTCGGCGCTGCCACGCGAGGCGACCGCCCGGCCGGCGCCGGCCGGGTCGAGCTGGGCGACCGCGGCGTCGAGCTCGTCGGGCTTGCGGGCGGTGACGACGACCGAGGCGCCACGGTCGACGAGTTCCTGCGCCAGCGCGAGGCCGATGCCGCGGGTCGCGCCGGTGAGCACGGCGACCCGGCCGGCGAAGTCCTGCGGCGCGGTCGATCCCTGAGGTGAGGTCATCTCCGCACCCTTCCACGGAACCCGCACACGGGATACTGAGTCCGATGACCACCGCATCGGAATGGCTCGAGGGCGCCCGGCCCCGCACCCTGCCGGCCGCGCTGGCCCCGGTACTGGTCGGCTGCGGTGTCGCCGTCGGCGCCGACCGCTTCAGCGCGGGGCGTGCCGTACTGGCCCTTGTCGTCGCACTCGCGCTGCAGATCGGCGTGAACTACGCGAACGACTACAGCGACGGCATCCGCGGCACCGACGACGCCACGGGCGGCGGCCGCGTCGGACCTCTGCGGCTCGTCGGCTCGGGAACCGCGCCCGCGGTCCGGGTCCGGACGGCGGCGCTGCTCGCGTTCTCGGTCGCGGCCGTCGCCGGCCTGGTCCTGGCCGTGTTGACGACGTGGGTGCTCGTCGTGGTGGGGGCAGCCGCCGTGGTGGCGGCCTGGACCTATACGGGCGGGCCGCGGCCCTACGGCTACGCCGGCTTCGGTGAGCTGTTCGTCTTCGTGTTCTTCGGCCTCGTCGCCGTCGTCGGCACCGCCTACGTCCAGACCGAGGACGTGTCCGGCGCGGCGGTGCTCGGCGGGGTCGCCAACGGCCTGCTCGCGTGCGCGCTGCTGCTGACGAACAACCTGCGTGACCTGCCGAGCGACCGCGTAGCGGGTAAGCGCACGCTGTCGGTGCGGCTGGGTGCACCCGCCAGCCGTCGGCTCTACGTGGGGCTGCTGGCCGGCGCGTTCGTCGTCCCGGTGCTGCTGGCACCCACGCGACCGGCGACTCTGCTCGCGCTCGTCGCACTACCGCTGGCGCTGCCACCCGTGCGGGCGGTCCGCGCCGGTGCGGCCGGCCGGGCCCTGTTGCCCGTCCTGGCCGGCACCGGACGCCTGCAGCTCGCGTTCGGGGCGCTGTTGGCCCTGGGGCTCGCGGTCAGCTGACCGGCAGGCTCAGCGGCGCGGCCCGCGGGCGGCACGCAGGGGGAGGTAGACGACCAGGCCCATGATCGCCATGGCGAGCGGGACGTGCACGGCGGTCAGGTTGTCCTTGCCCTGGTCCTTGATGAGTCCGCCGAGGTAGGACTCGACGATCAGCAGGACCGTCAGGACGGCTGCGCCGATCCACAGTTCCCTGCGGTGCCGCAGCTTCCACAACGCAGCGATGGTGGCCAGCGCGGCGAGGACGATCGCGATCTCCCCACCGGCGGAGTGCACCTCGATCCAGGAGTTCGACGCGTCGCGCTGACCGTCGTGGCGGAGGAAGATCCCGGCCCAGAGGCCCTGCAGCAGGACGGCGACGGCAGCGAGGCCGGTCAGCGCACCGAACAGGGCACGCCCGGTCTTCTCGTCGCGGACGGGGGTGTCGTTGCGGTCGGCGGTCGTGTCGCGCGGAGCAGTCGTGGTCATGGGCTCTCCCTCTGAGTGATCCAAAGCGGGATGCCCTTTGGTGCGGCTTCTGCACCTATGTATCCGTTATGAGCCGACGGTCACGCCGCCGGCGCGCCGACGAACGGCCCGGGACGCCGTGGTGTGTCAGACCGGCGGCGACGGGGACGAGCCCGTCATGAGCGAGTCCTCCGACCAGCAGCACCAGCCCCACGTGGCCTTCCTCGGCCTCGGCACCATGGGCGGCCCGATGGCCGCCAACGTCGCCCGGGGCGGTTTCCCGACCACGGTGTGGAACCGCAGCCCCGGCAAGAGCGACACCCCCGAGCAGGCCGGGGCCACCGTCGCCTCGTCGGCCGCCGAGGCCGTGGGCGACGCCGACATCGTCGTCACCATGCTCACCGGCGACGACGTCCTCGACGACCTGTTGTTCGGTTCCGGCGGTGTCGCCGATGCGATGCGGTCGGGCGCGACGCTCGTCGAGATGTCGACGACGTCGCCCACCTTCGTGCGGACGGCGGCGGAGAAACTGAGGGATCGGCAGATCGGCGTTGTCGACAGCCCGGTCTTCGGCTCCTCGGAGCCCGCGGCCAGCGGAGACCTGTGGGCCGTGGTCGGCGCCGATGACGCCGACCTCGAGAAGGCGCGCCCGGTGATCGAGGCGATGGCGGGGACCGTCTGGCACCTCGGCGGTGTGGGCGCCGGCTCGCAGATGAAGGTCTGCGGCAACCTCGTCGTCACCGGCATGCTCAGTCTGCTCGCCGAGTCCCTCACGCTGGGGCGGAGCGGTGGTCTCGACCGCCGCCAGATGATCGAGGTCCTCGGCGCGATCGACTTCCAGTCGCCGCTGTTCGGGGCCAAGGGCGGCCAGATGGTCGACGAGGACTGGCAGCCGGGGTTCGCGCTGAAGCACGCCCTGAAGGACATCGGTCTCGCCCTCGCCAGCGGCGACGACCTCGGGGTCCCGCTCCGGACGGTCGCCGGGGTCCGCGAGGACTTCGCGGCCGCCGTCGACGCCGGGCACGGCGACGAGGACGTGGCCGCCGTGGTACTCGGCCTCGCGAAGGGCTGACCGGGCCGGTACGCGACCACCGTCTCGGCGAACGGACGTGTCAGCGCACCGACCACGACCCGGGCGGCGGCGCGGGTGACTCCGCCGACGCTGCGTCGGTGAGCACCGCGGCGTCTCCGATCAGCGCGTCGAGGTCCGGGCCGCCCACGACCCGGGCGGGCGCGGCGGCATCGCCGGCGGCCGCCCGGACCAACGCCGCCCCCGGCAGCTCCGCGTCGGCGGCCACCACCACCGCGTTGCCGAACCGGCGGCCCCGGAGCACGGCGGGTTCGGCGACGAGCAGGACCGAGGAGAAGCTCGCGGCGACGGTCGCGAGGATCCGGCGGAGGTAGCTGAGGTCCCCCCCGTCGGCAACGTTCAAGGCGAACACACCGCCGCTGCGGAGCACCCGACGGACCTCGCCGAGATACTCGACGGTCGTCAGGCGAGACGGGACGGCGCTGCCGACAAAGGCGTCGGTCACCACGCCGTCGACGTCCCCTGCCGGTGCCTCGGTCACCGCCTGCCGTCCGTCCTGCACCAGGTAACGGAAGCCGGTTTCGCCGAGGCGTTCGAGCACTCCGGCCACCAGCGCGGCGTCGACCTCGACGACCTGCTGCTGTGAACCCGGTCGCGTCGCGGCAACGTAGCGCGCCAGCGTGCCGGCACCGCCGCCGACGTGCAGCAGCCCGACCGGCGCGCCCGGCGGGAAGCAGGCATCGATGAGGTCGGCGAAGCGGCGGATGTAGGGGAACTCGAGGTCGGTGGGATCGAGCAGGTCGACGTAGGACTGCGCGACCCCGTTCACGGCCAGCAGGTAGGCGCCGGGCCGGTCACCGTCGGCGATCAGCTCGGCGGTGCCGGCTTCCGTCGTCCAGGTTCCCGGTCGCGGAACGAACTCCTGCCCGGCCACGGCGCGAAGGTGCCGCTGCGTCAGGCCGGGTCGAGCTGCAGCAGGCCCTCGAGCCCGTGGCTGTGCATCTGCTCGCGCATGGTGATCGTGGGGTTGATGAAGACCAGCGGGCACCCGGCCTCGCGCAGCTTGCCGACCACCGTGGCCAGCAGCCCGAGCGCGACGTTGCGGATGGCGGTCACGTCGGTGAGGTCGACGAACAGCCGTAGTGGCTGCTGCTGACAGATGCTGGTCAGCATCTCCGCCACGACGGACCCGGAGGCTCGGTCGAGGTCTCCTCGGAGGGTCAGAACGGCGTGTCCCACCGACCAGGCGACGTGCGTCTCGATCACCGGCACCCCTCACCTGCGAGCGCCGGGGGGATGCCACCGTGCGCTGAGCTCCATCCGGATCCTGACAGCTGGAACGCCCCATCAGGACGACGGGAGCCAATCCCGTGCGCAACACCCGCAAGATCATCCCAACGGACTACGCATTTCCCCGCAGGCGGCGGGCGTTGGGACTGCGTTGTGCTGCCGGAGAGAAACCCCTGTTGGCCTAGCTCCACCCGCCTATGGCGCGGTCAGCTCCGGTTCGGCATCCTCGGAGGAGTGAACCCGACGCCGCGCCAACCCAGCCCGCCCTGCGCCGGGTGTCTGGGGAACCGGCAGTGCTGGGTATGCCTCGGGGCCGGCCGCAGCGAGCGTGCCGAGGGCGGTTACGAGTCGTGCGCCCGGTGCGCCGGCACCGGGCAGTGCCATGTGTGCCGCCCCGCCACGGTGGATCTCACCGTCGCGCCCCAGCTGCCGCGCGCCGCGGCCGACGGCCCACTACAGCTCGACGACGACCAGCCCCTTCGCCTCGACGCCGAGCGGGCCCGGACGCTCGCGATCTGACCGTCCGCGCTCAGTCCCCCGAGGCCTCGTCGGACCCGTCCGGCGCGTCCTCGTTCCGGAGTTCCTGCTCGGCGAGCGCGAACGCGCGGTTGGCGGCCGGCACCCCGGCGTAGACGCCGGTGTGCAGCAGCACCTCCGCGATCTGCTCGCGGGACAGGCCGTTGCGCAACGCCGCCTTCAGATGCAGGACCAGCTCGTGCTCGCGGCCGAGGGCGGTGAGGACGGCGAGCGTCACCGCGCTGCGCGTCCGGCGGTCCAGACCCGGCCGGGCCCAGACGTCGCCCCAGGCGGTGCGGGTGATGAAGTCCTGGAAGTCCGCGGTCAGCGCCGACGGGGTGGACGCGCGGTCGACGTGTGCGTCGCCCAGGACCTCCCGGCGGATGCGCATCCCCTCCGCGCGACGCTCGTCGTCGGTGCTCACGACTCCTCCTCTGCGGCCCGTCGTTCCCGGTGCTTCTCGTGTGCGTCCAGCGCCCGATCGACGAGCCACCCGACGGTCTCGGGGTCGGGCCCGAATTCCGGCCCGCGGCCGAGTGTCTCGGCCAGCCCGGCGAGGTCGGACCGCATCCGCTCGGGGTCGACGGTCGCCGAGGTGAGGGCCGCCCGCAACCGCACCGCGCTGCCCCCCGCGAGGGAGAGCAGGTCGCGCAACGGCTCCCACTCCGCGTGCCAGGCGCCGGCGGCCCGCTCGTGCTCCTGCTGCGCCGCAGCCGCGAACAGGCCGGCGAGCAGCCCCGGGGTCCGGAGGGCCGCACTGCGCACCGCGACGGCATCCGCCGGGTTCTGCTTGTGCGGCATCGCCGTGGACGTACCGCCGACCCCGGGACGGACCTCGGCCACCTCGGTCTGGGCGAGGAGCACCAGGTCCAACGCCACCTTGCCGGTGGCGGCGACGAGGGCGGCCGTGGCTGCCGCGAGTTCCAGGATGCGACCCCGGTCGGTGTGCCACGGGAGCACAGGTTCGACGAGGCCGAGCTCCGCCGCGAATCGGGCGGGCAGCGCGGCGGACCGGCCGTCGAGACCCGCAAGCGTGCCGACCGCTCCGCCCAGCTGCACGGCCAGCCGGTGCCGCGCGACCGCACGCAGCCGGGTCCCCGCCTCGTCGAGGGCGACGAGCCACCCGGCGGCCTTGCGGCCGAACGTGGTGGGGAGCGCCTGCTGGCCGAGCGTGCGCCCCACCATCGGCGTCAGGTGGTGCTCGCGCACGAGCGCCGCGACGACGTCCGCCGCCTCGTCCACCCGCGCGACGACGAGCGCGCAGGCGTCGCGGGCCAGCAGCATCAGCGCGGTGTCGAGCACGTCCTGACTCGTCGTCCCGCGGTGGACGTGGGGACGGATGTGCTCCGGCAGCGCGGCGGTGAGCTCGGCGAGCAGCGGGCTCACCGGGTTGCCTGCGGCCACCGAGCGGCGGCCGAGGTCTGCGACGTCCACGACGAGCGACCCGGCGACCGCACCGATCGTCGTCGCCGCGTCGGCGGGCACGAGACCGAGCTCGGCCTGCGCGGCGGCGAGGGCGGCCTCGACCTGCAGCATGGCCCGGACGAAGGCCTCGTCGCCCAGGGCCACCTCGACGTCGGCGTCGCTGACGAGCGGGCCGAGGAGCAGTCCGCGCGCCGGATCCGGCGAGGGCTCAGAGGTCGAAGAAGACGGTCTCATCACGACCCTGCAGGACGATGTCGAAGCGGTAGCGGTCGCCGCCGAGCGGTTCGGCGACGAGGGTCTGCCGCCGCTCGGCGGGGACGGTCACCAGCACCGGGTCGGTGCGCAGCGCGTCGTCCTCGGAGCCGGGGTCCGCGAGGTAGACGCGGGTGACGAGCCGGTCGAGCAGCCCGCGGGCGAACACCGACACGTCCAGGTGCGGAGCCTCGTCGGGTCCGTCCGCGTCGGGGAACAGCTGCGGCAACGCCCGCGGGCGGCGGGTGCGGATCCGGTAGTGGCCCTCGGCGTCGGTCGGGCAGCGGCCGAAGCCGCGGAATGCTGCGTCCGCGTCGACCTGCCAGGTCTCGACGAGGGCGTCGGTGACCGGCATCCCGTCGCCGTCGCGCACCTGGCCGACGACCTCGACGGCGTCGGGTTCGTCCGGCCCGACGACGTCCGGGCCGTCGGCCCAGGGCAGCACGATGTGCAGGAACGGCCCGACGGTCTGGCTCGGCGTGAGCCCGAGCGGTCCGCTCACGCCGCACCTCCCTCGAACGGGGTCTGCTCCGGGCCGCGCAGGACGAGGTCGAAGACGTAGGCGAGCGCCCAGGAGGGCTGCGTGAGGTCGTGGTCGTAGCGGCTCACCAGTCGGGGCAGGGCCCCGGCCGGCACCGACTGCGCGATCGGGTCGAGGGCGAGCAGGGGGTCGTCCGGGAAGTACATCTGGGTCACGAGGCGCTGGGTGAACGCGCGGCCGAACAGCGAGAAGTGGATGTGGGCCGGGCGCCAGGCGTTGTGGTGGTTGCCCCAGGGGTAGGCGCCGGGCCGGATCGTCGTGAAGCGGTAGCGCCCCTCGGAGTCGGTGACGGTCCGCCCGAGTCCGTCGAAGTGCGGGTCGAGCGGAGCCGGCCAGTCGTCCCCGACGTGGCGGTAGCGCCCGGCCGCGTTGGCCTGCCACACCTCGAGCAGCGCCTCGGGGACGGGCCGGCCGGAGCTGTCGAGGACCCGACCGGAGACGACGATGCGTTGCCCCTGCGCCTCGCCGCCGCGCGCCTGCGTCAGGTCGTCCTCACCGGGCCCGACCCGGTCGGCGCCGAGGACGGGTCCGGTCACCTCGGTGAGCCGATGGGGCAGCAGCACCAGCGGCTGCGACGGCGCGCGCTTGGCGGTCGAGCGGTAGCCCGGCGAGGCCATCGGCGGGTGGACGCCGACGGGTCGCACGAAGCGCTCGGGCAGCCCGCTCACGCCGCCTCACCGACACCTGGCAGCGGCAGCCCGACGTAGTTCTCGGCGAGACTGGTCGCCGCCGCCCGCGAGCCGACCGTGTAACGCAGCTGGGAGAGCTGGAGCTGGTGCTGGAACGGGTCGCCGTCGAAGCGGTGCAGCATCGAGGTCATGAACCACGAGAAGTGCTCGGCCCGCCACACCCGGGCCAGGCAGGTCTCGGAGTAGGAGCGCAGGCCGGCCAGCGCGTCGCCGTCCCAGGCCTCCCCGGACGAGGGGCGCAGCGCCGTCGCCAGCGCCCGGCCGAGCACGCAGACGTCGGCGAGCGCGAGGTTCATCCCCTTCGCGCCGGTCGGCGGGACGATGTGCGCCGCGTCGCCGGCGAGGAACAGGCGCCCGTGCTGCATCGGCGCGCACACGAAGCTGCGCATCGGCGTCACGCTCTTGTCGATCAGCGGCCCCTCGGTCAGCCCCGCAGAGCCGTCCGCACCGCTGGGACGGACGCCGAGGCGGAACTGCAACTCCTCCCAGATCCGTTCGTCGGGCCAGTCGGCGATGTCGGTGTCCGGCGGGACCTGCAGGTAGTTCCGGGTGATGCTCGTCGAGCGCATGCTGTGCAGCGCGAAACCGTGCTCGGAGTAGGCGTAGATCAGGTCGGGCGAGGACGGCGGCGCCTCGGCGAGGATGCCGAGCCAGGCGAACGGGTAGACGCGGTCGAACACCTGCCGTTCCGCCTCCGGGACGAGGCCGCGGGCGATGCCGTGGAACCCGTCGCAGCCGGCGACGACGTCGCAGTCCAGCGCGACGCGTCGTCCGTCGGCGTCGGTGAACACGACCTGTGGGCGGGTGCCTTCGAGCGCCCCGTCCAGACCGCCCACCTCGACGTCGGCGACCTCGAACCGCAGGTCCCCGCCGTCGGCGAGCCGCCGGGCGATCAGGTCCTTCACGACTTCCTGCTGGCCGTAGACGGTGATGCCGCGGCCGACCAGGTCGGTGAAGTCGAGCCGGTGCCGCTCGCCGTCGAAGGCGAGGTTGATGCCGCTGTGGCGCAGGCCGTCCCGATGCAGGCGGTCGGCGAGACCGACCTGCTCCAGCAGCGCGACGGTGGGGTGCTCGAGCACCCCCGCACGGACGCGCTTCTCGACGTAGTCGCGGCTCCGGAGCTCCAGGACGACGGATTCGATGCCCTCGAGGTGCAGCAGGTGGCTGAGCAGCAGGCCGGCCGGGCCGGCACCGAGGACGGCGACCTGCGTCCGCACCCGGTTCGTCGGGGCCACCGCCGCGTCCGCCATCCGGTCAGACCGTCTCGACCGCGAGGGCCATGCCCTGGCCGACCCCGACGCACAGCGTCGCCACGCCCCGGTGCAGGTCGTGCCGCTCGAGCCGGGAGACGAGCATCAGCAGGAGGCGGATGCCGGTGGCGCCCAGCGGGTGGCCGAGCGCGATGGCCCCGCCGTCGGTGTTCACGACGTCCTCGGCGATGCCGAGCCGCCGGATGCTCGCGAGCACCTGCGGCGCGAACGCCTCGTTGACCTCCACCGCGTCGATGTCGCCGACAGCCCACCCGTGCCGGTCGAGCAGCTTCTGCGTCGACGGCACCGGGCCGAGGCCCATCAGCGACGGAGCGACGCCGGCGGCCGCGGCCCCCGCGAGCCGCGCGCGCGGGGTCAGCCCGAGCCGCTTCACGGCCGCGCCGCTCGCGATGACGACGGCACCGGCCCCGTCGGAGAGCGGCGAGCTCGTGCCCGCGGTGACGATGCCGTCGGCGCGGAAGACCGGCTTGAGCGACGCGAGCTTCTCCGCCGTCGTCGCGCGCGGCACCTCGTCGGCCTTCACGGTGCCGGCGGCCGTCTCCACGGGCACCAGATCGGGGTCGAAGTACCCGGCGTCACGGGCCGCGGCGGCCAGCTCCTGCGAGCGCGCCCCCCAGGCGTCGCTGTCCTCGCGCGTGATGCCGTCGAGCAGGGCGACCTCCTCGGCGGTCTCGCCGAGGGTGATGGTGGCCTTGCCGCCGTCGGCCTCCTTCATCCGCGGGTTGACGAGCCGCCAGCCCAGCGCGGTGTCGAACAGTTGCGGGGCCGCGGCCCACGGGGTGCCGGGCTTGGCCATGACGTAGGGCGCGCGGGTCATGGACTCGACGCCACCCGCGACCACGATCTCGGCCTCGCCGGTGCGGACCTGCTGCGCCGCCGACGCGACCGACTGCACGCTGCTCGCGCAGAGCCGGTTCACCGTGTAGCCGGGGACGGTGTCCGGGAGTCCGGCGAGCAGCACCGCCATCCGGGCCACGTTGCGGTTGTCCTCACCGGCCTGGTTCGCGCCGCCGAAGATCACCTCGTCGACCTCGGTGGGCGCCACGCCGGACCGATCGAGCGCTGCGGTCAGCACGAGCGCCGCGAGGTCGTCGGGCCGCACCGTCGCCAGCCCGCCGCGGTGCTTGCCGAAGGGGGTGCGGACGCCGTTGACGAGGTAGGCCTCGCGGTCCTCGATGCCCATGTCGCGCTCCTTGGCCGTCGGTGGTGGCTCCCGTTCGGTCCGGACGGATCGGTCGATCGGGGTGGGATGAACTGTGCTGTCCATCCTCTCCCCGGTAAGGCAGAAGAATCTCCCCCGATACGCACCTGTCCACCTGACCGATATGCCGATGCCCGTACTGTTGGTTGATCCCGATCGGGGTCCGTCGCCGGACGCCGGCAGAACGTGATCCATCGCCGGGGGCCTTGACCCGGCCGTTGCAGACGAGGTGTTCGGGGAGAATGAGCACGGGCATCGCGGGTGCTGCCGCTGCGGCATTGCTGCCGCGCGTCACCGCGGAGAACCCGGCCGCCGTGTTGCTCGTCGACCTCTCCACCCGCCGGGTCGTCCAGGCCAACCCGCTCGCGATGCAACTCGCCCCCGGTGTCGACCTGCCGGCCGCGGTGGACACGTGGTCCGACGCTGCCGAGTTGCGGGACCTCGACGGCGAGGAGCTCTCCGAGACCAACCACCCGCTCTCGATCGCCGCCCAGGGCATCCCCCTCAGTGGCCAGACCGTCACGGCGAAGCGGGCCTCGGACGCCACCGAGCGGCGGGAGCCGCTGTTCGCCGTCGGGGTGCCGCTCTCCGACGCGCCAGGGCTGGCCGGGTACACGCTGGTGGTCCTGCTCCCGCTCCGTGACCGGACGGTCGAGGAGGCAGCCGCGGCCGGCGTCGAAGGGGCCGAGGAGGCGGCCGAGGCAGCCTTCGCATCCCAGCTGCGCGACCGCGCCGTGCTGGCGACCGGCATCGCCTTCACGCTCGCCGACGCCCGCCAGCCCGACGTCCCGCTGGTCTGGGTCAACCCCGCCTTCTCGATGGCGACCGGCTACACCGCCGAGGAGGCCGTCGGCCGCAACTGCCGGTTCCTGCAGGGCCCCGGGACCGACCGTGCGACCGTCGCGGCACTGCGCGAGGGCATCCGGAGCGGCGGCGAGGTCTCGGTCACGCTGCTCAACTACCGCAAGGACGGCACAGCCTTCTGGAACCAGTTGGCGATGAGCCCGGTGCGCGACGGCGAGGGCACGCTCACCCATTACGTGGGGGTGCAGACCGACGTCACCGAACGGGTCGAGGCCGACCGGATCCGTGAGGCGGCGCTGGCCTCGGAGCGGTCCGCCCGCGAGGAGGCCGTCCGCGCCCGCGAGGAGGCCGTCCGCGCCCGCGGCGAGGCCGAGCAGTCGGCCCGTGCCGCCGAGGTGGCCCTGCGGGCCGCGGAGGTCTCCCGCCGTCGTCTCGCGCTGGTGGCCGAGGCCACCGGGTTGCTCGCGGCGACCCTCGACGTGGACGAGTCCCTGGACCGGTTGACCCGCCTCGTGGTGCCGTTGCTCGCCGACTGGGTCGTCATCCACCTGGCCGACGAGCAGGGCCGGCTCAACCGGGCGCTCGTCCGGCACAAGGACGGCTGCGAGGACCTGCTCGAGCGCTACGCCTCGAGCGCGCTCCCGGGAACCGCCGGGGACCAGCCGTTGCAGGCTCTGCTGGACGGCGGCCCGGCGAGGCTCGTCGCGGAGCACACCCCGCCGGAGCTCTCGTCGTTGTCGGCTGCGGAACAGGAAGCCGAGCAGGTCGCCGAACAGCTCGGCGTCACCTCCCTGATGTTCGTGCCCCTGGTCGCGCGCCGCCAGGTGCTGGGCACCATGACCTACGTCCACGGCAGCTCCGGTCGCCGCTTCGATGCCGACGACCTCGACCTCGCCGCCGACCTCGGCCGTCGGGCCGGCCTCGCGCTCGACAACGCCCGGCTGTACACCCGCGAGCATCGGACGGCGCTCACCCTGCAGCGGGGGCTGCTGCCGCAGCTGCCGCACATCGACGGCCTCCTGCTGGCCGCGGAGTACCTCCCGGCGGCGCAGGACGCCCAGGTCGGCGGCGACTGGTGGGACGTTTTCGCACTCCCCGACGGCGCGACCGGTCTCGCCATCGGCGACGTGATGGGCCACGATCTCGCCGCAGCTGCCGCGATGGGTCAGCTCCGCAGCGTGCTGCGCACCTGCGCCTGGGCCGGGGACGACGCATCCACCGTGCTCGACCGGATGGACCAGCTGGTGCAGGGCTTCGACATGGCGCAGCTCGCCACCTGCATCTACGCCCGGCTCCAGCCGGTCGACTCTCCCCCGGGACGTCGCCGGATGCCGCGTCTCCGCTGGGCCAACGCAGGCCATCTCCCGCCGGTGCTGATCCCCACCGACGGTCCACCGCGGCTGCTCGACGTCCAGACGAGCGTGCCCCTCGGGGTGCCGTCGTTCGAGCGCCGCATCCACGGCGACATCTCGATGGAGCCGGGGTCGACCGTCCTGCTCTACACCGACGGCCTCGTCGAGACGCGCACGGGAGACATCGACAGCGACCTCGCCGACCTGTTGCGCCGCGTCGCCCGGCACGACCCGGCCGACGGCCCACAGGCGCTCATCCGCCGGCTCACCGGCGACCTGCAGGAGCTGAGCGACGACGTCGCCCTGCTCGCGGTGCAGATGCCGCCGGAGTCCGACGCGAGCTGAGTCCGGGCTCGCCGGAGTGCCGTCAGCCTGCCGCGCGCTTCTCGATCGCCTTGCGGGCCAGGTCGATCTGCACCAGCAACGACCACGTGACCTGCTCGACCGGCGCGTCGCCGTTGACGGTGACGAGCCGCTCGCGGTCGCGGTAGTAGTCGATCAGCGGAACCGTCTGCTCGTCGTAGACGTCGAGGCGACGCTCGATGACCTCGCGGCTGTCCTCGACACCTCGACCGCGGGCGAGCATGCGGGACACGAGGATGTCGCGGGCGACGTCGAGGTAGCACGCGACCTGCACGGAGACACCGAGGTCACGCGCGGTGCCGTAGGCGACCTCCGCCTGCCCGACGGTGCGGGGGAAGCCGTCGAGGACGTAGCCGCCGGCCTCGTTGGCAGCCACCACGGGCTTGCGCAGCATGTCGAGCACGACGGCGTCGGGGACGAGGTCGCCCCGCTCGATGTACTCCTTCGCGGTACGTCCGATCGAGGTCTCGCGCTTCACGTGGTCGCGCAGCAGGTCGCCGCTGGAGATGTGGGTGACCCCGAAGTGCTCGGCCACCCGAACGGCCTGCGTGCCTTTCCCTGCTCCTGGCGCGCCGATCATCAGTAGCCGCACGTTCCTGCCTCCGGGGTCTGCTTCATCGGGTCTGCTTCAGTAGGTGGATGGTCGGACAGCCGGACTCGCCGCATCCTCCGGACGGGTGTTCCGCGCTGTCGGGCGCGCCTGCCGATTATCCCTGCGGTTCGCAGGATCTCGGCGACGGCGTTTTCGCCTGGTGGCAACCCAACGGTAGCTGGGGCGAGACCAACGCCGGCCTGGTCAGCGGTTCCGGCAGCTCGTTGCTGATCGACACGCTCTGGGACGACCGGCTGGCGGGCGCGATGCTCACGGCGTTCGCCGCCCCGCTGCGGGATGCGCCACTCGACACGGTGTTGACCACACACCGGGACGGTGACCACTGGTGGGGCAACGTCGCCGTCCCGGCCTCGGCCATGATCGTCGCGACCCGGTCCGCGGCCGCGGAGATGGCCGAGGAGCCACCGCCCGCGGCGATGGAGCGGCTGCGTCGCCTTGCCGGTCTCGGGGCGTCGCTACCGGGGCCGGTCGGCCGCGTCGGGCGGTACTCGCGCGACATGCTCGCGCCCTTCGCCTTCGCCGGCCTCGCGCTCCGTCGGCCCGACGAGACCTTCGAGGGCCGGCGCGGGTTCGACGTCGGTGGACGGCCCGTCCAGGCGCTCGAGGTCGGGCCCGCGCACACCGCCGGAGATGCCGTCGTGCACGTGCCCCACGCCGGGGTCGTGTTCTGCGGCGACATCCTGTTCACCGGGGTGACGCCGGTCGTCTGGTCCGGACCGATCGCGAACTGGGTCGCGGCGTTGGACCGTTGTCTGTCCCTGGACGCCGACCGCTTCGTCCCCGGGCACGGCCCGCTGGCCGGCCCCGCCGACGTGCGGGCGCTGCGGGACTACTGGACCTGGCTGATCGACGCCGGTGGTGCCGAGCACGCGGCCGGTCGGTCGCCGCGCGTCGCGGCCCGCGGGCTCGTCGCCGACGACGGGTTCGGCGCGTTCCGGCACTGGCAGGCCCCGGAGCGGCTTGCGATCAACCTCGTCGCCCTGTTCCGCGAACTCGACGGGTTGCCACCGCTCCCGACGACCGCAGCCAACCGGCTGCGGCTGTTCCGCGACGTCGCGGACCTGGCCGCGTTCCTGGACCGGTGACGGCGGTTGCGGCCGCGGGATCAGATCCCGACGGCGTCCTTGGCCTTCGCGACGAGGTCGTAGTGGGTGACGGCCCAGATGGCGACACCCGCGCCGACCAGGCCGCCGACGGTGATGACCGACGAGGAGACCGGGTGACGCCTGGCGTGGTCCCACGCCTCGCGCCCCTTCTCCCTGAACCGTTCGAAGAGTTTGTGAGCCCACGAGAACTCGGTGGACCAGACGTAGAGGCCGAGCAGGACCGGCGGGATCGTCAGCGGTCCGGGGAGGAACGCGAGCGCCACGCCGAGGGCGATGAGGGCCAGCCCGAGCAGGAAGACGCCGACCCGGTAGGCATGACCGATGCCGGGCTTCCGGCGCGTGCGATCGCGCCACCCGTTCCGCGGCGCCGGGGCGGGCTCACCGAGGCCGGGCGTCGGGTTCGGCGCGGAGTCGGTGCTCCGGTCCGAGGTGCTCGAGGCCATCGGCGGTGCTCCCATCCAGCGGATCGAACGGACCCGCCGGTTCCAGGATGCCCAATCCCACGCACAGCCAACGGCAACATCGGCGCGGCCACCGACCCGTCTCCGTAACGATTCAGTCGACCGCCCGTCGGCGGAAACCGCGGATGCCGGTGCCGGTGAACAACGCGAGGAAGCCGAGCAGCGCCAGCTGGCAGACCCAGGCCGGGATGTGCGGCACCGACGGGACCATCGCTCCGCGCACCCCCTCGCTGACGTAGGTCAGCGGGTTGACCGCACAGAGCACCTGGAACCAGCGGAGGGTGCTCAGCGCCGACCACGGGAACTGCGTGCTGCCGGTGAACAGCAGCGGGGTGAGCACCAGGGCGAAGACGATGTTGATCTTCGATGCCGAGACGAGCGTGCCGAGCGTCAGCCCGAGCGCCGCCGCGACCAGGGAGCCGAGCACGAGGAACAGCGCGATGGTCGGCGCCTCGCTCCACCGGATGCCGAGCGGCCCGAGGATCCAGCGGCCGAGCGGGAAGATGACCGCGGCGGCGACGAGCGCCCGCAGCATCGAAAAGACGATCTTCTCGATCGCGACCATCGCCGTCGGCAGCGGCGCCAGCAGCCGGTCCTCGATCTCCTTGGTGAAGGAGAAGTCGATGACCAGCGGCAGCGCCGTGGTCTGCAGCGACGTGAGGAAGGCCGTGAAGGCCACGATCCCGGGGAACAGGACGCTGCTGAACCCGCCGCGGGTGTAGCCGAGGTCGCCGAGCACCTTGCCCAGGACGAACAGCAGGAACAGCGGCTGCAGCACGACCTGCGCGAGGAAGCTCGGCAGCTCCCGCCCGGTGACGAAGATGTCGCGCCACAGCAGGCCGCCGAAGGCCTGTACGGGGCGGGGACGGCTCGTCGCAACCGGGGTGGACGTGGGGGCGGCGGTGCTCATCGCAGGTCCCGTCCGGTCAGCGTGAGGAAGACGTCCTCCAGAGTCGGTTCACCGAGCACGACGGAGCTCAACCGCGCCCCGCGCCGGGCGAGCAGCTCGGCCACCGGCGGGATGTACGCGGCGCCCTCGCCCTCCAGGTAGAGCCGCAGCCGCACCTGCTCGGCGGTCTCTGCCTGCTCCCCCACCGTCTCGACGTTCTCGACGTCGGCGAGGCCGGCGAGCGCGTCCACGACGTCCTGCACCGTCCCGGCCGGGCAGCCGACGACCAGCTCGAGGGTGGAGCCGCCCGGGAGACCGCGGGTGAGGGCGGCGGGCGTGTCGAGGGCCAGCAGCCGACCGTGGTCCATGATCCCGACGCGGTCGGTGAGCTCGGCGGCCTCGTCCATGTCGTGGGTGGTGATGACGACGGTGACGCCGGCGTCGCGGAGCTCGCGCACCTGCTCCCAGACGAACAGGCGGGCCTGCGGGTCGAGGCCGGTGCTCGGCTCGTCGAGGAAGAGCACCTGCGGCCGGTGCATGAGGGCGCGGGCGATGAGCAGCCGCTGCGCCATACCGCCGGAGTAGTTGTCGACCTTGTCGCCGCCGCGGCCGTGCAGGCCGAACTGGTCGAGCAGCTCGTCGGCCCGGCGGTTCCGGTCCGCGCGTCCCATGCCGTGGTACGCGGCGTGGAAGACGAGGTTCTGCCGGGCGGTGAGCGCCCGGTCGAGGTTGCTGCGCTGCGGCACGACCGACAGGCGGCTCCGCGCCAGCACCGGGTCGGCGGCGACGTCCACCCCCGCGACCCGGGCGACGCCGGAGGTGAGCCGCACGCGCGTGGTGAGGATGCCGATCGAGGTGGTCTTGCCGGCGCCGTTCGGGCCGAGCAGACCGAAGATCTCCCCGGCGCGGACCGCGAAGCTGACGCCGTCGACGGCGTTGCTCGGCCGTTTCGGGTAGCGCTTGACGAGGTTGCTGACCTCGACGGCGGGTGTCGGGTCGGCGGCAGCGGGTCCGGTCGGTGGGCGGGTCTCGACGGCGGTCATCACGCTCCAGTCTGCTCCCGGAACGCATCACATCGGCGCCTCATCCGCGCAGCGCAGGCTGGAGGGCGATGAGCCCGTCGACCGTCCCCCCGCTGACCGCAGCAGCGCTGCTCAGCCGCTTCCATCTCGACGTCGCCGGCCTCGTCGTCGTGCTCGCCGCGGGAACGCTCTATGCGGCCGGCCTGCTCGCGCTGCGTCGGCGTGGCACAGCCGAACCCGAACGTCGGTGGCCCGTCGTGCGGACGCTGGTGTTCGGCCTCGGCCTCGTCGTCGTCCTGTTCGCGACCGTCGGCGGGCTCGGGGTCTACGCCCGGGTGCTGTTCGGGGCCTTCACCGTGCAGGTGCTGGTGCTGCTCGTCGGCGCCCCGCTGCTGCTCGCCGCCGGGCGTCCGCTGGAGCTGTTCCGAGCGGTCCGGCGACGCGAGGGACGGTCGCGGGTCGAGGAGGTCCTGGCCAACCCGCTTCTCGGCCCCGCGGCTCTGCCGGTCCTGACGGCCCTCGTCTTCTTCAGCCCCGCCCTCGACGCCGCGCTCCGGGAACCGGCCGTCGGAGCTGCGGTCCGGGTGCTGCTGCTCGCAGCGGGCTTGGTCTTCGCCCTGCCGCTGCTCGGCGACAACGTCCCACGGACCTCGCTGGCGGTCGCCCTCGCGGCCTTCGTCGGCTTCTTCGAGCTCCTGCTCGACGCCGTCCCCGGCATCGTGCTGCGGCTGCACGCGACGCTGCTCACGCCCTGGTTCGCCGAGCTGCACCGGACGTGGGGTCCGTCGCCGCTGATCGACCAGCAGAACGGCGGCTCGATCCTCTGGGTCGTCGCCGAGGCGGTCGACCTGCCCTTCCTCGCCCTGATCGTGCTGCAGTGGATCCGCGCCGACCAGCGCGAGGCCGCCGTCATCGACGAGCAGCTGGATCAACAACGGCCGGCGTCCACCTCGGACGAGGGCGGAGAGGCACCCGCGACCGACCGGCCGTGGTGGGAGACCGACGCGAGCGTGTTCGGCGACAGCCGCTCGTCCGCGCTCCGGCGTCGCTGAGCCGACTTCGCTGACTCGACATCGCCGAACCGACATCGCTGAACCACATCGCTGAACCGACTTCACTGAACCGGCGGGCGCCGAACCGGCGGCCTCAGGACCGCTCGGGCAGCCCGAACAGCCGCACGGCGTTACCGGCCCACGCGGCCGCCACCTCGTCCGCGGTGCAGCCCACGTCGAGCATCGCCTTCTCCACGGCGCGGGCGTTGCGGTCGACGCCGGGCACACCGGGCCAGTCGGTCCCGAAGACGATCTTCGGTCCGAGGCGACGCAACCCGCTGCTGCCGTAGTAGTCCGGGAGCCGCTGCGGTGGCAGACCCGAGACCTCGAGCCAGACGTGCGGGTTGGTCGAGGCGAGGAAAGCCGCTTGCGCGTACCAGTAGCCACGGCCGCCGTGGGCGAGCAGGACGTCGAGGTCCGGGAAGTCGCGCAGCACCTCCTCCAGCAGCGTGGGGTCGGCGTAGCGGTTGATCGACCCGGAGAAGGTGCTGGTGCCGCTGTGCACGATGACCGGCAGGGCATGCGCCTCGGCCCAGGCGTAGGCGGGGTAGAGCATCCGGTCGCGGGCCTCGACGCCCGCGTGCACCGGGTGGATCTTGAGGGCGACGGCGCCGAGCGCCACCTGCCGCTCGAGCTCCCGGCGCACCGGGTGGTGCAGGTGCGGGTTGAGATTCGCGACGAGGTGGAACCGGTCGCTGTGCTCGAGCAACGGCAGCAGGTCCTCGGCCGGCTGGATGCCGGTGGTGCGCGGGCTGTACTCGGTGAACAGCAGGACGTCGTCGACGCCCTGCGCCGCGAAGTGGGCGTCGATGGCGGCGGGGACCGGCATGCCGTCGGAGGTGAACAGCTCCTCCCACCCAGTGCCCCGTCCGAAGGTCGCGGCCCAGCCCTGCCAGTCCGGCGAGAGCGTCGGCAAGCGTGCGACGTGGGTGTGTGCGTCGACCAGCCGACGGGAGTCGAGCACCGGTTCAGCTCGTCTGCTGTGTCTGCTCGGCCGGCTGCTGCGTCGGGACGGTGCGCGCCCCGGTCAGCTGCGCGGTGGCGAACTCGCGGACCCGGAAGCGTTGCAGCTTGCCGGTGGCGGTCTGCGGCAGCGCGTCGACGAACAGCACGTGCCGTGGGCGCTTGAACGACGCGAGGCCACCGCGGCAGAAGGCGACGAGCTCGTCCTCCGTCGGCGACGTCCCCGGGGCGGGGACGACCACCGCGACCGGCTTGTCGAGGCCATGGGCGTCGACCACGCTCACCACCGCCACCTGCGCGACGGCGGGGTGTTCGCGCAGCCGCGTCTCGACCTCGGCGGGGCTGACCCAGATGCCGCCGGCCTTGAGCACGTCGCCGGTGCGTCCGAGGCAGGTGTAGACGCCGTCGGCGTCGCGGACGTAGGTGTCGCCGGTGCGGAGCCACGGCCCGCGGAAGACGCGCCGCGTCGTCTCCGAGCGGCACCAGTAGCCGTCGGCCACCGAGTGCCCGCGGACGTAGAGGTTGCCGGGCGAGCCATCGGGGACGGGCTGCCCCTCGTCGTCCTCGAGACGCAGCTCGTAGCCGCCGACGACGGTGCCGGTGGTGCCGGGCCGGACGTCGCCGGCCCGGTTGGACAGGAAGATGTGCAGCGCCTCGGTCGAGCCGATCCCGTCCAGGATCTCGACACCGAAGTGATCCATGAAGCGGCGCAGCAGGTCGGCCGGAAACGCCTCGCCGGCGCTGACGCACAGCCGCACGCCCGCGAAGGTGTCGGTCGGTAGGTCGGCCGCGAGCAGCGCCGCGAAGAACGTGGGGCCCGCGTAGAACAGCGTCGGCCGGTGCCGGCGGACGATCTCGGCGACGGCCGTCGGCGTCGGTCGGGCGCGCACGAGCACGGTGCTGGCGCCGACGGAGAACGGGAACGTCACGCTGTTGCCGAGGCCGTAGGCGAAGAAGACCTTGGCCACCGAGAAACAGACGTCGTCCTGGCCGATCGCGAGCACCTCGCGCGCGTAGGTCTCGGCCGTGACCCGCAGCGAGCCGTGGCGGTGGATCGCGCCCTTCGGGGTCCCGGTGGTGCCCGAGGTGTAGAGCCAGAAGCCAGGACTGTCCTCGACCGTCGGGTGCGGTCCCGTGGCCCGCGCCCGCTCGCCGGCACCGTCGGCGAGGAACGCGTCCCACTCCCGGACGCGCAGGCCGCCCGGGACGCTCGGCAGCGTTCCCGGACAGACGACCACGTCGGCGAGGTACGGGGAGCTCGCGGCGAAGGCGCCGGCCTCGGCCACCTCGGAGCTGACGGCGAGCAGGCGCGCGCGGCTGTCGAGGGCGACGAGCGCGAGGTCCTTGCCGGTCATCATCGTGCTGACCGGCACCGGCACCGCGCCGATCTTCAGTCCGGCGAGGAACAGCGCGACCAGTTCCGGGGTGTCGGTCATGCACAGCAGCAGCCGCTCCTCGGGCCGGATGCCGGCGGCGAGCAGGGCCGCCGCGGTGGCCGTCACCAGCTCGTCGAGCTCGCCGTAGGTCAGGGTGCGGACGTCGTCACCGTCGACCGCGGTCAGCGCCCGCCGCTCGGGGGTCTCGCGGGCGACGCGGCCGACGAGCCAGTCGGCGGCGTTGAACGGCACCCCGAGCGAGACGTCGCCGACGGGCAGGACGGCGGGCGCGGGCGACGCAGGGGCGGTGGGTGCGGTCACGCGGCGCTCCTCGGTCGAGCAGCTCGTGATCAATTCGGATCTTGCTCACCTGACCTGCGCAGAGTGCGTCAAGATCCGTACTGATCAACGTCGGATGGGGCTGAGCCGGGTTGGGTCGGCGCTCAGAAGTGGACGTAGTCGAACTCCACCGGCATCGCGTTGATGCCGGTGGGCGGCGGGGCGATCCAGCCGGCGAACGCGCCCGGCTCGTACTCGGGCTTCATCAGCTGCGCGATGCGGGCCCGGTCGGAGTCGGTGGGCAGCCAATCGTCGACGCGGGCGGCCCAGGTGGCCTCGTCGAGGATGGCGCCGTCCGGGCTGACGAAGGTGCCGCGGTAGGCACCGACCTGACGGTTGAAGCCCTCGTGCGGAAGGTGCAGCCGGACGTCGAGGCCGGCCTTCTCCAAGGCTCCGTTCCAGCGCTTCACGCCCTTGGCGCAGTCGTCGGCGTACTCGTTGCGCAGGTCGAGGTTGAGCGCGTTGAGCATCGGCACCGTTTCGGTGGCGAACGCGCCGTCGACGACCTTGCCGACGTCCATCGTCACGTCGCGCAGCAGGTGGTCGTCCTTGCGGCGCGTCTCCATCCAGCGGCCCTTCAGCCCGTTGGTGAAGTAGTTCGCAGCGTTGGTGGAGACCTCGGAGCCGAACAGGTCCATGGAGACCGAGAAGTGGAAGTTCATGTACTTCTGCAGCACCGACAGCGGGATGCCGCCGTACTCCCAGATGTCGTCCGTGCCGTGCTCGACGGTCAGTTCGGCGCTCCGCTCGACCACCCGCTGCACGCCGGTGGTGCCGACGAACATGTGGTGCGCCTCCTCCTTCAGCATGAACTCGCAGGTGCGTGCCAGCGGGTCGAAGCCGCTCTCCTTCAGCGTCCCGAGCTGGTACTTGCCGTCGCGGTCGGTGAAGTGCGTGAACATGAAGAACGACAGCCAGTCGGTCGTCTCCTCGTTGAAGGCACCGAGGATGCGGGGGGTGTCGGCGTCACCGGAGTTGCGCGCGAGCAGCTGCTCGGCCTCCTCGCGCCCGTCCTTCCCGAAGTAGGCCTGCAGCAGGTAGACCATCGCCCAGAGGTGACGCCCCTCCTCGACGTTGACCTGGAAGAGGTTCCGCAGGTCGTAGAGGCTCGGTGCGGTGGCGCCGAGGTGACGCTGCTGCTCGACGCTGGCCGGTTCGGTGTCGCCCTGGATGGTGATGAGGCGCCGCAGGTCGGAGCGGTATTCGCCGGGGACCTCCTGCCACGCCGGCTCGCCCTTGTGGGCGCCGAAGGCGATGGTTCGGTCGGGGTCGCGTTCGGCGAGGAAGATGCCCCAGCGGTACTGCTCCATGGGCACGTGGTCGAAGTGTGCCCAGCCGTCACGGCCGATGGCGACGGCGGTGCGCAGGTAGACGTCCTGCGTCGGCAGCGACGGGCCGAGCGTCTTCCACCACTGCAGGAACTTCGGCTGCCACCGCTCGAGCGCGCGCTGCAGCTTGCGGTCCGACGCGAGATCGACGTTGTTGGGGATCTGCTCGCTGTAGTCGATGGTCGACAGCGGGCCGGTCGGCGCGGGAGCCTCGCCGTAGCGCGCGGAGTCGGTGTGGAGCGTGTCGGAGCCCGTGTCGGCGTCATCGAGCCCGCCGGGCCCGCGGTCGACGGCGGCGTCGGGGTGCGTGTCGGGGGCACGTCGAATGTCTGCGGCGGTCATGTCAGACCCGCTTCCTGTCGTAGTCGGCGCGCTGCCCGGTGCCGTAGCGGCGGAGCGCTCCTTCGGGGCCGGCGGCGTTGGGCCGCTGGAAGATCCAGTTCTGCCAGGCGGTGAGGCGGCCGAAGACCTTGGTCTCGCAGGTCTCCGGGCCGGCGAAGCGGAAGTTCGCCTCCATGCCGGTGAGCGCATCGGGCGAGAAGCTGGCGCGCTCCTCGACGGCGAGGCGCAGCTCGTCGGCCCAGTCGATGTCGTCCGGCGCACTGGTGACGAGCCCGAGCTCGTCCGCCTCGGCCGCTTCGAGGTCGGTGCCCGACGCGGTGAGCACGGCGTCGAGCTCGTCGTCGTGACCGAGGAAGCGGACCTGCAGGCGGCTGAGGTCATTGCCCATCGGCAGGAGGCCGGCGTTGAACTCGTTGATCCGGATCGTCGCCGCCGGCGCCGGCTCGTCGTCGTCCTCGTAGACGCCGTCGAGCATGTACTGCCGGTCGGCAGCCAGGGCGAGCTCGAGCAGCGAGCCGACGAAGCAGCTACCCGGTTGGATGAGGGCGAGCAGGCTCCGCGAGGTGGTGTCGAGCCGCTTCAGCGTCCGCTTCCAGTACTGGACGATCTCGTTGACCAGCCAGTCCTCGCGGTTCGTCAGCAGGAAGTCGTCGTAGGCGGAAGTCACCGCCGGGTCGCCCTCCGTCGTCAGCAGCCAGGTGCCGATCGCCAACTCGTTGACCCGCATCCGGAGGATCGCGTCGTCGAGTTCCCGGGTGAGCGCAAGGGCGTGGGAGGCGGAGCCCTCGGCGTGCAGCGTCTCGACCGAGTCCGGCACGGCGGTCGGGCCGGGGACGACGAAAGTGGCGGTCCCGGCAGCCCGGTCGATGTCGACGCGGAGGTGGTCGTAGCGGAGGCCCTCGGGGGTGGCGGTGCGGTGCAGCGGAGTCAGGGCCACACCGTCGCCGGCCGACGGACGGGACGAGGCGGCCACCGCGGCGTCGGTCCGCCGCGCGACCGCGTCGGCCAGTTCACGGGCCTTCGCGACCTCGTCGACGAGACGCCACTGCACCGCCTTCTGGCCACGGATGCCCTCGGCGGTGGTGGCGAAGACGTCGGCCCGGTCTCGCCGGACCCCGCGCTTGTCGACGAGCCGGGTCAGCCCGCCGGTGCCGGGCAGCACACCGAGCAGCGGGATCTCCGGCAGCGAGACGGTGGACGAGCCGTCGTCGACCAGCACGATCTGGTCGCAGGCGAGCGCCAGCTCGTATCCCCCGCCGGCGGCGGTGCCGTTGAGCGAGGCGATGTACGTCTGGCCGGAGGTGGCGGTCGCGTCCTCGATGCCGTTGCGCGTCTCGTTGGTGAACTTGCAGAAGTTGACCTTCCACCAGTGCGGTGACTGGCCGAGCATCCGGATGTTCGCGCCGGCGCAGAACATCCGCTCCTTGCCGCTGTCGACGACGACGGCCTTGACCGTCGGGTGCTCGAAGCGCAGCCGCTGGACGGCGTCGTAGAGCTCGATGTCGACGCCGAGGTCGTAGCTGTTCATCTTCAGCTCGTAGCCGGGGACGAGGCCCGCGTGCTCGTCGACGTCGAGGGTCAGGTGCGCGACCTCGCCGTCGACCGCGAGCCGCCAGTGGTGGTACGCCTCGGGCGAGGTGTCGAAGGAGACCTCGGGCATCTCGGCCGCGGCCGGGGCATCGCTCGTCGGAGCGGCGGTGGCCGCACCGGACTCGGACCTGCTCGGCGCGGACTGCGTGCTCGTCGTCATCCGAGCTCCCTCCCCGGTCCGCCGTGTTGCTGGATCTGCTACACGACCGAACCGCTTGCGGCATTACTGTGTAGCAAGTCTCGTCGTCCCGCAACCCCTCGCCGTGAGCTACGGCCGTCACGGCATGATCGGGTGCCTCGGCGACGGAAGGTCGGTGACGTGGACGAGCCAGAGGCTGTGCCGGCACTCACCCGGCGACGAGACCTCGGTACCGGCAGCGCGAACAGTCTCCTGCTCACCGTGCTCGGCGAGTTCGTGCTCCCCGGCAGGCGTCCCGTCTGGACCGCGACGCTGCTCGCGGTGCTGCGCGACCTCGGCGTCGAGGAGAAGGCCATCCGCCAGGCGCTCATGCGTACCGCAGCCGACGGGTGGATCCGTGGGGACCGGCTCGGCCGCCGGACGCAGTGGCGGCTCACCGAGGCCGGGCACCGGCTGCTCTCCGACGGCACCGCGCGCATCTACGGTTTCGCCGGTCCTCCGGAGCAATGGGACGGACGCTGGCTCCTCCTGCTGGTGAACGTGCCGGAGAACAACCGCGCGCTGCGGACGCGGCTGCGCACACGGCTCGGCTGGTCCGGCTTCGGCGAGCTGCCCCCGTCGATGTGGCTGCGCCCACAGGTCGACTCTGCCGCGCCCGGAGCGGAGGAGGTCGGCGCGGTGCTCGCCGACCTCGGGCTCACGGACCTGGCTCACTCCTTCGAGGCCCGCTCAGGCGAACTCGGCACCGACCGCGACCTGGTCCGACGCGCGTGGGACCTCGACGAGATCGAGGAGCGCTACGAGGCGTTCCTCGACGCCGCCTCCCAGCTCCGGCCACGCACCGACCAGCAGGCGCTGCAGTGCCAGATCCGCCTCGTCCAGGAGTGGCGGCGCTTCCCCCTGATCGACCCCGGGCTCCCCCGCGAGCTGCTCCCCCGCACCTGGAGCGGGGCACGGGCGGTCGAGCTCTTCCGGGCCCGGCATGCGGCCTGGGCCCCGCGGGCCCAGCGGGCATGGGACGCGCTGCTCGAGGACTGACAGGCCGACGCGGCGGCCCTGACTCAGCACCTCGGCTCGACCGGCCACCGGTGGACCGTCAGATGCCGAGGTCCTCGATCTCGGTTCGGACGGAGATCAGCTCGGGGAAGAAGGTGAGGTCGAGCGCCCGGCGCAGGAAGCCGACCCCGCTCGAGCCCCCGGTGCCACGCTTGAACCCGATGGTGCGCTGGACGGTCCGCAGGTGACGGAACCGCCAGAACTGGAAGGCGTCCTCGAGGTCGACCAGGCTCTCGCACGCCTCGTAGACGTCCCAGTTGTGGAGCACGTTCTCGTAGATCGACTTGAAGACCGGGATGAGCCCGGCTTGCTCGACCCAGCCGAGGGTCACGTCGCGGGACAGCACCGGCTCCGGGACCGGGTGTCCCCGGCGCGCCAGCAGGCGGAGGAAGGCGTCGTAGACGGTCGGCTCGGCGAGCAGCTCGGTGAGCATCCGATGGGCGGCCGGCCGGCTCTCGTGCACCCGGAGCACCTCGGCGTTCTTGTTGCCCAGGAGGAACTCGACGGCCCGGTACTGGAAGGACTGGAAGCCACTGGAGGGCCCGAGGACACCACGGAACTCCGCGTACTCCGCCGGCGTCAGCGTGGCCAGCACCGACCACTGCTCGGTCAGGGTGCGCTGGATGTGCTGGACCCGCGCCAGGCCCTTCAGCGCCCGCGGCAGCTCGTCGGTGTCGAAGGCGTCCCGGACCGCCCTGAGCTCGTGCACCATGAGCTTCAACCACAGCTCGGTGGTCTGGTGCTGGATGATGAACAACAGCTCGTCGTGATGCTCCGGCCGACTGATCGGCCGCTGCGCGGCCAGCAGCTCGTCGAGACCCAGATAGGTCCCGTAGTCCATCGCTGCGCTGAAGTCGGTGCGCACCTCGGGCTCCAGCGGGCGCTCCGCTGTCCGGTCAGGGAGGTCGTCGCGCTCTCCGCTCACCCCTCCTCCGGCCATCGTGCGGACGGGAGCCCGTGGGCCTCGCCGACGGCAGCGTTGAACAGCCGGCCGTCCAGCGTCGTCAGCCCGCGGCCCAGCGCTGCATTCGTCGACGCCGCACCACGCAGTCCGCGGGCGGCCACCTCGAGCAGGTAGGGCAACGTGGCCGAGGTGAGCGCAAGGGTGGACGTGCGGGCGACGGCTCCGGGGATGTTCGCCACGCAGTAGTGGATGACCCCCTCTTCGACGAACGTCGGGTCGGCGTGCGTGGTGGGGCGGGAGGTCTCGAAGCAACCACCTTGGTCGATCGCGATGTCGACGGCGACGCTGCCCGGCCGCATCGTCGCGATCATCTCGCGGCTGACCAGCCTGGGAGCTCTCGCGCCCGGGACCAGGACAGCGCCGATCAACACATCGGATTCGGCGATGTACTGGGCCAGCCGCGCACGGTTGGGGTGGACGAGGTCGAGACGGCCCTCGAACACATCGGAGAGGTAGGCGAGGCGCGCCGGATTGGTGTCGAAGACCCGGACGATGGCGCGCATCCCGACGGCGATCTTGGCGGCCTCGGTGCCCGACACGCCTCCGCCGATGATCGTGACCTTCGCCGCGGGAGTCCCCGGCACGCCACCGAGCAGGACGCCGGAGCCGCCGGCCGGGCTCTCCAGGTGATGCGCCGCCGCCTGTACGGCCAGCCGGCCGGCGACCTCGCTCATCGGGGTCAGCAACGGCAGCCGGTCGTCGCTGGTCTGCACCGTCTCGTAGGCGATGGAGTCGACGCGGCGCTGCAGGAGGAAATCCGTCAGTCCCCGGTCGGCAGCCAGGTGCAGGTAGGTGAACAGCTGCTGGCCCTCGCGGAAGCGGTGGTACTCGGCTGGGACGGGTTCCTTCACCTTGACGATGAGATCGGCGCCGTCGAAGACCACTTCCGGCGTGGCGACGATCTCGGCGCCGCCGGCGACGTACTCCGCGTCGTCGAACCCCGCACCCTTCCCCGCTCCGGCCTGGACCAGCACTCGGTGGCCGTGGTGGACGAGCTCCGCCGCACCGTCGGGCTGCAGCGCAACCCGTCGCTCGTTGTCCTTGATCTCGGTCGGTACACCGACGGTCAGCAGCACAGGCACCTCCTGGTGAGGCGCACACCGCGCCGGGTCAACCGTCGCAGGAGTTGCGGGAATCATCCAGCACGGCGGACGAACCACTCGCGTCGGATCCGGAACGAAGCGGAGTCCGCGACCGGGCAGACCGACACCTGGCTCCGCCGCTCACTGGCCAGGCACACGGCATCGAGCAGGGGCTCTGCGCTCAGCCCTGCCCGAGCTTCCCGGCGTCGGGGATGTTCGCGAGCCGCACCTCGCCGACGGCGAGCGGGCGGCCGTCGTCGCCCGTGATCGTGACGCGCCACAGCTGCTGCGTGCGACCGCGCTGGACCGGCTCCGCGGTGGCGGTCAACCGGCCCTCGCGGGCGGCGCGCAGGAAGTTGGTGTGGTTCGCGACGCCGACGACGTTGCCGCGGTCACCGAACCACAGCGCGGCCCCGATGCTCGCAGCCGATTCGACGAGCGAGCAGTGCGCGCCGCCGTGGACGATGCCGTAGGGCTGCAGCAGCTGCGGGCCGATCGGCGCACCGAGCACGACGCGGTCGCCGCTCGCCTCGATCACCTCGACGCCGAGCGCCTTGTCCAGCCCACCGACGGCGTCGGGCAGATCCATTCGAGAGGTCCTTCCGCTGGAGGGCCCGCGTCGTGGGCCGCGACAGGAGTCGAGCCTATGGGCGCCCGCCGGACGGCCGGAGCGATGGCGTAACCCGACAACGGGCGTGCGGGCCGCGGGAAGCCCAAGGGGGTCTCGCGACCCCCGCAACCTGCGATGACATCGCGACGGCGCCATTGCTTACTGGCGGATGCTGACTACCCCATGACGGCCCGTTGGAGGAAGTCACCAAAAGCATCGCCCGCATCTCGTCACCGAGCACGGGCGACGGAACGTCCTCGACCGCGCAGGCTCGACAGTGTGATGCTTCGCGACGCGCTCTCCCCCGACCTCGCCACCGGCGGTTCCCGGCTGCTCGCCGTCGCCGCCGAACGGCCGCAGCGCGTGGTCGCCAACACCGACCTCCCCGCCACCGTCGGCGCCACCGACGAGTGGATCCGCAGCCGAACCGGCATCGAGGCGCGACACGTCGCCGGCGAGGGTGAGTCGGTGGCCGACCTCGCGACCCGCGCGACGGCGAAGGCCCTCGCGTCCGCCGGGGTCGATCCGGCCGACGTCGACCTGTTGCTGATCGCCAGCTGTTCGTTGCCGTCCCCCGTACCCGGCATCGCGCCGACCGTCGCCGAGCGGCTCGGCCTGGGCGGCGGCGCACTCGACGTGAACGCGGCCTGCGCCGGCTTCTGCTACGCCCTCGGCCTCGCCGACTCCGCCTTGCGCTCGGGCTCCGCGCGCACGGCCGTCGTGGTGGGCGCGGAGCGGATGACCGACTGGCTCGACTGGTCGGACCGCAACACCGCCATCCTGTTCGGCGACGGCGCCGGCGCCGCGGTCCTCACCGCCTGCACCCGCGCGGAGAACGGCGTCGGCCCGACGGTGTGGGGCAGCGACGGCTCCGGCCGCGACCTCATCCGCGTCGCCGACTTCGAACGCGAGATCGAGATGGACGGCTCCGCGGTGTTCCGCTGGGCGACCTCCTCGGTCGCCCAGGTCGCCCGCGACGCCTGCACGCAGGCCGGCATCACTCCCGCCGACCTCGTCGCCTTCGTCCCCCATCAGGCCAACCTGCGCATCGTCGACGCCGTCGTGCGTCAGCTCGGCCTGCCGCCCGGGACGGTCGTCGCCGACGACGTCCGCACCAGCGGCAACACGTCGTCCGCGAGCGTGCCGCTCGCGTTGGCCGCGCTCGTCGAGTCCGGCCGGATCTCGACCGGCGACCCGGTGCTGCTCGTCGCGTTCGGCGCCGGCCTGAGCTGGGCCGGCCAGGTCGTCCTCGCGCCCTGACCCGCACCCCTCAAACCGCTCCCGTTTCGTCCTCCCGCTAGGAGAGCCATGTCTGCTCCCGCATCCGACCCCGTCGTCGTCACCGGCCTCGGCGCCACCACACCCCTCGGCGGCGACGCCTCCTCCACCTGGGAGGCGCTGCTCGCCGGCCGTTCCGGCGCCCACTTCCTGGACGAGCCCTGGGCCGAGAAGCTGACGGTGCGCATCGCTGCGCCGGCGGCTGTCGACCCCGCCGAGGTGCTCGGGCGCGTCGCCGCCCGCAAGCTCGACCGGTCCCAGCAACTCGCGCTCGTCGCGGCCCGTGAGGCCTGGGCCGACGCCGGGCAACCGGACGTCGATCCCGAGCGGCTCGCCGTGGTCGTCGCCTCCGGCATCGGCGGCGTGACCACGCTGCTCGACGCCTACGACACCCTGGGTGCCAAGGGTGCGCGAGCCGTCAGCCCACACACCGTGCCGATGCTGATGCCGAACGGGTCGGCCGCCGTCGTCGCGCTCGAACTCGGCGCCCGGGCCGGCACGCACGCCCCGGTCAGCGCCTGCGCATCCGGTGCCGAATCCATCGCACTGGCGCTCGACCTGCTGCGGCTGGGCCGCGCGGACGTCGTCGTCTGCGGTGGCACGGAGGCCGCGATCCACCCGCTGCCGATGGCAGGCTTCGCCGCGATGCGCGCGCTGTCGACCCGGAACGACGAGCCGCAGGCCGCGTCCCGTCCGTTCGACAAGGGCCGTGACGGTTTCGTGCTCGGCGAGGGCGCCGGGGTACTGGTGCTCGAGCGCGCATCGTCGGCCGCCGCCCGCGGCGCGCACGTCTACGCCGAACTCGCCGGCGCTGCCCTGACGTCCGACGCGCACCACGTCGCCGCACCGGACCCGACGGGCGCGGGGGCCGGTCGCGCCGTCATCCTTGCGATGCGCGACGCGAACGCCACGGCCGACGACGTCGTCCACATCAACCCGCACGCCACGAGCACGCCGCTCGGCGACCTCGCCGAGGTGAAGGCCCTGCACGCGGCCCTCGGCGACGCCGTCCGGTCGGTTCCGGTGAGCGCGACGAAGTCGGCGACCGGACACCTGCTCGGGGCCGCCGGTGGGCTGGAGGCCCTGCTCACCGTCCTCGCGCTCGAGCACCGGCTGGCCCCGCCGACGCGCAACCTCGACGACCCCGACGACGACGTCGACCTCGACGTCGTGCGGTTCGAGGCCCGACCGCTGCCCTCGGCCGGCCTCGCGCTGTCGACGTCGTTCGGGTTCGGCGGCCACAACGCCGCCCTCGCTTTCCGGACCTGGACTCCGGCCGGAGTGACGGCATGACGACGCTCGCCGCCGCGCCGCCCGCCGGACCCGTCGCACGCCTCGACGACCGCGACCCCGTCGTCCGTCTCGCCTGCCTGAGCGAGCCCGGGACGCTGAGCATCTCCGACGTCTGCGACGGCGCCGCCTGGGGTCTCGGACGCCTCGACGGAGCGCGCGCGGTGGTCTTCGCGACCGATCCGCGCACCCAGGGCGGCGCCCTCGGCGAACAGGGCTGCGGAATGATCGTCGACGCCTACGACCACGCGATGGCGCACGACCTGCCGGTGGTCGGGGTGTGGCACTCCGGCGGTGCCCGGCTCAAGGAGGGCGCGCGCTCGCTGCATGCGGTCGGGCAGGTCTTCTCCGCGATGACGCGTGCCAGCGGCCAGGTGCCGCAGGTCAGCCTCGTCGTCGGGCCGGCCGCCGGGGGCGCCGCGTACGGGCCGGCGCTCACCGACGTCGTCGTGCTGAGCCCGGACGCCCGGGTCTTCGTCACGGGTCCCGACGTGGTCCGGTCGGTCACCGGCGAGGACCTCACCGCCGAGGAGCTCGGCGGTCCGGCGATGCACGGTCCGACCAGCGGTGTCGCCCACGTCACCGCAGCGGACGACGCGGAAGCCGTGGCGCGCACCCGGCGCATCACGGCGCTGCTCGCCCGTCGCGTCGCCGTCGCCCCCGACGAGGCGACGCGGCCCGACCCCGGCTCGTTCCTGCCGGAGCTGCGCAAGCGCGTCTACGACATCCACCCGGTCATCGCCGCCGTCCTCGATGGACCCGGCGAAGAGCTCCAGGCGGACTGGTCGGCCAACGTCGTCACCCTGCTCGGGCGGCTGCGGGGGCAGACGGTCGGCGTGCTCGCGAACAACCCGGCGCGTGACTTCGGCTGCCTGACCGGGCCGGCGTCGGACAAGGCCGCGCGCTTCGTGCGGCTCTGCGACGCATTCGGCATCCCGCTGCTCGTGCTCGTCGACGTCCCCGGCTACCTGCCCGGCGCCGCGCAGGAGAGCGAAGGCATCCTCCGGCGCGGGGCGAAGCTGCTGCACGCCTTCGCCGGCGCGAGCGTTCCGCGGGTCAGCGTCGTGCTGCGGCGGGCGTTCGGTGGCGCCTACATCGCGATGAACAGCCGCTCGCTCGGCGCGACGCGGGCCTTCGCCTGGCCGGACGCCGAGGTCGACGTGATGAACCCCGTCTCGGCGGTGCGCATCCTGCGTCGCCGCGACCTCGCCGGGCTCGAAGGCACGGCGAAGACCGCCGCCGAGGAGCTGTTCGCCGCGGAACACGCCGAGGTCACCGGTGGGCTGGCGGTCGCGGTGCAGGAGGGGTACATCGACGAGGTGCTCGAGCCCTCCCGCACCCGCGCCGCCGTCGCGCACGCCCTGCTCGCCACCGAACCCGTCCGGGGTCGGCTGACCAACATCCCCCTGTGAGTGACGCGGTGAGTGACGCGACGACCCTGCCCTCCCGTGGTCGGGTCGGAGGTGTCGAGTACGTCGTGCTCGGTGGGGGCGACCCGGTGACGGTCCTGGCGCACGGGCTCGGCGGCTCCACCGCCGAGACGCGGCCGCTCGCGGCGGGTCTCGCCGGGACGCGCGTGCTGTTGCACTTCCGTGGCCACGGTGACTCCGACGCGCTGGACGACGGCTGGGACTACGACGTCCTCGCTGACGACCTGCGCGCGGTCGCCGATGCCGTCGGGGCGACACGGGCGCTCGGGCTCTCGCTCGGTGCCGGGGCTCTCCTGCGGCTCCTCGTCACGACGCCGGGCCGCTTCGAGCGCGTCGCCTTCGTGCTGCCCGCAGCGCTCGACCGCGGCCGGACGGACGGGGCGACCTCGCGGTTGGACCGGCTCGCCGCCGCCATGCGCATCGGCGACCTCGAGCGGCTGCAGGCGCTGCTGTTGCTGGAGGTGCCGCCGTCGCTCCGGGAGAGCCGGGCGGCACGGGTGCTGACGGCGCGACGCGCGCAGCAGTTGGCCTTCACCGAGCCGCCGTTCCCCCGGGGCGTCGTCCGCCCGATCGAGTCGCTGGACGAGTTGCGGTCGATCAAGGTGCCGAGTCTGGTCCTGGCGCAGGAGGACGACGACCTCCACACCGTCGCGATCGCGCGCGCACTGGCTGCCGGACTGCCCTCGGCCTCGCTGCGCGTGCTGGGCCCCGGCGGCGTGTTCTGGACCGACCGGCATCGTGCCCGCGATCTTCTGGCCGACCATCTGACGGGGTAGCCGTCGCCGGAACCGATTCCGGCCGAAACGCAGAGCAGTCGTGCAGCCACTGCTCGCGACGGATTCGTGATCGACATCCGGGATTTCACGAAATGGCGTGCGTAAATTCACCGGGCGTTTCAGTATGGCGCCATGCCGACGGTCCGTGTCCCCCTTTCGGGGCACGGCCATGTCCGGCTGCGCATCGAAGAAGAAGAGGGCGGGGCATTCCTCTTTCTCGCCGTTGTCGCCGCAGCCGTGATCGCATTCGCGCATGGCGGCGCATCTGGCCACGCCGCACGGTTACCCAGCACAGCGAGTGGCATCACCGCCGGTGGCGTCCCCGAGCAGCCGGTCCCATCCCCTGCTCGCACTCCTACTGGCGTCGGCGGCTGCCGGAGCGACGTCAGCGGCCTTTCGACGATGATCGACCGCGGGACTCTGCGCGTCGACGTCACCAATGACGCACCACGCACACGAAGATTCCACGTCCTCGTGACGTTCTACGCAGCGGACACCGGCCACCGCCTCGACGACCGGGCTGTCGTTATCCCGGACGTCGCGCCGCATTCGCGATCGGCACCGCAACGGCTGTCGATACCTCGCGCGGACGCTGGCCTGCAGTGCCGTTTCGCTCTATCCCACTTCTGATGGCGGATCGGGGGCACCGTCCGTTGGTAGCGTGCACGCGCGCATGTGGCGAGCGAGCTTGAAGCTGCCCCCCCCGACCCGGAGTACGGCAACACGTGGGCTGGCCGGCAGCAGAAGTGGGCCGCTACGTGACGAGCCGCGCCGCCCCGGTTGCCGGCGATGCCGCCGTCCTCGCTGACGACGGTGAGGGCGTGGAGTCCGCTGGTGCTGACTGCCCAGGACCTTCGCACCCGTGGATTTCCTTGCTGCAGGCGGCGGATGTGCACCGAATCAACAGGGACAAAAGAACGTCTGATTCGGGGTGACAAGACCAACCACGGTGTGCACCCTTTGTCTCCTCACGGAGGGGCGGTCGCATGCGCACTCGATCGGTACCGCACAGAGCACCCCGGCGTCGCCGGGGCGTGCTGGTCCAGACGTTGGTGGCCCTGCTGACAGCGGCGGCGGCACTCGTCGTCACGACCGGTTCGGCCTCCGCCGCCCTAGTGGCTTCCCGTTCCCCTCAGCTCCCGCCTGCCGCGCAGACCGCGGCCGGCGGCACCGTCGGCCCCTGGACGCAGGTTGGGCGGTACTCGGTGCCGACTCTCACCGCTAACCAGGGCCTGGCGTTCGTCCAGACCAAGACCGGCCAGTCCGTGATCTACCGAGGCGACGCGTCGATCCCGCCCCGGCTCTACCTGCAGGGCTGGCAGCACATCGGCGATCCTGGAGCGCGAGCTGGCTATCTGGTCGACGCGTACCAGCAGGGTGCCAGCACGGCCACGAGCAAGCTGTTCGAGGTCACCACACCGACCGGTCGCAAGATCGACCTGGTGCATCCGCTGGCGGCGCTTACCCCGCCGGAGCAGTACAACAACTCCTTTGCCACCGTCAGCCCGGACGGGCAGTGGCTCGTCTCCGGCGAATGGAACGACATGTCGAGACTGCTCGTATTCCACATGCCATCGGCAACGGACCCGTCCGGACCGCTCCCGCTGGCAGGAACGATCACGCTGAACCACGTGGTCCGCAACGTGCAGGGCTGCGACTTCGTCACCGGGCAGCAGCTGCTGTGCTCGAGCGACGAAGCCGATTCCGCCCTGTTCGGCGTCCAGCGGCCGCTGCTGCAGGTGGACCTGGCCACGACGCTGGGACCGAACGCGGCCGGCACGGTCACCTCGGCCGGCACGGTCACCGCGCTCGGCTCGCTGCCGCAGCAGAGCGTCTGCACCGGAACCTTCGAGACCGAGGGCATCGCGTACGCCGCCCCGAACGACCTGCGGGTCGAGATGATCCCGCCGAGCCCCTGCTCGATCGCCACGACCACCGTCTACCAGTTCCGGCGTTCCTGAACCCGCCGCGCCTGGACAGCAGCTGCCGGGCTGCCGGGTTACTCCCGTCGCGATCGCGAGGTCGCCGCTGTTCCAAGGCCGTCCTCGGATGCGCGTCGTCCTCGACCGCGTGATCGCATGCCTCCTGGTCGCACTCGAGCTTTCGCGTAGTGACAATGCGCTGGCCGGCAGGCACGAACGCAAGCCATCTGACTCGGCGCACCTGTTGCCGTACTGGCCGGGCCCAGCGGACCGGCGGGGTGGCACTGATCGTGCCGTGGTGGGCTCGCTAGCGCCGACTCCGGAGCGGACCCGCTGGGCGAGGTGATCGGCGGGAAACTAATGGATGCCCTGCTCGGGCCGGCCGAGATTGTCGTAGGGCCCTGCGATACTCGAACACATGTTCGAACAGTTGGATGCGGGTCTCGCCGAGCTGGCGGCTGCCGACCTCTCGGTGGCGCCGGGTTCGCTGGGCGACGAGGTCTGCGAGCTGTTCGTGCGCAAGCACCGGTTGGAGGCGCAGATCGCGCGGCGGTTGCCGTTCTACGAACGGTCCGGTGGTTGGGCAGATGAGCAGATCAGCTGCGGCGGGTGGCTGCGGACGCAGACGACGCTGAGCCATGGGCAGGCCGCGGCGCAGTTGAAGGTCGCCCGGACCCAGGAGCGGCTGCCGCTGCTGGCGGGCTGCTGGCAGGCGGGAAAGGTCAGCTTCGCGCACTGGCAGGCGGTCGCCGACGGGCTCCGGCTGCTGCCCGAGGACCTGTGGAGCGAGGTCGACGCGCCGTTGTCGGTCGTCGCGCCCTCACTCACTGCGCGGGAGCTCGGGGACTACCTGCAGGAGCTGGCGCAGGCGCTCATGCCGACGCCGAAGACCCGGGACGAGACCCGCAAGGAGACGCGTCGGCTGCTCATCTCGACCGGGTTCAACGGGATGACCCACGCCAACGGCCAGGTCACCCCCGAGGTCGGGGAGAAGCTCAAGGCGGTCATCAGCTCACTGACCCGTCCTGACGCCGAAGGTGAGATCCGCACGCACGGGCAGCGGCAGGCCGACGCGTTCGAGGCCGCGTTGGACCGGCTGCTCGGCGCCGACCTGCTGCCCACCGACGGTGGACGCCGACCGCACCTGACGCTGCTGGTACCGCTGGACCGGCTCGACCTGACGTCCCAGCTCGCCGAACACGACCCCACCCGGCCCGCCACCGCGGCCACCCACCTGACGCCGGCCGAGCGGGCCGAGCTGGTGGCCACGGTGACCGCGATGTGGCAAGCCGAGCAGGCCGCACCGGGGCACCGCCGGCCGCGGTTCTCCTGGACCGGGCCCGTGGGGATCGCCGGCGCCCGCCGGCTGTGCTGCGACGGCAACGTCATGCCGGTGTTCACCCGCGGCGACAAGCCGCTGGACGCCGGCCGCGCCACCCGCACCGTCCCCGCCGGGCTCAGGGCCCTGCTCGACGTCCGCGACCCCGAATGCCTCTGGCCCGGCTGCACCATGCCCGGCCGCTGGACCGAGATCCATCACTTCTGGCACTGGGCCGACGGGGGCCCCACCAACGCCGCCACCTGCGGCAAGCTCTGCGACGCCCACCACGACGCCGCCCACAGCGGTCGCTACACCGTCGTCATCACCGCACCCGGCGTCATCCGCATTGAGCGCCGCACCTCGTGCGACCAGCCGCTCTACCGCTTCGAGTTCCCAGTCGGCACCAGCGGCGGGATGAGCTCGCGAGAAGACCCCGGCGACCCCGACCCGCCGCACGTGCCGGACACCAGCCCTGATCCCCACGAACAGGGGCATCGGCACGCCGCTCGCCACCCCCGGCGGCGACGCCCGCCGTCGGCCCGGAGTCCGGGCCAGCAGACGCTGCACGACTCGGACTGACACCTGCCGCTTTCGCCGCCCGGCTCTGCACGACCCGGGCGGTTGAAGGCTGCCCGGACGCGGTCGCGCTCCTACCCGGCCCCCGAGCCCGGCGACGGAGCTCCCATCGGGTTCGGGTAAGGCACCACCTCGGTCAGCGCCGCCGCCAGCGGGGTCAGCAGCGCGACCAGGCGAGCGAGTTCAGGGTCCCCGAGTGCCCGCAGTTGGACTGCGGCGAGCTCATCGGTGCGCTCCTCGATGTACCTCCGCTGCTCGACACCGGCCGCGGTGAGTGCGCCGTCGGTGCCCAGCCAGCCTCGCGCAGCCAGTTCCGCCTCGGCCGCTGCCCACTGCTCGTCGGACCAGCCGCGGTTCGGCTGGAGCTGCTCCCGCTCCCTCCGCGAGCCGCCGGCCCGGAGCACGTGCGCAGCGCAGCCGTCGAGGCCGGCCGCCACCAGCAGGGCGACGTGCCCGTCACCGCGGTACTCGCGTAGCAGCGTCGCAGCCTGCCAGAGCCGTCGGGCGGGGGTGCGCTCGGCGGCCAGATCGAGATTGGCGGCGAACAACGGCCGGCCGGCCGACGCACCCGTCCGTCCCGCGCGTGCCAGCAGCGTCGCCGCCTCGTCGAGCTGCTCGTCGGAGGCAACCGGGCGTAGCACCCGCTCCAGGGCCGCCCCGGCAGCGGCGGCCCGGGCATCGAGCAGATCGACGGGAGAGCTCAGCTGCCACACGTCCGGCACCGACCGCTGAACCATGTCCGGCGCGAAGCCGAAGAACGTCGCGGTCACCGTGCCCGCTGACGCCGCCCCCAGCGGCGCCGCCCGGGCGGCGAAGTATCCGTCCCAGAAACGGCGGATGCCGCAGTCCCGCAGCGCGGCGCGCGACTCGGGTGCGAAGTAGGTCACCGCGTGGCAGGGCTCGACGAGCGACCAGAGCCGGCGGGCAGGTGGGACCGCAGGCGCAGACATCAGCGGTAGGTGACGAGCCCGGAGTCTTCGGCCTGCAGGTGGCCGTGGTCGTTGAAGGTCAGCAGGTGCCTGCCTCGGGAGCCGAGGATCACCGAGGTGACCGAGGCGTTCACGACGATGCGGTGGATGCCGAGCAGGGCCGCCGGGGTCAGGCCGAGCAACTCGGCGACGACGGTGCTGATGACGCCGGCGGAGGTGGCGACGACCGCGGTGCCGCCGCGGCCCAGGCCGCTCGCGAGGTCATCGACGGCGGCGGCGGAACCGGCGGTGAAGTCGGCCCAGGTGCCGAGTCCTGGGGCAGGCGCCGCATCGGCCATCCACCGGCCGAGGCTGTCGTCGAGGATCTGCTGGAAGAAGCGCGCCTTCGACTCCCCCGGCCCCGGCGGTTCGCCCGCCGGCGGGTAGGACGCCAGCAGTGCGGTCCCGTCGTACTCGTCCCAACGGTCGTCGGTCTCCGCCGTCGGGGCGTCCGGACCGAACGCCTCACCGAGCAGCCCGAGCGTCTCGGCCTGCCGGGTGGGCGTACCGCTGATCAGTCGGTCGGGCGTGACCCCGCGGGCCACCAAAGAACGGCCGGTCCGGGTCGCCTGCCGTCGACCGAGCGGCGTCAGCTCACCCGAACCACCTGTGTAGGCGCCGACGGCCGCCTGGCCGTGCCGCACGAGGAGCAGAAGGCTCACCTTCGGCTCACCGCGCGGCGCAGCCAGGTCGGGACGTCAGCATCGGTACGACTGCTCGGTCAGCCGCGCAGGCCGAGCATGTTGGCGTTCGGCGCCGCCTCGGCGACGAGCTGCGGGATGACCTCGGAGAGCTCGCCCGGGATCCACCGCTCCTCGCGGTCGGTGCTCGGCCCGTAGACCCAGCCCTCGGCGACCGAGATCTTGTTGCCGGTCACGCCGAACACGCGGCCGGTGATGCCGGCCGACGCGGTGCTGCCGAGCCAGACGACGAGCGGGGAGATGCTCTCCGGACCGAGCTTCTCCTTCGTCGACTCGTCCATGCCCTGCATCATCCCGAGGTCCTCGGTCATGCGGGTCAGAGCGGTCGGGGCGATCGCGTTGGTGGTGACGCCGTAGCGGCCGAGCTCCTGCGCCGTGATCACGGTGAAGGCGGCGATGCCGGCCTTGGCCGCGCCGTAGTTCGCCTGGCCGACGTTGCCGAAGATGCCCGACGGCGAGGTCGTGTTGATGATGCGGGCGTCGACGGCCTCGCCGGCCTTCGACTTCCCGCGCCAGTACTCGGCCGCGAAGTGCGCCGGGCCGAACGTGCCCTTGAGGTGCACGGCGATGACCGCGTCCCACTCGGCCTCGCTCATGTTGACCATCATCTTGTCGCGGAGGATGCCCGCGTTGTTGACGACGACGTCGAGCGTGCCGTACGTGTCGATGGCCTGCTGGACGAGCTTCTGCGCGCCGTCCCAGGTCGCGATGTTCTCCGTGTTCGCGACGGCCTTGCCGCCCTCGGCCTCGATCTCGTTGACCACGGTCTGTGCGGCGCCGACGTCGGCACCCTCGCCCGACCGGGATCCGCCGAGGTCGTTCACCACGACCGAGGCGCCCTCGGCGGCGAACAGCTTCGCGTGGGCACGTCCGATACCGCCGCCGGCGCCCGTCACGATGACGACCCGACCTTCAACCAACCCGCTCACAAAAACACCCTTGCTCTCGGTGGGATGTGCAGAACTCTCTGCAGCTTAGGTCTCGCTCCCGACCGACGCCCGGGGGCGTTGTTGCTCCGCCGCCGCGCGGAGGCGACGATGGGTCCATGACCGTGATCGGCCCTGCCGCCGAGCCGATCCGTTTCGCCTCCACCTCCGGACGCTGGGTCCTGTTGGCGTCGATCCTCGGCTCCGGGCTGGCGGGCATCGACGCCACCGTCGTCAACGTCGCCCTCCCGGCGATCGGCCGCGATCTCCACACCGACTTCGCGGCGCTGCAGTGGACGGTGACGGCCTACTCCCTGACCCTCGCCTCACTGATCCTGCTCGGCGGCTCGCTCGGCGACCGGTTCGGGCGGCGGCGGGTGTTCGTCATCGGCGTCGTCTGGTTCGCGACGTCGTCGCTGTTGTGCGGCCTGGCGCCCTCCGCCGGCCTGCTCATCGCGGCGCGGGCCCTGCAAGGGGTGGGCGGTGCGTTGCTGACGCCAGGCAGCCTCGCGATGATCCAGGCGTCGTTCGCGCCGGAGGACCGCAGCCGGGCCATCGGCGCGTGGTCCGGACTCGGCGGCGTCGCCACGGCGCTCGGCCCCTTCGTCGGCGGCTACCTGGTCGAGGCCGTCTCCTGGCGTCTGGTGTTCCTCATCAACGCGCCGCTCGCCGCGATCGTGGTGGCCGTCGCGATCCGCCACGTCCCCGAGACGCGCGACGCCTCCGCCACGGGCCGGATCGACATCGTCGGCGCCCTGCTCGGCACGGTCGGGCTGGGCGGTCTCACCTACGCCCTCATCGAGGCCCCGAGCCACGGAGTCGGCTCCGCGACGGTCCTGCTGCCGGGCCTCGTCGGGCTGGCGGCGCTGGTCGGCTTCCTGGTCGTCGAGCGGACGAGCCGCTCCCCGATGCTGCCACTGGGCATCTTCGCGTCGCGCCAGTTCAGTGCGGCGAACGCCGTCACCTTCGTGGTCTACGGCGCCTTCGGCGGTGTGCTCTTCCTGCTCGCGGTCCACCTGCAGGTCGTCGCGGGCTTCTCGCCGATCGTCGCCGGGACGGCGCTGCTGCCGCTGACGGCGATGATGCTGCTGCTCTCCGCCCGGTCCGGTGCGCTCGCCGCCCGGATCGGCCCGCGGCTGCAGATGAGCACCGGTCCGCTGATCGTCGCGGTCGCCCTGCTCCTGATGCTGCGGATCGACCGGGACGCGAGCTACCTGACCGACGTGCTGCCCGCCGTGTTGGTGCTGGGACTGGGCCTCGCGACCATGGTCGCGCCGCTCACCTCCACGGCCCTCGCAGCGGCCGACGACGAGCACGCCGGGGTGGCCTCCGGCGTGAACAACGCCGTTGCCCGTGCCGCCGGCCTGCTCGCCGTGGCCGTCCTGCCCCCGGCCGCGGGTCTCTCCGGAGCTGTCTTCGAGGATCCGGTCCGCTTCGCCGCCGGCTTCCACACCGCCCTGGTCATCAGCGCCGTGCTGCTGGTCGCCGGAGGCGTGCTGGCCGCCGCCGTCATCCGGAACGACGTGCTGGCCGCGGCCGTCGGGGGCGGAGCGAGCCACCCGACGATGCACTGCGCGGTCGGGGCGCCTCCGCTGGTGGTCGACGAGAACGCCGCCGGCCCGTGTGCGCACGTCGACGGCCTGCCCGTCGACACGGTGCCCGGCAGCGACGGCTGCCTCACCTGCCTGGCCGAGGGCTCCGAGTGGGTGAGCCTGCGCATGTGTCAGAGCTGCGGGCACGTCGGGTGCTGCGACAGCTCGCCCCGTCGGCACGCGACCCGGCACGCGGAGGGCGCCGACCACCCGGTCGTCCGCAGCTTCGAGCCCGGCGAGCGGTGGTTCTACTGCTACCGCGACGACGTCGTCTTCGAGTTGGCCGGAGCCGGGACCGGCCCGAGCCACCCGTGACCGGCACCCGCGGGCTGGTGCTCGTCGTCGAGGACGAGCCGTCCATCGCCGACCTGCTCCGGCTCTACCTGACCCGCGACGGCTTCCGGGTGGTCGTCGAGACCGACGGGCCGCCCGCGTTGGCCACGATCCGGACGCAGCGACCGGTCGCGGTCGTGCTCGACGTCGGCCTGCCGACGATGGACGGCACGGAGGTGCTGCGCCGGATGCGGGCCGAGGAGGACTGGACGCCGGTGCTGCTCGTGACCGCCCGGGACGACGAACTCGACCGCCTGCTCGGTCTCGAACTCGGCGCCGACGACTACGTCACCAAACCCTTCAGCCCGCGTGAAGTCGTCGCCCGCGTCCGCACCGTCCTCCGGCGCGCGGCCGGCACCACCCCGGCGACCCGGTACCGGGTCGGGGCCGTCGAGCTGGATCGCTCCCGGCGCACGGTCACCGCAGCCGATCGAGCAGTGACCCTGACGACCACCGAGTTCGACCTGCTCGCCACGCTGCTGCGTTCGCCCGGTCGCGTCTTCACGCGCGATGAGCTGCTGGCCGGTGTCTGGGGCTACAGCTCGGCCGCCGGCACCCGCACCGTGGACGTCCACGTCGCGCAGCTGCGTGCCAAGCTCGGTGCGGCGAGCCCTGTCCGCACGGTGCGGGGGGTCGGCTATTCCGCCGACGTCGCGACAGGAGGCCACCCGACCTGAAGCGCACCGACCTGAACCGCACCAGTCTGAAGCGCACAAGCCTGAACCGCGCGAGTCTGAGCCGCCAGCTCGCGCTGCTCGCCGTCGCGGTCGCCTCACTGACCGTCCTGCTGACCGCCGTCGTGTCGGTCGGCCTGCTCCGCGGAGCGGCATCCGCGCAGGCCCAGCGCACGCTCGCCCGGCAGGCCGACGGCTACGCCGCGCTGCTGGACCGCCCGGCCCGACGCGCGCAGGCGCAGCGGCTGGCCCCGCTGCTGCGCCGACAGGGCCTCGGACTGGTGACCGTGACCTCCGACGGCGCAGCCCTCGGCCCCGACCGTGCGGTGCTGCCGGCTGATGTCGCCTCCGAGGTCGCCGCCGGGCGGACGGTGAGCACGCGGGTGCAGGAGGGCAGCGCTGCCCGGCTGGTCGAGGGCCGTCCCGTCGAGGGCGGGGGAGGCGTCGTCCTGCTCGAGACGGCGAACACCGCGGCGCCCCTCACCAGCTCACTGCGTCACCGACTCGCCCTTGCCGCGCTGGTCGGCCTCGTCGGCGCAGGCAGCGCAGGCGTCCTGGTCGGTCGTCGCCTGGCCCGTCCGCTGCAGGCCGCGGCCTGGACCGCCCGGCGCATCTCGGCCGGACACCGGGACGTCGACGGCCCTGATCCGTCGACGGGTTCGACTGGTTCGGCCAGGTCGGTCAGGTCCGGCGGCGGATCGTCGGAGACGGCAGCCGTCACCGACGCGTTGCGCGACCTCGCCGCGGCGCTGGCGCACAGCGAGGCCCGGCAGCGCGAGTTCCTGCTCTCGGTCTCGCACGAGTTGCGCACACCGCTGACCGCGGTCCGAGGGTCGGCGGAGGCCATCGCGGACGGCGTCGTCGAGGGCGACGCCGCCCGGCGCTCCGCCGAGGTCGTCCTGGCCGAGTCCCAACGGCTGGACCGGTTGGTACAGGACCTGCTCGACCTCGCACGACTGGGCGCCGACGAGTTCCGGGTCGAGGCGCTCCCGGTCGACCTCGGCCTCCTGGTCCGGGACGCGCAGGCGAGCTGGGCCCCGCGATGCAGTACCGCGGGCGTCGAGCTCCGCGTCGAGGTGCCCGCCGACGCGCTGGTGGTGACCACCGACCCGGGACGGGTCCGGCAGATCCTCGACGACCTCGCGGAGAACGCCCTACGGGTCACGCCGACCGGCGCCCCGTTGGTCTTCGCGGTACGACGCGAGCCGGCGACGCCCGGCTCTCCGGACTCGACCACCGCGAACACGGAGACGGCCATCGACACCGCGGTCGTCGAGGTCCGGGACGGCGGCCCGGGCCTCACCGAGGACGACCTCCGGGTGGCGTTCGAACGCTCGGCCCTGCACGAGCGCTACCGGGGGCAGCGACGGGTCGGCACCGGGCTCGGCCTCGCCCTCGTCGCCGGTCTCGCCGAGCGGCTCGGTGGACGCGCCGTCGCCGGTCACGCCCCTGAGGGCGGGGCCGCCTTCGCGCTGCGGCTGCCGCTGCCCCGTTGATGCGCAGCCGGTCGGGTCACTTGGCGATCCGGACGCCCCTCGCCGTCGCCGGTCCGGCGTTCGGGGCCTGCTCGGCGACCACGCCGACGGTCGAGCCGACGTGGATGTCGGACGCGGCCGCCGCAGCCTTGTCCTTGCGGACCTTCGTGGCCGGCGTGAGGGTGTAGACCGCTTCGAATCCGTCCTTGCTGCGGACGCCGAGAGTCGTCGCGTCGACCCGGGTGACCTCGCCCCGCTGCACGTCCAGGGTCACCGGGGTGCCCTTCCGCTCGACGGTGAAGACGCCGTGCAGCGCGCGGGCGGCCGCGCTCCGGGCCTTCCGGTGCCCCGGAGGCGCCGCGACCGGGATGCCTGACGACGACGGTTCGCTGGCCGCAGCGAGCGTCGCCAGCGATGGTTGACCTCCGCCGGAGGAGGCACTGCCGATGGCCGCCCCGCCCACACCGACCGCCGCCAGCGCCAGTCCTGTCACGCCGATCCGCACTGCTCTGCTCATGATTCCTCTTCTCGATCCGCTTCTGCTGCTGCGACGCCCTTGCGTCCCAATGCCAGAATCGGCCCGCTCGGTGCGGCGCGCGTTCGCGCAGTGTTCGGGTCAGGTAAGAGTCGGCTGGACAGGCACGTCGAGCGGGGAGAGCTCCATGGGTGGATTCAAGAAGTTCCTGCTTCGAGGCAACGTCGTGGACCTCGCGGTCGCTGTCGTCATCGGTGCAGCTTTCGGTGCGGTCGTCACCGCCTTCGTCGGTGCGTTCATCACGCCGCTCGTCGGGGTGTTCACCGGGGCGGCCGGTGACTTCAGCGAGAAGACGTTCACCGCATCCGGAGCGACGTTCCCCTACGGCCGGTTCATCCAGTCAGCGCTGAGCTTCGTGATCATCGCCGCGGTGGTCTACTTCCTGGTCGTCATCCCGGTGGGCAAGCTGATGGACCGGTTCCGCACCGAGCCGGAGCCCGAGGCCCCCGTCAAGGAGTGCCCGGAGTGCCTGTCGAAGATCCCCGAGCTCGCGAGCCGGTGCGCCTTCTGCACCGCGGAGCAGCCCGGCGTGCCCCGTCCCGGCCTCGGCCACACCGACGGTCCCGGTCACGGCGACGCGGCCAGGGCCTGATCGACCCCGCGACTCGTCTTCCCACGGCGAGCTGCCACCCCACGCCGCTCGGCGTCGTGTGGGCAGGGGCTCCGCCGACCCGATCCCCGACCCGACCCGACCCGACCCGACCCGACGATGGAACGGAGTTCGGGGTGCGGGGTTGCAGCGGCTAACCGCTTACTAATCGTTCACGTCAAATGGTTAGTTAGTTAGTCCTCGAATCACCCCATCGGGTCATGGGACGAGCATCCACGGAGCGTTAGCTTGACGCAACAACCTGTCCTCGCCATCCGCTCCGGGTGCCCACGATCGAAGGTTTTCCCCTCTTATGCGACGTCGCTTCCCCGCCGTACTCGCCTCCTTCTTCCTCGCTGCCGTGGTCGCCCCGATCAGCACCGGCGTCATTCTCAACAGCCCGTCCGTGCTCGTCGGCAAGTCGCCGACCACCTCGAACGCCAAGGTCCTCAAGTCACCGACGGGTACCGTCACCGCCGGCCGACGGTGGAACTGACCCCCTGCTGCCACCCCCGGCCAGAGGTCCGAACGGCCGCTTTCCCAACATGACGGGACTCGTGGTCGACCCCGCCGCCGTCCGCCGCGGCTACGTCAGCGTGGTCTGCGCCGCGGGCGCGGTGGTGCTAGCCCTCGTCGTCGCCCGTCGGCCCGACCTGGCCGTCCCCCGTCCGCTCGAGCTCGGCGTACTGGTGGCGCTGCTGCTGGTCGCCGAGCAGTTCCCGGTACGGATCGACACGCGGCACGGGCAGGACCTCATCACGCTGTCGGGCGCGTTCTGCTGCGCCCTGCTGCTGCACTGGGACTTCTCCATCGCGGTGATCGCCCAGTGCGGCGCCGCGCTGCTCAACGACATGGCACATCGGGTCCGCTGGTACAAGACGGCCTTCAACGTCGCGCAGTACGCACTGAGCGTCGGAGCAGCGGCGGCGGTCGTGATCTCCCTCGACGGCCAGCTCGGTGCGCGTCAGCTCGACGCCTACACGGTGCTGATCGCGCTGCTCGCGGGGTGCGTCTTCTTCCTCGTCAACAACGTCCTCATCGGCATCGCCCTCGCGTTGGAGGACGGCACGCCGGTCGTGCGCTCGCTGCTGGCCGACCTGCCGTTCCAAGCGACGCTGAACGGCGGGGCCATCGCCCTGACGCCGCTGCTCATCGCGGCCGCCGATGACACCCTGTGGCTCGTCCCGCTCCTGCTCCTGCCACTGTGGGCCGTCCACTACAGCGCCCGCGTGCGCCTGGCACTGGACCGGCAGGCCCTCGAGGACCGGCTCACCGGCCTGCCCAACCAGACCCAGTTCCGACGCGTGCTCGTCGACACGCTGGATGAGGCCAAGGAGAAGCACGAGCACGTCGGCGTCCTGCTGCTCGACGTCAAGAACTTCTCGGAGGTCAACGACACCCTCGGCCACGCCGCCGGAGACACGCTGCTCTCGCAGGTGGCGGCACGGCTCGAGGCGTCCTGCGGCCCCGGCGACACGGCGGCACGCTTCGGCGGCGACCAGTTCGCCGTCCTCCGCGGCGGGCTGCGCTCGCCGTGGGAGGTCAGCGGAGCCGCCGACGGCATCCGGGACGCGCTGCTCGAGCCGTTCGAACTCGCCGGGAGCCCCTTCGACCTCACGGTCAGCATCGGCCTGGCCGTCTACCCCCTGCACGGCGACGAGCCCGACCAGCTGCTGCAACGCAGCAACGCAGCCCTGTCGGTGGCCAAGCGGACGGGGGCCAGCGTCGAGATCTACGGGGACGCCACCGTCGCCACCCACGTCTCCCGCCGCCGGCTCGCGCTGCTCGGACAGCTGCGCCAGGCGCTGCTGCGCCACGAGCTGATCGTGCACTACCAGCCGAAGGCCGACACCGGGTCCGGCCGCGTCGTCGGCCTCGAGGCCCTCATCCGCTGGCGGCACCCCGAGCTCGGCCTGGTCATGCCGGACGAGTTCATCCCCCTCGCCGAACGAAGCGGCCTCATCCGTCAGATCACCGACTACGTCCTCGACGAGGTGCTGCGGCAGCTCTCCGAGTGGCGCGCCGCCGGGGTGGACGTGTGCGTCGCGGTGAACCTCTCCGCCCGGGACCTCCAGGACGTCGAGCTACCGAACCGCGTCGCGCGCCGGCTCGCCCTCTGGGGCGTACCCGGCCGGATGCTGGGGCTCGAGATCACCGAGACCGGGATCATGGAGGACACCGATCGGGCCGTGCAGGTCCTCGGGAAGCTCCGCGAGCTGCACATCCTGCTCGCGATCGACGACTACGGCACCGGCTACTCGTCGCTGTCCTACCTGAGCCGGCTGCCGGTCCACGAGATCAAGATCGACAAGTCGTTCGTGCAGGGCATGGTCGGCGACGGCAACGACCGCATCGTGGTCCGTTCCACGATCGACCTCGCCCGTAGCCTCGGGCTGCACGTCGTCGCCGAGGGCGTCGAGGACCACGAGCAGTGGGATCTGCTCTCCGAGTTCGGCTGCCGGTACGTGCAGGGCTACCACGTCGGCCGTCCGGTGCCGGAGTCGGAGGAACTCCGCCGTCGGCTGGCGGCGGCCCAGCTCTGACCGACCCGCTCAGCTCAGCTCAGCTCGAAACCAGCCCCCGGTCGGCCTCGTCGACCAGGTCGAGGTACTCGCTGTGGCGGGCGATGTAACGGCCGATGAACGGGCACCGCGGCACGACGCGCAGACCCCGCTCGCGGGCGGCGTCCAGACCGGTCTTGGCGAGCGCCGACCCGACGCCCTTCCCCTCGGCGGCGTCCTCGACGATCGTGTGCGTGAAGGTGATGGTGCCGCCGTCGAGCTCGTACTCGGCGACGCCCAACTGCTCGCCGTCGATGGTGGCCTCGTAGCGGTGGCGTCCAGGGGCGTCGGTGACGGTCACGTTGTCGCTCATGCGACTACCGAAGGCGATCGCGCGTCAGACTGTTCCCGGGTCGGACTGCTCCCGACTCAACCCGGGCCCAGCAGCAGCGCCGCGGTCGTCGCCGCACACACCACGACCAGCGCCCATCCGAGCACCAGGACCTCGCGCCGCGGGATGAGCCGCGGCGGACGCGCCGGTCGGCTCAGCAGCTGCTCCCGGCGCCGGCCGACGACGGCTGCGACCGCCGCCAGCAGGACGAGGCCGGTGACGACGGCGTAGTCGCCGGGACTCCGCCGACCCGATGCCTCGCTGCGCAACGCGAAGAGGCCACCGTTGGCGAGCAGGCCGAGCGTCGTGCGCTGCCAGGCCAACGCCGTCCGCTCGGGTTGCAGCCCACGGCCGCCCCGCCACTGGCCGATGCTGGTCACCGACCCGGATTCCCGATCAAGGGGTGCCGGAGAACAGCACGAGGACGAGCACGAACACCGCGATGACCAGGAGCAGTCCGGAGAGCGCCCAGGCCATGCGGGAGCGCGGCAGCGGCTGCCCGCGCTCGACCGCGTCCTGCACCCGGCGCCAGCGCAGCACGCTGCCGGCGGCGGTCGCCGTGGCACCGAGCGCGAGCGCCACCGCTGCGGCCCGCCGCAGCGCGTCCGGCCCGAAGTCGGGCACCAGGTGGCCGAGGGCGACGGCGGAGGCCAGCAGCGCCAACGACGTGCGGATCCAGGCGAGGAACGTGCGTTCGTTCGCGAGCGTGAACCGGTAGTCCGGCTCCTGCCCCGGCTCGTCGGTCACCCGCGCAGCGACCTGTGTCGGCGCCAGGCCGTGACAGCCATGCCGGCGAAGCCGGTCGAGGTGGTGAGAAACGAGCCGACGACCGGCACGAGGTACACGGGCCGGTTCATCAGCTCCTCGGAAAAGGCCAGCGGCAGGAAGGACATCGCATTCGTCCACGCCCCGACCGCCAAGGCGGCCTGCACGGCCCGAGGGGCGTCCGGCACCGCCAGCCCGCACACGACGGTGTACGCGCCGAGCATGCCGAGGTCGAGGTGCCACTGCCGGATGCGCGACGGACTCGTGATCCCGACCTTCCGCAGCAGGGAGGGCTGCTTGACCGCCGCCGTGTAGACCCAGCCGGTGAGCGCGCCGAGAGCCAGCTCGGTGAGACCGGAGACGACGAGCGCGTCGGGCCGACGACTGATCGGCGGACGGGGCGGGGCGAGGGGGAGGACGTCGAGGGAGCTCACCCGCTCAGCCTCGCATCCCTCGTCCCGCCGTCGGCGAACCGACCGCTCCGTAGGCCCATTCGGACGATCTCGTCCGTGCCTCCGGCGGTCGATGTCGATCCCGTGCGCGACAGGAAAGCCATCTCCTCGGTGCTCACCCAGCAGCCCAGCCGGCTGGGTGTGCAGCTGGTCGTCGTCTGCAGCTCGGTCATCGCGGCCACGGCATGGGCGGTCGTGCCGGACGAGGAGCTCGGCCAGGCGTACCTCACCTCCGGCGTCGCGATCGTGGCCGCCCTGGCCATGGGTCGGATCACCGGCATCGGCGCCGACTGCGCCCGCCGCCTGCCCTTCCCGGCGCTGCTGCTGGCGGAGTTGCTCGTCCTGGGCACCCTCGGCCCGAGCGCCGTGCAGCCCTACCTGTCGATGATCCCGTTGGCCTTCATCTACGTCGGCCTGACCTGCCTCCCGCACCGCAGCTGGTGGCTGCTGCCGTTGGCCTGCGCCGCCTGGGTGATCGCCTATGACGTCCCCTCCCGCGGACCGGACGCGCAGGTCGTGATCCGGCTGCCGATCAGTGTCCTCGTGTGGCTCCTGATCGCCGAACTGCTCAGCCGCTACGTCACCGCGGTCCGGCAGCGGGCGGCGAACCTCGCCGACGACGCCGCCACCGATGTGCTGACCGGGCTGTCGAACCGGCGTGCCCTCGGCCGGGTGCTCAGCGAGGCCCGCGCCGGCGACGCGCTGGTGATGCTCGACGTCGACCACTTCCGGCGGATCAACGAGCGGGACGGGCACGCGGGCGGCGACGAGATCCTGCGCCGGCTCGGCGCCGTCGTCCGCGGGTGCCTGCGGGGCGGCGACAGCGCGGTCCGCTACGGCGGTGAGGAGATCCTGCTGCGCCTGGCCGCGATCGGCGACCTCACCACCCTGGAGCAGACGCTGCAGCGGCTCCAGGCGTCGTGGACGCAGATCGAGCCCACCGTCACCTTCTCCGTCGGTGGGGTCATCCTCGGGCCGGCCTCCGACCCCGCCGCGGCGGTCCGGATCGCCGACGAGCGCCTCTACGAGGCCAAGGTGGCGGGCCGCGACTGCATCCGGCTCACCGACCTCCGACGCCCCGCGCAGCCGTCGACGGCCGACGGTCTCGAGCGGGTACCGGTCATCCGACGCTGAGGTCGCGCGACCAGCCCGCCGCGGGCGCCGTCCGCCACCTAACCGACGGGACCCATGCCCTCACCCTTGCGCTCCTTGCGTCGCAACCGCAGCGCGTTGGCCACGAGCAGCAGCACGACGACGATCAGGATGCCGGTGCTGGCGCGGCCCGCGATCTTCTCGACGCGCTGGTAGCTCGCACCGGCCGCGTAGCCGATGAGGACGAAGCCGGTGCCCCAGACGACGGCGCCGGCGGCGTTGAAGGCGAGGAAGCGCGGATAGTGCATCTTCGCGTTGCCCGCGAGACCGGGCATCACGGCGCGGAGGAACGCAGTGAAGCGGCCGAGGAACACCGCCCGGCCACCCTTGGCCCGCAGATAGGCCGACGCCCGCTCGATCGCCCTCGCCCGCTTCTGCAGCACCCTGAGCCGCAGGACGCGATCGCCGTAGTGCCGGCCGACCTCGTAGCCGACGCTGTCCCCGACGATCGCGGCGAGCACCACCACCACGATCATCACCGGGAGGCTCACCTTGCCCTGGTTGGCGAGGACCCCGCCGAGCACGACAGCGGTCTCCCCCGGCAGCACGAAGCCGATGAAGATCGCGGCCTCGGCGAAGGCCAGGAAGCCGACGAGCGCGTAGGCGACGAACCCGGAGAGGTCGAGAACCGAATGGAGCGCGTCACTCGGACCCCAGGCCAGCAACGGGTCGGCCAGCAGCACGCTCACCCGGCTCAGTCTCTCAGGCGAAAGCCGCGGTCGCTGGAGGTCGGGTCGGTGGAGGTCGGGTCGGTGGAGGTCGGGTCGGTGGAGGTCGGGTCGGTGGAGGTCGGGTCGGTGGAGGTCGGGTCAGTGGAAGCTCGGCCGCCGGCGCTCGTTGAAGGCGCTGACCCCCTCACGACCTTCGGCGTGCGCCGAGCTCGCGGCGATGGAGGCGGCCTCGGCGTCGAGGTGCTCGGCCAGGCCGCGGTCCTCGCCATCGGCGATCAGCCGCTTGATGCCGCCGAGCGCGCGGGTCGGGCCGTCGGCGAGCCGCCGGGCGATCTTCTCGGCGGTGCCGAGCACCTCGGCGTCCGCGACGACCTCGCTGAAGATCCCGTAGTCGAGGGCGGTGGCGGCGTCGAGCATGCGGTCCCGGAGCAGGATCGAGCGCGCCCGGCCGGTCCCGACGAGCCGTGGGAGGGTCCAGCTCATCCCGCCGTCCGGGGTGAACCCGAGGCTCGGGTAACCGGGCTTGAGGATCGTCGAGGTCCCGCCGACCGCGAGGTCGGCGGCGCAGACGATGCTCATGCCGGCTCCCGCCGCAGCTCCGTGCACGGCGGCGACGACGGGCACCGGGGCTTCCACCAGCGCGAGCAGGAACGCGTGGAAGGCGTCGGCAACCGCCCGGATGAACGCCTCCGGGCTCTCCCCGTCGGCGCCGGCCGCCCCGAACGACGAGACGTCGCCGCCGGTGCAGAACGCGGGTCCGGTACCGACGAGCAGCACCGCGCCGACCTCGTCGGTGTCGATCGCCCGTACGGCCTCGGCGCCCTGTGCGACGCCGTCCGGGTGCAGGCTCGCGTTGCGCTCGTCGGTGGCCACGACGATGCGGAGCAGGCGTCCCTCGCGCAGGACGAAGTCGCTCATACGTGCACGACCGGGCAGCCGGGGGGAAACGTGCCGAGCTCGTCGATCTCGTAACCGTCGGGGTAGCTGCGGATGTTCGGCAGGTCACGGACCGCGAACGGCTCGGTCCGCGGCTTCATCCGGCGGACCACGGCGCTGCGCGCCCGGATTGCGCCTGCGGCGGCGGCGCGCTCGACGGCGCTCGGGTGCGGGTACCGGAAGGCGTCGAGCAGCGGGCCGTCCATCAGTGCGTAGCTGAACCGGCGGATCAGGGCCCGCGGTGCCTTGTCGTTCGGCGGAAAGGTCGCCATCAGGTCCAGCGTGGCGTCGGCGACGGCACGGCCGCCCTCGTCGAAGGCGAAGTGCTCGCGCTCGTAGTCGTCGAGGGCGACGGCGAACTCCTCGTGGGTCGCGGGGATGTCCTTGATGCCCATCAGGCGGCCGAGCTCGCGGTAGTAGTTCGCGCTCGCGATCTTCTCGTTCTCCGAGAGCTTCCGCCAGCCGAACCGGTCGAGCCAGCGGATCGGGACGACGACGAAGGTGCAGAGCACGTAGCGCAGGTCGGCGTTCGAGATGTCGTACATCCCGTGCATCCGGTTGATGCGCCGGATCGCACTGCGTCCGAGGTCGCTGCCGAGCCCGTGCTCGCCGACGGCGTCGAGCAGCAGGCCGGTGTCGTCGTAGCGCTTCTGCGTGCGCTTCGTGAACTCACCGGTCTCGAACAGCAGGCGGCCGATGCTGGGGACCGCGTAGGTGCGGAACAGGGCGAAGCCGAGCGACTGGTTGAGGTCCCACGGGAACTCGTACGCCGCGATGATCCGGTAGATCTGCTCGGCGTCGGTCTCGGGATCCAGCGACGCGCTCCTGCGCGCCCAGGCGTAGCGGTCCACGTTCAGCTCCTCCGGGCTCGTCCTGCCGGTTGTCGACGGCTCACGACTCGCCGACCAGCTGGCGGGCGAGTTCCTTCCACTGCTCGAGGTGCGGGTCGCGCGTGGGATCGCGGCGGTCGAAGGCGTAGGTGAGGGCCTGGCCGCGCATCGCGGCGAGCAGGAGGTCCCGCAACATCGCGTAGCGCGGGAGCGTCGTGACGCCGGGGCCGAACATGCCGTCCACGGCGCTGCGGATCGCCCCGCCGAGCTTCCGCTCCTCGGCGAGCAGGGCGTCGGCGATGCCGTCGTCGGTCCGCGACGCGGTCCACAGCTCGACGGCGGCCCAGTAGTGCGGCTCGTGGTGGGTCTCCCACATCAGCTCCACGCACCGCTCGATGCGCCGGGGGCCGGCGGACAGCCCGGCCAGCTCGGCGGCCGCCTTCTCGATCGTCGCCCGCACCCGTCGCTCGGCGAGGTGGTGCGCGGCGGCGACGAGCAGCAGGTCCCGAGACGGGAAGTGGTGCAGCAGACGACCACGACTGACCCCGGCGCGGTCCTGGATGCGGAGGGTCGTCGCTCCGGTGAAGCCGGCCTCGATCAAGCAGGCGACGGCCGCGTCGAGGATGCGCCCGCGGCTGTCGACGGTCCGTTGTTCCCGTCGGCTGACGGTGGCCGTGCCGACGCTCACAGCCCGAGACCCCGGCCGACGACCTCCTTCATGATCTCCGTGGTCCCGCCGTAGATGCGGGTGATACGGGCATCGGAGTAGGCGCGGGCGATCGGGTACTCGGTCATGTAGCCATAACCGCCGTGCAGCTGCAGGCACCGGTCGACGACGCGCCCCTGCATCTCGGTGCACCACCACTTCGCCTTGGACGCATCGACGGCGGTGAGCTCCCCGGCGTTGAGGGCGCGGACGCAGTCGTCGACGTAGTGCTGCGCGAGGTCGATCTCGGTGTCCATCTCCGCGAGCGCGAACTTCGAGTTCTGGAACGAGCCGATCGGGGTGCCGAAGGCCTTGCGCTCCTTGACGTAGGCGAGCGTCCACCCGAGCGCCGCCTTGGCTGCGGCGACCCCGGCGAGCGCGATGGAGAGGCGCTCGCGCGGCAGGTTGTGCACGAGTTGCGCGAAGCCCTCCCCCTCCTTCTCTCCCAGCAGGTTCGCGACCGGCACCCGGACGTCGGAGAAGAACAGCTCCGCGGTGTCCTGGGCGTGCTGGCCGAGCTTGTCGAGGTTGCGGCCGCGCTCGAAGCCGGGCATCCCGCGTTCGACGACGAGCAGCGACATGCCCTTGTGCCGCTGCGTGGGGTCGGTCTTCACCGCCACGATGACGAGGTCGGAGTTGATGCCGTTGGTGATGAACGTCTTCGCGCCGTTCACGACGTACACCGCGTCGTCGCCGTCGCCCTCACGGACCGCGGTGGTCTTCATGGAGGCGAGGTCGGAACCGATGCCGGGTTCGGTCATGGCGATCGCCGTGATGAGCTCGCCGGAGGCGATGCCGGGCAGCCAGCGCGCCTTCTGCTCGTCGTTGCAGTAGGCGAGGAAGTACGGCAGGCAGATGTCGGTGTGCAGCGTGAGGCCGAGTCCGCTCGCGGCGCTCCCGGTCCGCAGCAGCTCCTCGGTGAGGATCGCGTTGAAGCGGTAGTCGCGGGCGCCGCCGCCGCCGTACCGCTCGTCGACCTCGAAGCCGAGGAAGCCGGCGTCTCCCGCGGCGCGGAACAGCTTCCGGTCGACGATGCCGGCGGCGTCCCACGCCTCGGACTGCGGGACGACCTCCCGCTCCACGAAGCTGCGGAATGCCTCGCGGAAGGCGTCGTGGTCGGGTTCGTAGAGCGAGCGCTTCACGGGAGTTCACCTGATCTCGTTGTGATCAATTCGGATCTTGGTCACGTGAGCAGCACAGATGCTGCCAAGATCCGAATTGATCGACTTCGGGTCGGACGACGCGTGCTGTCAGCGGGGAGCCATGCGGATGGCGCCGTCGAGGCGGATGACCTCGCCGTTGAGCATCGGGTTCTCGACGATGTGGCCGACGAGGGCGGCGAACTCCGTGGGATGCCCCAGCCGGCTCGGGTGCGGTACCTGCTTGCCGAGCGACGCCCTCGCATCCTCGGGCAGCCCGGCGAGCAGGGGCGTGTCGAACAGGCCGGGGGCGATGGTGACGACGCGGATCATCGCCGAGGCGAGGTCGCGCGCGATCGGCAACGTCATGCCGACGACGCCGCCCTTGGACGCCGAGTAGGCCGCCTGCCCGATCTGGCCGTCGAACGCGGCCACGGAGGCGGTGTTGACGATGACGCCGCGTTCTTCCCCGACCGGTTCGTTCGCCACCATCTGCTCCGCAGCGAGCCGAAGGACGTTGAAGGTGCCGATCAGGTTGATCGAGACGATGCGGGCGAACTTCTCCAGCGGGTAGACGCCCTTCTTCCCGAGGATGCGGATCGCGTCGCCGGTGCCGGCACAGTTCACCGCGACGCGCAGCGGGCCCTGCGCGACGGCGACGTCGAGCGCCGCCGCCACCCCGGCCTCGTCAGTGACGTCGGCAGCCGCGAAGCGCGCGCGGCCGTCGAACTGACCGGCGAGCTTGTCGGCCACCGCCGCGCCGTCGGAGGACGGCAGGTCGAGGATCGTGACCGACGCACCGGCGGTCAGGAGTCGCTCGACCGTGGCGAGACCGAGCCCGGACGCTCCGCCGGTGACGATCGCGGCGGCTCCTGCGACATCCATCAGAGCAACTCGAGGATGGTGGCGTTGGCCTGCCCGCCGCCCTCGCACATGGTCTGCAACCCGTAGCGGATGCCCTGGTCGCGCATGTGGTGCACGAGCGTCGTCATCAGCCGGGCGCCGGAGCCGCCGAGCGGGTGACCGAGGGCGATGGCGCCGCCGTTGGGGTTGAGCGCCTTGACGTCGGCGCCGAGGTCGGCGAGCCACGCGAGCGGCACCGGGGCGAACGCCTCGTTGACCTCGAAGGCACCGATCTGGTCGATGGTCAGCCCCGACTTGGCGAGAGCCTTCTGCGTCGCCGGGATGGGGGCGGTCAGCATGATGATCGGGTCGGAACCGGCGAGCACGGCGGTGTGCACGCGGGCGATCGGGGTGCAGCCGAGTTCAGCGGCCTTCTCGCTGGTCATCATGAGCAGCGCGGCCGAGCCGTCGGAGATCTGCGAGGCGTTGCCGGCGCTGATGACGCCGTCCTCGGGCTTGCTTGCATCATCTCCGGCCCGCCGGAAGACCGTCTTGAGCCCGGCCAGCTTCTCGACGGTGGTGCCGCGGCGGATGCCCTCGTCGGCGCTGATCACGGTGCCGTCCGGCAGCGTAACGGGGGCGATCTGGCCCTCGAAGCGGCCGTCGTCCTGCGCGGTGGCGGCCTTCTCGTGCGAACCGACGGCGAACTCGTCGAGCTGCGTACGCGAGAGACCCCAGCGCTCGGCGATCATCTCGGCGCCGATGCCCTGGTTCGGGAACACGCCGCCGTAGCGGGCGAGGAACTGCTCGCCGAGCGGGTTCTGGCCGTTCGCCGACGAGCCCATCGGCACCCGCGACATCGACTCGACGCCACCGGCGACGACGACGTCGTACTGCCCGGCGACCAGACCGGCGGCGGCGAAGTGCACCGACTGCTGGCTCGAGCCGCACTGCCGGTCGACGGTCACGCCGGGCACCGACTCGGGCCAGCCGGCGGCCAGCACGGCGGTGCGGGCGATGTCGAGCGTCTGCTCACCGGTCTGCGAGACGCAGCCCCAGATGACGTCGTCGACGACCGAGGGGTCGACGCCCGCACGCTCGGCCAGCGAGCGCAGGACGTGGGCGGACAGGTCGACCGGGTGGACGCCGGACAGGCCGCCGTTCCGCTTGCCGACCGGGGTGCGGACCGCCTCGACGATCACTGCATCGCGCATGGGGGCATCCAAACGTGGGAGGGGACTTCCTTGTGACGAGGGCCCCACCGTAACAGTCAGCGCGGACTGTTTCCAGCCCGTCGGTGCACGGCCTTCTCGGCGTACATCTGTTCGTCCGCACGCCGCCAGGCCTCGACGAGCCCCCGGTCGGGCGCGTCCTGCTCGCGCCGGGCGGAATGGCCGAGCGAGGCCGGGCACTCGGCCGCCGCCAACCGGCCGGCGAGCCGTGCGACGTAGCGCTCCCCCCATCGCTGCCGGTCGTCGGGGAGGTCGTCGGTCGGCGCGGTGACCAGAACCGCGAACTCGTCACCCCCGAGACGGGCGACCACATCGCTCGGGCGGCTGCTCTCCCGCAGGACACCGGCCGTGCGCTGCAGGAAGGCGTCGCCGGCCGCGTGGCCCCGGCTGTCGTTCACCGCCTTCAGCCCGTCGAGGTCCACCACGATGACCGTCGCCGAGCAGCCGGAGCGCTGGCACCGCGACTCCTCCACCCCCAGCGCGCGCTCCCATCCCCGCCGGTTCAACAGCCCCGTCAGGACGTCCCGTTCGCTGTCCTCGATGACCCGCTCGATGAGCTGCTGGCTCGCGACGGCCGCACCCTCCTGCGCCAGGATCGTGCTGAGCAGGCGCGCGGTGTGCTCCACCAGGGGGAGGTGGTCGACGAAGGTCGCCGGCTGCCGCTCCAGACCGAAGCCGCAGACGGTGCCGTACAGCTCGCCGTCACCGCGCAGCAGCGGCACCCCGAGGTAGGACGAGACCCGCATCGCGGGGCCGAAGGTTCGGTCGGCGTAGGCGAGGACGTCGGCGGTCACCGGGGCGACGCGAGGGGCGGACCCGCTCGTCATGCGGCTGCAGAAGCCCTCGGCCCACGCGATGCCCTGCCCCGGGCGCACCAGCCGTGCCGGCGATGCCGCCACGGCGACCTGCTCGTCCCCGACGACGGCGGTGACCATCCAGAGATCGAGGCCGACCGCACGGTGCAGGAACTCGACGGCACCACGGGCCGCCTCGACGAAGCCGGAGTAGGGCGCACTGTTGTTCGGCGATGGGGCGGCCGACGCTTCCTCCGCGTCCGCCATCGCACCCTCGCCGTCCCCGAAGCCCCGAACGAGCCCGGACGAGCCCGGGCAGACCGCACACCGATCCGAACTCATCGTGACTCACCGTCACGGCCTGGGTAGCAGACCGGAGGGTGACAGTCGCCTTCCCTCAGGCCGGCACGCGACTGCGGCGAGGCGCCGGCACCCGCTCGGCCCGCAGAGTGAAGCACACGGTCGCGCCGCCCCCTGGGGTTTCGTCGATCCAGATCGAGCCGCCGTGGTGCTCCACGATGCGGGCGCAGGTCGCCAACCCGATACCGGTGCCACCGCGGTCCCCGTCGTGCGCGCTGGTGAACATGGTGAACACGCGGGCGCGGTGCTCGGCGGGGACGCCGCGGCCGTTGTCGGCGACCGACACGGTCCAGCCCGGGCCGCGCCCGGGGGACGAGGCATCCACGGAGACGGTGACGCGACAGGGCCGGTCGTGGTCGCGATGGGTCACGGCATTGGCCACGAGGTTCTGCAGCAGCTGGCGGAACAGCACCGGGTCGACGTCGATCTCGGGCAACGGTCCCACCGTCCGGACGACCGCCCCGGCCTGCGCCACCTCGGCCTCCAGGTCGAGCAGCACCTGCCCGAGCGTCTCGGTGACGTCGACCGGCGCGCGCACCGGGATCGCTCCGCCGACCTGGGCGTAGGTGAGCAGGGCCTCGGTGAGGCTGAGCATGCGGGAGACGGCCGTCCGCGCGATGCCGACCCAGTCCTTGGCGCGGTCCTCCATCTGCCCGCCGTAGACGTCGAGGAGCAGGGCGAGATATCCGTCGATGACCGCCAACGGCGAGCGAAGGTCGTGGCTGGCCACCGCCGCGAAGTCGGCGAGCTCGGCGTTGGAGCGCTCGAGTTCGCTGCGGTGGCGCGACAGCTGCTCGTGGGCGTCCTCGAGGGCGGCGCGCTGGCGGCGGTCGGCCGTGACGTCGGCCATGGCGATGACGGCGCCGAGCGGGGTCCCGTTCGCCCGGGCCATGCTGCGGCCCGAACACACGACGCGCCGAGCGGCACGCCCCGCCGGGGCGATGACGATCTCGACGTCGTGCACCTCGCCCTCGACCAGTGCCCGCTGCAGCGGGACCCGGTCGGGGTGCAGCGGCGTGCGGCCGTCGGCCTCGAACAGGTCGTAGTGGCCCGCCTGCTCGTCCGGGTCGAGGCTCGCGTCGGCCGGCAGCCCGTGCCACTCGAAGGCGGCGCGGTTGAACAGGCTGAGGCGGCCGTCGGGCCCGGCGGCGACGATGGCGACCTCGACGCGGTCGAGGACCGCGCGGATCAGCTCGGTGCGGACCTCGAGTTCCCGGGCGGCCGAGGAGTACCGCGCCCGCTGGTTCTCCGCCTCGACGGCGAGCGAGGCGTTGCGTCGGGCGTGGCGGTGGCGCTCGAGCAGGCCCACCAGCACCGTGCCGAGATCGCAGACGGCGGCGAAACGCGTGTCGTCCAGCTCTCGCTCCACGACGTCGAACAGGCAGAGGGTGCCGAGCACGTCGCCGGACTCGCCGGTGAGCGGGACCGAGGCGTAGAAGCGGACGTTGCCGAGCACGCCGCTCACCCACGGATTGTCGGCGTAGTCGGGGTCCTGCCGGGCGTCGGGAAGACGGACCGGCTCCCCGTCGAGGAAGTGGCGCGCACACATCGAGGCCGACCGCGGGGTCCGGCCGCCGGCGAAGCCGACCGGCGCGACCGCACATTGCCAGCTGTCGTCGATGAGGTTCACCGCGGCGGTGGGGACCCCGGCGAGCTGCGCGGCGACGCGGACCAACGCCTCGATCTCCGGCGGTGCGACGCGGTCGAGCAGGCCGTACTCCCGCAGTGCCGCCACGCGGCGGTCCTCGTCGACTCCGGCCATGAGGTTTCGCGGACCTCCTGGCGTACGGCAGGGACTCGGTTGCGGTGGCCCATCGGCACCGCGGAGCGCTTGCTGAGGCAACAGCGCGATCCTTTGGTCCGTTGCCGGGTTCCGGCAGGAAGCCAGGGTCCACATGTCATGGGACGAGTCTTTTCATGCGCACGTCCGGCACAGACAATAGGTGCATGGTCGATCCCGTGGAGAAGGAGATCGCGACGATGACCACGAACCGCACGTACCCGTCACCCGGCTCGAACCCGCCCCAGCCCGACGCGGGGGTCCGCATCAGCGCGGGCGCGCCGCTCGGCGTGGGGCTGCTCGCCCTGCTGCTGGGCCTCGGCCCCGCGAGCCGCGGCGACTCCATCGTCGACCCGCCGGCGCTGGTGGCCGCCGGTCTGCTCGGTGCCGGTGCCGCGTTCGCCGCGCTGACCCTCACGGAGGCCGCCACCGCCTGGCGCGCACGGCGCCTCGGCCTGCACAGCGGGCCCGTCGTGGTCAGCGCCTGGGGTCCGTCGCTCCCCTCGGCGGAGGCACCCCGCGACGCCACCGAAGCCCTCGCCCTCGGCCGGACCAAGCCGCTGGCAGGCTTCGGCCTGGTCCTCGCCCTGCTGCTCGCCGCCGCGGCCGCCTCCGGGGCCGGGTGGGCCCCGCTCGCCGCGACCGTCCTCGGCGCCGCGCTGCTCACCGGAGCACTGACCGTGCTCGACCTGCTGCCCGCCCCCGGACGGTCCGGTGGACTGCTGGTACTCGCCCGCGCCTGGCGCCGCGGCGACCGTGCCGCCGCCGAGGCCACCCTGGCCCGGATCGGTATCCGCACCGGATGGGTGCTCGTGGCCGCCGGGGTCGTCGCCGTCCTGCTGGTCGGCGTCGCCGGGATCTGGCTCGCCTTCATCGGGTGGCTGACGCTGCTGCAGAGCCGCCTCGAGCAGGCCCGCGTCACGCTGCACTCCGCGACAGCGGCAGTGCCGGTCGGACGCGTGATGATCGAGCACCCGCCCGAGGTGCAGGGGTGGTCGACCGTGGACGCCGTGCTCGCCGAACACGGGCGCTCGCCCCACCGGCTGCTCCCGATGCGCCGCTTCGACGGCCGCCTCGCCGTCGTCCTGGTCGACGAGTTGCTCACGGTGCCCGGCGACGACCGCACGACACGGCGCGTCCAGGACCTGGCCCGACCCGCGGTGCTGCTCTCGCCGCAGGAGCCGGTCGAGCGCCTGATCGACCCGACGAGTGCCGCGCCGTTCGGGGTGGTGACGGCCGACGGCTCAGGCGACGGCCCCGTGCTCGGCGTCCTCGGCCCCGCGGAGATCGCCCGTGCGGGTCAGGCGACCGTCAGGGCCGGGTAGTCGCGGCGAGGAGCTTCGCCGTCCGCTTCCCGGCCTTTCCGGATGGCGCTGACTGCACGGTTCTCCTATCCGGCCAGGACGGGCTCGGCCGCCTGCTCGAGGGCGACGACGCACCACACGGCCTTGCCCCGCTCGGTCGGGCGGGTCCCCCAGCGCTCGGCGAGCAGCGCGACGAGCTGCAGCCCGCGGCCGTGCTCGTCGTCCGGGGTCGGACGCATGCGGCGTGGTAGGTACGTCGCGGCGTCGTAGACCTCGAGCACGACGTGCCGCGCCGTGAGCCGCAGCCGGACGTGCACCGGCGCGGAGGCGTAGATGATCGCGTTGGTGGTCAGCTCGCTGGCCAGCAGTTCGACGTCGTCACGCACGCCCTCCGGCACACCCCAGCTGATCATCGTCGAGGTGAGGCTGTCCCGGACCTCCTGCACCGCCCGCTCCCGGCTGGGCACCGCGATGTCCACGGACCGACCTTCGTAGCCGTACTCGACGTGGGCGAGCAGGATCGCCACGTCGTCGTCGGGACCGCCGGGCAGCATCGCCGAGACGAGGCGGCCCGGGACCTGGTCGTCGACGCGCTCCACCCGGTCGAGTTCGGCGGCGAGCAGCTCGATGCCGTCGTCGAGGTCGCGGGTCCGGCTCTCGACGAGGCCGTCGGTGTACAGGGCGAGCAGGGCTCCGGGAGGCAGCTCCACCTCGGCACCCCGCCCGACTGGCGGGCCGGCGCCCAACGGTGGCTCCGCCGCGGCGGCGAGCGGCGCGAAAATGCCGCCGGGCAGACGGACGAGCGGCGGCAGGTGCCCGGCGTTGGCGTAGGCGAGCGTCCGCTCGCCCGGGTCGTAGACGGCGTACACGCACGTGACGATCTGATCGTCGCCGAGGTCCCGGACGAGCCCGTCGAGGTACTCCAGCACGTCGGCCGGTGGCAGGTCGAGCCGCGCGTAGGCCCGCACGGCGGCGCGCAGCTGGCCCATGACGGCGGCTGCCTTGACTCCGCGCCCCATCACGTCGCCCATCACCAGGGCGGTACGGCCCGCACCGAGCTCGATGACGTCGTACCAGTCACCGCCGACCTGCGTGCCCTCGACCCCGGCGCGGTAGTAGGTCGCGATCTGCAGCGGCTCGGGGTCGAAGGTCGTTCGCGGGAGCAGGCTGGCCTGCAGCTCGTTGGCCAGCCGCATCTCGCGCTCGGCGACCTCCCGCGTCGCACTGGCCGCGGCGACGGCGTCCCGGGCGGCATGCTGGTCGGTCACGTCCTGCTGACTGCCGCGCAACCGGACGGGGCGTCCCTCGTCGTCGGTGTCGAGCTCGCCGATGACGCGGTAGGTGCGACGGCCCTCGGTCCGGGTGACGCTCACCTCGAAGTCCAGCGGTTCACCGCGAGCGGCCGCCTCGAACAGGGAGCGGACGCGGGCCTGGTCCTTCCGGTCCACGACCCGCGTGAGCAGGGAATCGAATCCGCCGTTCTCGAGGTCGGCGCCCGCCATGCCGAACTGCCGGACGAGCTCGGCCGACGCCGAGATCCGGCCGGTGGCGAGGTCGACCTCCCAGCTGCCGACGCGGGCGAGGCGCTGCGCCTGGTCCAGCAGCCGGCGGCCGCGCTCGAGGGCGTCGCGCACCCGCCGCGCGCGGTCGAGTTCCAGGTTCGCGCGGACGCGGGCCAGCAGCTCACGGGCGGAGAACGGCTTGACCAGGTAGTCGTCGGCACCGGTGTCGAGGCCCTCGACGGTCGCCTCCTCACCGGCCCGGGCCGAGAGCATGACGATGGGCACCTCGGCCGTCGCGGGGTCGTCCCGCAGGGCGCGGACGAGCCCGAAGCCGTCGAGGCCGGGCATCATCACGTCGGTGAGCAGCAGGTCCGGCGGATTGCGGCGCACCAGCGCGAGGGCGGCGAGACCGTCGTCGACCGCGAGTACCCGGTAGTCGCGGTCCAGCAGACGGCGTACGTAGTCGCGCATGTCGGCGTTGTCGTCGGCGACCACCACGACGGGACGGGCGGCATCGCCGTCGCCCACCACGGCCGGCTCGGCCGACTGCTCGGCGTCGTCGAGCGGAACCGACCAGCGCAACGCTTCGGCCATGAAGCCGCGGACCCGCGAGGAGGCCGGATCGACCGGCTCGTGCGAGGCCTCGGCCGGTTCGACGTCGTCCGGCCGCATGCGCGGGATCCGGACGGAGAAGCTGCTGCCCTCGCCGGGGGCGCTCCGCACCCCGACGGTGCCGCCGTGCAGCGCGACCAGCTCGCCGACCAGGGCGAGCCCGATGCCGGAGCCCTCGAAGCTGCGCGACCGAGCGCCCGGGATGCGGGTGAACCGCTCGAACAGCTGCTGCTGCGCGTCCTCGGCGATCCCGATGCCGGTGTCGGTGACGGTGAGGACGGCGTCGGGCCCGTCCTCGACCAACCGGACGGTGATGCCGCCGTCGAAGGTGAACTTGAGGGCGTTGGACAGCAGGTTGAGCACGACCTTGGCCCACATGTCCTCGTCGACCCAGACCGGTCCGGACAGCGGCGTGCACTCGATGTCGAGGCGGAGCCCGACCCGGTCGGTCGCCGTCGCGAAGGCGCTGGCGAGTTCGGCGGTGTAGCGCGCGAGGTCGACAGGGGCGACGTTCGCCTGGGAACGCCCGGCCTCGATGCGGGAGAACTCGAGCAGGCTGTTCACCAGCCGCAGCAGTCGTTCGCCGTTGCGCTGGACCAGCTCGAAGCGGGCCCGCTGCTCGTCGGCCAGCGGCACCGTGGTGTCGGCGAGCGCGTCCTCGGTGGGGCCGAGCAGCAGCGTCAGGGGCGTCCGGAACTCATGGCTGATGTTGGTGAAGAACGTCGTCTTCGCCTCGTCGAGTTCGGCGAGGCGCTCGGCGCGGAGCCGCTCCTGCTCGTAGGCCCGGGCGTTGGACATCCTGGCGGCGATCTGGCCGGCCACCAGCCCCACGAAACTGCGGTAGGAGTCATCGGCGGGCCGGTAGCGGTTGAGCGCGGCCACGAGGAACCCGAGCGGCTGCAGCCGGCCCTGCTGCGGCAACGGCACCACGAGGGCGCCGACCGGCGCGTCGTCCCACCCACCGGTCGGCAGGTCGGCGAAGCGGTCGGCGAGGTCGGGCACGTGGACGGTCGCACCGTCGGCGAGCTCCGCCACCGGCCACGCCGCATCGGGATCGGCGGGGTCGAGCAGGGCCGGCGCCGCCGCGTGCGGTTCGGGTATCCCCGCGGAGCCGGCCAGTTCCGCCGTCCCGTCCGCACGGAACCGGTAGACGAGGCTGAACGGCAACGACCGCGTCGCCGACTCCAGCTGGCGGCAGGCGGCGGCGACGGTCTCGGCCTCGGTCCGCACCACCGTGGGGTCGGCGCCCAGGTCGCGCAGGACCGCCATGCGACGCTCGCCGATGACCCGTTCGGTGTCCTCGCTGACCACGCAGAGCAGACCGGCGAGTCCGCCGTCGTCGTCGCGCAGCGGGCTGTAGGAGAACGTGTGGTAGGTCTCCTCGCGGTAGCCCGAGCGCTCGAGGAAGAGCTGCAGCGCCTCGTCCCACGTCGACTCGCCCCGGCCGACGACCGCCTGGACGCGGTCGGAGATGTCCGGCCAGATCTCGGCCCACACCTCGGCCGCGGGTCGCCCCAGGGCCCACGGGTACTTGGAGCCGAGCGTGTCGCGGCGGTAGGCGTCGTTGCAGAAGAACGTGAGCTCGTCGCCCCAGGCCATCCACATGGAGAAGCGCGAGGCGAGCATGGTCCGGACGATCATCGTGAGGCTGCGCGACCAGCCCTCGGGCTCCCCGAGCGCGGTGCGCGACCAGTCGACCCGGGCGAGGTCGTCCCCGATCGTCCCCGCCTCGCGGAAGACCTCGCTCGTCATGCCGCCATTGTGGGGCACCGACGGCGCATCCGCCGAGCAGGGCGCCGCCGTCCGGCGTCAGAATGGGCGCATGCCGTCGACACCTCCCGCCGAGCACGTGGAGCTGCTGCGCCGCAACGGGCTCCGCGCGACCGGGCAGCGGCTCGTCGTCCTCGCCGCGCTCGACCGGCTGGGGCACGCCACGATGGAGCAGCTGCTCGAGGCGACGCAGGCCGACCTGCCGAACCTGCAGCTGTCGACGATCTACCGCTCGGTGGAGACCCTGGCGACCCACCACATCGTCTCGCACACCCACTTGACGGGGCCGACGCCGACCTACCAGCTCGCGACGCACGCCGACCACGCACACCTGGTCTGCCGCGGCTGCGGATCGGTGACGGAGATGGACGACGACGTCGCCCACCGCTTCACCGCCGACATCTCCCGCGTGCACGGCTTCGACGTCGATTTCGGGCACGTCAGCGTCTTCGGCCGGTGCGCGGACTGCGTGGCGAAGGACCTGGCCGACGATGCCGACCACGCCGGCGCGGCCGGCGCTGCCGGCGCTGCCGGACGGGCCGATCAGCCGGGCTGATCGGTCGGCGTCTCCTGCTCGGCGGGGGTCGGTACATCCACGCCGATGAACAGGCGGAACAGCCCGATCACGCCGAGCAGCAGCACCGCGACGGCGATGATCCCGACGGTACCGAGCGTCGCCAGGAGCAACGCGAGCGCACCGACGACGACGATCCCGCCCGCGAGTGCCCAGGCGGGGACGTCCCCGCGTCGCCATCCCGGAGCAGCCATGCCGTCATTCTGCGCCCCGCTCGGCAGAATGTGGCCGGATGAACCCCTCGGCCCTGCTCACCGTCTTCCTCGGCGGCGTGTCCGGTGGCCTCGCCCGTTACGGGCTGACGGAGCTGTGGCCGGCCCCGGACGACCGCTTCCCGACGGCCACGCTGCTGATCAACACCAGCGGGGCGTTCGCGCTGGCCGCGCTGATCGCCGTGCTCGCCGCTCGGCCCGGGTCCCCGGCCGGCCGGCCGGGGCCTGCCCGGGCACGGCTGCTCCTCGGGACCGGCTTCCTCGGGGCCTACACGACGTTCTCGTCGGTCCTGACCGTGGTGGCCCGGCAGTGGGCCCATGGCCACGCCCCATTGGCCGTCGGCTACCTCGTCGCGAGCCTCGTGCTCGCCGTGCCGGCGGTGCTGCTCGGGTCGGGTGCGGGTCGCGTGCTCCACGACGCCGCAACCGGCCGCAGGCGATCAGCGTGACCGCCGTCGCCGTCGGCCTGCTCGCCGGCCTCGGCGCCGTCACCCGCCACGTCGTGGACTCGCTGGCCAAGCGGCGCGGCGGAAGCTTCCCGGTGGGCATCCTCGTCGTCAACGTGAGCGGCACGTTCCTGCTCGGTCTGGTCACCGGCGCGGTCGACTCGGCCGGGCTGTCGCACGCGGCGAGCGCCGCCCTCGGCGTCGGGTTCTGCGGCGGCTACACCACCTGGTCGACCTTCGCCGTCGACCAGGTGACGCTCGCGCAGCGCGGCGCGTGGGGCCCGGCCGTGCTCTACGTCGTGCTCAGCGTCGCGACCGGGCTCACGGCCGCCGCGGCCGGGTTCGGGCTGGCCCTGCTGCTCTGAGTTCCGGTCACTCCGACTTCACCTGCTCTGCGGCGGGTGCGGCAGGCTCCCGGCCCAGCCCTGCGCCTGCTCGATCTGCGCCGCCACGCGCACGAGCACGTCCTCCCGCCCGGCGGCGGCAACCAGCTGCACCCCGATCGGGACGCCTTCCGCCGAGCGGCCCAGCGGGAGGCTGACGGCCGGCTGGCCGGTGGCGTTGAACTGCCCCGTGTACTGGAGCACGGACGCGATGCGGGCGTCCTCCTCGTCCGGGCCCGCCGCGGTGTACCAGCCGATCTCTGGCGGCACGGTGGCGAGAACGGGCAGCAGGAGCAGGTCGTGGGCCTCGCCGCCCTGCTCGGCCGGGGCCCACCAGGCCGCCATCCGTCGGGCCCACTGCCCGATCCAGCCGCGGGCCGCGAGGTAGTCCGCCGCCGACAGCGCCTGCCCGGCCCGTCGGTAGGTCGCGTTGCGCGGCTCGAGGTCGTCGTCGGTGACGGGCCGACCGACCACGCCTTCGAGTTGACGAACCATCAGCGCGATGTCGCCGGTCACGATGGTGAGGAAGTGTTGCGCGAAGGCCGGCTCGACGAGCGCGCGCGGGCTGCTCCGTTCGACGGCGTGACCGAGCCCGGTCAGCAGTTGCGCGACCTGCTCGACGGCGGCGACGACCTCCGCGTCCGGCCCCGGCGCGCCCTCCCGTCCGACTCCGGTGTGCACGCCGATGCGGAGGCGGCCGGGGTCGGCCCCGACCTCTGCGGCGAACGGTCGGGCCGGCGGTGGGGCGTTGTAGGGGTCGCCCGGCATCGGTGTACCCAACAGGTCGAGGAAGGCGGCCGCGTCGCGGACCGTCCGCGTCAGCGCTCCGTCGGTCGTCGACCCGGCCCAACTCTCGCCCACCGACGGGCCGTGGCTGACGCGGCCGCGGCTCGGCTTGAGCCCGACGAGGCCGCAGCAGCTGGCCGGGATGCGGATGGAGCCCCCGCCGTCGCTGGCGTGGGCCGCCGGCACCATGCCCGACGCGACGGCCGCGGCGGCACCGCCGCTGGAACCACCGGCGGAACGTCCGGTCATCCACGGGTTGCGGGTGGGACCGAAGGCGGTCGGCTCCGTGGTGATGGTGGTGCCGAACTCCGGCGTCGCCGTCCGTCCCAGCGTGACGAGCCCGGCGCGGGCGAACGCCGCAGACGTGTAACTCGTGGTCGGCCACGACACCGGGTTGTCCCGCAGCAGCGCCGACCCGAAGGCGACGGGCTCCCCGGCGACGAAGGCACCGAGGTCCTTGAGCAGGAAGGGAACGCCGGCGAACGGGGCTTCAACGGCAGTGGCGGAACCGGCGACGGGGCGCTCGCGGAGCCGGCGGTCGATGGCCTCGGCCTCGGCTTCGGCCGCCGCGAAGCGGGTGCGCACCACGGCGTTCAGCCCCGGATCCAACTGTTCGATGCGGGTCCGGGCGGCGCGGACGGCCTCGGCGGCGGAGAGTTCCCGACGCCGGATGAGCTCGGCCGTCGCGGTCGCGTCCAGGCCGGCCAGGTCGTCGTTCGATGCGTCCATGCCCTCGACCTACCCCATCGACCTACCCCATCGGCCTGCCCCGTCTGCCGAAAGCCGGGGCAACCGGCTGGTGCGGACGGCGCAATGCCAGGTGACGCCGTCCGACGGTAGGTCGCGCCGCCCGCGGCGCCGAGACCTAGGACATGTGCGAACAGTGCCGGTGGAACGACCACGACGCCTGTCAGGGCTGGCTCGGGCAGCGCCGGCAGATGCGCTGCCTGTGCCGTACGTGCCTCGACCAGCGCCTGGCGAAGGCACCGACCGCGGCCGACGACGCGCGGTCGGCGGACGTGCAGGTGATGGACGCGCAGGTGACGGACGTGACCGAGGGGGCAGAGCTTCGGTGCCCTCCCCGCCTCGTGCTGATCCGCGGTGGCGGCCAGGGTTAGCGCTTCGCGGTCCCCTCGAGCTCCGGTAGCCGGTACGTCGGCGGTCTCGGCGCCGTCGAGGCCCGAGCGGTCAGCAGAGCCAGCCCGAAGCCCGTGAGCAGGGCCGTGATGTGTCCGACGTCGGTGAAGGTCACCCGCACGACGAGCGGACCGGCGAAGAACAGGACGAGAAATCCGGCGTACACGCCACGCCAGCGCCGCGGCACCTGCATCACGAGCAGTCCGGCGAGGCAGGCCAACCCGTAGCTCACCCCGACGTCCGGTTCGCGCGCCACGGTCCGGGAGACCCAGTGGTGCCAGATCCCGGCGCTCAACAACACCGACACGAACAACGTGGCCCCGACGTGACCCAGCACGGCGACGAAGACGGTGGCGAGTCGGCCGAGCCAGCGCTGCGACGCGGCGTAGCTCACCATCAACCACGGCAGCAGCCACAGCCCGGGCAGGTTCGAGACCACGAAAGCGCTGACCAGCAGCACGTAGAGGGGACGCTGGCGGAGGTTGACCAGATTGGTGCTCGCGTGGACCACCACGTCCTGGTGCACCGAATCCGGCAGCAGCTGCAACGTCACGGCGACGAGCGCGACGATCGCCCCGTAGATCATCGCGATGTCGCTGGCGCGTACCAGCCGAATTGCCAACCGCAGCACCCGGGATGCGTCTGCGCCAGTGACCGTCATGCCACGCTCCTCGACGCCCGGATCCGCGCGCGTCCGCCTCGGCCCCCGACGACAATCTAGGGGGTGTTCACCGGCTCCTGGCCGAAGCGACGTAACCGCAAGCTGTTGGTGACCACGAAGACGCTGGACAACGCCATCGCCCCGCCGGCGATCATGGGGTTCAGCAAGCCGGCGGCCGCCAGCGGGATCGCCGCGACGTTGTAGCCGAAGGCCCAGACGAGGTTGCCCTTGATCGTGCCGAGCGTCCGACGGGCGAGGCGGACGGCGTCGGCCGCCACGCGGAGATCGCCGCTGACCAGGGTCAGGTCGGAGGCCTCGATGGCGACGTCGGAACCGGTACCGATGGCGAGGCCGAGATCGGCCTGGGCCAGAGCGGCCGCGTCGTTCACGCCGTCGCCGACCATGGCGACCCGACGCCCCTCGGCCTGCAACCGCGCGACGACCGCCACCTTCTCGGCGGGCAGCACCTCGGCGACCACGTCGGCGGGGTCCTCGATACCGACCTCGGCCGCGACGCGTCGGGCGACGGCCGCGTTGTCGCCGGTGAGCAGTACCGGACGCAGGCCGAGTGCCCGCAGCCGGCGCACGGCTTCGGCGCTGGTCGGCTTGACCTCGTCGGCGACGCTCAGCAGTCCGACGGCCTCGCCGTCGACCGCGACGGCGACGGCGGTGCGGCCCTCCGCCTCCACCGTGCCGCGGGCGGAGTCCAGCGCGGACGTCACCGCGACGCCGCGCTCGGTCAGCAGGGACGGTCGTCCGACGAGCACCGCGTGCCCCTCGACCACGGCCGAGACACCGAGCCCGGCGGTGGCGGAGAAGTCCCACGCCTCCGGAAGGGTCCCGGCTGCCGTCGCGGCCTCGACGACGGCGCGGGCGATCGGGTGCTCGGAGCCGGCCTCGGCGGCGCCGGCCAGCCGGAGCACGTCGGCCTCGCTCCACCCGGGCACCGCGACGATGCCGCCGAGCGCCATCCGCCCCGCGGTGACGGTGCCGGTCTTGTCCAGCACGACAGTGTCGACCGCGCGCGTCGCTTCCAGGACCTCCGGCCCGCGCAGCACGATGCCCAGCTGCGCGCCGCGACCGGTCCCGACCATCAGGGCGGTCGGCGTGGCGAGGCCGAGCGCGCAGGGGCAGGCGACGATGAGGACCGAGACGGCGGCGGTGAAGGCCGCGGCCGTGTCTCCGGTGACGACGAGCCACCCGACGAGCGTGGCCAGGGCCAGCACGAGCACGAGCGGGACGAACACCGACGAGACCCGGTCGGCCAGCCGCTGCACCTCTGCCTTGCCGTTCTGGGCCTGCTCCACGAGCCGGCCGAGCTGCGCGAGCTGGGTGTCGGCACCCACCCGCGTCGCCCGGACCGCGAGCCGACCCCCGACGTTGACCGTCGCCCCGACCACGGCCGCGCCCGGGCCGACCTCGACGGGCACCGATTCACCGGTCAGCAGGGACTCGTCGACCGCGGAGGTGCCGTCGACGACGAGCCCGTCGGTCGCGACCTTCTCCCCAGGTCGGACGACGAAGACGTCCCCGACGACGAGACGCTCGAGCCCGATGCGCTCCTCCTGCCCGTTCCGGAGCACGCCGACGTCCTTGGCGCCCAGGGCCAGCAGGGCACGCAGTGCGGAACCGGCACGTCGCTTCGCACGGGCCTCGGCGTAACGCCCGGCGAGCAGGAACGTGGTCACGCCCGCCGCGACCTCGAGATAGAGGGCGCGCGAACCCTCGTCGCGTCCGACGGTCAGGTCGAAACCGTGCCGCATTCCGATCATGCCGGCGCCGCCGAACAGCAGTGCGTAGAGCGACCAGCCGACGGCGGCGAGCACACCCATGGAGACCAGGGAGTCCATCGAGGCGGCGCCGTGGCGCAGGTTGACGGCCGCGGCGCGGTGGAACGGCCAGGCGCCCCAGGTGACCACCGGGGCGGCCAGCGCCAGCGAGACCCACTGCCAGCCGTCGAACTGCCACGGCGGAACCATCGCGAGGGCGATCACCGGCACGCTCAACAGGGCTGACAGCGCCAGTCGCCAGGGGCGGGAGGTGCCGTCGGGGTCGTCGGCGTCGGCCGCAGCGGATGGCTGCGGGAGCTGGGCGGTGTAGCCGGTCTTCTCCACCACCGTGACGAGCTCGGCATCGGTGATGCCGAGTGGGGCGACGACGAGCGCCTGCTCGGTGGCGAAGTTGACCGACGCGGTGACCCCGTCGACCCGGTTCAGCTTCTTCTCGACCCGGTTCGCGCAGGCGACGCAGGTCATCCCGCCGATCTGCAGCTGGACCGAGCGCGTGGCCGTCGGGTCGGGCCTACCGGACGTCGTGGGGGCACCCGCATCGGCGGGGGTGCCGGCTGCGGCGGCGCTCATGACCGCACCAGCCGGGCGATGGCCTCGCTCGCCTCGCGGATCTTCTCGTCCGCCGCGGCGCCACCGTCGACCGCGGACGCGGCCACCGCGTCGGCGACGCAGTGGGACATGTGGTCCTCGAGCAGGCCGAGCGCCACCGCCTGCAGCGCCTTCGTGGCCGCCGAGACCTGCGTGAGGATGTCGATGCAGTACGCGTCGTCGGTCACCATGCGCTGCAGGCCGCGGACCTGCCCCTCCACGCGCCGTAGGCGCTTGAGGTACGCGTCCTTGTCGCCGGTGTAGCCGTTGGTCACGAGCCGCCCCTCTCTCCGAGACTCGAACCAACTATACCCCCCTAGGGTTTGCTCCGGGGTGGTCCTCTCCGGCGGTCAGCCGACCTGCTCGCGGTTCGGTCCGAGGAGCCGGATCCGCGCGCCGGTCGGGTCGGCGACCTCGGCCAGCCGGCCGTAGGGCGTGTCCTGCGCCGCGGAGACGACCGAACCACCGAGTTCGCTCGCGCGGGACTGCACGGCGTCGGCGTCGGCGACGGCGATGTAGACCGACCAGTGCGAGGACTCCCCCGCCTCGAGGAACTGCGACGCGTCCATGACCCCGGCCGCCTGCTGCTCACCGACCTGCAGCACCGAGTAGCGGAACTCGTCGGTGTCGCCCATCGACTGCGTCTGCCAGCCGAACACCGAGCGGTAGAACGGCAGCGCCGCGGCGTAGTCGCGGGTGTGCAGCTCCCACCACGCCGGCTTGCCCGTCTCCGCGTAGGCCGGGAAGCCGAAGAAGGTGCCGGGCTGCCAGGCACCGACGACGGCCCCGGACGGGTCGGCCACGCAGGCCATGGTGCCGACGTCGCCGACCGGCATCGTCGGTACGACGACGGTGCCGCCCTCCGCGACGGCGGTCGCGACCGTCTTCTCGACGTCGTCCGTGGCCAGGTAGACCGACCAGACGTTCCCGTCCGCCGGCATGCAGCCCGCCACCGGGTACTCACCGGAGAAGAACATGAAGTAGCCGCCGTACTGCTCGTCGGCCTCGGCCGCGGTCCAGCCGAACAGATCGGCGTAGAAGCGGCGCGCGCCGTCGACGTCGCTGGTCGCGAGGTCGATCCAGGTCGGGGCGCCGGGGGTGGCAGAGGTACGTGTGGGCATCGGGGACTCCATTCACGCTGCGGTAGGACGACAGGAATGACGCCCGTCCGGAGCAGAAATCATCGGTCCGCTGACAGGGCTGTCAACCACCCCCCGGTACTCCTACGATGGCCCGGTGACCGCGCCGACGACTGCGTCAACCATCGATGCCGCCGAGCTCGAGATCCGCTTCCAGGACCACCGGATCGAGCTGCAGGCGTACTGCTACCGGATGCTCGCGTCGCCCTTCGAGGCGCAGGACGCCGTGCAGGAGACCTTCATCCGCGCATGGAAGGCGGTCGACCGCTTCGAGGGCCGCTCGTCGCTGCGCTCGTGGCTCTACCGCATCGCCACCAACGTCTGCCTCGACATGTTGCGCAGCGGTCAGCGGCGGGCGCGGCCCATGGATCTCGGTCCGGCACAGGAGCCGGTCGCGTCGAACCTGCGCGAGCTGCCGGAGACGACCTGGCTCGAGCCGGCGCCGGACGGGTTGCTCATGTCCGCCGCAGGCGACCCGGCCGAGACCGCCGCGGTCCGCGACTCGGTGCGGCTGGCGTTCGTCGCCGCGCTGCAGCACCTGCCGGCACGGCAGCGCGCCGCGCTCATCCTCTGCGAGGTCCTGCAGTGGAAGGCCAGCGAGGCCGCCGAGCTGCTCGACTCGAGCGTGGCCTCGGTCAACAGCGCGTTGCAGCGCGCCCGCGCCACCCTCGGGGCGGCCACCCCCACGCCGGACCGGGCGGCCCTCGACGCGCAGCCGCTGAGCGCGGACGACTCGGCGCTCCTCACCCGCTACATGCAGGCCTTCGAGGCCTACGACATGACGGCGCTGACCGCGCTGATCCACGAGGACGCAACCCAGTCGATGCCGCCGTTCGACCTGTGGCTCGAGGGGCGGGACGACGTGTTCACCTGGTGGTTCGGTCCGGGCATCGGGTGCGCAGGGTCCAAGCTCGTGCCCTGTGGGACGGCGAACGGGCTCCCGGCCTACGGCCAGTACAAGCCCGACCCCGCGGGCGGCTACTCGGCGTGGGCGGTCCAGGTGGTCGAGGTCCGCGACGGTTCCGACCCCGCGGGCGAGCAGGGCCGGCGGGTCGGGGAGATGACGTTCTTCCTCGACGTCGAGGCGCTGTTCCCGCTGTTCGGCCTACCGCTCCGACTCGAGAGCTGACGGCAACACCTCGGTCAACCCGAGCAGGCCGATCAGCTGCAGCAACTCCTGCGAGGCCGACCGCATCGTGATGCGGCAGCCGTTCCGCTTCGCCGCGAGCTGCATCCGGGCGAGTGCGTCCACCGCCACGGCGTCCGCGTCGACGTCCTCCACGTCGCACACCAGCGACTCACCCGCGGAGGAACGCAGCACGCCGCACACCCGCTCGGTGAGGCCGGGCAGGTCGTCGCGCCGGAGTGGACCCCAGATGCGGAACCCGGGACCGGGCACTGCATCGGCCATGGGGTGGAGACGTCGGGTCCCGTCCGAAGTCATCGGTCGGCGCCCATGACCTCACGGGTCATCGCCTACGGCAGCGCTCCCGCCGCACAGTTCGGGGACCGACCCAGCCCGTGCCCACAGGAGACCCCGTGCCCGCCTACGCCATCGCCTCGCTGCGCTCCGTCGACGTGAACGACGAGATCGTCGACTACCTCCAGCGGATCGACGCGACCCTCACCCCGTTCGACGGCCGCTTCCTCGTGCACGGCGCGATGCCGGAGGTGGTCGACGGCGACCTCCCGGGCGCCGTCGTCGTCATCGCGTTCCCGGACCTCGAGGCCGCCCACGCCTGGTACGCGTCGTCCGCCTACCAGGCCATCCTCCCGCTGCGGCTGCGCAACAGCACCGGCGGCGCGGTCGTCGTCGACGGCGCCCCCGACGACTACCGCGCCGCGGACTACGCTGCAAAATTGCTGCCCCTGTGACCCGGAGCAGCGGACCCGGGAGGCATCATCGCGCGCCCTGCCCGTGCGGCATCAGCAGTCGCGACCGTCGCCCTGATCGTGCTCCTCCCGGGGTGCGGCGCGACCGCGACGATCGGCACCGACCCCAGCCCGACGTCGAGCCCGGGCTCGGACCCGACGCTCCCGTCGGCAGCGGTCCACGACGACGCCGACGTCGGGTTCGCGTCGACCGTCGTCACACTGCAGCGGCGCGCGCACGCCGATGCCGTGCCGGCGGCCGCCCGGGCGGTCGACCCCCGCGTGCGGGCCCTCGCCGCCGAGGTGGTCGCCACCGACGGGCCGGAGATCGACTCGCTGACGAGCTACCTCGACGCCTGGGGCGCACCCATCCCGCCGGAGGAGGCCACGGCCCCGCACGAGCAGCCCGGGCCCGCCCTGGACCGGGGCTTCCTCGACGGTGTACGCGGCGGCGCCCCCGAGGTGGTCGCAGCCGCACAGCGCGAGCAGCAGGCCGGCCGCTACGGACCCGCCCGCGAGCTCGCCGGCATCATCGCCCGCGAGCAGACCGACCGCGCCGGCCGCGCCCGCGTGCTCAGCGCGACGGTGACCGCTACGCGGTCGGGACACTAGTGCCGCGGCTTCCCGCGGTCCCACGCGACCGCAGTGGCATCGTCGGCTGGGTCGATGAACACCTTGGTCACCTCAGCTCCGACACCGTCGCCGCCTCCGACATCCGCGGTGGCCAGCAGGCCGCCGACATTGCGTTGGCCACCCTCGACCTCACCGGCTACGCCTCGCAGCGCAGCACCGTCCTGCCGGTGGAGCGGCGCGGCGCCACGCAGCTCTCGCCCTACATCCGCCACGGGCTGCTGCCACTGCCGGAGGTGTGGGCGGCCGCGAAGGACGCTCCGCCCCGGGACCGGAAGCGGTTCCGCGACGAGCTGCTGTGGCAGGAGTACGCCCGCCACGTCTACGCCCGGGTCGGGCGCGCCCATCGGGAGCCGTTGCGCTTCGGGCCGCCGCCGGCCGCGCCCGTGCGGGGCGACGAGCCGTGGCAGGAGTGGCCGTGGCCCGCCGCGATGGCGTGCATGGAGACCACCGGCCGCGAGCTCGTCGAGGACGGGTGGCTCGTCAACCAGACGCGGATGTGGATGGCTTCGCAGTGGGCGGTCCGGGCCGGGCGGGACTGGCGCGACGGCGCGCAGGAGATGTACCGGCACCTGCTCGACGGATCGGTCGCCGCGAACTGGCTCGGCTGGCAATGGACGGTCGGCACCGCGACCGGCAAGGTCTACGGCTTCAGCCGTTGGCAGGTGGAGAAGCGGGCCCCGCAGCTGTGCCGGAGCTGTCCTCTCGCGTCGGCCTGCCCGATCCAGGGCTGGCCCGCCGCCGACGCCGGCCCGCGCGTCGAGCCGCCCGAGGGAATGGCCGGCGGCCCCACCGACGCCGGGCCGGAAGAACCCGAGATCACGGGTGTGGTGGACGCCGTCTGGCTGACCGCGGAGTCTCTCGGCACCGAGGACCCGGCGTTGGTCGCGCACCCGGACGTCCCTGCCGTCTTCGTCTTCGACGAGCCGCTCCTGGCGAGACTGCAGCTGTCGGGCAAGCGGCTGGTGTTCCTGGCCGAGGCGCTCGCCGAGCTCGACGCCGAGGTCCACCTCGGGGATCCACGTAGCGAGCTCGCCGGTCGTCGGCTGGCCACCACGTGGACCTACGTACCGGGATGGAAGGCCCGCCGTGCAGCCCTCGAGGTCACCGCGTTGCACCCGTGGCCGTGGCTGCGACGGCCCGGCCACGGATCACTGCGCTCCTACAGCGCCTGGGTGCGCTGACCCTCCCGATTCGGGAAGTGACGATTCCTACCCAGGGTCCCATCGTGATCATCCGCCTGGAGATCGTCACACAACGGCCACATCGAAGCGGCCGGAAGGGTGAATGCATGCGCCTTGCGGAAGCTGGCTGGACGCACCACAGGGGACGCCGATAGACCCTTCTAGGCCCTGATCGGAGCCGGCTCCGGACTGTCTGAAGAAGGCGAAGAGAATGTCGCAGGAAGGCCCTCGGGCCACCACAGGCGGCGTCGTCGACGACGCCGTCCGAAAGGCCGTCCTCGCCCAGTTCGGGCTCACCCGTGAAGACATCGGCTCCACCCCCGACCCCGAACTGTCGACCTTCGTCAAGTTGGCGCGGGATCTCACGAGAACCGATCATGCGGCCATCAACCTGATGGACGGCGACGACCAGATCTCCATCGCCTCCACGTCCGGTGGCGTCTCCTCCATGCCACGCGAGAACAGCGTCTGCTGGCACGTCTTCTTCGCGACCGAGGGACACGACAGTTTCGCCACCGCCGACCTCGGACACGAGGCAGAGACCCGCGATCTCGCCTGCATCGCGAACCACCCGGGCCTGGTCGGGTTCTACGCCGCGACGGTGCTGACCGACGACAGCGGACGCACGTTCGGCACCCTCTGCGTGTACTCCTCCGATCCCGGCACGCCGACGCAGGCGGAGCAGGCGCTCACTGCGCTCCGTCCCGTGCGCGACGCCGTCCTGACCCGACTGCGGGATCGTCAAGTACTCCGCGAGATCCGCCTGCAGGCGACGGGGGACGATTCCACCCGGGTCGCCCGATCCCATTTCCCGGCTGAGCGTCCGCGCGCACCGATCGATGCCGTCATCGATGACGCGGCCATTCACACCCTTTTCCAGCCGATAATGCACCTGGCTTCTCGCTCCATCGTCGGATTCGAGGCCTTGTCACGCGGCCCCGCTGGAACCAGCCTGGAAACTCCCGGTGCCCTTCTCGCCGCCGCCAAGGATTTCGGCCGGCTCGGCGAACTCGACTGGCTCATGCGCACCCGTGCGCTGCAGGCAGCGCAGCGCAGCCACCTCCATGCCAGCCTGTCCTGGTTCATCAACGTCGAGCCGTCGGGCCTGGAGAGTGAGTGCCCGCCACACCTCCGTCACGTCATGGAGGGAGCCAAGACGGACCTCCGGATCGTGCTGGAGATCGTCGAAAGGGACGTCGACGGTTACGTGGCCCGGTTGTTGAGAGCCGCCGACCAGGCTCGGAGGGACGCCTGGGGAGTGGCGATCGACGACGTCGGCGCAGAGGCCGGTTCCCTCGGCCTGCTGCCGTTCCTGCATCCGGACGTGGTCAAGCTCGACATGTCGATCGTCCAGGAGCCCCTGAGCGATCGCACGGTCGAGATCGCGTCGGCGGTCAGGTCCTACGCCGAACGCAAGGGGGCCGTCATCCTGGCGGAGGGGATCGAGACCGAGGAACACGCGCTGAGAGCGATGGCCCTCGGTGCGCAGTACGGACAGGGCTTCCTGTTCGGCGTTCCCGGGAGCCTGCCGGCGCAGGTACCGGCACCGAAGTTCCCCATCCCGATCCGGCAGCGGCCGGCCGAACTCGACGGGGCGACGCCGTTCGACGTCGTCACCACACGCATACCCGCCAGCAGGGCAGCCCGGGACTACCTGGCCTATCCGCTCATGCACCTGTTCCACCAATGCCGGCGCGCGGAGAACGGAGCTGTTCTCCTTCTGCGTTTCCCCAGTGAAGCGGAATGGTCGCGGCACCGGGAGACGGTCGATTCCCTGGCCACGAGGAACGCCTTGACCGTCTGCTTCGTGGCGGGGCTCCGCGAGAAGGTCAACGAGGCCCGGTACCAGGTCCTGGATCTCGTTCCCGGGGCACGGCTCGCTCACGAGTCCGCAGCGCTGGTGATGACGCCGCACTTCGCGGCCGGCTTCGTGAGCCGTGACGTCAACAACCCGGGTGAAGCGACCGACCTGTTGGACTACGTGTTCACGCACGACCGTGAAGTCGTCATCGCCGCGGGCCGGGCGTTCCTCGAGCAGCTGGACCCAGCAGTGGCCGGCGCGCCCACGGCGGAATCCCGGGCGATGCAGGAGGAGGTACCTCCGCCGCGTCCCACCCCCGAGGGGTCGGTCGCGGCACCGGCGTTCAGGAGCACCGTCGGTCGCGGCCTTCGGCGGCGCTTCGACCTCTGACGTCAGCCGACGGCACGAGACGTTGTCTATCGTGACGATCGAGAATCCTTCGTTCGACCGACAACCCGGAGCGTCGCCCGTGCCGATCGAACTGACGACCGACAACCCGGACGACGTCGTCCGGACACCCCCGTTGCCCAGGTTCCTGGACGCGGCCGTCGTCGCCGGGCCGCCGGAGCCGAAGCCGGGTTCGTGGGCCGGTGCGCCGAGCGCGGTGCTGGTCGGCGGCCGCGAGTACGTGGCCTACCGTCTCCGCCGGCCGATCGGGGAAGGCCGCGGCTACGCCAACGTCGTCGCCGTCCTCGACCCGGACGGCACCTGGGTCGAGATCGCCCGGGTCGGGAGCGCTCAGTTCGGGTCGGAATCGCTCGAGCGCCCGTCGCTCGTCGTCACTCCGGAGGGCCGCTGGCGGCTGTACGTCAGCTGCGCGACACCAGCGAGCAAGCACTGGCGGGTCGACCTCGTCGAGGCCGACACCCCCGAGGGTCTCGCCACCGCGGCCGCGCGGACGGTGCTACCGGGCAGCGACGAGGTGGCGGTCAAGGACCCGGTGATCATCCACGACGGCGACCGCTGGCACCTCTGGGCGTCGGTGCACCCGCTCGAGCGGTGGGACGACGCCGATCGCATGACGACCGACTACGCGACCAGTTCCGACGGGATCCACTGGACCTGGCACGGCACCGTTCTCCGCGGTCGCACCGGCGAGTGGGACGCCCGCGGCGTCCGCGCGTCCAGCGTGCTGGTCGACGGCGAGACCCTGACCGTCACCTACGACGGCCGGGCCACCGCCGGGCAGAACTGGGAGGAGGTCACCGGCGTCGCGACCGGTCGCCGCGGCCCCGACGGTCGCTTCGGCGACCTCACCCCGCAACCGGGGCCGCCGTTGTGTTCGCCGTACGAGCCGGGCGGCCTCCGGTACCTCTCGGTCGTCCGGCTGGGCGACGGCACCTCACGCGTCTACTACGAGGTCACCCGCGCCGACGGCGCCCACGAACTGCACGCCGAGCGCATCTGAATCATCGGCCGTCGGGCCGAGCCCGGTCCGGGCGCGGCCCGATCATCGATCAGGAGGGGGTCGGCTGGACCGAGTTCGAGAACTTCGTCTGGCAGTCCTGCCGCTGCTGACTGGTCGACGCGTTCTTCAGGCAGTCCTGCAGCTGCTGGATCTGGGTCTTGTTCGACGAGTAGAACGAGACGCCGACGATGACGAAGATGATCGGGATGATCAGGGACAGGAAGCCCAGGACGATGCCGGCGATGCTCGCACCGCGGTTGGTGGCCTCGTGCCGACGGACCCGGCCGAGGGCGACGAACCCGAGGATGATCGCGACGATCCCGAACAACGCCCCGAAGAACAGGATGCTGAGCAGCAGACCCAGGATGCCGAGCACGAGCGCCGCGGTACCCAGGCCGTTCCGGGGCTGACCGCCCGGGTAGCCGGCGGGCTGGTTGCCGTAGCCCGGCTGGTTGCCGTAGCCCGGCTGGTTGCCGTAGCCCTGCTGGTTGCCGTAGCCCTGCTGGTTCTCGAAGCCCGGCTGGTTGCCGTAGCCCGGCTGGTTGCCGTAGCCCGGCTGGTTCTCGAAGCCCGGCTGGCCGCCCTGGCCACCGGGCTGATTGCCGTAGCCCCCCGGCTGGTTGGCACCGGCATTGGGGTCGTTGTAAGCCATGGAGCTCTCGCTTCCGGTCGCGGTGCAGTCGGACGACCGCAGAGGCACGGCCGGGTCTCGGGATGATCGTCGGCGGATTTGCCCCGATCCGCGCCCCGGACACCCCGTGATTGCGGAGGAATTTCACAGCGGCCTCCGTTTCGCCCGGCTCAGGGGTCGCAGCTCGTATTGTTTACTAAGTCCGTTGAGTATGTGGAGAGTCCGGAACGCCGCTGGAGGACCGCGAATGCCGATGCCCGACTTCCTGCTGATCGGTGCGCCGAAGTCGGGGACGACCGCCCTGCACGTCGCCCTCTCACGGCACCCGGAGCTGTGCCTGTCCTCGCCCAAGGAGCCGAAGTACTTCCTCTCCGACGGCCCGCCGCCGACCGGCGGTGGGCCGGGCGACGACAAGACCTACCGTGAATACGTCTGGAAGCGGGAGGACTACGAGGCGCTGTGGTCCTCCGCCGAACCCGGGCAGCTCCGCGGGGAGTCGACGACCCTGTATCTCGCCGATCCCGCGGCGCATCGTCGCATCCGCTCCGAGGCCCCCGACGCGAAGCTCATCGCCGTCCTCCGCGACCCCGTCGACCGGGCCCACTCCAACTGGTCCCACCTGCGCTCGGCGGGTCTCGAGCCGGTCGGCGACTTCCCCCGCGCCTGCATGCTCGGCGAGACCCGCGCTCTGCAGGGCTGGGGGCCGTTCTGGCGCTACCTGCAGATCGGGCGCTACGGCGAACAGCTCGAGCACCTGTTCACCCACTTCCCCCGCGAGCAGGTGCTCGTGCTGCTCTACCGCGAACTGCGCGAGGAGCCCACGAAGACCCTCGACCGCGTCTGCGAGTTCCTGGGTGTGGAGGCGGGGTTGGTCGACGAGGTGCCGGCGGAGAACGTGACCGCCCACGTCGACGACGGCCTCGTCAACACCGTCCTGCACCAGGCGGTGCAGGGGGTCGAGTCCCTCGGCGCCCTGGCTCCCGCGCCGCTGCGGCGGGCGGCGACGTCGACCGCGGTCAAGCTGCTCCAACGTGAACAGCAGACCCGACCGACCCTCGCGCGAGAGGAGCGGGCGTTGCTGCTCCCGCACTTCGCCGAGGACATCGCCCTGCTCGAGCGGGTGCTGGACCGGCCGTTCGACCACTGGCGGGCGATCGACAACGGAAGCACGCGGCGGGCGCTCGACATCAACGGCCGGTTCGGGACCGGCTTCACCAGCATCGACCGTCCGGTCAGGTGACCGCGAGAGCGTTCAGAGCAAAACGGCGTCCCGCCAGCCCCGCAACGAGTTCACGACGGCGAGCCCATCGGCCGCTCGGAGGTCGTCCACGGTCAACCGGCGCTCGCTGAGCACCCCGAGCTCCAGCAGGCGGCCCCGCTCGACGCCCGGCAGACACCCGGAGTCCACCGGCGGGGTGCACCATCGACCGTCGCAGCGCACGGCGAGGGTGGCGATCGTCGTCTCGGTGACTTCGCCACCCCCGTTCACCAGAACGACGTCGTCGGCCTCGGGGTGCCGGGACGCAGCCTGCTCGTAGACGTCGCGGAGGGTCGACTTGTGGAAGAGCTCCCAGCAACTCGGGTCGACGGGCTGGTCGTCGACCGCGAGCCGGACGGGCCCGCCGGGCGGACGGGGAAACGGGCGGCAGGTCAGCTCGACGCGGCCGTCCCGGTGCAGGGCGAGCCGCACCCGGAGGTCGACGTCGCCGCGCACGTCGCGCAACACGTCGCGTATCCGCGCCTCGTCGTAGGCGAAGCCGAGGTGGGAGGCGGACGCGGCAAGTCGCGCGAGATGTCGCTCGAGGCGGGGTATCCCGTCGCCCGCACGGGCGGCGAAGGTCTCCAGCAGCGCGAACTCGCGGTACGGCCGGGCCAGGATCGCCGCCTTGGCCCGCACCTCGGCGAGCTCGGCCTCGGGGTCGGAGGACCACGTGATGCCTCCGCCGGCACCGTAGGAGGCCTCGCCGGTCCGACGGTCGACGACGGCGGTCCGGATGGCCACGGAAAACGTTGCCCGCACCGGCGCCTCAGGCGGCGCGACCCAACCGACGGCTCCGCAGTAGATGCCGCGGGGACCGTTCTCCACGCCGCGGAGGACCTCGACGGCCCGGGGCTTCGGCGCCCCGGTGACCGAACCGCAGGGGAACAGCGCGCGGAACACGTCGACGAGCGGGGTCGGAGGCGGAACGGCCCCGCTCACGTCGGAGGTGAGCTGCCAGACGGTGTCGTAGCGCTCGGCCCGGCACAGCACGTCCGCCCGGACGGTCCCGGTCGTCGCGACCCGGCCGACATCGTTGCGGAGCAGGTCGACGACGATGACGTTCTCGGCCCGCTCCTTGCTGCTCGCGAGAAGGGCCGCCCGGCGGCCGGCGTCCTCGCCCGGGGTACGGCCACGGGGCGCCGTCCCCTTCATCGGCCGGGTCAGCAGCTCGCCGCCCTGCCAGCGGAAGAACAGCTCCGGGCTCGCCGAAACGATCACCAGGTCGTCGAGTTCGAGCAGGGCGGCGAACCGCGGACGTTGGTTCAGCGCCAGGTCGGCGTAGAAGGCGGCGAGGTCGCCCGTCACGGTCGCGTGCAGACGGGTGGTCAGGTTGCCCTGGAAGATCTCCCCGGCCTCGATCGCCTCCCGGACCACCTCGACGGCGCGGAGGTATTCGACCTCCGGCCGGTCCAGCAGCCAGGGGCCCGCCCGGTAGCGGTCGGGCGCCGGCACGGTCACCGGTTCGACGGCCACCGGCGGCCCGGTCAGCGCGAACCACGCGAGCGGCGGCCCGTCCGATGTCGGCGGCGCGGTCATCAGCGCTCGATCGAGACCGGACGCCGCCTCGTAGGCGACATAGCCGACCGCCCACTCCCCTGCCCGGGTGGCTGCGTCGACCGCCTCCAGCACCGGCGCCACCTCCGCCGTCCGCCGGGCGACCAGCGTTCCGCGCGGCGGCGGGAAGGCCATCGCCGTCCCGTCGACGAGATCGTCGAAGCGGGCCCAGGGGCGGGCGGCAGGCACGACTGCGACTATGCCGGTCGCATGACGACGGACGGAACGGGCACGGGCCCACCGTCACGTCGGTGAGCAGACTCCGACCTCGTCCGTCGCCGTCCACCGGTCCGGTCGGGACTCCACTACTGCTCCCGGGAGCACCCGCATGACGTCCTCATCACACGGCCCTGTCGCCGCTGCCCAGCATGCGCTCGACGCCACCAAGGAAGCGATCCGCACCGGCATCACCGAGGTGGCGGCAGCCGTTTCCGGCAAGCAGGTCCCCGGCGTCCCCGGCGTCGAGCCGCCGTCGTACGACGAACCCACCACGCCGCGCGAGCCGCTGCCGCCGAAGGCGGACCAGCAGGCCCCGGCGTCGGTCACCCCGACCGGTGCGGCGACCAACGTCCCGGCGACCGCCAACGCACAGAACGGTGAGTACCTCACCACCGCGCAGGGTGTCCGCCGCAGCGACACCGACCACTCCCTGAAGGTCGGTCCGCGCGGCCCGGTGATCCTGCAGGACCACCTCCTACGCGAGAAGATCATGCACTTCGACCACGAGCGCATCCCGGAGCGCGTGGTCCACGCCCGTGGCGCCGCTGCGCACGGCACCTTCCGGTCCAACGGCGCGGCCTCGGACGTCACCTGCGCGGCGGTCTTCGCCGAGGGCGCCGAGACACCGGTGTTCGTCCGCTTCTCGACGGTGCTCGGTTCGCGCGGCTCCGCCGACAGCGTCCGTGACACCCGCGGCTTCGCGACGAAGTTCTACACCGAGGAAGGCAACTGGGACCTCGTCGGCAACAACATGCCGGTCTTCTTCATCCAGGACGGCATCAAGTTCCCCGACATCGTCCACGCGGCCAAGCCGCACCCGGACCGGGAGATCCCGCAGGCGCAGTCGGCCCACGACACGTTCTGGGACTTCGTCTCGCTGAACACCGAGGCCCAGCACCACACCATGTGGAACATGTCCGACCGGGGCATCCCGCGCTCCTACCGGACGATGGAGGGCTTCGGCGTCCACACCTTCCGCCTGGTCGACGCCTCGGGCGCGACGACGCTGGTCAAGTTCCACTGGAAGCCCGCCGCCGGCGTCCACTCGCTGACGTGGGAGGAGGCGCAGCTCGCGGCCGGAGCCGACCCCGACTTCCACCGCCGCGACCTCGCCGACGCCATCGAGGCCGGCGCGCACCCGTCGTGGGAGCTCGGCATCCAGACCTTCCCCGACACCCCGGACCAGACCTTCCGCGGCATCGACCTGCTCGACCCGACGAAGCTCGTCCCCGAGGAGCTCGCGCCGGTGCAGATCATCGGGACCATGACGCTGCACGGGAACCCGTCGAACTACTTCGCCGAGACCGAGCAGGTCGCGTTCTGCACCAGCCACATGGTGCGGGGCATCGACGCGACCGACGACCCACTGCTCGCGGCCAGGAACTTCTCCTACCTCGACACCCAGCTCACCCGGCTCGGGGGTCCGAACTTCGCGCAGATCCCGATCAACCGACCGCACGTGCCGGTCAACGACAACTACCGCGACGGCTGGCACCAGGACGCCGTGCACAGCGGGGTCGCGCCCTACAACCCGAACACGATGGACGCGGGCAACCCGCTGCCGGCCGGGCCCGGGGCCCGTCCCTTCATCGACGTGCCGTCCCCGGTCGAGGCGGCGACGAAGGTCCGCGAGGCACCGGCGTCCTACGACGACCACTTCAGCCAGACGCGGATGTTCTGGCTGTCGATGACCCCGGTCGAGCAGGACCACATCATCCAGGCCTACACGTTCGAGCTCGGCAAGCTCTACGAGCAGACGATCAAGGAGCGGCAGCTGCAGGCGCTCGCGAACATCGACGCGCGACTGTGCGCGGAGGTGGCGAGCGGCCTCGGCCTCCCCGCACCGAGCCCGACCGTCCCGCTCGTCGATTCCGAGCCGAGCCCGTCGCTCTCACAGGTCGGCGGGACGTGGCCGGTCGACGGCCGCCTGGTCGGGATCCTCGTCGACGAGAACGCCGACGCCGAGGGTGTCTCCACGGTCGTGAAGAACGTGTTCTCCGCAGGCATGGTGCCGCTTGTCATCGCGCCGAAGGGCGGCAAGGTCTTCGTCGACAGCGCCTCCGGTCCGCTCGACGTCTCCCGCACGCTCCTGACGGCCCGCTCGGTGGAGTTCGACACGGTGATCGTCGCCGGGGCCCTGACCCCGGGTGAGGACGCTGCCCCGTCGCGCGACGCCAAGGCCGGGGCCCCGACGCCCGCGCCCTCGGTCGACCCGCGCGTCTCCTTGCTGCTGAACGAGATGTTCCGGCACTGCAAGGCGTTCGGCGCCTGGGGCACCGGCACCACCGTGCTGCGCAGCCTCGGCTACGCCGACCAGCCCGGCGTCGTCACCGGGGAGTCCGGCGAGCAGGTGCTCGAGCAGCTGCAGACGCTGCTCGGCGAGCACCGCGTCTGGCACCGGTTCCCGGCGACCGTGGCCGCCTGAGGCAGCCCGGCAACGCGGTCAGCCCAGCAACACCTCGGCAGCCCGCTGGACACCCTCCAGCGGGCTGCCGCCGAGGTTGCTCGCCTGCACGAGCAGCGTCGTCACCAGCGTCTCGTCCCACTGGGCGAGCTGGTCGCGCACCGCCGCGGCCGGTCCGAGCAGGGCGACATCGGCGACGAGCTCGGTCGGGATCGCCGCGATGGCATCGGCCTTCCGACCGTCGAGGTAGGCGTCCTGGACACGCTCGCAGACCGACTCCCAGCCCATCCGGGCGAAGACGTCGAGGTGGAAGTTCGTGCCGCGCGCACCCATGCCCCCGATGTAGAGCGCGAGCGTGGGGCGGATCTGGTCGGCGGCGGTCTCGACGTCGTCGGCGAGAACGACGGGAACCGACGCGGCGACCTCGTAGCTGCCGTCGGCCAGGTCGGCCTCGGAGTGCCGGGCGCCCGGCCGGGCGAATCCATCGGCCAGGGCGTCGCGGTAGAAGCGGTCGGACTTGGGCGAGAAGAACAGCGGTAGCCATCCGTCGCCGATCTCGGCGGCGAGCGCCACGTTCTTCGGACCCTCCGCGCCGAGCAGGATCGGGATCGACGGCCGTACCGGGTGCAGCGTCGAACGGAGCGGTTTGCCGAGGCCCGTCCCGGCCCGACCGGCCTGCTCGACGAACGGGAGCTGGTACTGCTCGCCGGCATGCTGCACCGGCTTCTCGCGCGCCATCACCGCGCGCAGGATCTCGACGTACTCGCGGGTGCGGGCGAGCGGCTTGGGATACGGCTGGCCGTACCAGCCCTCGACGACCTGCGGTCCGGAGACGCCGAGCCCGAGCACGAACCGGCCGCCGGAGAGGTGGTCCATCGTCATGGCGGCCATCGCGGCGGCAGCCGGCGTCCGGGCCGAGAGCTGCATGATGTTCGTCGCGAGGCGTACCCGGGACGTCGTCGAGCCCCACCAGGCCAGCGGGGTGAGGCAGTCCGAGCCGTAGGCCTCAGCCGTCCACAGCGAGTCGAAGCCCAGGTCCTCGACCGCCCGGACGATCTGTGCGGCGTCCGGGGGCGGACCTGCGGCCCAGTAGCCCAGGTGGTAGCCGATCTTCATCGCACTGTCTGTTCGTTCGCGGCGCCGGCACCGTAACCGTTACGGTGCAACGCCTCGGCCAGGGGGCGGCGCGTACGCCAGCCGGCACGCTCGAGGTCCGGCGTCTCGTGCAGGCGGCTGATGGGACCGAGGCATAACCAGGCCACCGGGCGGATCGTGTCCGGGATGCCGAGCAGCTCGCGCAGGAACGGCTCGCGGTAGAACGACACCCACCCGACGCCGAGACCCTCCGCGGTCGCGGCCAGCCACAGGTTCTGGATGGCGAGGCACGTCGAGTACAGCCCGGCGTCGGCGATGGCGTGCCGGCCGAGCACCGCGGGTGAACCGCGGTCCGGGTCGTAGGTGACGACGACGCCCAGCGCGGATTCGAGGATCCCCTCGACCTTGATGCGGGCGAACGTCGCGGCCGCTCCGGCGTCGAGGGACGCGGCGAAGACGTCCCGCTCACTGGCGACGTGCTCCTGGAAGCGACGCCGCAGCCCGTCGTCGTCGACGAGCACGAAGTCCCACGGCTGCGTCAGTCCGACGCTCGGGGCGGCGTGCGCAGCCCCGAGGACGCGCAGCAGCACGTCGTCGTCGACGGTGCCGCCGGTGAACTGGCCACGGACGTCCCGGCGGCGGGAGATGACGTCGTAGAGCTCGGTGGACGCGGTCTGCATGGTGGACACGGTCTCAGACCTACCAGGTCAGGCGTCGGGGTGCTTCTCCGTCCACGCCTTGAACGGCGCCGCCGGGTCGGGGACGTGACCCTGCCGGGTCGGCAACGCACGGTCGGACGGGTCCTTCGCGAACTCGTCGTAGAAGGTCGCGAGGGTCATGTAGCGGTTGCCGTCCTCGTAGTGCTCGCCCTCCTGCTCGCGCGTGGCGGCGAACACGACCTCGTCGGGCTGGGCGTAGTAGAGCGCGCCGAGACACATCGGGCAGGGATAGGCCGTGACGTAGACGGTGCAACCGGCGAGCCCGCTGCGGCCCTGCTCGGCGAGGCGCCGGACCGCCATGATCTCGGCGTGGGCCGAGGTGTCGCCGGTCTGGGCGACCTGGTTCGTCGCCTCCATCAGGACGTCGCCGGTCGCGGTGTCGACCACGATCGTCGCGAACGGCTTGCCGCCCTCGGCGACGTTCTGCAGGGCCAGCTCGATCGAGCGGGCGGCCAGATCTGGTGCGGGTGCGGTCACGGTTCACTCCTGCCCGGACCGGCACGGAGGATGCCCGTCGTGCGTCACGGGCGCCCTGATGCGCAGCCGCCGTCACCGCGGCGATGCTCCGTCGTTGGACGCCACATCATGCGCAACGATGTGAAGCTGCCCACGCCGCACTCGCCCACGCCGCAGCACCTCCGCCGAGGCTCCCGCCGACTGCTCGTCGCAGCCGCCGCCGGCGTCGCCGCCCTCGGTTTCCTACCGGCCGTCACCGGTACCGCCCAGGCGGCCACATCGCCGAGCGCGCCCGCGCCCGCCGCGGCCACGAGCGACCCGTTCTACGCAGCGCCGAGCCCTCTGCGGTTTGCCGCCCCGGGCACTCTGATCCGCAGCCGTCCGCTGGCCATCGGCAACTCCCCGTCGCCGACGTACCAGGGCTGGTCGGTGATGTACCACTCCCGCGACACGCACGACCGCGACATCGCCGTCACCGGCTCGGTCTTCGTCCCCACCTCACCATGGGTCGGTTCCGGGCCTCGGCCCCAGATCGCCTTCGGTGTCGGCACGCAGGGCCTGGGCCAGCAGTGCGCCCCGTCGCGGCAGTTCGCCGCCGGATCGGAGTACGAGAGCGGCAACATCGTCGCCGCCCTCGCCAAGGGCTGGAGCGTCAGCGTCACCGACTACGAGGGCTACGTCGACGGCGCCACCCCGACCTACACCACCGGCGCATCCGAGGCCCACACCGTCCTCGACATCGTCCGCGCCTCACGGGCGCTGCCCGGCGCGCCGGTCAGCCCGGCGGCACCCGTCGGCCTGTGGGGCTATTCGCAGGGTGGCGGCGCGACCGGCTGGGCCGCGGCGCTGGCCCCGCGTTACGCCCGCGACGTGCACCTCGTCGGCGCCGCATCCGGCGGGGTCCCGGCCGATCTGAAGGCCGTCGGCAAGAACCTCGACGGCAGCGCGTTCAGCGGGTTGCTCGGCTACTCGTTCGTCGGCTTCACCGCCGCCTACCCGAAGCTCGCCGACTTCGACGCGCTGGCCAACGACCGGGGCCGGCAGCTCGCGGCACAGCTGAAGACGGAGTGCGTCAGCGACACCGCGGTCAAGCACGGCCTCATCCACGTGCAGGACATCACGCGTGACCACCTGACCTACGAGCAGCTCGTCGCCCTGCCGAACGAGGCGAAGGTCCTGAAGCTGAACGACCTCGGCACCGGCGCGCCCGCCCCTGCGGTCCCGGTGATGCAGTACCACTCCTCCGACGACGAGGTCGTGCCGCTGCCGCAGGCCCTCGCGCTGCACCAGCGTTGGTGTGCCGAGGGCGTGAAGGCCTCGTTCACCGTCTACCCGGGTGAGCACCTGACCGGCGACACCGCCGGGGCACCGGGGGCGCTGGCGTTCCTCGGCTCGCGGTTCGCGGGGGTACCCGCCGTGTCGAGCTGCAGTCTGACCGGCTGACCCGCCGGAACTACGGCTTGTAGGTCCAGTGCCAGGACTCGCGCGGCACGTTGGCCGTGAACCCGTACTGGGCGGCGTGCGTCCGCATCCAGTTCTGCGCGCGGCCGTCGAGGGCAAGGTCGACGCTCTTGCCCCAGCCGTGGTCGGACGTGCCGGGCTTGGCCGCCAGTCCGCCCTGTGAGTACAGGCCCTTGCGTCGGGCCATGTCGACCTGCTCGGCGTAGGAGCGGTAGGAGTCGTTGACGCCGATGTGCACGCCGTCGCGGGCCGCAGCGGACGCCATCGCCCTGAACTGGTCGGCCGCCGGGGCCCAGAGCCGGTGATTGCCGGTGCCCAGGGACTTCAACAGTGCCGCAGGGATGCGGCCGTTCTCGTAGTGCGAGAGGTCGGTCGGGACGCCCGCGGTCGAGAGGGCGCCGGTAGCAGGTGTCCCTGCGAGGCCGGCGGCCCCCGTCGGGGTTGCGTTCATGGCCGACGTCGACGCGGTCTGCAACGCCATCGAGCCGGCAGCGGCAGTGGAGGAAGCGGAGGCAGTGGTACGTCCGGCCAGCGCATCCGCGAGCACCGAGCCGAACGACGGCGACGTCGTGCCGGTGGTGCCCAGCGCCGAGCTGCCCGAGCTGTCGGAGCTGCCGATGCCGGCTGCGGCCGTGGCAGAACCCGTCGAGGAGGCGGCCGATGGCGACGTCGCGGCCGGGCCCATTCCGGTGCGCAGGGCCGCGAGCTGGGCGGCGATCTGCTGCATGCGGAGACCCGCGTCGGACACCCCGTCCACCACCACGCACCTCCGGAACCGTCACCGGACCTATCGGAACGGGCACCGAGCGGTTGAGCACGGTCGCCGCGCCGGGTGCGTGTGGGCATGCGACATCGACGGTGCACAATCCGGACATGAGTGCAGCAGTGGACCGTCCCTTCCGGATCGGCCTCGTCCTCGGCGCCGGTGGCCTGCTCGGTGGAGCATGGCTCGCGGGGTCGCTGGCGACGCTCGCCGAGGAGACCGGATGGGACCCGGCGTCGGCCGACCTCACCGTCGGGACCTCCGCCGGATCGATGATCGGCGCGTTGCTCGCCGGCGGCGTGCCGCCGTGGTTCATGGCCGCGCACTCCGGCGGCGCCAGCTTCCCCGGCCTCGTCGACGCCAACGGTCGGCCGACCGACCAGGCGGACCGCTCGGCCGGCGGCGTCCTGCGCCCGACCGGGTGGCCGCGTCCGGTGCCCGGCTCCTTCGCCCTCGGGCGGGCGTCGCTACGACGGCCGCGCGGGCAGCGCCTCGCGGCTGCGATGTCGGCCTGGGTGCCGCGCGGCGTGATGAGCTCGGCCCCGTTGAAGGACACGGTGCGCACCGTCGTGCCGTCGGGATGGCCGACCGAGCGCCGGTTGTGGGTCGTCGCCGTCGACTACGCGACCGGCCGCCGGGTCTGCTTCGGCCGCCCCGAGGTGCCCGCCGCCGACCTCGCCGACGCCGTCTCGGCCTCCTGCGCCGTGCCCGGGCTCTACGAGCCGCAGGTGATCAACGGCCGCGTCTACGTCGACGGAGGTGCCTGGTCGATCTCGAACCTCGACACGGTGACGCGCGAGCGCTTCGACCTCGTCATCGCCCTGAACCCGATGTCGAGCCGACCGGAGGAGCTGGCCCGGGCCGGCAAGGGCCTGATGACCGGAGCGCTCCGACGCTCCGCCGGACGGCGGCTCGGGTGGGAGGCCCGACGGGTGCGGGAGGCCGGGGCCGAGGTCGTGCTGCTGCAGGCGATGGCCGAGGACCTCGAGTTCATGCGCGGCAACGTCATGAGCACCGCCCGTCGGCACGCGGTGCTCGAGCAGGCCCGGGTGTCGATGCGCCGCCAGCTCGACGAGACGCCGCTGCGCGAGATCCTCGGCCGGTTGCCGCGCGCGCCCGAGCACCGGTTGCGCCAGCCCGAAGGCGACCCGGTCGGCTGGCCGGCGGGCGCACTGCCGCCGGGTACGCGGGTGATGGCGTGACGGCCCACGCCGTCGTCCGACAGGTCGTCCCCGCGCCGCGCGAACAAGCCTTCGATCTCATCCACGACTACCACCGCCGGCTGACGGGCGGCGCACCTGGCAAAGCAGCCCGTGGTCTGACGACCCCGGAGATCAACCGTCCGCTGATCCCGCCGGCCGCCACAGCGGCCTCCGCCCCGTCACGGCGCGGGCCCCGGTCGGTATAGCTTTCGCCGATGCCCGGCCCGCGCCTGACCGCGCCCCTGCGACTCCCGGGCTCGACCCGACTGATCGCTGCCCTGGCTGGTCGGGTGGGCGGTACGGAACCGCCGGCGCTGTTCCTCGCCCTCGGGCTGCGACCGCGGCTGCTCCGGGGCTGGCTCCGCTTCGCCGGACGGCTCATGCCGGGTGGCGCCCTCCCGAGACGCGAGACCGAGCTCGTCATCCTCCGCGTCGCGCACCTCCGCAGCTGCGCCTATGAGTGGGAGCACCACGTGAACCTCGGTCGCCGCGCCGGGCTGACCGCCGCAGACCTGATGCGGGTGCAGGCGGGACCGGAGGCGTCCGGGTGGTCGACGCGCGAGCAGGCGGTACTCCGAGCCGTCGACGCGCTGCACGAGACGCAGGACGTCGACGACGCGCTGTGGGGCGAGCTGGAGCGGCACCTCTCGCCGGGCGACCTGGTCGAGCTCGTGATGCTGGTCGGGCACTACGAGATGCTGGCGACCTTCATCGGCACACTCCGACTGACCCCCGACCGCCGCCGCTGAGCCGATCGGGCTTCGAGCCCTGCTCTACCAGTGCACGCCCGGCAGCAGCCGCATCATGACGACGGCGCCGCGGGACAGCGCCTCCGGCGCCTTCTTGATGGGGCTCTCGTCCTTGCCGCCGGCAGCGGTCGAGTCGGGGAACGCCAGGTAGGCGGTGTGCAGGATCGCGTCGAGCATCCGCGGCGCGACGGCGTTGATGACCTGTGCGCTCGTGCCGAGAGCCGTGCCCCAGTCCTTCGGCCGGTTCTCCATCGCGTCGACGATGACGTCCGCAGCCTCTTCCGGTGACAGTGTCGGGAACCGGTCGTAGATCTTCGTCGGGGCGATCATCGGCGTCTTCACCAACGGCATGTGGACGTTGGTGAACGAGACCCCGTCGCCGACGAGCTCGGTGGTGACCACCCGGCTGAACGCGTCGAGTGCCGCCTTGCTGGCGACGTAGGCCGAGAACCGCGGCACGTTCGTCTGCACGCCGATCGAGCTGACGTTGACGATGTGGCCGAACCGCCGCTCGGTCATGCTCGGCAGCAGCGCGAGGATGAGGCGGACCGGGGCCAGGTAGTTCAGCGCGATGGTCCGCTCGTAGTCGTGGAAGCGCTCGTAGCTGAGCTTGACCGACCGCCGGATCGAACGCCCCGCGTTGTTGACCAGGTAGTCGACGCCACCGTGATCGTGGAGCATCTGCTTCACGACGGCGTCGACGGACTCCTGGCTGGTCAGGTCGACCGAGTAGACGTGGGCCTCACCGCCGTGCTCCTCGATCTCCTTCTGGACCTTCTCGAGCTCCTCGGTACGGCGGGCGAGCAGGAGCGGGATGCCGCCGCGTTCGGCGACCTTCAGCGCGGTGGCCCGGCCGATGCCGGACGACGCACCGGTGATCGCGACCACGCGGTGGTCGAAGGTGCCGCCCGGACGTGCCCGACGGAAGCGGTACGGGTCGAGGTTCTCCGACCAGTACTCCCAGAGCACGTCGGCGTAGCGCTCGAGCGGCGGCGGCGGCGCGATGCCGGCGGCGTCGAGCTCCTCGCGGGTCCTGGTGCTGACGAACTCGGCCGGGAAGGTCGAGTGCGGGATGACCTCGGGCGGGATGCCCATCCGCTTGAGCGTGAGCTCGGTCGAGCCGCCGAAGACCTGGCCGGCGACGGGCAGCCGGCTCATCAGACCGAAGGCGGACTTGGTCAGCGAGCGCACCGGGATGCCGGGGATGGCGACGCGGATCTGCGGCGCACCCGCAGCGTGCGCGAACGCGTTGTAGACGCTGGTCAGCGACTGCATGGTCGGGTTGGTGAGGTGGAACGCGCGGCCGTCCAGGCCGGGGCGGTGGATCAGCGCGTCGAGGGCGTCGGCGACGTAGTCGACCGGGACGCAGTTGGTGTTGCCCAGCTCCGGCGCGACGAGCGGGAAGCTCCGGGCCGCGGGCAGCGCCGCGATCCAGGCGATCGTCGGGAAGAAGTAGTAGGGCCCGTCGATCTTGTCGATCTCGCCGGTGCCCGAGTCGCCGACGACGATCGCCGGCCGGTACACCCGCCACGGCACGGCCGATTCGCGGACCAGCTTCTCGGACTCGAACTTGGTGCGGTGGTACGGCGACGGGAGCTCCTGACCCTCGTCGAACATGTCCTCGGTGAAGACGCCCTCGTACTCACCGGCTGCGGCGACGGAGCTCATGTGGTGCAGCACGCCGACCTTCAGGTCCTCGGCGAGTTCGACGACCCGTCGCGTGCCCTCGACGTTGACCGCGGCGTTCTGCTCTTCGTCGGCGGTCATGTCGTAGAGCGCGGCGAGGTGGACCATGTGGTCGACGCGCCCGCGGAGCTGCTTGCGGGTCGCGGCCGTCAGCCCGAGCTTGTCCTCGGTCAGGTCGCCGATGAGCGGAACGATCCGGTCGCTCCCGCGGAGGTGCGAGACGGCTTCCTGCAGCCGGTTCACCGACTGCTGCCGGACCAGGACGTGGACCTCGGCGTCCTTGCGGCGCAGCAGGCGCGCCAGCAGGTTGCGCCCGATGAGTCCCGTTCCACCGGTGACGACGTAGACAGTCATGACGACCCTTCGCGATGGAGCGGAGCGAACTATCGCATCGTCCTTCCAATCCGGGGTCCGCCGCAATCCGTACTCGGAGTAGTTTCGCGTCCGCCCAGGTGAGGTCAGGTGACCAGCAACTGGTGGCTGGCGAGTTCGCGGTAGAGCGGGCTGGTCTCCACGAGCTGTTCGTGCCGCCCGGCCGCCACCACCCGACCCTCGTCGAGGACGACGATCTGATCGGCGTCGACGACGGTGGAGAGCCGATGCGCCACCACGAGCAGCGTCCGCCCGACGGCGACCGCATCCACCGCGGTGCGCAGCATCGCCTCGTTACGGGCGTCGAGGTTGCTGGTCGGCTCGTCGAGCAGCAGCAGCGGGGGCGCGGCCAGCAGAGCCCGCGCGATGGCGAGCCGCTGCCGCTCCCCGCCCGAGAGCAGGACGCCGCCGTCGCCGACCTCGGTGTCGAGCCCGGCCGGGGCCCGGTCGACGAGCGTGCGCAGGTTGACCGCGTCGACGACCTCCTGCAGTTGCTGTTCGTCGGCGCCGGGCGCGGCGAGCAGCAGGTTGTCCCGCAGCGACCCGGCCATCGCGGGTGCCTCCTGCTCGACGAACCCGAGCCGCGCCCGCAGGACCGCACGCGGCAGGTCACGTAGGTCGACGCCGCCCAGGCGGATGGAACCGCCGGTGACGTCGTAGAAGCGCTCGATGAGCGCGAGCACCGTCGACTTGCCCGCTCCGGAGGGGCCGACCAGCGCCGTCCGGGTGCCGGGCGCGACCGAGAACGTGACGCCGTCGAGCACCGTCGTCGCGGTGCCGGCCGGGCCACCGGCGCCGGGGTACGCGAAGCGCACGTCCTCCAGCTCGAGCCCGACGCCCGGGCCGGGGGCGGACGTGCCCGTCTCGGCCTCGGGAGGGAGCTGCAGCACCTCCTCGATCCGGCCGAGGGCACCGAGCCCGGTCTGCAGCGTCGTGTACGCCTGCAGGGCCGCGCCGAGCGGCAGCACGAGCAGGAAGAGGTAGAGCACGAAGGCGACGAGGTCCGCGACGGTGATGGCGCCGGTCGCGACCCGGGCGCCGCCGAGGCCGAGGACGAGCAGGAAGCTGCCCTGGATCGCGATGGTGCCGAACGGCGCGACGGCCGACTGCAACGTCGCGATGCGGACCCCGGCGTCGTAGGCGGCGTCGACGCTGCGGCCCACCGCGACGGTCTCGCGCTGCTCGGCCCCGCTGGCTCGGATCGTCCGGACCGCCGTCAGCGCCCGTTCGACGGCTGCGGTCATCTCGCCGACGCGTTCCTGCGCGAGCGCCGAGAGCCGACGCACCTTGCGGGCCACGGTGAGCACCAGCCCGAGGCCGACGGCGACGCTGAGCAACGTCGTGCCGAGCAGCACCGGGTCGATGAGCAGCATCGCGATGATCGCACCGAGAACGATGACGACGCTGCTGACCGCTTCGACGAGCCCGGAGGTCACCACCGCCCGCAGCAGCGTGGTGTCGGCGCCGACGCGGGAGAGGAGATCCCCGGTGCGGCGGCGGTCGTGCTCGGCGATCGGCAACCGGAGCAGGTGGCCGGCGAGTCGGGAGCGGGTGACGCGGACGACGCCCTCCGCGGTGCGCTGCAGCAGGTATCGCTCGCCACCGTTCAGCACGGCCGCGCCGACCACGACGACGACGAGCAGGGCGACCGGACCGGCGAGGGACCCGCGGGCCTGGACCACGGCCAGTACCCGGCGGACCAGCAGCGGCTGCAGCAGCGCGGCCCCGGAGCCGACGAGGGCCAGGACGGCGACGCCGGCGAGCGCGCGACGCGACTCGCGGAGGTAGGGGCCGAGGGAACGGAGGCCGGGCTGCCGGACCTTCTGCGGCCGCGCGGCCGGGCTCACTCGTCGGAGGCGAGCAGGGGCCGCAGCACGAGGTCGGGGTGCGAGCGCTGGATGCTCGCGAGGCGCCACTTGTCGGTGAACAGCGCCAGGTGCTCACCGTCGGTGCGCACCAGCACCTCGACGCGGGACTCGCCGACCAGCTGCGGGACGTCGACCGGGTCGATGGCCCGCGCGAGCTGGTACTCCAGCCGCTCCAGGCGGACCGGTGCGGAGAACTCGCCGCCCATCCGGTGCTCGGCGACCTCGAACTGCATCGGGCCGACGACGGCGAGGACCGGCGCCTGCTCGCCGCGCAGGTCGGAGCGGAGCACCTGGACGACGCCCTCCTGCTCGAGCTGCTCGATGCCACGACGGAACTGCTTGTAGCGGCTGGCGTCGGCGCTCCGGACGACGGCGAAGTGTTCCGGCGCGAACGACGGGATGGCGGGGTACTCGACCGGCTCGTCGGCGTAGAGCGTGTCCCCGACGCGGAGCGACGAGGCGTTCACCAGCCCGACGACGTCGCCGGGGAAGGCGCGGTCGATCGTCGACCGGTCCCGGCCGAAGACGGCCTGGGCGTACTTGGTGGCGAACGGGCGACCGCTGCTCGCGTGCGTGACGACCATGCCGCGCTCGAACACTCCGCTGCACACCCGGAGGAAGGCGAGCCGGTCGCGGTGGGCGGTGTCCATCCCGGCCTGGACCTTGAACACGAAGCCGGAGAACGGGGAGTCGAGCGGACGCGGCTCGCCCTTCACGTCCGGGCGGCTGGTCGGCGGCGGTGCGAGTTCGAGCAGCAGGTCGAGCAGCTGCTTCACGCCGAAGTTCTGCACCGCGGAGCCGAACAGGACGGGTGTCGCCTTCCCGGCCAGGAACTGCTCGTGGTCGTAGTCGTGACCGGCCGCGGAGAGCAGCTCGCTCTCCTCGACCGTGGTCGTCCAGGTCTCGCCCTTCTCCGCGAGGGCCGCGTCGGCGTCCAGGTGCTCCTCGGCCGCGGCCGTCGCGCCGCCGGCGGTGCGGGTGTAGCGGATGTACTCGCCGTTGCGTCGGTCGAGGACGCCGGCGAACTCCCCGGCGATCCCGACGGGCCAGGTCAGCGGCATCGGGTGCAGGCCCAGCCGGTCGGCGAGCTCGTCGGTGAGCTCCAGGGCCTCGCGCCCCGGCCGGTCCCACTTGTTGACGAAAGTGATGATCGGGATCTTGCGGTACCGACAGACCTCGAAGAGCTTGAGCGTCTGCGGCTCGAGCCCCTTCGCCGCGTCGAGCAGCATGACCGCGCAGTCGACGGCGGCGAGCACGCGGTAGGTGTCCTCGGAGAAGTCGGCGTGACCCGGGGTGTCGAGCAGGTTCACCACCGTGTCCTCGTAGGTGAACTGCAGTGCGGCGGAGGTGATCGAGATGCCGCGCGCCTTCTCCATGTCCATCCAGTCCGACACGACGCCGCGGCGGCCGGCCTTGCCATGAACGGCGCCGGCTTCGTTGATGACCCGGGCGTGCAGCGCGAGCGCCTCGGTCATCGTCGACTTACCGGCGTCGGGGTGGCTGATGACGGCGAAGGTGCGCCGGCGGCCGGCCTCACGGGACGCCTCCTGCGTACGGCTGCCCGCGTCCGGCTCGCTCGTGTGCGCTTCCGCGTCGACCGACATGGTTCCCACTCCTCGTTCCTGCTCCGGGGCCGCAGACACCGTTCACCGGATGCGATGAAGACGTGTCCCGCCCTGCGTCAATGGTGCAGGAGCGCGACGACATCCGCCGCGCGGCAACGAGAGGCACCGCCGTGACCAGCGCAACTGCCAACAGGCGGACCGAGACCGGTTATGCCGACGTGAACGGCCTGCACCTCTACTTCGAGGTGCACGGCGGCCCGCTGGACGCCCCGGGCCCGGTGCGTCCGCTCGTCCTGCTCCACGGCGGCATGCTCACGATCGACCTGAACTGGGCCGATCTGATTCCCGCTCTTGCAACGGGCCGCCCCGTGATCGGCGTCGAGATGCAGGGCCACGGCCGCACCGCAGACATCGACCGCGGCATCACGCCTGCGGTGCTGGCCTCCGACGTCGTGGCGCTGCTCGACCACCTCGGTGTGGAGCGGGCCGACGTGATGGGCCACAGCCTCGGTGCCGCCGTCGCGCTCGAGCTCGCGGTCCACCACGGCGACCGCGTCGGCTCCGTCGTCCCGATCTCGGGCAGCGTGCGGCCCGAGGGGATGCACCCCGACATGTCTGACCCGAGCACCTACGCGACCTCGACCCGGATGCCGACCGCGGCGGACTTCGCCGCGTTCGGCGAGGCGTACGCCCGCCTGTCGCCGCATCCGGAGCGCTTCCAGGAGTTCCTCGGGAAGATGTCGGAGTCGTCGGCCGACCTCGCAGGCTGGTCCGACGAGCAGCTCGCCGGCATCACCGCTCGCGTCCTGCTGATCATGGGCGACCACGACTTCACCACCATCGCGCACGCCGCCGACATGCTCGACCTCATCCCGGGGGCACAGCTCGCGGTGTTGCCGGGAACGACACACATGCAGGCGACGCGGCGGCCCCACCTGCTGCTGCCGATGCTGGCCGACTTCCTGGACTGACCGCCGGGCACATCCGGCTCACGGTTTCCTCTGGGGTTCCGCTCAGCCGCGGCCAGCATGGTCGGTCTCCTCGAACTGATGACGGAGACCTGCATGAACGGACACCTGCCGGCCCCCGCGACGGCCCGCCGCAGCCGGCGGCAGAACCTCGCGCTGCTCGTCCTCGCCTCGGCCCTCGGCCTCTGGCTCGGCACCGGTGCGCCGTCCGTCTCGCCCGTCGCTCCCGCGGTCCCTCCGGGCGTGACGGCGCCTGCCGCAGCCGGTGCCCCGACTCCTGCGGGCCCGTGACGGCCGCCTCCGTGCGGTGGGCGCCGGATCCTCCCCTCCGCCGCCGCCGCCGACTGCACCCGGGCGACCTGGCCGTCGCGATCCTGCTCGGCGCCGTCCTCGTCGCGGCGTGGCCGGCGGTGCTGGCGCTCCGCGGGCCGGCGCCGGCCCAGCTGACCGTGGTGACGGCACACGAGGCGGGCATGCTCGCGGGCTACGGCGTGCTCGTGCTGATCGCGTTGATGTCGCGCGCCCCCGTTCTGGAGCGGGACGTCGGCGCCGACGTGCTCGCTCGCTGGCACGCACGCGGTGGCCGGACCGTTCTCGGCCTGGTCCTGCTGCACGCCTGGGCAGCGGTCGCGGCCTGGGCGAGCTCCCGTCGCGAGAGCGGGGCGGCCTCGTTGTGGCACGTGCTGCGACTCCCGCAGCTCATGGCGGCGGCGGTCGGGACCGTCCTGCTCGTCGCCGTCGGGGTGGCCTCGGCTCGGGCGGCCCGGCGCCGGCTGTCGTGGGAGACGTGGCACCTGCTGCACCTGCTGACCTATCTCGCCGTCGCCCTGTCGTTCCTCCACATGCTGGCCGGCCCGGACCTCGCGGGGCACCGCTCCATGCAGATCGCGTGGGCGCTGCTCTACACGCACGTCTTCGCCTTGGTGCTGCGCCACCGGGTGCTGACCCCGCTGCGGCAGGCCATCCGTCACCGGCTGCGGGTATCGGCCGTCGTCGTCGAAGGCCCCGGGGTGGTGAGCATCATCGTGCAGGGTCAGCACCTGCTCGAGCTCCGCGCCGAGGCCGGCCAGTTCCTCCGCTGGCGGTTCCTCACCCCGGACCACTGGATGACCGCGCACCCGTTCTCGCTGTCGGCGCCGCCGACCGACACGCACCTACGGCTGACGGTCAAGGCGCTCGGGAACGGGAGCGCGTTCCTGCAGGAGCTCGAGGTCGGCACCTGGGTCGTCGCGGAAGGCCCGTACGGGGCGATGACCGCGGCGAGACGCACCCGACGCGACGTCCTGCTCGTCGCGGGTGGTGTCGGCATCACGCCGATGCGCGCGCTGTTCGAGACGATCCCGCTCGCACCCGGTCAGCGGCTCGACCTGCTCTACCGCGCGCGCAGCCGCGAGCACGTGGTCTTCCGCGAGGAGATCGAGGGCATCGCACGCCGACGGGGCGCCCGCGTGCACTACCTGTTGGGCGCAGACCGCGAGTGCCTCACCGGAGCCGGGCTGCTCCGCCGGATCCCTGACCTCGCGGACCGTGACGTCTACCTCTGCGGTCCGGGTGGGATGGCGGACGCGACCCGCGAAGGGTTGCGAGCCGCCGGCCTGCCGACCGAGCTGCTGCACGAGGAACGCTTCGCGTTCTGAATCCCGTGCCGAGTCCACAGGCGCCGCACAGCCGGTGCCACGCGTGCTCTCAGGTCCGCGGCCGACGGTCGTTCCATGCAGCGGAGCGGCAGGGCGTCGACGGGACGGCAGGCGGTCTGGTTCACGGCGATCGGCGCTGTCTTGACCGGCGCCTACTTCCTCCTCTACATCGCCCTCCGGCACGTCCTCGATCCCCAACCCGCCAACTACCTCGCCTGGGGACTGACCGCGGTCGTCGACACAGCCGCCAACCGACGTCTGACGTTCGACGCCGTCGAGCGCGTGGGGCAGGGCCGCGCACAGGTCGAGGGGATGCTCGTCTTCACGGTCGGCCTCGTGCTGACGAGCGTCTCGCTCGCCGCCCTCACCTCAGCCGTTGCCGCTCCTGCTGAGTGGCTCGAGCTCGCGGTCCTCGGCGCCGCGAACCTCGCCGCCGGTGTGCTCCGTTTCGAGTTGCTGCGGCGATGGGTCTTCGCCCCGGAGCGCACGCAGGTCGTCGCCCCGGCTGAGCTGCTTCAGCTGGCGCGGAGGTGGCGTGCGGCGGTGCGAGGATGCCGTGGAGGGGTGGGGTGTCGTCGGCTGGGCTGGGTGGGCGTTGTCGACATCGGATTTCGTACTGGGCCTCATGGGGTAGCCGTCGCCGGAAGGTGATGCGGCCGGGGGCGTGGAGGACGACGACCCAGCGGCCGCTGTGGGCGTCGCGGTGGTGTTTGTGGCAGATCAGGACGAGGTTGGTGCGGGTCGTCTGGCCGCCGTCGCGCCAGTGGTGGACGTGGTGGACCTGGCACCACCGGGCGGGGACCTCACACCCCGGCGCCTGGCAGTGCCGGTCGCGGGCGACGACGAAGGCGCGGAGGCCGGCGTTGATGACCCGGGTGCGGCGGCCGACGTCGATGGGTTGACCGCCGCGGGTGAAGATCGGCAGGACGATGCCGTCGCAGCACAACCGCCGGGCGGTGCCGACCCCGACCGGACCGGTCCACGACATCCGCGGCGCCGTGCTGACGGCCTCGGCGACCGCGGCGGCGGTGCCGAGCCGTCGGGTGCGCTGCTCCGCGGTCTCACCCCACCGGCCGGCGAACGAACCGGCCCGCTCGTCCGGAACGGGTTCGCCGCCGGCGAGCTGGTCCAGGGCGACGGTGAGGTTGATGTGCGGCTTCTCGCCGCCGTCGACCGGCAGCAGCGCGGTGTCCAACGCCACGTTCAGCAGGTCGTCGAACGCGTCGGCCCGGCGCTGCGCGACAGTGCGCACCTCGCCGTCGGCGTCGGGACGCGACGCCGCGGACAGCGCCTGGTGGAGCTTCTCGCCGACCTCGCCGGCGAACCGACCCACCACGTTGAGCATCCCGTCGAAGCCCTTGCTGACCGACAATCGCCGACCGGCATGCCGGGTCTCGTCCCGCGGCTTCGACTCCGGCCGGAGCTGTTCGACCAGCGCGTCGAGCATCTTGGCGAACTCGACCCCGGTCGTCGTCCGCGCCCACCCGGTGACCTGCTCGTCCAACTCCGCCCACACCTGCGGCTCCGGCAACCGGCGCATCGCCGCCGCCGCGATCTGCAGATGCCGGAAACTCGTCCGCGCCGCCTCGAACGCCGCCCCCAGCTGCGGCATCGCCCGCCGTACCCGCGCCACTGCCACATCAGCGGCCGCCATCCCATGGGACACCCCGAGCTTCGACTTCACCCACCCGGCGGTGCTGAGCTGACCCTCGTCCGCCGGGCCGTCAGCAGCGTCGTAAACCTCCAGCCGCCGCAACCGCTGCACCCGCAACGCCAGCTCCAGCACGTGCAGCTCCTGGATCTCCTCCCCCAACGCACCCGTCGACGTCAACGTCAGATCAGCCGCAGCCAGATCCGCAACCTCCGCCGCCAACATGCCAAAAGTCGAACACGTGTTCGAGTATCGCAGCATGGTCCGACAGTTTCGACGCACCGGCGGTGCACCCGACAGGCCGTCAGGGCTCGAGGTTCTCCAGGTCACTGAGCAGCTTCGGGTGGGTCGGCTTCCACCCGAGAGCCTGTTGCGTATACGTGCTGGACGATGGCTGGTCCATCGCGAAGATCGCACCCAGCGGGCCGAACGACTCCTCCGGCAAGGACCTGACCGGAAGGCCGAGCCGGCGGCCGATGACCGCCGCGATGTCCCGGACCGCGTCGCCCTCGTCGTCGACCGCGTGCCAGGCGCTGCCGGCCGGGGCCACCTCCAGCGCCAGCCGGAAGAGTGACGCGGCGTCGAGCGCGTGCACGGCGGGCCACCGCTGACTGCCGTCGCCGGGGTAGCCGGAGACCCCGGACTGCCGGGCGAACCTGGTGAGCAGACCGGCGAATCCTCCGTCGCCGTCGTTGTGAACGGTCCGCGGCATGCGGACCGCGGAGCTGCGGACCCCGCGGGAGGCCATGTCGAGCACGGCCGTCACGGTTCGGCCTCGCCCGCCGACGATGCCGTCGGTCGGCAACGGGTCCTGCTCCGTCGAGACCCGGCCCGGCACCCACGGAGTCCCGGAGACGGTGACGAAGGGTCGGTCGCTGCCGACGAGCGCCTCCGCCATGACGAGCTGGGCGGCGCCCTCCTCGGCGACAGCTGCGGCGACGGCCTCCGCGGAGCTGAAGTCGTTGCTGAAGGCGAGGTGGATGACCCCGTCCGCACCTTCCGCGCCGTCGCGCAGGACGGCGAGGTCGGCAAGGCTGCCGCGCAACGGCGTTGCGCCCGCTTCCTGGACGGCTCGCGCGGAGGCATCACTGCGCGCGAGCGCCGTGACGGTGTGGCCGTGGGTGAGGAGTTCGACGAGGACGGCGGACCCGATGAGACCGTTGCCGCCGGTGACGAAGACGTGCATGAACTCTCCCTGGAAACGATGATGGGACTCTTGTCCCGTCACCGTACAGGGTGATGGGACATGTGTCCCATCGCTAGGATCGGCCCATGGCTCGATGGGAACCGGGGGCGCGGGAGCGACTCGTCGTGGCCGCGGTCGACCTGTACGCCGAGCAGGGCTACGACAACACCACGGTCGCGCAGATCGCCGAGCGCGCAGGCGTCACCAAGAGCACGTTCTTCCGCTACTTCCCGGACAAGCGGGAGCTCCTCGTCGCGGGCCAGGAGACGCTGAGCCAGCTGCTCGTCGAGGGCGTCACGGAAGCGCCCGCCGACGCCCGCCCGCTCGACGCGGTGAAGGCCGGCCTCGAGCGCGCGTCGAGCGCGCTGGGGCAGATGAACCGGGACCTCGGCCCCCGGCTCAAGGCTGCGGTCGCGGCCAGCGCCGAACTGCAGGAGCGCGATGCGCTCAAGAGCGTCGGGATGGCCGCGGCGATGGCGGCTGCCCTTGTCGCGCGTGGGGTCCCCGACGCCACGGCGCAGCTGGCCGCCGAGCTCGGCGTGCTCGCTTTCAAGCGTGGCTACGCCGAGTGGTCCGAGGGTGAACGGAGCGCGGACGACGGGCTCGCGCCGTACGCGGTGGCGGCGCTGGACGAGCTCCGCGCCGCGAGCGCGTCCCTGGCCTGACGACCCGGGCCATCGGCGGGTTCAGCCTGCTGTCGCCCTCCGGCGCGGCATCGAAGCGGCCGCCACCATCCCGAGCAGGGCGAGCACCGCAGCGAGCGAGAAGACCACGGTGAAGTTGCCGGCCGCCTCCCGCAGGACGCCGCCGAGCTGCGGCGCGCCCAGCTGCGCCAACCCGAAGAACAGCGTCAACGCGCCGAAGGCCGACGCGAACGCACGAGGCCGCAGGTGGTCCCCGAGATGCGCGGCGAGCACCGCGGGCTGCCCCGCCGCGGCGGTACCGAACGCCAACGCCGCCAGCGAGGCCCACGGTTCGGCGTGCAGCAGGAGTCCCAGGCTCGCCGCGACCATCAGGCCGTAGCCGAGAACCAGCACCGGGCGGCGCCCGACCCGGTCGGAGAGCCGTCCCATCGCGATCCCACCGACCGCCTGGCCGACGCCGACGAGGCCGAACACGAGCGCGGCGTGCCCGGCGCTGAAACCGCCGTCGTCGGTCAGCGCGGCGACGACGTAGTTCAGGAAGAGCGCCACCGTGGCGCCGTACGCCCCGTAGGAGAGCATCGCGCCGAGCCAACCTGGTGCCTCCCGGAGTGCCGAGAGGCGCACGGGTGGCTCGGCGTCGTCCCCCGCCTCAGCGGCCGTCCGCACGGTGCGGGGCGGATGAAGGAACAACGACGCGAGCAGCGTGACGACCCCAGCGATACCGGCGAGCACGACCCAGACCGGCCGCCAGCTGGCCGGGCCGTGCCATCGGTGGTTCAGCGCAGCGAGCCCGGACGCGAGCAAGATCGCAAGCCCGATTCCTGCGCCCGCGAGCCCCGTCCCCAAGCCGCGTCGGTGCGGTGGCATCAGCGCCGCGGCGACCACCGGCGCGGGCACCCAGATGAACGCGCCGGAGAACCCGGCGAGCATCGTTCCGGCCCCGAAGACGAGGGCGTTCGGCGCAGCGGCCATCACGGCGATGCCGACCGTGCTGCCGAGCAGCCCGCGACGCAGCAGCGCCGCCGGTTCGGAGGTCCGCGCGAGCAGGCTCGTCGTCAGTGCGCCGATGAGGTACGCCGTCAGGTTGAGGCTGCCGATGAGGCCCGCCAGCGCGTACGAGTGCAGCAGATCGGCATTGATCGACGGCAAGAGCAGGCCGTAGGCGAACCGGCCGAAACACTGCGCGACGCCGGCTGACGCGGTGACGATCGCCATCATCGTGGTGGTCGACGCCCCCGGCATCCGCATTCGTCACCTCCGTCAGCACGCCCCTCGCCGCAGTCTGCCCGCGCTCGAAAAAGTTGTTCACCTTGGACATGCACACTGAGCGCCCGGCAAACTCAACCTGAACAGAAGGTGAACGACGTGGCCAAGAAGAAGAGCAGGTCGTCGAACGCAACGGTCGACTCCACGCGCAAGGAACTCGACCGCGCTGCGGAGTCGAACCGGAAGGCGCAGGAGCAGTCGGACGGCTTGCGCCAGCGATCCGGCGAGGCGACTGAAGCTCTCTCCGCAGCCAAGCAGGCCCGCAAGTCCGCACGCGCCGAACTCCGGCTCGCCGAGAAGTCCGTGACGAGCGCGACGAAGACCGCCGCTGCTCTCGCCAAGCAGCTCAAGACGGCGCGCAAGCTCGCGGCCAGCACCGCATCGAAGCTCGCGTCCGCCGAGCGTCGGCACGAGGCGCTGCTTGCCCAGGAGGCGAAGCGGCAGGAGAAGACGGCGGCCAAGGCCGCCAAGGCCGACGCCGAGAAGGCCCGACGACAGGCACGGGCCGAGCGAGCGGACGCACTCCGCGCGGCGGAGGCCAAGGCCCGCGAGGCGGAGCGCCTGGCGGTCGAGAAGGCCGAGCAGCAGGAGGCGGAGGCCGTCGCGGCTGCGGAGAGGGAGGCCGAGGAGCGGCGCCGGGCCCAGGTCGACGACGCCTCGCGGGCCACCGGAACGGACGCCCCGGCCGACGCGTCCGGCGGGACCACCGCGACGAAGGCCGCGCCGGCCAAGCGCACCCGCGCGCCTGCCCGCCCCCGTACCCCGCGCGCGACGGGAACCGGCACCGGCACCACCGGCACCCGCCGAACCTCGACGCCCCGCAAGCGGACCCCGCGCAGCCCCGGCACGACCGACAACGGCTGACGCCCCGCCTCCTCGCGGGAGCGGATGCCCCAGGGTGCGAGGGGTGCTGTCGACGTTGCGCTGTCCCCCGGCTAGGGGGACAGTGACGCCGAGGTCCACGGACCCGGCTCGGCCTGCGTCGACGACGCTCACCGGGTGTGGCGACCTGCCACTCAACCCGGAGGAGAACGTCGTGTCCGACAAATCGCCGCGTCAGTCCAACAGCAAGAAGGCCGAGAAGTCGTTGAAGCAGAAACGGGCCGACAAGAAGACGGCGGCGGCCGACAAGCCCTTCCTGCCCGAGGACGCGCCCAAGCGCGCGCGCAAGTAGTCGTCCTCCCCGACGGGACGCCCGGATCCCGGGCATCCCGCGGGGCTACACCTCAGCTGTTGCTGTCGCCCTCGTCGTCGGACGGGACGTAGACGTCGGCGACGGTGACGTTGACCTGGGTGACCCGGAAGCCGGTCAGGCGCTCGACGGTCGACTTGACGTTGCGCTGGATGGCGCGCCCCAGGTCGGCGATGGCGACGCCATAGTCGACGATCAGGTCGAGGTCGATCGTGGCGTCGGCCTCGCCGACCTCGACCGAGACGCCCTGGGTGACGCTCGGGCTGGCGCCGGGCAGCCGCTGCAGCACGCTGCCGACGGCGCGGGCACCGGCGCCGCCCATCGCGTGCACGCCCGCCATCTCGCGGGCGGCGATGCCGGCGACCTTCGACACGACACCCTCGGCCACGGTGATGGTGCCGTCCGGGCTGGCGAGAGCGCTCTTGGTGGTGTCGCTCGCGTTCGGGCTGACGACGGCGGGCTTGGCACCGGCGCTGCCGGCGCCGGATGCTGCGGCTCCGGTGGACCGGGCGGGACTGGATGGTGACGTCATGGGATCTCCCTCGAAGGCGCCTGTCCGACGGATCCGGCGAACTGGGCGGGGCCGATACGCCGACCACGGAAGGTCGGTCGGGTCTGCATCCTCCCCCTGCCCGCTAGGGCTTCGTCGAAGCGGCCCGATACCCGAGGGCGTCGCCGGAGACGACGGTTTCGACGAGGCCGCGCACGACCAGATGCTGCAGGTGGGCGGCGGTCTCGGTCACCGCGAAGACGCGCAGCCGGCCGCCGTACTGGTCCCACGGCCGCGACCACGTCAGCCGTGCGGCGAGGGACCACGGGGTGCCGCCGGGTTCGACGTGCACGGCGTCGAGCAGCTCGGCGAGGCGCTGCTCGTGATGGGCGAGCAGGGCGCCGCAGCGGGCCGCCAGGCCGTCGAACCGCCATTCGTGCGCCGGTAGGACGTGGGCGAGCGGGAGCTCGGCGACCTCGCCGAGCGAGCGGAGGTAGTCACCCAGCGGATCCGGGGGCGAAGCCCGCTCGGCGGAGATGTTCGGGCTGATGCGCGGCAGCACGTGGTCGCCCGCGAACAGCCGGCTGTGCTGCTCGTCGACGAAGACGCAGTGCCCGGGCGTGTGGCCGGGCGTGTGCACGGCCCGGAGCGCCCAGCCTCCGTGGCGGATCACCTCGCCGTGCTCGAGGCGCCGATCCGGCAGCGGCATGGTCGTGAACGCCTCCCGCTGCCGCGCCGTACCGACGGCCGCGGCGGCCTCGTCCGGACCGGCGCCCAACGACCGAAGGAAGTCGGCCTCGGCGTCGGTGGCGAGCTGGGCGTCGCGGTAGTCGGGGCGCGCCAGCAGGTCGAGATCGTCGGTGTGCAGGGCGACCCAGGCGCCGGAAGCCGCGGCGACGCGACCGGTGAGACCGATGTGGTCGTAGTGCAGGTGGCTGACGAGGACCCCGCGGACGTCGGCCACGGTGCCGCCGACCTGCGTGAGACCCGTGTTCAGCGCATCCCACGCCTCGGGGCTGTCCCACCCGGCGTCGAGCAGGAGCAGGCCGTCGTCGGCGGCGAAGGCGTAGACCGAGACGTTGCGCAGCGGGCCGGGGATCGGGACCGGGATCGACCACAGATCCGGCGCGAGCTGCTCGACCGGCGGCAGCCGCTTCTCCCGCCACGCGGCGTACTGCGCCTCGCCGGTGATGACGAGCCCGTCGGTCACCGACAGAGGTTGCGGGAGCGGACCTGCGGCGGGTCGTTCGGTCATGCACGCTCCTCGGGGGACTGCCGGGGACGCTAGCCGGTTCCGGCTCCGGGAACGCCCGCGCTCGCGGCCGGGAGCCGGAGCCACCGGCCCCAGGCCAGGCCGGCCGCGACGGCCGGGACGGCGAACAGGGCCACGCCGGGGACGACGGACAGGTGACTTCCCTCGGCGAACCAGTAGGCCCCCACCAGGCCGAGCGCCGTGCCCGCGACGCGGTTCAACGTCTGGCCCGCCAGGGCGGTCAACCGTCCCTCGAGGCGGAGGGCCAGGACAGTGACGGCGACGACGGCCAGCGCGGCGCCGACGGCCGCCGAGCCGAGTGCGTCGTGCGGGGCGCCGACCGCGACGGTCAGGACGGCCGCCTCGGCTCCCTCGACGCCCACGGCCTTTGCACTGATCAGCCCCGCCGCCAGCGCACCCCGTCCGGCCCAGCGGTGGGCGGCGCCGGCTTCCTCGGCGAGCTCGTCCGCGGTCGCATGCGGGCGGACGACGGCCTGCAGCAGCCAGAAGCAGCCGAGGAGCAGCAGTCCGGCACCCAGCAGCTGACGCAGCCGATCGACGGGCACGAGACCGAGCACGTGCGGCCCGAGGACAACGGCAACGGCGACCACCACGACGGCGGCAGCAACCGCACCGATGAGGGCGGCGCGGCGCTGCCCGCGGCTGATGACGACGAGGACCACGAGCGCCGCTTCGGCGAGCTCGAGGCCGCTCGCGCCGAAGCTGCCCAGGAGCACCGCCAGGTCCACGTATCCAGCCTAGGCCGACCGCCGCATCCTGCTCCCGGTCCGCACACGTGGGCGCAACCGACGCCTGGGCACTCCGGTCTCAGCACCAGGTGGTCAGCACCAGGTCGTCAGCATCCCGGCGGTGCGCAGTCCGACGGCGGACATCCGGCCTCCGACGACGGGCAGCGGCCCTCGGCCGCGACCTTCGTCCTGATCCGTGCTCCGGCAACGGCGAGGGCACGGAGCTGCGTCGCCGTCAGCGGATCGACGACGTACTGCCGGACGGCGTCGACGTGCCCCGGGGCGGCCGCCAGCACGGCGTCCCACCCGGCGTCGGTGAGGACGGCCCGGGTGAACCGACCGTTCCCCGGGTCCGGGCGCCGCAGCATCCACCCGCGCTGCTCGAGCCGCTTCGCGACGTTCGAGAGCCGGCTGAGCGAGCCGTTGGTGAACTCCGCCAGCTCGCTCATCCGCATCGATCGGTCTTCCCGCATCGACAGCGAGCTGAGGACGAGGTACTCGAAGAGGTTCAGCCCCGCGTCGCGTTGCAGTTGCGCGTCGAGTGCACCGGGCAACAGCAGGAACAGGGCGGACAGGTCACGCCAGGCCTGCTGCTGCTCCTCGGTCAGCCAACCCGCGCGGGGGGCGGGCGCCGTCCCGACGTGCTCGACCATGCGCCCGAGTGTAGGCGCCGGCACCGCTGCGTCCCACCCGTTCGGACAAGCTCCGAGCGACGCCGATTGCTTCATGCGTGAAGTTCACCCGGACGGACGTGACTTTCAGCTTGAAGTCAGGCACAGTCGAACCGACTTCAAGCGTGAAGCTCGAGCATCCACACGAGGAGAACCGCCATGACCCTGTTCCGCCTGGACGCGAGCATCCGCAGCGAGGGCTCCGCGAGCCGTGAGATCGCCGACATCGTCGAGGACGAGTGGCTCGCCGCGCACCCCGGTGACGACGTCGTCCGACGGGCCATCGGCGTCGACGTCCTGCCCGCCGACGCCTGGGGAGCCGCGGTCAGCGCCGCCTTCGCCGGCGACGCCGGCCTCACCCCGCAGCAGAAGGACGCCGTCGAGCTGGCCGCCGAGCTCGTCGACGAACTCCTCGCCGCCGACGCGATCCTGCTCGCGGTACCGCTCTACAACTTCGGCGTCTCGCAGCACGTGAAGACGTGGATCGACCTCGTCATCACCGATCCGCGCGCCGCCGCCGGCGGCCCGCCCCTTCTCGCGGGCAAGCGCGTCGTCCTCGCCACCGTTCGCGGCGGGGCCTACGGCGCCGGCACGCCGCGGGAGGGCTGGGACCACTCCACCGGTTACCTCCGGCGGATCATCGCCGAGGTGTGGGGGGCCGACCTGACCGTCGTCGAGCGCGAGTTCACGCTCGTCGGCGTCAACCCGGCACTCGACGCCTTCACCGATCAGGCCCGCGAGATGCACGGCGTCGCCCTCAGCGCGGCCCGCGAGGCGGGTCAGGCACTCGCCGCCTGACCGCCACCCGGTTCTGACGGGCTCGCCGCCGGCAGCAGCAGCGTGACGGTGGTGCCCTCGGCCGGGTGCCGGCAGGGTTGGGCGGCAAGCACCCGGTCCTCGACCGGCTGGCTGTGGTGGGCACCCGCGGAGCAGATGCGCAGCTGACCGGCGTGAGCGGTGACGACGGCATCGACGAGCGCGAGGCCGAGTCCGTGTCCCGGCCCGCTGCGGGACCGGCCTGCCTGCCGGAACCGTTCGACGGCGTGCGGCAGGAACTCGGCGGTCATCCCGGCCCCGGCGTCGTGCACCGACAGCGAGACGACGCCGGGGGCGGCCCGGCACGCCTCGAGCGTCAGGGCGCCCGCCCCGTAGCGGACCGCGTTGTCGACGGCGTTGCCCAGCGCACGGTCGAACAGGGACGGGTCGACGTGGACGGCCACCCCGGGTGCCCCGTGCACCGCGACGGCCCGGCCTGCGGGCAGCTGGGCGCGGGCCCGTCTGGCCGCCTCGTCGAGCAGCTCGTCGACCTCGACGTCCGCGGCGTTCGGAACACTGATGCCCTGGGCCCCGAGCACGAGCAGCTCGTCGGCCAGCGTGACGAGCCGTTGGGCATCCTCGGCCACCCGGGCCAGCACCTCGCGGTACTCCTCGGCCGAGCGGTCACGTCGCAACGCGAGTTCGATCTCGGCCGAGAGCACGGTCAGCGGGGTCCGCAGCTCGTGGCTCGCGGCGTCGATGAACTGCTGCTGTTGGTCGGCCGCGTGCTCCTGCGCGGCGAGCATCCGGTTGAGCGTGTGGCCGAGCCGGCTCACCTCGTCGTCGACGTGGGGCGGCACGTCGAGGCGGACACCCGTCGCTCCACCGGCGATCCGCTCGGCCCGGCTGCGGTAACGCTCGACCGGCTGCAGCGCCGCCCGGGCGAGCCGGTAGCCGACGAGGGACGCCACCGCCAACGCGACCACGTTGGCCAACGCGAGCTGCGCGAGCAGTTCCCGCAGCGCCTCGTCGCGCTGGTCCATCCGTACCGCCGCCACGGCGACCACGGCAGGGCCGGGGCCGCGGACCGGCAGGGTCCGGATCCGGATGTGTCCGCCGCCGCGTGGCGTGAGGATGGAGCCCCGCTCGGCGAGGACCGGTCGGGTCGCCGCCGCGGCCCGCTCCGCCGGGTCGAGCAGTGCCGGCTGTCCGGTGAGCCCACCGCCGGCGGCGAGGACGTCGCCGTTGCGGTCGAGCAGCTGCGTGTCGCGACCCTCCGAAGCGAGAGCGGCGACGGCGACGGCCGGGTCGGCCGTGCGCGACGCGGCCCGCTGAAGGTCACTGGCCTCGGAGGTCACGTCGTCGGCGAGACGGGCGTCGAGGGCGTAGTGCACGCGCCAGAACACGAAGGCACCGGCGCCGGTCAGCACGACCAGCATGGCGACCGCGAACCCGACGACGAGCCGAACCCGCAGGGGCAGCCGGGCCAGCACACGTGGCCGTCGCCGGGGCGCGTCCGCCGTCATGCGTCCTCCGCCGAGAGCCGGTAGCCGGTCCCGCGCAGGGTCTCGATGCTGGTACGTCCGAACGGCCGGTCGACCTTGGCCCGCAGGTTCGCGATGTAGACGTCGATGACGTTGCTGCGGAGGTCTGTCTCGCCGTCCCAGACCTCGTCGAGGATCTCGAAACGGGTGACCACCCGACCGGCTCGACCGGCCAGCAGCGCGAGGACGTCGAACTCGCGCGCCGTGAGGGCTACGACCCGCCCGGCCCGGGTGACAGCCCGACGGGCCCGGTCGATGGCCAGGTCACCCACGCGCAGCAGCGGCTCGGGCTCCGCGCGCCGCGCGATGACCCGGAGCCGGGCCAGGAGCTCGTCGAAGGAGAACGGCTTGGGCAGGTAGTCGTCGGCGCCGGCGTCGAGCCCGGCGACCCGGTCGGGCACCGCCTGCCGCGCGGTGAGCATGAGGACCGGGGTCCGGTCGCTGCGCGACCGGAGCGAACGGAGTACCGACGGGCCGTCCGCACCGGGGAGCATCCAGTCGAGCACGAGGGCGTCGTAGACGTCGGCGCTCGCCGCCAGCAGACCGTCCGGCCCGGTGTGGCGCACCTCCACGGTGTGGCCCGCCTCGGTGAGCCCGCGGCGCAGCACGTCGGCGAGGCGGACCTCGTCCTCGACGACCAGAATGCGCACGGCGTCAGTTTGCCGCTATGCGGCGTGAACGCGCGTCAGGACGATCTCAACCGGACGGCGTCACCCCGGCGGCGTGCCGGCGGGCGAGCTGTTGGTAGAAGACCGGGTTGTTCTCCACCCACCACCGCGCGCCCTCGGTCAGCGGCCCGCGGGTCGCAGCGACACCGCCGAGGGTCACCGTCTCGGGCTCGACGACCCGACCGGGAGGCACCGTGCTGCCCGCACCGACGAGGGCCCGCGCCCCGATGCGGGCGCCGTCCTGGATGGTGGAGCCGTTGCCGATGACGGCCTCGGCCCCGATCACCGCGCCGTGCACCACGCACAGGTGACCGATCGTCGCGCCGGGGCCGATCTCGGTGGGCGGATCGTCCCCGCCGTGCAGGATCGACCCGTCCTGCACGTTCGCGCCGGCCCGGACGACGATGGCCCCGAGGTCGGCCCGCAGCACGGCGCCGTACCAGACCGAGGCACCGGCTTCGACGAGCACGTCCCCGACGAGGGTGGCGGTGGGCGCGATCCAGGCGTCCGGATGGACGCGCGGAACGTGGCCTTCGAAGGCGAACAGCGGCATGGCGTCCCTCTCTCCGACGGCGCCGCAGCTACACCTGGCCGCCCTGCGGCCGACCCGACGACGCTGTCCGCAGCGCCGCCGCCGTGACGTCGTCGGCGGGGTAGAACGACTCGACGGTCAGCTCGTCGACGGTCACGTCGGCCGCGGTCTGTACGTGCGAGGCGAGCGAGAACAGCGCGAGCTCACCCCCGCCGTCCGTCCTCAACCGCAGCGGGACGACGGCACTGACCGGTGCCCGCGACACCGGACCCGGGTCGATGCCTCCGGGGTAGGCCAGCAGCTCGTCGTGGAGCTCCTGCAGCTTCGGATCCGCCGTGGCCCCGGCCCGTCGCCAGAGCTGGTGCAGCAGGTGCGTCCGCCACTCGGCGAGGTTCGCGATCCGGGGTGCGAGGCCATCGGGGTGCAGGCTCACCCGCAGGACGTTGACCGGCGGGGTGAACAGGTGCTCGGCCACCCCGACCAGCAGCAGCCCGACCGCGGCGTTGGCATCCAGCATCTCCCAGTACCGGTTCAGCACCAGGGCCGGATACGGCTCGTGGGCCGTCAGCACCTGCCGGAGCGCGGTCCGGACGGCACCGAGCTGCGGTGCGTCCAGGCCGTGCTGCGGGTAGGCGGGGGCGTAGCCGCCGGCGAGCAGCAACTGGTTGCGCTCCCGCAACGGCACCTCGAGGTGCTCCGTCAGCCGCAGGATCATCTCCGGGCTCGGCCGGGAGCGGCCGGTCTCCACGAAGCTCAGGTGTCGCGTCGAGATCTCCGCACGGTTCGACAGCTCGAGCTGACTGAGCCGCCGCCGCTCGCGCCAGTCGCGCAGCAGGTCGCCGACGGGCCGGACGGGCAGGTCGATGGTCACGGCAGGACCGTAAGCCCGGGCCCGGGACCACGCCCATGACCCCGGAGGTCATGCTGGCTCAGCCGCCCGCGGGTCCCGAACGCCTCAGCGCGCCCGGAGGCTGATGTCGAAGCAGCCGTCGAACTCCGCGAGCGGGTTGATCACGGCGGCACCGGTGGTCTCGTCGTGCAGCGTCTGCGGCCCCACGTCGAGCGACGAACCGTCCGCCGTCCAGCAACCGTCCGGCTTCGCCTGCACCTCGAGGCGCGATGAGCCGACGCCGGCCGGCGTGCTGTACGTGACCACGCAGGCCCAGTCGGACCCGGCTCCGCTGCGCTTGCCACCGGGAGCGGTGCCCCGCTGACAGACGGCGGACGACTGCACGGCGGCCGGCGCCGGTGGCGCGGTGCCGGTGGCGCTCTGCTGCAGGATCAGCAGGCGTCCGAAGGTCGTCGCCACCGAGGGCTCGAGCCGGGTTGCCGTCACGTCGCTGGAGCAACCGGTGACCGCGAGGGCGGCGACGACGGCCACCAGCGCGATCGGCATGCGCTTCACCGGCCCGCCTCGTCCCGCCGCAGGAGGATGCGCCGCGCCAGGGCGAGGCACACCGCCGTGTAGGCCAGACTCACCAGCGCGCCCTGCACCCAGGCGTCGAGGTAGGGATCGAGCACCCAGAAGCCGTGCCAGGCGAACATCGCGGTGGTCGGCAGCAGGTCCCGGACCCCTCCGAGCCCGTCCAGCAGCGAGAGCATCGTCATCACGAGGCCGACGAGGACGGGCACGCCGACCCCGGCGACGCTGCTGCGGACCGCCACCGAGAGCAGGCACGCCAGCCCGCAGAAGGCCAGTACCGGCGGTAGGACGGACGCCCACGAGGCCAGGACGAGGGGCAGCGCGTGCGCCGGCGGGACGGCCTCACCGTCGAGCCCGACGAGGGGACGGCCCGTCGTTCCCGCGAGCAGGTAGCCCCCGACGATGCTGCCGCAGGCCGCCGCCACGACCAGCCCGATCGCGGACCCCATCGCCGCGAGGATCTTGCCGTTGAAGACCGACGAGCGGCTCACCGACCGGGTCAGCAGCGCGCCCCACGTGCCGCCGCCGTCCTCCCCTGCGAAGATCTCGCCCGCGACGAGGCTGGCCAGCAGCGGCAGACCCCAGGTCGCGGCGAAGCCGAGGACGACCAGCGGCAGGGCGTCCGCGGATTCCAACAGATGCCGGCCGAACAGCGTGTCCTTCGGGAGCGACCCCAGGGCACGCAGCAGCAGGCCGGCGCCGATCGGGCCCAGGAAGCAGACCGCCATCGCTGCGCCCCAGCGCCGCTGCGCCCGAAGCTTGACCAGCTCGACCCGGTAGACGGCGAGGGCTCCCGGAGGTCGGGCAACGACCGGCACAGCTGTGCTCACCGGATCACCACGGTGTGGCCGGCCCGGTAGGACCCGTGGTGATCCGGCGGGTCCTCCGGCGGTGAGTCGGCACCGGCCCGCCGCGGGGTGGCGTCGTCGTCGGACGGCTCCTCGGTGAGGCGGAAGAACAGCTGCTCGAGGGGCGGGGTGGCGAGGGTCAGTCGCCGCACCGCGACCCCCGCGCGGCCGAGGGCGACGACGTAGGTGTCGAGCGCGCGCTCGGTGGCCTCGACGCAGACGTGCGCCTCGCCCAGCACGACCCGGATACCCGGCACCCCGGCGGCGATGGTGACCGCCGCCGCATCGTTGCTCGTCGACAGGTGGTAGGCGCCGTCGGGCGCCGCGCGGCGCAGCTCGGCCAGTGGGCCGCTGTGCCGCACCCGCCCTCGCGAAAGGATGGTCACGCTGTCACAGACGGCGTCCACCTCGGTCATGTCATGGCTCGAGAACAGCACGCCCACCCCGTCCTCGGCCAACGCCCGCACGAGCTGGTGCAGGTCACGGGCGGCGGACGGGTCGAGTCCGTTGGCGGGCTCGTCGAGGACGAGGAGCCGGGGGCGCCGGATGAGCGCTGCCGCGAGGCCCAGCCGCTGCCGCATGCCGAGGGAGTAGCCGCCGACACGATCACCGGCCCGGTCGCCGAGGCCCACCGCGTCGAGCGCGCGGTCCACCTCGCCGGTCGCACCGCCGCCATCGAGCGCGGCGAGCATCTCGAGGTTGCGGCGCCCCGACAGGTACCGGTACAGGTTCGGTGCCTCGACGAAGCCGGCGACCCCGTCCAACCGGCGGGGGACGTCCATGCCTCGACCGAACAGTTCCACGGTGCCGGCGTCGGGCCGGACGAGCCCGAGCGCGATACGCAGCAGCGTCGTCTTCCCGGCACCGTTGGCGCCGAGCAGCCCGTGGACCGACCCCGCCGGGAGCGTCAGGTCGACGGAGTCCAGCGCGATGCGCGGTCCGTAGCGCTTCACGAGACCACGGACCGCCATCACCGACGGTGAGCGCGACTCCGGCTCCCTGCCCTCCATCTATCGAGAGATACCGGACCCGACCGCGTCCGGACGCCGTCGACGCCGTCCGCCGGACGCCGTTCATCAACATTTCGCCTGCGCGCACCAGCGCCCGGGTGCTACATGGCTGCGTGGGAGAAGGATGTGACTACTTGTTCGATTGTGTCCGGTGTGTTCACCCGATGGGCGCCATCGGTTCCGTTGCGCTCCACGCAGGTTTCCTAGGTTCCCGCTGTGAACAGCGCTCGACCGCCGCTCCTCCTGCGGCTCCCGGCGGGCGCGAGAGAGGCGGCAAGGACGCATGCGTGTGCAGCGGAGCAAGACCTCCCAGGAGACCGGTGAGCACCAACGGAAGCGACGTCGGGTCGGTCGACCGGCCCTGACCGTCACGGTCGCGCTCGCCCTCACGGCCGTCGCCGGTGCAGCCGGTGCGGTCAGCGCGAACCAGCACCCGCTCGGGAGCAACACCACCGGAGCCCAGCCCGACGGGTCCTTCCTGACCCAGACCGGGCAGTACGTCACCCCCGTCGGCGACGTCATCAAGTACAACGGGCGGCCCTTCGGCCTCGCCCTCTCCCCCGACGGCCGCACCGCGGCTGCGCTCAACAATGGCGGTGCGACCACCGGGCTCGTCGCCGTCTACGACCTCGTGAACCACACCGTTCTGCAGCAGACCGGCACCGGAACCAAATCCGACGGCGGCGTCGCCTACTCCCCTGACGGCCGCTCGCTGTGGGCGGCCCGGCCGGACGACCTGCAGCGCTTCCCGGTGCTGCCGAACGGCACCCTCGGTTCGCCCGTCACCGTCAAGCTGCCCGGCCGGGACGGTCGCAGCCCCGTCCCCGCCGGCCTCGCGTTCGCGCCCGACGGGACGCTGCTCGTCACGCTGTCGGCCAACAACACCCTGGGGGTCGTCGACCCCACGTCGAACACGCTCGTCAAGGAGATCGGCGTCGGCAACGCCCCCAGAGGCATCGCCGTGGTCGCGGGCAAGGCCTACGTCACCAACCGGGGTGGCCGCCCGGCCCTGGCCAGTGACCGCACCGACAACTCCTACGGCACGCCGATCGTCACCAACAACAACAGCGCGGTCCCCTCGACCGGCACCGTCTCCGAGGTCGACCTGGGCCGCGGCACGCAGTCGCGGACCTTCGACGTCGGTCGCGGGCCGGGCGCCGTGCTCGCCATCGGGCGCGACGTCGTCGTCGCCAACTCCGACGACGACACGGTCACCAGCATCGACACCGCGAAGGGTCGGGTCGGACGCACGTTCGTCACGAACCCGGCGCCGGGCGAGGCGTTCGGCGCCTCCCCCAACGGGCTGGCCATGCTCGACCGCGACCACCTCGCGGTCAGCCTCGGCCGCGACAACGCGGTGGCGGTCTACTCCTACGAGAACAGCCACGGCCAGCCGAGCTTCGAGGGCCTGATCCCGGCCGGTTCGTACCCGACCGGCCTCGCGCAGGACAAGCAGCTGAACAAGCTCGTCATCGCGAGCGAGCAGGGCATCGGTGCGGCGGTCGGCCCGCCCGGGACCGTCAAGGAGGGCATCAACACCACGCCCGCGACGTCGCACCTCGGCTACAACTTCATCGGCACGGTCCAGACGGTCGGGGTACCGAACGGCGACCAGATGAAGACCTACACCCAGCAGGTCTTTCAAGAACAACAACTGGACCGGGCTGCTGCAGCGCAACCAGCCGGGCAACCGCCGGGCCGTCCCGGTGGCGCTCCCGTCCCGCGCCGGTGACCCGTCGAAGATCAAGCACGTCTTCATGATCGTCAAGGAGAACCGCACCTACGACCAGGTGCTCGGCGACGACCCGCGCGGCAACGGTGACCCGACGCTGGCCCAGTTCGGGCAGCGCGTCACGCCCAACACCCACGCGCTCGCGAAGCAGTTCCCGCTCATCGACAACCTGTACTCCGACGGCACGAACTCCGCCGAGGGCCACCACTGGCTCGACCAGGCGTTCGTGAACGACTACATGCAGCAGATGTACGGCAACTACACCCGCAGCTACCAGACCGGCGACCCTCTGTCGAACGTCAAGACGGGCTGGATCTGGGAGAACGTCATGCGGCACAAGCTCTCCGCCAACAACTGGGGCGAGCAGATCGACAGCTACACCGACGCCAACGGCAAGGGCACCCCGAACGACTGGGAGGGGTGGCTGCACGACTCGAAGGTCCTCGACGGCACGGCACCCGGCCCGCTGAAGTACCCGCTGGGCACCTACACCGCGAAGACCGACATCCCGTCGCTCGCGCAGATCACGAAGCCGAACTTCCCGAACTTCGACCTCAACATCCCGGACCAGTACCGGGCGGCGATGTTCGGCAACGACTTCAACGACTACGTGAAGAAGGACAACCTGCCGGCGTTCAACATGGCGTGGATCATGAGTGACCACACCAACGGGACGTCGCCGGGCAAGGTCAGCCCGGAGGCCTATGTCGCCGACAACGACCTCGCCGTCGGGCGCATGGTCGACCAGATCTCGCACAGCAAGTACTGGAAGGACAGCGCGATCTTCGTCGTCGAGGACGACTCCCAGAACGGGGTCGACCACGTCGACGGCCACCGCGCCCCGGTACAGGTCATCAGCCCGTACGCCAAGCACAACGCGGTCGTGAACACCTACTACAGCCAGCTGAACATGGTGCGGACCATCGAGCAGATCCTCGGCGTGCCGCCCATGAACCAGCAGGACATGACGGCCGAGCCGATGTACGACGCGTTCACCGACAAGCCGGACTTCGCGCCCTACTCGGTGCTGCCGAACCAGGTGCCGCTGACCGAGCGCAACCCAGCGGCATCGGCGACCACTCCGCCGCCCGCCACGCCTCCGACCCTGGCGCCGACCAACCCTCCGGCGGCGGGGCCGAAGGCACAGGCGCTCACCGCCCAGGCGGCGTGGGCGGACTGGTCGACGAAGCAGGACTGGTCGACCGAGGACACCGTGAACATGGCCCAGGGCAACCGGGACATCTGGTACTCCTCGAACGGCTTCACCCGCCCCTACCCGGGTGACCCCGCGGTTCTGCTCCCCGAGCAGGTTCCCGGCGGTGGCACCCCGCCCCGGGGCAAGCTCCAGGGCTGACCCGACCAGCACCACCAGCACGACGAACGGCCGGTCCCGCTGCTGCGGGGCCGGCCGTTCGGCAGTCGTCCGACGGGGCGAGGGCGGTTGGGGCGGCGGAGCCTCAGACGGGCGTCGGCGGCGCGTCGGGACTCGGCTCCACCGGCGGTGGCGGGAGCTGTTCGGGCGAGTCCGGCAGCAGCGGACCCGGGTCGTCGGGCACCGGCTCCGAGGGGTCGAGCGGCGGTGCGTCGGGGGCGGGATCGGGCGCCACCGGCGGCGGCAGGTCGGGAGCGGTGGTCGCGACGGGGCCCGTCACGACGTCGTCCAGGGTCAGCGGTGAGCTCATGCGTTCGTTCTGCCCCTCGTTCGGTAGGTCGTACGGAAACGGGCAGGACGGATTTCGGTACGCACCCCCCTGGAAGGACCCGCATGGAATTCCGTCGCCTCGGCTCCGCCGGCATGTACATCTCCGAGATCGTCTACGGCAACTGGCTGACGCACGGCAGCCAGGTCGAGAACGACACCGCCACTGCTTGCGTCCGCGCCGCGCTCGACGCCGGCATCACGAGCTTCGACACCGCCGACGTCTACGCGAACGGCGCGGCCGAGACCGTGCTCGGCGAGGCACTGAAGGGTGAGCGGCGCGACGGCATCGAGGTCTTCACCAAGGTCTACGCACCCGTCGGCCCGAACCCGAAGGCGAAGAACGACTGCGGGCTGTCCCGCAAGCACATCTCCGAGGGCATCAACAACTCGCTCCGCCGCCTGCAGATGGACTACGTCGACCTGTACCAGGCCCACCGCTACGACGTCTTCACCCCGCTCGAGGAGACGATGCAGGCCTTCGCCGACGTCGTCCACGCCGGCAAGGCGCACTACATCGGCGTCAGCGAATGGACCGCGGACCAGATCCGCGAGGCGTCCACGCTCGCGAAGGACCTGAAGATCTCGCTGGTCTCCAGCCAGCCGCAGTACTCGATGCTCTGGCGCGTCATCGAGGACGAGGTCGTCCCCGCCTGCCGCGAGCTCGGCCTGGGACAGATCGTGTGGTCGCCGATCGCGCAGGGCGTCCTGTCCGGCAAGTACACGCCGGGCGACGAGCCGCCGGCGGGGTCACGCGCGACCGACGACAAGGGCGGCGCGAACATGATCAAGCGCTGGATGCGGGACGACGTGCTCTCCGGCGTGCAGCAGCTCCGCCCGATCGCCGACGAGCTCGGCATCTCGATGGCCGCGCTCGCCGTCGCGTGGGTGCTGCAGAACGACAACGTCTCCGCGGCGATCATCGGTGCCTCCCGTCCGGAACAGGTGCACGACAACGTGAAGGCCGCCGGGGTGAAGCTCGACGACGCCGTGATGCGACGTATCGATGACGCGCTCGGCGGCGTCGTCACCCGCGACCCGGCCGAGACCGCGAAGCAGACGCCGCAGCAGCGGCCGATCTGAGCCCAGCCGCTGGGCGGATCGTCAGGCGGCCGGACGGTCGCTGTGGGGCGCGTCGATCTCGGTGACGTCATCCGAGACGTGGCGGCTGCGCAGCCGCAGGCGGGTCGCCGAGACCGGGAGCTCCCGGTCCGAGGACCATGGCGCGGGCGGCGCCTCGATCAGCGCGGCGAGGCGGATGAGCGGCAGGTCGTAGTGGGCGCGCCACGAGCGGAACGCGGACCACATGACATCGCCGTCGGCGCAGACCGGGACATGGGACGCGGTCAACCGGTCGAAGACCTCGCGGAACTCCTCGTCGCCGACCGACACGCCGCCCGGGTGGGCCGGTCCGCCCGTCGTCGCCGAGTAGTACGTCGCGATGCGTTGCAGCGCGAGCGCCCCGGAGCGCAGGCAGACCTCGGCTGCGAGGGGGTCGGCGCGCGCGAGATCGGCGGCGACTTCGTCGTCGGCGGGGACGTCCTTGGCCTCCGCGGCCTCCTCCGGGACGGCGGCGAGCAGCAACGCGGCCGCGTCGAGCACCGCCCCTGCCGCGGTGATCCACGAGAGGCTGGCCGACGGGCTGCGGAAGAAAGCCAGCGCGGCGAAGGTGGTGTGGCTCTCCTCGACGTCGACGAACCAGTCCTCCCAGGCCCGCCAGAGTTCGGGCAGCCCGTGCTGACGCCGTGAGGCGTAGGCCCGTTCGAGCAGCTCCCAACCGGTCGGCGGGGTGCCTGCCCTGACCTCGAGCTTCCGGACGAGCATCTCGCGTCGGCCGAAGGCGGAGTACAGCGACGGCAGATAGGTGATCAGCAGCGTCAGCAGCGCGAGACCGGCCCCGGCTTCGGTGAAGGCCAGCACCTCACCGAGCACCGACACCGGACGGTCGAAGCCGAGCGTGGTCAGCGAGGAGCCGCTGAGGCGCAGGGCGAGTCGCCACGAGCCGTCGAGCGCGGCGAACAGGAAGACGTAACCGGCCCCGACCAGCATCAGCCAGACGGCCTGCAGGGCGAGGAGCGAGACCGGGGCGTAGAAGACGAGTAGCGGATCACGCGTCGCCACGTCGGCGCGCCGGCGCCCGCGGCCGCGCAGGACGAGCACCGAGCGGAAGGTGACCCGGACGGCGACGAAGACCAGCCGGGCCAGGCGCGAGGGCACGCCGCGGGGGACGACGACGACGCCGATGGCGCTGCGGAAGGCGGTGGCGATCAGGACGACGCCGAGCACGACGAACAGCGCCTGCTTGACCACGATCACCATGGTGCCCTGCCCGGCCGGGGTGAGATGACGATGAACCGGCGACGGCCGTGTCTACCGTGCTCTCATGGTGACCAACGCCCTGGGCCAGCCGGTCGGGCCGCCGGTACCGGAATGGGTGCCCCCGCCGGCGCCGACCGTCGAGTCCCTCTCCGGCCGCTACTGCCGGCTGGAACGGCTGGAGCCGTCCCGCCATGCGGCCGCGTTGTTCGCGGCCGACCGCGCCGACCGCTCCGGGGCGAGCTGGACCTACCTGCCCTACGGGCCCTTCGACGATCTCGAGAGCTACCGCGCCTGGCTCGGCCAGGACGCGTCCGGACCCGACCCGTACTTCTTCACCGTCCTCGCCGCCGACGGGCCGGAGCCAGGGCCGGTCGGGGTACTGAGCCTTCTCCGCATCGACCCGCCCAAGGGGTCGATCGAGGTCGGACACGTGCACTACTCCCCCGCTCTGCAACGGACGAGGGCGGCGACCGAAGCGCAGTACCTGCTGATGCGGCACGTCTTCGACGACCTCGGCTACCGGCGCTACGAGTGGAAGTGCGATGCGCTCAACGGAGCCTCCCGGGCGGCCGCCGAACGGCTCGGATTCACCTTCGAGGGTGTGTTCCGGCAGGCGGCCGTGGTCAAGGGACGGAACCGGGACACGGCCTGGTTCTCCGTCACCGACGCCGAGTGGCCGGCGCGGCGGGCCGCGTTCGAGGCCTGGCTCGCTCCGGAGAACTTCGACGGCACGGGCGGACAGCGCCGCAACCTGCACGTCTGAGGAGTCGCGTCACCCGGATGACGCGTGGTCCGGACCTCGCAGGTTGGTACTCAGCTGCGGGAGCTGCCCGTCGAAGACAGACTGGGTTGATGAGTACGCCGTCCGCCGGACGCCCGCGCCGTGCTGCAGCGCGGCGGCCGACGAGGTGCGCGCCGCCTGACTCCCGCCTCAGCTGACGCGGTCCGCGGACGTCCCACTCGTCCGCTCGCTACCGCTGCGCGGTGCCGGCATCTGGGCGCCGTCGGTCACGTCGATCGACCGCGGGGCGGCGGGGCGGGCGTCCGAGCGGACGACCTCGAAGGCCAGCGCCCACAGCACTACCAGCATCGGGATCGTCAGCACCGCGCCGAGAACCCCGCCGCTGCTCGCGAACGTCAGGACCGGAGCGATGATCAGCACGATCGGCTGCCACAACGGGACGGCGCGGGCCCGGATCAGGCCGACCGCCGCCGCAATCATCCCGAGCAGGGCGCCGGCTCCGAGCACGAACGGGAGACCGGTGATCGCGCTGTTCTGCCCGCGGTCGAGAAGCGTCTCGAATGCGTTGCGCGGGAAGCCCTTCCCCGTGCCGATGAAGCCGACCGAGACGTAGGTGTAGATCCCGACCGACATGGCGCCGCCGCCCAGGGCGATCATGCAGGCGCCGGTGCTCATCCAGGCGGCGCCGCGGGCGCGGACCAGGCTGGCGAGGGCGAGGGCCCCCGGGATCAGCGCGGCGGTGCCGAGGGCGAAGAGCAGTTCGCCGACGAGGAAGCGGTTGCGGTGTGCGGCGATCTGCCCCGCCGCCTTGACGGCGTTGTCGCTCGTCTCGACCGAGACGAGCCCGGCGAGCAGCAGCAGCACCGGAGCCAGCGCGAGTGCGAGCGCACACACGATCAGCCTCGCCCGCGACGTACGCGGGTCAGCCGCTCGAGCGGCGGGTTCGGGACGACGCAGCAGCGACGACATGGATGCGGACATGGGACCTCCCGGCCCTGACCAGGCAGCTGGGTCGGGCAACCACTGTCCGGCCCTCGAGGAGTAGCTGCAGCGGCAGGCTGCGCCCGGTGCACAAAGCCGTCAAGCGGAACGGCGAAATCGGGATCAACGGGTCCACCACGTTGCTCGTGAAGACCCGACGTAGGCGTAGCCGGAGCCAGCACCGCAGCTCCTCCGCCGGTTGCGGAGGGGCTGCGGTGCTGAGCGGATGGCTAGGACCCGGCGGGTTAGGCTGGTCGCATGAGGCAGGGTGGTGCTAGTGAGGAATGTTGCTCCTCGAGTTTTCCCTCAATAGTTTCAACCGTTTCCCTCATACCCCGGGCCGTTAGCTCAGTTGGCAGAGCAGCGGACTTTTAATCCGCGAGTCGTCCGTTCGAGCCGGACACGGCCCACCTTTCTACAGGTTTTTCCGAGACGCGAGGAAGGCCTTGTGCCGCCATGTGTCCGCACGCATGTTCGTCCGTATGCGGTGACAATTCGCACAGCAGACCTCGCACTTCGCGATTTCTTCCGTGATCAGCTTCCATGAGTTTCCTTGGGCCAGTAGCAGGGTGACATCCGCCCGCTTCGTCGTGCCGGGAAGGTGGTCGAACTCGAGAACACGGACGTCGGACTCCCCGCAGTCCACACAAGGGTGTTGCGCCAAGTAGCCCGCCAAGAAGGCCCGGTTGGCGATGCGAACCGCCCTCGTCCGAGCCGTGGTGTTCTTCTTGTGGCTCTCGCGATTGACCCGATACCAGATCTGCCCACAACTCCGACAGCGAGGTTGGCGTCCGTCGGGACTAGAGCGCCGCACGTTGAACATCGTCAGGTCCAACAACTTCTGACAGGTACAGCACCTTTTCATGGCGACGCCTCCGGTCGAGCTCGATCTGTGAGCTCATCCTCTCGCGCACCTCCGACAATTCCTCGCGCTCGCCGGGGGGCGCCGGAGATGCCGACATCTGCAGCCACGCGGCAAGACTCACCAGCGCGACCAGGGCGAACACCGTCGCCATCCCCAGGGCGTCGACAAGCGTCCCGGCGACCGCGGACCCGACCGTCTGCCCGACGCCGAGCGAGAGGAACGCGAGCGTCACGCCGTGCGCCGGCCGGGCCGGGAACAGGCGCGAGCCCCAGAGGATGCAGAGCCCGGTCAGCGCCATGTACGTGGCGCCCAGCACCCCGGCTGCGGCGAGCGACCCGGTGAAGCCCAGGGGCAGCGCCAGGAGCGCGAGCCCCGCTGCCCACAGCGTCCAGGTGCCGATGTTCGCCCGCTCGAGGCCGTAGCGCTGGCTGGCGAAGCCCGCCAGGCCGCCGAGCGGCCCGACCGCTCCGATGGCGAACCAGCACCACGTGGTCCCGCCTGCCGACACCCCGACTTCACGGGCGCGGGCGACGAAGAACGTCCAGAACGGGGCGCTCGTCAGGCCGATCAGTCCGGCGTTCAGCAGCAGAGCCGTCAGGCCGGCAGGCCACCGCGCCCCGGCCGCACCAGGCTCGGGAGCTTCGACGGTGCCCGGTGCCGGCAGCCGCAGGGCGACGACGGTCACCGCCGCGGCCACCGCCGCGAAGCCGAGCCAGATCGTGTGCCAGCCGACCGCAAGGGCGGGGGTGAAGGCAGCGGCGGCGAGGCCGAAGCTGGTACCCGTGTTGGCCCAGGTCTGCGCCCGAGCCCTCGACGGGGCGTCAGCGACACCACGCACGATCACCTCGGCCACGGCGGGAGAGACGAGCCCTGCACTGCTGCCCGCCACCACGAGGCCGACGGCGAAGACGACCACCGAGCCGGCCACGCCCATCAGTGCGAGCCCGGCGGCGGCCACGAAGCCGGCACCGACGACCGCCCACCGCGCCGACCGTCGAGCCACCCGCGGTGCGAGCAGCAGGCCCCCGACGTAGCCGGCGGTGCACAGGCCGCTCAGCAGGCCGAGCCCGGCCCCGTCGAGACCGAAGGCGGTGGCGAAGCGAGGCACGAACAGGCCGTACGCGTAGCGAGCGAACCCGTAGCAGACCGCGATGACACCCGCACCCAGCCCCGCGATGTGGGACCAGGGCCGGGAGGTCGACGAAGGCTCGTCCTGTGCGCTGCGCATGACCAGGACGCTACCCCGTTATCGGACCGATCTGTCCGATAACGGTTACCCAATAGACCTCCGCAGTGCCCGGCAAGGCGTTAGGCTGCAGAAGTTCGCCCCACGGAAGCGGACAGCTCGGTCTGGAGGTAGCCCGATGGCACGTCCCCGCGGAGACGCCGGCGCCAAGGTGCTCGCGGCTGCGTCCCGGCTCTTCTACCGACAGGGCATCCACGCGGTCGGGGTCGACACCATCGCGGCCGAGGCCGGCGCGACGAAGACGGCGCTCTACGGCAACTTCGGGTCGAAGGACCGGTTGGTGACGGCCTATCTCCGGGAGCGTGACCAGCGCTGGCAGCAGGAGATCGACCGGATCACCGCCGAGCACGCCGCTCCCCGCGACCGCATCCTGGCGGTCTTCGACGCCTACGAGGCGTGGATGGCGGCCAACGACTTCCGCGGCTGCGCCTTCCTCAACGCCGCCGCCGAGTTCCCCGACCCGGACCACCCGGTCCGGGAGGTCGTCCGGCACCACAAGGAGGCGATGCGCAGCTACCTACAGGCCCAGCTGCGCCGGCTCGGGCCGGCCGGCGATGGCGTCCGCGCCGCCCAACTCATGCTGCTGCTCGAGGGCGGGGTCGCCACCTGCATGATCAGCGGCGACCGTGAGCCGTGGCGGGAGGCCCGGGCCCTGGCCGAGGACCTGCTCAGCCGACCGACGGCCGCCGCGGCGACTCCGCCAGCGCGATCGTGAGCTCCAGCACCGAGGCCGGGTCGGTCAGCCGGTCGCCGTAGAGCTCCCGCAGCTGCGTCATGCGGTAGCGGACCGTCTGGGGATGCACCACCAGGTCCTCGGCGACCTCCTCCCGCCGGCCGTGGTGCAGCAGCCAGGACCGCAACGTCTCGGCCAGCCGGTCCGCGGTCGAGGCCCGCACCGACGCGAGCGGCTCCAACGCCCTCGCGCGGAGATCGGCCAGCGACTCGGGATCGGCGGACAGCACGAGGTCCACGAGATGGTCCTCGGTGTCCACCGCCGCCCGGGCGTCACCGGTCCCGGCCCCTGTTCGCAGTGCATGCACCCGCACCGCGCGCCGGTACGAAGCGCTGGCCGCCAGCCACGACCGCGCGGGTCCGACGGTCGCACCCCGGCCGTTCAGCACACGCAGCAGGTGCGTCCGGTCCGCGCCCGCGGCATCCGGCACGAGCAGGACGCCCACCTCATCGCCATCGGAGTCGACCACGTCGGGCGCCACGGTCGCGAGCGTGCCCGACACCAACGCGGCCAGCGCACCCCGGACCCGCGCCGCGGGCAACAGGACGGCGGTCAGCGTCTCGGGCGGTGCCCAGTCGGCCCGTTGCGCCGTGTCGGTCAACGTGTCCACCGACGCCTGCGCGAGCAGTTCCTCCGCCAACCGCTCCTGGTAGCGCTGGCGTACCCGGCCGGTGGTCTCGAGCTCGTCGGTGTGTCCGGCGACGCTCGCCGCGGAGAGCTGATCGATGTAGGCGAAGACGAGTTCGGCGAACCGCCCGACGACCGCGGACGACACCCCGCACCCGACGGCCGTCGCCGAGAACTCCCGCCACGAGACCCGGGCACCCACCCGGTAGGCGGCGAGCAGCGCGTCCATGCTGCGCCCACTGCGGGCCTCGCCGCGACCGAGCTCGTACGCGCCCTCGAGCGCCGGCTGCAACGGCGTGCCCGGGACACCGTCCCCCGACAGCGCGGCGAGGTGCAGGAACCCACCCAGGGCGGCTCGCACCGCGATCTCGATCTTCTCGCCCATCTGACCGGTCAGCGCCGCGTAGCCGGGGACCTCGGCCGTCACCGCCGTCACGACCCGTCCCGAGACCACAGCCAGCCGCGCGGTGAGCTCCCCGACGACCGTCTCGTCCAGGGCGAGCCCGGAACCGGACCAGAGTTGACCTGGTTCCTCCGGTTCGGTCATGTGCCGACCACCCTCACGACTGTCCCGAGTGAACAAGATTCCCGCGATTCTCTACGCCACACGGGCATCAGATTAGCTCTGCAAGCGGGAAGACTAACCTCATGGCCGCCACCGCACTCGCACCCGCTGTCCTGGGACGGCTGCGCGAGCGCACGCTGCGCCTGGCGGAGATGGTCGCCACCCCGCTGGTACCGGCCGACTACCTCGACCTGATCGACCCGTTGCGATCCACCGCCACCCTGCGCGGCCGCATCGTCGCCGTCCGCCCGGAGACCCGCGACTCCGCGACGCTGGTCATCCGCCCCGGCCGCGGCTGGCGGCCGCACACCCCCGGGCAGTACGTACGGATCGGCGTCGACGTCGACGGCGTGCGGATGTGGCGCGCCTACTCGGTCACCTCGCCGCTCGACGCCCCGGACGGCCACATCACCGTGACCGTGAAGGCCATCCCGGACGGCGTCGTCAGCAATCACCTGGTCCGCCACGCCCAGCCCGGCACCGTCATCCAGCTCGACCAGGCCACCGGCGACTTCGTCCTGCCGCCGGAGCGGCCCGCGAAGGTCCTGTTCGTCACCGCCGGCAGCGGGATCACCCCGGTGATGGGGATGCTCCGCAACGCGGCGGCCGACCCGCTCGAGGACGTCGTGCTCGTGCACTCCGCCCCGACCTGCTCCGACGTCATCTTCCGTCGTGAGATCCGTGAGCTCGCCGCCGCCGGACGGATCCGGCTGGTCGAGAAGCACACCGACACCGACGGGATGCTCGACGCCGCCGAACTCGGCCGGCTCGTCCCCGACCTCGCCGAGCGGCAGACCTGGGCGTGCGGCCCCACCGGCATGCTCGACGCCCTCGAGCGACACTTCGATGAGCGCGGCATCGCCGACAGCCTGCACACCGAGCGCTTCCGGCCCACCGTCGTCGTCGCGGGTGAGGGCGGCACCGTCACGTTCGACCGCACCGGCACCACCGTCGAGGCCGACGGCGCGACTCCCATCCTCGACGCCGGCGAAGCCGCGGGCGTCCTCATGCCTTCGGGCTGCCGCATGGGGATCTGCTTCGGCTGCGTCGTGCCGCTGCGCTCCGGCGCGGTGCGGGACCTCCGCGACGGTGCCGTCACCACCGCCGCCGAAGGCGACGGCGTGCTCATCCAGACCTGCATCTCCGCAGCGGCCGGCCGCTGCGACATCGAGCTCTGAACCGTCCTCCCTGAAGGAGACCGCATGACCGCACTGCAGAAGAAGGCCGACAACCCCATCGCGCATCTCACCGACGACGACGTGGCCACGCTCGGCCGTGAACTCGACGCGATCCGCGAGCAGTTCCTCGCGAGCCGGGGTGCGAGCGACGCGGCCTACATCCGCAAGGTGATCACCGTGCAGCGGCGCCTCGAGCTGGCCAGCCGCAGCGTGCTCCTGTTCAGCCTCTTCCCGCCGGCGTGGATCGCGGGCACGATCGGCCTGTCCGTCTCCAAGATCCTCGAGAACATGGAGATCGGGCACAACGTCATGCACGGCCAGTGGGACTGGATGCGCGACCCCAAGATCCATTCCACGAGCTGGGAGTGGGACCTCGCGTCGCCCTCGTCGATGTGGAAGCACTCGCACAACCAGATCCATCACACGTTCACCAACGTGCTCGGTCGTGACAACGACCTCGGCTACGGGATCATGCGGGTCGACGAGGACCAGCGCTGGAGCGCCTTCAACCTCGGGCAACCGCTGTGGAACTTCCTCAACGCCTGCCTGTTCGAGTACGGCATCGCCGCGTACGACCTCGAGATCGGCAAGGTCGTCAAGGGCCGCAAGGACAAGGCGGTTTTCAAGACGGAGCTCCGTGCCGTGCTCGCGAAGATCAAGCGGCAGGCGACGCGGGACTACGTCCTCCACCCGCTGCTCTCCGGACCGTCCGCGATCCCGACGCTGGCCGCGAACGTCACCGCCAACCTCGTCCGCAACCTCTGGACGCACTCGGTGATCATGTGCGGGCATTTCCCGTCCGGCGTCGAGACCTTCACCAAGCACTCGATCGACGGCGAGACCCGTGGTGAGTGGTATCTGCGCCAGATGCTCGGGGCCGCGAACATCAGCGGCGGTCAGATGACCCACCTGCTGACCGGGAACCTCTCGTTCCAGATCGAGCACCACCTGTACCCGGATCTGCCCAGCAACCGCTACGTCGAGATCGCCCCGCAGGTGCAGGCTCTGTTCGAACGCTACGGCCTCACCTACGCCACCGGTCCGCTGCTCAAGCAGCTCGGCTCGGCCTGGGGCACCGTCATCCGGCTCTCGCTGCCGAACGACTTCCTCCCCGGCGCCCGGCGTGCCGTCGCGTCCGCGCCCACCTCGCTGGTGCGCACGGTGGCCCGCACCGACCGGCGACAGGACCTTCCCACCGCCGCCTGAGGCCTACTTGCGGCTGTTGCGCAGGGTGCCGGAGACAGGCGTCGGGCTCTGCACGAGGCAGACGACCGTCCGGTCGTCGAGCAGCGTCCAGCTGCGGCTCGTCGGCGCCAGGTAGAAGACGTCGAGCGTGCTCGACGAGAGCGGCTTGCCGACGAAGTCGGAGAAGCGCGCCAGGCAGCCGTCCTGGGCGATGGTCTTCATCTGCTCGACCCCGGGGAAGGTGCTGCCCGTGGCCGAGAACGTGGAGTAGGCCTCCACCTTGTGCGGGCTGTCGCACGACACCGTGTCGACGGCCTTCACCTCGCCCAGCGGCGGGGAGGGCAGGCAGTCGCCGGTCGTCAGGTTGAAGGCCCGGGTCGAGTCTGTCGAGGCACTGCTGCTCGGCGTCGGGAAAGCCGGCGGGCTGAAGCTCGGGACGCTGGGGAAGCTCGACGACGGGATCCGGTTGGCGGTGGTCGACGTCGACGTGGCGCCCACGACGACGAGCGCGACGGTGGCGATGATCCACAGCGCGCCGAGCACGATGCCGGCGATCGCCATGCCCCGCCCGCGCTGCCCGGTCCGTTTGATCTGGTTCAGTCCGACGAACCCGAAGACGACACCGAGGATCCCGCTGATGAGCGGCAGGATCCCGAAGACCAACGCGGCGATCGCGAACCCGTTGGTGCCCTGCTGCGGCTGGCCGTAGCCACCGGGCCCGGTCGGCGGACCGTACCCGTAGGGCTGCTGGCCGTAGCCGGCCTGCTGCCCGTACGGCTGCTGGGGCTGGCCGTATCCGCCTTGCTGCTGACCGTAGCCACCCTGGTCGTATCCGGGCTGCTGGCCGTAGCCGCCCTGCTGCCCGTAGTCAGGCTGCTGCCCGTAGCCGCCCTGCTGCCCGTGGCCGCCCTGCTGCCCGTAGCCGCCCTGCTGCCCGTAGCCGGGCTGCTGGCCGTAGCCGCCCTGCTGGCCGTAGTCGTCCTGTGACACGTCGTCCCCCGGAAGTCGTGATCCGCACCGTAGCGTCATCCGACCCGCGGCAGGAGCGGATCTTCCCGATACATGGTGCTCTCATGTTCACCCGGGCAGGCGACCTGCGGGCGTGCGGCTAACCCGCGACGGCGTGGAGCAGCACGGCCCGGACGTGTCCGCCACCGATGAGCCGACCCATGATCGCCGACTGGGCGTCGGCGGTGCGCCACGCCTCGGACGACCCGTGCCGTTCCTCCACCAGTGCCTCGACCCGGTCGAGCTTGGCCTGCCACGTCAACGGCGAGGCCCCGAGGTCGTCGGCGTCCTGCGTCTGTACGACGGTGAACCCGGCGTCATCGAGCAGCTCGTGGAGTTCCGGCTCGGTCGGGAAGTCGTTGCCCTCTGGGCTCTCGGGCAACGGTTCCGACGAGCGGACATAGACCAGCAGCCCGAGCCGCCCGGTGGGCGCGAGCACGCGTCGTGCCTCGGCCAGCATCGCGGGCTTGTCGGGCACCGTGCACAGCACCCCCAGGCTCCACATGGTGTCGAAGGCCTCGGACCGGAAGGGCAACGTCTGCGACCAGGCGACGACGGACGGCAGCCCGAACAGCCGGTGGCTGGCCGCCGCGGCCGCGCTCATCGGCTCGGAGAGCACCGGCACGACGCCGTAGTGGTCCCGGAGCCACGCACCCGCACCACCCACGCCGGCGCCGCTGTCGAGGAAGCGCGAGCCCGCCTCGATCTGGAGCGCCTCGGCGAGCCACGCGAAGGCCGACGGGCTCCCTGTGCCGCGGCACCCCGCCGGAACCGCGTACTCGGACCCGAGTTCCGCGACGGCTTCCTCGGTCCACCGGGCGACGACGTCGAACTCGGCTTCCATGGCCTCAGCGGGCGCTTCGGCACTCACTGCGGAGGCCTCTGGTCGGACGTCGCCACAGAAGTCATGGGCGGGATGTGCCCCGTCCAGCCGGTTCGGCCCCTCGCCGAGGCCACGTTCCCGCTCAGCCCTGGTTGCCGCGACTGCTGCGAACGGCCTTCAGGTACTCACGGTTCATGTTCATGATGCTGTCGAAGGGGATCCCCTTCGGGCACACCTCCGTGCACTGACCGACGTTGGTGCAGCCACCGAAGCCCTCGTCGTCCATCGCCTGCACCATGCGCAGGACCCGGTTCTCGCGCTCGGGCTGACCCTGCGGCAGCAGGTTGAGGTGCGTGACCTTCGCGCTGGTGAACAGCATCGCCGCACCGTTGGGGCACGCGGCGACGCAGGCGCCGCAGCTGATGCAGGTCGCGTTCTCGAACGCGAGGTCCGCATCGGCCTTCGGCACGGCCACGGAAGCGGCGTCGGGGGCGGCGCCGGTGTTGACCGAGACATACCCACCGGACTGGATGATGCGGTCGAAGGCCGACCGGTCGACGACCAGGTCCTTCAGGATCTTGAACGGCCCGGCCCGCCACGGCTCCACCTCGATGGTGTCGCCGTCCCGGAACTCACGCATGTGCAGCTGGCAGACCGTCGTCTTGACCGGGCCGTGGGCCTGGCCGTTGATGACCATCCCGCAGGATCCGCAGATGCCTTCGCGGCAGTCGTGGTCGAAGGAGATGGGGTCTTCGTCGTCGAGGATGAGCTGTTCGTTGAGGACGTCGAGCATCTCGAGGAACGACATGTCCTCGTCGACCTGGTCGACGGGGTAGTCGACCATCTTGCCCGACTCCTCGGGGCCGGCCTGTCGCCAGACCCGGACCGTGATCTTCACGCGTTACTCCCGTTCATGCATAGCTGCGTTGCGTGAGGTGGACGTAGTCGAACTCGAGGGCTTCCTGGTGGAGGACGGGCGCCTGGTCGGGCCCGCACCACTCCCAGGCACTGACGTTCGCGAAGTGCTCGTCGTCGCGTTCGGCCTCGCCGTCGTCGGTCTGGTGCTCCTCGCGGAAGTGGCCACCGGCCGACTCCTCGCGGACGAGGGCGTCGAGCGCGAGCAGCTCACCGAACTCCAGGAAGTCGGCGACGCGGTTGGCCTTCTCGAGCTGCTGGTTCAGCGCGAAGCCGGTGCCGGGGACCTTGACCGAGCGCCAGAACTCCTCGCGGAGCTCCGGGATCCGGTCGAGGGCCTTGCGCAGGCCGCCTTCGTTGCGGGACATGCCGGCGTAGTCCCACATGATCGTGCCGAGCTCACGGTGGAACGAGTCGGCGGTACGGGTGCCGTTGATCGAGAGCAGCTTCTCGAGCCGCTCCTTCACCCCGGTCTCGACCTCGGCGACGGCCGGGTCGGCCGGGTCGAGCTCGTCGACGGGGTTGCTGGCGATGTAGTGGTTCAGCGTCGTCGGCAGGATGAAGTAACCGTCGGCGAGACCCTGCATCAGGGCCGAGGCCCCGAGCCGGTTGGCCCCGTGGTCGGAGAAGTTGGCCTCCCCGATCGCGAACAGGCCCGGGATCGTGGTCTGCAGGTCGTAGTCGACCCACAGTCCGCCCATCGTGTAGTGGATGGCCGGGTAGATGCGCATCGGGACCTTGTACGGGTTCTCCGCGGTGATGCGCTGGTACATGTCGAACAAGTTGCCGTACTTGGCCTCGACCGCGCCCTGGCCCAACCGCCCGATGGCGTCGGCGAAGTCGAGGTAGACGCCGAGCCCTCCGGGGCCGACGCCCTTGCCGATGTCGCACTGGTTCTTGGCCGCGCGCGAGGCGATGTCGCGCGGCACCAGGTTGCCGAACGACGGGTACTGCCGCTCGAGGTAGTAGTCGCGCTCTTCCTCGGGGATCTCGTTGGCTGGGCGGTCGTCGCCCTCCCGCTTCGGCACCCAGATGCGGCCGTCGTTGCGCAGCGACTCGCTCATCAGCGTGAGCTTCGACTGGTAGTCGCCGGAGCGCGGGATGCAGGTCGGGTGGATCTGCGTGTAGCAGGGGTTCGCCATGTAGGCGCCCCGCTTGTGGGCACGCCAGATGGCGCTCGCGTTCGAGCCCTTGGCGTTGGTGGAGAGGTAGAAGACGTTGCCGTAACCGCCGGTGGCGAGCACGACGGCGTCGGCGAGGTAGGTGGTGAGCTTGCCGGTGGTGAGGTCGCGGGCGACGATGCCGCGCGCCTTACCGTCGATGACGATCAGGTCGAGCATCTCGGTGCGGGTGTGCAGCTCGATGTTGCCCTGGTCGATCTGCCGCTCGAGCGCTTGGTAGGCGCCGATGAGCAGCTGCTGACCCGTCTGGCCACGGGCGTAGAAGGTGCGCTGCACCTGCACGCCACCGAACGAACGGGTGTCGAGCAGACCGCCGTACTCACGGGCGAACGGGACGCCCTGCGCGACGCACTGGTCGATGATCTGTGTCGACACCTCGGCGAGGCGGTGGACGTTGGACTCCCGCGAGCGGAAGTCGCCGCCCTTCACCGTGTCGTAGAAGAGGCGGTAGACCGAGTCACCGTCGTTGCGGTAGTTCTTCGCCGCGTTGATGCCGCCCTGCGCCGCCACGGAGTGGGCACGTCGGGGCGAGTCCTGGAAGCAGAACTGGATGACGTGGTAGCCCTGCTCGGCAAGCGTCGCACCGGCGGAGCCGCCGGCCAGCCCGGTGCCGACGACGATGACCTTGTGCTTGCGGCGGTTGCTGGGGTTGACCAGCTTGGCCTCGAACTTGCGGGTCGACCAGCGCTCACCGATCGGCCCCTTCGGGGCCTTGGTGTCGGCGATCGGCTCGCCCAGGCGGTAGTCCAGCATCAGCTCACGACTCCTGTCATGACGGCGACCGGAACGACGATGAATCCAGCGGCGATGGCCACGGCGAGCACGTCGCCGGTCATCTTGATCGCGCGGGCCCGGGTGGGGCGGTGGTACCCGAGGGTCCGCGTCGCGCTCTCGAACCCGTGGTGGATGTGCAGGCCGAGGAACAGCATCGCGGCGATGTAGATGACGTTCATCCACCAGAGCGAGAAGTTCTGCACCACGTTCTCGTAGGCGCGCGCCTGGGCGTAGTGCGGGACCGCGACACCGACCGACAGGTTCAGCAGGTGCCAGACGATGAACAGTCCGAGCACGATGCCGCCGGTGCGCATGTAGCGCGTCGTCACCGTGGCCTCGAAGCGTTGCCGGCCGCTGTACTTGACGGGCCGGGCGCGGAGGTCGCGGATCGACAGCTGCGCCGAGCCGACGATGTGCGCGACGAGGACGACGAGCAGCACCGCGCGCTGGATCCAGAGGAACCAGCTGTTCTTGAGGACCGGGTCGCCGATGCGCCGCAGGAAGTGCGCGTAGGCGTCGAACTCGGTCGGGCCGAAGAAGATCTTCAGGTTCCCGAGCATGTGGACCAGCAGCCACAGCACCATGACCAGCCCGGTCGCTGCGACGACTGCCTTCTTACCGATGGTGCTGTGCCACAACGCGCGCATCCCTGTGCGACGCGGAGGGGCGAGCTGAATGCTGGCCATGGCATTCACGGTAGTCCGACTTTTGCCCGACCACATGCACCGGGGGGCCGATCACGCCACGATCACACTCGCGTGGTCGTAACCCGGTCGACCGGACGCCCCGCTCATGGTCCTCCGCACCTGCTGAAAGGACGCCCCGACATGGCCGAGCCCTCGGGCCGCCGCAACCGCGTCCGCCCGGACGGGGAGCTCGTCGTCACCGGGGACCGCGGAACCTTCTGGGGCAACCGCGGCCCGCTGCTCGACCGGGACGGCCGGTTGGCCCGGCACAGCCGCGGCCGCGGTTGGGTGGTGTGCGTCCTCGAGTTCCGGGGCCGCCACCGGGTGCAGTGGCAGCCGGGCCGGCTGACCGAGCTCTACTTCCTCGACGAGGCGACGGCGCTGGCGGCAGGGCACCGGCCGTGCGGGGAGTGCCGGCACGCCGCGTACCGCGTCTTCGCCGACGCGTGGGCCGTCGCGCATCCGACGGACGAGGCCGGGGCGCGCCACCTCGACGCCCGCCTGCACCGTGACCGCATCGACCCCGACGGACCCGACGGCCCCGTCCACCGGACGCACGGCGCCCGTGTCGCCGACCTCCCGGACGGGACCTTCGTCCGGCTGGAGGGTTCCGACGCCTGGCTGGTCCTCGGCGACGAGCTGCTCGCCTGGTCGACCGCCGGGTACGCCGAGCACCGTCCCCGCACGGCGATCGCCGGGACGGTGACGGTGCTGACCCCCCGCTCGACGGTCGCGGCGCTCGCCGCCGGCTACCGCCCGCTGGTGCACCCGAGCGCCGGGCCGACCAGCACAGATCACTAGGCTCGGTCCGGTGACCGCCCCCTCCGGATACCACGACGGGGACGGGTCGCCCGAGTACCTGCCCATCGCCGAGCACGGGCTGATCGGCGACCTCCGCACCGCGGCCCTTGTCGGCGCCGACGGCCGGATCGACTGGTTCTGCTTCCCGCGCTTCGACTCGCCCAGCGTCTTCGGCGCGATCCTCGACGCCGACGACGGTGGCCGGTGGACCATCCGCCCGACCGGCGGAGGTGCCTCCGGCGAGGCCTGGTCCCGGCAGTTCTACATCCCGGACTCCAACGTCCTGATCACGCGTTTCCTCTCCGAGCAGGGCGTCGTCGAGCTCCGCGACTTCATGCCGTTGGCCGGGGCGCACGACGCGCAGCACCGGACCCGCATCGTGCGGAGCGTGCTGTGCGTCCGCGGCAGCATGACGCTGCGGTGCGGGATCGCGCCCCGCTTCGACTACGGCCGCGCGACGCACGAGCTCGTCCGGGACGCCGACGGTGCGGGCGGGATCACCATGCGGTCCCCCGACCTCACGCTGCACCTGCAGTCCGACGTGGACGTCGACGTCTCCGACGACGGTCGCGACCTCACCGCCGAGTTCACGCTCACCTCGGGCGAGGCGCGGACCTTCGTCCTGACCTGCGACGGTGACAGGGCGACGGTCGCCGACGCCGACCAGCTGCTGCGCGACACGGTGCGCTTCTGGCAGACCTGGATCTCCCGCTCGGTCTACACCGGGCGCTGGCGCGAGATGGTCAACCGCTCGGCGTTGACGCTGAAGCTGCTGACGCACGAACCGTCCGGCGCCATCGTGGCCGCGCCCACTGCCGGGTTGCCGGAGGACGCGGGCGGCGTCCGCAACTGGGACTACCGCTACGTCTGGATCCGGGACGCCGCCTTCTCGCTCTACGCGCTGCTCCGCCTCGGCTTCACCGACGAGGCGGCCGCGTTCATGCACTGGCTCACCGACCGGTTCGCCGAACGATCCGACGAGGCGGAGACAGGTCCGCTGCGCGTCATGTACGACATCGACGGCGGCCCGCCGCCGACGGAGCGCGAGCTGACGCACTGGGAGGGCTATCGCGGCTCGCGCCCGGTGCGTATCGGCAACAACGCCGCCGGCCAGCTGCAGCTCGACATCTACGGCGAGCTCATCGACTCGGTCTACCTGTTCAACAAGTACGGCGACGGCATCTCCTACACCTCCTGGAAGCAGCTGCAGGAGGTCGTCGCCTGGCTCCAGGACAACTGGGACCGGGCGGACGAGAGCATCTGGGAGGTGCGCTCGGAGCCACGGGCCCACGTCTACTCGCGGCTGATGTCCTGGGTCGCGATGGAGCGGATGATCCGCATCGGGCGGCAGCGCGGGCTCCCCGGCGACATCGTCTCGTGGTCGGCCACCCGCGACGCGATCTTCGAACAGATCATGGAACAGGGCTGGAGCGAACCGCGGAACGCGTTCGTGCAGGCCTACGGCTCCGACGAGCTCGACGCGTCGCTGCTGCTGATGTCGGCGGTCAAGTTCCTCTCGCCCACCGACGAGCGGGTGCTCGCGACCCTCGCCGCCATCGAATCGTCGCTGGTGACCGACGCCCTGGTCTTCCGGTACGACACCGGCTCAGGCGCCCACGGCGAGGCCGGGACGGACGGCCTGCCGGGCTCCGAGGGCACGTTCTCGATGTGCTCGTTCTGGTACGTCGAGGCGCTGACCCGCACCGGCCGTCTCGACGACGCCCGGCTCGCCCTGGAGAAGATGTTCACCTACGCCAACCACCTCGGCCTGTTCGCCGAGCAGGTCGGGCTGACCGGTGACCAGCTCGGGAACTTCCCGCAGGCGTTGACGCACCTCTCGCTGGTCAGCGCCGCCATCAACCTCGACCGGGCGCTCGACGGCGGTTGATCCCGCGGTCCGTCGACGGGTTCAGCGGAACAGCGGCGGCAGGTAGCGCAGCATGAGCGCCGACCACGTCATGTGCGTCAGCAACGGGCCCTGGATGCCGCCGGACGAGCGGCGCTGCAGACCGAACAGCGTCCCCATGACGCCGGCGGCGAGCACGAGTGCGGGGTTGCGCGTTGCCACGGTGGTGAGCGTGTAGGCCACGGTCGAGAGCGGCACCGGGTTCTTCTCACCGATGGCGGCGAACATCGCCCCCCGGAAGAAGACCTCCTCGCCGGCGCCGTTGATGAGCGTGACGAACAGGATGCCGGGGGTGAACCCGGCGTCGGCGAAACGCAGGACGCGGCGCAACGCCTCGTCGAGGACGGGGATGCTGCGGGCGACGAGGGCGGCGGCGTAGAAGCCGCCGAACATGCCGACACCGGTGGCGACCGGGGTCACCAGCGGCCGCTTCAGGCCCTGACCGGGCGCCATCATCCAGCCGCGGTGCAGCGGACCGGACATGAAGCCGCCCACCATCCACGTCGCCGCCACGCCGAGGGACGCGCTGTAGAAGCGGCGTGACTGCGGCTCGCTGGACAGGGCGACCCCGAGCAGCCCGCTGCCGACGAGGGACACCCCGGCCACGACGCGGCGGCGGTGCGCGAAGGCCTCGTCGGACTCGTGGTGGTCGCGCGGGACCTTCTCCACGAGCCAGTCGGGAAGCAGGGCGACCCATCGCTGGATGGGCTGCGGCGCCGGACGGGTCCGGAAGATCTGCATCAGGCGCGGCCCGTCGTGTCGGCGGTGTTCCGGGAGTCGGTCGTGTGCGGCTGGCTGGGTACCCGCGGCGGCGTTCCCTCGCGGCGGGCGCGGGCCCGTTCCCCGAGGGCGACGAGGACGGCCTGGTCGTAGTCGAGCGGTTCGAACGGGATGCGCTCCCGGATGCTGGCGTCGCGGACGACCACCTCGTTGCTCATCGAGTCGATGAGCGAACGACCAGTGGCCACGTCGACGTCGGTCACCAGCGACAACCAGCGCGACGAGAGTTGCGGGCTCAGCAGCGGCACCGGGATGACCAGCATGTGGCGGCCCTCGATGACGGCGACCCGGCGCATCATCTCGACGTACTCGAGCACCTCGGGGCCGCCGATGTCGTAGCTGCGGGACTCGGTCTCCTCCAGCGTGAGCACCCCGACGAGGTAGCGGATGACGTCGTCGGCGGCGATCGGCTGGGTGCGGGTGCGGACCCAGCGGGGCGTCACCATCACCGGCAGGTGCTCGACAAGCTGTCGTGTCAGCTCCCAGGAGATGCCGCCGTGGCCGACGATGATGCCGGCGCGCAGGCTCGTCACGCGGATGCCGGTGGAGCCGAGCAATCCCTCGACCTCGCGGCGGCTCCGCAGGTGGGCGGAAAGGTCGTCGCTGTCGTCGCCGAGCCCGCCGAGGTAAATGATATGCCGGATTCCTGCCTTGGCGGCACCCGCGGCGAAGGTGCGGGCCGCCTCGGCGTCGCCCTCACGGAAGTTGGACTCCCCCAGCGAATGGACGAGGTAGTAGGCGGCGTCGCAGTCCCGGCCCGCCTCGACGATGCTCTGCTCGTCGTGGACGTCGGCGCGCACCGGCCGGCCGACCCCGGCGTACGCCTCGGGTCGGCGGGTCATCGCGCACACCTCGTGGCCCTGGGCGGCCAACGCGGGGCACAACCGGCTGCCCACGAAGCCGGACGAACCAGCCACCAGAACTCGCATGCCGATCCCCTTCCCTCTTCGGAGCGGTTCAGCCGATGTCGGCGCGCAGGCGGCGCCCGATCTCCGCCTTGACCTCGGCCGCCGCCTCGACCCCGCGTGCGGAGGCGAGACCGGAGAGGTTCACCCCGACCACGCCGGGGATCGCGAGCAGCGCACGCGCCTCGGCGAGCGCGGCGTCGATGCCGGCCCGCAGCGGGTCGGCGCTGTCGAGGACGGCGTCGACCGCCTCCGGCCGAAGGTGCAGCCCGGGGAAGTTCTGCAGCACACGGGCCGACCGTTCGTCGGTGAACACGGCCACGCCCGCGACGAGCGGGACCGTCACCCCGGCGGCACGGGCGGCCGCGGCGAACGCGGCGACCCGCTGCGGGCTCGAGACGTGGTTCAGTACGGCGAGGGCTGCACCGGCGTCCTGCTTGAGCCGCAGGCGGCGCGGCCGATGGTCCGTCGGCGGTGCCTCGGGCGACTCGGGCACGGCGACTGCCAGGCCGGCGTCGGCGGCCAACGAGACCAGCCGGGGGCCGTCGAGGTCGAAGACCTGGGTCACCCCGGGACGCACCCCCTGGGCGCGGCCATCGCCGGTGACCGCCAGCACGCCGTCGGCGTCACTCCCCGCGGCGAGGCCGGCGAGTTCGCTCTCCAGCACGACCCGGTTGCGGTCGCGACAGGTGAGCGTGATCCACGGGACCCCACCGGCCGCCCGCACAGCCGCCGCCATCTGGGTCGGGGGCAGGTCGGGGCGGTTGGAGTGCTCCCCCACCAGCAGCGCGTCACAGGACCCGGCGAGCGACTCGGTGACGCGTCGCACCGACCGCGGCGCGAACGGCTCGACGGTCAGGTCGGTGAGCACGACCGGCCGCTTCGTGGCCGCGGCGAGCAGGCTGCTGCGCCGGCCTGCCCCACCAGCCGACGCCGCGGCCCGGGCGACCGTCCCCTGGTCGGTGCCGGTGAGGCCGGCCCGCGACCAGGTGACGGGCGCGGTGTCCAGGAAGGTGCACGGGTGGTCGGCGAGCTCGCACCGGCCGTCGTCCCGGACGCCGCCACACGGACCGAACACCATCTGCTTGGGGCAGCCCACGAGGCTCATCCTCCCCGACGGGTCAGCGCCGCTCAGCCCAGAGCAGGGTGTCGACGGCGATGCCGTTGGGCGTCGGCCGGTCGACCTGCTCGAGCCGTTCGATCCGCCAGGCCTCGGGGTCGCCGAGGACGGCGTCGCTGCCGAGCACGGCGGTGTCGTGCAGGATCTCCGGGTCCTGCGGCCCGCCGACGCCGCGGGTGAGGTTCTCGCGGTCGTGGCCGAGGACGAGCAGGTGGCCGCCGGGGCGGACCGACGCGGCAGCCCGGTGGAGCACGTCGACGATCTCGTCGTGCGGCAGGTGCAGGTAGAGCACGAGCGCCAGGTCGACGCTGCCGCGTTCCAGCGGGTGGGTCCGGACGTCGGCCACCTGCCACGTGATGTCGACGTCCGCGGGCGCGTTCTGCTGCCCGCGCTCGAGCCCGACGGCGGAGAAGTCGACGGCTTCGACCTGCCACCCTCGCGAAGCGAGCCAGAGCGCCATCCGCCCCTCACCGGCGGCCACGTCGACGGCGCGCCCCGGCGGCAGCGGACCGATCAGCTCGGCCGCGAGCCGGTTCGGCTCCTCCGACCACTGCCGCGTCTGCCCGTACCGCTCGTCCCACCCGGCCGCATCCACACCCGCCATCCTGCCGGGCGCGTCGAAACCACCTCGACGCACCTCGGCGACCTGCTGCAAGGTGGCGGGGTGTCCCCTCGCACCACGACCGCCGGCACTCTCGTCCGCCCGCTGACCGACGAGGACGTCTCCGCCGCGGAGCAGCTGGCGTGGGACTCCCTCGCGGGGGCCGGACGCCGCTTCGGCTTCAGCATGGGCGAGCGCGACGCGACCCGCATCGCCTTCGCGCAGGCCCGCGTCCGGCACCTGCGCACCGTCGACCCGGACGGTGCCTTCGTCGCCGACTCCGACGGCGAGCCCGTCGGGATGACCCTCGCGATGCGCCGCGGGTCGTTGTGGTTCCTCTCCCTGCTCACGGTCGAGGAGGGCCATCAGGGCGGGGGCATCGGCCGGCAGCTGCTGGACGCCGCGCTGCGGACGGCAGAGGACGCCGAGCGCGCCATGATCTGCGCGTCGCCGGACCCCAGGGCGCTCCGCCGCTACGGCAGCGCCGGCTTCGCCCTGCACGCCGTCCTCGACGCGAAGGGGCAGCCGGACCGCACCGCGATCCCGACCGACCTCGGCGTGCGTGACGGCGACTGGGACGCCGACGCCGACCTCGTCGAGTCCCTCATCACCGCCTGCCGTGGCGAGCCGTACGGGCCGGACCTGGGCTGGCTCCGCGGCCAGGGGACGGAGCTGTTCGTGCGCGACGGGGCGACGCCGGCCGACCGGGCCGTGGTGCTCAGCCGGGCCGGTCACCCGGGTCCGCTGGCCGCGGCGTCACCCGACGCCGCCCGCCGGGTCCTGTGGGCGGCGCTGGCGGCGACGCCCCCGGGGAGCGAGGCGCGGGTCGGCTATCTCTCCGGGCCGCAGCAGTGGGCGGTCGAGGTGGCGCTGGCGGCCCGGCTGACGCTCGCGAACTCGGGTGCGCTGTGCACCCGCGGCTACGACGCCCCGCCGGCGCCCTATCTGCCGTCGGGCATCTTCGGCTGAGGACGTCCCGCGCGGGTACGGCCCTGTCGTGTCAGCGCCTCCATCCAAGCCCTGCGCGGTGTGCGGACGCACCATCACGTGGCGCAGGAAGTGGGAGCGCGACTGGGACGAGGTCCGCTACTGCTCCGACGGGTGCCGCCGCCGCGCCAGGAGCTCCAGCGGATCGGCACAGGACGAGACGCTCGAGTCGACGATGCGGGCCCTGCTCGCGCGGACCGGGAACGGCAAGACGATCTGCCCGTCCGACGTCGCCCGGACCGTCTCGCCCGACGACTGGCGGCCGCTGATGGAGCCGACGCGGGCGGCCGCGAGACGCCTCGTCGCCGCGGGCGAGGCCGAGGTCACGCAGGGCGGCCACGTCGTCGACCCGTCCACGGCGAAGGGGCCGATCCGGATCCGTCCGGTGCGGTGAGAACGCGGCCGCCGTGCTCGCCCATTCCTCGGTCGGTTGACAAGCGTCTGCTTGTACTTCACGCTCAGGTAATACAAGCAGATGCTTGTGGTCGAGGAGGCTGGGTCATGACGACGACATCCACAGCGGACTTCCGGCGCTACCTGGGGGTGCGTGCCGCACCGGACGCGGTCCGCGCTGCCGTGAGCACCGCCGAGGGCGTGAGCGGCTGGTGGTTCCCGACCACGACCGTTGGCGACGGACGGCTGAGCGTCGCGATGGGCGCCAGCGGGGTCGAGCTCGAGGTGTACAGCGAGGACGACGACGTCGTCTGGGACGTCCTCGATTGCCCGGTCGAGCCGGCGTGGGTCGGAACCCGTATCCGCTTCGCCGCTGATCCCGACGGCCGGGGCGGGACCGCCCTGACCTTCACCCACCACGGTCTCGCGATGCTCCCGTGCCTCGAGGTCTGCACGGCCGGGTGGTCCTGGTACCTGCCCAGCCTCGCCGCTCACGCCGAGACCGGCGCAGGCACCCCGGGCCCCCGGCCCCGCTGACCGGGTATTCCTCATGGCCGCAGCAGTCGACGCTGATCCCACCGACGCCGTCCTGCGCGCGCTCGCCGACCCGACCAGGCGCGCCGTGCTCCGCCTCGTCCGGACCGGAGAACTGTCCGCCGGTGAGATCGCCCTGCACTTCCCCGTGACGCAGCAGGCGGTGAGCCAGCACCTCGGAGTGCTGAAGGATGCGGGGTTGCTCGCCGAACGGCGGGAGGGAACACGCCGCCACTACCGGCTCCGTCCGGAGGCTCTCCTGCCCGTCCGCGAGCTCGTCGGGGAGCTCTGGCCGCAGGCTCTGCGGCGACTGAAGGCCGCCGTCGAGACCGACCACCCCAGGGGACCGGCACCGTGACCGCTGAGCGACACGACGACGTCATCGTCGCCACCGAGCACGTCCGCGCCCGGCCTGAGGTCGTGTTCCCGTACTTCACCGAACCGGAGCTCCTGGCCGCCTGGCTGTGCGAAACCGCCGTCGCCGAGGGGTGGCCGGGAGGCGCGCTCCGGTTCGACATGGGAGCGGTACAGGTGCTCGGCAGCTACCTCGTCGTCGAGCCACCCCACCGCATCGTGTTCACGTGGGGGGTCCCCGGATGGGCGGACCTGCCGCCCGGGAGCAGCACGGTCGAGGTCACGCTGAGCCCGGACGGTCCAGACGGCTCCGACACCCTGGTCGTCCTCACCCACCGCGCGGTGCCGCCTGCTCGACGGGACAGCCACCACGCCGGATGGGAGGAACGCTTGGCGCGGCTGCTCGCGGCAGCGCGTTAGAGCTGGCCGGTTCACCGTCCCGGTCGGCTACGGCAGGCTGGAACCGGGGAAGCCCCGAACGGCGTGGAGCTCGTAGCTGAAGATCCCGGCGAGCACCCCTGGGTCACTCCGGAGGATCGTCTCGGTCTGTTCCTGATCGGTCGCGAAGACGCCGTAACCCGCGACGCCACTGCCGTCGACAACCGGCAGGACGACGGAGAGCAGCCCGGCGTCGACCAGCGCCATGTTGCGGCGTCCGTGTTCCCAGACCACGCGATCGACCTCCGGGCGCACGAACAGCGGCGTCGTGCGCAGCACTGCCACGGTGTACGGCTTGGCCCCGCGCAGGCGGGAACGCATCGTCGCGTCGTCGACGATCGGCAGGGTCCGGTCGAGGATGCGCTCCCCCGGCGGTCGTTCCACGGCCTCCGCGAAGCCGGCGAGGCTCCAACCGGAGCTGACGGCGTCGCGCATGCCCTCCCAACCCTCTCCGTGCCGCTCGAGGTGGCGGTGGGTCAGGACGACCTGCGTGCGTCCGGGTTCGGTCTCGGTGAAGGTGATCTCGACTTCACTGGTTCTGCTCGGATCCGTCTCGATCTGCCACCGAGTGTTGATGTCCCAGCTGAACACCACCCGCTGCGGAGGCTCGTAGACGAGGACGCGGGCCCAACGGCACTCGCTGCCGTCGACCCCGCGGTCGATGATGTTGCCGCCCTCGAACGGCTCGAACACCATCTCGGCGAGCGGCGACTCCAGGATGTGCTTGTCCTCGTCCCACCAACTGCCGATCTCCGCGGTGAACACGTGAAACGCGCGTGCCGCAGGAACCCGCACCTCCACGCTGGTGCTGACCGAGGTGGTCGTCGACGTCGTCATCGTTCCTCCAGAGGTTCCTCAGCTGACTCGGGTCGCTCCGCCGCGTTCTGGAAAGCCACCAGCGACCGGGACCAGAACGCGTCGAAGTACGCCCGGATCACGGCGATCGCGTCCGGGTCGACCGCGTAGACCCGCCGTCGGCCCTCCGCCCGGTCCCGCACCAGCCCGACGGACTTGAGGACCTGCAGGTGCTGCGACACGGCAGAGCGGCTGACCGGTAGGTCCCGGGCCACATCGCTGACTGCCGCCGGCCGATCGACCAGCCGCTCGACGATGGCCCGCCGGGTCGGCTCGGCCATCGCCTCCAACATCAGCAACGCGTTAGTCATGACTAACGCAAGTTAGTGCGCAGCTGCCGAAAGAGTCAAGCCCGGGTCGTCAGCGCCGCTGCCCCCGCTCCGACACCATCGCCGCGGCACGGCGGGGGACGAACCGGAGTGACTGCATCGCGAGCTTCACGAGCAACCCGGGAACGACGGTCGCCCGCCCGCGCCGCAGCCCGTCCCACCCGGCCGCAGCGACGTCGGCCGCGGACACCTTCATGGGGCTGTCGCGCATCAGCAGGGTGCCGTCGAGGCCCGCGGCGCTGGAGAAACCGGTGTCGACAGGGCCGGGGCACAACGCGGTGACCCGAACCCCGGTGCCGCGGCACTCCTCGGTGAGGCCTTCGCTGAAGGACCGGACGAACGCCTTCGTGGCGAAGTAGACGACCTGCAGCGGCCCGGGCAGGAAACCCGCCGTCGAGGACACGTTCAGCACGCCACCCGAACGGCGGGCGATCATCGGCGGCAGCAGGTGCCCGGTGAGCTCGACCAGCGCCATCACGTTCAGGCGGATCATCGCGAGGTCGTCGGCGAGGTCCCGCTCGACAGCGAAGCGACCCTGACCACCGACGCCGGCGTTGTTGACCAGCACCTCGACCTCGGTGTCGCCCAGCTGGTCGAGCACCGTCGTGACGGCGCCGGGCTCGGCGAGGTCGACGACGATGCGCCGGACCTCGACGCCGAACTCGCCGGTCAGCTCCTCCGCGGCGCCCGCGAGCTTGTCCGCGCTGCGGGCGACGAGGACGAGGTCGTGGCCGTCCCGGGCGGCGAGCCGGGCGAGCTCCAGTCCGATGCCCCCGGAGGCGCCGGTGACCAGGGCGACAGGGCGCGGCATCAGAGCTCACCCGTCAGGAACTGCGCCTTGCCCTCACCGAAGCTCCAGTCCGCGTCGGTGTTCTCGCGGATGCTCACCATGACGTCGGTGGGGGCGACGCCGCAGCGGCTCTCCAGGTTCTCCACCAGGAGCCGGTAGAACGCCTGCTTCTGCTCCTGGGAGCGCGGGCGGCTCGTCATCTGCACCACGACGACGTCGCGGCTGCGCTCGAAGCCCAGGCCGGTGTCCTGCACGACCAGGTGCGTCGGCGGGTGTTCGTTCACGAGCTGGTAGCGGTCGCGCTCGGGGACGCCGAAGGCGCTGACCATCGCGTCGTGCGCGGCGTCGAGCAGGGTCGTCACCTGCTCCGGCGTGCGGCCGGCGAGCAGGTCGAAGGTGAGCAGTGGCATGGTCACACCCTTCCCTCGGAGGGCATCGGGACGCCCGTCACCTCGGCGTCGACGTCGCGGCCCTTGCCCCGCCGCTGCACGGTCTTCCGGACGGCCTCGGCGACGGCCTCGGTGACGTCGGGGTTGAAGACGCTCGGGACGATGAACGACGGGTTCAGCTCCTGCGGACTCAGGACGGACGCGAGCGCCTCAGCCGCCGCCGCCTCGGTGGCCAGGTCGATGTTCTGCGCACCGGCGTCGAGGAGGCCCCGGAAGACGCCCGGGAAGGCCAGCACGTTGTTGATCTGGTTCGGCTCGTCGCTGCGTCCGGTCGCGACGACGGCGGCCGTGCGCCGGGCCTCGGCGGGGTCGACTTCGGGCACCGGGTTGGCGAGCGCGAACACGACCGCCCGGTCGGCCATGGTCGCGATGTCCTCACCGTCGAGGATGTCCGGGGCACTGACGCCGATGAAGACGTCCGCACCGGCCAGGGCCTGCTTCAACGTCCCGGTGAGCCCTTCGGGGTTGGTCCGCCCGGCGAGCTCGGCGCGGTTGGGGTCGAGGTCCTCGCGGCCGGAGTGGACGACGCCGTCGATGTCGCACAGCACGAGCCGGGTGGCGCCGGCCTCCAGCAGCAAGCGGGTGATCGCGGACCCGGCCGCCCCGGCTCCGGAGAGGACGACGCGGACCTCGGTCAGGTCCTTGCCGACCACACGCAGGGCGTTGGTGAGGGCCGCGAGCACGACGATCGCCGTGCCGTGCTGGTCGTCGTGGAAGACGGGGATGTCGAGCAGTTCGCGCAGTCGGCGCTCGACCTCGAAGCACCGCGGGGCGGCGATGTCCTCGAGGTTGATGCCGCCGTAGACCGGCGCGATCAGCTGGACCGTCCGGACGATCTCGTCGGTGTCCTGGGTGTCGAGGCAGACCGGCCAGGCGTCGATGTCGGCGAACCGCTTGAACAGCGCGGCCTTGCCCTCCATCACGGGCAGCGCGGCGGCCGGACCGATGTTGCCCAGCCCCAGCACGGCCGAGCCGTCGGTGACCACCGCGACCGTGTTGCGCTTGATGGTGAGGCGACGGGCGTCCTCCGGCTCCTCGGCAATGGCCAGGCAGACCCGTGCGACCCCCGGCGTGTAGGCCATCGACATGTCGTCGCGGGTGCGCAGCGGCACCTTCGACGTCACCTCGATCTTGCCGCCGAGGTGCAGCAGGAAGGTGCGGTCGCTGACCTTCTTGATGGCGACGCCGTCGATCGCCTTCATCGCCTCGGGCAGCCGCTCCGCGTGCGCCTGGTCGCTGGCGGCAAGGGTGACGTCGAGGACGATGCGGTCGGGATGCGACTCGGTGACGTCGAGGGCGGTCACGACACCCCCGGCCTGACCGACCGCGGTGGTCAGCCGCCCGACGGATGCCGCGTCCGCGGGGACCTCGAGCCGGACCGTGATCGAGTACGACGCGGTGGGGATCGCCATGCGAGATGTCTACGCCTGTCGGCCGCCCGGACCAACGGCCAGGGCGGGATCAGGGTCGGAGGTAGAGGGCGAAGAAGTCGCGGCTCTGCGGGCCGTAGTAGTGCTGCTCGCCCTGGGTCTGGTCGGGCCGCACCTTGTGGCTGACGACGGCACCCTGCTCGTGCGTGAAGTAGTAGCCGATCGCCCAGTTCGGGTTGATGTCGAGCTCCATGCCCTCGACGGCACCGGCCGCCTGCAGGATCTGCCCCACCGAGCAGACCGACGTCGCGGGGCTGTTCACGAAGACCAGCGTGCCGTCCGCCCGCTGACCGATCGCCGTACGCGGTACGTAACTGCGGTTGCCGACGGTCTTGCCCCACACCGGCGCGTTGTCGTCGGCGCAGTTCGGCGCGACCTGGCCGTGATCGACCAACAGGTCGAGGTTCTGCCGTACCGAGCGGACCGTCGGGTCCATGTGGACGTCCCGACCCCACTGGCCGATCTGCATCGTGCCGTCGGTGTGGATCACCACTGACGCTGCACCGACGCGGAGCGGACGGGCCTCGCGACCCTGGTCGTAGTAACCACCGCGGGACGCGCCGTTCAGCCGGAAGCCGCCGGGGAAGGCCGCCGCGACCGTCTTGCGTTCGGCCGGTCCGAGATGGTCCGGCGTCGTCCAGGCGCCGCCCGGGTCCTGCGTGCCGGGCATCAGCCGGGCGGTGAGCTGACTCGGGTCGAGCCACATCACCGCGGCGAGGTAGGACGTGTGGCGGTTGTCGGGCCGGAGGTAGGTCAGGCGCACGGCCGGCTGCCCGTGGTTGTGGACCACGACCTGCCACTGGCCCTCCCCGGGGAGGGCCGGCCCCTCGGCCAACAACGGCAACGCCGCCGGCACACGGTTGCCACCCCCGTCGCCACCACCGTCACCCGCGGCAAGTGGGATGCCCCCTGCCGGCATACCGCCCTGCGAGGGCGTGCTCGCCGAGTACTGCGCCCGCTCCAGCGCGGTCACGGCCCAGTTCAGCTGATGGTCGCGAGCCCATTCGGCGACGCGGGAGGAGATGCTGTCGTTCGACGTCCGGAACAGCGCGGTGCCGAGCGACCAGCTCGTGCACAGGGCGCCGATCAGCAGGAGCACCAGCAGCACGCGCGGCAACGGTGCGGGCGCCGGGCGAGGCGGCCGAGCGGGCGTCGACGGGGTGCGCCCGCCGGCGAGTGGCGGGTCTTCGAGCGCGGTCATCGGGGGACCCGACCTACCGGGGCCCGGTTCGTCGGCGGCGCCATCGGTGGTGCGACGAGCAGCGCCGCGCCGAGCGCGGCGGCGAGGACGCTCATCAGCTCGGACGGCAGGTGCAACGCGGCCGCCAGCAGCCCGACCACGCAGGCACCGAGTGCGGCCACGAGCCAACCGCGGCCGCCCAGCCATCCGGTCGGCCAGGACGACGCCATCGTCGGCCACTGCAACGGGCCGCCCCTTCGCACCCGGACGAAGGTGGACAAGCGCGACCCGACCGGGACAGCGACCAGCAGCGCGAGCCCACAGAGGAGGAGCTGGCCGCGGACGACAGCGATCAGAACGGTCAGACCGACGCCCGCCGCGATACGCCCCCAGCGCTGCCTCTCCGACGAGATCACACCTCACGATGCACCAGGACACGTGTGAGCAGTTCGGCGCTGAGATGTGGCTGTCACGTGGCGAGTTCGCGCAACCCCGCCTCCACGTGGCGCTCCTCGATCCGTCCCGCCCCCGCGTCACACGCCACCGCGAGGCTCAGGTGGGCGAGTTGGACGAGCCATCGCAGGCTCCGTCCGGAACCCGCCGCGTACGCGACGTGGAGCTGCGCGAGAGCGTCGGACGACCACACCGCGTCGACGGGCTCCCCCGGCTCGCCCGCCTCCTGGGTGACGCGCTGCCGGTGCTCGAGAAGTCGGGAGACGGCGGCGGGACCCCCGAGACGGGGCAGATCCACCACGCTGCTGAGGAACCCGCCCACCGCACTGCGGTAGGCGTCGTCCGCGGTGTAGGTCCGGTGGACGGCGACCGCGGCGGCGCAGCCGAGATGCTCGGCGATGACTCGGACGACGGTGCCGAAGAAGGCGTCGCGGCGGTCGGCGTCGACCTGGCCGGTCGGCCCGCGCACCCACTTGTCGGTGTCGTCGAGCACCAGGGTGGCGACGAGGCCGGCCTGGGCGATGACCTCGAGCAGCATCTGCGCGGTGGTCACCGCCTCCGTACCGGTACGGGGACTGTTCTCCACCACCGCCTGCACCTCACGTGCGACCTCGAGCTTGACTCCCATCAACTCGGGCGCGACCGACCACTTGTAGCTGTGGGCGACGTGCGGGCCGGCGCGGCCGGTGGCCCCGGCGCGGGCGGGGAGCGAGGAGACGACGTGCCGCTCGACCATCGCCACCACGTGGGACACGAACGAGATGGGGTCCCGCGTCACGGACGGGTCGGCGAGCGCCACCGGGACCGGGAGCGGGAACAGCCCCTCCACCGTCGGGCGGAGGACGTACTGCATCAGGCTGGACTTGCCCTCGCCGCTGGCGCCGAGCACGGCCACCCGCTCCCCGCGGCGCAGCGCCGCATCCAGCGCGCGCTCCCAGGAGCCGGCGACCGCCGGCGGCAGAGCGGAGAGCTCGTCGAAGGGCACGTGCAGCTCGTGGAGCTCACGCAACACCGGGGCCGCGTCGAATGCGTTCGCGGCCTGGAGGCGGGTCAGCAGATCAGGAGACATCCCGGTCAGCATGCACCGGGGCACCGACAGTTCCGGCGGGCCCGCCGGTTCAGCTGAGGATCCACCGCTGGCGTGGACGGCCTGGCCGGGCCGAGGTCTCGCGACCCGGTGCGGCCTCGACGACGAGCCCCGCGTCGCGCAGCTCGGCGAACAGCGCGACCAGGCGGGGCCGGGTGACCTGCATCCGCTGCTGCAGCGCCGGGTCCGACGGACTGCTCGCTCCCAGATCACCGAGTGCGCCCGCCAGGGCTCGGGCCGAGTCACTGACCGTCGCGAGCCGCCGCGAGTACGCGTCGGCCTCGGCGGCGAGCTGCGCGACGGTGCGGCCGTCCTCCGTGGCGGCGCGCGCGAGGTCGACCAGCCGCCGCGGGATGCCGCCGGCGAGTTCGGTCAGCGTGGCGGCGTCGTCCTTCGTCACGTCGACGCCGCGCCGCCGCAGCATCTTGCGGGCGTCGCCGGGCGACAGCGGGCCGAGGCGGACCACGTGCTCGAAGAAGGCGTCGGCCGGTGGGCGCAGCAGGTCGTCGGCGCTGCTCGCGGTGGTGCCGACGATCCAGCTCGCGCCGAGTCGCCACACCTCGTCGCGGAGGGATCCGAACAGCATCCGCCCGAGGGCCACGGGCAGGTCGTCGAGCAGGATCACCGGGTGCTGCGGCAGCGTGCGCTCCAGCCGTTCGAGCAGGGCGGTGGCGTCGAGCCCGCCGACCTGGGCGAGCACGGCGGCCTCGTCGCCGGCGATGCGCCGCAGCAGGCCGCGGAGCAGCGTCGGGACGTCCTCGGCGTCGGCGGCTCCGATCTGGACCGGGGCCGCCCGCTTCGTGGCGCGCAGCGACCACGCCAGGTGCCGCAGCAGCGAACTCGTGCCCGCCCCCGGCTCCCCCACCACGAGGGCGTTGAGTCCCAGCTCGACGGCGCGGTGCAGCCGCGTCAGCTCGTCGGTGCGATCGACGAACAGCTCGGCGTCGGGTCCGGTGTCGAGAAGGGGGCGGCGATCCAGGCGCAACCGACGGGCTTTCACATCACTGACGATACTGACGGTTAGTTCCGTCAGCAAGGGCTGCAGCCCGGGCGGTCGCGACGAAGTGCTGCACCGCCGGGGAGTGGTCGGAGGTCCGCCAGGCGACCTGCAGCACGACCGGCGGTGCGGCCCCCCGCAGGGGTCGGAAGGCGACACCCACGGGCCGCAGGTTGGCGTAGAAGGCGGGCTGCAGGGACACGCCCCAACCCGCCGCGACCAGGCCGAGCTGGGTCTCGATGTCCTTGCCCTCGGCGACGACGCGGGGGCTGAACCCGTGCTCGCGGCAGTAGCCGGTCACGATGTCGAAGTAGTCCGCACCGAGCGCCCGCGGCCAGAGGACGAAGGGCTCATCGGCCAGGTCCCGCGGCTCGATCGACTCCTCGTCGGCGAGGCGATGGTCCTCGGCGAGGGCGACGACGAGCGGTTCCTGGACGAGGCTCTCGTGCGACAGACCCGGACGCTCGGCCGCCGACCGGACCAGGCCGACGTCGATCCTCCCGGCCGCCAACGCGACCAGTTGAGCGGCGGTGTCCATCTGGCTGACCTCGACGTCGAGGTCCGGGAACGAGGCCCGCAGCTCGCGGAGAACCTTCGGCGCGATGCTGGCCAGCGCCGTCCCGACCGACCCGACGACCAGGTGGCCGACCGCACCGTGCCCGGCCTGCCGCACCCGCTGTTCGGCCCGCTCGGCCTCGGCGAGCACACGCGGGGCAGCCTCGAGCAGCACCATGCCGGCCGCGGTGAGCTCGACGATCCGGCTGGTCCGCGAGAACAGGGCCACCCCCAGCGCCTTCTCCAGGCCGCGGATCTGCTGACTCACGGCCGGCTGGCTGATGTGGAGCTGTTCGGCCGCCCGCCCGAAGTGCAGTTCGCGGGAGACGGCCAGGAACATGCGCAGGTGCCGGAGCTCGAGGTCCATGCTCCACCATCCATAAGCTCGACCCCCACCAAGCAGAGCCAGACTCTATCGCTGTTATCGCTGAATCTGCCGTTCAGCCGCCGACAGTGGAGCCATGAACACCGACTTCCGCGTCATCGTGCTCGGCTGCGGCGGCATCGGCTCGGCCGCCGCCTACTGGCTCGGCCAGCGTGCCGGCAGCTCCGTACTCGCGCTCGAGCAGTTCGCTCTCGGCCACGACCGTGGTGCGTCACAGGACCACTCCCGCATCATCCGGCTCGCCCAGCACCAGGACGCCTACGCCGACCTGGCTCCCGCGGCGTACGCGACCTGGGCCGAGGTCGAGCGGGCGTCCGGCGTCCAGCTCGTCACCAAGACCGGCGGACTCGTCCTCGAGGCGTCGGCCGAGCGCGACGCCGCCCGCACCGGCACGCGCAACATCCGTGGGTACTGCGACACCTTCGACCGGCACGGCGTCGACTACGAACTGCTCGACGCCGACGCCCTCACCCGGCGCTGGCCGCAGTTCGTGCTGCACGGCGACGAGCAGGCGGTCTACCAGAAGGATTCCGGCATCGTCGACGCCCGTCGGGCGAACGCCACCCACATCGCGCTGGCCCGCGGCTCCGGCGTGCAGGTGATCGACCAGTCCCCCGTCCGGGCCGTCCGGCCGCGCGGCAGCGGCGTCGAGGTGGTCACCGACACCGAGACGTTCCGGGCCGAGCGGCTCGTCGTCGCAGCCGACGCGTGGACCAACGAGGTGCTCGCCGACCTCGACGTGCAGCTGCCGCTGACCGTCACGCAGGAGCAGGTGACCTACTACAGCACCCCGAACCTCGCCGACTTCGCCCCCGACCGCTTCCCGGTGTTCATGTGGCACGGGGCGCACAACTTCTACGGCTTCCCCGTCTACGGCGAGGTCGCGACGAAGCTCGGGCAGCACATGGGCGGCCACGAGGTCACCGCCGGCACCCGCGACTTCGTGCCGGACCCGGTGCGGCAGGAGCGCCAGCGCGAATTCCTGGCCGACCACCTGCCCGGCTTCCTCGGTCCAGAGCTCTACACCAAGACCTGCCTCTACACGATCCCGCCGGACCAGCACTTCGTGCTCGACACCCTCCCCGGCTTCCCGCAGGTGACCGTGGCCATCGGGGCCGGACACGCCTTCAAGTTCGCCAGCCTGCTCGGCCGCATCCTCGCCGAACTCGCCCTCGACGGCCGCAGCACCTGCCCGATCGACACCTTCCGCATCGACCGCCCCGCCCTGACCGATCCGAGCTTCCCCCGGAGCTTCCATGTCTGAGGTCGCAATGTCTGAGATCCGCAATGTCTGAGATCCGCAATGTCTGAGCTCGCCTACTCCGGCCTCGCCGTCACCCTGCCCGTACCGCCGACGCATCCGCGGCCGGCCGCTGCCGCGCGCGAGCTACGTCGACCCCGCCGAGTTCACCGCCGACCTCGAGTCCGTCTTCCACCCGGGATGGCTGTTCGCCGGCCACTCCTGCGAGGTCGCCGAACCGGGGCGGTACCTGACCTTCAGCGTCGGTACCGAGTCGGTGATCGTCGCCCGCGACGACGCCGGTGTGCTGCACGCGCACCACAACGTCTGCGCACACCGCGGGTCCCGCATCACGACCGCCGAACGGGGCCAGGCGCGCGCCCTGGTCTGCCCGTACCACCAGTGGGTCTACGGCCTCGACGGGCAGCTGCGCTCAGCCCGACTGATGGGCGACTGCTTCGTCGCCGAGCGCTACCGCCTCCTGCCCGCCGCGGTGCGCGAGGTGGCCGGGCTGGTGTTCGTCTGCGTCGCCCCGGAGCCGCCCGCATTCGACCCCTTCACCGCCGCTCTCGAACCGCAGCTCGGGCCGCACGGCCTCGACCGCGCGAAGGTCGCCGCCCGCCACACCTACCGGGTGCAGGCCAACTGGAAGACCGTGCTCGAGAACAACCGCGAGTGCTACCACTGCCGCGGCAACCACCCCGAGTTCCTGGCGTCGAACTTCGACCTCGGGAGCCACGGCGACGTGCAGGTGAACCCGCGCTACGAACAGACGCTCGCCGCTGCACACCGCCGGTGGAACGCCCTCGGGCTCTCGTCGGACGAGGTGAGCTTCCCCGACGGCGCCTGGTTCCGCATCAGCCGCTTCCCGTTGAAGGACGGCTTCGCGACCGAGAGCCTGGACGGCCGTCCGCTGGCCCCGACGATGGGCTCGCTCCCCGACGCCGACGTCGGCAGCCTGCGCGTCATCGGCCTGCCGAACCTGTGGGCACACGCCAACCGCGACTACGCGATGACCACGCGGGTCACCCCGGTATCCGCCGGCGAGACGCAGGTCGACGTCACGTTCCTGGTCGACCGCGATGCCCTGGAAGGCGTCGACTACGACCCGGAGGCGGTCGCCGCGGTGTGGAAGGCGACGTCGGAGGAGGACTGGCAGCTCTGCGAGAACAACTACGCCGGCGTCCGTTCCCGCGCCTACCGCCCCGGCCCGCTCTCGACGGTCACCGAGAACTCCGTCGAGGCGTTCCTCACCTGGTACGACGCCCGCCGCGGTGGATCGGTCGTCTGAGCTTCCGCGGAAGGTGCGGCACCTCCACTTCGTAACCATCTCTCACTGCATGGCCGCAACCAGGAACGCGCCGGGTAGTCGGCGATATGCGCGGAGCCGGCGCTGGCAGGCGAGGGTGCGGACGAGGTCGCCGGAAGGCTCCTCCGGCGGAGGAGCGTCGGCCAGATCGAGGTCGGTCCGGGCGGCGTCCAGCGCGGCCTGCACCGCCACGCCGTCAGCCGGCGCGCAGACGAGGGTGAGCACGACGTTGCCGTCGGCGTTGTACTTCGTGGACACGCGCGGGACGAACGGCGCGGGCTGCTCCCCGCGGATCGCCGCATCCTCGAGCGCCCCCTTCGTCGCTCGGCGGATGCCGCCGACGATGGCCTCCAGCTGCCCGGCCGACGCCACGCGGGCGAGGTCCAGGAACACGGTCTCGTTGGCCGGCGTCGCGATCCGGGTCAGGGCCCGCACCTGCCTGAACGAGACGCGCCCAGCGGCGAAGGCACCCCGGAGCGACGGCAGCTGCCGCAGCGCCCGGGCGACGCGGACCTTCTCCATCGCCGTGGTGTGGCTCCAGCCCAGTCGCCACACCGCCCAGTGCGCGCAGGAGCGCACCCCGACCCCGGCCCAGCCCCGGCGTTCGTCGAACTCCCCGAGCAGTGCCAGAAGCCGTGCCTCACCCGCCGCGACGCGCCCCGCCCAGGTGGTCAGCCTTCGCTCCACCGCGGACAGCGAGAGAGCCTCCAGGGCTGCCGGCCCGAAGGCGTCGTCGGAGGCGGAGCCAGTACCGGGGACAGAACGCAGATTCGTCATGTCCCCATCCGACACCGCACCTACGACAGAAACCGCAGCTCAACGAGGGCGTGCGCGGCTCAGCTCGCGAGCAGCTCCACCAGTTCGCCCTGGTCGCCGAACAGGGCCTCGCGCCACTCGGCGACCAGAGCCGTCGTGTCGCGGTCGTTCGGGTGGAAGCCCTTCCGGTGGTACTGCGCCAGCATCTTGGCGGCGCGGAACGACAGGAACGGCGACTTCGGCAGCCGGGCGACGCTCTTCGCGAACTCCCCCGGGTGGGACCGGACGTAGGGGTCCTTGGCCAGCGAGATCGCAGCCATGACGGAGGTCTCGAAGATGAACAGCAGGTGCGTCAGCCACATGACGACGATCCGCATGCGCTCGGTCCCGTTCATCGCCTTGTAGACGTCGAAGGCGACGGCCTTGTGCTCGGACTCCTCGAGGGCGTGCCAGAGAAGGATGTCCTTGGCGCCGCGCTCGCCGATGGCGTCGCGTGCGGCTTCGTTGGTCAGCAGCAGCTCGGCGAGCGTCGCGGTGTAGTGCTCGAGCGCCGCTGTGAAGGCGAGGTTGACCCGCTGGGTCTGGATGCGCTCCCGCACCCAGTAGAGGCCCTTGACGTACTTGCCGATGCCACGGGTGGGGTAGCCGAGGGCGGCGAGGTGCTCGTTCAGGACGCGGTGCTCCTGCCCGTGCATCTCCTCCTGCCCGATGAACCCCTCGACGTCGGCGCGCAGCTTCGGGTCGGTCAGCTGATCCTGGACCGCTGCCACCGAACGGACGAAGAAGTTCTCGCCCTCCGGGAACGTCGAGGAGAGCGTGGTGAGCACATGGCTCATGACGATGTCGCCCTCGGCGAAGTATTTCGGCAGTTCGGCGACCCACTTGTCGAACTCCAGGACTCGCTTCGGGACCTGGTTCGATCCGACGCCAGGCTGCGCGCCGTTCGGTCGGAGCTCGCTCGCTGTCGGGCTCATAGGGCCACCTCCGGTGGGATCGTCTCAGACCTGGATGCCCACTGACTCCAGACGCGACACCCGCGATGTCACGATCGGCGTGATTACTCAGCCGACCGTGACGACCGTGAGCGGCCCCTCGGGCAGGACGCACAGCCTCGCACCTGGCCCGATTGTCGCGAGCCGCTCCGACACCGCGGCGGCGACGTCCACGACCGGTTCGAGGAGGGCGCCCCGGACCTGCGCATCCGACAGGCCGTCGGCGTAGAGGGCGACCCGAGCCCGGGCGAGGATGCGCCCGAGGATCTGCACCTGCCACTGATCGTGGGTGCTCGGTGGCGCCAGCAGGTCCTCGACCGAGATCGCCTCGGCGAGCAACCGGCCGAAGCCGCCGTCGTCGGGGATGCCGTCGCCGCACGCCGCGGCGCAGACGATGCTCCCGCCGTCGCGCACGATGCGCTCGGCCGCCGTCATCCCCTTCACCGCCTGGTAGAGGTTCCGGTCGAGTGGGTGGCCGGCGTTGGTGGTGACCACGACGTCGAACGGTTCGTCGACGTGCAGCACCGACGCGTGCTCGACGAACGTGCACGCGCGTCGGTGCGACTCGGGCAACGTGCCGGCGAACACCGCCGTGACCTCGCGCGCCGCGTTGATCGCGACGTCGACCGACAGGCTCGGCGGGGCGAGGGCAACCGCGCGGGTGACGAACGAGTGCACCGGGTTTCCGTCGAGCACCGTCCAGGTGGCCCGCGGGTCGGCGATGCGTGCCGGGGAGTGGGCCTCGAGCACGGTCGACAGCTCGGCCATGCCGGGGCAGACCGCCTTCGGTCCCCCGGAGAAGCCGGCGAAGAAGTGCGGCTCGACGAAGCCCGTGACGATGCGCGTCGGACAGTCGAGGTAGGCCCGGTCGATGCGGACCGGGACCCCGTCGACGACGCCGACCTCCGCATGCGCGGCGACGTCGGTGCTGTCGTGGTCGTGGACCCGGTACCGGTCGACGAGGTCGTCACCGATGAGGTCCCGCATCTCGGCGTCCGTCGCCTGCCGATGGGTGCCGGTGGCGCACAACAGGTGGATGCGGTCGTCCGCAACCCCCCGCTCGGCGAGCACGGTGAGGATCGCCGGGAGCACCGTCTTCGCCGGGAACGGCCGGGTGAGGTCCGGGAAGACGACGCACACCGGCCCCTCCGCGATCGGCGACGTCAGGGCGTCACGCACCGCTGCCTGCACCTCGGCGGCCTGATCGGCGAGCGGCGGTAGATCGGTCGGGGTCAGGACGGTGGCGTCGGACGGCAGGTCGACGAACAGGCCGTCGGTGCCGTACGACAGCCGGACGGAACGGGTCGACGTGGTCGACGCCCCACCGGTCACCCGGGAACCATCCACGACAACACTGCCGTCGACTGCAGGAACACCAGCACGCACATGAGGGCGACGAACAGCACGCTCCAGCCGATGACCTTGCGGAAGAGATCGCCCTCCTTGCCCTGCATGCCCACGGCCGCCGCCGCGATGGCGAGGTTCTGCGGGCTGATCATCTTGCCGAGCACGCCCCCCGAGGAGTTCGCCCCGGCCATCAGGATGGGCGAGAGGTGCGCCTGCTGCGCGGCCGTCAGCTGGAGGGCACCGAACAGCGAGTTCGACGACGTGTCCGATCCGGTGACGGCGGTGCCGATCCAGCCGAGGATCGGCGAGACCAACGCGAAGGCGCCTCCGGCCCCCGCCATCCACGTGCCGAGGGTGACGGTCTGACCCGACAGGTTCATCACGTAGGCGAGCCCGAGCACCGCCATCACCGTGATGATCGCGGTGACCAACTGCTTGTAGGTCGCGCCCATCGCCACCAGCGCGCGCTTCGGCGAGATCCTCAGGATCGGGATCGTCACGAGGCCGGCGAAGAGCAGCAGCGTCCCCGAGGCGTCGAGCCAGTCGAACTTGAACTGGGTCAGCTTCGAGACGACGCCCTTGCTCGAGGCGACGTGGAGTCCGGGCCAGTTGAAGGTCCGGGTGGGGCTCTGCAGGGCGTCCTTGATCGGGCCGATCTGCGCCAGGACGAAGACCAGGATGATCACCAGGTAGGGCGCGAAGGCGCGGAAGACGTCGGCCCTGGTGTCGACGACGTCGCGGTCGCTGGGCGCGGCGGAGTTCCCGGAACCGGTGGCGTGCTCGCGCACCCGGGTGTCCCCGCCGCGGTCCGATCCCTCGACCGATGCCGCCGACGACGTGGCGCCGGTACCGGCGCCGACCAGCTCACGGTCGGACTCCGACTCCGCCCGGGGCGGCGTCCAGACGCGCAGGAAGGCCATCGTCACGGCCGCGCTCACGAGGGCCGCCGCGATGTCGGTCAGCGGAACCGACAGGTAGTTCGACGTCAGGAACTGCACGATGCCGAAGCTCAGCCCACACAGCAGGGTGGCCGGCAGGGTCTGCCGGACACCGCGCTTCCCGTCGATGATGAAGACCAGCGCGATCGGGACGAAGACCCCGAGGATCGGGGTCTGGCGGCCGACCATGGCGCCGAGCGTGCTCTCGGGCAGCTTCGTCACGCTGGCGAGCGTGGTGATCGGCACCGCGACCGCACCGAAGGCGACCGGGGCTGTGTTGGCCACCAGCGCCACCGTTGCCGCCTTGATCGGCCGGAAGCCCAGGGCGATCAACATGACGCTGCTGATCGCCACGGGCGTCCCGAAGCCGGCCAGCGCCTCGAGCAGCGCGCCGAAGCAGAAGGCGATGATGACGCCCTGGATCCGCTGGTCGTCGCTGATCTTGCCGAAGGCGCGGCGCAGCACGTCGAAGTGACCGGTCGCGACGGTCATGTTGTAGATCCAGAGCGCGTTGATCACGATCCAGAGGATCGGGAAGAAGCCGAATGCGGCGCCCTCGGTGCCGGAGAGTGCGGCCTTGCCCAACGGCATCGGATAGACGACCACCGCGATGCCGATCGAGAACGCCAGCGAGACCAGCGCCGCGATCCACGCCGAGATCCGCAGGACCCCGAGCATGACGAACAGCAGGACGAGCGGCAGGCAGGCGACGAGCGCGCTGAGGCCGAGCGAGTGGGATACGGGGTCGAGGACCTGGCGGTACATGCCGGTCACCGCCCGGTCGAGGACGTCGCGACGCCCAGGTCGTCAGGCGACAGGCCCCGGATCGAGGCGTCGAGCACCTCGACGGTGTGGGCGAGGGCTATCGAGCCTCCCGCCTTCGTGATGGAGCTGGCCGTCTGCATGAGGCACCCCGGGTTGGCCGTGACCAACAGCTGCGCTTTGGTCGAGAGGACGTTGCGGGCCTTGCGGTCCCCGAGTTCCCGGGCGGGTTCGGGGTTGAGGATGTTCCAGATGCCGGCGGAGCCGCAGCAGATGTCCTTTTCCGGGATCTCGCGCAGCTCCACGCCGGGGATGCCGCGCAGCAGCTCGCGCGGCTGGTTCCGGATGCCCTGCGCGTGGCCGAGGTGGCAGGCGTCGTGGTAGGCGATGGTCACCGGCAACGGGTGACGAGCGGCCACCGGTCCCTTCTCGACCAGGATCTCGGCGACGTCGCGCACGCGGGCGTTGAAGTCCTTCGCCTTCTCGGCGTAGGCCGGGTCGTCGGCGAGAAGCGCCTCGTACTCCTTCATGCTCGACCCGCAGCCGGCGGAGTTGACGACGATGTAGTCGACGCCGTTGCCCCCGTTGGCACGGGCGAAGGTGTCGATGAGGTCGCGGGCGAAGCGCTGCGCCTCCTCCTCGCGGCCGTTGTGCATCGAGAGTGCGCCACAGCAGCCCTGGCTGCGCGGGGCGAGCACGTCGAAGCCCTCGGCGGAAAGCACCCTGGCCGTGGCGGCGTTGACGCCGGGGAAGAACTCGCGCTGCACGCAGCCGAGCAGCATGCCGACGGTGCCGCGCTGCCTACCGTGTGCCGGTGTGCGGGCGGGGATGACCACCGGTGCCTCGAGCGGCGGCGCCAGTGACTCCATCGCGGCCAGGGTCGGCGACAGTCGCTCGAGCAGGCCGCGCTTCTCGGCGGTGCCGCGCAGCAGCTTCGGCAGCGGGGTCTTCTGGTAGAGCCGCAGCGGCCCGCGCATGGCGTGGAGGCGCTTCGGATACGGGAAGACGCTGAAGATCGCCGAGCGGAGCGCGCTGTCCTTCTTCGGCCGTTCGAAGCGACGCTCGACCTGCGCCCGCGTCGACTCGATGAGCTTGTCGTACTGCACGCCCGACGGGCAGGCCGTCACACAAGCCATGCAGCCGAGGCAGGCGTCGAAGTGCTGCACCATCGACGGCGTCATCGGCTCGCCCTCGAGCCCGGCGCCCATCAGGTAGATGCGGCCCCGAGGCGAGTCCATCTCCTCGCCCCACAGCACGTAGGTCGGGCAGGTGGGCAGACAGAAGCCGCAGTGGACGCAGTCGCCCACCAGGGCCGCGGCGGGCGGGTTGTGGTCGTCGAAGGCGGGTTCGCCCGGGGGCTTCGGCGAGATCTGGTCCGGCCCCCGTTCGGCCTGGGTGGCGGCCGTGGACTCCACCGCGCGGTCAGCGACGTGCTCGGACATTGCGGTCCTCCTGGGGACGCTGAAACTGGATGTCACCGACTAGATGTCGCCGACGAAGCGGCCGGGGGCCAGCCGTGCGTTCGGGTCGAACTGGTCCTTGACGCGACGCATGAGGTCCAGCCCGCGGACGGGACCCCACACGTCGAGGGCGGCCTTCACGGGTGTGGGGGCGTCGAGCACGACGACGTCGCCGGACCAGCGGGACGACTGCCGCCGGAGCGCGTCGACGGCCTCGGCGACCGCGGCGGGGTCGTCGGCCGGGAGCGAGGCGTGGAGCAGGCCGACCCCGGCCGAGCCGCGGACGGCGGCGCGGCGGGACAGCCCGCCGGAGGCGGCGTCGAGCGCGTCGAGCAGCTGCGGCAGCCCCGCGAGCTCGGTGGTCAGACGCAGGACGACGTCCGTCGCACCGCCGTTCTGGTCCGTCCACGGTGCGGCTCCCCACCACGGCGGGGCGGCCTCGCGGTCCGTACCGGCGCCGAGGGCCGCGATGAGCGCCTGCGCCCGGCCGTCGACCCCGTCGACGATGCCCTCGAGCAGCACCGCGACCTCGCCGCCGCCATCCGGACGACGGTCGATCTCGACCGCCGACGGCACGACCTGCGAGTGGATGACCTGCTGCACGACCTGCCCGGCCGCCGCGGCGTCGGCGACGTCGACGGTGACCCAGCGCTGCGCGTCGGGCACCGGGTTCAGCCGGAACACGGCCTCGGTGACGATGCCGAGCGTGCCGAACGAACCCGTGAACAGCTTGCCGAGGTCGTAGCCGGCGACGTTCTTCACGACCTTGCCGCCGGCCTTGGCGACCTTGCCGTCGGCCCGCACGATCGTGATGCCGATCAGCAGGTCGCGCACCCCGCCGGAGGCGAGCCGCAGCGGTCCGCTCGCGCCGGTGGCGATGAGGCCTCCGATGGTCCCGGAGCGTCCGCTGCCGGTCACCGGGTCGATCGCGAGCCGCTGCCGATCGGGTTCGAGCACCTTCTGCAGCGCGGAGAGCTGCAGTCCGGCCTCGGTGTGGACGATGAGGTCGCCCGCGCTGTGCTCGACGACGCGGTCCATCCCGAACAGGTCGACGACGACGTCGGCACGGCTGGGCGGCGCCCCCCAGCTGAGCTTGCTGCCCGAGCCACGGGCGACGAGCGTCAGCCCCTGCTCGGCCGCGGCGCTGACGACCGCCGCGACCTCGGCGGTGCTCGTGGGGCTCGCGACCGCACCGGGGACGACGCCGTCGACGGCGTCGCCGGGGCCAGCGGCGGCGATGTCGACGTCGGGCACCGCCGCCGCGAGCCGGTCGACGTCGAGGCGGTTCGAGGTGGTGGTCATCAGAAGGCGTCCGCGAGGCCGGCCTGGGTCAGCGGGTGCGGGGCCTTGCGTCGTCCCGGTACCTCACCGCACAGCCGCGGCGTCGGGAAGACCTTGCCGGGGTTCGACAGGCCCTTGGGGTCGAAGGCGCACCGGACCATCTGCATGGTGTCGAGGTCGTCGTCGGTGAACATCCGCGGCATGTACTTCGCCTTGTCCGAGCCGACGCCGTGCTCTCCGGTGATGGAGCCGCCGTTGGCGATGCAGAGGTCGAGGATCGCGCCCGAGACCTCCTCCGCCGCGTCGGCCTCACCGGGGTGGGAGTCGTCGAACAGCACCAGCGGGTGCAGGTTGCCGTCGCCGGCGTGGAAGACGTTCGCCACCCGTACCCCGGTGCCCTCGGCGAGCTCACCGATCTTGCGCAGCACCTCCGGCAGCGCGGTGCGCGGGATGACGCCGTCCTGGACGATGTAGTCCGGGCTGATCCGGCCGACAGCGGCGAACGCCGACTTGCGGCCCTTCCAGAACAGGGCCCGCTGGGCGTCGTCCGCGGCGATGCGGATCTCGAACGCGTCGTTCTCGCGGCACAGCGACTCGACCTGCTCGAACTGCCGCTCCACCTCCGCGGCGGGGCCGTCGAGTTCGATGACCAGCACCGCACCGGCGCCCTGCGGGTAGCCGCACTGCACGGCAGCCTCGGCCGCCTCGATGGCGAGCGCGTCCATCATCTCGATGGCCGCCGGGATGACGCCGGCGCCGATGATGGCCGACGTCGCGGCACCGGCCTCGTCCGGGCTGGGGAAGGCGGCGAGCAGCGTCCGTACCGACTCGGGCAGCCGGACGAGCCTCACCGTCACCGACGTCGCGACACCGAGCGTGCCCTCGCTGCCGACGACCGCGCCGAGCAGGTCGTAGCCGGTCGGCTCCACGGCCTTGCCGCCGAGCTTCACGACCTCGCCGTCGGGGGCGACGAGTTCGGCGCCGGTCACGTGGTTGACGGTGAACCCGTACTTCAGGCAGTGGGCACCGCCGGAGTTCTCCGCGAGGTTGCCGCCGATGGAGCACACCTGCTGGCTGGACGGGTCGGGTGCGTAGTAGTAGCCCTCGGGGGTCGCCTGCTGCGTGACGTGCAGGTTGATGACGCCCGGGTCGACGACGGCCCGCTGGTTCGCGCGGTCGACCTCGACGATGGTGCGCATCCGCGAGGTCACGATGAGCACGCCGTCGGCGTGCGGCAGCGCGCCGCCGGACAGCCCGGTGCCGGAGCCCCGCGCGACGAACGGCACACCGGCGTCGTTGCAGGCGCGGACGACGGTCTGGACGCCGGCGGTGTCGGTGGGCAGCACGGCGAGCGCGGGCGTCACCTTGTAGTGCGCCAGCCCGTCGCACTCGTAGGTGCGCAGGCGCGCGTGGTCGTCGATGACGGTGTCGTCGCCGAGCTTCGCCCGCAGCGTGCGCGCCAGCTCGGTGATGACCTGCGAGCGCCCCGGGCCAGGCCGGTCGCTCGCCTGCGTCTCGGTCTCGCGCGGACCTCCCGCGGTCAGGGTCACGGCAGCCGCTCGTAGGCGGGCAGCGTCAGGAACTCCGGGAAGTCGTCGGCGAGCGCCATCTCGAGGAACAGGTTCTTGGCGTCGTCCCACGCGGCCGCGTCGCCCCCGAGCTTCGCCACCTCCTCGTCGGCCAGCTGCGTCACCAGGTCCTTGGTGACCGTCCGCCCCGAAAGCTCGCCCTCGCCCTTCAGCGCGATGGCGAGCGAGATCCACTGCCAGACCTGCGAGCGGCTGATCTCGGCGGTGGCGGCGTCTTCCATGAGGTTGAAGATGCCGACCGCGCCGGATCCCTTCAGCCACGAGCCGAGGTACTGGATGCCGACGCTGATGTTGCTGCGCAGACCGGCCTCGGTGATCTCGCCCGGGGTGCTGGCGACGTCGAGCAGCTGCTCCGCGGTGACGTGCACGTCCTCGCGCTTCACGTCCAGCTGGTTCGGCTTGTCACCGAGGACCTTGTCGAACTCCTCGAGGCAGATCGGGACGAGGTCGGGGTGTGCGACCCAGGACCCGTCGTAGCCGGCCTCGGCCTCGCGCTTCTTGTCCTCGTGGACCTTGCCCATGGCCTTCTCGTTGACCTCGGGGTCCTTGCGGCTCGGGATGAACGCCGCCATCCCACCGATCGCCGAAGCGCCGCGCTTGTGGCAGGTCCGCACCAGCAGCTCGGTGTAGGCGCGCATGAACGGGACGGTCATCGTGACGTCCGCCCGGTTCGGCAGCAGGAACTCCTCGCCACGGGTGCGGAACTTCTTGATGACCGAGAAGATGTAGTCCCAGCGACCGGCGTTGAGACCGCCCGAGTGCTCGCGCAGCTCGTAGACGATCTCCTCCATCTCGAACGCGGCCGGATAGGTCTCGATCAGCACGGTGCCGCGGATGGTGCCGCGGGGGTGGCCGAAGCGGTCCTCGGCGAAGCTGAACACGTCGTTCCAGAGCCGGGCCTCGAGGTGGCTCTCCATCTTCGGCAGGTAGTAGTACGGGCCGCGGCCGGCGTCGAGCTGGCGCTGCGCGCAGTGGAAGAAGTAGAGCGCGAAGTCGAAGAGGCTGCCGCTGATGCGCTCGCCGTCGACCGTGAGGTGCTTCTCGGTGAGGTGCCAGCCGCGTGGCCGGACGACCATGCAGGCGATCTGGTCGTTCAGCTTGTAGGCCTTGCCCTGCTCGGAGGTGAAGTCGAGCGTGCCGTCGAGGGCGTCGCGCAGGTTGCGCTGGCCTTCGATCATGTTCTCCCAGAGCGGGCCGTTCGCGTCCTCGAAGTCGGCGAGCCAGACGCGGGCGCCGGAGTTCAACGCGTTGATCGTCATCTTGCGGTCGGTCGGGCCCGTCATCTCGACGCGCCGGTCCTCCAGACCCGGAGCCGGCGGTGCGACCTGCCAGTCGCCCTCGCGGACGTCCTTCGTCGACTCGAGGAAGTCGAGCGTGCCGCCCGCCTCGAGCTCGGAGTACCGGTCGACGCGGGCGCGGAGCAGCTCCTGCCGTCGACGGTCGAAGGTGCGGTGCAGATCGGCCAGGAACTCGAGCGCCTCGGTCGTGAGGATCTCGTCGTAGCCGTCACCCATGCGTCCTGTGATCTCGACGCCGGCCGGGAGGGTCATACCCGTTGCTCCTCGTACTGGGGGTGCCGTCGCGCAGGGTTGCCCGGGTCGATCCGAGTGTGGCGACGGTCACGTCGAGTCGCAACCTAGGCAGGCCCGCGTGGCTCCGTCAAACCGGGATCAATTGCGCGCGGAGTGGGCATGGTTCCGAAGTTCCGCTCGGTGCCGACGGGGATGCACGGCACCGCGACGGCGGCCGCGATCGCCCCGACCGCAAAGGCCAGCGCGTATCCGCCGGCCCCCTCGCCGGCCGCCGCGATGAGGGTGCCGAGCAGTGGCGGGGTGGCCGCGCCGAGGAGGTTCTGGCCGCTGTTCTGCGCGCCCATCACCCGGCCCGCGGCGGCCGGACCGGCACGCTCCGTGACCGCCGTGTTGGACAGCCCGTTGGTGCTGACCGACACCGCGGCCGCGACGACGAGCAGCACGACCGCGACCGGTCCGTCGAGGGCGGCCGTCGCGCCCAGGCCCGCGAGGACGACGGTGACGCCGACGGCGAGGATGCGCATCGGCCGCAGCCGCAGCCCCCACCGGTCCGACCAGCCACCCGCCCCGAGGCGGGCGAGCGCGCCACCGAGCTGCGCGCCGCCGAGCAGCAGGCCGGCACCGCCCGTCGCCCAGCCGCGGACGCTCACGAGGTAGTCGAAGGAGAACGCAGCGACCGCGAACTGCGGAACGATGAGCAGCCCGCTCGCCGCGTGCACCCGCCAGAGATAGGGCGTCCGGTAGAGCCGCCGGGTGTCGCCCTGCCGGGCCGGGACCTGCAGGCCGGGTGCGTCGCGCAGGAAGCCCGCTGCGATGGCGCCCGCTCCGAGGCAGGCGAGGCCGAGCCCCGCGAAGGCACGGGACGTGCCGCCGTGCGCCAGCTGTGGCAGCACGAGTGCGGCGAGCACGACCCCGAGCGGCTGCGCCGTCTGCCGGATGCCCATGGCGATCCCGCGTCGCCGGGCCGGGAAGCGCAGCACGAGCCGGCCGCTCGTCGCCTGGGCGGTGGAGGCGAAGGCACCGCCGGCGACCAGGAGCACCGCGCGCCCGACGAGCCCCTGCACCGACGCCGCGCCGAGGACGAACGCTCCGGCCACCGCGAGCCCGACGCCGAGCACCCGCCGCTCGCCGTACCGGTCGGCGGCAGCGCCCGCGAACACCAACCCGAGGGTGGTGCCGGCGATCGGGGCGCTGACCAGCAGGCCTGCGCGCGGGAGGCTGACGCCTTCGGCGCGCAGCGCGGGCAGCAGGTACCCCAGCCCGTACTGGTAGGCGCAGCTGATGAGCGTGGCCACCAGCCCGATCAGCAGGTGGCGCCAGCGGTGGTCGTCGATCGCGGGCCGTTCCCTCAGTCGAGGAGGTCCAGCACGCGGGCGTGGATGGCGTCACGGCCGTTCAGCGCGGCCCGCAACGCGCGGTGCACGCCGTCCTCCAGGTACAGCTGACCGCGCCACGAGACGACGTGGCAGAACAGGTCGCCGTGGAAGGTCGAGTCCTCGGCGAGCAGCGAGTCGAGCTGCAGCGTGCGCTTGGTGGTCGTCAACTCCGCGAGCCGGACGACGCGGGGCGGCACCTCGGTCCAGTCACGCGTGCGGACCCGGCCGTGGTCCGGGTAGGGCCTGCCCTCACCGATGGACCGGAAGATCACGAGCGCCCCCTCCCCGAACCAGCCTCGGTGCCGGTCTCACAGTGCGAGCGACAGCCGGCCGATCGCGCCGAGCAGGGCTGCCTCCTCCTCTTCCAAGTGCCTCAGCAACTGCTCGGTCAACCGTCCGACAGCGTCCTCGACCGCATCGATGCCGTTCCGGCTGCCGGGACCGGCCCCGACGAGCCCGACGAGCGCCCGGTCGACCTCGTCCATCACGCCGGAGATCGTGACGTGGTCCGCGGCGAGCCGGTCGATGACCGGGCCGAGCGACGGCTCCCCCGCTCGCAGGTCGACGAACATCCGCTCGTCCTCGATCGTGTGGTGCAGCGTGAGCAGGCGGCAGTAGGAGGCGCAGTAGGCCCCGACCGTCCATGCGTTCTGGCGCATCGTCATCCGGGCGATGTGCGAGCGGGCGACGCCCGGGTCGAGGCTCCCCGCCCGGAGCTGGTCGACCATGTCGCCGAGCCGGTCGAGCTCCTCACGGAGGTGCTCGTGGATCGCCACGAGCGTCTGCTGGCTCCGGCGGCCGGCGAAGCTGATCTCGTCCTGCGCCGCCCCGTCGGGCAGCGTCACGGCGACACCGTCACGACGCGGCCACGATGCGGCCGCGCAGCGCCTTCCGGTCGGTCTTGCCGACGCTGGTCAGCGGGACCTGGTCGACGACGTGGATCTCGCGTGGGTACTTGTTCGCGGCGAGGTGCTCCTTGGCGTACTGGACGAGCTCGAGCGGGGTCGCGGCGGCACCCGCCTTGAGCTGGACGAAGCCGATGACCTCCTCGCCGTAGGTCGGGTCCGGGCGGCCGACGACGGCTGCGGCGGCGACGTCGCGGTGGCCGAGCAGCACGTCCTCGACGTCACGCGGGTAGACGTTGAAGCCGCCGCGGATGATGAGGTCCTTGATGCGGTCGACGACGTAGAGGTAGCCGTCGTCGTCGAGGTGGCCGATGTCGCCGGTGTGCAGCCAGCCGCCCCGCAGCGTCTTCGCCGTCTCCTCCGGCGAACGCCAGTAGCCCTGCATGAGCATCTTCCCGCGCACGCAGATCTCGCCGTCGACGCCGGCGGGAGCGCTCGCACCCTCCTCGCCCTCCCCGTCCACCTGGGGCTCGATCCGGATCTCGACGCCGGGCACGGCGACGCCGACACTGCCCGGTCGGACTGCTCCGAGGGGGCTGCTCGCGACCAGTGCGGCGGTCTCGGTGCAGCCGTAGCCCTCGGCGATCTCGACCTGCGGTACCCGTGCCCGGAAGGCGGCGGCGACCTCCTGGGAGAGCGGTGCGCCACCCGACGAGAGCCGCTGGAGGTGGGAGAGGTCGTAGTCCTCGATCGGCTGCTGCAGCAGCAGCTGGAGCATCGACGGCACGACGGCGCCGGTCTGGATCTCGTGCTCGGCCGCCAGCGTCAGCCAGTCGGTCGGGGTGAACCAACGCTGCAGGACGGTCGTCCCCGGCTCGGGGGTGTGCAGGCCCATCGTGGTCACGAGCAGGCCGTAGGCGTGGGAGAGCGGCAGCGGCAGCAGGGAGCGCCGGACGCCCTGCTCCCAGCTGTTCGACACGGCCGCCCAGGCCGAGGTGCTCATCGCGTCGTGGCTCAGCATCACGCCCTTGGAGCGGCCCGTGGTGCCGCCGGTGTAGAGCAGGGCCGCGAGCTCGGTGGAGTCGACGTCGACCAGGTCGGACTCGTCGCTGTCCTCGAGCTCGGCGAACGCGACGAGGGGCTGCCCGGCGTCGACCGCCCCCGCTTCGCCGACGACGACGAGTCCGCGCATCGTCGCGACGCCGCGCGCCGCGGCCGCCACCTTCGGCAGGAACTCGGGCGTGGTGATGACGTAGGCGGCTTCGCTGTCGCTGAAGACGTGGCGGAGCTCGTCCTCGCTGAGCAGGAACACGACCGGAGTCGTGACGGCGCCGGCCCGCCAGATCGCCGAGTAGCTGATGCCGACCTCGGGGCAGTTCGCCATGCACACGACGACCCGGTCGCCAGGCTGCAAGCCGATCTCGCGCAGACCCGCCGAGACCTTGCGGGCGCGGGCGGCGAGCTCACTGCCCGTCCAGGTGCGCCCCTCGAAGATCAGCCGGCTGTCGGCGCCGTTGCGCTGCTCGGCCAGCTCGCCGAGCCGCTGCAGGCTCAGGCCGGTGGCTTCGGTGGCAAGGGAGACGGGCATGCAGGCTCCTCGTCGTTCGTAGTCGTTCGCGCTGGGGGTGGCGCTCCTGCATTCCTACTCCTGCCGACGCGAGGCGGCCGACGGAGCGGTGTCACCGGCTGGAGCGGGCGGGCTCCTGCTCGGGCTCGGTCGGTGCTGGGTCGTCGTCGTCCCGTGGCTGCTCGTCGCTCGGGTCGGGCAGGTCGGACGGGTGCTCGGGCGGGGGCGTACCTCCGCCACCGCCCCACTCGCGGACGAGCCAGGCGACGACGAGCGGCCAGAGCGCCTCGCTCAGCGCAGCGACGCGTTCGGCCAGCCCGACCAGGTCGCCGAGGGCGAGCGACACGGCGAACCAGGCGACGAGCAGTCCGAGGACGATCGAGGCCGCGCGCATCACCCGCGGTCGGAGGACGGGCGGGCCGTCGGTCCGGGCCGCGAAGGCGGGCCACAGCGCGAGAGCCACGAAGGCGACCGTCGCGGCGACGCCGTGGGCGTAGCCGTCGCTCTCGTCGGAGACCGGGAAGATCGCCACGGCGAGGGTCGCGAGGCCGCCGACGGCTTGCAGGACCCGGCCCCGGTGCCCCGCCGGGCGCAGCAGCGACGCGGTGCCGAGGTGCGAGGCACCGAGCACGACGAAGGCCCACGTCATGACCTCGCGGTGGGTGGCGCCGTACCCGGCGAGCTCGGAGAGCGTGTCGCGCAACGAGTCGTAGTGCCCGGACTGCGCCGCGGCGGCGTAGTTCCAGCCGGCGACGAGCGCCACCGGCGCGGCGAACGCGGGCAACAGGAGCAGGCGCGGAGCGGAGTCGACGCGCTCGCGTCGGGCCGGGCGGCGACCCCATCGGCGCGGGGGTTTCACACGCCCACCTTAGGGCTGCTTCAGACGCCGGATGCGGGTAGGTGACCGGCATGCGCATCGCCATTGCCGGCGGGCACGGCAAGATCGCCCTGCTCACCGCCGAACTGCTGACCCGACGCGGCGACGAGGTGCTCGCCCTCACCCGCAACCCGGACCACGCCGCCGACATCGAAGCCACTGGCGCGACGGCCGTCGCCGCCGACCTGGAGACGACCGCCGCCGCCACCCTCGCCGACGCGATCCGTGGGTGCGATGCCGTGATCTTCGCCGCCGGGGCCGGCCCCAACAGCGGCATCCCGCGCAAGGACTCCGTCGACCGCGGCGGTGCCGTGCTGCTCGCCGACGCCGCGGAACAGGCCGGCATCCGTCGCTACCTGCTCGTCTCGTCGATGGGCGTCGAAAGCGTCCGCGGCGGGGCGACGCCGGAGGGGGCCGGCGACGTCTTCGTCGCCTATCTGCGCGCCAAGCTCGCGGCCGAGGACGACCTGCGGGCCCGTGACCTCGACTGGACGGTGCTGCGGCCCGGCTCGCTGACCGACGACCCGCCGACGGGAACCGTGCAGCTCAGCCCGGACGCGCCGCGGGGTGACGTCCCGCGCGCCGACGTCGCGGCCGTCCTCGTCGCGTTGCTCGACGAGCCCAGCAGCGCCGGCACCGTGCTGCAGCTGATCGGCGGGTCGACGCCGGTCGCCGAGGCGGTTCGGGCCGTGACGGGCGCCGGCAGCTCCTCGTAGCGCTCCGCGCCCCGGGTCAGCGGGCGCGTTCGTCACGCTCGGCGCGGGACGCCGCCTCCTCGATCCGCCGCCGCCGCGTCTCGGGCCGCCCGGCCTGCGCCACCCAGGCCAGGATCGCGCGACGTGCGCTGCGTGGGAAGGCGTCGAAGTTCGTCCGCGCCGGCGGCCGGGCGTCCAGTGCCGCGGCGAGGTCCTCCGGGACCGTCAGGTCCTCGACGGTGTCCAGCAGCGTCCACGACCCGTCCGCCTTGGCCCGGTCGATGACCGCGCGACCGGCGTCGGTCAGCAGGCCCTGCGCCTCGAGCCGCTCGATGCGCACCTTGTTCGTGCGGGCCCATCCGCTGCGGCGGCGCCGGGGCCCGATCCGCTGCGCCGTGCGCTCGGCGTCGACCGTCCGGTTCGTGCTGTCGATCCAGCCGACGCACAACGCCTCCTCGACGATGTCGTCGTAGCTCGGTGCGGGCCGGCCCGTGGCCTTCTTCCACGTCACGACCCAGGCACCGGACGAGGTGGCGGCGTGCTCGGCGAGCCATTCCCGCAGCTCCGCCCGCGTCTCGACGTAGACCTCCACGGGACCCTTCGCTGCTTCCGGCACCTCACCAGTGTGGGCGACGCCGAACCCCGGCGGTGGCGACGGGACCTGATCGGTCGATACTGCGTCCGAGTCGGGTCGTCGGAGTCGTCGTGGAGGTAGCCGTGCGCAAGTGGGCGGTCGGGGCAGGGCTGCTGGCCCCCGTGGTGGGGACCGCGGTGCACGACCTGGTCCAGCGCAAGCACGCGGTGACGCGGAACTTCCCGGTTGTGGGCCACCTGCGCTTCCTGCTCGAGAAGATCGGTCCGGAGCTGCGGCAGTACATCGTCGCGAGCAACGATTCCGAGCGGCCGTTCAGCCGTGACCAGCGCCGATGGGTCTACGCGTCGGCGAAGCTCGAGAACAACTACTTCGGCTTCGGCTCCGACAACGACATGGACAACGAGGCCGGCTTCGTCCTCATCCGGCACAGCACGCTCGGCACACCCGACGCCATCCCCCAGCCCCCGGCGAGCCATGACGCCTGGCTGCCGGCGGCGAAGGTCCTCGGCCGGGCCCGCGGCCGTCGCCAGGCCTTCCGACCGAACTCCGTGGTCAACATCAGCGGCATGAGCTTCGGCTCGCTCTCGGGACCCGCGATCGAGGCGCTGAACCGCGGGGCGGCGCTCGCCGGCTGCACGCAGAACACCGGCGAGGGCGGCCTGTCGGACCACCACCGCAACGGCGGCGACCTCGTCTTCCAGATCGGCACGGCCTACTTCGGTTGCCGCGACTCGTCGGGACGGTTCGAGCTGAGCCGTCTCCGCGACCTCGTCGCGTCGGCGCCGGTGAAGGCGCTGGAGATCAAGTTGAGCCAGGGCGCCAAGCCGGGCCTCGGCGGGATGCTCCCCGGCGCGAAGGTGAGCGCCGACATCGCCAAGGCGCGCGACATCCCGGTCGGCCAGGACTGCCTGAGTCCGTCGCGCCACCGTGAGTTCTCCGACGTCGACTCACTCCTCGACTTCGTCGAGCTCCTCGCCGACGAGACCGGCCTGCCCGTCGGCATCAAGTCCGCCGTCGGCGACATGGGCTTCTGGCAGGAGCTGTCGAGCCGGATGAGCAACGAGGACCGCGGCGTCGACTTCGTGACGGTCGACGGCGGCGAGGGCGGTACCGGCGCCGCGCCGCTGGTGTTCACCGACCACGTCTCCATCCCGTTCCGGCACGGCTTCGCGCAGGTCTACGCCGAGTTCGCGCGTAGCGGCATCACCGACGACGTGGTCTTCATCGGCTCCGGCAAGCTCGGGCTGCCCGACAACGCGCTCGTCGCCTTTGCCCTCGGCGCCGACATGGTCAGCGTCGGCCGCGAGGCGATGCTGTCGATCGGCTGCATCCAGGCGCAGCGCTGCCACACCGACAAGTGCCCGACCGGGGTCGCGACGCAGAACGCCTGGCTGACGCGCGGCCTCGACCCGGAGCTGAAGTCGGTGCGCTGCGCGAACTACCTGTCGATGCTCCGCCGCGACCTGCAACGGGTCTCGCAGGCCTGCGGCGTCGACCACCCCGCGTGGGTCCACAGCCGGCACATGGAGCTGCTCGACGGCAGTCTCACCAGCGCGTCGGTCCAGGACGTCTTCCACTACGACCCCTCGTGGGGTCTCCCGGGCGCGGACGACCTCCGCGAGCTGCGGAAGTTGCTGCAGGAGCACGCCGACGCCGGGACCCGCTCACGGCGCTGAGGCCGGCTGCTCCCCCGCGACGGACGCGAGCATCGTCATCAGCTGCTCCTCGATGAGCTGCTTGTCCAGCCCGAGCCCGGAGAGCACGCCGTCGCCGCCCTCGAGCTCCAGCAGCGCCAGCAGGACGTGCTCGGTCCCGACGTAGTTGTGACCGAGCCGCAGCGCCTCGCGCAGGGTCAGCTCCAACGCCTTCCGGGCCGATGGCGAGAACGGGATGAGAGCGGGGAGCTGCTCGGCGGGAGGCGGCAGCTTGGCCGTCACCTGTCGGCGGACGGCCTCGGCGGTGACGCCCTGCCCGGTGATGGCCACCGCCGCGAGGCCGGCGGACTCGGCGAGAAGCCCGAGGACCAGGTGCTCCGGCGTGATCTCGGCGTGAGAGGCGGCCCGTGCCTCGTTCTGGGCGCTGACGACGACGTTGCGCGCCCGCGGGGTGAAGCGGCTGAACCCCTGCTCCATGTTCAGCTCGACGCTCGGGCCCTTGGGCACGAAACGCTTCTGCGCCGCCTGCTTGGTGACGCCCATGCTCTGCCCGATCTCGGTCCAGGACGCGCCGGACCGGCGGGCCCGGTCGACGAAGTGCCCGATGAGGTGGTCGGCGACGTCGCCGAGGTGGTCGGCGACGAGCATCGCGTCGGTCAGCTGCTCGAGGGCGTCACTGTGCACGGCGATGATCGCCTCGATCAGGTCGTCGAGGCGGACGGGGTTGGTGATCGGGAGTGGCGTGGACATGCGTCAACTTTAGGTTGACGGACAACGTGCCGTCAACCTCAGGTGGACGCACCCCGCCTGGCGTCACCCCCGGCGGTGGACGAGAGTGGGTGGGTGGACATCCTGCGTACCCCGGACGAGCGCTTCGTCGGCCTGCCCGACTTCCCCTACGAGCCGCGGTGGGTGGAGGTGCCGTCCGGCGACGGTGGGGACCCGCTGCGCGTCGCCTACGTCGAGGACGGTCCGGCCGACGGTCCCGTCGTGCTGCTCCTGCACGGCGAGCCGACCTGGTCCTACCTCTACCGCTCGATGCTGCCGGTCCTGGCCTCGCGCGGTCTGCGGGCGGTGGCGCTCGACCTCGTCGGGTTCGGTCGCTCGGACAAGCCGGCGAGCACCGCTGACCACAGCTACGCACGGCACGTCGAGTGGGTGCGCTCCGCGGTGTTCGACGCTCTCGATCTGCGCGACGTCACGCTGGTGTGCCAGGACTGGGGCGGACTCATCGGGCTGCGCCTCGCGACGGAGAACCCGGACCGGTTCGCCGCGATCGTCGCCGCCAACACCGGCCTGCCGACCGGCGACCAGCCGATGCCCGACATCTGGTGGGCCTTCCGGACCGCGGTCGAGTCCGCCCCGACGCTGGACATCGGCCGGCTCGTCGCCAGCGGCTGCAGACGCGGGCTCAGCGACGACGCCCGCGCGGCCTACGACGCGCCCTTCCCGGACGAGTCCTACAAGGCGGGACCGCGCGCGATGCCCCTCATCCTGCCGACCGCCCCGGACGATCCCGCGTCCGGGCCGAACCGGCTCGCCTGGCAGCGGCTGATGGCCTGGGACAAGCCGTTCCTCGTCGCGTTCAGCGACTCCGACCCCATCACCGGTGGGATGGCGCCCGTGCTCACGCGCGCGGTACCGACAGCAGCCGCGAGGGAGCAACCCGTCGTTGCAAATGCCGGTCATTTCCTCCAGGAGGACGCCGGGGAGGAGTTGGCAGTCACGGTCGCCGACTTCCTGGCCCGCGACCTGCCAAACTGAAGCAATGGCTTCTTCGTGGCGGCGCTGCGACACCTGCAGACGAGTACTTGCTCTCGATTCCTACCCATCCCCTGACGACGACGCCACGACCTGTTCGGAGTGCCTCGCACCCAAGCCGGTCAAGAAGCGTCGGGCTCCGGCGAGCACGACGACGACGCGTCGGGCGACCGCAACGCGGCCGGCGCCGCTCCCACCCGCGCCACCGTCGGTCCCCGCGGAACCGATCCCGATGCGCCAGATGATCGGTCGCGGTGAGCCGGCGGCCCGGCGCGCCCGCGCCCGCGCCATCGCGCTCGAGGACCTCACCGAGGCCCACGGCGACGAGTACAGCGAGCTGCTCGCCACGGCGGCAGCGGAGCGGCTCGGCCCCGGCCGTGCCCGCACCGAGCTGGTCGACCGGCACCGCGAGGAGTTCGAGCAGCGGCTGAACGCGGCCCACGAGGCGGAGGGGCTGCACCGCTCCTCCTTCGGCTCCGAGCGCTGACCGGTACAACTGGGCGCATGGCCGCTTCCCCGTTGGACGACGCCGCGCTCGAACGGCTCCGTGCCGACCTCGCGACGGGCAAGCGCCCGTCGCTCGTGCTGCTCGCCGGCGGTGCCGGCATGCCCGCCGGGACGCGCGGGCAGCTGGTCCGGATCGACGACCCGCCGCAGGACGCCGAGTTCCTGCACGTGAAGGTGGGTGGCGACGAACTGCCGTTCGCTCCCGAGGAGGTCGGTCTCCCCGGCCGACGGACGAAGGGCGCGGCAGCCGCAGGGCCGACGACGGTGGCCGCGGCGACGCCACCGACAGCGACGGTGAAGGCCTCGGCGCCGTCCCCGGTGAAGGCGCCGGAGCCGATCCTCGAGCCGGTCCGACCGGACCGTCGGACGCGGGCGGAGCGCGTGGTCACCCCGCCGTCGAGCCCGGCTGAGCCGACGACCACGGCTCCGGAACCCGGGGTGGCCGAGAAGCCCCGGGCGAAGCGGCCCGCCCGTCCGGGCGGTGGCGCACCGCCGAAGGTCACGCTGACCCTGCGCTTCGCCGACTTCGCCTGGACGGTCGAGACGACCGTGGCCGGGCGGCGCGACAAGCCGCAACCGGTGCCGCTGGCCGCCATCCGCGGCTTCGCCGACCAGCTCGAGGACCAGGCGCTGCGGCGTTCGCTCGAGGCAACCGTCGAGGCGTGCCGCAGCGAGGCGCAGAAGAAGGCGGCCACCCTTCGGGCGGAGCTGGCCCGGCTCGAGACCGAGCTCGCAGCCCTCGACGAGTGACGTCGGTTCGGCGATCGGAAGACCTCTGAGCAAGCTCCTGTACTCGGCGACCATCTCCGCGGACGGCTACCTGGCCGGCCCCGGCGGGGACATGTCCTGGCTCCGGCCGTTCCTCGGCCCCAACCCGAGCGTCGACGCGGTGCAGGAGCAGATCGGGGCGCTCCTCGTGGGCGCCAACACCTTCCGGGGTGACGATCCGAACGCCGGTACCGACGCCGAGGGTGCATTCGGAGGGACCTGGAGCGGCCCGTCGTTCATCGTCACGCACCACCCGTCCGCTCCGGCCGCCCCGGACACGACGTTCGTGCCCGACGTCCCGGCCGGCATCGCAGCCGCCCGCGCCGTGGTGGGTGACAGCTATGTGAACGTGCTCGGCGCGGACATCGCCCGGCAGTGCATCGAGCTCGGCGAGGTAGACGAGATCCTGGCGATCGTCGCGCCGGTCCTGCTCGGTGGCGGAACCCGGTTCTTCCCCGACGGTGGGCGGCGCGACGTGGCGCTCGAGCGCGTGAGCGTGGAGACGCTGCCGCACGCCACGATGCTGTGGTGGCGGGTGCGGTACTGACTCCCTGTCGCAGGCCGGGTGGTCAGACCGGCTGCGGAGCGCCCCGCGCCACCGCGCGCATGCGGTCGAGCAGCTGGTCCTGCTCCGGCGTGGTCCGTCGGCCGGCCGCAGCGTGGATGCCGTCGGCGTGCGCGATGAGCGGCATGTCGGGCTCGTGCTCGTCGGTCGCGACCTTCGCCATCGCCCACCGCCCGAAGATCCGGCCGTCCTCCGGCGTCGTCTCGACCAGCGTCACCGTGTCGTGCCGCGGGTCGGCTTCGATCGCGGCGTAGAGCCCGCGGACGGCGTCCTCCGCGCCTTCGAGAACCTGGACGAACCAGTGCTCGGAGAGCAGCAGCGCGCCGGTGACGTCCAGCCGCTTGTTGTTCGAGCGGGCGATGCTGAAGATCTCGCCGAGCTGCGCCTTGCGCGTCTGCACCGGGATACGGATGCGGCTCCGGTACATCAGGCGGAAGACGGCACCGCCGCGGGTCTGCTCCGGCACGACATCGGTCATGCGCCCGATGATGGGTCGGTCAGTGGCGGCCGGCCGTCTCATCTTGCGACATGTCCGGGTGCGACAGTCGGGAGAGCACGTCCGGCAGCGGGCCGTCGGCGATCACCGTCATCCGCTTCGTGGCCCGGGTGACCGCGACGTAGAGGTCGTTGGCTCCCCGCGGCGAGCCGGAGAGGATGCCGGCCGGATCGACGACGACGACCGCGTCGAACTCGAGGCCCTTCGCGTCGCGGACGCCGAGCACCGCGACCTGACGGCCGAGCTGGTCGCCGCCCACCCCCGCGAGATCGGGCAGCGCCGCGGCCAACGGGCGCGCGAGCTCGTCGAACCGCGCGGTGGGCAACAGCACCGCGACGGTGCCGTCCCGGACGGCGGTGACCTCGGCGCGGACGACGTCGACGAGCGCGCCGGGCAGCTCGCCCGGCACCACCTGGAGCCCGCGTGGCGGCTCACCGCCTTCCCGGACCGACGTCGGGGGACGCAAGGCCGGGTCGACGGCACGGAGCACGTCGCCGGCGACCTCCATGATCTCCAACGGGGTGCGGTAGTTGACGCGGAGTTCCTCGGTGCGCCAGCGGCCGGCGACGAACGGGTCGAGCGCCTCCGCCCACGAGGAGGCGCCTTCGGCCGCACCGGTCTGCGCGACGTCGCCGACGAGGGTGAACGACCGGCTCGGGCAGCGTCGCATCAGCAGGCGCCAGGTCATCGGCGAGAGCTCCTGCGCCTCGTCGACGATCACGTGGCCGAAAACCCACTCCCGGTCACCGGCGGCCCGTTCGGCGACGGTCAGGTCGGGGCCGGCGTCGCGGAACCGGTCGGCGAGCTGCTCCGCGTCGACCTGGGCCGCCCACTCCGCGTCGGAGCCTGCGGCGATGTCGAGCACGCCCTCGGCGTACTCGCGGGCCTGCGTCTGGGCCTCGCGCTGTTGCCGGGCGCGGGCCGCGGCGTCGGCGTTGCCGAGCAGCTCGGCCGCTTCGTCGAGCAGCGGGATGTCGGCGACCGTCCAGCCGCTGTCGCGCGGACGCGCGAGCAGGGCGATCTCGTCGGCGGTGAGGATGCCCTCGGCGACGCGGCGGAGCGCCACAGGGTCGGCGAACAGTCCACTCAGCAGACGCTGCGGACGCAGGCGCGGCCACAGCGCCGCGACCGTCTCCCGGAACTCCTCGATCTCGGCGATCGCCCGGCGGACGTAAGGGGCGTCGCCCGCCTCGGGACCGTCGGGCAGCTCGAGCGCCTGCTGGACCAGCGGCTCGATCAGTCCGCGGACGAAGCTGCGGCGGGCCTCGTTGTGGGGCTGGTGCCCCCGTCGCGCACGGACGCGGGCAGCGTTGGCCGCACGACGGGTTATGCGGAGCTGTGCCCCCTCGAAGGGGATGGTCACGTCGAAGGGCAGGACCTTCTGCCGGTCGGCGACGGCGGCGGCGAGCAGGTCGGCCATCCGCAGGTCGCCCTTGAGCTGCGCGACCGCGTCCGAGGTCTCCGCGGCCGTCACCTCGACGTCAGCGAGCAGCTCGGCGGGCGTGGCGAGCAGGACGCCGGTCTCGCCCAGCGACGGCAGCACCTGCCCGATGTAACGGAGGAACACCGGCGTCGGCCCCACGACGAGGACACCGGACCGGGCCAGCCGCTCGCGGTGGGTGTAGAGCAGGTAGGCGGCGCGGTGCAGCGCGACGGCGGTCTTCCCGGTGCCGGGGCCGCCCTGCACGACGAGCACCCCGTTGAGTTCGGAGCGGATGACCCGGTCCTGCTCGGCCTGGATGGTCGCGACGATGTCGCCCATCCGCCCCGTGCGGCTCTCCGACAGCGCCGCGAGCAGCGCGGCCTCGCCGTTGAGGGTGCTGCGGTCGGCCTCGGACAGCGACGCGAGGTCGAAGACGTCGTCGTCCACACCGGTGACGGTCCGACCGCGGCTCCGCAGGTGACGTCGGCGCACGACGCCGTCGGGATGCGCGGCAGTGGCGCGGTAGAAGCGTTGCGCGGCGGGGGCACGCCAGTCGACGAGCAGCTGCCGGCTCTGCTCGTCGGACAGACCGAGGCGGCCGACGTAGTAGCGCTCCTGCTGCTGGGCGTCGGCCTCGGTGAGGTCCAGCCGACCGAAGCACAGGCCGTTCTCGACCGCGTTCAGCTGGGCCAGCCGGTCTTCATAGAGCGTGGCGAAGGAGTCGCGCTCCGACCGGTTCTGCGGGGTCCCGATCGGGCCTCCGCGACGGACGTCCGTCAGCTGCCGGGCGGTCCGGGCGCGCAGATCGTCGAGGCGCCCGTAGAGCCGCGTCACGTACTCCTGCTCGCGGGCCAGTTCCCGGGCCGCGACGTCTTCCTGGCCCGCGTCATCCGCTTGCTCGACCGCCGAGGTCACCCGCGCCTCCCTCTGAGTTGCCGACAGCGCGGCACCGGAACAATCCGGTACGTCGCGATTGCTGCCCTGTATGCAACGTCGCGGGACGCCGGATGCTGCCGGATCCGCCGGAGAAATCTCCCGGCGACCGGATGTCGGCCTGCTGCAGCAGAGCTCAGGCGCGGCGGCGCGGGCCCGGGGGACCTGGCGGCGCGAGGTCGTCGACGGGTGGCTGCGGTGCCGCCCCTTCGACGAGCCAGATCGGGTTGGTCAGGCACTCCATGTCGCCTTCGAAGGCGAGCGGCTTGCCCGGCGGGGCGGGGTGCTGTGTCCCGCGGACCTCGGCGCGGACGTACCCCGGCACCGGGACGGTCGTCCGGACGACCTGCTCGTCCGCGGTCAGCGGGGTGGTCGAGACCGTCTGGCCCCCGGCGATCAGGACCAGGCGCATGCCGCCGCCGCCGCGCACCAGCGCCTCGATCTCCGCCGTCGCCCCGCGGGGGCCGGTCAGCGTGCCGCCGGTGAACGTGCGCGACCCCGCGAGTGTGCCGGTCAGGTAGCACTCGACGCCGTCCGGGCGCCGCATCACGAACGAGCGGCCGGCCCGCAGCGCGTCGACGAGGTCGGCCTGGGCCAGGCGGGGCGCGTAGACGACCGTGGTGGGCGTCCCGAGTCGGAAGCCGTAGGCGTTCTCGGTGCCGTGCAGGTCGCTGCCACCGTTGGCGTGCACCCGCCAGCCTCGCTGCAGCATCGCGTCCCAGTCGCGCACCGACTGCTCGTCGTCGGACTGGAAGGGACCGGTCCAGACCTCCCAACCGTCGGGGCGCGAGTCGTCGCGGACCATCTCGTCCCGGAACCGCCAGGCGAGCGGACCGAACGACGGGTGCGCCGCCGAGACGTAGGCGCCGAGATCGTGGGCGGCGCGGAAGAAGTCCCGGATGCGCGCGCCGTCGGCGAGCAGCGGCTGCCCCTCCGGCGTCTGCCGGAAGTCGAGCCACTGCCGGGGGGCGATGCCGCTGACGGTCGCGTGACCGTCGAACCAGTTGGTCATCTCCTCGCCCGCCATCAGCAGCATGTCCGCGCCGGCGTCGCGGGCGAGCGCCTCGTTCTGGGTGATGACGTTGTGGTCGGTCATCGCCGCGAAGTCGAGGCCGTCCCGCCGGGCCTGGGTCGCCCAGTCCGCCGGCGCCAGCGCTGTCCGGGAGTGCCAGGCGTCGGACGACTCGGGCGTGTGGCAGTGCAGGTCGCCGCGGTACCAGCCGGGTCGGTCGACGACGACGCCGAGCACCGGGCCGGGGCCGACGACCGGCGGCGCGGTGCCGAAGGTGAGCGTCACCGTCACGGTGACCGTCGTCGGCTGCGCCGCGAGGAAGACCGGGACGATGACCGTCCAGCGGCCTGCGTCCATGGGACCGGGCGTGAAGCTCTGGCTGGCTCCGTCTGCGGCGACGAAGAAGGTGTCGCGCTCCTCGCCGTAGATGCCGCGGAAGCCGGGCGACTGGTAGGCGGTGCCCCGGGCGTCGAACAGGCCGACGCCGAGCTTGGCACCCGACGGGGCCGAGCGCGCGGAGACGTCGACACGGGCCACCCCGGGCGGCACGTCGAAGGGCAGGTAGGCGTAGGTCCCCGAGCCCTGCACGTTGGTCGTCAAGGTGCGGACCTCGGGAGGTCGCGGGACGCCCGAGGCCGACGACGAGGGCGACGGGCCGGGTGAGCCGGAGCCGCACCCGGCGAGCACCCCGGCGGTGGCCGCCGCCGCCCCTCCCAGGAGCAGGTCACGCCTCGAGACCGGTTGCACGCCGACGATCGTGGCGCGGCAGCGCGCGTTCGTCCATCCGTTCCGCGGACACTGCGGTTATCGGCCCGTGACCCCTCGTGACACCTGTCCCACATACGCTCGTGGCCCGTCGACCTGGAGGCTCCGTGGACGTCGAAGAGATCGCGCTCCCGGGCATCGGCTTGCGGTACGACTTCGCGACCCGGTCCGGCCAGCGCGTCGGCGTGGTGTGCCACCGCACCGGGCGCCGCGACCTCGTCGTCTACGACCGCGACGACCCCGACTCCAGCCGCGAGGTCCTGCAGCTCACCGACGACGAGGGCGACGTCCTCGCCGAGCTGCTCGGCGCGCCGCGCATCGTCGAACGGCTGGCCGACCTCCACAAGGAGGTGGAGGGCCTGCTCAGCGAGCAGATCCCGATCCTGCCCGGCTCGCCCTACGACGGCCGCACCCTCGGCGACACCCAGGCCCGTACCCGGACGGCCGCGTCGATCGTCGCCGTGGTCCGGGGGCCCCAGGTGCACGCGAGCCCCCGCCCGGACTTCGGGTTCCAGGCCGGGGACGTCGTCGTCGTGGTCGGGACGAGGGAGGGCGCCGACGCCGTCGCCGCGCTCCTGGCCGACGGTTGACGGGCGTCCGACGGTGACGGGCGTGAGGACGAGCCCGTGACGGGCGCCCGCCTGCTCATCGAACTCGGGGGCGTGATCCTCGGCCTCGGAATCCTCGGCCGGCTGGCCGACCGCATCGGCATCTCCGCGATCCCGCTGTACCTGATCGCCGGGCTCGCCTTCGGCGAGGGTGGTCTGCTGCCGCTCGCGACGAGCGAGGAGTTCATCGACGTCGGGGCCGAGATCGGCGTCATCCTGCTGCTGTTGCTGCTCGGGCTGGAGTACACGGCCCCCGAACTCGTCGGGAACCTGAAGGCGAACGCCAAGGGCGGCGTCGTCGACATCGTCCTGAACTCGCTGCCCGGCGCCGCGGTCGGCGTCATCCTCGGCTGGTCTCCGGTGGCGGTGCTCGCCATGGCCGGCGTCACCTACGCCAGCTCCTCGGGCATCATCGCGCGGGTGCTGGCCGACCTCGGCCGCCTCGGGAACCGCGAGACGCCGGTGGTGCTCTCGCTGCTGGTGCTCGAGGACCTCGTGATGGCGCTCTACCTCCCGATCCTCACCGCACTGCTGGCCGGCCTGGGCGTCGCCCGGGGCGCCATCAGCGTCACCGTCGCCCTCGTCACCGTGGCCGTGGTCCTGTTCATCGCGCTGCGCTTCGGTGAGCGGATCAGCCGCATCATGTTCGACGAGAGCGACGAGGTCCTGCTGCTGCGCGTACTCGGCCTGGCGCTGCTCGTCGCCGGTATCGCGACGGAGCTGCAGGTCTCGGCCGCCGTGGGCGCCTTCCTGGTCGGCATCGCACTGTCCGGAAAGGTCGCCGAGAGCGCCCGGGCTCTGCTGACACCGTTGCGCGACCTGTTCGCCGCCGTGTTCTTCGTCTTCTTCGGCCTGCACACCGACCCCTCGGCGATCCCGTCGGTGGCGCTGGTCGCGGTGGCGCTCGGCGTGGTCAGCATCGCCACGAAGATCGCCACCGGTTGGTGGGCCGCGAAGCAGGCCGGGGTGCAGACGGTGGGCCGGTTCCGCGCCGGCGGCGCCCTCGTCCCGCGTGGCGAGTTCAACATCGTCATCGCCGGGTTGGCCGTCACGTCCGGGGTCGAACCCGACATCGGCCCGCTCGCTGCGGCCTACGTGACGTTCCTGGTCATCACCGGCCCGTTCGTCGCCCGCTACATCGACCCGGCCGCCCGGAGATTCGTTCGCCGCCGCCGCGAGCGAGCCGCGAATCGGCCCGAATCGGACGCTCCGGGACGTGCCACGAGGGGTCGAGTCGGGTAGGGAGGCCGTGCACGCGGGATCCGCGTCCTCAGCCCGACGATAAGGATAATTCCGGTGACGGATGGCGCTGGCTCCTGGGCCTCCGTCGCCGAACCCCGACTGCGCTCCGTCCTCGACGCGGCCGGGCTCGGGACCTTCGACGTCGACGTCGCCGCTGCCCGGGTCGCGCTCGATCGCCGCGCCCGTGCCGCCTTCGGGTTCGACGCCGACCGCGCGGTCGTGGACGTCGACGAACTGCTCCACATGGTGCAGGCCGACGACCGGGCCGGGGTCGCCCGGCTGCTGCACCCGGACACCGGTGCCGAACGGGCCGACGGCCCTGGGAGCAGTGCGGCGACGGCGGAGTGCCGTGTCGGGTCCGACGGCTCCACCCGCTGGCTCGAGGTCCACGGCGAGGTCGACGCGCGCGGCGGCGGGGCACTGCACGTGCTCGGCACCGTCCGGGACACGACCGAGCTGCGGGTCGCCCACGACGAGGTGGCGCGGGTGCTCGACCAGCTGGGGGAGGCCTTCCTGTCGGTCGCCCCCGACGGCGTCGTCGCCACGGTCAACCGCACCGCGGAGCGGCTGCTCGGCCGTAGCGACGGAGCGCTGCTGGGCCGGCCCTTCTGGACGGACGTCTCGTCCCTGCTCGGTCCCGCCTTCACGGCTGCGAACGACGAGCACAGCGCCGCCAGCGATGCCGGGCCCGTCGTCCTCGAGCACTGGTCCGCGCCGCTCGACACCTGGGTCGAGATGCGGGTCCACCACCACCCCGGCGGGACCTGGATCTACCTCACCGACGTCGCCGACCGGCGGGCTGCCGCCGACCGCAACCGGCGGCTCCAGCAGATCGCCGCCGCCCTGGCGGGGTCCCTCACGACCGCGGACGTGGCGGCCGTCGCCCTCGAGCACGCGGGCACCGGGGTCCGCGCCGAGTCGGCGGGTGTCCTGCTCGTCGACGACGAGCGCCGCGAGCTCCGTCTCGAGGCGGGCCTCGACGAACTCAGCGCGCCGATGCGGGAGCGCTGGTCGCGGCTGTCGCTGAGTGCGAGCACCCCGATGAACCTCGCGATGGACACCGCGGTCCCCCAGCTGGTGCGGGCCTCCGAGGTGATCGGGCGCTGGCCGCACCTCGCCCGGGACGTTCAGGAGATCGGGGCGTCCTTCTTCGCCCTGTTCCCCCTGGTCACGGCGGGGAGGCCGCTCGGGCTGCTCGCGCTGGGGTGGACGTCGCGCACATCGTTGGACGACGACGAGCTCGCGTTCCTCGGCGCGGTGTCGGCGCAGTGCGCCCAGGCGCTCGAGCGGGCGGGGCTGTTCGACCAGCAGCTGCGCATCGCCGAGAGCCTGCAGCGGAGCCTCCTGCCGCAGCAGCTGCCGGACGTGCCGCGCGTCGAGTTCGGGGCCCGCTACCTCGCCGGGGCGGCCGGCCTGCAGGTCGGCGGCGACTGGTACGACGTGCTGCCGCTTCCCGACGGCCGGGTTGCCTTCGCCCTGGGCGACGTGGTCGGTAAGGGCCTGCCCGCCGCCAGCGCGATGGGGCAGGTCCGCTACGCCCTGCGTGCCTACGCGGTGCTCGACCCCGCTCCGGCCGCCGTCCTCGCCTGCCTCGACGACTTCTTCGCGACCCGCGACGACGAGGAGATCGTCACCCTCGTCTACGGCGTCCTGAACCCGGCCGACGGTGTGCTCGTCTGGGCCAACGCCGGGCACCCACCACCGCTCGTGGTCAGCAGCCCCGGCGCTGACGGCCAGGGGCCCGCCGTCGGATCGGCCGACCCGGCCGGCGCCCCCGTCATCGCAGCCCTCGAGGGCTCCCCCACCCCGTCGCCGGAGCCGGATGGTGAACCCCGCACCCTCTCCGCCCTCGCCGACGGCACCCCGCTGGGGGTCCGGTCGCCCCGGCAGGAGGCGACGCTCCAGCTCAGCCCCGGCGACTGCCTCGTCCTCTACTCCGACGGGCTCGTCGAATCCCGGACCCGGCCGGTCGGCGAAGGACTCGAAGCGCTGCTGCTCGTCGCGGCCGACCCCGAGCTCGCGGGGGCCTCCGCCGACGACATGGTGGGTCGCCTGCTCAGCCGCATGCTCGGTCCGCGCGACGCCGAGGACGACGCCACCCTGCTCGGCGTGCGGTGGGTCGGCGCGGAGATGCCGGGCGCCGCCGGGCCCGGTCCCGGCGCGGCCGATGTCCCGCCCCACACGGCGAGCACGAAGCTCCGACCGGAGGCCCTGGCGGCGTCGTCGGCCCGTCGCTTCCTGCGTGGCCTGCTCGAGCGGTGGTCCCTGCTCGAGCTCAGCGACGCCGCCGAGCTGTGCGTCAGCGAGCTCGTGACCAACGCCGTGTTGCACGCGCGCACCCCGATCGAGGTCGACGTCCGGGCCGGGCGCGGCGTGCTGCGTGTCGAGGTCTGCGACCACGGCGGCGGGCGCATCGATCTGCCCCCGGCCCACGAGCCCGGCGAGACGCTCGAGAGCGGCCGCGGGCTCTACATCGTCCAGGCGCTGTCGTCGGCAACCGGGGTGTACTCCGGCCGGCACGGCACGTGCATCTGGTTCGAGGTCGCGCTACCCGTCACGGGCGACTCCAGCGACGAGCGGGCGGGCAGCGCCGAGCTGGCCTGAGCGAGAGCGGCGACACCTTTCGAACGGGCAGGCGTGGTTTGTCCGGCCCTTCCGGCTCCCGTATGCTCGGCTTGCTCCCGACGGCAGACGCTGGGGGATCATCGGCGTCATCTGCCACCGCGCAGCAGCCGTGGCCCCCATCGTCTAGTGGTCCAGGACGCCGCCCTTTCAAGGCGGTAACACGGGTTCGAACCCCGTTGGGGGTACGCATAACTGAAGATGCTGCACAACTGAAGATGCAAGGTCTCGTGGTGAAGTCTGGAGTTCACGCCGCCCTGTCAAGGCGGAGGTCGCGGGTTCGAATCCCGTCGAGACCGCTCGCTGTCGCTGTGCCCTGCCCGTCCGGGCAGGTGCCTCACCGGTCCGGTAGCGGTAGCCGCACCGAGAACGTCGCTCCTCGTCCCGGCTCGGTCCGGACCTCGACGTGTCCCCCGTGCGCCGCGACCAACGCCGCGACGATGGACAGGCCGAGCCCGGAGCCGGCGCCCTCGTCGGTGCTCTGACGGCCGGGCCCACCCGCTCGCGTGCGGGACGGGTCAGCCCGGTAGAAGCGTTCGAAGACGCGTCGGGCGTGCTCGGGTTCGAGCCCGGGGCCGTTGTCGATGACGTCGAGGACGGCTTCGGAACCCTCCACCGCAACCCGCACCGTGATCGGCGAGCCGGGCGGCGTGTAGCGGCGCGCGTTCGACATCAGGTTGCCGAGCACCTGACGAAGCCGGGCCTCGTCGCCGATGACCACGGGTGGGGTGTGTTCGAGGCCCTCGGTCCGCAGCCGAACGGCGCGGTCCCGGTCGATCGTGCCGACGTCGGAGACGGCCTCCGAGGCGAGCGCCAGCAGGTCCACCGGCCTACGTTCCAACGGCCGCTGCTGGTCCAGCCGGGCCAGGAGGAGCAGGTCGTCGACGAGCAGCCCCATCCGCTGCGCCTCACTCTCGATCCGGCCGAGCAGCCCCGCCACCGCTTCGGGGTCGCGGACGGCGCCCTGCCGATGCAGCTCGGCGAAGCCACGGATGCTCGTCAGCGGGGTTCGGAGCTCATGGCTCGCGTCGGCGACGAACCGGCGCATCCGCTCCTCCGACGCCCGCGCCCCCTCCTCGGAGGCCGAGCGGTCGCGGAACGCCGCCTCGATCTGGGTCAACATCGCGTTCAGAGCGAGGCCGAGGCGCCCGACCTCGGTACGACGGTCCTCGACGGGGACCCGGCGCGAGAGGTCGCCGGCGGCGATCGCACCCGCCGTCTGCTCGACCGCGACCAACCGCCGGAGACTCGTCCGGACGACGGCGTAGGCGATGCCGGCGAGCAGCGCGAGCACGATCAGGCTGACGACGAGTTCGAGCGACCGCAGCTTGGCGAGGGTGGAGTCGACGTCGTCGAGGCTCTGCCCGACGACGAACGTCCGGCCGCTCGGCAGCGGCTGGGCCTGCACGCGCCAACGCGAGCCCTGGTCGGTGGAGTCCACCGTGAACGGCTGCCCCTGCCGGTCCAGCGCCTCGACGTAGGTGAGCTCCGGCAGCTGTGGCGCGGACACGGTCTTGCCATAGGGAACCCGCAGCGCCACCGAGGTGAGCGGCCTGCCGTCACCGGCGAAGATCCCGAGGTAGGTCGACGGACCCAGCTGCGGTGGACCGCCCCCGGCCCCGGAGCTCGGCCCCCCGCCGCCGAAGGAGGACAGACCCGCCACCGACGCCTGCAGCTGCGAATCGACCCGGTCGACGAGCTGCCGGCGCAGCAGCGTCGTCGCCGCGGCGGCCGTGATGGACAGCGCCAGCACCACCAGCGCCAGGACGACGGCGACGAGCTGGATCCGCAAGGGCAGTCCGCGCCAGGCTCGCCGGAGTGCGGACGGGCCGAGGGCACGGCGACGACGGCGAGGGTCGCGCTGCGACACCGTCAGTCCCGCGGCAGACGCATCACGTAGCCGACGCCCCGCAGGGTGTGGATGAGCCGCGTCGGACCGGTGTCGACCTTCTTGCGCAGATAGGAGACGTAGCTCTCGACCACTCCCGCCTCGCCGCCGAAGTCGTAGTGCCAGACGTGGTCGAGGATCTGCGCCTTCGACAGCACCCGGCCGGCGTTCTGCATCAGATAGCGCAGGAGCTTGAACTCGGTCGGCGAGAGCGCGACGAGCTCGCCGTCCTTCCACACCTCGTGGCTGTCGTCGTCGAGTTCGATGTCGGCGAAGGTGAGCTTCCCGTCGCTCCCGCCCTCGCTGGACTTGGCGCCGCTGGTGCGCCGCAGCACCGCACGGATCCGCGCGAGCACCTCCTCGAGACTGAACGGCTTGGTGACGTAGTCGTCGCCGCCGAGGGTCAGGCCGGTGATCTTGTCCTCGGTGCCGTCGCGGGCGGTGAGGAACACGATCGGCACGCGGAGCCCCTCGCCCCGCAGCCGCCGCACCACGGCGAAGCCGTCCATGTCCGGCATCATCACGTCGAGCACGATCAGATCGGGACGGAATCGCCGCGCCTCGGTCACCGCCGCGAGCCCGCTGGTCGCCGTGGCCACGTCGAAGCCGGCGTAGCGCAGGCTCACCGAGAGCAGCTCCACGATGTTCGGCTCGTCGTCGACGACGAGCAGCTTCGCCTCGGCCGCGGCGCCCCCGCGCCGCCCCGACACGCCGGTCGCGGTGCCGGTCGGGTGGGTCATCGGTCCTCCCCCGCTTCGGTTGGAGCTGTTCCGGGCCGGGCCGGCCGGCTCAGTTGGAGCTGTCCAGGGTGACCTGCGCCGTCCGCCGTTCGCCGTTGCGGGCGTAGACGACGGTGATTTTGTCACCCGGCTTGTGGGAGCGCACGACCGCGACCAGCGCGTCCGCGTCGGCGACCGGGTTGCCGTCCACCTCGGTCACCACGTCACCGGTCTGCAGCCCGGCCTTCGCAGCGGCGCCGTTCGCCGTCACCTCGCCGACCTGGGCGCCGCCCGTGGTCGCGTCGCTGACCGAGATGCCGAGCTGCGCGTGGGACGGCTTCTGCCCGTTGATCAGCTGGTCGGCGATGGTCCGCGCCTGATCGATCGGGATCGAGAACCCGACGCCGATGTTGCCGCTCTGGGTGCCGGTACCGCCGGACGAACCCAGCGACGCTATGGCGGTGTTGATGCCGACGACGCGGCCCGAGTCGTCGACGAGCGGTCCACCCGAGTTGCCGGGGTTGATGGCTGCGTCGGTCTGGATCGCGTCGGTCACGACGGCGGCCGGTGCAGCCGCGGCACCGGGCCCGTTGCCGGAGCTGCCGCCGAGGTCGACCGTCCGATGCAGCGCCGAGACGATGCCGGAGCTGACCGAGCCCTCGAGCCCGAGGGGACTGCCGATGGCGAGCACGGTGTCGCCGACATGCAGATCGGTCGACGAACCCAGGGTCGCCGGCACCAGCCCGCTGACCCCGTCGGCCTTGATGACGGCGAGGTCGTTGGACGGGTCACGACCGACGATCGACGCCGACGCCGTCTTGCCGTCGGAGAAGCGCACCTGGATCGTCCCACCGTTCGCTGCGACGGCGGCGACGTGGTTGTTGGTCAGGATGTGCCCGTCGGACCGGAGGATGACGCCGGAGCCCTCCCCCGACTCCCCGTTGCCCGAGACCTTGATGGAGACGACGCTCGGCTGGACAGCCGCCGCGACCCGGGCCAGCGGCTGCGACGGTGGCTGAGCCGCCGAGCCGGAATTGTTCGGGACGACCGGGGCGCTGGTCACCCGCGACGGGCTGCCTCCGGATTCCAGGGCCGCGCCGGTGACGCCGCCGCCGACCGCCACGGCGACGAGAACGAGCGCGCCGAGCAGCCGGTTTCGCCAGGTCGACGCACGTCGGGGCGGCGGCACCGGGGCGAAGGCGAAGGGGGCGGTGTGGTCGTTCCCCGGGCCCGGCCCGACGGGAGGGCCGACCGCCGGACCACCGTGCGGGCCGCCGTAGGTCGGCCCACTACCGAAGGACGGATTCGGCGCGTAGGGATTCGTCGGCGGACCCGCCGGAGATCCGGGCTGCGGCATCCACCAGGCGTCGTCACCGGTTCCGCGGTGCGGTGCGTCCGTGTCGTTCATGAACACAGGGTCGGCGCCTTGCCTGGCAATTGGCTGGGAACGGGCTGACAGAGCCCTGACGATGCTGTCGGGACGCTGTCGGCGTGCGCCGGATGGCGGGCACGGGCCGGCGTGTCCCTCCGTGCATCGGATAGGGAGGGGAGGACGAGCGGGGCTCCCACTCCCGCCGCAACAGCCACCCACCAGAACAGGACGGTTCCCATGCAGGAGGTACGCGGCGTCATCGCCCGGGGCAAGGGCCAGCCGGTCGAGGTCACGACGATCCGGATCCCGGATCCCGGCCCCGGTGAGGCGGTCGTCGCGGTACAGGCCTGCGGCGTCTGCCACACCGACCTGCACTACCGCGAGGGCGGCATCAACGACGAGTTCCCGTTCCTGCTCGGCCACGAGGCGGCCGGCGTCGTCGAGTCGGTGGGCGAGGGCGTCGACGAGGTCGCGCCCGGTGACTTCGTCGTCCTGAACTGGCGGGCGGTCTGCGGCAACTGCCGGGCCTGTCGCCGCGGCCGGCCCCAGTACTGCTTCGACACCCACAACGCGCAGCAGCCGATGACGCTGACCGACGGCACGCCGCTGTCACCCGCGCTCGGGATCGGCGCGTTCGCCGACAAGACGCTGGTCGCCGCCGGTCAGTGCACCAAGGTCGACCCGCGGGCCGAGCCGCAGGTCGCGGGCCTGCTCGGCTGCGGCGTCATGGCGGGCATCGGCGCCGCCATCAACACCGGCAACGTCGGCCGCGGTGACAGCGTCGCGGTCATCGGCTGCGGCGGCGTCGGAGCGGCTGCCGTCGCCGGTGCGCGGTTGGCCGGCGCGCGCACGATCATCGCCATCGACGTCGACGACCGGAAGCTCACGACCGCGCGCCGGCTCGGGGCGACGCACACCATCAACGCCCGCGAGAACGACGCGGTCGCGGGCGTCCAGGAGCTCACCGACACCTTCGGCGCCGACGTGGTCATCGACGCCGTGGGCCGGCCCGAGACGTGGAAGCAGGCGTTCTACGCCCGTGACCTCGCCGGCACCGTCGTCCTGGTCGGCGTCCCGACGCCGGACATGACGCTCGAGATGCCGCTGCTCGACTTCTTCAGCCGTGGCGGCTCGCTCAAGTCGTCCTGGTACGGCGACTGCCTGCCGACGCGCGACTTCCCGATGCTCACCGACCTGTACCTGCAGGGCCGGCTCCCACTCGACGCCTTCGTCAGCGAGACCATCGCGCTCGACGACGTCGAAGCAGCCTTCGGCCGCATGGCCTCGGGCGACGTCCTGCGCAGCGTCGTGCTCCTGTGACAGACGACTCGTTCGCCTTCGCCGACCTGCTCGGCCTCGAACTCGGCGCCGCGCGCGAAACGCCGGGCGGCAGCGACGCGACCGTGCGCCTTGTCGCCGACGACCGACACCTGAATCTCGGCGGGGTCGTGCACGGCGGCGTCATCGCCACGATGCTCGACACCGCCATGGGGCGGGCCGTCCGGGCGGTGACCGACGAGAAGACCGCGACCAGCCAGCTGACGGTCACCTACCTCGACCCGGCCTCGCCCGGGCTGCTCGTCGCCACGGCCCGCGTCCGGAAGCGGGGGTCGGCTCTCACGATCGTCGAGGCCGAGGTCGAGCAGGACGGCGAGCCGGTCGCACACGCCCTGGCGACCTTCGCCCTGCTGTCTCGGTGACCCCGGCGCCCGGCGGGTAGGGACGGGACATGCGGTTGCTGGCGGTGTCGGACGAGGTCGACCCTCGGCTCGAGACGCCGCTGGCGCGGCGCCTGCGCCCCGACCTGCTGCTCGGCGCCGGCGACCTCGAGGTCGACTACCTCGACTACCTCAGCAACCTGTTCGACGTGCCGCTCGTCTTCGTCCCCGGCAACCACGACGTCGACCTCTCCGGGCTGCGACGGAGCCGGGGTGGTCTGCTGATCCGGGCCGGCCTGCCGTCGCCCGAGATCGGCCCCGCGGGCGGCCTGACCGCCGACGGCGAGGTCGTCGACGTGGCCGGGCTGCGGATCGCCGGGCTCGGCGGGTCCATCCGGTACCGCTCGGGGCCGAACCAGTACACGCAGCGTCAGCAGGCCCGCCGTGGTCGCAAGCTCGTGCGGCGAGCTGCCCGGTTGCAGCGGCGCGACGACCGCGGCGTCGACGTCCTGCTGACCCACTCGCCGCCGCTCGGCTGCGGCGACGGCGACGACGGGCCGCACCAGGGCTTCGCGGCCCTGCACGACGTCGTGGCCGCGCTGCGACCGCAGCTGCTCCTCCACGGCCACATCCACCCCTACGGGCAGCCTGCGCCGGACCGGTTCCTCGACGGGACCAGGGTCGTCAACGTCGTCGGCCACAAGCTGCTGGAACTCGACGATCCCGCCGGGGCGTCGGCCGCGGGCCGGTATGCTCGGCCTCAACTCACCGCACCCCGGTGCCGTGAGGGCAGGTAGCTCAGTCGGTACGAGCATCCGCCTGAAAAGCGGAGGGTCGGCGGTTCGATCCCGCCCCTGCCCACAGCGAAGAACCGGTGGAGCCCTCGCTCGAGGGTCCGCTCCGCCGCGCAGCACCGCCTCCCTAGACTGCGCGAGATGAGTGACGTCGAGAAGGTGCGTGAAGCGCTGCTCGGGGTCCTCGATTCCGTGGAGGACGCAGCACCCGGCGCCGCCGTGGAGGCCGCGACCCGTGGGGTCGGTCAGGCACTGGGCGCGACGTCGGTCTCGTTCCTCGTCGCGAACCTCTCGGGCCGGTCCCTGGTCCGCCTCACCAGCATCGAGCTGGCGGAAGCCGCGAGGCTCCCGCTCCCCGGTCTCGACGAGCAACGGGACCGTGATGCGCAGGACGCCGCGACGGTGGTCGCGCTCGACGGCGGCCCCGCCGACGAGGCGCTGCGCCGGCAGACCGTCCAGGTCGTCGCGCCCGACGGGACGTCGACGAAGGGCTGGACGGTCTACGCGCCGGTCAGCGAGCGCGGCGAGGCCCTCGGGCTCCTCGTGTTCTGCCTTCCCTTCCCTCCGGCCGAGGACGTGCTGGTCGAGATCGCCCGGACGGCGCACCTGCTCGGGTTCGTCGTCATCGCGAGCCGTCGGCACACCGACCTCTACGAGTGGGGCCAGCGGGACACCCCGTTCTCGCTCTCCGCGGAGGTCCAGCGACGCCTGCTACCACCCGCGTTCACCTGCGCCATCAGCTCGCTGACCCTCTCGGGCTGGATCGAGCCGGCCGCCTCGATCGGCGGCGACACCTTCGACTACAGCCTCGATCCCGACGTCCTGCACCTGTCGATGACCGACGCGATGGGCCACGGCGTCGACAGCTCGTTGACCGCCACGCTCTGTGTCGGGAGCCTCCGCAACTCACGGCGTCTCGGGATGCCGATGCTCGAGCAGGCCCGGCTGGCCAACGACGCCCTGGTCGCGCTGGAGGCCCGGACCTCGAGGGAGGCCTTCGCGACCGGGCTGCTCGTCCGGCTGCAGCTCACGACCGGGATCCTGACGGTCGTGAACGCCGGTCACGTCGCGCCCTACCTGGTGCGCGACGGTGCGGCACGGGAACTCCACTTCCCCGCAGACCTCCCTTTCGGGATGTTCGGGTCCACCAGCTACCGGAGCACCGACGTCGAGCTGCGCCCGAACGACCGTCTCGTCTTCGTCACCGACGGCATGCTCGAGCGCAACGCCGCCGACCTCGACCTGCCGACGATGCTGCTCGAGGCACGGGCCTCGAACCCGCGGGAGGCGACACGGGAGCTCGCCGACAAGGTCCTGGAGGCCACCGGACACGCGCTGGCCGACGACGCCACACTGCTGATCGTCGACTGGTACGGCAGCGCGGCTCCGGACCGGCACACCGTCTCCGGCACGCCACCCCGCGCTCCGGCTCTGTAACCGGCGGGTACTCCGCCGAGGCTCCCAGTCGGGATGCGACATGACAGCTGCACCATCACTTGCTGTCGGCGCCGTGACCTGCGGGGGAAGCTTCCGCGAAACGCCGATGTCACGAGATCGCTGCGGAAGGTGCAGAGAGTGACATCCGGCCTTATGGTTGCGGAGACGAGGGTCGCTATGACCCACGTCACCTGCGGTCATCCTGGCATCGCAGCAGCTCAAGGCCCCTTCCCGAGGAGACCGATTGACCACCCAACACGTCGGTGAGGACGCTGCCGGCCGCGGCGCCTCACCAGCCGCGCGCTCGCGCGGCGGCGTCTTGAACCGCCAGCTGGCGCACTACCCGGACAACGGTCCACGCTCGCTGTACCTGGCGATCACGGTGCTGGCGACCGTGATCCTGTACTACGAGCTGTACATCCAGGGCGCCGTGGCAACGAAGATCATCACCGACTACGGGATGAGCTTCACCTACTTCGTCTTCATCTCGGTGATCGGCAACGCCGTCGGCGCCTTCGCCTCCCTGCTCGCCGGCCTCGCCGACCGGTGGGGACGCGCGAACCTGGTCGTCGGCGGCCTGCTCATCACCGGCGTCCTGATCGGCTTCGGGCTGCCCAACACCGGCAGCAAGGGCACGTACCTGGTGCTGTTCGCGATCGTCAGCTTCGTCGAGGGCGTCGTGCTCGTGGCGACCCCGGCCCTGATCCGCGACTTCTCCCCGCAGGTCGGTCGCGGTGCGGCCATGGGCTTCTGGACCCTCGGCCCGGTGCTCGGCAGCCTCGTCGTCACCCTGGTCTCGAGCCACACGCTGAACAGCCACCCCGATTGGCAGTTCCAGTTCCACGTCTGCGGCATCGCCGGCCTGGTGGTGTTCGTCATCGCCTTCCTCGGCCTGCGCGAACTCTCGCCGCAGCTGCGTGACCAGTTGATGGTGAGCATGCGCGACAGGGCCCTCATCGAGGCCCGCGCCGCCGGCCTGAACCCGGAGGAGGCGCTCAAGGGCGGCTTCCGCCAGATGTTGAAGCCCGACATCATCGGCCCGGCCTTCGCCATCAGCGTGTTCCTGCTGCTCTACTACATCGCCGTCGGCTTCTTCGTCGTCTACTACGCGACGGTCTTCGGCTACTCCGAGCAGCGGGCCAACGGTCTGGCGAACTGGTACTGGGCGAGCAACGCGATCGCGCTCGTCGTGGCGGGTGTCCTCTCGGACAAGGTCCGGGTGCGCAAGCCGTTCATGCTGATCGGTACCGCCATCAGCCTCGTCGGCACCGCCCTGTTCGCCATCGCGGCGACGAAGCCCGACACCGGCTACTACACGTTCGCCGTCTACATCATCCTGATCGCGGTCGGCGGCGGCGTCGCCTACTGCAACTGGATGGCGGCCTACACCGAGACGGTCGAGAAGCACAACCCGGCCGCGACGGCGACCGGTCTCGCCATCTGGGGCTGGATCATCCGCGCCGTCATCACCGCGGCCCTGGCGATCCTGACGCTGGTCGTCCCCGCCACTTCGCGCCTCGTCGACGACGGGCCGAAGACGCAGGCTCTGGCGGCCAAGTACGAGCAGCAGCTGCAGACCGCCGCGGCGGTCGACCCGGCCGTCCTGGCCAAGCTGGCTGCCAACCCGAGTGACCCGGTCGCCGGCCCGACGGCTCTCGGCCAGGTCTCGAAGAAGCTCGGCGTCCCGGCGCCGGAGGCCCTCAACCGGCTGCTGGCCCTGGGGCAGGTGCCGAAGGCGGATCTGAACTACCTCCAGACCACCGGCACCAAGGTGCAGCAGGCACAGAAGGACAACCCGAAGCAGTGGCAGACGTGGTGGTGGATCACCTTCGCCGGCCAGATCGTCTTCCTGCCGTTCGTCTTCCTGCTCACCGGTCGGTGGAGCCCGAAGAAGGCCCGCGAGGACGAGCTCGCCCACGAGCGGCTCGTCAGCGAGGAGCTGGACCGGCTCTCGGGTCAGTCGGGCGGCAGCACGCCCGGTGCGACCGCCAGGGTCTGAGCACCAGGGCCTGAATAGCCGGGCCTGAGCACGACGGCCCGGCCGGGGATTCCCCGGCCGGGCCGTTCTGCGTTCCGGAACGTCTACTCGTCGAGCCGATCGGCTCAGGAACGACGAAGGGCTGGCCCCGCCTCGCGGCGGGACCAGCCCAACGTGCTGTCTCGTTCTCGTGCGGTGCGGCGCGGGACGGGGCGCCGCGGGCGAGCTCGTCTCAGACGACGTCGCGCGGTGCCGGGATACCCGACAGCAGCGCGCGGACCTCGGCCTCGCGGTACCGACGGTGACCACCGAGGGTGCGGATCGAGGTGAGCTTGCCCGACTTGGCCCAGCGGGTCACCGTCTTCGGGTCCACCCGGAACATGGTGGCGACCTCGGCCGGCGTGAGGAGCGGTTCGCTCTCAGGCGTACGTGATGTCATCGTTCGATCCCCTTAGGACTCGGCCGGCCAGCTGGGACTGCCAGCGTCCTCTATCAGAGTGCCCTTGTACCGCTCTGTCCGGAATGGCCCGGGAGGATGGTTCCGTCTAGTCCTCGTTGGGTGTCCGGTGTCCGACCGTTTGGTCGGTTCGCCCGACGTCGATGCTTCCGGGACGGATGGTCAGCTCGCGGTCTCCAGGGCCTGCAGCGGGCGCCAGCGGGCGAGGACCTGTTCGTAGGCCGTCGTGGCGTCGTCGGCGCGCCCCTCCGTCAGCGCCACGAGTGCTGCGGCGAGATCGGCGACCGATGTGTCGTCCCGGAGCGCCGCGTCGTCGAGCAGCTCGACGAGCCCCCCGTAGTCCAGCTCCACGCGCGAGTGCGGATGGAACTCCTCCAGCCAGCGGCCGAGCTGCTCGAGCCCGGCGACCGTCGGAGCCTCGGGGAGCTGTCGGCGCAGTACCGCGAGGGCGCGGGCGACGCGTCGGCGGGCACCGCTCATCGCCGTGGAGTAGCGCAGGGACCGAGGGCCCGATCCGGTGATGAGCACCCGGTCGGAGGCGTCGAAGGCGACGAACCACGGCAGCGGCACCAGATAGGTGCAGGTGAGCACGTGCAGCTTCAGCTCCGGTTCCTTGCGCCGGATCTGGTCGAGCACCGACTCGGCCTCGTCGGACAGCGCCGGCGGCAGGAAGGCGTCGGCGATGCGGCCGACCATCCCGTCGCGGAACTCGCCGGCCGCGACGAGCGCCCGCACCCGCGTCCGCGCCGGGCAGACGTAGGCGAGGCCGTCGATCTGCTCGATGAGCACCGGCCCGTCGGGCAGGTCGAGGGTGGGCCGGATCGCCGCGGCGATCGCGGCCGTCCGCTCGGCCTGCTCTGCTCCCGCACGGTCCGGCAGACCCGCCGCCTGCTCGGCGCGCAACCGCTCGAACGCGGCGCGCTGGTCGTCGGGGAAGGCGACGAGCGGCTCGAAGACGCGCAGATACGCCGCGGGCGATCCTCGACGGCCGGGCACGTCTGTGATCGTGCCACCTCGCGGCTCGTTCCCGGGGACGGGGAGAGGATCATGCAGGGACAGCCCGGCGACCGGCCGGACTCCGAGGAAGGCAAAGGCGACCCATGCCCGTGTTCTCCCGTGCCGATCACGACGACCACGAGCAGATCGCCTTCTGCTCCGACGCCTCGTCCGGTCTCCGTGCGATCGTCGCCATCCACTCGACGGCCCTCGGTCCGGCGCTCGGCGGCACCCGGTTCCGCCCCTACGCCGACGAGGAGGCGGCGCTCGACGACGTGCTGCGGCTGTCCCGCGCGATGACCTACAAGAACGCCTCGGCGGGGCTGGACCACGGCGGCGGCAAGGCCGTCATCATCGGCGATCCGGCGACCGACAAGACCGAGGAGCTGCTCCGCGCCTACGGCCGCTTCCTCGTCTCGCTGGGCGGCCGGTACGTCACCGCCTGCGACGTCGGCACCTATGTGGCAGACATGGACGTCATCGCCCGCGAGTGCCCGCCGGGACGGCACTGGGTCACCGGCCGGTCCCCGGAGAACGGCGGCGCGGGCGACAGTGGGGTCCTGACCGCCTTCGGCGTCTTCCAGGGCATGCGCGCCGCCGCCGAGCACGTCTGGGGCGACCCGTCGCTCGCAGGACGCCGCGTCGCGGTCAGTGGCCTGGGCAAGGTCGGTCGCCGCCTGGTGGACCACCTCGTCGAGGACGGGGCGTCGGTGCTGGCCGCCGACGTCTCCGGCGAGGCCGTCGAGGCCGTTCGTGCACTCCACCCCGCCGTCGCGTTCACCGACCCCGACGCCCTGCTCGAGGCCGAGGCCGACGTCCTCGCTCCCTGCGCCCTCGGCGGTGTCCTCACCGAGCAGTCGGCCGCGCAACTCGCGGCCCGGGTCGTCTGCGGCGGGGCCAACAACCAGCTCGCGACCCCGGCGGCCGCCCAGGTCCTGGCCGACGCGGGCGTGCTCTACGTCCCGGACTTCGTCGTCAACGCCGGCGGGGTCATCCAGGTCGCCGACGAGGCCCGCGGCTACAACGAGGCGCGGGCCCGGCACGCGGCCACGCGGATCTTCGACACGACGCTCGCGGTGCTCCGGCACGCCGAGGCCGCCGGGGTCCTCCCGGAGGCCGCCGCCGAGCAGCTCGCCGAGCGCCGGATCGCCGGTGTCGGGCGGCTCCGGGGGCTCTGGCTGCCCGGTTCACCTGCGTGATCCGTCCGGGCCCCGCCGGTCCGGCCTCGGGCGTCGGCGACTCGCGGTAGTGTGACGTCAGGACTGATGATCCGGGGCAGGTCCCCGTGGAGAGCGTCGAGGGGTTGCGCCATGGGGCGAGGCCGGGCGAAAGCCAAGCAGACGAAAGTTGCGCGTGAGCTCAAGTACTCGTCGCCTGACATGAACCTGGACCGGCTGCGGCAGGACCTCGGCACCGCGGGTCCCGAGCCCGGCGCCGGCAGCAGGGTCAACAGCGCCGTCGAAGAGCCCGACGACGAGGACGACCCCTACGCCGTCGACGACGACGAGGGCACGCCCTTCCGCCGCTCGAGCTGAGAGCGCCCGCGTACGGGCTACCGTTCGGGACATGCCGGAACGACTGGTCGTCATCGGTGGTGACGCCGCGGGAATGAGCGCTGCTTCGCAGGCCCGGAAGCGCCGTGGCGCCGACGACCTGTCGATCGTCGCCTTCGAACGCGGCCGCACCACGTCCTACAGCGCGTGCGGCATCCCCTACTGGATCGGTGACGACGTCGCCTCCCGCGACGACCTGATCACCCGCACCCCGGAGGACTTCCGGAACAAGCAGAACATCGACATGCGGATCCGCAGCGATGTGCAGTCCATCGACCTCGAGCGCAAGACCGTGCGGGTCCGCGACCTCGAGGCCGGCCGTACCTACGACGAGGGCTACGACCAGCTCGTCGTGGCGACCGGGAGCGTCCCGACCCGGCCCCCGATCGACGGGATCGACGCCGACGGCGTCTACGGCGTCCAGACCCTCGACGACGGCACCGCCCTGCGCGCGGAACTCGACTCCGGTGACGTGCAGCGCGTCGTCGTCATCGGCGGTGGCTACATCGGCCTCGAGATCGCCGAGGCCACGAAGAGCCGCGGCTTCGACGTGACCGTGGTCGACATGTCGGAGACGCCGATCGGCACCTTCGACCCCGACGTCGGACACTTCCTCGCCGACGCCGTCCGCGGACTCGGCATCGAACTCCTCCTCGGCGACGGGGCCGCCCGCATCGAGACCGACCGCGACGGTCGCGCCTGCTCGGTGCACACCGCGAGCGGCCGGGTCCTGCCCGCCGACCTGGTCGTGCTCGGCCTCGGCGTCCGTCCCAACGTCCAGCTGGCCAAGAACGCGGGCATCCCGCTGGGCACCAGCGGGGGCATCGCGGTCGACCAGCGCATGCGCACGCGGGTCGAGGGGGTGTGGGCCGCCGGCGACTGCGTGGAGTCGGTGCACCGCCTGTCCGGACACCGCGTCGTCGTCGCGCTCGGCACGCACGCGAACAAGCAGGGCCGGGTCGCGGGCATCAACCTCGGCGGCGGTTACGCCACCTTCGCCGGCGTGATCGGCACCGCGATCACCAAGATCTGCGAGCTCGAGGTGGCCCGCACCGGACTGTCCGAGCGCGAGGCCCGCGAGGCCGGCTACGAGTTCGTCACCGCCGTCGTCGACTCGACGACCCGCGCCGGCTACTACCCCGGCGCGAAGCCGATCCGACTGAAGATGATCGCCGAGCGGCGCTCCGGACGGCTGCTCGGGGCGCAGATCGTCGGGAAGGACACCGCGGCCAAGCGCATCGACGTCCTGGCCGCGACGATCTGGAACGGTATGGCCGTCGACGACATCCTCGGTATGGACCTCTCCTACGCCCCGCCGTTCTCGCCGGTCTGGGACCCGGTCCTCATCGCGGCGCGCAAGGCGCAGGACGCGGTGGAGGCCGACATCTCGACGACCATCTCTCCCGACGTCCGCGACCGGTAGCACCGAGCGGTCCGGCTGCGGCGAGGGCTGAGCCGCGCCGCGCGGGGAAGGCATCTGGCAGACTGCCTCACCCGCAGGTCCGTTCCTGCCGCAGCGCGCCCAGAAGGAGCCGAGGATGCCGATCGCCAGCCCTGACACCTACGCCGAGATGATCGACAAGGCGAAGGACGGGCGGTACGCCTATCCGGCGATCAACTGCACGAGTTCGCAGACGCTGAACGCGGCGCTGCGTGGTTTCGCCGAGGCCGAGAGCGACGGCATCGTCCAGGTCTCGACGGGTGGGGCCGAGTTCCTCTCCGGCGCCACCGTGAAGAACATGGTCTCCGGGGCCCAGGCCCTCGCCGAGTACGCGCACCACGTGGCGAAGAACTATCCCGTGAACGTCGCGCTGCACACCGACCACTGCCCGAAGGACAAGCTCGACAGCTACGTCCGCCCGCTGGTCGCGATCAGCCAGGAGCGGGTCAAGGCGGGCCGGGACCCGCTGTTCCAGTCGCACATGTGGGACGGCTCGGCCACCGAGCTCGAGGAGAACCTCAAGATCGCCGACGGCCTGCTGCGGGAGTGCGTCGAAGCGAAGATCATCCTCGAGATCGAGATCGGCGTCGTCGGCGGTGAGGAGGACGGCGTCTCGAACGAGCAGAACGAGAAGATGTACACCTCGCCGAAGGACATGCAGCGCGTCGCCGAGGTGCTCGGCACCGGTGACCGTGGTCGCTACCTGCTCGCCGCCGTCTTCGGCAACGTCCACGGGGTCTACAAGCCCGGCAGCGTGAAGCTGCGGCCGTCGATCCTCAAGGAGGGTCAGGAGTTCGTAGGCGAGAAGCTCGGCATCGAGCGCCCGTTCGACCTCGTCTTCCACGGCGGTTCGGGTTCCGACCTCGAGGAGATCCGCGAGACGCTCGACTACGGCGTCGTGAAGATGAACGTCGATACCGACACCCAGTACGCCTACACGCGGCCCATCGTCGAGCACATGTTCCGCAACTACGACGGCGTGCTCAAGGTCGACGGCGGCGTCGGGGACAAGAAGGTCTACGACCCGCGGAGCTACGGCAAGTCGGCCGAGGCCGGCATGGCCGCCCGCGTCGTCGAGGCGTGCGAGGCACTGCGGTCGACGGGCACGACGCTCGGTTCGCGCTGACGTCCCGTTCGATCGCCGGCTGAGGCGTTATGGTCCGCGTTGTCCCGATACGTCCGGACAGGATCTGAGCGTTGACGCTCCGTGGTCGCCCGGTCGCCTGCCCGGATGGGGGCTTCCTATGCCCGGCTTCCAGGTGCCCCATGTCACGCCCGAAAACGCTTGCTGCGGGCTAGCACTCACGGTCGGCGTTCGGTAGCGTCATCCCCGCAGTCGCGACACAAGCGACCGCCCGCCGTCCGGGACGCCGAATCCTGCCACCGGACATCAGCGGTTCCACAACCCGTTTGGCAGGAGCGGGGGACCCACGAAGTGGCTGTGCACCCGTGTGCAGCCTTGGGGTGAAGCCGAGCAGGATCCCCACCTGTTCGGCCGGGCCAGACCTCTCCGGCCCGAACCCGACAGCTCACCTCGAAGGCGTCGGAGGGTACTTTTCCATGACTTCTTCACGTCTCCGCACCACCAAGCGGGCCGGCGCCGTCGCGCTGGCCTTCGCCGCCGGCTCCACCGGCCTCATCGCCGCCACCACGGGCTCCGCCTCCGCGAGCAGCCTCAACCTCTCGGCCGTCCGGGCCTGCGAGTCGGGTGGCAACTACTCCACGAACACCGGCAACGGCTTCTACGGCGCGTACCAGTTCGACCAGCAGACCTGGAACGGGCTCGGCTACAGCGGAAGCCCGTCGTCGGCCTCCCCCGCGACGCAGGACGCTGCTGCTCAGAAGCTGTACTCGCAGCGTGGCACGTCGCCGTGGCCCGTGTGCGGCTCCAGCACCGCTGGCTCCAGCAGCGTCAGCAACGGCGCGCAGCAGACGACCTCGCGCAGCGTCTCTCGCGCTCCCGTTCAGCAGTCGAGCAGCTCCACGGCCACGAGCCCGAAGAGCACCGTTCGGCAGAGCAGCATCGTGCTGACCACCGCGCTCATCGGTCAGGACCGCGAGGACGTCAAGCGCGCGCAGCAGAAGCTCAACGAGAACGGCGCCGACCTGCAGGTCGACGGCCGCTTCGGTCCGCTCACCGAAGCGGCCACCAAGGCTTTCCAGGCGCACAAGGGCCTGGTCGCCGACGGTGAGATCGGCCCCAAGACCCACCGCGCCCTGCGCGGCTGAGTCAGAACCCCTGCACTACCTGCACTACCTGAAAGATCGGCACGACCAGCACGACCAACCGCAGGGCCGGCCTCCCACCCGGGGGCCGGCCCTGCGGCCGTTCTCGGCCCGAGGGCCCGCGACCCACTAGCTCGGCAACACGACTCGCCGTCCGTTACCGATTCGTGACCTGTGGTCTCGACCCCCATCGGTTTCGACGGCTGCTTGACGGCGCAATGAATGCCGCATCCGCCCCTCGGGTGGACACCCGCCGCCGGAACGCCGAAGCCTGCCCCCGGTGTGTGGGTCCCCTGGCTCGAAGGAACTCCAGGGGCAGGCGTGGGGGACCCATTTCCGGTCCGTGCTCCTCGGGGCGCGGGCCTCGGGGTGAAGCCGGACATCGCGTCGCCGCGACCCGGCCGGGCAGCCCAGCCCGAACCCGACAGCTCACCCCGCAGGCGTAGGGGAAGGACCCTCGATGGCTGCTGTCCTCCGCGCTGCCCGCCGCACCCGTCTCTCCCTCGTCCAGCGCGGGTTCGCTGCCGCCGGCGTCGCCGTGGTGGTTGCCTCCGGCGCCGCCGCCTGCACACCCGCCGGGCCGTCCGGCTCCCAGCTCTACGCGCTGCGCGTCTGCGAGTCCGGCAACCGCTACGACGTGAACAGCGGCAACGGCTTCTACGGCGCCTACCAGTTCTCGCTCTCGACGTGGCGCGGCCTCGGCTTCGGCGGCTACCCCCACCAGACCTCGCCCGCCACCCAGGACGCTGCCGTACGCAGTCTCTACGCCCAGCGGGGCTGGTCCTCGTGGCCGGTGTGCGGGCAGCGCGCCCGGTACGCCTGAGCAGCGCGCTGCGACCCCGGCGAACCGCGATCTGAGCACAATGAGCGCATGACCTCCGGAATGCGCGATCTGATGGCCGGCCCGCCTCCGGTCCTGCTCCCCGACGACCCGGAGCCGCAGGACGCCCTCGCCGCGGGTGACGACCCCGCCGGGGTGGCCGCCCGCTGGCCGACCTCGTCGCTGGCCTGGGCCACGCTCGCCGAGCGTGCCCTTGCCGACGGCGACGCGGTGCAGTCCTACGCCTACGCACGCACCGGCTACCACCGTGGGCTCGACTCGCTGCGTCGTGCGGGCTGGAAGGGTTTCGGTCCGGTCCCGCTCTCCCACGCGCCGAACGCGGGGGTGCTGCGCAGCATCGCCGCGCTCAGCCGGGCAGCCGAGGCGATCGACGAGGCCCCCGAGACCGAGCGCTGCCGGCAGCTGCTGCTCGACTGCGACCCAGCGGCGCTCGGCCTCCTCGAGGGGTGACCGCCGCCTCGCGGGGACCCGGCCGCTCCTGGTCGGCGCGGCTGCGCGACCCGCGGCTCGTCGTCCTCGCGCTGCTGGCGAGCCTCGTGGTGTTCCTCGTCGCGTCCTCACGCCACGGCTCGACCCCCGAGCCCACCGAGCTGCCGGCCCCGCCGTACAGTCACCTGCCGTTGGGCCGGCCGGATCCGGCCACCGCCCAGGCCCGCATCGGCGACTACCTGCAGATCGATGTGCCCTCCCGACCGGACGACCGCTACGCGACCGTGATCACCCAGTCGGCGGCGCCGGGCACCGACGTCCTCGATCTCATCTCGGCTCCCGGGGACGTGCCGCAGCTCCGGGCCGTCGCGGCCGGCGACGCGCTGGTCACCGTCCTGCTCGAGCCGAAGTGCCCCGTCGACGCGCGCTGCACCGCCTTCCGGCAGACGATCGGCGCCGTCCGGGTCGTCGTCGCACGCCAGAGCGGTTAGACCGGCGGCGGGTCCTCGGACTCGACCGCCGACGTCGCGGGCTCTGCCGTCGGCTGGTGGCTGGGACTCTGACCCGGGGTCTGACTCTGACTCGGCGCTGCCGGCGAGTCGGCCGAAGCCGCAGCCGCTCTCGCCCGCCGTCCGAGGAGGAACCCCGCGCCCGGCAGCCCCGCGAGGCGGGCGCTCGTCTCCTCGGCCAGGGTCGCGATGTTGTTGACCTTGCCCTGGGTCTCGCGGATGCCGTGCACGAGCGGCAGGACGTCTTCGTTGATCTTGCGGAGGGTGTCCGGCACCGTGTCGACGGCCGGGTCGGCGAGGACCACCGCGAGTCGCTCCAACCCCGGCTTCAGCGCGAGGATCGGCTCCTCCATCTCCTCGACGATCGCCTCGAGCCGGGCACTCACCCGCTGCGACGAGGCGAGCGTGTCCCGGGCCGAGGCGACGACCTCGACGAGGCTGAGGATCGAACGGTTGAGGTCGAGCATGGTGCGCGGCAACGCGGCCAGGGCCTCGGTCTGCTGCTGCAGCAGCCCGACGAGCTCGGAGAAGGCCGGCATCCGCGGCATCGAGGGCATGACCGGACCCTTACCCGCCCCGAACGACTAGGCTCATCCGCGGCTGATCGGTGATCGGTCCCTTCGCTGCTGTCATCCGTCTTTCGCCCCCATCGGTACGCCACCCATCGAGAGGAACGCCCATGCCCGCCGTCGTGCTCGTCGGAGCCCAGTGGGGCGACGAGGGCAAGGGCAAGGCGACCGACCTGCTCGGTGGCCGCGTCGACTACGTCGTCCGCTACCAGGGCGGCAACAACGCCGGCCACACCGTCGTCATCGCCGACGAGTCGGGCCACTCCGAGTCCTACGCCCTGCACCTGATCCCCAGCGGCATGCTCCGCCCGGAGTGCATCCCCGTGATCGGCAACGGTGTGGTCGTCGACCCCGCCGTGCTGCTCGAGGAGATGGACGGTCTGGCCGCCCGCGGCGTCGACGTCTCCCGGCTACGGGTCGACGCGGACGCGCACTTGATCATGCCGCACCACCGTGCGCTGGACAAAGTCACCGAGCGGTACCTCGGCAAGGCCAAGATCGGCACCACGGGTCGCGGCATCGGACCGGCCTACGGCGACAAGGTCGCCCGTGTCGGCATCCGCGTGCAGGACCTGCTCGACCCCGGCATCTTCCGCGAGAAGGTCGAGCTCGCGCTCCGCGAGAAGAACCAGGTGCTCGCGAAGGTCTACAACCGGCGTCCCATCGACGTGGACGAGGTGTGCGAGGAGTACGCGGCCTACGCCGAGCGGCTCACCCCCTACATCGCCGACACCGGCCTGCTGCTGCACCAGGCCCTCGACGCCGGCAAGAACGTGCTGCTCGAAGGCAGCCAGGGCACTCTGCTCGACGTCGACCACGGCACCTATCCCTTCGTCACCTCGTCGAACCCGGTGGCGGGCGGCGCGGCGACGGGCGCGGGCATCGGCCCGACACGCATCGAGCGCGTCATCGGCATCGTGAAGGCATACACCACCCGCGTGGGCTCCGGCCCGTTCCCGACCGAGCTGCTCGACGCCGACGGCGAGCGCCTCCGCAGCGTCGGCCATGAGTTCGGCGTGACCACGGGACGGTCGCGGCGGACGGGCTGGTTCGACGCCGTCATCGCCCGCTACGCGGTCCGCGTCAACGGGCTCACCGACCTGTTCCTGACGAAGCTCGACGTGCTCTCCGGTTTTCCGGAGGTACCGGTGTGCGTCGGCTACGAGGTGGACGGCGAGCGGCTCGACGACATGCCCATGACCCAGACCGGGTTCCACCACGCGAAGCCGATCTACGAGGCCCTGCCGGGGTGGGACGACGACATCACCAAGGCCCGCTCGCTCGACGAGCTGCCCTACGCCGCCCGGCGCTACGTCGAGCGGATCGAGGAGCTCTCGGGTGCGCCGATCTCGGCGGTCGGTGTCGGGCCGGGGCGGGACGAGACGCTCGTGCTCCGCGAGATGCTCTGAGGCCGGTCGGCACGGTGTCGCCCTCGTGAAGGTCCTGGTCGTCGGCTCCGGCGGTCGTGAGCACGCGCTCTGCCTGGCGCTGACCCGCGACCCGGCGGTCGACGCGATCGTCTGCGCCCCCGGCAACGCGGGCACCGCGGCCGTTGCGGAGAACCTGCCGCTCGACGTGGGCGACGCCGGCGCGGTGGCCGAGCTCGCCGAGCGCGTCGGCGCCGACCTCACCATCGTCGGCCCCGAGGTCCCGCTGGTCGCGGGGGCCGTCGACGAGCTGGCCGCCCGCGGACTGGCCGCCTTCGGCCCCACCGCCGCCGCGGCGCGCCTGGAGGGCAGCAAGGCCTTCGCCAAGGAGGTCATGGTCGCGGCCGGCGTTCCGACCGCGCGTGCCCGTGACCACGCCAATCCGGTCACCGCGCTCGCCGACCTCGACGATTTCGGTCCGCCCTGGGTCATCAAGTACGACGGGCTCGCGGCCGGCAAGGGCGTGACGGTCACCGACGACCGCGACGCCGCCGTCGCCGCGGTGCAGCACTGCCTGCGCGACACCGACGACCGGGTCGTGATCGAGGAGTTCCTCGACGGTCCGGAGGTCTCGCTGTTCGTCGTGGTCACCCCGGACGGGGCGACCGTCCCGCTGGCCCCGGCGCAGGACTTCAAGCGGGTCGGCGACGGCGACGCCGGCCCGAACACCGGCGGCATGGGCGCGTACTCACCGTTGCCCTGGGCGCCGCCCGGGCTCGCGGAGCAGGTGGTGGCCGAGGTGGTCGTGCCCACGGTGGGCGAGATGGCCCGCCGCGGGACCCCGTACTCGGGTCTGCTCTACGTCGGGCTCGCCCTCACGTCGGCCGGCCCGAAGGTCATCGAGTTCAACTGCCGGTTCGGCGACCCCGAGACCCAGGCGGTCCTGGCCCGGCTCGACTCCCCGCTCACGGAGTTGCTCGCCGGCCGCGTCCCGCGGTGGCGGAACGAGGCCGCGGTCGCCGTGGTCCTCGCCGCCGAGGGCTACCCCGCCGCACCCGTGACCGGCGGCGTCGTCGGCGGGCTTGCAGCGGCCGGGGCCGTCGACGGGGTCGAGGTGCTGCATGCCGGCACCCGCCTCGACGCCGACGGGTCGGTCGTCGCGAGCGGCGGCAGAGTGCTCGCCGTCACGGCGCTGGGCACGGACCTCGCGCATGCGAGAGAATCGGCCTACGAAGCCCTCGCGCGGATCGATCTCGCGGGTGCCCACTACCGAACCGACATCGCCCGGGCCGCTGCCGGACCGCACGATCAACCGCAAGAGTGACGGCCAGCGCCCGCCCAACCAGCAAGGAGGCTTCCGGTGGCTCAGCCCCGCGTCGCGATCATCTACGGCTCCCCCAGTGACGCCAACGTCATGGGCAAGGCAGGAGCGACGCTGAACCAGTTCGGCGTCGGCTTCGAGGAGGTCTCGATCTCCGCGCACCGTGCGCCGCACACGCTCGTCGAGTGGATCTCGGGTCTCGCTCCCCGGGGCATCGAGGTCGTCATCGCCGGAGCCGGGCTGTCCGCCGCGCTGCCCGGCGTCATCGCGGCCCACACCGTGCTGCCGGTCATCGGGGTGCCCATCAAGGGCGGCGCCATGGACGGCATCGACTCGCTGCTGTCGATCGCGCAGATGCCCCCGGGTGTCCCGGTCGCCTGCGTCGGCCTGTCCAACTCGACGAACGCCGCCGTTCTCGCGGTGCAGATGCTCGCGGTCGGCGACCCCTCGCTCCGCGGCGAGCTCGAGACGTTCAAGGCGAACTTCGAGAAGGCGGCGGCGGACGGCCTCGCGGCCGCCGACGACAACCGCGCCGCGCGTTGATCGAGCGCTACACCCTGCCCGAGATCGGGCGGGTCTGGTCCGAGGCGCACAAGTACCAGCTCTGGTGCGACGTCGAGCGGCTGGTGCTCGAGGCGCACGCAGATGACGGCGTGGTCCCGGCGGACGCGGTGGATCCCGTCCGCCGGGCCCCGGCCCCCACCCCGGAAGCCGTCGCCGAGATCGAGGAGGTGACGCAGCACGACGTCATCGCCTTCCTCACGGCGTGGGCCGACAACACCACGCCGCGGGAGGCCGCCGCCTACGTCCACTTCGGGATGACGTCGTCGGACCTGCTCGACACCGCGCTGGCGCTGCAGTTGCGCGACGCCACCGACATCGTCCTGGAGAAAGCCGACCGGTTGGTGGCCGCGCTGCGGGAGCTCGGGCTCACGCACCGGGCGACGCTCCGGGTCGGCCGCACGCACGGCATCCACGCCGAACCGACCGTCTTCGGCCATCGCGTCGCCGACCTCGCCTTCGGCGCAGCCCGCTGCCGGGACCGGCTGCGGGCGGCGCGGGAGGACATCGCGGTCTGCAAGATCAGCGGTGCGGTCGGCACGTACTCCAACATCGAGCCCTCCGTCGAGGGCCGTGTCGCAGCGGCCCTCGGGCTGCAGCCGGCGACGGCGGCGACCCAGGTGGTGCTGCGTGACGGCATCAGCTCGTGGGTCGCGGCGTTGGCCGGGCTGGCCACGCTGTGCGAGGCGGTCGCGTTGGAGATCCGGCACGGCCAGCGCACCGAGGTGCGCGAGCTCTCCGAGCCGTTCGGCCGGGGCCAGAAGGGCTCCTCGGCGATGCCGCACAAGAAGAACCCGATCATCTCCGAGCGGATCGGCGGGCTCGCCCGCATCGTCCGCGCGCAGTACGTGCCGGTGCTCGAGGGCGTTCCGCTGTGGCACGAGCGGGACATCTCGCATTCCTCGGTCGAGCGGGTGGCTCTTCCCGATGCCTCGATCGGCACGGACTACCTGCTGCACCTGACCATCCGCCTGGTCACCGGGCTGGTGGTCGACGCCGACCGGATGAAGGCCAATCTCGAGTCGACCGGCGGGCTGATCTACACCTCCACGGTGCTGCTCGAACTCGTGGAGAGCGGCCTGTCGCGCGAGGACGCCTACGCCCTGGTGCAGGGCTCGGCGATGGAGACGTGGCAGAGCGGGGTGCCGTTCCGCGAGACGCTGCGCCGCCGGGCCGCCGAGGCGGGGCAGCCGATCGACGAGACGCGGCTGGACGCCGTCTGCCGACCCGAGCGGTTCGTCGAGCGGCTGGGACCGGTCTTCGACCGGCTCGCCACGCTTCACTGACCGAACCGGCACCCAGCCGACCCGGCCGATGCCGGGCACCTGTCCCGAGAGGCTCCGCCATGCGCAACGAACGCCCCATCGACCTGCGGGTCACCCTGCCGTCCGGCTCGTCGCCGAACGGCCTCGACCTGCAGGGCTACCTCGAGGACGACCTGCGGACCCGCGGTGAGATCGTTTCCGCCGACGACTGCTCGCTGGTCGTGCACGCCTACCAGGAGGGCGAGGTCGAGTCGATCGGCGACGAGTTGGTCAGCAAGCTCTCGACGCTCGGACTCCCGGACGGGGTCGTCGTGACCTGGACCAGCGACACCGGCGAGAAGGTCGAACGTCCCGTCTGAGCGGGGCTCGGCGAGCGAGCCTGGAGCGACGAAACGGCCCGCCTCCGGTCGGAGGCGGGCCGTTCGGCGTTCAGGGAGCGGTCAGGAGCTGACCCGATCGGAGGCCTCGGCCTCGGTCGGGTAGATGTCGCGGCCCGCGGCCTCGTGGCTCGCGTCGTCGGCGAGCGCCTTGCGCGACCGGCCCACGACGACCGCACCGGAGAGCAGGCCGATCGCGGCGGCGAGCACGCCCCAGCCGGTGCCGGAGAAGTTGTCGAGCCCGACCGCGTTGTCCAGCGAGTAGCGGCCCGGGCCGGTGAAGGCGAGCGCAACGGCGGCGACGGAGTAGACCAGCGGCAGCTCGAAGCCGCCGTTCTGGCCCCACAGACCGCCCTTGGCGTGCACGGAACCGGCGACGAAGAGGGTGCCGACGATGCCGGCGACGGCCAGCGGGGTCAGCAGGCCGAGGGCGAGCAGCAGGCCGGCACCGGCCTCGCTCAGGCCCGCGACCAGGGCCATCGGGCGACCGGGGCGGAAGCCGATCGAGTGGAAGAAGCCCCCGGTGCCGTCGAGTCCGTGGCCGCCGAAGGCGCCGAACAGTTTCTGGCTGCCGTGGCCGACGAGCAGCAGGCCGATGGCGAGGCGAAGGATGAGAAGTCCGGTGTCCACGGGAAACTCCTAGATGTCGTGTCGTGGTGCCTGAGGTCTGCCCGTTCCAAGCTTGTTGACCCTTCAACTAATCCCGATGTGGGCTGATCCACAGGGCTGCGGGGAACCCACCCGCTAGGGTTGCGACGATGTTCGACGTCGCGCAGGCAGCGGTGGAGGCGGCGCTCGCCGCCGGGGCCCGGTTCGCCGACGCACGCGTCGTCGCGACGCGGAGCGAGAGCCTGCGGGCGCAGGACGGGGTGGTCGAGGACGTCGACGCCGGTGAGAGCACCGGCCTCGGGGTCCGCGCGCTGGTCGGCTCGGCCTGGGGTCACGCGGCCACGCCGCGGTTGTCGGCCGATGAGGTACGCCGGGCCGGGGAGCGCGCCGCCGCGGTCGCTCGGGCCAGCAACGTGGCGGCCGGCCTGCCCGTGGATCTGCTCCCCGAGGCGCCGTCGGTGGGGCACTGGGAGAACGTCTGCCTCGAGGACCCCTTCGACGTCCCGCTCAGCGAGAAGGGCGACCTGCTCGGCGGCGTCACCGCGGCCATGCAGGCCGCCATCGGGACAGCCGGACGCGCCGGGGTCGCGGTCGCGCACTACTCGGCGTGGGACGTCCACAGCTGGCTGGTCTCCAGCGAGGGCGCCCGCGTCAGCCAGCGCATCCGCAAGTGCGGCGGCGGCATGAACGCGACCGTCGTCGGCGAGAACGAGACGCAGCGCCGGAGCTACCCGAGCGCGTTCGGGCAGTACGCGAGCCGCGGCTACGAGCTGATCCGCGAGTTCGATCTCCCCGGCAACGTCGACCGGGTGGTGGCCGAGGCGACGGCCCTGTTGACCGCGCCACCCTGCCCCGCCGGTGTCGTCGACCTCATCCTCGACCCGGAGCAGATGGCGCTGCAGATCCACGAGTCGGTCGGTCACGCGGTCGAGCTCGACCGCATCCTCGGCTGGGAGGCCGCCTTCGCCGGCACCTCCTGGCTCGACCTCTCCCGACTGGGTTCGCTCCGCTTCGGCAGTGAGCTCATGACGATCACCGCCGACGCGACGCTGCCGGGCGCCCTCGGCTCGTTCGGCTACGACGACGAGGGCACCCCCGCGCGGCCGGTCGACATCGTCCGGGACGGGGTCTGGGTCGGGGTGTTGTCCGGACGCGACTCGGCCGCGCGTGCCGGGTTGCCGACCAGTGCGGCCTGCATGCGGGCCGACGGCTGGGCCCGCATGCCGATGGTGCGGATGACCAACGTGGGGCTGCTGCCCGGCGACTCCTCGTTGGCCGAGATGATCGCGGCGACCGACGACGGCGTCTACATGGAGAACAACCGCTCCTGGTCGATCGACGACCGGCGACTCAACTTCCAGTTCGGCTGCGAGGTCGCCTGGGAGATCAAGAACGGCGTGCGCGGCCGCCTGCTGCGCAACCCGACCTACACCGGCATCGGCCCGGCCTTCTGGAGCTCACTCGACATGCTCGGCAATCGCGACGAGTGGGTCTTCTGGGGCACGCCGAACTGCGGAAAGGGCCAGCCGTTGCAGATGGGCCACACCGGCCACCCGGCGGTGCCGGCCCGGTTCACCGACGTGCGGGTCGGCGTCCGTGGCTGAGCGGTTCCGGCGCGGGCGCTCCGGGCAGGGCAGGGCGACCCGCGAGCCGTGGGAACCGCAGCCGACCCTGCTGTTCGAGGAGGCCGTCCCGTTGGCCGACCGGGCGTTGGAGATCGCCGGGGACGTCGTGCGCTCCGCCGGTGCCGGTGCCGGTGCCGCCGAGATCGCCGTGGTCACCGAGGTGGGCGAGTCGTCGCTGACCCGCTTCGCGGGCTCGGCGATCCACCAGAACGTCACCGAGGTGGTCTTCGACGTCCGCCTGACCATCAGCGTCGGCGGGCGCACGGCCTCGGTCTCCGGGAGCGGCGACGACCCCGCGCTGCTGCGTCGGCTGGCGGAGTCCGCGCTCGCGGCGGCGCGGGTGCAGCGGGCCGACCCGTACTGGCCCGGATTGACCGCGCCGCACACGGCCGAGCCGATGGAACACGTCGACGCCGCGACGGCCTCCGCCTCGCCGAGCGTCCGCGCCGAGCTGGTGCGCGCCTTCCTCGACGCCGCCGCCGACGCCGCAGGCGGCCCCCTCGACTGCGCGGGCTTCTGCTCGTCGCGGGGGACGACGACGGCCTACGCCAACTCGGCCGGCCAACGGCTGGCGGACAGCGTCACCTCGGCCGCCCTCGACGGCGTGGCCCGCGCGGCCTTCGTCGGTGGCCGGGCCGGTGAGGGGTCCGCGGCCGGGCTCGCCGACGGGAGCGGCCGGGCGAACGCCATCGCGCTGACCGATCTGGACGGCACCGCTGTCGGCCGGCTCGCGGGGCGGACGGCGCGCGCCGCGTCGCAGGACCCCGTCGACGTCGACCCGGGCAGCTGGCCGGTCGTCCTCCGACCTTCGGCGGTGGCCGACGTGCTCGCCTTCCTCGCCGTCTACGGGCTCACCAGTCGCGGCGTGCGCGAGGGCCGGTCGTTCGTGCGGGTCGGCGAGCCCCAGCTCGACCCCGAGATCACCGTGGTGTGCGACCCGCTCGACCCGCGGATGCCCGCGCTGCCCTTCGACCCCGAAGGCACCGCTCGGCGCACCTTCGAGCTGGTGCGCGAGGGGGTGCCGACGGAGCTCGCGGCCGACCGGCGCGACGGGTTGCACGACGGCACGGCGAGCAACGGCTGCGCCTACGCCGAAGGCGGGGGTGGCGGAATCGCCCCGGCCGTCGCGCTGCACCCCGGCGTCCTCGCCGACGACGAACTGCTCGGTGGGCTCGGCCGGGCGCTGCTCGTCCACGACTTCTGGTACACCCGCGTGCTCGACCCACGACCGCTCACCGTCACGGGTCTCACCCGCAACGGCCTGTTCCTCGTCGAGGACGGGGTCGTGCGCCGCGCCGCGCGGAACGTCCGGTTCACCCAGTCCTACGCCGAGGCGCTGGCGCCGGGAAACGTTCTCGGCCTCGGCGGCACCGTGGAGCTGCTCGGTGACACGAGCCAGAGCTTCCTCGCGCCGAGCCTCGCTCTGCGCAGCTGGAACGTCACCGGCAACGCCCAGGGCTGAGCCTCAGCCCTGCTCGAGCTCGGGAAGCGTCGCCGGGTTGCCCAACAGGTAGGCGAGGGTGGTCGCGGCAAGGGACTGCGCGGCGAGCAGCGCGATGAGCACGAGCAGCTGGAACCGCGCGGCGCCGGCGGCGCTGGCACCTCCGGCGAGTGCGCCGACCAGCGCGCCGGGCAGCGTCACCAGCCCGACCGTCCGCGTCTGGTCCATCCCCGGGATCAGCGCTTCGGTGGCCGCGTCGCGTGCCATCGGGGCCACGGCCCGGCGCATCGTCGCGCCGAGCGCGAGCCAGCCCTCCACCTCGTCGCGCCGGCGGAGCAGCGCCTCGTGCAGCCGCCGACCGGTCAGGGTCGACGCCGTCATGGTGTTGCCGAGCACGATGCCGCCGAGGGCCAGCAGGTAACGGCCGGACGACGGCAGCGCCCCAGCCGCAAAGGCGAGGGCGACGGTGGGTACCGCGCCGGCGAGGCTCGCCGCGAGCACCGACGGCCAGAGCCGGGCGCCGATCCGGCTGGCGCGCAACCGCCGGGTCGTCGTGGCGCAGGCGACGGTCAGCATGAGCGCGAGGAAGGCCGCGACGGCCAGCGGCGCGCGCAGCACCCCGGTCAGCAGGAGGCCGACTGCGGCGAGCTGCAGCACCGCCCGCCCGGTGGCGGTGACGGCGGACAGCCGCAGCGGGATCTTGGCCAGGGTCATGGCCGCCAACGCGACGACGAGGAGCAGGGCCACGGCGAGCCCGGTGTGCAGGTTCTGGGAGAGACCCGACACGTGGACACGCTCCTTCCGGACCCTCGCCGACCGGACCGATACCGTGGGTCCCGTGCCGCTCGCTGCTTCCTCATTCTCCGGCTTGACCCACCTAGGATCCGGCAAGGTCCGTGAGATGTTCGCCGTCGACGGCCCGGACGGTGAACCCGCCATCCTGCTCGTCGCCAGCGACCGGATCAGCGCCTACGACGTCATCCTGCCGACGGAGATCCCGGACAAGGGCGCCGTGCTCACCGCGCTCTCGCTGTGGTGGTTCGACCAGCTCGCCGACCTGGTGCCGTCGCACCTGCTGACCGCCCGCGTCGCCGAGTACCCGGAGACGTTGCAGCCCTACGCCGACCAGCTCCGTGGTCGTTCGATGCTCTGCCGCCGCCTCGACATGTTCCCCGTCGAGTGCGTGGCCCGCGGGTACCTGACCGGCAGTGGTCTGAAGGACTACCAGCGCACCGGTGCGGTGTCGGGCCACCAGCTCCCGCCGGGCCTCGTCGACGGCGACCAGCTCCCCGAGCCGATCTACACCCCGTCGACCAAGGCGCCGCAGGGCGAGCACGACGAGAACATCACGCGGGACGACGTCGTCGCGACGCTCGGCAAGGCCCAGGCCGAGGAGCTCGAGCGGCTGACCCTCGGCATCTTCCGCCGGGCGACCGCGACGGCGGCGGAACGCGGCATCCTGCTGGCCGACACCAAGTTCGAATTCGGCCGCGACCGCGCCGGCACGCTCCGGCTGGCCGACGAGGTCCTGACCCCGGACTCGTCCCGCTTCTGGCCGTCGGACGACTGGACCCCGGGTCGCTCGCAGCCGAGCTACGACAAGCAGTACGTGCGCAACTGGCTGACCGAGAACGGCAAGAACGGCCAGGCCGCCGAGCTCCCCGAGGAGGTCGTCGCCGCCACCCGCAGCCGCTACGTCGAGGCCTACGAACGGCTCACCGGCGCCTCCTTCGACGACTACCTGCGCGCCGTCTGACGCCCTCCACCTACACCGACGACGAAAGGCCCGACCCCTCGCGGGGCCGGGCCTTTTCGTTCGTTCAGATCAGCGCTGCGCGTCGCGCCCGACGGTCCCGGGACCGTCCTCGACCTGCTCGATCTGCTCCTACCGGCGTCGGGGCTCGACCTGCCCGGACACGATGTGCTTGCGCAGCCGGGCCTTGCCGGTCTCGGGCGCACCGAAGCTTCTTCCGCGTCGAGAGAGGCGTGTCCGCAGCTCAGGGGGCCGTGGGTCGACGCAGCGGTTGCGGGTGGTCCATGCGAGCAGACTACGGACGAGCGACCCGCCGCTGTCCGGCGGTCGCCGTGACGAGAGGTGGAGTCATGAAGGGTCTACTCGGCACGCTGGCAGTCGTCGGACTGGTCCTGCTGGTGATCGGGCTGGTGGTCAAGGCCGTCAAGTGGCTGATCATCGTCGCCGTGGTCGTCTGGCTGTTCGGACTCGTCCGCGGTGCAATGGCGAAGCGGAGCGGAGAGCTCTGACCGGAGCTACCGGCTGACGAGGACCCGCCCGTCGACCTCGTCGGCGCGGACGACCGGTGCGGCGGGCTCCCTCGCCACGGCGTCAGCGGTGCCGGCCGCTTCCGGCGCGTCGGTCAGGTCAGCGGTACCTGCGGCGTCCGTCCGGCCACCGCCGAGGCGGTACCAGGTGGCTTCGGCCCACAGCGTCACGCTCTGCATGCACATGGACGACTCCGCTCAGCTCGAGGTCGCCTGCTTCCGGGGTGCAGCGGCCTTCGTAGCCTTCTTCGCAGCGCCGCTGCGCTTGGTTGCCGTCGCCGCCGTGGACTGCTGGGTCGACTTCTTGGCCGGCGCCTTCTTGGCGGCTGACTTCTTCGGCTGCTTCTGGCGGTGCCTTCGCCGGCGACGTCCGCGCGGACGACGAAGCCGGCCGCTCCGGCTCCTGCGGGGCCGGACGACTCTCGACGAGCATCTGCAGGTTGCGCAGGCTCCGCTTGAGGGAACGCCGGACCCACGGCTGGGCCACCCGGTCGGCGATCAGCCCGATCACGCCGCCCGGCGACTGGTAGGCGAGCCGGAGGTCGACCTCGGCCATCCCGTTCGGGCGCGTGCGGATGCGCCAGCGCCCGCGCATCGTCACGCCGGTGACGCTGTTCCAGGCGATGTCGTTGGGCTTGTCGAACTCGACCACCTCGACGATGCCCCCGACCGGCGCCGCACCGATCTTCAGCTTGACGTCCCAACGGGCACCGCAACCGGTGTCCTGGTCGCCGAGGACGCTCCAGCGGCTGACCCCGTCCATGAACTGCGGGTAGCGGGCCGGGTCACGGACCCACGCCCAGACCGTCTCGCGGTCGGCCTTGACGCGGATCTTCTCCGAGACGCGCATCAGCCGAGCACCGGGAAGGTCCGCTCGGCGGCCAGCCGGTCCATCGTGGCCTGCATCTGCGAGATCACGTCGTCGTACACCTCATCGAGATCGGGGTCCTCGCCGTAGCGCTCGCGCAGGTCGATCGGCTCGAGGACCTGAATGGTGATCTTGGAAGGGAGCGGGATGTGCCCGGCCATGTCGCTGATGTTGATGCCCCAGGGCAGCGCGAGCGAAATCGGCACAGCCTTGAGACGGAGGGCCTTGTCCAGCCCGAGCAGCTTGGCGAGCCACTCGCCCCGCGAGAGGAACAGCGCCGACTCCTGGCCCCCGATGCTCACGATGGGGACGATCGGCACACCCGCGTCGAGTGCGGTCTTCAGGAAGCCCTTGCGACCCCCGAAGTCGACCTTCTCGCTCTCCCACGAGGGCCGGAACACCTCGTAGTCGCCGCCGGGGTAGACCAGCAGTGCGTCCCCGCGCTCGAGCACCCGGCGGGCGTTCTCCTTGCTCGCCGCGATGGTGCCCCACTTGCGCAGGATCGCGCCGGGGAACGGCAGCGATACGACCAGGTTGTGGGCCAGCTGGTAGAACCGCCGCTCCACCCCGAAGAAGGAGGTGAACGCGAGCGTGAACACGAACGTGTCCGGCGTCATGTTGCCGCCGGAGTGGTTGCCGACGATGAGCACGGGTCCCTCGGCGGGGATGCGCTCGAGGTCGCGCACCTCCCCCCGGTACCAGAGGCTCGAGATCAGCCAGGTGAACGGGAGGTTGTCGCGGATGTAGTCCGGGTCGCGTGCGTCCATGTCGGCGACCGGCACCCGCATCGCGACCTGTTGCGCAAGCCACCCGCCGGCACCGCCGCCGATGCGTTGAAGATCCTGCAGAAGGCTCATGGAGTGGTTCTCGCCACTCGGAGGCCGGGTTATGCCCCCCTGTTACCGGGAGTTACGGTCACCACACGCCCCGGACGTGTCGACGCTCCGTTTTGTCGCGTTCGCCCCTCAGGCGCTCATGTCCTCGAACACCGGGTGCGCCCCGGCGTGCGGGCGGGAGCCCTCGAGCCGCTGCAGGAAGTCCCGGATGTAGGCGTGCGTCTCGTCGGGGAGTTCGAACTGCGGCACGTGGCCGCAGTCGGGGAACACGACCGTCTCGGAGTGCGGCAGCGCCTGGGAGACGTGGCGGGCGAAGCCGGCCGGCACGAGCCGGTCGCGCTTGCCCCAGACGAACAGCGCCGGCGTCTGCAGCGTGGGCAACCGGTCCCAGAAGCCGCGCTCGCCGAACGCCTCGTCGAGGTAGATCGAGCGCAGGGCGCAGAAGAAGGCGACCCGGCTCGAGCGCCGCTTCCACACCCGCAGGAACTCGTCGACGGCGGCGTCGTAGGCCGCGGGGCTGATCCGCTCCGGGACGGCGAACATGTGTCGCAGCTCGGCGGCGGCCAGGCGACGGGTCATCGGTACCGGCACCGTGGCCCAGCGCGGGTTCAGCCGGCGGACCAGCGGTATGAACTGCCGCATCTTCCGGAAGGCCACCGCGGGCGCGAGCAGCACGAGGCCGCCGACCTTGTCGGGGTACTCCAGCCCGGCCTCGAGGGCGGTCCGGCCGCCGAGGCTGTTCCCGATCAGTACCGGCCGCTCCGCGCCGACGGCGTCGAAGAACGCTGCGAGCCAGCGTCCGAGGAACGCGGCGTCGTAGTCGTCGTTGACGGCCTCGGTCGCACCGTGGCCGGGCAGGTCGGGGGCGATGACGCGGTGGTCGCGGGCCAGGTCCCACAGCGTGGGCAGCATCGAGCCGTTGGTCGCGCCGAGGCCGTGGATGAGGACGACCGGCGGGGCATCGGGCGGCCCGGCCTCCAGGTAGGCCGTGCGGATGCCGGCGGCGAGTGTCAGCCCGGCGCGGGGGAACTGGGCCGGACGGCTCTCGGCGGCGAACAGGCCGTCCATCTGCAGCCCGAGCGCCATGCTCCCGCGCATCGTCAGCTCGCCGGCCAGGAACGCCTCGATGCCGGAGCGGGTGCCCTCGACGACGCTGCGCAGTACCGGCAACGACGCGGCGACGGTGCTGGTGGGCTCGTCGATCGCGCCGTGTTGGACGCGGACGGCGCCCCGCTCGAGCAGCAGCGTCCACGCACCCTCGGGTCCGGCGTCGAAGACGATCGACCCGCGGGTGCGGGCGAGTACCGGACCGGTGCCCGCCCGTGCACGTTCCTCGAGCAGCGAGAGCAGATCAGTGGTGCTCATGAGTCCCCCTCGTCCGGACAGCCGCCGACCGCCCCTGCGCTCCGGCGACGGGACGACACTCGGTACATCCTGCCCTCAGGCACGGTGTGCTTCGGGGTGAATCGCCCCACCGAGGCCAATCCGCGGGTGTCCGGGCGTTCCGGTCATGCTCCGGGCCCCGTTTCGGCGGCCCGGACGGCTCCGCTGGCCAGCAGCGAGGCGGAATCGAGGCCCAGCTCCTCGAGCAGGACGCGGCTGTGCGCGCCCGGCACCGGCGGACCGTCGCCAAGGACCGCGGGTGTCCGGTCGAAGCGCGGCGCCGGGGCGGGCTCGGTGCGACCGTCGCGCCGGACGTAGGTGCCGCGCGCCGCGAGGTGGGGATGTGCCGGAGCCTCCGCCATCGACAGCACCGGGGCCACGCAGGCGTCGGAGGGGGTGAAGATCTCGGTCCACTCGTCGCGGGTCCGCGTCCGGAAGGTCTCGGCGAAGCGGCGGCGGAGCTCCGGCCACTCGGTCATCGCGAACTGCCCCGGCAGCGACGGGTCGTCGGCGAGCCCGAGCAGCTGCACGAAGGCCGCGTAGAACTGCGGCTCGAGCGGCCCGACGGCCATCCAGCCGCCGTCGGAGGTCTCGTAGACGTCGTAGAAGGGCGCGCCGGTGTCGAGCAGGTTGCTCCCGCGCCGGTCCTGCCACAGCCCGGCGCCGAGGAAGGCGAACGGCATCGCCATGAGCGACGCGGCGCCGTCGACGATGGCGGCGTCGACCACCTGGCCCCGGCCGCTGCGGCCGGCTTCCCACACCGCGGAGAGCACCCCGAGCAGCAGGTACAGGCTGCCGCCACCGAAGTCCCCGACGAGGTTCAACGGCACCTGCGGCGGTCCGTCGGCCCGGCCGATGGCGTGCAGCGCGCCGGTGAGCGCGAGGTAGGCGATGTCGTGGCCGGCCCGGTCGGCCAACGGACCCTCCTGCCCCCACCCGGTCATCCGCCCGTAGACCAGCTTGGGGTTGTTGCGCGACAGGTCCTCCGGCCCGAGGCCGAGCCGCTCGGCCACGCCGGGCCGGTAACCCTCGAGCAGGACGTCGGCGCGGTCCGCCAGCCGGCGGACCACCTCGACGCCGTCGGCCTGCTTGAGGTCGACGACGATGGACCGCTTCCCCCGCTGCAGCAGGTCCGTGTGCGGCTCGCCGGGCCAGGACGACCGGCCCGGACGCTCCACGCGGACGACGTCGGCGCCGAGGTCGGCGAGCAGCATCGCGGCGAAGGGAGCGGGGCCGATGCCGGCCAGCTCGACGACGCGGAGCCCCGCGAGGGGTCCGGGCATGGGTTTCCTCCTGCTTGTCAGTCGGTGGTCAGCACCGCGAGGACGCTGCCGCCGTCGACCTGCTGGCCGGCGCGCACGGGCAAAGCCTCGACCGTGCCGTCGGCCGGCGCGTGGACGGGGTGCTCCATCTTCATGGCCTCGAGCACGAGCACCAGCGCACCCGCCGTCACCCGCGCCCCGACCTCCACCGCGACGCGGCTGACCGTCCCCGGCATGGGAGCGAGCAGCGACCCGGGGGCGACGGCGGCGGACGGGTCGGGGTAGCGGGGGACGGCCAGCAACGCCACGGACCCGAACGAGGAGTCGACGTCGAGCCAGGTCTCGTCGCCGACCGTGCGGGCCGAGACGCTGAAGCGGTGACGGACGCCGTCGACCTCCAGGACGGCGGCGTCGGCGGCGATGCCCACGAGGGTGGCGTCGTCGATCCCTCGGTACCGGTCACGAGGACGGGCCCACCGCGCGTCCAGCGCCAGCCGACGTCCAGCGTGCGGTCGCCGTCGGGCCAGGTGTAGGAGCTGCGCTGCGGCGACGACGCCACGTTGCGCCACCCCGGCGGCACCGCCCCCGGAGCGCCGGCCCGGTGTCGGACGAGCGTGGCCACCGCCGCCGACAGCTGGACGGCGTCGCGGCCGGCCGGGGCGTCGAGCACGAGTGGCCGGGCCCAGTCCTCGGGCGAGCCGTCGCCGAGGGGTGCGCCGCCCGGAGCAGGACCGTCCAGCAGGCCGACCTCGACGGTGCCGTTCCGCATCTCCGCCGAGCGCAGCAGCCGGACGAGCAGGTCGCGGTTGGTGCCGACGCCGCTGATGCGCGCCTCGGTGAGCGCGGTCGCGAGCCGCCGCACGGCGGCGTCCCGGGTCGGGGCCCACGCGATGACCTTCGCGAGCATGGCGTCGTAGTGCACGCCGACGACGGACCCGGCCTCGACGCCGCTGTCGACGCGCAGCAGCCCGGTGGCCGCGGCGCGCCGGATGCCGCCGGGTGCCCGGAAGCGGTCGTTCACCCCGGGGAACGCGAACGAGGTCAGCGTGCCGGTCCGGGGGCGCCAATCGGCGCGGGGGTCCTCGGCGTAGAGCCGGGCCTCGACGGCGTGCCCGCGAGGGTCCGGAGGCTCGGCACGAAGCCGCTCACCCTCGGCCACCGAGAGCTGGAGCGCGACGAGGTCGACGCCGAACAAGCACTCCGTGACGGGGTGCTCGACCTGCAGCCGCGTGTTCATCTCCAGGAAGAAGAACCGGCCACCGGCTCCGGTCGCATCGGCTTCGAGCAGGAACTCCACGGTGCCGGCGCCGACGTAGCCGATGGCGGCGGCGGCCGAACGCGCCGCCTCGCCGAGCGCCTCGCGCAGGGCGGGGTCGACCGCCGGGGACGGCGTCTCCTCGATGACCTTCTGGTGACGCCGCTGCCACGAGCACTCCCGCTCGCCGAGGATCCAGATGGTGCCGTGGTGGTCGGCGAGGACCTGTACCTCGATGTGCTTCGCGTGCTCGAGCAGCGGCTCGCAGAACACCGTCTCGTCGCCGAAGGCGGACAGCGCCTCGGCGCGGGCGGCGGTGAGCGCGGCCTCCAACTCGTCGGGGCCGTGCACCGCGCGCATCCCCCGTCCGCCACCGCCGGCGGACGCCTTCACCAGCATCGGGAAGTCGCCGGCGGTGACCGCGGCCGGGTCGAGGTCGGTCAGCAACGGGACACCGGCTGCGGCCATCCGCCGCTTGGCCTCCACCTTCGAGCCCATCGCCGCGATGACCTCCGGCGGCGGGCCGACCCACGTCAGACCCGCGTCGATGACGGCGCGCGCGAACTCGGCGTTCTCGGAGAGGAAGCCGTAGCCGGGGTGGACGGCGTCGGCTCCGGTGGCGTGCGCCGCGGCCACGAGCGCGTCGATCCGCAGGTAGGTCTCGGCGGGCGTGTTGCCCGGGAGGCGGACGGCGAGGTCGGCCTCGCCCACGTGGGGCGCGTCGGCATCGGCGTCGGAGAACACCGCCACGGTGCCGATGCCGAGGTCGCGGCAGCTCCGGAACACACGGCGGGCGATCTCGCCGCGGTTCGCGACGAGCAGCCGGTCGATCTGCCGGCCGGGCATGAGCGTGGAGACGGTCGACTCGCGAGGGGTCACGGTCACATCCGCCAGACGCCGAAGCCGGCGGCGGCCCCGGCCCCGCGGGCAGCAACAGCGCCGACGCCCTCGACCGGCGCCGTGTGTACCGCCGAGAGCGCCAGGGCCAGCACGGTGCGGGTGTCGCGGGGGTCGATCACCCCGTCGTCGTACAGCCGTCCGGAGAGGAAGAACGGCAGCGACTCGGTCTCGATCTGGTTCTCGATCATCGCGCGCATCTTCGTGTCCGCCTCGTCGTCGTAGGCCTGTCCGCGGGCGGCAGCGGCCTGCCGGGCGACGATGGAGAGCACGCCGGCGAGCTGCGCAGGGCCCATCACCGCCGACTTGGCCGACGGCCACGCGAACAGGAACCGCGGGCCGTAGGCCCGGCCGCACATGCCGTAGTTGCCGGCGCCGTAGGACGCCCCGAGCAGCACCGTCAGGTGGGGCACCCGGCTGTTCGACACCGCGTTGATCATCATCGCACCGTGCTTGATGATGCCGCGCTGCTCGTAGTCCTTGCCGACCATGTAGCCGGTCGTGTTCTGCAGGAAGACCAGCGGGGTGTTCGCGCGGTTCGCGAGCTGGATGAACTGGGCCGCCTTCTGCGCCTCCTCGCTGAACAGCACCCCGCGCGCGTTGGCGAGCACCCCCACCGGGTAGCCGGCGATCTCCGCCCAGCCGGTGACCAGGCTGGAGCCGTAGAGCGGCTTGAACTCGTCGAAGTCGGAGCCGTCGACGACGCGGGCGAGGACCTCGCGGGGGTCGAACGGCGTCCGGAGGTCGGGGGCGACGAGCCCGAGCAGGTCCTCGGGGTCGGCGAGCGGCTCGGTGTAGGCCGGTCGCGGCGGGGGGCCGGCCTTGCGCCAGTTCAACCGGCGGACGGCGGCGCGGCCGAGGCGGAGCGCGTCGACCTCGTCGGTGGCGAGCTGGTCGGCGAGTCCGGAGGTGCGGGCGTGCATCTCGGCCCCGCCCAACGACTCGTCGTCGGATTCCTCCCCCGTGGCCATCTTCACCAGCGGCGGACCGCCGAGGAACACCTTCGACTGCTCGGCGATCATGATGACGACGTCGCTCATGCCGGGGAGGTAGGCCCCGCCGGCGGTGGAGTTGCCGAAGACGAGCGTGACGGTGGGGATGCCGTCCGCCGACAGCCGGGTGAGGTCGGCGAAGATCTGCCCGCCGGGGATGAAGATCTCCTTCTGGCTGGGCAGGTCGGCGCCGCCGGACTCGACGAGGCTCACGACCGGCAGCCGGTTCTCCCGGGCGATCTCGTTGGCGCGGAGCGACTTGCGCAGCGTCCAGGGGTTGCTCGCGCCACCGCGGACGGTCGGGTCGTTGGCGGTGACGAGACACTCGACGCCCTCGACCACGCCGATCCCGATGACGACGCTCGCGCCGACCGGGTACTCGCTGCCCCAGCCGGCCAGGGGTGAGAGCTCGAGGAAGGGACTCCCCGGGTCGAGCAGCAGTTCGATGCGCTCGCGGGGCAGCAGTTTGCCGCGCCGGTGGTGCCGCTCGACCTTCGAGGGGCCGCCACCGGCCAGGGCCTTCGCGTGTTCGACGTCGAGGTCGTCGAGCTTGGCGAGCATCGCCTCCCGGTACTCGCCGAACGGCGGGGCGGTGGTGTCGAGTCGACTGCGGAGCCGCGTCACGCGCGCACCCCGTCGAGCAGGGTGGCGCGGATCAGCTCGTCGGTGCGGCCGTTGCCGGCAGCGCTGTCCGGCAGCGGTGTGAGCGCGAAGGAGAGGACCAGCCGCCAACAGACCTCGGCTACGGCGGCGGGGTCGACGGGACGGAACTCGCCCGAGGCGCTCCCCCGGGCGACGATCTCGGCGAACACGGCGTGGCCGGTCGAGAGCACCGGTCCTTCCGGCTGGTTGAGGTGGGGCATCAGCAGCTCGGGCTCCAGGTCCAGACTCTTGCGGACGAACGGGTGCCGCGTCAGCCAGCGGGCAGCGGTGCGGAAGGCGGCCAGCAGGTCGTCGGACGCCGTGTGCCCGGGGCCGGCGTCGCGCATCCGCCGGGCGAGGTCGTCGGTCTCGCGGCGGACGAGCGCCTCGACGACGTCGGACTTGTCGGTGAAGCGGCGGTAGAAGGTCGGCTTGGTGATGCCGGCGGCGGCGGCGATCTCGGCCACGGTCGTCTTGCGGACCCCGACGTCGGTGAAGCAGCGGGCGGCCCCCTCGAGGATGCGGTCCTCGACCGATCCGGGGAGCGGACCGGCGGTGGCGAGCGCGGTCACCAGCCGTAGGCCTTCGCGATGAGGTCGTTCATGACCTCGGTGGCGCCGCCGCCGATGCCGAGGATGCGCGCGTCGCGGTAGTGCCGCTCGACCTCGGCGTCACGCAGGTAGCCGAAGCCGCCGTGCAGCTGGACGGCCTTGTCGACGACGAAGTCGCAGGTCGCGACGGACGCGTTCTTGGCCTGGGCGGCCTCGGCGGGGACCTGCTCGCCCGCGGCGGCACGGGCGAGGACGGCGTGGGTGTAGGTGCGGGAGAGCTCCACGCTGCGGGCCATCTCGACCAGCGTGTGCCGCACGGTCTGCTTCGCGATGAGCGGCTTGCCGAACACGATCCGCTGCTTCGCGTAGGCGACCGTCAGGTCCAGGCACCGCTGGGCCGTGGCATGGGCCTGCGTGGCCAGCCCGAGCCGTTCGCCCGCGAAGTTCTGCGCGATCTGGACGAAGGCGCTGCCCTCGGCACCGATCAGGTTCGCGGCCGGCACGCGGCAGTCGACATACGCGAGCTCGGCGGTGTCGCTGCAGTGCCAGCCCATCTTCTCCAGGCGCCGGACGACGGAGAAGCCGGGCGTGTCGGTGGGGACGACGAGCAGCGAGATGCCGCCGTGGCCGGGTCCGCCGGTCCGCACCGCGGTGGTGACGAAGTCGGCCCGGGCCCCGCTGGTGATGAACGTCTTCGTGCCGTTGACGACGTAGGAGTCGCCGTCACGCTCGGCCCGCGTCCGCAGCGACGCGACGTCGGAGCCGCCGTCGGGTTCGGTGACCGCGAGCGATCCGATCAGCTCGCCGGCCAGCGTCGGCCGGGCGTAGGTGTCGATGAGGTGCCCGTCGCCGCTGGCGATCAGGTGCGGCAGCGCGATGCCGTGTGTGAACAGGGCGGCGCAGAGCCCGCTGGTGCCGCCGGCGTGGATGAGCTCCTCGGTCACGACCGCGACGTCGACCGCGCTACCGCCGGTGCCGCCGGCGCTCTCCGGGAAGCCGACGCCGAGCAGCCCGGCCTGCGCGGCCCGGCGGTGCAGCGCGCGCGGCACCTCCTGCGCCCGCTCCCAGTCGGCGAGATGCGGGACGACCTCGCGCTCGACGAACGTCCGCGTCAGGGATCGAAGGGCGCGCCGTTCGTCGGTGCGCCAGACGTCGGCGGGCGCCGACGTCGTCGGATCGGCACGCAGCTCGGTCTGGATCGGCACGGGGCGGGACGCTAGCCTGCCCTCGTCGTTACTGTCTAGCGACTCGCGTAAAGCCGTAATGCACCAGACGGTTCTGCGCCACCGAAACCACAGGGAGCGCGACGCATGGACTTCACGATCACCGGCGAGCAGCAGGCGTTCCGCGACAGCGTCGCCCGATGGGCGGCCGACACGCTCGCCCCCGGCGCCGCCGAGCGCGACCGCACCGGCACCTGGGACCCGTCGATCTGGAAGTCGCTCGGCGCCCAGGGCCTCGCCGGCCTGCTGCTGCCCGAGGAGTACGGCGGTGGCGGCGCCTCGATCATCGACGCCTGTCTCGCGAACGAGGCCATCGGTGAAGGCGGACGTGACGGCGGTTTCACGCTCTCCCTGGGTGCGCACTGGGTCATCGGGTCGCTGCCCATCGCGTTGCACGGCTCGGAGGAGCTCAAGCGCCGCTGGCTGCCCGGCCTCGCCGACGGCACCTACGTCGGGGCCTGGGCGTCCACCGAGCCCGAGGCCGGCTCCGACGCGTCCGCGCTGAAGACCACGGCGGTGCGCGACGGCGACGACTGGGTCATCAACGGCAGCAAGATCTTCATCACCAACGGTCCGATCGCCGACGTCTGCACCGTGCTCGCGCGCACGGGCGAGCGGGGCTCCTCGGCGACCGCGTTCGTCGTCGACACGACCACGCCCGGCTTCCAGGTGGGACGCGAACTCGACAAGCTCGGGTGCCGCTCGTCGCCGACCTCGGAGATCGTGCTCACCGACTGCCGCGTGCCGGCGTCAGCCGTCCTCGGCGTCGAGGGCGAGGCGCTGTGGCGCATCGCCTTCGAGTGCTTCGACTGGGAGCGCACCGTCATGCTCGCCTCCGGTGTGGGGGGCATGGCCGCGACCCTCACCGACTCGATCCGCTACGCCAAGGAGCGCAAGCAGTTCGGGCGTCCGATCGCGAACTTCCAGGTCATCGCGCACAAGCTCGCCGAGATGAAGATCAACCTGGAGGTCTGCCGCACCGCCGTCTACCGCGCGGCCTGGCTGAAGCAGAACGGCCTGCCGCACCAGATCGAGGCGAGCATCGCCAAGACGCTGGTCGGCAAGCTCTCGGTCGACAACGCGCTCGAGGCCATCCAGATCCACGGCGGCTACGGCTACCTGAAGGACTTCCCGGCCGAGCGCGCGCTCCGCGACTCGAAGCTCGCCTCGATCGGCGGCGGCACGTCGGAGATCCAGAAGATGATCATCAGCCGGCAGCTGCTGGGCGACTGAGGAGTTGATCAGTTCGGATCTTGTGGCAGGGCCCGCAGTTCAGCGCGTGAGGATCCGAATTGATCAACTCGTGCGGGCGTCAGCCGGGGCGGCGCCTACTACTCCGGCGCCTGGATGGAGGTCTTGTTCTCCGCGCGGCCGACCTCACGGCCACCGCGCTTGAGCAGCCGCCCGGCGCCGGGCAGGCCGGAGAGCAGGGTGCCGACGTCGTTGACCACGTGGGAGAGCTGGTCGACGTTCTCGTGCAGCGTCTGGACGACGGGGACGAGGCCCTCGAGGGCCGAGACCGCCGGCAGTGCCCGCTCGTCCACCCGCTCGACGAGGCCCGGCAACGTCTTCAGCATGTCCGTGACCTCGCGGGCGAAAGCGGGGTCGAGTTCGGTCAGGTTGGCGAGCAGCGGCTGGAGACGGTCGACCATCTCCGTGATCTCGGCGAGCTGCACGACCGAGGGCTGCGCAGCGCGGATCGTCTCGTCGGCCGAGTGTGCGGCCTGCCGGCCCGCGGCGATGACCCCCTCGGCGTTACCGATGACGTCCACGGCCGAGGTGAGGAGGCGGTCGGCGTCGTCGACCGTTCCCCCGACGCGGCCGAGGAGCGGACCGACCGAGGAGACCTGCTCGTCGACGGCCGCGAGCGTGCCGTCGAGGGACGTGACCTGCCGCTCGACGGTGCCGAGCACTCCGCTGACCGCGGCGACCTGGCCGTCGACGGTCGCGAGCACGCTGCCGACGGTGTCGACCTGGGTGCCGACCGCGCCGACCAGCTGGTCGACCGTGGAGACGGAGCCCTCGACGCGGCCCACCAGCCCGTCGACGGTCCCGACGGAGCTGTCCACGCGGTCCAGCAGGGTGTCGATGCGGCCGGCGCTGAGCTCGGCGCTGTCGAGCAGTTCGTCGACCCGGTCCGCGACGAGCGCGAGCCGCTGGATGAGCTGGGCGGTGGCCTCGGCGATGGCGGGCAGCGACGCCACGGACGCGACCACCGCGGCCGGGTCCAGCGAGGCGGCGGCCCGCAGCGTGCGGCCGGCCATCGTGAGGGTGGCGTCGAGCGTCGACCGGACCAGGGTCACGGGCAGCGCGAACCCGGGCAGCGTCGCGGGTAGCAGCGTGCCGTTCCAGCTCGAGTGGGCCTGCCCGTTGGTGCCCGGCGTCGCATAGCCCATGGAGGGTCCTCCGCGTCATCGCGTGTGAGGTCGTGCTGACGCTGCGCTGCGTCGCGCCCATCGTGCCCCCCGGCCTCGACCTCCGAACCACCGGGCCGGGCGACAGACCGGGGGGCTCGGCCCCCGACGACAGGCCGAACGCACTCACCCGACCCGGTGCTTCCGCTCCCGGCACCCCTGCGCTACGGTGCCACTCACCGATGGCGCGGTGTTCGTTGGCCCCGTGGGGGTTGGCCTCATCGCAGCTGGGTCGGTGCCGAATGACGCAGTAGCCCATGGACGGCTCATCCCAGGAGGCCGACGATGCCGAGCACGACCATGACCCCGACCGCGACGGCCGTCGACCCGCGGACGAGGACCGCCGAGCGCCTCCTCGCCTCGGCGGCCAAGGTGAGCTTCGACCCGCAGACCGACATCGACTGGTCCGCACCGGCGGTTCCCGGCCTCTGGTACCTGCCGCCGGAGCGGAGCACCCTCTACGGGACCGGTCTGTGGGACCGGATGAGCGACGAGCAGCGCATCGAGCTGACCAAGCACGAGGTCGCCAGCGTCGCGAGCGTCGGCATCTGGTTCGAGACGATCCTCAACCAGATGCTGCTGCGATCGCTCTACGACCGCAGCATGACCGATGCGCACGCCCGGTTCGCCTTCACCGAGGTCGCCGACGAGTGCCGCCACTCGATGATGTTCGGACGACTCATCGAGACGCTCGGCTGCCCCGACTACGGTCCCGGCCGGCTCGCCCACGCCCTCGGACGCCCCTTCAAGACCTTCTCCAACCCGACGCTCAGCTTCGCCGGCGCGCTCTACGTCGAGGAGGTCCTCGACGCCCTGCAGCGCGAGGCCATGAACGACGAGCGGGTGCAGCCTCTCGTGCGCGCGGTGAACCGCGTCCACGTGATCGAGGAGGCCCGGCACATGCGGTACGCCCGCGATGAGACGGCGCGGCAGGTGGCCGAGCTCGGCGGCGGCGAGAAGCTGCTCAGCCGCATGATCCTCTCGGTGGTCGCCGCGATGTCGACCGCCCGCCTCGTGCACCCCGGCGTCTACGCCTCGGTCGGGCTCGACACCGGCGAGGCCGTGCAGGCCGCACGGACCAACCCCACCTGGGCCGCCACCCGCCGGTTCGCGGCGCGCAAGGCCGTGGACTTCTTCACCGAGCAGGGCCTGATCGGGCCGGTCGAGCGTCGCCTGGTGTGGCGGGCGACGGGCCTGGTCGCCTGACGCGCGGTCAGTCGCGCGCGTCCGACGCCCGGTCGTCGCCAGCCCGGTCGTCGCCAGCCCGGTCGTCCTGGGGGAGCGCGGCGAGCTCGGCGCCGATGGCCTCGTCGACGGCGTCCGCCATCGCCCCGCGGAACAGCTCGAGCAGCGTCTGCACCGACGCGGGGTGCAGCTGCTCGACCATCGCCTGCACCTCGTGCAGCCGGCTCTCCGGCATGCCGTCGGCGACGAAGTCCCGCCACACCGAGCCCATGAACAGACCGACGAAGACGTCGGCGAGCTCGCGCACCTGAGTACGCAGCGTGCCGTAGGCGTCGAGCACGTCGCTCGCCGGGAGCCCGAGGCGGATGACCTGCAGCCCGGCGGCGAACAACCCGGGCTGCAGGATGCGCACCCGGTCCTCCGGCCGGCGCTCCACGAAGCCGAGTTCGACCAGCCGGTCCAGGGCGCGGTCGTCGCGCCCACCCGCCCGGGCGGTCAACGCCTGCCGGTCGAGTTCCTCGGGCTCCTCGGGGCGGAACGGCGTCCGGAGCGAGGACAGGACCGCGAGGGCGTTCGCCCCCGCCGGTAGCCCGCTGCCGACGATCCGTTCGACGGCGGCGAGGGTGTAGCCCTCGTTGAGCAGCTCGCGCACGAGCGTCAGCCGGGAGACGTGTTCCTCGCCGTAGTAACCGGTGCGGCCCACGAGCCGGGGCGCCGGCATCAGGCCCCGGCTCGCATAGGCACGGACGTTGCGCACGGTCATCCCGACCGTCCGCGCGAGCTCGTCGATGGTGAGCTCGAGCGGCAGCTGGTCGGATTCGGCGGTCACGGGGTTCTCCCGTCAGGCTGGGGAGCCTCTGGAGGGCGGTTCGGGCGCGTCTTGCCTAGCAGGCACGGTAGCGACAGTCGGGACGAAACGCCTCCCCCGCGCGCCCGGCGAAACCTGATGGTTGCCGCATCGACGCTCCGGCGGTCACTCTCGGCACACCACCGAACAGCGGAGTGTGTCCTACGTCGCCATGTCCGCCGCGTGTGGCGACCCTGGCCTCGGGCACGTCCGCGCAGACCGCCACGACAGGTGCCGGCGGATGTGGGATGAGGTCGTTACCCGGTGGCGAAGCGCAAGGGCGGCATCCTGCTCGCCGCCACGGCGGTCCTCGGTGTCGTCGCGGTGGCGGCGGTCCTCGACAGCGGCGGGGGCTCGAACGTCCGCAAGGTCGACGCCGGCGGCGGAGCCGTCTCGGCCTCCCCGGCCCCGCCCGCGCCCTACGCCATCTCCACACTCGGCGCGATCGGCACCGCGGCGCAGGACCCGGGCGGCGGCGGTGGCGGCACCGGAGCTCCCGGGTCGGTCGGCAACCCCACCATCCAGGGCGCGCAGGGCGGCCGAGGCGCCCCCGGCTTCGCCGACGGCGGCGACACCTACTACCTCTCCGGCCTGAACCTGCTCGACCCGAACCGCAGCGCGACGACCACCGGCGACAACACCTTCGGCGGCCCTGGTGCGGGGGCGGCCGTCGGCAGCGCCGGCACCGTGGTCGGAGGCCTCGACGGCGGCGGCAACGGCTCGGCGACCGGCTGCGCGACACCGCCCGACGTCGACTACTACTCGACGCCCTACCGGATCCCCACCGGCTTCCGCGGCACCCCGCGGATGCACCTGCGCATCAGCGGCGGCGGCAGCGTGACCGCGACGGTCTTCGCGAAGACCTCGAGCGACAACTGCGTGGCCGTCACGAGCGGCAGCGGCCGGATCGCCAACGGTGTCGCCGATTTCGACCTCGGCGCCCGCGACTACGCCTTTCCGCAGGACAGCACCCCGGTGCTCGTGATCTCGGCCCCGGGTGAGCACACGATCTCCACCGGCAGTGACAACCCGAGTTTTCTGACGCTGCCGGGGCTCTACGGCGTCTGACCGCCGGGTTTCCTCGACGGAACCGCCTGACCTGCACGCTCGCATCTCCCCGGGCGCCGGCGCGCCTGTCCGCACGACCAGATGGCCAGCCAGATGTGTCGCCGGACACCGAGACGGGCAGCACTGCCCGTAACTCAGGTCACGGTCGTTGCGTTGGAGCTTGCATGGCGAAGCGGAGGAAGGCCGGCCCCATCGTGGCTGTGGCAGGGGTCGTGCTGGTGGGAGCGCTGGCCTACAGCACGCTCAGTGACGGCGGCGGCAAGAAGACGAAGGTCGCGGACACCGGCGGTGGCGCCGTGGCCGCGTCGCCAGGGCCTCCGGCGCCGTACGCCATCTCGACGCTCGGAGCGATCGGGACCGCCGCGCAGGACCCCGGCGGCGGCGGAGGCGGCACCGGCCTGCCGGGCACCGTCGGGAACCCGGCCATCCAGGGGGCCCGAGGCTCGGGCAGCCCCCAAGGTGCGGGCTCTGGTGGCGACAAGCTCTACTTCTCCGGCGTCAACCTGCTCGACCCGAACCCCAGTGCCGCCACCTCGGGCGAGACGACCTTCCCGAGCCCCGGTTCGGGGATCGCCGGCGCGGTCGCTCCGGTGACCGGATCCTCGGCGACCGGTTGCGCCACGAGCGCCGACGAAGCCGACTACTACGCCATCCCGCTGAAGATCGAGACCGTCACCTTCAACGGGACACCCCGGGTGCACATCCGCATCAGCGGAGCCGGCCCGGTGACCGCTACCTTCGTCCAACAGGCACCGAACAACGGTGGCTGCGTTCCGATCACGTCCGGCACGGGTGGGATCTCCGGGGGGGTCTCGGACTTCTCCCTCGGCGGCGTCGGCAGCTTCCGCATCCGGCAGGGCTACACCCCCGCCCTGGTGATCGCGGCGCCGAACGGGTCGCACACGATCTCGACCGACCCCGGCAACTTCAGCTACCTCGAACTGCCGGGCCTGACGGGCGTCTAGAAGCGCCGTCGTTAGGGTGAGGCCATGGCCAGGGTCGTGGTGGACGTGATGCTCAAGCCGGAGATCCTCGATCCGCAGGGGGCCGCCGTGCTCGCGGCTCTCCCGCGCCTCGGCGTCGCCGGGGTCACCGGCGTGCGACAGGGCAAGCGCTTCGAGCTCGACATCGAAGGCGAACCCGATCTCGCCAGCGTGCAGGACCTCGCCGACCGGCTGCTCGCGAACCCGGTCATCGAGGACTACACCGTGCGCGTCGAGAGCTAGGCCCCGTCGTGCAGGTCACCGTCCGCTTCGAGCTCCCCCGGGATGCCATGAGCATCCCGGTCCTGCGCAAGCTGTGCGGGCGCTCGCTCGAGGTCGTCGGTGCAGAGCCGGAGGTCATCGCCGACGTCGAGCTCGCGCTGACCGAGGCGTGTGCGAACGTCCTGCACCACGTCGATCGCGGGGTGTCGTTCGAAGTCGTCGTCGGATTCGACGAGCACCGAGCCTTCCTCGACGTCATCGACCACGGGCCCGGCTTCGACCCGGGTGACACGTCCCCGGCCGGCCCGGACGACGAGGGCGGGCGCGGGCTGCACCTCATGCGGGAGCTGATGGACTCGGTGCGCTTCGACAGCGTGTCCGGCAGCGGCACGACGGTGCACCTGGAGAAGAAGCTGACCTGGCGTGCGGAGGCGGTCATCCACCAGCTCGCCCCGCAGCGCTCCAGCACGGACTGAGGCCGAGCCTGCCGGTCGCGCTGCTCGATAGATTGTCGAGACGTGGCGGCTCGCATCGGCGTGGTGACGTTTCCCGGCTCCCTCGACGACCGCGACGCGCAGCGCGCGGTGCGGCTCGCGGGTGGTGATCCCGTCGCCCTGTGGCACGGCGACGCCGACCTCGCCGGCGTGGATGCCGTGGTGCTGCCCGGTGGGTTCTCCTACGGCGACTACCTGCGCGCCGGCGCCATCGCCCGCTTCTCCCCCGTCGTCGGCTCGATCGTCGAGGCCGCCGGGAAGGGCCTCCCGGTCCTCGGCATCTGCAACGGCTTCCAGGTCCTCTGCGAGGCGCACCTGCTGCCCGGCGCACTGACCCGCAACGTCGGCATGCACTTCGTGTGCCGCGACCAGTGGCTCCGCGTCGAGAACACCCGGTCGGCGTGGACGGGTGCCTTCGACGTCGACGCCGCCGTCGTCATCCCGTTGAAGCACGGCGAGGGGCGCTACGTCGCCACCGCCGAGACCCTCGCGGAACTCGAGGGCGAGGGCCGTGTCGCCTTCCGCTACATCAACGACCCGGCGGACGTCGACCCGCACACCCCGGCGAACCTCAACGGCTCGCTCAACGACATCGCCGGCGTCGTGTCGGACCGCGGCAACGTCGTCGGCCTGATGCCGCACCCGGAGCACGCCGTCGAGGCGTTGACCGGTCCGAGCGAGGACGGCCTCGGCCTGTTCGTCTCCGCCCTGCAGAGCCTGGGAGTGGCCGCGTGACCAGCCTGTCGACCGAACTCGTCGGGTCGCACGACCCGGAGGAACAGCCCTACCGCGAACTCGGCCTGTCCGACGACGAGTACCAGCGCATCGTCGACACGCTCGGCCGGAAGCCCACCGCGCCGGAACTCGCCATGTACTCGGTGATGTGGAGCGAGCACTGCTCCTACAAGTCGAGCAAGGTCCACCTGCGTCAGTTCGGCGACCTGCCGGGGCGGGAGCGGATGCTCGCGGGCATCGGCGAGAACGCCGGGGTCGTCGACGTCGGGGGCGGCCTCGCGGTCACGTTCAAGGTCGAGTCGCACAACCACCCGAGCTTCGTCGAGCCCTACCAGGGCGCCGCGACCGGCGTCGGCGGCATCATCCGCGACATCCTCGCCATGGGTGCGCGTCCGATCGCGGTGATGGACAGCCTCCGCTTCGGCGAGGCCGACGCCCCCGACACCGCGCGCGTCCTGCCCGGGGTCGTCGCCGGCGTCGGCGGCTACGGCAACTGCATGGGCCTGCCCAACATCGGCGGCGAGGTCGGGTTCGACCCGTCCTACGCCGGCAACCCGCTGGTCAACGCGCTGTGCATCGGCGTCCTGCCGGCCGAGCGGGTGCAGACGGCGCAGGCCACCGGAGCCGGCAACGCGGTCATCCTGTTCGGCGCCAAGACCGGGCGTGACGGCATCGGCGGGGTGTCGGTGCTGGCCAGCGCGACTTTCGACTCCAGCGGCGGCCCCACGCGGCGCCCTGCGGTCCAGGTCGGCGACCCGTTCACCGAGAAGATCGTCACCGAATGCTCGCTGGAGCTGTTCGAGCGGGGGCTCGTCGTCGGCATCCAGGATCTCGGGGGTGCCGGACTCACCTGCGCGCTGTCGGAGACCGCCGCCAACGGCGGCACCGGCATGGACGTCGACCTCGACCGGGTGCCGCTCCGCGAGGCGTCGATGGCGCCCGAGGAGGTGCTGGTCAGCGAGTCGCAGGAGCGGATGCTCGCGATCGTCGAGCCGGCGCAGACCATCGAGGTGCTCAACGTCTGCGCCCGCTGGGGCGTGCTGGCGACCGTCATCGGATCGGTGACGGATGCGCCGGACGACGGTGAAGGCCGACTGACCATCCGTTGGCACGGCGTCCCCGTCGTCGAGGTCCCGCCGGCGTCGCTGGTCGAGGACGGACCGGTCTACGAGCGCCCCATGACACCGCGGCCACCGCTGCCGGACCGTGAGCTCGAGAGGCCCACCGACCTGCGGGACGCCCTGCTCCAGCTCGTGGCGTCACCCGACATCTGCTCCCGGCGCTGGATCACCGAGCAGTACGACCGCTACGTGCTCGGCAACACCGTTCTCGCGATGCCCGACGACGCCGGGGTCCTCCGGCTGGACGAGGAGTCGAACGTCGGCGTCGCGATGGCGCTGGACGGCCCGGCACGCTTCGCGGCACTCGACCCCTACGCCGGTGCGCAGCTGGCGCTGGCCGAGGCCTGCCGCAACGTCGCGGCGACCGGTGCCGTACCGATCGCCGTCACCGACTGCCTGAACTTCGGCTCCCCCGAGGACCCCGAGGTCATGTGGACCTTCGCCGAGGCCTGCCGCGGCCTCGCCGACGCCTGCCGCAGCCTGGGCATCCCGGTGACCGGCGGCAACGTCTCGTTCTACAACGGCACCGGCGACACCGCGATCCTGCCGACACCCGTGGTCGGCGTGCTCGGCCTGTTCGACGACGTCACCCGCCGCACCCCGTCGGCCTTCCAGGCCGAAGGGGAGGTCCTGCTGCTGCTCGGCGACACCCGCGACGAGTTCGGCGGCTCGGTCTGGGCCTGGACCGCGCACCGGCACCTCGGCGGTTCCCCTCCGGCGGTCGACCTCGCGGCCGAGCAGTCGTTGGCCGAGGTGCTGGTCGCCGGCTCCCGCGACGGGATGCTGTCCTCGGCGCACGACCTCTCCGAGGGTGGCCTCGCCGTCGCGCTCGTCGAGTCCTGCCTGCAGGGCCACCGCGGCGCCCGCGTCGTGCTGCCCGAGGGCGCCGACCCGTTCGTCTCACTGTTCAGCGAGTCGGCCGGCCGCGCGCTGGTCTCGGTACCGCGGTCGGAGGAACTGCGGTTCACCGACATGTGCGAGGCCCGCGGCCTGCCGTGGACGCGCATCGGCGTCGTCGAGCCGACCGACGCCCCGCTCGAGGTGCAGGACGTGCTCTCGGTGCCGCTCGACGAGCTACGCCACGCCTACGAGGACACGTTGCCCCGCATCTTCGGCGGGCACTCCGAGTCCGTGGGCGCCGCGCACAACTGACGTCAGGAGAAGGCGGCCAGCTGCTGCGCGGTCGGTTCGACACCCGGACCGCAGGTCGTGGTCGCGTAGCTGACGATGCGGTCGCCGGCGTCGGCGGATCCCAGGAGGCGGCCGCGGTCGCCGAGGGCGGCGTCCTGCTCCTTCGTCACCTTGGCGACGTCGAAGCCGTCGCCGGCCAGCGCGATGCGGAGCGAGGTCCAGTACTGCAGGGTCGTGTCGGCGTCGGTCGGCGTGGTGCCCGGTCCCGTCACCTTCATCTGCTGCAGCGCGCTGATGCCGGAGTCGACGACGTGCTGCAGGTAGAGCGGCGGTCGCTTGTCCTGCCCGGTGAGCTGCTGCCCGAGCAGTCGCGCGGCGATCAGGTACTGGTTCATCGGGGCGCAGCCGGGCGCCGCCGGGGGCGGAGCGCTGGGAGCTGCGGTCCGGGTGGTGCCGCCGCAGCCGGACAGCACGATCGCACCGACGCCCAGTGCCCCGACCAGGCGCACCGGTCTGGCCATCGCAGGCCTGTTCATCGGGTCCCCCTCGGCTCGTCGGATCGATCGTGCCCGATGACCCTGTGACGACGGTCGAGCCGGCCCGCTCACCGCCGAGGCGTGGCCGTCCACGTGGTCTCCGGCGCAGGTCAGCGCGTCCAGACCTGCACGAAACCCAGGTGGCGATGCGGGCCGAGGCGTTTCAGCCCGCCGGGCTCTCCGACGGCTTGATCTCCGAGGCCGGACGGTTGGCGGCCATCTCCTGTTCGAGCTGGGCCATGTACTTCTTGGACTGCAGCCGCACCGGCAGGTCTCCGACGCCGGAGAGGATGACGGTTCGGACGAACGCGACCTTGGCCAGCGACTTCGGCACGAAGATCTTGCGCTTGCGCCGCTCGATGCCGGCGACGAACGCGTCGGCGCAGGCCTCGACGGAGGTGTAGGAGCCGAGCGGTCCCGGGAGCTTCCCGAGGATCTCCTCGAACGTCGGCGTCTGCTGCTTCTGCTCCCGGACGAGGTCGGTGTCGATCCAGCACGGGTGCGCCACTCCGACGGCGACTCCTCTGTGCACGACCTCCTGGCGCAGCACGTTGCCGAACTGCTCGACACCCGCCTTCGCGGCGCAGTACGCGGCCATACCGGGCATCGCGGAGAACGCGGCGGCGGACGAGACGAGCAGGACGTAGCCGCGCCGCTCGGTGACGTGCGGCAGCGTCGCGCTCACCGTCCGCATGACGCCGACGAGATCGACCTCGACCACCTTCGCCAGCGCGTCGGCCCGGGACAGCGCGACCGAGGCGTAGCCCCCGATGCCGGCGTTGGCGACCACCACGTCGATGCCGCCGAACTGCCGCACCGTGCCGTTCGCGGCCCGCTCCAGCGAGTCGGTGTCGGTGACGTCGCACTCGAACCAGGCCGCAGCCGGACCGAGCTCGCGGGCCAGGGCCTCGAGACGTTCGGGTTCCAGCCCGGTCACGGCGACCTTCGCCCCACGGGCGACGGCGAGTCGCGCGGTGTGCTCCCCGATGCCGCGTGCGGCACCGGTGATGAACACGACCTTGCCGGCCAGCGGGTACCGCCTCAGGCTCACGACGACGCGCCCGAGGCAGCGGATCCGGATGTGACCGCCGTCGGCTCCTGTGGCGCCGCCGACCGGCCCGCCATCTCGCGACGGGTCCGCAGGTGGTAGTTCTCCGGGTCGAAGGCGCGCAGCCGCCGGCGGAACTGGAAGGTGAAGTCCGGCCAGAGCGTCGTGTTGCGTCCGTTGGCGTCGACGTACCAGCTCTTGCAGCCACCGGCGACCCAGACGGTGTCGGCCATCCGGCGCTGCACCTCGTCGTCGAAGGCGGCCTGCTTGTCGGCCCGTGGCTCGACGGTCGCGAGCCCGCGGTCGTCGAACGTCTTGATGGCGTCGGCGACGTAGGCCACCTGCGACTCGATCATGTAGACCTGCGACGTGTGGCCGAGCCCGGTGTTCGGGCCCACGACGAAGAAGAAGTTCGGGTAGCCGGTCACGGTCGAGCCGAGGTAGCTCGCCATCGTGTCGGACCAGGTGTCGGAGAGCAGCGTGCCGCCGGTGCCGCGCAGCCACTTCGCGATCGGCATCTCGGTCGGTGAGAAGCCGGTGCCGAACAGGATGGTGTCGACCTCGTGCTCGACGCCGTCCTTCGTGACGATGCTGTGCTCACGGACCTCGGCGATCCCGCTGGTCTCGACGTCGACGTTCGGCTGGGAGAGCGCCTTGTACCAGTCGTTGGAGATGAGGATGCGCTTGCACCCGATCGTGTAGTCGGGCGTGACCTTGCGGCGCAGCTCCGGGTCGGCTACCTGCTTCTCGATGTGCTTACGGGCCACGAGTTCCGGCAGCTTGAGCAGGCCGAGGTAGCGGGTGAAGGCGAGCGCGTAGGTCTCGCGTCCGGCGTAGATCGCACCGCGGGCGACCTTCTGCAGCCGCGGGAAACGCTGGTAGACCCGCTTCTCGACGTCGGTCAACGCCCGGTCGTGGCGCGGGATGATCCACGGGGGCGTCCGCTGGAAGACGGTCATGGACGCGACCTGCGGCTGGATCTCGGGGACGAACTGGATCGCGGAGGCGCCGGTACCGACGACGGCCACCTTCTCACCGGCGAAGTCGTGGGTGTGGTCCCACCGTGCCGAGTGGAAGACCGTTCCCGCGAAGTTCTCGAGGCCGGGGAGCTTCGGGATCGACGGCTCGGAGAGCGCCCCGACCGCGCTGACGACGATGTCGGCGGTGACCGGGCCGCGGCTCGTGTCGATGCACCAGCGAGCGGTGTCGGCGTCCCACCGCGCGCCGGTGACCTCGACGTTCAGGGCGATGTGGCGCCAGAGGTCGCGTTCGGTCGTGACGTCCTCGAGGTAGGCCTGGATCTCCGGCTGCTTCGAGAACGAGCGGGACCAGTCGGGCTTCAGCGCGAAGGAGAACGAGTAGAGCTGCGAGGGCACGTCGCACGCGGCGCCGGGGTAGACGTTGTCGCGCCACGTGCCACCGACGTTGTCGGCCCGCTCGAGCAGCAGGAAGTCGCGGGTGCCGTTGCCGAGCATCTTGACGGCCATGCCGAGACCGGCGAACCCGGTGCCGATGACGACGACGTGCGCGTGCTCGGGCAGGGGCCGCTCGGCCGCCGCGCGGCGTCCCTCGGCGATCGACGTCGCCGTCGGCCGGGTGGTCGGGGTGTCGTGCAGCGCAGTCACGGTGTACCTGCCTTCTTCTCGAACGTCGGCGTCCTGGGAGACGTGCCTCGGCCCGGCGGGCCGGCTAGGAGCTACGTGCAGTAACCTACGGACGGTAACTTACCGCGCTCCCGGTCGCTCGTAACATTGACCTGTGCCACAGCCGTCGGAGTCGCTCCCTCGCGTCCGACGGCGGATGAACCGGGCCGACCGCGAGGCCCAACTCCTCGAGGTCGCTGAGCAGACGTTCGCCGAGCGGGGCTTCAAGGGCGTCTCCATGGACGAGATCGCCGAACGCGCCAACATCAGCAAGCCGGTGCTCTACGACCACTTCGGCTCCAAGGACGGCCTGCTCGCCGCCGTCGTCGTCCGCATCCGTACCGAGATGCGCGCCGCGATCGAGGGGGCGATCGCCGGCCTCGACGACGACCCGGACGAGTCGCTCTGGGTCGGCTTGGTGGCGTACTTCCGCTTCATCACCGACCACCTGCCGAGCTGGTCGGTGCTGCTGGCGGAGAACGCGCTCGTCGGCCCCGTGGCCAGCGAGGTCGAGAGCCTGCGGCGCCAGCAGGCGGATCTCATCGCCGCACTCGCGTCGCTCCAGCTCGGGCCGGGCAGCGAGATCAAGTCGCGGGTCTACGCAGAGGCGATCATCGGCTCCTGCGAACGGCTCGTCCTGCTCAGCCAGGAGAACCTGACCCTGACGCCCGAGGCGCTCGCGACCCACCTGCTCGACTTCTTCTGGCTCGGCTTCGAGCGCGTCCGCAAGGGCGAGCGCTGGTCGGCACCGGAGCGGGCGCGATCGGCCGCCGGCTCCGTCAACAGCTGATCCGTCGCCAGGTGATCGGTAGCCCTCCGGTCAGCGGCTGACCGCGGCCGACGACGCGATCGGCGCGTGCTCGGGCAGGTGGTCGCGAACCATGGCCTCGATCCGGCCGTTGACCTCCCGCGGCACCTCCACCGGCGTCATGTGCCCGATGCCCGGCAGCGACACGTGCTCGACGAGGTGCGGCAGCCGGCCGGCCAGCCGCTCGGCGAGCACCGGCGGGGTCAACCGGTCGGCGGTACCGGAGAGCACCACCGAGGGCACGTCGAGGTGCTCGATGGCCGACTCGAGGTCGAGCGAGGACAGGGTGCGGGCAGTGGCCGCGCGGCCTCGTCGCTCCGCTCCGAGCACGATCCGCTCACAGAAGGCCACCTGTGCCGGCGTCGCGGACGGGGAGAGCGCGACGTAACGGACGATGCGGTGCGTCAGCGGTGTGCGGAAGCCGTAGGGCACCGGCGCGGCCATACCCCGGGCGGCGAGGGCCGCCGCCGGCTTCGACAGCCCCGCCGGCGGCTTGAGGATGAGGGACTCGCTGATCAGGTCCTTCATGCCGGTGGAGAGCAGCAGGGCCGCAGCCACGCGCCCGCGGACGCTGCCGCGGTGTCGACCGGCCCAGCTCACGATGCTCATCGCGCCCAGGGAGTGCCCGACCAGCAGGGCGCGGCGCCCGTCGCCGACGGTGGCGCGGAGCACCGCCTCGAGGTCGTCACCCAACGCGTCGGGGGTGAAATCGCCGCTGCGCGGGGTCTCGCTGCGGCCGTGGCCGCGGAGGTCGTAGGTGACCAGTCGGTAGCGGTCGGCCAGGGTGTTCAGCTGCGCCGCCCAGAACTCGCGTCGACACGTCCACCCGTGGACGAGCACGACGGTCGGCGCGTCCTCCGGCCCGAGGACGTCGGTGTGCAGGCGGGTGCCGTCGGCGCCGCAGACGTCGACCTTCCGGCCCTCCGGCGGCTCGGCCAGCATTAGCCGCGCGGGGTCCCGCCGCACCCGGCGGGCGTCGACCAGTGCCTGACCGGCCAGCAGGCCGGCGAGCCCGAGGCCGACGGCGAACTTCTGAGCCATGGATCCTCCTGTGCACACCGCGCACGGACTGGGGATCCGCACATCACGCGGTGTGCCGGTCACCATCGTGCTCCGAGGACTGTCCCATCAAACGCTGGCACTCCGGTCGAGGCGCATCTCGGGGCGTCCGCCCGCCGGTTCGGGTGGAATGAGCGGCGATGCCTTCCCGTCCCCGCCCGGTCATCGACCCGGCCCCGCTGCTCCAGGAGGTCCTGGAGGCACTGGCGCACGCCGGGCCACCTCCCTCCGGCCCCACGCCCGCGACCACCGGCGACACCGACCACCAGCTGCTCGACGCCCTCGCCCGGCTCCGCCGACTGCCCGCGGCGCCGGAGCCGAGCCGGGCGGTGACGCGCTACGCCGTGCGCCTGCTGGCCCGTTCGCTCGCGAGCCGGGCTCCGGGCCGCTCGGTCGAGCTCCGGGTGCCGCCGCACGTGGCGGTCCAGTGCGTCGAGGGCCCCCGTCACACCCGCGGCACCCCGCCCAACGTCGTCGAGGTCGAGCCGCTGGCCTTCCTCGACCTCGCCTTCGGCGTCCTCGGGTGGGACGAGGCCGTCGCGAGGGGCTCGGTCCGGGCGAGCGGTGAACGCGCCGATCTCCGGGCCTGGCTGCCGCTCGCGGAAGAATCCGGCCCGACGGGTCGCTGAACGGTTCGTGACCCTGGGACGACGCGATCCGGAACTCCCCCACCCGGTGCGCCGTGAGGCCGGCCGAGGCCCTGCCGGTACAGTCACCAGCGTGCCGATCCGGTCGGGCGCGGGCGTCAGCGCCGTCGATCCGAGGTCAGACGCATCCCCGATCATCGCGAGCGCCGGCGCTGCGCAGGTTGATGAGCCCATGCAGGCCGACGACGGATCCCACGCAGACCCACCGCCGCGCGACGCCTGTGGCGTCTTCGGGGTCTTCGCCCGCAGCGAAGAGGTCGCGAAGCTGGCCTACTACGGCCTCTACGCCCTGCAGCACCGCGGCCAGGAGGCAGCGGGTATCGCCGTCTCCGACGGCCGCAGCATCGTCGTCTACAAGGAGCTCGGCCTCGTCGCGCAGGTCTTCGACGAGGTCACGCTGGGCAGTCTGACCGGCCACCTGGCCATCGGCCACTGCCGCTACTCGACCACCGGCGCCTGCACCTGGGAGAACGCGCAGCCCACCTATCGCACCCGGGGCAACGGGGGCGTCGCGCTGGGCCACAACGGCAACCTCACCAACACCGCCGAGCTCGCCGTCCAGGTCGCGCGCGACGGCCGGGTCGACGCGCAGACGATGACCAGCACCACCGACTCCGACCTCGTCACCGCCATGCTCGCCGCCTCGCACCTGTCGCTCGACAAGGCCGCGATGGAGGTCCTGCCGTTGCTGACCGGGGCCTTCTCGCTGGTCTTCTGCGACGAGACGACGCTCTACGCCGCCCGCGACCGGCACGGCGTCCGCCCGCTGGTGCTCGGCAAGATCGGTGTGCAGACGGCCGAGGACGAGGCCTCGGACGGCTGGGTCGTGGCGAGCGAGACCGCGGCGCTCGACATCGTCGGTGCCCAGTTCGTCCGCGAGGTCGCCCCCGGCGAGCTGCTCGTCATCGACGACGACGGCGTCCGCTCGTCGCGCTTCGCCGAGACCGAGCGGCACGGCTGCCTGTTCGAGTACGTCTACCTGGCCCGCCCGGACACCACGATCGCCGGCCGCTCCGTCCACGCCGCGCGGGTCGAGGTCGGCCGGATGCTCGCGCGCGAGGCGCCGGTCGTCGCCGACCTGGTGATACCGGTCCCGGAGTCCGGCACGCCCGCCGCCATCGGGTACGCCGAGGCGAGCGGCATCCCCTACGGCGCCGGGCTGGTCAAGAACGCCTACGTCGGACGCACCTTCATCCAGCCGTCCCAGACGATCCGGCAGCTGGGCATCCGGCTGAAGCTGAACCCGCTGCGCGAGGTCATCGAGGGGAAGCGACTGGTCGTCGTGGACGACTCGATCGTCCGCGGCAACACCCAGCGCGCCCTCGTGAAGATGCTCCGCGACGCCGGTGCCGCCGAGGTCCACGTCCGCATCTCGTCGCCTCCGGTGCGATGGCCGTGCTTCTACGGCATCGACTTCGCCACCCGCGCAGAGCTGATCGCCGCCGACGCCGACGGCCCGGACGGCGTCGACGACATCCGCCGCTCGATCGCTGCGGACTCGCTGGCCTACGTTTCGCTCGAGGGGCTGACCGCCGCCTCGCACCAACCCGCCGACCAGCTGTGCCGGGCCTGTTTCGACGGGCACTACCCGGTACGGCTACCCTCCCCCGAGCACCGCAACAAGCACCTGCTCGAAGCAGTCGAGCGGAGCGAGGAACTCATGGTCGGCACCGACGGCGGTGACCCGTCCCCGGACGAATTCGACCGCGTACCGCTGTGATCCAGCGTCCCGCTGTCCTCCGGTGTCCCTCTCCGACCCCCTCCGACCGCACCTGATCCGCCGGGTCGACCGCCTCCGGCGACACGACCTCTCCATCCGCTCCGCCACCGCGTCCGTCCGCTCCACGTCCCGGACGGCGCCGGCACCTGAAGAACCGGGAAAGCCGTGAGCAGCACCGATCTGCCCCGCGACCACACGTTCGTCAACCGCTCCGACGCCGGGGCTCCCGCCGCAGCCGGCGGCGCGTCCTACCGCGAGGCCGGCGTCGACATCGAGGCGGGCGAACGAGCCGTCGAGCTGATGCGCTCGAAGGTGGCACGTGCCCGCCGCCCCGAGGTGCTCGGTGACCTCGGCGGCTTCGCCGGGTTGTTCGCGCTCGACGTCGAGCGGTACAAGCGGCCGCTGCTCGCGAGCTCGACCGACGGCGTCGGCACCAAGCTCACCATCGCGCAGGCCATGGACAAGCACGACACCGTCGGGCTCGACCTCGTCGGCATGGTCGTCGACGACCTGGTCGTCTGCGGTGCGGAGCCGCTGTTCCTGCTCGACTACATCGCCTGCGGCAAGGTCGTCCCCGAGCGCATGGCCGAGATCGTCGGCGGCGTCGCCGAAGGCTGCCGCATCGCGGGCTGCGCCCTGGTCGGCGGCGAGATCGCCGAGCACCCCGGGCTCCTCGACCCGGGCGAGTACGACCTCGCAGGGGCCGGCGTCGGTGCTGTCGAAGCCGACGCGGTGCTCGGCAGCGAGCGGGTCCGCGCGGGAGACGTCGTCGTCGCGATGGCGTCGTCCGGCCTGCACTCCAACGGCTACTCGCTGGCCCGGCACGTCCTGCTCTCCATGGCTCGCCTACGCCTCGACGCCGACGTCCCGGAGCTCGGCCGGACCCTCGGTGAGGAGATGCTGGAGCCGACCCGCATCTACGCGCAGGACTGCCTGTCGCTGATCGCCGAGACCGACGTGCACGCGTTCAGCCACGTCACCGGCGGCGGGCTCGCCGCCAACCTCGCCCGCGTGCTGCCCGACGGCCTCGTGGCCACGCTCGAGCGGAACACCTGGGCGGTACCGCCGATCTTCTCGCTGATCGAGCAGCGGGGGCGCGTCGCGACCGACGAGATGGAGCGCACCTTCAACCTCGGCGTCGGCATGGTCGCCGTGCTCCCCGCCGAGGACGCCGACCGCGCGCTCGCCGTCCTCATGGGTCGCCACGTCGATGCATGGGTGCTCGGCGAGGTCGCGGCGGCCGACGACGGCGCCGGCGACGCCGGGGCCGTGCGCCTCGTCGGCACCCAGCGCAGCTGAGGCCAGTCATGGGCACCGGCGGCAGCCGCGTCGTCGTGACCGGCGGCGGCGGCTTCCTCGGCAACGCCTTCACCGTGGCGCTGCGCCGCGCCTTCCCCGACGCCGCCGTCGTCGCGCTCGACGTGCGGCCCGGTCCCGGGGTGACCGTCGGCGACATCCTCGACGGCGATGCCCTCGTCGAGCACCTGACCGGTGCCGATCTGCTGGTCCACACCGCCGCCGTCGTCGAGGAGTCCGGCCCGGTGGACGTCATGTGGCGCGTCAACGTGGAGGGGACGCGCAGCGTGCTGGCGGCGGCCGCCGCTGCCGGCGTGCCCGCCGTGCTGCACCTGTCGAGCATCGTCGTGCACGGCCCCCGCTTCCCCGACGGCGTCGACGAGACCGGCCCGGTGCGGATGTCGGGCAACCCCTACACCGACACGAAGGTCGCGTCCGAGCACCAGGCGTTGCTGGCCGCGGCCCGCGGACTGCCCGTCGCCGTCGTGCGGCCGGGGGACGTCTACGGACCCGGCAGCTCGCCGTGGACGATGCGGCCGCTCGAGACCATCCAGTCCGGCGCGTTCCGGCTGCTCGACCGCGGCCGCGGCATCCTCAGCCCCGTCTACGTCGACGACCTCGTCGAAGGCTCGCTGTCACTGCTCGAGCCCGGGACCCTCCGGCTCCGCGCGGACGCGGTCGGTGAGGTCTTCCACGTCACCGGCGGCGTCGGGGTGACGGCGGCGGAGTTCTTCGGCCACTACGCCCGCATGACCGGGGTGCGGCTGCGCTCGGTGCCGTCCGTCCTGGTCCGCGGCCTCGCGCCCGTGCTCGAACGACTGCCGTTGCCGTTCTCCCCGCGGATCGTCGAGTACCTCTCGCACCCCGGCACGTACTCGATCGCGAAGATCGCCCAGCGGACCGGCTGGAGCCCACGCGTCGAACTCGCGGAGGGCATGGAGCGCACGGAGCGCTGGCTACGCGACCGGGCCCTGATCCGGACGCGCTGAGCGCTTCCGCTCGGCCGAGGCCGCGTCGGAGCTCCTGAGCTCCGAGGGACCGGCCTCGGAGGCCGGGACGACCGGCGCGGGGATGTCGAACCTCACCGGGACCGCAGCGCGGACGGCGGGGTCGAGCACCTCGAAGTAGCGGGCGGGCCGGTAGCTCGTGCCGACTGCCGTCAGCGCCGCCGGCATCCGGGCAAGGCGGGTGTTGTAGGCCCGGACGCAGGTGTTGTACCGACGACGCGCCGCGGACAGCCGCTCCTCGGTCGCCTTCAGTTGCTCGCGCGCGTCGATGAAGCGCGGGTCCGCGTTGACCCGCTGGTAGCCCGACGCGACCTGCATCAGCCGGGAGAGCGCCATCGACATCTCGACGTCGGAGGCAGCCGCCTTCTCGACGGCGGTAGCGGCACCCGAGTCGGGCTCGAGGACCCGCTTGCGCGCCTTCAGCGTCTCCTCCACCACGGCCCGCTCGTGCGCGGCGTGCCCGGCGAGGATGGCGCCGACGGTGCCTGCGAGGTCGGCGCGGAAGCGCAGCTCGACCTCGACCGCGCGCCAGGCGTCGGTGACCTCCTGCTGTTGGCGCAGGAAGCGGTTGTAGGAGAACACCGAGAAGCCTCCTACGGCTGCCAGCACGACGAGGACGGTCACCAGCACCGTCACCGCGACCGATCCCTCCACACACCAATGGGCACGTTGTCGACGACGGTACTCAGGAACGCCAGTCTTTCGTCGACATCCTCCAGTTTCATCCGTCCCGGCCAACAACTCAATGCATCCGCCGCCTCCATCCGGAAGTCGAAGAAGGGTCCGGTGAGCAGGGCGGCCGTCAGGGCGGGAGCCAGGACGGCGGCTGCGGTGCGCGGGTCGTCGGTGCGGACAGCGAAGCTGGCGTCGAAGGCGGCGCCGTCGACGGCGAGAGCCTGCCGTCCGAGCGAGGTCAGGCCTCGGCCGTCCGGCCCGGAACGGGTGACCGCGATCCGCGGCAGCCGGGACGGCAGCGCAACGGCTGCGACGGTCCACCGTGCCGTCGCCTCGGCCTCGCCGTAGGGACCGCCGGGGACCCGGTGGCGGTAGCTGTACTCGAAGGCGACGCAGGACCGGCCCCGCACGCTGCCCCGCAGCACGTTCACGGCTCGGCGCTGCCGCCCGGTCGCGAACGGCCAGCTCTCCCACCGGAAGGTCAGTGCCGGATCGCGCCGCGCGAAGGTCCAGCCGCGCCCGGCCGCCTCGGCGGTGAAGCGGACCCGTCGGTGGCGCTCGAGCCCGAGGATGCCCGCCAGGCCGCTCAGCGCACCGAGCACCAGAGCGGCGAGCAGGGACACGGTCCCGATGGTGCCCGAAGACCTGAAGGGCCGCGCTGCGGACGTTCCCGCGCCGTCTGCTGCCCGCTCAAGGCGTCGCCGAAAGGGTCGACAGCGTCAGCACGGTGAAGGCACCGAGCAGCGTCCCGGACGCGGCCAGCACGACCGGGAAAGCGCGGTCCGACACCCGTGCAGCCAGGGGGAACAGCAGCGGGAAGGCGGCGAGCACCAGTCGTGGCCGGGCGCCGATGGTGACCGATCCCAGGATCAGGACGATGGTCACGGCCGTGTAGACCACGACGTGTCCGGGCGCCCCGGTGCGCAGGAGGAACGCGAGCGTGCCGAGCACGAACATTGTGCCGAGCAGGGAGATCAGGCGGTTCGCGTCGTACATGGTGCCGAAGTGCGTGACCGGGTGCCCCACAGCGACCCAGACCCGGTGCGGCAGGCCGAGCAGGTCGAACCGCTCGTGCCAGGCGTCGCGCTGCGAGATGAACCAGGCGTCGACGTGGCCGGTCCGGGCGCGGAGGTAGGCGAAGAAGGCGAGGGCACCGATCGGCGACAGTACCGGCGCGATCAACGCACGCCATTCCCGGCGCTGCTGCACCGCAACGGCAGCCGCCCAGGCGCACGCGAAGCACAACGCCAGTGCAGTCGGACGCGCCGCCGTCGCCAGAGCCGACGCCGCTCCAGCCAGCGCCCACCGGTGGCGTTGCAGGGCCAGCAGACACGCGATGGCGCACACGAGCAGCACGGGCTCGGAATAGGCCATGGACAGGACCAGCGACCCCGGGAAGAAGGAGAACAGGGCGCACGCGCGGTCCGCAGTCCTGGCATCGCTCGACTCGCGGCACAGCAGCCACAGCAGTGCGACCGCGACGGCGCCCAGCAGGGTGCTCGTGAGCAGGGCCGCGTACTGCACCGGGATGCCGGTGGCGGCGACCCCACGGACCAGCAGCGGATAGAGGGGGAAGAACGAGAACCGCCCCAGCTGGTTGCCGCCGGGGAGACCGGCGGGGTACCCGTCCTTGGCCAGGCTGATCCACCAGGCGCTGTCCCAGCGCTCCAGCACAGCCAGGGGCGAGAACCCCGAGGTCGGCACCACGGGCCACGGTCCCGTGGACAACCGGCGACCGCCGCTCTCGCTGACGAGGGCCGCCACGGCGGCGGCCACGAGGACGACCGCCCGGGACGCCAGGTAGACGAGGACGGGGCTGACCAGTGCGCGCCCCGGGAGCTGCAACCGGGAACGAGCCGGGAGCCTCTCGGCGGCAGGACTCGCGGGGCTCACCGGTCAGGCGAGTCCGAGGTCCGCGAGGCCGTAGGCGTAGCGGTACTCGAGCCCCGCGGCCTGGACCTTCTCCGCGGCGCCGGTGTCCCGGTCGGCGATGACGGCTACCCCGACGACCTCGGCCCCGGCCTCGCGCAGCGCCTCGACGGCCGTGAGGACCGATCCACCGGTGGTGGACGTGTCCTCGACGGCGAGCACCCGTCGGCCGGCGACGTCAGGACCCTCGATGCGGCGCTGCAGGCCGTGGGCCTTGCCTTCCTTGCGGACGACGCAGGCGTCGAGGCGGCCACCGGAGGCGTGCAGCATCGCGGCGGCGACGGGGTCGGCGCCCATGGTGAGCCCACCGACGACGTCGTAATCGAGGTCCTTCGTCAGCTCGAGCATCACCCGGCCGACCAGCGGGGCGGCCGCACCGGCGAGGCTGATGCGTCGCAGGTCGAGGTAGTAGTCCGCCTCGCGGCCGGAGGCCAGCGTGACCTTCCCGCGCACCACGGCGTCGTCGACGATCAGCTTCTGCAGGTCTTCGCGGTCGCTCACGTGCGCGAATCTATGCGCCGCGGCCCAGCCCCTGTCCGGGCGTACGACTCTCGGGATGCCCCGGCGACGGGAGGGTCCGGCGGGAGCTGGTCAGTGGCGCCCGCGGCGTGCCTTCACGACGCGGGAGGCCGCCGACAGCAGCGGCCGCGGGGTCATGCGGCCGACCTCGGTCAGCACCTTGTACTGCCAGCCGGGGATGCTGATGGCCCGCTTCGCCCGGTGGTCGGCGAGGGCTCCGTCGACGAGGGTGTCGGCGTCGAGCCACATCCGGTCGGCGATGCCTTCGGTGGCGATGCCGGCCCGCTGGTGGAACTCGGTCCGGGTGAAACCGGGGCACAGCGCGGTGACGACGACGCCGCGGTCGGTGTACTCGGCGGCGAGTGCCTCCGAGAGCGCGGTGACGTAGGCCTTGCTCGCGGCGTAGGTGGCGCCGCCGGCGGTCGGGAAGAAGCCGGCCACCGAGCTGACGTTGATGATGCCGCCGCCGCTGGGGAGCATCGCCGCGACCGCGGCGTGAGCGAGCCGCAGTACCGCGCGGACGTTGACCCGCAGCATGCGGTCCTCGTCCTCGACGTCGCCCGCGTCGAACGGGGCGTGCGTCGAGAAACCGGCGTTGTTGACGAGCAGGTCGATGCCGCCCGCAGCGAGCCGCCTCTCGACACTCGCGCACCCGCCGTCCGCGGCGTCGTCGGCCAGATCGGCGACGAGGACCTCGGTCGAGATGCCGTGCTGGCCGGACAGCTCCTCGGCGAGCGACCGGAGCCGCTTCGCGTCGCGGGCGACGAGCACGAGGTCGTAGCGCTCGGAGGCGAGACGGCGGGAGAAGGCGGCGCCGATACCGGCGGTCGCGCCGGTGACGAGTGCGGTGGGCATGGCAGCAGGTTACGGAGGCCTCCACCGATGAGTTCTGCCGGCCCGGTCCGTCCAACACCACGTACACACCCGCGCCACCGACTGGAGATCTGCCGTGACCACTCCCGCACACGCCGGACGCATGCTGTTCGTGACCCTCCCCGTCGCGGACATCGAGCGCAGCAAGGCGTTCTTCGCGGCACTCGGATTCGGCTTCAACCCGAAGTTCGCCGACGACTCGTCCGCCTGCATGCTGGTCGGCGAGCACGCCTTCGTCATGCTGGGGAGCCGCGAGAAGGTCGCGGAGTTGTCGAAGCTGCCGCTCGGCGACCCGAACACCCACGCTCTCGCACTGTTCTGCTTCAGCGTGTCCTCCCGCGACGAGGTCGACGCGGTCCACACGGCAGCGCTCGCGGCCGGTGCCCGCGACGCCGATGACGACGAGGACTACGGCTTCATGTACTCGCGCGCCTTCTTCGACCTCGACGGGCACGGCTGGCAGGCCATGTGGATGGACCCGGCGGCAGTGGAGCAGGGCCCCGAGGAGTTCGCGTCCTCGGGCACCGGGGCCAACACCTGAGAGGTTCCGAGGGCGGGCAGGATCGCAGCATGCGGTCCGTGTCGGTGCAGCAGCGGCGCCGGAGAACGGTGCTGCGACACCACCTCTCCGGCGACGCGCAGGACGCCGAGCAGGTCACCCGTGATCTGCTCGCGCTGCACGCGACGGACCCGGCGTCGGTCTACCTGTCCGTGCTCGCCCGCAGCTCCTGTTCGACGCTGGAGGACATCGCCGCCGCGATGTACGAGCGCAGGACCCTCGTGCGGTGGATGGCCATGCGGCGGACGCTGTTCGTGTTCGACCGCGACGACGTGCCGACGGTGCAGGCCGCGATCAGCACCCCGCTCGCCGAGGTGCTGCGCCGGCGGCTCGTCGGCCAACTCGAGCGGAACGGCACCGAGCCGACGCTCGAGGGGGACCTCGGTCGATGGCTCGACGGCGTCGAGGGCCAGGTCGAGGAAGCGATGCGATCGCGCGGCGTCGCCACCGGCGCGCAGCTGAGCAAGGACGTCGCAGCGCTGCGCACGGTGGTGCTGCCCGGCTCTCCGTCGGAACGGCCGGTCAACGTCACCTCGCGGCTGCTCACCGTGGTCAGCGCGCGCGGTCGCATCGTCCGCGGGTCACCCGTCGGCGGCTGGACCAACCGGCAGCACCGCTGGGAGCCGGTCGAGGCATGGTGGCCGGACGGGATGCCGGCGCCCGCCGTCGAGGACGCCCAGGTCGCACTGGCCCGCCGCTGGCTCGAGCGCTTCGGCCCCGCGACCGCCGACGACCTGCAGTGGTGGATGGGCTGGACGAAGAGCCTGACCAAGCGCGTGCTCGGTCACCTGCCGGTGGACGACGTCGACCTGCACGGCGGACCCGGGATCGACCTACCGAGCGAGGACGAGGAAGCCGCGGACGACGTCGCGCCGGTCGCCACGCTGCTGCCCGCCCTGGACCCGACGCCCATGGGGTGGAAGCGGCGGGAGTGGTTCCTCGGCATCGACCAGTCCCGGGTCTTCGACCGGATGGGCAACATCGGCCCGACGATCTGGTGGGACGGCGAGATCGTCGGCGCGTGGGCGGTCGCCCGATCCGGTGCGGCGGAGACCGGCGAGGTCCGCACCGCGGTCGTCGCCGACCGGGGCGCCGAGGCGCTCGCCGCCATCGAGCGCGCCGCGACCCGCCTGCAGGAGCGGCTCGGTGGCACCGTCGTCACGCCTGTCTTCCCGACCGAGCTGGAGCGCTCCTTGCGCTGAGCGCCGCTGCTCGGGCGTCAGCTCACCGGCACGCCCGCCGGTGCCACGGATAGCTCGGTCCCGTCGAGGTCCACGTCCACGACCACCTCGTCACCGTCGCGGATCTCGCCGGCCAGGAGGCTCTTCGCCAGCTGGTCGCCGACCGCGGTCTGCACCAGGCGACGCAGCGGGCGGGCGCCGTAGACCGGGTCGAAGCCGCGGTCCGCGAGCCACGCCTTGGCCGCGTCGGTGACGGTCAGCGTGAGCCGGCGGTCGCCGAGCCGCTTCGCCAGCCGCTGCAGCTGCAGGTCGACGATCGAGACCAGCGCCGCCTTGTCCAGCGACTCGAAGACGAGCACGTCGTCGAGCCGGTTGAGGAACTCCGGCTTGAACGCGTCGCGCACCGCGGCCATGACCGACTCGCGACGCATCTCGGGCGAGAGCGTCAGGTCGGAGATGAACGCCGAACCCAGGTTCGAGGTCAGGATCAGGATCGCGTTCCGGAAGTCGACGGTGCGGCCCTGCCCGTCGGTGAGCCGACCGTCGTCGAGCACCTGCAGCAGCACGTCGAACACGTCGGAGTGCGCCTTCTCGACCTCGTCGAGCAGCACCACCGTGTACGGACGACGCCGCACCGCCTCCGTCAGCTGTCCGCCGGCCTCGTAGCCGACGTATCCGGGCGGGGAGCCGATGAGCCGTGAGACGGAGTGCTTCTCGCCGTACTCGCTCATGTCGATGCGGACCATCGCGCGCTCGTCGTCGAACAGGAAGTCGGCGAGTGCCTTCGCGAGCTCGGTCTTGCCGGTACCGGTGGGGCCGAGGAACAGGAACGACCCGGTCGGGCGGTCGGGGTCGGCGACCCCGGCCCGCGTCCGGCGCACGGCGTCGGCCACCGACTGCACGGCGGCGTCCTGACCGATGACGCGGGAGGCGAGGACCGACTCCATCTTCAGCAGCTTCGCGGTCTCGCCCTCCAGCAGCCGGCCCGCGGGGATACCGGTCCAGGCCGCGACGACCTCGGCGACGTCATCCGGACCGACCTGCTTGGTCACCATCGCGCCGGTCGATTCGGCGCGCGCCTCGGCGTCGTCGAGCTCGCGCCGCAGCGCCGGGATGTCGGCGTTGCGGAGCCGACCCTCCGTGGCCCAGTCGGACTCGCGGGCCGCGCGGTCGCGCTGGTCCTCGAGCTCCTTCAACCGTGCCGCGAGCGCGGAGACCTGGTCGAGACCGGAACGCTCCGAGTGCCAGCGCTCCTCGAGCGCGTCCAGCTCGGCCTGCCGCTCGGCGAGCTCGGCCTTCGCCTCGGCCAGCCGCTGCAGCGACGACTCGTCGCTCTCGGTCTCGAGGCTCGCGACGTCGCCCTGCAGCCGCTGCACGCGCCGGCGGGCGTCGTCGATCTCGACCGGGTCGGACGTCTGCTCCATCCGCAGCCGCGCGGCCGCCTCGTCGACGAGGTCGATGGACTTGTCGGGCTGGAAGCGCCCGGAGATGTAGCGGTCGGACAGGGTCGCCGCAGCCACCAGCGCCGAGTCCATGATCTGGACCTTGTGGTGGTTCTGGTAGGCGGTCTTGAGGCCGCGGAGGATCGCGATGGTGTCCTCGACCGACGGCTCGCCGACGTAGACCTGCTGGAAGCGGCGCTCGAGCGCCGGGTCCTTCTCGATGTTCGTGCGGTACTCGTCGAGGGTGGTCGCGCCGATCAGGCGGAGCTCCCCGCGGGCGAGCATCGGCTTCAGCATGTTGCCGGCGTCCATGGAGCCCTCGGCCTTGCCGGCGCCGACGACGGTGTGCAGCTCGTCGATGAAGGTGATGATGCGGCCCTCGGCCTCGGAGATCTCCTTCAGCACGGCCTTCAGCCGCTCCTCGAACTCGCCGCGGTACTTCGAGCCCGCGATCATCGACCCGAGGTCGAGCGACAGCACGCGCCGGCCCTGCAGCGATTCCGGGACCTGCTTGGCGACGATCCGGTGCGCGAGGCCCTCGACGATGGCCGTCTTGCCGACCCCGGGCTCGCCGATCAGCACGGGGTTGTTCTTGGTGCGGCGTGACAGCACCTGGATGACGCGTCGGACCTCGGCGTCACGGCCGATGACCGGGTCGAGCTTCTGCTGCTCGGCGAGCTCGGTCAGGTCGGTGGCGTACTTCCGGAGCGCCTCGCCACCCCGGGTCGCGGGGATGGCGGCGGCCAGCGCGTCGGCGGTGGCGCCGGCCTCCTTCAGGAGCTTGGAGACGTCGCCCCCGGCGTCGGCGAGGCCGACCAGCAGGTGCTCGGGCTCGACGTTCTCGTCACCGGCGGCGGTGGCCGCCTTCTGCGCGCTCGACAGCACGGCGATGACCTGCCGGGTGGGTTGCGGAGCCCCGACGGAGCTGCCGCTCACCTTCGGAAGGGACGCGACGGCGGACTCGGCGGCCGCGCGGACCGACGCGGGGTTCGCGCCGACCTTCTCCAGCAACGGGTTGACGACGCTCTCCGGCTGCTCGAGCAGGGCCAGCAGCAGGTGGGCCGGCTCGATCTGCGGGGCACCGGCGCCGGTCGCGCGGGCGGCAGCCGCCTGGAAGGCTTCCTGGCTCTTCGGTGACAGCTCAGCGTTCATGGTCGTACTCGCCCTCTTGCTCGTGGTGTTGCTGCGTTCATGGGGATGCTGCTGAGCGGTACAACGCCCGTCAGAGTTGAGTGCTTCCCGCTCAACTCTGGCTTCTACCGCTCGTTCCTCGGCGGCGCCAGACGACGACTTCGCTCTTCACGGGCACGAGGTCGCGGCGTTGGCTGCGCTGCGCGGCAGCGGCATCGACCTCGGCGGCACGCCGGGTCGCGACGACCTCGGCCTCGAGCTCGCGCACCCGCGCCTGCAACGCCTCGACCTGGTTCTCGAGGGCGAGGATGCGGCGGATGCCCTCGAGGTTGACGCCCTCCTCCTGCGAGAGCCGCTGCACCTCGCGGAGCAGGGCGACCTCGCGGGCGGAGTAGCGACGGCCCCGTCCGGCGGAGCGACCGGGACTGACGATCCCGAGCCGGTCGTACTGGCGCAGCGTCTGCGGGTGCATCCCCGCGAGTTCCGCCGCGATGGAGATGACGTAGACGGGGGTGGCGTCGTCGTGTGGGCCCATCCCCGGATACGCCCCGTCGACCCGGGGGCCCGAGCCGATCCTGCTGCCGCTGCCGAAGGCCTCCACCGTCTCGCTCCCTCTCCGTGCCGTCTCTGTCCGTGGGCGTCCGTCCCGTGGGCGGCGTCGGCTCAGCTACCGAACAGGTGCTCCCGCGGATCGTCGTCGGCCTGCTTCGCGTACTCCTCCAGGGCGCTGCGGGCGGCGTGGCTGAGCTTCTGCGGGACCGCGACGTCCACCGTGACCAGCAGGTCACCGCGGGCGTCGTCGCCCTTCGGCATGCCGCGGTTGCGTACGCGGAGCCGTCGTCCGGGCGCCGTGCCGGCGGGGATGCGAACGGTGACCGGTGCGCCGTCGGGGGTCGGCACCTTGATCTCGGCGCCGAGAGCGGCCTCCGGGAACGTGACGGGCACCGTGACCGTGAGGTTGGCACCGTCGCGTCCGAACAGGGGGTGGCCTCCGACGCGGACGACGACCTCGAGGTCACCGGCCGGGCCGCCCCGTTCGCCGGGCGCGCCACGCCCACGTACGCGCAGCTTCTGCCCGTCGTTGATGCCGGCGGGAACGCGGATGCGCTGCAGCCGTTCGCGGCGCCCGGTGCCATGGCAGACCGGGCACGGGTTGTCGATCAGCTGACCCTTCCCGCGGCAGTCGCGGCACGGCTCGGAGAGCGCGAAGCCGCCCTGACTGGTGCTGATGACGCCGAGGCCCTGGCACGTCGGGCAGGTCCGCGGGGACGTGCCCGGCGCTGCGCCGGTGCCGATGCAGGTCTCACAGGCCGCGGCTCCGGGGAGCCGCACCGTCGCCTCGATACCGCGCAGCGCATCCTCGAACGAGATCGAGAGCTCGGCCGCGAGGTCGGCGCCCCGACGGGGGCCCCGACCGGGCGAGCTGTTGCGTTGGAAGATCGAGTCGAACAGCCCACCGGTGTTCCCCCGCGCGCCACCGCGGACGTTGCCCAGCAGGTCCGACAGGTCGAACGGCACGCCGCCGCCCGCGGGGGCACCGTTGCCGAAGCCACCGAGACCGCCGCCGGGCCGCCCACCCGCGGCGAACAGCGAGCGTGCCTCGTCGTACTCCTTGCGACTCTTGTCGTCGGAGAGGACGTCGTAGGCCTCGGACACGTCCTTGAAGCGCGCCTCGGCCTTGGCGTCACCCGGGTTCTTGTCCGGGTGCAGCTCGCGGGCGAGCTTCCGGTAGGCCTTCTTGATGTCCGCCGCGCTCGCGGTCTTGGCGACGCCGAGGGCCTTGTAGTAGTCCTTCTCGACGAAGTCCCGCGTGCTCACGGCATCACCCTGTCTCTGTCGTTCCCGATCCTGCTCTGTCGGTACCTGCGCCGTCCTGCGGAGCCGCTGGTGCGCCTTCGCCCTCGGGCGATTCGGCCACGACCACCTGAGCCGGGCGGAGCACCCGACCCGCGTGGCGGTAACCCGCCCGGTACACCTCGACGCAGGTCGGGCCGGTGAGGCCCGGCGCCGAGGTGTAGACGAGCGCTTCGTGCTGCTGCGGGTCGAACGCGTCGCCCGCGGCGCCGAACCGCTCGAGGCCGAGCGAGCCGAGAGTGTTCTCGAGCCCTTCGGCGACGGTCTTGAACGTGCCGGTGAGGTCGTCGTGCGAACGAGCCCGGCCGATGTCGTCGAGCGCCGGCAGCAGGGCGAGCAGCACCGTCGCGGTGGCCGAGTCCTTCGTGGCCTGCCGGTCCCGCTCGACGCGGCGCCGGTAGTTGTCGAACTCCGCCTTGAGGCGCTGCAGGTCCGCCGTGCGCTCCGCGACCGCAGTACGCGCCGCGGCGAGCTCCGGGTCCACCTCGGGCGCCGGGGCTTCGGTGCCACCCGGGGCGGGTGCACCGGGCTGACGCACCCCACCCGTCTCCGGGTCGATGCGCCGGCGGTCGTTCACCACGGGCGGGCCGGCGTTCTCCTCCGCACCGTCGGGGGCAGGCCCCGACCGCGCGTAGGCGGCCGAGGCCTGCTCCTGGGCGGCGTGCTGCTGAGCAGCTTGTTCCCTCGTGAAAGGGTTGCCGCCTGGGCTCACTTGTTGTCCTCGTCGACGATCTCGGCGTCCACGACGTCGTCGGCACCGGACGGGTCGCCCGCGGCACCGCCGGTCGGGCCACCGGTGGCGTCGCCCTGGGCGTTGGCGTACATGGCCGTACCCATGGCGCTGCTGGCCTTGGCCAGCTCGTCGACCGCCGTCTTGATGGCCTCGATGTCGCTGCCACCGACGACGGCACGCAGCGCGCCGAGCTTCTCCTGCACGTCGTTCTTGGCGTCCTCGCCGACCTTGTCGCCGTTCTCCGCCAGGAACTGCTCGGTCTGGTAGATCAGCGACTCGGCCTGGTTGCGGACCTCGACCTCGTCACGGCGACGCTTGTCGTCCTCGGCGAACTGCTCCGCCTCGCGCATCATCCGGTCGATCTCGTCCTTCGACAGCGCCGAGCCGCCGGTGATCGTCATCGACTGGCTCTTGCCGGTGCCCTTGTCGGTGGCGCCCACGTGGACGATGCCGTTGGCGTCGATGTCGAAGGTGACCTCGATCTGCGGGATTCCACGGGGGGCCGGCGGGAGGCCGGTGAGCTCGAACATCCCGAGGCGCTTGTTGTACTGCGCCATCTCGCGCTCGCCCTGGTAGACCTGGATCTGCACCGAGGGCTGGTTGTCGTCGGCCGTGGTGAAGACCTCGGAGCGCTTGGTCGGGATCGTCGTGTTGCGCTCGATCAGCTTGGTCATGATGCCGCCCTTGGTCTCGATGCCGAGGGACAGCGGCGTGACGTCGAGGAGCAGGACGTCCTTGACCTCACCCTTGAGGACACCGGCCTGCAGGCTCGCGCCGATGGCGACGACCTCGTCGGGGTTGACGCCCTTGTTGGGGTCCTTGCCACCGGTCAGCTCGCGGACGACGTCCACGACGGCCGGCATGCGGGTGGAACCGCCGACGAGCACGACGTGGTCGATGGCCGAGACGTTGACGCCCGCGTCCTTGATGGCCGCCTGGAAGGGCTTCTTCGTCCGGTCGAGCAGGTCGGAGGTCATCCGCTGGAACTCCGCACGCGTGAGCGTGACGTCCATGTGCAGCGGGCCCTCGGCGCTGGCCGTGATGTAGGGCAGGTTGATGCTGGTCTGTGCCTGCCCGGAGAGCTCGATCTTGGCCTTCTCCGCAGCCTCACGCAGACGCTGCATCGCCATCTTGTCCTTGGACAGGTCGACGCCGTTCTGGTTGTTGAACGTCTTGACCAGGTGCTCGACGACGCGCTCGTCCCAGTCGTCGCCGCCGAGGCGGTTGTCGCCCGAGGTCGCCTTGACCTCGATGACGCCGTCACCGATCTCGAGCAGGGAGACGTCGAAGGTGCCGCCACCGAGGTCGAAGACCAGGATGGTCTGCTCCTTGTCGCCCTTGTCGAGGCCGTAGGCGAGCGCGGCCGCGGTCGGCTCGTTGATGATGCGCAGCACGTTGAGACCGGCGATCTCGCCCGCCTCCTTCGTCGCCTGGCGCTCGGCGTCGGAGAAGTAGGCCGGGACGGTGATGACCGCGTCGGCGACCGGCTCCCCGAGGTAGGCCTCGGCGTCGCGCTTGAGCTTCTGCAGGATGAAGGCGCTGACCTGCTGCGGGTTGTACTTCTTGCCGTCGATCTCCTGCGACCACGTGGTGCCCATGTGGCGCTTGACCGAGCGGATGGTGCGGTCGACGTTCGTGACCGCCTGGCGCTTCGCGACCTCGCCGACCAGCACCTCCGCGTTCTTCGCGAACGCGACGACGCTGGGCGTGGTGCGGCCACCCTCCGCGTTGGCGATGACGGTGGGCTCGCCACCCTCGAGGACGCTGACGACGGAGTTCGTCGTGCCGAGGTCGATACCGACTGCACGGGCCATGAGTGTGGATCCCTCTCGTTGCTGTGGTGCGCGACTTCGTGGTGCGCGCGCTGGGTGGTGCTCGGGTTGTCGCCGGAGGCGAGCAAGTCTGGTGGCTGGCTCGAGCGCAACCGTCGCGCCTTGAGCCTTCCCGACTCAGTTTAGACCGTTCCGGGCTACGTCAACCCGTCTTGAGTCTGACTGGCTCAACTTCTCTGCTATCTACTTCTGTTCCTTCTGCCCTGCCAGGCTCACCTCCGGACCGCGGAGCGATGCGGGCAGCCGCACAGCTGATCAGCCGCCCGATCACGGTCACCGGGGTGGATCCGGGCGCACGCGGGCGCGTGATCGGGCGGTTGACCTCGCGGCACAGCTCACGGCGTATTCGACCGGAAAATGACCGGGCTGGACGCAAGCCTCCGGGACAGCGATGTGACATTTGACCCGCGGTACCCAGCCGGTACGGACTTCTCGATCACCGGGTCGTACGCTCCGGCGAGACTCTGACACGGGAGGTTCCGTGGTTGTTCGTTTGGTGCTCGGTCTTCTGATGGCCGTGGCCGCTCTGGCCATTGCCGGCCGGCGCGTTTTCTGGCTCTACAAGCTGATCGGGTCCGGCCAGCCGGTCGATCGCCTGGACAACCTCCCGAAGCGGGTGGTGGTCCAGCTGACCGAGGTGTTCGGGCAGCGCAAGCTGCTGAAGTGGAGCGGTCCGGGCATCGCCCACTTCTTCACCTTCTGGGGCTTCATCGTCCTCGGCGCCACGGTGCTCGAGGCCTTCGGCGCCCTGTTCAACCGCGACTTCCACATCCCGTTCATCGGGAAGATGCTGTGGCTCGGCTTCCTCGAGGACTTCTTCACGCGTCGCGGTCCTGCTGGCACTCGTCTACTTCGCCATCACGCGCATCCGGAAGAACGCCGGCCCGCCTGCAGCGGTCGAGCCGTTTCTACGGCTCCCACACCGGTCCCGCCTGGGTCATCCTCGGGCATGATCACGCTGGTCGTGCTGACGCTCGCCTGGTACCGCGGGGCGCAGATCAACACCGGCCACTTCCCCTACGCCGAGAACCGCGGCGTGCCGTTCGCCGACCGGGCGAGCGCCTCGTCGTGGTGGACCTTCACCTCCAAGGCGACCGCGTACGTCTTCCACCCGCTGGGCTCGGGGGCCAACAACATCCTCGAGCACGCGGGCATCCTCGCCCAGCTCGGCGTGATCTTCGGCTTCCTCGTGCTGGTCGTGTACTCCAAGCACCTGCACATCTTCCTGGCGCCGATCAACGCCAGCACCAAGCGACTGCCCAAGGCGCTCGGCCCGCTCGCCACCAGCCCGGACCTCGAATCCCTCATGGAGGAAGAGGACCCGATCATCGGTGTCGGCAAGATCGAGCACTTCAACTGGCGCAACATGCTCGACTTCGCGACGTGCACCGAGTGCGGTCGCTGCCAGAGCCAGTGCCCGGCCTGGAACACCGGCAAGCCGCTGTCGCCGAAGCTGCTGATCATGGACCTCCGCGACCACCTGTTCGCGAAGGCACCGTTCCTGCTCGACGGCGGCGGCAAGGCCGCGACCGGCATCGAGGAGGATGCCGGCGCCACCAAGCCCGACGGCAAGGCCGGTAAGGAGACACACCACCACGGCGTCCCGGAGTCCGGTTTCGGCCGCGTCCCGGAGCCGGGCCAGCCGCAGGTCGACCGCCCGCTCGTCGGCACGGCCGAGATGGGCGGGGTCATCGACCCCGACGTCCTGTGGTCCTGCACCACGTGTGGCGCCTGCGTCGAGCAGTGCCCGGTCGACATCGAGCACGTGGACCACATCCTCGAGATGCGGCGCTACCAGGTGCTGATCGAGTCGGAGTTCCCGAGCGAGGCCGGCGTCATGCTGCGCAACCTCGAGAACAACGGCAACCCGTGGGGCGTGAATCCGAAGACGCGCACCGAGTGGATGCAGGACATGCCCTTCGAGATCAACCTGATCGAGCAGGGCGAGAAGGTCCCTGACGACGTCGAGTACCTGTTCTGGGTCGGCTGCGCCGGTGCCATCGAGGACCGCTCCAAGAAGGTCACCAAGGCCTTCTCCGAGCTGCTCCACATCGCCGGCGTGAAGTTCGCGGTGCTCGGCACCGGGGAGTCCTGCTCGGGCGACCCGGCCCGCCGTCTCGGCAACGAGTACCTGTTCCAGGAGCTTGCGAAGGCCAACATCGAGACGCTCGACGCGGCCGCGCCGAAGAAGATCGTCGCGACCTGCCCGCACTGCTTCAACGCCCTCGGGCGGGAGTACCCGGCGTTCGGCGGCAACTACGAGGTGCTGCACCACACGCAGCTGCTCGGCCAGCTCGTCGCCGAGGGCCGGCTCACGCCGGTCACGCCGATCGACAGCCTCGTGACCTACCACGACCCGTGCTACCTGGGCCGTCACAACGAGGTCTACACCCCGCCGCGCGAGGTGCTCGCCTCCGTGCCGGGCATGCAGACCAAGGAGATGCACCGCCACAAGGAGCGGGGCTTCTGCTGCGGCGCCGGCGGCGCCCGGATGTGGATGGAAGAGAAGATCGGCAAGCAGGTCAACGTCGAGCGCGTGGACGAGGCCGTCGGCCTCGAGCCCGACTACATCTCGACCGCCTGCCCGTTCTGCATCGTCATGCTCTCCGACGCCGTCACGGCGAAGAAGCAGAAGAGCGAGGTGAAGGAGGGCCTCGAGGTCCTCGACGTCTCGCAGCTGCTGCTCCGCTCGGTGAAGGAGGCGGCGAAGGTGCCCGCGGGCGTCGGTGCCGGCCAGGCCGACGCGGCTGGTGCGGCCGAGGGCGACGGCGAGGTCGCCGGGGACGGGCCGGTCCGTTCGGACCCGTCCGACACCGCCGGTGCCGATCAGGGGCAGCTCTCGCCCGAGGCGACGAACGACAGCGACGGGCCGCCCGAGCGCGCCTGACGCCGAACAGAACCGCCTACGACGGGCGGGTGGTGCCGACCGGCGCCGCCCGCCCGTCGGCGTCTGCGGTGCACCGAGCAGCGTTGTCCACCGCGGCTCCGCGCGAGGTGTAGGGCAGCGGAGCCCGTCCTAACGTCGCCGTCGACCGGAACCCCACGGAGGTCCCGGCGCCCGACCTGCGGGAGCCCCCATGCCTGCTGCCCCCACCTCTGCTGCCCCCATCCGCCTGGCCGTCGCCCCGTCACTGCTCGACGACACCGGGCGCCGACTCGTCGTCTCGACGGCGGCGACGTCCACGCGGCTCGCCTCACATGCCGCCGGCCCCCGGCCGACACCGGCGATCGGAGACCCGGCCTGCACCGCCGCGTACGCGAGCGCGCAGCATCAGCTGGCCGGGCTCATCACCGCAGCCGTCGCGCAGGCCCGGGCCCTCGCCGGCGGCCTGACCGTCGCCGCGGCGCTCTACCGCGTCCTCGACACCGGTGGCGACGATGTCGGGGCCGAGACGCTCGCCGAGCTGGGTCCTGTCCAGGGTGACCGGTCCCCCGTCGAGCCACCCCTGCCGCCCCGGGCCGCCGCATGATGCCGTCGCTCGAGCTGCGGGTCCCCGCCGAGCTCGTCGCCGCCGACCTCGGCGCGATCCGGACGCGGGCGGCTGAACACCTCGGCGACGCCGCCGTGGCGCGCGACCAGGCGGCGTCCCTCCGGGCCGCTGTGGTGCGCCTCGTTCCGGCGGCGTGGCTGGGGCTGGGCTCGCTGAGCTTCGCCGCGGCGGCGCTGGGACAGGCCGAGTCGCTGGAGGCCGTCGCAGCGGCGAGCAGCGAGCTCGGTACGGCCCTGCAGGTGCTGGGGACGGCCCTGGAGGTGTCGCGGCGTGACGCCGAGGACGCCGTCCGCGCCGCGCAACGGCTGGAGACGGAGCTCGCCGTCGCCGCCGGCCTCTGGCTCCGCCGTCCCGAACCGGAACGGATCGGGCCGGATCCGACCAGGAGCGAGGTTGCGGTCACCACGTCGCGGCATTGCACGTCGATGCTCGCCGCCGCCCTGGAAGCCGCGCGCACGGCCTGGCGACGGGCGGGAGCCGCGTTCGACCTCGTGGCCTACCGGATGCCGGACCTGGCCCGGCGGATGCGTGGCACCGCGGGCGGAGCCGCCGACGGGTGGCGGCCGTCGACCGGCCTCGTCGCCCTCCCCACAGCGGCCTGGCGCAGCATGGTCGGGGCCTCACCGGTCTGCGTCGACGCGGGATGGAGCGGCGGCGGCGCCCTGGTCGGACCCGACGGTCGGCAGTACCCGCTCGTCGTCCCCTGGGTCACCCGCGACGGGCACCGCTACACGGCCGACACCGACGCCGACGCCGGCGGGACGGGCTCGGCGACCGTGGCGAGCCTCGACGGCGCCGACACCGGCTGGCACGAACTCGCCACCCGCGTCGGGATCGACGAGTTCGGTCCGCCGGCGGCAACGGCTGACAAGGCCGCCATCGTCCTCGCCGGGCTCGCGGGCAAGGCGCCGCAGACGCTGGGCCGCTTGCGCCCGGACCTGCTCGGCCGCCTCGACCTCTCGCCCGCGGGGGTGGCGGACCTCGACGCCGCCCCCGGGGTCCCCGGCAGGACCGGATCGGCCGGCACGGGGCAACTGCCGCGGAGCGCCCTGGTCCCCACCGCCGACGGCGGGATCCGCTGGGTCGGCGACACGTCAGCCAAGGGCGCGACGGACCCGCGGGCCGTCCGTCGCGGTGTGGTCGGCGAACAGCCGCAGGGGCGTGCAGCACCGGCGGGGCCGAACGTCATCGGCCTGGCGGACCAGACGCTGGCCGCCGCGGGCACCGCGGGCCACCTCGACGACAACCGCGACGCCGGGTACCGCGTCGTCTTCGAGGAGAACGAGGACGGCCGGCGGCGCGCCCGCCTGACGCTGTACCAGGTCCGTTCCGACGACTCCGGGACGCAGGTGCTGACGACGGACGCCAGCCTGACCCCGGACGGCGCCCTGCAGCGGCCCGCCGTGAGCTACCGGACCGCCGGATGACCGGTCAGGTGTCGGCGCGGGAGAAGCCCTGCCACGACCGGGACGGCGTCGGGCCTCGTTGGCCCTGGTAGCGCGAGCCGTACACCGCTGAGCCGTAGGGGTTCTCCGCGGGGGAGCTCAGCTGGAAGAACGCCAGCTGACCGATCTTCATCCCGGGCCACAGCTTGATGGGAAGCGTCGCGACGTTGCCGAGCTCCAGCGTCACGTGGCCGGAGAAGCCCGGGTCGATGAACCCGGCGGTGGAGTGCGTCAGCAGGCCGAGGCGGCCGAGCGAGCTCTTGCCCTCGAGGCGGGCGGCGACATCGTCCGGGAGCGTCACGACCTCGAGCGTCGCACCGAGCACGAACTCACCGGGGTGGAGCACGAAGGCGTCGTCGCCGGTGGGTTCGACGAGCTCGGTGAGATCCTCCTGCTGCTGGGCGGGGTCGATGAAGGCGTAGCGGTGGTTCTGGAACACACGGAACCACCGGTCGAGCCGGACGTCGACACTGCTCGGCTGGATCAGCTTCGGGTCATACGGCTCGAGCCGCACCCGACCCTCGTCGAGTTGGCGGGTGATGTCACGGTCCGACAGCAGCACAGCCGCTATCCTCTCAAGAGTCGGCGGCCTTCGGGTCACCGACACCGTCGCGGGTGTAGTTCAGCGGCAGAACATCAGCTTCCCAAGCTGAGAACGCGAGTTCGATTCTCGTCACCCGCTCCGTCCGTCCGTCTCCGTCCGTGGAGTTCCGGCCGAGGCCGGCAGGATCATCGTCATCCCGGCGACCGTCGCCCGGTCGAAGACCGGCAGCATCGCGGCTGCCTCCTCCAGGCCGATGGTCCGCTCGATCAGCTCCTGCGGGCGCAACGCACCCCGCGCGATGAGGGCGAGCATGCCCGGGTAATCGACAGCCGCCATGCCGTGGCTCCCGAGCAGGTCGAGTTCCCAGGCGATGACCCGCTCCATCGGCACGCGTGGGTGGCCCTCGACTGCGGGCAGCAGGCCGATCTGCACGTGTCGTCCACGTGGCCGCAGGCTCAGGACCGCGTCGGCACACGTCTCCTCGCTCCCGACCGCGTCGACCGACACGTGGCTACCGCCGTCGGTGATGTCCCGGACGGCGGCGGGGATGTCGCTGCCGTCAGCGAGCAGCATCCGATCGGCGCCGAGCTTCCCGGCTGCGACGAGGGCCTCCTCGTTGCGGTCGACCACGACGACCTTGGCGCCGAGCGCGCGGGCGATCATCACGGTGCTCAGGCCGACCCCACCAGCGCCGACCACGGTGACCCACTCGCCGGCGGCGACCTGCGCCCGCGCCGTGAGGGCGCGGTAGGCGGTGGCGAACCGGCAGCCGAGACTCGCCGCAGCCTCGAAACCGACGTCGACGGGGATCGCGACGAGGTTGGTGTCCGCCGCGTGGAGCGCGACGAGCTCAGCGAACGAGCCCCAGTGGGTGAAGCCGGGCTGCTGCTGGTCCGGACAGACCTGCGCCTGGCCGGTTCGGCACCAGGTGCAGCGACCACACCCGCAGACGAACGGCACGGTGACGCGGTCGCCCGCCTGCCAACGGTCGACACCTGCACCGACCTCGACCACGACGCCCGCGAGCTCGTGTCCGGGGACGTGCGGGAACGCGATGCGGTCGTGGCCGGCCCAGGCGTGCCAGTCGCTCCGGCACAGCCCGGTCGCGACGACCCGGACGACCACCCCCCGGTCGGGAGCGCCCGGTGCCGGCACCTCACGGACGTCCGGCGTACCGCGGACGGAGTCGATGACCACGGCCCGCATCCCACCATCCTGACAGGCTGTGGTCCTGGCTGCCTCAGACCGTTTCGGACACCGCAGGCTGCAGCTGCGCCGGGCGACGCGAGCCACGCAACCGCGTCTCGGTCACCGTGTAGAAGAGCAGTCCGAACGCCGCGACGACCCCGCCGAAGACGGTGACGGCACCCCACCCGTCGGCGGCGTAGAGCGCCGAGGTGATGGCCGACGACGCGGACCCACCCAGGAAGATCGACACAACGAAAGCCGTGGTCAGCCGGCTGCGTGCCTCGGGTCGGAGCTTGTAGATCGCGCTCTGGTGGTTGATCTGCAACCCCTGCTGCGCGAGGTCCAGCACGACGATGCCGGCGAGCAGGGCGACGAGCGATGTCGCCCCGAAGCCCAGCAGCACCCAGCTCGTCACCAGCAGGACGAAGGCGACGGGGACGACGAGCCAGGCGTGGCCGCGGTCGGCGAGGCGACCCGCGATCGGCGCCATCATCGCGCCCGCGAGACCGGCCAGTCCGAACAGGCCGATCGTGGCCGGCCCGTAGCCGTAGTGCGGGCCGGAGAGCAGGAATGAGAGCGCTGTCCACAGCGCGGTGAAGCAGGTCATGCCGACCGCCCCGAGCACCATCCGCTGACGCAGGACGGGCTCCTCGCGGATCAGCGACCCCACGGACCGCAGCAGGGTGCCGTAACCCATCTGCGCTTCGGTCGGCGGGACCGGCGGGAGGACGAAGCGCAGCACTCCTGCGAGGACGACCATCAGTACCGCCGCGGCCGCGAAGACGACCCGCCAGCCGCCGGCCTCGGCGAGGAAGCCGCCGATGGTGCGTGCGACGAGAATGCCGATGAGCAGCCCGCTCATCACGGTGCCGACGACACTGCCCCGCTCGTCGTCGGCGGCGAGCGACGCCGCCATCGGCACGATGATCTGCGCGACCGAAGCGGTCAGCCCGACCACGGCGACGGCCGCGAGGACCAGCGGGAACGACGGCACCACGGCGACGACGAGCGACGCGAGGCCGGTGAGCAGCATGAGCACGACGACGAGCCGGCGGCGCTCGAGCAGGTCGCCGAGCGGAACGAGCAGCGCGAGCCCGAGCGCGTAGCCCAGCTGCGAGCCGGTGACCAGCAGGCCGGCGGTGCTGTCGGCGACGTGCACGTCCTTCGCGATGTCGTGCAGCAGCGGCTGCGCGTAGTAGAGGTTCGCGACGCTGGCGCCGACGACGACGGCCAGCAGCAGGACGAGCCAGCGGCTCACATGTGGCCGGGCGGTGGTCTCTGCGGTCACGGATCTCCCTGGTCGCGGTCATTCGTCCGTACAGGGACTGCAACGCGCTGGGTTCCCCATACTTCCGAGATCCGGGTCACCGCCGACTCGGGACTCCGGCGTCAGCCCGCGAGGAGCCGGCGGGCCGTCGCCTCCAGGGTCTCGCCGTCGAGCGGCTCCCCGGTCACGAGGGCCTGGACGAGCAGGCCGTCGATCAGCGCCGCCAGCGCCCGCGCCGATCCGTCGCCGGTGAGCTCGGCCAGGGTCGCGCGCAGGCCGTCGAGCCAGATCCTCGCGATCGGCTTGAGCTGCTCGCTCCGGGCGGCGGCGAGGTAGAGCTCGTACTCGACGACCGCGCGAGGCCGGTCGTCGAGGAAGTCCTCGACGAAGCGTCGGAGCGCGGCCGCCGGGTCGTCCGCCGCCTGCAAGGCCGCACGGGCCGTGTCGACGTCGGCCCGCGACGAGGCCGCCACCTGCGACATCGCTGCCTCGACGAGGTCGGCGAGCGTCGGGAAGTAGTAGGTCGTCGAGCCGAGCGGGACACCCGCCCGGCGGGCGATCAGCCGATGGGTCACCGAGCCGACGCCGACGTCGGCGATGCACGCGACGGTCGCGTCGGTTATCGCCCGTCGCCGGGCCTCGGGGTCGCGCCGCGAGGGCGGCGGAGCCGGACTCAGTGCGCGCCGCCGAGGTTCAGGGTGACGACACCGCTCACGATCAGGACGAGTCCGACGGTCTTGACCAGGGTGAGCGGCTCGTTCAAGAACAAGGTCGCGATGCCCACGACCAGCGCGGTTCCGAGGCCGGCCCAGATGGCGTAGGCGGTCCCGACCTCGACGGTGCGCACGGCGGCGGCGAGGCCCGCGATGCTGCCGATGTAACAGGCGGCGCAGGCAACCGACGGCCACAGCCGCGTGAACGACCCGGTGGAGCGCAGCAGGCTCGTACCGACCACCTCGAGCGCGATGGCGGCCAGCAGATAGATGTAGCCCATGGATTCTCCTGTACGTCCGTACATGTACGAATGTACAGAGAAATCATCGCCGGCCTGGAGCCAGAAGACCTCGCCGTCCGGGGTGACCCGCGCTCCGCCGGTGCCGAGCCCGATGCGCTGCCACACACCGTGGAAGCAACCGGGAACGGCCACGGGATCCCCTTCGTGGGGACGGCTGAGTCGGACATGCCGGCGTGTTCACGAATGGCACACACAAGCCGTCCAGACCATGATCGACTGCCCGGAAATGCCCGCTTCGTCGGGCACCTCCAACGGCTTGTGTGTGCGCCTCATAATCGGGTCACCCGCGGACTGGCTGCGGCGGAGCGAGGAGTGGCCCGGTGAGCTGGTTCCACACGCGCCCCGTCAGCCCCGGCGTCTGGCTCGTCGCCGAGCCCGGGCACGTCAACTGCTGGCTCGTCGCCGGCACGGAGCGGGCCGTGCTGCTCGACACCGGGCTCGGCGTCGCGCCCATCCGGCCCGTGGCCCAGGCGCTGACCCCGGTGCCGGTCGAGGCGGTCAACAGCCACTACCACTTCGACCACACCGGCGGGAACGCCGAGTTCGACCGCGTCGCGATCCACGAGCTCGGGGTGCCGCTGCTGGCCGGCGGCGTGCCGACCGAGGTGCGCGACGGCTACCTCGCCTACACCGCTCGGCTGCTGGCGGCCGCCGAGACCTACCGCGACCTCGACCGCGACTACTTCCACCTGCTCTCCGCCGACAGCGACCCCCGCCCGCTCCCCGCCGACTTCGTGGGTGAGCTGTGGCGTCCTCGACCCGGCACCGTCACCGAGGCGCTGCGCGACGGCGACGTGATCGACCTCGGCGGGCGGACGTTGACGGTCCTGCACACCCCCGGCCACAGCCCCGATTCGGTCTGCTTCCTCGACGACCGCGACGGGTTGCTCTTCGGCGGCGACACCCTCAACACCGGCCCGATCTATGCACAGATGCCCGACTCCGACGTCGCCGCCTTCGCCCGCTCGACAGCGCGGCTGGCCGAGCTGCACACAGAGATCCGGCTCGTGCTGATGTGCCACTTCGGCCGCGGCATCGTCGAGGCACAGTTCGTGCGCGAGGTCGCCGAGTCGTTCGACCGGCTCGTCAACGGCGACGCCGAGCTGCGGCCCGCCCGGGACTGCCTGCTCGACGAGGCCCGCGAGGCGGTCTTCCCGCAGTGCTCGATCCTCGTCGCGCCGGACACCTCAGAAGGCGGGGCAGCCGGCGACCGCAGCCGTTAAGGGCGGTGCCGGTAGGCGTAAGTAGGCCGCCAGCTGTGCTTGTGCGGCTCCTGCGAGAGCGGCCACTCCGCGTTGCTGCGCTTACTGACCGGGTAGTCGAAGTGGACGTCCGGATGATCGTTCCGGAGGTGGTACTCGAGCACGGTCTTCTGATCGAAGATCAGGGCGCAGGACGGGCAGTGGTGGGTGCTCAAGGCGGACCTCCGGCGGTGCGGCGACGTGCTAAGGGCACTCCCGTCGGCCCCGCCCGTCAAGAGTCATTTCGAGCCGGTTCGTCGGACGCGACGAGCGCCCGAACCGCCATCCGCTCCAGCGTGCTCCGCGCGGCGCCGCCGGGCGACGACCGGACGCTGAACGGGGTGGAGTTCAACAGGCCGAAGACGGCGTGCGCCCGCGTCCGGGCCTCCTCCGCCGACACCGACGGGTCGAGCCGGGTCAGTACGCCGACCCAGACCTCGACGTACTCGCGCTGCAGCCGCCGGACCCGACGCGTCGCCGTCGCCCCGAGGCTCGCCAGGTCGCGGCCCTGCACGCTGATCAGCTCGGGGTCGGTCAGGGCGAACTCGGTGTGGAACGCGACCAGGCGGCGGAGCGCGTCGTGCTCGTCGGTCGCCGCGGCGACCTGCGCCCGGCCCCCGTCGAGCAAGCGCTCGCTGACCTCGACCAGCAGCGTCTCGAGCACGGCCTCCTTGTTCGGGAAGTGCCGGTACACCGCGGGGCCGCTGATGCCGGCGGCACCGCCGAGGTCCTCGATGGAGACGCCGTGGAAGCCGCGCTCGGCGAACAGCGCCGCAGCTGCGCGGAGCAGGCGCTGTCGACGATCGGCCTTCTGCCGGCTGCGCAGGGTCGACGGAGCCGGCTCGATCGCCATCGTGCTCCCCCGTTCCTTGCCGCCGGCGGGTGACCCGGGTTACGGTACGCCTGTTCGGTTAGTGATCCGTAACTGAGATTGACGGGACGTCGCACATGGACGAGCTGCTCGGCACCGCCGCCGACCCGTCGTCCGACGCCTTCGCCCGCAACGTCGCACACCACGGCGCGCTCGCCGAAGACCTTCGACGGCGGCTCACGACGGCGGCGCTCGGCGGGTCGCCGTCGTCCCGCGAGCGGCACGTCGGCCGGGGCAAGCTGCTCCCCCGTGACCGCGTCGACCTGCTGCTCGACCCCGGCAGCCCGTTCCTGGAACTCTCCGCGCTCGCCGCGACCGGCATGTACGACGACGAGGCGCCGGGCGCGAGCATCATCACCGGCATCGGCCGGGTGTCGGGCCGCGAGTGCGTCATCGTCTGCAACGACGCCACCGTCAAGGGCGGCACCTACTACCCGGTCACGGTCAAGAAGCACCTCCGCGCGCAGGAGGTGGCGCTGCACAACCGCCTCCCCTGCATCTACCTCGTCGACTCCGGCGGCGCGTTCCTGCCGAAGCAGGACGAGGTCTTCCCCGACCGCGAGCACTTCGGCCGCATCTTCTTCAACCAGGCGACGATGAGCGCCCGCGGCATCCCGCAGATCGCCGCGGTGCTCGGCTCCTGCACCGCCGGCGGCGCCTACGTGCCGGCCATGGCCGACGAGGCCGTCATCGTCCGCGACCAGGGCACGATCTTCCTCGGCGGTCCGCCGCTGGTGAAGGCCGCGACCGGTGAGGTCGTCACCGCCGAGGATCTCGGCGGTGGCCTGCTGCACAGCCGCACCAGCGGTGTCACCGACCACCTCGCCGACGACGACGCCCACGCCCTGCGGATCGTGCGGCGCATCGTCGCGAACCTCGGCCCCCGCACCCCCCGTCCCTGGGAGGTGCAGCAGCCGGAGCCGCCGACCGTCGACCCGTCCGATCTCCCCGGTGTCGTCCCGGCGGACAGCCGCACGGCCTACGACGTCCGTGAGGTCATCGCGCGGCTCGTCGACGGCAGCCGGTTCGCCGAGTTCAAGGCCGAGTACGGCACCACGCTGGTCACCGGCACCGCGCACATCCACGGCCACCCGGTCGGCATCATCGCCAACAACGGGGTGCTGTTCGGGGAGTCGGCGCTCAAGGGCGCGCACTTCATCGAGCTGTGCGACTCCCGCTCGATCCCGCTGCTGTTCCTGCAGAACATCACCGGCTTCATGGTCGGCCGCGAGTACGAGGCGGGCGGCATCGCCAAGCACGGCGCGAAGATGGTCACCGCCGTCGCCTGTGCCCGTGTCCCGAAGTTCACCGTCGTCATCGGCGGCTCGTTCGGCGCCGGCAACTACTCGATGTGCGGCCGGGCGTACTCCCCCCGCTTCCTCTGGATGTGGCCGAACGCGCGCATCTCGGTGATGGGTGGCGACCAGGCCGCCGCGGTGCTCGCCACCGTCCGCCGGGAACAGGCGGAGTCCCGCGGCCAGGACTGGTCGGCCGAGGCGGAGGAGCAGTTCAAGGCCCCGATCCGTGAGCAGTACGAGCACCAGGGCAACCCGTACTTCTCGACCGCGCGGCTGTGGGACGACGGCGTCATCGACCCACGCGACACCCGCGACGTGCTCGGCCTGGCCCTGTCCGTTGCCGCCAACGCGCCGCTGGAGCCGGTCTCCTACGGCGTCTTCAGGATGTGAGCGGCATGACCTCCGATCGAACGCGGCTGGCGTGGTTCCGGGTACGCCACGCGTGTTCGGCGCGCGAAGGCCGGCGGTAGCGCATGTTCTCCACCGTGCTCGTGGCCAACCGCGGCGAGATCGCCTGCCGGGTGATCCGCACCCTGCGTCGGCTCGGCATCCGCTCGGTCGCGGTCTACAGCGACGCCGACGCCGGTGCGCGGCACGTGCGGGAGGCCGACGTCGCCGTCCGGCTCGGCCCCGCCGCCGCGCGCGAGAGCTACCTCGCCGCCGACCGCATCCTCGCCGCGGCCGCCGCGACCGGCGCCGAGGCCATCCATCCCGGCTACGGCTTCCTCGCCGAGAACGCCGCCTTCGCGCGCGCCTGCGCCGGAGCCGGCGTGACGTTCATCGGTCCCCCGCCGGAAGCCGTCGAGGCGATGGGCGACAAGATCCGTGCCAAGGCGACGGTGGTCGCGGCGGGCGTGCCCGTCGTGCCCGGAGCCAGCGAGCCCGGCATGACCGACGACGACCTGATCGCGGCCGCGCCCGAGGTCGGCTTCCCGGTGCTCGTCAAGCCGTCGGCCGGTGGTGGCGGAAAGGGGATGCGGCAGGTCACGGAGGCCGCCGACCTGCCCGAGGCGCTGCGCTCCGCCCGGCGCGAGGCCGCCGCGAGCTTCGGCGACGACACCCTCTTCCTCGAGCGCTACGTCGCCACCCCCCGCCACATCGAGGTACAGGTGATGGCGGACGCGCACGGCGGGGTCATCCACCTCGGCGAGCGCGAGTGCTCACTCCAGCGCCGCCACCAGAAGGTCATCGAGGAAGCGCCGTCGGCCCTGCTCGACGAGGCCACCCGGGCCCGTATCGGTGCGGCCGCCGTCGAGACCGCCCGTGCCGTCGGCTACGTCGGCGCCGGCACGGTGGAGTTCCTGGTCTCCGACGACCAGCCCGACGAGTTCTTCTTCCTGGAGATGAACACCCGGCTGCAGGTGGAGCATCCGGTCACCGAACTCGTCACCGGCCTCGACCTCGTCGAGCTGCAGCTGCGCGTCGCCGGCGGCGAGGCGTTGCCGCTGACGCAGGACGACGTCCACCTCCACGGCCATGCGGTCGAGGCCCGGCTCTACGCCGAGGACCCGGCCCGCGGCTTCCTCCCGACCGGTGGCCGGGCGCTGCTGGTCCGCGAGCCGGCCGGCGACGGTGTCCGCGTCGACAGCTCGCTGCTCGAGGGCGCCGACGTGGCAACGGTCTACGACCCCATGCTCGCCAAGGTCATCGCCTGGGCTCCCGACCGGACGACCGCACTCGGCCGCCTCGACGCCGCGCTGCGCGAAACGACGGTGCTCGGGCTCGGTACCAACGTCGCATTCCTCCGCGCGCTGGTCACCGACGACGATGTCCGCGCCGGCCGGCTCGACACCGGCCTCATCGAGCGCAATCTCGACCGGCTCACCAGCACCGAGGTCCCGGACCTCGCCTACGCCGCCTATGCGTTGCAGCACCTCGGAGACCTCACCGACCCGGGCGATCCCTGGACGACCCTCACGGGCTTCCGGCTGTCCGGCAGCGCGCCGGTGCGCTTCGACGTCATCGGTCCCGACGGCGGACGGCTGCTGCTCACGGTGCACGGCGACCTGGCCTCGGCCCAGGTCGGGATCGGCGACCGCCTCGTCACAGCAGGCGCTGTCCCCACCGCCGACGGGCTCCTGCTGACCCTCGACGGGACGACCCGCCACGTCCACGTCCGTGACGGATGGATCGGCCTGGACGGCGCCACGTGGCACGTGCTCGAGGCGCCGCCGCTGCGGACCAAGGCCGATGCCACAGCCGCCGACGGCGAGGTGCGGAGCCCCATGCCCGGCTCCGTCGTCGACCGTCCGGCCGACGACGGGGCAGAGGTTGCCGTCGGCCAGCCGCTGCTCGTCCTCGAGGCGATGAAGATGGAGCACGTGCTGCGGGCCCCGGTAGCGGGGACCGTGGAACTCCTGGTGCGCGTCGGTGACCAAGTCGCGGTGGACCAGGTGCTCGCCCGGGTCGCGCACGATCCGGGCGACGAGACGAAGGAGTCCTAGATGCTCGACACCCGCCTGACCCCCGAGCAGGACCAGCTCCGCAAGACCGTCGAGGAGTTCGCCCGCGAGGTGGTGGCCCCCGTCGCGGCGCACCACGACCGGACGAAGACCTTCCCCTACGCCGTCGTCCGCGGCATGGGTGAGATGGGCCTGTTCGGCCTGCCTTTCCCCGAGGAGTACGGCGGCATGGGCGGCGACTACTTCACGCTCTGCCTCGCCCTCGAGGAGCTCGCCCGCGTCGACCAGAGCGTCGCCATCACCCTCGAGGCCGGCGTCTCGCTCGGCGCGATGCCGGTGTACCGCTTCGGTACCGACGCGCAGAAGGAGCGGTGGCTCCCCCGCCTCTGCAGCGGCGAGGCCCTCGGCGCCTTCGGCCTGACCGAGGCCGGCGGCGGCAGCGACGCGGGGGCGACCCGCACCTCGGCCCGGCTCGAGGACGGGCACTGGGTCATCAACGGCAGCAAGGCGTTCATCACGAACTCCGGCACCGACATCACCGAGCTCGTCACCGTCACCGCCGTCACCGCCACCGGCGCGGGCGGCAAGAAGGAGATCAGCTCCATCCTCGTGCCCGTGCCGACGAAGGGCTTCACGGCCGAACCGCCCTACGACAAGGTCGGCTGGAACGCATCCGACACCCACCCGCTGAGCTTCGACGACGTGCGCGTCCCCGAGGAGAACCTCCTCGGGGCCCGGGGCCGGGGCTACGCCGGCTTCCTGCAGATCCTCGACGAGGGCCGCGTCGCGATCAGCGCGCTCGCGGTCGGCGTCGCGCAGGGCTGTGTCGACGAGAGCGTCAAGTACGCGAAGCAGCGCGAGGCCTTCGGCCGGCAGATCGGGCAGAACCAGGCGATCGCGTTCAAGATCGCCCGGATGGAGGCCCGCACCTACGCGGCGCGCACCGCCTACTACGACGCGGCCGCCAAGATGCTCGCCGGGCTGCCGTTCAAGAAGGAGGCCTCGATCGCGAAGATGATCTCCAGCGAGGCGGCGATGGACAACGCCCGCGACGCGACGCAGATCCACGGCGGCTACGGCTTCATGAACGAGTACCCGGTGGCACGGCAGTACCGGGACAGCAAGATCCTCGAGATCGGCGAGGGCACGACCGAAGTGCAGCTGATGCTCATCGCCCGCACGCTGGGGCTCTGAATGGGCGAGTCCGATGAGTGAGCCCCGCGACGACGGCCGCCGCGAGGTCGAACAGCGCGGCCTGTGGTTCGAGGAGTTCGACGAGTCCGCGGTGTACCTGCACCGGCCCGGCCGGACGGTCACCGAAGCGGACAACGTGCTGTTCACGACGCTGACGATGAACACACAGGCGCTGCACCTCGACGCCGCCTGGAGCGCAGGAACGGCGTTCGGGCAGCCGCTGGTCAACAGCATGTTCACGCTCTCGACGCTGGTCGGGCTGTCCGTCGCGCAGCTGACGCAGGGGACGATCGTCGCGAACCTCGGCTTCAGCGAGGTGCGCTTCCCGAAGCCCGTCCTGCACGGCGACACGCTCTACGCGGAGACGGTCGTGCGCGGCAAGCGCCAATCGTCGAGCCGACCCGGCGAGGGCATCGTCGAGCTCGAGCACATCGCCCGCAACCAGCGTGGCGAGGTCGTGGCGGTGGCGGTCCGCACGACGCTGGTGCGCATGCGGCCGGACGGCTCGGGGTCGGGTTCGGGGCCCGCATGAGCGACGCCTGGATCCCGGCCGGCCCGGCGATGCTGTTCTGCCCGGCCGACCGTCCCGAACGGTTCGCCAAGGCGGCCGCCACGGCGGACGTCGTCATCCTCGACCTCGAGGACGGCGTCGGCCCGGCGACGAAGGACGAGGCCCGCCGCGCGGTCGCGGAGACGCCGCTGGATCCGGCCCGCACCGTCGTGCGCATCAACCCGGTCGGCACCGAGGACCACGTGCGCGACCTGGAGGCGCTGGCCGGCACCGCCTACGCGACGGTGATGCTCGCCAAGACCGAGACGGCGACCCAGGTGGAGAGCCTCGCCGGGCGGCACGTCATCGGGCTGTGCGAGACGCCGCTCGGCGTCGCCAACGCGGTCGCGATCGCCGCATCGGCACCGACGGTCGCCCTGATGTGGGGCGCCGAGGACCTCACCGCCGGGCTCGGTGGCCGGTCCAGCCGGTTCCCCGCGGCCTCGGGAACCGGCGCCGGGATCTACCGCGACGTCGCCCGCACCGCCCGGAGCCTCGTACTGCTCGCCGCCGGCGCGCACCGCCGGGTCGCGATCGACGCCGTCCACCTCGACATCCGCGACCTCGACGGGCTGCGCGCCGAGGCGGAGGACGCGGCCGCCAGCGGCTTCTCCGCCACCGCCTGCATCCATCCGACGCAGGTCGACGTCGTCCGCGCCGCCTACCGCCCGACCGAGGACCAGCTCGACTGGGCCCGCCGCGTGCTCGCCGCCGCAGAGGGGAACCGCGGCGTGTTCGCCTTTGAGGGCGGCATGGTCGACGGACCGGTCCTGCGTCACGCCGAGGCGCTGCTCGCCCGCGCCTGAGCTGCGGCGCGTTCCACGCAGGCGCTCACTTCAGGACGACCGTCAGCTTCGCCTCGCCGGCACCGGTACCGGCAGCGGTGATGGTTCCGGTCAGCCCGGCGTAGGCGCCGGTGCCCGAGACGACGGGAACCACCGTCGGCTCGCTGAACGGCACCAGTCCGTGGCCGACCAGTTGTCCGTCGGACAGCGAGATGACCCCGTCGAACTCGATCATGTTCCCGGCCCGGAAGTCGTTCGTGTAATGGCCGGTGCCGGCCTTCGTGCCGTCGCGGAGGAAGTCCGCGGTCACGTCGAGGCGGTCCCCGGGCGCCGGGCTGGCGGTGGGTCCACCGGGAGAGGGTCGGCCCCCCTTCGGGGTGTAGACGACGGCGGTGTCGTGCTCGACGAGCGCGAAGGTGCGGGGGCCGGCGGCAGCAGTCGCGGTGGCCGATGTGGTCGCAGCAGGCGCCGGAGCGGCATGCGCCGCACTCGATCCACTCGAGCCGCAGGCGGTCAACGAGGCCCCCAGCAGGGCCGTCGCCGCGAGCGGTAGCAGCACCGCCGCGGTCGGTCGGGTGGAGCGGGGGATGGAGGCCTGGCGTCGGGACACGGTGTCGCCCTTCGGGTCGTGGCCGACGGCGACGACCGCCGCGGCACAACTCCACGCTGGCTCGCGGACTCCGTCGCCGCGTCAGCCGCCGGGAGCGCGCGACGGGGCCGGACGATGTCGATCCCAGCGGGGCGATGCGACGAGGGAGGTAGACGGAACCATCCGAAGTCGCATGTGCGGCCCCGCGGGGCGCTCTAGCGTCGAAGGATGAAGACGACCTCGGCACTGAGCGAACGGCCGCTGCTGGCCGACTCGCTGCTGGCCATCCTTCTCGCGGCGTTCACGCTCATCGAGTCGACGCAGCCCGGACGGGTCGACGACCACCCGGTCGTGTTCATCCCCGCGATGGTGCTGACGACGCTGCCACTGGCGTTCCGGAGGCGCGCCCCGCTCGCTGTGCTGCTGGTCGTCCTCACGCTCGACGTGGTGACCGCACTCGCGGTGACGGCCACCGCGAGCGCAGGGTCCTTCGTCGGCATCCTGATCGGTGTCTACACCGTGTTCACCCGGTGCAGCCGCCGGACCCGTCTCGCCGTCCTCCCCGTGCTGGCCGTCGGGGCCGCCATCCAGATGCTCCGGGACCCGGCGACCCACAGCGTGGTCGAGGCGCTACCGACCTTCGGCGTCCTGGCTGCCGTGGTGATGCTCGCCCAGGTCGTCCGCCGCAGCCGGGACCAGGCCGCGAGGTTGCGACGGCTGACCGCCGAGCTCGAGACCAGCCGCGCAGAGGCGGAGGAACTGGCCGTCGCAGCGGAGCGGCTGCGGATCGCCCGCGAGATGCACGACATCCTCGCCCACGGCGTCAGCGTCATGGTGCTGCAGACCGGCGCGGCGCGGATGGCCCTGCGCGACGCCGCCCCGCAGGTCCGCGAGATCCTCAGCGGGGTGGAGGGGCTCGGTCGGAACGCGATGGCGGAGCTGCACGACATCCTCGGACTGCTGCGCGAACCGGTGTCCGGTCCGACCGGGTCGGGCGCCGCTGCGGACGATCTGAGCCGCCTGCTCGGCGTCCTGCGGGAGGCCGGGATCGAACCCGTTCTCGACGGCGGCGAAATGATCAGCAGGCTGCCCGCCCCGACGGGACGCGTCGCCTTCCGCGTCGTCCAGGAGTCGCTGACCAACGCGTTGAAACACGCCTACGGCAGCCGCACCGCGGTGCGCTTCACCGACGCCGCCGGACAGGTGACCGTCGAGGTCCGCAACTCCCCCGGCCGCGCCGACGGTCCCGCGACGACACCGTCGGGGGGCCACGGCCTCACCGGGCTGCGGGAACGCGTCGCCGAACTGGGCGGGACGCTCGCCTTCGGCCCCGAGCCCGACGGCGCCTGGTGCGTGCGGGCACAGCTGCCGCTCGCCCCCGCCGCTCCGTCGCCCCGCACGACCCCACGGGCGACGGGCGCAGCCGCCGCACCGGCGGCGGGATGATCCGGGTCCTCGTCGCCGACGACCAGGCGCTGGTCCGCGCCGGCTTCCGGGTCCTGCTGGAGACCCAGGCCGACCTGACGGTGGTCGCCGAGGCGGTCGACGGTGCGCAGGCCGTCCAGCAGGCCCGGGAACACCGCCCGGACCTCGTGCTCATGGACGTCCGGATGCCGGTCATGGACGGCATCGAGGCCACCCGCAGGCTGCTGGCCGATCCGTTCCCGCCACGGGTGCTCGTGCTGACGACCTTCGACGACGACGAGTTCGTCTACCGCGCGATGAAGGCCGGCGCGAGCGGCTTCCTGCTCAAGAGCGTCCCGCCCGAACAGCTCCTGCACGGCATCCGCGTCTGTGCGGGCGGCGAGTCGTTGCTCGCCCCGTCGGTCACCCGGCGACTCATCGAGGACTTCGTCGCCCGGCCCCTTCCGGGGACGAACCCGGCCCGCTTCGCCACCCTCACCGCCCGCGAGCTGGACGTGCTGCGGCGGATCGCCCGGGGCAGCTCGAACCGGCAGATCGCCGATCAGCTCTTCCTGTCCGAAGCCACCGTCAAGACGCACGTGAGCCGCGTCCTCACGAAGCTCGAGCTCCGCGACCGGGCGCAGGCCGTCGTTCTCGCCTACGAGACGGGGCTGGTCCGGCCCGGCGACGAGGGCGCACCGTCGTGAACAGTAGTCGGTGAGGCACGCACGACAGTCGGCGCCGCGGTAGTTCGGGCTGACGTCGGCGGGAAGGAGACGGGGCATGTCCGCCGGTGCCGTCGAGCTCGCCCCTGACGGCACCCTGCTGCGCACGCCGCGGCGGGCCTGGTTCATCTGGGGCCTCGCCGTCCTCGCCTACGCCGTCGCGGTCTTCCACCGCGGCTCGCTCGGCGTCTCGGCCGTCGAGGCGCAGCACCGCTTCGGAGCGTCGGCGGCAGCGCTCTCGCTGTTCAGCGTCCTGCAGCTCGCGGTGTACGCGATCCTGCAGGTTCCCGTCGGTGTCTTCCTCGACCGCTACGGCACCCGTCTCATGGTCGCGGCCGGCGGCATCGTCATGGCCCTGGGTCAGGCCCTGCTCGGCACCACGACCAACATCTCGCTCGCCGTTCTCGCCCGCGCGCTGGTCGGCGCCGGCGACGCGATGACGTTCATCAGCGTGCTGCGGCTGATCCCGACCTGGTTCGCCCCGAAACGAGCACCGGTCGTCACGCAGCTCACCGGGATCCTCGGTCAGCTCGGCCAGGTCGCCGCCGCCTACCCGCTCGTCGCGCTGCTCAAGGCCTTCGGCTGGAGTTCGGCCTTCCTCGGCGCCGCCGCCGTCTCGCTCGTCGTCGTCGCGGCAGTGCTCGCGACGCTCCGCGACACCCCGCCCGGCACGACCGTGCAGCGCACCGCCATCTCGCTCCCGACCGTCCGGAAGACGCTCGGGGAGTCCTGGCGCGAACCGGGCACGCGGATCGGGTTGTGGACCCACTTCGTCGCGCAGTTCTCCGGCAACGTCTTCGGGCTGCTCTGGGGGTACCCGTTCCTCGTCGTCGGCCAGGGGCTGTCCCCGACGACGGCCGGTCTGCTGATCAGCCTGCTGGTACTGGTCGGCATGGGGGTCGGCCCGCTGCTGGGCACGCTTGCCGCCGGGTGGCCGCTGCGGCGCTCGATCCTCGTCTTCGCGATCGTCGGTGCCAGCGCGACGATGTGGACCGTCGTGCTGCTCTGGCCGGGCCGGGCACCGCTGTGGTTGCTCATCGTGCTGGTGGTCGTGCTGGCCAGCAACGGTCCGGGCTCCCTGCTCGGCTTCGACTACGCACGCACCGAGAACCCCGCGACCCGGCTCGGCAGCGCCAGCGGCATCGTCAACGTCGGCGGCTTCGTCGCGTCGCTGATCAGCATCCTGGCGATCGGCACCATCCTCGACCTCCTGACCCCCGGCGGCCGCACGGACTATTCGCTGTCGTCGTTCCGCTGGGCGTTCTCGTTCCAGTACGTGCTGTGGACGGTCGGCCTGATCGGCGTGTGGCGTCACCGCCGGTCGCTGCGCCGACGTCTCGCCGACGGTGGCGTCGCTCTCGATGCCTTCCCGACGGCCGTACGCCGACGGTTGTCACCGCGGCGCTGATACCCGGTCGCGGGCTCCTGAGCTGCAGGCGAAGTCGCGTTTATGACGTAAACGCAACCTTTACCTGACCCTTCATGTCGCACGTCTCCCCAAGCGACAAAGCACATGTTTCGCCTTATCCGCTTTCGCCTTGTCCCGGGCGGAAATCACGAAGTCGCGCTGCGGAAGCAGCCGACCTCGCGGAGCCCGTCCATCGACGGGCAGCGCGGAACCAGAAGCCGTCGAGCAGACCTGCGGCTCACAACAGCCTCTGGAGGGCACATGACCACCAACGCACCCACCCACCCCACCGCCAACGGCCGCCCGGACACGGGCGCCTACGGGACCGAGATCCAGCGTCCCCGTGCCCGCAAGAGCACCGAGACGAAGGCGTCGTTCAAGACCACCGAGCTGATCGTCTACGTGGCCGCCGTCGTCGGCGTCCTCGTCGCGTCGCTGCTGGTGAAGACCACCGCCGACCACGCCGACTACTTCCGCGCCGACAAGGCCTGGTTCTACGTCGTCCTGCTGACCATCGGCTACCTCGGCAGCCGCGGGCTGGCCAAGTCGGGCAGCCGCGACAACGACGACGCCTGACGGTTACCGGCGTGAAGGCGACGCGACGGCGTCCCTGAACGCCTGACCTCGAAGGGCGGTACCCGGATCTGCGGGCACCGCCCTTCGTCGTCACCGAGCCATCGGTCAGAATGTCGGCGTGACAACACCGCCGCAGCAGCCGTCGGAGCAGGACGAACAGCGAGCCGACGAGGTCTCGGAGTTCCTCCTCGGCGGACCCATCGAGTTCACGCGGCAGGACATCGTGGACTCCGTCGGCTTCGATCGATCACGCAGCGACGCGTTGTGGCAGGCCATGGGCTTCCCGGCCGTCGAGGACGGCCAGGTCGCGTTCACCGAGAAGGACAAGCGCGCCCTCGAGGTGGCCAAGGAGCTGCAGGACAGCGGCCTGGTCGACGAGCGGCTCATGACGATCCTCGCGCGCGCGATGGCGCAGAGCCTCGCCCGCCTGGCCGACGCCCACGTCTCCGCGTACGTCGACTTCCTGGGCGAGCAGCAGGGCGGCGAGCAGTCGATCGAACAGAACGAGCCGCCGGGCGGGCAGGGGCAGGACGGTGAGGCCTCGGGCGCCGTCGCCGAACCATCCGGTCCGATCGACGCGGCTCCGCTGGTGAAGGAGATCGAGTGGCTGCTGCCGCGGCTCGACGAACTCGTCACCTTCGTCTGGCGGCGCCAGCTCGCCAGCTCGATCGAGCAGCTGCTGCCGCACGCGGCCGACGAGGAGAAGCCGCTGTCGGTGGGCTTCGTGGACCTGGCCGGCTTCACGAAGCTCTCCCGATCCTTGTCCCGGATGCAGCTCTCTCGGCTGACCGAGACCTTCGAACAGACGGCGAGCGGGGTTGTCGCCGACGGTGGTGGCCGCGTCGTGAAGATGATCGGCGACGAGATCATGTTCTACGCCCAGGACGCCGGCACCGCCGCCGAGATCGCCTTCGGGCTGATCGAGGCGCTCGGCGAGATCGACGACATGCCCGCCGTCCACGCCGGGGTGGCCACCGGCCCGGTGCTGCTGCGCTTCGGGGACGTCTACGGTTCGACCGTCAACATCGCCGCCCGGATGACCGGCATCGCCCGGCCCGACTCGCTGCTGGTCGACAAGGCCACCGCCGAGGCGCTGGACGACGACGGCCGGTTCACGGTCAAGCAGACCCGCGCCCGTCGCGTCTCGGGCTACCGCCACCTGCAGCCCTTCTCGGTCCGGCGCGCCGAGGGCAAGGGCGACGGCAACGGAGCCCGCGACCGCAAGAAGTGACGACGCCCCTCGCCTCCGGACCCGACCCGGCTGACGGACGCCTCCGGGACAGCGCGCTCACCGTCCTGCGGACGTGGGCGGCGCCCGATGGAGACCAGGCCGCGCTGCGGGCCGAGTTCCTCACCTACCTGGAGTCCTCCGCGGACGGCATGTGGCGGGCGAGCTCGCCGGCGCACCTGACCGCGAGCGGCCTCGCCGTCGACGCGGAAGGCCGGTCGGCCGCGCTCGTCCTGCACCGGAAGGTCGGGCGGTGGCTCCAGCCCGGCGGCCACTGCGAGGCCGGGGACGCCACCCTTGCCGACGCCGCGCGTCGGGAGGTCTCCGAGGAGACCGGCCTGGTCGGCCTGACCCCGGTCGGGGAGGGTCCCGTCGACCTCGACCGGCACCCTGCGCCCTGCCGCCCTGGCCGTGGCGACCAGCACTTCGACGTCCGGTTCCTGTTCCGGGCCCCGGCCGGGGCGACGCTCCAGGTGAGCGAGGAGTCCGCGGACGTGCAGTGGTTCCCCCTCACGGAGCTCGCGACGGACGCCGACGAGAGCATCGCGCGCCTCGCCCGGCGGGCGCTCGCCCACATGTCGCGGCGATGACGGCTCAACGACCCTCCGCCGTTCGCCCTGCCACGCTGCTCACCGTTACGCTGGTCGGGGCCGGTGTCACCGGTGTCGTCGGCGCCACGGACCCCGACGACAGGCAGGTCGTCGCGCACGGCACAGCGACGCACCGCGTCTCCGTCGTCGCCGTGCCCACCCGAAAGGTCGCGTCGCGATGACCCGTACGAACGGTGCGGCCCTGCTCGGCACCCTGGCCGCCGCCGCCGTCCACGCCACGCCGTCGCTGACGAGTTTCGGCCCGATGCGCAACCGGGTGCTGCCCCGGCTCGCCGGCATCGGCCGCGCCGACCATGTCGCGCTCACCTTCGACGACGGACCCGACGAGGCCTCGACGCCGCAGTTCCTCGACGTGCTCGCCGCCCACGACGTCCGCGCCACCTTCTTCCTGCTCGGCGAGATGCTCGAGCGGGTGCCCGACCTCGGCCGACGCATGGTCGCCGAGGGCCACGAGCTCGCCGTCCACGGATGGACCCACCGCAACCTGCTGCTCCGCGGACCGGTCGCGACCCGGCAGGAGCTCCGCCGCACCGTCGCGCTGATCGAGGACGTCACCGGGACCTCGCCGCGCTACTACCGGCCGCCCTACGGCGTACTCACCGCCGGCGCGCTCGTCGCCGCCCGCGCGACCGGGCTGCAGCCCGTCCTGTGGACCGGCTGGGGTGAGGACTGGGCCGCGACCGCCACCCCCGCCTCGGTGCTCGCCACCCTGGACCCGGACCTTCACGGTGGCGCGACGCTGCTGCTGCACGACTCGGACTGCACCTCTGCGCCGCAGGCCTGGCGCTCCGCGCTCGGCGCGCTGCCGCCGCTGCTCGAGCGCTGCCGCACCGCCGGCTGGAGCGTCGGGCCGTTGGCCGAGCACGGGCTGCCGTCGCGCGGAGCTGCGGGGACCCCCACCGCCTCGGCCGCCTGAGGCGGATCCCGTGCTGCTCGGAGCGATCCTCGCGCTGCTCGCCGCGACGTCGTTCGCGTGTTGTGCCGTCGCGCAGCACCGGGCCGTCCTGCAGAGCCCGACGTCGGCCGGCGGAGCCGCCGGTGCCCTCGACGCCGGGCTCCTGCTGCGGCTGGTGCGGCGTCCGCTGTGGCTGCTCGGGACGCTCGCCGACTTCTTCGGCTTCGTGCTGCAGGTCCTCGCGCTCGCGCTCGCGCCGCTGGTCCTCGTCCAGCCGCTGCTGGTGTGCGGCCTGCTCGTGGCGGCGCCGCTGTCGGCCCTGGTCGACCGGCGCCGGCTCACCTGGTCCGAGACGGTCGGCGTGCTGCTCTGCTCCGGCGGCCTCGCCCTGTTCGTCGCCGTCGCGCATGCGGAGCCGGGCCGGACGAGCGTCCCGTTCTCCGAGGGGGTGCCACTGCTCGTCGTGTCCGGAGTACTGCTCGTCGCAGGGGTCGGCGGAGCTGCACTGCTGCCGAAGGGGCCGCCCCGCTCGGTCCTGCTCGCCGGACTGTGCGGCGTCTTCTACGGGGTCAGCAGCGCCCTGGTCAAGCTCGTCACCCCCGACCTCTCTCCCGGGGTGCTGCTCACCAACTGGGCGTTGTGGTCCCTGCTCGTGATCGCCGGCACCGGCTTCGTCCTCAACCAGACCGCGTTCCAGACCTCGAGCCTCGCCGCACCGCTCGCGACGCTGACGGTCCTCGAACCGGTCGCTGCGCTGGCGGTCGGACTCAGCCTGCTGCACGAGAAGGTGGCGACGAGCCCCGGACGCCTCGTCGTCTACGCGGTGGCGGCGGTGGCGGTCGTCGGCGGCGTCGTCCTGCTGTCGCGGCCGGCCGCCGCGCTCACGGCGCCCGTCGCAGCGAAGTCATCCGCGGGGAGTGCCCCACCCGGCCACTCGGGTTGACAGCGGCGGCGCCCCGGCGGTGTTCAGGCGAGCGCAATCGACGGGTTCGGACAGGCGGGCGAGCTCGCCGACGGAGCCGGAGGCAGCGTGGCTGCCTCCCGTCGCGTGGAGAAGTCGAGGGCATCGGCCAGGTTCTTGGCATGGGCGTCGCGTGCCGTCATCGGAGCGAGACCCCACCGCCACTCGATCATGCGCAGGATGGAGCAGTGCTCGTACGGGCCGGCTGATTCGATCTTCTGCGGCGCGAACGGCCCCATCGCCACAGCCGGCACGCGAAAGCCGAGTCGGCCGTAGTCCGGATGGGGTCCGGGGTTCGGGTTGGCGTTGTCGTCCACCACCGCCGGCGGCGGGACATGGTCGTAGAACCCGCCGTGCTCGTCGAAGTTGAGGACGAACACCATGCGCTGCCACTGCGGGCTCTGCCGCAGCGCCTCGTGGATCTGCGCGATGTAGGCCTCGCCCGCCGAGAGGCCCCCGTGCGGGTGGTCGTCGTTGGACGTACCCCGGTACTCGGAGATCGTGGTGTAGTCCGGGTCGATGAAGGCCACGTTCGGGAGTCGTCCCGCTGCCGCGTCGGTGAAGAACCTGTCCTTCGAGTACGTGATCGGGTCGTAGCGGCGCGACCGGAACAGCTCGGTCATCGGCTCCCCCCAGGTGTAGTAACCACCGGTCAGACCGGCCCCGTGCAGGCGATCGAAGATCGACAGCTGGAGGGCGGACGGGCGGGGTCGCCCATCCGTCGGGAACAGGCCCGTCGTGTCCACGTCGGTCGCCGCGCACAGTTGGTAGAAGCGATTGGGCCAGGTCGCGGCGAGCAGCGAGCAGTGGTAGCTGTCGAACAGGGTGTAGTGCTGTGCCAGCGCGCCGAGGATCGGCACCTGCGGCTGCTGGTAGTAGCCGATCGGGAAGTGATCGCCGGTGGTCTGGGTGCGGAGCCACCCGTCACAGCGGCCTCCGTTGTACTGCTCGGCGACGGCCTGCCAGTCGTGCGACGGGTCCTTCAACTCGCAGCCCTGGGTCTCGGCACCCAGGGGTGCGGTGGCGACCAGCGCCCCGGACCGGTCGGGGTACTGCAGACCGGCCTGGCGGCCGTTGGCGCCCGGGACCCAACCGAGCAGATGGTCGAAGGACCGGTTCTCCATCATCAGCACGACAACCGTGTCGAACGGCGCAGCCGCCGGGTCCGGGAGGTGGGAGCCTGCCGATCCGGTCGGCGTCGTCCTCTTCGACGACCCACAGGCGCCGAGGGCGGCGACGCCGGCGGCCCCCAGCAGGAGCTGACGTCGGGTCACTGCAGCCATGTCAGGCTCCTTCGCCTGGTCACGCACCCGGATCGGGGGAGCACAACGTAGCGCGGCACGACCTGCTGCGGACCGGCTCCGCCGGATCGGCCGCCCCTCGCGGGGGTGGCAGGGGTCCGGCGTCGGCCGCGGGAGCCCAGGAATCGTCAGGTCAGACTCGAACGGGTGATGGACGACACCTTGCGCTCCGGGCGTTACTCGTGAGTAGCATCGTGCGTTGTTACTGACGAGTACGGCAGACGCCGTACCGGAACCCGCGGGCGGCACGGCCGCACCAGCTCGTCCCACAGGAGACATCGATGGGGCACTACAAGAGCAACCTCCGCGACCTCGAGTTCAACCTGTTCGAGGTCTTCGGCGCCGACAAGGCCCTGGGCCAGGGCCCGTTCGCCCAGATGGACGCCGACTCCGCACGCGACGTGCTGCGCGAGATCGAGCGCCTGGCCACCAACGACCTGGCCGCGTCGTTCGCGGACTCCGACCGCAACCCGCCGAAGTTCGACCCGGCGACCGGTGAGGTCACCCTCCCCGAGGCCTTCAAGAAGAGCTACCAGGCCATCCTCGACGGCGAGTGGTACCGCCTGTCGCTGCCGGAGCACCTCGGCGGCTTCGGCGCCTCGCCGTCGGTCATCTGGGCCGCCAACGAGATGATGCTCGGCGCCAACCCCGCCGCCTTCATGTACATGGCCGGCGCCAGCTTCGCCTCGATCATCGACCGGCTCGGCAACGCCGAGCAGAAGGTCTTCGCCCAGACGATGGTCGACCGCGAGTGGGGCGCCACGATGGTGCTCACCGAGCCCGACGCCGGCTCCGACGTCGGCGCCGGCCGCGCGGTCGCCCACGAGCAGCCCGACGGCACCTGGCACATCGAGGGCGTGAAGCGCTTCATCACCAGCGGCGACTGGGACATGCCGGAGAACATCGTCCACCTGGTGCTCGCCCGGCCGGACGGTGCGGGCCCCGGCACCAAGGGCCTGTCGCTGTTCATCGTCCCGAAGTTCCTGGTCACCGACTGGGCGACCGGCGAGCTCGGTGAGCGCAACGGCGCCTACGTCACCAACGTCGAGAAGAAGATGGGCCTCAAGGTCTCCGCGACCTGCGAGGTCACCTTCGGCGACAAGCACCCCGCCATCGGCTACCTCGTCGGCGACGTGCACGCGGGCATCGCGCAGATGTTCCAGGTCATCGAGCACGCCCGGATGATGGTCGGCACCAAGGCCATCTCCACGCTGTCGACCGGCTACCTGAACTCGCTCGAGTTCGCCAAGAGCCGCGTCCAGGGCCCGGACCTCGCGCAGATGACGGACAAGACCGCGCCGCGCGTCACCATCACGCACCACCCGGACGTCCGCCTCATGCTCATGCGCCAGAAGGCCTGGGCCGAGGGCATGCGTGCGCTCGTGCTGTACGCCGCGAGCGTCCAGGACTCCATCGAGGTCACCGCCCACGCGGGCGAGGAGGACGACCTCGCGGTGCGGGTCAACGACCTGCTGCTCCCGATCGTCAAGGGCTACGGTTCCGAGCGTGCCTACGAGCTGCTCGCGACGTCGTTGCAGGTGCTCGGCGGGTCCGGCTACCTGCAGGACTACCCGATCGAGCAGTACATCCGGGACGCGAAGATCGACACCCTCTACGAGGGCACCACGTCCATCCAGGGCATGGACTTCTTCTTCCGCAAGATCGTGCGGGACAAGGGCCAGGCGCTGTCCAAGCTGATGGGCGACATGACCGAGTTCGCGAAGGGCGACGCCGGCAACGGCAAGCTCGCCGCGGAGCGGGCGCTGCTCGGCACGGCCCTCGAGGACGTCCAGGGGCTCGTCGGCACGATGGTCGGCTTCCTCACCTCCTCGGCCGAGGAGCGCCGCAACGTCTACAAGGTCGGGCTCAACACGACCCGCCTGCTGATGGCGTGCGGCGACCTCGTCACCGCGTGGCTGCTGCTGCGTCAGGCCGAGGTGGCTCTCACCGCGCTCGACGGCTCGCCGTCGGCGAAGGACCAGAAGTTCTACGCCGGCAAGGTCGCGACGGCCAAGTGGTTCGCCGCCAACGTCCTGCCGGAGCTCGCCAGCAAGCGCGCCATCGCCGAGGCCACCGACCTCGACCTGATGGACCTCGACGAGGCCAGCTTCTGAGCCGCACCGGCTGACGCCGGACTGAACGAGGAACGGGCACCCCTGAGCAACGGGGGTGCCCGTTCTGCTGTCGCGAAGGTGACGATTCGGTACACCACCTGGCACGATGGCCGTCCGGGGCCCGGAAACCGGTCCCGGACCGGTCCGGCTGCGTGCAACTGACAGTTCGGCGGGGTACACCTGTTTCCATGGGCAGTTATCCGCGCGGACTCGGTGCTTCTCTCGCCGCCATCACGGTCGGTGCCGTCCTGGCCTTCGCCATCACGGCGAGCACCCCCGGCATCAGCCTCCCCGCCGTCGGGACCATCCTCATGGTGATGGGCATGGTCGGGTTCGTGACGATCCTCTACCTCGACTGGGTTGCCCGTCGCCCGTCGCAGGCCTACGACCAGAACTTCGTCGGCCGCAACTACGAGGACGGCTCGACCTACCAGCAGCAGGCCTACCAGCCGGGTCAGACCTACCAGCAGCAGCACCCCCCGCGCTACTGAGTCGGGCTCTGCCCACCGCCGCCACACCAGAAGAGAGCGCACGAGGACGTCACATGAGCAGAGGTACCGGGACCGGTCTGGTCCTCATCGCCATCGGCGCCATCCTGGCGTTCGCGGTCACCACGTCGGTCGGGTTCCTCGACCTGCAGGCCGTCGGCTGGATCCTCATGGTCGTCGGCGCCGCCGGTGTGGCCGTCGACCTGTTCCTGTTCGCGCCGCGTCGCCGCGACGAGTACACGACGCGGGACCGCTACCGCTACTGAGCGCCCGGGCGGCCGACCCGGCTCAGCCGCAGCAGCCGCCCCCACAGCAGCCACCGCCGGCCGACGACGGCGCAGGAGCACCAACCCCGCTGGCCACGCCCGTCACGGCGACCGCGGACCACACGCGCGAGGTGTCGTCGTGGCCGCTCGGGCACGCCGGCGCCGAGCTGGTGCGCTCGGTCATGCTGCGCTGGACGTCGAACGAGGCGTCGCAGGTGCGGCAGCGGTACGCATAGGACGGCATGTCCCGAGCTTAGGAGGCCCGGCGCCGTTCCGACACCCCCTCAGGAGCGGACGAGCATCAGCTCCGGATCGTGCAGCAGGGCGGCGACGTCGGTGAGGAAGCCGGCGGCCTCCGACCCGTCGACCACCCGGTGATCGATCGTCAGCGTCAGCTCGACGACAGAACGGACCACGAGCTCCCCGTCGTCGACCCACGGCCGCTCCTGCACCGCGCCGAGGCAGAGGATGGCCGTCTCCCCCGGGGTCAGCAGAGCGGTCCCGCCGTCGACCCCGAAGACGCCGACGTTCGAGATGGTGAAGGTACCGCCGGTCAGGTCGCCGGGGGTGAGGCGCCCCTCGCGTCCGGCGACGACGACCCGGTCGATGGCCTCGCGGAGCGCCCGCAGCGACAGCGAACCGGCATCGCGCACCTTGGGCACGAGCAGTCCGCGCGGCGCCGCCACGGCGATACCGAGCGCGATCGACGGCGGGACGACGATCTCGCCGGCGGTCTCCTCCCACCGGGCGTGCAGCAGGGGACGCTCCTGCAGCGCGAGGACGACCGCGCGCGCCACCAGGGTGAGGAAGGTCGGCGCCACCGCCGGATGACGGGCCGCCACCGCGGCGGGCAGCCGGACGGCGCGGGTCACGTCGACCGCGAGCCGCACGCTGGCCTGCGGCACCGAGACGCTGCGGACCATGGCTTCCGCCGTCGCCCGACGCACCCCGCGGACGGGAATGCGTTCCGCTGGGGATTCCCCAGCGGCCGGGCCGCCCGCTGCGTTCGGGATCGGTGGAGCCTGGGTCAGCGCCTGCACATCCCGGCGGGTGATGACCCCGTCCGGACCGGTGCCCGTCACCGTGGTGAGGTCGACACCGAGATCCTTCGCGAGCTTCCGGACCGGTGGCTTGGCCAGGACCCGACCCGCGGGCTCGGCCGGGGCCGACTGCGCCGGCACCATGCCCCGGCGGGGGCGCCGGGTGGCGCCGCGGCCGGCCTGCGGGCCGTAGCCGACCAGCACCGGCTCGCGGTCCGGCTCGGCAGTGCCGACGACGGTGCGCGGAGCGTCGACGACCGAGATCTCCACCAGCGGCGCTCCGACGGCAAGGACGCCGCCCTCGGCAGCTCCCAGGACGGCGACGGTGCCCGCGACCGGGCAGGGGATCTCGACGGCCGCCTTGGCCGTCTCCACCTCGACGATCGGCTGGTTCACCGTCACGACGTCACCGACCGCGACGAGCCACCGGAGGACCTCGGCCTCGGTCAGACCCTCGCCGAGGTCGGGCAACCGGAACACGTGGCCGGTCATGCGAAGGCCAGGCTGCGGTCGACGGCGTCGAGCACGCGGTCGACGTCGGGCAGGTAGAGCTGTTCGAGCCGCGAGGGCGGGTACGGCACATCGAAGCCGCCGACCCGCAGGACCGGCGCCTCCAGCGAGTAGAACGCCTGCTCGGTCACGCGGGCCGCGATCTCGCCGGCGAGCGAGCCGGTCTGCGGTGCTTCGCTGACCAGGACGACCCTTCCGGTCGCCCGGGCCGCGGTGACCAGCACGTCGAGTTCCAGCGGCGCGAGAACCCGCAGCTCGACGACCCCCACCGACCGCCCCTCCGTCGCCGCCGCCGCTGCGGCGTCGAGGCAGGTGCGGACCGTCGGCCCGTAGCCGACCAGCGTCACGTCGCTACCGGTCCGCAGCACGCGGGCGGCCTCCCCGAGCCCCGCAGCCGGGTCCGGAGCCGACTCGACAACCTCGCCCTTGTCCCAGTACCGCCGCTTGGGTTCGAACAGGATGACCGGATCGTCGCAGCGGACCGCCGCCCGCACCGCGTCGTAGGCGTCCTGGGGGCTCGAGCAGGTCAGGACGCGGAGGCCGGGCGTCGCGCAGAAGTAGCCCTCGGGGCTCTCGGAGTGGTGCTCGACCGCGCCGATGCCGCCGCCGTAGGGGATGCGGATCGTGATCGGCATCCGTACCCGGCCACCGGAGCGGACGTGCAGCCGCGCGACCTGGGTGACGATCTGGTCGAAGGCCGGGAAGACGAAGCCGTCGAACTGGATCTCGCAGACGGGACGGCGCCCCCGCATCGCCATGCCGACGGCGGTGCCGATGATCCCCGACTCGGCGAGTGGGGTGTCGACGACGCGGTGCTCCCCGAACTCCTGCTGCAGGCCGTCGGTGACCCGGAAGACGCCGCCGAGGCGGCCCACGTCCTCGCCCATCACCACGACCCGGTCGTCTGCGGCGAGCTCGGCCCGGAGGCCGCGGTTGATGGCGACGCCGAGGCTCAGCCGCTCCGGTCCCTGCACCGTGTGGTCACGGGAGGGCGCGGGTGCGGTCATGGTGCACCCACCGCCGGTGCGTCCTCGAAGCTCGCGAGATACCGCTCGTGCCAGCGTCGCTGCTCGGCGAGGCCCGGCGGCTCCGTGGCGTAGACGTGGTCGAACATCGCCCGCGGGGACGGATCGGGAATGGCTCGGCAACCGGCCCTGACCTGGGCGGCCAGTGTCTCGGCCGCCGCGTCGACCTCGGTCAGGTAGGCCCGGTCGGCGAGGCCCTCGTGCTCGAGGAAGCGCCGCATCCGCAGCAGCGGGTCCCGCGCCTCCCAGCGCGCGACCTCGTCGGGGTCGCGGTAGCGGCTCGGGTCGTCGGACGTCGTGTGCGCACCCATGCGGTAGGTGTGTGCCTCGATGAGCTGCGGTCCGCCGCCCGAACGCGCCCGCTCGAGCGCGGCCGTCGTCGCGGCGGAGACGGCGAGCACGTCGTTGCCGTCCACCGAGACCGCCGGGATGCCGAAGCCCTCGGCCCGGGCGGTCAGCGGTGCGCCGAGCTGCCGGCTCACCGGTACCGAGATCGCGAAGCGGTTGTTCGTGCAGAAGAAGACGACGGGGGCGTCGAAGCTCTTGGCCCAGACGAAGCTCTCGAGCACGTCGCCCTGGCTGCTGGCCCCGTCCCCGAAATAGGCCAGCACGGCCGGGCGGGCGCCCGACTCCGCCGTCTCGCCCGTGGCGGTCGCGCGCTGCTCCTGCTGCACCGCCATCGCGTAGCCCACCGCGTGGAGCGCCTGGGCCCCGACGACGATCGTGTAGAGCGCGAGGCCGGTCGAGTCCGGCGACCAGCCGCCGAGCGTCGTGCCCCGGAACAGTCCGAGGATGTCGACGGGGTCCACGCCGCGGCACAGCGCGACCCCGTGCTCGCGGTAGGTCGGGAAGGCCATGTCCTCCGGGTGCAGGGCCCGGCCGCTGCCCACCTGCGCCGCCTCCTGCCCACGCAGGGGCGCCCAGAGGCCGAGCTCCCCCTGGCGCTGCAACGCCGTCGCCTCGTCGTCGAACCGGCGGACGAGCACCAGGTCGCGGTAGAACGCGCGGTACCCGTCGTCCGGGAGCGAGAACGGCAGGTCCGGTTCCTCGCGCCGCCGCCCGTCGGGCGTGAGCAGCTGGAGCATCCGGGGTTCTTCCGGCTGGTCTTCCGGCTTCCGACCCGGGACGGGACGGACCGGACGCAGGCCGAGATCGGTCATGGTGCGCCTCTCTTCGCCACGGCTGCAGGCAGGGTCGCCGCCTGGTCCTCCGTGTCGTGGGCTCCGGAAGGGATGGCTCCGGAGTTGCTGGGAGCGTAGCGCCGCCGGCCGGCGGCGCACCAGAGGTGACACCCGTCCGGCCCCGCCGGGCGGCGTACCGTTGAGGTGCGGGAGCCCGGTGCGGACCGGGCTGAGAGGGCGGGCTGAGAGCCCCCGACCGTTCGCACCTGATCCGGGTCATGCCGGCGAAGGGACTTCTCCGTGAGCACTGATGACGCGAGGCAGGACCGCCCCGACGTCGCCGTCGTCGGCGCCGGGCTCATCGGCCTGTCCATCGCCTGGCGGGCCGCACGGGCCGGCCTCAGCGTCGAGATCTCCGACCCCGTCCTCGGGCGTTCGGTCGAAGCCGCCGGTGACGACGGGGGCGCGAGCTGGGCCGCGGCCGGCATGCTCGCCCCGGTCACCGAGGTGCACTACGGCGAGGAGTCGCTGCTCACCCTGAACCGCGCCGCCGCCGAGCGCTGGCCCGCGTTCGTCCGCGAGCTCGAGGCGGCGTCGGGCCTCGACGTCGGATACCGCACCGCCGGGACCCTCTCGATCGCGCGGGACGCCGACGACATGGCCGCGCTCGATGAGCTCGCCAGCTACCAGGACAAGCTCGGCCTCGACGTGGAACGCCTCCGCGCGCGGCAGGCCCGCCAGCTCGAGCCGGCGCTGTCCCCACGTATCCGCGGCGGCCTGCACGTCCGCGGCGATCACGCGGTGGACAACCGGGCGCTCGTCCGGGCCCTGCGTACCGCCGTGGCGGCGGCCGGTGTGCTGCTGCGGCCGGAGCCGGTGACCGACGTCCGGAACCTCACGGCGACGACCGTCGTCGTGGCCGCCGGCGCCGCCTCCGGACGCTTGCTGCCCGGCCTCCCCGTCCGTCCGGTGAAGGGTCAGCTGCTGCACCTGCGCGGCCCGTCACCCCTGGTCAGCCGGACGATCCGCGGCGAGGACGTGTACCTCGTCCCCCGCGCCGACGGTCGGCTGGTCGCGGGGGCGAGCGTCGAGGAGCAGGGGCTCGACCGCCGTGTCACCGCCGGCGCGGTGCACGAGCTGCTGCGCGCGGCCCGCGAACTGCTGCCGGACGTCGACGAACTCGAGCTGGTGGGCACGGCCGTCGGGCTCCGGCCGGGCAGTCCCGACAACGCCCCGCTGCTCGGCACCGTCCCCGTCCCCGACGGAAGCCGCTGCGATCGGCTCGTCGTCGCGTCGGGTCACTACCGCAACGGCGTCCTGCTCACGCCGCTCACCGGCGAACTCGTCGCCTCCCTGCTGACCGCGAACCAGGTGCCCGCCTTGATGCAGCCCTTCTCCCCCGACCGCTTCCGGAGCGCCTCGTGACCCTCACCCTGAACGGCACCGCCGAGCAGCTGCCCGACGGCGCCCGGCTACCCGACCTGCTCGCCCGGCACGGGCACACGACAGCCGCCCGCGGGGTCGCGGTCGCGCTCAACGGCGAGGTCGTCCCGCGCGCCGAGTGGCCGAGCCGGCCCCTGGCCGACGGCGACGTCGTCGAACTGCTCGTCGCCGTCCAGGGCGGCTGACCGGCCGCCCGGCCTTCCCCTGACCTCGAAGGAGACCCTCATGGACGACCCCCTGCTCCTCGCCGGCGAGACGTTCTCGTCGCGGCTCATCCTCGGCACGGGTGGTGCGCCGAGCCTCGACGCCCTCGAGGCGTCGCTGGCCGCGTCCGGCACCGAGATCGTGACCGTCGCCCTGCGGCGTCTCGACCCGACCGCGCGCGGATCGGTGCTCGACGTCATCGACCGGCTCGGTTGCCGCGTCCTGCCCAACACCGCGGGGTGCTTCACCGCCCGCGACGCCGTGCTGACCGCGAAGCTCGCCCGCGAGGCGTTCGAGACCGACTGGGTGAAGCTCGAGGTCATCGGTGACGACCGGACCCTCCTGCCGGACGCGGTCGAGTTGCTCGACGCTGCGGAACAGCTGGTCGACGACGGTTTCCAGGTCTTCGCCTACACCACCGACGACCCGATCCTGGGCCGGCGCCTCGCCGACGCCGGGGTCGCCGCGGTCATGCCGCTGGGCTCGCCGATCGGCAGCGGCGCCGGCATCCGCAACCCGTACAACATCGCGATCCTGCGTGAATCGGTGACCGTGCCGGTCGTGCTCGACGCCGGTATCGGCACCGCGTCCGACGCCGCCCTGGCGATGGAGCTCGGCTGCGATGCCGTCCTGCTGGCCAGCGCGGTCACGAGGGCGCAGGTTCCCGCCCGCATGGCCGAGGCGATGCGGAAGGCCGTGGAGGCCGGCCGGCTCGCCGCCGGCGCCGGCCGCATCCCGCGGCGCCTGTACGCCGAGGCGTCGACGAGCTTCGCAGGCCTGCCCGCGCTCTGATCGGGCACGCTGGACGGGTGCACGTCTCCGAGTCGGTTCCGCTCGCGCCCCTGACCACTCTGCAGCTCGGGGGCCCGGCCGAGCGGTTGGTCGAGGCGAGCACGGCCGACGAGCTGGTCGCCGCCGTCCGCGAGGCCGACGACGGCGGGCAGCCGCTGCTGATGATCGGCGGGGGCAGCAACCTCGTGCTCCCGGACGAGGGATTCGCCGGCACCGTCGTGCTCATCCGCACCCGGGGGGTCGAGCGGGTCGGCGACGCTCTGGTCGTCGCCGCCGGCGAGCCGTGGGACGACCTCGTCGCCCGCTCGGTCACCGAGCAGCTCGCCGGGATGGAGTGCCTCTCCGGCATTCCCGGGCTGGCCGGAGCGACGCCGGTGCAGAACGTCGGCGCCTACGGCCAGGAGGTCGCGCACACGATCACCGCCGTCCGGGCCTACGACCGGCGCAGCGGCGATGTCCTCGAGCTGCCCGCTGCGGACTGCGGGTTCTCCTACCGTCACAGCCGGTTCAAGGCCGAACTCGACCGCTTCGTGATCCTCGAGGTCCGGTTCCAGCTCCGGAGCGGTGTCGACAGCGAGCCGATCCGCTACGGCGAGCTGGCCCGCACGCTCGGCGTGGAGGCCGGCGGCCGCGCGCCGCTGGGCGAGGTGCGCGAGACGGTGCTGCGGCTGCGGCGCGGCAAGGGCATGGTCGTCGACCCGGCCGACCCGGACACCGCCAGCGCGGGCTCGTTCTTCACCAACCCCGTCCTCGACGCCGACGCCTTCGCCGCACTGCTGCAGCGCACGGGCGCCGACGTCCCGCACTATCCGGAGCCCGACGGCCGTGTGAAGGTGGCAGCCGCGTGGCTCATCGACCAGGCCGGCTTCGCCAAGGGGCACGGCGACGGTCCCGCGCGCATCTCGAGCAAGCACAGCCTGGCGCTGACCAATCAGGGCGGCGCCACCACCGCCGACCTGCTCCGCCTCGCCCGCGAGGTCCGGGACGGCGTCCGCGAGAAGACCGGCATCGAGCTGGTCAACGAACCGGTGCTGGTCGGCACCCGCCTCTGAACCCGCCCGTTCCCCGCCGAACCGTGGGAGGAACGGGTGCGCGGGGAGGAACGGCGGCGGGGGGAGCTCAGCGGCCGGTGAAGTTCGCCTGGCGCCGTTCGACGAAGCTCTGCACGCCCTCGGCGGCGTCGTCGCTGGCCGAGAGCTTCGGCAGCACCTCGCGGAGATGGTCGGCCGCAGCCTGCTCGGTGGCGGACGCCCGCGCGGCGATGCGCGCGTTCGCCAGCGTGCCGTAGACGCCGAGCGGCGCCTGGGCGGCGATGACCTGGGCGAGCTCGACGGCACGATCGAGCTGCCGGCCCGGCTCGACGACCTCCTGCACGAGGCCGATGCGGTGCGCCTCGGTGGCGTCGACCTCCTCGCCGGTGAGCAGGAACTTCATCGCGTTGCCCCAGCCGAGCTGACGCGGTCCTCGGACCGTCGCCCCACCGAAGGGCAGGATGCCGCGCGCGATCTCGAGCTGCCGGAAGCGGACGTCGGAGGCCGCGACGACGATGTCGCTCGCGAGCGCCAGCTCGATGGAGAGCGTGAAGGCGATGCCCTGCACGGCCATCACGACCGGCTTCGGCACCGGCGGCTTCCACAGCCCGAACGGGTCGTGCGTCGCGTTCCCGGCGAGCACCTGCGGGCCGTCGGAGGTGACCTTCGGGAACACCTCGGCGAGGTCGAGCCCGGCGGAGAAGTGGTCACCGTGGCCGAACAGCACGCCGACCCGGGCCTCGTCGTCGGCGGCCAGCTGGTCGTAGGCCGCGGCCACCCCGTCGATGACCGCGAGGTTCCAGGCGTTGCGCTTGGCCGCCCGGTTCACCCCGATCAGCAGGACGTGCCCCTGCCGCTCGACGGTGACGACATCAGTGGGCGCGGCGGACACGGAACTCCTCGGGTCAGGGTGGGCAGCCCATGCTAGGCGGTGCTCGTCGGCGCCGGTCCTTGCACGATCGCCCTGAGGTTGACTCGAGGTGTGGCTCCACCCCGCCGGATCGTCGGCCTCCTGCTGTTCGGCGCCATCGCCCTCGAGGTCTGCGGCACGCTCCTGCTACGCGCGTCCGACGGCTTCCGCGTCGTCGCGGCCGCCGTCGGTTGCCTGGGGCTGTACGGCGTCTCGACCTGGATGTTCGGCCGCGCCCTCGAACGCGGCATGCGCCTCGGCGTCGGCTACGGGACCCTGACCAGCTGCGGACTCGCCGCCGCGACACTGGCGAGCGTCGTGCTGTTCGGCGATGCGGTCAGCTCCGTGCAGCTCGTCGGCATCGTGGCGATCGGTGTCGGGGCCGTCCTGCTGCAGACCGGCCCCCGCAAGCGCTCGACGTGATCGGTGCCGCCCTGCTCAGCGTCTCCGTCCTCTCGCAGGTCGGCGGCATGCTGGCGCTCCGGCTCTCCCGCGGTATGCGCCGGCTCGCCTACACCGCAGCGAGCCTGACCCTCATCGCCCTCTCCGTCGCCTGCATGGCGAAGGCGCTGGCCGCCGGGCTCTCCCTCGCGGTCGGTTACGGCATCTGGAGCGGCGCCGGCATCGCGCTGAGCGCCATCAGTAGCCGCGTGCTGTTCCACGACCGCCTCACCCGACGTCAGGTCATCGGCCTCGTCGTCGTCAGCGCCGGGGTCGCGGCGGTACGGCTCGGTGCTCCCCGCTGACGGGAGATCCGGCAGGGCTGGGGTCTCCGGTCCGGGGTAGGGCCGGAGCGTGACACTGCAGCGCTTCCCCTTCGCTCGCGATCCCCGCTTCCCCTGGCTGCCGGGGCTGCTCGGCGCGACGTCCGGGGTGACCGTCGACGACGAGGCGCTCGACGTCCGCTTCGGGCCCTGGCACCTCCGGACCCCGCGCAGCAACATCACCGGCGCCTCCGTCACCGGCCCCTACCTCGCGGTCAAGGCCCTCGGCCCGCGGTTGTCGATGAGCGACCGCGGCGTCACCTTCGGCACCACCACCAAGTCGGGCGCGTGCGTGCTGTTCGCCCGGCCGGTGCCGGCCCTCGACCCGCTCGGTCTGCTCCGTCACCCGGGTGCGACGCTGACCGTCGAGGACCCGGCAGCGCTGGTGGCCGCGCTCGGCTTCTAGGGGACGGCGGCGGGTCCCCGGTGAGCGACGGGCTCGCCGAACCATTCCGCGAGGTGGTCGTCGAGGTCCTGCTGGTCGTCGCCGATCCAGGCGACGTGACCGTCGGGACGGAGCAGGACGCCCGGCACGTCCAGGTCCGTTGTGGGGTCCGCGACGTGGTCGACGCGATCCACCCAACCGTCGACGGCCAGCCGTCCGGAGCGGTCCAGCAGCAGGCCACGGGCGCGACGCATCCGCTCGTAGAGGTGACCGTCCCGGAGCTCGAGATCCGGCACGCGGCGACCGACCAGGTCCCGGCCGTCGCCCAGGTCGTACCGGATGCCGATCGCCGTCAGCTTCTCGAGCAGGCGACGGTTCACCTCGTCGATGTCCATCAGCTCGCTGAGCAGCCGGCGCACGGCTTGCGCACCGGGTTCGGCGGAGAGCAGTTCCAGCTGGGCACGGGTGTTGTCCAGCACGTCCTCCGCCACCGGGCGGCGTTCGGTCTCGTAGGTGTCCACCAGCGGAGGCGGTGCCCAGCCGTTGACCTGCGCGGCGAGCTTCCAGCCGAGGTTGAACGCGTCCTGGACGCCGAGGTTCACGCCCTGCCCACCGATCGGCGGATGGATGTGCGCCGCGTCGCCGGCCAGCAGCACCCGCCCGACCCGATAGCGCTCCGCGAGCCGCGTCGCGTCCCCGAAGCGGGACGACCAGCGCAGCGAGTGCACCCCGAAATCGGTCGCCGCCAGCGCCTGCAGCTCCCGCCGGAAGTCCTCGAGCGTGGGCGGTTCCGACCGGTCGCCGACACCCTCGACCGGGAGCACGACGCGGTGGACCCCGTCACCGACCGGACTGAAGACGAACCGCGGCTCGGTACCACGGATCTCCTCGACCCGGGTGGCGATCTCCTCGGCCGAGGCCCCTGCCGCCAGCTCGCCCAGGATCGTCTCGTTCTGCGAAGGCTCGCCGGGGAAGCCGACCCCGAGCAGTTGGCGCACCCGGCTCCGGCCGCCGTCGCACCCGACGAGATACCGGGAGCGCAATTGTTCGCCGCCGGCCAGCTCGGTGGTCACCCCGGTGTCGTCCTGCACGACGCGGACGACGGCGCACCCGCGCCGGATCTCCGCTCCGAGCTCGCGGGCGTGCGTCTCGAGCAGGTGCACGAGAACCGGCTGCGGGATGCCCAGCAGGTAGGCGTACGCGCTGTCCAGACCCTCGGGCGCGGCCTTGGCGATGGCGGCGAACAGACCGCTGAGCGGCCGTCGCCGGCCGCGTTCCAGCAGGCGTTCCAGCAGGCCGCGCATGGCCATCAGCTCGAGGGTGCGGATGTGGAGACCGACGATGCGGGCGAACGACGGCGGCTCCGTCTCCTGCTCGAGCACCAGTACCCGCAGGTCGTGCAGCCGCAGTTCGGCAGCCAGCGTCGCGCCGGTCGGCCCGCAGCCGACGACGATCACATCGAACGGTCGGGACGCGTGCTCGGCAGATTGATCCGGAGAAGTCACAGGTGTTGCCCTTCGCGAGTGCCTCGGAAGGCGCTCCCGGCGACACCTACGGTCGTCTGACCTCGTCGGAGATGGGGAGCACCCAGATCGGTCCAGCGTTCATGGGTGTCACCTCCTCGGGCAGGGTCACGAACAGCGGCAGGCTACGGGCCCGGTCCTGGTCCGGTCCAGTGGTTTTCGTCAGGACGCCTGGGCGTCGTGCCCGGCGGGCGGGCCTTCCTGCGCACCGAGCCGGGGCTCGTAAGCGGTGCGGTAGCGCACGAACCGCGGCTCCCAGCCCTCCCCCACCGCGCCCGTCGTGAGGCGCTCGAGGCAGACCTCCCAGCCGGCGGCGTTGCGGGCCGCCGTCGAGGCGCCCAGCTGCTCGGTCAGCACGAAGACGGTGCCACCCTGAGCCGCGTCGAGCTCGAAGCCGATCGTGTCCTCGCCCCAGGTGAACACCACCCGGCGCGGCTCGTCGTACTCCAGCACCTTCCCGGGGAGCGCCTCGAAGGGCTGGTCGTCGAAGTGGTGGGTCAGAGTCGCGCCGACCTCCCACCGATCGATCTCGATGCGCGTCGGGAACCAGGACCGCATCTGTTCGGGGTCGGTGACCGCGCGCCACACCTCCTCGACGGACCGCGGCAGGAACCGCTCGAACCGCAGGATGGGCTTCTCGCCGGTCTCGACGAGGGTCGCCTCGGTGTTCCGGACCGGTGTCACGTCAGTCATGGGTCTCTCCTTCGCTCAGGTGTGCCTCGAGACGGTCGAGGCTGGTCCGCCACATGCGCCGGTAGGGCTCCAACCACGCGTCGAGTTCGACCAGCGGCTCGGGGCGCACGCGGTACAACCGGCGCGGCCCGTCCCCCCGGACCTCGACGAGGCCGGCTTCGCGCAGTACCCGCAGGTGCTTGGACACCGAGGGCTGGCTGCTGCCGAGCTCGTTCACGAGCGAGCCGACCGACGACTCGCCGCCGACGAGGGTGTCGAGGATGCGGCGCCGCTGTGGTTCGGCGAGCACGTCCAGGGCTGCGGGCACCCCTGCAATATGCCGTAACGGTTATATGCCTGTCAAGGCATTGCTCTGGAACACGGGATCTCCGCCCCGACTACGGTGGCGGCGTGGCCCTTGACCCCGTCACGACTCCTCCTGCAGCGAATCCGGACCGCGGTGCCCGCCCGCTGCTCGACGTCCGCCGCATCTACGTCGAGCCCGCCGCTCGCGAGCTGCCTCGCGGCCGCGAGATCCTCGCCCGGTTCCCCGAGGCGGTGCAGGTCGACGTCGAGTCCCACTGGAACATCCCTGAGTTGCACGGCGACGAGACCAACGTCGCCCGCTGGGTGCGGATCAAGACCGAGGGCCTCGTCGTGGGAGTCAAGAAGGGACTCTCGTGCCGGCCGAACGACCGGTCCAGCGACTTCATCGCCCCGTCGACGGCGAACGGCTGCGCGATGGCGTGCGCGTACTGCTACGTCCCGCGGCGGAAGGGCTACGCGAACCCGATCACCCTGTTCGCCAACATCGACGGGATCGTCCGGTCCACCGAGCGGCACGCCGGGCGGCAGGGTCCGAAGAAGGTGCCGAACCAGATCGACCCGACCCGCTGGGTCTACGACATCGGCGAGAATTCCGACTGCTCGGTCGATGCCACCTTGTCGGACAACGTGCGCGACCTGGTGACGGTCTTCCGCGGGTTACCGAACGCGAAGGGCAGCTTCGCCACGAAGTGGGTCAACCGCGAGTTGCTCGACTACGACCCGGCCGGCGCGACCCGCATCCGCTTCTCACTGATGCCGCAGGAGATGTCGACCCTCGTCGACATCCGCACCTCGAAGATCGCAGACCGGCTCGCTGCGCTCGACGACTTCGGCGCGGCGGGGTACGAGGTACACGTCAACCTCTCGCCCGTCATCGTCGGCGAGGGCTGGCTCGCTGCGTGGCGCGAGCTGCTCATCGCCCTCGGCGACGCCACGTCCGCGGCGACCAAGGCCCAGCTCGCCGCCGAGGTCATCTTCCTGACCCACAACGACGCCCTCCACGAGGTCAACCTCGGATGGCACCCGAAGGCGGAGGACGTGCTCTGGCGACCCGAGATCCAGGAAGCCAAGCGCTCCCAGAACGGCGCGGTCAACGTCCGCTACCGGAGCGGGACGAAGGGACGGTGGGTGCGCGAACTCCTCGCCCTCATCGACGAGGTCGCGCCCTACCTGCGCGTGCGTTACGCCTTCTGACGACCCGGCGTCGCGGCGCGCTTCGCTCCGGCACCGTCGGCGAGTCGCCGACCGGTCCGGCTCCTGGGGCGGCGCAGCTCGGCCAGGTCCTGCGGACCGTCGATCTCCCGGACGTCCTCGAGCGTCAGGTCGAGACGTCGGCTCGCACGCTCCACCTCGTCGCTGGTCACGCGGCTGGGGTCGAGGAAGACCTGGGTGATCTCCGGCAACCGTTCGAGCAGTTCCATCTCGATGTCGGTGCAGACCTGCTCGACCCGACCTGCGGTGAGGTCCTCCTGGAACTGCACCCGGCCGGCGACCAGCACCGCGTTCGGCCCCAGCTGCATGGTGAGCAGCTCCTTCACGGCGACGATCTCGCTGTGCCCGGTCACGATGGCGTACGCCGTCACGCGCACCAACGGGTCGGCGGCCTCGCCGATCAACAGTTCCTTGGTGTCCCGGCCGAGGGCATAGGCGACGTAGGCGAGAAGTACAGCGATGGACAGCGACGAGACGCCGTCCCAATACTCGTTGCCGGTGAGCTGGTGCAGGGCCGTCCCGGCGAGGGCGAGCATGATGCCGAGCACCGCGACCGTGTCCTCGCTGGCCACCGTCTTGACGGTCGGGTCCGGACTGCGCAGCACGAACGGGATCAGCCGCCGGTGGGCCGACTTCGCCTCCGCGCGCACCTGCAGGAAGGCCTTGCGCAGTGAGGTCCCCTCCAGCAGGAGGGACAGCACGAGCACGACATAGATGGCGAGGAACTCGACGGTGGACGGCTGCTTCGCCTCTCCGCTGTCGAGCACGGCCGTGACGCCCTGGTAGGCCGAGAACCCGGCACCGGACAGGAAGATGCCGATCGCGGCGAGCAGCGACCAGAAGAACCGCTCCTTGCCGTAGCCGAACGGGTGGGTCCGGTCGGCCGGGCGCTCGGACTTCCGCAGCGAGAGCAGCAGGAACACCTCGTTGAGGGTGTCGGCCACCGAGTGCGCTGCTTCGGAGAGCAACGCCGCTGACCCGGTCGCGACTCCGGCGACGAGCTTCGCGACGGCGACACCGACGTTGGCCGCGAGCGCGACCAACACCGTTCCTCGGGTCTCATCGGCCACGTCGTCCCCTCGCTGTCGACCGGGACCTACCCGGGCTGACGACGCGGGACCAGTCGGCGGGCAGGGTCACATCGGGCGGCCGCCGGCGAGGCTCAGTCGCGACGCATGTCCACGAAGCGGCTGTAGTGGCCCTGGAAGGCGACGGTGACCGTGTCGGTGGGGCCGTTGCGGTGCTTGGCCACGATGAAGTCGGCCTCGCCGGCGCGGGGCGACTCCTTCTCGTAGGCGTCGTCGCGGTGCAGCAGGATCACCATGTCGGCGTCCTGCTCGATGGCGCCGGACTCACGGAGGTCGGACAGCTGCGGCTTCTTGTCCGCGCGGGTCTCGGCCTGCCGGTTCAGCTGCGAGAGCGCGACGACGGGCACGCCGATCTCCTTGGCCAGCAGCTTCAACGACCGGCTCATCTCGCTGACCTCCTGCTGGCGGCTGTCGGAGCGCTTGCCCGGGTTCATCAGCTGCAGGTAGTCCAGAACGATCAGCTTGAGGTCGTGCTTCTGCTTCAGCCGCCGGCACTTGGCACGCAGCTCCATCATGTTGAGGCTCGGGCTGTCGTCGATGAACAGCGGAGCACTGGCGATCTCGCCCATCCGCCGCGCCAGGCGAGCCCAGTCGTCCTCGCTCATCCGGCCGTTGCGCATGTTCTGCAGGTGCACCCGCGCCTCGGCGGAGAGCAGACGCATCGTGATCTCGATGCGACTCATCTCCAGCGAGAAGACCACCGAGGCCATGCCGTGCTTGATGCTCGTCGCCCGGGCGAAGTCGAGCGCTGCCGTCGACTTGCCGATACCGGGGCGGGCGGCCAGGACGATGAGCTGGCCGGGGTGCAGACCGTTGGTCAGGGCGTCGAGGTCCTGGAAGCCGGTCGGGGCGCCGGAGAGCGAACCGTCGTGGCCCGCGATCGCCTCGATCTCCTCGAGCGCGGGCGTCATCAGCGCCTCGAGCGGCATGAAGTCGTCGCTGGTACGCGCCTCGGTGACCGCGAAGACCTCGGCCTGCGCCCGGTCGACGACGTCGTCGACCTCCGCGCCCTCGTTGTAGCCGAGCTGCGTGACCCGCATGCCCGCCTCGACCAGCCGGCGCCGGACCGCCTTCTCGCTGACGATCTTGGCGTAGTAGCCGGCGTTGGCGGCCGTGGGCACCGTCGAGATCAGCGTGTGCAGATAGGCGGCCCCACCGATGCGCTCGAGCAGGCCGCGCCGCTGCAACTCGGCGGCAACGCTGACCGTGTCGGCGGGCTCGCCCTTGGCGTAGAGGTCCGACGCGACCTCGTAGATCGTCGCGTGCGCCGGGCGGTAGAAGTCCGCCTCCTTCAACGACTCCACGACCTGCGAGATCGCGTCCTTCGACAGCAACATGCCGCCGAGCACGCTCTGCTCCGACGCGAGGTCCTGCGGCGGTGTCCGGTCGAACTCGGGCAGCGCCGGAGTGGACGAGGAACCGGACCGGGCGTTGCGGTCGAGCGAGGTGACGGTCACCGGCGGCGGTGCTCCCTTCGGGGTCGCGGCCCGGGCTGGCCGGGAAGGACGTTCCCCTGTCTAGACCAGACCTCCGACAAAAAGGAGAGCGCGACGGCGTGGCGCCGGACCGCCCCTGTGGATGTCGCTGTGTGCAAGGTGTGGGCTACCGGGCCCGAAGCTGTGGACGGCGCTGTGTGGAGCCCGGTGCAGCCTGTGGATCGCCGCTTCACGCTCTGTAGTTCTGCAGGTCCGGCGTCCACAGCGTTCTCCACCGGTTGTGGACAACCGGGCGGGAAAACTTCTCGGAGGTGTCCGGCAGGTGTCCGGAGATGAACGGCGTGGCAACACGCCGAGGACGTCCACCCCTCGGTCCGCAGCCGATCACCGAGGCCAGCCGCGCGCCTGACCTGCACATTCGCCGGTCTTTGTCGACCCCTTCGGCGGAAACGACCCGGGACAGCACGACGCCCGCGGCGCCGGGAAGGCGACGCGGGCGTCGGGGTGCTGCTCGAGCCTCGGTGGCCGATTCGGCCACCGGAACTCACCTAGTCGGCGACGACCTCGATGTTGAGGTCGGCCACGACCTCCGGGTGGAGCCGGACCGTCACCTGGTGCTTGCCCAGCGACTTGATCGGGTTCGGCAGCTCGATACGGCGACGGTCGAGCTTCGGGCCGCCGGCCGCGACCACAGCCGCGGCGACGTCGCCTGCCGTGACCGAACCGAACAACCGGCCGCCCTGCCCCGCGCGCCCGGTGAGGGTCACCGGAACCGAGCGCAGGTCGTTGGCGACCTGCTGGGCCTGGCCGAGGTCACGGATCTCCCGCACCTCACGGGCCCGCCGGATCTGGACGATCTGCTTCTCGGCGCCGCGCGTCGCCTGGATGGCCAGACCACGCGGGACGAGGAAGTTCCGGCCGTAGCCGTCCTTCACATCGACCACGTCGCCCGGGCCACCGAGGCCGGACACCTCCTGCGTCAGGATGAGCCGCATGATCAGCGCGCCGTGCTGGTGTAGGGCAGCAGCGCCATCTCACGGCTGTTCTTCACCGCGACGGCGACGTCACGCTGGTGCTGGCTGCAGTTGCCGGTGACCCGACGCGCGCGGATCTTGCCGCGGTCGGAGATGTAGCGGCGGAGAAGGGCGGTGTCCTTGTAGTCGATGAAGGAGACCTTGTTCTTGCAGAACTCGCAAACCTTCTTCTTCGGCTTGCGCAATGGCGCCTTGGCCATGGTTGCTCCTCGAGAGCGAAATCGAACAGGAAAGAAGGACTAGAAGGGGGGCTCGTCGCTGTAGCCGCCGGGCGGCTGCGACCAGGGGTCGTCCACGGGAGCGCTGCCACCGGATCCACCGGACCCGCCGGAACCGCCGTAGCCACCGCCGCCGCCCCCGGAGGGAGCGCCGCCGCCGTAGCCGCCGCCGCCGTGCCGGTGCCGGCAGCGCCGCCGTAGCCGCCGCCCCCACCGCCGTTACCGCTGCCGTTTCCGCCGGGCCGACCGGCCCGGTTGACGCGTGCGGTGGCGTTGCGCAGGGACGGACCGACCTCGTCGACGTCGAGCTCGACGACGGTGCGCTTCTCGCCCTCACGGGTTTCGAAGGAGCGCTGCTTGAGGCGGCCCTGGACGATCACGCGGAAGCCCTTGTGGAGCGACTCGGCGACGTTCTCCGCCGCCTGGCGCCACACGCTGCAGCGGAGGAACAGCGTGTCGCCGTCCTTCCACTCGTTCGTCTGCCGGTCCATCGTCCGGGGGGTCGAGGCGACGGTGAAGCTCGCCACGGCCTGCCCGCTCGGGGTGAACCGGAGCTCCGGGTCGTTGGTCAGGTTCCCGATGACGGTGATGACGGTTTCGCCAGCCATGCGCTACCGGCCCCCGCTCAGGCGATCGGGGACGCGGCGGGAGCCGACCCGGTGCGGGAACGGCTGGCGCTGCCCCGGTTGCGGAGGCGGTCGGGAAGCCGGATGACCTTGGTGCGCAGCACCGACTCGTTGAGGTTCAGCTGACGGTCGAGTTCGACGACCGTGGCCGGGTCGGTGTGCAGGTCGAGGATCGCGTAGATGCCCTCGAAGCTCTTGTTGATCTCATAGCTGAGCCGACGGCGGCCCCACACGTCGACCTTCTCCACCGTGCCGCTGGCGTTGCGGACGACGCTGAGGAACTGCTCGAGGGACGGAGCGATGGTCCGCTCCTCGAGGTCGGGCGCGAGGATGACCATGAGTTCGTAATGGCGGGATGCCAAAGGAAGACCTCCTACGGTCTCGGGCGGCCACGGACGATCCGTGGCAGGAGGAAACGCCGAACGGCGCTCGTCAAGGCTATCAATCCGCCTGGTCAGCTCCGGCGGGCGTCCACAGGTTCGCGCGTCGGCGGTGCCGACGCCGGCGGGGGCGGCGGCTCCTGGACCGACGGGACCGAAGGCGCCATCGTCGCCGCGGCTGACCCGCCCCCGGTCGATCCCTCGTCACCGGCCCGCTCGTCGCCGACACGCTGATCTGTCGATTCGACCTCGGGGGCGGCCCGCGGGGCGACGCGCAGGAGCAGCCGTACGTGCACCGACACCAGGAGCAGCACGAGCAGCGCCGCGACGACCATGAGCAGCCCGCGCCCGGACGGGTCGTCCGGAGCATGGAGCACGGCCGCGGCGAGGAGCACCTCCGGAGTATCCCCGCTCTGACAGGATCGGGTCGGGGACGACCCTCGGCCCCGTTCAGCGAAGGTGGGCACGCCCATGGAAGCCATCTACACCGCACGCGCGACGGCCTACGGCGACGGCCGCAACGGGCACGTCACCAGCGACGACGACGTGGTGGACGTCGACCTGGCCGTCCCGAAGGAGATGGGTGGCCCCGGCGGCGAGCTGTCGAACCCCGAGCAGTTGTTCGCGGCGGGCTACGCCGCCTGCTTCCATTCCGCCTTGAAGATCGTCGCCAAGAAGGCCGGCGTCTCCACCGACGGCTCCACCGTCACCGCGTCGGTGGGCATCGGCCCGGACGGAGACGCCTACGGTCTGCAGGTCACCCTCGCTGTCGAGCTGCCCTCTGCAGGGCGCGAAGAGGGTGAGAAGGCGCTCGAGGCCGCCCACCAGGTCTGTCCGTACTCGCGGGCGACCCGGGGGAACATCGCGGTCACCCTGCAGCTCGTCTGACGGAGGTTCCCGTGTCCGTGACCGCGAGGATGCGGGCCCGGCTGCCCGAGCAGGATCGTGTGGCCGGGGCCGCACCGGTCCTGCTCGTCGCGCTGCCCTTCCTGGTGCTGGTGCTCCGAGAATGCCTGCGGCGGACGGACTACTCCTACGCCGGCGACCAGGCCCTGATCGAGCTCGACGTGCGCCGCATCGTGCACGGCGACCAGTTCCTGGGGGCGTACTCCCGGTTCGGCTGGCGGCACCCGGGCCCGTCCTGGTACACGCTGCTGACCGGCCCGTACCGGCTGCTGGGCGGTCACAGCTGGTCGCTGGCCGCGGCGGTCGTCCTGCTCAACGGACTCGCCGCGATCGGGATCGTGGCCGTCGTCCAGAAGCTCGGCGGCCGGGTCGTCGCCGTGGTGGCCGGCCTGCTCGTGCTGCTGCTCGCCCGCCAGCTGCACCCGGGTCTGTTCAGCCTGCCGTGGAACCCGGTTGCCGTGGTCGTCCCCGCGCTGCTCTTCCTCCTGCTCGCGGTCGCCTGGCTCCTGGGACGGCGGACCGCGGCGGGATGGACCCTGATACTGGGCAGCGTCCTCGTCCAGACCCACATCGGGACCGGGGTCCTGGTCGGCGCGGTCGTCGTCGTGGTCGCGGCCGTGCGCCTCGGCATCACCGGCCGGGAGTGGCGCCGTCGGCCGCGCTTCGACCTGAAGGCCCTCGACTGGGCCCGCCTGCGCGTGCCAGCGGCCTTCGCGGTGTTGCTCGGCCTGGTCTGGCTCGGCCCGGTCGTACAGCAGCTGAGCTCCACACCGGGCAACATCCGTCAGCTGAGTCGGTTCGCCAGCGACAACTCGGCGCGCCTGGGCTGGAGGACCGCCGCCGGCTACCTGTCGGACCCACTGCAGGCCTTGCTCGGCCGGACGGTGCCCCTCGGGTCGGTGCTCCCGCCCGCGGGCGCCGGCGTCGCCGCCGCGCTCGGCGCGGCAGGGCTGGTCCTGATGGTGCTCGGCGGCCTCACGCGCAGCCGGAACGCCGCGGCCGTCGCCGGAATGTTCCTGGTCGCCGAGGTGGCCGCCGTGCAGACGGTCCGCCAGAACGTCGGCCCGGTCTACGGCTACCTCGTGCTCTGGATGAGCGTGCTGCCGATCCTCCTGCTGCTGGGCTACGGATTCCTCGCCGGTGATCTGCTCGGCCGCCTCGCTTCGCGCCGTCCGTCAATTCCGATACCGATCGGCATCCGTATCGCCGTCGCGGTCGCGGTGTCCGTCGCCGGGCTCGCGGTCGTCCTGAGCGCCCCGTCGTCGAGCCTCTCAAGAGCGACACCAGCCGCCGGCTCCCAGCGTCTGCTGGACCAGCTCGCCGTGGCCGCCGTCGGGAAGGAGCGGGGGCCGGTCCTGGTCCGCGACGACAACGAGCGGCGATGGCCGCAGGCGTCGGGCATCGTCCTCGCGTTGCGCCGGCTCGGCGTCGATGCGCAGGTACCTCCGGGCGCGGCGGTGCTGTTCAGCCCGCCCTACGTCACTTCCCGGCCGGCACCCGTGACCCTGCAGCTGGTGCCGGTGACGGGTAACGCGCCGCTGCCCGGCCCCGGTGACGCCGGCTGCCTCCTACGAGGAGGACCCGCCACCTGCCTGCGCGTCATCCGGTGAGCGCATCCGGGCGACGCGCGCCCGGCCACTAGGCTCCGGCCCTGTGGCAACCGCACCCGTCCCGCTCATCGGCGCGCATGTCGGCGCGCACGCCGAGGAGGCCGACCCGCTCGCCGCGGCCACGCAGCGCGGCGCCGACGTCGTCCAGTTCTTCCTCGGCGACCCGCAGGGGTGGAAGAAACCGCCGCCGCGGGAGGACGTCGCCGCGCTGAAGGCTGCGGACATCCCGCTCTACGTGCATGCGCCCTACGTGATCAACGTGGCCACGACGAACAACCGCATCCGCATGCCCAGCCGCAAGATCCTCGCGCAGCACGCCGCGCTGGCGGCCGAGATCGGTGCAAAGGGCCTCGTGGTGCACGGCGGCCACGTCGGCGCCGACGAGGACCCACAGGTCGGCTTCGACAACTGGCGGAAGGTCTTCGAGCGCGACGAGTTCCCCCTTCCGATCCTGATCGAGAACACCGCCGGCGGGACCCGCGCGATGGCCCGCCACCTCGACGCCATCGCCCGGCTCTGGGACGCCCTCGACGGTTTCCACGATCGAATCGGGTTCTGCCTCGACACCTGCCACTTCCACGCAGGCGGTGAGGAGCTCTCCACCGTCGTGGAGCGGGTCCTGGCGATCACCGGGCGCATCGATCTCGTGCACGCCAACGACTCGAAGGACGCGTTCGACTCCGGCCGCGACCGGCACGAGAACTTCGGCGCCGGACGGATCGCCGTCGACGACCTCGTGGGAGTGGTCCGGGCAGCCGGCGCCCCCGTCATCTGCGAGACGCCGAACGGCGTCGAGGGGCAGAGCGGCGACATCGACCTGCTCCGCGAACGCCTCGGCACCGCGCGCGTCTGAGACACGCCGACCGCTCAGTCGACCCAGCCGCCGCGGGTGAAGGCCAGGACGAAGACGACGGCGACCGGGGCGCACAGCCACAGGTAGGGCGCGAGCATCCGGGGCCGTCTGGCGAGCTGCAGGTAGAGCGGGAACCAGACCAGGACGGCGCGGACGCCGCTGGCCCAGTAGGTCGAGCACGACATGATCAGCGTGCAGACGCCGACGTAGGTCGCCTCGCCGTATCTCGCCTCGCCCGCCCACGCCTTCCGCAGCAGCATCACCGTGAGGACCACCCCGATCCCCACGGCCGCGATCTCGGCGAACCAGAAGACCTGGTAGGCCGCTCCCTGGCCGGGCGCCACCGCAGCGTTCCAGCTGGTGACGAGCCCCTTCCAGGGCCAATCGACACCCCGTTGCCAGTGGTCACGCATGGCGCGGGCGTAGGCATCCCAGTGCCCGGTCCGCGCCTGGAAGTAGGCGGCGATCGCGACCAGCGGCGCGAGCGGCACGGCGAGCCACGCGAGGTCCGTCACCGTCCGCCAGGACCGCAGCGGTCGAGTGTCGCGCGTCTGCCACCGCTGCGCGGCGTACTCGACGACCAGCCCGGCCAGCAGCGCGACGCCGATGATGCGGGTGCCGGTGGCACCCGCGGCGCACAGCCCCGCCAGTGCCCACCGCTGCCGCCGCGCGGCGACCCAGGCCGTAGTGGCGAACGCGAGGAACAGCGCCTCGGAGTAGCCCGCGAACAGGAAGACGGCGTAGGGGAAGCAGACGAGCGCCAGCACTGCGCGACGGCCCCGGTCGAGGTCCGTTGCGGTACGACCCGCGAGGCCCCCGGCACCGTCGTCGACCGCGAGCCGCCACAGCGCCGCACTGGCCAGCAACCCCGCGACCAGGCTGACGAGCATGCCGGCGAGGACCCAGTCCCCCACCAGCGGGTGCGCCAGGCGCATCGCCAGTGGCATGCCGGGGAAATCGACCTCGGTCCGGTCGTTGTAGGCCGGTGACAGGTAGCCGAAGTGGGCGACCTTGACGAACAGGCCGACGTCCCAGCGGTTCCACAGCTCGACGAGGCCGGGTGTCTTCTCGCCCGAGGTGTCCGAGAGCGCACGCGCGCCGAGGAGGCTGGCCAGGAGCACGGCGATACGGCTCCCGATCCAGGTGCCGACGACGGCCAGCAACGCCGGCCCGAGCTCCATCGAGGGCCCGCCCGGCCGCCACCAGGTCCGCCGGCGATCGGACGACCGCGCGTCCGGCGCCGGAACGACAGGCGCCGGTCCCGGTCCCGGTCCTGATCCCGCTCCTGGCCCCGGTCCGGACCCCGCCGCCGGACGCGGGCGGCCGACCTCAGGCGCCGACATCGACCGGCTCCCTTCGTTCGATGGCCACGGGCTCGCGCGGGGCGTCGCGCAGCACGCCGCCGGCCGGGTCGTCGCCGTCCGGATCGTCGGCGCGGACTTCGTCGCGGCCCGGCTGCAGGATGTCGCGGACGACGAAGCCTGCCAGCACCGCGAGTGCGACGTCCCGCGCCGCGACCGAGGCCACGAACCAGCCGAGGTCGAGACTTCCGGCGGTGGTGCCCCCGGCGCCGGCGAAGTAGTAGTAGCGGGTCACCAGCACGAGTGCCTCGGCGATCTGCCAGACGAGGAACGGCCGCCAGCGGGGGCGGGCGAGCGCGACCAGCGGCAGCAGCCAGAGCACGTACTGCGGCGAGTAGACCTTGTTGGTCAACAGGAAGGCGACCACGGTCAGCAGCACCACCGAGGCGAGCCGGGGGCGACGGGGCGCACGGAGCACGAGCAGCGCTATGCCGCCCAGCGCAGCGACGAAGGCCGCCCCGGTCACGAGGTTCAACCCACCGACGGGCAGCGTGCCCTGCTCGCGCGTGTAGGTCAGCAGGCCCGGGAGCCCGGCCGACACGACCAGCAGCACGGCGACCCCGACCACCCCCACAGCGACCTGCACCCGGCCGCGCCGGTGCCGCACCGCATAGCCGGCCGCCCCGACGAGGGTCCCGACCACCGCGATGGCGAGCAGGTGCGCCGGGCCGAACGCCTCGGGCGAGAACGCCCGGGCGACGTACTGGAGCGCGAAAGCCAGGGAGTCCCAGTCCGCGACGCGTTCGGAGTTCAGGTCGAGGAACCGCAGCAGCGCGTTGGTAGCCACCTCGCCGGTCCCGGGGACGGTGTGGTGCGGGGCGAGCGCCGCGCCGAGTCCGCCGCCGTGGCGCAACACGTCGGCCAGACCCGGGCCGCGCTGCTTGCCCGCCGTGAACCAGCCTGCCGCGAGGTAGACGGGCAGGTTCACCAGCACCAGGGTCGTGACCGCGGTGACCGCGGTCCGCACCCACGGGCGCAGTTGCTTAGCCCGGAAGCAGAGCAACGCGAGCGGCACGAGGAACAGGATCGGGTAGAGCTTCGTCGCCGCGCCGAGGCCGAGCAGCAGGCCCGCCAGGGTCGGCGCCCGTCGGGCCCAGGCCCACAGGGCCGCCGAGGCGAAGGCGACCGCGAGCAGATCCCAGTTGGTGAACGCGTGCAGCAGCAAACTGGGTGCGAGGGCGACGAACAGCGCGTCCCGCGGCCGGCGTCCGGCCGTCCGAGCCGTGCAGAACACGACGACACCTGCGGCGAGCGCGAGCAGCAGCGCGGTCGAGTCCCCGAACAGCGCCACCGAGAGGTCCTGGCCGCCCGCCCGTGTCTCCGGGGCGAGCCGTGCGACCTCGGAGGCGCCCTGCATGGCCGCGCCGATGAGGACCGGGTACTCCACCGGGTAGTCGAGGTACGGGCGACTTCCCCGGTCGAGCTGCTCCGCGCCGTAGAGCGCGACGACGTCGGAGTAGCAGAGCGCCGTGTACTGGAAGGAGTTGGTCCAGTTCCGGGTGTCGCGGCACGGCGCCTTCTCGGCGTAGCCGAGCAGGCACGTGAGCAGCGTCAGCACCAGCAGGAACCGCATCGTCACGGGCCGTCGGTACCAGGAGGAGCGCTCGGACTGCTCCGGCGCGGCAGGGTTCGGCGCCGGCATGGCTCCCAGTTTGTCAGCGACCGCGTCGGGTGCCGGACGGCGGAGACCGTCCGGCGGGACGCCACCCGGACTCATCGGCCGCCGGACGGCTCGCTCTAGCCCGTTCCGCCGCCCCCGTTGCCGCTGTTGCCGCTGTTGCCGCCGTTACCGGTCCCAGGGATCTGCAGCACCGGAGCGCGGCTCGGTTGCGGTTGCGCGGTCCGGGGTGTCGTCGGCCTCGCCGACGTCGTCTGCGTCGGCACCGGGGTCGTCGTCGTCACGCTCGGCGGGGTGAACGTCGGACGGGGAGCCGGCGACTGGAAGGTGCGGGTCGGCTGCGGGACGGGAGACGGGTCGCCGTGGGTCGCACCGCTGAAGGACGCCTTGGGGAACGGGATGACCGGCTGGTCGGCGAGCGCGTTGCGCATGAACGCCTGCCAGACCCGCCCGGGCAGGGTGCCGCCGGTGACCTCGTTGATCCCGAGGATGCCGTTCAGCGCCTGCCCCTTCGGCCGGGACAGCGCGACCGCGGCCGCGAGCTGCGGTGTGTAGCCGCAGAACCAGGCGGCCTTGTTGCCCGAGGTCGTACCCGTCTTGCCCGCGGCCGGACGGCCCGGTGAGAGACCGGCGGCCGTGCCCCGCGCGAGCGGCTGCTGGAGGGCGTAGGTCAGGTCTGCGGCCGCGGTCTCGCTGAATGCCCGGAACTTTCGCTTCGGGGCCTCGTAGACGGTGTTGCCGTCGCGGTCGACCGCCTTCGCGACCAGGTGCGCCTGCGCCGTCTCGCCCTGGTTCGCGAAGGTGGCGTAGACGTTGGCCATGTCGACCGGCTTGACGTCCGCGACGCCGAGGGGCAGCGAGGAGACCTCCGGCAGCTGGGTCGAGTCCGGGATCCCGAGGGCGTGGCCCATGGCGGCGACCTTGTTCTCGCCGGTATCGAGGCCGAGGCGGACGAAGACGGTGTTGACCGAGTTCGCGGTCGCGGTCGGCAGGTCGATCGAGCCGAAGTTCTCGCCGCCGAAGTTGCGGAGACCATCCGGATAGCCGGGGAAGACCTGCCCGCTGCGCCCGTTGTAGTACGAGTTCAGGCTGGTCCCGTTGTCCAACGCGGCAGCCAGGGCGATCGGCTTGAACGACGAGCCGGGCTGCACGGGGTTGGTGACGTTGTCGACGTAGTCCTCGAAGCCCGTGGCCGGGTCCTTGCCGAAGGTCTTGCCGCCGTACCAGGCCATGACGTCGCCGCTGCCGGGCTGCACGGCGACGACCGCCGTCTGCAGGTCGGCCGGGGCGCCGCCGAGAACGTTGTTCACGGCGTCCGTGGCGGCCTGCTGCATCTTCGGGTCGAGCGTGGTCGTGATCCTCAGGCCACCGCGCGTGATCTGGTCCTCACTGATCCCCGCCGCGGTCAGCTCCCGCTTGACCTCTTCCCGGATGTAGGCGTCCTGCGGGGTCTTCGGGACGTTGGCCCCGTTGGTCTTCGGCTCCAACGTCGGGGGGAGCTGCGCCTTCGCGGCCCGGTCCGGGTCGAGCCAACCCTGGCTGACCATGGTGCCGAGCACCTCGTGGAAGCGGGCGTCGGCACCTTCCGGATCGACCCGGGGGTCGAGTTGGGAGGGCGCGCGGATGAGCCCCGCCAGCACCGCGCCCTGCTCGGCCGTCAGCTTCGCCGCCGGGATCCCGAAGTAGGTCTGCGAGGCCGCCTCGATGCCGTAGGCGCCGCGGCCGAAGTAGATGGTGTTCAGGTAGAACTCGAGGATCTGGTCCTTCGAGTACTTACGGTCGAGCTTCACCGCCAGGGCGAGCTCACGCATCTTGCGGGAGAACGTGCGCTCCTGGGTCAGGTAGGCGTTGCGGGCGTACTGCTGGGTGATGGTCGAGCCGCCCTGGGAGACCTCGCCGCCCTTGAGGTTGACCAGCGCAGCGCGCAGGGTCCCGCGCCAGGAGACGCCCGACTCCTGGTAGAACTTGCGGTTCTCGGCTGCGAGGACCGCGTTGCGGGCGTCGATGCTGACCGCGTCGAGCGGAACGTCGGTGCGGTTGACCGAGCCGATCTTCACGACCTCGGTGGTGCCGTCGCGGTAGGTGACGGTGCTGACCTGCTCGGTGTCGACGGAGTCGGGCAGCGGGACCTTGGTGGCGGCGTAGAACAGGCCGGCGGCCGCGATGACGAACAGGGCGAAGACCGTGAACAGCACCGCGCCGGTGCGACGGGTGAACCGCGAGCGCCGCTTCCACCAGCCGGCGAGGCCGCTCGATTCCTCCTCGTCGGCACCGGGCCCGTCGCCGGTCCCGGTGTCTGACTTCTCGGTCGTGGTGCTCAAGGCCTGCTGTTCTCCTCAGCTGGAATGCACTCGGACCCCACCTGACCTGTGGCGACGCCCGTCACTCGCCCCGCGACCCGCCGCCGGGCGCGCTGCCTGACAGCCCCACCCGTTCCGATCGTGAAAGACGACCGGAGGTGGTTCCAGCTGCACGAAAGGCACACCTCGACGACGAAGACGCGGAGCTCCGCGTGCCGCTGGGACAGAGCGACCAGCTCGGATTGTGCCCGCGTCCGGCCCGACGACTCCCCCAGTTCCTCGCCGTGGACGTAGGTCACGGAGAGCAGGGGACGTGAATGCCGGCACACCGGGCAGCGGACGGCTGTCGCCTCCCCGTGGTGACGAGCTGCCCGCAGCAGGTCCGGGTGGGCGTCGCAGGCGTCGTGACGGGACAGCCCGCCCCGGCCGAGCTCAGCCAGGCTCGCGCGCCTGGCCAGCGCGTACTCGATGACTGCCCGTCGCCGCAGCACGCGGGGAGCCTACGCCCGGACCCTTCCGGCCGATCCGGACGGGATCCACCGGCGGAGGGGTCGGGGCCGACACGTCTCGGTCGGGCGGTTTGCACTCGGCGTTTGCCTCTGCGTATCTTGGTCGATGTATCGGGTCGATACATAACGTCGAGTGGTCGCCCTCGTGGGCGGACCAGCCCGGGTGGCGGGCACCAGAGGCCGGAGGAGGTCGCACATGCTGGAGTTCGCTGTGCTCGGCCTGCTGGCCGAATCCCCGCTGCACGGCTACGAGCTGCGCAAACGCCTCAACTCGATGCTCGGCACCCTGCGCGCGTTCTCCTACGGCTCGCTCTACCCCACGTTGCGCCGGATGCAGGCCCGGGGCTGGGTCACCGCTGACAACGACTCCGGCCGTAGCGGGCGGAGCAAGGTCGTCTACTCACTGACCGCCGAGGGCAAGGAGCGCTTCGCCGAGCTCCTCGACGAGGCGGGTCCGTCGGCGTGGGAGGACGAGACGTTCAGCGTCCACTTCTCCTTCTTCGCCCAGACCGACCCCGAGGCCCGGCTCCGCATCCTGGAGGGCCGGCGCACCCGGCTCGAGGAGAAGCGGGAGAGGTTCCGCGGCGCGGGTACCCGTACCCGGCAGCGGGTCGACCGCTACACCCTCGAACTGCAGCGCCACGGCCTCGAGTCGGTGGACCGCGAGGTCCGCTGGCTCACCGAGATGATCGAGACCGAACGGGCGGAGAAGACGCCGCGCACGGCTGCCCCCGCGCCCCGCGCGGCGGAGGACGAGCAGCACAGTCCCCCCTGACGTCCCGCCCTCCAGCAGGACCAGCAGCACCAGAACGAGCAGGAACCCGAAGTTTTCCGGTCGCCCCGGCGGCCGGAGCAGTCAGAAGCACGATCACATGCACCACGAGAGACCGAGGAGCGCACCGGATGGGATCCGTACGCGTCGCCATCGTCGGCACAGGAAACTGTGCCGCTTCCCTGGTCCAGGGAGTCGAGTACTACCGCGACGCCGATGCCGCGGCACGCGTCCCTGGCCTGATGCACGTCCAGCTCGGCGATTACCACGTCCGCGACATCGAGTTCGTCGCCGCGTTCGACGTCGACGGCAAGAAGGTCGGTCGTGACCTCTCCGAGGCCATCCTGGCCAGCGAGAACAACACGATCAAGATCTGCGACGTGCCGCCGACGGGCATCACCGTCCAGCGCGGACACACCCTCGACGGGCTGGGCAAGTACTACCGCCAGATGATCGAGGAGTCGACCGACGAGCCGGTCGACGTCGTCGCCGCCCTGCGCGAGGCGCAGGTCGACGTGCTCATCTGCTACCTGCCTGTCGGGTCCGAGGACGCCGCCCGCTTCTACGCCCAGTGCGCGATCGACGCCGGCGTCGCCTTCGTCAACGCGCTCCCGGTGTTCATCGCCGGCACCCCCGAGTGGGCCGAGAAGTTCCGCGCCGCCGGCGTCCCGATCGTCGGTGACGACATCAAGAGCCAGGTCGGCGCCACCATCACGCACCGCGTGCTGGCCCGCCTGTTCGAGGACCGCGGTGTGGTCCTCGACCGCACCATGCAGCTGAACGTCGGCGGGAACATGGACTTCATGAACATGCTCGAGCGCGAGCGCCTGGAGTCCAAGAAGATCTCGAAGACGCAGGCCGTGACGAGCAACCTCGACCACGACCTCGGCAAGGACAACGTCCACATCGGGCCGAGCGACTACGTCTCCTGGCTCGACGACCGCAAGTGGGCCTTCGTCCGCCTCGAGGGACGCGCCTTCGGTGACGCGCCCCTGAACATGGAGTACAAGCTCGAGGTCTGGGACTCCCCGAACTCGGCCGGCGTCATCATCGACGCGCTGCGGTGCGCGAAGATCGCCAAGGACCGCGGCATCGGTGGCCCGATCCTGGGCCCGAGCTCCTACTTCATGAAGAGCCCGCCGGTCCAGTACCGCGACGACGTCGCCCACTCCCTCGTCGAGGCCTTCGCCTCCGGCGAGAAGGCGACGGTCGAGCTGCAGCGGGTCGCCCCCGAGGCCGCCGAGCAGCTCTGAGCACAGCTCCACCTGCACCACCCGCGGGCTGCGTAAGTTCCGACCGGTCATGACCGGCGGATCCTTACGCAGCCCGTCGGCGTTGCGGGACCTGTCCCGGTCGCCGGGCTTCCGACGGCTGTACGCCGTCCGGCTGCTCTCCCAGCTCGCCGACGGCATCTTCCAGGCGAGCCTCGCCAGCGCGGTCTTCTTCAGCCCGGAACGGCGGACCGACGCGGCCGCCGTCGCCGCCGGCTTCAGCGTCCTGCTCCTGCCGTACTCGTTGATCGGTCCGTTCGCCGGCACCCTGCTGGACCGGTGGAGCCGCTCCCGCGTCCTGGTCCGGGCCAATCTCGTCCGCGCCGCCCTCGTCGTGCTCGCCGCCGGTGTCCTGGCCGGGCTCGGCGCCGACGGCCTGCCGTTCTACCTCGCCGCGCTCGCGGTCATCAGCGTCAACCGCTTCTTCCTCGCGACCTTGTCGGCAGGCCTCCCCCGGGTCGTCGACGCGGACCGACTCGTCGCTGCCAATGCACTTTCCGTCACCTCCGGCACGGTGGCGACGCTGGTCGGCGCCGGGGTCGGGGTCCTGCTACGGGGCTCCGGGACCGACGACGCGTCCGCGCTCGTGGCGCTGCTCGCGGCCGTGGTCTACGTCGGGTCCTCGCTGGTCGCGCGGGGCTTCGGGGTCCGGACCCTGGGGCCGGAGGAGGCCGGACGTTCCGTGCCGCTGGCCGAGGACCTGCGCGCGGTCGCGGCCGGCCTGGTCGCCGGCGGGCGCCACGTCGTGGCGCGACGACCCGCAGCCGCGGCGCTCGTGGCCATGACCGTGCACCGGCTGTGCTTCGGTGCGACGACGCTGGTCACCCTGCTCGCGTACCGCAACCTGTTCGTCGAGGCACCCGGTGACCTGCTGAAGGCGGGGTTGCCGGGCCTGACGCAGGTCGTCGTGGCGAGCGGGGTCGGAACGCTGCTCGGCGCCGTGCTGACCCCGCTGGTCGTCCGACGCATCTCCGCCCAGCTGTGGATCACCGTGCTGCTCACAGGTGGGGCGGCCGTCGAGCTCGGACTCGGGCTCCCCTACGAGAAGCTGACCTTCCTGCTCGCCGGCCTCGCCCTCGGCGTCGTCAGCCAGGGCTCGAAGGTCAGCATCGACACCCTCGTGCAGCAGAGCGTCGACGACGCCTTCCGCGGAAGGGTGTTCTCGGTCTACGACACGCTGTTCAACGTCGCCTTCGTGGCCGCGGCCGCGCTGGCGGCCGCCGCGCTGCCGACCGACGGGGTGAGCCGGCCACTGCTAGTCGGGCTCGCGGTGCTGTACGGCGTGGGGGCCGCCGGGTACGCGCTGGCGTCACGGCGGGAGCTCTTCCGTCGGCCCGCTCCGAGATCACCAGCAACAGAGACGCTCGACTGACGATCAGCTGGGTTGCTGGTGATCGTCGTCGGCGGCTCCAGGCGGCGTGATGCCCTGCTCCGCAGCCCAGGCCAGCAGCCGCTTGACCGCCTCGTCGTGGTCCAGCGGACCCTCCTCGAGGCGGAGCTCCTTCAGGTGCTTCCAGGCCGCGCCCACCAGCGGGCCGGGTGGGATGCCGAGCAGCGCCATGATCTCGTCGCCCCGCAGGTCCGGGCGGACGGCCTTGAGGTCCTCCTCCGCCGCGAGCTTCGTGATCCGGGCCTCGAGGTCGTCGTAGGTCCGCGCCAGCGCCGCTGCCTTGCGCCGGTTGCGCGTGGTGCAGTCGGAGCGGACGAGCACGTGCAACCGCTCGAGCAGCGCCCCGGCGTCGGTGACGTAGCGGCGCACCGCGGAGTCGGTCCACTCCCCCTTGCCGTAGCCGTGGAACCGCAGGTGCAACTCGACGAGGCGGGAGACGTCGTCGACGAACGCCTTCGGGTAGCGCAGCGCCTTGAGCCTCTTCTTCGTCATCGACGCCCCGACCACTTCATGGTGGTGGAACGAGACGCCCCCGCCCGGCAGGTGCGCGCGGGTGCGGGGCTTGCCGATGTCGTGCAGCAAGGCGGCGATCCGGACGGTCAGGTCGGGCCCGCCCAGCCGGTCCTCGAGCGCCATCGCGTTGGTGAGCACGGCGAGCGAGTGGGCGTAGACGTCCTTGTGCTGGTGGTGCTCGTCGATCTCCATCCGCAGCGCGGGGAGCTCGGGGACGACGTGGTCGGCGACGCCCGTGTCCACCAGCAACGACAACCCGGCCACGGGGTCGGGCGACATCAGCAGCTTGTTGAACTCGTCCCGGACGCGCTCGGCGGCGACGATGGCCAGCCGGTCGGCCCGCGTCCGCATCGCCTCGACCAGCTCGGGGGCGGGCGTCAGGCCCAGCTGCGCGACGAAGCGCGCGGCCCGCAGGATCCGTAGCGGGTCGTCGTCGAACGACATCTCCGCTGAATCCGGTGTGCGCAACTCGCGACGGGCGAGGTCGGCGAGGCCGCCGAACAGGTCGACGAACTCGTGACCGGGAACCGAGACCGCCATCGCGTTGATGGTGAAGTCGCGGCGCCGGAGGTCCTCGTCGAGCGATTCGCCGTAGGAGACCTCGGGGTTGCGGGAGGTCCGGTCGTAGGCCTCGCTGCGGTAGGTGGTCACCTCGTACCGGACGCCGCGGCGCTGCAGGCCGACGGTGCCGAAGGCGATACCGACGTCCCAGATCGCCTCGGCCCAGCCCCGCACCAGGGCGAGCACCTGCTCCGGGCGGGCGTCGGTGGCGAAGTCGTAGTCGACGATCTCGGTGCGCCCGAGCAGCGCGTCGCGCACGGTCCCGCCGACGAGGTAGAGCTCGTGTCCGGCGGCGGCGAAGCGCTCCCCGAGCTCGTCGGCACCGGCCGGAACCGTCAACATGGCGGCAACCGCTCGCACGGAGGCGTCGGAAGGGTCGTCGAGACGGAAGCGGGACACGGCAGGCACACGTTATCCACTGCAGACGCCGCCTGACCGCGAGCGTCGGCGGGCCCTCCGCCAGGCCGCCTCGTTACGATGCCGGACATGCCGCACCGGCCCTCCTCCCCCCGGCGTCCGTTGCGCCGCGTCGAGGAGACCTCCGCCGGCGGCCTGATCCTCGACGTGCTCGCCCTGGACTCACGGGCGGCGCTGATCGGCCGTCTCGACCGCCGTGAACGGCTGCTCTGGTCACTGCCGAAAGGCCACGTGGAGGCCGGCGAGACGCTGCACCAGGCCGCGGTGCGTGAGGTCGAGGAGGAGACCGGCATCGCCGGGCGCATCGTCGCCCCGCTCGGGGTGATCGATTTCTGGTTCGTCGCCGACGGGTCCCGCATCCACAAGACGGTCCACCACTTCCTGCTGCTCGCCGAGGGCGGCGAGCTCTCCGACGCCGACGTGGAGGTGTCGGAGGTGGCGTGGGTGCCGCTGGCCGAGGTGAGCCGCTGCCTGGCCTACGTCGATGAACGCAGGCTCGTCGACGGGGTGCCCGCGCTGCTCGCGGACTCCGCGTGACCCGCCGGACCCCCGCGCCGGCGCTGCTGCTGTTGCTGCTCGTGGGCCCGCTGCTGCTCGGCGTTCCGGGACGCCCGGCCGCCGCGACCGGACCGGGTGCGCAACCCCTGCCGGGCAGCCGCGTCGCCGTCGTCGTCGACCGGCTGGAGCCCGCCGCACCACAGCCGACCGACACCCTCGAGCTGACCGGGACGGTCCTGAACCGTGCGGCCGAACGCTTCGACGCCGTCGAGATCTCGCTCCACCTCGGAGCCCCGGTTCCCAGCCGGAACGCGCTCGCGGTCCTGCGTGGGCGCTTCCCCGCGCAGCCGTTGGCGAGCGTCCCGGTGCCGCTGGCCGGTGGCGTGCTCGACCCGGGCGCGGCCGTGCCGTTCACGTTGAGCCAGCCGGCCGCGACGCTCCTGACGCACGGTGCCGGCGTCTACCCGCTGCAGGTGACGGTCACCGGCCGGACCTCCGAGGGTCTCCGCGACCTCGGCACCGCCGACAGCTTCCTGCCCTACATCCCGGCGACCGGCTCCGCGGGCACCACGGGGACGGCCACCCGCTCGACGACACCCCCGGCCCCGCTGGACGTCGCCTGGATCCTGCCGCTGACCGACCGGCCGCGGCTGTCCGCCACCGGCGGGCTCGTCGACGACGACCTGGCCACCTCGCTCACCAATGGCGGCTCCCTCGCCGACACGCTCGGCGCGGCGGCGGTACTGCCCGCCGGGACGGTCGTCGTCGACCCGGCGCTGCTCCAGGCGGTGCAGATCATGGCGACCGGCCCGTACCAGGTCGGCACGGGCGCTGCGCTGACCCCGCGCCCGGCCAACGCCGACGCCCGGGCATGGCTCGCCCGGCTGACCACCCTCGCCGGCACCGGCGGACGACTCGACCTCGCCGCGCCCACGTTCGCCGACGCCGACCTGGCGGCACTGCTGCACGGAGGTCGCTTCGACCTCGCCTCGCGGACGCTGACCCTCGGCCGGACCGGCGTCCGCCAGATACTGGGGCGCGACCCCTCGACGGAGCTCGCGGTCCCCGCCGGCGGCCGGCTGGACCGGTCCGTCGCCGAGTTCGAGGTCACGAGCGGGGCCGGACACGTCCTCGTCGCCCCGGATGCCGTGAGCAGCACGGGGCGCCTTCCGGCGGGGCGGCGCGGGCTGGTCCCCGTCGTACCGGACAGTGCCCTGCAGGGCCTGCTCGACGACGGTCCGACCGCAGCCCCGTCGCCGCGGATCGCCGAACAGGCCGTCCTCGCCGAACTGGCCGAGGCGTACCTCACCCCGCACCCCTCCGGACCCCTCGTGCTGACGCCCGGGCAGACCTGGCTGCCGACCGCGGACTGGGCCACCCATCTGGCCACGCTGACCTCGCGCTACGGATGGCTCCGACCCGTCGGGCTCCCTGAGGTGCTGAGCGCGAGCACCGATGCCGGCCGGGCCGCCGGAACCGCGACCAGCCGGCCGGGCGGGCCCGACATCGACGCCGGGCTCGTCGACCGCGTCTCACAGGTGCTGGTCGACGCCGACGGCTTCGCCGGCGCCCTGCCGCGCGGCGAGGAGATCACCCGGCCCGTGGTGGACACCGCGATCTCGGCCCTGTCGAGCGACCTGATCGCCGACCCGGCGGGCGCGGAGGTCCGCCGCGCTTCCGCCGTCGCCGGGCTCGACGCGCTGCGCGGCTCGGTCCGAGCGGTGGCGAGCCGCGAGATCACCCTGACGAGCCGCAACGGCCGGATACCGGTGACGCTCGAGAACAACCTCCCGGTGACGGTCGACGTCACACTGCGGCTCACCTCACTGGACCGTTCGCGCGTGCAATCGGACACGTCGGTCACGCGCAGCATCCAACCGGGGCAGAAGGTCCAGGTGGAGGTGGCGGTGAGAGCGACGTCGGCCGGTACGTTCCCGATACGGCTGGCGTTGACGACCCCCTCGGGGGTGCCGCTCAGCCCGCCCGAGCAGGTACTCGTCCGATCCACCGCTGCCGGCATCGTCGCCAAGGGAGTCACCGTCGCCGCACTCGCCGTCCTGCTGCTGACCGTGCTCGGGCGCGGGGCGCGGGGCGTTCTCCGGCGCCGCCGACGGGGCGGCGACGGCCCGCCGTCGTCCCCGCCGGACCGCGACGGCGCTTCAACGCACCCGCCGGTCGCCGCATGAGTGGCCCCCAGGACCCGGGCCACCGCCCCCGCCGGTCCCCCCACGTGCCGCCCGACGACCCGACGATCGAGACGTCCGCCCTCGAACCGCCGACGATCGCGATGCCGGTCCGGCCGTCGTCGCCGCCCGACCGCGGGCAGCCGAGCCGACGCCCGCGTCCCCCGGTCAACGACCCGACGCGGTCGAGCCGGGTGGCCGCCGACGACGACACGATCGTGATGCCTCTCCCGGCCGTACCGACGACGTCCTTCACCACCTCGCCGCCGGCCCCCACCCCTCCCCCGACCAGGCCGACGACCCCGGCCGACGGAGACGACTACGACGACGACTCCGCCACGACGGACCTGTCGGGCGGCCGCAGGGCGCAACCGGCGGTGGGCCTCGGCCGTGCCTCCGGGATCATGGCGGTCGGGACCCTCGCCAGCCGCGTCACCGGCTTCCTGCGCACGGTCGCCATCACTGCGGCGATCGGGACGACTCTGGTCGGGGACTCCTACAACGTCGCCAACACCACCCCGAACATCCTCTACGACCTGCTGCTCGGCGGGGTCCTGACCAGCGTGATCGTCCCGGTGCTGGCACGGGCGGCCCGCGAGGACGACGACGAGGGCATGGCCTTCGCGTCGTCGCTGCTGACCCTGGTCGTGGTCGGCCTGACGGCGATCACCGTTGTCGGGCTGCTCGCCGCTCCCCTGATCATCAAGCTCTATGTCTCGCGGGGAGACGAGGCGGCGCTCGCGACGACGTTCCTGCGCTACTTCCTCCCGCAGGTGGTCTTCTACGGCATCGGTGCGACCGTGGGAGCGATCCTCAACCTGCGGAACCGCTTCGCCGCGCCGATGGCGACACCGGTGCTGAACAACCTGATCGTCATCGCGACGGCCGGCATCTTCCTGGTGACCAGCAAGGGCGCGCCCACCCTGGCGAACATCACCGGCGGTCAGGTCGCCCTGCTGGGCACCGGCACCACGCTCGGCATCGTCGTCATGACCGTCGCGCTGCTGCCGAGCCTGCGGGCCAGCGGGTTCCGCTACCAGTTCCGGCTCGACCTGCGTCACCCCGGGCTCCGCACCGCCGGCCGCCTCGCCGGCTGGGTGCTGTTCTTCGTCGTCACCAGCCAGGTCAGCTACTTCGTCGTCACCCGGCTCGCCACCGGCGGCGTCGCCTACACGACCTGGTTCAACGCCTACCAGCTCTTCCAGCTGCCGCACGCGATCGTCGCCGTCTCGGTGATCACCGCGCTACTGCCGCGGATGAGTCGCCACGCCGCCGAGGACCGCCTCGACCTGGTCCGCGACGACCTGTCCACCGGCCTCCGCCTGGCCAGCGTCGTCATCATCCCGGCCGCGTTCGGCCTGTTGGCCCTGGCCACCCCGATCAGCGTCGCCATCTTCGCCCACGGGGCGACCAGCGTCGGTGACGCCGGCCGCATCGGCGCCGCGCTCGCCGCCTTCGCCTTCGCGCTGGTGCCCTTCAGCAGCTTCCAGCTCCAGCTACGGGCCTTCTACGCGTTGGCCGACAGCCGCACCCCGGCCTTGGTGAACCTGGCCGTCGCCGGGACCAACATCGTCACCGCCCTCGCACTGTCGGCCTTGTTGCCCGAGCGCGGACGCGCGGTCGCCCTGGCCCTGGCCTTCGCCGCGGCCTACCTGGTCGGCTCGGTCCTCTGCGCACGGTTGCTCCACCGCCGGCTCGACGGCCTCGACGGCCCCCGCATCACCCGGACGGCGGCCCGCAGTGCCGTGGCCGGTGGGGGCGCTGCGCTGCTCGCGTTCCTCGCCGCCGAGGGCGTGCTCACCCTGGTCGGCCACGGCTCGGCGGGGTCACTGCTGGCACTCGTCCTCGGGGGCGGGATCGGCGTCGCGGTCTACGGCGTCGTCGCCTATCGGATGCGGATCGCCGAACTGACCTCCCTGGTCGGGCAGGTGCGCGCGAGAGTGGGCCACTGAGGCGGTCCGTCGTCCGGCCTACAGCCCCACCTCCTGTCAGCCGATGCCACATCACCTGGCTCAGGAGGAATCGTGGTCATCGGCTGGCTCACGCGCGTGGCGCTGGCACTCGTCGTGCTCGGGGTCGTGCTGTTCGACGGCTCGGCCCTGCTCGTCGGCCGGGTGTCCACCGCTGACGCCGCGGACGCCGCCGCCCAGGCGGCGGCGGACAGCTGGCACAGCCAGCACAACTACGCGACGGCTGTCGCGGCCGCGCAGAGTGCCGCGGGCGATGCGGACGTCGTCCCGGACTCGCTCACCGTCACCGCGGACGGTGCGACGCATCTCCGCGTGCGTCACGAGGTCTCCACGCTGGTCGTCCACCGGCTTCCGGACACCGAACGGCTCGTCGAGGTGACCGCCGACGGCTCGGGACGCCCGCCGCTCAGCTGACGCGGACGGGCCTGTTCCGGCAGGGTCCCCCGCCCCGCCCAGCAACTTCGTAAACTGGCGGCGAGCCGGAGTGAGACCTGGTCGGCCGAACGTCCCCCGGCACGGCTCGGGGACGACGACCGGCTCCGGTGTGTGACGGAGGCGATGTGTCCGACGACGCGAGATGGACGGCCACGCGGGCCGGCCGACGCTCGTCGGGATCGTCGACCGCGGAAGCCGGGACGGCGCAATTCACCCTGGACAACGGTGCCGCTGCCGGAGACGACCACACCCAGGCTTTCGACGCCGTCCCGGCCGAGCCCACCGAGGCCGCTACCAGCCCGTCCAGCCCGGTCAGCGGGTCCTCCCGCGCCGTCGATGGGCCGGCGGCCGAGCACCCCGCCACCGCAGCAACCGTCGGTGCGGGTGAGCCGAGCGACTCCTCCCGCGAGCGCGACGACTCCGACGACTCCGACGACTCCGACGGGGACTCCCCCACCCCGCGCACGACGCAGCGGGCCGGCGACGTCCTCGACGACCGTTACCGGCTGCAGAACCGGGTGGCGCGCCGGGGCCCGGTGGCACTGTGGCGGGGCGACGACCTGGTGCTGGCCCGCCCGGTGGCCGTCCGTGTCCTCGCCCATGCCGAGTCCGAGAGCGTCGCCGGCCGGCTCATCGCCGCGGCGGTCCGCTCGGGGCGGCTGGTGCACGCCGGGGCCGCTTCGACCTACGACGCCACCACCAGCGAAACCACGGGTGGCATCGTCGCCTACGTCGTCAGCGAGTGGGTCGACGGCAGCACCCTGACCGGGCTCATCGAGGACGGGACGCTGTCACCGGAGCGCTCGGCCCGCATCGTGCTCGCCGTGGCCCGCGTCCTGGTCGCCGCGCACGCCCGCGACCTGACCCACGGCGACCTGCACCCGGGCGACGTCGTCGTGACACCGCACGGCGGGGTCAAGGTCCTGGACCTCGAGGTCCGGGCGGCGCTCACCGACGAGATCGCCGAGGCCAGCCCCGACGAACGCCGGACCCGCGACGTCCGGGCGCTGGGTGGCCTGCTCTACGCCTGCCTCACCGGCCGCTGGCCCCTTCCCGGCGACCGGGGCCTGCCCGCCGCACCGAACAGCTCCGACGGCTCGCTGTGCACGCCTCGCCAGCTGCGGGCCGGCGTCCCCCGCGACCTGGACACGATCGCGCTGAACGCTCTCGCCGCCGGCACCGGCGCCGAGTCGGCCCTGCACTCCGCGAGCGACGTCGTCGAGGCCCTGGAAGCCGTCCCGATCCGCTTCGCGGCCGAGCACACCGACCACTTCAACGCGCTCTACGCCGAGGACGACCCGGGCGGGACGACGCTGGTCGAGCCGGCGGGCCACGCGCTACCGCGCAGCCGGCCGCCGCGTCGGGCGCGGCGCTTCATCATCCCGCTGGTCCTGCTGCTGGTGGTCGGCGCCCTCGCGTGGGCCCTCGGCGTCGCGGTGGGCCGCCTGCCGGGACCGTCGGAGAAGCTGCCCTCACTCGCGCCGCAGAACAACCGGCCGGGGCCCGCCCTGGCCCTGACGTCGGTGACGAGCTTCGATCCCCCACCCGGAGACGGCAGCGAGCAGGAGAGCACGGTCCCGCTGTCGCACGACGGGGACCCGGCCACGGCCTGGACCACCGACACCTATCGCAGCGCCGCCTTCGGCAACCTCAAGCGCGGCGTCGGCCTCAAGGTCGATTTCGGTCAACCGGAGAAGGTCAGCGCTGTACGGCTCGCCTTCGGCGCGCCGGGCACGTCGGTGGAGCTGCGGGCCGGCGACACCGACGGAAGCACCATCGACAGCTACACCGTGGTCGCGCAGACCGTCGGCGCACCGGACAACGTCGAGCTCAAGCCCACCGACGAGGCCGCCCACCGCTACTGGGTCGTGTGGCTCACCCAGCTCCCCCAGACCGACCGAGGTTTCCGCGGGGAGATCAACGAGATGGTCTTCCTGTCCTGACCGTGTCGGGTCGGCCACGGGTCCGCGTGACGGGCGGACCGCGGAATGAGAGACCTCTAGGCTCTGTTGACGCAACCGTCAGTCCAGAGCAGCGGAGGACAAGTGCCCGATAGCGTTCAGCTCCCCGGCGGTCCGGCCGAGGTCCGTGAGGTCATCATCGTCGGCTCCGGGCCGGCGGGGTACACCGCAGCTGTCTACACGGCTCGCGCGAACCTGCGGCCCCTCGTGCTCGAAGGGGCCGTCAGCTCCGGCGGCGCGCTCATGACCACGACCGAGGTCGAGAACTTCCCCGGCTTCCCGCAGGGCATCCAGGGTCCCGATCTGATGGACGGCATGCGCACCCAGGCCGAGCGCTTCGGTGCCGAGCTCGTCCCCGACGACGCCGTCGAGGTCGACCTCCGCTCGGAGCCCAAGGTCGTGAAGACGTCCGACGCCACGTACTACGGCCGCACCGTCATCCTCGCGACCGGGTCGCAGTGGCGCACCCTCGGCCTCGACAGCGAGCAGCGCCTGTTCGCGCACGGCGTCTCGGCCTGCGCGACCTGCGACGGCTTCTTCTTCCGCGACCAGGACATCGTCGTGGTCGGCGGCGGTGACTCCGCGATGGAGGAGGCGACGTTCCTGACACGCTTCGCGAAGAGCGTCACCATCGTCCACCGCCGCGACCGGCTGCGGGCCAGTTCGATCATGCAGCAGCGTGCCTTCACCAACGACAAGATCCGCTTCCTCTGGAACACCGCGATCGAAGAGGTCCTCGGCGAGACGAAGATGGAGGGCCTGCGGGTCCGTGACCTCGTCACCGGCGAGCAGCGTGACCTGCCCTTCACCGGCATGTTCCTCGCGATCGGCCACGACCCGCGCTCCGAGCTGTTCCGCGGCCAGGTCGACCTGGACGAGGGCGGCTACGTGACCGTCGACAGCCCCGGCACCCGGACCAACCTCCCCGGGGTGTTCGCCTGCGGTGACCTCGTCGACCACACCTACCGGCAGGCCATCACGGCAGCCGGCAGCGGTTGCGCCGCCGCGCTCGACGCCGAGCGGTGGATCGCCGCGCAGGACGAGGCCCCGTCGGTCGCGCCCGACGCCGCCGACCGCTCGCCGGTGGCACCGGCCGAGCCCAGCCTCGCCTGACCGGCCGGCGCGACCGCGCCACCGCCCCCACTCCCCCTGTCCCTCGAGCAGTTCCGGAAAGGAAATCCCATGGGCAACACCGTGCCCGTCAACGACGACAGCTTCAGCACCGAGGTCCTCGGGAGCGACGTGCCCGTGCTCGTCGACTTCTGGGCCGAGTGGTGCGGTCCGTGCAAGATGGTCGCTCCCGTTCTCGAGGAGATCGCCCGCGAGCACGGCGACAAGCTCCGCATCGTCAAGCTGAACATCGACGAGAACCCGGAGACCGCTCGCGAGTACGGGATCATGTCGATCCCGACCATGTCGGTCTTCGTCGGCGGCAAGGTCGACAAGAACATCGTCGGCGCGAAGCCCAAGGCCAGCCTGCTGCGCGAGCTGTCCGACTACATCTGATCGGTCTGCGTGGACGGCCGGGACCCCTCGGGGCCCGGCCGTCGCCATGTCCGGCCTCCCCTTTCCCGGCGGTAAGAGACTCCTGCCGGACTCCGGCCGGATGCCCGAACGCTAGGCTGAGAGCGCCCCACCCCCGACGCCCAGGCAGGATTTCCCACCCGTGCAGCTGTATCGACGAGGCTCCCGTGGGCCCGCCGTGCGCCAACTGCGCACCCACCTCGCCGATCTGGGCCTGCTCCTCGCCCCGGGCCAGGTCAGCCACCCCGACGCCGATCTGTTCGACGACGTCGTCGACGAGGCGGTCCGCAGCTTCCAGCAGAGCCGTGGCCTGCGGGTGGACGGCATCGTCGGCCCGAGCACCACCCGCGCGCTCGACGAGGCCCGCCGGAGCCTCGGTGACCGACTGCTGTACCACAGCATCAGCCACCCCTTCGTCGGCGACGACGTTCTCGAGCTGCAGTCGCGGATGGCCGACATGGGGTTCGACGTCGGCCGCGTCGACGGCATCTTCGGGCCTCGCACCGAGGGGGCACTGCGTGAGTTCCAGCGCAACCGGGGCCTGTCCGCCGACGGGGCCTGCGGGCCGCTCACATTGCGCGAGCTCACCCGGCTGCAGCGGACCGTCGTCGGCGGCCGGCCCTACGAGCTGCGGGAAGCCGAGCAGCTCCGCAGCAAGGGCCCGTCGCTCGCCGGGAAGACCGTGGTCCTCGACCCCGGGCACGGCGGCGACGACCCCGGCTGGGTGGCCGGTGGCCTGACCGAGCGCGACCTCATGCACGATCTGGCCTCCCAGATCGAGGGCCGGCTGCTCGCGGTCGGGGTGAACGCGTTCCTCACCCATCACCGGCGTGAGAACCCGACCGACGAGCAGCGCTCCGCGACGGCCAACGAGACCGACGCCGACCTGCTCGTCTCCCTGCACACCGATGGGGCCCTGTCCGACCGTGCGCAGGGCGTCGCCACCTATTACTTCGGCACCGGCCGCACGAGCTCGGTCGTCGGCGAGCGGTTCGCCGAGCTGGTGCACCGCGAGATCGTGGCGCGGACCGACATGGTCGACTGCCGGACCCACGCGAAGAGCTGGGACATGCTGCGCCGCACGCGCATGCCCGCGGTCCGGCTCGACCTCGGCTACCTGAGCAACGACCACGACGCCCGGGCGCTCGCCTCCCGTGACTTCCGGGCCACCGTGGCGGAGGGCATCCTCGCCGCGGTGCAGCGGATCTTCCTGCCGCCGGACCTCGACCCGCCGACCGGTCAGTGGCGGCTCCCGGAGTCCCTGCGCGGCTGACGCGCTGGAGGTGCCGGCGTGCCGGATGGTCCGAGGGGCACTTTCCGACGCCGCAGATCAGGCCGGGGAGCGCCCGCTTCCGACCGGTCGGAGCAGACCCTCCGGGGTCATCGAGCCCAGCAGCCGCTCCAGCGCGACCTCGACGTCCTCGCGCCAGGTGACGGTGCTCTTGAGTTCGAGCCGGAGACGCGGCCAGCGGGGATGCGGGCGGACGGTCTTGAAGCCCACCGCGAGGAGATGCTCCGCCGGCAGGACGCAGTGCCCGGGCTCGCCGCGGACATCGCCGAAGGCCTCGATCGCCCGCACTCCCCTGCGCATCATGTCCTTGGCGAGGTTCTGTACGAGCATGCGCCCGAGTCCCTGACCCTGGAAGTCCTCCAGGATGTGCGCCGTCATCAACAGGACGGCGTCGGGCCCGACCGGGCTGGTCGGGAACGCCACCGAGCGCGGCACGTGGGCCGGCGGTGCGAACAGGACGAATCCCGCAGCGACGCCGTCGACGTAGACGATCTTTCCGCAGGATCCCCAGTCCAGGAGCGTCGCGGAGATCCAGGCTTCTTTCTCGAAGGCCGGGTCACCAGCATCCTCGGCCCGGGCACGCGCGACCGGGGTGAGCTCCCAGAACACGCACCTTCTGCAGCGTGTGGGCAGGTCATCGAGGTTGTCGAGGGTGACGTTGGCTATCCGTCGACTCACGCTCGGGAGCCTAGTGCGCTTCGCGCCCACGCGGGCGCGGATGCCTGCCGCAGCGTCGGCCAGGCCGCCGATGACCACACGATGAGGTCAGCGTGGCCAGCGTGTGGTCATCGCGGAGACACGTCTCAGCACCGTGCCCGCACGTGTGCCGGTCGTGGGGACACGGTGCGGTGGTCGATGGGTGCGGCCGACAGAGGAGGTCAGCGTGACCCGCCGGCGTGGCTGTCGGCGACGACGCCATCGGTGTCTGCCCGGCCGGGCACCCCGGACGCCGGACGGTCGAACAGGTGCCGCTTGCGACGCGGAACGCTGATCAACATGGCGTCGGCCCGCGCACGCTCCGCGGTCAGGGCCTCGCGTGCCGCGGCCAGCTGGGCGGCGAGCTCGTCCGCCCGGGCCCGCTCCCCCTGTGTCCGCGTCCGCTCGTCGGCGATGGCCGTGGCCTTCTCGGACTTGAGGTCGTCCACCCGCCGCTTGACGTGGTCCCGCTCGACCTCGGCACGGGCCGCACGGTCGCTCATCGCAACGAGCTGGCCCGTCAGGTTCTCCAGTCGCGCGAAGGCATCGGCGAGGTCGAGGCCGGCGCGGGGGCTCGCGTCGATACCCGCCTGCCGGGCGCGCGCGACGACCGCTTCGACGGTCACCTCGGTCCGGAGTCCGCGAGGGCCGGGCGCGTCCCGGGTCACCAACTCCCCCGCCTTGATCCACTTGCGGAGCGCCGACTCGCTCACGGATGTCCGCTCCGCCGCCTCGGCGACGGGCAGCCAGGTCTGCACGACGATGTCCTCCGACTCCCCCGCCGTGGACGACACGACCACCGGAGGGGTCATCGTGACCCCACCAGGTGCAGCCTGCCCGTTCGGTGCGGAGACCGTGAGGCCTGCTGTGGATGACGGTGCGTCGGGACGGCCGCTGCTGGCGGTCGACTCGTCCTGCCGTGGGGACACGGTGCTGTTCGGTGTGCTCACGAGAGGACACGCTAGCGTTACCGCAGGTCAGAGGCACCACGACGCGCCGAGGGATGGCGGAGCAGCAGCACGGGGAAGTCGGAGGTGACGCCCTGGGGGAGTCGGCGGGGCGGGTCGTCCTGGACCGGGGGCCCCTCGCGTGACATCGGACTCCGACGGGCTCATCCCTATGACCCTCCAGGATGAGCTGCACGCCTGCCGCCGGAGCAGCCAGCGGGTGACGTCCCGTAGGAGGAGCGGCGCAGAGACCTGCTCGAAATCTAGCGGTGTCATCGTGGGCCCGACCGCACGATGGCTTCGCCGTGTGGGTACAGCAGCCGGACGATATCGATACGAAGGCCATCCATGCCCCCGCGGTGTCCGAACGCACGGCCGACGTGCCGGGACATCCGGACTCGCGATCCCCGCCGCCCGCTACACCGCGGGCGCCGCGGAGTCCCGGTGTCCTCGCGCGTCTCGACGATGCGGTTCTCGTGCGGGCACGTGAGGTCGCGGTGACCGCACCCCCTAGGTCCTCGAGGGACATGCCCCCAGGCAGACCGGGACCCGCCCCGGACCCGCCGGCGGTCGCCACCGCCCGTCACCCCTCGACACCTGACTCCATGAACGGGCGGCGGCACCGTGGCCGCACGCGGCTGCGTGGTGTCCGCACCGTGCAGCCGTGCAGCTCAACGCCCCGGCGGGCGCCCTTCGCGCCCGCGCCGCCTTCAGGTCGGGGGAGTGGTTCCCAGGGCCGCGAGGATGCGCTGCAGATCCTCCGCCCCGGCGAACTCGACGGTGATGCGCCCCTTGCTGCGACCCATCGAGATCTTCACGCGGGTGTCGAGCCGGTCGGTCAGCGCATCGGCTATCTCGTCGAGCTCCGGCCGGGAGCCCTGCGGAGCGCGGGCGGTCGCGGGGCGGCGCCGGCTCGGGGAGGCCACGGCCACGAGCTCCTCGACGGATCGAACCGACAGCCCTTCGGCCACGATCCGCGTGGCCAGCGCGTCCTGCGCGGCGGCGTCGGGCAGGGCGAGCAACGCCCGGGCGTGCCCGGCACTGAGGACTCCAGCGGCGACCCGACGCTGTACGGCGGGGGAGAGGTTGAGCAGACGCATCGTGTTCGTGAGGTGCGAACGGGAGCTACCCAGACGCTCGGCGAGCTGCTCGTGCGTGCAGCCGAAGTCGTGGAGGAGCTGGCTGTAGGCCGCCGCCTCCTCCAGCGGGTTCAGCTCGCTCCGGTGGACGTTCTCGAGCAACGCGTCCCGCAGCAGGTCGTCGTCGGTCGTCAGACGGATCACCGCGGGAATCTCCGCACGACCGGCCGCCTGCGACGCCCGCCAGCGTCGCTCGCCCATCACGAGCTCGAAGCGCTCGGCCCCGTCCCCGGCGCGATCAACCGGGCGCACCACGACGGGCTGCAGGACCCCGACCTCGCGGATGCTCGCCGTCAGCTCGGCGAGCGCGTCCTCGTCGAAGACGGTCCGTGGCTGGCGGGAGTTCGGGACGATGGCACCGACCGGGAGCATGCGGAGTTCGCCGGCGACGCGGGAACCGGTCGCCGCGTCGTCCGCCGTCGGCCCCGTCGACGCGCCAGGAAGGCCCGGCAGGTCCGAGCCGGCAGTCGCCGGGCCCTGCGGCGTCGTCACACCGGGGGAGTGGCCACCGTTGAAGAACACGTCGGACGGTGATCCGCCCGGGCTGCGCCGCTCGGGCTGCGGGCGGAGTCCCGCGTCGGCGGGCGCGATGAGCGCGCCCAGGCCACGGCCCAGCCCTCGTTGACGACTACTCACTCAGACCTCCACGGTCATCGGTGCGGGCGCTACCGGACACGGCGGTCCGAGGGCCGGGTCATGACGAGGTGACGGCGTGATCGGCACGGGAGGCCAGCTCGCGCGCCGCGTCGACATAGGCGACCGCACCACTCGAGAGCGGCTCGTGGGCGACCACGGAGCGCCCGAAGCTCGGTGCCTCGGCGACGCGGACGCTGCGCGGGATGGTGGTGGCGAGCACCGTCGCGCCGAAGTGCGAGCGGACCTCCTCGACCACCTGCTCGGCGAGCCGGGTGCGCCCGTCGTACATGGTCAGCAGGATGGTCGAGACGTACAGGGCTGGGTTCAGGTGCTGCGCGACGAGGCCGACGTTCGAGGTCAGCTGCCCGAGCCCTTCGAGGGCGTAGTACTCGCACTGGATCGGGATGAGCACCTCGCGCACCGCACAGAGCGCGTTGAGGGTGAGCAGGCCGAGCGACGGCGGACAGTCGACGAGGACGTAGTCCAGCTCCAGCGAGCTGGCCTCCAACGCGTCCGCGAGCCGGAACTCGCGGCGGGGTTCGTCGACGAGCTCGATCTCGGCGCCGGCCAGATCCACCGAGGCGGGCAGGCAGAACAGCCCGGTGATCTCCCCGTGGGTGATGACGAGTTCGTCGATCGATCGTTCGCCGAGGAGCACCGCGTAGGTACCGGGGGAGCGTTGCTCCGGCTCGATGCCCAGCGCGGTGGACGAGTTGCCCTGCGGGTCGATGTCGACGACGAGCACCCGGCTGCCGTGGAGCGCGAGCGCAGCGGCGAGGTTCACCGCCGTGGTCGTCTTGCCGACGCCGCCCTTCTGGTTCGCAACGGCGATCCAGCGAGGCCGGCCGGGTCGGGGGAAGGGAGCGCGGCCGGCAGGGCGGCGGGCGGCGACCGCTGCGGCTGCCGCGGCAGCGATCGGGGTGTCCGCTGTTTCACGTGAAACGGCCGAGGTTGCGGTTTCACGTGAAACGGGACCCCTGGGGGAGGTGCTCCCGTGAGCGACCTCGGACATCAGGACTGCCTCTTTCCTCGGCGACGGGTGGAGCGTTCGGGCCGGACCGGCGGGTCGGTGCGGCGTAGCACGCGCACGACCGTCACCGGTTCGTCGAGCAGGGCCGTGCCGGCTCGGACCAGCTCCGCCGGTCCGCCGCACAGCCGGTGGACCTCCGCGGCGGTAGCGGCGATCTCCTCGGCAGCCGTGCCGCCCCGCAGGGCGAGCAGGACCCCGGATCGGCGCATGAGGGGCATCGTCCACGACACGAGCCGATCCAGCGGGGCGACAGCCCGGGCGGTGACGTGATCGGGCACGAAGGGGAGATCGGCCACACTCTCCGGAGCCCGGCCACGCACGACCTCGACCTGCGCGCCGAGGCCGAGTTCCGCCACGACCTCCTCCAGGAACGTGACACGGCGCAGCAGGGGTTCGAGCAGGACGACCTGCACGTCCGGGCGGACGAGCGCCAGCGGGATCCCGGGCAGGCCGGCTCCGGAACCGACGTCCACGACCCGCGCGTTCGGAGCCACCAGCTCGGTCAACGCCGCGGAGTTGAGGATGTGGCGATCCCAGATGCGGTCGGCCTCCCGGGGTCCGAGGAGCCCTCGAGTCAGCCCGTCGGTGGCCAGCAGTTCCGCATACCGGAGGACGAGCTCCAGGCGGTCACCGAACCAGTCCTCGGCGACGGACCGCAGGGCAGGGGGCAGTGCTCCGGGAACCACATCGGACGACGCGGCACCCGCCCCGGCGTCCACGTACCCGGCGGTGTCGGGGTCGGCGGTTCCGTTCGTGCCGTCGGCCACCGGTCAGTCCGGCAGGACGACGACCCGCCGCTGGGGCTCTTCGCCTTCGCTCTCGCTGTGCACGCCCGAGACCGCGGCGACGGCGTCGTGCACGACCTTGCGCTCGAACGGCGACATGGGGGAGAGGCGCTCGGCCTTGCCGGAGTCGACGACGCGGTTCGCAGCCGCTGTCCCGATCTCGGTGAGCTTCACGCGACGACGGGCCCGATGGCCGGCGACGTCGAGCATCAGCCGGCTCCGCGCGCCCGACTGCTGCTGCACCGCCAGGCGGGTGAGGTCCTGCAACGCGTCGAGTGTCTCCCCGTCGTCGCCGACGAGGACGTCGAGTCCGGAACCCACGATGGCGACCGCGGCGCGGCCGCCTTCGACGTCGAGATCGAGGTCCCCGTCGAGGTCGAGGATGTCGAGCAGCGCCTCGAGGTAGTCGGCGGCGTACTCGCCCTCCTGCTCGAGGTCGCGGACCGGGTCGTGCGACGACGCGTCGGACTCGGGCATGACGGCGGGCTCGGACGCGACGTCGGTGGCGACGACGGACTCGGGAGAGGTGGAGGTCTCGGACACGGAAGCGGTCTCCTGTTGGTCGTTCGGCGGGGCGTCGGTCGACCGTCGTCGACGAAAGTCAGCGGTGCAGTACGGCAGTTCCGGTGCAGGGAGCGGTCAAGGACTCCCTGCTCGGCCGACCGGAGCGGTCAGCGGCGACCCCCGCGGCGGGGGTTGCCCTTCCCGCCGGCGGTCCGCTTGCGGGGGCCCGGTCGCCCGTTGGGGCGGGACGAGGCCTGCGCAGGCTTGACGCTGCGCGACCCGTTCGTGCCGGTTCCGGCCGCCGTCGCACCCGTCGGTGCCTCGGTCGCGGTGCCGTCGCTACCGGTCTCACCCGATGCCGACGCGGGGGTCGAGCGCTTCTGCGTCAGGCGGGTGGGTCCGGCGGGCTCAGGCGCCTCAGGCTGCTTGCCCTTGAGGAGGCTCGTGAGGCCACCGGAGGAGGCCGGGGCCGCGACCGGGGTCCCAGCCTTACCGATTTTCAACGGCGGCATCCGCTTGATGATGAAGTACTGCTGCCCCATGCTCCACAGGTTCGTGGTCAGCCAGTACAGCAGCACGGCGATCGGGAAGTTGAAGCCGAACACGGCGAGGAACAGCGGCGACGCGTAGAGCAGGACCTTCTGGATCATCTGCTGCTGCGGATCGGCCGGGCCGTTGCGGGCCATGATCTGCTTCTGCGTGATGAAGGTCGTCAGCGACATCGTGATGATCAGGACGACGCAGAGCACCTTGACGGCGATGCCGTTCGCGCTGAGGAAGTCCAGTTCACTGCCGGGGTTCGTGAACGCGGCCGCGAGCGAGACGCCGCCGAGCTTCGCGGTCGCGATGCTCTGGACCTCGCTGACGGACAGACCGCTGGCGGCCTTGAAGAAGTAGCCGCCGTGGCCGTTCGAGGTCGGAGCGATGGCGCGGAAGACGTGGAACAGCGAGATGAACAAGGGGATCTGCAGCAGCAGCGGCAGGCAGCCCAGCAGCGGGTTGCCGTGTTCCTTCTGCAGCTCCATGATCTTCGTGTTCATGGTCTGCCGGTCGTTCTTGTACTTCTCGCGAATTTCCTTGATGTGCGGCTGCAGCATCTGCATCGTGCGCTGCGCCTTCACGGAACGTACAAAGAGCGGCACGATGAGTAACCGGACGAGCATGACGATCAGCACGATCGCCAAGGCGTAGGACAGGAAGCTGTTCGTGCCGAAGATCGGCGACAGCCCGTCGTGGAAGACGACGATTCCGCGTGCGACGAGTCGGTAGAGCGGATCTAACACGCGGGTACTCCTCTATCCGGCGAACCGGTACGAACGGCTCCGACCGGCGAACCGGCCTGGTCTCCGGCCGGAGGGCCGGTTTCGGTCTGGCGTCGGCGCCGCTCGGGCACCGGGTCGTATCCGCCTGCACAGAAGGGGTGGCACCGGCCCAGGCGCCGCACCGTGAGCCAGAGGCCCCGGAGCGCGCCGTGGGTGCCGAGGGCCTCGATCGCGTAGGCGCTGCACGAGGGCTCGAAGCGACAGGACGGACCCAACCACGGGCTCACAACGAGCTGATAGGCGCGAACGATCCCGGCGAGCAGGCGCGCCAGCGGTCCCGGCCGCCGTTCTCTCGGCGTGGCGCCCCGGGTCGGCGCGCGGAGGGGAGTGCTCACACCTCACCCCTTCGCTCGTCCGACGGAGGCCCGGCCAGGGAGCGAAGCGCTCCCTCGAGCGCCCGCCCGAGTGCCGGATGGCCGGCCGTGCCCGCACCGGGCAACGCGCGAACCACCACGAGAGAACCTTCGGGAAGCGCGGGAAGCTGGTTGCGCAGGTGCTCACGCAATCGGCGCTTGACGAGGTTGCGCGTCACGGCGTTGCCGACGCGCTTGCCCACGACGACACCCGCACGTGCCGGTTCCCGGCCTGACGAGGGCGGGTCGGCGGCGGGGGCGGAGGGCGGCATCAGATGCACGACGACGGGGCCGCGGCGGGCACGGCGGCCCCGGGCGGCCACGAGCCGGTGCTCGGACCGGCTGCGGACCCGCGCGGAGGCGGGCAGCACCGGCTCAGGCGGACAGCTGCTCGCGGCCCTTGCGCCGACGCCCGGCGAGGATCGCCCGGCCGGCGCGGGTGCGCATACGCAGCCGGAAGCCGTGCGTCTTCGCGCGACGGCGGTTGTTGGGCTGGAAGGTGCGCTTGCTCACGGTTCTACTCCGACGTCTTCGATGATCAACGTGGCGAACGTGAGGCGACGCGGGACGCGCACCAGCACGCCACCACCGGCAGCTGCCCCACGACGGTACGGTCCAGCCGACGCGCCGGTCAAACGCCCAACTCGTCGAGAAGCTTGTGGACAGGGCATCGACTCGGGTGAAAGGCGCTGCTAGCGTCCCAACCTCAACCCGGTGTCCCCCGCACGACGGTGGCTGCTCGGCCCGCCACCCTCGCCCGGGAACCGCGGTTCCGGCGACGACAGGTCGTCGCCCACAGCCTGTGGACACAGGTGTGGACTGTTTGCCGTTGCCAGCTGTCCGGGGCGTAGCCGTGCCCGGACGAGAGGAGATCCGTGCCCGGGATCGACGGAACCGTACCTCCGAGCGACACCGACGGGCAGGGATTGTTCGAGGAAAGATCCCCGGCCGGACCCCCCGGTGCCGATGGCCCCGTCGGCGGTGCCGCCCCTGGTGGGGGGCGCCCCGAGGCGGCCCCCACGCAGGACGGCCCCCCGGAGGAACTGCGGCTCGGCTGGGAACGTGCGCTCGCCACCCTCGTCGACGACGGCCTCTCGGCCAAGCAGGGCGCGTGGCTCGGCCTGACGAAGCCACTCGGCCTGGTCGGCGACAGCGCCCTGATCGCGACGCCCAACGAGTTCACGCGGGAGCTGCTGAGCAGCCGGCTCCGCCCGCTGGTCACGACGGCCCTGTCCACGGCGATGGGCCGGGAGATCCGGGTCGTGGTCGTCATCGAACCGAGCGTCGCCGATCGGGTCGGGGTCCCCGACCCGATCGAGGAGGAGCAGGTCGACGAGGCTCCGCCGCCGCGGCTCGCCTTCCCGCCTTCGCGCACAACGCCCGCCGAGCCACCGCGGCTGAACGACCGGTACACCTTCGAGACCTTCGTCATCGGTGACAGCAACCGCTTCCCGCACGCCGCCGCCGTCGCGGTCGCCGAGGCCCCCGCCCGCGCCTACAACCCGCTGTTCATCTACGGCGACTCGGGCCTGGGCAAGACCCACCTGCTGCACGCCGTCGGGCACGACGCCCTCAAGCTGCACCCGCACATGCGGGTGCGCTACGTGAACTCCGAGGAGTTCACCAACGAGTTCATCAACGCCATCCGCGACGACCGGCAGCCCGCCTTCCGCAAGCGCTACCGCGACGTCGACCTGCTGCTCGTCGACGACATCCAGTTCCTCGAGAACAAGGAGCGGACGCAGGAGGAGTTCTTCCACACCTTCAACGACCTGCACAACAACTCGAAGCAGATCGTCATCTCCTCCGACCGGCCGCCCAAGCAGCTCGCGACGCTCGAGGACCGGCTCCGTAGCCGCTTCGAGTGGGGACTGATCACCGACGTCTCTCCTCCCGACCTCGAGACGCGGATCGCGATCCTGTCGAAGAAGGCTGCCGCCGACGCCCTTCCGGTGCCGCGGGAGGCGTGCGAGTACATCGCGACGCACATCGAGCGCAACATCCGCGAACTGGAGGGCGCACTCATCCGGGTCGCCGCCTTCGCCAGCCTGAACAAGTCCCGCGTCGACCTGGCCCTCGCCGAGGTGGTCCTGCGCGACCTGATCCCGGACGCGGCCGACAACGAGATCACCGCTGCGGGGATCATGAGCGCGACGGCGGACTACTTCGGCGTCACGATGGAGGAGCTCTGCGGGTCGTCCCGCAGCCGCTCGCTGGTCACCGCCCGCCAGATCGCCATGTACCTCTGCCGGGAGCTCACCGACCTCTCGTTGCCGAAGATCGGGACGCACTTCGGCGGCCGTGACCACACCACGGTCATCCACGCCGACCGCAAGATCCGTGGGCTCATGGCCGAGCGGCGGACGGTCTTCAACCAGGTGACCGAGCTGACCAACCGGATCCGGGCCCGGAAGCCGTGACGGAGTGCCCGTCCGGCGCGTCGACCGGGGGTCGACGACCGCCCGTCCGGCAAGATCGAGTCCGTGCACAGCCTGTGGATACACGTGTGCACGACCGGGGGATCCTCGGGGGACAACCCGGCCCCACCCGTGCTGAGCCTCGACCTCAGGTCGAGCACCCCGGCCGTCCCGCACAGCCTCGGTGGCGCTCTCGAACCCGGTTGAGCAGCACTGACGCGAGTTCTCCACAGTTTCCACCGCGCCTACTACGTCTGCTACACAGTTCTTCTTCACCCATGACAAGACCAGAAACAGAGGGCTGGGGACGACGAGCGTTCCCGGCCTTCCAGGAGGGCTCAGAATGAAGTTCCGCGTCGAACGCGACGACCTGGCCGATGCCGTGGCATGGGTGGCGCGGACCCTCCCGAACCGCCCCACCACCCAGCTGCAGGTCCTCGCCGGTCTCCTGCTCGAGGCTGGTCCTGCCGGCGGCCTGCGGCTGTCCGCCTTCGACTACGAGGTCGCGGCACGCGGCGAGATCAACGCGACCGTGGCCGAGGAGGGACGGACGTTGGTCAGCGGCCGCCTCCTCGCCGAGATCACGCGGAGCCTTCCCGCCGCCGCCGTCGAGCTGGCGGTCGAGGGCTCACGTGCGGTCCTGACCTGCGGAAGTGCGCGCTTCACGCTCCCGACCCTCCCCGTCGAGGACTACCCCGCCCTTCCGGGTCTCCCACCCGCGACCGGGAAGGTGGGGAGCAGTGCGTTCGCCGCCGCCGTGGGCCAGGTCGCCATCGCCGCAGGTCGCGACGACACGCTGCCCGTCCTGACGGGTGTCCGCATCGAGATCACCGGGGAGCGGCTCACGTTGGCCGCGACCGACCGGTATCGCCTCGCCGTGCGCGAGGTGCCGTGGCGCCCGGAGCTCACCGACGCCACCGGCACCGCCCTCGTGCCGGCCCGGACCCTTTCCGATGCGGCGAAGTCCATGACGTCCGCCGGGGCCGAGGTCACGCTCTCGCTCGGTGCCGGCCCGTCCGGGGAAGCCCTCGCCGGCTTCGCCTGCGGCACCCGGGAGACGACGACCCGCCTGGTGGACGGCCAGTTCCCCGACTACCGCCGTCTGCTTCCGGCGACCTCGCCGCTCTACGCCGAGGTCGAGGTCGCGCCACTGGTCGAAGCGGTCAAGCGCGTTTCGCTCGTCGCCGCGCGCACCTCGCCGGTGCTGCTCAGCTTCCGGGCGGGGGAGCTCGTGCTCGAGGCCGGCGCCGGCGGCGAGGCGCAGGCCCGGGAGGCGCTGCCCGCAGGGTTCGACGGGCCCGACCTCTCGATCGCCTTCAACCCGGGCTACCTGCTCGACGGCCTGGGCGCGCTCGAATCCGACACCGTCCGGGTCGGATTCGCCAGCGCTGACGACGCCGACGCCGCTGCGCGGAATCCTGCGATCTTCACGGGCAAGTCCGCCGACGACGCTCCGGACTACCGCTACCTGCTGATGCCGGTCCGCCTGTCCACCTGAGCAGGATCCGGCCCCGCGGAGGGGGCGGTAACCGGTCCGACATCCGCGGATGTCAGGCTGCCGGGGCCGTCGCGCATCCGCGACGGCGACCGGGGGAGCGATCCGGTGTGGTTCGCCCGCCGCAGTGGGCAGAGGGTGCGGAGACAGCTGCAGTGGACGTCGCCGGGCCGGTGGGGCCGGGCGACCACGAGAGGGGAGTTCGAGTGGCGGAGGCAGCCAGCGCGATCGGCATCATCGGCTTGGGCAAAATGGGCGGCAACATGGCCAAGCGGATCAAGAACGCGGGCCTGACGGTGGTCGGCTACGACCGGGACGCCCCGTCCCGCGACGTCAGTTCCCTGGAAGAGCTGGTCCAGGCGCTGCCGCGGCCGCGCGTCGTCTGGGTCATGGTGCCCGCCGGCGACCCGACCTCGCAGACGATCGCCGCCCTCGCAGACCTGCTCGACGACGGTGACGTGGTCGTCGACGGCGGCAACTCCCGGTACACCGATGACCAGCGTCACTCCGACGAGCTCGCCGGGCACGGTGTCGGCTTCGTCGACTGCGGCGTCTCCGGTGGCATCTGGGGACTCGAGTACGGCTACGCGCTGATGGCCGGCGGCTCCGCCGAGAACGTCGCGAAGGTCCAGCCGTTCTTCGACGCGCTCAAGCCCGAGGGCGATTCCGGCTTCGTGCACGCCGGTGAGGCCGGCGCCGGCCACTTCGCGAAGATGGTGCACAACGGCATCGAGTACGGGATGATGCAGGCCTACGGAGAGGGCTTCGAGCTCCTCCAGGCCGCGGGCATCCTGCACGACGTGCCCGGCGTCATCAAGAGCTGGACCCAGGGCACGGTCATCCGCTCCTGGCTGCTGGACCTGCTGGTCAACGCCCTCGAAGAGGATGCCGACCTCGCGAAGCTCAAGGGCTACGCGCAGGATTCGGGTGAGGGTCGGTGGACCGTCGAGGCCGCGATCGACCATGCCGTCCCGATGCCGGTCATCAGCGCCGCGCTGTTCGCGCGGTTCGCCAGCCGGCAGGACGACTCCCCGGCGATGAAGGTGGTCGCCGCGCTCCGGAACCAGTTCGGTGGGCACGCCGTGACGTCGAGCGCCGGCTCGGACGAGGTCGGGGCGGACTCACCCGGGGCGGACACCGAGAACGGCTCGGGTCAGTCCGTGGCCCGGGGGACCGACCCGGAGTCGCCGCAGAAGCACTGACCCCGGCGGGGGGGCGACAGGCGGGTCCATCGTGTCCACACGTGCGCTCGACGACGGGTCACCGAGTCCGCACCGTGAGGTCGGTGGAGCGTCCCGGGTGAGGCGGACGAAAGGGAAGGTCAGCTCGGCATGTACGTCGCACAGCTGCAGCTGACCGACTTCCGTTCCTATCCGGAAGCCATGTTGACCCTGGAACCCGGCGTGACGACCTTCCTCGGGCCGAACGGCCAGGGGAAGACGAACCTGCTCGAGGCGCTGGGCTACGTCGCCACACTGGACAGTCACCGTGTGGCCGGGGACGCGCCGCTGGTCCGGAGCGGGGCCGAGCGTGCGTTCATCCGTGCGGGCATCGTGCGGGACGAACGCAAGCTGCTGGTGGAGCTCGAGCTGGTTCCGGGCAAGGCGAACCGCGCGAAGATCAACCGGGCGCCCGTTCGCCGGGCCCGTGAGGTGCTCGGCGCCCTGCGTACCGTGCTGTTCGCGCCCGAGGACCTCGCGCTGGTCCGCGGGGACCCCTCAGAGCGCCGCCGTTTCCTCGACGACCTCGTCGTCGCGCGGGCGCCACGTTTCGCCGGGGTCCGGGCCGACTACGAGCGGGTGCTCAAGCAGCGGACCATGCTGCTGCGGACGGCGTCGGGGCGCCGGAGCCGGTCATCGGGGCGCGGCGGGAGTGATGGCGGGGGGAGCGACGCCGCCGGTACGCTCGACGTCTGGGACAGCCACCTCGCGACCTACGGCGCGGAGTTGCTCGCCGCCCGGCTTCGCCTCGTCGAGGAGCTCCGGCCGGTGCTCGACCGCGCCTACGCCGACGTCTCGGGCGGGCGTGGACCCGTCGGGACCGTCTACTCGTCCGCCCTGTCGTCGGGGAGCGGGGAGGGCGGCTCGTTGGATACGTCGGCGAGCGAGCAAGCCCTCTCGGAGCTGCTCCTGGCCGAACTGGCCCGCCTGCGCCCCCAGGAACTCGAGCGGGGCGTGACCCTCGCCGGTCCCCACCGCGACGACCTCGTCCTGTCGATCGGCGACCTGCCGGCGAAGGGCTACGCCAGCCAGGGCGAGTCGTGGTCGCTGGCGCTCGCCCTCCGGCTCGCCTCCTACGAGGTCCTGCGGGACGACGGTGCGGAGCCCGTGCTGCTGCTCGACGACGTGTTCGCCGAACTCGACGCCACGCGCCGGGCACGCCTGGCGGAGCTCGTCGCGCCCGCCGAGCAGGTGCTCATCACCGCTGCGGTCGCCGAGGACGTGCCGTCGGAACTGCAGGGCCATCGGTTCGAGGTCCGCCGAGGCCACGTCGAGCCGGCCTGAGCTCGGCGTGCCCGCACCGTGTGGATGTGCAGCTCAGCGCCTCAGCGAGGCTGCTGCGCCCAGCGTGGGGACGCGGTGCACCCAGGCGGCCTCACCGTGAGGACACGGTGCGCCCAGGACTCCGCGTGGAGTGGCGGATGCCGGTTCCGCTCCGAGGTCGAGGCGGCTAGCGTGGAGGCACCATGACCGCACCCGACGACGACCGAGACGCAACCCGGGACGACGCGACGGAGCGTCCGGCGTCATCGCCGTCGGTCACACCGAGCCCGGCGCCGAAGCCGGCACGCGGCGCCGACCTCGCCCGAGCCGCACTGGCGCGGGCCCGCGCGGACGCCCGGGTGCGTTCGGCGGCCACGGCGCGACGGACCCGGGCCACCGAGCGGGAGCGCAAGGCCGCGGGCGAGGACGAACGAGCGACGGGGGAGCCGTTGGCCTTCGGGTCCGCGGTTCGGGAGCTGCTCGACCAGCGTGGCTGGAACGCCGAGGCGTCCGCGGCGAAGGTCCTCGCCAACTGGGAGTCGGTCGTCGGCCAGGAGATCGCCGCAGCCTCCAGGCCGGTGCGGCTCCGACACGGCGAACTGCTCGTCGAGGCCGAGTCCACGGCCTGGGCGACGCAGTTGCGCCTGCTCAACCGCATGATCCTCGGTCGGATCACCGCTGAGCTCGGCGCCGACGTGGTCCGCAAGATCGTCGTGCGGGGGCCCACCGCACCCGACTGGCGTCACGGGCGCCTCCGGGTCCAGGGCCCGGGCCCGCGCGACACCTACGGCTGAGCCGCTGCTGTCGGGGTCGCTGTCGGGGTTGCTGTCGAACTGTCATCGCGTTCCGGAGCGGGGCAGGCCTGCAGCGGGCCGTGAGCCTTCGGACGCCCTTCCCTCGTGGGGGGAGTCGAGCGCGGAGGCGTTCGCCGGGCAGTGGGCGCGACAGGCCGTGTCCTGGACCGTTCCTGTCGTAGGCCAGGGGTAGACTTGCCCTGTTGTCCGGGCGCGCCCACGCGTCGCGCGACGGCACCGATTTGCTCGACAGAGAGACGGTTGCGTGGCTTCCGACGAATACAACGCCAGTTCCATCAAGGTGCTGGAAGGCCTCGAGGCGGTCCGCCTCCGGCCCGGCATGTACATCGGTTCGACCGGTGAGCGCGGCCTGCACCACCTCGTCTACGAGGTCGTCGACAACGCGGTGGACGAGGCCCTCGCCGGCTACTGCACCGACATCATCGTCACCCTGCTGGAGGACGGCGGGGTGTCGGTCGAGGACAACGGCCGGGGCATCCCGGTCGGACGCCACCCGGTCGAGAAGCGCCCCGCCGTCGAGGTCGTGCTGACGACCCTGCACGCCGGTGGAAAGTTCGACGGCAACTCCTACGCGGTCTCCGGTGGCCTGCATGGCGTCGGCGTCAGCGTCGTGAACGCGCTGTCCACCCGCCTCGAGGTGCTGATCAAGACCCAGGGCAACCTCTGGTTCCAGCCGTACGTGATGAGCAAGCCGGCCGCTCCGCTCGAGAAGCGCGGGGAGGTCAAGGAGACCGGCACGACCGTCACCTTCTGGGCCGACCCGTCGATCTTCACCGAGACGACCAAGTACTCCTACGACACGCTCTACCGTCGCCTGCAGGAAATGGCCTTCCTGAACAAGGGCCTGCGGATCGTGCTGCGGGACGAGCGCACCGACGAGCTCGTCGAGACCGAGCAGGGGCCACAGGCCAAGGAAGCCGAGTTCCGCTACGAGAACGGGCTGATGGACTTCGTCGCCCACCTCAACTCCGGCAAGGAGCCGAGCCACAAGTCGATCGTCACCTTCGAGGCCAAGGGCGAAGGCCTCGAGGCCGAGGTGGCGATGCAGTGGAAGGGCGGCAACAACTACGCCGAGTCGGTGTACACGTTCGCCAACACGATCAACACCCATGAGGGCGGTACGCACGAGGAAGGCTTCCGTGACGCCCTGACCCGTGCGGTCAACGCCTACGCCAAGGACGCGAACCTGCTCCGCGCGGCGAAGGCGAACAGCAAGACCGGTGACGAGCGGCTGCAGGGCGACGACATCCGTGAGGGCCTCACAGCGATCGTCTCCGTCAAGCTCGCCCACCCCCAGTTCGAGGGCCAGACCAAGACGAAGCTCGGCAACAGCGAAGCGAAGCCCTTCGTCTCGGGGATGGTCTACAGCGGTCTCCGCGACTGGCTGGAGTCCCACCCGGGGGAGAGCAAGGGCATCATCATGCGGGCCATCGACGCGCAGCGCGCCCGCATCGCCGCTCGCGCCGCCCGCGACCTGACCCGGCGCAAGAGTCTGCTCGAGTCGACCTCGCTACCCGGCAAGCTCGCCGACTGCCAGTCGACGGACCCGAGCAAGTGCGAGGTCTATGTCGTGGAGGGCGACAGCGCCGGCGGCAGTGCCAAGGGTGGCCGCGACCCGCAGTTCCAGGCGATCCTGCCGATCCGCGGGAAGATCCTGAACGTCGAGAAGGCGCGGATCGACCGGGTGCTGAAGAACACCGAGGTCCAGGCCATGATCACGGCGCTGGGCACCGGCATCCACGACGAGTTCGACCACGAGAAGCTGCGCTACCACAAGATCGTTCTGATGGCGGACGCCGATGTCGACGGTCAGCACATCCGCACGCTGCTGCTCACACTGCTGTTCCGCTTCATGCGCCCGCTCATCGAGAACGGCAACGTCTTCCTGGCCCAGCCGCCGCTCTACAAGATCAAGTGGAGTAAGGACCTCTGGGAGTACGCCTACTCCGACCGCGAACGCGACGGTCTGCTCGAGCAGGGGATCGCCGCCGGCCGCAAGCCGCCCCGGGACGCCATCCAGCGGTTCAAGGGTCTCGGCGAGATGAACCACACCGAGCTGTGGGACACGACCATGGACCCCGCCCGCCGGGTGCTGCTGCAGGTGACGCTCGACGACGCCGCCGTCGCCGACGAACTGTTCAGCACGCTCATGGGCGAGGACGTCGAAGGTCGCAGGAACTTCATCCAGCGCAACGCCCGCGACGTCCGCTTTCTGGACATCTGAGTTCCGACAGCTGAGACCACCGCCCGCCGTGCCCCGTCGGTGACCGCACCGTGACCACACAGCGGTGCGCCATCCGAGCCAGACGAAGTAAGCCCCGACGAACGAAAGGCCGCCTCCTGTGGTCGACGTGACGCCACCAGCCGGTGACCGCATCGAGCCGATCGGCATCGAGGTCGAGATGCAGCGCTCGTACCTCGACTACGCGATGTCGGTCATCGTCGGTCGAGCGCTCCCCGACGTCCGCGACGGCTTGAAGCCGGTGCACCGCCGCGTGCTCTACGCGATGTACGACGGCGGGTACCGCCCGGACCGGGGCTACTTCAAGTGCGCCCGCGTCGTCGGCGACGTGATGGGCAGCTACCACCCCCACGGCGACTCCTCGATCTACGACACCCTCGTCCGGCTCGCGCAGCCCTGGTCCATGCGCTACCCGCTGGTCGACGGCAACGGCAACTTCGGCTCGCCCGGCAACGATCCGCCCGCTGCCCAGCGCTACACCGAGTGCCGGCTCCAGCCGCTCGCGATGGAGATGCTGCGGGACATCGACCAGGAGACGGTCGACTTCACCCCGAACTACGACGGCCGCCAGCTCGAGCCGCAGGTCCTGCCGAGCCGGTTCCCGAACCTGCTGGTCAACGGTTCGGGCGGCATCGCTGTCGGTATGGCGACGAACATCCCGCCGCACAACCTGCGCGAGGTCGGCGCGGGCGTGCAGTGGTTCCTCGAGCACCCGGAGGCGAATCCGGAGGAGCTGCTCGAGGCCCTGATGGAGCGGATCAAGGGCCCCGACTTCCCGACCGGCGCGCTGATCGTCGGTCAGGAGGGCATCCGCGACGCCTACCGCACCGGTCGCGGCAGCGTCCGCATGCGCTCGGTCGTGGAGATCGACGAGGTCCGCGGCCGTACGCAGCTCGTCGTCAAGGAACTGCCGTACCAGGTCAACCCGGACTCGCTGGCCGAGAAGATCGCCGAGCTGGTCAAGGACGGTCGCATCGGTGGCATCGCCGACATCTCCGACGAGTCCTCCGGCCGCACGGGCCAGCGCCTGGTCATCACGCTCAAGCGCGATGCCGTCGCGAAGGTCGTGCTGAACAACCTGTACAAGCACACCCAGCTGCAGGACAGCTTCGGCGTGAACATGCTGGCCATCGTCGACGGGGTCCCGCGGACCCTGCGCATCGACGAGGTCATCCGCTACTACGTCGACCACCAGATCGACGTGATCGTTCGCCGGACCCGCTTCCAGCTCCGCAAGGCGCGGGAGCGGCTGCACGTCCTCGAGGGCCTGCTCATCGCCCTCGACCACCTCGACGAGGTGATCGAGCTGATCCGCAACAGCGCCTCGGCCGACTCCGCCCGCGGTGAGCTGATGGAGCGCTTCGAGCTCTCCGAGATCCAGGCCACCGCCATCCTGGACATGCAGCTGCGCCGACTCGCCGCCCTCGAGCGGCAGCGGATCATCGACGAGGCCGCCGAGCTGCGGACGCGCATCGCCGACCTCGAGGACCTCCTCGCCCGGCCGGAACGGCAGCGGCAGGTCATCGGAGAGGAGCTCGCCGAGGTCGTCACCCGGTACGGCGACGAGCGCCGGTCGCAGATCGTGGGCTACGAGGGCGAGATGGGTCTCGAAGACCTCATCGCCCAGGAGGACGTCGTCGTCACCGTCACCCGCGGCGGTTACGCGAAGCGCACGAAGACCGACCTCTACCGCTCGCAGCGGCGTGGCGGCAAGGGCATCCAGGGCGCGCAGCTGCGCGAGGACGACATCGTCGAGCACTTCTTCGTCACGACGACCCATCACTGGCTGCTGTTCTTCACGAACAAGGGCCGGGTCTACCGGGCCAAGGCGCACGAACTGCCCGAGCAGGCGCGTACCGCCCGGGGGCAGCACGTGGCCGGCATCCTCGCCTTCCAGCCCGACGAGCACATCGCCCAGGTCATCGACATCCCGAATTACGAGGTCAGCCCCTACCTGGTGCTGGCCACCCGCAACGGGCTCGTGAAGAAGACGGCCCTCACCGACTACGACTCCAACCGCAGCGGCGGGATCGTGGCGATCAACCTCCGCGAGGACGACGAGCTGATCGCAGCGCGCCTGGTGTCCGCCGATGACGACCTGCTCCTGGTCAGCCACAAGGCCATGAGCATCCGGTTCAAGGCCGACGACGAGCAGCTGCGCCCCATGGGTCGGCAGACCTCGGGAGTCATCGGGATGCGGTTCGAGGAGTCCGACCAGCTGCTCGCGATGGTGGTCGTCCGCGAGAGCGACGACCTGCTCGTCGCGACCTCCGGTGGCTACGCAAAGCGCACCAAGCTCGACAAATACCCGCTGCAGCGACGCGGCGGCAAGGGTGTCCTGACCGCCAAGATCGTCAGCACCCGTGGCGGCCTGGTCGGTGCACTCGCTGTCGGTGACGACGACGAGCTGTTCGCCATCACGTCCGGGGCAGGAGTGTTGCGTACCGTAGCCAAGGGTGTCCGGCGGGCCGACCGCCAGACCATGGGAGTTCGTCTGATGAACCTTCCGGACGGGGTGGAGATCGTGGCTGTCGCCCGCAATGCGGAGCAGGACGCCCCTGAGGTGCTCGACGCACCCTCCGGGGACCAGGCGTGAGCGAAGGGCAGGGTTCGGCCGGCCGTCCGGCAGCTGCCGGTGGTCCGGCCGGCGCGGGCGCCGGCGGGATGGACGAGCGCTCCCAACGGCTGCTGCAGGGTGGTGCCGCGTCACGGTCCTGGGCTGACACCGCCGCCCGGGAGACGGTGCGGAACGAGCCGGCCGGCGCCAACGCCGGGGCCACGTCCGCCTACGCCGTCTCCGGTGGTGGGCAACCGGCGGCTCCGCCGGCTGCCGCCGCCCCAGCGTCCTCGAGCCCGCTCGGTGGGACCACCGCTGCGTCGAGCCGCACCGCGCAGCCGCGACGCGCCCGGTTGCGGATCAGCCACCTCAGCCCGATGAGCGTCCTCAAGCTCAGCCTGCTGCTCGGCGCCTGCCTGCTCGTGGTCCTGCTGGTCGCGGTCGCCGCCCTGTGGTTCGTGCTCGACTCGGCGGGGGTCTTCTCGTCGATCACGCAGGCCACGTCGACCATCTCCGACTCCTCCGGCAGTGGCACGGGTCAGTGGTTCTCGTTCGGCCGCGTCATGCTCATCACGGTCGTGCTGGGCGTCTTCAACGTGCTGGCGATGACGCTGCTGGCCACCGTTGGTGCCCTGCTCTACAACCTGTGCTCGGACTTCGTCGGCGGGGTCGAGGTCACGCTCTCCGAGCGCTGAGCGCCCACGGGGCCCTCCTGCGGGACGGTAGGATGACGTGCTGGTACGCCGCGTCCGCGCGGGCACCAAGGACCTATAGCTCAGTCGGTTAGAGCGCTTCCCTGATAAGGAAGAGGCCGGTGGTTCAAGTCCACCTAGGTCCACACGAGGAGTCTCGTGCCCGGGGCCCCGTCGTCGGCGACAGTTGCGGGGAGCGCGCATGAAGCGCATGTTGGTGCTGGCGGTCGCCGCCCTGGCGGCTGTGTCGGTGGTCCGTCGTCGCAGCGTCGACGACGAGGACCTGTGGACCGAGGCCACCAAGGCGCCCGACCTGCGGTGACCGACTTGTCCTGACCGACCTGTCGCGACCGGCGCCGAGCCGGAAGCGTCCAGGGGACGTAGCTCAATTGGCAGAGCACCGCCTTTGCAAGGCGGGGGTTAGGGGTTCGATTCCCCTCGTCTCCACCACACGCCGGCCGCGCATGCGCGGGGCGACGCCATGCGAAGGGCCGGCCGCCCGAGGACGACCGGCCCGTCGAGCAGGCTGGGTGCGCCTAGAGCACGTGCTCCGAGCCGGGAGCGCGGCGGGCCACGACGGCCTCGTAGTGCAGGGGTCGGCCGCGCATGTCGAGCCGGTGGATGTAGCGCTGCCGCTCGAGCACCTCGAGCACACCGGTGTCGATCAGGCCGCGGATCATCTTCGCGAAGCCGCTCTCGTCCTCCTCGCCGACGAAGCGCTCCTTGATGCAGAACGCGAGCCAGCCCGTCGGGCTGACGTAGCGCACCGCCTCGAGGAACGCCTCGGGCGGCATGTCCCCGAAGCCGAGGGCGGCGACGCACGTGAGGCAGTTGAAGTCGTGCGAACGCATGCGCTCGCGGTCGTCCTCGGTGAGGTCGGTCAGATCGACGACCAGGTAGTCGTCGTAGACGCCTGGCCGGTCCCGGGTGGCGGCCGCTTCGGCCTCGGCGAGGATGTCGCAGCCGACGACGGTGCTGGAGCCGAGCTGACGCATCTCCTCACCGACGAGACCGTTGCCGGCACCCACGTCGAGCACGCGCAGTGACGACGCGTCATACCCGGTGTTGCGAAGTGCTCGCTCGAGAAGGTCCCGGACGACGGTCGGCGAGGTGCACTTCAACTCGTCGTAGAAGAGGGCCTCGTAGGCCCCGGGGATTTCGTAGATCTTGTCGTAGTCGTGGAATCGGAGGCGGCTCGAATGGCCGTCCACCTCGATCTCACACCACTCCTGGTCCTGGTCGACGGTGCCGTCGATCTCGCCGGGTAGCCGGATGACCACGTTGGTGTTGGAGGGCGAGGGCGACGTCGTCGGACTCACAGAGCTAGCTCCTTCCGAGGGGCCGAAAGGTAAATCATAGCCGCACCAGAATTCGCGACTTCGACCGAGCGGGCCTTGGGGATCGAAAGTCCCATGAATTCGGCGAGGAACTCATCTACCACTACAGCAGAATGGGCGTGACGTCGGATGGGTGTATCCGCAGCGTGTCCCGCGTGTCGTGGTGCTGCGGAGAGTAGTGACCTCAGTCGCCTATAGCTTAAGCTGATTGCTCGGAATCGGAAACGTCGAACGGCCCGCTCCCGGTAGGGGGGCGGGCCGTTCGATGGTGGCGCCTGGCGCGGGTCAGCTCGAGGACGCCCCCGGTCCCCCGAGCTCGCCGCTGGCGTCGGCCTCGTCGGCCGGCGGCTCCGTCGTGTCCGCGTCGGCAGCGGCGTCGGCCGAGGCGACCCCGGCCACCGGAGAACCGGCTGCGGTACCGCCGGGGCGGGTGTCCGGGGCCACCTTCACCTCGGGTGCGCTGCCGGCCGTCGCCGCGGCAGCGGTCGCCGGGTCGATGCTGGCGGTGGTCGCCGTCGGCTCGACGGTCGCGGTACCGGTCGCCGGAGCGGTGGTCGGCACCGAGGCCGGGGTGCCGGCGCGGGCCGGTGCCGGGTTGGTCATGGCGGCGTCGAACAGCGGGTCGGGCTGGCTGCCCGAACGGCGACGGGCGGCGATGGCCGCTCCGGCGCCCAGCAGTGTCAGCACGAGCAGGAACCGGCGACGACGGGTCGAGCGCGGCTTGACCTTCGCCTTGATGGCCTTGCCGGCCGCCGTCTTGGCGACCGTCCGGCCCGGCTTGGTCTCCAGCGCCGACAACAGCGCGCCGCCGGCCGCGAGCTCGGCCTTCGTCCTGAGCTGGCTGCCCTTGTCCTGCAGGACCTCGAGCGCCTCGGAGCTGAGGTCCCGAGCCTGGTCGCGGGCCGCGTCGGCGACCTGGGGGGCTCGCTTGCGCGCGTCCTCCAGGGCCGCACGAGCCTGCTTCCGGGCCTTCCGCCCGGTGGCGGCGGCCAGGGCAGCGGCGGCGGCAGCCTGCTCCGCAGCCTGCTTACGGGCCTGCTTCGCGGCGCGGCGACCCTGCACCTGGGCGTAGCTGCGGGCGTCGTCCAGGGTGTCCCGCGCCTGCGCAGTGAGGTCGTCCGCGGCCTCCCGGCCCGACTTCTGGGCGCGGCCGCTGAGGTCGTCGGCCTGCTTGCTCAGCTGCTTGGCGGCCTTGCGGCCCGACTTCTGGGCGCGGCCGCTGAGGTCGTCGGCCTGCTTGCTCAGCTGCTTGGCGGCCTTGCGGCCCGACTTCTGGGCGCGGCCGGAGAGGTCGTCGGCCTGCTTGCTCAGCTGCTTGGCGGCCTTGCGGCCCGACTTCTGGGCGGACGAGGCGGTGTCGGCCAGCTGCGCCCGGGCCTGCTTCGCCTGGGGCGAGGAGGCTGCGGCGTCCAGCTGGTCCCGCGCCTGGTCGGCGAGCTCACGGGCGCGCTCCTTCGCGACCTCGCCGACCCTCTCGGCTTCGGCGCGTGCCGCCTCGAACGCGGGGCCGGACTGCTTGCGGGCCCGCTCGAGGGACGCCTTCGCCTGCTTCGCGGCTTCATTCGCGCTGGAGCGCAGGTCGTCGGCGTCCACGCCGGACGAGGGGAGCTTGCTGGACGCGGTCTCGCCCACGTCCGACAGCGTCCCCTTGGCCGAGCGGGCGGCGGAGCGGGCGAGCGGGCGGGCGCGGCGACCGGCGACGGCCGCCCGGTCCGCAGCGGCTTCGCCGACCCCGGCCACGGCACCGGCGGCGCCGGCAGCAGCCACCGCCGCACCGGCGATGCCCTCCAGCGGGTCCTCCCGCGCCGAGTCGAAGGCGTCCTTCAGTTCGTCTGCCGCACTGTTCGCCATACCTGACCTCCCCGCGCGGCCAGCCGCACGTTCCGTTGCATCGATGTGGGACCTGGATCGGCGGGCTGGTAGGTGCCCGTCGACGTCCGTGTCATTGTCTCTGTCCCGTTGGACGCCGAGCCATGCGTCGGGTCGGCCGCGTCACCAACCGCCTCGACCTGCCGGGACCGTTCCCGGCCACTTAGGATCGGAACCGACAACCGCTGACGAAGATCAGGCCTGCGGCGGTCGCCGACCGGCGGGAGCCGGGCGTCGACGCACCGCGGCCCGCTGCACGAGGAGAGTCATGGCCGAGGAACTGTTCGCGACGCTGCACACGACGATGGGCGACATCGAGGTGCGACTGTTCCCGAACCAGGCGCCGAAGACGGTCCAGAACTTCGTCGGTCTGGCCGACGGCTCGCAGGAGTGGACCGACCCGCAGAGCCGGAAGAAGGTCACCGACCGCCCGCTGTACTCCGGCACGGTCTTCCACCGCGTCATCAACGGCTTCATGATCCAGGGCGGCGACCCGCTCGGTACCGGCACCGGTGGCCCGGGCTACCAGTTCAAGGACGAGTTCTCGCCCGACCTCGCCTTCACACGTCCCTACCTGCTCGCGATGGCCAACGCCGGGCCCGGCACCAACGGCTCGCAGTTCTTCATCACCGTCGCGCCGACCACGCACCTCACGGGGCGTCACACCATCTTCGGCGAGGTCACCAAGGGAACCGAGGTCGTGGACTCGATCGCGACGACGCCGACCGGTCGGCAGGACCGCCCGCGCACCGACGTCGTCATCAACTCGATCGACGTCGAGCGGCGGCCTTCCTGACCAGCTCTCCCGGCCCGTCCGATCCGGTCGGGCCGGGCGCACCCGGCCCGTCCGGCCCGGGCGCCGATCCGGTGGCGCGCCCGTGCTACCGGCACCCCGACCGTCCGACCTACGTCTCCTGCATCCGCTGCGACCGCCCGATCTGCGCCGAGTGCATGCGCCCGGCTCCGGTGGGCTTCCAGTGCCCGGACGACGTGGCCGCAGGCGCGCGGCAGACCCGCACGACCGTCAACCCGCTCGGCGGCCCGTCGACGCCGCGGCAGCCGATCGTCACCTACGTCATCCTGGCGCTGAACGTCCTCGCGTTCGCGCTCGAGGGGCTGCCGCTGGGCGGTCTCCCGTCCTTCGATCAGACGAACGCCTTCGTCCAGCGCTTCACGCAGGTCAACGCGTTCGTTCCGGACGAGCCCTACCGGCTCATCACGGCCGCCTTCCTGCACGACGGCATCCTGCACATCGGGCTGAACATGCTCATCCTCGTGCTGATCGGCCGCCAGCTCGAGCAGATCCTCGGATGGGCCCGCTTCCTGCTCGCCTATCTGGTGTGTGCCTTCGGCGGCAGTGTCGCAGTGTTCGTGCTGGACTCGAGCGGCACCTACGGGCTCGGCGCCAGCGGCGGCATCTTCGGTCTGTTCGCCGTCTTCTTCCTCGTCGCGAGGAAGCTGCGCGCCGACGCCAACAGCATCCTCACCACCATCGGCATCAACCTGGTGCTGACGTTCGTCATCCCCGGCATCAGCATCTGGGCGCACGTCGGAGGCCTGGCCACCGGAGCGGTGATCGGCCTCGTCTACACGCAGCTGCCGCCGCGGCCGCGGGTCTGGCAGGCGGTGCAACTCGCCGCGGTGGTCGGCGTCGCCGTGCTGCTGGTCATCGTCACGGTCGTGCGTTCCGCCAGCGTCGCCTGAGGTCGTCCGCCACCACGGCGGGATCGCTGCCGAGCCGGTGACGGCTCACCACGAGGAGCCGTTCGCCGACCTCCAGCTCGAGCGATCCGAGCCGGAGCAGGCCTCGTGACGTCTGGGTCGTGGCGTCGATGGACGTCAGCTCCGACCAGCGGATGCGCTCTCCGCGGCCGAAGGTGGACCGGACGACGAGGCCGTCGTCGTCGGCCCGCAGCGCGGCGCCGAACCAGAGGTCGAGCGCGGCCACGGTGAGGGCCACGACCGCGAGGACGAGGAAGGCGACGCCGCCGTCCAGGCCGAGCGGACCACCGGACGCCCGGAGCGCGAGGGCGAGCGCCACCAGGCCGACGAGGGCGGTTGCCGCCGTCCGGCCGCCGGCGGGTCGCCAGGCCGCCCCGGGTCGTCCACCGGGTGGCGCGGTCACGCCTTCACCCGTACGGGTGAACGGGAGAAAAAGGTGGACGGACGCTCAAGCCGCCTGCCCGCGCTGCCGAAGCACCTCGGGCAGGAGCTCCACCGCAGGGCGACCAGCCGAGATATCCACACTGTGGACAACGGGTGGGGACAAACCACAGCGGTGAAGTTCCACCGCTGTCGTGCGGGTACGTCTGGCCGTTGAGCAGGACGTTCAGCGCCAGCGGGTGGCGAGGCCGAGGCCGATGACCACGAACCCGAACCCGATCATGAGGTTCCAGCCGCCGAGGTTCTCGAGACCCAGCACCCCGCCGTTGGACAGGTAGTAGACGAGCAGCCAGGCGACCCCCAGCACGAACATCGCCAGGATCAGGCCGCCGTACCAGGGCGGGGACGGCGCCGGAGCGGTACGCCTGGTCGCCATGGCGGGCGATGCGACGGCAGATGTGCTCTTCTTCTTGCGGCGGCGCGACTCAGGCACTCGGGTTGCTCCCTCAGCAGGCGGCACACTGGTGACCCAGCAGCGAAACGGGACCCAGAAGCGAGGGTGGGCTACCCGGTTCGCCGGAAGAGCCGGTAGGTGTGGACCCCAGCAGCCTAGGCGAGGAGCCTGTTCTCCGGGCTTCCCGACCCGCGCCTCGTCCGGACCATGGAAGGAGCCGTCGTGGTCCTGCACAGCCCGGATCGGTTGCCGCCGCTCCCGGATCCCGCCCCGGGGCGCCGACGCAGCCGCTACCGCTTCGTCGTCCCGGTGGTCGGCCTCGCCGCCGGCCTGCTGCTGACCACCGCGTCGGTCACCTCGCGGGGAACGGAGCTCCGCGGTGCCCGGGAGCAGCTGCCGGACCTGATCCTCGCCGAACAAGGCCGCGTCGGGACGCTCGAGCAGCAGGTGGCGGCGTTGCGGGGTGACGTCGAGGCGCGGACCCGGGCCCAGGCGGGCGCCGACGGACGGGTCACCGCCGCCGCGGACGCCGCCGCGCGACTGGCCGACCCGTCCGGGCTCGAGCCGGTTGTCGGCCCCGGGCTCGAGGTGACCCTCGACGACGCGCCGCCCGCTGCCCGCACCCGGACCCCGCCTCCCGGCATCCCCCAGCCCACGGGCGACGACCTCGTCGTCCATCAGCAGGACATCCAGGGTGTCGTCAACGCGCTCTGGGCCGGTGGGGCCGAGGCGATGACGCTGATGGGCCAGCGCGTCATCGCGACCACCGCCGTCCGCTGCGTCGGGAACACGCTGCTGCTGCACGGCGCGGTCTACTCGCCACCGTTCCGCCTCCAGGCCGTCGGGGACGCGACACGGATGCGGGCCGCGCTCGACGACTCGTCGAGCGTGCGGATCTTCCGGCAGTACGTCGACGCCTACGGGCTGGTCCTCGACACCACCGCCGCGGAGGCGCTCAACCTCCCGGCCTACACCGGCGCGGTCGAACTCGGCAGCAGCGCGGCGGGCTGACCAGCCGCCGCGTTCGGCAGACTGGTGGGGTGAGCCGGATCCTCGTCGTCGACAACTACGACTCCTTCGTCTTCAACCTCGTGCAGTACCTCGGCCAGCTCGGTGCGGAGTGCGTCGTCCGGCGCAACGACGCGCTCGGTGCCGACACCCTCGCCGACGAGGTCGCCGACCTCGCCGTGGATGGCGTCCTGCTCTCCCCCGGCCCCGGCCACCCCGACGACGCCGGCGTCAGCGTGCCGATGGTGAGCCTCTGCGCCGAGGCCGGCCTACCGATGCTCGGCGTGTGCCTCGGCCACCAGGCCCTCGGTGTCGCGTTCGGTGGTGAGGTGGGCCGCGCTCCCGAGCTGCTGCACGGCAAGACCAGCCTGGTCCGGCACGACCTGAGTGCCGCACCGAACGTGCTGGTGGACCTCCCGGAGCCCTTCGTCGCAACGCGCTACCACTCGCTCGCGGTGAGCGCCGCGAGCGTGCCCGCCGAACTCGAGGTCACGGCCACGACGCCCAGCGGTGTGGTCATGGGGTTGCGGCACCGCACGCTGCCGCTCGAGGGCGTGCAGTTCCACCCCGAGTCGGTGTTGACCGAGGGCGGTCACCTGATGCTCGCGCGCTGGCTCGCGGAGTGCGGCGACCCGTCGGCGCTGGAGCTCGCGCCGGCGCTGTCGGCCGAGATGGACGCTCTGCGCACGACAGCCTTCGCCGCCTGATCCCACCAACTGGGCTCTAGGGGCTCGGGGAGGGCTTCACACTGGGGGTCGGAGGGGCCGAGCCCGACGGCGACGGCGTCGGGGAGGGCGACGGAGACGGGCTCGCGGCGCCCTGCGAGACGGTGAGGGTCACCCGCCCGCCCCGTGCCACCCTGCCTCCGGCGGACGGGCTCTGCGTGAGCACGACGTCGTCGGGCCGGCCGGGGGCCGGCTGCCGCACGACCGAGGCGCTCAGGCCGAGGCCGGCGAGCGTCCGGGTGGCTGCGGCCTCCGGCTGGTTGACCAGGTTCGGCAGTGTCGTGAACCCGCTGACGATCTGAAGGGTGACGGTGCTTCCGGCCGGGATGCTGGTGCCCGGAGCCGGACTGGTGCCGCTGACCGTTCCGGCCGGCTGGGACAGGTCGTCGACGACCGTCGTCGCGACCTGCAACTGCATCGAGGTCAGCTGCCGGGTCGCCTCGTCCTGCGTCTGGCCGCTCACGTCCGGGACGACGCGCGTGCCCGGGCCGCGGGAGAGCACGAAGTCGACGGTCGAGTCCTGGTCGACGACCGCGCCGGGGGCAGGGTTCTGCTCCAGCACGAGGCCGGGTTGCACGGCGCTCTCGCGGTCGGTGATTGTGCCGGGCCGCAACCCCTGCGCCTCGAGCTGGGTGATCGCGGCCTCGCGGGTGTCGTTCGCGAGGTCGGGGACGCTGGTCGTGCTCGGTCCCGCGAGCAGGTTCCGGGCCAGCAGCGCCGCGCCGACGAGGGCGGCGACCACGAGCAGGGCGAGAGCGCCGTAGAGCAGGCGGCGGCGGAGGAGGGGCCCACCGCCTCGACGTCCGTCATGGCCCTCGGCGGGTTGGCGGAGCACGGGGGTGGCCAGCACCTTGGTGCCCGCGAGCACACGCTCGAGGTCGTCGCGCATCTCCTGCGCCGACTGGTAGCGGTTGTCCGGATTCTTCGCGAGCGCCTTGAGCACGACGGCATCGAGGTCGGGTGACAGGTCCGGTTCGGACGTCGAGGGCGGCGCCGGGTCCTCGCGGACGTGCTGGTAGGCGATGGCGACGGGGGAGTCACCAGTGAACGGTGGCCGGCCGGTCAGCAGCTCGTAGAACAGGACGCCGGCGGAGTAGAGGTCGCTGCGGGCGTCGACGTTCTCGCCCCGCGCCTGCTCCGGGGACAGGTACTGCGCCGTCCCCATGACCGCAGCGGTGGCGGTGACGGTGGACGTCGTGGCGGCGACGGCGCGGGCGATGCCGAAGTCCATGACCTTCACGGCACCTTCGCCGGTGAGCATCACGTTCCCGGGCTTGATGTCGCGGTGGATGATGCCGGCCCGGTGGCTGTACTCGAGGGCGGCGCAGACCTCGGCGACGATCTCGCTGGCCCGCTGTGGGGTGATGCGGCCCTCGGACTGCAGCACCTCGCGCAGCGTCTGTCCCTTGATGTACTCCATGACGATGTACGGGAGCGGTGGTGTGACGCCGTTGTCCTGGCCGGTGTCGTACACCGCGACGATCATCGGATGGTTCAACGACGCCGCGGCCTGGGCCTCACGCCGGAACCTGCTGAGGAAGCTGGGATCACGGGCCAGGTCGCTGCGGAGCACCTTCACGGCGACGTCGCGGCCGAGGCGCGTGTCGGCGGCGAGGTAGACCTCGGCCATGCCGCCGTGGCCGAGCAGACCGCCGAGCTCGTAGCGCCGGCCGAGCAGCCGCGCTCCGGGCGTCCCGGAGTCCGGGGGCTCGCTCATCGGCCCTCCACTCCGGTCGCTGTGACGGGGCGAGCGGCCGCCGCCGCGCTCATCCGTTGCCCTGCGATCCGTTGCCTCCGTTCCCCACGCCCGGGATCTGCAGGCCGCTGTTGCCGTTGCCGTTGCCGTTGCCGTGCTGTTCCCGGATCCCGTGCCGGAGCTGGATCCCGTGCCGGAGCTGGTCGACGGCGTGGCCGAGGGCGATCGCGTGGCCGGGCTCGTGGTCTCCGGCGCCGAGGTCGTCGGGGGCGTCGTCGCCCGCAGCCGGGAGGTCACCTGGATGACCGAGCCGTTGGTCACCTTGCCGGTCGGGTTGATCGCGGTGACGATCGCGTCGGGGCTCGTGGAACCGGACAACGACACTCCGAAGCCGAGTGCGCCCAGGTCGGAGCGGACATCACCCAGCCGCCGGCCGACGTAGTCCGACGCGTTGACGTTCGTGGTGGCCGGCGCGACCGTCTGCGAGCCGAAGCGCAGCGTCACCGTCGAGTTCTTCTTGGCCTTGCTGTTGGCCGTGGGGTCCTGGGACTGCACGACGCCGTCCCGTGCCCCGTCCACCCGGACGGTGAAGCCGGCCCGGGTGAGGATCTGCGATGCCGCCGTGTACTGCTGGCCCTTCACGTCCGGAACGCTCGTCCCGCCCGTGATGCTGCGGACCAGCGCGAAACCGCCGATGAGCAGGGCGAGCAGCAGCAGACCGAACAGGGGGGCCCGCATGCTGCGGGAGCGGCGGCGGGCGGGAACCGGTGCCGGAGCGGGGCGGCGCGGCGGAGGTCCGCTGCGGGGGAGGACGGCGGTGCCGCCCGACCGGGTCCCGGCCAGGCGCGAGGTCGGTGGCATGCCCATCGCCGGCATCGGGCGGGTGCCCTCGAGCCCGTCCCGGAGCGCGAGCGCCGCCCGGCCGAAGTCGCCGGCCGTCGGCGGCCGGTCCGGCGGGTTCTTCGCCATCGCCCGGGCGACGAGCTCGCGGACCTGCTGAGGGATCTCGGGGGCCAGCGGGGGTGCCTGCTCCCGCTGGTGCGCGAGCGCCACCGCGACCGGGTTCGTGCCGGCGAACGGCCGGCGGCCGGAGAGGCATTCGTAGGCGACGATGCCGAGCGAGTAGATGTCGCTGGGGGGACCGACCTCGTCGCCCGCCGCCTGCTCGGGCGAGAGGTAGAAGGCGGTACCGAGAACGGTCCCGGTTCGGGTCAGCGGCACCGCGTCGGTCGCCCGGGCGATACCGAAGTCGGTCACCTTGACCGTCTCGTCCGCGGTGACCAGCAGGTTGCCGGGCTTGATGTCCCGGTGCACCACCCCGGCCTCGTGCGCGGCCTGCAGCGCGAGGGCCGCCTGTCCGACGACGTTCATCGTCCGTGCCGGCGACAGCGGCCCGTGTTCGGCCAGCAGGGCGGAGAGGGGCGGACCGGGGACGAGCTCCATGACCAGGTAGGCGCTGCTTCCGGCGGCGCCTTCGACCGGCACCTCGCCGTAGTCGTAGACCGTTGCGATGCCCGGGTGGGAGAGCATCGCGGTGTTGCGGGCCTCGGCGCGGAAGCGCTCGACGAACGTGGGGTCCTCGGCGTACTCGGGCTTCAGGACCTTCACCGCCACGCGCCGACCGAGGGTCTCGTCGTCGGCACGCCAGACCACGCCCATGCCGCCCACGGCCAGCTGGTCGACGAGGCGGTACCGGCCGCCGAGCAGGTCCCCGTCACGCATGCCGGGTCACCCGAGCCCCAAGGCCTTGGACATGACCTGACGAGCGATGGGTGCGGCGACGACTCCACCCTGGCCGCCGTTCTCGACGATCACCGCCACCGCGATCTGTGGGTGGTCGGCCGGGGCGAACCCGACGAACCAGGCGTGCGTCGGGCGACCCGGCACGTTCTCCGCCGTCCCGGTCTTGCCCGCCACCGGCACCGAGAGCTGTGCGGCCGTGCCGGTGCCGTTCTGCACGACGCTCTGCATCATCTGCGTCAGCTGCGACGCGACGTCTCCGGTCATGGGCCGACCCAGCTCCTCCGGCGACGTCGTCTCCAACGTCGTCAGGTCGGGCGCCAGGGTCTTGTCCACGAGGTAGGGCTTCATCTCGCGCCCGCCGTTCGCCACCGCGGCGGCGACCATGGCCATCTGCAGCGGTGTGACGAGGACGTTGGCCTGCCCGATCGAGGAGAGCTCGGTCTGCGCGTCGTCGAGCCCGGTCGGGACCCGGCTCGTCGAGCTCGGCAGCGGGAAGCCCTGCAGACCGGAGTTGAAGCCGAACGCCTCGGCCTGCTGACGGAGGGCGTCACCCTTGCCCGGGATGGTGATGCCGAGTTTCGCGTAGGCCGTGTTGCAGGAGGTGGTGAGCGCATCGATCAAGGTCGTGGTGCCGTTGCCCCCGCAGCTCTCCCCCTGGAAGTTGGGAAGCGTCGTCCGGGTGTTCGCCAGCAGCAGGGTCTTCGGCGCCTCGATCTGCGACTGGCTCGTGTACCCGTGGGAGAGGGCAGCGGCCGAAGTGACGATCTTGAACGTGGATCCCGGCGGGTACAGCCCCTGGGCGGCCCGGTTGATGAGCGGGTCATCGGGGTTGCTGTTCAGCGACTGTTCGGCCGTGGTCGCCGCGCGACCGTCGTGGCTGGCCAGCGGCGACGGGTCGAAGCTCGGCTGCGAGACCATCGCGAGGATCGCGCCCGTGGTCGGGTTCAGCGCCACGACCGCACCCTTACGTCCACCCAGCGCGTCAGCGGCGGCCTGCTGGACCTCGGGGCGGACGGTGAGCACCACCGAACCGCCCTTCGCCGTCCGCCCGGTGAACAGGTCGGAGATGCGACGGACGAACAATCGCTGGTCCTCGCCGGAAAGCAGGGTGTCCTGGGCCTTCTCGAGACCGGTGGACCCGAAGAAGCCGTAGTACCCGGTGAGGTGAGCGTAGAGCTGACCGCCGGGATAGGTCCGCTGGAACTTGTACTGGTCGTTCACCGGCACCGATTCGGCCACTGCCTGTCCACCGACGACGATCGGCCCGCGGTTCCGCGAGAGGCGCGCGTTGATCTGCCGGCTGTTCTCCGGGCGGTTCCGGAGCGAGGTCGCCTCGACGACCTGCACGAGGTTGTCACCGAGGAGCAGGATGAGCACGAGAACGAGGCAGCCGATGGCGACCCGCCTGATGGGACGGTTCACCGGGTGCTGCCCTTCGGAGCTGTCGTGCTCATAGCTGAACCGCCTGGGTGGGGCTGTCCGAGATCGCCCGCGGGTCGTACAACGGCGCGCTCCCGCTCGGCGGCGGGGGCCGCCGACCGGCATCGCTGATCCGAAGCAGAAGCGCCATCAGTGCTGCGTTGGCCATCATCGAACTACCGCCGTAGGCGAGGAACGGCATCACCTGTCCGGTCTCGGGGATCACCCGCAGCACGCCGCCGGCGACGACGAACAGCTGGATGGCGAACGCTGCGCCCAAGCCGGCGGCGAGCAGCTTCCCGAAGCCGTCCCGCGCGATGAGGGCGACCCGCAGGCCGCGGGCGACGATCAGGCCGTAGAGCACCAGCAGGGCCATGACACCGACCGCACCGAGTTCCTCGCCGACGCTGGAGAGGATGAAGTCGGTGTTGGCGAAGGGGACGAGCTCGGGCCGCCCCTGGCCCAGACCGGTCCCGAACAGCCCACCGGTGGCCAGTCCGAACAGGCCTTGGACCAATTGGTAGGACTGATTCAACGGACGTGTGCCCTGGAACGGGTGCAGCCAGTTGTTCACGCGGGTCTGCACGTGGCCGAAGCTCTGGTAGGCCAGGTAGGAGCCGACGACGGCCATCGTCAACCCGATGACCAGCCAGGAAGCACGCTCGGTGGCGATGTAGAGCATCACCAGGAACAGGGAGAAGAACAGCAGCGACGTCCCCAGGTCCTTCGCGAACACGAGGACCAGGAGGCTGGCGGCCCAGGCCGCGAGGACCGGTCCGAGGTCCCGGGCCCGCGGAAAGGCGATCCCCAGGTATCGGTGCGTGACCACCGAGAGCACTTCGCGCTTCCGGACCAGGTAGCCGGCGAAGAAGATGATGAGGAGGATCTTGGAGAACTCGCTCGGCTGGAACGGGATGGGGCCGAGCCGGATCTGGAGCCGCGCGCCGTTGACCGTCTGCCCGATGCCCGGGACTCCCAGCAGCACCAGCAGCAGCAGGCCCACCAGACCCGCCGTGTAGGTGTAACGGGCGAGCACGCGGTGGTCCCGGACGACCACCAGTACGGCTATCAGGATGGCGACGCCCGCGAAGGTCCAGATCAGCTGCATGGGTGCGTACTGGGACGGTGCCGAGCGGCCCAGGCGAGAGGCCCGATCGGCCAGCGCGAGATCGATCCGGTAGATCATGGCCAACCCGATGCCGTTGATCATTGCCATGACGGGCAGCAGCAACGGGTCGGCGGCGGGGGCCAGCTTGCGGATGGCGAGGTGGGCGACCAGGTAGAGCCCGAAGAAGCCGGCGCCGTAGTAGCCCACCGCGCCGGTGACCTTGCCGTCGTGCGCCAGGACGACCGCCGCGACCGCCCCGGTCGACAGCAGGCAGGCGAAGATCAGGAGGAAGAGCTCCGTGCCACGCCGGTTCGCTCGGGTCGGCAGGAAGGTCCGGGTGCTCACGAGCCCCCCGCGGAGCACTCGGCGGACAGCGTCGGCGTCGACCCCGCGGGCGTCGTCGTGCCGGTCCGGTTGTCAGGAGGCAGGTGCGGTGCCTGCGGCATCGCGGACGTCGCCCGCAGCGCGTCGACGAACCGCACGGCGTCGGCGTGGCTCTCCGCGACGTAGCCGCCCCGGATACGCGTCTGGTCGACCGGCTGCAGGCACGCCAACGGGAAGTAGGTCCTGTCGAGCGAGGACAGCGGCAGGCCCAACGGCTTGCTCTTCAGCCCCTGGTACAGCGCGACCCGGCCGTCGGACTCCGCGACGTACCACTGCGACCGCGCGAACAGCAGGACTCCGCCGAGCACCAGGACCAACAGGATCAGCACGCCGGCGAGGGCCGCGGTGCGGCGGCCGCCACGACGGCGGCCGCTGCGGTGGGCGGCGGCGTGCTCGTCCGGGCTGAGCGGCCGGTCGGGGGCGAGCCCGGCCGAGTCGGAACGGGCCGGGTTTGCCGTCGGTGTGGTGGCTGCCCCCGGTTCGTCGGTGGCCACCGGGTCGAGCCCGCGTGGATTCGTGTCGGGCAGTGCCCCGTCCGCCGTCGCCTCCCCCGGAGGCACCTCGGTCGGGGCGCCCGGGATGCGGTGGATGCCGGTCGTGTCGTTCCGCGGATCGGACGAGTCGGACGTGTCGGGCGTGTCGGACGTCGGGACGGTTTCGCCGCCTGCTCCCGGCGACGGGCTGGCCCCCCGTCGACGTCCCGGCAGCAGCTTGCGCGCTTTCTCGGCCGCGCTGGCGAGGTGGCCGCCGGTCGGGTTGAGCGCGAGCCGCGCCGCCCCGGGCACGGAGTCCTTCTCGGCGGCCGCACCGGCGACCATGGGGGTGTCGGACAACCCTGGCGCCTCGTCCACGACGTCGGCGACGACGACGGTCACGTTGTCGGGCCCACCGCCCTTGAGCGCCAGCTCGATGAGCCGTTCGGCCGCGGCGTCGGAGTCGGGGAGCTGGAGCGTCTCGGCGATCGTCTCCTCGTGCACGACGCCGGAGAGCCCGTCGCTGCACAGCAGGTACCGGTCGCCGCGGCGGAGCTCGCGGAGCGACAGGTCGGGTTCGACGCCGTCGCGTCCGTCGAGGGCCTGCGTCAGCAACGCGCGCCGGGGGTGGTGCGCGGCCTGCTCCAGGGTGATCTGGCCTTCGTCGACCATCCGCTGCACCAGCGTCTGGTCGTGGGTGACCATCGTCAGCTCGCCGTCACGGAGCAGATAGGCGCGACTGTCGCCGACGTGGGCTACGCCGAGGCGCGTCCCGGACGCGAGCAGGACCGTCAGGGTGGTCCCCATGCCGTCGAGCCCCGGCTCGGCGTCCACCATCTCCCGGAGGTGGTCGTTGGCCTCCTGGACCGCGACGGCGAGGGCGTCGAGCAGGTCCACGCTCGCCTCGTCCTCGTCGAGGTGCGCGAGGGCGGAGATGGCGGCGGAGCTCGCGACCTCACCGGCCGCGTGGCCGCCCATGCCGTCGGCGACCACGGCGAGCCGGGAACCGGCGAAGGCCGAGTCCTCGTTGCCTTCGCGGACGTTGCCGACGTGGGACCGGACGGCGTAGCGGAGTCGGAACGTCACCGCCGCAGCTCCATCACGGTCTTGCCGATGCGCACGGGGGCGCCGAGCGGCACCGGCGTCGGCCGGGTGATCTTGGTGCGGTCGAGGTAGGTGCCGTTGGTCGACCCGAGGTCCTCGACCAGCCACTGACCCTCGGCAGGGATGAGCCGTGCGTGGTGGGCGGAGGCGAAGTCGTCCTCGAGGACGAGTGTCGAGTCACCGGCCCGGCCGATGGTGACGGCGCTGGTACCGAGGGGGATGGTCGTGCCCCGCAGGCCGCCGGCGGTCACCACGAGCTTGCTGGCCGTCCGCTGTCGGCGGGACGAGCGCGGCGGCGGCGGGGGTGCCGGGGGACGCGCGACCGGCGAACGCTTCTGCTGCCGCCGGGTGGGACCGAACAGGTCGGCCCGCACGGCGCGTACGGCCGAGAGCACGAACAGCCACAGCAGTGCCAGGAAGGCGAGCCGGACTGCGAGGTAGGCGGCTTCGTTCATCGCACGGAGGTCATCGGGCGACGTCCGGGAGCGGGACGCCGCAGCAGCGGACGGTCGGCACGATCACAGAGCCCACGATCACACATGCGGCGGCGGACGCCGTCTCACGCCTCATAGGACGCGCCGGAACCTTCCCCGCCCTGCCTTCCGCCGCCGGAGCGGGGCTGCTCGTCCTTGCGGTAGACGAGCGAGCTCTTTCCGAGCTCGATGCGGTCGCCGTCGCGGAGCCGCACAGGGTGGGCCGGGGTCGACGCCTTGCCGTTGACCTTGCTTCCGTTGGTCGAGCCGAGGTCGCGGTAGGCATGTTCGCTCTCGCCGATCTGCCGGACCTCACCGTGACGACGGGAGACGCCGGTGTCGGAGAGGCGGAGGTCGGCCTCGGAGCCGCGGCCGAGGACCACCAGCTCCTGGTCGAGGGTGTACTCGGTCTCCGCCCCCGCGGCGGCTGCCGTGCCGGCGCGGACGCTGCCGCCGCTGGTCAGCACGAGGCGGGGCCGTCCGTTCGGCTCCTGGGAACGGTCGCTCGGGAGGTGCCGCCCCGCGCCGGGCCCGCTCAGCCCGGGGGACGAGCCCACGGAGCTGTCGACGCGGTAGATGCCGAGAGCCAGCTCGTCGTCCTGCGCGAGCCGGACGATGACCGGGCCGACGAAGGTGTAGCGCTGCTCCGCCGCGTGCTCGCGGACGAGCGTCGCCAGCTCCTCACCGAGGGCGTCGCTGTAGGGAGCGAGGCGCTGGTAGTCCTGTTCTGACAGCGCGATAGTGAATTCGTTGGGCACCAGGCTGCGGGTCGCGCTGACGGCCTTGCGGTCGTCGCACTCGCGCGCCAGTGCGCCGGCGAGCTCGACGGGCTCGACGCCGCCCTTGAACACCTTGGCGAAGGCGCCCTCGACCAGGCCACCGAGCCGGCGCTCGAAACGTTGCATGACGCCCACGTCTCGTCTCCTCTCGCCGTTCGTCGACCCTGGTCCGGGGTGGACGGATCCTACGTGCCCGGGCTGATCGGCTTCGGCGTCGTCGTTGTGGGCGAGCAGGTCCGTCCCCCCCGGACGGCGCACGGCTCGACCGACCCCGGCGTGGCCGACCCCCGACCCTCGTTCCGAGTCAGGTGCCCCGCCTTCGCCTGCGGCAAAACGTCCTCGGGCAGGCTGTTGGCACGGACACGTCCCCGGTGCCGGTCGGGGCGCCGGGTCCGCCTCCCCGGACGGCCCGTCCGCCCTGCTCTGGTAACTTCTTGCTGGTCATTCGGGCGAGTGGCGGAATGGCAGACGCGCACGGTTCAGGTCCGTGTGTCCGAAAGGACGTGAGGGTTCAACTCCCTCCTCGCCCACCCGCTCCCGGGCCTCGTTCCCGGGCCTCCCGGTCGTGGCACACCGCCGCACCCCGGATCAGCTCCACGACGCGGCCCGTCCTCGAGTTCGTCGGGGCCGACCGTCGCCCGGGCTCTTCTCCTGACCGTGACTCCACCGCTCCCACGTGCAGGAGACGCTGAAGGCGCGCACGCGCGGTGCGGACGGACACACCTGCCTGACACCTCCCGGCCTCGGTGGTGCTGCTTCCTCCACCTGACCGATGCCCGACCCCGTTCCGGGGTGACAGCGGGCCCGGCGAGTCGCTAGCATGGGCGTTCTCCGGGCAGCCGGACGGCTGCGCGGCGTCACTCCCTGAACCGAGGACGTGCCCGATGATCACGAATGAACTGATGCGCCAACTGTTGACCGACATCCCCGCCGCCGACCAGCGGCACCTGGTCGACGTCGTGGACCGGAACCACGCCGACCAGCTCGCGCGCAAGCGCCGGACCCCGGCGGCTCCGGATGAGCTGGTCGACGCCTACGGTGACGAGTCCGACGACGTCGACTGAGACCGGCCGCTGACTCGCCGGCCTCCCGACGCCGATCTCGTCGAGATACCCGTCGGGTGGTCGAGAACCGGTTGCGGAGGTCGACGCGGCGAAGGATCCTGACGGGAGTGCCTCCGTCGGGGTCTCGAGCTGCGGACGGTCCGGGACGCACCGACGGAGCCGGTTGGACCCCCACTGAGGGCGGTCCGGTAGACGGAGGGGCAGATGATCAGGCCTCCCGCCCCGGTCCCCGTCGGAAGCGAGACCGACACCGACGGACTCCACCAGATCGACGGGGTCGCCCAGGCCTACCGGGCGCTCCTCGGAGCCGGGGCCCTCGATGTCGTGCGGCTGGCCGCCGACGGGTCGCTGCTGGCCGACCTCCCCGGCTGGCGGGCCCTCACCGGCCGGACCGGGGAACTCTGCGGTCACGAGTGGCTCGAGGACGTCCACGCCGCCGACCGGGCGCAGCTCCGCGCCCATCACGCCCGGGTCCACCAGGCCGACGTCCCGGTCGTGCTGACCTTCCGGATCCGGGCCGCCCGCTGCGGAGAGCGCCTGCTGCGGGCACAGCTCGTCGGCGTCGCGGACAGCGCCGGGGCGGTCGCCGGCTGGGTAGGTCGGCTGGACGACGTCACCGACGTGCTCGCGCACGACGCCCGCATCCTGCGCACGGCCGCGGCGGTGACGGCGCTGGCCCTGACGGTCACCGTCGACGACGTGGTGACCTGCGTCGAAGAGGTCCTGCTGGGGCTGGTCGGCGCCCGTGCCTGTGCCGTCCACGTCGACCCCGGACCCGAAGCGGCCTCGAACGGCGCGCTCCACCAGCCCCTGATGGTCTCCCGCGGTTATCGCAGCACGGGCGAGCCGGGCCTCGTCCTGCCGCTCACGGTCGGGGGCGCCCGGCCGGGGAGCTGGCACCTGCTCGGTCTCGCCGACGGCGCGCTCGAGCCGGGCTCGCCCGAGCGGACGGTGCTCGAGACCGTGGCCGCCCAGCTCGCGCAGTCGCTGAGCCGTGCCCAGCTGCTGGAGGAGAGCCGCTCGACGGCGCGGTTGCTGCAGCGCGCCCTGCTGCCCGAGCGGTTGCCGCAGGTGCCCGGCCTCGAGATCGCCGCCCGTTACCGCAGCGCGGAGGGCTCCGAGGTCGGTGGGGACTGGTACGACGTCCTCCGGCTCCCCGGCGACGGCGCGGGCCTGGTGCTCGGCGACGTGATGGGCCGCGGGGTGCGCGCCGCGGCGACGATGGGCCAGGTCCGGAACGCGCTGCGGGGCATCGCGGTGCTCGAGCCCACGCCTGCGGCGATGCTCACCGCGCTGGACCGCTTCTTCGAGTCCTTCGACCCCGACGAGATCACCACGCTCGTCATCACGGTCCTCGATCCCGTCACCGGCGTGCTGCACGTCGGCAACGCGGGGCACCTGCCGCCCCTGGTCGTGCGGACGGACGGTCGCACCGGATACCTGGACGACGGGGCCTCGACTCCGCTCGGTGTCCCCACGGTGCGGGTCGCCTGCAAGGGGACGGTCCTGCATCCCGGCGACCTGCTGGTGATGTGCAGCGACGGCCTCATCGAGCGTCGGGACCGGTCGCTCAGCGACGGCCTGGCCCTGTTGCAGCGCACCGCGCGACGCCTCGCCGACGACGGCCTTCCGCTCGAGGAACTGGCCGACGCGCTGCTGCGCGAGGTGCTGGCCGGTCAGGGCAGCGACGACGACGTGTCCCTGCTCCTGGTGCGCCTCCCCGGCTGACGGGTCGTCGTCCGACGCCTCCAGCACGACGAAGGCCCCGCTCCACAGGGGAGCGGGGCCTTCGTGCGGGTTTCGGCCGAGGCGGGTCGGCCGTTCTCGTCCCGGCGGACGGGGGGTGCCGGGCGAGTCGTCGGGTCAGCCGCTCAGTAGAGCCGGCCGACCGAGTAGGAACCGGTCCACGGTGCGCGCAGCAGCACCGAGCGGCCGTCGCCGGGGGCGTCGACCATCTGGCCACCGCCGACGTACACGCCCACGTGGTAGTTGCCGAAGAAGATCAGGTCGCCGGGCTGCGCCGCCGACTGCGGCACGTAACGGGCAGCACCGAGCTGTGCGCCGGTCGTGCGTGGGATGCCGACGCCGGCCCGGCCGTAGGAGAACTGCGCCAGGCCGGAGCAGTCGAAGGCGTTCGGGCCGGTCGCGCCCCAGGCGTAGGGCTTGCCGACCTGGGCGCGGGCGATGTTGGCGATCTGCAGACCCTTGGTGCCGCCTCGCGGGGCGGTGCAGGCGCCGAGTGCGGCGACGGCCATCACGATGGTGAGCAGGGCCAGGAGGCGCTGGAGGGGGGCGAAGCGCTTCGGGGTGACAGTTGAAACGGACGCGGACAGGGGGGTGCTCAGGGCGTGCGAGGGCACAGGTTTCCTTCCCGTACGCCTGCGAAGTGAGCTGTCGGGTTCGGGCTGGGATGCCCGGCCAGTACGTCCGAGGACGTCCGTGGCTTCACCCCGAGTCCGTCGCGGACCACCCGGAGGTGGGTCGACGTCGGACGAAGGTGGTTCCCCCGCTCCTGTCCGAGTGGAGAGTTCGTTGGAGGGTTCCGGCCGCGGACAGGATTCGGCGTTCGGCTGGAACCGTGTGTTGTTCGTGCAATCTATCGGGCAAAGGTGCTGAATCCTCAAGCACCTGTCTTGTGTGTCACACCCAGGAGGGGCGATATGCCCGAATTGCCGGAGGTCGAGCAGCTGGCGATCTTCCTCCGCGAGCGTGCCGTCGGCCATGTCGTGGCCACCGTGACGCCCGTCGCGATCAACGTGCTGAAGACCTTCGACCCGCCGCCGAACGCCATCGCCGGCATGGCGCTCGAGAACGTGACCCGGCGCGGCAAGTTCCTCGACCTCGACGTCGGCGGCCTGCACCTGGTGCTGCACCTGGCCCGCGCGGGCTGGCTGCGGTGGAAGGAGAAGCAGCCGACCGCCCCGGCCCGTCCGGGACGCGGGCCGCTGGCCCTACGGGTGGTCTTCGACGACGGCGCCGGGTTCGACCTGACCGAGGCCGGGACCCAGAAGCGCTTGGCGGTCTACGTCGTTCGCGACCCCGCCGAGGTTCCCGGAGTCGCCCGGCTCGGCATCGACCCGCTCGACCCCTCGCTCACCCTCGAGCGGTTCCGGGGGCTGCTCGCCACCCGCCAGCAGATCAAGGGTGTGCTCACCGACCAGGCGGTGTTCGCCGGTGTGGGCAACGCCTACTCCGATGAGATCCTGTGGGCGGCACAGCTGTCGCCGTTCAAGCCCGCCGCCAACCTGAGCGACGGGGAGAGTGCCCGCCTTCTCGACGCCATGGTCACCACCATCCGGGAGGCGGTCCGCCGGGCGGAGGGCGTCGCGGCCGCGGACCTGAAGTCGGAGAAGAAGGCCGGGCTCGCCGTGCACGCGCGGACCGGCGAGGCCTGCCCGCGCTGTGGCGACACCGTGCGCGAGGTGTCGTTCGCCGACAAGAGCCTCCAGTACTGCGCGACGTGTCAGACCGGCGGCAAGCCGCTTGCCGACCGGCGGATGTCGAAGCTGCTCAAGTAGGGCGGCAGCCTGCCCCGGCCGTCCACCGCCACGGAGAGTTACGCGTCCGAACGCGTGCGTGCATGGCCCGGATTGTGGGAAGGATTGCCCCAGTTTCTACGGGTCCGCACCGTCGTCCCCGGTGTTGCCGGAGGAGGTCCGATGGTGGTCGTCACGCTGCCCCACACCGCGGCCAGTGCCACCGAGGCGCGTCGTCGCCTGGTGGTCGACCTCCGGGCCCGGGGCCTGTCGGCCGACGACATCGCCGACGCCGAGCTGGTGCTGGCCGAGATGGTCGGCAACGCCGTCCGGCACGCCCGGCCACTGCCCGGCGGCCAGCTCAGGACCGACTGGTCCGTAGCCGACCTGCAGGTGACGCTCCGTGTCGTCGACGGCGGTGCCGACACCTGCCCGGCCGTGCAGAGCTCCCTCGAGCACGGTGAGGCCGAGCGAGGCCGCGGCCTCGCCATCGTGGCGGCGCTCGCGAGTTCGTGGGGCGCGCAGCAGGCCGGGGGGACCCTGGAGACGTGGGCGGTGCTGGACCTCACCCGCCCGCCCGGCTGACGGACCGCGGGACCCGACCGAGCCGGCGGGCTCCGGCTCTCACTAGTCTCGTGCCGGTGTCCGCCCCCCTCGACGTCCTCGTCCTGGGAGGAGGTCCCGCCGGGGCATCCGCGGCCCTGGCCGCCGCCCGGCGGGGCGCCCGGACCCTGCTCGTGGAGAAGGCGGAGTTCCCCCGTTACAAGACCTGCGGCGGCGGACTCGTCGGCGCCTCGCGCGACCAGCTGCTCAGCGCCGGCGTCGATCTGCCCGCGGTGACCCGGGCGACGGCCGTCGACGTCACCGTCAGCTTGCGGGGTCGCTTCCCTGTGACACGCCGCGCCGCCGGGCCGCTGGTCCCCCTGGTCCTGCGGGCCGACCTCGACGAGGTGCTCCTCGGGGCCGCCGCCCGGGCCGGCGCCGACATCCGCACCGGGATCGGGGTGCGCACCGTCGACGCCGACGGGACGGTCGTCCTGCGCAGCGGAGAGACGCTCCGCGCACGCACGGTCGTCGGAGCCGACGGTTCGGCCAGCCGTGCCGCGCAGGTCGTCGGCGTGCGGTGCGAGCAGATCGACCTCGGGCTGGAAGCCGAGTTCCCGGTCGACGGCGCCGGCGCTGCGGTGTGGGCGGGGCGGCTCGCGCTGGACTGGGGGCCGGTACCCGGCTCCTACGGCTGGGTCTTCCCGAAGGGCGACCTGCTGTCGGTCGGCGTCATCGGCTCGCGCGCCGCCGGTGACTCCGTCCGGGCCTACTACCGCGCGTACCGGGAGCAGGTCGGGCTCGGCACCGCGCTCCCGATCACCGACAGCGGGCACCTCACGCGCGTGCGGACGCCGACGTCACCGCTGGCCCGGGGCCGGGTCCTCGTCGCCGGTGACGCCGCCGGCCTGCTCGAGCCCTGGACGCGGGAGGGCATCAGTTACGCGCTGCGCTCCGGGCGTCTGGCGGGGGAGTGGGCGGCGCAGGGCCGCCCGGACGGGTACGTCGCCGCCGTCACCGCGGACCTCGAACCGGAGATGGCGGCGGGACGACGCCTGATGGCCGCCTTCACCCGGTACCCGGCGCTGCTGCAACTCGCCTTCGCCGGCCTACCCGGGGCCTTCGGCCTCTTCGGTCAGGTCATCGACGGGCGGACGACGATGGCCGGCCAGCTCGACCGCCCGGCGGTACGGGCGCTGCGACGGGTCCGCGACCTGGTCACCAGGGCGCCCGGCTGAGGTGACGGGGTCAGAGCGCGTCGCGTACCAGCGGGCAGCTCATACACCGCGGCCCACCTCGGCCGGAGCCGAGCTCGGACCCCGCGATCGCGACCACCTCGATCCCCGCGTCGGCGAGCCGGGCGTTGGTCTCGACGTTGCGTTCGTAGCCCACCACCAGGCGCGGTGCGAGGGCGAGGGTGTTGTTGCCGTCGTCCCACTGCTCCCGCTCGGCGGTCACCGGGTCCAGCCCGGTTTCGATCACCCGCAGCCGGTCCAGCCCCATCGCGCGGGCCGCGGCCGTCAGGAACGGTTCGGGGCCCTCGACGCCGTTGTCGGTGACGGTCACCGCCTCGAGCGAGTCGGCCATCGGCGGATACATGATCACGGCGTCGACGTCGACCATCGTGCAGACGGTGTCGAGGTGCATCGTGGCCCGGCGCTGGGCCATCGGCACGGCCAGCACCGTGGATGCGACGCCGGCCTGCAGGACCCGGCGGGCGAAGACCTCGGCCCCTGCCGGCGTCGTCCGCTCGCCGACCCCGACGGCGAGGACGCCGGGGGCCAGCGCGAGCACGTCGCCTCCCTCCAACGGCGCCGCACCGTCGGCGCCCTCGAGGTTCTCGAGCAGGTCGGCGCGGCCGAACCGGGGGTGGAACCGGTGGACCGCCCGCAACAGGGAGGCCTCCCGGCGCCGGGCGGTCATGCTGGGCCGGCCGACGGCGGGCCGGTCGCCGACGACGAGGGACGAGTCGCGGGTGAACAGCAGGTTCGGCAGCGGCGGGACGACGAACTGGTGGCCGACCGCGAGGCGGGCCACCAGCGTCCGACGGAGCGGCCCGGTGAGGTCGGAGCCCTCGAGCTCGTCGAAGGACAGGCCCGCTGCCAGCACCTCCGCGAGCGCGGAGTCGTCCAGCGCCTGCAGATGCTCCGTCAGTGGTCCGGCGAGGGCCGGGCCGACCACCGTGGGGGCGGCGGCGTCGGCCAGCAGCAGGTCGCGCGCAGCCGGCTCGGCGAGCGTCTGCACGAGCAGATCCCCCAGGAGCAGCACCTCGACCCCGCGGCTGCGCAACGCCTCGGCGAAGGCGTCGTGCTCCTCCTGCGCGCGGCCCAGCCACGGGATGCTGTCGAAGAGCAGCTCGTCGGAGTTGCGCGGGGTCAGCCGCTTGAGCTCGTCCCCGGGACGGTGCAGCAGGACCGTGCGCAGCCTTCCGACCTCCGACTCCACACGGAGCGGGATCGGCGTCGCCGCGGCGGCCCCCGGCTTCCCGGCGGGGGGCGGGGCGGTGCTCAGCGGCCGGCACTCACGGCGATCGGGGCGGCGAGGATCTCGTCGGGTATGCCGAACCCGTCGACCAGGGCCAGGGCGTCGGGCCGCAGCTCCCCGCACAACGCGTTGAGCAGGGCGCCGAGGGCCTTCGCGGTCGCGGCCGAGAAGTGGCCGTGCTCGAGGAACCAGCCGCGGTCGGACCAGGTGCGCTCGACGGCGAACAGCTGCCAGAGCAGATCGAGCACGCCGGCCGCGGCCGGGTCGTCGCACGCGTCGACGTCCTCGGCGAACTGTTGCAGCAGCAGCCGCTCGAGGTGGGCGTTGCCGAGCAGCAGGACGTGGTCCTGACAGCTGATGAGGGCCTCGAGCGGGTCGGCGCCGTCGTCGACGCGGCCCTTGAAGCGCCGGGCGAGAGTGGACGTGAGGTGGTCCTCGCGCCAGCGGAAGGAGGCCAGGTAGGTCTCGCGGCTCCGCAGCGTCTTCTCGTCGCGGTCCATGCCGCGGTTCACGAACGGCACCGACTCGAGCAGCGTGTCCGACGCGCGTCCGAGGCCGTACCGGACGATGTCGAGCAGGTCGAGGTCCTCGAACTGCTCCTTGTAGTTGCTGAGCAGGCCCTTCACCAGCAGCTGGAGCAGGACGGTGTTGTCGCCCTCGAAGGTGGTGAACACGTCGCTGTCGCTCTTCAGCGCCGGCAGCCGGTTCACGGCGAGGTAGCCCTCACCGCCGCAGGCCTCGCGGCAGGTCTGCACCGTCCGCGTGGTGTGCCAGGTCGAGTACGCCTTGAGCCCGGCGGCGAGGCCCTCGACCTCCCGCACGTCGGCCGAGCCGGGCTCGGCGGTCGTGCTCGCGACGTAGGCGGCGCGCAGCCGCCGGAGCGAGCTGTGCAGCGCGTAGCTGGTGGCGATGCCGGGCAGCAGCCGGCGCTGGTGGGTGAGGTAGTCCATGAGCAGCGTCTCGCGGCCCTCGGTGGACTGGAACTGGCGGCGCTGCTCGGCGTAGCGCACGGCGATGGTCTGCGCCGACTTCGCCACCGACAGCGCGCCGCAGGCCACGCTGACGCGGCCCTGCACGAGGGCGCCCAGCATGGTGAAGAAGCGGGCGCTGGCCTTCTCGATGCTGCTCGAGTAGACGCCGTTCTCGTCGATCGTCCCGAAGCGGTCGAGCAGGTTCTCCCGCGGAACGCGTACCGAGTGGAACGACAGCTGGCCGTTGTCGACGCCGTTGAGGCCCATCTTCTCGCCGTCGTCGGTGACCTCGACGCCCTCGGCGACGGTGCCCTCCGCGTCCCGGATCGGCACGATGACGGCGTGGACGCCGTGCTCCTCGCCGCCACTGATGAGCTGGGCGAACACGACCGCGATCTGCCCGTGCCGTGCCGCGTTGCCGATGTAGTCCTTCCGTGCAGCCTCGTCCGGGGTGTCGATGACGAGCTGGTCGGTCTTCTCGTCGTACGTCGCGGTGGTGCGCAGCGAGCGGACGTCCGAGCCGTGCCCGACCTCGGTCATCGCGAAGCAGCCGGGCAGCTCGACCCCGGCGATCTTCGGCAGGTACTCCTCGTGGTGGCGCTGCGTGCCGAGGCGGTGGATGGCCCCGCCGGTCAGCCCGAACTGCACGCCGACCTTGACCAGCAGGGACAGGTCGCCGTGGGCGAGCGTCTCGAAGCTCGCGATGGCGGCGGCGGGGTCGTCCTCGCCGCCGAAGTCCGACGGGAACCCGAGGCTGCCCATGCCGGACCGGCCGATCTCGCGCAGCCACTCGAAGACCTGGTCGCGGTACTCATCGCGCGGCAGCCCGTACCGGTAGCCCAGGCCGAGCATCGACTCGCGGGTGCGGCGGCGCGCGGACGTGCTGTCCCGCTGCTCGTCGCCCTCGAGGTAGTGCTGGAGCGTCTCGGCTTCGACGCGGTCGACGTCGGGCTTCTCGTCGGAGACCGCCGCGTCGCGGTCGGCCGACCCGGTGGCGGCTTCGGCTGCGCTGTCGGCGTCGGATTCGTGCACTGTTGCGGTCACTGGTTTCCCCCGTGGAATGGACCTGCGGTAGCGAACAGGGATGTGCCCTGATGTCGCCCGAGAATCCTCCGGAGAAACGCAGATCACGGTCCCGGTCGCCGGGTACCGGCTCAGGCGGCTGCGGGCACCGGCAGTTCGTCACCGAGGCGGTCGAACAGCGCGGCGTTGGTGAGCACACGCCACCAGGCACCACGGATCATGCGGGCGCGCCACTGCGGCTGCTCGACCGACAGCGGGGAGATGACCTTGTCCAGCCAGTCCTGGCCGTGACGCGGGTCGACGTCGGCGTGGATCTCGTAGAAGGGGTACGCCTCGGCCGGCATCCCGACGCGGTTGAATCCACGTACCACGAGCCGGCAGCGCGGGCCCGCCTGCAGCTCGATCATGCCGAGCGCACCGATCATCTCGGGCTGCAGCCACCGGTTCGTCGCGAGCAGACCGCCGAGCGCGCTGCGCTCGAGGGCCTCGACCGGGAGGTCTGCCCGGTCCAGCCGCGGCATGCCGATGGCGTCGGCCATCCGGGTGTGCACGTCGGTGTGGACGTCCGCAAGCGAGCCGTTGCCCATCTCGTCCCAGTAGTTCTGGGCCATCTCCATCTTCGCGCTGCCCGAGAGCCCGACCTGGCAGGTCGCGACGAGGTCGTCGAAGCCGCTGTCCGGCCCGCCCTCCACGGCGAGGAAGTGGACCATGTCCTCGCGGTCGGCGGTGTTGGCCAGCCAGCGGTAGACCGACGGCAGGCGGTTGCGGGCGGCGAGCGTCCGCATGGCGTCCAGCGGGTCGCCGGCGAGGCTCTCCGGCATGGGCTCGGCCTCGAGTTCGGCGAGCCAGTCGCCTTCGAGCCGGGACTTCAGTCCGACCAGCTCGGGAGTGGTCAGCAGGCGGGCGGACTCGCCGACGTCGGCGAGCGAACCCGTCGCGAGGTCGTAGATGGCGAGGAGCGCTTCGACGCGATCGCGTCGATCGACGGCGGTGGCCTCGGTCAGTGCCGCACGGGCACCGAGGTCGCCGGGCGTCGCAACAGCGCGGGACATGGCAGCTGTAGCGGAAGCAGGCTTCACGCCTGAACATTTCCCCCCGGTAACAAGACGAATCGGTCGCCCGCGCTGGTTTCGGCGTGATGCCCATGACCCGAACGGGTTCGCTTGCTGAGGTTCGCAGCGTGGCCCCTCTCATTCCGGGGCAGAGGGCGATACAGAGCACGACGCCCGCTGCACGACCCCCCGCTGCCTGACCCACGCTGCCTGACCCACGCTGTCCGACCCCCCGCCTCTGCCCTGCGGTGTTCCGCCATCCATCCCCTGGAGCCACCGTGACCGCGCTCCCGCCCGAGGAACGGCCTCCCGGCCGTCCCGAACCCGTCGATCCTGCGAGCGGTGCGAGCGCCCTGCCGGAGGTCCCGCCGCACGGTCCCAGCGACGAGCTCCTCGATCTGCTCGCCGGTGTCGTCGTCTTCGAGGCATCCGTCGAGGATCACGAGGGCCGCCGGCCCCCGCGCGGACATCCCCTGCAGCTCCGTCGCTGGCGACGCGAGCACGAGGTGCTGCAGTTGCAGCGTCAGGTGCTGAAGGTCCGCGTCGAGGCGTTGCCCCACACCGCCTACCTGCCGTTCCCTCGCCCCTGCCTCTGAGGTGGCCGGGCCACGTCGGCCCTAGCGGAGGCTGCGGGCGGCCGCGGCGGCATCGGCGAGCACCTCGCGCGCGGGGCGCGTCAGGGCCCGCGCTGCTGTAAGGACGTCCTCCCACTCGGGCTGCGTCGTCACGACGATGCCCCCGGGGAGCAGTCCCCGCTTGACCGCGATGCGGTGGCCGCCGACCTCCACCTGCTGCACGTCGCGGGCGAGCGGTCGTTTCGTGGTCGGGGTCTCGCGGAGCCCGAGCGTGCTGGTGTGCCGGTAGACGACGTCGCGCAGCACGGCCACGTCGTCCGGAGCGGCCAGCACCGAGAGCGTCATGGCGGGACGCCCCTTCTTCATGACGATGGGCGTGAGCCACGCGTCGGCGGCGCCGGCGTCGAGCAGCGTAGTGAGCACCTCTGGCCAGACGCGGGGGTCGAGGTCGTCGACGTTGGCCTCGAGCAGCACGGCGGCCTCGGCGGGGACCTCTGCACCGGCTCCGGTCTGCTGGGTGCCGACGACCAGCCGGACGACGTTGGGCCGGCCGGGGAGGTCGCGTCCGCCCGCACCGGTGCCGACCGCGTCGATGCGCAACGGCGGCATCGGCCCCACCCCGTCGGCGAGCACCGCGACCAGTGCGGCTCCGGTCGGGGTGCACAGCTCGTGGGCGACCTCGGACGCGGCGGTCGGCAGCCCTCCGACGCGGAGCAGCTCGAGCACGGCGGGTCCGGGGACGGGGAGCAACCCGTGTTCCGTCGCGACCGCGCCGGAGCCGACCGCGACCGGGGAGACGACGAGGTGCGCCAGGCCCAGTCGACGGAAGCCGGCGCAGACCCCGACCACGTCGGCCACGGCGTCGAGGGCCCCGACCTCGTGGAAGTGCACGTCCCCAGCGGGGATCCCGTGGACCGAGCCCTCCGCCTCGGCGAGGGCGGCGAAGACCTGCCGGGCGAGGTCCCGCAGTCCGGCGTCGGGGAGCCGGTCCAGCAGGACGGTGATGTCGGCCCAGGTGCGACGCTGGCCGTCGGCCGGCACGTCGACGTGCGCCCGGGTGGCGGCGAGCCCGGCCCGGCGGACCGCCTCCGCGCGGAAGCGGATCGGGAGCCCCAGCGGATCAACGGCGTCCTGCAGGACCGCGAGCTCGACGCCGGCGCCGAGCAGGGCTCCCAGCAGCATGTCGCCACTGACGCCGCCGGTCAGGTCGAGCCAGCCGGTGCTCGCCGGGTCGCTCATGGGCGTGGTGCCGCGCGGCGGGCGACGCGGGCCGCGAAGACGCCCGCACCGAAGCCGTTGTCGATGTTGCAGACGACGACCCCCGGCGCGCAGGAGTTGAGCATCGCGAGCAGGGCGGCCAGGCCTCCGAAACTGGCGCCGTAACCGACGCTGGTGGGCACGGCGATCTGCGGGGTCCCGACGAGCCCGCCGACGACGCTGGGCAGCGCCCCCTCCATGCCCGCGAGCACGATCAGGCAGTCCGCGGCCTCCAGCCGGTCGCGGACCGCGAGCAGCCGGTGCAGGCCGGCGACGCCGACGTCGGTGATGCGCTCGACCCCGGCCCCGAAGGCGCGCGCGGTGAGCGCGGCCTCGTCGGCGACCTCGCCGTCGGAGGTCCCGGCGGCGACGACGGTGACGAGTCCGGCCGCTTCCGGCAACGGTCCGATCGCCAGGGCCCCACCCGCCACGGCGGCGTCCGGCCAGCGGGCGAGCAGGGCCTCGCGGGTCGAGGCCGGCGCGCGGGTGACGAGCACCGGGCGTGCGCCGGACCGCTCGAGCGCCTCGACGATGGCGACGGTCTGCTCGGCAGTCTTGCCGGCGGCGTAGACGACCTCGGGGTCGCCGGTCCGGAGCTGGCGGTGGGTGTCGACGCGGGCGAAGCCCAGGTCGGCGACGCCGTCGGCCGCCTCGCCCAACGGACCCCCGACCAGTTGGCCGGTGGCGTCCTCGACGCTCACGATGCCGCCGGCGACCTGCTCGAGCAGGGAGCGGAGATCAGCGCGGTCCACCGCACCACTCAACCAGCCCGGGAAGCGGACTGCCTGCGCTGATGCCGAGGTCGCCGCCTTAGGATGCGGAGGTGCCGCTGCGCCTGACCTACCTCGGACCGCCCGGCACGTTCAGCGAGGCGGCGCTCCGCACGCTGCCGGAGTCGGTCGGAGCCGAGGTCGAGCCCTCGCCGAGCGTCGTCGCGGCCCTCGACGCCGTCCGCGGCGGGCAGGTCGACGCCGCGCTCGTGCCCTTCGAGAACTCCGTCGAAGGTGCGGTTGCCGCCACACTCGACGAGCTCAGCGCGGGTCCGGCGGTGCACATCCAGCGCGAGGTCCTGCTGCCGGTCCGGTTCGCCCTGCTCGGCCGCCCGGGGACGACGCTCGAGCAGGTGCAGACCGTGTCGGGCCATCCGCATGCGCAGCCGCAGTGCCGGCACTGGCTGGCGGCGAACCTGCCCGGCCGGACCTGGCGGCCTGCGGCGTCCAACGCCGACGCGGCTCGCGACGTCTCCCGCGGGGTCGTCGACGCCGCGCTCGCCGGCGCGTTCGCCGCCGAGCAGTACGGCCTCGAGGTGCTCGCCCATGACGTGCACGACGTCGAGGGCGCTGTCACGCGCTTCGTGCTCGTCGGCCCGCCGCGCATCCCCCCGCCCGCGACCGGTGCGGACCGGACCACGCTCGTCGCCTACGAGCGCGACGACCACCCCGGTGCCCTGCTCGAGATGCTGACGGAGTTCGCGGTGCGCGGGGTCAACCTGACCCGGCTGGAGTCGCGCCCGACCGGTTCCGGCCTCGGCAGCTACTGCTTCTCCCTCGACTGCGAGGGCCACATCGGTGAGGCGCGGGTCGGCGAGGCGCTCTCGGCGCTGCACCGCATCTGCGCGGACGTGCGCTTCCTCGGCTCGTATCCGCGCGCCGATGGCAAGACGCCGTCGTTGCGGCGCGGCGTCGCCGACGAGAACTTCGCCGCGGCCGAGCGCTGGCTCACCGGCCTCCGCGAGGGTGGCGGACCAGCCGTCGACTGACCTGCCGTGGTGCGGGATGTCGGCCGGATCAGGCACGTCCTGTCGGGCGCGCACGGCCGGTGCCGGGCACCCCTCCGGGTGATCCTGTTCCGTCCCCGTCACCCGACATTGCGGTGTGAGCGAGTTCCGGGTGTGGCCCAGCCTCCGCCGGGTCGCGCTCGGCGTCGCCGCCCTCGGCCTCGCGGCCGGCTCCCTGGTCTCGTGCGGACCGACCCCGGTCGATCGGGTGCTGACCGTCGACGGCGAGCGCGCGGTGCTGCACACCGTTCCGGGCACCGCGGTCCGGCCGCTGATGGTCGTGCTCCACGGGTTGGGCGGCAGCGGCGACCAGATGCGCCTCACGACAGGCCTGTCCGCCTTTGCCGACCGCCAAGGCTTCTCCGTCGTCTATCCCGACGCGCACCGCGTGCCGCCACCGGTCGTTCCGCCGACGGCGCCACCCACCGTGTTGCCGTCGGTACTCCCGTCCGTCCTCCCGACCGTCGTGCCGACCTTGCCCCCGAGTGCGGGCCCGATCGCCCCGCCCACCGCCCCACCGACGCCGACCACCCCGACCACCCCGGCCCCCACGGCCGGTGTGTCAGGAACGTCCCCGCCGCTCGCAGCCCTCCGCGCGTCCGACGCCCGGATGCTCGACGAGGTGCAGGCCGGCACGTCCGGAAGCACCCGCGCGTGGAACGCCGGCTTCTGCTGTGCCGGCGCGTCCGGCGACGATGTCACCTACCTCCGGCACGTGGTCGCCGCGGCCACCCGATCGACCGCCGTGGACCCCCGCCGGATCTATGTCGTCGGATTGTCCAATGGCGGGATGATGGCGACGCGGGCGATCTGTGACGCCCCGGACCTCTTCGCCGCCGCGGGCAGCGTCGCCGGGCCCTACCTCGGAACCCGTTGCGGCCGGCCGGTCTGGCTCCACCTGCACGGAGGCAACGACCCCGTGGTGCCGTTCAACGGCGGTGTCCCACCTGGTGTGGCGGCCTACGCCGTCCGGGCCGACTGGTGCCACTGCACCTTCCCGTCCTCGGCGACCGAGACCGCACGCTTCGGCCCGTACGTCGCCGCGCGGCTGTACCCGAACGGGACCCACTCCTGGCCCACGCCGACGAGCGTCTGGCATCTGGACGGCAACGCCGCCCTCTGGTCGATGCTCGAGCTGTTCCACCACTGATCCGGGTCCTCGAACCTCGACTAATCTCGGCCAGCGTGAGTCCCCGTGATTGATCTGCGCCTGGTCCGCGACGATCCCGAGCAGGTGCGTGACTCACAGCGCGCCCGGGGCGAGGACCCCGAGGCCGTCGACCGGCTCCTCGCCGCCGACGCCGCCCGGCGCGACGCGGTCAGCACCGCCGACGCGCTGCGCGCGGAGAGCAACACCGCGAGCAAGGCGATCCGTTCGGCCACGGCCGACGAGCGTCCCGCCATGATCGAACGTGCGAAGGCCCTGAAGACCCAGGTGCAGGAGGCCGAGGCCGCGCAGACCGCGGCGGACGCGGCACTGCTCGAGGCGCACCGCGCGGTGGCGAACGTCGTCGCCGGCGGTCCCCCCGGCGGGGAGGACGACTTCGAGGTCCTCCGCGAGGTCGGCACCCGTCCGACGCTCGAGAACCCGCGCGACCACGTCGAGCTCGGGACGATGCTCAGGGCGATCGACGTCGACCGCGGCGCGAAGGTCAGCGGCTCGCGCTTCTACTTCCTCACCGGCGTCGGCGCGCTGCTCGAGTTCGGCCTGCTGCAGCTCGCGATGAGCCAGGCGATGGACGCAGGCTTCACCCCGGTCATCCCGCCGGCGCTCGTGCTGCCGCACGCGATGGAGGGCACCGGCTTCCTCGGGGCCCACGCCGCCGAGGTCTACCGCGTCGACGACCACTACCTCGTCGGCACCTCCGAGGTACCGCTGGCGGCGCTGCACGGCAACGAGATCTTCGACGCCGCCGACGTCCCACGTCGCTACGCCGGGTTCTCGCCGTGCTTCCGCCGGGAGGCCGGTTCCTACGGCAAGGACACCCGCGGGATCATCCGGGTGCACCAGTTCGACAAGGTCGAGATGTTCTCCTACGTCGCCCCGGAACAGGCCACCGAGGAGCACCAGCGGCTGCTCGCGTGGGAGGAACAGTTCCTCACCGCCCTGGAGCTGCCGTACCGCGTCATCGACGTCGCCGCCGGCGACCTCGGTTCGAGCGCGGCGCGCAAGTTCGACTGCGAGGCGTGGTTGCCGTCGCAGTCCCGGTGGCTGGAGCTCACCTCGACGTCGAACTGCACGACGTTCCAGGCCCGCCGCCTCAACATCCGCTACCGCAGCGACGCCGGCACCGCTCCCGTCGCGACGCTGAACGGGACGCTGGTCGCGATGCCGCGGGCGATCGTCGCGATCCTCGAGAACCACCAGCAGGCCGACGGCTCGGTCGTCGTCCCCGCCGCCCTGCGGCCCTTCCTCGGGGGTCGCGAGGTGCTCACCCCGGCATGAGCTCCGGCCTTCCGCCCGCCTCACCCTTCCGCGTGGTGGCGAGCGACATCGACGGAACCCTCATCCGTGCCGACGGCAGCCTCTCCGACCGCACCCGCCGCGCGCTGCACGCCGCCGAGGACGCGGGCGCGCTCGTCGTCTTCGTCACCGGCCGGCCGCCGCGATGGATGCAGCCGGTGGTCGAGGCGACGGGTGCTTCCGGGCTGGCGATCTGCGCCAACGGCGCCCTCGTCTACGACCTCGGCCGCGGTGAGATCGTCCGCGAGCACCCGCTGGACGCCGGGTCGGCCGCGCGGCTGGTGGCGTCGCTGCGCGAGTCGCTGCCCGGCGTGCAGTTCGCGGTCGAGGCCGGGCTGAGCTTCGGCCACGAGCCGGGCTACGTGCCGAGCTGGCCGATCCCGCACCGCAACGTCGCGCCCGTGGAGGAGCTGATCGCGGGCCCCGTGGCGAAGTTGCTGATCAAGCACCCCGAGCGGCCGCCCCGCGAGATCCACGAGCAGGTCGTGCGGCTGGCCGGTGACCAGGCGGTCGTGACCTACTCCGGCGATGTGCTCCTCGAGGTCAGCGGCGCCGGCGTCAGCAAGGCCTCGACGCTCGCCGCCCTCTGCGCCGAGAACGGGTTCGGGCCCGCCGATGTCGTCGCCTTCGGAGACATGCCGAACGACGTGCCGATGCTCAGCTGGGCCGGGCACGGGGTCGCTGTCGCCAACGCCCACGAGGACGCGATCGCCGTCGCCGACGAGGTCACGACCTCCAACGAGGACGACGGCGTCGCGCGGGTCCTCGAGCGCCTGTTCGCGCCCGCCTCCCGCATCGCGTAGTCGGGGCGTCGTCGGGGTCCTCCGCGAGGACGGCGGAGCTACAGGTAGGGCCCCGAGGAAAGGCCGCGGCCGGGTCCGGGGATGGCGTCGCCGTCGGGGGCCCCCGGGCCGCCCGGCCCACCCGGCCCTCCGGGCAATGCACGCCGCCGCATCTCCTCCAGCTGGGCCCGTGCCGCCATCTGCTGCGCGAACAGTGCGGTCTGGATGCCGTGGAACAGCCCCTCGAGCCAGCCGACCAGCTGCGCCTGAGCGATGCGCAGTTCGGCGTCGCTGGGCGTCTCCGTCTCCGAGAACGGCAGGGTCAGCCGGTCGAGCTCGTCACGCAGCTCGGGGGCGAGGCCCTCCTCGAGTTCGCGGATGGAGCTGCGGTGCACATCGCGGAGGCGGTTGCGGCTCGCATCGTCGAGCGGGGCGGCCTTCACCTCCTCGAGCAACTGCTTGATCATGGTGCCGATGCGCATGACCTTGTCCGGCTGCGAGACCATGCCGGCGATGCCCGGCCGCCCGTTGCCACCTTCACCGTCGCCGTCCGTGTCGTGGGCGGTCGGCGCGGCGAGCGCCTGCCCGTCCGGGCCGATCACGACAATGCGCTGATCCTCCTGATCCATGACCCCATGGTGCCCGCCCTGCCGAAAGGAACGACCGTGTCCGAGAGCTGGAACCCGAATCCTCCCGGCGCTCCCGGTCAGCAGGGCGGCCATGAGCAGGGCGGCTACGGCCAGGGTGGCTACGGGCAGGGCGGCTACGGCCAGCCGGGTCCGGGTGGCTTCGGGCAGCAGGGCCAGCCCGGCTACGGCCAGCAACCGGGTTATGGCCAGCCCGGCCCGCCGCCCGGCTACGGGCAGCGCCCGGCTACGGGCAGCCGCCCGGCTACGGCCAGCAAGGCCCGCCCGGCTACGGCCAGTCCCCCTACGCGCCGGGCCCCTACGCCGGTCCGCCGCCACGGCGAGGGAACGGCCGCAAGATCTTCTTCATCGTGCTCGGTCTGGTGCTGGTGCTCGCAGCCACCTGTGGCATCGGCGGATACGCGCTCTACCGCAGCCAGCTCAAGGTCAATGCCGACGCCGTCAACGCCTACCTCGGCGCCATGCGCGACCAGAACTACTCGGCCGCCTACGACAAGCTCTGCGCCAACGACCGGGCACAGGGCACCAGCGCCGAGTACGGGCAGGCGGCCATGGCGGCCCGCGCCGACGGTCGAGGAGTCCGGAGCTTCGACATCACGAGCGTCAACACCAACAGCAGCAACGGCGTGACCGGCCGCACCGCCGGCGGCACCGTCACGTTCACCAACGGCACGACGGTGACTCGGACCTTCGGGCTCGGCAAGGAGAACGGCACGCTCTGCATCGACAGCGGCTACACCGATCTCGTGCGCTCCAGCGGCTGAGCCCCACGGCGCCGTGACCGGTTCCGTGGGGAACTGCCGACGGGTCACGGCACGGCGAGCAGCACCTTGCCGATGTGTGTGGAGCCCTCGACGACCTCGTGGGCCTCGGTGGGGTCGGACATCGGCAGCACCCGGTCGATGATCGGGCGGATGCGGCCGTCGGCGACGGCAGGCCACACCTCGCGGACCACACCGGCACAGATGTCGGCCTTCTGGGCCTCGGGCCGTCCCCGCAGACTCTTGGCGGTCACGGTGCCGCGCTTCGGCAGGAGCGCGCCGAGGTTGATCTCGCCCTTGGCGCCGCCCTGCATCCCGATGATGACGACGCGGCCGTCGGGGGCCAGGACGTCGATGTTGCGCTCGAGGTACGTGGCGCCCATGTTGTCGAGCACCACGTCCGCACCACGACCGCCGGTGGCCTCCCGCACCTGTTCCACGAAGTCCTGCTCGCGGTAGTTGATGGCCACGTCGGCACCGAGCTCGGTGCAGCGGCGCAGCTTCTCGTCGGTGCCCGCCGTCACGCAGATGGTCGAGGTCGGACGCAGGGCGCGCACCATCTGGATGGCCATCGTGCCGATGCCGCTGCTGCCACCGTGGATCAGGACCGTCTCGCCGTCGGCGAGGGCCCCCGTGCGCAGGATGTTGTCGTAGACCGTGCAGGCGACCTCGGGCAGACCGGCCGCGGTGAGCAGCTCGATGCCGTCGGGGACCGGCATCACCTGACCGACCGGCACCAACGCGGCGGTGGCGTAACCGCCGCCGGCGAGCAGCGCGCAGACCTCGTCGCCGACCGACCAGCCGCTGACCCCGGCGCCGAGCGCGGCGATGCGACCGCTGCACTCCAGGCCGAGGACCTCCGACGCTCCCGGCGGCGGCGGGTAGTTGCCCTGCCGCTGCAGCAGATCGGCGCGGTTCACGGCGGATCCGGCGACCTCGATCAGGATCTGACCCTCGCCCGGTTGGTCGAGGTCGGGCACTTCGGACCACTGGAGGACGTCGGCCGAACCGAACGAGGACAACGTGACGGCATGCATGTCACCGGACGTTACGACCTGCCCAGATCACGAACCGTCGACGGATCGCGTGTTCGGGATCCTCCAGACGATCTGGCGATGCAGGATCGTGTGGAGGAGGGCGGTCTCTCATGCAGCAGGACGAGCGAGGACGGCCGTTGTCCGACGACGGTCAATGGGTCTGGAACGGCACCGAATGGGAGCCGTCCGGCGGCGGTGCCGTTGACGCAGCCGGTGGTCCAAGCGGGCAGGAGACCCTGATCGCGCCGCGACCCGGCCCCGGTCAGGGCGGTCCCGGCCCTGCGGCCGGCAGTGGCTACGGCCAGCCCGCCCCGCAGGGCTACGGCCAGCCCGGCCCGCAGGGCTACGGCCAGCCCGCCCCCCCGGGCTACAGCCAGCCCGGCCAGCCGGCCTACGGGCAGCCGCAGCAGGGCGGCGCGTTCGGCCAGCCCGGCTACGGGGGCGGCCCTGCGTACGGTCAGCCCGGGCAGCCCTTCGGGCAGGCAGGGCCAAACGGTCCGTACGGCGGCTACCCGGGTGGGGCGCCCCCGGCCCCCGGTCCTGGCGGCGGCAATCGCAACACGCTCATCGCCGGCATCGTCGGTGGGCTCGTGGTGCTCGCGGCCGTCATCGTCGGGGTCGTCCTGCTCGCGAACGGGAGCAAGAGCGACCCGAAGCCACGCCCGACCGCGGCGACCGCTTCCGCCGGGGTGCCGACGGCGTCCTCCTCGCCGAGCAGCAGCCCGAGCCCCTCGCCGTCGAGTTCGACGACCGCCGGGGGCCCGGCGACAGGCCGGTACGTCTGTTTCACCCGCGGGCAGGAGATCGGCAACTTCACCCTGAGCGAGAGCACCTATCTCACTGGCGGTGGCAAAAGCGGGGTCTGGTCCTACGACGAGAACACCAACGCGGTGACCTTCACCGGGAACGACCTCTCGGACTTCAACGGGATGTACAACCCGGCGAACGGCGACATCGAACTGACCGCCCGGGACAACCCGGCGGTCACGGCGGACTGCAAGCAGTAGCCGGAGTCGGTCACCGCCCGTAATCATCTACCCCGTTCGGCGTATCGCCCGGGGCAACGGACCGGCCGACGTGCTGTAGGTGAGTGCTGAACAACCTCGGCGTGTAGGCGCGCCCGGCTCGCGGGCCGCCGCCCGCCGGGCCGCCGCACCGCCGACGTCGCGGAGCGGCGCATCGGCGCTCCCCCGGGGGCGGAGCACCGTCCGCGGCGGCACGATCGCCGCCGGTGCCGCCGGCCAGGCCGCCCTGCGGGCGCGGTTGCGCGATCGACTCGCCGCGGCCGAGGCGGAGGCCGCGGCCACCGTTGACTCGGACAGCGCGGCGGCGGCAGGGGAACCCCAGGTCGGTGGGATCGTCCTCGCGTCGGAGCACCCGACCACCGGGGTCAGCGTGGCGGTGATCGACGTCGAGCCACCCGCCACCGACGTCGAGACCATCGCCGCCCGCGTACTCACCGCCCTCGGCATCCGGCTGGCCGGCCTGGTGCGGCCCACCGACCTCGTCGTACGGCCCTGGCGCACCCGCTTCGTGCTCGTTCTCGATGGCGCCCGCGACGACTACCAGCTCGCCGCCGTGCGCCGTCGCATCGCCGACGCGCTGACGCCCCCGGTGCTCGTGGACGGACGATCCCTCCGGACGTCGGTTCGGGTCGGGGTGGTCCACAGCGACCCGGCCGACACGGTCGACGCGTTGCTCACGCGGCTCGCGGCCTCTGCGACACCGGACGCGCGTCCGGCGAGGGTGCGACGGGCGATCGGGGTCGTGACCCCCTCGGGCTGACGCGCGTCGCCGGCTGACCGGATTGCCAGCTGACGCAAAGGCGGACCTCACACCGGCCCCAGCCACCGGGCCGACCGTTCGATGCATGACGACGACGATCGATGGTCCGCCCGCACCTCCGGTGAGCCCGCACCCGGCAATCGGTGCCGAGCCCGAGCCGTCCCTGCCGCCGGCGGCTCCGCCGGAGGGGTCCACGGTGGAGATCGTGCTGCCGGTCTACAACGAGGAGACCGACCTCGAGCCGAGCGTCCACCGCCTCGTCGCCCATCTCGACTGCTCGTTCCCGTTCCCGTATGTGGTGACGATCGCGGACAACGCGAGCACCGACGGCACCTGGGAGAAGGCGCAGCAGCTGCAGGCCGACCTGCCGCACGTGCGGGCGGTACGGCTGGCCGAGAAGGGGCGCGGCCGCGCCCTGCGCACCGTATGGCTGGAGAGCGCGGCCGCCGTCGTCGCCTACATGGACATCGACCTGTCGACCGACCTCGCCGCGCTCCTGCCGCTGGTCGCCCCGCTGCTGAGCGGGCACTCCGACATGGCGATCGGCAGCCGCCTCACCCGCAACTCCCGCGTCGTGCGCGGGACGCGCCGCGAGGTCCTCTCGCGGGGCTACAACCTGCTGCTGCGTGCGACGTTGCGTGCCCGCTTCTCCGACGCCCAGTGCGGCTTCAAGGCGATGCGGACCGACTGCGCCCGGCGGCTGCTGCCGCTGGTCGAGGACACCGGCTGGTTCTTCGACACCGAGCTGCTGCTGCTCGCGGAGCGCACCGGCCTCCGCATCCACGAGGTGCCGGTCGACTGGGTCGACGACCCCGATTCGCGGGTGGACCTGACCTCGACGGTGCTGGCCGACCTCCGCGGCGTCGGTCGGATGCTGCGGGCCCTGTCGAGCGGAGCGCTCCCGGTGACCGAGCTGCGCGCCCAGTTCGGCCGCGGCCCGCTCGTCTCCTCCGTGCCCGGCGTGCCGGCGAAGCTGAGCCGGCAGGTCCTGCGCTTCGGAGCGATCGGCGTCGCGAGCACCATCGGCTATGTCCTGCTCTACCTGCTGCTGCGCGGCTCGGTCGGTGCACAGGCCGCCAACCTCAGTGCCCTCCTGGTGACGGCGGTGGCGAACACGAGCGCGAACCGTCGGCTGACCTTCGGCATCACCGGTGCCCGCCACGCGGCTCGCAGCCAGGTCGAGGGGCTGATCGTCTTCGGTCTCGGTCTGGGCCTGACGAGTGGTGCGCTCGCGGTCCTCGGGGCGCTCAGTGCCGCTCCCGGACGTGGCGCGGAGATCGCGGTACTCGTCGGGGCGAACCTGGTGGCGACGGTGCTGCGCTTCCTCGCCTACCGCAGCTGGGTCTTCTCGCCGCGTCGTCACGGCGCACCTGCACCGGCAGTCGCGTCCGACCAAGCCTGAGATGATAGGTCGGCCCGAAAACGGGGTACGCCCACGTCCGTTTGGACGGTGCCGGGCCCGAGCATCATGGAACCGTCCTGACGAGGTTTCCTGGGGGGAAGGCGGCTGCCTTCGGTGGACGAACCGGATGTGCTGCAGCTGAGCAGCGGTCCCGACGCCGTCCCTCGCGCCCGGCGTTTCGTGAGCGAGCGGCTCACCGGCTCCGGCCTGTCCTCCTACGCCGACGACGTGGAACTGACGGTTGCCGAGCTGGTGACCAACGCAGTGCTGCACGGCGCTCCACCGCTGTCGCTCCGCATCACCCCGCAGGACGACCTGGTCCGCATCGAGGTCGGTGACGGCAGCCGGCAGACCCCCGTCCGCGGCCGTGCCGACGTCGCGTCGATGACCGGCCGCGGCCTCGCGCTCGTCGAGGCGCTCGCGACGCGCTGGGGCGTCGAGCCGGTGGCTGACGGCAAGGTGGTCTGGGCCGAGGTCGGGTCGGGTGACGTCACCATGCTCCCGACCGACCTCGACGGCGACATCGAAGCCCTGCTCGCCGCCTGGAGCGATGACGAGATCGCGGTGCCGCGGGTCAGCGTCCACCTCGGTGACGTCCCCACCGACCTGCTCCTCGAGGCGAAGGCGCACGTCGACAGCGTCGTGCGGGAGTTCGCGCTCGCTGCGTCCGGCGCGAGCACGGGGTCGAGTGCGGCGGTTCCCCGTCGGCTCGCAGAGCTCATCGAGACGGTCGAGAACCGCTTCGCCGAGGCGCGGCAGTCGATCAAGCGGCAGGCGCTCGCCGCTGCGGCCCGGGGTGACCGCCGGACCGACCTCACGCTGACGCTCCCGCCGTCGATGGCCGACGATGCGGAGGCCTACCTCGCCGGGTTGAACGAGGCGGATTCCTACGCGCGGGCGTCCCGCCTGCTGACGCTGGAGTCGCCGCCCCAGCACCGGAGCTTCCGGCAGTGGTACATCAACGCCCTCGCCACCCAGCTCCGCGCCGCGGGTGAGCGCCGGACACCGCCGCCCCTGGAGACGTTCGAGGAGCACCTGCTCGCCGACTTCGGCGAGCAGGCCACGGCGCGGGCGAACCTCGAGCGGATCGCGAGCCTGCAGGGGGTGACCGCCGCCCTGGCCGGGACCACGACGGTCATCGACGTCGCAACGGTCGTGATCGACGAGGGGGTGCGCGCGCTGGGGGCGGTCAGCGGCGGGCTGCTGCTGCGCGACCGCACCGGGCGGCTGACGGTGCCGTCGTCGGTGGGGTACGACCGCTCGCTGATCGAGACCCTGCTGAACGACCCGAAGCAGTCGGAGCTGCCCGCCCCGACGGCGGTGCGCACCGGCCGGCCGGTGTGGATCGAGTCGCCGCAGGACCGCAACGAGCGGTTCCGCGCGCTGGTCGAGATCGAGCCGCACACCGCCGCCCTGTGCGCCGTACCGCTGCACGTGCGGGGCGAGACGGTGGGGGCGTTGCGGTTCAGCTTCGCCGACCCCCGACTGTTCGACGAGTACGAGCAGCGCTTCGTCCTCGGGCTCGCCGACCAGACGGCCCAGGCGATCGATCGAGCGCTGCTCTACGAAGCCGAACGACGAGCTCGCGAGCACGCCGAGGGGCTGGCCGCCCGGCTGATCCGCCTGCAGCAGGTCGCGACCGAGCTGGGCCGGGCCGCGACGGTGGACGAGGTGGCCGAGGTCGTCGTCACGCACGCGGCGGAGATCGTCGGCTCCGGGCTCGCCACCGTCTCACTGCTCGTCGACCCGGACACCCTGGAGATCGTCAAGACGCGCGGGATCTCGGCCGGAGCCGTCCAGCGGTGGCGCCGCTATCAGGCGACCGAGGACGTGCCGGCCGGGATGGCCATCCGCACCGGGGAGTCGGTGGTCCTCGCCGACCGCCACGAGATCCTGGAGCGCTTCCCGCGCCTCGCGCAGGAACGGTCGATGCCCGAGGGTGCGCTGGCCTGCATCCCGATGCACGTGGGGCGTCGTGCCATCGGTGCGATCACGCTGAGCTTCCCGCCCGGCCGCGACATCGGGGGACGCACCGACCTCGCGTTCCTCGCCAGCCTGGCCGACAACTGCGCCCAGGCCATCGAGCGGGCCCGGGCGGTGACGTCGCTGGAGACCGCCGTCGCGAAGGTGTCCCTGCTGGCCGAGGCCACCGGGGAGCTCGTCGCCAGCCGGGACTTCCGCCGTGCCCTTTCCACCCTGGCGCGGCTGATGGTCCCGGACCTCGCCGACTGGTGCGCCGTGGACATCGTCGTCGGCGGCCGGATCGAGCGGGTGGCACTCGCGCACGTCGACCCCGCGAAACTCGCGGCCGGCCGCGAGCTCCACCGGCGGCAGGCCGAGTCGTCGGACGACAGCGCTGTCGTCCGCGTCATCCGGACCGGGGTCAGCGAGCTGATCGGCGACATCGACGAGAGGGTCATGGTCGAGCGGGCGAACGACGAGCAGAGGAGGATCGTCGAGGATTTCGGTCTGCGCAGCGCATTGGTGGTTCCGCTGGCCGGGACGTCGACGGTCGGAGCCATCACCCTCGTCAACGACACCAGTTCCGACCGGCGCTTCGACCAGCAGGACCTCGCGTTCGTCGAGGACATCGGCCGCCGGGCTGGTGCCGCGGTCGAGAACCTGATGTCGGCCGAGGCCTACCGGGCCGACAACGAGGGCGTGAGCAGTGGCGGTTGAGTTTCCGCGTGGGTGAGGCGACCCGGCCGTTCCGGAGCTCGGTGCCGACCATGCCGGTCGTCGCCGTCACCTTCGACAGCAACGACGGCCGCAGCATGCTCGGGTTCGCGGCCTCCGACGAGAACCCCGACGACGTCCTCGTCGTCGCCCGCTCGCACCAGGTCGGAGCGCAGGAGGTGGCGCTCGGCATGGACACCTACTGCCTGATCACCGGGACGTCGGGGGCGACGCACTTCGGCGGGGTGACCGCGATCGCGTGGCCGGAGGCGGCTCGGTTGCGGCTGTCGCTCAACCGCTCCGCGGCGGAGGCGCTGATGCTGCCGACCGAGCTGGACCTGCTGCTGCCCGAGGCGGCGGTCGACGTCGTCCGCGCGGAACTGCCGCCGCTCCTCGCCTGACACGGGCTTGACACGCCTGGTCTACGACCCGGCTGCTCGGCGACGGGTCAGTAGGTCAGACTGATCGACGATGAGCGTGCCGCCCGACCCCTCCGCGGGAGAACTCCGCCCCGGCGACCCGGCGGGCATCGGCCGCTACCGCCTGCTGCGCCGGCTCGGTGTCGGCGGGATGGGCACCGTCTTCCTCGCCGACGGCGGCCAGGGTCCGGTGGCGTTGAAGGTGGTGCGGCCGGAGTTCGGTGACGACCCGGAGTTCCGCACCCGCTTCCGGCGCGAGGTCCAGGCCTGCTTCCGCGTCAAGGCCCGCTGCACGGCAGCGCTGCTCGACTTCGACACCGAGGCCGCGGCGCCCTGGATGGCGGTGGAGTACGTCGACGGCGCCCCGCTGGACCGGCTCGTCGAATCGGCCGGTCCGATGCCGCACGACCAGCAGATCGCGTTGGCGGTCGGCCTCGCGGAGGCGCTCGTCGCCATCCACGGCGCCGGGGTGGCGCACCGCGACCTCAAGCCCGGCAACGTGCTCTGCGCGCCCGACGGACCGAAGGTGATCGACTTCGGTATCTCCGCCGCGGCGGATGCCGCCTCGCTGACCAGCAGCGGCGTCATGCTGGGCTCTCCCGGCTGGTTGGCGCCGGAGCAGATCTCGGGCGGCGACATCGGGCCCGCGTCCGACGTCTTCGCCTACGGCCTGCTGCTCGCCTACGCCGCGAGCGGTGTCCCGCCCTACGGCACCGGCCCCACGAAGGCCGTGATGTTCCGGGCGATGTCGGAGGCACCGTTCGTCGACCGCACCCGCATGGTTCCTGCACTGGCCGCCGTCGTGGACCGGGCCACCGCCTTCGACCCGCGCTCGCGACCGACGGCACGCCAGCTGCTCGAGGAGCTGCTCGGGCTCGAGGCGCAAGCGCACGGGACGGGCGGCGGGACGGTTCCCGGGGTCCTCGCCCGGGACTGGCGGGTACCGGGACATCCGACGGCACCGGTCGGTTTCGCTGGTCCGCCGGCGACCCATCGCTACGACGGCCCCGACGGGTATCCGGCCACCCGCGGTGCTCATGCCTATGCGGGTGCTGGCGCTCCGGCCCGGCCGTCGAACCGGAAGTGGCTGATCCCGGCCGTCATCGCCGGGGTGCTGCTCGTGGGCGGCGGGACCATCGCGGCGGTGACGCTCTCCGGCGACCGTTCGGCCCCGACGACGACGGTGCTGCCGACGCCGACCGCCGTCCCGCCGTCGACCTCACCGTCCGCCTCCCCGCTCGCGGCACCGGCCGGGACGTACAGCGGGACGACGTCGCAGGGGCTGCCGATCTCGTTCGTCGTCACCGCCGACGGCCAGGTCGGCACGGTCAACTACGACGAGCGCGTGACCTGCACCGAACGTCCGCGGTCCGGTCAACCTGCCGTTCCGCGGCCTGCCGACGACGAAGGGCCCGCTGGACGCGAGCGGCGTCTTCGACATCACCGTGCAGCTGCCCGAGCAGACCTTCCGCATGCAGGGGGCCGCCACCGGGTCGACCTTCCGCGGCAGCCTCCGCCACGTCTACAACGGCGACGCCTCCGGCGACCTGACCCTCGGCTCGGGCGCAGGGAAGTGCGACAGCAACGAGATCCGGTTCAGCGTCGCGCAGTAGCAGCGCGGCTGCAGCCTGACCACGAGCGCGTGTGACCTCGGGAACGGGCCGCTGCTGCTGACTTGATCAGCTTCTCGGCGGTCCGGCCTCGGGTATCCCGCGCGGCGGATAGCGTGTCGCGGGCCAGGAGGGCTCGCCTAGTGGCCGATGGCGGCGGTCTTGAAAACCGCTATGGCTGGTGACAGTCATCGTGGGTTCGAATCCCACGCCCTCCGCTCTGACCTGCGAGTTCGGTGAATCCGGGGTCGTTCTGGCGACCCGAACTCCACCGAACGTCCTCGGCTCACGGCGTGCCTGACGAGGCCGAGTACGGAGCTACGTCGTGGGCGGGGTCACGCGGTCCGCGACATATCGGATGCCGATACTTCGGGTACGCACGGTCCGGACCCGAACAGGAGGCAACCCCGTGACCGACATCGCCGCGAAGCGGCCGGACCGCGCCCCCGAGGACGCCGTCGTCGTCCCCGACGAGCGACCGGCAGGTGCAGCCGAGCGTGGGCTCGGCGACTTCCAGGTCTCGCGCCGGCTGCTCGGCATCGTGGGCATCGCCTGCGTCGTCGGAGCCGCCGTCGCGGGGGTCGCGCTGGGGCTGCTGGACCTCATCGCCCTACTGACGCACCTCGCCTACACCGGACACGTCGGAACCGAGCTCGGGCGGCCGGACACGCGTGTACTCGGCCCCTTCAGCGTGGTCGTGCCTGTCGTCGGGGGACTGGTCGTCGGCGCGATGGCGAAGTACGGCAGTGAGCGCATCCGCGGTCACGGCATCCCGGAGGCGATGGAGACCATCCTGCTGCGGGGCAGCCGCATGGAGCCCCGCCTCGCCGTCCTGAAGCCGATCTCGAGTGCGGTGAGCATCGGTTCCGGCGGACCGTTCGGCGCCGAGGGCCCGATCATCGTCACCGGCGGTGCGGTGGGGAGCATCGTCGGGCAGCTCCTGCACCTGACGGCCGTCGAACGGCGGAGCCTGCTCGTCGCGGGGGCGGCCGGTGGCATGACCGCCGTATTCGGAACACCCGTCGCGGGCGTGCTGCTGGCCGTCGAGCTGCTCCTGTTCGAGTTCCGTCCCCGCTCACTGGTGCCTGCCGCGGCAGCCGCGGCGACCGCCGAGGTGGTCCGCGAGGGCCTCGCGTCGGCCGGCCTGCTCAAGGCCGTCCCGCTGTTCCCGGTCCCGCCGCACGTTGCGCTCGGCCCGTCCGCCGACGCCGGCGCCCTCGTCATCGGGCTGGCCTGCGCCGCGCTGGCCTGGGTGATGACCCGCGCGGTGTACGCGAGCGAGGACGCCTTCAGCCGCCTCCCGGTGCACTGGGCCTGGTGGCCGGCCATCGGGGGTGTCGTCGTCGGCATCGGCGGCCTGATCGAGCCGCGGGCGCTCGGCGTCGGCTACGACGTCATCGGTGACCTGTTGACCAACCGCCTTGCGATCGCGACCGTCGTGTCGGTCCTGCTGGTCAAGATGATCATCTGGGCGGTCGCGCTCGGATCGAACACCAGTGGCGGTGTCCTCGCGCCCCTGCTGATGCTGGGCGCGGCGCTCGGCGGCCTGCTCGGTCACGTGCTGCCCGGGGCGTCGCCGGCGACGTTCGCGCTGCTGGGGATGGCGGCCACGCTCACCGGGGTGATGCGCTCGCCGTTCACCAGCATCGTGTTCGCCGTCGAGCTGACCCACGACGTCGGTGTGCTGCTCCCGCTGCTGATCGCCTGCGCCGTGGCCCACCTGGCGAGCGTGCTCGGGCTGCCACGGTCGATCCTCACCGAGAAGATCGCCCGGCGTGGTTTCCACGTCTCGCGTGAGATGGCCGTGGATCCGCTGCAGGCGCTGTTCGTCCGCGAGGTCATGGCGGACGCCTCGCTGGACGAGGTGCACACCGTCCGTCCCGACGACCTGCTGTCGGAGCTCTACCGGCGGATGCCCGAGCACGGCGAGGCCCGTCGGCAGCGGCTGTTCCCGGTGCTCCGGGACGACGTGCTGCTCGGAGTGCTCACCTGGTCGGACATCCTCGGCGCGAAGGACGACCCCGGCCTGACGGCGGGCGAGGTTGCACGGGCACCGGAGGTGGTCCATCCGGACCAGACCCTGCGGCAGGCCGCCGACACCCTCGTCTCGAGCGGACGCGGCGTCCTGCCGGTCGTCGATGCGGGAGCCCCGCAACGGCTCCGTGGCCTCCTCACCCAGTTCGACCTGCTCCGCGCACACGAGCGCGTGCTGGTCGAGGAGCGGCATCGGGAGCGCCCCCTCCGCCTGCTCGGTCGGGCGTCGTCGGGTGAGTGAGCCGCTGGACGGCGCGACGCCGGACGACGAGGTCTACGCCCAGCTCCTGCGCTTCCGGCGCGAGCTGCGCTCGTTCCTGAGGTGGAGCGAACAGGCGGCGCAGAGCAGCGGGCTGACCCCCGCGGTCCATCAACTGCTGCTGGCCGTGCGAGGAGGTGACCGACCGGGCGGCGCCACGATCGGCGACGTGGCCGGCGCGCTCGACGTCCGTCACCACAGTGCCGTGCAGCTCGCCCACCGAGCCGAGGACCTGGGGCTCGTGACGCGGTCGCGTGGGCCCGTGGACCAGCGTGAGGTGCGCCTGGCGCTCACCGAGGCGGGTGAGGCGCAGCTCGCGCACCTCACCCGGCTGCACCGACCCCGCATCGCGGCGCTCGCGGAGGTGTTGGCGGAGGTCGCCGGCCCTGCCGGGAGAAGCACAGCAGCGTTGTAGTCCTACACTTCCCGGCGTGGAGGACTCGGGTGGCGCAGGGCGTCGAGGCTCCGGCGCGAAGCGTGCGTCCGAGGCGGACGGCGCGGTCGAGGCGACGATGCGGGCTTCCCGCGCGCTGCTCGGTGTCGCCGCGCGGTCGTTGGTCCCGGTTCTGGAGCAGGCCTCATTGCCGCAGTTCCGGGTGCTGGTCCTGCTGTACGACGGCGGTCCCATGCGTAGCGGTGCCTTGGCCGAGTACCTCGGCGTGCACCCGTCGACGTTCACCAGGATGGCCGACCGGCTGGTCTCCTACGGGTGGGTGGAGCGCCAGGAGGCCCCCGACAACCGTCGCGAAGTCCATGTGCGGTTGACCGCGAGCGGAGCGGAACTCGTCGAGCAGGTGATGCAGCGCCGGCGGGAGGCCATCGCCGAGCTCCTGGAGCCGCTGGACGAGCCGCAGCGCCGGAGCATCGTCCGCGGGTTCGAGACGTTCGCGGTCGCCGCGGGCGAACCCGCCCTCGAGGACCTGGCCACCTTCGGCGGCTGAGCAGCCGCTTCGGCAAGGCTCGCTCCAGCACGCTCAGGTTTGGCGTGCCTCCGTGCGGAAACAACTCCTACAGTTGTGCTACTGCAAATGTTGTGACGCCACAATCCAGGGAGTTCGCGTTGAGCCAGACGGTGACGACCTCACCCCACGTGCTCCGCGAATACGCGATGTTGGCCGACGGGGAACGCGCCGCGTTGATCGGTCCGCGAGGCGACTGCTCGTGGCTCTGCGCTCCGTCGTTCGCGGATCCGGCTGTCTTCAGCACGCTGCTCGGCGGCCGCGGGTGCTACGAGGTGACCCCGCGCGACCGGTTCGTCTGGGGCGGCTACTACGAGCCGGGCACCCTCATCTGGCGGAGCCGCTGGGTAACGACCAGCGGCATCGTCGAGTGCCGCGAGGCGCTGGCCATGCCGGCTGATCCCGACCGCGCCGTCCTGCTCCGCAGGATCGTGGCGACGCAGGGGACCGCGCATGTGCGTGTCGTTCTCGAGCTCGCGTACGAATTCGGAAAAGAGCAGGTCGAGGACCTCGAGAGGGGAGACGGAACCTGGACGGGCAGGGTCGGCGGCCTCCGTTTCCGGTGGACAGGTGCGGACGGCGCCCGGGTCCGGACCGGGGACGGGCGACCCGTCCTCGTTCTCGAGCGGAGCATCGAGGAAGGTCAGTTCCTCGACCTGGTCCTCGAGCTGTCCTCGCGAACGCTGCCGGAGCCACTGCAGCCCGAGGCGGCGTGGAGTGCGACGGAGCGCGCCTGGGCGGAACGGGTGCCAGACCTGCACGACGTCGAGGGGGAGCGGGACGCGCGCCACGCAGCCGCAGTGCTGCACGGGCTCACCAGCGCCAGGGGCGGAATGGTCGCGGCGGTCACCACGTCCCTGCCGGAGCGGGCGGAGCAGGGCCGCAACTACGACTACCGCTACGCCTGGATCCGTGACCAGTGCTACGCCGGGACCGCTGCGGCCGAGGTCGGGCTACCGGACCTGATGCGCACCGCCGTCGGCTTCGTCGCCGCTCGGTTGCTGGACGACGGCCCGCAGCTGAAGCCTGCTTACACCGTTGACGGTGGCGACGTACCGAGCCAGTCCCTGCTCGACCTCCCCGGCTACCCGGGCGCGGAGGTCGTCATCGGCAACCACGTGAACGCGCAGTTCCAACTGGACACGTTCGGCGAGGCGCTCCATCTGTTCGCCGTCGCCGGACGGCATGACCAGCTCGACCTCGATTCGTGGCGAGCCGTCGAGACCGCTGTCGCGGCCATCGCCGCCCGGTGGCACGAGCCGGAGGCGGGCATCTGGGAGCTGGACGACCGGAACTGGACCCAGAGTCGGCTCGCCTGCGTCGGGGGGCTACGGGCCGTCGCCGGGATCGCGGACACGGGCCACGCGGCCGAGTGGCTCGCTCTCGCCGACACCATCCTGTCCGAGACCGCGTCGAGTGGTGTGCACCCGACCGGACGGTGGCAGCGGGCCATAGACGACGACCGCCTCGATGCCGCACTGCTCCTCCCTGGCCTGCGGGGAGCGGTCCCGGGTGATGACCCCCGCCACCGAGCGACATTGGCCGCGATTGCTGCGGAGCTGTCCGAGGACGGCTACCTCTATCGCTTCCGGCACGACGATCGGCCCCTTTCGCGATGCCGAGGGTGCTTTCCTCATCTGCGGCTACTGGCTGTCGGAGGCGCTGGCGCAGCAGGGGCGGCAGGTCGAGGCGGCGCGGTGGTTCGAACGCACCCGCGCCGCGTGCGGCCCACCGGGTCTGCAGACCGAGGAGTTCGACGTCCGTCAGCGCCAGCTGCGCGGCAACCTGCCGCAAGCCTTCGTCCATGCCGAGCTGTTGCGTGCTGGCCTCCAGCTGGCCCGAACCGCGAGTGATTAGGAGAAGTCGTATGAGCCGAGAATCGTCCCGCCGTCGTGACCGACGTCCCGTCGTGGTGGTGACCGGAGGAAGCGCCGGGGTAGGGCGCGCGACCGTGCGCGAGTTCGCCTCCCATGGCTACGACGTCGCGGTGCTGGCGCGCGACACCGAGGGCCTGTGGGCCGCGCAGCGGGACGCGGAGCAGGCCGGTAGTCGCGCCCTGGCGGTGCCGACCGACGTGGCCGAGGCCGACGAGGTGGAACGCGCCGCCGATCGCGTCGAGCGGGAACTGGGTCCCATCGACGTGTGGGTCAACGTGGCGATGGCGAGCGTCTTCGCCCCGTTCTGGGAGGTGACACCCGCGGAGTACGAGCGCGCGACGCGGGTGACCTACCTGAGCTTCGTCTGGGGGAGCGCGACCGCGGTCCGGCGGATGCGACGGCGGGGGTCGGGCGTTGTCGTCCAGGTCGGCAGTGCCCTTGCTTACCGGGGCATCCCGGCGCAGGCGGCGTACTGCGGGGCCAAGCACGCCATCGTCGGGATGACGGAGTCGCTCCGCACCGAGCTGATGGCCGACTGCCCCGGCGTCAAGGTGACGATGTGCCACCTGCCGGCGATGAACACGCCGCAATTCGGCTGGGTGCTCAACAAGCTGTCCCACCGACCGCAGCCGGTGCCGCCGATCTACCAGCCGGAGGTGGCCGCACGGACCATCGTCTGGGCCGCCGAACATCCTCGGCGGGCCTACTGGGTCGGGCTCTCGACCGTCGGCACGATCCTGGGCAACCGGGTCGCACCCGGGCTCCTCGACCGGTACCTGGCCCACGCCGGGTTTCAGCAGTCAGCAGACCGATCAGTCACCCCTGCCCCGGGACCACACGAACCTGTTCGAGCCGCTGCCCGGCGACCCCGGCTCCCACGGCACCTTCGACGACCGCTCGTTCGCACACAGCCCTCAGGCCTGGCTCAGCAGCATCGGCGAGGCGATGCTCGGCGGTCTCGTCGGCGCCGCCGCATGGGCGTCGGCGCCGTATCCGCGGCGCGGTCATGAGCGACACCTCCGGCCCGAGTAGGGGGCGGTCGCTCGGGCAGCCCTCGCCGGCCGCGCCGCGTACGGGCTCCTCCTGCTCTCCGCTCCGCAGCTGCTCCTGCGGGCCGGAGGCGAGGGCCGGACCCCGAGCTGGGCGCCTGCCGTCGTCCGCCTGCTCGGCGTCCGGCACCTCGTGCAGTACCGCGTCCTGGCGGTCCATCCCGAGCTGGCAACAGCCGGAACGGTCGTCGACGTCGCCCATGCCCTGACCGACGTCCTCGAGGCATATCTCAACCGGACGATGCGCGTGCCGGCACTTCTCGACTCCACGGTGGCGACGACCCTGGCCCTGTCGTCGCTTCGTGCAATCAACCCCAGGGCCGGGCAGAACGCACGAGAGAGGAAATCCCATGCTTGACCGACGACACCTGCTGGACCCCGACCTGCACGACCTCAGCCCCCGGCACCTCGAGGTCTACTGGCGCTATCAGGTCGTCCGCACCGGAGTCGACTTCGGTGCCGCCCTGTGCTTCGTCGTCGGCAGCGTGCTGTTCTTCTGGGAGCGCACGACGTTCGCCGCGACCTGGCTCTTCCTGGTCGGATCTCTGCTGTTCGCCGTCAAGCCGACCATCGACATGGTGCGCGCCGCACACCTCCGGCGGCTGCCGGCCTGGGACAACTCGTCGAGCGACGGCACTCCCGAGGAGCGTCGGCAGCGTAGCGGGGCACGGTCCCGACATTCTGCTCAGAACGGCACGCGAGTCTCCAGCAGGCCCTCACCGGAGCCGCGCCCGGACAGGATTCGGCAGAACTCCACAGCGTCGAGCGTGTACGCAGGCGCGGGCGGGGTCTCGTCGGGGCTGCCGTCGACTGACTCGACGGTCCCGTCCGAGCCGAACGCGTAGCGCCGACCGACCGGTCCCGTCAGGGTCAGCGTGCACGGGCGACCGTGCCTCCGTGCCCACTCGCGCGCGACGTCATCGACGAGCACACCGTCGTGCTCTGCCGTCAGACACGCCTCCCGGCCGGTCGCGACGGCTATGTCGGTGCGGTGCATCCACGGGTCGCGGGTGAGGATGACGTCGACCAGGTAGGCGAAGCTCCAGGGCTCGTACTGGTTCGGCGGGTCGATCGGCTGCTCGTCGGGCATGGTCCGGCCGCGCAGCAGCCCCGGCATCCGGCCGCGGCCGCGTACTGCCTTCGGCGCCAGCCGCTCGTATTCCGTGACGATCTGCTGCGGTGACCAGCCGTCGTACTTCTCGACCTGCAGAGCAGTGAGGGCGTCGATGAACTCGCCGCCGCGCTTCTTCGCCGCGCGCATCTGCCGTACCTGTTCGCGCACGGACGCCGCCATCGCGACCATGCCGAGCATGTGTGCCGTGAGCGCGCGGACGTCCCAGCCGGGGTTGCAGGTCTCGGCGTGCCACTCGTCAGGTGACAGCGACCGCAGCTGCTCTACCCCCCGCTGGTACTCCGTCGTCATCAGCCGCTCGGCGGTGCTCCGGTCCAGTGCGGGTCGCCGCGCCACGGGCTTCGCGGCCGCGATCGACGCGGTCACGATTGCGCTCCCAGCGGCGCTGCGTGGCCGGGCAGCGGTTGCGCGGGCACGTCGACGGACACGCATCCGTACCGCTGCTCGTAGACGTCAGCCATGGTGCGGAGCAGCCCGGCCGCGTCGCCGTCGTAGGACGAGCCGTGCATGATTGCGAGCCGGACGGGCTCCAGGTCGGCGAGCCGGCGGTACGTCGCGGGCACCAGCGGGCCGAGAGAGGTCTGGTGGAACACGTCCTCCGCGACGATCGCGGCCTCGATGAGGTCGTCGCCGACGACGGCGGGGCCGTTCCCGAGCTGCGTGAGCAGGTCACCGCAGAACAGCGTCCGTGTCTCCTGCTCGAAGAACACGTGCGACTCCCAGTTGTGCGGCACGTGCGGGGTCGGCACCTCCACGACCCGGCGGCCCAGGCCGGCGCCGCCGAGATCGATCACCTCGCCGTCCTCCATCGGCCGCGGCGGGCGGGCGGCCTGGTCGGTGATCGACAGCATGCAGCCCAGGGCGCCGTGAGCGACCTGCGCCTGCGGGGCGACATCGAGGAACTCGTTCATCGCGCCGCACTCGTCGGCCTCGAGGTGCGCGAAGGCGATCCACCGCAGCGTCTCGACCGGCAGCACCCGATCGACCGCCTCCCGGACGGCGGGGAAGAGCGCGCGCATTCCGGTGTGGTAGAGCAGCGGCTCCTCCGCGTCGACGAGGAACTGGTTGAAGGTGAAGCCCATCGGGCCGACCTCGGGGACGAACGTCGAGATGCGGTAGATCCGCTCGGCGATCTGGTCAACGCTGGTCTGCATGGCCCCTCCTGGAGGGCGTCGTCTGCTCCGCCGCGCGGGTGCGCGTCGGCGTCTGGTGCCAGGCTGCGAACATCGCCGCAAGTCCTGGAAGTGCGCTGGTGAAGCGGCCTCCGTCGAACGGCTCGTCGGGCGCGTTGGAGAGTTGCTGGCTGATGACACCGGAGATCACCACGGTCCAGTCGCGCTGGACGTCGGCAATGACCACGTCCGACCGGATGAGGCCGCGTCGCTGGAGTTCGTTCAGCCGTTGCGCGTTGAACTCGTAGAGGGCGAGCGCCGGGTCGTAGGCCGACTGCGACGGGCGGAACCCGGGCACCGGACGCCAGAACAACAGCTGGGCGTAGGCGAAGTTCTCGACCGACCATCGGACGAAGTGGTCGCCGTAGCGCAACAGGATGGCTGCCAGATCGTCCTCGACCGCAGGCTGGGCTTCGTCGTACGTCGTCATGCTCTCGAGCAGCAGCAGCCACCCCCGGGCGAACAGCGCGTCGTACACGGCGTGCTTCGACGGGAAGTAGACGTACAGCGACGGCGGTCGGATTCCCATTCGCCGGGCGATCTCGCCGAGCGACAAGCCGGCCACGCCCTCCTCCGCCATGATCCGGACGGCGTTGTCCAGAACCTCCTCGATCGTCTCCAGCCGTCGCCGCTGCCGGCGGTCGAGTGGGGCGGCCTCAGATGTCACGGCCGGGAGCATGTCCTCATACCAGTAGGACGTCAATCGATTCGTTGGTTCAACGTCACGCGCCCGGGACGCAGCGCCGATTCACCCCCGCCAGCTCCCAAGGAGCCGCCGTAGCGACTGCTCAACCAGCGAAGTTGGGCGTGCCGCTCACGGGCGTGGCCGCTGGGGCGGTGCCGTCGTCAGCGGCGGTGACCGCCGGTGCGCCGCCCGTTGCCGCTGACTCCGGGGCGGTGGCCGCGGATCCGGGCGCCGACGTGGTCGACGTGTGCCCCGCCCCGGACTGCGACGTTGCGCCCGAACCGGTCGGGGTCGTTCCCGGTCCGGTCGTCGATACCGGCGGTGCGCAGGCGTTGAACGCCGGATCCGAGGGGGCGGCACCTTGCGACAGCGCGTTGTCGACGATGAGGAACACGGTGGGGTCGTAGGCGGTGGCGATGTGGTCGTCGACGTTCGCGGGGCAGTTGGTCTGCAGCAGGACGTTGGTGACCTGGGCGTTGTTCTCCCCGCCGTTGAGGAAGGCCGAGGTGTACGGAGTGACCACCTCGTCGTACTTCGTCTCGATGTTCGTGTAGAAGATGCCGCTGCGCGTCTCACCGGCATCGTTCACCGAATGGATGAACGAGCTCTGGTAGACCTGCTGCACGCACGCCACGCAGCCCTGGCCGCCGGACGGGGCCAACGGGTTCGTCGTGCCGTGGTTGGACGGGGAGAGGCCGACCAGCTTGTCGACCTTGCCGGCTCCGCCGAAGTTGTTGATGTAGTCGCGGGGCATGAGACCGCCCTGCGAGTGGCCCACGATGTCGACCTTCGACGCTCCGGTCTGGGTCAGGACGAAGTCGACGAAGGTGGAGAGCTGCTGGGCGGACGCGTTGATGTCGCCGGTCGCGTTGTTCCCGTAGTTCAGCGCGTAGACGCAGTAGCCCTTGGCCTGCAGGTACGGGGCCAGGGTCGCGAAGTTCTGGGCTGCGTTCTCGAAGGTGCCGTGCACGAGGACGACCGGGTTGGGGTGTGCCGACGTCGGCACGCACGTGTTGGTCCCGGTGGGGAACGGCCCTGCCGAGGGGTTGGTCGCCGCCGCGGCCGACCCCGCGAGTGCCGGTGCGCAGAGCGCGACGACCGCAGCCAACAGCACGAGTAGCGGCGCACCGACGACGCGCACCGGGCCACGACGGCCCACCGGCTTGGCGAGCGCGGTGCTCATCGGGACCCCGCCCGGATCGTGACGGCGACCGGTCGTCGACGCCGGCTCGCGAGGACGGCGGCCGCGCCTGCGACGATCGCCGCGCCGGCGACTCCTCCGACCGCGAGCAGATCGAAGCCCGTGAACGGCAACCCGCCTGACCGGCTGGATCCGGCCGGGGTGGCGACCGGTGCCGTCCCGACGACGGCCGCAGCGGTGGTGGCACCGGTACCGCCGGGTCCGCCGGCACCGCTGCTGCCGGCGGCCGAGTTGCTCGTCCCACCGGCCCCGGACGTGCCGCCGGTACCGGACGCGCCGCTACCGCCCGCCCCGCCCCCACTCCCGTTCGCGCCGGAACCGGTCGAGCTGATCGCCTGCCCGGCGACGACCGGCAGCGTGAGCGTCCCCGGCGAGTTCGGCGTGCTGGTGACCGTGACGGCTTGGGGGCTGAGGTTGGTGCTGTAGGCCGCGTCGGTGCCGGCGACGACCAGCTTCAGGGTGTGTCCCTTGGGGAAGCGGTGCGCGATGCCCGGCAGACCGATGGTGATCGGATGCCCCAGCTGTGCGGGGGAGACGCGGATCGGGCTGATCAGCTTGTGCACCAGCGTCAGGTTGCCGCCCGGGTCGACGTCGTAGAGCTTCGCGAACAGGGCGACGCCGGGGTCGGTGGCTGCGGGCGCGGTGACCGTCACCGACATCCGCGGCACCCCGACGACGTCGAGGTTCGTCGGCAGCGGCGGACTCTGCCAGCTCGCGAAGCTGCCCGGCGCGTCGGTCGGGCGCGAGACGTCCCCGATCTGGGAGTCGATCGCCGACGTCTCGGAGTAGTTGGTCGGCGTCGTCAGCGGACCGGCCGCGACGAACGACTGGCTGTTCGCGCTGGTGGGGGCCGCAGGCAGCAGACCGGAGCCGAGGTAGAGCTTCTGCTCCCGGCCCACCGGGTAGCTGTTCGCGGTGGCGTACGCCGGGGTGGCGATCCCCGTGTAGGGGACCCAGTCGCGGAAGTAGGAGAAGTCCATCGCCGGAGCGGGGCCCAGGTCCTTGAGGTAGTGGTCGAACCACCCGAGGAAGGCCTTCCCCTCGTAGGAGTGCTCGAGGTCGGCCTGGTCGTACTCGCCCGGCGCGGGAGTCGAGTTCGAGTGGCCCCAGGACTGCCAGATCAGCTTGACCGGGGTGCCCTGCTGCCGCAGCGTCGAGTAGGTGGCCACCGACTCCTGCAGGTTGAACAACGTGTCGGCCTGACCCTGCGCGACCAGCGTCGGGATCTTCACCCGGCTCGCGTAGGACATGACGCTCGCGTGCCGGGCGAGGTCCAGCGTGGCCGGCTGCGGGTAGCCCAGCGCCAGCATCTGCGCGATGGCGGGGCAGGCCCGGGTGTCGAAGTTCGTGCACGTCGTAGGCGGATCGGTTGCCGCCGTCGGACTCTGGCTGTCATCAGCCGTGCCTTCGGTGAAGAAGAAGGACGTCCACTCCTTCTTCAGCACGCCGGGGGTCTCGTACGTGACGCCGTGCTGGGTCGAGGTGTTGTTCGGCGCCAGCGAGTACGAGAGATCGTTCCAGGTGATGATCGGGATGATGGTGTCGATGCGCGGGTCGATGCCTGCTGCGGCGTACTGGACCTGGCCACCGTAGGAGCCACCGATCATCCCGACGCGGGGGTCGTTCGCATGAGGCTGCCCGTCCGACCCGGTGGCGTCCTGCTTGATCCAGTCCACCCTGGTCCCGTCCTTGGCGGCGCTGCCGCCGCCGAGGAAGGTCACGAGCTGGCTGGCCGCCTGGCCGTCGAAGTCCGGGTCGTCGAGCTCGATGTTGCAGCCGCTCCCGCCGAACCCGAGGCCGGAGTACGACAGGACGCCGTAGCCACGCTTCGCCAGCGACGCGGCCAACGTGGCCTGGTCGTCCTTGCTTCCCCCGAACCCGTTGGTGGTCAGGACCACGGGTACGGGTTGGGCCGAGGTGGCGCCGGCCGGCTTGTAGAGGTCGCCGACGACATCGCAGTGGTACTTCGTACTGCCCGCTGGACCCACCGTGACGTCGAAGTGCAACGTGGTCTTGCTGAACGTCGCCGTCAGCGCCGTCGCGGGCAGCGCGGTCAGGTCGACACCGGCGAGGACGAGGGCCGCCATGGCGGTGCCAGTGGCCATCAACTGCGCGCGTCGTCTCATCAGAACAGAGGAACGACCGCGCCGCAGCGAAGTGACGGGCACGACACCATCAGTGACGTCCTGAGCTGCTCGGCCTCGGCGCTCAATCGACGACCAGCGGACCGGGACGCGTTGCCACGTCGACCCCGTCCGCACGCCGGATGTCGCGCGCGAGCCGGGCGTAGCTGGCGAAGCCGATCGGGATGGGTACCCAGAAGCTGACCAGACGGTAGGCGAGGACACCCAGCACGGCGATGCCACGGGGGGTGCCGAAGACGACGAGCACGGGCACCAGGATCCCTTCGACGATGCCGAGCCCACCCGGGGTGATGGGAAGGGCAGCGGCGACGTTGGCCAGCCCGTAGGCCACGAGAAGCCCCACGGGACCGAGCGTGTGGTGGAACGCGCGGACGAACGCCCACAGCGAGGCCGCGTCGAGGAGCCAGTTCGCGGCAGCCCAGCCGACCGACGTGCGCAGGAAGGTCCGGTCGGAGGTGAGCCGCGACAACGTCCCCGTCAGCGTCTGCAGCAGGCGCCGCACGCTCTGCGGGTCGAGCTTCGGGACCCGCCCCGCGAGGCGGACGGCGGCCGACGTCACCGCGGGCTCGTTGCGGATCAGGAGGAAGGACCCGAGGCCCGCGACGGTGAGCAGGATCAGCCCGGCCGCTGCGATCGGCAGGTACAGCGGGTTGTTGCCGTAGAGGACCAGTGCCGTCAGCAGGCTGACGCCGAGGAGCAGGTTCAGGACGACGGCAGACCCGACGGTCTGCAGCGTCTTGCCGGAAACCGCTTTGGCGGGCGGGACCCCGACCTTGGTCAGCAGCCGGTAGCCGAGACCGATGCCCACCGCTGACCCGGCCGGCACCACGTGGCTGACCGCCAGGGTGGTCAGGTCGATGCGCAGCAGCTGACGGAAGGACACGCGGCGCTCGTCGAGCGTGACCTGCGTCAGGCGTGCGTACGCCAGCAACGAGAGCGCCTCGGCCAGCACCCCGACGACCAACCACGGTGGGGAGATGGAGCCGAGCAGCTGGAGCGACTTCCTCGCGCCGGCGATCTGCGGCAGCACCCCGAACTCGATGACGGCGGCTACGACGAGCAATCGCAACGCCGGCCGGGCCCAATGCCCGAGGACCCGCCACCAGCGTGGGCGTTCCGTCGGCGGACCCTCGGCGCCGGGACGAGGCGAGGTCACCCCTGCATGGTGACAGCTGCGTGCTGTTCCTGGTTCCAGGCCCAGGCCCATGTTCTGCGGACCGGCGAGGTCTCCTCCTGGAGCCCTCGCCAAACGTCGAGAACAGCGGCAAGCTGGTGCGTTGCAGCTGGCGCAGGAGAAGATGCCCGGCCCAGGGGCCGGCGCAGCCCGAGATCTGGAGGTGTGATGCGCAGTGAGGACCGCCGCAGGCGCATCCTTGCCGAAATCGGCCGGCCCGACTCGGTCGTGCAGGCGGGCGATGTCGCGCTCGGCGTCTGCAACTTCGCGATCGAGTGGCTCGCGAGCTCGGGCTGCGCGGTGACCCTGATGGCCCGTCCGCCGTCGGTCGAGGTGCTCGCTGCAGCCGGGCGCAACGCCGAACAGATCGCCGAGCTGCAGTTCTCGTTGGGTGAAGGCCCCTGCATGGACGCCTTCCTGGCCTGCCAGCCGACGTACGCGACCGACCTCGCGAACCACGGCGGCCGCTGGCCCATGTTCGCGGCACAGGCGACGGAGCTGGGGGTGGCGGCCGAGTTCTCGCTGCCGCTGCATCTCGGCGCCGCCCCCGTCGGTGTCCTGGACCTCTCCCGAGAGGAGCCGGGAATGCTCAGCGAGGACCAGCTCGCCGACGCGTTCGCCGCCGCGGAGATCGTCACGGACGCGGTGTTGTTGCTGCAGAGCCTGTCCGAGAGTTCCGAGCTGGCCACGCTGCTCGAACCCGCCGGACTGGACCGTCTGGTGGTCCATCAGGCCACAGGGGTGATCTCGGCCCAGCTGGACATCACGATCGCGGATGCGCTCGCGACGCTGCGGGCGGCCGCGTTCCGGTCGGACCGGTCGATATACGAGCTCGCCGTGGACGTCGTCGACCGACGGATCCGTTTCCGTGACTGAACCCGAGTCGCGCGGGCGTGCTCCGGCGGACACGTCTGATCCGCCCCGAGCCCGCGAGGCCGACGTTCCGGTACCGGACCGTGATCGCCTGCTCGCCCGCGTCTTCGTCCGCCTCGCGGACACGCTGGTGGACGATTTCGACGTCGTCGAGTTCCTGCATGAGCTGTGTGCCGACGTGGTGCAGCTCGTGGGTGCCGAGACCGCGGGCGTGATGTTGGCCGAGAGCGGGGGTGGCCTGCGGCTGCTCGCGTCATCCGAGGAACGGATGCGTGTTCTCGAGGTGTTCGAGCTCCAGAGCCGGCAGGGTCCGTGCCTGGACGCCTTCCGCACCCGTCATACGGTCGAGGCCACCCTGGCGGAGGGCGAGCAGGTCTGGCCCGACTTCGCCCCCTATGCTGCGCAGCTCGGTTTCCGATACATGTGCGCGGTGCCGCTTCAGCTCCGGGACATCACGATCGGGGCGCTGAACCTGTTCCGGGCGACCGATCAACCCTTCGCCGCGGCCGACCTCGAAATCGCCCAGGCGATGGCGAAGGTCGCCGCCACCGGCCTCCTGCAGCGCCGCACCCTCGACGAACGGGATCTCGTCGCCGGGCAGCTGCAGGCCGCGCTGCAGAGTCGGGTGATCATCGAGCAGGCCAAGGGCGTCCTCGCCGAGCAGCTCGACGTCTCCGTCGACGACGCGTTCCAGCACCTGCGCAGGCACTCCCGCAACACCAACAGGAAGCTGACCGAGCTGGCCCGCGACGTCGTGAACAAGCGCGTCGCCGCCGGCGTGTTCACCGTTCCCGAGGTGTCGTAGCCGTCCGAGCGGTCCTCCTAGCGCGACAGCTCGAACCAGACGTCCTTGCCGCCGCCGACGGCTTCCCATCCCCAGGCGGTGGCGAGGGCACCGACGAGCAGGAGTCCCCTTCCGTCGTCGGCGTCGAGGCCGGCCTCCCGCGGCTGGGGAAAGGCGGGGGACGCGTCGCTGACGGTCACCCGCACCCCGCCTCCGCCGAGGAGATCCACCGCCAGCACCAGAGACGAGTCGGCGTGTCGGACGGCATTGGTGACGAGTTCGCTGACCAGCAGCTCTGCGGCGTCACGCGTCTCGGTGGCGAGTCCGACGCAGGAAGTGCGGATGAACGACCGAGCGGCCGCCGGACTCAGGGCGCTCGCCGGCAGGCGACGGGTGAGCGCACGTCGCGCCGGCGGTTGGGAATGCGGAAGTGCCCCGGTCACTGCGGCACCGCGGCCCGGGTTCCGGAGCGCCGCCGCCCCACCTGCAGGGCGACGTCGGCTGCATGGACGAGTTCTTCGGCGGTCTGGCGGGAGTCGAGGTGGGCCGCTCCCACGGACACCGAGACGGTCAACTCGAGCGATCCGATGGAGATGCCGTCGGTCACGCTCCCGGACAACCGATCGGCGACGTCGCGGGCGGTTGTGCCGGCGTCGAGTCGCTCGGCGATCACGAGGAACTCGTCGCCGCCCCAGCGGCCGAGGGTGTCGGCGCTGCGCACGCTCCTGGCCATCCGCGCGGCGACTTCCGTCAACACATGGTCGCCCGTCGCGCGGTCGAAGGAGTCGTTGACCGACGTGAAGTCGTCGATGCCGATCATCAGAACCGCCAGCGAGCGGAGATCGCGGTCCGCCACCGCGATGGCGTGCTCGAGCCGGTCGCTGAGCAGCGCGCGGTTCGGCAGGCCGGTGAGCGGGTCGTGCAGAGCACGGTGCTGCCAGTGCGCTTCGCGCTGCCGCTCCGCAGTGACGTCGGTATGGACGACCAGTGCGCCACTGAACCGTCCTGGCACAGGCGTTGCCCGCATGGTGAACCAGCGGGCCTCGGTATCGGAGTCGCACGGGTAGGGCACCCCTGCGCTCGAATCCTCTCCGGCCAGCGCTCGTCGGACAGCGACAGCGGCTTCAGCGGCTTCCCGAACACCGTTCTCGGCGGCCCGGTCGCAGACCTGCAGGTAGTTCGCGCCGAGGCCGGCGGTGGCGTTGGCCCCGTTGGACAGGCCGAACTGTCGCCAGGCGCGGTTCACCGAGACGACCACTCCGTCCCGGTCGAGCAGGGCGACATGCGCGGGGAAGACCTCCCACAAGGCCGTCCCGAGCCGACCGGCGGCTCGGCGGGGCGGCCACTCCGGGGGGTGAACGGCGAGCTGCCGGGGGTCGGAAGGTGGCACACCCGGCTCGTCGCCCACGGCCGGCCCTGCCGCCGGCCGCGCAAGATCGGATCGCGCCGCCTGGCCGGAGACGACCCGCCGGACCCGGTCGGTCAACGAGCGGTTACCCGAATTGGACACATCCGTCCCCGAAGATCAGTGGAACCTGATCGCGCGAGGACCGGACGCGATTCTCAATTCGAGACAAGACTGTTCGCGCACGGAAGTCCGAAGTCAAATGCCCCGGACAGTGCGTTGGGGCGTGCTCCGCCTCCGGGAAGAGCGTCAGAGGCTGGTCCGTCGCAGGACGAGGGCGGTCACGTCGTCGTCGTGGTCGGCGGGAGCGCCGCAGCCGACGACACGCCGGAGAAGACTGGCGGCGCTGGACACCGCCGGGCGGCGGACGGCGTCGAGGACGAGTTGGATCCCGGCGTCGATGTCGGCGTCCCGCCGCTCGACCAGCCCGTCTGTGATGGCGACGAGCGCGTCGCCCTCGGCGAGCGTGAGGCTCACGGCGCTGCGCGGACGCGTGGCGACCCCGAAGGGAGGGTCCACGACGGTCTCGACCGCCCGACTGCCGTCGGGGTCCACGAGCAGGGGGGGAAGGTGCCCGGCGTTGCCGATCTCCACCCGGCCGGTGACCGGGTCGGCGAGGAAGAACAGCGCCGTGACCAGCTGCTCGAGGGCGAACGCAGCGAAGAACCTGTCGACCCGACCGAAGACGACAGCTGGATCCGGGTCGTCGATCGCGTAGGCACGGATCAGCGTGCGGACCTGCCCCATGGCGGCGGCGGCCTCGAGACCCCGTCCCATCACGTCCCCGACGACGGTGACGCATCGACCGTCGGGCAGCTGGAGGACGTCGTAGAAGTCGCCGCCGGCTTCCAGGCCGCCTGCAGGGCGGTAGTGGGTCGCGACCTCGAACCCTGGGAGATCCGGCACGTCGTAGGGCAGCAGCGCGCGTTGCAGCTCGAGTGACGCGGCGCGTTCGGCCGCATAGCGCTCGGTCCGCTCGAGGGTCTGCGCGGTCTGCGCGGCGAGCGCCAGGACGAACGCGCGTTCGTCGGTGTCGAACAGACGACGGGAGGAGAAGCTGAACCGGAGGGCGCCGAGGGTGCGGCCGCCGACCGCCAGCGGCACCGCGCACATCGCGACCGTCGCCGACTCGAACCCGCGGAGGTCGGGGAACGCGCGGTCCCGTTCCTCCTGGGACTCCAGCCAGACCGCCTCTCCGGTGCGCAACGCCGTCGCCGCGGGCAACGGTGCGTCGAGCCGCTCCTCACGCAGGGCATCGACGAGTTCGTCGCCGTAACCGACGGCCCCCGGGACGACGACGTGCTCCCCGTCCGGTGCCGGCAGCAGCATGCTGCCCCCGGTCGCCCCGAGCGAGTCCACCCCGACGGAGACGACGACGGCCGCCACGTCCTCCGGAGTGCGCGCGCGGGCGAGGGCGGCGGAGACCTGCTGGAGGCGTGCCGCGCGCTCCGTCACGCGCTGCAGCGCGGCAAGCCGCGTCACCTCCTCGATGAGCCGCTCCTCGAAGGGCACCACCGGCGCGGGCACGCGTCCGGCGGCGACGTCACGGAGCCGCGCGACCACCGCCTCGACATACCAGCGGCGGAACAGGCGGTGTGGCGCCGGCGTCTCCAGGGTGAGCAGACGGGCCGCCCGCGAGTAGGCGTCGGCCTCGTCCAATGCGGCCAGGTACCGCTCGCCGGCGTCGGCGACCGACAACGGCAGGTAGAGGGTCAAGCGGGTGCGCGATTCGCCGCGGTAGGAAGCCGCCAGCCCCTGCCGCTTGATGGCGTCGCGGGCGTCGGCGAACCCGTGGACCACGGTCTCGATCAGCCGGGCCACGTGCGGAGGGATCGCCCCACTGCCGGTGGAGGCGAGCGTGAACTCGCGCACCAGGTTGTCGATGTGCGCCTTGGCCGCGATGAGCAGGTCGGTCGGCACGTCGCCGAGCACCACCGTGAAACGTGGGTCCGCGGTCTCCGGTTCGTCGTCGTGCCAGGTGGCGAGCAGGGTGTCCACGTCCACCTGGTGCACCGCGGCGCTCGCCAACTCCGGTTCGAGCTCGGCCCAGACCACCTTGCCGCCCGCTGGGTCGCGGTCGACGCCCCACCGTGCCGCCACGGCCTCGACGAGCGCGATGCCACGCCCCGTCATGTTCCCCGTGCTGGCGAGGGGACGGACCGGCGGCCGGGGACTGCCGTCGGACACCGCGATCCGGATGCGGTCCGCGCCGCCGGTCGCGGCGACCCAGATCGGTGGTTCGCCGTGCTGGAGGGCGTTGGCGACGAGTTCCCCGGCGACGAGGGCGGCGTCGTCGGCGAGCGCGGCGGCACCGAGGGCCGTGATCTGCTCGGCGACATGCTGGCGACCGGCGCGCGCCGCGCTCGGACCGTCGGCGACGTCCAGCCGACAACGAGCCGCCGGCTGCTGGCCGGCGAGGCGTTCATCCGGGGTTGTGCCTTCTCCTATGGGCGACACGCGGAAAAGGTTAGCCGTTTGCAACAGCGGCGACTCCGGCGCCCCGCACTCGGCGCGGACCTGATGAAGGAAACCGATGACCGAGGAGGAGGCAATGCACCGCAATGCCCTGAAGGTGCCGACTCGTACCTCTCGACTGGGGTCCGACCGCACTCTTATCGAACTCACAGGTTCGGTGGAGCCAGGTGCCAGGCGCGTCGACGATGGTTCGATCCGTCCGGGGCGACGGCGCCCCGGCTGGTGAGGTGGGGACCCGATGAAGAAGCGGCTCGGCACTGTGCTCATGGCGTCCACGCTCGGCTTCGGTGGCCTCGCCGCCGGCGTCGCCCTCGCGCCGACGATCGCCTCGGCGGCCGCCGGGACGACGACCGCGGCCCCCGCTGCCATGCCCCCGACCGCGGAGCAGCGCACCGCCGACCGCACCGCCCGGCTGAAGGACGACCTGTCCGGTCTGGTCAAGGACGGGACGCTCACTCAGCAGCAGGCCGACAAGGTCGCCGACACCCTGGCGGCGAAGCAGCCGGCCGGTCGCGGTGGACCCGGCGCCCCCGGCGGCCGCGGTGGTCCGGGGTTCGGCCGCCCCGACGCCGCGGCGAAGATCCTCGGGATCACACCGGAGGCGCTGCGGAGCGAGCTGCAGGGCGGGAAGTCGCTCGCCGACGTCGCGGCCGAGAAGAACATCTCCAAGGACACGCTGATCGACGGCCTCGTCGCCGATGCCCAGGCCCGGCTGGCCGACCGCGTCAAGTCCGGCGACATGACCCAGGCGCAGGCCGATCAGCGCAAGGCCGATCTCCGCGCCCGCGTCACGACGCTGGTCGATCACAAGGGCCTGCCGGCACGCCCGGACCGGCCCCACGGTGGGAACCAGCCGACGGGCTGAGGCCGGGGGCAATCGGGCAATTCACCGGGGTACCGGTTGGCTTGCGGCAGAGCGAGCACACCTGGGGAACAGGAGCCGGGGCCGGTGGGCTCCGTCCCGAGAGCTGGCGGGCCGGTCCGCCACCCCCGAGCGGGCCGGCTCGCCGCCCCATCCCGTTCTGCTTGCCCGTCCGAGAGGGATGCTGTTCACCGCAGCTGCGAACGACGCGACCGCGAGCTCCCTGCTCTCCGAGCAGAGGCTGCTCGTCGGGACGGAGTGGGTGCCGCGGGAGCGGCTCACCGTGCGCCGAAGGGGTGGTCACCGAGACCCGGCAGATCGAGGTGACCGTGCGACGTGAAGAGCTGCTGATCGACCACGCGCCGATCGGGGACGCAGCGGCTGAGGCAGCCGTGTCCTCAGCACCGTCGGACTCACCGGCACCGCTGGTCGTGGTGCTGCGCGAAGAGGTACCCGTCGTCGGGCTGCAGGTGCGCCCGTACGAACGGGTCACCAGCGGCGTCGAGCGGGTGCGCTCCGACGTCCTGGTCGAGAGCGAGCTGGCCCGGGAGCAGGCCGAACTCACCGTGGACACGCAGCGCCCGCTCGAGTGAATCCGAGCTGGCCCGGCCGGGCTCAGACGAGCGCGGCCTCGGGGGCGAGGACGGCGGCCAGTGCGACCAGCCGGTCCGGAACCGCCTGGTAATACGCCCACGTCCCCCGACGGTGGCGGGTCACCAGACCGGCGTCGAGCAGCACCTTCAGGTGATGGCTGACGGTCGGCTGGCTGAGCCCGACCGGGGTGGTGAGGTCGCACACGCATGCCTCGCCCCCTTCGTGCGCCTGGATGAGCGACAGCAGGCGCAGCCGCGTCGGGTCGGCCAGGGCCTTGAGCAGATGGGCGAGTTCGGCGGCCGAGGCTGCCGACAGGGGTGCAGCCACGCCCGTCGTGCCGCAACAGGTCGTGTCGGAGCGGGCGTCAGCCATGGCGTCCAGTCTGCCCGTGCCATCGACAGGTGTCTATGTTGACAACGATCGATGCAGCAGGCAGCTTCTTACATCGACACTGATCGATCAACGGAGGTGGCAGATGCCGGGTGTGGTGCAGTCGCGCGTCCAACTCGCTCTCAACGTGGCGGACCTCGACGCCGCCGTGGCCTTCTACGGCCGACTGTTCGCGGTCGAGCCCTCGAAGCGCCGGCCCGGGTACGCGGCCTTCGTGGTGGCCGAACCGCCGCTGAAGCTCGTGCTGGTCGAGAACCCCGAGGTACGGGGCGACGGCGTGGCCGGTGCGTTGAACCACCTCGGAGTCGAGGTCGCGAGCTCCGAGGCCGTCGACGCAGCGGCCCGGCGGCTGACCGGTGAGGGTCTCGACGTCCTGACCCAGGATGCGACGACCTGCTGCTACGCCCTGCAGGACAAGGTGTGGGTGCACGACCCCGACGGTGCTCCGTGGGAGGTCTACACCGTCCTGGCCGACTCCGACCGTGCAGGAGATCTGACCGGGAGCCCCCTCGCGTCGGCGGACCCCGACTCCGCCCCCGACTCCACCGGCTGCTCCGTCGAGGCCACCGGCTGCTGCGCGTGAGCGACCTCGTCGCCGAGGGCGGGCGGGGCGCAGCAACCGCGCCGGTCCTGCGGCGCCTCTCCACGCTCGACCGTTTCCTGCCGGTCTGGATCCTGGTCGCGATGGCCGTCGGCCTCGTCCTCGGCCGCACCGTCGACGGACTCGGGCGTGCGCTCGACACGGTGTCGATCGGTTCGGTCAGCGCACCGATCGCCCTCGGCCTGCTGCTGATGATGTATCCGGTGCTGGCCAAGGTCCGGTACGGCGAGCTCGGCCGCGTCACCGGTGACCGCCGGTTGCTCGTCGCGTCCCTGGTGCTGAACTGGCTGGTCGGACCGGCGCTCATGTTCGCGCTGGCGTGGCTCCTGCTGCCCGACCAGCCGACGTACCGCACCGGCCTCGTCATCGTCGGGCTCGCGCGTTGCATCGCGATGGTGCTCATCTGGAACGACCTCTCCTGCGGCGACCGGGAGGCAGCTGCCGTGCTCGTGGCACTGAACTCGGTCTTCCAGATCGTGGCGTTCGCCGCCCTCGGCTACTTCTACCTCGAGGTGCTGCCGGGGTGGCTCGGGCTCGGCACAGATGCCCTGGACGTCTCGGTCCTCGACATCGCGCGTTCGGTGCTCGTGTTCCTCGGCGTCCCGCTCGTAGCGGGCTACCTGACGCGCCGGGTGGGCGAGGCCCGTCGCGGCCGCACCTGGTACGAGACGACGTTCCTGCCGCGAATCGGTCCGGTCGCGCTGTACGGCCTGCTGTTCACGATCGTCGTCCTGTTCGCTCTGCAGGGCGGCACGATCCTCGATCGGCCGGGCGACGTCGCCCGCATCGCGCTGCCGTTGCTGGCCTACTTCGCGCTGATGTTCGGCGGCTCGTTCCTGCTCGGGGCACGACTCGGACTCGGCTACCCGAAGACGGCGACGCTCGCCTTCACCGCGGCGGGCAACAACTTCGAGCTCGCCATCGCCGTGGCGATCGGCGTCTTCGGGGTCACCTCCGGCCAGGCCCTCGCCGGCGTCGTGGGACCGCTGATCGAGGTGCCGGTCCTGGTCGCGCTCGTCTACGTCGCTCTTTGGGCGCGCGGTCGGTTCCCGGCTGGCCCTCGACCGGCGGAGCGACGATGAGCGTCCCCACCGTGTTGTTCGCCTGCGTCCACAACGCGGGCCGGTCGGTCGCGGCCAAGCTGCTGGCCGAGTGGCACGGTGCCGGCCGCATCCACGTCCTGTCGGCCGGGTCGTCGCCCGGCGGCGAGGTCGACCCGCAGGTCGCGCGGGTACTCGCCGAGCGCGGCCTCGACACCGGCTCCGAGACCCCCAAGCAGCTCGACGCCGAGGCGGTCCGCGGCAGCGACGTCGTCATCACCATGGGCTGCGGTGAGACCTGCCCCGTCTTCCCGGGCAAGCGCTACGAGGACTGGTCCGTCGATGACCCGGCCGGTGCGGACCTCGCCACCGTCCGGCGCATCGTCGACGAGATCGACGTCCGCGTGCAGGCGCTGCTCGTGGACTTGCTCGAGGGCTGAAGCCGGAACGCTCAGCCGGCGGGGACGTGCTCGCGCAGGAACGCCACCACGCGCTCGCGGGCCGCGAACGCCGAGTTCGGCGGCTGCTCGCGCACCTCGGCGGTCAGCACCGCGTGCGCTGCTGTGGAGTAGCCGTCCGGGTTGCCCTTCGAACTGTCCAGAACGATCAGCTCGATCGCGTTGCCGAAGGTCTGCGCGTAGGCGTCGAAGCGCTGTGAGGAGAACGCCTTGTCCTCGCTGAACTTCAGGCCCATCAGGCACAGCCCGTCCTTCGTCCTCTGCTGGACGGTGCGCGTCTCGGAGGGTGACAGCCCGATGTCGCGCTTGCGGCCGGGGCTCACCGAGAACGGGACGCTCGGCTGGCTCATGACCGCGGCCAAGACGCTGTCGTCGACCGCGGTGGCCAGGGCGAAGCCACCGGTGAAGCACATGCCGATCACGCCGACGCCGGCACCGGGGGTCCGGCTGTTGAGGTCGGCGGCCAGGGCGCGGAGGAAGTGCGAGACCGGGCGTTCGGCACCGGCGGCGAACGCCTTCATCTCGCTGGCGACGCACAGCTTCGCGACGGTCGCCGCGGTGTAGGCCGCCGTCATGGGTCGGCCTGGGGTGCCGAACAGCGACGGCACCGCGACGCTGAAGCCGCTGCTGACGAGGTGGTCGGCGAGCCCCAGGACCTCCGGCGTCATGCCCGGGATCTCGGGGATCAGGACGATCCCCGGCCCGTCGCCCTTGCGGTAGACGTCGTGGGTCAGCCCCCCGCCGGTGAACGGCGCCGACGTCCAGCCGTCGAGGGTGCTCGTGGGGGCAGACATGGCAAGGTCCTCCAGCAGGGCTCGGCGTCCCGCGGCGTGCTCGTCGCGGGACCGACCCCGAACGCTAGCGACTCAGACGTCGACGCTCGTCGTGCCGCCCGCCCGACTCTCCCGACTCGCCCGGTCCGGCTGCTGCAACGCGGCGAGCTCGCGCGCCACGGCCTGCTCGTGGTCGAGCTCGTCCTGCCGTGCCCGCCGCGGGCTCCAGCGGCCGGCGAGCACGAAGATGAACGGGAGGAAGAACAACTGTGCGCCGAAGCAGACCCACCACCAGTGCGACCACTGCTTCGGGTTGTCGGTCTGCGCCTTCTTCACGGCGGTCCCGTGCTTCTGCAGGAAAGTCAGGTCGTCGGCCGGGACGGGGTTGGCCTGCAGCTGCAGCAGTCGGCTGATGGCCTGGGTCTGACTGGTCGCGAGGCCGCTCGACTGCAGCTCCGAGACCGCCTTGGCGAGGGCGGCCGAGTCGCCGGCGTTCTTCTGCAGGGCCAGCAGCGTCGGGGTGTCGACGGCCCCGAGCGTGGCAACCTGCTGCGGGTAGCGCTGGGAGATCTCCAGCGCGCGTGGACCGTTGTCGACCAGCGTCGAGGTGGCCGGAACGACCAGCAACAGGACGGCGTAGGAGACGGTGACGACTACGCGGACGATCCAGCCCCAGATCGCGAGGCCGGTCGCGGTCGCGGCCGGGTTGTGCTTCTCGACGGTCTCGGTGAAGGCGGCCATCCAGGCGACGTAGGCCATGCCCCCGCCGACCGCACCGACGACGAACAGCAGCGCGAAGGTGTAGTAGCCGGTGGAGAGGTCCTTGCTCGTGACGGCGAACAGTGCCGTGCTCGCGGCCGCGATGACGCCACCGACGATCATCAGCGGCTTGCGCACGCGGATCTTGTCGGAGAGCACGCCCACGACCACCAACGTGATCGCGTTCGCGAGCCAGTACCAGTTGGCCAGCGCGTTCGCCCGCTGCTCGGTGTAGCCGTGGACGGTCACGAAGTAGACGACCTCGAAGGCGACCAGGACGTAGTAGAGCATCAGGAAGACCGCGACGGCGAGGGCGCCGCCGAGGACGTCGAAGCGGAACATCTGCCGCCAGTGACCCTGCAAGGCCTTCTCCGGATCGAGACCGGCGGCGCGGGCCTCGATGAGCGCGCGGTCGTTCAGGTTCACCATCAGCTGGTCGCGCAGCGACGGTGCCAGTTCGCGCAGACCGAACAGGGCGATCACGAAGACGACGAGCCCGGCGACGCCGCAGACGTAGAACTGGAACCGCCAGTTCTGGTGGCTGCTGAGCGTGTGGCTGGACACGACCGAGACGACGAGGCTGCCGAGCACCGGACCCAGGGTCCAGAACCCCATGGCCGCACCGCGGCCGACCTGCGGAGAGAAGTCGCGGATCAGCGCCGGGGTGGCGACAAGGACCACGCCCTCGACGACGCCGACGAGAACGAACATGACCGCATAGGTCAGCTTGTTCGGCGCGTTGGGGATGCCGAAGGCGATGAGCAGGCCGGTGAGCAGCAGGCCGCCGACGACCAGGTTCGCCCGCCCCCAGCGGTCGGCGAGACCGGCGAGCAGCGAGGCGCAGGCCCCGATCGCGTTACCGACGACGAGGATGAGGATGAACTCGGTGAACGTGAACCCGTAGTCGGCGATGACGCGCGTCGCGACCGAACCGCCGACGTACAGCTCGTAGTAGAGGACCACGGTCGCGAGGACGGTGATGCCGAGATAGCGCGAGCGGCTTCGTTCGTCCGGGTAGCTCGTGAGCTGCCGGTTCCAGAAGCTACGACGCTCGTCGACCGCCGATGACGGCTGGGAGGGCTCGCCCGGGGTGCGCGACGGGTTGATGGTCGACTGGGACACGGTCGATGCCTCCGAGGGGCGGCTGCGGCACTGCAGCGCTGACGTGTGACGCCCGCCATAGCCGGCGAGCAGTGATCACAGTAGGCCTCGACTTGCGACCGGTTGCAACCTTCTCCTCGTGACACCCGTTCGGGCGATGCCTCAAGCCGGGCTGGTGCTCCCGCGCAGCGGTGCCGGGCGCCCGACGTGGAACCCCTGCACGTAGGTCACGCCGAGTTCCCGTAGCAGCTGGAGCGTCCCTTCGTCCTCGACGAACTCCGCGACGGTCTCCCGTCCGACGCTGCCCGCGACGGCGACGATGGCCCGGACGACGGCCTGGTCGAACGGGTCGGCGGTGAGCTGACGGACGAACTCTCCGTCGATCTTCAGGTAGTCGAACGGCATGTGCTTGACGTAGTAGAAGCTCGAGAAGCCGGAGCCGAAGTCGTCGAGGGCCAGCCGGCAGCCGAGGTCGTGCAGAGCCGTCGCGAAGACGCGCGCCGCCGCCATGTCGGCGATCGCGGAGGTCTCGGTGACCTCGAAGACCAGGCAGGAGGGGTCGACGCCGGTCGTTGTGAGCTGGTCGGCGATGAGGGCGACGAGGCGGGGGTCACCGACGGACTTGCCGGACAGGTTGACCGAGACGACGAGACGCTCGCCCGCGTCGCGGTGCTCGGCGACGAGCCGGAATGCCCGCTGCACGACCCACCGGTCGATCGGCTGGATCAGGTCGAAGCGCTCGGCGTAGCCGAGGAACTTCCCGGGAGCGACCAGCGTGCCGTCGTCGGCCGGCAGCCGTAGCAGCAGCTCGTGCTGGGTGACGTCACCGGTGGCGAGGGAGCGGATGGGCTGCGCCTCGAGCACGAAGCGGTCGCTCGCGAGCGCCTCGGTGAGCCGCTGCTGCCACAGCCGCGCACTGGTGAGCTCGACCCGGAAACGGGGGTCGTAGGGCACCACGGAATCACGGCCGCCCGCCTTGGCGGCGTAGAGCGCGAGGTCGGCCGCCGCGATGACGCCGGCCGCCGTGGCCCCGGCCGAGGCAGCGTCGGCCAGGCCGATGCTGATCGTGGCCCGCACCGCCTGGTCGGCCGCATCGTGGACGTCGTCGGCGACGGCCGCGCGGAGCGTCTCGGCGAGGCCGGCGGCGGACGTGGGGTCGGTGTCCGGGAGCAGGATCGCGAACTCGTCACCGCCGAGCCGCCCGAGGACGTCGGAGCGACGCAGCCGGTCGCGCAGCAGCCCGGTCAGCGAGCGCAGCACGTCGTCGCCCGCGAGGTGCCCCAACGAGTCGTTGATCTGCTTGAAGTTGTCGATGTCGAGCAACAGGAGGCTGCTCGGCCGGCCCTCCCGGGCGGCCAGCGCGATCTCCCGGCCGAGCTCGTCGACGAAGCGTCGGCGGTTCCACAGCCCTGTCAGGGCGTCGTGGTCGGCCAGGTACTGCAGGCGGGACTCGAACTGCTTGCGCTCGGTGACGTCGCTGAGGAAGCCGCGCAGCCGCTGCGGGCCGGTCCCGGCGGACGCGCGCAGCACTGCCTCGTCCCGCACCCAGACGGTCTCGCCGTTGCGGCAGAGCATCCGGTACTCGAGCGAGACGGGCTCGCCGTCGTCCAGGCAGCGGCGCCGTGCCTCGAGCAGCAACGTCCGGTCGTCGGGGTGCACGGCGTCGAGCCAGGTGGCCTCGCCGGTCCACTCCGCAGGTGTCCAGCCCAGCACGGCCTCGATCTGCGGAGAGACGAACTGGTAGGGCGCGCCCGCGTCGCTGCCGGTCTCGTAGAGGATGGCGGGGAGCTGCTCGACCAGCTCCTGGTAGGCCGCTCGAGAGCGTCGCAGTTCGGTCACGTCCTCGGTGTGCACGATGACCGTGTCGTCCGGGACGTAGACGAAGGTGACCATCAGGTGGCGGACGTGGCCGCGCAGCTCGAAGTCCATGCTGCGGTGGATGGGCCGGTGGTCGGCGAAGATGGTCCGGAAGTCGACGAGGAGCTCGGGCTGGTCGCCGTGCACCTCCTGCTCGGTGCGGCCGAGGAGCCCCGCGATCGCGCCACCGGTCTGGGCGTACGCGACGTCGTTCGCGTCGACCAGCCGCAGCTCGTCGCCCTCGCGCCGCCACGCGTACATGGGCACCGGGTTGCTGCGGAAAAGGGCGCTGTACCGGACGTGCTCGGCCCGCGCCTCGCGCGTCGCGTGGGTCAGTTCGACGAGCTTGCGCTGCGTCCGCGCGAGCAGCTGCGCGTTGTCGGCGGCCAGGCCGATGCGGTCGGCGGCATCCTGCAGGACGGCGATCTCGCCGTCGGTGAACGCGGCGTCACCCGGACCCCGGGCGAGCGCCACGAGCCCTCGGCTCTCGCCACGCACCCGGACCGGCACGTACAGCAGGCTCGTGAGCGGGAAGCGTTCGAGGTAGGGCCACGCGCGCTCCGGCAGCCAGGAGCGCAGCTCGGCGGGCTCCTCGACCGTCGCCACCTGCGGACGGCCGGAGGCCAGGACGTCGTTGGCGAGCTCGGTGGTCGGCGCCCCCGCGACGAGGGCGGCGAGGGCGCTCCGTGCCTCGGGATCGGGGTGGCCGACGACCAGGGCCGCGTGCTCGTCGGGCGCGGCGAGCAGGGAGATGACACAGACACCGTCGCCGTGCCCGGCGATGTGGTCCGCAGCCGTGCGTAGCAGACCCACCGGGTCCGCCGCCTGCTCGGCGAGGAGCCGGGAGAGCTCGGGCAGGGCCGAACTCAGCAGGCCTGGAGGCATCGCCTCGCCTCTCGTCGGTCGGGTCGGCGCTCCGGCGACCACCCGACGTCGTCAGCGCTCCGCGACCGTATCGGGCCAAGCGGTCGGTTTGTCAGTCGTTACCGAGTTGTCGCGCCCCAGCCCCGCCGGCAAGGCGACGCCAGGAAATCGACTGGTGCCCCGCGCGACGGTGTCGGCGAACCCAGGGGCTGTTGGCCGGCCGGCGGCGCCGAGGGAGTGCTGCAGACATGCAACAGGGGCGCCCCCGGCGATGCGGGGACGCCCCTTCCGACGCTGCGGTGGTCAGCTCTTGAAGGCGTCCTTGATCTTCTCGCCGGCCTGCTTGAGGTTGCTCTTGCTCTGCTGGGCCTGGCCCTCGGCCTGGAGCTCGCGGTCGCCGGTGGCCCCACCGACCCGGTCCTTGACCTTGCCGATGACCTCGTCGACCTTGTTGTCGACCTTCTTGTCCGAGCTCATGGGATCCCCTTTCGTCGCTTCTGACGCTGTGCCGATGGTGTTCCCGGCCTGCGGCGAGGTATGCCTTGCTCGATGTGCCATTCCCTGATGTCTCAGTCATGGTCCGACGCCTCCCGCCTGGAGCGCGGTGTCGCACCGATCACAGTGACCGGAAGATCGTTGAGTCACGAAGGACTGCTGCGTACCGTTCGGCGCGAAGGGGAGTAGTTCCTCGCCGGTCGGTCGACATCCTGGCGCTTCGGCGCCCGGCCACCGGGTCCGCGTCCGACGCGGATGAACGAGACCTTCGATCTGGTACCGACAGCTGTCCCGTACGGGGTGGCCGTCCATCGCTGCCGGGTCGAACGGTGCCCCGGATGCGCCCCTCGGCCTGGTGGCCGAGCGAGAGGCACGCATGGACCTGGTCCTCGTCCTGACGGTCTTCGGGATCGTCTTCGTCGGCGAGCTGCCCGACAAGACCGCGGTCGCGTCGCTGGTGCTCGGCGCGCGCTACTCGCCGGTCCCCGTGCTCGCCGGCGTCTGGTCCGCCTTCGCCGTCCACGTCGTCGTCGCCGTCGCGGCCGGGAGCTTCGTGGCCGCGCTGCCGCGACGACCCGTCGAGTTCGTCACCGCTGCGCTGTTCCTCATCGGAGCGGTGCTGTTGCTGCGCTCGGATCCCGAGAAGTCGGCGGAGGAGGGCGAGCACGAGGTCGAGCGCATCCGCGGTGACCGCAAGTCGATCGCCGTGGCGGGTGCGTCGTTCATGGTCGTGCTCGTCGCCGAGTTCGGTGACCTCACCCAGATCCTGACCGCCACGCTGGCCGCGCGTTACCGCGACCCGGTCAGCGTCGGCATCGGCGCCCTGCTGGCGCTGTGGGCGGTGTCGGGGCTCGCCGTCGCCTTCGGGCAGACACTGCTGCGACTCGTCCCGCTGCGCCGGGTCCAGCAGGTGGCGGCGGTGATACTGCTCGCCATGGCTGCGCTCGCCCTGGCGAGCGCGGTCCGTGGCTGACCGGTACCCCATGGGGCCAGGCGCGCCGCGCCCGGGGGAGACTTCGTTCGACACCTGAGGAGGTCGCATGGACTACCAGGCAGCGCACGACGCCTTCTTCCGGCCGGGCTCGCCGGACCTCGCCGTCCCGGGCGTCGTCGCAGCGGCCTCGTCGGCGCGACGCCTTCGGGACGCGGCCGAGCCGCTCGCCATGCACGCGGTGTGGAGCCGCCGCGTCAACGGTGCCCTGGCCGACCGGGGACTCGACTTCCTGACCAGCTACGTCTGGGGTCGTGCCGCGAGTCTCGGTGAGCCGGTGGCCGAGGTGGTCGCGGCGGCCTTCGCGTGGTTCTCCCCCGAGCTCATCACCGGCCTCTACGGCACCGGCCGCGACCAGCTCGCCCGGGGGGAGCTGCTCGAGGTGCGGGGCCGCGCCGTGGTCGACGGGCTGCAGGAGATCCTCGCCGGCGAGGACGTGGCCGACGTCGCTGAGACGGCGACGACGCTGCGGCGCGCGATGGCCGGGCTCGACGGCGTCGGGCGGCCGCTGTTCGCCGGCCTCCGGGCGCTTCCCGAGCCGAACGAGCCGGTGGCCAAGCTGTGGCGGGCGTGCGACATGGTGCGGGAGTACCGGGGCGACGGACACATCGCGGCGGTGGCCTCGACGGGGCTGTCACCGGTGGAGATGAACATCGCGACCGAGCTGTGGCTCGGGGCACCGATCCTGTCCTACACCGCCACCCGCGGGTGGTCCGAGGAGCAGATGGGTGACGCGATGACGTCGCTCACCGACCGCGGCTGGCTCGCCGACGAAGAGCTGACCGAGCTCGGACGGGCCGGGCGGGACGAGATCGAGGCCCGCACCGACGCCGCCGAGCATCCGCTCGTCGCCGCCCTCGGGCGCGACATCGACGCGGTGGCCTATCGCCTCGACGGCTGGGGGCAGCTCTGCATCGACGCCGACGCCTTCCCGCCGGATCCGTTCAAGCGCTGGGCCGGGTGAGGTTCGCGAGCCGGTCGGCGACCGCCCCGGTCACCAGACCGGCGGCCGCGCGCGCCGCCGCCTTCTGGCGGTCCACGGCGAGCATCTGCTCGGTGCGGACGAACTTCACCCGCGGACGCCCAGCCGGCTGACCGGCCTCGCGCTCGGCCGCGTCGATCGCCCGGGCCCGGGCCTGGTCGACCACGTCGGTGCGGCTGCGGAGCAGTCGGCGGAAGGCCGCCTCCCCGGTGCCCGGGGTCGGCAGTCGTCCGGCGCCGGCGTCGTCGAGCAGGGCGTGGACGGTCTCGGCCGCATCCGCGCGGTTGGTGCCGATGCCGCCGGACGGACCGCGCTTGATCCAGCCGGCGACGTAGGTCGCGGGCAGGGGGGCACCGGTCGTGGGGTCGAGCACGCGGCCCTGCTCGTTGGGGACCACGCCCGCGGCCTCGTCGAACGGCAGGCCGGGCAGCGCGCGTCCGCGGTAGCCGATGGAGCGGATCACCAGGCCCGTGTCGATGCGAGCGGCGTCGACGTCGGCGGTCGGGGTGGTGCGGATGCCCGTGACGGCGTCGTCGCCCTCGACGGCCTCGACCGGGGAGGAGAACCGGAGCACCAGGCGCCGTCCGGACGGTGGGGCCGCCTCGTGGTCGACGTCCATGACGGGCAGCCCCGCGAGCGGTCCGTCGGTCGGAGCACCGCCGGGCAGGCCGGCCCGGTCGAGGACGATCTCGAGGCCGGGCACCGCCCGCAGTGCTGCGAACTCACCGGCGGTGAAGGCGGCCGTCGAGGCGTCGCGTCGGCCGAGCAGCACGACCTCACGGACCCGGCTGGTACGCAGGGCGGCGAGGGCGACGTCGGAGACGTCGGTGCGGGCGAGGTCCTCGGGGTCGGCGAGCAGGACGCGGGCGAGGTCGAGGGCGACGTTGCCGGTGCCGACGACCACCGCGCGCTCGGTCTGCAGGTCCACGGCGAGGTCCGTGCGGTCCGGGTGGGCGTTGTACCAACCCACCACGTCGGTGGCGGCCAGGCTGTTGGGGAGCTGCTCGCCACCGACGCCGAGCTGCCGGTCGGCCGATGCGCCGACGGCGTAGACGACCGCGGAATGCGCCTCGGCCAGCTCCGCGACGGAGACGTCGCGGCCGACCTCGACGTTGAGCGCGAGCCGCACCCGGGGATGGCGGTAGATCTCGCCGAAACCGTCCCCGATCTGCTTGGTGGCCGGGTGGTCGGGTGCGACGCCGGAGCGCAGCAACCCGCCGGGAATGGGCAACCGGTCGATCAGCGTGATCCGGGCGTCGGTGGCGTGCAGCAGGTGGCGGACCGTGTAGCCCGCCGCCGGACCGGCCCCGACGACGGCGATGCGCAGTGGGTCACGCGTCCCCTCGGCCGGGATGGAGCGCGGGAACTCCGGCTCGCCCCACGCGTGGTCGGTGGGGTGCTCGTCGTACCAGCGGCGGTTCGCCTCGGCGAAGCCGGCGTCGGCGCCCTTCAGCGACTCGATCGGGAAGACGGCGTCGACCGGACAGGCGTCGGCACACGCCCCGCAGTCGATGCAGGCCTCGGGGTCGACGTAGAGCATCTCGGTCGTGCCGAACTCAGGCTCGTCCGGCGTCGGGTGGATGCAGTTGACCGGGCACACCGACACGCAGGACGCGTCGTTGCAGCAGGTCGGGGTGATGGCGAAGGGCATGGGTGTTCCCGGGGCTCGCGGTACCGACGTCTCAGAGCATCGAGAGACGGCGGTAGATCACCTTGGCCGGACGGGTCAGCAGACCCATCTCGCCGAGGAAGTCCATCAGGTGCCGGCTGCTGGTCCGCATCATCGCGCGACGGTGCGGGTTGGCCTCGGCCTCGGCGAGCGCCCGCTCGGTGTCGAGGCCGGCGGCGGCGTAGACCGCCGGGTTGACCATGTTCGAGACGATGACGTGGGCGGCGATCGCGATGATGAGCGCGCTCACCCTCCTACGGGCGGGGCCGACGCCGGCGAGGGCGTCGCGGACCTCCTGCCGGGCGAACTTCATGTGCCGCGATTCCTCGACGACATGGATGCGGCTCGTCCCGCGCACGATCGGCTGCACGTCCTCACCGCGCATCCAGTCGCGCTGCATGACGTCCAGGACCTCCTCGGCCACCAGGATCCCCGCGTAGGCGGTCTCGCTGCTGGCCAGGGCCTTGAATCCCCGGCCCAGCTCGATGCTCGACTTCCGCGGCATGTACGCCGGGACGCCCATCGCGGTGCAGGCGCGGGCGAACATGATCGAGTGCCGGCACTCGTCGGCGATCTCGGTGAGCGCGAACTGGAACTCGGCCTTGCCGTGGTTCTGCACGTACTGGTCGCGTAGCACCATCTGCTGCAGGATCATCTCGAACCAGATGCCGGTCGACATGATCGAGCAGACCTCGTGCTTGGTCAGCGTGACCTTCTGCGCCTCGGACATCTCGTCCCAGAGCCGGGTGCCGTAGAGAGTGCTCCACTCCGGGTTCAGGCCGTACTTGTCGTCCGGCACGGGTGCGTCCCAGTCGACCTCGGTCATCGGGTCGAAGGACAGCGTCGACGCCGACGTCAGCAGGCGCTGCGCCGTCTCGTCCAGGACGGTCCCGTCGGACGTGGTGGTGTGCGGGCGGATCTCGGTGACGGTGCTCGACATGCGGCTGGTCTCCTCGGGTCCGGTGGCGGGGGTAGGAAGCTCCTGCTGTGCCTTCCCCTACTGCGCCACAGAAAACCGTACCAGTCTCAAATGGCACTGTCTTCACCGTCCTCGGTATCGTGGCCGGATCGACCGAGGAGGGATCGCGGTGCCGCAACCCCGTTCCGCGCCACGTCCGGCCACAAGCCGTCCGGGCGCTGGTCACGTGCCCTCGTGACCGCCGCAGCCGTGCCCGCGGGCGGTGAGGTGGAGTACCGCCTCGACGACCTGGCCCAGGCGGCGGGCGTGACCGTCCGCAACGTCCGTGCCTACGCCGAGCGCGGTCTGCTGCCCGCGCCCCGTCGCGTCGGCCGCGTGAACCTCTACGACGAGACGCACCTCGCCCGACTCCGGCTGATCGGCCGCCTGCTCGAGCGCGGGTACACCGTCGCCCACATCTCGGACTTCATCGCCTCCTGGGAGGGCGGCCACGACATCGGGCAGACGCTCGGACTCGAGGCCGCACTGCTCGCCCCGTCGTCCGGGGAGCTGCCGGAGGAACTCGGCAAGCCCGAGCTCGACGAGCTCTTCGGCGGCCGCGTCGCCCAGCAGGACCTCGACCGCGCCGTCGAGCTGGGTCTGCTGAGCCCCGTCACCGGCGACCGGTACCAGGTCCACCGCCCGCGCCTGCTGCGGGCCGGCGCAGAGCTGCTCGACATCGGCATGCCGCTCTCGGCCGTGCTCGACCTGGCGGGCCGGATGCGCGAGCAGGTCGCCGCCGTGGCGAAGACCTTCGTCTCGAACGTCGCGAACCACGTCCTCGCCCAGCACGAGCCGGGCTGGCGCCCGTCCGACGACGAGATCCCGGCCCTGGTCGGGCTGGTCGACCGGCTCCGCCCGCTGGCCCGCGTCGCGGTCGACGCCGAGCTCACCGACAGCATCGAGACCGAGATCCAGGACTTCGTCGGCGAGTGGTTCAGCTCCTTCGCCGACCGGGTCGCCGCGCTGCCGCCGCACGGCGCGTAAGAGGGTCGCGGGTCGCGGGAGCCCGGCCGGGCGGCCCGTCAGTGCCCCGCGGCGTCCTTCAGCTTCTTGCCCGGCTCGACCTCCTGGCCGTCCTGCGACCAGTTGATGTGGAAGGCGCCGTCGCGGTCGGTGCGGTGGTAGGTGTGCGCGCCGAAGTAGTCGCGTAGGCCCTGGATGAGGTTCGCCGGGCCGCGCGCCTGGCGGTAGCCGTCGTAGTAGGCGAGCGCTGACGAGAACGCCGGCTGCGGGACCCCGGCCTGGATGCCGGCCGTGACCGCACGACGCCACGCGTCCTGCGCCGAGGCGATCTCGTCCCGGAAGTAGGGCAGCGTGAGCAGGCTGTCGACGTCGGCCGTCCTGCCGTCCGAGCTGCCTGCGTAGGACTCCGTGATCCGGTTCAGGAACCGGGCCCGGATGATGCAGCCGCCGCGCCAGATCGTGGCGAGGCCGCCGAGGTCGAGGTCCCAGTCGTTGGTACGGCTGGCCGTGGCCAGCTGGTCGAACCCCTCGGCGTAGGCGACGACCTTCGAGGCGTAGAGCGCCTGACGGATGTCGTCGACGAGCCGGTCGGCCTCGCCGGACGCGTCGGCGGCCTTCGTCGGGTCGGGTCCGGAGAGCTCGGAGGAGGCGCGCTCGCGCTTGTCCTTCAGCGCCGAGAGCGAGCGGGCGTAGACGGCGCTGGTCATGCTCGGTGACGGGACGCCGAGCTCGAGAGCGTCCTGCGCCGTCCAGCGTCCGGTGCCCTTCTGCTCGGCCTGGTCGAGGATGACGTCGACGAGGGCGCCGTCGCCCGTGGGGTCCTGCTTGGCGAGCACGATGCTGGTGATCTCGATGAGGAAGCTCTCGAGGTCGCCCTCGTTCCACTGCTCGAAGACCTGCGCGAGCTCGCCGGCGGACTTGCCGAGCACGTGCCGCATCAGGTCGTAGGACTCGACGATCAGCTGGATGTCGGCGTACTCGATGCCGTTGTGCACCATCTTCACGTAGTGGCCGGCACCGCCGGGGCCGATGTAGCGGCAGCACGGGACGCCGTCGACGTGGGCGGAGATCGTCGTCAGGATCTCCTCGACCTGCGCGTAGGCGTCGCGGTCGCCGCCGGGCATGATGCTCGGCCCGTTGAGGGCGCCCTCCTCGCCGCCGGAGATGCCGACGCCGAGGAAGTTGATGCCCTGCTCGGCGCACTTCGCCTGGCGTCGCTCGGTGTGCTGGAAGAACGAGTTGCCGCCGTCGATGACGATGTCGCCACGGTCGAGCAGAGGGAGGAGCTCGTCGAGGACGGCGTCGACGGGGTCGCCCGCCTTCACCATCAGGATGATCTTGCGGGGCTTCTCGAGCCGGGCGACGAAGTCCTCGACGCTGTCCGCGGCCGTGAGCGGGTCGTCGCCCTCGAGGCCGTCGATGAAGGCGTCCGTCGTTGCCTTCGTCCGGTTGTGCACCACGATCGGGTAGCCGTTGCGCGCGATGTTGCGTGCGAGGTTCTGGCCCATGACGGCGAGGCCGGTGAGGCCGATGGTTGCGAGTTCTTGATCAGACGCCATGAGCACAGTCTGTCCGCACCCGGAGAGTCCACGCCGGGCTTCCGCAGAAGCCGTGCGCCGGTGATTTCCTGTGACCCGGCACACATCCGGACAGACCGGGCGGGGTAGGTCGACCCGTGCCCTCCCTCAGCCCTGACTCCCGGAGGCCCTCGTGGCCAGCTTCACGTTCAGCCCACTCACCCCGACGGCGTTCCTCACCCGCTCGTCCGCCGTCTTCGGTGACCGTCTCGCGGTGGTCGACGGTGAGCGCCGCTTCACCTACGCCGAGTTCGCCGACCGGGCGCAGCGACTCGCCGGAGCACTGGCCGGCCTCGGGGTCCAGCCCGGCGACCGGGTGGCGGCGCTGTGCGCCAACAGTTCGGCGATGCTGGAGCTGCACAACGGCGTCCCCTGGGCGGGCGCGGTCCTGGTGCCGTTGAACAGCCGGCTGAGCCCGGAGGAGCTCGAGTACATCCTCGGCCACGCCGGCGCCTCGGTGCTGGTGGCGGATGCGCCGTTCGCCGACGTGGCGGCGAAGGTCGCCGCCCAGGTCGGCATCCGGCTCGTGGTGGCCGGCGGTGAACACGACGAGTACGAGCGGTTCCTGGCCGACGCCTCGCTGCTCGCCCGCCCCTGCGAGGACGAAGCGGGGCTGCTCGCACTCAACTACACGAGCGGCACCACCGGGCGTCCCAAGGGCGTCATGTACCACCACCGGGGCGCCTACCTGCAGGCCCTGGCGATGGCGTTGCACAGTGGGATGGGCCCGGGCAGCCACTACCTGTGGACGCTGCCGATGTTCCACTGCGACGGCTGGTGCTACCCGTGGGCGGTGACCGCCGCGGGCGCGACGCACGTCTGCCTGCCGAAGGTCGACCCCGGCGTCATCTGGGGCCTGCTGCGCGACGAGGGCATCACCCACTACAGCGCGGCGCCAACGGTGCTGAACATGATCGCCAGCGCGAAGGAGGCCGAGGCGGGTCCGCTGCCGCAACGGGTCCAGGTCCAGACCGGCGGCGCCCCGCCCACCCCGACCCTGCTGGGGCGGATGGCGGACCTGAACATGAACGTCACGCACCTCTACGGCCTCACCGAGACCTACGGCCCCGCGATGATCAACCAGTGGCGGCCGGAATGGGACGACCTGTCCGGCGAGCAGCAGGCCGACCTCAAGGCCCGCCAGGGCGTCGGCAACATCGTCGCCGACCGTGCCCGCGTCGTCGCCGACGACGGCACCGACGTGCCGGCCGACGGTCAGACGATCGGAGAGATCAGCCTGCGGGGCAACGACGTGATGCTCGGCTACTACCAGGACGACGAGGCCACCGCCGAGGCGACGGTGACGGGGACCGGCGACGAGGGGGAGACGGGCTGGTTCCGTACCGGGGACCTCGGCGTCGTGCACGCCGACGGTTACGTCGAGATCCGTGACCGCAGCAAGGACATCATCATCTCCGGCGGCGAGAACATCTCGTCGGTCGAGGTGGAGCGGGCACTCGACGCGCACCCCGCCGTCCTCGAATCGGCCGTGGTCGCCGAGCCGCACGAGAAGTGGGGCGAAGTGCCGGTGGCCCACGTGACGCTCCGGGAGGGCGCCGAGGTCACCGACGAGGAGCTCGCCGCGCACGTCCGTCAGCGCCTCGCGCCGTTCAAGGTGCCGAAGGCCTTCCACTACGGCGAGCTGCCGAAGACCTCCACCGGGAAGGTGCAGAAGAAGGAGTTGCGCAAGCAGGCGCAGGGCTGACTCGGCCGGCTGACGCCGTCGGCAGGTGGAAGGAGCCGACGTCGGCGGTGAGCGGTGCGACGATGAGGTATGCCGCATTGGGTTCCCTCCTGGCCGGAGGCATGGGGAACCGCCGTCGCCCTGGCGATGCTCAGCCGGCTGCTGCTCGTCCGGCTCCGGCGCCCGTCGGTCGTCCCCGCCCTGCTGCGCGAGGCCGCCGTGGTCTGCGGCCTGTTCGGCCTCTGGCAGTTCGTCGGGACCCACGCCGTCCGGGTCGTCAGCGATGCGGTCGGACGGGGCGAGGCGATCTGGCACCTCGAACGGTGGCTGCACCTACCCAGCGAGGCGTCGGTGCAGGGCCTCGCGTCGCCGCACCCCTGGCTCGTCCAGTTCTTCAACGGCTACTACGTCTACATGCATTTCAGCATGCTCGGGCTGATGCTGCTGTGGGTGTTCCTGCGCCACCGCGACGCCTACGCGCGGACCCGGAACGCGGTCGCGCTGACCACGTTCGCCTGCCTGCTCATCTCGCTCGTCGCCGTTGCGCCGCCGCGCTTGCTCGACGGCCGGTTCGGCATCACCGACTCCGCTGCCGAGTACGGCCAGTCCGTCTACGGCGCCGTCGGCACCGGCATCACCGACCAGTTCTCGGCGATGCCGTCGGTGCACGTCGCCTGGGCCGCACTCGTCGGCGTGATCGTCTTCCGCACGGCGGACAGCCGTGCCCGCTGGCTCGGGCCGCTGCACACGCTGATCACGCTCACCGTCGTCGTGGCGACGGGTAACCACTACTGGCTCGACGGAGTGGTCGCGGGGATCGTCGTCGCCGCTGCGCTCGCCCTCACAGCAGCGAACGCGTCTCCCGTGGCCGGGACCACGGGAGACGCGTTCGATCGTGAGCGGGACGAGCAGGTCAGGCAGCCAGCGCCGGCCTCGCCTCCAGCTTGCTGATGTCCCAGACCGGCTCGGGCTCGAGGGCGAGATCGAGCACCTGGCTGACGTGACTGACCAGGTGGACGGTCAGCGTCTCGCGCACCGCGGCCGGGACGTCGTCGAGGTCGGGGCCGTTGCGCTCGGGCAGCAGCACCGTCGTGATGCCGGCCCGGGCCGCGGCGAGCAGCTTCTGCTTGACCCCGCCGATCGGGAGCACCCGTCCGGTCAGCGACACCTCACCGGTCATCGCCACCTCCGCCCGCACCGGGCGGCCGGAGAGGAGCGAGGCCAGCGCCGTCGTCATCGTCACGCCGGCGCTCGGACCGTCCTTCGGCACCGCACCGGCCGGCACGTGCAGGTGCACGCCCCGCTCGGCGAGGAGCTTCACCGGAAGGTCGAGTCCGACCCGCTGCGCCACGTCGCCGGAGCGCAGGTAGGTCAGGGCGATCTGCGCGGACTCCTTCATGACGTCGCCGAGCTGACCGGTGAGGGTCAGGCCGGTGGCGCCGGACTCCGGGTCGGCCAGGGCCGCCTCGATGAACAGGACGTCCCCGCCGAGGCCGGTGACGGCGAGACCGGTCGCGACGCCCGGCTCGGACGTGCGCTCCGCGGTCTCCGAGGTGTGCTTCGGCCGGCCGAGGTAGGTCGGCAGGTCGGCCGCGTCGATGTGCGCGGCTCCGTCGCTCACCTCGAGGGCCAGCTTCGCCGAGAGCTTGCGCAGCACCCGCCCGATCCCGCGCTCGAGGTTGCGGACTCCGGGCTCCGCGGTGTACTCCGCGGCCAGGCGGCGCAGGGCGTCGTCGGTCAGCGTGACGTCGTGGACGGTCAGGCCGGCCCGCTCGAGCTGCCGGGGCAGCAGGTGGTCGCGGGCGATGACGACCTTCTCGTCCTCGGTGTAGCCGTCGAGTTGGACGAGCTCCATGCGGTCGAGCAGCGGCGCCGGGATCGAGTCGAGCACGTTCGCCGTCGCAAGGAACACGACGTCGGAGAGGTCGAGCTCGACCTCGAGGTAGTGGTCGCGGAACGTGTGGTTCTGCGCCGGGTCGAGCACCTCGAGCAGCGCCGCGGTCGGGTCGCCGCGGTAGTCGTTTCCGACCTTGTCGACCTCGTCGAGCAGCACGACCGGGTTCATCGACCCGGCCTCCTTGATGGCGCGGACGATGCGGCCGGACTGCGCGCCGACGTAGGTGCGACGGTGGCCGCGGATCTCGGCCTCGTCCCGCACGCCGCCGAGGGCGACTCGGACGAAGCTGCGGCCCATGGCGCGGGCGACGGACTCGCCGAGGGAGGTCTTGCCGACGCCGGGCGGCCCGACGAGGGCGAGGACGGCACCGCTGCGCCGGCCCTGCACGACACCCAGGGAGCGGTCGGCGCGACGCTTGCGGACGGCCAGGTACTCGACGATGCGGTCCTTCACGTCGTCGAGACCGGCGTGGTCGGCGTCGAGGACGGCGCGGGCCTCGCGGATGTCGTAGGCGTCCTCGCTACGGACGTTCCACGGCAGTTCGAGCACCGTGTCGAGCCAGGTACGGATCCAGCTGACCTCGGGCGACTGCTCCGGCGTGCGTTCGAGCTTGCCGACCTCGCGGATGGCCGCGGTGCGGACGTGCTCGGGCAGGTCGGCGGCTTCGACGCGGGCGCGGTAGTCCGCCTCCTCGGCGCCCGGCTCCCCGGCCTCACCCGTCAACTCGCCGAGCTCCTTGCGGACGGCAGCGAGCTGCTGGCGGAGCAGGAATTCGCGCTGCTGCTTCTCCATCCCCTCCTGCACGTCGCGACGGAGGCTCTCGGCGACGTCCTGCTCGGCGAGGTGGTCCTTCGCCCACTGCGTGACGAGCTCGAGCCGAGCCAGGACGTCGGCGGTCTCGAGCAGCTGCACCTTCTGCTCGTTGGTCAGGTACGGGGCGTAGCCCGCGGTGTCGGCCAGCGTCGACGGGTCGCTGATGGAGGTCAGGCCGTCGACCAGCTGCCAGGCGCCGCGCTGCTGGAGCACCGTCGTCGCAAGTGCCTTGTAGGTGCGCACGAGCTCTGTCAGCTTCTCGGACGACCCGCTGTCATCGGGCTCGACGACCGTGGCCTCGACCCACAGGGCTGCTCCGGGACCGGTCGTGCCGACGCCGATGCGGGCCCGGGCCGTTCCGCGGACGACGGCGGCGGGTTGCCCGCCGGGGAGCCGGCCGACCTGTTCGACGACGGCGATGGTGCCGACGGCGGCGTAGCGGCCGGAGAGACGGGGGACGAGCAGCACCTCGGGCCGCTCGGACGACGGGTGGGAGGGCTGGTCGGAGCGGGAGACGGCGCGGGCCGCGTCCACGGCGGCCTGGACGTCGTTGGCGGCGAGTTCGACCGGGAGGACCATTCCCGGCAGGACGACGGCGTCGTCGAGGGGGAGGACCGGGAGCGTCCTGACGGCGGAACTGTCGGCGGCTGAGCTGCTGTGAGCCATGTGGAAGTCCTTATCTTGAGCCTGCAGCGCTCAACCGGCCCCCGCCATGTGCTATTCCGTACGTGTTGGGTTCTCGCCCCCGCCTCCCGCCCCAGCGTTTCGTGCAGATCTTGGGGGTCTTGGCTGGGTGTCCCTCCTCGAGATCGCCACGAAAGCCGAGCAGGCGGACGCCTGGGTCGCCGGACGGCGGAGCCCCGAAGGGTCGGTCAGCCGTTGGCCGAGGGGTTCGCGACGGCGTTGCAGGGCGCGGCACCGTTGGCGAGCGCGGACGCGAGGACGTTCGCGCCGACGTTGCAGACGTTCGCCGCGATGCCGATCGGGATCTGCGCAGTGACGTTCTGCAGGTTCACGTTGGCCAGACCTTGCCGGGTGTTGTTGTTGGCCGCCATGGCCGGTGCGGTCACGCCTGCGGTGAGACCGCCTGCGAGGACGATGACGGCGGCGCTGCGACGGAGAGTGGCGCGGGTGACGACGGACATGTCGTTCCTTCCGAGATGGGGGAGGTTCGGATTGCGCCCCCCAACTGCCTGCTCACACCCCCCAAAAACGCCTTGCGTCGCGTTACTCGTCGAATGGGGAGAGTGCCCCGGGTTGCGTGGTGAGTCACATCTGGCTGGCCCGTTGGCCCGTGGAGTGCCGGCGTGAGCCGCGCGTCCTGCGGCCACCTGCGAGCATGGGCGAATGGGATTCGACGGCTTCCCCGACGAGATGCTCACGTTCTACGAGGGCCTTGAAGCGGACAACTCCAAGCCGTACTGGACCGACCATCGCGCGCAGTACGACACCGCCGTCGCCGGACCGATGCGGGCCCTGCTCGACGCCCTCGGCCCGGAGTTCGGCGAGGCGAAGTTCTTCCGCCCCTACCGCGACGTCCGGTTCAGCAAGGACAAGACGCCGTACAAGACCCACGCGGGGGCCGTGGTCACCGGCGAGCCCGGCGACGGCGGCCTCTACGTCCAGGTCTCCGCCGACGGGCTGCTGGTGGCCGGCGGCTACTGGTCCTGCGCGACCGACCAGTCCCGGCGGCTCCGGGAGGCGGTGGCCGACGAGCTGCTCGGCGGCCGACTGGTGACGTTGCTCGGCGAGCTCACCGCGGCCGGGTTCGACGTCGGCGGCGATCGGCTGAAGCGGGTGCCCAAGCCCGCCGACCCGGATCATCCCCGGGCCGATCTGCTGCGCGCCAAGACGCTCACCGCCTCGCGGCACCACCCGCCCGACGCCGGCCTGGACTCGCCGGCGGTGCTGGAGCGCGTCCGTGACGGGTGGCGCGCACTGGCTCCGCTGAACCGGTGGCTGGCCGACCACGTCGGGGTGAGCCGTGCCGTCCCCGCACGTTGACGGGCCGGACACTCCCGCGGGACCGGGCCTGCCTGAGGGCGTGCTGCTGCACTGGAACCTGGCCGGCTGGGCGCGGCACCAGGGCCGTCCCGAGGTCGCGCGACGGTTCGCCGACGCCGTGCTCGACGCCGCGCATCCCGCCCTCGCGGTGACGGTCAACGAGGTCTGCGACCGCCAGTACGACGCGCTCGCCGAGGCCCTCACGCCGGCGGGCTTCTCGGCTGCCGCGGCCTGGTCCATCACCGATTTCGACCGGCCCGGCTGCACGTCCTACGGCAACGCCGTGTTCTGGCGCGGTGGGAACGGTGGCGTCGAACGGCTCAGCTACCCCGACGAGCTGCAGCGGGACGGGGCAGCGACCCGGGAGCGCCGCACCCTGCTCATCGCCTCCATCGCCGGCTCGGGCCTGCGGATCGCGACGACCCATCCTGCGCCGCACCGGGCCGTCGCCGCCCGGCAGGTGGCGCACGCCTGCCGCCTCCTGGCAGCTCGGTCGGAGCGTCCGTTCGTGCTCGCCGGCGACCTCAACCTGCCCCCGTGGAACTGCGCGCTCGACCCGCTGTACGCCACGCACCAGGAAGCCGACCGTTGGGGGCGCCGCTGGTCGCGGCCGACGCATCAGGGGCTCCGCAAGCTCGACTACGTCTTCGTCCCTGGCGGACCGATGCGGGTGGTCTCGCGGCTGCACATCGGCTTCCGTCCCCGGTGGTCGGACCACGCGCGGCTGGCCGTCCGGATCGCCCCGGCAACGGGGGAGTCCGGCCGCCGACAGGGGTTCCGGCACGGGACACCACCGGACGGGTCACCCCGAAAGGGTCATACGGACTGACCCGTCCGGATGAGATCTCCGAACAGCCCCCCACTTCGACGGAATAGGAGGCGTGAGCGGGGCCGGAGAGTGGGACGTTGTTGCTGCACGGATGAACCAGGAGCACGACAGCCGTACCCGGGCCCGCACCCCGGGCGCCCCTGCCGACGATCGTGAGGGGGATCCACCATGTGTGAGCACCACTGCCCGTGCCCGAGCGCGGAGGCCGCCGACCGCGATGCGGCGCTCGTCGTGGCCGAGCACCACGATCAGGGCTGGGTGCTGCTCTGCAACGGCGTCGTGCTCTTCGAGGACACCGGTGAGCTCCTGCCCGACGGCCGCGCCGTCGCGCCGCGTCCCCTGGCCGTGCTGGGCTCTGCAGCCTGACGCCGAACCCGGTCGGAGAGACCGGGGGAGGTTTCGGGGCAGGTCCGGATTGGGCACCCAGGACGCAAGTCGCCACCGGGGAGCACCCATGGACATGTCACCAGAGGCCGGCACCCGTCGCCGGTCACCGCAGTTGATGGTCGGTTACGTCGCCCTCGCGGTTCTGCTGGTGGGCGCCGTGCTCGCCCTCGAGAAGTGGGAGCACGTCGGCCTGATCCTGGTCGCGGTGGGCGGCCTCGCGCTCCTGGTGTCGCTGGTCCTCGAGTTCCGCACGCGCCAGCTCGTCGCGAAGTCCGATGACGAGCCCTTCGCCGAGGGCGGCACGTTCGGTGGCCGTCGCTCGCCGCAGACGCACACCCGCATGTAGCTGCTTGCGCCGCTGGGACGGAACCTCGACGGAGCCGCTCACGCCGTTGTCCGGCCCGACCCGCAGAATAGGGGCGGCGGGTCCGCCGGGCCCGTGACGCCGTCCGGCGTCCGGGCCGACCGCTCCGGGAGCAGATCGCCGTGCAACTCGCTACGCAGCGCTGGCTGCGCTCGCGGTCGTTCGCGGCGTCCGACTTCCCTCTGGCGGAGGTGCGACGGCTCAAGGCCGACCACCGCGTCAGCGTTGTGCTGCCGGCCCGCGACGAGGCCGCGACGGTGGGGGCCATCGTGCGCACGCTCCGCAGCGAGCTGCAGTTCGCGGGCGTGGTGGACGAGATCCTCGTCGTCGACTCCCATTCCACCGACCGCACCGCCGAGGTCGGCGCGGCTGCCGGTGCGCGGGTCGTGGCGCAGTCGGCGGTGCTGCCGGAGCTCGGTGACCGGCCCGGTAAGGGCGAGGCGCTCTGGAAGGGGCTCGCGGCCAGCTCCGGCGACCTCGTCGTCTTCCTGGACGCCGACCTCGTCGACTTCGATCCCGCATTCGTCCTCGGGCTGCTCGGCCCGCTGCTGACCGAGCCCGGCGTCGACTTCGTCAAGGGGATGTACGACCGGCCGCTCCGGCTGGCGGACGAGACGTCCCCCACCGGCGGCGGTCGCGTCACCGAGCTGGTGGCGCGACCTCTGCTCAACGCCTTCTGGCCGCAGCTGGCCGGGGTCGTGCAACCCCTCGCCGGGGAGTACGCAGCACGTCGCTCGGTGCTGGAGCAGGTCCCCTTCGCCGGCGGTTACGGCGTGGAGATCGGCCTGCTCGTGGACCTCGTGGGTCTGCTCGGCCTCGACGGGATGGCCCAGGTCGACCTCGGTCGCCGCGTGCACCGCCACCAGGACGACGGAGCGCTCGGGCGGATGGCCATGCAGATCCAGCTCACCGCCTTCCGACGACTGGCCGCGGAGGGGTTCGGCGAGCCGGGTTTCGTGGAGCCGGGGACGGGGCTCGTCCAGTTCCGCCGCGTCGACGGGCGCCTCTCCGCGGACGAGACCGACGTCGGCGCCGTCGACCGCCCGCCGCTGCGGGACGTCGCCGCCTACCGGCGGCGCTCCGACCTGGCGCGGCCGGCATGACGCACGCCACCCTCCCGACCTCGCGTCCCACGGATGTGCGACGTGGTAGGCAGGCCGGGTGATGACTGTCGACGAACCGGGAAAGGTCGAGGGCGCGACCGTGGAGATGAGCACCACCGGGACAGGCACCACCAGCGGAACGGGCACGACCAGCGGAACGGGAACGGGCACCGGCGGCCCGGTAACGGGAACGGGCACCGGCGGCCCGGCCACGGCGACGCGTCCCGGCGGCCACCGCACCGCCGGTGCGGAACCCGGCCGCGCCGGTTCCGCCTCCGGAGGCCTCGGCGGCTGGGCCACTCCGGAGAACAGCCGGTCGCGGGTACTGCTGACCACCGCCCTCACCGCGCTCGGCATCGCCATTGGCGCCGCCGTCGTGCTCGGTCTGGTCGTCGCGTTCCTGACCCGAGGCGTCGGGGCGTCGAAGTCGGACTCCGGGCGCGGTGTCCCGTCGCTCGTCATCCCGGCCGGCAACGCCCCGTCGACAACCGGAGGCGGCGGCGCCGTCCCGGCGGACTGGACCTCGCAGACGACAAGTAGCGGGCTGGTGTTCAAGGCACCGCCCGGATGGACCCAGCGCACCGACGCGCTGATCGACTACCGCGTCGACCCCAACGGGCCGGAGCAGGTCGGGGTCGGCCTGTCGAGCTCGACGGACCCCGACACGGCCGTCACCAGTTACGCCCAGAACAACTACAGCGGGCAGCCGGCCTACGCCTCACAGCCCGCCGTCGACACCACCGCTGCCCGCGGCGAACATGCCCGGCAGTTGACGCTGACCTACACCCGCCAGGGGACGTCGGTCACGGTGGTGCTCCGAGGGGTGCCGACCTCCCGCGGCGTCGTCGTGATCGCGACGCGTTCGGCGTCCGACAACCCGGCGCGGGCCGTCCAGCTGGCCGACAGCACGGACGCCTCGCTGCAGCGACCCTGACGCGCGCAGCCGTCTGGTCAGTGCTTGCCGCTGAGCCTTCTCGGGCGGATCGGCGAGACGGTGCCACCCGTGTGCCCGTTCCGGGCCGCTCGGGCGGTGGCTGAGTCGGCGTCACTCCGTTTCGCAGACGCCTGGTAGCTCGCGAAGGCCTGCTGGGCCGCGTGCTCGAGGTCCTCCACGGACTGCAGGTGGCTCCGAACCCGGCGTTCTCCGGCGGGACCCGCGGCGAGCAGTTCGGACAGAGTGGCGTCGACCCGGCGCCGTGCCTGCAGCCAAACCAGCAGCAGGCGGGCGCGCTCGAGGTCGAGCGGTTCGTCCACTTCGCCCCTCCTCGCCGGGCCCCGGCCGCGCCGTGCGGCGAGGGGTTTCAGCGTGCATCGGCGGGCACTGCCGGTGCGGGCGATCGGGCAAATTGACCGCAACATCCCACCAGGGACCTTCGCGTCTCGAGCTCTACATACGCTCGATCGATGGCTCCCACCCTCCTGTGGTTCCGGCGGGACCTCCGGCTCTCCGACCATCCCGCGCTGCTCGCCGCGCGATCCGAAGCCGGTGACGACGGTGTACTCGGCGTCTTCGTGCTCGACGACGCGCTCCGCGGCCCGGCCGGTCCGGTCCGCCTTGCCTTCCTCTACCGCTGCCTCCGCGCGCTCGACGAGGCGATGGACGGCAAGCTCTGCGTCCGTGTCGGCGACCCCGCAACGGTGGTGCCGGAGCTCGCCGAGCAGGTGGCTGCGTCGTCGGTGCACGTCAGTGCCGACTACGGCCCCTACGGCCGGGCGCGCGACGAGAAGGTGGAGAAGGCCCTCACCGCCGCTGGCCGCGGCCTGATCCGCACCGGCTCGCCGTACGCCGTCGCGCCGGGACGGGTGACGAAGGACGACGGGACGGCCTACCGCGTCTACACCCCGTTCTTCCGCGCCTGGAAGGAGCACGGCTACCGCGCCCCGGCGCAGGGTGTCCGCTCCGTGAACTGGATCGATGCGCCGGGCGACAGCATCCCCGCCGATCCCGACCTCGGCGACACGGCGTTGCCGGAGGCCGGGGAGAAGGCCGCGCGAAAGCGGTTGGAGCAGGCGCTGAACGGCGTCCGCGGCTACGCCGACAACCGCGACCTGCCGGGCCGGGACGCCACCACCCGTCTCTCGCCGTACCTGAAGTACGGCTGCATCCACCCGCGGACCGTGCTCGACGCACTCGGCGACAGCAAGGGCGAACAGACGCTGCGGGGCGAGATCGCGTGGCGCGACTTCTACGCCGACGTCCTGTTCCACAACCCCGACTCCGCCCGGTGGGACCTGACCGAGGCCCTCGCCGGCATGCAGTACGGAAACGGCGCGAAGAAGACCGACGAGCAGCTCTTCGAGGCCTGGACGCAGGGCCGCACCGGCTTCCCGATCGTCGACGCCGGCATGCGCCAGCTGCTGGAGCAGGGCTGGATGCACAACCGCGTCCGCATGATCACGGCGTCGTTCCTCATCAAGGACCTCCACCTGCCGTGGCAGCGCGGGGCCCGCTGGTTCCTGCAGCGGTTGTGCGACGGCGACCTGTCCTCCAACAACCACGGCTGGCAGTGGACGGCCGGAACGGGTACCGACGCGGCGCCGTACTTCCGCATCTTCAACCCGACGCTGCAGGGCACGAAGTTCGACCCCGACGGCAGCTACGTCCGGCGCTGGGTGCCGGAGCTCGCGGGCGTCGAGGGCAAAGCCGTGCACGAGCCGTGGAAGCTCCGGAAGGGGGTGCCGGAGGGCTACCCGGAGCCGATCGTCGACCATGCCGCCGAGCGCAAGGAATCGCTGGCCCGCTACGAGGCGGCGCGCCGATAGGTCCTCCGTAGGAGCGGTCAGACGGGGTAGGGCCCCACCGTGCCCACACGACAGCCCGAGCGCACCGCGGCCGAGTTCATCCCGGACGGGGTCGACCTGACCGGGCTCGCCGAGGCCGCCCGCGGGTGCCGGGGCTGCGGGCTCGCCGACCTGGAGAACACCGGGGTGGTGTTCGGGGAGGGGCCGCCTTCGGCGCGGCTCATGCTCATCGGCGAGCAGCCCGGTGACGTCGAGGACCGCCGTGGCCGTCCGTTCGTCGGTCCCGCGGGCAAACTGCTCGACCGCGCGCTCTACGACGCCGGCATCGACCGGGAGCAGGCCTACGTCACCAACGCGGTGAAGCACTTCAAGTTCACGATGGCCTCGACCGGCAAACGGCGCATCCACGCCAAACCCGACGCGCTCGAGGTGACCTCGTGCAAGCCGTGGCTCGTGGCCGAGCTCAACCGCGTCCGTCCGGAGTTGGTCGTCCTCCTGGGGGCTACAGCTGCGGGGGCCCTTCTGGGCCAGTCCTTTCGGGTGACAAAATCACGGGGTCAGTTGCTCGAGGGGCCACCGGGGAGTTCGGCCCGTCTGATGGCGACGCTGCACCCGAGCGCCGTGCTGCGGGGCGGTGACCAGCAGGATCAGATGTACGAGGGGTTCGTCCAGGACCTCCGGACGGCTGCGGCCGCCCTGAACGGTCGGCCGTCCGAGGTTTGAGCGGAGATGTCAATACTCTGCCGGATTGCTGCGTGTGCGGACCGTCACGCAGCAAGCCCCCGTGACGGGATGAGCCGATTCGGCTAGCCTGATCAGGTCGGCCCCGAGGCAAGCGGGCCGTGCGGGCACAACCGGCCTGAACCATCTACTGGAACAGCCAGTGTCCGCCGTTCGTTGGAACCAACGAAGAGCGGCAGCCCAGCTGCCGCCCACAGTACCCATCGATCGACTGATCTTCCGCGTCGAGACCGAAAGACTTATGACTCCGCCTACTGCTACAGCCGAGACCCCTCGTACCCGTCGGACCCGCAAGCCTGCGGCCGCCGCCGGGAAGACGACCGCTGCCAAGACCGCCACCAAGGCGGGCGCCAAGGCTCCGGTCGGCGAGGCTGCCTCGCGGTCCCTGTCCACGATCGACCTGACCGAGGAGCTGGACGTTCCTCAGGTCGCTGAGCTCGTCGCTCGCGGCCGGGAGAACGGTGAGCTCTCGCTCGCCGAGCTGAAGGAGACCCTGGACAAGGCCGACCTCGGCGCCGAGCTGCTGCCGGCGCTGGTCCGTCGGCTGGGCGAGGCCAAGGTCGACGTCGTCGAAGAGGACGACCGGCCGGTCAAGCCCTCGGCCTCCGAGGCCAGCGGCACCGGTGACCTGGTGCGCCTCTACCTCCGCGAGATCGGCAAGGTCCCGCTGCTGAACGCCGAGCAGGAGGTCGAGCTCTCCAAGCGCGTCGAGGCCGGCCTGTTCGCCGTCCACAAGCTGAACAACGGCGGCGAGATGAAGCCGGCGCTGCGACGCGACCTCAACGCCCTGGTCAAGGACGGAAAGGCTGCGAAGCAGCAGCTCATCTCCGCCAACCTGCGGCTCGTCGTGTCGGTGGCCAAGAAGTACACCGGTCGCGGCATGACGCTGCTGGACCTGGTGCAGGAGGGCAACCTGGGCCTCATCCGCGCGGTCGAGAAGTTCGACTACGCCAAGGGCTACAAGTTCTCCACCTACGCCACCTGGTGGATCCGCCAGGCGATCGGCCGTGCGATGGCCGACCAGGCCCGCACCATCCGCATCCCGGTACACCTGGTCGAGCAGCTCAACCGGCTCACCCGCCAGCAGCGGCAGCTCGTCACCACGCTGGGCCGCGAGCCCACCGAGGAAGAGCTGGCCGAGGCGCTCGACATCGCCGTCGAGACCGTCATCGACCTGCGTCGCATCTCGCAGGACACGGTGTCGCTCGAGACCGCCGTGGGCGACGACGGCGAGTCCGTGCTCGGTGACTTCATCGAGGACGCGGACGCGGTCGTCCCCGCCGACGCCGCCGCCTACGGCGCGATGCAGGACGAGCTCCACGTCATCCTGCGCGGCCTGCCCGAGCGGGAGCGCGAGGTCATCCGCCTCCGCTACGGCCTGGTCGACGGACGCCAGCACACGCTGGCCGAGGTCGGCTCGCGCCTGGGCCTGACGCGCGAGCGCATCCGGCAGATCGAGAAGGAGACCCTCCGCGAGCTGCGTTCGGGCAACTCCTCCGGGCGTCTTCGCGACTACCTGGACTGAGCACCCGCCTCCTGCGAGTTCTCCCTACCGACGACACGGCCCGTCACCTCATCGAGGTGGCGGGCCGTTGCCGTATCCCACCGGGACCGTCGGCATCTCGACGTCGGGTCTACCCACGGGGGCCCGAACGGGCTTAGGTGTCAGGCGACCCGGGGCCGTCGATCCGGGGCGTCCATCGGGAGGAGCCGCCATGACCGCCATCTCCGACAAGTACGCCGCCCTGGGCGGCCCGGGCGGCTTCCTGGGGGCCGCGGTCGAGGACGAGATGAGCTGCCCCGACCACCGGGGGGCGTTCCGCCACTACGACGGGGGCTCGATCTACTGGAGTCCGGAGACGGGTGCCCACGAGGTGCACGGCGCCATCCGATCGCACTGGCAGGAGCTGGGCTGGGAGCGCAGCGTCGTCGGATACCCGACGTCCGACGAGGCCGACGTCGCCGGGGGCCGCTTCAACTCGTTCGCGGCGGGCTTCATCTACTGGAGGCCCGAGACCGGTGCCCACGAGGTGCACGGCGCGATCCTCGACCGCTACCTCGCCGACGGAGGGCCGGAGCACAGCGGCTACGGCTTCCCGATCGGCGACGAAGAGGCGGTGCTCCGCGGGCGCGGCAGTCGCTTCCAACGGGCGCAGGTCTTCTGGGACCGCCGCGACGCCTACGTCGTCTATCCGGCCCCGGCCCCATCGACGCTGCCGCCGGGGTCGGCCGGCCGGTGGGATGTGGCTCCCTACACCTCGGGCGTCATCGGCGTCCACGCCGCCCTGCTGCACACGAACCAGGTCCTGTTCTGGAGCTTCCGGCCCCCGGACGACCCGAACCAGGATCCGAACCCTCCGCTCTACGCCGTGTCCACCGTGCTGGACCTCGCGAGCGGCTCACTGCTCCACCCGTCCTACGAGGGTCCGCTGCCCGACCTGGAGAACATCTTCTGCGGCGGCCACGCCTTCCTGCCGGACGGTCGCCTCATCGTCGTGGGCGGCGATCGCGAGGGTTACGTGCGCCCCACACCGGTGAAGGCCATCCACGAGTTCGTGCCCGGTGGTCCGGGCGGCGGGCACTGGCACTACCTCGGCGACATGCGCAAGCCGCGCTGGTACCCGTCGGCCACGACGCTCCCCGACGGCAGGGTGCTCATCGCCGGCGGTCACGCCCGAAGCGACATCCCGCCGTTGGAGGTCAACAACACCTTTGAGGTCTACGACCGAGCGCTCGGGCTGACCCCGGAGACGGGGGTGCTCGACATCCTGCATCCCGGGGCCGGCCTCTATCCCTTCGTGCTCGTGCTGCCGGACCGCACGGCTTTGGTGCACGCCGCGACGACGACGCAGTTTCTCGACCTGCAGTCCTTCCAGGTCCTGCCCGGTCAGCTCGAGGCGGCCGCCCGCCCGGACCGGGCCAGCCGCACCTACGGGGTCGAGGGGAGCGTCGCCCTCCTGCCGCTGCGGCCGACCAGCGACCCGCCCTACCGCGCGACCGTCATGCTGATCGGCGGTGGCGGCCCTGGCGGTGACATCTCGGCCCCGGCCACCGCGAGTTGCGAGGTCCTCGACCTCGGGGCCGAGCCGAAGGCGTGGCGGCTGACCGCCCCGATGACCCACCGCCGGGTGATGCCGGACAGCGTGCTGCTGCCCGACGGCACCGTCCTGGTCTGCAACGGCAGCGACCGGGGCCAGACCGACAACTCCGCGGCACCGGTGTACGACGCCGAGATCTTCGATCCCCGGACCGAGACGTGGCAGCTGGTGGCGAACGCGGTGGTCGCCCGGCTGTACCACGCCACCGCCATCCTGCTCCCGGACGGCCGGGTGCTCACCGCCGGAACCGACGGTTCCTGGAACCAGCCGCCGTACAACGTGGGCGAACTCCGGATCGAGCTCTACAGCCCGCCGTACCTCTTCGGCGGGCCTCGCCCGGATCTCGCCGACGCGCCGGCTGGGGTGCAGTTCGGACAGACCTTCACGATCAGCACGCCGGACGCGGCAACCGTCGACGAGGTCGTTCTCGTCCGGTGCGGTTCGGTGACGCACTCGGTCAACTTCAACCAGCGGCTCGTCGAGCTTCGCCTGCTCAGCCGGGACGCCGGCTCCGTCCAGGTCGAGGCTCCGCCCGATGGCTTCGTCGCGACGCCGGGGATTTACCTGCTGTTCCTGCTCCGCGGCGGGGTCCCCTCGATGGGCCGGTTCCTCCAGGTCGCGCCGGCGACCCAGCCCTTCGTGCCGATGCAGTCGCGGGAGATCGACCAGCTCGGGTTGCTCAGCCGGTTCCGGACCGATATCCCGCCGGTCGTCAACGCCGCCCACTGGGAGAGCTGGCTGGCACCACCGGCACCACCACCACCGCCGGAGATCGACCTCACCAAGCCGGCTCCGGACCTGCACCTGCTGCCCCGCGACCACCCCCTCGCCAGCGACTGACCGTCGGGGGCGGCCGCCGGGTCGTCAGGGCCGCAGCAACGTACGGGTCAGACGCCCCAGTCCGGGCGCAGCGGCATGCCGGAGACGCCGTCGACGGACTTGACGCCGAGCACCTGGTGCAGCTCGATCGCGCGCTTCTCGAAGCCGAGGCGGGAGCCGGTCATGTACATCTCCCAGACCCGGGTGGTGCCCTCGCCGACCTCCTGCACGGCGGCCTCGCGGTTGGCGGCGAGGTTCGCGCACCAGTCCCGGAGGGTCATCGCGTAGTGCTCGCGCAGGTTCTCCTCGTGACGGACCTCGAGGTCGGCCGACTGCATGTGGGTCGCCACCGTGGCGACCGAGATCAGCTCGCCGTCCGGGAAGACGTAGCGGTCGATGAAGCCGTCCTGGGACGCGACGTCCTCGGTACGCGGGCGGGTGATGCAGTGGTTCAGCATCCGGCCCTGCGGCTTGAGCTTGCCGGCCAGGAACTTGAAGTAGCCGGGCACGTTGTCCGCACCGATGTGCTCGGTGAGGCCGATGGAGGAGATGGCGTCGAAGCCGGTCTCGGCGATGTCGCGGTAGTCGCCGTGGCGGACCTCGGCCAGCTCGGAGAGGCCCTCGTCGGCGATCGCCTTCGCGCCCCACTCGGCCTGCTGGCGCGACAGCGTCACACCGATGACCTGCACGCCGTAGTGCTTCGCCGCGTGCCGGACCATGCCGCTCCAGCCGCAGCCCACGTCGAGCAGGCGCATGCCCGGCTTGAGGCCGAGCTTGCGGGCGACCAGGTCGTGCTTGGCGTACTGCGCCTCCTCGAGCGAGCTCGACAGCTCGGGGTACGCGGCACAGGTGTAGGCCATCGACGGGCCGAGCACCAGCTCGTAGAAGCGGTTGGAGATGTCGTAGTGGTGGCCGATGGCGGCCGCGTCCCGCTCCTTCGAGTGGCGCGAGAGGCCGTCGCGCAGCTGTCCGAGGCGCTGCAGCGGGCGCTTGGCGTTGTACTCCTCCGGCGGCGGGTCGACCCAGCGCAGCGACTTCGGGTCCAGGTTGCGCAGCAGGTTCAGCTTCGAGGCCCAGGAGATCTCGGCGACGTGCTCCTTGTAGACCAGCGCCATCCCGGCGTGCAGGTCGCCCTCGACGTCGAGTGCCCCGGACACGTAGGCGCGCCCGAGACCGAGCTGGCCGGGGGAGAGGAGCATGTAGGACAGCGCCTTGGGGCTGTTGACCCGCACGGTGGCGACGGCATCGACCGGTCCGGCGGCGCTGCCGTCGTAGGCGGTGATGCGCAGCGGAGCGCCCCCCAGGGCGGAGCTCAGCAGCTCGGCGACAGGCGTTCGGTTCACGGGGTCTCCCAAAGAGCGATGATCAGGAAGGACACGGTCAGGATCGGCCGACGGTCTTGGCGTACAGGTCGAGCAGGCGGGAGGACGGGTCGTAGGTCTTCTTCAGGACCTCGTAGCGGGGCCCGCCGTAGAGCTCCCAGAACTCGTCCTGCGGGTAGAACGCGGTCGAGTAGAGGGACTTGCGGCCGCCGAGCTCGGCGACCTTCTCCTCGATCCGACGGTTGTGGTACCCGTCCGTCTCACCCGGGGGCAGCGGTGCGGTCGACCAGAAGCCGACGTTGACGTACAGCTCGTCGGGCTCGAAGGCGTAGAGGTCCCACACCGCGGCCGGGTCGCGCTGGCGCAACGGGCACAGCCACACCGGCTCGATGCCGGTCTGCTCGTGCAGGAAACGACAGAACTCGGCCACCTTGGCCGCCGGGACCTCGATGTCCTGGATGACCTCTTCGCGCTCCGGCAGGCCCTTCCGGGCGTCGAGCTTGGCCTTCACGCGGTAGGTGCGCTCGAGGCCGACGATCTTCCAGTAGACGTTCGACCGCCGGAAGCGGGCCGGCCAGAAGCGGCGGATGCGCGGGTTCTGCGCGCCGAAGGCCCGCGAGCACCAGAACCAGTCGGTGTCCCAGCGCCAGAGGTACTGCGCGATCGTCATCCAGTCGCCGCCGGTCGTCTCGCCGGAGCCCTGGATCGAGCGGTAGTAGATCCGCTGGCCGGTGTAGTCCGACGGGGTCACGCCGGTCGGCAGCTCGGAGGCGTAGGTGCCCAGCGTCAGGTAGGTCTCGGCGACCCCCGGGTCGCGCAGCGGGAACCACGAGCCGTCGAGGAAGTCGACGCGCTGCCCCTCGTACTCGCCGGCGTTCGCGATGCGCTCCAGGGCGGCCGCGGCCTCGTCGAGGTCGTCGAAGGGCACGTGCCGGACGTGGACGTACGGCTCGACCTTCTCCAGCTCGATGCGCAGCCGCAGCGCGTAGCCGAGGGTGCCGTAGCTGTTCGGGAAGCCGAAGAACAGGTCGGAGTGCTCGTTGGTCGGGCTGACCAGCAGGATGCGGCCGTCGCCGGTCAGCACGTCCATCTCGAGGACGGACTCGTGCGGGAGCCCGCTGCGGAACGACGTGGACTCGATGCCGAGGCCGGTCACTGCGCCGCCGAGGGTGATGGTCTTCAGCTGCGGCACCACCAGCGGCATGAGCCCGTAGGGCAGCGTCGCGGCGACCAGGTCCTCGTAGGTCGTCATGCCCAGCACGTCGGCGGTGCGGTTGTCGACGTCGATGCTCAGCACACCGGAGAGGCCCGTGGTGTCGAGGGTGCCGGGTGAGTCGCTGCGCGGCCGGAACAGGTTGGACGTCTTCTTGCGCAGCCGCACCGGCTGATCCGGCGAGAGCCCCGCCAGCTGCGCGCGCATCTGCTCGATGCGGCGGCGGTAGCCGGAGGTCGTCATCACCCCGGTGGGCTCGGTGAAGAAGTCGAGCGCCGCGTGACGGACCTCGGAGACAGGTCGGAGCAGGTCCGTCAGCACACCAGGCACCTACCCGATGCTACTAATGCTTCCCTGCCGCAAGCTTCCGGTTCCGGCATCTTTCGCGTCCTGGCTGGGCCTTTCAGCCCGGTGACCGCGTGATCCGTGTGGTCAGCGCGTCATTGGTCACACGCTGTCATCATCCTGTAGCAGGGAGCCTCTCAGGGTTCGAGGTGGCTCAGGGTTCGAGGTGGCTCAGGGTTCGAGGTGGCTCAGGGTTCGAGGTGGCTCAGGGTTCGAGGTGGCTCAGGGTTCGAGCCGCTCGACCAGCCAGCCGCCGGCGTCCACCGGGTTGCCGACGCAGCGGAACCGCAGCCTGTCGTGCAGCCGGTTGCGGCCGCCCTGCCAGAACTCGACGCTGCGGGGGCGGAGCCGGTAGCCACCCCAGTGCTCCGGGCGCGGGACGACGTCGCCGGATTCGGCATCGAGGCGGGCGAGCCGGTCGTCCAGCGTCGCGCGGGAGTCGACGACCTCGGACTGGGCCGAGGCGAGGGCGCCGAGCTGCGAGAGCCGCGGCCGGGCGGCCCAGATCGCGTCGGAGGCGGCGGCGTCGAGGCGTTCGACGACGCCCTCGGCGTGGACCTGGCGCTGCAGTTCGTGCCAGACGAAGACGAGGGCGGCCTCGGGGTTCCCGGCCAGGTCACGGCCCTTGCGACTGCGGTAGTTGGTCGCCCAGACGAAGCCGGCTGCGTCGACGGACTTCAACAGGACGGTCCGTGCCCGCGGCCGTCCCGAGGCGTCGACGGTGGCGAGCACCATCGCGTTGGGCTCGGTCAGCGGGCGGGCGTCGGCGAACCAGCGCCCGAACTGCTCCCACCACGACGGCGCCAGGTCGGCGGCGTCGAGGGTCTGCGCGTCGTACTCCCGCCGCAGGCTGCTGGTGTCGAGCGAGCTGTCGGAGGCTCCGGAATCCACGACTCGCTCCTGCCCCGGGTGGCCGATGGGATGCCCGAGCCACCCATCCGGCCGGATCAGGGATAAGAATGTGCTCGGGGCACGTCCGGGCAGGGCGGTGCCGTCAGCAACCACTGCGCTGTCGAGCTATCCGGCAGCAGGCGATCAGGAGAGTCATGGCCGACACGGAGACCGTCTTCAAGCCGGGACTCGAAGGGGTCATCGCCTTCGAGACGGAGATCGCCGAGCCCGACAAGGAGGGCAACGCACTCCGCTACCGGGGCGTCGACATCGAGGACCTCGTCAACCGCGTCTCCTTCGGCAACGTGTGGGGCCTGCTGGTCGACGGCAAGTTCAAGCCGGGCCTGCCGCCCGCGGACCCGACGCCGGTACCGGTCCACTCCGGAGACATCCGCGTCGACGTGCAGAGCGCGATCGCGATGATGGCGCCGCAGTGGGGCCTCGGGCAGCTCATCGACATCTCCGACGAGCAGGCACGCGACGACCTGGCGCGCATCTCGGTGACCGCGATGTCCTTCGTCGGGCAGGCCGCCCGCGGGCTCGGCTCGCCGATGGTCCCGCAGAGCGAGGTCGACAAGGCCTCCACGATCGTCGAGCGGATGATGAAGCGCTGGCGCGGGGACCCCGACCCCGACCACGTCAAGGCGGTCGACGCCTACTTCGTCAGCGCCGCCGAGCACGGCATGAACGCCTCGACGTTCACCTCCCGGGTGGTCGCCTCCACCGGCGCCGACAGCGCGGCCTGCATCTCCTCCGCGATCGGCGCCCTGTCCGGTCCGCTGCACGGTGGTGCCCCGTCGCGCGTGCTGAAGATGCTGGACGAGGTCGAGGACTACGACGACCCCCGCACCTACGTGAAGAAGCTGCTCGACTCGGGTCAGCGGCTCATGGGCTTCGGCCACCGCGTGTACCGCGCCGAGGACCCCCGCGCCCGCGTGCTGCGCCGCACCGCCAAGGAGCTCGGCTCCAAGCGCTACGCCGTCGCCGAGGCGCTCGAGGAGGCAGCGCTCGCCGAGCTCAAGGAGCGCAGCCCCGACCGGGTGCTCGCCACCAACGTCGAGTTCTGGTCGGCCGTCGTCCTGGACTTCGCCGAGGTCCCGGCGCACATGTTCACCTCGATGTTCACCTGCGCCCGTACCGCCGGGTGGAGCGCGCACATCCTCGAGCAGAAGCGCACCGGCCGACTCATCCGGCCGTCGGCCCGTTACATCGGCCCGGATCCCCGCCACCCGGACGACGTCGAAACCGGAACGGTTCCGCCCGGCCACCAGATGTGATGACGGCTGCCGCTGTGACGTCAGCGGGGTCTCGGGAGGGACCGGCCGCGCACCTCGTCCTCCCGGCGGAGCTGCTGCCCGCCGACGGACGGTTCGGCTGCGGGCCGTCGAAGGTGCGTCCCGAGGCGCTCGCGGCCCTGGCGGACTCCGGCCGCTCGCTGATGGGCACCTCGCACCGGCAGGCTCCGGTGCGAAGTGTGGTCGCGCGGCTCCGGGAAGGTCTGGCCGCGCTGTTCCGGGCCCCGGAGGGCTACGAGGTCGTCATCAGCAACGGCGGGTCGACCGCGTTCTGGGACATGGCGGCCTTCGGGCTGGTGCGGCAGCGCTCGCAGCACGCCGTGCTCGGCGAGTTCTCGTCGAAGTTCGCCTCGGTGACGAAGGGGGCGCCGTTCCTCGACGACCCGTCCGTCGTCTCCGCGGCGGTGGGGTCGGCGCCGGCGTTCGCGCCAGAGGCCGGCGTGGACGCCTACTGCCAGCCACAGAACGAGACCTCGACCGGGGTGCTCATGCCGGTGCGGCGGCCGGTCGGTGCGGACGCCGACGCGTTGCTGCTGGTCGACGCCACCAGCGCCGCCGGAGGTGTGCCGATCGACCTGGCGCAGTCCGACGTCTACTACTTCGCGCCGCAGAAGAACTTCGCTGCCGACGGCGGGCTGTGGGCGGCCCTGTTCTCCCCGGCAGCACTGGAGCGGGTCGCCGAGATCGCGGCGGGTGACCGGTGGATCCCGCCGTTCCTCGACCTGCAGACCTCGGTGGACAATTCCCGGCTCGACCAGACGAACAACACCCCGGCGGTGGCGACGCTGTTCCTGTTCGCCGACCAGGTCGAGTGGATGCTCGACCGCGGCGGGCTGGACTGGTGCGTGGCCCGGACGGCGGAGTCGAGCTCGATCCTCTACGGCTGGGCCGAGTCGATGAGCTACGCGGCCCCGTTCGTCGCCGACCCCGGGCTGCGTTCGCCGGTGGTGGGCACCATCGACTTCGACGCGGGCGTGGATGCGCCCGCGCTGGCCAGGGCGTTGCGGGCCAACGGCATCGTCGACGTCGAGCCCTACCGCAAGCTCGGCCGCAACCAGCTGCGCGTGGGGATGTTCCCGGCGGTGGAGCCCTCCGACGTCGCGGCGCTGACGCGGTGCATCGAGCACCTCGTCGAGCGGCTCCCGGCGCCCTCGGCCTGATCTCCTCCGCCTATCCCGCCCGAGGCGTGGACATCGTCACGCGCTGACCTGCGGGTTCGCGCGCAAGATCTCCACGAAACGGGGGGGTAGGGCGAGCGGTGGGCGGGACCCTCGGGCGATGCATCGGCATGCGGGAGGGGTGGCTGTAGGGCCGAGGCTCAAGCCGAACGGGTGACGTGCCGATAGCAGTCGTGCACAGCACCCGACCTGTCTCGGAGGCCCTCGTGGCGGTCCAGTCCTTCTCGCCCCCGCTCGACTCGTTGTTCTCGTCGTTCACGGCGCCCGCGCCGACAGCCGTCGCGGAGCAGCCGTCGTCGCGTCGCCTCTCCGGCGTGGGACGGACCGTTATCGCGATCGCCGCGGCCTCGGTGTTCTTCGGGGGCGCGGGTTCGCTCTACATGCACGCCGCCATGGGCCACATGAGCCCGGGCAGCATGACGATGAACAGCGCTGCGATGCCTCAGCAGCCGGGGGTCTCGGCGCCCGGTGGGGCCGCGATGGCTGCTCCCGCGCCCGCGATGCCGGTCACGACCGGTTCGGACGCCGCCCCGCCGCGGGCCCAGGGCGAGGGGATGCCGATGCCGGCGACCGCACCGATGCCCGCCGCGCCGATGGCCACCGCACCCGCGCCCGCCGCCGCCACGGTGACGGCGCCGGTCAAGCAGTCCATCCCGACGACCTCGGCCGGGAGCAGTTCGTCGTCGATGTCGGCGTCGGCCAGCAGCACCGTGCGTCGCTACCCGATCGGCCAGGGCGACAGCTTCAGCACCTTCGCCGCGCGGTACGGCGTCTCCGAGGCCCGGATCGCGGCGCTGAACCCCGGCGTCGACTCCACGTCCCTGACGGTCGGGCAGACGCTGCGCGTGCAGTGAACACCGGCCGCGGGCCCGACCGGTAGCCGGTACGGGCTGGGGTAGGGCTGCCCCATGGACTACACGCATCTCGGCCGCACCGGTCTGCAGGTCTCCCCGCTCTGCCTGGGGACGATGAACTTCGGCCCGGAGACCTCGGAGGAGGACTCCTTCGCGATCATGGATCGGGCGCACGAGGCCGGCGTCAACTTCTTCGACACCGCGAACGTCTACGGGTGGAAGAAGGGTGAGGGCTGGACCGAGCAGATCGTGGGCCGGTGGTTCGCCCAGGGCGACGGCCGTCGCGAGAAGACGGTGCTCGCCACCAAGCTCTACGGCTCGATGAGCGACTGGCCGAACGACACGTTCCTGTCCGCGTTGAACATCCGCCGGGCCTGTGACGCCAGCCTGAAGCGGCTGCAGACCGACCACATCGACCTGTACCAGATGCACCACGTCGACCGCGCGACCCCGTGGGACGAGATCTGGCAGGCGATGGAGACGCTCGTCGCGCAGGGCAAGATCCTCTACGTCGGGTCCAGCAACTTCGCCGGCTGGCACATCGCGAAGGCGCAGGAGACCGCGAGGGCGCGGCACTTCAGCGGCCTGTCCAGCGAGCAGTCGATCTACAACCTGCTCAAGCGCGACATCGAGCTCGAGGTGCTGCCGGCCGCGCAGGACTACGGCCTCGGCGTCATCCCGTGGAGCCCGCTCCACGGCGGCCTCCTCTCCGGCATCATCGCCAAACAGGCCGAGGGTGGTCGCAGCGGCCAGGGCCGCATCCAGACGTTGCTGGAGACGCACCGACCGGCGATCGAGGCCTACGAGGCGTTGTGCGACGAGCTCGGCGCACCGCCGGCCCAGGTCGGCCTGGCGTGGGTGCGGCAGCAGCCCGGCGTCACCGGGCCGATCGTCGGGCCGCGGACGATGGAGCAGCTCGAGTCCGGCCTCGCGGCCCTCGACCTGCACCTCGACGACGCGGCGCTGGCGCGGCTCGACGAGATCTTCCCCGGCCCGGGTGGTCCGGCGCCGGAGGCCTACGCCTGGTAGCGCGGCATCACGCGCCGGTGCCACCGGTGAGCGCCCAGCGCTGCACCGTGCGGTAGTGCGGTCGTCCGCCGGCCAGCAGCACCAGCTCGTCGGCGACCCAGGAGGAGTCGACGAGCGGTTCGACGGCCGGGAGCAGGGGAGTCAGACCTTCGCGGCGCCGGCGACGGTGGACGAGGGTCAGGTGCGGGACGAACGGGCGCTCGTCGACGGCGAGACCCGCGCCCCGGGCGGCCTGCGCGAGCTGCTCGGCAGGCCCGGCGAGGTCGCCTTCCACACCCGCCCAGAGCACGTGCTCGCCGAAACAGCCGGCGCCTCGGAGACGCAGGGGAAGCGGCGGCGTCCGCCCCGCGACCGCACCCAGCTCGTCGAGCAGCGACGGTGTCGGCTCGACGGGGCCGAGGAAGCACAGCGTCACGTGCCACCGCGATGAGGCCTCCCACCGGAGGTCGGGATGCTGAACAGTGAGTGGCTGCAGCGCCGTCGCGAGCCGGGTCCGCAGCAACGGCGGCGGGACGACGGCGACGAACAAGAGGGGCCGCATCCGCCGATCGTGACCCATTTCGTGGCCCGGGAGCCGCTGTCCGGCCCGGATCGGGGCAACGATGGGGTCGTGGACGTTCCCGAGCTCGCCTCGCGCGGTGACCGCGCCGACGCGGACCGTTGGCGCGAACAGCGGCGCACCGCACGCTCGGCGCTGGGACGGGCCGCCGGGCGGGCGCGGGTGGCGCTCGCAACCGACGGCCGCGTCTCGAGCACCGGCCCGGCGCTCACCGCCGCCGGCGCCGAGCTGGTCGGTCTGCTCGCACCGGAGCCGCTCGAGTCGCTCGCCTGGGCGGCGGCGGCCGGCGCGCGCAAGGCCTACCCCGACCTGGCGAGCCTGCTGGCCGACGAGGTCGAGGTGCTCTGCGTCGACCTGGACCTGCACAGCGGCGGCGCCGTCGCGCGGGCCGGGGTGCACGCGGGGTTGAACGTCCTGCTCAGCCGGCCGGGGCCGGTGGACGGCGCCGTCATCCACGAGCTCATCGAAGGTGCGCAGAACTTCGACGTCGCCGTCACCGCCTCGCTCGCCGTCCGGGCCTGGCCGAGCCTGCCGCCCGTCGCCGGGCTCGTCGGCGCCCTCGGCGCGTTGCGGCAGGTGACCGTCGTCGGGTGGCCGATCGGCCGTGCGCACCGGCTGGAGCTCGTCGACCTGGTCCGGCAGCTCTGCGGCGACGTCCTCGCCGTCTGTGCCGCGCCGGGGTCGATGCCCGCGGCGGACCTTCGGCCGGGGGAGCCGGTGACGCTCGCGCTGCTGACCGACAGCGGCGCCACCGTTCTGGTGGCCGAGCGCCCGCTCTCCGACGTCGGCGGCGCCGCGGTCACCATGGTGGGCACCGACGGCCGGCTGATGTTCGGCCCCGAGTTCGTGCGTCGTCAGGATGCGCGCGGCGTGGCCTCGTCGACCATCGATGACGACGGCGGCCCGTCACCGCTGGCGGTGGCGTTGAGCGAGCTCGTCGAGGGCGCCGATGCCGCGACCTCCGGCAGTCCGGCGGGCTCGCTCATCGGTACGGCAGCCACCATCGGTGACCTGCTCGCCGCCGCCCGGGTGCTCGAGGTCGCCGCGACCTCCTTCGACACCGGCGGCTGGCTCGAGACCTGACGCGCCGCACGGCCCTGCTCGCGCCGCAGCAGCACGGCCACCAGGCCGGCGGAGGCCGCACAGAGCCCTCCGCCGACGACGAGGCCGGAGCGGGGGCCGAACTGCTCGGAGAGCAGGCCGATCAGCGGCGCCCCGAGCGGCGTGGTGCCCAGGAAGACGAGGATGTAGAACGACATCACCCGGCCGCGCATCTGCTCGCCGGCGGCGAGCTGCACGGTCGCGTTCGCCGAGGTCGTGAACGTGAGCACCGCGGCCCCGGTGGGCACGAGCAGGAGCGCGAACAACGGCAGCGTCGGCATGAAGCCGGCCGCGCACTCGGCGAGACCGAACACGATGGCCGAGCCGAACAGCAGCCGTCGTGTGATGCGCGTGCGGCGGGTGGCGAGGACGGCCCCGAGCAGCGAGCCGACGGCGAGGGTCGAGGTGAAGGCGCCGTAGGTGGCGGCCGTCCCGGAGAAGCCCTTGCTGGCCATGAGGGCGAGCGTGACCGGGAAGTTCAGCCCGAAGGTCCCGACCACCCCGACCAGCACCATCGGCAGCAGGATGTCCCGGCGTCCGGCGATGTAGCGCACGCCCTCCCGGAACTGCCCGGGCTCCCGCGCGCTGCGCCGTGCCGGGTGCAGCTCGGTGGAGCGCATCCACAGCAGGCCCAGCACGACGGCGACGTAGGAGACCGCGTTGACCGCGAAGACCGGGCCGGTGTCGACGGCACCGATCAGCACCCCCGCGACCGCCGGTCCGACGATGCGCGCGGCGTTGAAGGTGACGCTGTTCAGCGCTACCGCGTTCGGCAGCAACTCGACGCCGACCATCTCGCTGACGAAGGCCTGGCGGGTCGGGGTGTCGAAGGCGTTCGCGGTGCCGAGCAGGCCTGCGAAGACGAAGACCAGCGGCAGCGTCACCGCGCCGGTCAGGACGAGCACGGCCATCCCGGCGGCGAGGACGCCCGAGCAGGTCTGGGTGACGAGCAGGAGGCTGCGTTTGTCGACGCGGTCGGCGACCACGCCGCCGTAGAGCCCGAAGACGAGCGTCGGCAGGAACTGCAGCGCCAGGACGCCACCGAGGCCGAGGCCGCCACCGCCGAGCTGCAGGACGAGCCAGTCCTGCGCCGTCATCTGCATCCACGTGCCGGTCAGCGAGACGAGCTGGCCGCCGGCGAACAGCCGGTAGTTGCGGACCCGGAGCGACCGGAACGAGCCGGACCGGGGCCGGTCGGGGTTCGTGCCGTTCAAGCGCCCGCCAGCCGGTCCAGGATGCCGACCACGTCGCGCAGCTGGTCCCGCTCGTCGGCGGTCAGCTCGTCGAGCCGGGCCCCGAGCCATTCGTCGCGGCGTCGGCGATCGGCCGCGAGCAGCTCCGCCCCGGCGCTGCTGAGCTCGACGAGGACCTGCCGGCCGTCCGTCGGGGAGCTGCGGCGCGACACCATCCCGGCCTCGGCGAGGGTGGTCAGCACACGCGTCATCGAGGGCGGCGACACCTTCTCGAACGCTGCGAGCTCTCCGGCGGTGAGCGCACCGTGGCGGCGCAACGTCGCCATCACGGCGATCTGGGTGGCCGAGAGCAGGGAGTCGCCCGACCGTTCCTGGCGCATCCGCCGCGACAGCCGCATCACCGAGATCCGCAACGCGGAGCTGAGCTCGGTCTCGGTCGGGCTGGTCACCACCCCACGGTATTACTTAGCGAGGCTAACTTCAATGGGTGAGGACCGGGTGCGGAGGAACTACTTGACGCCGAGTGCCCGCTCCACCGGATCGATGGCGAAGTAGACGACGAACAGCAGCGAGATGATCCACAGCAGCCACCCCGGCTCCCGCCACTTGCCCTTCGCCGCCTTGATCGCGGCGTAGGCGATGAAGCCGGCACCGATGCCGTTGGTGATCGAGTACGTGAACGGCATGAGCACGATCGTGAGGAAGGCCGGGATGGCGAGGTCGTAGTCGTTCCACGGGATGTCCCGTACCTGCGTCATCAGCAGGAAGCCGACGATGACGAGGACGGGCGACGCCGCCTCGTACGGCACCACCTCGACGAGCGGGGTGAAGGGGATGGCCAGCACGAACAGACCCGCGGTGACCAGGGACGCGGCACCCGTGCGGGCGCCCTCGCCGACCCCGGAAGCCGATTCGATGAAGGTCGTCGCCGAGGAGGCCGAGGCCGCGCCTCCGGCGGCGGCGGCGAGCGAGTCGACGAGCAGCACGCGTCCGACGCCGGGCAGGCGGCCGTCCTCGTCGAGCAGGCCGGCCTCGGCGCCGACGCCGACGACGGTGCCCATCGTGTCGAAGAAGTCGGCGAGCATCAGGGTGAAGACGGCGAGGATCGTCGCGATGACGCCGATGTGGAAGGCGCCGCCGATCGAGAAGTGGCCGAGCAGCGAGAAGTCCGGGCTGCCGATGACCTTCTTCGGCACCTCGGGGACGTTCAGCGCCCATCCGGTCGAGTTCGGCTGGCCGTTCGAGGCGGGCACGTTGACGAACAGCTGCAGCACGATGGCGAACGCGGTGCCGCCGACCAGCGTCAGCAGGATCGCGCCCGGGACCTTGCGGGCGACGAGAACGGTGCCGAGCAACAGGCCGAGGGCGAACACGACGGTCGGCCAGCCCATCAGCTTGTTGCCGATGCCGAGGCCGACCGGGGTGCCGCTGTCGCTGCGCCGCACGAAGCCCGCGTCGACGAAACCGATGAAGGCGATGAACAGGCCGATGCCGACGCTGATCGACTGCTTGAGAGCCAACGGGATCGCGTCGAGGATCTTCTCGCGCAACCCGGTGATCACGAACACCGTGATGGCCAGGCCCTCGAGGACGACGATGCCCATCGCGTCCGCCCAGGTCATCTGCGGCGCGAGCTGGAAGGCGACGACGCCGTTGATGCCGAGGCCGGCGGCCAGGGCGAACGGGTAGCGGCCGACCACGGCCATGAGGAAGGTCATCACCGCGGCCACGAGGGCGGTGACGGTGGCGATCGCCGGGCCGGAGAGCTTGGCCCCGGTGCTATCGGCCGAGCTCGAGAGGATCAGCGGGTTCAGCACCACGATGTAGGCCATCGTGAAGAAGGTCGCGATACCGCCGCGGATCTCGCGGCGACCGGTGGAGCCGCGCTCGGTGATGGAGAAGTAGCGGTCGAAGCGGGCGCCGAAGGCGTTCCCGGTCGGGATCTGCTTCGTGGTGCCGGCACCGCTTGCTGCGGCACCGGTCTCGGACGGGCTCGGGCTGTTCGTCGCGCGGACCGCGGACATCGCAGGACTCCAGGAACTGATGGGGGATCGGGGACGTCAGCTGACGAGAACGCGGGGCGGCGGCGCTGGACCGGCGTTTCGTAGCAGGTGGACCGGCGGATGCATGGGGCAGGAGCAGCGCCGGCCAGTGCTAGCGTCCAGTCCACCACGAGCTGTGCCGGGTCGTGCCGGCGGAAGGTGTCCCGAAACGAGATGTCGCGCACTCCCGTGATCCGCCGGACACCTCCCGAGCCCCTGCCGAACGACGGGGTGCGGACCGTCATCGTGGGCACGGTCCTCTGGACGATCGCGCTTCTTGTTCTGCTGCCGTTCTGGAGCCGGCTCGACGACGCCGGGCACCTGTGGTGGATCCCGACCTGCGCCGTCGCCGTCGGGCTCGGGCTGCTGGGCCTGCTCTACTGCACCCGCCGAGCAGCGGCGATGCGCCGCTCCGGAGCGAACCCCGGCTCCAGCGACTGAGCCGCCCTGCTCAGAACAGGTAGCGCGTCGGGTCGAACGATTCGAGCGGGATGATCCGGACGCGCGGCAGGACGGTGCGGAAGCAGCGGACGTCGTCCTCGAGGTCGTACATCTTCAACCCGGATGCCGTCAGCTCGCTGAAGCGGGAGTTGACGAACTCGCGGAACCCGAGCAGCCCGACCTTCCGCTCGCCGTCGAGCAGCGCCTCGATCTGCGGCAGGAAGTCGCCGTCGTGGCTGGCCAGCAGGACGTCGCCCTGCCGGTCCCTGATGGCGTCCAACGTGCGTTGGATACCGACGTCGACGGCCTTCTCGCCGGGGCCGCCGGCGAGGGGGATCGGCTTGAAGTCCAACGCGAGCAGGGCCTGCACGAACGGCATGGGCAGCTGGCCGTTGGAGGCGTTGAGGAAGAACAAGCCGCGGACCGGCTGGTCCCAGACGCCGGCCGCGAACTCGCGGACGCGGTCCCAACGGGGCCGTTCCTCCGGCCCGGGACGGCGCCCGAGCACGGAGAGCCCGAGGGTGGCGTCGATGTTCTCGCCGTCGACGAGCAGGTACGTGCCGGGATGATCCGGCCGGGTGGGCTCCACGTCTGGACTCTAGGGCCGCGTCCGACGTGTCACGTCAGGAGTGCCCGTAGGGCTCGCCGCCCTCGTCGCCGCCGCGGGCGGTGTCGGGCACCGAGCCCGCTTCCCGTGAGGGGACGGACTCGAGCTGGTCGTCGTCCAGGACCACCGGCTGCGGATGCGCCGAGGGCATCACGAGCGCCTCGGAGTGGGCGCCGCAGCCGTGGTCGAGCGAGACGATCTGACCGTCGTCCGGGGCGTACTCGTTGCAGCAGGCGCCGAACAGCCGGCCCAGGGCACCGACGAGCCGGACATGGAAGCCGCAGCTCTCGCAGCGCGCCGGCGCCGCTTTGGCGATCTTCGCGGTGGGACCGGGGTCGCCCTCGATCCACCGGGTCGCGGTCTCCTCCCGGCCGTAGAGGGAGAGCACCCGCGGACGGCCGAGGCCGAGTTCCAGGAACAGCTCGTCGTCGCTCAGCATGTCGACATCGCTGTTGCGCAGCGCCAGCCGCTCGTCGTCGGCGGCGGTCGGCAGCAGGTCGCCGACGCCGAGGTCGCCGGGCTGCAGCCGCTCGGACCAGGGGACCCACGCGGGCGCGATGAGTGCCTGCTCGCCGGGCAGCAGCACCACCTCGTCGACGGTGACGTTCCGGGCGCGCGAGGCGCGCGCAACCGAGACCGCCCAGTACCAGCCGCGGTAGGCCGCGGTCAGGCAGACGAAGCGGTGCACGACGAGGCGTTCGGCCTCGGCCAGGGCGCCCAGGTGGTCGCCCACCTCGGCGGGGTTCCCGGCCTCGGTCTCGGCGGCCGCGCGGGCCACGTCGACCGCGGCGGCACACACGGTGTCGAGGCGGTCCCGGGTACGAGGCGAAGTCACCCCACCATGGTGCCCGACGCCGCCCGCCCTGCTGCACCCACCCGGTCGGCGGTCCGCCCGTCCACCCTGACAGTACGAACGACAAGGAGATGGCCCAGCACAATCCGACGATTGCTTCCGAGCGGCGTGGGCTGTTCTGCACCGTCGGTTACGACGTCAATGATCGTCAATCCAAATAGGGGCTTTTCATCTGGAGGTTTCCGCCAGAGATGCAGGTCGAGACCCCGTCGTATACCTCAGATCAGGCGGTCCGGCGTCGGATTGTGATTGCGACCCACAAAAGGGCGACAGATCAGTGGAATCACCGATCTGACCGGTTCCGTACCGTTACGGTTGTCCTCTGCTGTTGCGACAGGAAAGCCATGATCGCTCCCGACAACCGGGGCGAACGCATTCCCGGGCGGACGGCATGAGACACAGTTCGGGGGAACCGTGGGAATGTCGTCCTGGCGTCAACGAGTGCGTCGGCACCGCGTCGTCGCCCTGATCGTGCCGGTGCTTCTCGGGATCGCCGTGGTGCTGCCGGGCAGCGCCTCCGCGGCGACCTGCACCTCGCGGGACGCCATCGACCTGCGCTACTGCCAGATCGGGGGAGCGGGGTCCTACCTGGGGCTCACCCGCGGTGCCACCTACACCGTGCCCGGCGGGCGGGCGCACGACTACGCCGGGGGTTCGATCTACTGGTCCGTCGCGACCGGCGCCCACGTGGTCCACGGGCTGATCCTGACGAAGTACAAGGCCCTCGGCGGCCCGGCCTCGGTGCTCCGATTCCCGACGACCGACGAGATGGGCACGCCGAACGTGTTCGGGGCCTTCAACCACTTCTCCGCGGGCGGCTCGATCTACTGGTCGCCCGCCACGGGGGCGCAGGAGATCCACGGGGCCATCCGGGTCAAGTGGGCACAGCTCGGCTGGGAGCAGGGAATCCTGGGCTTCCCGACGACCGACGAGACCGCCACCCCCGGTCGTACGGGCGCCCTGAACCATTTCTCGAAGGCAGGCTCGATCTACTGGTCGCCCGCCACCGGGGCCCATGAGGTGCACGGCGCGATCCGCGGGAAGTGGGCCTCGCTCGGCTGGGAGGCGGGTGTGCTCGGCTTCCCGACCAGCGACGAGTACGGCATCACCGGGGGGCGCCGCAACAACTTCGTTCACGGCACCGCGGACAGCCTCTGGCCCAGCGGCACCAACGCCACCGCCGACCCGCGCGAGTACTGGGTGACCGAGCCGCTCACCTCGGCGGCGGCGTGGCAGCGGAGCTTCAACGGCTTCCACACCCCGGTGTGGTCCGGTGCCGACGGGGCGGGCCCGGTCACCCTCCCCGACGGCCGTCAGGCACTGCTCTTCGGTGACACGCTGCAGGGCTCGGTCAAGGCGAACGGCGCCTTCCTCACCTCGCCGCCGATGGTCGACAACTCGATGCTGACCGTCGACCCGGTACGCATGCGCTCGGTTCCCGGGCCGAAGCCCGGGTCCTTCGTCCCGGCCGACGCCGACGGCGCCATCTACTGGCCCACCGGCGGCGTCTCCGTCGGCAACCGTCTCTGGCTCGTCTGCACCCGCACCTACCGCACGCCCGGTCAGGGCTTCGGCTTCCGGGTCAGTGGGACGCGGCTCGCGGCCTTCGACTTCCCGACCCCGGGCCAGGACCCCGTCTTCGCCGGCATCTTCACGATGCCCGGCAACCCGGGCGCCTTCGACGCGACCGGCAACCAGGTCGGGATCGCCTGGGACGGCGCCATGGTCGCCGACGGCGGCTTCGTCTACACCTACGGGACGCGGCCCCGACCCATGGGCTCGCCCCTGGGCAACGACCTGTTCCTCTCGCGGGTACCGGCCGGCTCGCTGGCCACCCCGTCGGCCTGGACCTACTTCACGGGCACCGGCTGGTCGAGCAGCCCGGCCGCAGCGGCCTCGCTGCTCGCCCCCGGCGGGACCGGGACCCCGGGTTCCTTCAGCCTCGCACGCACGGGCGGCGGCTGGGTGATCGACGGCAAGGCCAACGGCATCTTCAGCGTCGGCATCTCGACCTGGGCGGCGCCCAGCCTCACCGGGCCCTGGACGCAGCGACCCGACGTCGTCGCCGCCTTCCCGGCCAAGACCACACCGGGCGAGTACACCTACGGCGGCTACCGGCTGCCCGCCTTCCCGCTCAGCAGCGGCCGCAGCCTGTTCGTCTACTCGCGCAACAGCGGGCAGTACAGCGATCTCGTCGCCAACTCCAACCGGTACATGCCGCAGTTCCTCGAGGTCGACGGCCCCGGCGCCCCGGTGGCGCCGCCGTCGACGACCCCGCCGACACCGCCCAGCACGTCGCCACCGGTGGTCGTGCCCCCACCGGTGGTCGTCCCTCCGGTGACCGGGACCGCGCCGGCGGTCGCCGTACCAGCGCCGGTGGTCGTACCTCCGGTGGCCCAACCCCCCGTCGTCCAACCCGCCGTGATCCAACCCCCGGTGGTGGCGCCGCAGGCGACGGTGAAGGCACCCCCGGCGGTCGACCCGCCGGTGGTCGTCCCACCCCCGGTGCCGACAGTCGTGGTACCGATTCCCTGACACGCGGTCGTCGGCGACATCTCGAGGATTCCGCGCCTCGGGACGTGCGAGGACCACGGAATTCGGGGGAGACTTCCGGGCATGGGAGTGGCAGGACGCCTCGGTCGCTCGATCCGGAGCATCCGCGGTCGCGTGCGGCGGGATGGTGCCGAGGAGTCGGGCTTCGCCGCGATGCAGGAGTTGGTCCTGGTCAGCTCGGCCGGGGACGCCCTGATCGCCGTCGCCCTGGCCGGTAGCCAGTTCTTCTCCGTGCAGCCCGGTGAGGCGCGGAACAAGGTCGCGCTCTACCTACTGGTCACCATGGCGCCGTTCGCGCTGCTGGCTCCGCTGGTGGGTCCGACGCTCGACCGCTTCCCGAGCGGGCGCCGCATCGCGCTCGGCGTCACGCTGCTGTCCCGCGGCGCCTTGGCCTGGACGCTCGCCGGGATCATCACCGGCTCCGGGCTGCTCCTCTATCCGGAGGCGCTCGGGCTGCTCGTGCTCTCCCGCGCCTTCGGGGTGGCCCGCAACGCCGTCGTGCCCCGCGTCGTGCCCGAGGGCATGACCCTGGTGAAGGCCAACAGTCGGCTGACCCTCACGACGGTGGTGGCCGGCCTCGTGCTCGCGCCGATCGGGTACGGCGTCGGCAACAGCCTCGGCTACGAGTGGGTGCTGCGGGCCGCCGCCGTGGTCTTCATGATCGGCCTGTTCTTCTCCTGGGTGCTGCCCTCGCACGTCGACAGCTCCACCGGCGAGCGTCCCGCCGCCTCGCTCGGCCGGGCCACCGTCGTCGGTGGCAGCCGGTTCCGCCGGGTCCTCGGGGAGCTCCCGTCGGCGCTGCGCAGCGCCATGGCCGTCCGGGCCCTCGTCGGATTCCTGACGATCTTCCTCGCGTTCTCCTTCCGCGAGAACGGCGGCGGACTGGTCGCGATCGGCCAGCTCGGTCTCGCTGCGAGCCTGGGCAGCGGGCTGGGCGTCTTCCTCGGCGGCCGGCTCAACCGCCGCCCCGAGGTACTCATCATCGGCGCCGTCGGACTGGCTGCCGTCGGCTGCCTCGGCGGCACGCTGCTGTACATGCAGGCCACCGCGCTCGGCGCGACCCTGCTCGCCTGCACGGCCGGATCGATGGGCAAGCTCGGCCTCGACGCCGTCATCCAGCGTGACGTCGCCGAGGACACGCGCAACTCGGCGTTCGCCCGGTCCGAGACCGCCATGCAGCTGTGCTGGGTGCTCGGTGGTGCCGTCGGGCTCATCCCGATGCCGCCCTGGATCGCCCTGCTGATCGGCGCCGCGGGCATGGCGGTCGCCCTGGTGACCGAGTCGATCTCGCTGCGGCGGGTGTCGCGGCGGATCCGGACCGCCCGCACCGCGCCCATGTCCGTGACGTCGCCGACGCTGCCGCTGGCCTGACCCGCCCCGTCGATCCGTCGGACCGGCCGTCGATAGCATCGGGACCGTGCCCCGCCCCGCCGTTCCCGCCGCCCTGCTCGCGGTTGTGGCCGGCGTCGGCCTGCTCGCCGGATGCACGAAGCCGGTGCCGTCGGTGACCGTCCAGTCCGGCGGGACGAGCGTGCGCAGCCAGGCCGTGCAGTACAAGCTCGACGGCAAGCTGCGGACCGACAAGGCCGGCGCCAAGGTCGTGGACGTGCGCCCCGGTGGGGTCGTGAACATCAGCGTCGATCAGGCGACGCGGGACGCCGGCTGGGTCGTGGTGCTGAACGGCGCGAAGGCGTCGCCGGTGCTCGAGCACCGGTTCGCTTACACCTTCACGGTGCCGAACTTCAACGGCGTCAGCGACGTCGCCCTGGCGGTCTTCCAGCAGCCGCCCGCGGGCGGGGAAGCGGATGGCGCGTGGGTCTTCACCCTGCACCAGGACAACTGACGCGGCTGCTCGTGGTCACCGCGGTCGACGCCGAGCGCGACGCTGTCCTGGCCGGCCTGGTCGACGCCGGGTCCCTCGGTGCCGAGCCGTCCACGCAGCAGATCGGACCGCTGCGCCTCCGCATGGTCGCCGACGTCGGCGTCGTCGCCGGCGGCGTGGGCCCTGCCGCCGCCGCCGCTGCGACGGCGACCGTCCTCGCCGTCCTCCCCGAACCCCCCGAGCTCGTCGTCAGCGCCGGCATCGCGGGGGCCTTCGTGGGCCGCGCGGAGATCGGTGACCTCGTCGCCGCGGACCGCTTCGTCGCAGCCGACCTCGGCAGCGACAGCGACGCGGGCTTCCTCGACCTCGACGCGCTCGGCTTCGGCACGAGCAGCCTGCCGGCACTCGCACCCGCGCTCGCCACGGCGGTGACGGTCGGGCCGGTGCTCACCGTCAGTACCGCGACCGGCAGCGAGGAGCGCGCCGCCGAACTCGCCCGCCGGAGCGACGCCGTGGCCGAGGCGATGGAGGGCTTCGGGGTCGCCACCGCGGCTTCCCTGCACCGGATCCCCGCTGCGGAGCTCCGCGGCATCAGCAACCGGGTGGGTCGCCGCGACCGGACCGCCTGGGACATCCCCGCCGCTCTGGCCGCCGTCCGCCGCGGTGCCACCGCACTGGCCCAGCTTCCCCGAACCGGAGGACGACCATCATGACCGGCACCAGGAACGACGCCCCGTCCGAGACCCTGACGCTCGGCATCTCACCGTGCCCGAACGACACCTTCGCCTTCTCGGCGCTGGTGCACGGGCAGATCGACGGTGCCCCGCAGGTCAGCGTCAGCTACGCCGACATCGACGTACTCAACGGCTGGGCCGCCGACGGTGAGCTCGACGTCGTCAAGGTGAGCTACGCAGCCCTGCCGGACCTGCTCGACCGGTACGCGCTGCTGCCCTCCGGTGGGGCGCTCGGCCGGGGCTGCGGCCCGCTGGTCGTCGTCGGCGACCGGGAGACGCTCGAGGGCGCGCGCGTCGCGATCCCCGGTCGGCGTACCACGGCATACCTGCTGTTCCAGCTCTGGGCGCAGGAGCAGGGCGTCGCCGCCATCGAGATCATGCCGTTCGACAAGATCATGCCGGCGGTGGCCGAGGGGGTCGTCGACGCCGGCCTGATCATCCACGAGTCCCGCTTCACCTACCCCAGCTACGGCCTGCGCGCGCTGGTCGACCTCGGGGACTGGTGGGAGTCGCAGACGGGGCTCGCCATCCCGCTCGGCGCGATCATCGCGCGGCGGTCGTTGGACCTCGACGCACTCGGCCGGGCCATCCGCGCGAGCGTCGAGCACGCCTGGGCGGACCCGTCGGCCTCCCGGAGCTACGTCGCCGAACACGCGCAGGAGATGGCACCCGAGGTCGTCGACGCGCACATCGGGCTCTACGTCAACGAGCACACCGCCGACCTCGGTGAGGCCGGGTACGACGCCGTCGACGGTCTGCTGGGCCGCGCCGTCTCGCTCGGGCTCGTGCCGCCGCTGGCCGGCCCGTTGCGATGAGGCCCGGAGCGGCGTCCGGCCGGCGGGGCGAACCCGAAGAGCCCCAGCCCGGCGACGGGCTGGTGCGCGCGGGCGGCATCGTCTTCCTGGTCGGGGTGGTCGCCGTCGTCGTCGCGGTCGTGCCGTTCTTCTTCGGCCACCGGAACTGGCCGTTGCCGCTCAACCTGGCGGCCGGCGTGCTGCCGCCACTCGGACTGGGCCTGGCCCTCGTCGGGATGCTCCGCGCCGGCCGGGTCCGTGCGCGGGCGCGGCGCGCAGCTCAGCGGTAACGGACGGGGTCGGGCAGCAGCTCGTTCATCGACCCGCTGCGGAAGCCGCGGGGGTCGAGCTCGACGTCGGCGAAGCCGGGCAGCAGCGCGGCGAGGTCCCACGGAGCGACGAACGGCACGAGTTCGGCGTCGACCTCGACGCGCGCGGTATCGCCGAGGTCGCGGACCCGCAGGTTGCGCACCGGCAGACCGGCGTCGACCAGCGCCCGCCGCATCTCGGACTCGGCGTGCTCGACGCGCGCCAACCGCTCCGCGGTGATCGGCACCCCGAAGGCGACCCGGCTCGACAGGCAGGCCGCAGCAGGCTTGTCCGCCGTCTCCAGCCCCCAACGGCGGCTGAGCATGCGGATCTGGGCCTTCGTCAGCTCGGCGTCACGCAGCGGCGTCAACGCACCGCGTTCGGCGGCGGCACGGATCCCGGGCCGGAACCCCGCGACCGCGTCGTCGGCGTTCGTGCCGGTGGCGACGACGTCGACCCCGAGCGCGGCGGCCACCGGGCCGACGACGTCGAGCAGCTCGGCCTTGCAGAAGTAGCACCGGTCGCCGGCGTTCGCGACGTACCCGGCGCGGTCGATCTCGTGGGTCCGGACGATCTCGTGCTGCACGCCGAGCCCGGCGGCGAAGACCCGGGCTGCGGTCAGCTCGGCAGCGGGCAGTGACGCGGACACGGCGGTGGCCGCCACGACCTTCGCCGGGCCGAGCGTCCGGACCGCCGCCGCGAGGAGGAAGGCGGAGTCCGCCCCACCCGAGAAGGCGACGGCGAGGGACCCGAGCTCGCGCAGCCGGGCCTCGAGGGCGGCCAGACGAGCGTCGGCGAGCTGCTCCTCGGCCACTCCCGCCACGTCCGTCTCCGCTAGCCGCTCCACAATCGGAGCCTACGAGAGCCCCACGGGACGCCCCCTCACTACCCTGGTCGGGATGAGTGCCGATCCTGCGGGCGACGAGAGCGCCGCGGCGCCGGCGGGGACGTTCGGCGAGTGGTTGGCCGGCCTCGACGACGACGCCCTGCTCGCCCTGCTCAGCGCCCGACCGGACGTCTCGGTCCCGCCGCCCGCCGACTTCGACGTGCTCGGCCGCCGGCTGGCTGCGGCCGCCAGCGTGGGTCGCGCCCTCGAGCGCGTCGACCGCTTCGGCCTCGAGTTGCTGGAGACGCTGGTCCTGTTCGGCGGACCGGTCACTGCGGCGGAGCTCGCCGAGCGCACCGGGCTCGACGTCGACGTCGTCTCGCGGGGCTTCGACCGGCTGCGGCGGCTCGGGCTGCTGTGGGGCGAGGACCAGGTCTCACTGCCGCGGGGGGTTGCCGACGAGGTCGGCCCGCACCCACTCGGGTTCGGGCGCAGCGCGGCCCACCTGCTGCGGACCGAGTTCCTGCCCGAGGAGCGGGCCGTCCTGGCCCGAACGCTCGACGTCACCCTCACCAAGGCACCCGGCTCGAAGGCCGGCACCGTGCGCGTCTCCGACCCGGGGAAGGCACAGGTAGCAGACCTCGTCGCCGTCTTCGACGACCCCAGCCGCGTCGACGCGCTGGTCGCCGGCATCGGGGCCCCGGAGCGCGCCGTCCTCGACCGGCTCGCCGACGGTGCCCCTGTCGGGTCGACGGCCGCTCCTGTCAGCGTCGTTCCGCTCGAGGACGCGACGACAGCTGTCGGGCGGCTCCTCGCGCAGGGCTTGCTCATGCCCGCGGGCGGGGACCTCGTCGAGCTGCCACGCGAGGTGGCCCTGGCCCTGCGGCGCAGTGCGGGGGACGTTCTGCCGGCCGGCAGCTCTGCGTGGAGCGAGCTCGTCGCGGGCCGGCTCCACCCCGAGCCCCCGGCCCTCGACGGTCCGGCGGTACCGATCGGCGCGGTCGACGCCTCCGCCGCGACCACCGCCGCCGAACTGCTGCGCCGCTGCGACGCCCTGCTCGCGCGCTGGGAGGCCGCGCCGCCGGTGCTGACCCGCAGCGGTGGTCTGCCCGTCCGCGACCTGCGGGCGGCCGCGAAGGATCTCGAGCTGCCGGCCGACACCGTGGCGGTCGTCGCCGAGCTGCTCCGCGCCGCCGACCTGCTGGCTCCGACGCCCGGGGCCGAGGTCTCCATGGTCCCGACCGAGGACGTCGACGACTGGCGCACCCTGGACAACGCCTCACGCTGGGCGCGGGTCGCCGCCGCGTGGACGACGCTCGAGGCACTGCCCGGCCTCACCACGGCGGTCCAGCCGCAGCGCGGCCCGCTCGTCGAGGACGTCGAACCCGCGAAACCGTTGCCCGTCTTCTCCTGGGACCTGCGCCGCCCGGGCGCCTCCGTGGCGCGACGGGAGATCCTCGGCGTCCTCGCGGCGGCGCCGCCCGGTACCGCGGTCATCGCCGACAGCATCCGCGCGCGGCTGGCCTGGCAGGGGCCGCGGCGCAACGCCGTCTGGTGGTCGGTGCTGGTGGCCTGGACGCTCGCCGAGGCCGACCTGCTCGGCGTCACCGGCCGCGGGGCCCTGGGCTCGGCCGGCCGTGCGCTGCTGGACGGCTTCGGCGGCCCGGACGGCCCGGATGGCCCGGACGACACGCGGGCGGCCGCGAAGGCCGCCGCGGCGGTCATGGACCGGCACCTGCCTCCGCCGCTGGACCACGTGCTGGTGCAGGCCGACCTGACGGCGATCGCGCCGGGGCCGCTGGAGCCGGTGCTCGCCCGCGAGATCGGGCTGGTCGCCGACGTCGAGTCCGCCGGTACGGCCACCGTGTTCCGCTTCTCGGAGTCCTCGCTGCGCCGGGCCCTCGACGCCGGCCGCTCGGCCGCCGACGTCCAGGCGCTCATCGCCCGGGCCGCCCGCGGGACCGTGCCGCAGTCGTTGACCTACCTGATCGATGACGTCGCCCGACGTCACGGCCGACTGCGCGCCGGGCTCGCATCCTGCTACGTGCGCTGCGACGACCCCGCTCTTCTCGCCGAGGTCGTTGCGGCCCGCAAGACCGGTTCGGTCGACCTCCGGCAGATCGCGCCGACGGTGGCGGTGTCCTCCGCGCCGCTCGACCGGGTGCTCGAGGTGCTGCGCGGCGCGGGTTACTCGCCGGCGGGCGAAGGCGCCGACGGCGTCGTGCGCATCGAGCAGTCGGTCGCCGAGCGGGTGCCGGTTCCGGTGCGGCGCTCGACGGCGTCCGCCACCTCCGGCGTGCCGCCGGAGCACCTCCGGACGACGGTGACGCGCCTGCGCCGCGCCGCCTCCGCCGCCGACGCGGCCCGCTCGGGTGGACCGCGCACCGAGGTGGGCGGCGCGATCACCACCCCCGGCAGGATCCTGGAGCGGCTCGGGGAGGTCGTCGACGCCGGCGGCGTCGTGCGGATGGCCTACGTCAACCTCGAGGGGCGCTCCACCGAGCGGGTCGTGCATCCGCTGCTGCTCTCCAACGGCTACCTCACCGCCTACGACGAGCACAGCGGCGAGCGGCGGACCTTCGCGGTGTCGCGGATCTCGTCGCTGGTCGTCCTCACCGCCGCGGGCTGACCGGCCGTCCTGTCGGAGGCGACGCCTACCCTGGGGAGCGAACAAGGAGGTGGCCGTGCCTGACGGGCCCCTGATCATCCAGTCCGACAAGACCGTTCTGCTCGAGGTCGACTCGCCCGACGCGAAAGAGGCGCGGCAGGCGCTGGCGCCCTTCGCCGAGCTCGAACGCGCCCCGGAGCACATCCACACCTACCGCATCACGAACCTCGCGCTGTGGAACGCCCGCGCCGCCGGTCACGACGCCGAGCAGGTCGTCGACGTGCTGGTCCGCTTCGCGAAGTACGCCGTGCCGCACGCCCTGCTCGTCGACATCGCCGACACGATGGACCGCTTCGGGCGGCTCCGGCTCGAGAACTCCCCGGTGCACGGGCTCGTCCTGCACGCCAACGACCGGGCCGTGCTCGAGGAGGTCATCCGCTCGAAGAAGATCGCTCCGCTGCTCGGCGCCCGTGTCGACCCGGACACGATCATCGTCCACCCCTCCGAGCGTGGCCGGCTCAAGCAACTGTTGCTCAAGGTCGGCTGGCCGGCCGAGGACGCCGCCGGTTACGTCGACGGCGAGGCGCACGCGATCGAGCTGCACACCGACGGCTGGGAGCTCCGCCCCTACCAGGCCGAGGCGGTCGAGGGCTTCTGGGCCGGCGGGTCCGGGGTCGTCGTGCTGCCGTCGGGCGCCGGCAAGACGATCGTCGGTGCAGCCGCGATGGCGAAGGCCGGGGCGACCACGCTGATCCTCGTCACCAACACCGTCGCGGGTCGGCAGTGGAAGCGCGAGCTGATCGCCCGGACCTCGCTGACCGAGGAGGAGATCGGCGAGTACTCCGGCGAGCGCAAGGAGGTCCGCCCGGTCACCATCGCCACCTACCAGGTGATGACCACCCGCCGGAAGGGCGAGAACCTGCACCTCGGGCTCTTCAACGCCCGCGAGTGGGGCCTGATCATCTACGACGAGGTCCACCTGCTGCCGGCGCCGGTGTTCCGCATGACCGCAGACATCCAGTCGCGTCGACGGCTCGGCCTGACCGCCACGCTGGTGCGGGAGGACGGCCGCGAGGCCGACGTCTTCTCGCTCATCGGCCCGAAGCGGTACGACGCCCCGTGGCGCGACATCGAGGCGCAGGGCTTCATCGCCCCGGCCATCTGCACCGAGGTGCGGGTGACGATGAACGACGACGAGCGGATGACGTACGCGGTCAGCGAGCCGGAGGAGCGTTACCGGATGTGCGCGACCGCGGCCTCGAAACGGCCCGTCGTGCGGATGATCGCCGAGCGGCACGCCGGCGACCGCGTGCTCGTGATCGGGGCCTACCTGTCCCAGCTCGAGGAGCTGGGCCGCGACCTCGACGCCCCGGTCATCCAGGGCTCCACCCGCAACACCGAGCGGGAGCGGCTGTTCGAGCAGTTCCGCACCGGTGAGATCACGACGCTCGTCGTCAGCAAGGTCGCGAACGTGTCGATCGACCTGCCCGAGGCGGGCGTGGCGATCCAGGTCAGCGGCACCTTCGGTAGCCGGCAGGAAGAGGCGCAACGGCTCGGCCGGGTACTGCGCCCCAAGGCCGACGGGCGTCCGGCGCACTTCTACACCGTCGTCGCGCGCGACACCCTGGACGCGGAGTACGCCCAGCACCGGCAGCGCTTCCTCGCCGAGCAGGGCTACGCCTACACGATCGTCGACGCCGACGACCTCCCCGCCACCGAGGCCTGACGCCGCACCGGCACGGCTCCGTCTGCCGGAGCCGTGCGGTGCGGTGCCGTGCGGTGCGGTGCGGTGCGGTTCGGAAGACGTCAGCCGGTCTTGCTCTGCCCGAGCTGTCCGAGCTGACCGAGGATCTGACTGAAGTCGGTGGTCTGGTCCGGCGGGGGAGCGGTGACCGCGGCGCCGGCCTGGCCGTAGTCGAAGAACTCCATCTGGAACTTCGTCTTGACCGAGGTGGGGGCGCTGCTCGTGGTGCCGGTGCTCGGCGGCGTGGCGTTGATGTCGACGGCCACGCGGCGGACGAGACCCTGCTCGTCGAGCCAGACGTCCTCCGGGATGGTGGACTGACCGCCGAGCGCTGCCTGCAGCTGCTGCTTCTGCTCGGGGGTGAGCCCCTGGGCGTTGGCGGCCTTCGCGATGTCGACCTCGGCGCGGTAGTGCGTGGTCTTCACACCCCGGACGTCCTCGTCGCCGGCCTTGGTCACGTTGCCCGCACCCTGCAGGGTGTTGAGGATCTTCGACGGGTCGCTGCTGTCGAGGCTGCCGAAGGGGTTCTGGCCCCCGCCGGCGCCGATCGCCTTCGGGTCGATCTTCAACCACGGCTTGCCGCCGAACTGCCCGGCGGCCTGGGCGGGCACCTTCACGTAGACGATGCCGTCGACGAATCGCTCCTCGAGCTGACCGGTGCTCGGGATGGTGAGGTTCAGCGTGAAGGTCTTTCCCGCGAAGTCGATCGCCCCGTCGCCGGTCAGGTTGACGGTCTGCCCCATCGTGCTGACGATGCCGGTGAGGTCGACCTTGGCGTTCTTCGCCGCGGTCGTGCGCTGCGCCGCGCCCGCCACGACGACAGCGGGGTCGCCCTGCAGGACGGAGCTGCCGCCGCCGGAGGACGAGGTGCCGCCGGCGCGGTTCGAGCCGCTCGAACTCCCGCAGGCGACGAGCGCTGTGGCCAACACTCCTACGGACACGAACCGGCTGAGCCGGCCCCACGGAACAGTCCCGGCCGAGCGCGTCATGAGTCCCCCTGGATCGAGTGCGAGGACACATTCTGCACACGCCGCAGCGTCCGGATCAGCGAGACCGGCGATCGTTGGGGATTCGGAAGATCTGTCGTCGAAAGCGCGGGACATCCCGGCCGGACGGGTCAGTCGCCGTTACCGGCACCCAGGTTCGCGAGGTCCGCGGTGGTCGCCACCTTGTCCGGGGTGGGCGTCTCGAAGGAGACGTCGGCCGCCCCGTAGCCGGAGAGCTCGACCGTGGCCGGGGGCGCCGCCGTCGTCGCGCCGGGGGGCGGGAGCGGCATCGAGAGCTTGCGGACCAGCCCGGTGTCGTCGAGCCAGACGTCGGCCGTCATCGGAGCGCCCTTGGTGGCGGCCGCGACGTACTTGACGAACGTCGGATCCGCCCCGTGGCCGGCAAGGGCGCGCGGGTCGACGGTTCCGGCGAAGTGCGTGGCGTTCGCGCCGCCGACCGGCTCGGTGCCGACGAGGTGGGCGCCGCTGATCGCCGTCAACGACGTGACGAGCTGCTGCGGAGCGAAGGCGTAGAGGTTGAAGGGGTCCGGGCTCTTCGGCCCGACGGTGTCGAGGTCGAGTTTCACCCACTGCTTGCCGCCGAGCGTCGGGGCGGCCTGCTCGGGGAGCAGCACGTAAACGGCGCGTCCGACCTGGCGCTCCTCGGCCTTCTCCGCGTTCGGCACGACGAGCTTCAACCGGTTGCCGGTGAAGTCCACGGCGCCCTCACCGTTGACGACGGTGGGGCCGCTCTCCGCGACGACCGGGACGGAGATCGTCACGGTCGCGTTGGGGGCGGTCGCGGTCCGGCCGGCCGCCGCCGCGACCACCTGGGTCGGGTCGCCCTGCAGGACGGCGGGCAGCGTCGGACCACTCGGGGCGGCCTTGGCCGAGCCACTGCACCCGGAGAGCAGCGAGACCGCCACCACTCCGGCTGCCAGGCCGAGCACCTTCGGGCCGTGAACCAATGGGGACGTCGACGAGCGGACCATGACCCTCCTTCGGGGGGCTGACCGCGCGGGAGCGGCCGCCCTTGTCCAGTGAGGGTCCTATCGGGTGACGACCCGATCGGAGTAGCAGGTGCCGCGTATCGGCTCGGCTGGACGACTCAGCGGGGCCGCTCAGCCGAGGCCGCGGCTGTCCTGCTTCAGCGCCGTGTCGACGGTGACGGCACTCGCGATCACCATGGCCCGCAGTGGATCCTGCAGCCGCTGGTGGATCTGCACCACGTAGTTGTCCGCGGTCGTGAACATGGTGCGGGCGAGGCCCTCCCACGTCTTGGTGATGCGGGCGACCTCCTGGCCGCCGCCGTCCTGGATGGAGAAGTTCCAGGCGCGCCAGTTCTCGGCGTTGATGGAACCGATGTGCTGACCGTTGACCATCAGCCCGAAGCGGATCTTGCCGAAGACGTTCTCCTGCACGATCTCGCCGATCGGCTGCCCGTTGCCGAAGGCGACCTGGACGCGGGACTTGAAGACCTTCGCGGGCCGGGTGAGCGTGAGCATCACCTGGCCGGAGCTGTCGCGCACCTCGAGGCGGTGGGTGAGGTACTGGTCCCACGACGACAGGAGGCGGACGGCCTTCTTCACCGCGCTCTGCCCGACCTCGACGACGGAGCCGAGCTGGTTGCCGTGCTGGTCGAACACCGCGTACTCGTTGGTCAGCTCGATGAGCTTCGTCTTCTGGTTGACCACCAGAATCGGCTCGTCGAGCAGGTGCCCGTTGCCACCGGTCGCAGGCCCGACCCCCGCCTGCTGCTGGACCTGTCGCTGGATGCGGTCGGGCCGGTACTGCGTCTGCACCTGCTGCGGCGGGACGTTCTGCGGCGTGCCGTAGTACTGCTGCTGGCCCTGCTGGCCCTGCTGGCCCTGCTGGCCCTGCTGGCCGCTGCGCGGGTGCCTGCTGCTGCTCCTGCGGCTGGTCCTGGGTGTGCTCGGTCCAGGTGTTGCCGTCCCACCAGCGCGAGGCGTGCTGTCCTGAGGGGTCGGCGTACCAGCCCGGCGGCGGCGCAGAGTTGCTCATGCGCTCAGCGTCGCACAGGGCGTCAGACCCTGACGCGCCTATGGCGACGTCGGAGTCCTACGCGCTCCGGGCCCGGAAACGCCGCAGGGGCGGCCCTCCCGGAGGAGGACCGCCCCTGTGGCGCGTGCGTCGTGCAGGTACTACCGAGAGCGGGAGGACTCAGATCAGAAGTCCATGTCCCCACCGGGCATGCCGCCGCCAGCGGCCGCACCGGCGTTCTTCTCGGGCTTGTCGGCGATGACGCACTCGGTGGTGAGGAACAGCGCGGCGATGGAGCCGGCGTTCTGCAGCGCCGAACGCGTGACCTTGGCCGGCTCGATGATGCCTGCGGCCATCATGTCGACGTACTCGCCGGTGGCGGCGTTGAGGCCCCAGCCGGACTCGAGGCCGCGGACCTTCTCCACCACGACGCCACCTTCGAGACCGGCGTTGAACGCGATCTGCTTGATGGGCGCCTCGAGCGCGATCTTGACGATCTGCGCGCCGGTGGCCTCGTCGCCGGTGAGGTCGAGCTTGTCGAACGCGGTGACGGTGGCGGCCAGCAGGGCCACACCGCCGCCGGGCAGGACGCCCTCTTCCACGGCCGCCTTGGCGTTGCGCACGGCGTCCTCGATGCGGTGCTTGCGCTCCTTGAGCTCGACCTCGGTGGCCGCGCCGACCTTGATCACTGCGACACCGCCGGCCAGCTTGGCCAGGCGCTCCTGCAGCTTCTCACGGTCGTAGTCGGAGTCGCTCTTCTCGATCTCGGCACGGATCTGCGCGACCCGACCGGCGATCTGGTCGGCGTCGCCGGAGCCCTCGACGATGGTGGTCTCGTCCTTGGTGACCGTGACCTTGCGGGCGCGGCCGAGCAGGTCGATGGAGGCGCTCTCGAGCTTGAGACCGACCTCCTCGCTGATGACCTGACCACCGGTGAGGATGGCGATGTCGCCGAGCATGGCCTTGCGGCGGTCACCGAAGCCGGGAGCCTTCACCGCGACGGACTTGAAGGTCCCGCGGATCTTGTTGACGACCAGCGTGGCCAGGGCCTCGCCCTCGACGTCCTCGGCCACGATGGCGAGCGGCTTGCCCGACTGCATGACCTTCTCGAGCAGCGGCAGGAGGTCCTTCACCGTGCTGATCTTCGAGTTGAGGATCAGGATGTAGGGGTCGTCGAGGTCGGCCTCCATGCGCTCCGCGTCGGTGGCGAAGTACGGGGAGATGTAGCCCTTGTCGAAGCGCATGCCCTCGGTGAGCTCGAGCTCGAGGCCGAAGGTGTTGCTCTCCTCGACGGTGATGACGCCTTCCTTGCCGACCTTGTCCATCGCCTCGGCGATGATCTCGCCGACGGTGGTGTCCGCGGCGGAGATGGAGGCGGTGGAGGCGATCTGCTCCTTCGTCTCGACGTCACGCGAGAGCTTGGAGAGCTCCTCGGAGACGCTCGCGATGGCGGCCTCGATGCCCTTCTTCAGGCCCATCGGGTTGGCGCCTGCGGCGACGTTGCGCAGACCCTCCTTGACGAGGGCCTGGGCGAGCACGGTGGCGGTGGTGGTGCCGTCACCCGCGACGTCGTCGGTCTTCTTGGCGACCTCCTTGACGAGCTCGGCGCCGATCTTCTCGTAGGGGTCCTCGAGCTCGATCTCCTTGGCGATGGACACACCATCGTTGGTGATCGTCGGGGCGCCCCACTTCTTCTCCAGGACGACGTTGCGGCCCTTCGGGCCCAACGTGACCTTGACAGCGTCGGCGAGCTGGTTCATTCCACGCTCGAGGCCGCGACGGGCCTCTTCGTCGAACGCGATGATCTTCGGCATAGGGGAGTGTCCCTCCGTAGAAAGGGTGGACGTGGCCGAGTGCGACTGATGCCGCCGACGCCCGCGACGGACGGATGCGCCGCAGGCCACAGGGGGCTCACGACCCAGCCTCGCCGGGCGACTCTGGCACTCGGACGTGGTGAGTGCTAGCACCATTTTTAGCACTCGGCCTGGGTGAGTGCAACCGGTGGCCGTCCCGGAGGGCCGCTCGGGGTCACCGACGTCACCCTCGCGTCGATAGGCCGACATGCGCTTCTACGGCCAGTTCGATCCGCCGGTCGACAAGATCCTGCACGACAGCTACTTCGCCGGCGTTCGCAACGGTGTCTTCCTCGAAGCCGGCGCGTTCACCGGCATCGAGGAGAGCTCCTGCCTCGTCTTCGAGGAGTCGCTCGGCTGGACCGGCCTGAACGTCGAACCGTCGCCCTTCAACTTCGACCTGCTGCAGCAGAACCGCCCCGGTTCGGTCAACGTGCAGGCAGCGCTGTCGGACTCCGAGGGCACCGCGACGTTCACCAACGTCCTGCACCCGACCCGTGGCGCCAACTTCGGCAACGGCTCGCTGAGCCACATGCCCGGCCACCGCGCCGAGCTCGTCGCCGACGGTTGCAGCTTCGAGACCTTCGAGGTGCGGACGATGCGCTACGACACCCTGCTCGCGCAGCACGGCATCGACCAGGTCGACCTGTTCGTCCTCGACGTCGAGGGCCACGAACTCAGCGTCCTCCGGGGCATGCGCGGCACCACGGTCTGGCCCCGGGTGATGTGCGTCGAGTACGGCAACCTCGGGGTCGACGCCCTCGACGCGATGCTCCTCCCGGAGGGCTACGTCCGGGACGGCATCGCCTTCAACAACGCCTACTACTCGCTCGGCGGACTCGCACCCACCGGCTGAGGACCTACTCGAGGCCGAGCGCCGCCTCGAAGGCCGAGTAGCTCGGCTTGATCGAGTGGGTCGGACCCGAGGTCGGCGCCACCGCGTCGATCGTCTTCAACCCGTCGCCGGTGTTGAAGATGACGGTTTCGGCGTCGGGGTCGAGCTTGCCCTCGGCGAGCAGCTTGCGGAGGTTCGCGACGGTCACGCCGCCGGCGGTCTCGGCGAAGATGCCCTCGGTGCGCGCGAGCAGCTTCATGCCCTCGACGACCTCGTCGTCGGTGACGTCGGTGATCGCGCCGCCCGTGCGCCGGGCGACGTCGACGGCGTAGGGACCGTCGGCCGGGTTGCCGATGGCGAGCGACTTCGCGATGGTCGACGGCTTCACCGGGGTGATGGTGTCGGCGCCGCTCGCGAACGCGGCGGCGACCGGGTTGCAGCCGGCGGCCTGGGCGCCGAACACCTTGTAGGGCGTGCCTTCGAGGATGCCGAGGCGGTCGAGCTCCCCGAACGCCTTGTCGACCTTGGTGAGCAGCGAGCCCGAGGCGATCGGGATGACGACCTGCTCCGGCAGGCGCCAGCCGAGCTGCTCGGCGACCTCGTAGCCCAGCGTCTTGGAACCCTCGGCGTAGAAGGGGCGGACGTTGACGTTGACGAACGCCCACTCCTGCTCGCCGGCGATCTCGCTGCAGAGCCGGTTGACGTCGTCGTAGCTGCCTTCGATCGCGACCAGGGTGCCGCCGTAGACCGCCGTCGAGACGGTCTTGCCGGCCTCGAGGTCGTTCGGGATGAGCACGACGCTCTTCAGGCCCGCGGAGGCGGCGTGCGCGGCGACGGACTGCGCGAGGTTGCCGGTCGAGGCACACGCGACGGTGGTGTAGCCGTGCTCACGGGCGGCGGAGAGGGCCACCGAGACGACACGGTCCTTGAACGAGTGCGTCGGGTTGGCGCTGTCGTCCTTGACCCAGAGCGAGCGCATGCCGAGCTCGCGGGCAAGGCGGTCGACGCGGCGCAGCGGGGTCCATCCGGCGCCGAGCGAGACGCGGGTGGCCGGGTCGTGGCCGGCGGGCAGAAGACCGACGTAGCGCCAGAGGTTGTACGGGCCGGCCTCGATGGACTCGCGCGTGACGCGCTGCAGCAGGTCCTCGTCGTAACCGATCTCGAGCGGCGCGAAGCAGCGCTCGCAGACGTGGATGGCGGCCAGCTCGTAGGTGGCGCCGCAGTGGCGACACTTCAGGTTGGTGGCCGGGTTGACGCGGCTGGGCCGGTCGAGAACAGACGTCATGGGCTTTCGGAACCTCCTCATCGTTCCCGCCGTAGCGGGCCGGCTTTGGCACCTGCCGCCGTGTGCGGTGGTTGCCGGGGCTTCGTCGGGCCGGTCCCTCTGCCCCTCGGGATGAGCGATCTGGAGTTGTGTGGTGCGGGTCCAGCGGTCTTCTCAATACCGTTTCGCCGTCCCCATCGTAACCGAGCCCGAACGCCGTCGGTCACGGGTTCCGCAGCTCCGCCGACGGCCACCGATAGCGTGCGGATGGTGACCGTCCGGATCGTCTACTCCGACCTCGACGGCACGATGGTCGGCCCCCGCGGGTGCTTCTTCCGCGCCGAGGGTGGGGCGGTCGACCTCGAACCGGCCCGGGCGCTCGCCGACCTGCTCGCGGCCGAGGTCCCGCTCGTCCTCGTCAGTGGTCGGACGAAGGCGCAACTCATCGAGGCCTGCGGCATCTTCGGTGCCGACGGCTACATCGCCGAGCTCGGGGCGCTGCTGGGGTGGCGCGCGAACCCCTCGGGCAGCCGCGCCGGCACGCGGTTGATCCGGGGCGCGATGCCCGCCGAGCTCGACGCCGTCCCGGACGAGCTCGTGGAGCGGCTGCTGGCCCGCTTCGCGTCGCGCCTGGAGTTCCACAGCCCGTGGCACCTCGGCCACGAGATCGACGTCATGCTTCGGGGCCAGGTCGACGTGGCCGAGGTCGAGAGCTGGCTCTCCGGTGAGGGCTTCGGATGGCTCCGCTGCCGGGACAACGGGGTGCTGCCGAGCACGTCGGAGTCGCTCGCCGCCAGCGAGCTCGACGTCCCGGCGCTGCACGTCTACCACCTGGTGCCCGACGGCATCGGCAAGGGCATCGCCGTCGCCGAGGACCTGGCCCGCCGCGGCATCGATCCGGCGGACGCCCTCGCGATCGGCGACTCGGCGAGCGACCTGGAAATGGCCCCCCTCGTCGGCCGGTTCTCGCTCGTCGAGAACGGGGCCCGGCCGCCCCACATGGCGGCGCTCATCGGCCGGCACGGCAATGTGCAGGTCGAGGACGGGAGCCACGGGGCGGGCTGGGCCCGTGCGGTGCGACGGGCCCTGACCGACTGACGACCTGATCGAGCGCGCCGGGCCGGCCGCGCTCAGTGCTGAGAATGGGTGTCGAGCTCCTGCTCCATCACGCGGAGCTTGTCGGCGGCCTCCTCGTCGCCCCGGGCGTCGGCCTCCGCCAGCGCCGTGACCTCCTTCGCGACCTCCCGCTGCTCGTCGGTCGCGGTGGTGGCGTCGAGGAAGACGTGCCGGACGATCGGGTACTGCTCCTTCAGCGCGTCGTCGATCTCGGTCGACACGCACTCGATCCGCTGGCTGTCGAGCCCGTCGACGAAGTCGACCTTGACGGCGACGAGCAGTTCCTCGGGCGAGAGCTGCATGGTCAGGAGCTCGACGACGCCGTCGATCTCGTCGAAGCCACTGATCAGATGGATGATGTCGAGCCGCAGTTCCGGGTCGGCCGACTCCCCGATCAACAGGTCCTTGGTGTCGCGGCCGAGGGCGTAGGCGATGAAGGCGAGCAGGACGCCGATGGCTATCGACGCCGCCCCGTCGTAGACGGCGGAACCGGTGAGCTGGTGGAGCCCGAGTCCGGCGAACGCGAGCAGGATGCCGACCACGGCCGCGCTGTCCTCGCTGGCCACGGTCTTCACGGTCGGGTCGTTGCTCTTGCGCAGGTGCTCGACGAAGCCTCGTTCGCGTTCGTCGGCCTCACCCTTGACCTGTCGCAGGGCCTTGATCAGCGATGAGCCCTCCAGCAGGAAGGCGAAGCCGAGAACCGCGTAGGACAGGTAGAACTCACTGGCCGGAATCGCCTCGTGCTCGCTCGTGAGCGAATGGATGCCCTGGTAGATCGAGAATCCGGCGCCGGTGACGAGGATCCCGACCGCGGCCAGCAGCGACCAGAAGAACCGCTCCTTGCCGTAGCCGAAGGGGTGGGTCGAGTCGGCGGCCTTCTTCGACCGGAACAGCGAGGTCAGCAGGAAGATCTGGTTCATCGTGTCGGCCCAGGAGTGGGCCGCCTCGGCGAGCATCGCGCTGGACAGCGTGATCAGGCCGACGACGGTTTTCGCCACCGCGATGGCGAGGTTCGCCCCCAGGGCGAGGATGACCGTCCCTTTGCTCTCCGACGCCATGCGCTGCCTGCCCCGTCCCGGCTCGCGTGGCCCGCCGGGTCCGGGGGGGTGCACGCACTGCCCGGTCAGCTACCCGCCCTGCCCGGATGTGAAGCGTTCCGGACGAACGTGGGAGCGCGGTGAGGCTCAGCCGTCGCCGAGCACGGCGGCGAGACGGCCGAGCAGCTCGACCACGCCGGTCGGCCCGTCGACGACGAGGTCGGCACGCTCGGCGAGGCCGGTCACCTCGGGCGAGCTGCTGCAGACCAGCAGTCCGGGGGTGCCGCCGGCACGGGCGTGCTCGACGGCGTCGAACGCCGGCAGGTCGCCCACGTCGTCGCCGGCGAACAGCACCGAGCGCGCCTCGCGAGCGCGGACGAGTTCGCGGAGGGTGCCGCCCTTGTCGAACCCCGGCGGGCGCAGCTCGAGGACGTGCCGCCCCGGGTGCGGCTCGAGACCGGCCTGTTCGGCGAGCTCCTCCAGGTCGGGACCGAGCTGCGCGGCCGCCGCCTCGGGGTCCGCCGCGCGCCGGAAGTGGACGACGAGCGCGGTGTGCTTGTCCTCGACGGCCACGCCGTGCGGTGCGCCGTCGAGCAGGTCCCGCAGCCGTGCGCGGGCGGTCTGCACGCCGGGAAGCGGCTCGGGGCTCTCGACCTTTCCCGTGCGGGCATCCCACCGCTGCAGGCCGTACTGCCCGAGGACCTGCAGCGACCGGAGCCCGGGAGCCTCGTCGAGTCCGGCCAGGGAGACCACCTGCGCCGCCGGGCGCCCGGTGATCAGGGCGACGCATCCGACCACGCGGGCCAGCCGGGCGAGCGCGTCGAGCGCACCCGGAGCCGGTACGGCGTCCTCGGGGCGGTCGACGATCGGTGCGAGCGTGCCGTCGTAGTCGAGGGCGACGACGGCACGGGCGGGGTCGGCGAGCAGAGCGGCGAGGCCGGCGGCACCGGCGGGCGTCCGCGGCTCGAGAGGTCCCGAGGGCGAGCTCATCGGCAGCAGGCGGTGTGGTCGGCCGGCGGCGGTCGGTTGAGGTCCAGCGAGACGGCAGGCGGAGCCGGGCTCACCGGCGCGGAGGTGAGCATGGTGCCGCCCAGGCCGAGCACGGCCACGAGCGCTGCGACGAGCAGGGCGAAGGGCAGCGTCCAGCGGACCACCGTGGTGGCGACGCGGCGGCCGGAGCCGCGCACGAACTCAGGCTTCGCGGCCGAGCCGACGAGCGGAGCGGTCACGTTCGCGGGAGGAACGGATGCGCTGGAGTCGCTTGACGAGCATGGGATCGGCACGCAGGGCCGCCGGGGAGTCGAGGAGGGCGTTGAGCTGTTGGTGATACCGCGTCGAGGAGAGCCCGAAACGATCCCGGATGGCCTGTTCCTTGGCACCCGCCAGGCGCCACCACTGCCGCTCGAACTCGAGGATCTCGAGCTCGACGGCTGTCAGCTCGGCGGAGTGCGGGCTGCCCGCGGGCGCGGCAGCAGCTCCCATGGTGGTCACGGCGGCTCCTCGGTCTCGCGGCAGGACGAATTGCACCGTTGGCATTCGTAACACCGTGAGGCCCTACGGGAGTTGCGCCACGCCGCCCGTTGCGCCGTTCGCGGCTCGCCGGGCGATGCCGGCAGGTACCCGGCCCGGCGATCGCCCGTCGCCGTGCGCTTCATCTCGCCCCGACCCCGCCGAAGGGCCATCGTCGCGGTGCCGCTCCGGCCGCGGACCCGCAGGCAAGCTCACGCAAGGTCGGCCGGTGGCACGCTCCGGCGGATCGAGGAGGTCGACCGTGTTCCGTCGCCGTATCCCCGCGCTCATCCTGGCCGCCGTTGCGGTGGCCGCACCGCTGGCGGGGTGCGCCACCTCGGCCGACCCGAACGCGATCCACAGCATGGGTGCGATGGGCGACTCCATCACCCGCGGTTTCGACGCCTGCACGTTCCTGCAGGACTGCACGGCGAAGTCCTGGGCGACCGGCACGGACACGACCGTCGACAGCCACTTCCGTCGGCTGCTGGTGAAGGACGCCGCCATCGCCGGCCACGTGTACAACGTCGCGAGGACGGGCGCCACCTCGGCCGACCTGCCGGCGCAGGCCATCGCTGTGGCCGCGCACAAGCCCGACTACGTCACCGCGCTCATGGGCGCCAACGACGCGTGCACCGGCACGGAGGCGTCGATGACGCCGGTCGCCACCTTCCGCAGCCGCGTCGACACCGCTCTGGACACGATCGACCGCGCCCGTCCCGGCACCCGGGTGCTGGTCACCTCGATACCCGACCTCTACCGGCTCTGGCAGGTCGGGCACGTCGACGCCCGCGCGCGAGCGATCTGGGCGGCCGGGTTCTGCCGCACGATGCTCGACGCACCCGGCTCGACGGCACCGGCCGACGAGGCGCGGCGACAGCGCGTCCGGGCCCGCGTCCTCGCCTTCAACGACGCGCTCGCCGCGTCCTGCCGGACGCATGCCGGCTGCCGCTACGACGACGGTGCCGTGTTCGGCAACCCGTTCACGCTGGCCGACCTCAGCCCGTTCGACTACTTCCACCCGAACACCGCCGGTCAGCGGACGCTGTCCGCCATCACCTGGGCGAAGACGGGCTTCTGACTGCGCCCGGCCCGGGCGGTCAGCCGACCGGCTGCGTCACCCCACCTGCTCCGTCGGGCGGATCAGCACCTCGTTGACCGCAGTTCGTCGCGGTCGGGTGACGACGAAGCTGATGGCCTCGGCGATGTCGATGGCCTCGAGGCGCTCGATGTCGCCGAAGCGCGCCGAGATCGTCTCCTGGATCTCGGGTCGGTTGTGGGACGCCAGCTCGGTGGCCACGGCGCCCGGCTCGACGACCGAGACGCGGACGTGCTTGCCGGTGACCTCCTGCCGGAGCGACTCGGTGAAGGCGTTCACGCCCCACTTCGTGGCGTTGTAGACGCCGCTGCCGTTGCGGGCGACGCGGCCGGCCACGCTGGAGATGTTCACCAGGTCGGAGACGCGACGGGGGCCGTTCTCGGCGGCGTCGAGCAGGTGCGGCAGCGAGGCGTGCGCGACGTAGAGCAGCCCCAGGACGTTCAGCTGCACCATCCGCTCCCACTCCTCGACGGGTGCGCCGACGATCGGGCCGAGCAGCATGACCCCGGCGTTGTTGACGACGGTGTCGAGCCGTCCGAGCTCGGAGACGGTCCGGGCCACCGCGTCGCGGGCCGCCGACTCGTCGGTGACGTCGGCCTCCAGGACCAGTGCGCGACCGCCGTCGCCCTCGATGCGCTGGGCGAGGCTCTGCAGTCGGTCGGCGCGCCGGGCGACGAGGGCCACGGCGGCCCCGTCGGCGGCCAGCGCCGAGGCTGTCGCCTCGCCGATGCCCGAGCTCGCGCCCGTCACGAGGGCCACGGTGCCGTCCAGTCGTTCGGTCATCTGAACTCCTTCGTCGAGGTCGCTTGCACACGACCTGCCCCGATCGACCTGCCCCATCCGCGCGTGATGTGCACGCGCTGCAGGCCGGGTCCGGCGGTGCGAGATGCGCCGCAATCGCCGGAGCGGGACCCGGCGCGGGCATGAACCGGGCTGCGGCGGCGAAGGAAGGCAGGGTGAGCGAATCCGATACCGACCCGTTCGGCACGGCTCGTCGATCGCCCCTGCTCCCCGGGCTGTTCTGCGCGGCGGCCGACCTGCACAACCACACCCGCTTCTCCGACGGTCGGGGCCAGGCCGCGGACGCCTTCGCCTCGCTGCGCTCGAACGGGCTCGACGTCGCCGCGCTGACCGACCACGCCAACTTCGCCTCCGGCGTCGGTCGGCCCGGTGGTGTGCCGCTCGCGGGCTGGCTGAACGGCATCGACCGCGAGGCGTGGAAGCAGACCGCGGAGCTCGCCGACCTCGCCGACGACCCGGGTCGCTTCGTCGCCATCCGGGGCTTCGAGTGGTCCCACCCGTTGCTCGGGCATGTGAACGTCTGGGGCAGCCCCGACTTCCTCGCCCCGACGCCGTCGCACGACATGCGCCACCTCTACGACTGGCTCGAGGGCCCGGGCGCCGACGACTCGCTGGCGAGCTTCAACCACCCGGGCAGCCGGGGGACGGTGCTGCGCTTCGGCGGCTTCGCCCACCGGCAGGCGCTCACGCGCCGCGTGGTGGGGCTGGAGATGTTCAACAAGCGCGACGACTACCTGTTCGCCGGAGTCGACGACGGTGCCCGGTCGCCCCTCGTGGAATGCCTGTCGCGGGGCTGGCGTCCCGGTCTGATCGGCGTCACCGACGAGCACGGCAAGGACTGGGGCCGGCCGGAGGGCAAGGGCCGGACGGGCATCTTCCTGCGCGAGCTGACGCGCGACGGCGTCCGTGAGGCACTCCTGGCCCGCCGGACCTTCGCGACGCGCCTGCGAGGCCTGCGGTTGGCCGCGGTCCTCGTCGGCGCCGACGGTGCGCCTGTGTCGATGGGCGGCGAGGTCACCGCTCTGCCGGGGCGCCGCTCCTACTCCGTCACGGTGGACCTCGACCTGGGGCCCGGCGCCTCCGGGATGGACTTCTCGGTCCAGCTGCTGCGCCCCGGTGCGGTGGTCCCGCAGGTCACCGAGGTGGCGCGGGTGACCGCGGGCGATGCCCCGACGTCGTTCGACATCGAGGTGGACCCGCGCGACGGCGATTGGGCGGTGCTGCGCGTCTCCGACCGGGCCGGTGAGGTCGACCGGCGGGCCCCGGCCCCCTACCGCCATCTCGGGGCGAGCGTGGCCTACACCAGCCCCTGGTGGTTCGACGCGAGCTGACATTCGTTACGCGAACGTCTGTTTTCGCACTTTCGCCCCGCAAGTCGGCATTTGTGGCAAGCTTTGCCCCGGTTTGACAGCTGATAGCCGGGGGGCTTTTTATGCGCAAAATTGGTGTGCTCATTGCGGGAATCGGGATTTCGATCTTCTTCTCGGCCTGTACCCCCGCACCTGCGCCCACGCCGCCGCGCACCGTGAGCACCCCGAACTTCCGCATGCACTACACGACGACGACCACGACACCGCGTCCACTCGTGCTCGTCCTCGGGGCGACCGGACGGTCACTCGACCAGATCGTGCAGGTGCAGAACCAGGACGCCTACGCCGACCAGCAGGGCTACGTCGTCGCCTACGTCCAGGCACCGCCCGGCAGCGGCAACACCTGGGCGACCGGCCCGAACAGCAGCCCCGGCGACATGCGTGACGACATGCCCTACCTGCTCGCCCAGATCGCGGCGATGCGGGCGATCGTGCCGCTCGACAGCCACCGCGTGTACATCGAGGGCTGGAGCAACGGCGGCTTCTACGCCATGCGCGCGGCCCTGCAACGTCCGGACGTGTTCGCGGCCGCCGGTGAGATCGAGGCCGTGCTCGACGTCCCGGTGACGACGGCGACGCCGATCCGCGCCGTCCACGTCCACGCGACCCGCGACACCGTCGTTCCGATCCGCGGCGGAAACAGCCCGCTGCTGGCGAGCAACCTCGGCCACCCGGTCGACCTCGGCAACTCCTACACCGAGGGTGCGCTCCTGCCGAACGGCACCATCTGGAAGCTCGTCACCGATCCCGGTTCCGGCCCGGGTTACCACGATTACCAGCCGAGTGCGACGGCCACGTTCTGGACGTTCTTCAAGAGCTACCGCCGCTGAGATGTCGGCGCCGATATCGGCCAGCCGCAAGATCAGGAACAACGGAGAAGATCGACCCAGCGGCGGGTCGGCGGCGACACGCCGCACGATGATTCACCTCGTTGCTGGTGATCTTCGTCGACACCGGTCGGGTCGGCCGTCGGCGCCGGAGCGCGTCAGAGAAGCAGCTGCGACAGGGTATGGATCGCAAGGCCGGCCAGGGCGCCGACGACCGTGCCGTTGATCCGGATGAACTGCAGGTCGCGGCCGACCTGGAGCTCGATCTTGCGGGAGGCCTCGGCGGCGTCCCACCGCTCGACGGTCTCGGAGATCAGCGAGCTGATGTCGTCGGCGTAGTTGCGGACCGCGAAGCCGACGGCGTCCTGTGCCCAGCCGTCGACCTTGCCGCGCAGCTCCGGGTCGTCCTGCAGCCGGCGACCGAGGGCGGCGAGCCCGTCGCGGACGCGGATCCGGAGCTCGCTCGCGGGGTCGTCGATCGCCTGCAGCACCATCGCTCTTCCGGTCGAGAGCAGCCGGCTCATGGCCCCCCGCACCTCGGGGTGCTCGAGCAGGCGGCGCTTCACCGCCTCGGCCCGGTCCATCGTGTACGGATCGGAGCGCAGGTCCTCGGCGAAGCGGATCAGCAGGTCGTCGAGCGCGATGCGGGCTCGGTGCTTCGGGTCGTTGCGGACCTCGCGGACGACGCGGGTGAGCTCGTTGAAGACGCGTGAGGCGATGCGGTCGTCGATGAACCGCGGCGACCACGAGGGCGCCTGCTCGGTCACCATCAGGGCGATCTTCTCGCGGTTCTCGAGCAACCAGGTGTAGGCCTCGTCGAGCCCGAGGTCGACGAGCTTGTGGTGGTCGCCGCCCTGGACGACCTCGCCGAGCAGCTTGCCGGCGGCCGGACCCCAGGGCCGTTCGACGAACCGGCGGACGACGGTCTGCTCCAGCACCGCCTGGACGGCGTCGTCCCGCAGCACGGTGACCGCAGCCCGGGCCAGGGTCGCGAGCTCGCCGGTGACCCGCTCGGCGTGAGCCGGATCGGCGAGCCAGGAACCGAGCCGGGAGGCGACGCCGAGGCCCGCGACCTTGCCGCGCACGACGTCCTCGACCAGGAAGTTCGACGAGACGAACGACTGCAGGCTCTTGCCGAGCGCGTCCTTGCGGGTCCGGATGAGAGCGGTGTGCGGGATCGGCAGACCCAGCGGATGCTTGAACAGGGCCGTGACGGCGAACCAGTCGGCGAGCGCCCCGACCATGGCCGCCTCTGCCGCGGCGCTGAGATAGGGCACCCAGCCCGGCGCCCCGGTGTGCTCCCAGCTGATGGTGACCGCGTAGACGACGACGGCGAACAGCAGCAGGCCGGTCGCGAACGCCTTCATCCGCCGCAGGTCGCGACGCTTCTGCGCGTCCGGGTCGACGGCGGGGGCTGCGGCAGCGGGCCGCGGTGGGGCGCTCACCACAGCGAGGCCTGCTCGACGGGCGCGACGAGCTCGGCCGGAGCAGGCGGAGCGATCGGCTCCAGCAGCTCCGGACCGGTGTTCTGGACGCGGTTCACCGCTGTGGAGACCTCGGTGACCGTGAGCGGTCGCGGCGGGCCGTCGACCAGGTCCGCGAGGAGGGTCTCCGCGTCGACGTCGGGATCGAGCCAGTCGTCCCATCGAGCTGCGGGCACGAGCAGCGGCGCCCGCTCGTGCAGCCACGCGACGGCGGCCGGGGCGGGGCCGGTCAGGACGCTGCAGGTCCGCAGCGGGGTGCCGTCCGGGCGGCGGGCCCGTTCGAAGATGCCGGCGAAGGCGAGGAGGCCGCCGTCCGCGGGCCGGACCAGATGCGGCCGCCGCCCCTCGGGGGTGCGGACCCACTCGTACCAGCCGTCGGCGGGGAGCAGACACCGCTGGCGTCGGATCGCCCGCCGGAACGACGGCTTGTCCAGCACGGTCTCGACGCGGGCATTGATCCGCTGTGCCGCGGTCGACGGCGGTGCCCAGGGCGGGACGAGGCCCCAACCCAGCAGCGCGAGCTGACGGCCCGCGCCCGGCCCGGCGGATCCGGAGTCGGATCCGGACTCCGAGCCGGCGGACGGGGTCGCCGGCACGATCGCGGGGACCGGATCGGTCGGGGCCAGCGCGAACCGTCGCTTGCGCTCGAGGGACGCGGCCTGGTCCGACGACTGCTGGTCGTCGGTGTCGCGGGCGAAGGGATCGGCCCCCATCAGGACCGCAAGGTCGGCAAGGTCACCTGCCGAGACGTAGCGACCGCACACAGGGGCCATTCTGCCGACACCGCTGCCGACAGTCCTAGTTGATATTGTGGACGCAGCGTCGATTTCGCGTCGCTCCTGCAGCGGGCCAGTTCGCCCGCGCGGTCGCTCCACTTCGCCCGTCCGGGCACCCACTGCATGGCCCTTCAGCTGCGCAGACGCCAGCGCTCATCGATGAGCGCGGTACGGGAAGCCTGGTTCCGGTAGCGCTGCCGGTTTCCGCGGCCACCGAAATAGTCAGGTCGTCTTCTATGTCCCGCCCTCGTGGCGCAACACGTCGTGCCCCGGCACGGCCGTCCGCTCCCGTCGTCTCCGAGCTCGAGGCAGCGCTGCAGCGCTCCGCCGCCGAGCCCTCCCCGGAGCCGACTCCCTTCACCGAGCTGGGTCTGCCGCCCAAGCTCGTCGACGCGCTCGCCCGCGTCGGTCTGACCACCGCCTTCGAGATCCAGGCCCGCGTCCTGCCGGACGCGCTGGCCGGACGCACCCTGCTCGGCCGTGCGCGCACCGGCTCGGGCAAGACCATCGCCTTCGGTCTCCCCGTGCTCACCCGCCTCGCCGGCTCCGGTGTGCGTCGCCGTCCCACCGCCATCCGCGGCCTCATCCTCGTCCCGACCCGCGAGCTCGCCGGGCAGGTCGTCGAGGCGCTCGAGCCGCTCGGTCGCCCGCTCGGTCTGCGCACCCTCGCCGTCTACGGCGGCGCCTCCATGGGCAAGCAGATCAGCGCGCTGCGCAGTGGCGTCGACCTCGTCGTCGCCACCCCCGGCCGCTTGGTCGACCTGATCGAGCGCGGCTCGGCCACGCTGGACTCCGTCGAGGTCACCGTGCTCGACGAGGCCGATCACCTCGCCGACCTGGGCTTCCTGCCCGTGATCACCCAACTGCTCGACCAGACGCCGAGCACCGGGCAGCGCCTGCTGTTCTCCGCCACGCTGGACCGTGAGGTCGACAAGCTCGTCCGCCGTTTCCTGCCCGACCCCGCCGTGCACTCGGTGCCGGACGAGGCACCCAGCGGCCAGGTCGAGCACTCCGTCGTCGAGGTCCGCTTCGGCGACAAGGTCGGCGTCGCCGCGCAGATCGCCGGAGCCGAGGGCCGCACCCTCATCTTCGTCCGCACCAAGCACGGCGCCGACCGGCTGGCCAAGCAGCTGAGCCGCGTCGGCGTCCCGGCGGCTGCCATCCACGGCGACCTCCGGCAGAGCCAGCGGGAGCGGGCCCTCGACGGGTTCACCCGCGGGCGCATCCCGGTCCTCGTCGCCACCGACGTCGCCGCCCGCGGCATCCACGTCGACGCCGTCGAGCGGGTCGTGCACTACGACCCGGCCAACGACCCGAAGACGCACCTGCACCGTTCCGGCCGCACCGGCCGCGCCGGTGCCGACGGCTCCGTCGTCACGCTCGTGCTGCCCGACCAGACCCGTGAGGTCGAGAGGATGCACCAGCAGGCCGGTACGCCGTCGACCCGCATGTCGGTCTCGCCGCGCGACATGACGACGACCGTCACGGTGCCGTCGGCCGTCGCGGACCAGAACGACGACGCGTCGCGGCGCCCCCGCCGCGACGGATCGCGTGACAGCGGACCGCGCGGCGCCACTGCTTCCGGGCGTCGTCCCGGGCCGCAGCAGGGCCGTCGCTCCGCCGAGCGCCCCGAGCGGTCCGGCGGTAGCCCGGCCGGTCGGCGTCGCTCGACGCGTACGGCTGCCTGACCCTCAGCAGAGCAGGACGAGCACCTCACCGGCGCCTCCAGGAAGCCCTCGACGGGCTGCCTGGGGGCGCCGTCAGTTCGGGACCGGCACCGCAGCGAGTCGGGCCGCTTCCCGCAGTGCTGCGGGCAGGCGCTCCAACGGAGCCGGGCGGCTCAGCAGGTAGCCCTGCGCCGCGTCGCAGCCCATCGCCCGTAGCTCGCTCAACGCGTCGGCCGTCTCGACCCCTTCGGCGGTGACGGTGAAGCCGAGGCTGTGCGCCAGCTCGACCACCGAGCGCACGATGGCGGCGTTCCGCGGGTTGTGGGCCATGTCCAGCACGAAGCTCTTGTCGATCTTGACCTCGTCCACCGGCAGGGTCGCGAGATAGCCGAGCGAGGTCTGTCCCACCCCGAAGTCGTCGATGCTGATCCGGACGCCCGCACGGGAGAGCTCGCCGAGGGCGTCGGCCACCCGCGCGGGATCGACCAGCAGCGCCGTCTCGGTCATCTCGAGCACGATGCGGCTCGGCTGCACCCCGCGTCGGGCCAACAGGCCCAGCACCGTCACAGCGAAGTCCGGCCGCGCGAGGCTCCGGGCGGAGACGTTGACCGCGACCAGCAGCGAGCCGCTCGGGTCGGTGCGTCCGAGGTCGTCGAGCGCCCGGCCGATCACCCACTCGGTGAGCAGCTCCATGAGCTCGGTCTGCTCGGCGGCCGGAATGAAGGCGTCGGGGAACAGCAGCCCGAGCTCGGGGTGCTGCCAGCGCACGAGCGCCTCCACGCCCTCCACCTGGCCGGTCGGGACGTGCACCTTCGGCTGGTAGTGCAGCACCAGCTCGTCCGCGGTGACCGCACGGTGCAGCTCGCCCATGAGCGTCAGCGCGGCACCGTCGTGCGGGTTGTCCGCCTCGTCGTACCGGGCCAACCCGAGACGGCGTCGCTTCGCCGTCGACATCGCGATGTCGGCGAAGCGCAGCAGGGTATCGGCGTCGGCCGAGTCGGCGGGATGCAGGGCGAAGCCCACACTCGCCTCCACCGCCAGCGGCAGGCCTCCCACGACGATGCCGGCGGACACCACACTCCGCAGCCGGTGCAGCGTCTCCTCGGCCTCCATCGGGTCCTCGACGCCGCGGAGGATCAAGCCGAACTCGTTGCCTCCGAGCCGTGCGACGGTGTCGTCCGGCCGGACCGCGGCGCGGAGCCGCGCGGCGAGCTTCTCGAGCAGTTCGTCGCCGTTCCGGTGACCGAGGGCGTCGTTGACCTCGCGGAACCGGTCGAGGTCCATGACGGCGACGGCGGTGCCGGGCGGTCCTTCGGCGAGGACGCCGGCGGTCAGGTCCCGGAAGCTCACCCGGTTCGGCAGCGAGGTCAGCGGGTCGTGCGCGGCGAGGTACGACGTGGCCAGCACCTGACGCTGGAGCCGTCGTGTGACCGAGAAGCTGATGGCCGTCAGCACGAGCCACAGCGCGGCGAGACCTCCGACGAGCACGCGGTTGATCAGACGCTGGCCGGCTGCGGCGTGGGCGGCGATCGGCTCGTAGGGCAGGTAGAGCTCGACGACGCCCACCGGCGGGGACGACGCCGTGGCCCGGATGGGCTGGTACACCTCGACGACGCGCGGACCTCGGCCACCCTCGTCCTCGTCGAGGTGGGACAGGTGGGCCAGGACCTCACCGTGGAGGGCACGGCGGACCTCGTCGCCGTCGGCGTCCGGCGTGATGTTGGTGGGGGACTCCCCGGCGGCTCCGCTCCGGAAGATGGCGCGGCCGTCGGGGCTGTAGACCACCTCCCGCAGGACCTGGCCCTGGTCGGCGGCGAACTGGGCGGTCCGGGTCAGGATCAGCCGCTGCACGGGCGAGAGGTCGTGGACGAGGTCGGACGACGTGAGCATGGGGCTCAGCGCGATGGCGGCGATGCCGGCCTGGTCCCGAGCCTCGGCGAGCCCGTTCCGGTCGGCCTGCGCGGTCAGGAGCCAGGAGAGGATGGCGCCGAGCGCGACCACGGGCAGCAGGCTGGCCAGCGCATAGACGGCGAACAACCGCCGGCCGGCGAGGCCGCGGGTGCCGTTCTGGTCGGGAGCCACACCGACCTATCGGTCGGATGGAGCAGCGAGCCGATCCACCGACCGGTGGAACGGTACGACCCTGCGGCCGCCGGATGGTGGCCGTCAGTACGCTCGACGTCGTCGCCCGCTTAGCTCAGTAGGCCAGAGCAGCCGCCTTGTAAGCGGCAGGTCGTCGGTTCGATTCCGACAGCGGGCTCCCTGACCGATCCGGCTGGATGCCGGCCTGAACCGTGCCGCCTCAGGCCGGTCCGGCGGCCTTCGCCGAGTCCTCCGCGGCCCGGGCCTGCAGCCCGGACTGGGTCCGCAGCGGCAGCTCCGGCAGCATCGACGTCGTCACGAACCCGATGGTCAGCACCCCGGCCGCCAGAAGGAAGATCAGGTCCATGGAGTCGGAGAACCCGGTGCGGAACGGCGCCGCGAGCCGGTCGTCGAGGTGGCTGATGAACGAGGTGTCCTGCAGCGCACTGCCGGCACCGCCGTCACCGACGCGGAACAGCCCCGCCTGCTCGGGGTGCTCGGCCAGCGCGGCCTGGAAGGTCGGCGTCCGGGCGGCGTCGGCCACCTGTGATCCGATGTTCCCGGTCAACGTGCTGAACAGCACCGACAGGAAGACCGCGGTCCCGATCGTTCCGCCCATCTGCCGGAAGAACGTCACCGAGGAGGTCGCCACGCCCATCTCGCTCGGCGACACCGCGTTCTGCACCGCGAGGATGATCGGCTGCATGTTGAAGCCGAGCCCGAAGCCGAACAGCAGCATCACGAGCATGATGCGCCACAGCGGGGTCTCGGCCCCGACGAGGGAGAACAGGAGCGCCGCCACCACCAGCAGGGCGGTGCCGATGACGGGGAAGCGCTTGTAACGACCGGTGCGGGCGATGACCTGGCCCGACAGCACGGCGCCGGACATGATGCCGAGCACCAGCGGGAGGAGCTGCAGCCCGCCGACCGTGGGGGATGATCCCTTGACGATCTGCAGGTACTGCGGCAGCAGGGCGAGCGCGCCGAACATGCCCATGCCGACGATGAGGCTCGAGGCCGAACCGATGGCGAACGTCCGGCCGCGCATGAGGCGCAGGGGGAGCAGCGCGTCGTCGCCGAATGCGCGTTCGATCAGCAGGAAGCCGATCAGCCCGATGATTCCGATGGCGTAGCAGATCAGCGCCCTGCCCGACCCCCAGCCCCAGATCCGGCCCTGCTCGGCGACCACCAGCAGGGGGACCAGGCAGACGACCAGGGCCAGCGCACCGGGGATGTCGATCCGGCTCTTCCGGCGAGGCGCCGGCAGGTGCAGGACCTTGGTGACAACCACGAGCGCGGCGAAGCCGATCGGGATGTTCAGGTAGAAGATCCAGCGCCAGCCGGAGACGCCGGCGATGGTGGTGGTCCCGGCGAGCAGACCACCGACGACGGGACCGAGCACGCTCGACGTGCCGAAGACGGCCAGGAAGTAGCCCTGGTACTTCGAGCGCTCCCGCGGCGGAACGATGTCGCCGATGATCGCCAGTGCCATGGAGAACAGGCCACCGGCGCCGAGGCCCTGCACCGCGCGGAAGCCGGCCAGCTCGTACATGGACTGCGAGAGGCCGCACAGCGCCGAGCCGAACAGGAAGATCGTGATGGCGGCGAGGAAGAACGGCTTGCGCCCGTAGAGGTCGGAGAGCTTCCCGTACAGCGGGGTCGAGATCGTCGAGGTGATGAGGAAGGCGGTCGTCGCCCAGGCCTGCAGCGAGAACCCGTGCAGGTCGTCGGCGATGGTCCGGATCGAGGTCGCCACGATCGTCTGGTCCAGCGCCGCGAGGAACATGCCGAGCATCAGCCCGGCGAGGATCGTCAGGATCTGACGGTGGGTGAAGCCGCCCGGGGCGGGCGACGCGGCGCCGTCAGCAGCGGGTGCGGTGGGGCCCGGAGCGGTCGGCGCGGACGCCGCGACCGCATCGATCGAACCGGTGTTCGTCTCGCTCATTCACGCTCTCCCGCCGGCACCTGAGTGCAGTCTGTGCACCCATGGTGCCCGCTGCTGGTCGGTTGCGGACGAATGGCACGGATGAACTCGCGAAAGCGGGTTACGTTGCGCTTGTCTACATCTGTAGGAGGAATGAATGGCCGTGGACTTCTCCGCCGGAGCGGACTCGAATCCTGCCGATCGCGGGACGGGGCCGACGCCCGCGCCGGGCTCGACGGTCTCGTTGCTGCCCACGCAGGGCGCCGCACCGGCACTCGCCGCGCGGCTCGAGAGCTGGCTGGCCTCGCCGGGCGGCCTCGCGGTGACCGCCGAGGTCCGCCTCGACCGGTCGGCCACCGAACTGCTGGCCGGCGCGTCGGTCTGGGCGACCTTCCGCACCGACGACGGAGGCCAGTTGGTGCTGAGCGCGCTGGCTCGGCCGTCCTCCGGCGAGCGCGAGCTGCTCGAGCTCACCGGGGTCGCGATGCTGGCCCGTGAGCACCGGCGCGACGCCGTCCGCGCCGGACTGCGGCAGGACGTGCGACTCGTCGCCGGCGAGGTCGAGCATTCGGCCACGACGCTGGACCTGTCCAGTGGAGGCTGTCGCGTGCAGGTCGCCGATCCGTCGGCGTTCGGTGTCGGCGAGGTGGTGGACGTCCAGCTCGAACTCGACGGGGAGGCACCGCTGACCGCGGCGGGACAGGTCGTACGCAGCGATCAGGTCGCGCACGAGGTGGCCGTGCGGTTCCTCGACCTCACCGACGACGACGAAGCCGTCCTCGACGCGCTGGTGTACTCCGCGATCGGTTCTGCCGGCTAGTCACCCGGTCGGGAGCGCCGGGGCCTGCTCATCGGTCGACGCGGGCCGCTGACCCGGCAGCTCCGGGCCGGACCCGGCGAGCGACGCGAAGCTGACAGGTTCCCGCCACGGAAGCGGCAGCGACCGCGATCCCCACGGGGTGACCAGCTGGTCGGCGATCGGCGCGGTGGTGCGGTTCATCAGCTCTCCCTCGACGGCCCTACGCGGGACGAGCCAAGGATGAGCCCGACCGCCCGGCCGGGGGTGGCTTTCCGGAAAATCACGGAGCGGGCTCGCTCAGCCCGGCATGCCGGCGACGATGCTGTCGAAGACGTCGTCGGTGGAGGCGGCTCCGTCGACCTCGACGAGCAGCTGGCGCTCCCGGTAGTACTCGAGCAGCGGAGCCGTCGACTCGCTGAAGACCCGGAGCCGGTTGCGCACGGTCTGCTCGTCGTCGTCGCTGCGGTCCTCGGACTCCGAGCGCTGCGCGATGCGCGCGACCACCACATCGTCGGGCACCTGCAGGTAGACGGCGGCGTCGAGGGGGGTGCCGGCGTCAGCCAGGATCTTCTCGAGTTCCTCGGCCTGCGGTTCGGTGCGGGGGAAACCGTCGAGCAGGAACCCGTCGGCGACGTCGGACTCGGCCAGGCGCTCCCGGGCCATCGACACGACGATCTCGTCCGGTACGAGCTCACCCGCGTCCATGTGCTCGGCCGCCTTCTCGCCGAGCTCGGTGCCCTCCTCCTTGTGGGCGGAGAAGACCTCGCCGAACGAGACCGTCGGGACGCCGAAGTGCTCGGAGAGCCGTGAGGCCTGGGTGCCCTTGCCGCTGCCCGGGGGGCCGATGAGAACGAACCGCACGCCTGCTCCTCGTGTCGTGATCTGTTGCTGCCCGATGACGCCACCGGACCGGTGCCCGTGCAACGGGCTCCGCCCGAGACGTGCCCCGTGTGCTCAGCGACATGCCTCGCCAGCCGTCACTGCGGGCGTGCCCATCGCCACGGTCTGCTCCTGATGACCGTTGCTCCTGACGCCAGCGGGGAAGGGGCGGGACATGCGGCCCTTCTCCTCGCAGCACGAGTACCCCACCGACCCCAGTGAGCTCGTCCGCCTCTGGCGCGACCCGGAGTTCCTGGCCGCCGTCGGCCACCGGTTCGGCGGAGTGGGTGACGCGGTGGTGACCCGCGAGGGCTCACAGGTGCGGGTGGTGACCCGGCGTCAGCTGCCGCTGGACAAGATCCCGTCGTTCGTCCGGAGGTTCATCGCCGACGGGACGCTGCAGCAGACCGACGAGTGGCCCGCGGAGCCGGAGGCCGGGACGCGGGTCGACGGCGCCTGGCGGGTCGAGGGGAAGATGCCCGCCACCATGTCGGGGACGCAGGCCGTCGAGCCGATCGACGCCGGCTGCCGGGTCGAGGTGAAGGGGACGGTCGACGTCTCCGCGCCCCTGGTCGCCGGGAAGATCGAGGACCTGATCTCGCGGGAGATCGTCAAGCTCATCGGCGTGCAGCAGGCCTTCGCGGCCCAGTGGCTGGCGGGCGAGCGACCCGCGTGACCCTCAGCCGCTCTCGGCAGCCGCGCGACGGGTCAGGTGCACGCTGAGCTTGCGCTTGATGCGCTGCAGGGCGTTGTCGATGGATTTCGTCTGCCGGTCGAGCCTGTCGGCCATCTCGGCGTAGGACTTGCCGTCGACGTGCATGCGCAACACCTCGACCTCGAGGTCGGAGAGCTCGTCGTCGAGGTAGGTCTGCAGCGCGCGGATGCGTTCGCTGCTGACGACCTGCTCGGCCGGGTCCGCCATCTCCCCGGCCGGGAGCACGTCGGCGACCGAGCGGTCCCCGTCCTCGTCCCCGCCGAGAGGGCGGGAGAACGAGACGTAGCTGTTGAGCGGCCCGTGCTTCTGGCGCCCCGCGCCTTTCATGGCGGTGATGAGCTGGCGCTGGATGCACATGTCGGCGAAAGCGCGGAATGACGAACAACGCACCGGATCGAAGGTGCGGATGGCACGGAAGAGCCCGATCATCCCTTCCTGCAGGACGTCGTCGGTATCCGCCCCGAGAAAGAAATAGGCGCGGGCACGGGCACGGATCAGCGGGCGGTGCCGGGTGATGAGCTCGGAGAACGCCGAGTCGCTGCCGGCAGATGCCGCAGCGGCGAGCTCCTCGTCGCTCGGGGTCATCACGTCGCTCCTCGCCTGGGCGTCTCGGTGTCGCACGTCGGCACGACCGATGCGGTGTGCCACCCGGCTCGGCAACGACCGGGCCGGGGATGTGAGGGACAACGAGGCAGGCGTCGGCCGGTTACGCCGAACGGGTGCATGCCCGCGAAAAGGCGTCTATTCCTCCGTCGGGGAAGAGATGTTCCGCTTTTGGCGCCGGGGAGCGGGTCCCGCGCGGCGCAACCGGGCCACCTCGGCCAGGGCGATACCGGCGGCTACTCCGGCGTTCAACGATTCCACCGGACCGGCCATGGGAATCGACATCCGCACGTCGCACTGCTCGGCGACCAGGCGCGAAAGGCCGCGTCCCTCCGAGCCGATCACGATCACGAGGGGCTCCGTGGCGAGCTGCAGGGCGTCGGTGTCCACCTCGCCGTCGGCGGCGAGCCCGACCACGAACAGGCCGGCCTTGCGGTAGGCGGTCAGGGCCCGGACGAGGTTGGTCGCGCGGCCCACCGGCAGCCGGGCGAGGGCGCCGGCCGAGGATTTCCAGGCCCCGGCGGTGACCCCGGCGGCCCGACGCTCGGGCACCAGCACCCCGTGGGCACCGAGCGCGGCGGCCGAGCGGACGACGGACCCGAGGTTGCGGGGGTCGGTGACGCCGTCCAGGGCCACCAGCAGCGGGGTCTGACCCTCCGGGACGCCGGCGAGGAGGTCGTCGGCGTGGGCGTAGGCGTAGGGGGGGACGACCAGCGCCAAGCCCTGGTGCGGCGCCCCCGCGGTCCGCCGGTCGAGCTCGGAGCGCTGCACGTCGTGCACCGGGACGCGTCGTCGCTCGGCGAGCTTCGCCGCCTCGAGGACGCGGGGGTCCTCGTCGGTGCCGAGGGCGCGGAGCAACGCGGTGCCCGGCACCCGGGCCCGCAGCGCCTCGACGACGCTGTTGCGGCCGATGACCAGCTCCTCGTCCGGCTCACCGCCGGAGCGGCGCGGTCCGCGTCCGGTCGTCTGCCGGCCGGTGGACTCGGAGGCCTTCGCCTCCTCCGCCGCGCGACCGGCGCGTGCGGCACCGCGTCGGGCGGCGTGCCCGGGCCGAACCTCGGCGCGGGGCGTCGGCCCCTTGCCGGCCAGCTTGCGGCGGCCGTGGCCACCGGTTCCCTTGCGTGCGCCAGGCATCAGCCGAGCCTCCATCGTTGGCCGCCGGCGGTGTCCTCGACGAGGATCCCGCCTTCGGCGAGCTGGTCGCGGATCTGATCCGACGCCGCGTAGTCCTTGTCCTGCCGGGCCTTCGCACGCCGGGCCAGCGCGACCGCGACCGCGGTGTCCAGCGCGGGCCGCAGGTCGGAGCCGGGGTCGGGCCACTGCGAGACGGGGTCGAGCCCGAGCGCGGCGAGCATGCGCCGGACGACGGCGACGTAGGCAGGCCGGTCGGTGTCGGCGACCTTGTTGCCCGCCGAGACCGCCGAGAAGACGACGGCCATGGCCCGTGGGACGGCGAGGTCGTCGTCCATCGCTGCGGCGAACTCGTCCCACACCCCGGCCGGCTCGCCGGGCCCGGGCCGGGAGAGGTCGGCCGGCAGGGCGACATCGGCCTCGACGCTGCGGCAGAAGGTCTCGAGCCGTTCGTAGGCCGCGGCCGCCTCCTGCAACGCGTCAGCGCCGTACTCCTGGGCCGACCGGTAGTGCGCGGAGGCGAGGTAGTAGCGCAGGACCGGCGCCCGCACCTGCGCGAGCACGTCCTCGACGCGGAAGAAGTTGCCGAGCGACTTCGACATCTTCTCGCCGCGGGTGGTGAGCAGGCCGCCGTGCAGCCAGTGCTGTGCCATCTCGTGCGTGCCCGACTGAGCCGGTGAATCCGACGGAGCGAAGGTCAGGGCCGTCTGCGCCCGCTCGTTCTCGTGGTGCGGGAAGACCAGGTCGAGGCCGCCGCCGTGGATGTCGAAGCCCTCACCGAGGTACTTCGCGGCCATGGCGCTGCACTCGAGGTGCCAGCCCGGCCGTCCCGGCCCCCACGGCGTGTCCCAGCTCGGTTCCCCCGGCTTGTGGGCCTTCCACAGCGCGAAGTCGCGGGGGTCGCGCTTGCCGTCGTCGCCCTCGGCCGAGGCCTGGACGCTGTCCGGCCGCTGCCCCGAGAGGGCGCCGTAGTCGGCGAAGTCGCCGACGGAGAACCAGACGCTCCCCGCGGACGGGTAGGCCGCGCCGGAGTGGACCAGTCGCGCGATCATGGCGACCATCTCCGGGATGTGGCCGGTCGCGCGTGGCTCGACGGTCGGCGCGAGCACTCCGAGGGCGTCGTAGGCACGGTTGAACTCGCGGGTGAAGCGTTCGGCCAGGGCCCAGGGCGTGACGCCTTCGGCCGCAGCGTTAGCGATGATCTTGTCGTCCACGTCGGTGACGTTGCGGACCAGGGTCACCTGGTAGCCCGACAGCATGAGCCATCGGCGCAGCACGTCGAACGCGACGGCGACCTTGACGTGGCCGACGTGGGGGGAGCCCTGCACGGTGGGGCCGCAGAGGTACAGCCCGGCCTGCCCGCCGACGAGCGGCGTGAACGGGAGGACGGCACGACGCCGGGTGTCGTAGAGCTGCAGGGCCACGCGCAGAGACTACGGAGCCAGGACTAGCGAGACGTCTCGGGCCGGCGGACGACGAGCGCCGTCGCGATGGCGGCGAGGCCTTCTCCGCGGCCGGTGAGGCCCAGGCCGTCGGTCGTCGTCGCCGACAGCGAGACCGGGGCGCCGACCGCGGCCTCGAGCGCGGCGACAGCCTCCTCGCGACGGGGACCCAGGCGCGGGCGGTTGCCGACGACCTGGATCGCGACGTTGCCGACCTGCCACCCGGCCGCTGCGAGCAGCCGCACCGTCTCGGTGAGCATCGCTGCCCCGGCGGCACCCGACCAGCGCGGGTCGGAGGTGCCGAAGGTGCTGCCGAGATCGCCGAGGCCGGCCGCCGACAGCAGGGCGTCGCACGCGGCGTGCGCGGCCACGTCACCGTCGGAGTGCCCGGCCAGGCCCGTCTCGCCGGGCCAGAACAACCCGGCGACGTGCAGCGGGCGTCCGGTCTCGAAGGGGTGGACGTCGGTGCCGATGCCGATACGCAGGTCGGGCGGTCCGCTCATCGCCCCGCCTCGGCCGGTCGGCCGGCGAGCACGGCGACCCGCGCCTCGGCTCGGCCGAGGTCGGCGGGCCGGGTCACCTTGAACGCGTCCTCGGCACCGTCGATCACGAGCACCGGTATACCCAGCAGCTCGAGGAGGCTCGCGTCGTCGGTCACCGGGGAGTCCAGCGGAACCTCGGCGTGCGCCCGCTCGAGCACCTCACGGCGGAAGCCCTGCGGGGTCTGGACGGCACGCAGTCGCGCCCGCTCGTGGGTGGCGACGACCAGACCGTCGGCGTCGACCTGCTTGATGGTGTCGGTGACCGCGAGCCCGGGGACCACGCCGGCGTGGCCGGCGCGGACGGCGCTGACCACGGCGTCGGCAAGGCTGCTGGGCGCGAGCGGCCGGGCGGCGTCGTGCACGAGCACGACGTCGACGTCCGCGGGCAGGGCGGCGAGGGCCGCGGCCACCGATGCGCGCCGGTCCGCGCCCCCGACGACGGTGCGGACGCCGAGCTCGGCCGCAGCGCGGTCCTGCTCGCCCTCGGGCACGGCGACCACGACGAGGTCCACCAGCGCCGCTGCCTGCAGCCGCGACACGGCCTGGGCGAGCAGCGTCGTCCCGCCGAGCAGGCGGAGAGCCTTGGGTGCGCCCGGCCCCAAGCGCTCGCCGCGACCGGCAGCGGGAACGACAGCGGCGACCGTCATCGACGTCCCCGGATCAGTTGGATCACCCGATCGGTGGGGAGTCGCGCACGGTCGCCGCGGCGTCGTTCGACGATCTCGAACAAAGAAGGGCTGTTCAGCCGGCGAGGACCTCGTCGAGCATGGTCTCGGCCTTGTCCTCATTGGTTCCCTCGGCGAGTGCGAGCTCGCTGACCAGGATCTGGCGGGCCTTGGAGAGCATGCGCTTCTCCCCGGCCGACAGGCCGCGCTCGCGGTCCCGCCGCCACAGGTCGCGGACGACCTCGGCGACCTTGTTCACGTCACCCGACGCGAGCTTCTCGAGGTTGGCCTTGTACCGGCGCGACCAGTTGGTCGGCTCCTCGGTGTGCGGTGCCCGCAGCACCTCGAAGACGCGCTCGAGACCGTCCTGACCGACGACGTCGCGGACGCCGACCATCTCGACGTTGTCTGCCGGGACCCGGACCGTGAGGTCACCCTGGGCCACCTTCAGGACCAGGTAGAGCTTGTCGACGCCCTTGATCTTCCGCGTCTCGATGGCCTCGATGTGTGCTGCCCCGTGATGGGGATATACGACCGTCTCACCGACAGTGAACGCCATGAGTGTGTTGCCCCTTCCGCCGTGACCAGGATAACACGCAGGTATCTACGCAGGTCAGGCGCTTGACAAAGCGCCGGAACGGCGCTCCTGGCTTTCGCGCCCGACCAGGAGGCCCCTGCGGTGTTTCGAACCTCTAGGCTACGTGCGCTTTTCCCGGACCGGCCCGCCGGACGCCTCCGGAGGGGCTCGGCGACGATCTTCCACCCGTTTGGAGCACCGGACGAACGAGCTCTCCGGTGGCGGCGCGTGACGGTTCCCCGGCGCTGTGGGCAGCCCTTCCTGCCCTCCCGGCCAGGCTTCCGGGGAGCGTGCCGAGGGGGGTTTTGCCGATGCCCCCGAGGGGTGCACCATGGGGGACGTGGGTCTGCTCCCCCCTCCCCCGGACGACGAGGACCGGCGTCGCACCGGCGACGACGGTCCTCGCGACGCCGCGCCCGTCACCGGGGCGGTCCAGCCGGACGACCCCCGCGTCGCCGGGGTCGTGGTTCCCGACGACCTCCGTGGTCTGGAGGCCGAGATCCTCGCGGTGCAGGCCGAGCTCGGGGTCGTTCTCCCGCCGCCTCCGCCGCTGCACGGACTGGCCGGGCTGCGGGCACGCTTCCGCCGGCGCCCGACGCAGGCGCACCAGACCGGCCTCGCCCCGCTCGACCGGAGTTGGCCGCCGCAGGGTGGCCTCGCCCGGTCGCTGCTCGTCGGTCCGATTCTCGCGATGGTCCTGCTCAGCGTGGCCGCACTGGTGGCGCTGCTGCCGGCGTCGACCCGTGGCAACCTCCAGCGGCAGCCGGCGAACGTCGCGGCACTCGCCAGTCCCGCGGAGGCCGTGGGCACCGTCGGCGGACTGCTGCCGGACCTCACCCTCGCCGGGCCGGCCGGTCCGGTCGCGATCCGCAGCCTGCGGCCGTCGGTGCTGCTCCTCGTCCCGGACCGCTGCAACTGCGCAGCCCTCGTCCACGAGGTGATGGGTCAGGTCGAGGAGTTCCCCGGTGTCTCCGCCGCTCTGGTCGGCTCCGGCTCGCCCGACCTCACCAAGCTGGCCGTGGCGCGCGACGGCGGCGACGGCCGGCTCCCGGTGCTGGTCGACCCGGCGGGCGACCTGGCCCGGACCTACCACGGCGGTCCGGCCGGCTCGGTGCCCACGCTGCTGTTCGTCGCGCCGGACGGACGGCTCAGCAGCGCTCCGCTCGCCTTCATCCCGGGCAGCCGGATCGAGGCCCAACTGCTACCCCTCGTCCTCGTCCGCACCTGACGCCGCCCGACCGTCGGGCGCGGTCGTTCAGCCCGGTTCGCTCTCGCGGGGCAGCACGAGCAGCAGACGTAGGTCGATGAGCGCGTGGACGACGATCGGCAGCAGCAAGCTCCCCGTCACGACGAACAGCCCGGCGAGCCAGTACCCCGCCAGCCCGGTCAGCAGCACGCCGATCGCGCCCTGATAGGTGTGCGCCAGCCCGAACAGCACCGACGAGACGACCATCGCCACGCCGAGCGAGGTCTGCGGCACCACCTCGGTGAGGTAGACGACGAGGAACCCGCGGAACACGACCTCCTCGGCCACCCCCGCCGTCACCGCCACGGCTGCGAACATCCATCGCTCGGTGCTCGTCCGCGGCAGGAGCGCAGCGACCGGCCGCAGCACCCGGTGCCGTGCGGCCGGCCACTGCCGGAGCAGCACCGCGAGGCCGGTGGCCACCGTCAGGAGCAGGGCGAGGCCGGGCGCGAGGTCGGAGAGGAAACGCACCTCGGGGGCCAGACCGACGTCGGCGAGCGGGACGCCCGCCACGACCAGGACGCCGAGGGCGAGCCCGACCATGACCCACTGCCGCGTGATGCTGGACCGGTACGCCGTCATCCGCATCCCCGGGCCGTCCAGCGCGGCCTGCTGCAGCGTGCGGTAGCGGCTGCGCCCGGCCACCGGCAGGACGAGCGCGAGGTAGGCCACGAGAGCGCTGGCCGCCAGCAGGCCGAGCGTGGTCACCGTCACGGGTCGATCTTCCCCACTTCGCGGGTTCTCGCCCACGACGGACGTGGCAGGCTCGCGCGGTGGCGCAGGGTGTGAGGGCCGGGGCCGCTCGGCTCCGGCAGGGCCGGCGGACGGCGGTCGCCCTTGCCCGCTCCTGCCACCCGGAGCCGACCCTCGCGGTGACGGCGGTGACCACCGCGCTGGCCGCGGCCGCCGGTCGGGACGTCCCGGGTCTGGTCGCGACGGCCGCGGCCGTCCTGGCCGGGCAGCTCTCGGTCGGCTGGTGCAACGACGCGGTCGACGCCGATCGCGACCGGCGGGTCGGCCGGACGGACAAGCCGGTGGCCCGCGGCGAGGTCCGGCCGCAGGTTGTGGGCACGGCCGCCGCGTTCGCCCTGCTGGCGAGCGTTCCGCTCTCGCTGCTCTCGGGCTGGCGGGCCGCGGCGGTGCACCTCGTCGCCGTTCTCCTGGCCTGGGCCTACGACCTCGGCGGCAAGGCGACCGCGCTGTCGGTCGTGCCCTACACGGTCTCCTTCGCGTTGCTGCCCGCCTTCGTCACGCTCGGGCTGCCCGGCCACCCGGCGCCACCGTGGTGGGCGACCGCCGCGGGTGCGGCGCTGGGCGCGGGGGCGCACTTCGCGAACGTCCTGCCCGACCTCGCCGACGACCTGCAGACCGGCGTGCGGGGACTGCCGCACCGGCTCGGGAGCCGCGGATCCTCGCTCGCCGCGGTGGGCCTGCTCGCGGCCGCGAGCGCCGTCCTCGTCGTCGCGCCGGGCCGGTTCGGCGATGCCGGTCGTGCGGTCCCGCCGATCGCCGCGGCCGGCCTGCTGGGGGCGGTCGTCGTCGTGCTGGGTCTGGGGGAGGGGCTGGGTCGACGGCCCGGGTCGCGTGCGATGTTCCGCACCGCGCTGCTCCTGGCCCTGCTCGACGTGCTGCTGCTGCTCGCCCGGGGCGGCGCGCTCGCCGGACTCGGCCGTTGATGCGGTGAGACTGCTCGCTCGTGCGTGCTCCTCGCCGACCGCGCCCCGGATCCGGGCCACAATGGGGGAGTGCCCCTCCCAGCCGGACCGCAGCGTGGCCGTTCGCGCCGCACCCGCGTCCGACGCGGTCTGGTGGTGGCCGCGCTCGGCACGCTCCTCGTCGCGCTGCTCGGCGCCTGCGGCGGTTCCACCGAGAAGGCGGCCTCGTTGACGTCGGCCGACCCGGGCGGCCTCAAGGGCGTCCGGCCCGAGGCTCCCTTCCCCCGCCCGTCTTTCACGATGACCGACACCTCCGGCAAGCCGTTCGACTTCGCGGCGCGCACCGCGGGTCGGCCGACCATCCTGTTCTTCGGCTACACCCGGTGCCCCGACGAGTGCCCGACGGCCATGGCCGACGTGGCCTCCGCGCTGCGGAAGGTGCCGCAGCTCCGGGACAAGGTGTCGGTCGTGTTCGTCAGCACGGACCCGGTCCGCGACACCGGCTCGGTGACCCGGCGCTGGCTCGACCGGTTCGACGGGTCCTTCATCGGGCTCACGGGCCCGGCGGACCAGGTCGCCGCCGCCGAGACGTCGTCGCACATCCCGCTCTCCAGCGAGACCCCGCAGGCCGACGGCGGCTTCGCGGTCAACCACTCGTCCCTGCTGCTCGGCTACGGCGCCGACGACAAGGCCCGCGTCGTCTACCCTCCGGGCAGCAAGGTCTCCGACATCGCCTCCGATCTCCGTCTGCTCGCCGAGAAGGATCCGCCCACGTGAGCGCAGTTGCCGTCCCCGTCCCTGCCGCGTCCGCCCCTGCCGTTCCCGCGTCGTCGTGGACACGACGCCGGCGTCTGGCCGTCGTCGCCGTCGCCGTCGCGGCCCTGGTGCCGCTGTCGGCCTGCTCGGCCGGGATCAACGCGGAGACCTCCCGGGAACGCCCGACGATCGACGGGATCGGCAGCGCGATCGGTCCGCTGACGATCCGCAACACCTACGTCGGCGGCCCCGCTGAGCAGGGTGCGAGCGTTCCGCTGCTGCTGTCGGTCTTCAACGACGGCTCCGACCCCGACCGGCTGGTCAGCATCTCGTCGCCCGACGCGGGCGGCGCGACGGTCCCGGCCGATGCGGCCCTGCCCCCCGGCGGGCAGCTGCTGGCCTACACGCCGGCCAAGGCGGCTCGGCTGACCGGCTTGACCATGCCGGTCCGGGTCGGCGGGATCGTCCCGATCGTGCTGACCTTCGAGCGCGCGGGCGAGCTGCACATGTCGGTTCCGGTCACCCCGGTCGGTCAGGACCTGCTGAACGGTGGGCCCTCGGCGTCGGCCAGTGCCTCACCGTCCGCTTCCGCGAGTGCGGCCCCGTCCTCCGGGTCCGCCGGACCAGGTCCGTCGGCCTCGGCGTCTCCGTCGGCGAGCGCCACCCCGTCCATCACCCCCTGAGCCGTTCGCGGCGGGGCTGAGCCCGGCCGAGCGCCCCCCGGCCCGGCTCGCCCGAATTGTCGGAGGGGCCGCCTAGCCTTCCTCGCATGCCCCGCATCCCCGCCGTCGCGTACCGCTGCTCATCCTGCGGCTCGGAGTCCGCGAAGTGGCACGGCCGGTGCTCCGGGTGCCAGGAGTGGGGCACCGTCGTGGAGGTCGCGCGCCCGACGGCGGCGCCCGGCCGGGTGGCGCGGCCGACGACGGCGAGGCCCGCCACGGCACTTCCGATCGCCGAGGTCGACGGTTCGCAGGCCACCGCGGTCAGCACCGGCTTCTCGGAGTTCGACCGGGTGCTCGGCGGCGGGCTGGTGCCCGGTGCCGTCGTCCTCGCCGCCGGTGAACCCGGCATCGGGAAGTCGACGCTGCTGCTCGCCGCGGCCGCGCGGTTGGCCGACGCCGGCTCGCGGGTCCTGCTGGTGACCGGGGAGGAGTCGCCGGCCCAGGTGCGCAACCGCGCCGCGCGGGTCGGGGCCCTCAGCCCGTCGTTGTTCCTCGTCGCCGAGACCGACATCGCGGTCGTCCTCGCCACGGTCGACGAGGTCGCACCCGACGTGCTGGTGGTCGACTCGGTGCAGACGATGGCCAGCACCGACGTCGAGGGCATCTCCGGCGGCGTCACCCAGGTGCGCGAGTCGGCGGCCGCGCTGGTCGCGGTGGCCAAGCGCCGTTCGATGGCGACCCTGCTCGTCGGTCACGTGACCAAGGACGGGTCGATCGCCGGGCCGCGGACGCTCGAGCACGTGGTCGACGTCGTACTGCAGGTCGAGGGCGAGCGCGGGTCCCCGCTGCGCATGGTGCGAGCGGTGAAGAACCGGTTCGGGCCGACCGACGAGATCGGGTGCTTCACCCTCGACGCCGACGGTGTGGCCGACCTGCCCGATCCCAGCGCGTTGTTCGTCAGCCGTGCCCCCGATCGTGACCCCGCCCCCGGCACCTGCGTGACGGCCACGATCGAGGGTCGCCGCCCGCTGGTCGCCGAGGTGCAGGCCCTCGTCGCGCCGGCTGCGGGCAGCTCGCCGCGCCGGGCGGTGTCCGGCCTGGACAGTTCCCGGCTGGCGATGATCCTGGCGGTCGCGCAGCGGCGGCTGTCCGCACCGCTGGCGGCGGCGGACGTCTACGCCGCGACGATCGGCGGGGTACGGCTCACCGAGCCCGCCGTCGACCTCGCCGTCGTGCTGGCCGTGGTCTCGGCGCTGCAGGACGAACCCCTTCCTGGTGACCTGGTCGCCGTCGGCGAGGTCGGCCTCGGCGGAGAGGTCCGGCGCGTCCCCGCGGTCGAGCGGCGGCTCGCGGCCGCAGCCCGGATGGGGTTCCGTCGCGCGGTGGTCCCCGCCGGCACGTTCGCTGCCGGTGCGGTGCTGCCCGACCCCGATCTGTCGGTCATCGAGGTGCCCGACGTCGCGACCGCCCTCGCGGTGGTGCTGACGCGTCGGCCGGTCAATGCCGTACCGAGTCCGGGAATTCGTCGTATTACCGACGTGGCTTCTTCGTCAGGCGCAACGAGAAAACCAGGAGTACGGAATAGACTCCTTTCGACGGCTCCACCGAAGGAGGCCGATGCCAGCACTTCCAGGTGATGACGTCCTACGCGCCACGCTCGCTGCGGTGGCTCCGGGGACGATGCTCCGAGACGGTCTCGAGCGCATCCTGCGCGGGAACACGGGCGGACTCGTCGTGCTCGGCTACGACGAGGTCGTCGAGTCGTTGGCGACCGGCGGTTTCGAACTCGACGTGGAATTCTCCGCGACGCGCTTACGCGAGTTGTCGAAGATGGACGGCGCGGTCGTGCTCTCGACCGACCAGTGGCGCATCGTCCGGGCCGCGGTGCACCTCGTTCCCGACCCGACGATCCCGACCGACGAATCCGGCACCCGGCACCGCACCGCGGAGCGCGTCGCCCGGCAGACCGGTCACCCGGTCATCTCCGTCAGCCAGTCGATGCGGATCATCGCGCTCTACGTCGACGGCCGGCGCTACGTGCTCGACGACTCGGCGGCGATCCTCTCGCGCGCGAACCAGGCCCTGGCGACCCTCGAGCGCTACAAGGCCCGGCTCGACGAGGTCGCCGGAACCCTGTCGGCGCTGGAGATCGAGGACCTGGTCACCGTGCGGGATGCCGTAGCCGTCGTGCAGCGCCTGGAGATGGTGCGGCGCATCGCCGACGAGATCGACGGCTACGTGGTCGAGCTCGGCACCGACGGCCGCCTGCTGTCCCTGCAGCTCGAGGAGCTGATGGCGGGCGTGGAGATCGAGCGCGAGTTCATCGTGCGCGACTACGTGCCGTTCCCGGTCGGCCGGAAGGCCGCCACCCCGGAGTCCGTGCTGCTCGAGCTGTCGACGCTGTCGGCAACCGATTTCCTCGACCTCACCGTGATCGCTCGCGCCGTCGGCTACCCCGGCGGCGCAGACGTGCTCGACGGCCCGATCAGCCCGCGCGGTTACCGGCTGCTGGCCAAGGTGCCGCGGCTGCCGCGCCTCGTGGTCGACCGGCTCGTCGAGCATTTCGGGAGCCTGCAGAAGCTGCTGTCGGCCGGCATCGACGACCTGCAGGCCGTCGACGGCGTGGGGGAGACCCGGGCCCGGTCGGTCCGGGAGGGCCTGTCCCGGCTCGCGGAGTCCAGCATCCTCGAGCGGTACGTCTGAGCTGCCCGGAGCGGGCAGGTCGCTAGAGCGCGGGCCCGACCCAGCGGCCGAGCAGCAGGGCGACGGTGCCGACGGCCTCGGCGAGATCGGTGCCGGCGAGATCGTCCGGGCAGCCGTCGTCGACGAGGTGCGTCAGCCGGCCCAGGGCGCGGACGGAGGCCACGTCACCGAGCAGGCGCGTGCCCTCGGTCAGCATCACGATGTCGCTGCGGAGAGCGGCCTCGGCGTGGTCCCCGGCCGGCAGGAGCCCGTCGCGGTAGGCGGCGAGCAGGCGCGGGAGCCGGATGCGCACCTCGCGTGCGAAGGCGCGACGCAGCGACAGCACCGCTTCGGGCGGCAGCCCGGCGGCCGGAAGGGACGCCGGGATGACCGCCCCGGAGAGCGCCTCCAGCGGATCTCCCGGGGACGTGGGATCGACCATGGTTCTTTGTCGGCCACTCCGAGGCCGGTGAGACCACCCGAACGGGGGAGACGTCGACCGAACGGGTGTCGATCGTGTGGCGCCCGGCGTCGCCCAGCCCCGGGCCACGCTCAGCCGAGGCTGAACGCGCCGCCGTAGACCACGGCGTGCCCGACGCTCGCGAGCAGCTCGTACTGCCCTGCGGGCAGGGCTGCGGGAGCGGAACAGCCGGCGGTGTTGCCGGTGCGGTTCCAGCCCACCTTCAACTCCTGCGCCGCGGACGGGGTGAGGTTCACCGGCCGGGCCGTCTTGTCCACGCATGTGCTGCTGGTCCAAGCGGGTTTGCCGCTCGACAGCACGGTGATCGAGGTCGCGGTCGGGCCCAGATCGACCACGCACGGCTTGGTGCCGACGTCGACGAGCGAGAGGGTGAACGTCGGCTGGGCCCCGGCTGGGTAGCTCGTGGCATCGCTGGCGACACGCAGGGCCATGCTGCCCGGCTCGCAGGTGGTGGACCGGTCCGTCGGACTCGGGGCCGGGGTCGGTGAGGCGGACGGGCTCGGCGTGGCCGACGGCGTCGCCGAGGCGGAGGGTGAGGCCGTCGCGGGGAGGGGGGCGCCGTCCTGACCGCCCGGTGCGACGGCGGGACGCTCGGCCGCGGCCGGCGTCACGGAGGTCGAGCCTCCGCCGCCACGGAGCATCATCACCGCGACCAGCAGCAACAGCAGGGCGAGCACACCCAGTACCGACATCCGCCGTCGCCAGTAGACCTGCGCCTGGGCGTCGCCCGCCGGGTACTTGACCATCTCCCACACCATCGTGGGCCTGATGCTAAAGCCCGGAATCCGACGTTCCTGGCATCGTGGCCGACGTGTCGTCGCCGTTCGGTTCGGAGGTCGATCCGACCGCGTCCGCCCCTGCCGTACCCGCGGCGGAGCTGCGCCGCCTCCTCAGCTGGTTCGCCGACGTCCGCCGGGACCTGCCGTGGCGGCACCCCGACGCCGGCGCGTGGGCGGTGCTCGTCAGCGAGATCATGCTGCAACAGACCCCCGTCGTGCGGGTCCTACCGGTCTACGCAGCCTGGTTGGCACGCTGGCCGGAGCCGGCGTCGCTTGCCGCGGAGGCGTCGGGGGAGGCGATCCGCGCCTGGGGCCGCCTCGGCTACCCCCGACGCGCGCTGCGGCTGCACGAAGCGGCACGCGTCGTCGTGGCACGCCACGGGGGCCACGTACCCGACGACGTCGACGCCCTGCTCGCGCTACCGGGCGTGGGCACCTACACCGCCCGGGCGGTCGCAGCGTTCGCCCACGGGCAGCGGCACGCCGTGATCGACACCAACGTCCGCCGGGTCGTCGCCCGGTGGCGCCAGGGCCGGGCGGACGTCGCCACCATGCCGCTGCCGGTCGTCGAGGCGCTGCTCCCCGAACCGGCGGCCGAAGCGGTGCTCGTCAGTGCCGCGCTGATGGAACTCGGTGCCCTGGTCTGTTCGGCCCGGAACCCGGCCTGCGACGCCTGCCCGTTCCGCGACGGATGCGCCTGGCGGGCGGCCGGCTATCCACCCGGCACGCCGCGGAAGGCGCAGGGCTACGCCGGCACCGACCGGCAGGCGAGGGGTCGGATGCTCGCGCTGCTCCGTGAGGCGCCCGCGGGCTGCGCCGAGGTCGAGCTCCTGGCGGTGTGCCACGACCCCGAGCAGGCGAGCCGAGCGCTCGCCGGTCTGCTCACCGACCGGCTCGTGACGCGGCACCCGGACGGCGTTGTCGGCCTGCCCGATTGAACGGTCCGGAGTGGACCCCGCTCAGTCCCGCTCGAGCAGCACCGCATAGAGCGTGAGGCCCGGACCGAACGCCATGGCGACGACCGGACCCGGCTCGTCGGGCAACCGGTCGAGCACCAGCAGCACGGTCGCCGAGGAACAGTTGCCGAACTGGTCGAGCACCTCGTAGCTGGGAGCCATCGTCCCGGACGAGAGCTCGAGCTGCTCGGCGACGACCTCGAGGATGCGACGCCCACCCGGGTGCACCGCCCACGAGGTGACGTCGGTCGGGGTCAGTCCGTGCGGGGCGAGCAGCTGGTCGCGTACCACGGTGCCGACGTGCCGTTCGAGCACCCGCGGCACGCGAGGGGACAGGCCCATGCGGAACCCGAGGTCGGTCACGTCCCACGTCATGTGGTCGGAGGTCGAGGGGTCGGTGACGGCGACGACGTCGCGGATGCGCAGCGGCCGTCGGCCGTCGACACGTGCAGAGCTGACCGGTGCGGTGCCGGGCTGCACGACGACCGCGGCGGCTGCGTCGGCGAACAGGGCGTGCGCCACGACCTGGCCGAGGTCGGAGGTCGCCGGCTGCACGTGCAGCGAGGTGAGCTCCAGGCACAGCAGCACCGCCGGACGGTTGCGGGCGGCGACGAAGTCCGACACGGCGCCGATACCGGGCAGGGCCGCGTAGCAGCCCATGTGGCCGATCATCAGCCGCTGCACGGTCGGCGCCATACCGAGGTCACGCGCCAGCATGATGTCGATCCCGGGCGTGCTGTAGCCGGTGCAGGTGACGACGGCGAGCAGGCCGACGTCGGCGGCGTCGAGCCCGGCCGCGGTCAGTGCCTGCTCGACGGCCCGGTGACCGAGCGGCATCGCCTCGCTGACGAAGCGTTCCATCCGGGCGCCGGTGCCCCAGCTGCTGACGTCCTCCACCCGGGGGTCGACCGCGCCGTGGCGGCGGGTGACACCGGCGGAGGCGAAGATACGGCGCGCGACCGCCCCCGTCCGGGGGATGCAACTGCTGTAGTGCTCGGCGAAGAAGTCGCGCCAGAGGCCTTCCTGGTCCATCTCGCCGGGAAAGGCCGTGCCGAAGCCGGTGATGACCGGGCCCGTCGAGGGGGGCCGTGACACCTGCAGGTCGGCGGGGAGCTCGGACGGTGGCCGGTCGAGGACGGTCACGGGTGAGCCTCCTTGATGCCGTGCCCCTGGAAGAGACCGGCGGTGGATCGGGTGGACGAGAAGCGGCCGGCCGGCAGCGGCTGTGCCCTGTCCGACCGTCGTCGGCGGGCCGACCGGGCCCATGCCCACCTTAGGTAGGGCAGGAGGGCCGGGCGCAACCCCGAGAGCTGCAGGGTGACCCCGTGCCGCGCGAACTCGGCCCGCAATGCCGCGCGGTCGACGAACAGGGCCGGGTCGTGGATGCCGGGGGGCGGGCCGCCGGGCATGCGCTCGGCAACGGTCACCGACGAGAACCGGCCGAACCAGGTGTCGGCGATGGTGTCGATGACGACGAGGCCGCCCGGTCGCAGTACGCGGCAGACCTCGGCGACCACGCCGGGCAGGTCGGCGACGTGCTCGAGCACCTCACCGGCGACGACGACGTCGGCGACCTCCGTGCCCAGCGGCAGCCGGGTGGCGTCGCCCTGCACGGCCGTCACCCCACGATCGCGGGCCACCGTCAGTCCCGACATCGAGAGGTCGAGCCCGATGTGGGTGTAGCCGCGGCTGGCGGCGTGCGGCGCGAACAGCCCGCCACCGCAGGCGACGTCGACGAGCAGCTCGCCCGGCCGGGCTGCGGGCGGGACCAGGGCGGCGCGGGCCTCGGCCAGCCAGTAGAGCATCGCGAAGCTGCCGTCGGGGTCGCGCCAGGCGTCGACCAGGTCGTCGTACTGCCGGACGTCGTTCGGCGGGTACGTGGTCATGGCCGCTCCCTACCCCCTCACCCCGCCCGACCCCTTCGCCTCGACGGGGTCCGCAACGCCGAGAGCCGCTGCCGTCCGAGGACGACAGCGGCTCTCGGGCTGCTGCTGGTACTGCCTGCTGCTGGTACTGCTACTTGGCCATGTCGACCGGCGGGGTGTCCGGCACGACCGGGGGCTTGGTCTCGCCCCGGAAGGTCAGCTTCCGCGCGTCGCCTTCGCCCTCGACGTCCACGACGACGATCTGGTTGCTCGTCAGCTCACCGAACAGGATCTTCTCCGACAGGGCGTCCTCCAGCTCGCGCTGGATGGTGCGCCGCAGCGGACGCGCGCCGAGCATCGGGTCGTAGCCCTTGTCGGCGAGCAGGTCCTTCGCGCCCTGGGTGAGCTCGAGGGCCATGTCCTTGTTCTTCAGCTGCGTCTCCACGCGGGCCAGCATCAGGTCGACGATCTGGATGATCTCGGCCTTCGTCAGCTGGTGGAAGACGATCGTGTCGTCGATGCGGTTGAGGAACTCGGGCCGGAAGTGCTGCTTGAGCTCGTCCTGGACCTTGTTCTTCATGCGCTCGTAGTCGATCTGCGTGCCACCGGTCGAGAACCCGATGCCGGGGCCCTTCGAGATGTCACGGGTACCGAGGTTCGACGTCATGATGATGACGGTGTTCTTGAAGTCCACCTGACGGCCCTGGGAGTCGGTCAGGCGACCGTCCTCCAGGATCTGCAGGAGGGTGTTGAACACGTCCGGGTGCGCCTTCTCGACCTCGTCGAAGAGCACGACCGAGAACGGCTTGCGCCGCACCCGCTCGGTGAGCTGGCCGCCCTCTTCGTAGCCGACGTAGCCGGGGGGAGAACCGACGAGCCGCGAGACGGTGTGCTTCTCCATGTACTCGCTCATGTCGAGGTGGATCAGCGCGTCCTCGTCACCGAACAGGAACTCGGCGAGCGTCTTCGAGAGCTCGGTCTTCCCGACACCCGACGGGCCGGCGAAGATGAACGAGCCACCGGGGCGCTTCGGGTCCTTGAGGCCGGCGCGGGTGCGCCGGATCGCCTGGGAGACGGCCTTGATGGCCTGCTCCTGGCCGATGACCCGGTTGTGCAGCTCGTCCTCCATGCGGAGCAGACGGGCCGTCTCGGCCTCGGTGAGCTTGAAGACGGGGATGCCGGTCCAGATCGCGAGGACCTCCGCGATCTCCTCGTCGCCGACCTCGGCGACGACGTCCATGTCCCCGGCCTTCCACTCCTTCTCCCGCTGCGCCTTCTCGGTGAGGAGGTTCTTCTCCTTGTCGCGGAGCGACGCGGCCTTCTCGAAGTCCTGCGCGTCGATCGCGGACTCCTTGTCGCGACGGACGCTCGGCGATCTTCTCGTCGAACTCGCGGAGGTCCGGCGGCGCGGTCATGCGACGGATGCGCATGCGCGAGCCGGCCTCGTCGATGAGGTCGATCGCCTTGTCCGGCAGGAACCGGTCGGAGATGTAGCGGTCGGCGAGGCTCGCCGCGGCGACGAGTGCGCCGTCGGTGATCGAGATGCGGTGGTGCGCCTCGTACCGGTCGCGCAGGCCCTTGAGGATCTCGATGGTGTGGGCCACCGAGGGCTCGGCCACCTGGATCGGCTGGAAGCGCCGCTCGAGGGCGGCGTCCTTCTCGAGGTGCTTGCGGTACTCGTCGAGCGTCGTCGCGCCGATGGTCTGCAGCTCACCGCGGGCGAGCATCGGCTTGAGGATGCTGGCGGCGTCGATCGCGCCCTCGGCGGCACCCGCACCGACGAGCGTGTGCAGCTCGTCGATGAACAGGATGATGTCGCCGCGGGTGCGGATCTCCTTGAGGACCTTCTTGAGGCGCTCCTCGAAGTCACCGCGGTAGCGGCTGCCGGCGACCAGGGCGCCGAGGTCGAGGGTGTAGAGCTGCTTGTCCTTCAGCGTCTCCGGCACCTCGCCCTTGACGATGGCCTGGGCCAGGCCCTCGACGACGGCGGTCTTGCCGACGCCGGGCTCGCCGATCAGCACCGGGTTGTTCTTGGTGCGTCGCGACAGCACCTGCATCACGCGCTCGATCTCCTTCTCGCGCCCGATGACCGGGTCGAGCTTGCCCTCGCGGGCGGCGGAGGTGAGGTTGCGGCCGAACTGGTCGAGGACCAGCGAGCTCGACGGGGTGCCCTCGGCGGGGCCGCCGGCGGTGGCCGGCTCGCCCTTGCCCTGGTAGCCCGAGAGCAGCTGGATGACCTGCTGGCGCACGCGGTTGAGGTCGGCGCCCGAGCTTCACGAGGACCTGGGCGGCGACGCCCTCGCCCTCACGGATCAGGCCGAGCAGGATGTGCTCGGTGCCGATGTAGTTGTGGCCGAGCTGCAGGGCCTCGCGCAGCGAGAGCTCGAGGACCTTCTTCGCGCGAGGAGTGAAGGGGATGTGGCCGCTCGGTGCCTGCTGGCCCTGGCCGATGATCTCCTCGACCTGGCTGCGGACGGCTTCGAGCGAGATCCCGAGGGACTCGAGCGCCTTCGCGGCGACGCCCTCGCCCTCGTGGATCAGGCCGAGCAGGATGTGCTCGGTGCCGATGTAGTTGTGGTTGAGCATCCGGGCTTCTTCTTGCGCCAGGACGACAACACGACGGGCCCGGTCGGTGAACCTCTCGAACATGTGCGCTCCTCACGAGCGGGGCGACCGATTGCCACTGACGCGGCGTCGGTGGTCACCTCGCATGCTAGCCCCGACCCCTTGCCACCGTGCGCGGCACTGTGGTGCTGGGTCCATCGGCCGCAGGTGCGGCAGATGGAGGTGTCGGAAGAACCCACGTACTCCGGGTTCTGGTTGCTCCAACGACGCCGAGGACCAGCAGTGTTCCCGTCCGGACGGCCGGTGGGCGCGCTGTCCGCTCACAGCGGATCCGCAGCGCACAGCCGTCACGGAGCGGACTCCGACACGCAACGCCGGGGCAACGGAGCGGGAGCCTCCCCGACGGCGCCCGACGCGGCGGGGGCCGCGTCGGGCGACGGTCAGTGCGCCGCCGAATAGGCGTCGAGCACGTTGCTCGGGATGCGGCCGCGCTCGCTGATCGCGAACCCGTTCTCACGGGCCCAGGAACGGACGTCGCCGGTGTCGTTGGCCCGGCGGGAGCTGCCCCGCCGGGCGGGACGGGCGCTGCCGCCGGCGGGCTTGCGGGCCGAAGCGACGAATTCCGCCAGCGATTCACGGAGCCGGGCGGCGTTCTCCGACGAGAGGTCGATCTCGTAGGGCTGTCCGTCGAGGGCGAAGGCGACGGTTTCGTCGGCGTCACCACCGCTGACGTCGTCGACGAGGTGGACGATGGTGCGCTGAGCCATTGGGGACCCTCTTTCTGGACGATGCTGACCACAGGGGGGACGGAACGGGGTGAACTCACCGGCAATGGCTCGGCCACCCGAACCGGCGAGCATGAGAATAACGCCTGTAATGACCCCGCGCCTGCCGGACACACGCATTAGTGGAAAACCGTTCCCGACGTACCATTCGGTACGTTCCGGGGTGCGGGGAACTATTCCGGAAGGGCGCTCAGCCGTTCGGGTGATCCGGGTGCGCGATTCCGCCTGCGTTGTGCGGCGGTATCACGACGTCGGCCTCAGGAAGTGCGCACGAGCGGGAATGTGACCGTTTCCCGGATGCTCGTCGCACCGGTGACGAGCATGAGCAGCCGGTCGATCCCGATACCGACCCCACCGGTCGGCGGCATGGCGTGTTCCAGGGCCTGCAGGAAGTCCTCGTCGAGCTGCATCGCCTCGACGTCGCCGCCCGCGGCCAGCCGCGACTGCTCGGTCAGGCGACGGCGCTGTTCGACCGGGTCGACCAGCTCGGAGTAGCCGGTGCCCAGCTCGCGGCCGAGCACCACCAGGTCCCAGCGCTCGGTGAGCCGCGGGTCGTCGCGGTGGTTGCGCACCAGGGGTGAGACCTCCACCGGGAAATCGCGGTAGAAGGTGGGCTCGCGGGTCCGGCCCTCGACGAGCTGTTCGTAGAGCTCGAGCACGATCTGGCCGGCGTTCCAGCCGGGCTGCAGTTCCACTCCCGCGCGAGCCGCGACCTCGACGAGCTCGTCCTGCGTCGAGCCGGCCGTCACCGGCGTGCCGGTGGCCTCGGAGACGGCGTCGTGCACGGTGCGGACGGCCCACGGCGCCTCGAGGTCGACCTCGCCGCCGGCACCGTCGCTGACGACGGTGCCCCCGACCGCGCGGGCGGCGGCGAGCACCAGGGCGCGGGTGCGCTCGGCCATGGAGTCGTAATCGCCGTAGGCCTCGTAGAACTCGAGCATCGTGAACTCGGGGTTATGGGTGGAGTCGACGCCCTCATTGCGGAAGTTCCGCCCGATCTCGTACACCCGCTCGATGCCGCCGACCACGAGTCGCTTCAGATAGAGCTCGAGGGCGATACGGAGGTAGAGGTCGATGTCCAGGGCGTGGGAATGCGTCGCGAAGGGCCGTGCCGCCGCCCCGCCGTGCAGCACCTGCAGCACCGGGGTCTCGACCTCGACGTAGCCGTCGGCGCGTAGCCCGGCTCGCAGCGCGGCGAGGACGGCGTCGCGGGCGAGCAGCAGCCGGCGTGCCTCGGGGTTGGTCAGCAGGTCGAGGTAGCGGCGACGGACGCGGGCCTCGGGGTCGGCGAGCCCCTTGTGCTTGTCGGGCAGCGGGCGCAGCGCCTTCGCCGTCATCGCCCAGGACGACGCCCGCACCGAGAGCTCGCCGCGGCGGCTGGTGATGACCTCGCCGGTGATGCCCACGTGGTCACCGAGGTCGACGTCGCTCTTCCAGGCATCGAGGCGGTCGCGCCCGACCTCGTCGAGCGGGAGCATGACCTGGATCCGCTCACCGTTCTCCTGCAGGGTGGCGAACAGCAGCTTCCCCGTCGGGCGGTTCAGCACGACGCGGCCGGTGATGCCGACCGTCTCTCCGGTGGTCGTGTCGGTCGGCAGATCGGCGAAGCGGGCACGGACGTCCGCGATCGACGTCGTCCGCGGGTAGCCCACCGGGTACGGGTCGGTGCCCGTGCCGAGCAACCGCTCCCGCTTCCCGGTCCGGATCCGTACCTGCTCCGGGAGGTCCTGCTGGGGGTCGGGCGCGTCGGTCACGTCGGGCACGTTACTGATGGGCACCCCGCGGACGCGCGGTCAGGTGTTCTTCTCGAAGACGAGCCGCAGACCGGTCAGGGTCAGGTCCGGCTCGTGGTGCTGCAGCGTCTCGCTCACCGGGAGCACCAACGGCGCGAGGCCGCCGGTGGCGATGACCGCGACCGAGTCCTCGGGCGCGCCGAGCTCGGCGATGAAGCGACGGACCAGACCGTCGACCTGGCCCGCGACGCCGTAGACCATCCCGGACTGCAATGCCTCCACCGTGCTCTTCCCGATGGGCGAACGGGGCACCAGCAGGTCGACCTTGCGCAGCTGCGCCGCCCGGGAGGCGAGCGCGTCGAGGGAGATCTCGATGCCGGGGGCGAGCGCGCCGCCGAGGAACTCGCCCTTGGCCGAGACGGCGTCGTAGTTGGTCGAGGTGCCGAAGTCGACGACGACGCAGGCGCCGCCGTAGAGGTGGTGGGCGGCGAGCGTGTTCATGACCCGGTCGGCGCCGACCTCCTTCGGATTGTCGATGAGGATCGGCACGCCGGTGCGGACTCCGGGTTCGACGACGACGGTCGGCACGTCACCGAAGCTCCGCTCGCACATCCGACGGGTCTCGCGCAGCACGGCCGGCACCGTCGAGCAGACCGAGATGCCGGTGACCGCGATGCCGTCGAGCAGTCCCCGGAAGAGCAGCGCGAGCTCGTCGGCGGTGGCGCGGGAGTCGGTGCGGACCCGCCACGAGCGGGCCAGCCGCGAGTCCTCGAAGACGCCCAGGACCGTGTTGGTGTTGCCGATGTCGATGGCGAGCAGCATCAGGCACGCACCCCCGTCGGGCCGCCGGTGCGGGTGGCGGCGCGCACGTCCAGGTCGAGCCCGAGGTCGAGCACGGGCGCGGAATGCGTCAGCGCCCCGACCGCGAGGTAGTCGACGCCGGTCTCGGCGACGGCCCGGGCTACGTCGAGCGACAGCCCGCCGGAGGCCTCGAGCTTCACGCCGCGCGGCCGCGCCACGGCCACGGCCTGCCGCATGTCGTCGAGTCCCATGTTGTCGAGCAGCACCAGGTCGGCGCCGGCCTCGATCACCTCGGCGACCTGGGCGAGCGTGTCGCACTCCACCTCGACCGGCAGCCCGGGGAAGGCCTCGCGGACGGCGGCGAAGGCGGCGGCCACCCCACCGGAGGCCGCGACGTGGTTGTCCTTGACGAGCGCGGCGTCCCACAGGCCCATCCGGTGGTTGACGCCCCCGCCGGCCCGGACCGCGTACTTCTCCAGAACGCGCAGGCCGGGCGAGGTCTTGCGGGTGTCCCGGATCGCCGCCCCGGTGCCGGCGACCGCGTCGACCCAGGCGCGGGTGAGGGTCGCGACCCCGGAGAGGTGGCACAGCAGGTTCAGCGTCGTGCGCTCGACGGTGAGCAACCGCCGGACCGGCCCGGTGGCGCGCAGCACGACGTCGCCGGGGCGGACCGTGTCGCCGTCGGTGGCCGTCGTGGTCACCTCGGCGCCCGCCCGCTCCAGGGCCAGCGCCGCGACCGGGATCCCCGCGACGACTCCGGCGCCCCGCGCGCGGATCTCGGCGGTGGCGACGAGGTCGGCGGGGATCGTCGCGGCGCTGGTGACGTCCTCGCCCGCGGGGCCCAGGTCCTCGACGAGCGCGGCGTCGACGAGGGCCGCAACGGCGGTGCGGTCCAGTTCGGACGGCCAGGGGTACACGGGGCTCCTCGGGATCAGGCGGGTGCGGGAAGGTCGCGGGCGGCCGCGACCGGGACGGTCAGCGCCTCGTAGGTCGTGTCCAACGACCCGTCCGGCCGCAGCCGGGTGGTGAGGTGGCCGCACCAGGTGTCGCGGGCCTCGGGGAAATCCTCGCGCCAGTGCGCGCCGCGGGTCTCCTCGCGCGCCCGAGCCGCCACGAGCAGGCACGAGGCAACGGTGTGCAGGTTGGTGGCCTGCCACGCCTCGGGGCCGGCGTCGGCGCCGTCGCTGTCGGCGAGCGCGGACAGCGTCGCGGCGGCGGACGCGAGGCCGGCCCGGGTGCGCAGCACGCCGGCTCCGGCGCTCATCGCGACGGCGAGGCGCGGACGGGTGTCGGCGGCGAGCAGGCCGGCCGGGAGGTCGTCGACAGTGGCGTCCGGGCTCGCCGTCAGCTCCTGGCCCGCGAGGTCCTCGGCGATCCGCGCGGCGAAGACCAGCCCTTCGAGCAGGCTGTTCGAGGCGAGCCGGTTCGCCCCGTGCACGCCGGTGCAGGCGACCTCGCCGCAGGCGTAGAGCCCACCGACGTCCGGCACCCGGCCGGCGAGGTCGGTGCGCACCCCGCCGCTGGCGTAGTGCGCCGCGGGCGCCACCGGCACCGGCTCGGTCGCGGGGTCGATGCCGTTGGCCCGGCAGGTGGCGAGGATGGTCGGGAACCGCTTCTCGAGGACGTCGGTGCCGAGCGCCCGCGCGTCGAGGTAGAGGTGGTCGACGGCCTGGGCGCGCATCACCCGCGACATCTGCTTGGCCACGACGTCCCGCGGGGCGAGGTCGGCCATCGGATGGACCGCGGGGGTCATGCACCCGCTCCCCGGCCGCGTCGACGAGGAAGGCTCCTTCCCCGCGGACGGCTTCGCTGATGAGGGGCTGCTGGCCCCGTGACCCGGCGCCGAGCCACAGCGCCGTCGGGTGGAACTGGACGAACTCGAGGTCGGTCACCCCGGCTCCGGCCCGCAGGGCGAGGGCCACGCCGTCGCCGGTCGAGACGTCGGGGTTGGTGGTCGAGTCGAAGACCTGCCCGAGACCGCCGGTCGCGAGCACGACCGCGCCGGCACGCACGGCGCCGACGCCGTCGCGGCTGCCCTCGCCGAGGACGTGCAGCGTGACGCCGGCGGCCCGACGGCCGGGGACGCCCGGGGGTGCGGACCAGAGCAGATCGAGCACGAGGGCGTGCTCGATGACCTCGATGCGGCCCGCGCGGCTACCGAGAACCGCGGGGCTGTCGGTCTCGACGGCTGCGAGCAGCGCCCGCGACATCTCCAGCCCGGTCGCGTCGCCGCCGGCGTGCGCGACGCGGTCGCGGTGGTGGCCGCCCTCCCGGGTCAGCGCGAAGCTGCCGTCGGCCCGGCGGTCGAAGGCGGCGCCGAGGGCGGCGAGCTCCCGCACCCGCTGCGGGCCCTCGGTGACCAGCGCCCGGACGGCGGCCTCGTCGCAGACACCGACCCCGGCGACCAGGGTGTCGACGAGGTGCTGCTCGGGGTCGTCGTCCGCTCCGAGCGCCGCGGCGACCCCGCCCTGCGCCCACCGGGTGGAACCGGCGTCGAGCACGGTCTTGGTGACCAGGACGACGTCCCGTCCCGCCGCACGCAGGTGCAGCGCGGCCGAGAGGCCGGCGACACCCGAGCCGACGACCACGACGTCGGCCAGCACCGACCAACCCGGCGCGGGGGCCCGCAGCCGCAGCGGCAGCCGGACGTCGTCGGTCACCGGGCCGCTATCGGCCGGCGTCGATGCGGTCGCCGCGACGGAGGTCGAGGCCGGTGAGGTCGGCGGGCAGCGCGTCGGCGGGGTCACCGCCGGTACCGACGATGGCGTTGCCGGCGTCGACGAACACGACCTTCGGCACGTAGCGCCGGGCCTCGGCGTCGTCGAGCTGGGCGTAGGAGATGAGGATGACGAGGTCGCCGGGGGCGACGAGCCGGGCGGCGGCACCGTTGATGCCGATGACACCGCTGCCGCGCTCGCCGGTGATGACGTAGGTCTCGAGGCGGGCGCCGTTGTTGATGTCGACGATGGCCACCTGCTCGCCGGGGAGCAGGTCGGCGGCCTCCATGAGGTCCTCGTCGACGGTGACCGACCCGACGTAGTGCAGGTCGGCCTGGGTCACGGTCGCCCGGTGGATCTTGGACTTCAGCATGGTGCGGATCACGGGATCAGACTCCGAGCAGTCGGACGGGGGCGTTGTCGATGAGGCGGGTGGTGCCGGCGAAGACGGCGACCAGGAGGCGTCCGGCCTGGCCGTCGTAGCCGGTGGGGACGTCGAGGGTCCGGGTGTCGACCATGTCGATGCGGTCGACCCGGAGCAGGGGTTCCCTGGCGAGCGTCGCCTCGACTGCGGCCAGTGCCGCGCCCCGGCTCCGCGCGTCGGCGGCGGCCTGCCGTCCGGCGTCGACCGCACGGGGGATCGCGGTGGCGGCGGCCCGCTGCTCCGGCGTGAGGTAGCGGTTGCGGCTCGAGCGGGCGACGCCGTCGTCGTCGCGGACGATCGGGACGCCGACGATCTCGACGCCGAGGTTCAGGTCCGCCGCCATCCGCTGGATGAGGACGAGCTGCTGGAAATCCTTCTCGCCGAAGTAGGCCCGGTCGGGGCGCGTGAGCAGCAGCAGTTTCGCGACGACGGTGAGCATGCCGGCGAAGTGGCCGGGTCGGCTCTCGCCCTCGAGCCGCTGCCCGAGGGGGCCGGGGTCGATCCGCACCAGGGGATCGCCGCCGGGGTACATGACCTCGACCTCGGGCGCGAAGACGAGGTCGACGCCCTCGTCGGCACACAACGCGAGGTCGGCGTCGGGGGTCCGCGGGTAGCGGTCGAAGTCCTCGCCGGGGCCGAACTGCAGGGGGTTGACGAAGATCGTCGCCACGACCGACGTGCACTGCGCGCGGGCGAAGCGCAGCAGCGACGCGTGCCCCTCGTGCAGCGCCCCCATGGTGGGGACGAGGGCCACCGGGCCCGGGAGCTCCGCGCGGGCCGCGGCGAGCTCGTCGAGCGTCCGGACGACCCGGACGTCGGCGGCGACGGTCACGAGGCGTCCGCGACGCCGGGCACGTCCGTGCCCAGCGGCAGACCGGCGAGGACGTCGAGCAGGTCGGGGTTCGGGTCGGTGAGCCGGCTCGCGGTCGCGCGGGACAGCGCCAGGTAGGTGGGCCGTTCCTGCGGGGCGTGGGCCGCGAGGGCGTCGAGGTGCAGCGCGACCGTCGCGGCGTCACCTCGGGCGACGGGCCCGGTGAGGGCGGCGTCGCCCGAGGCCAGCGCGTTGTCGAGCGCGGCGGACAGCAGCGGCCGGAGGACGGCGGCGGGGTCGGCCACCCCGGTCGCGCGGACGACGTCGAGCGCGGAGGCGACCAGCGTCACCAGATGGTTCGCGCCGTGTGCGAGCCCCGCGTGCCAGAGGGGCCGCAGCTCCTCCGGGACCGCGACGGCGGTGCCGCCGACGGCGGTGACCAGCTGCTCCGCCAACGGCCAGTGCCGGCCGAGTGCCGTCACGCCGAACACGGTGCCGTGGATGCGGGGGAGGTCGTCCGGACCGCCCGTGAAGGTCATCGCCGGGTGGATCGCCAGCGTGGCGGCTCCGAGGTCGGCCAGCGGCTGCAGGACCGCCAGGCCCTGGCGGCCGGAGACGTGGGCGACGAGCTGACCTGGGCCGACGGCCCCGGATACGGCGAGTTCGGCGACGACGGCAGCGAGCACGTCGTCGCCGACAGCGAGCAGGATGCCGGTGCTGCGGCGTGCGACCTCGACGGCCGGTGCGGCCGGGACGTCCGGCAGGAGGCCCGCGGCGCGGACCAGCGAGGCCTCGCTGCGCACGGACAGGCCGACGACCGAGTGTCCGGCGGCGACGAGAGCGGCTCCGAGGACGGAGCCGACGCGACCGGCACCGATGATGCCGATGTCGAAGGCGCGGAGATCATCCGAGGCCCACGGGCCGGAGCCGGGGTCTTCGGGTACAGCGCGAGAAGCAGTCACCGTTCAGTCCTTCGCGTTCCAGTCCAACAGGGGTACCGGACGTTCCGGGCCAGCGTAACGCCGGCTTTCACCATCACGATTCCCGTTCGGAACGCTTCGGCTCACGCTCTGTGACTGCGATCACCTGTTACCGGTCGTCGGCCGCAGCCGTTGAGCGGGCCCGGATCGAGGTGTGGAGCAATTCCACGGACGTTCGCCGGCGCCCGGTCGGCGTGTCCGGTTTCTCCCGGTTCTCGCCACCCCTCGTCGCGACGATTGTGGAATTGCTCCACGAACCACCGCTCCCGCACCCTCGCCACCTCACCCGGCGAGGCCGGGAGCGCGAAGATGGGGCGGTGACCGGCTGGGCCGAGGTGATGACCGACCGGCTGCACGGCCCGCAGGGCTACTACACCCGAGGTGGCGGCCCGGGGCAGGACTTCCGCACGGCGGCGACCGTCGCACCCGACGTGCTCGCCGACGCCCTGGTCGCCCTGCTCGAACAGTTGCCGCCCGCTTCCCGCGGGCAGGTCGTCGAGGTCGCGGCGGGCACGGGCGCGGTACTCGAGGCGCTTGCCGACCGGCTGCCCGCTCGGATCGGCCTCGTCGGCGTCGAGCAACGACCCCGACCTCCCGGTCTGCCCGCCCGCATCGGCTGGCAGGCGGACCTCCCGGAGCACGTCGACGGCCTGCTGCTCGCCCTCGAGTGGCTCGACACGGTGCCGGTCGACGTCGTGGTCGACGGGCGGGTGCAGCTGGTCGACGTCCGCGGACGGGAACGACCGGGGCCGCCGCCGTCGCCGGAGGACGCCGCCTGGTTGCAGCGCTGGTGGCCGGCCGGGCACCGCCGGGAGGTGGGCCGCCGCCGCGACGAGGTCTGGGGTGACGCTGTCGCACGCCTTCGGTCGGGGTTCGCCGTCGCCGTGGATTACGGCCATCTCGCCGGCGACCGCCCGCCGGAGGGCACGCTCCGCGGCTACCGCGACGGCCGCGTCACCCGGCCCGTGCCCGACGGCACGTCCGACGTCACCGCAGCCGTCGCCTGGGACGCGGTGCAGGCGGCCGCGCCGGGGCGGTCGGTCCTGACCACGCAGGCGGTCGCGCTGCGGGCACTCGGGGTGTCGGCGACGCTGCCCCCGCGGGACGACCCCGAGTACGCCGCCGGGCTCGCCCGCGCGTCCCGTGCCCGGCTGGTGCTCGACCCGGCCGGTCTCGGCGGCTTCTCCTGGCTCCTCACCGCACCGGGGTCGGGCGGGGACAGCTCACTAAGCTGGCTCGAATGACCGCCGTCGACCGTCGCACCGCGACGGTCGCGCTCGGGGCGGGCGCCCCGCGCGGGGCCGATGACCTGGTGCTCGACCTCGGCGCCGACCACCCCTCCACGCACGGAGGGATGCGGCTGGCGCTCGAGCTCGACGGGAGCGTCGTCACCGCCGCCGACCCGCGTATCGGTTTCGTGCACCGCGGCGCCGAGAAGTTGTTCGAGGTCCGCGACTACCGGCAGATCCTCATGCTCGCCAACCGGCACGACTGGCTCTCGTCGTTCGCCGGCGAGCTCGGGGTCGCGCTGGCCGTCGAGCGGTTGATGGCGCTCGCGGTGCCGCCCCGTGCGACGCGTCTGCGGACGGCCCTCGTCGAGCTGAACCGCGCCAGCGCCGGCCTCGCCTTCCTCGGCACCGTGCCCGGCGACGACGGCCGCGCCGTCGTCCGCACGGTGGCGCAGCGCGAGGCGCTCCTCCGGGTGTTCGAGGAGGTCACCGGCGGCCGGGTGCACCTGATGTTCACGCGCATCGGCGGGGTGCAACAGGACGTCCCCGCCGGCTGGGTCGACCGGACCGTCGGCGTTCTCGACCGGTTGCTCACCGAACTCGGCCCGATCACCGAGCAGCTCCTGACGGCCGACCCCGTGCAACGGCTCGCAGGGGTGGGCGTCGTCAGCCCGGCCCTGGTCGACGCGTACGGGCTCTCCGGGCCGGTCGCCCGCGCGGCCGGGGTGCCGCTCGACCTGCGCCGCGACGAGCCGTACCTCGACTACGCGTCGCTGGACCTGTCCGCGCTGACGGCACCGGCCGGCGCGGGCGACGTCCCGGCGCGACTCGCCTGCCTGGCCCACGATGTCCGCGGCGGCCTGCTGCTGGCCAGGGAGTGCCTGACCTCGATGCCCGGCGGACCGGTCAACGTCCGGCTGCCGAAGCTGGTCCGCGCGCCGGAGGACGAGACCTACAGCTGGATCGAGGCACCGCTCGGCATCGCCGGCTGCCACCTCGTCTCGCGCGGCGCGACGACGCCGTGGCGGCTCAAGCTGCGGACGCCGTCGTTCGCGACCCTCTCGGCGTTGCCCGCGCTCCTGCCCGGCGTCGCCCTGCCGGACCTGCCGGCGGTGCTCGCCTCGTTGTTCTTCGTGCTCGGCGACGCCGACCGCTGATCGAACCCGGCCGGGTTCCACGACGCAGAACGCCCCCGCAGGCCGGAGCCTGCGGGGGCGTTCTGCGTTGCCGGCTGGAGCAGCCGTCGTTCGATCAGCCGCCGGCGGAGACCACGTCGGCGTCGGAGGAGAACACCTCGGCGGTGAGTACCCGGCCCTGCTTCAGAGCCTGACGGGTGATCGGCCCGTCGGAGTCGAGCGCCGAGAACCGGGTGATCTTCAGCCCGTAGGTCTTCTCCAGTGCCGGCTGGCAGAACGGCCGCTGCGGGCACTCGGGCGGCCCACCGAGGGTGACGCCGCCGGGGCACTTCGCCGAGAGGTCGGACAGCGTCTTCACGCCCGAGCGCGTCGGCGGTCGCCTTGGTGACGGCGAAGGCGTTCTGGTCGTCGGCGGGCGCTGGAGCGAGCACGGTGAGTCCTCGGGCTGCGGCGAGCGGTCGGAGGACGGCCAACGTGCGCTCGATCTCGTTGCTCGGGCCACGGTCTGCAGCGCCCGCCTTCGACGCGAGGTAGTCGGTGAGGGTGGCGGCGTACTCCGGCGTCACCTGCGCCTCGCCCGACTGCAGCGCCGGTTGCAGCGCCTCCCGGTTGCGGTAGACCCGGACGCCGGCGTGGTAACCGGTCGCGTCGAGCACGGCGACGTAGACCGCGGCGAGGACGCGGCTCTCGCTGAAGTCGGCCGCGGCGACGACGAGCGGCCCGCTGCCGCCGTCGAGACCGGCGGTGAGTGCTCGCCGCCGGAGGAAGTTCTGCGCCGCCTGCGCCGGGTCGGTGCCGTCGAGCGACACGGCACGGTTCAGCCCGAGCAGCTCGTCCTGGGAGAGCGCGCCGCTCACCCGGTCGAGCGCCGCGGTCAGCGGGGGCGATGCCGCCGTGGTCCGTACGACCGGGACCACGTTGTCGCTGTTCTGGGACTTGCGGTCGTCGGTCAGGGTCACGAGCTGCGGGCCCGGCGTCCCGACGCAACCCGTCGAGCGGACGGGCGGAGCCGGGGCGCGGCCGCCCGCGCAGGCCGGCGCGGCCAGGACGGTGACGACGAGGAGGAGCACGCAGCGGAGCAGGGCCCGGGCGCGCCTGCGCGTCGACGTGGGCATGCCGGCCCTCGACCGATGCTCAGCCGGTCGCGCCGGACGGCCCGGCGGGACCCGGTCGGTTCCGGGCGTCGGTCGCGTCGTCGTCCACTGACCGCCGCAGCGCGCCGTGCAAGGAACCGGGGGTCAGGATGCCGACGTAGCGGTCGCCGTCGGTCACCGCGACCCACCCTTCGTCGTGCTGGAGCATCAGCGACAGTGCGTCCTTCAACGTGGTCCCCACGTCGACGACCCCGGCGGGAGGCTGTGCGGTGTCGGCGGCCGTGCCCGCGGTGGCGGCGGGGAGGTCCAGGGCCTCCGGAGTCAGCCGTCCCGACAGGCGCCCGTCGTCACCCACGACGACGCCGTAGCGGGCCCCGTCGAGCGACGTGCGGGCCTGGACGGCGGTTGCCGTCGGCGGTACGACCGGAGGCTGCTCGAGGTCGGCGGCGCGGACGGTCGTCACGGCGAGGCGGCGGAGCCCCCGGTCCATGCCGACGAAGTCGGCGACGAAGTCCGTCGCCGGCGCGCCGAGCATGCGGGCCGGGGGGTCGTACTGCTCGAGCAGGCCGCCCTGGCGGAAGACCGCAACCCGGTCGCCGAGACGGACCGCTTCGTCGATGTCGTGGGTGACGAACAGGATCGTCTTGCGGACCTCGGCCTGCACGCGGAGGAACTCGTCCTGCAGCCGGGTGCGGGCGATGGGGTCGATGGCCGAGAAGGGCTCATCCATCAGGAGCACCTCAGGGTCCGCGCCGAGTGCGCGAGCGACCCCGACGCGCTGACGCTGACCGCCCGAGAGTTGGCTGGGATAGCGACGTCCGTACTGCGAGGGCTCGAGTCCGACGAGCTCGAGCAGTTCGTTCGCCCGGTCGCGCTGCCGCTTCTTGTCCCACCCCAGGAGGCGGGGGACGGTCGCCACATTCGCCGCCACCGTCAGGTGCGGGAAGAGCCCGACCTGCTGGATGACGTAGCCGATCCGGCGACGCAGTTCCACCGGATCGACATCGGTGACGTCCTCGCCCTCGAGGATGATGCGCCCGCTGGTGGGCTCGATGAGCCGGTTGACCATCTTCAGCGTCGTGGTCTTCCCGCATCCGGAGGGCCCGACGAGGCAGACCAGTTCGCCGCGGGGCACGGCCAGGGAGATCTCCTGGACGGCGACGGTGCCGTCCGGATAACGCTTGCTGATCTTGTCCAGGGTGATGGCCACATCACCCGCTGCGGCGGATACTGACCTATTGCCGGCCGGATGCCCTGCGGCGTCTCCCGCCGAATCGGCAAGTGCGGCGGTAGCGTCCACCCGTGATCCTCTCGGCGGCTCCGAGCTGTTACAGCCGGAGCGTCAATGCGTGGTTCTGCTCGCAGTACGTGCACGACTATTCGAGCGACATTCAACACGCCATCTTCCAGCACATCGCTCTGTCCGCGCTGATCCTCGCGATCGCGATCGTCCTGAGCTTTCCCCTCGCCCTGCTCGCGTTACGGACGAGGTGGCTCCGCAGCAGCATCCTGTCCGTGCTCGGGGTGATCTACACGATCCCCTCGCTCGCGCTTTTCGTGCTGCTCCAGCCGGTGTTCGGGGTCACCCACGCCACGCCGGTGGTCGTCGCCCTGGTCGCCTACGCCCAGCTGCTGCTGGTGCGCAACGTGCTGGTCGGGCTCGAAGAGGTGCCGGCCGACGTGCTCGAGGCGGCTCGCGGCACGGGCTACGGGCCCGCCCGCCTGCTGCTCGGCGTACGGATACCCCTTGCGCTCCCCGCGATCCTGGCCGGCATCCGGTTGACGACGGTCTCGACCATCTCCCTGCTGAGCGTCGGCGGCCTGATCCAACAGGGCGGCCTCGGGCAGCTCATCCTCGACGGCCAGCAGCGCGACATCCGCGCCCAGGTCGTCACCGGCGTGGTCGCCATCGTGGCGCTCGCGCTGATCGCCGACCTGGTGCTGCTGCTGTTCCAACGACTGGCCACACCGTGGTCGAGGGCGAGGACCTGAGCCGTGGACCTGTTCCGGAACGCGCTGGCCTACCTCGGTGACGGCAGCCATTGGACCGGCTACGACGGCATCCTGCCGCTGGCTGTGTCCCACCTGAAGATCACGATCATCTCGGTGCTGCTCGCGGCCGTTGTCGGGCTGACCCTCGGCATCGGGCTGGGCCACGCGCGCCGCGGCGGAGCGGTCGTGACCGCACTCGCGAACCTCACCCGCGCGGTGCCAGTGCTGGGTCTGCTGGCCCTGCTGGCCACGAACGGCAGCCTCGGGGTCACTGCGACGTCGGCCATCCTCGCGCTCGCGGTCTTCGCCGTCGCGCCGATCCTGACCAACACCTGGACGGGCATGAGCACGGTCGACCGGGAGACGGTCGAGGCCGCGACCGGGCTCGGGATGTCCGGCCGGCAGGTGTTGCTCGGGGTCGAACTGCCCTTGGCGCTGCCGCTCATCGCCGCCGGGCTGCGGACGGCCCTGCTGCAGGTCTTCGCCACCGCGACCATCGCCAGCTTCGTCGGAGCGTCCACGCTCGGCAACCTCGTCAGCGACGGGCAGGCGACCTCGAGCTACGACCAGGTGCTCGCCGGAGCCATCTGCATCGCGGTCATCGCGGTCGTGCTCGACCTGGTGCTGGGGGTGATCCAGGCTTTGGTGACGCCAGGCGCAGCCAATCCCGCCCGGCGTGTCCTGGGCCGTTCAGCGGACGAGGCACCGGGGGAGGGCAGTACGCTCCCCGGGAGCACGGGCTCCAGCCCGTCGGACACGCGTGACGACGATCGTCACGGGACACAGAAGGCGGGGGTCGCGTGAAGCGCTTCGCACCGGTATTGGCAGGTCTCGCCCTGGTGGCGCCGCTCGGGCTCGTCGCCTGTGGCGGCAGCTCGTCGAGTTCTTCGGGCAGCGGCGGCAGCAGCGCCGGCGGCAAGGCTGCGGCGACGTGTGAACCTGTCCGCGGCAACGACCTCGTCGTCCTCAACGACGACAAGTCGTCGCAGGCGATCAGCGCGATCGTCCCGATCGTCCGGAAGGACGTCGCGAAGCCCCCGCTCACGACGGCGCTGAACAACGTCACGAAGTCGCTGACGCAGGACAAGCTGGTCGCGCTGAACAAGGCTGTCAGCACCGACAACCAGCGTCCTGAGGACGCCGCCAAGACCTACGTCACGCAGAACAACCTCGCGGCGGGTCTGTCCGGCGGATCCGGCCCGATCGTCGTGGCCGCGGCGAACTTCTCCGAGAACCTCGTGCTCGCCAACGTCTTCGCCCAGACGCTGACCGCGGCCGGGTACCAGGCGACGGTGAAGCAGATCGGAGCCCGGGCGCTCTACGAGCCCGCGGTCGAGAGCGGCGAGGCCCAGGTCGTCCCCGAGTACGTGGCCAACATCGTCACGTTCCTCGCCGACAAGCAGAAGAAGACGAACATCAAGCCGACCGGCCAGATCGGCCCGTCCATGGACGCGTTGCGGCAGCTGCTGCAGAGCACCCCGCTGACGGCCCTCGATCCGGCCGTCGCCACCGACGAGGTCGCCTTCGCGATCTCCAGCGGGTCGGCGCAGAAGTACGGCCTGAAGACGATCTCCGACGTCGCGTCCAAGTGCTCGGGCGGCATCACGCTCGGCGGTCCGCCCGAGTGCCACACCCGCTCGGACTGCCAGGGCGCGCTCGAGACCTCCTACGGGCTGAAGGTCACCGGCTACACCAACCTCGACGAGGACGGTCCGTTCACCCGGTCCTCCCTCAAGCAGGGCAAGGTGTTCATGGCCGAGGTCTTCTCGAGCGACCCGGACCTCGTCAGCCCGTGATGTAGCCGGCCGGCCCGATCCGGCCCCGCAACACGATGTGGCCCGGATCCACCCTCAGGGTGGGTCCGGGCCACACGGCTTCCGAAGAGTGCGGCGCCGCTCAGCCCGGCAGTTTGCGGAAGATCCCGCGCGGGAGGCTCCGCAGACCGACGAACACCGGTCCGAGCACCCGCGGCACGTGCACGACGGCGCTGCCGCGGCGGATGGCCTTGGCGACGGCCTTGCCGACGACGTCCGGGGTCGTGCTGAACGGGGCGTCCTCCATGCCGGCGGTCATCTTCGTCCGGACGAAGCCGGGGCGCACCAGCACCAACCGGACGCCGGTGCCGACGAGCGAGGCCTGCAGCCCTTCGGACAGCGCGTCGAGGCCTGCCTTGGACGCGCCGTAGACGAAGTTCGAGCGCCGTCCGCGAAGGCCGGCGACCGACGAGAAGACGACGAGCACGCCGTGGCCCTGCCGCTTGAGCGCGGCGGCGGCCGGCAGCAGCGTCGCAGCGAGGCCCACCAGGTTGACCTGGAGGATGTCGGCGGCGTGCGCCGGGTCGATCTCGGCCCGGTCCTGCTGACCGAGCACCCCGGCGGCGGCGAGCACGACATCGATGTCGCCGAGCTCGCTGACGGCCATGTCGATCAGTGCCGCGCCGCTGGCCGAGTCCGCGGCATCCCACGCCATCGTCGTCACGGTCGCACCCGGCACCGTCACCGCGGCGAGCGCGGCGGTGTCCCGGCCGGCCAGCGCGACCCGGGCTCCGGGGCGGAGGTCCATCGCGGCCAGCGTCGCCTGGGCGAGTTCGGACGTGCCGCCCAGGACGAGGACGGTCTGTACGCCGCCGAGGGCGTCGTTCATGAGGACTCCAGGAGGTAGGACGAGCCGGGAGCCTGTGCGGGCTCGTGCCGGTCGGAACCGGTGGAAGCCCGCACAGCTTCGGGGGTCGGGTCAGGTCGGGGCAGACACCGGGTCAGAGAAGGGACAGCCGGCGGGCGAGGTCGGACTGCAGCTGCCGCTCCGGGTCCAGGGATGCGCGCACCGCCCGCCACTCGTCGAGCCGCGGGTACATGGCGGCGAGCAGGTCGGGGCGCAGCCGGCTGTCCTTCGACAGGTAGACGCGGCCGCCGGCGGACACGACGAGCTCGTCGAGACCGTCGAGCAGCCGGCCCAGCCCGTCGATCGACGCGGGGATGTCGACCGTGAGCGTCCAGCCCGGCTGCGGGAACGAGAGCGGGCCGCGGTTGGCCGGGCCGAACCGCTTGAGAACGGTGAGGAACGAGGGGCACTTCGCCGCCGAGAGCCGGTCCAGCGCGGTGCGGACGGTCTCGGTCGCCGCGAGCGGCACCGCGAACTGGTACTGGATGAACCCGGGCCGACCGTAGATCTTGTTCCACTGCAGGACACCGTCGAGCGGGTGGAAGAAGAACGGGATCGACTCGTAGCCGGTGTGCTGCTTCGGGGCCTTGCGGAACCAGACCTCGTTGAACGCGCGCACGGTGCTGGGGCGCAGCAGACCGTCGGGCACCCACGGCGGAGCGGCGAGCTTCGGCTCGGCGACGTACTTCAGCGGGCCGCGCTTGAGCTTGCGCGCGGGCAGCTCGTCGGCGGAGGCGTGGTCACCGCGCTGCAGCACCGAGCGGCCCATCGCGTCGCCGCGGGTGAGGCTGTCGACCCACGCGACGGAGTAGCGGTACTCGTCGTCGCGCTCGGTCATGCGCTGCATGCAGTCGTCGAGGTTCGCGGGACGCTCGGTGTCGACGCGCATGTAGGCGCTGCTGATCGGCAGCAGGTCCAGCGTCGCGCGCAGGACGATGCCGGTCAGGCCCATGCCGCCGGCGGTGGCCCAGAAGGCGTCGGAGCCCGGGCCGTCCGGGGTCAGCGTGCGGACCTCGCCGGAGGGGAGCAGCAGGTCCATCGACCGGACGTGCTGGCAGAAGGTGCCCTCGACGTGGTGGTTCTTGCCGTGGATGTCACTCGCGATGGCTCCGCCGATGGTGACGTAGCGGGTGCCGGGGCTCACCGCGACGAACCAGCCGAGGGGCACCAGGTGCTTGATGAGCGTGTCGAGCGAGACCCCGGCATCGGCGGTGACCAGCCCGGCGTCGGCGTCGATGGAGTGGATGCGGTCGAGGCCGCTGAGTTCGACCACCGAGCCGCCGGCGTTCAGGGCGGCGTCACCGTAGGAGCGGGCGAGGCCGCGGGGCAGGACGCCACGGCCTTCGGCGAGACCGGCCTGCAGGGCGGCGTGGACCTGCTCCGGTGTCGTCGGGTGCGAGACCTCGGCGACGGTGGCCGCCGTCCGGCCCCAGCCGGTCAGCAGCTCGGGGGCCGAGCTCAGCGCAGGGGTCGGGTGGAGTTCGGTGGTCACTGGAGGTAGATGCCCAGGCCGAACAGGACGACCCAGGCGAGCCCCGCGAGCAGCAGGTGCCGGTCGCCGAGCACGGCCTCCTCGGGCGCGCCGCCGTGGCCACGCTCGAGCAGCAGCTGGTAGCGCATCAGCCCGAAGGTGATCGGGACGATCGAGATCTGATACCAGGGGAACCCACCCGGTGCGGAGCGCTCGAAGGCCCACAGGCAGTAGGCGAGCAGGGTCACCGCGGCGGCCAGCAGCTCGATCTGACGGAGGTAGGAGACCGGGTAGGCCGAGAGGCTCTTGCGGTGGGCGGAGGCGTCCTCGCCCAGGTCGGTGACCTCGGCGGTGCGCTTGCCGGCCACCATGTAGAGGGACCCGAACGAGGCGACGATGAGGAACCACTGCGACATCGGCACGCCGGTCGCGGCGGCCCCGGCGATGGGTCGGAGCAGGAAGAACCCGGCCACGACCATCAGCTCGACGACGGGCATGTGCTTCAGCCACCAGCTGTAGCTGAAGGTGAGTGCGACGTAGATCGCCAGGACGAGCCCGAGGCGCCAGTCGGCGAGCAGGGCCCCGCCCGCGATGGTCCCGAGGACGAGCAGGATGCCGACGACCCGGGCGAGGTTCTCGGGCACGATCCCGGCGGCGATCGGGCGGTGCCGCTTCTTGGGGTGCCGCCGGTCCTGCTCGACGTCGGCGGCGTCGTTGATCAGGTAGCCGCCGGAGGCGCAGAGGCTGAAGCCGACGAGGGCGACGAGCGTGTGGAGCAGGACGGTGCCGTTGCCGAGCATGCCGGCGGCGGCCGGAGCGGCGAGCACGAGCACGCTCTTGATCCACTGCTTGGGCCGGAGCGCCTTGACCAGCCCGCGGACCACCGCGGTGGACGACGGGCGGGTCGGGCCGCCCGCAGGAGGCGCGACCGACGAGCGCGAGCTGACAGTGGTCACAGTGCGTGCAAAGGTACCCGCCGGCTCCTGTCCTCAACATGTGCCACCCCGCACGGTGGCCGAACCTGCAGGGCGGCCTCCCGACCGCGATCCTCGCGGGCCCGGGTCGCCGTCACCGCCGGATGCGGCAGGCGCGCTCGAGCAGCACCGCGCCGACCAGCAGCACCACGCCGGAGCCCAGGCCGAGGCCCGCGGTGATGCTGTCCGCCCCGGCGACCGGCGGGTCCTCGCCGCGGGGCAGTGTCGTCGCGAGCACCCCGGCCCAGAATCCGAGGACGGCGGAGCCGATCAGGCTGCTGGCCTTGCCGAGTGCGGCCAGCCGGGCGACGACCAGCGGCGCGATGGGCCGGGCACCGGGTCGGCGGGAGAGCCGGGCGCGGACCGACACGGCGGTGATGATCTCGAGCAGTCCGGCGAAGGCGACCGACAGCGGCGCGGTCCGGGGGAGGGCATCCGGCAGCCGGAGGTAGACGGCGGCCAGCACCGCGTAGGTCACGGCTCCGGCGACGAGGGCGGTGAGGACCAGCGCGCGGTAGGAGGTGGCCGTCACGGCGAGGCCGTCACCATGAGGCCGTCACGGTTCGAGGCGCAGGTCGGTCCGCCGGACACCGGTGGTGTCGAGCCCGGCCAGGAGGCCGACGACCGGTCCCGCACCGGGCAGCACGGCGTCGGCGTCGACATCGAGCCAGGGCACGAGCACGAAAGCGCGCTCGGCCGCGCGCTCGTGCGGGAGGGTGAGCTCGGCGGTACGCGCGACGTTGCCGTCGACGTCCACGAGGTCGACGTCGAGCGTGCGCGGCCCCCAGCGCACCGTCCGCTCCCGCAGCCGGGAACGCTCGATCGCGGACGTGAAACGGAACAGATCCGCCGCGTCGACGGCGTCGGGGGCGGTCAGCACCACGACGGCATTGAGGTACGGCTCCTGCTCGGGGCCTCCCACCGGGTCGGTCTCGTAGACGGGGGAGACCGCGACCGCGTAGCGCGACGCCAGCAGCGTGACCGCGGCCTGCAGGTGCGCGAGGCGGTCCCCGAGGTTCGACCCGAGCGACAGCACCGCCCGGCCCGGCGCACGCCGGCCGGAGACGGTCACGGTGACGTCGTCGAACGGCAGGGGGATCGGCGCCGAGGGCTTGTGGACCCGCACCGTGGCCGCCCGCACCGGCCGCAGCGCCAGACAGATGGCGAGCAGCCGTGAGGCGAGGGTCTCGATGAGGTCGACCGGGTCGCTGGCGACGGCCGCGGTCAGTTCGCCGGCGAGCGCCCCGTAGTCGGCGGTCAGCGCGAGGTCGTCCGCGGCCGGCGTGACCACCTCGAGGGTCGCGTCGACGAGGAAGTCCTGGCCGTCGCGCCGCTCCTCGGGGAGCACGCCGTGGAAGCCGCGGACCCGCAGGCCGTGCAGGCCGATCGTCGTGGTGCCGGGGGTGGGGCGCCGGGAGACGGGACGCCAGGAGACGGGACGCCGGGAGTACTCGGCCCGTGCGTCGGTCATCGGCTCTCGCGGCCGGCGGCGCGCCGGGCGTCGAGCAGGGCTGCGGCGACGCGGACGGCGTCGGCCGCGGGCCGTACCGCGTGGACCCGCACACCCCAGACGCCGGCGGCTGCGGCGAGGGCGGTGGTGGCCTGCGTCGCGTCGTCGCGCTCGTCGACGGCGCGGGGAACCCCGTCGACGTCGGCGAGCAGCGCGCCGAGGAACGACTTGCGGCTGGTGCCGAGCAGCAGGGGCCGCCCGAGGGCGTAGAGCCGGTCGAGCATCGCGAGCAGCGTCCAGTTGTGGTCGGCGGTCTTCGCGAAACCGACGCCGGGGTCGAGCACGAGCTGGTCCTCGACGATGCCGGCCGCGGCGGCGGCGTCGAGCCGGGCACCGAGTTCGACGGTGACCTCGCGGACGAGGTCGCGGTAGACCGCGCGGGCGGTCATGTCGGAACTCGGCCCCCGGCTGTGCATGAGGACGTAGGGGATGCCGCGGTCGGCTACCAGCGGGAACATCGCCGGGTCGGCGCCGCCGCTGACGTCGTTGACGAGCACGGCACCGGCGTCGAGGGCGGCCTCGGCGACCGACGCGCGCGCGGTGTCGACGCTCACCCGTGCCCCGGCGGCGACCAGCCCGCCGATGACCGGCAGCACCCGGGCCCGTTCGTCGGCCTCCGAGACGCGCGACGCCCCGGGCCGGGTCGATTCACCGCCGACGTCGAGGACGTCGGCGCCCTCGTTGAGCATCTGCAGCCCGGCCCGGACGGCCGAGTCCGGGGAGTCGAAGCGTCCGCCGTCGGAGAACGAGTCCGGCGTGACGTTGACGATGCCGATCACCCGGGCGCGGCCGAGGGCAGGGAAGTTGCGGACGGTCATCCGGCCATCCTCCTGGTCATTGCCCGTTCGGCCGTCATCGCGGCGAGCTGATGAGGCTCATCGCCTCGTTGCGGGTGGCCGCCGAGGTGCGGAACTGCCCGCGGACCGCGGAGGTGAGCGTCAGCGCCCCGGGCTTGCGGACGCCGCGGATGGACATGCACAGGTGCTCGGCCTCGATGACGACGATGACCCCGCGCGGGTCGAGGGTCTCCTGCAGCGCGTTCGCGATCTGGGTCGTCAGCCGCTCCTGCACCTGCGGGCGGCGGGCGTAGACGTCGACGAGCCGCGCGAGCTTGGACAGGCCGGTGATCTCGCCCCGCCGGTTCGGGATGTAGCCGACGTGCGCGCGGCCGTAGAACGGCAGCAGGTGGTGTTCGCAGAGGCTGACGAGCGTGATGTCGCGGACGAGCACCATCTCGTCGTGACCCTCGTCGAAGACGGTGGTCAGCACCCCGGCGCCGCTCTGCCCGAGGCCGGCGACCATCTCCTGGTAGGCGCGGGCGACCCGGGCGGGGGTCTCGCGGAGCCCCTCGCGGTCCGGGTCCTCGCCGATGCCGGACAACAGCTCGCGGATCGCCGCCTCGACCCTCGGCGCATCGAACCGGACGGGTGTCGCTGAGTGGACAGACGCGAGTACCGCGGGCTCGGAGGCCGGGCCCGCGGTACTCGGGTCGTGCGATGACGAACTGGTCATGAGGAAATCGGGCTCACGAACAGGAGAAGCTAGCCGTTGCGCTCGGGTGGCGCGGGCGGCGACCAGTTCTGGCTGCCCGTCGCGCCGCCGGCCGCACCGCTGCTGCCAGGGCCACCACCCGGACCGGCATTGCTCGAGCCGCTGGGCGACTTCGTCAGGTCCGGCGCGCCGTGACCGTTCTGGCCCGACCCGTTGGCTCCGTTGGAGCCGCCGGCGCCGTTCGACCCGGCACCGTTGATGAGCGCCAGCTCGGCCGGCGTCGTCACCGGCGGACGGTTGGAGGGGCGGCGCTTGCCGGTCCCCGTCCAGGACCCGCGGCTCCGCCGCTTGGTGACCGGGGCGAAGATCTCGAGGACCTCGTCCTTGCTGAGCGTCTCGCGGTCCATCAGGGCGAGCACCAGGTCGTCGAGGACGTCGCGGTACTCGACGAGCACCTCGAACGCCTCGTCGTGGGCGGCCTCGATGAGGCGGCGGACCTCCTCGTCGATGCGGGAGGCCACCTCCTCGGAGTAGTCCCGCTGGTGACCCATGTCGCGGCCGAGGAAGACCTCACCGGACTCCTGACCGAACTTCAGCGCCCCGAGCGAGTCGCTCATGCCGTACTGGGTCACCATCGCCCGGCTGATGGCGGTGGCCTTCTCGATGTCGTTGCTCGCGCCGGTGGTGGGCTCGTGGAAGACGAGTTCCTCCGCGGTGCGCCCACCGAGCAGGACGGCGAGCTGGTCGAGCATCTCCGACCGGCTCTGCAGGTACTTGTCCTCGGTCGGCAGCTGCATCGTGTAGCCCAGCGCCCGGCCACGCGGCAGGATCGTCACCTTGTGCACCGGGTCGGTGTTCGGCAACGCGTGCGCGACCAGGGCGTGGCCGCCCTCGTGGTAGGCGATGGTCTTCTTTTCCTTGTCGCTCATCGCGCGGCCCTTGCGCTCCGGGCCGGCCATCACCCGGTCGATGCTCTCCTCGAGGATCGACATGGTGATCACGTGCTGGTCCATGCGCGCGGTGAGCAGGGCTGACTCGTTGAGCACGTTCGCGAGGTCGGCACCGGTGAAGCCCGGCGTCCGACGGGCGATGACCTGGAGGTCGATGTCGGCGGCCATCGGCTTGCCCTTGGCGTGCACGGCCAGGATGGCCGCGCGGCCCTGCAGGTCGGGCCGGTCGACGGTGATCTGCCGGTCGAAGCGGCCCGGTCGCAGCAGCGCCGGGTCGAGGATGTCCGGCCGGTTGGTCGCCGCGATGAGGATGACCCCGGTCTTGGCGTCGAAGCCGTCCATCTCGACGAGCAGCTGGTTCAGCGTCTGCTCGCGCTCGTCGTGTCCACCGCCGAGGCCGGCGCCGCGGTGGCGGCCGACCGCGTCGATCTCGTCGACGAAGATGATCGACGGGGCGTTGGTCTTCGCCTGCTCGAACAGGTCGCGGACCCGGCTGGCGCCGACGCCGACGAACATCTCGACGAAGTCCGAACCGGAGATCGAGTAGAACGGCACGCCGGCCTCGCCGGCGACGGCGCGGGCCAGCAGCGTCTTACCGGTACCGGGCGGCCCGTAGAGCAGGACGCCCTTGGGGATCTTGGCCCCGACGGCCTGGAACTTCGCCGGGCTGGCCAGGAAGTCCTTGATCTCCTCGAGTTCCTCGAGGGCCTCGTCGGCCCCCGCGACGTCGGCGAAGGTCGTCTTCGGGGTGTCCTTGCTGACCAGCTTGGCCTTGGACTTGCCGAAGTTCATGACCCGGTTGCCGCCGCCCTGCATGGAGTTCATGAAGAACAGGAGCAGGCCCACGATGACGAGGATCGGGAGGAAGTTGATGAGCAGCGACAGCAGGATGCTGTTGCCGCCGACGGTGACCTCGTAGTTGACGTTGCGCGACTTGAGCGCCCCGGCGAGCTGCTCGCCCTGACCGGTCGCGTACGAGGCGGCGTACTTCTTGCCGTCGTTGAGGTCGACCTCGATGCGCTGCTTCGAGTCGAGGATCTTCGCCTTGGTCACCTGACCGGCCTCGACCTGCGTCTGAACCTGGTTCAGCGGCTCTTTCTTGTAATCGCTGGTGCCGCTGAACAGCGTGCTGGAGAACGCCAGCAGCAGCAGGAACACGAGCAGCCACAGCACCCAGCCGCGGAAGATGCGTCTACGGTTCATCGATCTGAGGTGCCCGGGCGAGGCACCCCGTCCTCCTGACGTCTCGACTGCCCGAAGGCGAGTGACCAGACTAGCGCCATCGGATGCACACGGGCGGCATGCACCTGCGGTGCAGGCCGGTCCGTATCACCCGCCAGTCGCACAACGAGCGGGAAAACACGCCTGTTCCGGTCCGGACCCATCGGCAGCGCGACGCCCGTCACGAGCACCGCGCGGCGGGCCGGGCTCAGTGCCGTCGGCTGCCGGCCTCGATGGCGGCCGGGGTGAGCATCCCGATGTAGGGCAGGTCGCGGTAGCGCTCGGCGTAGTCGAGGCCGTAGCCGACGACGAATTCGCTGGGGATGTCGAACCCCACGTAGCGGACGGCGAGGTCGACCTTCTGCGCCTCCGGCTTGCGCAGCAGGGCCAGGACCTGCACCGATGCCGGGTTGCGGCTGCCGAGGTTGCGGAGCAGCCAGGACAACGTCAGGCCGGAGTCGATGATGTCCTCGACGACGAGCACGTCCTTGCCCTCGATGGAGCGGTCGAGGTCCTTGAGGATGCGGACGACGCCGGACGACGACGTCGCCGAGCCGTAGCTCGAGACGGCCATGAACTCCATGGTCGCGGGGACAGTCAGTGCGCGGGCGAGGTCGGCCATCACCATCACCGCGCCCTTCAGCACGCCCACGAGCAGGAGTTCGCGCCCGGCGTAGTCGGCGTCGACGACCCGGGCGAGTTCCGCGACCTTGGCCGCGATCTGCTCCTCGGTGACCAGGACCGAGGCGATGTCCGGGTGGTCGCTCTTGGTCGGCCGGTCCCGGGAGGGGTGGGCCGTGGTCGGCGGGGCGTCGCTCGCGAGCTCGCTCATGGCGGGGGGCCCTTCGGATCGGTCGGCAGACCTGCGCGCGGATGCCCTGCGGCGCTGCCCGGTACGAAGCCGATCCTGCCATCCCGCCGCGAGGCCGCGAGGCCCCCGGGCAGCGACAGCGGGCCCTGTCCCCGCCACCGGGTGACGAGGCCGTCGAGGTCGGTGACGTGCGCGGCGGAGAGGTCGGTGGCCGGGCAGCCGGCCCGCAGCGCCGCCCGGCGCAGCACCCTCGTCCGCACGGCTGCGTCGAGGTGGCGCAGGACCTCGACGTCGAGCGAGCCGGGTGCATCGTCACCCCGGGCGTCGCTGCCGGCTCCGCTGCAACCGGCCTCGGCGCGCTCGGCGGCCGCGTCGAGGGCGTCGGCGTCGTCGCGCAGCAGGTCCGCGGAGCGCGCGAGTGCCGGGACCGCTCCGCCGCCGAGCACCTCGGTGAGCACGGGGATCAGCTCGGTCCGCACACGGCTGCGGAGGAACCGCGGGTCGGCGTTGGCGGGGTCGTCCCAGACCTCGAGGCCGCTGACCCGGCAGAACTCCCGGGTCTGGTCGCGCCGGAGGCCGAGCAGGGGGCGCCGCAGCAGTCCGTTGACCGCAGGCATCCCGGCCAGCGAGCGGCTCCCGCTGCCGCGGGCCAGCCGCAGCAGGACGGTCTCGGCCTGGTCGTCGAGGGTGTGACCGAGCAGCACCGCGGCGGCGCCGTGCCCGGCCGCGGCGGCGAGCAGCGCGGCGCGGCGGAGCTCGCGCGCCGGGCCCTCCTGCGGTGGGCTCGGGGCGGACAGCACGACCGCGGGGTCCAGCCCGAGGCCGCGACCCCGTACCACGACGGCGGCGGCCCGCTCCGCCGAGCCCTCGCTCCAGGCGTGGTCGACCGTCAACAACCCCGCGCGGAGCCCGGCGCGGGGCGCCTCGAAGGCGAGCGCGGCCGCGAGGGCCGTCGAATCCGCCCCGCCGGAGGCGGCCACCAGCACGAGCGCCGCGTCCGGCCGCTCGGAGAGGACGTCGGCGAGTGTCCTGCGGACCGCGCTACGGACCGCCGCGACGACGACGGGCGGGCCGGTCACCGGGCGCTTCTCGTCACGGCCTGCGTCGGGTCAGGCGGCGGAGCCGTCGCTGCCGTGGGCGCGGCCGATCTGCGTGTGGTCGTCACCGAGCACCCGGGTCATCCAGGCCTTCGGGTCGGAGATCTCGGCCCGGGTCGGCAGCGTCTCCGGTGAGGTCCAGACCCGGTTGAAGCCGTCGACCCCGACCGCCTCGACGATCGCGCGGACGAACGCTCCACCCTGGCGGTACTGCTGCATCTTCAGGTCGAGGCCGAGGAGCCGGCGGACCAGCCGATCGATCGGCGACCCGCCGTCGCGGCGTGCCTCGAACGACCGGCGGATCGACGCGACGCTCGGCACCACCTGCGGACCGACGGCGTCCATGACCTGGTCTGCGTGCCCTTCGAGCAGGCTCATCAGGGCCTGCATGCGGTCGAGCACCTCCCGCTGCTGCGGGGTCTGCACCGCTTCGATGAGGCTGCTGCCGTCCCGGCTGCGCACCGCGGCGACGGCTGCCTTGAGCCGGGCGGCCAGGGCGGACGGGTCGAGGTCGGTGGCGTCGACGAAGGCACCGACTTCGCTCTCGAGGTGACCGCGCAGCCAGGGCACGGCGTGGAACTGCACGCGGTGGGTCTGCTCGTGGAGGCAGACCCACATCCGGAAGTCGCGCGGGTCGGCGCCGATCTTCCGCTCGACCTCGGCGATGTTCGGCGCGACGAGGGCGAGCCGGCCGCCGGGGCCGACGGCCTCCTCCGGCGGGAGGAAGATCTCGAACTGGCCGAGGACCTTGCCGGCGAGGAAGGCGAGCGCTCCGCCGATCTGGACACCGGTGATCCGGCGGCCGACGGCGCGGGAGACCGCGCCGCTGCTGCTCCGGTCGCCGAGCTTGCCGAGCAGTGGTCCGGTGACCGCGCGCAGCCCGGCGACGTTGGAGCGGAGCCACTCCTTGCGGTCGACCACCACGACCGGCGGCGCCTCGCCCTGCGGATGCAGATGCGTGTAGGCCACCACGTGGGCCTCGGCCTCGACGGCGAGTGTGCGCAGCTCGGCGACGACCGCATCGGCCTCGGCGCGGGACAGTTGCGGACCGGGACGTACCAGCCGTCGTCCGGTGGCGACGGCCAGGTCCCAGTCGACGAGCTCCGGCCCAGTCATGCCCGAACCCTACGTGCGGGGCCGGATCCCGCAGGCAGTTCCCGGGGGTCCCGCCGTGGACCTCTCGTGAGGTCAGCCGCACCCGCATCGCGCGAGCGTGGCCGCGATGCGGTCCATGGCGTTCTCCCCCACGGTCAGGTCGACCGCCGGCGCGCGGACGGAGAAGACCAGGACCCGGCCGGCCTGGGTGCGGACGGTGCCGGCCAACGCGGCGACGCCGGCGAGGCGGCCGGTCTTGGCGTGGACGTTGCCGGCCCCTGCGGCGGTGTCGGGCTTCCGGTAGCGGTCCTCGAGCGTTCCCGTCCGGCCGGCGACCGGCAGGCCGTCGAGCACCGCCCGGAGCTGGGGTCGCGCCGGATCGGCAGCAGCCCGGAGCACGTCGACGAGCAGCGACGGCGGGATCAGGTCGTCGTGGGAGAGCCCGCTGGCGTCGAACATCCGCATCCCGTCCGTCGGCAGCCCGAGCGCGCGCACGCCGTCGGCGACCGCGGCCACCTCGCCGCCGAAGTCGGCGGGGCGGCCGGAGGAGAGGGCGATGAGTCGGCCGAGCGACTCGGCCAGGTCGTTGTCGCTGTAGGTCAGCATCCGCTCGACGAGCGTGGCGACGGTGGGGCTCTCGACCATGGCGACCTGCCGCGCTCCGGCGGGGACGCGGCCGGGGCCGATGCCGTCGACCCGGACTCCGGCGCCGGCGAGGGCGCGCCTCAGCGCCTCGGCCGCCGCGCCGGACGGGTTCATCGTTCGGCCGAGAGGCTTGACCGACTGCGTGGCCTGCCCCTCGTCGACCTGCAACGCGGAGATCGGAGCGATTTCCGCGTTGAAGTAGTACGGGTTCCAGCCGGGGGCAAGGGGAGGCCCGCTGAACAGGGATGTGTCGGCGACGACGCGCGAGGCGCGGGTGATGCCCGACGCGCGGACCTGGGAGGCGAGGTCGTCGATGCGTGCTCCGAGCGCGCCGGTACCCGCCCTGGTGAGCGTCGGGTCCCCGCCGCCGACGAGGTAGAGGACGTCGCCGACGGCGAACACGCGGGTCTGCAGCCGGGTCTGCGGGCCGAGCCGGTCGAGCGCGACCGCTGCCGTCAGCAGCTTCGCGGTCGACGCGGGCACGTCGGGCTTGTCCGCGTCCTGGGCGAACAGCAGCGCGCCGCTGTCGAGGTCCCGGACCTGCATGCCTGCCGGGCCCGCGAGCCCCCGGTCGGCGAGCGCGGGACGGAGCGCCAGCGCGAGCTTCGCGGGGTCGGGGAGTGGCGCCGAGGCCGACGGCGAGTCATCGGCGATCGCACCGTCGACACCGGCCGGCACAGGCGCTCCGGTCGCGGTACCGGCCGGAGCGGGACCCGGCGGCGCGGCTGTCGGCCGGCGTCCTGAGGAGCCGGCCCGTTCGAGCGCGAAGCCTGCCCCGGCCAGCAGGACGAGCACCCCCAGCAGTGCGACGACGACGGCGAAACCGCGGCGGGACCGGCGGTGGCTGGGCGGCGGCCCGCCCGGCTCGACGGTGCCCGTCTCGGGGCCGGTTCCGGTGCCGGTCCCAGGGGTCGCCTCGGGTCCGTCGGGGGAGCTGGTCCTTCGGCGCACGGCCCGAGCCTAGGGGTGCGAGACTGGTGGGCAGTCAGCCGTGTGGCCCAGCAGGTGGCTGGGCACAGGCCAGCCACACAGCGTCACGCAAAGCGGCACATCCGCGCGGCCGGTCTCCGGCCGCTGGTCAGTGGAGGTAGGCACCGGTGGAGTTCGACGTCCTCGTGGAGATCCCCCGGGGTACCCGGAACAAGTACGAGATGGACCACGAGTCGAACCGCATCCGGTTGGACCGGATGCTGTTCACCGCGACCCGGTACCCGTCGGACTACGGCTACATCGAGGACACCCTCGGCGGCGACGGCGACCCGCTCGACGCCCTCGTGCTGGTCGAGGAGCCGACCTTCCCGGGCTGCCTCATCCGGTGCCGCACCATCGGCATGTTCAAGATGAGCGACGAGAAGGGCCCGGACGAGAAGGTGCTGTGCATCCCGGTCGCCGACGTGCGGCAGGAGCACCTGCGCGACATCCGGCACTACCCCGACTTCGACAAGCTCGAGATCCAGCACTTCTTCGAGACCTACAAGGACCTCGAGCCCGGCAAGTCGGTCGAGGGCGCCTCGTGGGTCGGGCGCGCCGAGGCCGAGGCCGAGATCGAGGCCAGCCGGCAGCGGCTCAAGGACAACGGCGGCCACTACTGAGCCAGATGCGGGCGCTCCCGAGCCGACGGCGGGCAGGACCGGGTCGGTCCGCTGCGCCCCTCGCGGTCGTCGCCGGGTCGTCGGTTGTGGCATCCTCGACAGAGCCCTGATCCCCGCTCCTCCCGTTCCGACGGAGGGTGCGGGGTCCGGGGCAGCCGCCGGAGTGGCTCAGTGGCAGAGCAATCGCCTCGTAAGCGATAGGTCGCGGGTTCAATCCCCGCCTCCGGCTCCACCTGTACGAGTTGTCGGGATTCCTCGGTCTGCGAGCCCCTCGGCTCTAGGGTGATCACATGGCAGTGGGACCGACTGTGCCGCGTGACTCGTCCGAGCGGACCGCGGTGACGGCCACTCCGGCGTCCTGCCTGCTGCTCGCCGAGGACGACGAGGCCTCCCGTACGGCGCTCGCCCGCAGCCTCGAACGCTACGGCTACCGCGTACTCGAGGCCGCCGACGGCGAGGCGGCACTGCGGCTGTTCGCCGCTGCGCGCGGGGACGTCGACCTGGTGGTTCTCGACGTCGGTATGCCGCGCCTGGACGGCTACGCCGTGCTCAGCAGGCTGCGGCAGACCAGCGACGTGCCGGTGATCATGCTCACCGGTCGCGGGGAGGAGGTCGACCGCGTCGTCGGCCTCGAACTCGGCGCCGACGACTACGTGCTCAAGCCCTACTCGCTGCGGGAGCTGGTCGCCCGCATCCGCGCCCGCCTGCGTCGTTCGCCGGCACGCGTCGAGGAGGCGGAGCCGGTGGTCGAGGAGGCCCTGGTCTTCGGCGACCTCTACGTCGACCGGCGCGCCCGCGAGGTGCACGTGGCCGGTGAGCGCATCGACCTCACCGCCCGGGAGTACGAGCTGCTCGCGTTCCTGGCCGGGCATCCCCGGCAGGTCTTCAGCCGCGAGGAGCTGCTCGAGAACGTCTGGGGCACCCGGTTCCAGGATCCGGCGACGGTCACCGAACACGTCCGCCGCGTCCGGGTGAAGATCGAGAGCAAGCCTCCCGGTCGCAAGCTTCTGACGACGCTGCGGGGGATGGGTTACCGGTTCGATCCCTGAGCCGACCGCGGGGTCAGGCGGTCCGGAGCTGCAGCGCGAGCGCCTCGACGGCGAGCAGCGGGGCGATGCCCGGTGTCTCCTCCATCGCCGCCCGACAGGCCAGGACCGCCTCGAGTCGCCGCAGCGTCTGCTCGGCGCAGGTATTGGCGGCCTCGTGCAGGATCTCGCGCCGCTGGTCGTCGTGCACCCACTCGATCGGACGTGCCGTGACGTCGCTGTCCGTGCGATCCGCCGCGTCGGTGTCGTGGACCCCGAGCTGCTGGGCCAGCACGTCGCGGTACCAGGCGGCGAGGTCGACCAGCGCGCGGTCGAGCGCGTCGAGCACGGTCCGGCGCCCTCGGCTCTTCTGGCGCTTCTCCAGATCCTTCAGCGCTCCTGCGGCCCCGCGGACCTGGACCGCCGCCCGGCGGGCACCGGCGCCCTGCAGCGTCGCCTGCAGCTCCGCGGTCTCGGTCGCGTCACGGTCGGAGGTGAGCCCGCCGGCTTCCTCCTCGGCCGCCTCCACGAGGTCGGCCGCCGCGGCCAGGCACGACGCGACCGACGTCAGTCGGGAGGGCAGTCGCAGCACCTCGGCGCGGCGGGCCCGCGCCTGCTCGTCGGTCGCGAGCCGTCGCGCCCGGCCGACGTGACCCTGCGCGGCGCGGGCGGCGAAGATGGCCATGGAGGCGTCGACACCCTCGCGGCGCAGGACGTCGGCGACGTCGGCGCTGCTCGGGGGTCGGAGCCGCACCACCCGGCAGCGAGACCGGACGGTCGGCAGCACGTCGTCCACCGCGGGGGCGCAGAGCAGGAAGACGGTGCGTTCGGCGGGCTCCTCGAGGGCCTTCAGCAGCGCGTTGCCGGCGGGTTCGGTGAGCCGGTCGGCGTCCTCGAGCAGCAGGATGCGGTGACGTCCCGTGGACGGTCGCATCGACGAGCCGAGCACGAGGCCGCGCGCCTCGGCGACGCCGATCGAGAGTCCCTCGGGGCGGACGACCGTCAGGTCGGCGTGCGTCCCGGCGAGCACCGTCGTGCAGCCGTGGCAGCGGCCGCACCCGGGCGGCACGCCGAACGACTCCTCCGGGGCGGTGCACTCGAGCGCGGCCGCGAACGCGCGGGCCGCGACCGAGCGGCCGGAGCCAGCGGCGCCGACGAACAGCCACGACGGCGTCATCCCGTCGCCGGAGGCGGCCCGCTGCAGGAGCTCGCCGATGTCGGACTGGCCGACGAGGGCCGAGAAGACGCTCACGCCCGCAGCACCTCGTCTGCGGTCGCGGGCACCACCTGCCGCACCGCCCGACGGACGGCGGCCGCGACGTCGTCGACGCCCGCGGATGCGTCGACCAGGGCGTAGCGCGCGGGGGCGGCGTCGGCGAGCTCGCGGAATCCGGCCCGGATGCGCTCGAAGAAGGCGCGCGTCTCGGCCTCGATGCGGTCGGTCACCGCGCCGGCCAGGCGGCCCCGCGCGCGGGCGCGGGCCAGACCGTCGGCGACGGGCAGGTCGAGCAGCACCGTCAGGTCCGGCACCAGGCCGCCCGTCGCCCAGTACGAGACGTGCAACACCATCTCGGGGTCGAGGCCGCGGCCGTGGCCCTGGTAGGCGACGGAGGAGTCCACATAGCGGTCGGTCACCACGACGGCTCCCCGTTCGAGGGCGGGACGCACCACCCGGGCGACGTGCTCGGCGCGGTCCGCGGCGTAGAGCAGGGCCTCGGTGCGGTCGGTGAGCTCGGTGTCCGGGTCGAGCAGCAAGCCGCGGAGCGTGGCGCCGACATCGGTGGCGCCGGGCTCACGGGTGACGACCACCTCGTGGCCCAGGCGCCGGAGGTCGTCGGCGAGCCGCTCGGCCTGCGTCGACTTGCCGGCCCCCTCACCGCCCTCCAGGGCGAGGAAGACGCCGCGGCGGGCGGCGACAGCCGGAGACGACGTGGGGGTCACGAGCGCGCCTCCGATCCTGGCGGTGGGTGCCGATCCTCCGGTCGGGTCGGCGCCGACCATGCTAGGCGGCCGGAGCGTCGGTGCCCTCGCCGTGCACAGCACGCGACGACCGGGTCGGCTTCCCGCGCCAGCGAAGGCTCTGGTCGTTCAGCGAGCGGAGCAAGGGGTCGCCCTGCTGCTCGATCGAATGCGCCATCGCGACGGCTTCCCCGAGCTGTTCGTCGGTGAGCTGCCGGTAGGCCGGCCCGGCGGCCCGGCTCCGGCTGAGCACGTCGTACCAGCACCCGCCCGTGGCGTGATCGAGCAGGATCCGCCCGAAGCAGTGGTCGGCCCGGACGACCCAGCGGGCCGTCCGTGCCCGTTCGGGCAGCGCGACGTCGACGAGCCGCCGGTACTCGACCAGCAACGCGTCGCGGTCCGCAGGGAGTTCCGAACTCAGGCGTCGTCGCCGCTGGGCTCGGCGGCCGCCCGCTTCGTCGGCGCCTTCTTGGCCGCCGACTTGGTGGCCGACTTGGTCGCCGTCTTGGTGGCTGTCTTCTTCGCCGTCGCCTTCTTCGCCACGGCCTTCTTGGCGGGTGCGCGGCGCGCGGCCTTCTTCGCCGGCGCCGGCCCTCGGGCCCGACGGTCGGCGAGCAGCTCGGCGCCGCGCTCGGCGGTGACCTCCTCGACGGCGTCGCCCTTCCGGAGGCTCGCGTTGGTCTCGCCGTCGGTGACGTAGGGACCGAAGCGTCCCTCCTTCACCACCATCGGCTTGCCGGAGACGGGGTCGTTGCCGAGCTCCTTCAACGGCGGTGCCGCCGCCCGGGCGGCGCCGCGGCCACGCTTCTTGGGCTGCGCGAGCAGCGCCAGGGCGTCGTCCAGGGTGACGGTGAACAGCTGTGCCTCGCTCTCCAGGGAGCGCGAGTCGGTGCCCTTGCGGATGAACGGGCCGTAGCGGCCGTTCTGCGCGGTGATCTCCTCGCCGTCCGAGGTGCCGAGCACCCGCGGCAGCGTGAGCAGCTGCAGCGCGTCCTCGAGCGTCACGCTCGTCGGGTCCATGCTGCTGAACACGCTCGACCGGGTCGCGTCGTCGTCCGGGCCGCGCTGCACGTACGGCCCGAAGCGACCGTTCTTCAGCGTGATCTCGGCACCGGACTCCGGGTCGACGCCGAGCACCCGGTCGTCGGACGGGGCGGAGAGCAGCTCGCGGGCCTTCTCGAGGGTCAGCTCGTCGGGCGGCAGGTCGTCGGGCAGGCTGGCGCGCTGGTCGCCCTCCTGGATGTACGGGCCGTAGCGCCCGATGCGGACGACCGGACCGCTCGCCTCGGAGGTGGCGCCGACGGTGTCGTCGGCGCCGGTGAGCCGCGCGACCGACAGCGAGTTGACCTCACGGGCGTCGATGTCGGAGAGCCGCTCGGAGACCAGGCGCTTGAGGCCGCCGGCCCGGGCGACGCCGTGCTCGTGGCCCTGGTCGCTGCCGAAGTAGAACCGGGTCAGCCAGTCGCTGCCGGCACGCCGTCCGCCCGCGATCTCGTCGAGGTCGTCCTCGACGCTCGAGGTGAACCGGTAGTCGACGAGCCGCGCGAAGTGGTCCTCGAGCAGCTTGATGACGGCGAAGGCGAGCCAGGTCGGCAGCAGTGCCGACCCCTTCTTCCAGGCGTAGCCGCGGTCCTGGATGGTCGACAGGATGCTCGCGTAGGTCGAGGGCCGGCCGATGCCGAGCTCCTCGAGCGTCTTGACCAGGCTCGCCTCGGTGTATCGGGCGGGCGGCGACGTGCTGTGGCCGCGCGGGTCGAGGGAGCGGACGTCGAGCCGGTCGCCCTCGCGCACGGGCGGAAGGCGCCGCTCCCGGTCCTCGAGCTCGGCGTCCGGGTCGTCGCTGCCCTCGACGTAGGCGCGCAGGAAGCCGGGGAAGGTGATGACCTTGCCGCTGGCGCCGAACACGGCGTTCTCGCCGCTGCTGCTGGTCGCGCCGAGGCGGATGGTCGCGCTGGTGCCGGTGGCGTCGGCCATCTGGCTCGCCACCGTGCGCTGCCAGATCAGTTCGTAGAGCCGGAACTCGTCGCTGTTGACCTGTCCGGCGACCTCGCCCGGGGTGCGGAAGGTGTCGCCGGCGGGCCGGATGGCCTCGTGGGCCTCCTGCGCGTTCTTCACCTTCCGGCTGTAGCTGCGCGCCTTCTCGGGCACGTACTCCGGCCCGTAGAGCTGTGCCGCCTGCGCACGGGCTGCGCTGACCGCCGTCTCCGACAGGGCGATCGAGTCGGTACGCATGTAGGTGATGAAGCCGTTCTCGTACAGCCGCTGTGCCACCTGCATCGTGCGGGCGCTGGAGTAGCGGAGCTTGCGCCCCGCCTCCTGCTGCAGCGTCGAGGTCATGAACGGCGCGTAGGGCGAGCGGCGGTAGGGCCGCTCCTCCACCGAGCGCACGCTGAAGCGGGCGCCGGCGAGTCGCTCGGCGAGCCCGCGGGCCGTCGCCTCGTCGAGGTGCCGTACCCCCTTGCCGGAACTCCCGTTCGAGTCGGTGGCTCCATCGCTCTTCAGCCGGCCGCGCGAGTCGAAGTCGCGACCGCTCGCGATGCGCTGGTCGTCCAGCGCGACGAGTGTCGCGGGCAGCGGCAGCGCGCGGTCGCCGGCGTCGCCCGAAGCGTCGGCGGCGTCGTGGCCGGACATCCCGAAGACGCCGAAGATGTCCCAGTACGCGGCCGAGCGGAAGGCCATCCGCTCGCGTTCGCGGTCGACGAGGATGCGCGTCGCGACGCTCTGCACCCGGCCGGCCGAGAGCTTCGGCATGACCTTCTTCCACAGCACGGGGCTGACCTCGTAGCCGTAGAGCCGGTCGAGGATGCGCCGGGTCTCCTGCGCGTTGACGAGGTCGGTGTCGATCTCGCGGGGGTTCGCGACGGCGTTCTGGATGGCCTGTGGGGTGATCTCGTGGAACACCATGCGCCGCACGGGCACCTTGGGCTTCAGCGTCTGCAGGAGGTGCCACGCGATCGCTTCGCCTTCGCGGTCCTCGTCCGTCGCGAGGAAGAGCTCGTCGGCGTCCTTCAGCAACGTCTTGAGCTTGGCGACCTGGGCCTTCTTGTCCGCTGTGACGATGTAGAGCGGCTCGAAGCCACCGTCGACGTCGACTCCGAGCCGGGCCCACGGCTTGCCCTTGTGCGCTGCGGGGACATCGGCGGCGTTGCGCGGGAGGTCGCGGATGTGGCCGATGGAGCTCTCCACCGTGTAGCCCGCGCCGAGATATCCGGCGATGGTCCGGGCCTTGGCGGGCGACTCGACGATGATGAGCCGGCGCCCGCCGGTGGTGGCCAGGGCGGCATCGTCCGGGCCCGCCGAAGCTGCTGAACTAGCTGTTCTCGCGCGCGGCGGCAACGGCGTCTCCCTATCTGTCGTGCGTGCTGATGCTGGTGGCGTTACTCGTGGTGTCGGTGGTCGGCCCCGGCCCCGGCTCCGGCGCGCGGTCGTCACCGGCGGAACTGGGTTCCGGCAGGCGGTGCAACGCGGCCCGTGCCCTTCCTGGCTCGAGGCCGTCGGACGGCCACGCGCCGGGCGGCGCACCGGGGGGTGCTTCGCCGACGAGGTCGGTGAACCGGCGCAGCCGGCGTGTCCCGACGAGACGGTACGCCGGGCCGTCGGCCCGTGGTCCGAGGAAGATACCCGCCACGCCGACGTCGGACAGCGCCGCGCCCACCCGCACCCATCGTTCCGGGGCGCTGGCCGCCAGCCGGAGTCGGAAGCCCCTGCCGCCCTTCCCGCGGTCCGGTACGCCGGCCGACATGGCCCACCACCACAGGCGGGGGCCGTCGAGGTGCAGGTCGTCGGGGGCGACCGGGGTGGCCCCGCGGGTCCAGCGCGCCGCGAACGGCAGGAGCCGGGCGTCGAACCGGGTACGGACCGAGACCGCCGACGGGCGGGTCGGGGTCGGGGCGGCCCGGCAGGGCTCGAGCAGGTCGAGCTCGTCGAGCCGGGCCTCGAGGGCGTCGACCCGCCACGGCTCGTCGACGAGTACCGACAACCGGGCCGTCCCGGCGAGCGGGCCGAGCCCCCGGACGACGTGTCCCGTGCCGCACAGCAGGCCCTCGAGATCGGCGAGCCCCGGTGCCGTCGCATCGGCGGCGAGCAGCGAGAGCTGCCGCGGCGGGGACGAGGGGGTCACCGGCGAAAAGTATCCCGTCCGCGCCGTCGCGCAGCGTGCACGGCAGAATTCGTCAACCGATTCGTTGCGCTGGGTCCTGCCGCGCCGGGACGAGGACGACCGTGGGAACGACCTCGATCGGCGTCCGCAGGCTGTTCGCGACGTAGCACTCGCGGTGGGCGACCTCACTGAGGTGGACGACCCGGGCCTCGGTGACCGGGCTCCCCGAGCCGCTCAGGCGGTCGGCGACGACCACCTGCGGACGGAGCGTGATGCTGCTCAGCCCGACCGGGCGCGTGGAGACGGGCATCACGGCCGCGGCGTCGTCGCTGTAGGCGAGGACGTCGAGCCGGGCGCGGGCGGCGACGGCCAGGAACGAGAGCAGCTGGCAGGACGCGGCGGCGAGCACGATCAGCTGCTCGGGGTTCACCAGCGCCGGGTCGCCGAGGAAGGCCGCGTCCGAGGACAGACCCGTCGTGGTGTCGCCGACCTGCCCGGCGTGCCGGCGGTCGTAGGCGTCGTAACCGGCACCGGTGCTGCCGGACCAGACGACCCGGGCCGCGTAGCTGTGCTCGTCGGTCATCGGTCCAGCGTCGCACGGGCTCCGGACGACCCGACGCACGCGGAAGGGCCGCCCCGACGGATCGGAGCGGCCCTTCTGCCGTACTGGTGCTGCTGGTGGTGCGGGTCGGTCAGACCCCGACCCGCTGGGCGCCGGGCTCCGCCGCACTCTCGCCGCCGCCGTCGCCACCGACGTCGTTCATGGCGTTGCTGCGGCGCTTGCTGATGGCGATGACCCCGACGAGCAGGAGCACGGCCACCAGGGCGATGGCGATGCGCACCGGCTTGTTCTCGTCCTTGCCGATGGACAGCTGCACCACGGCCGGGACGATCAGCAGCGAGACCAGGTTCATCACCTTGATCAGCGGGTTGATGGCCGGGCCGGCGGTGTCCTTGAACGGGTCACCGATCGTGTCACCGACGACGGTGGCGGTGTGGGCCTCGGAGCCCTTGCCGCCGTAGATGCCGTCCTCGACCAGCTTCTTCGCGTTGTCCCAGGCCCCACCGGAGTTGGACAGGAACACCGCCATCAGCACACCGCCGGCGATGGCGCCACCGAGGAAGGCACCGAGCGGCGAGAAGCCGAGACCGAAGCCGACCGCGATCGGGGCGAGCACCGCGAGCGTTCCCGGCGTGATCAGCTCACGCAGCGAGTCCTTGGTGCAGATGTCGACGACGCGGCCGTAGTCGGGCCGCTCCGTGCCGGCCATGATCCCCGGCCGGGTGCGGAACTGCTCCCGGACCTCGTAGACGACGCGACCCGCGGCGCGGGACACGGCGCTGATGGCCAGCCCGCTGAACAGGAACACGACGGCCGCACCGAGGATGACGCCGACCAGCGCGTCGGGGTACGCCAGCGACAGGTGCAGACGGTCGAGCGACACGGTGCCGTTGGACTTCGCCACCTCGGTCTGCACGATGTCCGTGAAGGACCCGAACAGCGCCGTCGCGGCGAGCACGGCGGTCGCGATCGCGATGCCCTTGGTGATGGCCTTGGTGGTGTTGCCGACGGCGTCGAGGTCGGTGAGGACCTGGGCGCCGCGCTCGTCGATCTCACCGCTCATCTCGGCGACGCCCTGCGCGTTGTCGCTGACCGGGCCGAAGGTGTCCATCGAGACGATGACGCCGACGGTGGTGAGCAGACCGGTACCCGCGAGGGCGACGCAGAACAGCGAGATGGTGAGGGTCGAACCCAGCAGGTACGCGCCGTAGACGGCGGCCCCGATCAGGATGGCCGAGTACACCGCCGACTCGAGCCCGATGCTGATGCCGGCGAGCACCGTGGTGGCCGGGCCGGTCAGCGAGGCCTTCGCGATGTCGAGCACCGGGCGCCGCGTCGTCTCGGTGAAGTACCCGGTCAGCAGCTGGATCGCCGCGGCGAGCACGAGGCCGATGACGACGGCCGCGAGCGCGATGATCCGCGGGTCGCCCTTGGCCGCTGCGCTCTGCGCGTTGGCGCCGACGAGCTTCGAGAACGAGGAGGGCAGGTACACGAAGCACGCGACGGCCACCAGGACGGCCGACACGGCGGCGGAGATGAAGAACCCGCGGTTGATGGCCGACAGGCCGCTGCGGTCGCCCGGACGCGGGGTGGTGGCGAGGATGCCGACCAGAGCCGTCACCACGCCGATGGCCGGGATGATGAGCGGGAAGATCAGGCCCTTGGTGCCGAAGGCGGCTGACCCGAGGATCAGCGCGGCGACGAGCGTGACGGCGTAGGACTCGAACAGGTCGGCCGCCATGCCGGCGCAGTCACCCACGTTGTCGCCGACGTTGTCGGCGATGGTCGCGGCGTTGCGGGGGTCGTCCTCGGGGATGCCCTGCTCGACCTTGCCGACCAGGTCGGCGCCGACGTCGGCGGCCTTGGTGAAGATTCCGCCGCCGACACGCATGAACATGGCGAGCAGCGCGGCGCCGAACCCGAAGCCCTCGAGCACCTGCGGGGCGTGGCCCTTGTAGATGATCACGACGACGGAGGCACCGAGGAGGCCGAGCCCGACGGTGAGCATGCCGACCACACCGCCGGTGCGGAAGGCGATGCGGGTGGCGCGCTGCGTGCCGGAGTTCTGGGCGGCTGCGGCGACGCGGACGTTCGCGCGGACCGCGGTGCCCATGCCGACGTAACCGACGGCGAACGACGCCGCGGCGCCGAGCACGAAGAAGATCGAGCGGCCGATGCGCGACGAGAGGTCGTCGGCAGGGAGGGCCAGCAGGATGATCGGGATGATGACGACGAAGACGGAGAGCGTCTTCAACTGACGGGCGAGGTAGGCCTCGGCACCCTCCTGGACGGCGAGGGAGATCTCGCGCATCTTCGGGGTGCCGGTGTCGGCCGCGAGCACCTCGCGGGCGAACACGAACGCGACCAGGAGGGCAGCGACGGACAGCGCGGCGATGACGCCGGCGATCCCGAGTTGTCCTCCGGTCAGATGGGTGAGGCCTTCGCCGTCGGCGGCGCGGAGCATCCGTCCTCCAGAGATCGAAGCGGCCGCAGAACGGTGCCGGCCGCCATGGCACTCCGCGCGAGGCGGCGGAGGCTGCGGGTGAGGTTGCCTAGCTGCGGCGGCAATGCCGCAATCCGGGCGCGAGTCTAGACGACACGCAGCGGAAACATCGCACGGCAGCAGCGGCGCGGAACTCCGTGGCGCGCCGAGGCGTCACCCGCGGCCCTCGACGGGCCCGCGTCGCCGTGGCGCCGGAGGAGGTGGTGGGGCTGCCGGGCTAGAGCTCGTCGGCGAAGCTGTCGTCGTCCTCGGCGAGCAGCATGAGCTCCCCGAGACGTGGCCAGCTCATGGTCACCTTCGTCCCCGGGCCGTCGACGCGGGCCACGATGGACACGTCGTCGACCAGACCCTCGATGAGGGCGAGCCCGATGCCCGAGGGCAGCTGCAGTGCGGCATCAGCCGCCGGGTCGTCCGGACCGGCTTGGGCGAGCAGCTCACCGAAGGTGGGGCGGGTGCCATCGGTGCCGTCGGCGACCTGTTCCAGCGGAGGGCCGGCGTCGAGCACCGAGATGGAGAAGACGTCGTCGCTGTCGTCGAACTGCACGGTCACGAGCCCGGTGGGGTCGTGCCGGCGATGCACGTCGACCGCACGGGAGCACGCCTCGCCGATCGCGAGCTTGACCTCGTCGATCAGCGATTCCTCGACGCCCACGCGACGGGCGAGCGCGGCCGCGATGAGGCGGGCGGTACGGACGTGCAGTGGAAGCGCCCCGAACTGGAGCTCCACCGTTGCCACGTCCCTACCTCCCCATCCGTGCGCGCGTGCTGCGTCGTGCGGTCGTCGTCGCCCGGTCGGGCGAACGGGCCGTGCTCCTGCGGAGCGCCCCGGCTGTGGAGGTGCTCCTGCGGCGGCTAGTCGGTCGCCGAGAGGGCCTCGTCGACGCTCGAGTGGATGGGGAAGACCTTCGTGAGACCCGTGATGCGGAAGATCTTGAGGATCCGCTCCTGGGTGCAGACGAGGCGTAGCGAGCCTTCGTGGGCGCGAACGCGCTTGAGGCCGCCGACCAGGACGCCGAGACCGGTGGAGTCGAGGAAGTCGACCTCTTCCATGTCGACGACCAGGTGGTAGGCCCCGCTGCTGACCAGGTCGATCAGCTGCTCGCGCAACTTCGGCGCGGTGTAGACGTCGATCTCGCCGCCCACCTTGACGATGGTGCGATCGCCCTCAGTGCGTGTGTTGAGGGACAGGTCCACGTGCTCCTCCAGGTCTGGTCGCTGGCATGCGACGTCCGCCGCGTACCGGGCTCATGCGTCCCGGTGACGGCGAGACGCGCCCTACCCTGCCAGATGCCGTCGAATCAAGCGTCGGCGACCTCGACCCTAATGGGTCAACGAGGGGCTCCTGCACCGGGGTGGCAGCTGGGTGGCTCGCCGCGGAGCAGCGATTTCGTCGGACCCGGACCTAAACTGGGGGTCCATGACCGCCTCTGCTCGTTCCGAGCCGGTCGCCGTGCCGTTCGGGCAGGTCGGCGACCGTGCCCTGCCGGGCGGCCCGCTGCGGACGTTGCTCCTCGACAGCCGCCGCGCGGCGTCGGTGACGCACGTCGAGTCGGTCCCGGCCCGGCCCGGCGTCCAGGCCGAATGGCCGGCATGGGTTCCCGGGTTGCTGACCGACCGGTTGGCCGCGGTCGGCGTCGCCCGGCCGTGGCTGCACCAGGCCGCGGCCGCCGAGGCGGCGTGGGCCGGCCGCCACGTGGTGCTCTCCACCGGGACGGCGTCGGGCAAGTCGCTGGGCTATCTGCTCCCCCTGCTCTCCGGCCTGCTGGAGGAGCCGGGGAGCCGTGCGCTGTACCTGGCGCCCACCAAGGCCCTGGCGCGGGACCAGCTCTCCGCCGTGCGGCGGCTGGCGCTCACCGGGGTGCGGGCCGCGGCACTCGACGGCGACACCCCGCGGGAGGACCGCGACTGGGCCCGCGCCCACGCCACCTACGTGCACACCAACCCGGACATGCTGTCCTACGCGATGCTCCCGCAGCACACCCGTTGGGCGTCCTGGTTCCGCGGCCTGCGCTACGTCGTCATCGACGAATGCCACCACTACAGGGGGGTCTTCGGCAGCCACGTCGCGCAGGTGATCCGGCGCCTGCGCCGCATCTGCCGCAAGTACGGCGCCGACCCCGTCTTCATCCTCGCCTCGGCGACGGTCGCCGACCCCGGGAGTACGGCACGCCGGCTGACCGGCCTGCCCGTCGAGGTCGTCGACACCGACGCCTCCTCCCGCGGCGCTCTCACCTTCGCGTTGTACGAGCCGCCGCTGCAGCACCGCGGTGGTGCGCCGGCCGGTGACGCGGCGGACGACCGGAACGACGGGGAGGCGCCGCGCGGCGAGAACGGTGCCCCGGTGCGGCGCACCGCCACCGCGGAGTCGGCCGAGCTGCTCGCCGACCTGGTGGCCGACGGCACCCGCACGCTCGCCTTCGTGCGCAGCCGTCGCGCGGCCGAGGGCGTGGCGCTGTCGGCACGCCGGATGCTGGTCGAGGCGGGGCTCCCCGGCTCGTCGGTCGCGGCCTACCGCGCGGGGTACCTGCCGGAGGAGCGCCGTCAGCTCGAGCGGGCGCTGCGGGGCGGTGAGCTCGTCGGTCTTGCCGCGACGAACGCGCTCGAACTCGGCATCGACATCAGCGGCCTCGACGCCGTCCTGCTCGCCGGGTTCCCCGGCACGCTGGCCTCGCTCTGGCAGCAGGCCGGCCGGGCCGGTCGGCGCGGGGACGACGCGCTCGCGGTGCTGGTCGCCCGGGACGACCCGCTCGACACCTACCTGGTCCACCATCCCGAGGCGGTCTTCGGGCGACCCGTCGAGGCGGCGGTGCTCGATCCGGACAACCCGTACATCATCGCGCCCCACCTGGAGTGCGCCGCCGCGGAGCTGCCGCTCACCGAGGCCGATCTGACCGTCTTCGGTCCGGCGGCGCGGCCGGTGCTCGACGACCTCGTGCGGCGCGGGCGGCTGCGCCGGCGTCCCGCGGGTTGGTACTGGACGAGCCGCGAGCGGCCGAGCGCTGATCTGCGCGGCACCGGTGGCGCCCCCATCTCGGTCGTGGAGAGCGCCACGGGGCGGCTGCTCGGCACCGTCGACCGCGGCAGCGCCCACAGCACCGTCCACGACGGCGCGATCTACCTGCACCAGGGCGAGTCGTACCTCGTGCAGCAGCTCTGCTGGGAGGACGGCTGCGCGCTGGTGGAGCCGGTGACCGTCGACTGGACGACCAGCGTCCGCGACATCACCGACATCCGCGTCGTCGAGGTGCTGCGGTCCACGGAGCTCCCGTCGCCGGCCGGCGACGGTGCGCGGGCCGGCGAGGTGACCGTGCACTTCGGGACGGTCGACGTCTCCTCGCAGGTCGTCAGCTACCTCCGGCGGCGGGTGGCCTCGGGTGAGGTCCTCGGTGAGGAGCCGCTCGACCTGCCCGCACGCGAACTCCGGACGCGGGCGGTCTGGTACACCGTCGCGCCATCGCTTCTCGAGCGGGCCGGCATCGCCGAGGCCGACGTGCCCGGCGCGGTGCACGCGGCCGAGCATGCCGCCATCGGTCTGCTGCCGCTCTGGGCGACCTGCGACCGGTGGGACATCGGCGGGGTGAGCACCGCCCGGCACGCCGACACCGACGCCACCACCGTCTTCGTCTACGACGGGGCCCCCGGCGGGGCCGGCTTCGCCGAGCGGGGCTACGAGCGGCTCACCGGCTGGCTCGGTGCGACGCGCGACGCGATCGCCTCCTGCGAGTGCCCGGGCGGTTGCCCGTCGTGCGTCCAGTCCCCGAAGTGCGGCAACGGCAACGAACCGCTCGACAAGGCGGCCGCGCTCCGGCTGCTGGAGCAGCTCGTCGGGCTCCGCGGGGCCGCCGCGCGCTCCGCCGCCTGAGCCAGGCCGCGCAGCCGATCGGGAGCGCCGGTCCGGCCTGACTCGAGCGGGACCGCACTCTTGATCATTCGTGCGCTCGCAGGGTGCTCCGCGCAACAGGTTGATCTTCAGGCGGTTGGGGGTAGACCCCGGCCGCATCCTGAGGAGGAACCATGACTGCCATCGGACTCGCGATCATGATCGTGGCCGGCGTCGTCACCGTCGACGTCGTTCTCGAGAACACGCGGAACACCGACGCGAGCGTCGTCGGGCAGACCGTCGCGAACGTCGATCTCGGCGGGTTCTTCACCGCCGGCGTCCTCGTCGGGGCTGCGCTGCTGTTCGGTTTCATGCTGCTGCTGGCCGGTCTTCGCCGGGCCCGGCAGAAGCGGTTGGAGCGCAAGGAACTCGTCCGCAGCTACGAGGGCTCCGCCGCGCAGGCCGAGACGCTGCAGGAGGAGCGCGACCGGCTCGCCGCGGAACTCGAGCGCGAGCGTCGTGCCCGGGCGAGCGAGCGGGGTGACCAGGAGCGCGTCGGCACGCACGCCGGTGACGGCGGGCCAGAGCGCCCGCGCGAGCACGCCGACGGTCGCACCGACGTGCCGGCCGGTGCCGGCACGGGTCACGGTGTCGCCGCCTCCCGCAGCCGCCCCGCCGGAGAGGCCCCGGTCTACCCCGGCGACCACGCCGGCAACACCCCCGGCGCGACGGCCGGCCCCGGAGCCACCGCAGCCGCTCCGGCGACCGCGACGCAGGACCACCCCAGGCCGAGCTTCAAGGACCGGCTGCTCGGTCGCTGACGCCGCCGACGACCCCGGCGCGCGCGGCGGCGGTCAATCGACGAGGCACAGCACCGGCCACCCGGGCCAGCGGAAGGCGGAGAGCTCGGCTCACCGTGACCCGGACCGTCGCGTCCGGTGCGACGTCGCACCGGTCGAGTGCGGCACCGTTGGCCCGCGCGATCTCCGCGGCGGTCCCGCAGCGGACGGCGTCATCCCCGGGCGTCGCAGCGGCGGCCACCGCGACGAGGTCGGCGGCGGTGGTCAGCGAGCGGCGTGCCCCGACGAGTTGGGCGCCGGTCAGCGCGACGGCGCCGACCCCGAGCAGGACGGCCGCGGCGACGAGCACCAGCACGGTGCCCGAGCCCTCCTCCGAGCCCGCGCTGCCACGAGGCTTCCTCACGGCGTCTCGTCCCGCACGTCGAAGGCGAGCGCGGTCTCGTCGACCGCAACCGCCCGGCCGGTGACGGCGCGGGTGCCGCCCAGCGCCCAGGCCAGGGCTGCGGGGACGCCCAGTGGAACTCGGACCGTCGCAGCGATCCGCTCCGGCCCCGCCGAGTCGCGGGGGAGCCGCGTCACGGTCAGCTCCGCAGCCGGCCAGTCGGCTCTCAGTTGACTGCGCACCGTCGTCCCGGCCTCGCCCCGCCCGAGGGCCCGGGCGGTGAACGCCGCCGCACCGTCTGCCCGGTCGGCCGTGGCGACCGCGGTCAGGACGTGGACGGCGAGGACGACCACGAGCAGCAGCGTCGGCAGCCCGAGCGCGAGTTCCGCGGTGACCGACCCGTCGTCGGCCGTCGGGTCGCGGCGGCTCACGTGCCGAGGGACAGGGCTCGTTCGACGACCCCCTGCAGCAGGTGTGCCACCGCGTCGGAGTGCACGACGGTCCACAGCACCGCGGCGAATCCGCAGGCGGCCACCGTGCCGATGGCGTACTCGGCGGTGCTCATGCCGGCGTCGCCCGGGTCGACCTCGGGCAGGTCTCCGTCGTCCTCGACGTCGGGTGCGGTGGTGTCGGCACTGCTCATGGTTTCCTCCCGTCCGCGTCGACCGGTCGGTCGCGCGGGGTCCGACGGTCGTCGATCCGGGTGCCCGCACGCCGGCCCGTTACGGGGGATGTGGACGGCGCTGTCCGCGTCAGAGCGTGATGCCGTGCAGCAGACCGACGGCGAGCGGCACCACCGACAGCACCATGAAGGCCGGCAGGCAGCAGAGCCCGAGCGGCAGGACGGCCAGCACCCCGACCCGGCGGGCACGGGCCAGGGCCTCGGCCTCCGCGGCGGCGCGGGCGTCGTCGGCGAGCAGGCCGAGCTGGCGGGCGAGCCGGGCTCCGGAGCGGCCGCTGCGGGCAAGGGTGCGGACGAAGCCGACCGGCATCGACCCCGCGACGGCCGTGACGGGCAGCCCGGCGAGGACCGCCCGCCGCAGCGGCGCGAGCAGGTGACGCCGCGGCCCCGGGACGGCGGCGTCGGCCTCGGCCAGCGCGTCACCCACCGGGAGGCCGGCCTCGAGAGCGGCGGCGACCAGGTCGGCGAGCAGAGCGAGCTCGTCCGGGGCGTCCGGTGGCGGCCGGCTTCGCCTCCACCGCGGCCGGGGATGCCGGACCCAGCGGTCGTGCCCCGAGGGCTGGTCGGTGAGCCGGTCGATCCAGAGCAGGCCGGCGGCGTCGAGGAGGACCCCGGCGACGAGGCAGGTCCGGCCCAGCGGCGTGCCGACCAGAACGGCGGGCGCGGAGCGGCCACCGAGGAGCAGGCCCGCGACCGGCAGCCCGGCGAGCAGGCGGCCGGTCAGGCGCGGCCCCGCCAGCGTCGCGTCGACGTCGGCAGCGGTGGCCGCCTGTCGGGTCGCGACGACCGCCAGTCGTTGGGCGGCGACGGCGAGCGGCGTGCCGCACCGGGCGCTCAGCCACCAGCAGGCACCGAGGGCGCGCAGGCCGGCCGTCGGCGCCGCGCGCAGCACCGTGGCGGCGGCGAGGTCGGTCGGGGCCCGCGCGGCCCGGGCGAGCTCGAGCGAGGCCAGATCGTCGGCACGGTCGCCATTCCGGTCGAGAGCACCGTCGCTGCCGTCCTCGAGCACGGCCGCCAGCGCCGCCGAGGGCGACGCACCCGCCTGCAGCTCGCCGGCGAGCCCGCGCAGGACGTCGATGGTGCGTTGCTCTCCGCGCCGAACAGCCGCTCGCCGCCCGGCCCGGCGACGAATTCGGACGGCGGTCCCGACCACGACGAGACCGGCTACGACGAGCGGCAGCATGCTCATCCAGCGGCCTCGGCCGCGGCGAGCCGCCGGAGGAGGTACGGCCAGCCTGCGGCACCGGGCGCGTCGGCGCGTTGCAGTCGAACCGGGCGGCCGGGCTCGTGCCGGACGACGGCGATCTCGGCCAGCCGTCGCACCCCGTCGGAACGTCGCTGCAGGTGGAGCACGAGGTCGAGCCCCGCGCCGAGGTGGCTGTGGACCGCAGCCGCGGACAGCCCGGCGAGTGAGCCGAGGGCCTCGAGGCGGGCCGGTACGTCGCGCGCCGCGTTCGCGTGCAGCGTGGTCATCCCACCGTCGTGACCGGTGTTCAGCGCCACCAGCAGGTCCAGCACCTCGGCGCCGCGGACCTCACCGACCACCAGCCGGTCCGGCCGCATCCGCAGCGCCTGCCGGACCAGGTCGCGCAGGGTCACGCCGCCGGCGTCCTCGACGTTCGCGGAGCGTCCCTCGAGCCGGACGACGTGCGGATGCTCGATCCGCAGCTCGCCGGTGTCCTCGGCGACGACGATGCGTTCGCCGGTCGGGACCTCGCCGAGCAGTCCGCCGAGAAGCGTCGTCTTACCGCTCCCGGTGCCGCCGCTGACGACGACGGCGAGCCGCGCCGCCACGACCCGGTGCAGCAGGGCGAGCTGCGGTTCGTCGAGGGTGCCGGCGTCGTGCAGCTCGTCGAGGCCGAACCGTCGCCCGCCGAGCGCGCGGATGGACAGGCAGGTTCCGGCGGTCGCGACGGGCGGCAGCACCGCGTGCATGCGATGGCCGCCGGGCAGGCGGACGTCGGCGTACGGCGCACCGGCGTCGAGGCGTCGTCCGGCCGCGGCGGCGAGGCGCACGGCGAGGGTTCGGACCGCGTTCTCGTCGGCGAAGGCGACCGTGGTACGGCAGAGGCCGCCGCCACGGTCCACCCACACCTGGTCGGGCGCGTTGACGAGCACGTCGGTGACGGCGGGATCGGTGAGCAGTTCGGTCAGCGGGCCGAGGTCCGGGGCCGCCCTCATCGGCTGCGGGGGCTCTCGAGGCCGCGGAGCAGGCGGCTCACCGCTCGTCCGTACGAGCTCCGCCGGGTGGTGACCGGGAGTTCCCCTCGCGCGGCGGCGGCGGGCACCGCCGGGTCGTACGGCAGGACGCCCGCCACGGGCAGGTCGAGCCCGACCGCGACGGTCGCCTCGTCCAGTACCGGTTCCGGCCGCGGGCCGACGACCAGTCGCAGGTCCGGCCAGCCGTCCAGGCTCCGGCAGCGGGACAACGCGGCGGCGCAGCCCCGGATGTCGGGCGGGACGATGAGCAGGACGGCGGTGGCGGCGCGGCCGGCATCCGGCAGCAGGTCGGGACGTCCGGTGCGGGGGAGATCCGCGATGACCAGGGGGTAGCGCCGGAGCGCGGCGTCGAGCACCTGTCCGACGACCTCGCCCGCAGACCGGGGGTCGGCGTCGGCAGGGAGCCGCCCGTCGTGGGAGAGCACGGCGAGCCCGTCCGCCGTCGTCGGCAACGCGTCGAACCGGGGCATCAGGGCGGTGTCGGCAGCGTGCGCCTCCGCCCACCGCGGGCCGGGATGCTCCTCGAGGCCGAGGACCAGGTCGAGGCCGCCGCCCCCGACGTCGAGGTCGACGAGCAGCCGGGCACCGTCGGCGACGACGCCCAGCGCGGCCGCGAGCGTGCTGGTGCCACAGCCGCCGGAGGCTCCGGTGACCACCACGAGCCGGCCCCTGGCCGCCGACGCGAGCGGGCGCCCCTCGAGGGGCTGCTCGGACGGCCCCTGCTCAGCCAGCCACGACCCGACCTCGTCGGGCTCCAGCATCCGGTCGATGCCGATCGCGACGGCGTCCTGCCACTCGAGCTGTGCGGCGTCCGCGCCGAGGACGAGGGCGACCCCGGGGCGTGCCGGCAACCGGGCGCGCCGCAACGCCCCGGCGAGGGCGGCATCGACGAGGACGTGTGCGGCCGCGTTCCAGGCCTGCCCCGCGTTCCGCGGACCGTCGAGGACGGTCAGCGTCGGCCGTGTCCGCGGTAGCTGTCCGGAGACCCGTTCCGCGAGCTGCGGGTCGCTCGTCAGCAGGAGGACGGCCGGGGCGCTCGGGCGGGAGCGGCGGGGGTCGGCGGGCATGGTCGCACCATCGCGCGCCCGCCCTGTGGAGCGCCGCGACCGTCCACACCCCGCCCGTGGTAGGCGGCGGGTGGGTGCGAACGGGCCCGGACGGACGACGACCCCCGTCGGGGGGAACGGGGGTCGTCGTGGGTCGAACTCCGGGGGGTGAGCCGACCCTCTGGGGGAGGTCTGTCCCGGAACCTACCCGGACGCAAAGGGTGAATAACGGACGAGATGCCGGCGCTCCGCCCGCTTGGGGGAAGCGTTCCGCTGCCGCCTCTTCACAACGGCGCGCGCGAGGTCTATACCAGTGGCACGGACTTCAGGCAGGTCGGGCGGACGCCGTTTCCCCCGCAGCGGCCGAGCCCGTGCACGGAGTCGGGTACCCACGCGCGATCAGCCACGCGCGGCACGCCGAACGGGACGAGGGCCCGGTACGGCGAATCGGATGCGCGCTTGTTCACCCGACTCCGTGCTCACCACCCCGGCGTGCCCGCGGCACGATCAGCGACAGCTCAGCCGCGCATCAGGGCCTCGCACACGGCCAGCGACTCCCGCGCCCCGAGTTCGAGCGCGCGGCAGCAGTGGATGACGAACGCCGCGACGTTCTCCGCACCGCCGGCGGCATAACCCGCCGCCGTCGACCGGTACTCGTCGGCGGTCTCCAGGTGCCCGACGTCCGGGGCGGTCAGGGCCTTGGGGTCGAGTCCGCGGCCGAGCAGCACCATGCGGGCGGCACCGCGGGCGACGACCCCGTTGGACGAGGCGAACGGCCGCACCGCGAGCAGCTCCGCGTGCAGCACGGCCGCGACGACGACGGCCGGCGCGGCTGTCGGCTGCCCGAGCAGCCGCAGCAGACCTTCGAGCCGGGCGTTGGCCTCGAGCACGTCCGGGGCCGGGCCGTCCTCGGCAGGCTGGCCCGCGAGCCGCGGGCGGCCGACCGTCTCGGCCGGCGCGGTGTCGGCGGCGGCGAGCAGGTGCATCCGGGCGAGGGCCTGCATCGGGACCCGGCCGAAGGTGTCGGACAGGCCGCCGAGCTCGGCGGAGAGCCGCAGCGCGCCCTGCAGCACCGGGTCGTCGCTGCCCGTCGTCCGCAGCTGCTCGAGCGGGACGTCGGACCCCTCCAGCGCCGCCGACGCACGGGCGGAGCGGAGGCCGGCCTCGACGGAGATGTCGGCGCTGCGGCGGCGGAGCATCCGGTGGGCGAGCAACCGGTCGACCGCGTCCCTCGCTTCTTCGGCGGCGCGTGGCACCCCGGGGAGGGCGGCGACGCGGGCCAGGGGATCACCGGTCGCTGCCGGGGCGGAGGGTGCGGACACGGCGCGAACGCTACCGAGGGCGGGCCGGGGGCGGCCGGTCCGGCAGCACTCCCCGGCTGTGCTGCGGGTCGCAGTCCGGGCCGGAGTCAAGGCAAAGTGTGTGAGTCGACGGGAGCCGGGGCAATCGTCGGCTACGGACCGCCTTTCTCGACGGCGGCCGACCACGGGACCGAACGCCGCCTCCGGGTGGCCACGAAGGGCAGGGGAACCGCGTGACGACGGTAGAGGGGCGCGGCACGGACCGGCCGACGGTCGAGGCCTCGCTCGGGGAACTCGTCTCCACGGCCACCCGCGACATGTCGCTGCTGATGCGGCAGGAGATCGAGCTGGTCAAGGCCGAGGCCCGGCAGACCGCCATCTCGGCCGGCCTCGGCGCCGCCTTCCTCGGCCTCGCCGGCGGTCTCGCCCTGTTCGGCACGATCGCGCTGACCATCGGTGCCGCCGAGTCGCTCCACGGGCTGGGTCTGACCCGGGGCTGGGCGTTTCTCGTCGTCGCCGCAGCCATGCTGATCCTCGCCACGCTCCTCGGCCTGTTCGGCGTCAGCCGGTTGCGGCGGGTGAAGGCGCCGGAGCGGACGCTGCAGACCGTCAAGGACGACGTGACGTGGATAAAGCACCCCACTGTGGACCCACGGCGGTGACCGACCGCCCGGGCAACCGGGCGAGGATCCCCGCTCGGTGCGGGGGAGCGCTGTCGTCCGGATGACGACCGCTGTCCGAGGGAGCGGCAGGTGACTGTCGAACCGACAGCCGTCCTCGTCGACGGGCCGTGGACCCACCGCGACGTGTCGGCCAACGGCACCCGTCTGCACGTGGCCGAGTGCGCGCCGCGGGTTCCGCCGGTCGCCGGCACCTCGGCGCCCCTGGTGCTGTTCGTCCACGGCTTCCCCGAGTTCTGGTGGAGCTGGCGGCACCAGCTCGAGGCGCTGAGCGAGGCCGGCTTCCGCACCGTCGCCTGCGACCTCCGTGGCTACGGCGCCAGCGACAAGCCGCCACGCGGCTACGACGTGTTCACCCTCGCCGAGGACATCGCCGGGTTGATCCGGGCTCTCGGCGAGCAGGACGCCGTGCTCGTGGGCCACGACTGGGGCGGCTTCCTCGCCTGGGTCACCGCCACGCTGCGCCCGGACGTCGTCCGCCGTCTCGCCGTGCTGAGCATCCCGCACCCCCTCGCCTTCCGCAGCGCCCTGCTGCCCGGGCGCGGGGGTGGCGCGCGTGGCCAGACCCGGGCCAGCAGCTACATGCTCGGCTTCCAGATGCCGTGGCGCCCCGAACGTCAGCTCGTCGCCGACGACGGCGCGCTGGTCGGCTCGATCCTCCGCCGCTGGGGCGGGCCGGGCTTCCCGGACCGCGAGACCGAGCGGCGCAACCGCGAGGCGATGCAGATCCCCGGCGTCGCGCACTGCTCGATGGAGTACTACCGCTGGGCGATCCGCTCGCAGTTCCGGCCCGACGGGCTCCGCATGGTCCGGGCGCTGACGCCGCCGGTGACGGTGCCGACGCTGCAGATCCACGGCGCGCAGGACCCGTGCATCCTGCCGGCGGCCGCGCGTCGCTCCCGCCGCCACGTCGCCGCGCCGTACGAGTGGCGGATGCTCGAGTCGGTCGGTCACTTCCCGCACGAGGAGGCACCGCGGGCGGTGAACGAGCTGCTCACGGCCTGGGCTGCCGGATGACGGGGCCGGCAGGATGACGCGACCCCGCGACGACGCGGGCCGCCCCCGGCAGGACCGGCCGCGGGACCGGCTGGGCCGTCCGCTGCCCCGCGAAGGGGCGGGCCTCGACGCCGCCGTCGCGCCGGTGCCCGACGAGCTCGATCTCTCGCCCGAGGACGCACTGGCCTACGCGCAGCGCCTGCTCGACGACCGGCGGCCCTTCGGCGCCCACGAGGTGCTGGAGGCGGTGTGGAAGGCCTCGCCGCCGGGGGAGCAGGAGCTGTGGCGGGCGCTCGCCCAACTCGCCGTCGCGGTCACGCACCTCGAGCGGGGAAACGCGACCGGTGCGCAGGCGCTGTTCATCCGCGCCGCCGACGGTTTGGCGACTTACGCGGGGCAGATCCCGCACGGCATCGCCGTCGACGCGCTGCACGACATCGCTGCGGCAGGAGCGGCACAGAACTGGACGGTTCCGGCCGAGGGCGCGGCCTTCCGCCTGCAGCAGGACTGACGCGCGGAGGCGGCGGCCTGTTCGATCAGGCTGCGCCGACGAGGCCGCTGGCGTAGGCCGCGACGTTGTCGAGGAAGAGGTTCGCGCTCTCCGTGATCGCTTCCTCCACCCCGGCGTCGTAGTCGACGTCGGTGGAGAGCTCCAGGCGCACCGACGCACGGGCGGCGTCGGGATCGGGTGAGGCGTCGGTGGCGAGGTCCCCGACCCAGCCGTGGCGGGTGATGCGCAGGACGCCGGAGGCCGTCGGCAGCCCTTCGGCCTCGACCCGGAACGACGTCACGTAGGCGGTGGGCGTGCGGCGCGGGGGCTCGGCCCGCAGGACGAGGCGGCGGTCGCTTCCCGCGATGGCGGTGTCCGCGGAGAGCGGGCTGAGCACGCCGTCCACCCGCTGGACGCCGGGCCAGAAGCTCAGGGCCGTCGGACCGGCCAGCAGCAGGGCTGTCGAGGCGGGGTCGGACGGGATCGTGCGGGTGGCCGTCACGGTCGTCATGGTGCCTCCCGGAGCGAGGTTGGCTGCTTGCTACGGTACCCGCACCGCTTGCTCTTGCAAACACCCCGTACGGCTTTCCTACGCGAAGTGGAGAGTCAGTCGCAGCCCTGCGAGCTGACCCGTTCGGTGGCACTGCGGCCGGTCTGCGCGTCCTTGGCCACCTCGGCCGAGGTCAGCGCGTACCCCGTCTCCGGGTCGTCGGTGGCGGCCGCGAACACGACGCCCAGCACCGTGCCGTCGCTGCTCAGCAGCGGTCCGCCGGAGTTCCCCGGCCGGACGGTGCTGCGCACGCCGTAGATGTCGCGGGTGACCTCCTTCTGGGAGTAGATGTCGCTGCCGCGGGCCTGCAGGCGGTTGCGGATGCGGGCGGCGCGGGCGTCGAAGGGGCCGTCCTCCGGGTAGCCGATGACGATGGCGTTGGCCCCGTTCGGCGCTCCCGACTGCGCGAACCGCAACGAGGCCCGGTCGAGGCCCGGGACGTAGAGCACGGCGACGTCGCGCTCCGGGTCGAAGAGCACCACGCGGGCGGGGAGGCTGCTGTTTCCGAGTTCGACGTGCGGGCTGGCGACCCCGGCGACCACGTGCGCGTTGGTCATGAGGTGCTGCGGCGCGAAGACGAACCCGCTGCCCTCGACCTGATTGCCGCAGGAGGCGTTCCCGCGGACCTTCAGGATGCTCGGACGGGCGTTGCGGACCGCGGCGCTTCCCACCAGGGCCGGATCGGGTGGCTGGACGGGCACGATGCTCTCGCCCGCGAGCCCGGAGAACACCTGGGGGAAGCCCTGCTCCTCGACGAGGCGGATGAAGTTGTCGAACCAGTCGCGGACGGGGTTCGGGATCACCGCGTCGACGCTGACGATGATGGCGCTGTTGCGGACCTGCTGGCGCAGCCCTTCGAAGGGCGATCGGTTGACCGCGCTGCCCATCAGCCAGGCCACCAGCAGCACCGAGACGCCCGAGACGATCGCCCCGGCCACCGCGTCCACGGTCTGCGCCGGGCGCCAGGAGATGTGCGACCGGATCGCGGCGGCGACGCCGGCGGCCGCGAGCTGACCGAGGCAGGCGCCGACGATCACGACGAGGATGCCGAGCAACGGCGACTTGTTGCCGCGGCCGAGCAGGTCCGCGATGGTCGGCGCGAGCTTCGCGCCCAGCACGGCCCCGCCGAGGAAGCCGATGAACGACAACGCCCCGATGACGAAGCCCTGCCGGTAGCCGGAGATGCCGAACAGCACCACCGCTACGAGCAGGACGCCGTCCAGGAGGTCGAACACGCGCTCAGGCTAGTGCTACTCGCTGTCAGCGGCACGGAGCCCCTCCGCAGCCGGGGGCATCGGCCCGGCGCCGCGGACCGGGAGGTCACGCAGCTCACCCGGCCGCCATTCCTGTTCCCAGCCGCCGAGCCGGAGCAGGGTGTCGATCAGCCCGGCGGTGAAGCCCCAGACCAGCAGCCCGGCCACGGTGAACGCGGGCCCGATCCAGCCCGACGGGTGCCGGACGCGGACCCGGTTCGCGGGGTCGGCCAGCTCGCGCACCGGGATGCGGACGACGCGGGCCACCTCGCCGGCGTCGACCGCCGAGACGGTCGACGGGGAGTGCCACCAGCCCAGCACCGGCGTGACGACGAAGCCGGTGACCGGGATGAACACGGTGGGGAGGTTCGCGAGCACCTCGACGTCGGCGCGGTCGAGTCCGACCTCCTCGGTCGCCTCCCGCAACGCGGCGTCGACGGCGTCGGTGTCCTCCGGGTCGACCGAACCACCGGGGAAGGCGGGCTGGCCCGCGTGGTCCCGGAGGCTGTGGGCCCGCTCGATGAGCAGCAGGTCGGGCCCGTCGTCGCCCTCGGCGAACAGCATCAGCACCGCCGACTCGCGGCCACCCTCCTCGGGAGGCAGGAAGCGGCTCACCGCCTCGGCCGGGACCTGCCGCACCTGCTCGGCGAGGTGCGTGAGCCAGTCCGGAGCGGGCGGGTGCAGCGGGGTCGCGCTCAGGGGGTCGCCTCCACGTCGCCGCGCACCAGCGTCGCGGCCAGGGCGGGGTCGGTCGGCCCGAGGCCGAAGCTCGGGCACAGCGCCGCCACCCCGCACGCACCGCAGGCCGGTCGCTTGGCGTGGCAGATCCGGCGGCCGTGGAAGATGAACCGGTCCGATGCCGCGGTCCAGTCGGCCTTCGGCAGCATCGCGGTCAGCTCGTGCTCGAGGACCACCGGGTCGGTGTCGGTCGCGAAGTCGAAGCGGCGCACCAGCCGGCCGACGTGGGTGTCCACCGGCAGGGCCGGGACGTCGAAGGCGTGGCCGAGCACGACCGACGCGGTCTTGCGGCCGACGCCGGGCAGCCGGACCAGCTCCGTCATGCGTGGCGGGACCTCACCGCCGTGCCGCTCCACGAGGGCCGCCGAGAGGCCCTGCACGCTCCTGGCCTTGGCTCGGAAGAAGCCGGTGGGCCGCAGGATCTGCTCGAGCTCGCCGGAGTCGGCGGCGGCGAGGGCGGCGGCGTCGGGGTAACGCGCGAACAGTCCGGGCGTGACCTCGTTGATCTTCTTGTCGGTGGTCTGCGCCGACAGCACGGTCGCGACGAGCAGCTCGAACGGGGTCGACCAGTGCAGCGCGCAGGTGGCGTCCGGGTGCAGGACACCGAGCTCGCGGACCACCCGTCGCAGACGTCGCGTGCGGGCCAGCGGCGTCGCGTCGTGCCGGTCACCCGGAGGGGTTCCGGTCGAGGGGCTGCCTTGTGGAGAACTCGGACGGGCGGCGCACACGCTCGCCAAGCCTAGTGCGTCCCCGGCGCCTCGATCGGCGTCGCCGTCGCCGCCTCCTCCCGTGCGGCCGAACGGCTCAACGACCCCGTTTTGGTGACGTTCCGTCACGAGAACCGGCCCTCGCGACCTCAAGAGATCACCGAGCGCGTCCGACTCTCTCCTCAGCGACACCGAAAGGGAATTCAGTGCCGAACATCCCCCGCCCCACCGTCTCTCCTGACGCCCTGGGCGAGCCCCCGATCACCCCCTCACCAGCAGCATCGGCACCGCCCTCTCCCGAGGACCGGCGCCGGGCCCAGGCCGAGGCGCGCGCCGCGCGCGCCGCGGCCCGGGCTGCGGCACGCGCGATCCCTCCGCAGCGCAGCAGCGACCTGGCCCACCTCGACCTCGTCGCGCTGCGTGCCTACCGCGCCGTGCTGGCGACCGAGGAGGACCGCGTCTCCTACTGGCGGCGCATCCTCCAGGCGCGGCTGGACACCCTCCGCGCCGTCGAGGGCGCGCGCTCGGCCGACCCCGCGGCGGTCGCCCCGGCGCTCTCGCGGGAGCAGATGTCGCGGGGGCGGACCGCTCTGGTCCGCGTCGTGGCCGTCGACGACATCCCCCCGCTGCCCGACCTGGCCCGGCTCTGGGAGCAGGTGCCGGCGAAGCACGACGACCTCGGTCGCGCCGAGCTGATCAGCGGGCTGGACCGGGCCGAGGAGCAACTCTCGGCCTACCGCGCGGCACTCCACGCGCGCATGGAGTCGGCCAGCGCCGAGCTGATCGCCCGCTACCGCGACGACCCGCAGGCCTGCTTCAGCGCCCTCCCGTTGGGCGTCATCGACCGCCGCTGACCGTCCCCGGTCCCGCCCGAGGGCCTCCTGGGGTGTATCCGTCCGATCACGGGGGAGAGCTACCGCGTCATGCTGTTGCTGACTGCACTCGTCGTTCCGTTCGCGTTGTTGCTTCTGATGCTCGCCATGGAGCGGGTCGAAGAGCCGCTGCGCGTCGACCAGGTAGGACACGACATCCGTGGTCTCCTGTCGATGGACGAGGATTCAGCAGTACCGGCTGATCAGGTCGAAAGCCTCGTCCGCGAGGGTTACGGTCCGGCACTGGAGCGGTACTGGCGGCGGCGACGCGTCCTCGCCTTGATTCGGCGGGAGGGTTGAGGCTGGCATGCTGACGGCTGTGGACGATCTATTGGCGCGGATGCCGGTGTTCTCCGGCCTGGCCGAGGACGCACGAAAGGGACTTGCCGAGCAGCTGGAACGGCGCGTCGAGCGTCGTGGGGCTGTGCTGTTCGCCGAGGGGGAATCCGGCGACAGCGTGTACATCGTCCTCAACGGCAAGGTCAAGATCTCCCGCCGCTCCGGCGACGGTCGCGAGAACCTGCTGGCCGTGCTCGGCCCCGGTGACATCTTCGGCGAGCTCTCGCTGTTCGACCCCGGCCCCCGCACCGCCACGGCCAGCGCCGTCACCGACGTCGAGGTCGCCTCGCTCGAGCACTCCGCGCTGCGGCCGTGGCTCGGCCGTCGGCCCGAGGCCGCCGAGCTGCTGCTCAAGGTCCTCGCCCGTCGCCTCCGTCGCACCAACGAGGCGATGGCCGACCTCGTCTTCACCGACGTGCCCGGCCGGGTCGCCAAGCAGCTGCTCGACCTCGCCGAGCGGTTCGGTTCGCCGGCCCCCGGCGGTGCCGTCCGCGTCGAGCACGGGCTCACCCAGGAGGAACTCGCGCAGCTCGTCGGCGCCTCCCGCGAGACCGTCAACAAGTCGCTCGCCGACTTCGCGACGCGTGGATGGCTGCGTCTCGACAGTCGCGCCGTCGTCCTGCTGGACCGCGACCGCCTCTCGCGCCGCGCGCGCTGATCGGCACGGGTCGGTCCGGGCCGGATCGGGGTCTGCTCAGACGGCTCAGCTGAGGCTCTGCAGCAATTCCGCGGTGAGCGCCTCCTCGGAGCGGCCTTCGGTTTCCCGCGCCACCTCCAACGCGTCGGTGTAGGCGCGCCGCGCGCCGTCGCGGTCGCCGGCGGTCCGCAGGGCTGTCCCGAGGGCCCGGAGAGCCAGCACCCGCGAGCGGATGTCCTCGGCCGGGATCCAGACGGCGCGCCGGGCTACTTCGAGGGCCTCGTGCGGCTCGCCGCTGTCGAGCAGCGAGCCGGCGAGGTGGGCGAGAGCTTGCCGGCGGGGGAACAGCAGCGTCTGCTGCCGGTTGCCCGACAACGCTTCCCGGAGCAGTCGCACGGCCTCGGCCGGTTCACCACTGGCCCGGGAGACCTGCGCGTTGAGCACGCTGACGCCCAGGGCGACGTGGGGTTCGAGATCGAGCCGCTCCAGGACCGTCGTCGCCCGTTCGGCCGACGACCGGGCGAGCGGCAGGTCGCCGGCCTCGAGCGCGGCCAGGCCGAGGTTGACCAGGGCGAGGAGGCCGGGCAGCGGGTGCCGACCCTCCTCGGCGACGTGCACGGCTCCCCGCAGCTGCTCGAGGGCGACGGGCGGGTCGCCGACGGAACGGGCGGCCATGCCCTGCGCGACGAGTGCCAGCGCCTGGCCCCACGTGTCGCCGGTCTCGCGGAACAGGCGCTCGGCCTTGGCCGACTCGGTCCGTGCGGCGGTGATGTCACCGAGTTCGGCGGCGGCCATCGAGTCCACGAGCAGACAGATCGCGACGCCCCAGCTCTCGGCGAGCGTCTCGGCCAGCGGGACCAGCCCGCGGCTGACCGTCCGGGCGTCAACGAGCCGGCCCTGCAGCAGCCGGACGAGCGACTCGGTCCCGGCACACCAGGCGAGCCCGCCGGTGTCCTCCAGCGACGCGAAGTGCTCGGTCGCGTCGACGAGGCACTCGTCGGCGAAGTCGTAGTCGCCGCGGGTCGTCGCGGCCCAGGCCAGGTGCTGCAGCGCCCACCCGCTGCCGCGGCGGTCCTGCTCGGCCCGGGCGATGTCGAGCGCCTGGCTGAAGCGGTGCTCCGCGGCCTTGAGCCGGCCCGCGTAGTAGTCGACGAGCCCGAGCTGGCGCACGGCCACCCCGGCGGTCTCCGGCTGGTCGCAGCTCGTGGCCTCGGCGAACACGCGCTCGAGCAGGTCGACGGCGTCGGTGTCGCGGCCCTGCTTGTAGCGGACGTCGCCGAGGACCGTGAGGGCGCCGAGCCGCACGCGGTCGTCGTTGCTGCCGAGCACGGGCCGCAGCGCGTCCTCGGCCTCCGGCAGCCGTCGCAGGGCGGTGAGGGCCTCGGCATAGCTCAGCCGCACCTCGAGCTGCCGCTCGGTGCTGATGCCGCCGCCCTGTGCACCCGCGCCGAGCGCGAGCGCCCGGCGGAGCAGGTCGGCCGCCGAGCTGTACTCGTCGCGGACGAGGGCGGCCTGGCCGAGGCGGAGCAGCGCCGCGAGGCCGAGCTCCCGCACCTGCCACACCGGGTCCGTGATCGGCAGCTGCATCGACGTCGCGAGACCCAGCGCCGCCTCGGACTGGGCGGCGAGGAAGGCGTCGACCTCGGCGGGCTGGCCCTCGAGCGCGGTCGCCGCCCAGCGGGCGGCACGGGCGTGCCGACGCGCGCGCTCGGCCTTCGGGAGGCTGCCGTAGGCGACGTCGCGGGCCATGGGGTGCACGAATGCCCAGGCGCGCGGGACGCGTCCGCTGCGGGTCCCGGGCTCGGATCCGCCCTCGGCGGGGCGCAGCAGCTGCCGGTCGGCGAGCTCGTCGAGGGCGGCCCGCACCTCGGTCTGCGACCGTCGCTCGACCTCGGCGAGGGCGTCGACGGGGAAGCGGCTGCCCAGCACGGCAGCCGCGCGCAGCACGGCGCGGGCGTCGGGTTCGAGGTCGTCGATGCGTGCGGCGAGTACGGCCTGGACGCCGGCCGGCAGCACCTGCTCCGGCAGTTCACCGATCGGGGTGAGGGCGGCCCCGTCGCGCCGCAGCAGGCCTCGGTCGACGAGCAGGTGCAGCAGCTCGGCGAGGAAGTAGGGGTTGCCGCGGGCCCGCCCGAGCAGGTTCTCCCGCGCCCGCCGGTCGAGTTCGGCACCGCCCAGGAACGCGGTGAGCAGTTGCCCGGAGGCCTCGTCGTCGAGGGGTTCGAGGTGCAGTTCCACGGGAGCGGTGACCCCCTCGGTCGGCAGGCCGTCCCGGCCGACGAGCACCAGCAGCACAGGTCCGCGCAGCCGCTGCGCGGTCTCCACGACCGCGCGCCGCAGCTCGTCGCTGGCCCACTGCAGGTCATCGATCACGACCAGCAGCGGACCCTCCTCGGCGAGGGCGCGGAGCAGCATCGCGACGCCGTCGAGGACCCCGTCGCGGGGGACGGGATCGGAGGGCGCGGACTGGCTGGGCGGCCCGTGGCCGCTGTCGGGGGCGAGCCCGAGCAGCGTCAGCAGCCGGTCGACGAGCGTCGTCGGTGCCCACCACGCCGACGCCGGGTGGTCGAGGCGTTCGACGGTTCGCCGGACGCGCTCGACGGTGGCGCTGCGCGGATCGGTGTCGTCGATGCCGCAGGCCGTGCGGACGATGTCGACGAGGGGGGCGAGGTGCCGTCCCTCCCCGTAGGGGGTGGCGCGTCCCCAGAGGACACGCGCGCCGGGTAGTTCGCTCGCGAAGCGGGCCAGTTCCTGCGCGGCGCGCGACTTGCCGACCCCAGCCTCGCCGGAGATGGCCAGCACGCCCGGCCGGTCGTTCTCGACCACGTCGAGGTAGGCACTGATCATCCGGCCGATCTCGACGTCGCGACCGATGAACGGCACCTCCTCGCCGAGGCCGAGCCGGTTGGTCGCCGTGGGCCGCAGCGTCACCAGCTCGTAGGCCTGCACGGGCTCGCGCTTGCCCTTGAGCCGGAGCGGTGGCAACGGGCGCCACGAGGCGACGGCCATCGTCGCCAGAGCGGTGTCGCGGCCGGCGTAGACCCCGCCGACGATCGCGACGTCCGACAGCCGCGAGGCGGTGTTCACCGTGTCGCCGACGACGGTGTAGGCGAGCGAGGCCTGCACGCCGGCGAGCACCTCACCGGTGTTGAGCCCGACCCGCAGGCCGAGCCGCCGACCCCCGCCGCTCTCGTCCGCGACGAGCTGCCGGACGGTCTCCTGCATCGACGCCGCCGCCCGGACGGCACGTTCGACGTCGTCCTCGTGCGCGGTCGGGGCGCCGAAGACGGCCATGATGCCGTCGCCGGTGAGCTTGTCGACGTGGCCGTCGAAGTCGGTGACCGTCCGCGCGAGGCCGGCGAGCACCCGGTCGGTGACCTCGCCGACCCGCTCCGGGTCGAGGTCCTCGGCCCACGCGGTGAAGTCGGAGAGGTCGCCGAACAGCACGGTCACGACGCGACGTTCGGCGCTCTCCCGGCGACGCAGCGCCGCCAGCGGGACGCCGCAGACGTGGCAGAACTGCGCACCCTCGACCACGGGAGTTCCGCACGCCGGGCAGCTCGGCACGATCACCGGGTAGGCGGTGCCGTCGTCGACCTGGTGGACGAGGGTCTGCTCGGGCTCCCGCGGCGGAAGCAGGCTCGACGGAGTGGGCACCGTCGTCGGCTGGTCCGGGTTCCCGATCGGGCGCTCGTCGGTCACCCTGCCTGCTCCCGCAGGTGGTCCAGCGTCGCGCGCACCGAGAGCTCGGCGGCGGGCCACAGCCGCTCGTCGACGTCGGCGTAGACGATCTCGACGATCTCGCGCGGGGTGGACGCCCCGGCTGCGATCGCGCGGCGGACCTCGTCGAGGCGTGCGGCGCGGTGGTCGAGGTAGGCCTGGGCGACCCGTCCGGCCGAGGGCAGCTCGGGACCGTGGCCCGGCAGCAGCTGGGCGTCGCCGTACTCGCGGAGCCGCCGCAGGCTGTCGAGGTAGGGGCCGAGCCGTCCGTCGGGGTGCGCGACGACGGTGGTGCCGCGGCCGAGGATGGTGTCGCCGGTGAGCACGGCGTCGTCGGCCGGCAGGTAGAACGAGACCGAGTCCGCCGAGTGGCCCGGCGTCGCCACGACCTCGAGCCGGACGCCGGCAGCCGTCAGGTCCTCGCCCACCGGCAGCGGGCGGCCGTAGGTGGTGTCCAGGGCCAGCACCGGCGCGCCGGTCAGCTCGGCAAGCCGGGGAGCGCCCGCGCTGTGGTCGGGGTGGCCGTGGGTGAGCACGATGAGCTCGACGGGACCGGCAGCGGCCACCGCGACGAGGTGTTCCTCGATGAGCGGGCCGGGGTCGACGACCACGGCGGGGCCGGTCGGGCCGGCATCGGGGGCGCGCAGCACCCAGGTGTTGGTGCCCTCGAGCGTCATCGGGCCGGGGTTGGGCGCGAGCAGCACGGACGCGGTGGCCGTCACCCGGCGCGCGACCGACCCGGGCGTGGCCGATCCCCCGATCGCCGCCCCGTCGCCTTGCTTACCGAACTGGCTCATCCCTCTACCGAACGTCTGCTTGTTCGCCGTGCCGGGCTGTGCCCTGGCAGCACTAGGTCATGCCTACTGGGCGTAACCCGGGCTTGTCGATGCTCAGGTCGGGCGGTCACCCGCATAGTCCGCGTCGCCGGGGAGGAGGAGCTGCGCCTGCTCCCCGGTGACCACCACACGAGGGAGAACGGGTCGGATGTCGCGTCCGTTCGCCGCTTCGAGCACCGAATCCACTGACGGATAAGCGGTCAGCTCCGCGAGCGTGAACGCCGTCGGCGGCATCATCGCGAGCGAGCCCGCCTGGTGCCGGTCGAGCGCCTCCTGCGGAGCGAGCCACATCGTCTGGTCGGCCTCGCCGCCGACGTGGCGCGTCGCCTGCTCCGGCGGCATCGCGGCGACGAAGAAGCGGGTGTCGTAGCGCTTCGGCTCCGCCTCCGGGGTGATCCAGTGCGCCCAGGGCCGCAGCAGGTCGGCCCGGAGCCGCAGGCCTCGTCGGTGCAGCAGTTCCGAGAGGCTGAACGTGCGGTTGATCAGGCCCTGCCGGTCGGTCTCCCAGCTCGGGTCCGCGACCGGATCGGTGTCGGCGATGCTGTGGGCGTCGGGGCCCGCGAGCAGGACGCCGGACTCCTCGAAGGTCTCGCGCACGGCGGCGCACACCAGGGCACGCGCCAGGGCGACGTCGGCGGTGAGCAGCTGGGCCCACTGCGCGGGCCCGGGCCCGACCCAGTCCGAGATCGACCCGTCCGGGCCCTCGACGGGCTCGATGGCGTCCGCGGCGTCGACGCCGCCGCCGGGGAAGACGTGCATCCCGGCCGCGAAGGCCATGGTCCGGACGCGGCGCAGGAGGCAGGCCTGCATCCCGGCCGGGGCGCCGTCGGAGCCGTCGCTCTCCCGGAGCAGCACCACCGTCGATGCGTGCTTCGGCGTCGCCGGCGCCTCGCCCCTGCCCTGCGCCTCGACGCGGGCGCGCATGTCGTCGGTCATCCGTCCGGTGAAGTCGGTTGCCACGACGGCAGTCTAGTGAGCTGCCGTCCCATGGAGCAGTCGCGATGGCAGATCGAAGATCACGAGCAATGCAGGTGATCCACTCACGGCGTGTCAGCCTGAGCGCCCGGGGTGTCGATCAACCTCGTTGCCGGTGATGGTGCTCCGACCGCGCTCAGGGCAACGCGAGGATGAGCTCCACCTCGACCGGTGCGCCGAGCGGCAGCGCCGCGACGCCCACCGCGGAGCGCGCATGGAGTCCGTCCTCGCCGAACACCGATCCCAGCAGGCGGCTCGCGCCGTCGACGACGGCGGGCTGTCCGGTGAAGCCGGGGGCGCTCGCGACGAAGCCGGTCACCTTGACCACGCGGATGCCGTCGGGCAGGCCGACCAGGGCGTGCACCGCGGCGAGGCCGTTCAGCGCGCAGCGGGCGGCGAGCTCGGCCGCCTCGTCCGGTGCGGGGCCGTCGCCACCGACCAGACCGGTCGCGGGCAGCGCTCCGTCGACCAGCGGGAGCTGCCCGCTCGTGTAGACGAGCTGCCCCACCCGGACCGCCGGGACGTAGGAGGCGAGCGGCGTCGCCACCGGCGGCAGGGCCAGGCCGAGTCCGGCGAGCCGGTCCAGCGCTGCGGAGCTCATCGGCGCGGGATCAGCTCTCGATCGGGCGCTTCAGGTAGGCCACGAGCTGCTCACCGGTCGGACCGGGCAGCACGGTGACCAGTTCGAACCCCTGGTCGCCCCAGCCGTCGAGGATCTGCTTCGTCGCGTGCGACAGCAGCGGCACCGTCACGTACTCCCACTTCTGCATGCCGCCAGGCTACGGGCACCACCGTCCGTCGCGGCCGGGTGGTCGGGGATGGTGAGTGCTCCGCCACGGAGGTCGGACGGGAGGGTGGGGACTCGTTGGGTAGGGAGCAGGCGTGACCGGCTCGCAGGCGCCCGTGCGCCACCCCTTCCGCGACATCCGGCTGCACGTCGTCACCGGCAAGGGCGGCACCGGGAAGACCACCGTCGCCGGGGCCCTGGCGCTCGCGCTGGCCGCCGGGGGGCGAAGGGTGCTCCTGGTCGAGGCCGAAGGCCGGCAGGGCATCGCGCAGCTGTTCGACTCACCGCCGCTGCCCTACGAGGAGCGCAAGATCGCGTCGGCGGCCGGGGGCGGCGAGGTGTACGCCCTCGCGATCGACCCCGAGGAAGCGCTGCTCGACTACCTCGAGATGTTCTACAACCTCAAGCGGGCGGGCCGGGTGCTCAAGCGCTTCGGCGTCGTCGACTTCGCGACCACCGTCGCGCCCGGCATGCGGGACGTCCTCATCACCGGGAAGATCAAGGAGGCCGTGGTCCGCACCGGCGCCAAGGGGCGGCTGGCGTACGACGCGGTCGTGCTCGACGCCCCGCCGACCGGCCGCATCACCCGCTTCCTCAACGTGACCACCGAGGTCGCGGTGCTCGCGCGGATGGGGCCGGTGAAGGGGCAGGCCGACAGCGTCGTGCGCGTGATCCGGTCGCCGCAGACCGCGGTGCACCTGGTGACGATCCTCGAGGAGATGCCGGTCCAGGAGACCGTCGACGGCGTCGCGGAACTCGGTGCCTCCGACATCCCGGTCGGCGCCGTCATCGTCAACATGTCGCGCGACCCGCTGCTCGACGACGATGCTCTGGACGAGGCCCGCGAGGGGGCACTGGATCCGGCGGAGCTCGCCGCCGGCCTGAAGGAAGCCGGGCTCGACGCCACCGAGGAGCTCACCGGGCTGCTCGCCGCCGAAGCCGCCGACCACGCCAACCGCGTCGCGCTCGAGCGGCGCGAGCGGCAGGAGCTGGCCGAGCTCGGCCCACCGGTCTACGAGCTGCCGCTGCTGCCCGAGGCCATCGAACTGGGCGCGCTGTACCGGCTCGCCGAGATGCTGCAGGACCAGGGGATGGCCGGATGAGCGCCGCGAAGCACGACCAGCACGACCAGCAGGACCCGGACGAGACGACGGAGACGGCGGCCCCGGCCGGGAAGGACACGGCCCGCCTCGGCTACCGCAGCAGCGGGATGCTGGGGTCGCCGTTGACCGACACCGGCGGCCACCGCCTCCCCTCGGCGCCCGCCTTCGACGTCGATGCCACCCTGCGCAAGGCCCGCATCATCGTGTGCTGCGGTTCCGGCGGAGTCGGCAAGACGACGTCGGCGGCCGCGCTGGCGCTGCGTGCCGCGGAACTCGGTCGCCACGTCGTCGTGCTCACCATCGACCCGGCCCGCCGGCTCGCGCAGTCGATGGGGCTCACCGAGCTCGACAACACGCCCCGCCCCGTGCCCGGCGTGAGCGCCGCGACGACGGCTGCAGGCGGTTCGCTCGACGCGATGATGCTCGACATGAAGCGCACCTTCGACGAGATCGTGGTGGCGCACTCGACCCCGGACCGGGCCGAGCAGATCATGTCGAACCCCTTCTACCAGTCGCTGTCGTCGTCGTTCTCCGGGACGCAGGAGTACATGGCGATGGAGAAGCTCGGCCAGCTCAAGGCCGACGGCACGTGGGATCTCGTCGTCGTGGACACGCCCCCGACGCGCTCGGCGCTCGACTTCCTCGACGCACCGCAGAACCTGGGCCGCTTCCTCGACGGGCGGCTGCTGCGGCTGCTGCTCGCTCCGGCGAAGGCCGGCGGCCGCGCCTACATGAAGATGCTGTCGGTCAGCGTGATGACCGTCGCCCGCGTCTTCACCAAGGTGATCGGCGCGCAGGTGCTGCAGGACGTCAGCAGCTTCGTCGCGGCCCTGGAGACGATGTTCGGCGGGTTCCGGCAGCGGGCGGAGGAGACCTACCGTCTGCTCGGCGCACCCGGCACCGCGTTCGTCGTCGTCGCCGCCCCGGAGCCGGCCGCGCTCCGCGAGGCGTCGTACTTCGTGGACCGGTTGAACGAGGAGCGGATGCCGCTCGCCGGCCTGATCGTCAACCGCGTGCACCGCACGGCGGCGCCGCAGTTGACGCAGCAGCGGAGCCTCGCCGCCGCCGAGACGCTCGACGAGCGCGGCGAATCGCCGACCGTCGCGGCGATCCTCCGCGTGCACGCCGAGCGCACCGCGCTCGCCACCCGCGAACAACGGCTCCGCGGGCGGTTCACCAGCGCGCACCCCGAGGTGCCGCAGGTGGAGGTCAGCGCGCTCGCCGGTGACGTGCACGACCTCGACGGCCTCCGCGGCATCGGTGAGGAGCTCTCCAGCGGCCTCGCTGCTGCTGCCCCCACCGCTGCCGACCTCACGCGCGAAGCCGGTTAGTCCGACGCCGACCCGGGCTCGCACCCGGGTCGGGCCGGCTCAGAACCGGCGGCTCGGCCCGCGGCTCAGACGACGACCGAACGCGTCGCCTCGGCGCGGGCGGTCTCGAGCAGGTCGCGCCAGCTCGTGACGTCCGGCCGGCGACGCAGCAGCGCGCGGCGCTCCCGCTCGGTCATGCCGCCCCAGACGCCGAACTCGACGCGGTTGTCGAGCGCGTCGGCCAGGCATTCGGTCCGCACCAGGCAGCCCATGCACCGGTTCTTGGCGCGGTTCTGCGCGGCGCCCTGGACGAACAGCTCGTCCGGGTCGATGCCCCGGCAAGCCGCTCGCGCGGTCCAGTCCCCTTCGACCGAGATGTCGATCAGTGCGGTGGTGCTCGGAACGGTCGTGCTCGTCCGTGAGTAACCCATCGTGTTCGTCCTTTGCTGCCAGGTTCACAGTCCCCGTACGGCGACCTGGGCGAGATGCCACGTTGAAAGCTACGTATCGGATGTGAAAGGCGACAGCCCCCATGCGGGTAGTTCGCCCCTAGCCCGCGAGAACCAGTAAGTGCGGCAAATGGTGGATCCGCTGTCTTTTCGTAGTGCCGGCGTTGTGAAAAACCCGCGTGGGCTGCCGATAAGGAGACAGCGACCCCCGCTACGGCAGGAACAGGCCTGTCATGCTGGGGCGCGTCGGCGGGTTGTCCGGCTCGGTGCTGCCCGCTGGAGCGGATGGTTCCGGCGGTCTTTCCGCCCGCCGGGAACGCCGGTGACCCGAGCGCGAGGAGACCGCGTGAGCACCACCGCCCCGCAACGCTCCGTAACCGGAGCTTCACCGGGCTGGGCTCCCGTCCTCCTGCCGACCCCCCGCGACGGTGGCTCCGGGCTGCTCGGTCTCCCGGGTGTCCCGCTGGGTCCGCCGGAACCGACATCGTCGCGCCTGCTGCGGCTGGTGGTCTGGTCCGTCGTCGCCGGCCTGCTCCTCGCTCTGGCTGCGCTGCCTGTCGTCGGCGGACTCGGCCTGACCGCGAAGGCCGGCAGCGACACCTTCAACGAGCTGCCGACCGAGCTCGTCGTCCCGCCGTTGCCGGAGCGAAGCGTCATCGTCGACCGCACCGGCAAGCCCATCGCCGAGCTGCACGGCAGCGAGGACCGGGTCAACGTCCCGCTGTCGCAGATCCCGGTCTCGCTGCGGCAGGCGATCGTCGCGATCGAGGACCGCCGCTTCTACGAGCACCACGGCGTCGACTACCGGGGGATGGCCCGTGCCCTGCTGACGAACCAGGAGAACGGCGCCGTCACGCAGGGCGGGTCGACGCTGACCCAGCAATACGTGAAGAACGTGCTGCTCACCCTTGCCGACGACGACCAGGGCAAGAACGCGGCGACGGAGCGGTCGGTGGGCCGCAAGTTGCGGGAGGCGCGTTACGCCCTCGCGCTCGAGAAGCGGCTCACCAAGGACCAGATCCTCGCGAACTATCTGAACATCGCCTATTTCGGTGACGGCGCCTATGGCGCTGCCGCTGCTGCGCAGCACTATTTCGGCGTCGACATCACCGCCCTCGATCCGGTGCAGTCGGCGACGCTCGCCGGCCTGGTCCAGAACCCCAACGGCTACAACCCCAAGCTGCACCCGGACCTCGCGAAGCAGCGCCGCAACCAGGTCCTGGCCGCGATGCGCGACGCCGGCTACATCACGCAGCCGGCCTACGCCTTCAGCATCACGCTGCCGGTGAGCGTCCGTCGCAGTGCGCCGGTGAACGACAACTGCGAGGCGGCCGGCTCCGAAGCCTTCTTCTGCCAGTACGTCCGGCAGACGCTGCTCGCGGACCCCGCGTTCGGCCCGACGCCGGAGGAGCGCCAGCGGAAGCTGTTCGAGGGCGGGCTCCGGATCCAGACGAGCCTCGACCCCGCGAAGCAGGCCGCCGCGCAGGCGTCGGTGGACCGCACCGTCCCGTCGGGCAACCGTGTCGCCTCCGCCGTCGTCCTGATGGAGCCCGGGACCGGCCTGGTCGAAGCGATGGCGGTCAACCGCGTCTTCGCGCCGACCGCGGACGGCAAGCCCGTGGAGAGCACGACCGACCGCGTACACACCAAGCTGAACTACGCCCTGCTGCCGTTCCAGCCGGGTTCGACGGCGAAGGTGTTCACGCTGACCTCGGCGCTCGAGCAGGGGCTGCCGCTCTCGACGACCTTCGACGCGCCGACCTGTTACCGCTCCTCGCTGTTCGCCAACCCGACCAGCGGCTGCTTCAAGAACGCCGGCGACAGCGAGAGCGGTCGCTTCGACATGGCGCAGGCGACCTGGCACTCGGTGAACACCTACTACATCCAGCTCGAGGAGCGGGTCGGCGTCCTCAAGGCCCGCGACATGGCGAAACGCCTCGGCGTCACCTCACCGCGGCTCGACGACGTCGGGCCCGCCGACGGCTCGTTCACCCTCGGCACCTTCGAAGTCACGCCGCTGGACATGGCGACCGCCTATGCGACCCTCGCCGCGCACGGCAAGCGCTGCAGTGCCAAGCCGGTACTGGCGGTCTCCGAGCACGGGCGCGCATCGAGCTACGCCGGGCCCGGCAGCTGCCAGCAGGCCATCGACCCAGCCGTGGCCGACACCGTCTCGAGCGTGCTGACCGGCGTGATCCGCGAGGGCACGGCACAGGCGAACGGGTCGATCGGCCGGCCGGCCGCCGGCAAGACCGGCACCACCGAGGACAACCAGAGTGCGTGGTTCGTCGGCTACGTCCCGCAGCTCGTCGCCGCCTCCTGGGTCGGTGACTACCGCTCGCCGACGACCTTCCCGCTGCGCCGCTCACCGACCACCCCCGAGGGTGTTCCGGTGCCGGGCTGGGGCGGCGGAACCGTCTTCGGCGGTGACCTCCCGACGAAGGTCTGGGCCGGCGCCATGCGCGACGCCACGGCCGATCTCCCCGTGGAGCAGTTCCACCCGCCGGACCGCATCGTCGTCCAGGGATTGCAGGTCGGGGTGCCGTCGGTGACGGGACTGCCGGTCCCGAACGCCTTCGCGGTGCTGCGCTCGGCAGGCTTCAATCCGGTCTCCGGCGGCTCGACGACGAGCAACGTGCCGGGTGGCCTCGTCGCCTACACGAGCCCGGGTGGCGGCGCCGACGTCACGCCCGGTACGACGGTCTCGGTCTACGTCAGCACGGGCCCGGCAGCGGCGACGCCGACCCCGAGCGTCTCGGCATCGCCCTCGCTCGCCACCCCCACGCCGACGGCCGACGTCCCCTCGGCGCCGCCCACCTACGTCCCGGTGTCGCCCGAGCCGCAACCGTCGACGGCCCCGGAGCCGTCGACCCCGGCCCCGAAGCCGACCTCGACGGCGACCAGACCGGCGCCGAAGCCGACGAAACCGGGTCCGCCCAAGCCGAGGGCGCGCGCCGGTCGAGGGTGATGCCGGCTGCGGGCCAGGCACGCGGACGTGGCTGGGCCTGCGCCCTCAGCCCAGGTGACGGCGGACGGCAGCCGCGACGCGGCCGCCCTCGGCGCTTCCGGCACCGGACGCGAGCCGGGCGTTGACCGCCTTCATCGCCGGCCCCATCGCCTGCTTGCCCGAGAGGCCCTGCTCGGCCAGCACCTCACCGACGATCGCGTCGAGTGCGGCGTCGTCGAGCTGGGCCGGGAGGTAGGCCGCGAGCACCTCGAACTCGGCCCGCTCCTTCGCGGCGAGCTCGGTGCGGCCGCCGGTGTCGAAGGCCTCGGCCGCTTCGCGCCGCTTCTTCGTCTCGCGGGTGAGCACGCGCAGCACCTCGTCGTCGGAGAGGGTGCGCGCAGCCTTGCCGGCGACCTCCTCCTCGTGGACGGCGGTCAGCGCCATCCGCAAGGTGTCGGTGCGCAGGCTGTCACGCGCCTTCATCGCGCTGACGAGGTCGGAGTGCAGTTGGTCGGCGAGCGTGGTCACCTGTCGAGGTTAGGTGTGCGCGGGGGCACGGTCACCCGCATATCGGACCGGCTCGATGCGACCAGGCCAGGCAAACTGTGCGGATGCGCGCCGCTGGAGTCCTCGGTTGTACGGCCGCGGCCGGCGCCGCCGTCCTCACCTACGGGGTCGGGATCGAGCGGAACATGTGGACGCTGCGCCGGGCCACCGCGCCGGTGCTCGCCCCGGGGACGGCGGGGATGCGGATCCTGCACCTGTCGGACCTGCACATGCTCCCGCGCCAGCACGCGAAACAGCGGTGGCTCCGCGACCTCGGCCGGTTGGTGCCGGACCTCGTGGTGCTGACCGGCGACGTCATCTCGTCGGCCGACGCCGGGCCGTCCGTGCTCGACGCCCTCGGCCCGCTGCTCGACCGGCCGGGGATGTTCGTGCCGGGCAACAACGACTACTTCGAGCCGACGCTCAAGAACCCGGTGCGCTACCTGACCGGACGTGAGAAGGCGCCCGAGGGCAAGCCGCTGGACTGGGACGGCTTCGCTGCTGAGTTGGCCGGCACCGGATGGCGCGACCTGACACAACGTCGGATGACCGTGGACATCGACGGACGACGCGTCGACGTCCGCGGCGTCGACGACCCGCACCTCGAGCGGGACCGGCTCGACGAGGTCGCCGGACCGGCCGACGCCTCCGCGGCCCTCCGGCTCGGCCTCACCCACACCCCGGAGCCACGGGTGCTCGACGCCTTCACCGCCGACGGCGTCGACCTGTTGTTGGCCGGTCACACCCACGGCGGCCAGGTGCGGGTGCCCGGGGTCGGCGCGCTGGTGACCAACTGCGGCATCGACCGGGTCCGCGCCAGCGGGATGCATCCGTACGGCGCACGGGGTCACAGGGCGTGGCTGCACGTCTCCGCCGGCATCGGAACCGGTCCGTACTCGCCGCTCCGGCTGGGCTGCCGGCCTGAGGCGACCCTGCTCACCCTGACCGCGGCCGGCGAGGGCTCGCACGTCCGCTAGACTTCCGAAGGCCACCGGGGTGTGGCGCAGCTTGGTAGCGCGCTTCGTTCGGGACGAAGAGGCCGTGGGTTCGAATCCCGCCACCCCGACCATGTGATCTGCAGAGATGCAGGAACTCTCACGACATCGGAAACGCTGAGGCCTCCGGCCGAGCGCCGATGATGCTGGGCTCGGAAAGCCTCCGCACAACCTCGGGGCCGCCCGATCCGCGACGTCCGCAGGAGTCTCACGCTCGAGCCTGTCAGCCGCGGCTCGGCGGGTTCGACCGCCGCCGTGCTGCGCCTCCGAGCAGATAGGGCTCGGTGACGAGATGCACCGGCAGCACGGCCCGCCACAGCGCGCGGGCGATCGGACGTTCGTAGTGCACGAGGGTGGTCACGGTGACGCGTGCGCCGTCGACCTGGACGTACTTGCGGGCGGTCAGCAGCGACGATCGAGCCTCCAGCTCGGTGACGCCGGCTGACGTCGTGATGATCTGCCACCCCGCCACGTGCTGGGGCGATCGGCCGCGAACCAGCTGCAGGCCGAGGACGCCCCTCCACCCCGCGGTGAGGCACCATCGGACGGCTGCCGGAGCGCCCTCGAACATGGTCCGCGCCCACTGTTCCGTCGATCGGGGCGATGGACCGGGTGCGGTCACGGCGAAGGCCGTGGCGTAGTCGGCGCGCTCGAACCCGCTGCCGAGGAGGTTCTCGGGCACCGCGACACGACGTGCGCGGGAGTGTGCGGAGGTGCTCACACGCCTCCGTCCGCTCCGGGGGAGTCGGGATCGACCCGCGCGACGACGGATTGCACCTGGCCGTCGGCGATGACGAGGTCGAGGGTCGCGAAGCAGCCCAGTCCGTGGAAGGCGAAGACCCGACCGCCGAGGTTCACCAGGCGAGCGCGTCGCAGGAAGACGACCAGGTTCTGCGCCACGTCGACCGCACCGGTGTTCTCGATCGGTGGCAGGCCCGTCGTGAACTCAGCCCGTCCCCAGGCAGTCGGCTGCAGGACGGCGAGGAGGTCGTCGACCCTGCCGGTGTTGCACGCCGCCATGAACTTCTCCACCACGGCACCGTCCGCCGAGGCCGGCTCGCCCGCCGCCGGCTGGGCCGCGATCCGGCGACGGGCCCGGCTGGCGTTCTGTCGGACAGCCTCGAGGCTTCGTCCCGTCAACGACGCGATGTCGCGGAAGGTCATCGAGAACACGTCGTGGAGGATCAGGCTGACCCGTTCTTCGGGGCTCAGCAGGTCGAGGACGACGAACAGGGCCGCACGCACCGACTCGTCCAGGGTGACCCGATCGGCGGGATCGGGCTCGACCGACCTGGACGGTTCGTGGTCGGTCGGATCGGTGAGCAGCTCGTGGCGAGCGGCCGCCGACTTCAGGTGGTCGAGGCAGATGCGCGTCGTCACCGCATTGAGCCAGGCGGCGGGATTCTCGACTCCGGAGGTGTTGGCGAGACGCAGGAACGCTTCCTGAACGGCGTCCTCGGCCAACTCGCGCCCGCCGAGCATCCGAGCGGCCCGTCCGATGAGCCGGGCACGCTCGACCCGCCAGATCTGGTCGAAATCGCTCTCCGCGGGGTCCTGCCCTGTCCGTCGCACGACGTACCGACGATATCGAGCCGGCTCGCGTGACATCGACCCCCGCTCCTGCGTCACGCATCCCAGGCCCGCCTCGTCGTCCTCGCGCACCTGCGAACGAATCCACAGGAGGGACGGCCACCTGATGAAACTCGTCATTCTCGGCGCCACCGGAGGAGTCGGTCACCTCCTGCTGCGTGGCGCGATCGAGCGCGGCGCCGACGTCACCGTCATCGCCCGGGACAAGAGCCGGGTCGAGCCGGGCACCGGCTGCCGCGCCGTCGAGTTCGACCTGCACGCTGCGACTCCGCGTCAGTTGTCCGCGGTCATCGCCGGGAACGACGCGGTGATCTCAGCGTTGGGCTCCCGTACCGCGCGCGATCTCGGGGTCCTCGGACGCGCCGCAGAGACCGTCGTCGCGGCGATGCGCAGGACGGGGGTGACCAGGTACCTGGGCATCAGCGCCGCCCCCGTGGCAACGGTGCCGAGCCCGGCTCGACCGAATCCGCCGAAGCACGATCCCGGGGACGATTTCCTGGCCCGCCACATGATGATGCCGATCATCAAGCGCGTCTTCGCGAAGCAATACGCCGATTCGGCGGTGATGGAGGACGTCGTCCGGGCGAGCGGTCTCGACTGGACGCTTCTGCGTCCCCCGAGGTTGGTCGACCGCCCGGTTCGGGGCGCCTATCGCACCAGCATCGACAGCAACCTGCCAGGTGGACGAGCCATCGGACGAGGTGACCTCGCCGCCTACCTTCTCGACGCCGTCACGGACACGGAAACATTCGGCCACAGCGTGGGAATCGCTTACTGACCGCCCTTCTGTCGGGCCGGGGAAGGGACGGGAAAGCCCCTGCGTCCGGTGACTACGTATGGTCTTCGCGTGCCGGAGCGAAGCCTGGTCCGACTGGGCCGGAGTCCGGGGCCGACGAACGAACGACCTCCGCTCGGTGAGGGTGTGAGCGCCCGTCTCGTCACGATGTGGGCGACGGCTCGACCCGGACCGCCCGCCATCGCAGGGCTCGTCACGTTGCTCGTGGCGTTGCGCCAGCTCGTGGGGCGCAATCCCATCGGTCTGTCCGACAACGGTGACTACGGACGAGTTCTTTCGGTTGTCGGGTTGCTGCGCCCGCCGCAGACGGCCTTGAACGGCTACCTCTCGCTGCATTTCGTCTACGGGAAGATGCCGAGCGAGGGCTACGGATCGAGCCTGAATCCAATGCTGCGGCTGGTGACCGCGGTGCCGCGAGCCTTCGGCGCCGACTCCTTCGACATCCGCTGGCTCGCCGCCGTCTACGCGGTGCTGCTGAGCGTCCTGGTCTGGTTCGTCGTCCGCGGGCTTGCCACCCGCCGGGTCCAGATCGTGGGTGGCGTCCTGCTCGTCGTCGTCCTGACCGACACCGCCTTCCTCAGCTACCTGGGGTCCTTCTTCAGCGAGCCGGGGTCGATCCTCTTCCTGCTGCTGGTCGTGGGGGTCCTCGTGCGCATCCACGGCAGGACGGCTTCACCCGTGCTGCTCGTGGCGCTGGTCAGCGGCGGGCTGCTGCTGGCGACGGTGAAGACGCAGAACGTCCTGGTGGGGCCCGTCCTCGCGTGCGGCCTGCTGTTCCTGCGGCCCCGCCGCCTCGCGCTGCCGGCGGCCGCGCTCCTGCTGGTCGTGCCGTTCGTGTACGTCTCGTCGCAGCCGGCAGAGCTGAAGCCGGTCAACCTGTACAACGCGGTCTTCTTCACGCTGTTGCCGCACGGGAACGACCCGGCGAAGGACCTCCGCGCGTTGGGCATGGACCCGGCACTGGCCCGCTATTCGGGCACCAGCGCGTTCCAGGACCCCCGGCGCCTCCACGAGCCCAGCTTTCGCGCCTTCGTCGACGGGGGAGGCCAGCGGAAGCTGATCCTCTTCTACGCCACCCACCCGGACCGCGCGGTCGGGCTGGCGACGCGGGGAACCCGAGCGGCGGCCGAGGCCCGCCCGCGCTACCTCGGGAACCGGGCGCACCTGCCCGGCATCCCGCCGCGACAGCTCAGCTGCGATCAGTGCCTCTACAGCGGGCCTTCCCGTCTGCTGCGGCCTCTGGCGCCGGTGCTGCTGCCGGCCCTCTACCTCGGGGCGCTCCTGCTGGCGTTCCCGCGCCGACGCCACCGCCGGGACGGCCCGACGGCGCGTTGTGCGCTGCAGTTCCTCGTGGTCGGCGGCATCGCCCAGTTCGCGACGGCGTTGCTCGGCGAAGGCGACTACGAGACCGTCAAGCACCTGCTGTTCTTCGACGTGACGACCGGGCTGGTGATGGTGTTCTGCGCCGTCGTACTGACCGAGCGGTGGAGTCGACACGGTGCCCGGGACGACGCCTCGGCCGAGCCGGCAGAGACTGCGGCCGTGCGGAGCCGCGCTCAGCTGTAGGCGCCGCCGTCGATGTCCTCGATCAGCGACGGACCGGTCGGCGTCCAGCCGAGCAGTTCCTGCGTCGCCGTGCTCGTGGCCGACAGGTCCATGCCGAAGAACATGCCGAGCCAGCCGACATAGGCACCGAGCTCGTCGGCCGGTACCGACTGCGCCGGTACGCCGAGCGCGCGCCCGAGGGCTTCGGCGATCTCGCGGGTCGGCACGCCCGTCTCGGCGACGGCGTGCAGCTTGGCGCCCGCCGGGGCCTTCGTGAGGCCGAGGGAGACCAACCGGGCCGCGTCGCTCCGGTGCACGGCGGCCCAGGCGTGGGCCCCGTCGCCTGCCCAAGCGGCGACTCCCTTCTCTCGGGCGGCAGCGGCGAGGATCGAGACGAACCCGTGGTCGCGCATCCCGTGCACGGTCGGCGCGAAACGGAGGCTGACCGCCCGGACGCCGCGGTCGGCGTAGCCCAGGGCGAGGTTCTCCGACCCGCCGCGGGGGGAGTCGACGCCGACGAAGGGGGAGTCGTCGTCTTCGGTCGCCGGGCGGCCCTGCGTGAGGGCGGCGACGCCCGCGGCGACGAGCAGCGGCCGATCGCTGCCGACGAGTGCGTCCGCGATGGTCTCGACAGCGGCCCGCTCCGCGGCGTTGGTCGCGGCCATGTTCGTCCAGTCGTGCTTGTTCGCGAGGTGCACGACGCCGTCGCTGTCCTCGGCCCCGGCACGGAGAGCGGAGAGGTCGTCGAGGTCGCCGCGGAGCACCCGCGCGCCCTTGGCCTCCACGGCTGCAGCGGAGGCGTCGGACCGGGCGAGACCGGTGACCTCGTGGCCGTCGATGAGGAGCTGGTCGACGACGGCGGAGCCGATCCAGCCGGACGCGCCGGTGACGAAGACGTGCATGGGAGTCCTCCCGGGGGCCTGATGACGTTGACTGACATCACGCTACACGCTGATGTCAGCGGCTGTCATTACCGGTGGGGACTCTTAGGATCGGTCCATGGCGCGATGGCAACCGGGGACGGCTGAGCGGTTGCAGGCCGCGGCGCTCGAGCTGTTCGCCGGCCAGGGCTACCGGGCCACCACCGCGGCCGAGATCGCCGAGCGGGCCGGGCTCACCGAGCGCACGTTCTTCCGCTACTTCGGCGACAAGCGTGACGTTCTCTTCTCGGGCCAGGACAGGTTCGCGGAGGCCTTCCTCACCGGGATCCAGCAGGCCCCGGACAAGGCGTCTCCCATGGGGCTGGTCGGCGCCGGCCTCCGGTCGGCCGCCGAGTTCTTCCCGGACGAGCGTCGCCCCTACGCGCGGATCCGCTATGCCGTGATCGACCAGAACCCCGAGCTGCGCGAGCGGGAGCGGCACAAGATGGCCGAGCTCGCGCTGCTGCTCGCCGACGCGCTCCGCGGCCGGGGAGTCGCCGAACCGGCCGCGACCCTGGCGGGCGAATCGGGAGCGACGGTGTTCACCATCGCGTTCGCCGCGTGGATCGGAGAGGACGAGCAGCGCGGGCTCGCCGAGATCACCGAGGCGGTCCTGGACGAACTGCGGATCGTCCACGCGGGCCGCTGAGGCGGCAGCCTGCCGTGCGCGGACGTCATCCGATCGGTCACCTCGTGTTCATGTGACGGTTTCTCCTTCCGATACCCGACGGGACGGAACGGAGACCTGATGGACCTCGGACGGTTGAACGCCCTCGCGGCCGAACTGCGCCGCTGCGCCTGGTGGGACGACGCCCGGCGCCTCGGCGGCTCGGTGCGCAGCAGCGCGGAGCGCACCTCGGACCTTCTCGTCGTCGGTACGCCGGACGAGGAGCCCTGGCATCTGGTCGCGCACCTCGCCGACGCCGCCCGCTTCGGCGGTGGTCTGGCCGCCGCTCCGACGCTCCTCCGCTGGCGGGTCCCGACGACCGCCCCGGCCCACCTGTCGGTCGGCGTCGAACGGCTCGCGGACGTCCGGCGTTCGACCATCCTGGTCGTCGCACCCGAGGCGGCGCCGGCCGGGCTCCTGCAGCGTGTGAACGACGCCCGTAACCGGGGCGCGACGATCCTGTCGGTCGCCGGCGACGACGGCTCGCAGGCCGCGGCAGACCTGGCCGGGCTGACCCACGACCATGTCCTGCTGCCGACCCCGGACGCCGTCGAACTCGACCTCGCGGGCCACGTCGTCGGCGCGGCTGCGGCCACGTCCTCGCTGGTCCCCGGACCGCGCCGCCGCCGAGGCCTGTTCCGGGTCGCTTCCTGAACCGGTGCGAGCCGGCAGGCACGATGATCGGATGAGCGACACCGTCGAGCTGCCCGTCTGGGAGCAGCGCTACCGCGCGCCCCGCGTCGGCCTGCCGCACTGGGCCTGGGACGCACCGGACGCCTGTGTCCTGCGCAGCAACGCCTCGGGCACCTGGGAGATCTACGCCTGGTCGCCGGATGGGTCCCCGCGGCAGCTGACCAGCCGCTCGCAGGGCACGTGGATGTCGGACATCTCGCTCGACGGCCGGACCGTCTGGTGGTTCGCCGACACCGACGGCGACGAATTCGGCCTCTGGCAGGTCGAGCCGTTCGACGGCGGCGGCGGCGACCTGGCTACGGCGCAGCCCGCTGCACCCTCGCTGGCCGCCGGTTACCCGTCCGGACTCGCACTCGGTCGCGACGGAACCGCCTACATCGGCCGGAGCGACGACGACGGTGCCGAGGTCTGGCGACTCGACCCGGGCTCGCCGGAGCCGGTCCGCATCTACGCCTCGGCCGAGGACGCCAACGTCACCGACGTCAGCCTCGACGGCACGCTCGTCTGTCTCGAGCACAGCGAGCACGGCGACAACCGCCACCCCGCGCTCCGCCTGGTCCGACCGGACGGGTCGACGGTCGCCGATCTGTGGGACGGCCCCGGGCTCGGCCTGTCGGCCGCCGGGTTCGAGCCCGTCGACGCCGGTGGACGGATGCTCGTCGAGCACGAGCGGCGTGGCCGCAGCGAGCTCGCGCTCTGGGACCCGGTCGGCGGGGTCGAGGAACTCGCCATCGACCTCGACGGCGAGCTCACCGGCAGCTGGTATCCCGACGGTTCGGCGCTGCTGATCCGCCGCAGCGCTCGCGCCCGAGCCGACCTCTGGCGCTACGACCTCGCCACCCGCACGCTCACCTCGCTGGACGTACCGCCCGGCGTCGTCGAGGGTGCGACCGCCCGCCCCGACGGCGACGTCTGGGTCTGGTGGACGTCCGCTGCCGAGCCGCCCGTCATCCGCAACCTCGCCGGTGCCGTCGTCGTCGCTCCCGAGGGGGTCGCACCGCCGCCCGGCGTCGCGGTCTCGGATGTCGAGATCGACACCCCGGCCGGACGGCTCCACGCGCTGCTCACCCGCCCCGACACCCCGCCCGGGCCGCACGGTTGGCCCGCCGTCTTCGACGTCCACGGCGGCCCGGCGGCGCATGACGAGGACGCCTACGACGCCCGCTCCGCCGCGCTGACCGACGCGGGCTTCGCCGTCGTCCGCGTCAACTACCGCGGGTCGACGGGCTACGGCGCCGCCTGGCGCGACGCGCTCGAAGCCGCCCCCGGGCTCATCGAGCTGGAGGACGTCGCAACGGTCCACGCCCACCTCGTGGAGCAGGGCGTCATCGACCCCGCCCGGACCGGCATCTGCGGCGGCTCGTGGGGTGGCTTCCTCACGCTGCTCGCGTTGGGCACCCAGCCGGACCTGTGGAGCTGCGGCGCCGCGATCGTGCCGGTCGCCGACTACGTCTCCGCCTACGCCGACGAGATGGAGGCGCTCAAGGCGTACGACCGATCGTTGTTCGGCGGCTCGCCGGATGACGTGCCCGAACGCTACGAGCGGTCCTCACCGATCACCTACGTCGAGCAGGTGACGGCGCCGGTGCTGATCCTCGCCGGCGAGAACGACCCCCGCTGCCCGATTCAGCAGGTGCACAACTACGTCGACCGCCTCGCCTCGACCGGGGTGCCGCACGAGCTGCACACCTACGACGCCGGGCACGGCGCGCTCGTCGTCGACGAGCGGGTCGCGCACATGCGCCTCGAACGCGACTTCCTGCGGCGCCACCTGCTCGGCGTCGAGGGCACGGGCAGCGACTGAGGGCCGTCTCGACCGGAACGTCGTGGACCGCAACCGTGTTGGAACGGGCATGTGGCTGACGCGGAAGAAGACGACGCTCCCGACGCCGGAGGAGGCGTTGCCCGGCCGCGACCGGCGCACGCCGGTCGCCGAAAGGCACTTCGTCCTCGGTACGCCGCTGGACGCGCCGGCGCCCGACGGCCTCGAGGAGATCGTGTTCGGCCTCGGCTGTTTCTGGGGTGCCGAGCGGACGTTCTGGGAGACCGACGGCGTGTACGTCACCGAGGTCGGCTACGCGGGCGGCTTCACCCCGAACCCGACGTACGAGGAGACCTGCTCCGGTCGCACCGGGCACACCGAGGTGGTGCGGGTCGTCTTCGACCCGGCGAAGGTGAGCGTCGAGAAGCTGCTCCGTGTCTTCTGGGAGTCCCACGATCCGACGCAGGGGATGCGGCAGGGCAACGACCGCGGCACGCAGTACCGGTCGGCGATCTATCCGACGACGCCGACGCAGGAGGCCGCGGCGCGGACCAGCCGCGAGGCCTACGGGGCGCGGCTGACGCAGGCCGGCTACGGGCCGATCACCACCGAGATCATCGCGGGCGTCGACTTCTACCCGGCCGAGGATTACCACCAGCAGTACCTGGCCAAGGTGCCGAACGGCTACTGCGGCCTCGGCGGGACCGGCGTCTCCTGCCCCGTCGGGCTCGCTGCTGCCGGGTAGCGACGTCGGGAGGGATCTGTCCGGTCGAGCGACCCCGCCGTCCGCGACGGGTCCTGACCTGAAGATTCGGTATGGCTGCCCTAACTCCCGGTGGGTACGGTGGTCGGGTGCCGTTGCCGTCCACCCTCGCCGATGCGCAGCCTGAGGTGCCGGTGACGCTGGGTACACCGCGGTTGCCGGCCGCTCAAGCGCGGCGCCTCGCGGAGTTGGGTCTACGCGCCGGCCAGGAAGTCGTCGTTCTGCATCGCACAGCGGGTGGCGGCCGGCTCGTCGCCGTCGGGCCGTCACGCGTAGCGCTGGATCGCCAGACGCTCGCCGGGCTGCCGGTGGTGTCGGCGTGAGTCTGTTGAAGACGACGGCCCCGAGTTGCCACGGCGACGTCGCGGCACCGGTCGTCGCCGGCGGGACGGTCGTCGCGCTCGTCGGCGCCCCCAACGTCGGCAAGTCGAGCCTGTTCAACGCGTTGACCGGCGCCGGACGCACCGTCGGGAACTGGCCGGGGACGACGGTCGAGGTCGGCCGTGGCACGTGGAAGACCCCGGACGGCCCGCTGGACCTGGTCGACCTCCCCGGTGCCTACAGCCTCGACGCCGCCTCGCCCGACGAGGAACTCACCCGCGACCTGCTCCTCGACGCCCCCGAGGCGGAACGCCCGGCCGTCGTGGTCGTCGTCGCCGACGCGGTCCATCTGGCGCGGAGCCTGTATCTGGTGGCGCAGCTGCGCGAGACGCAGCATCGGCTCGTCGTCGCGCTGACCATGGTGGACGTGGCCGAACGGCGGGGGCTGACCGTCGACCCGGACGGGCTGGCCGCGGCCATCGATGCCCCCGTGGTCGCGCTGGACCCTCGTCGCCGCGCCGGCACCGAAGCCCTCGCCGGTGCGGTGGCCGCCGCAACCCGAGCGCCGGTGCAGCGGGTGCGGCCCACCGCGCTGGAGAGCGACGCGGATGAACTCGACGTCGCGGACGAACGGTTCGCCTGGGTCGACGCAGTGGTGCGCACCGCGGCGTCGCGGTCCGACGATGAACGACGTTCATTGACCGATCGGGTCGACCGCTGGGTGACGTCCCCGTCGGTCGGTCCGCTGGTGTTCCTCGTGGCGATGTGGGGCGTGTTCGAGACGACGACCACGGTTGCCGCCCCGCTGCAGGACCTGCTCGACAGGTTCTTCAGCGGACCGGTGAGTGACGTCGCCTCGAGCGTGCTCTCGGCGGTCGGGCTGGGCACGAGCTGGGTGCACGGCTTCGTCGTGGACGGCCTGGTGGCCGGGGTCGGCATGCTGCTGACGTTCCTGCCGCTGATGGCCCTGATGTTCCTGTTGCTCGCGGTCCTGGAGGACAGCGGCTACATGGCGCGGGCGGCGGTTGTCACCGACCGGTTGATGCGTCTGATCGGTCTCCCCGGCCGGGCGTTCCTTCCGCTCATCGTCGGGTTCGGCTGCAACGTGCCGGCCATCGGCGCGACGCGGGCGCTGCCGAACGCCCGGCACCGCATCCTCACCGCCCTGCTGGTGCCCTTCACCTCGTGCAGCGCCCGGCTCACCGTCTACGTGCTGGTGGCCTCGACGTTCTTCCCGCGGCACGCCGGCAGCGTGGTGTTCGGCATGTACGTCACGTCGATCGTGCTGGTGGTCCTCGTGGGGCTCGCGCTGCGTTCGACGCTGTGGCGGTCGGTCGGCAGCGAGCCGCTCGTCCTCGACCTGCCGCCGTACCAGCGACCGACGGTGCGGCTCACATCCGCGGTCACCTGGCTCCGCCTCAAGGGGTTCCTGCGTACGGCGAGCGGCATCATCGTCGTCACCGTCTCCCTCGTCTGGCTGTTCCAGGCGATCCCGACCGGAGGCTCCGGCAGCTTCGGCCACGTCCCGGTCGAGGACAGCGCGTACGCGACCGCGGCGCGTGGGGTCTCCCCGGTCTTCGAGCCCGCCGGATTCGGGGAGTGGCGCACGTCCAGCGCATTGTTCGTCGGCTTCGTGGCCAAGGAGGCGGTCGTCTCGTCCTGGGCGCAGACCTACGCCGTGAGCGAGCCGGGGAGCGTGCACACCCCCGGCGCCCTGGGGCAGCGGCTCCAAGCCGACTTCGACCACTCGTCGTCCGGGCACGGTCAGCTCGCCGCACTGGCGTTCCTGGTGTTCGTGCTCGCCTACACGCCCTGCGTGGCCACGCTCGCCGCGCAGAAGCGGGAGATCGGCGTGCGCTGGACGCTGTTCGGCGTCGGCATGCAGCTCGCGACGGCCTGGACCCTGGCCACCCTGGTGTTCCAGCTCGGGCGGTTGATCACATGACCGGTCCCGGACCGCTCCGTGCCGTGCTGGCCGCCTTGCAGGACGGGGCTCCGTCGCTGACCGACGTCTGCCATCGGACGCAGCTGGACCGCGACCTCGTGGAAGCGGCAGTGGACCACTTGATCCGGCTGGGCCGGGTCTCCGCCAAGGAGCTGGCGATCGGCTGCCCCGGCGGAGGCTGCGGCAGCTGCGCCTCCGGGACCGACGATGCGCCGGGTTGCGGCGCGCAGGGGCCCTCGGCCACCCGCAGCGGTCCGGTCCTCGTGTCGCTGTCGGTGCGCCCCGCGCTGACGCCTGACCGGAGCTGATGCGGCCGACGGCGGTCCGCGTGGACACCCCGGGCTCGATCACGGCAGGCCTCCGCAACTGCGCTGCACCCTTCGGCATCCCTTCGGTTGCGATCAACAGGACCGCGACCTTCGACGACGGGTGGCTCGTTGGGATCACCGGGGGCGCCGACCACCGGATCACGATGGAGAGCAGGACGCCGCTGCGAGCGACGTGAGGTGACAACCGTTCGAGCTCAGGGACCCGCGGCTCGCGGCCGCCGGGACGATCGGCAGGCGTAGCTCAGGCGGTCCCGGGCAGAACGGGCGCATGCCGCTTCTTGACTCCGCCGTCGAACGCATCGAGGACATCGACGCCCTCGAGCAGCCCGCCGAGCTCCTGGCCGGCGTACTCAACAAGGTGCTGCCGCCCGGTGCGGTGAAGGACCTGCTGTCCGGAACCCCGCTCGGCCACCCTGCGCACCCGATGCTGGTCACCGTGCCGATCGGGGCCTGGACCGCCGTCAGCGTCCTGGACTTCATCGGCGGCAAGGGCGCCCACGACGCGGCGCGGAAGCTCGTCGCCTTCGGTGCCCTCTCCGCCCTGCCGACGATGGCGACCGGGGCGTCGGACTGGTCGGACACGATGGGTGCGGAGCGGCGCATCGGTCTGGTGCACGCGGTCGGCAACTACGCCGCCCTCGGCGTCTACGGCCTCTCCTACCTCGCCCGCCGCAAGCAGCAGCACGGCAAGGGCAAGGCTCTGGCGCTGCTCGGCGCCGGACTGCTGAGCGCCACCGGCTACCTCGGCGGCCACCTGTCCTACGCCTACGGCGTCGGCGTCGACACCACCGCCTTCCAGGGCGCGCCGGAGGACTGGACCGACGCCGCGGCCGAGGCCGACGTCGTCGAGGGCCGGGCCCAGCGGGTCGACCTCGACGGGGTGCCGGTGCTGCTGACACGTGACGCCGACCGCGTCGTCGCCATCTTCGACCGCTGCACCCACCGCGGCGCCCCGCTGCACGAGGGCCGGATCGAGAACGGCTGCGTGCAGTGCCCCTGGCACGGCAGCCTCTTCCGCCTCGCCGACGGTGAGGTCGAGCGCGGCCCGGCGACGCGTCCGCAGCCGCGCCTCGAGGTGAAGATCGCCAACGGGCGCGTGCAGCTCAAGCGCGGCGAGTCGCAGGCGCTGCGCAGCAACCCGGTCTGACCCGCCGTCCGCGTAAGACTGTCGCGTCGTCAGAACGACGTGACAGTCTTACGCGAGCCGGGTGATGACGACGTCAGTTGCGGGCGGCGAGCAGTTCGGCGATCTGCAGCGTGTTGAGCGCCGCACCCTTGCGCAGGTTGTCGCCGCAGAGGAACAGGTCGAGCGACCGCGTGTCGTCCAGAGCTCGCCGGATGCGGCCGACGTAGGTCGGGTCGGTGCCGACGACGTCGGCGGGCATCGGGTAGTCGCCGTTGGCCAGGTCGTCCTGCACCTCGACGCCGGGGGCGGCCCGCAGGATCTCGCGGGCTCCTTCGGCGCTGACCTCGCGCAGGAACGTCGCGTGGACGGCCAGCGAGTGCACCGTGATGACCGGGACGCGGACGCAGGTCGCGGACACCTTCAGCGACGGCAGGCCCATGATCTTGCGTGACTCGTTGCGGACCTTCAGCTCCTCGCTGGTCCACCCGTCGTCCTTCGGCGAGCCCGCCACCGGGATGACGTTCATCGCCAGCGGCGCCGAGAACGGACCACCGGCCTGGAAGTCGACGGCCTTGCGCACGTCCCCGGCGACCCGGCCGGCCTGCGCGCCCGCGACGGCGGAGATCTCCGCGTCCAGCGCGTCCATGCCGGCCTGACCGGCGCCGGACGCCGCCTGGTAGGACGCGACGACGAGCTCGGTGAGGCCGTACTCGCGGTGCAGCGCCCCGAGCGCGACGATCATCGAGAGTGTCGTGCAGTTCGGGTTCGCGATGATGCCCTTGGGCCGGGTGAACGCGGACTCGGCGTTGACCTCCGGCACCACCAGCGGCACGTCGGGGTCCATCCGGAACGCGCCGGAGTTGTCGACGGCGATGGCACCGCGCTCGGCGGCGATCGGCGCCCACTCCGCGGACACCTCGTCCGGGACGTCGAACATCGCGATGTCGACGCCGTCGAAGGCCTCGGGAGCGAGGGCGATGACCTCGACGTCACGCCCGCGGACGCGGAGCATCTTGCCGGCCGACCGCGCCGAGGCGATGAGGCGGATGTCGCCCCAGAGGTCCTCGCGCTCGTCGAGCAGGCTGAGCATGACGGTGCCGACGGCTCCGGTGGCGCCGACCACGGCGAGCGTCGGCTTGCGCGGCGGGGCCTGCTCGGCGGGCTCCGGGGCAACGGAACCGGCGGGCTGCCCAGCGACCGCCATGACCTGCGGCTCTTCGGGCTCAGGCGTCCCCATGGTGAAGCTGGTCATCGCCCGCTCCCTGCGTAGACGGTCGCCTCGGCGTCGCCGCCGAGCTCGAAGGCGTCGTGGACGGCGTTGACCGCCACGTCGACGTCGGTGTCGCGGCACACCACCGAGATGCGGATCTCGGAGGTCGAGATGATCTCGACGTTGACGCCGGCCTCGGCCAGTGCACCGAAGAACCGGGCCGAGACGCCGGGGTTCGAGCGCATCCCGGCACCGATGAGCGACACCTTGCCGATGTTGTCGTCGTACAGGACGCGGTCGTAGCCGATCTCGGCCCGCACCCGCTCCAGCGTCGCGACCGCCTGCGGCGCGTCCGTCTTCGGCGCGGTGAAGGTGATGTCGGTCTTGCCGGTGGCGCCGGCGGCGACCTGGACGATCATGTCGATGTTGATGCCGGAGGCGGCGAGCGAGCGGAAGATCGCAGCTGCGACACCCGGCTTGTCCGGGCAACCCGCAACGGTCACCTTCGCCTCGCTGCGGTCGTGCGCAACGCCCCGGATGATCGCCTGCTCCACGTCGTTCTCCTTCGTCGAATCCGCCTGGATCTGGGGCGCGGGGATGTCCCGCACCTGGGTGCCCGGCTTGCCGCTGAACGACGAGCGCACGTGCACCGGCACGTCGTAACGGCGCGCGTACTCGACGCAGCGGAGCATCAGGACCTTGGCGCCGCTCGCCGCCAGCTCGAGCATCTCCTCGTAGCTGATGACGTCGATCTTCTTGGCGTTGCGGACGATGCGCGGGTCGGCGGTGAACACGCCGTCGACGTCGGTGTAGATCTCGCACACCGAGGCGTCGAGGGCGGCGGCCAGGGCGACGGCGGTGGTGTCGGAACCACCCCGGCCCAGCGTGGTGATGTCCTTGGTGTCCTGGCTGACGCCCTGGAAACCGGCGACGATGGCGATGGCTCCCTCGTCGAGCGCTCCACGGATGCGGCCGGGGGTGACGTCGATGATGCGGGCCTTGCCGTGGCTCGAGTCCGTGATGACACCGGCCTGCGAGCCGGTGAACGAGCGCGCCTCGGCCCCGAGGTTCTCGATGGCCATCGCGAGCACGGCCATGGAGATGCGCTCGCCCGCGGTCAGCAGCATGTCCAGTTCGCGCGGAGGCGGTACCGGCGTGACCTGCTGGGCGAGGTCGAGCAGCTCGTCAGTGGTGTCGCCCATGGCGCTGACCACCACGACCACGTCGTTGCCGGCCTTGCGCGTCGCGACGATGCGCTCGGCGACACGCTTCACCCGCTCGGCGTTCTCCACCGAGCTGCCGCCGTACTTCTGCACCACGAGTGGCGCCTTCCCCGGCCCGCGTTCGGCCGGTTCGGGTACCTCGGTTGTCGACACCACATCCTCCACAGGCAGGATTCTCCCATGTCTGTACGCACCCCGGCCGGGACGCGGCCATGAGCGAGAACACCGCCCTCGTCGCGGGAGGCGCCGGAGCCGTCGGCGAGGGCATCGTCGGACGGTTCCTCGACGCCGGATGGCGGGTCATCGTCCCGTCCCGGTCGCAGGCGCGGCTGGACGCACAACGTGACCGGCTGGGCCAACCCGAGAACCTGACCGGCCTGGTCGGTGACGTCGGCACCCACACCGGTGCGGCCGAGCTCCGGGACTCGCTGCGGGAGCAGGGCGTGCGGCTGCAGGCCGTCGTCGCGAGCATCGGCGGATGGCGGTCAGGGCCGCTGCTGGTGGACACGCCGATCGAGGACTGGCAGGCGGTCCTGACCGGCAACCTCACCAGCCATCTCGTGCTGGCGCAGGCGTTCCTGCCGCTGCTGCCGCCCGGCGGTGCCTACACCGTCATCGTCGGCGACTCCGCCGAGACGCCGGTGCGCGGCGCGGGACCGGTATCGGTGGCCGCTTCTGCGGTGCTGATGCTGGCGCGCTCGCTGGCGCTGGAGAGCGCCGGCAAGGGGGTGCGGGTCAACTCCCTCGTTCTCGGGCCGGTGAAGACGCGACGGTCGTCGGGCCGCTACGACTGGGTGACGGCCGAAGAGGTCGGCGACACCGCAGTGTGGCTGAGCTCCGCCGCCGGCCGCGGGGTGGCGGGCGCAGCTCTGCACCTGCTCAACCGCCCGTCCGCCTAGCGGTCAGGCTCGTCGGCCTGCGAGCCCGGCTCGTCGGCGTGTGCGCGGCGTCGGCGCAGCGCCACCGCACCGACTCCGGCCGCACCCGCCACGCCCACCAGCGCGGCCGCCCCGGCGACGACGGGGACCTCCGACCGGCCCGTCGACGGCACCGGGGTCCTGGGGCGGGTGAGCGTCACCTGGTCCAGGACGCTGCCGTCGTCGGCGCGGACGACGAGCTGCAGAGCGGCCTCCGTCGTGGGGCCGGCAGGCGTCACCTGCGCGGTGAGGAAGCTGTGGCGCAGCGACTGCGCGGCGGAGAACTGCGCGGTCTCGAGCTCGGCACGACCGTCGGGTCGCACGATGGTCGGACGGGTCGGCGCGAAGCTGCGCGCCGCCGTCGCGCCGCCCCCGCCGACGACCATGTAGGTCGTCCCGCGGCGGGAGTCGACCGTCGCGCCCGACGCGGCGGCGACCACCGGAGCGCCCTGCCGGAGCGGGTGGGAGCGCTCGAAGGCGTGGTTGTGGCCGGAGAGGACGAGGTCGACGCCGTGCTGGTCGAACAGCGGCGCCCAGGTGTCCCGCACGCCGCTGTCGGAGCCGTGGCTGTCGGCGGAGCTGAAGCCGCAGTGGTGCATCGTCACGACGAGGAAGCTGACCGTCGGGTCGCGGCGATAGCTCGCCAGGACGTCGTCGAGCCACCGGGTCTGCCCGCCGACGGAGTAGCCGCGGTTGGCCGGGATCTCGTTGCTGACGTCGTTGCTGTCGACCTGCACGAAGGCAGCGGCACCGGCCCGGAAGTGATACGTCGCCGGGCAGCCCCGGGCCCCGTTGTCGGGCCGGGCGAAGCGGGCGAGGTAGCTGTCGTAACCCTGCGGGCCCTGGCCGGGCTCCATCTCATGGTTACCGACGGCGTTCATCCACGGGATCTCCGAGGAGACCCGGTGGATCATCCGCAGCCACTCGTCCCAGACAGCGGGATGCACCTGGTCGTCAGGGTGCCCCGCGCCGCTCGAATCGGCGTAGCAGAGGTCGCCTGAGACGAGGTGGAACGCCGGCTTGATCGCCTGGATCTGCCGGAGGATGGCGCGCGCGGTGTCCGAGGTGCCTTCGTCGCCGAAAGCGGTGAAGCTGTAGACGCCAGGGTCCCGGGCGAGGGTGGTGAAGCGCCCGTCGCCCCGGCGCCGGCCGTCGAGTTCGACGGCGTAGCGGTAGGCCTTGCCCGGGGTCAGCCCGGGAACCGAGACCTGCCCGAAGCGGGTGCCGACGCCTCCGACGCCGTGCATCTCCATCTCGAGCGGTCGGTCGAGCGGCCCGTCGGCGGCACCGATGAGCAACCGGGAGCGCTGCACGCCACCCGGGAGCGAGACGCTGAGGCCGACCGATGTGGTGGGGTCGTTCCCCCAGCTGAGGCGGCGCGGCCCGAGCGGCTCCTCCGCGGAGGCGAGCGATGGGCGCAGGAGCAGCAGCGGCCCGGCGGCGGCTGCACCGCGCAGGAACCTGCGACGCGAGAGGCGCTGCTCGAACAGCTCCGCCATCGAGGGTCCAAGCGTCACGGGTAAACGATCGCCCGCATCCGGTGGGACGTTAGCCGGAACGCTCCGGCATCACAGGGTCGGCCGCAATTCAGCGCTGCAGCAGGCGGAAGACCAGTACCGACATCGTGAGTGCGGCTCCGACCTCGATGGGGAACCGGTTCATCTTCTCGCGCTGGATGCGCTTGTGGAACGCGTCGAATGACGTCGGCCACGGGCTGCGGCCGACGAAGTGCTCCCCGAGCTTGTCGGTGTCGGGGAGGCACGCGCCGAGGATCCCGGCGAGAACCGCCGTCCGGCGCTCCGGCCGCGCGGCGAGAGTGCAGCCGGCGATGGCGACGAGCCCGAGCAGCCCGTCCTTCCGCGCCGTCGGCAGGTGCAGCGGGCCGCCTCCGCCGCCGTAGTGCGGCAGGTTGTCCATCACGAGGTGGGAGACGAAGCCGACGGCGACGGCAGGAGCCGGCGGGAGCGCGTCGCCGATCAGTGCGCCGGCCAGCACGTGGTTGGTGATGAACACCTGACGCTCCTGATTGTGCAGGTCCAACGGTTGTCGCCGCATCAATGCCAGGCGCTCTCGGTGAATCGGCCTCCTGCCGGTTGACCAACCGTATGCGCTCTGTGTCGGCCGGCCCTCACGAGAGGGTGCGAAGTCTCTGTGCGAGGTCTGACTCCGTTTCCTGATCATGTAGGGAACCCCCAGCTCACACACCCCACACCAATGGATGACAATCGTTCTCGCGCTGAGACAGATGGTCATGAGCACCGGCTGAACCACCGGTCCTCGTTTCCTCGGGGGCCCACTGTGGCCCTATTGAGCTATGGCGCACTCCGACCAAATCGGCTCAAATGGGTGCAGATCCCCATGGGTCGGGGCGCTGCCAACCGGAGGTTTCTTTGTTCCGTCGTCTACCTGTCGCACTGACTTTGGCAGCGGCGCTGTGTGCTGCCGTCCCCATGGCTGCCGCGAACGCCGCGCCGTCCCAGACGGGCCTCGAGCACAAGCACAAGCACGTCTGTTCCGCGAAGCCGGCGACGGACTCGGTCTGCACCTCCGAGGTGGTCACCGACGCCAGCGGGGTCCGCCCGGCGGCCACGCCGACGTACGCGAACGGCTACCAGCCGACGGATCTGCAGAGTGCCTACGGACTGAGCGGCGTGTCATCCGCGAACGGCGCCGGCAAGACGGTGGCCATCGTCGATGCCTACGACCTCCCGACAGCCGCGCAGGATCTCGCCACCTACCGCGCCCAGTTCCACCTGCCGCCCATGAACCCGAGTGCCGGCGGCGGGCCGACGTTCACGAAGGTCAACCAGACCGGTGGGGCCACCCCGCCTGCGGTCGACAGCGGCTGGGGGCAGGAGATCGCGCTCGACCTCGACATGGCGTCCGCGATCTGCCCGAACTGCAACATCCTGCTCGTCGAGGCCTCGACCAGTTCGATGGCCAACCTCGCCGACTGCGGTCAACACGGCCGCACGCACTCCCGGCGTGGTCGCGATCAGCAACAGCTACGGCGGCGGCGACTACTACGCGAACTCCGCCTACAACCACCCCGGCATCGCCATCACCGCCAGCAGCGGCGACAACGGCTACGGCACGTCCTACCCCGCTTCCGACCCGCAACGTCGTCGCCGTCGGCGGCACCTCGCTGAAACAGGTCGACCACCGCCGCCCGCGGCTGGACCGAAACAGCGTGGAGCGGCGCCGGCAGCGGCTGCTCCTCCTACAACAACAAGCCGAGCTGGCAGGCCAACGTCAACACCGGTTGCAGCCGCCGCGCTGAAACCGACGTCAGCGCCGTCGCTGACCCCAGCACCGGTGTCGCCGTCTACGACAGCACCGCGGATAGCACCGGCACCAAGGGGTGGATGGTCTTCGGCGGTACCTCTGTCGCCTCGCCCATCGTCGCGAGCGTGTTCGCCCTGGCGGACGACGTGGCCTCCACCGGCTACCCGGCGAGCAAGTTGTACTCGAGCACGTCGGCGCTGAACGACGTCACCAGTGGCAGCAACGGACGCTGCAGGACGTCGGCCTGGTGCAACGCCCGCACCGGCTGGGACGGCCCGACCGGACTCGGCACGCCGAACGGCATCGGCGCGTTCTGACCCCTGGCACAGCTGGCCGAGCTCGGCCCTGACGCACCCGCTCGCTCGACAAACGAGCACGTGGGGACCGTCAGGGTCGAGCTCGTCCGCGTTGCCGGTCAAGACAACGAGAAGGGCCTGCGACGCGGCTCAGACGTCGAGCAGGCGGCGGCCGGAGAAGGCGCGGCCCAGCGTGACCTCATCGGCGTACTCGAGGTCGCCCCCGACCGGGAGTCCGCTCGCCAGCCGCGTGATGCGGATGCCCATCGGGTTCATCAGCCGTGACAGGTAGGTCGACGTCGCTTCGCCCTCGAGGTTCGGGTCGGTCGCGATGATCACTTCCTGCACCACCCCGTCGGCCAGCCGGTGCAGGAGCTCACGGATGCGGAGGTCGTCGGGACCGACGCCGTCGATAGGGCTGATCGCACCGCCGAGCACGTGGTATCGCCCTCGGAACTCGCGTGTGCGCTCCACGGCGACGACGTCCTTGGGCTCCTCGACGACGCAGATCACCGACTCGTCACGACGCGGGTCGGCGCAGATCTTGCAGACCTCGTCCTGCGTGACGTTGCCGCAGATGCGGCAGAAGCGCACTTTGTCCTTGACCTCGGTCAGCGCGGACGCGAGCCGACGCACGTCGACCGGATCGGCGGCGAGCAGGTGGAAGGCGATGCGCTGAGCACTCTTCGGCCCGATGCCCGGCAGCTGGCCGAGCTCGTCGATGAGGTCCTGGACCGCGCCCTCGTACACGCCGCTACCGCGCCCGACTCAGAAGGGCAGACCGGGGATACCGGCCCCGCCGACCGGGCCGAGCTTCTGCTCCTGCAGAGCCGAGGCGTTGCCGTTCGCGTCGCGCACCGCGGCGACGACGAGGTCGGCGAGCGTCTCGACGTCCTCGGGGTCGACGGCCTTCGGGTCGATGACGAGCGCCAGCAGCTCACCGGCGCCGGTGACCGTCGCCTTGACGAGCCCGCCGCCGGCGGAGCCCTCGACCTGCGTCTCGGCGAGCTCGGCCTGCGCGGCTTCGAGCTGTGCCTGCATCTTCTGGGCCTGCTTCATCAGCTGCTGCATGTTCGGCTGGGCGCCGGGCGGCGGCCCCCCGCGACGGGACGGTGGCATGGGTCGAGGCTACGTCCGGCACTTCGTCGTGCGTCGCCGAACGCGCCGGTCGGTGACCCGCGCGCGGGAGGTCAGCCTGCGTCGCGCTCGTCGATCACCTGGGCGCCGAGGCCCTGCCGGAGGAGCGCGACGGGGTCGTGGGCTCCGCCGGAGCCGGCCTCGGGCATGTCCTCGTCGTCGGCGCTGGGCAGATCCGCCACCGCGGGCGGGGCAGGGTCGCCGGTCGACGTCGTCCCCGAGGAGGCGGAGGAGCCGGCATCCGAAGGCGGCCCACCCGGGCGCGCGACCTGCCCGGTGATCCGCCACGAGCCGCCGAGCAGCTCGGTGAGTACTTCGCGCAGCACCCAGTCCGAGTCCTGCGAGCGCTGGAAGGCGCCGAGCATCGCCGCGCTGAACGAGAGGATGAGCTCGTTGCCGCGGACGTCGGTGACCTCCGCGGTCATGAGGATCGCGTGAGGGGTGCGCCGCCGACGGGAGACGGCCTGCAGGATCTCGCTCCAGATCCGGCGGACGGCGGCGGCGTCGACGGCTCCGACCGGTGCTGCTGCGGACGGTGCGGCGGCCGGGGGCGTCGGGTCCGTGGCGACCTCAGGAGGCGCCGGCTCCTGCTCCGCCTGGGTGCGCGGCGCCGCGGCGGGTTCGGGTGAGGAGGCCACGGGTGCGGGCTCGGGCGCGGGTTCAGGGTCCCAGCCGGGCTCGTGCGCGCGGGCAGGAGCTGCGGCCGGTGGCTGAGGGGGAGCGGGCGCCTGCCGAGCCGGCCGCTGCTCGGCGACGGGCCGGACGGGTGCCGGCGTCACTTCGGCGGCAGCGGTCGCGGGGGCCGCGGCCGGGGCGGTCGGCGCGGTGCCGGGCACCGGACCCTCACCGGGGTCACGCACGGGCGCGGCGGCGGGCACCGGCTCGACGGTGCCGCCCACGGCGAGCCGCCGCTCCAGCCGGTCGAGGCGGACGCGCAGCGAAGCGGGGTCGTCGTGCGCGGAGGGCAGCAGGGCGCGGGCCAACGTCAGCTCCAGGAGCAGCCGCGCGCTCGTCGTCCCGCGCATCTCCAGCAGGCCGGCGTGGACGACGTCGGCGGTGCGGGAGAGCTCCGCCGCACCCATCCGACCGCTCTGCGAACGCATCCGCTCGATCTGGTCGGGCGCGTGCAGCGGCAGCAGACCGCGGCCGGGTGCGTCGGGGACGGCGGCGAGCACGACCAGGTCGCGGAGCCGTTCCAGCAGGTCGGCCGAGAACCGGCGCGGATCGTTGCCGGTGCCCACGACGCGCTCGACGACGGAGAACAACGTCGCGCCGTCCCGGGCGGCCAAGGCGTCGACGGCGTCGTCGAGCAGGACGCCGTCGGTGACCCCGAGCAGGGCGGCAGCGCGGTCGTGGGTGAGGCCGGCGGGCCCGGCGCCGGCGAGCAGCTGGTCGAGCACGGAGAGGCTGTCGCGCACCGAGCCGGCCCCGGCGCGGACGACGAGCGGCAGGACGGAGTCCTCGACGGGGACGCCCTCCTGCCCCGCGATCCAGGCCAGGTGGTCGCGCAGCACGGCCGGCGGGACCAGGCGGAAGGCGTAGTGGTGCGTGCGCGAGCGGATGGTCTGCAGCACGCGGTCGGGCTCGGTGGTGGCGAAGACGAACTTCAGGTGCGGCGGCGGTTCCTCGACGAGCTTGAGCAGCGCGTTGAAGGCGTCCTTGGTGACCTGGTGCGCCTCGTCGACGATGTAGACCTTGAAGCGCGCGGAGGCGGGGGTGAAGACGGCTCGTTCGCGGAGGTCACGGGCGTCGTCGACGCCGCCGTGGCTCGCGGCGTCGATCTCGATGACGTCCATGGACGAGCCGTTGCGGATCGACACGCACTGGTCGCAGACGCCGCACGGGTCCGGCGTCGGCCCGTTCACGCAGTTCAGCGACGCGGCCAGGATGCGGGCGCTCGACGTCTTGCCGCACCCGCGCGGCCCGCTGAACAGGTAGGCGTGATGCAGGCGGCCGCTCGACAGGGCGGCGCGCAGCGCGTCGGTGACGTGCTCCTGCCCGACGAGCGTCGCGAACGTCGAGGGTCGGTAGCGGTTGTAGAGCGCCTGGCTCACGCGGACCCTCCCTCCGACAGCTGACGTCCGCAGTGTCCGCAGTGACCGCGGCCGGACCGGGACGTGAAGGGACCCCCCGCGCACCCGTCAGAGCCCACTTACCCTTGCTGCCTTCCGGCCCTGGGGGAGTTCGCGGGGTGACGTCGCGCGGAGGGTCGGGCGCAACTGTACCGCCGCCGGACGGGCTCGGCGCCGACTGCCCACAGGCCGGCCGGCGACGCCGTGACAGGGCCGTCATGGCGTCGCGTCGCGGACGCCGGTGCCACGGGATAGCCTCGTCGGCGGAGGATTCGCCTAGTGGCCTAGGGCGCACGCTTGGAAAGCGTGTTGGGGGCAACCCCTCGCGAGTTCGAATCTCGCATCCTCCGCCGAACGCTCTCGTCCCGCTGTCCGGGGAGGCCGTCGCCCCCTGTCGGGGTCGTCCGCCCGGGCTCGGAGGAGATCCTCACCCATGCCGTCCGCCACGACCATCGGCCGCATCGCCGTCGGGTGCCTCGTGGCCGCGGTCGGCCTGCAGGTAGTCGTGGGCCATCTCGGCCCGAGCGTCGCCGTCCCGCCGGTCTCGGCCTCGCTGGATTCCGCCAGGCCGGCCGACCCGTACCTCGTCACCGCGCTGCTGGCCTCTGCCCTGACGCTGGGAGCGCTCGGGGTCGGCGCCGCCCTGGTGGCCCTGCGCCGGGGATGGCAGCCGCCGGTGCGCCGTCTGCTTGCCGGCGCGGCGCTGGCCGTCGTCGTGCTGCTCGTCGGACCGCCGCTGGGGACCGCCGACCTCGGTGGCTACGCGGCCTACGGACGGATGGCGGTGCTGGGCCACGACCCGTACACGACGACGCCGTCGCAGCTGGCGGGCGACCCGGTGGTCGACGCCGCCGAACCGCCGTGGCGCGACATCCGCTCGATCTACGGCCCGCTCGCCACGGCCGAGTTCCGGGTCGCGGCGGAACTCGGCGGCGGCTCCCGCGAGGCGGTGCTCCGGCTGCTGCAGGTCACCTCCGGGGTCGCCTTCGTCGCGACGGGGCTGCTGCTCGACCGGCTGGTGGCCGGACGGGCCCGCACCGACGTCGACGGGGCCCGTCGCCGGGCAGCGGTGCTGTGGTCGGTCAATCCGCTGCTGCTGCACCAACTCGTCGCGGGCGCGCACCTCGATGCGCAACTGGCGCTGCTCGTGCTCGCCGCTGTCGCGGTGGTCACGGGTCGGCATCGCGAACGGGTGGCGGCCGGGCTCGCGACGGGCGTCCTGCTCGGAGCCGCGGCGCTCGTCAAGGCGACCGCTGCGGCGCCGGCCGCCGGGCTCGTGGTGGGACTCCTGCCACGACGAGGGGCCCGTGGCGGAGGGACCACGCGACGGGCGCCTACGCGACTGGCCGCGCTCGTCGGCGGCGGGGGAGTCGTCGCCGCGGTGGGCTACCTCGCTGCTGGAGGGACCACCGCACTCGCCCCGACGAGGGAGGCCAGCCGCATGGTGTCCCGGGGGACCCCGTGGCGTTTCGTCGCCTCCGGGCTCGAGCGCGTGGTCGACCAGGCCCTCGCCCGCACCCTCGTGGGGCTGCTGGCCCTCGTCGTCGCCGTGGCGGTGGCGGTGGCTGTCTTCCGGGCGCTCGTCCCCGCTGACGACGACAAGGCCGACGCCTCGGACGGCAGTGCCCGCGTTCTGGCCGCGGTTCTCGCGGCCTCGGCAGCGTGGCTCGTCGTCGCGCCCTACGCCCTGCCCTGGTACGACGCCGTGGCATGGGCACTGCTGCCGCTGGGGTTCGTCGCCGGCTGCCGGGCCGTCCCCCTCCGGCGCCTCGAGCTACTGCTGCTCGTGCACACCGGCTACCTGTCCGTGGCGTATCTGCCCGGGCGGATCGTCGGGCTGCCCGGCGGCATAGCCGGTGCGCAGGACGTGGTGCGGGGCGCCGTGGCGCCCGTCGTGGTGCTTGCGGTGGCGGCCGGCCTCGTGCGGCTCGGCGTCGCCGCGCGGAACCGCACGTCGACGCGGATGGTCGGGGCTCAGCGCTCCGAGGACTGACGCGACCCGTCCACGTCCTTCGCGTCGCGCATGTCGATCGGGGTACCCCGCTGCCGGAGGTCGCAGAGCGTGCAGCGGCCGCTCGGGGTCACCGTCGCCCACGGCCGGTCGGGGCGCAGCTCCTCCGGGCGGTAGCGGTAACCGCAGCTGGCGCTCGCGTCGAGGACGCCGGCATCATCCCGTCCGACGGCATGCAGGCGCAGGACCCGACGAGAACCCCGGGCATCGGGTGGGAGCTCCTCCACCGCGGCTACTCGTGCAAGGTGTGCAGGCATCACCGCTGTTGTAACCCACGGCTCGCCCGCGCACTCCTGTCGCTTCGCGGCGCGGCGTGTCCGACCTCGGTGATCGGGCACGATGCGAGGGCACGGACGGTCACGGGCAACGCCGATGGAGCGGCCCGGCGCGTGCATCCGGCGACGAGGCGAGGTGGCTCCCATGGTCGAGCTCAGTACCGAGACGGTCTTCACCTGGGGGGCGCCCCCGATCAAGTTCGGAGCCGGCGCGAGCGACGAGCTGGGCTGGGACCTGCTGCAGCTCGGGGTCGAGCGGGTCCTCGTCATCACCGACGCCGGCGTCGCGGCCACCGGCCTGCCCGCGCGGCTCGTCGAGTCGATGGCGGCCCGGGGCGTGAAGGCCGAGATCTACGACCAGACCGCGGTGGAGCCGACCGACGAGAGCTGGCGTCACGCTGTGGAGTTCGCCTCGGAGGGCGAGTGGGACGGCTTCGTCGCCATCGGCGGCGGGTCCTGCATCGACACCGCGAAGGCCGTCAACCTGCTCACGACCTACCCCGGCGACGTCATGGACTACGTCAACGCGCCCGTCGGCAAGGGCAAGCACCCGCCCGGCCCGTTGAAGCCGCTCGTCGCGGTGCCGACGACCGCCGGCACCGGTGCCGAGAGCACCCCTGTCTGCGTGCTCGACATCCTCGGGCTGCACGTCAAGTCGGGTATCAGCTCGCCGAGGCTCCGGCCGGTCCTCGCCGTGGTCGACCCGTTGGTCACGCTGAGCCTGCCGCCCGAGGTCACCGCCGCAGCCGGTATGGACGTCCTGTGCCACGCGCTGGAGAGCTACACCGCGCGCCCGTACGACGCCTTCGAGCGCAAGCAGCCCGAGAAGCGGGTCGCCTACTGCGGCGCCAACCCGATCTCCGACATGTGGACGACCCAGGCCCTGCGGCTGCTGTCCGGCGCCTTCCGCAAGGCCGTGATGACCGGCCAGGACCTCGCCGCGCGGACCGACATGATGCAGGCCGCCACCTTCGCCGGCATGGGCTTCGGCAACGCCGGCGTCCACATCCCGCACGCCTGCGCCTACCCCATCGCCGGCCGCGTCAAGGACTACGTCCCCGACGGCTACATCGCGAAGACGCCGCTGGTGCCGCACGGCCAGTCGGTCTCGCTGACCGCCCCGGCCGCCTTCCGGTTCACCTACGTCGCCGACCCCGAGCGCCACGAGTACGCCGCCGGCCTGCTCGACCCCCGCGTCGCCGAGGCCACGTCCGACGGCCGCGAGAAGCTCCCCGCGGCGCTGACCGCCCTGATGCGCGACATCGGCATCCCGAACGGGCTGACCGGCGTCGGCTACGACGAGTCCGACATCGACGGTCTCGTCGAGGGCGCCCTCAAGCAGGAGCGGTTGCTCTCCATCGCCCCGCGGCCGGTGGGTGCCGAGGACCTCGACGCGATCTTCCGGGACTCGCTCACCAACTGGTGAGCCGTCGGCTCCCGCCGGCCGGTCCGTGCAGCACCGCGAACTCTGCTGCCGGCACCGGGCGGCCGAACAGGTAGCCCTGTCCGAGCGTGCAGCCGACGTCGACGAGCCATCGGCGCTGCTGCTCGGTCTCGATGCCCTCGGCGACGACGGACAGGCCGATCGCCCGGGCGAGCGACACGACGGAAGCGACGATCGCGTCGCTGGCCGGGTCCACCGAGAGTTCCGCGACGAACGAGCGGTCGATCTTCAGCTCGTGCAGCGGGAAGCGCTTGAGGTAGGTGAGGCTCGAGAATCCGGTCCCGAAGTCGTCGAGGGCCAGCTGGACACCGAGACGCCGCAGCGACTGCAGCTCCGCCAGCGCGACGGTCGTGTCGGCGAACAACGCCGTCTCCGTCACCTCGAGCATCAGCCGGTGCGGGGCCATGCCCGTCTCGGCGAGCACGGAACCGACGAGTTCGACGAGCCGCGGGTCGGCGAGCTGCTGGGTCGAGAGGTTGACCGCGACGATCGGGTCGGCGGGGGCGGTGGCGGCGCGGAACGCCGGGTCCATCGCCTGCCGGCAGGCCGTTCGCAGCACCCACGCGCCGAGCTCGCGGATGAGCCCGGACGTCTCGGCGAGCCCGATGAACTCGTCCGGGCCGAGCAGACCGCGCTCGGGGTGGTGCCACCGCACCAGCGCCTCGGCCCCGACGACCTTGCCCGTCTCGAGCTCGACCACCGGCTGGTAGTGCAGTTCGAGCTCGCCGCGGCGCAGGCCGGCCCGGAGGTCGTTGACGACGCGCAGCCGGTCGACGCCGATCTGCTCGCCGGCGTCGGAGACCGTTTCGTAGCAGGCCCGGCCCCGGGCCTTCGCGCGGTGCATCGCGAGCTCGGCGCGCTGCAGCAGGTCGTCGGGGCGCAGCGAGTCGGCGCGGGTCAGCGCGACGCCGATGCTGGCCGTCACCACCACGTCCACCGGGCCGTCGGGCCCGGGCAGGACCACCGGTTCGGCCAGCGCCGTCAGCAGGCGGTCGGCGAGCAGGGCTGCGTCGGCCTCGCCCTCGAGTTCCTCGCTCAGCACCGCGAACTCGTCGGAGCCGAGCCGAGCCACGGTGTCCCCGGCCCGCACCGTCTGGTTCAGGCGTTGCGTGTACTGGCGCAGCAGGTCGTCGGCGCCGGCCGTGCCGACGCTGTCGTTCACGCTGTGGAACTCGTCGACGTCGAGCAGCAGCAGGGAGATGAGGCCGCCGTGCCGTCGCCGGCGTATCAGGGCCCCGGCGACGCGGTCGAGGAGCAGCCCGCGGTTGGGGAGCCCGGTGAGCCCGTCGTGCAGGGCGAGCCGGGCCAGCTCGCTCTCGGCGCGCTTGCGCTGCGTCACGTCGCTGACCAGAACCAGCAGACCAGCGGGTCCGGAATCCGATAGCTGCAGCGGTGTCGTCGTGATGCGCAGGTGCCGCTCCTGGCCGTCCGGGCGCCGGTAGGGCATCTCCCAGGTCGAGCCCGTCCCGGCCTGCCGCCGGCGGCGCGCGGCCTCGACGAGCGGTGCGGCGCGGGCGTCGACGAGGTCGTCGCTGCGGAAGGCGAGCAGCTCCTCGAGTGAATGCCCGCCGAGTTCCGCGGCCTGCTGGTTGGCCCAGGTGATCTGTCCGGAGGCGTCGAGCAGCAGGATGCCGTCCTGCGTCGTCTCCACGATCAGCCGGTAGCGAGCCTCGCTCTCGGCGAGCGCGTCGCGGGTGCGGCGCCGTTCGCTGACGTCGCGGATGTTGCCGATGACACCGGCGACGGCCGGGTCGTGCAGCCGGTTGCGGATCGCCACCTCCGCCCACCGCCACTCTTCCTCGGGCGTCCACATCCGGAACTCGACGGTCCGCTGCTCGTCGGGTTCGGCCAGCACCGCCTCGAAACCGGCGCGGAGCTCCGGCGCGTCGTCGGGGTGCACGAACTCGAAGGCCGACCTCCCGACCGCGTCCTCGGGCTCCCAGCCGAACAGCGTCGGACCGGCCGGGCTCATGAATGTGATGATCGTTTCGGGGTCGACGATGACGGCGGCGTCGGCGCTGCCCTGCACCAGCGACCGCCAGCGGGCCTCGCTGGCCTGCACCTGCTCCAACGCAGCGACCGTCGGCGAGATGTCTGCGCCGATGCCGAAGACCCCCGTGACCTGCCCGTTCTCCCACCGCGGGCGGTACCGCAGGTCGAACTGGCGGCCGCCCATCTCGAAGACGAGGTCGACGTCCTCCCCCGCTATGCAGCGGGCCACCGCGTCCGCGGTGCGTTGCGAGTTGCCGCCGAAGGAGAAGATCGACCGTCCGAGCAGGGTGTCGCCGTCGATGCCGAGGCGGGTGAGTTCCCGGCCGCGGGCGAACGTGATGACGCCGTCGGTGTCGAGGGCGAAGACGATGACCGGGCTGTTGTCGACGACCGCCCGCATCCGCTCCTCGAGCTGGGTTGCGCGGGCCGCAGCCGCCTGCTGGTCGGACACGTCACGGGCGGCGAGGGCGATCCCCCGGACGGCGGGGTCGGCCAGGAGATTCACCGCCCGCACCTCCAGCGTCCGGTAGGCGCCGTCGACGCGGCGGATCCGGCAGGAGAAGCTTGCGGTCCGATCGCCGGCGAGCAGCCGCCGCCAGGCACCCGCGACGGGATGCCGGTCTGCGGGCTCGAGACAGCGGAACAGGTTGCGTGAGGTCAGGTCGTCCTGGGCGTAGCCGAGGCGGTGCACCGCAGCGCTGACGTAACGGAACCGTCCGGCTGCGTCGACGAGGCCGGTGAGGTCGAAGGCGAGGTCGAGCAGCGCCGTGTGGGCAGCAACGGGCACCGCTCCGTCCACGCCCGGAACGATCTCGGCAGGCGCATCGTGGTTGCGCCCCGACGTGGCGATCGTGCGGCTCAGCGCCCGTCCGGCCCGGACGCCGGCGGCGGCGGCCACGTGCTGCCGGGTCGGCTGACGAGGGTCGAGCCCTCCTGCCCGTACGGACCTTGCTGCTGGTACGGACCTTGCTGCTGGTACGGCCCCTGCTGCTGATACGGACCCTGCTGCGCACCGGGCGGCGGGCTGTTCCACGGCTGCTCTGCGCCCGGGATCGGGTTGGCAGCCGGGTCGACGTTCGGGTACGGCGCGAAGGACGGACCCGCGGGGGTCCCCACCGGCTGCGCGTTCTGGTTGGGGACCGGGATCGACCGACGGCCGCCGCTGCCGCTCCGCAGGACGAGGTGCAGCAGGTTCAGCAGGGCGGCGTCGACGACGAACCAGATGACCAGGACGGCGATCAGGTCTCCGACGGCCAACATGAACAGGCCGGCGCCGGTGCTGCCGTTCCCGAGGTGGATCGGCGTGAGCGGGAGGTTGCCGCCCACGAAGACGACGTAGTTGGTCCAGAGGACGTAGAGGACGGTCAACCCCAGAAGGACGCGCGAAGCCGTCAGGTAGGTCGATTGCCGCCGACCGACCAGGTCGGGTGTCGTTCGTCGCATTGCCGTGCCTCCAAATGCTTCGTGACGTGCTCCGCTGCCCGCAGAGGCGTCGGCGAGAATGGTGGCATCACAACGGTCATGTAACAAGGACTTCCGACATCGGTGCGCAGGTCAACGACCGGACCGGCTGGTAGGCACGGCGTCCGGCGGGGGCGCGCCGTCCTCGAAGTGGGGCAGCTGTGTGATGCGGGTGGCGCTGTCGGCCGCGATCACGGCCGGGGTCCACGGCACGGGCAGCTGTTCGCCGACGTCCTGCGCCGGGCTGGTGCGGTCCGGCCACCACGGGACCTGGGTCCCCACCAGCAGGTTGATGGCCCAGCCGAGCAGCGCGACCAGAACGATGGAGCCCGCCATCATCGCGAGCTGACGTCCCGAGGTCAGCACGCCGAGGCTGACGATGAGCGTGCTCGCGCCGGCGGGTGCGTGCGGCGTGCGCAGGAGCCGCAGGATGGCGGCGGTCGCCGCCACCGACAGCGCGGCCGCGGCCAGCCGCGGCCCGTCGACGCCGGACGACACGGCGGAGCCCGCGTCGCGGAGCCCGAACAGGAGCAGGCAACCGAAGCCGACCACGATGCCGATCCAGTGGGACAGGATCGTGGTGCCCACCGACGTCTCCGGCGGCAACGGCCGCGCGAAGAAGAGCATCGCGGTGGGGCCGAGGCTCGGGAACAGCAACGTCTCCTTGCTGACGGCCGCGGTCAGCCCGGCGGCGGCGAGGACGGCGAAGGCGCCGACGAAAAGCACCGCTGCCGCGGTGGGTCCCTGCCAGCGGCCGGACGGGCGGGCGAAGGTGTTCGGTGCGGACGCTGCTGGATGCATCGGGCCATATTGACGCCCCCGTCGGGCGCGCGCAGGCGCTTCGGCAGAACCGCCGTACCGTTCGCTCGCCCCTGCCGACAGGTCAGGGCAGCAGGTGCCGGTAGCTCCCCGGCTCGCGCTTCAGGAACTCCCGGAACGGGAGCGCCGCAGACCCTGTCAACCGCTCGACGGTGTCGGTGACCAGGCTCAGCTCGCCGGTCGCGATGGCCTGGTAGCTCGTCACCCAGCCGGCGATCTCGAACGCGGCGCCCTGCCCGTCGCGCGAGGCATAGGCCTGTTCCTCGGTCTCGTTCTCGAAGCGGATCTCGCGTCCGGTGAGCGCGCTGAGCTCGGCGGCCACCTCGGTCAGCGTCCACGCCTCCGGGCCGGTGAGGTCGTAGACCTGTCCGTCGTGGGCGTCGTCGTCGAGCATGACTCGGACACCGGCGTCGGCGATGTCCGACCGTGCCACCGCACCCACCGCCCCGTCGCCGGCCGGTCCTCGCATCACCCCGTCGCGCCCGGCGAAGCCCGGGAGGAAGTCCTGGTACATGCTGTCGCGCAACGAGGTGAAGGCCAGGCCGGAGCCGCGCAGGTACTCCTCGGTCGCCCAGTGGTCCCGGGCGAAGGTGAACGTCGCATCGGGCGCCGCGCCGAGGAACGACGTGTAGACGATGCGCTGGACATCGGCCGCGGCGGCGGCGTCGATGACCTGCCGGTGCAGCCGCACCCGATCGGGGTGTTCGGCCGCGGAGACCATGAACAGCGTCGTCACACCGGTGAAGGCGCGTTCGAGGGCAGCAGGGTCGTCGTACTCGGCGAGGCGCACGGAGGCCCCCGCGATGCCCGGGGCCCGGGCCGGGTTACGACTGACCATGACCGGTGGAAAGCCCGCGTCGGCCAGGCGGGTCGCGACCCGGCCGCCGATGCCTCCGGTCACGCCGGTGACGCCGAACTGGGGGGTCGGCACTGCGTTCGACATGCCGGACCGGTACCCATCCGGGCGCGAGCCAAGGGTGGCCGCCGGACCCGGCGCGTTAGGTGTCCGTCCGGCTGGCTCAGGCGCCGTCGTAGACCGCGTACCGCCCGCGGCCGGCGACCTTGGCCTCGTACATCGCCGTGTCCGCCCGCTGCACCACCAGATCCGGGCTCGAACCGCCGGCACCGGCCCCGGGGTCGGCGAAGGCGATCCCGATGGTGGCGCCGATCGCAACGTCGGAGGTGCCGATACGGATGGGCGCCCGGATGCCGCTGAGGATCCGGTCCGCGACCATGCGGGCCTGCATGCCGTCGACGCCGTCGAGCACCACGGCGAACTCGTCGCCTCCGAGACGGCTGATCAGGTCGCGCGGACGGTGCCCGCTGGACCGGACCGCGGCGTCGAGTCGGCTCGCGACGGCCTGCAGGACGGCGTCCCCGGCGTCGTGGCCGTGCCGGTCGTTGATCGGCTTGAAGTGGTCGAGGTCGATGAACAGCACGGCGAACGGGTGCGCGCCGTCGATCAGCGTCGTCAGGTGGGAGGCGAAGCTCGCGCGGTTCGGGAGCCCCGTGAGCACGTCGTGCCGTGCCCGGTGGCTGAGTTCGTCCTGCAGGCGCTTGCGCTCCCCGATCTCGTGGCAGGTCAGCAGTACGCCGGATAGGGCCGGGTTGTCGGAGAGGTCGGCGATGCCCACGTCGAACCAGCGGGTCGAGCCGTCGACGGTGCGCAGCCGGACGTCCGGGACGACGAGGGTGCCCGCGGTGGAGTCGAGCTCCGGGCCGAGGGCGCGGTGCAGGCGGGCCCGGTCCGACTCGTCGACGAGCTCGAGGAACGAGCGGTCCGCCCAGGCGGCCGGATCGTGGCCGAGCAGCCCCTCGATGGCCGAGCTGACGAAGGTGGTGCGGCCCGCTGCATCGACGGCCACCACGAGGTCGTGGGCGTTGTGCAGCAGGGCACGGAGCCGGGCGCGGGCGTTGCGCTCGGCCAGCTCCCGCCGCCGGTTCAGCAGCGCGAGTCCGAAGACCGAGGCGCAGACGAGTCCGACGAGCAGCAGGTTCCGGGTGGTCTGCCCGGTGCGCAGGTCGCCGAAGAAGACGTCGGTCGGCTGCCGGAAGACGATGTAGCGCTTGTTCGGGTCGCCCGCGGTCCAGCCGGCGGCGACGAGGTAGGTGTCGTCACCCCGGGTGAAACGACGCACCTGGCCCGGCTGGATGCCGAGAAGATCGCCGGGCCGGACCAGGGCCGAGCCGATGAGGTTCTTGTCCCACGAGACGAACGTGGTGCCGTTGGCGTCCACGCCGGTGAGGCCGCCTTCACCGAAGCCGAGCGAGCCCACGGCCTGCATCAGCTTGGAGACCTCGGCCTGCCGGGCGTCCTGCCCGAGCAGCAGCAGGGCCTGTGGCTTGCCGTCCTGGACGATCGGCAGGACGTACCAGGCACGCGGGGTGGTGGTGGTGTCCTGCACGTTGGAGAAGCCGGGGATGCCGGCTCGCGCGTTGGCCCAGATCGGGTCGGTGCGCGGCAGACTGACGCTGCTGCCGGCGGGGTAGCTCGCGGCGACGCGGCCAGAGAGGTCGCTGATCGCAACGATCGAGCCGGCGCCCGCCGCAGGGGAGTGGCTGAACGCCTCGAGGACAGCGGCGTTGCCGGTGAGGTCGCCCAGGTTCCACGGCGCTTTGGTCACCGAGTTCATGAGGCGCCGTGGGTCGGTGGTCAGGGCGCTGTACTCGGCGACGCGCATCGTGATGTCGGACCGCTCGGCGATGCGGCGGTTCTCCGCGGTCTGGCCGGCCCGCTGCTCCTGCAGCGAACCGACTCCGGCGATGCCGGCGACCATCGTCCCGGCGATCAGCAGGGGGAGGAGGTGGCGGCCGCGGGAACGCCAACCGCGACGGTCGGTCGCCTGCAGCTGGCGCGGGAAGCCGCGTTGGGCCGGCGATGCGGCGGGACGGGTACGCGCCACCTCGCCCGGGAGCGGTTGCGACGAGCGGGGCAGCGGCAGGGCACGACCCGACCCGGCCCCTCGTCCGGACGTGTCGCGGTGGGCGTCGGCGTGCACGGCGTAGCGACCGCGGCCGGACTCCTTGGCGACGTACATCGCCTCGTCGGCCTGCCGGATGAGCAGCTCGGGCGTCGCCGATCCACCCTCGGAGAGGGTGATGCCGATGCTCGCGTCGATGTTGACGAGCTTGGTACCGACGGCAACGGTCGCGCGCACAGCGGCCACGAGGCGCGACGCGATCTCGCAGGCGGTCTCCTGGTCGGCGCGGTCGAGCAGCACGCCGAACTCGTCGCCACCGAAGCGGCACACCAGGTCCTCGGGCCGCACGGTGCCGGAGAGCCGGGCGGCGACGGTGCGCAGCACCTGGTCGCCGGCATCGTGGCCGAGGGTGTCGTTGACCGGCTTGAAGTGGTCGAGGTCGATGAACAGCAGCGCGAAGCGGCCGTCGGGGTCGCGGTCGACGCGGGCGCGGGCCAACTCGACCTGCTCGACGAAGACAGCACGGTTCGCGAGCCCGGTCAGCTCGTCATGGGAGGCCTGGTGGGTGAGCCGGTCCTGCAGGTTCTTGCGGTCACCGACCTCGTGGCAGGTGAGCAGGATGCCCGAGAGCTGTGCGACCGCGGACCGGTCGCTGCTCTCGACGTCGAACCAGCGGACCGTTCCGTCGGAGGCACGGAGCCGGATGTTCAGCAGCTTCGAGTCGATCTGGTCGGCCAGCATCGCGACGACGCGCTCGGCGTCGCCGGGGTGCACCACCTCGAGGAACGGTCGGCCGGTCAGCGCGGACGCGTCGTAGCCGAGCAGCACCTCGACGGCGGGGCTGACGAACCGCGTCGTGGAGTCGGGGTCGACGACGAGCAGCAGGTCGTGGCTGTTGCGCAGCAGACCGTGCAGCCGGGCGGCAGAACGGCGGGCGGCCCGTTCGCGGCGCCAGCCGAGCAGCACCAGGCCCAGGATGGCGATGGCGAGGACGGCGAAGACGGTGAGGTCGTGCACTCGCTGCGCGTGACGCAGATCGGAGAACAGGGCGTCGGTGCGCTGCGAGAACACCTGGGCGTAGCCGGTGTTCGGGTCCAGCGACGTCATCGTCACGGTGCGGGCGCCGCCGGTGCCGGTGAACCACTGGTGGAAGTTCTCGCTGCGGATACCGGCCATCTCGGCCGCGTCGAATTGGCGGGTCCCGATCAGCGAGCGGTCGTGCGAGGTGAGGACGATGCCGTTGCCGTCGACGGTCGAGTAGCCGCCGCCGGCGGCGCCGAAGCCCTCGAGCCGCTCCTGGAACTGGCGGCCGCTGTCGTCGCGGGGCACGGTGACCAGGACGGCCCACGGGGTGCCCTTGCCGACCGGAACGGCGATCGCGCGGAAGACGTCGCCGTCGAACCGGATGGTCGGCGTCTGCGCGACGGTGCCGGCCAGCGCCCGCGGCCAAGCGGCGCCGAGCATGTCGATGGTGAGGGAATTCCGCTCCGGGCGGGCCGCGATCGCGCGTCCCGTCCGGTCGTAGAGGGCGACGATGACGTTCGGGTCACCGGTGGGGGTGACCTGGAACTGCTGCAGCAGGAGTTCGTTGAGGGCTGGCATCGAGGCGTTGAACGGCGCGCGGTCGACATCGGCCTGCAGTTTCGCCGGCGCGTAGGCCTGCGTGACGTAGGAGCCGATCGACTGGGTGAGCCTGGCGCGCTCGGCGAGCCGCTCCTGCTCCGCTTCCTGCAGGTTGATGCGGCCGAGGAACGTCGAGACGGCGGCCAGCGCGAGCACGACCAGCAGGCCGATCGCCAACGGCAACGTCCGGCGCATGGTGCTGCGGGACGTCGACCGCCGGGGTGCTGCAGGTCGTGTCGTTTTCACATCTGGAGGATCGGGCTTGTCGGACCCTTCCTGAACATCCGGTGACCGTGCGGAAGGCTGAACTCGCGTTGCGCCGAACGGGGGAAGGCGTACCGACCTGCCGCGCGTCGGTCAGCTGGTCGCCGGCGCGATCCGAGGCGCTCCCGACACGGCCTTGTACATCGCCCACGGCCACGCCGGCAGGAAGAGGCTGGCGAACACGATGGGCAGCGTCAACCGGTCCCGTCGGTACGCCACGAACACGGGCAGGAAGACGATGAGCAGGAAGATGACTCCGAGGACGCTGAACCCGCCGGCTCCGGCGCCGCCGAGAAGCACCACCACGCCGCTGAGCCACGACGCGTGCATCACCGTGGGGCTGCGATTGAGCTGCTCTCCCACGGTGCGGTGCTTTCGGCCGGCCTGCGCTCGTGGAGGAGAGCCGTACGGCGAAGGTGCTCGCGTCGGGCCGTACATCGACTGTTGTTCGGGCGGGCCGAACGACGACCGTGGCTCTGGTGGGCCGAACTGCGACTGTCGTTCTGGTGGGCCGTATGACCTCTGGGGTTCGGGCGGTCCGAACTGCGACTGCGGTCCCGGCGGGCCGAACTGCACCGGCCCGGACGGTCCGGCGTAGGCCGGTGTCCGCCTGCGTCGCCGCGGTATGAGGGCCAGCAGCCCGGCGAAGGCGCCCAGGACGAGGAGCACGATCCCGGCAGCGCGGGTGCCGTCGGCCCGGCCGGGGCTCGCGGTCTGCTTGGCCACCTCCGACATCAGGGCGACGCTGCTGGGGTCCTGCGGGTCGACCAGCAGCGGAGTACCGGGCGCGTAGTCGAGCTTGGTAGCCGCGTCCAGCGCATCCGAGCACGTGGGAAGGTCTGCGCCCATGACCTCCCGCAGCGCCGCGGTACGGGGTGTGCCATTGAAGGAGTAGCGCACGGTCGCCCCGCTGACGGCGCAGGAGTCGGCTCCGACCGCCCGGGTGGCGGACTGGGTGCGCGTGGTGAAGGTCGCGGAGATCAGCGGCACCCGGACGCCGCGGGCCGCCAACGTCTGGGCCTGGCTGATGTCGCCGGCGACGCTGGGGGCGACGGAAACGAGGATCACGCCGACGCCGCCAAGGCAAAAGGCGAAGAAGATGCAGACCCAGCGCCGTGCACCCAGGCCGGGGCGCGGTGGGGCCGACTGAAATGCCGACAAGGTCGTGTCTCCCGGAATAGGCGACTCTCGGGCGAGCCCCGTCAGCGCCACCGCAACGTAGCGCGTGGGCGTCGGTCAGCGGGGGTCGTTGGTCACGCGTTGTCACGACTCCGGCACTACTTACACGTATCGCTGGGTTCGACGGGCAGAGGTGCGCGTTGCGGGTCGGCGCCGTGGTCAGCGCCTGCCCATCTCGGCGCTTCGAGATCGGACGATGAAGTACGACCCGGGCGCTGCAGAACGGCCCTCGAGCACCCGGCCCAGTGGTCAGCGTCGAGGGCCTGCCGGGCGAGGAGCTGTACCGGCGGTCTGGGCCTCATCCACATTCGCGTAACGCCACGTCGTGCCACTTGCTCCACGTTCTTGGACAGGAACCGGCATCCGTTCCCAACGACAGTGAGGGGTGTTCGCCCGATCGAGGAGCTCGCGCCAGCGTCGGTCTTGTCCTGCACGGGCAGACGAACGGTGGTGCGCGACGCCGCCGCTGAAGGCGTCGATCGGGGTGTTTGCGGCCCCGTCGGGAGCGTCAGGGCCGTCGGACCATGAGCTCGAACGTGTCGACGGCTGTGCGGATCGGTCCTTTGAACGGCGACTGCTCGTTCGCGACCCTTCGCCACGGCCGTCGAAGTCGCCGCTCCTCCTCGCCTCGAGGACGAGGAACGGGCGTTCACGACCCGTCACCCTCGCTGGTTCTGTCTCAGTCCGCCCCAGCGTGAACCGGGGCCGCTACCCGAACGATCGATCGCCGCCCGCCGGTAGTTGTGCCCCGACGGGTCGTCCATCCCGGCCGCGAGTGAACTAGGGAGTGACGTGCTTGGACTCGAAGCGCAGGGCTGCGGCGTAGATCTGTGCGCCGAGCGGCGACAGGTGCAAGCCGTCCGCGACCCGGTAGGCGCCGACGAAGTTCCAGCCGGGGCAGATCGTCAGGGCCGCTGAGTCGCTGTAGGCCACGTGCTTGCCCTGGGCGCGGAAGCGGGATGCGAGGCCGGCCTCCATGGCGCGGAGCTCCGGGCTACCGTTCGCCCACGTTCCGCCGGGCTTCTGGCACACCGGCGCCGAGTAGATGACCTTCACGCCCTTCGCAGTCAGGAAGTTGGTCAGCCACGCCAGGTCGTCGTGGTATTTGCCCAGATAGGCCGTCCCGGTCGCCCTGGCCATACAGGGCGACATGTTGTTTCCGCTGAACGCCAGCGACACCTTGCCGGGCCGATACTGGTTGTAGTCGCTAGCGATGAAGCTCTTGTAGTCACACGGAGCCGCACCGGAGTAGCCCTTGAGGGCTACACCCTCTACGGTGCTTGCACGTACGCCATATGCCGTGGGATTGCCTGTCGTCGTGGTAGCTGCCTGGACCACGAGGGAGTCGCCGGCGACGAGGTCGGTGCAGGCCGTCGTGCCCGCAGCGATCGCTGTGCTGACTGCGATGGCGGCGATGAGATTGCGCTTACGCATGAGGGCTCCTCAGTGTCGATTCGGGTCGTCTCTCGACTCCCGCTATGAGGGCGGCAACCGTTCGCGGAACGTGGAGAAGTGACCGCCGTTCCGGGAGACGTTGTTCGTCAGGTGGCCGGTGACCGTCTCGGTATCCGTGGTGCCGGTATTCGTGAAGTCGAAGTGAAACGCGCCGAGACAAACCCCTTGCAGATACGAGCTACCGAACGAGGCCGCCTTATCGAACTTTCATCGGATGCACCTTCGCGGTGAAAGCCGCGTGGCTCGCCTTGCTCATGTCGGTGACAGCAGAGCCGGCGTCCGCCAAGCCGAATTTCACCGACCCCGGCCGGGACTGACGGAGTCAGATGTGCGTTGTCAATGCTTTCTGCGGGTGTGACCGATGGTGTCGAACGCGGGAAAGCCTGAGATCGGGCGCTGCACGGATGTTTCTCCCACTCACGGAGCCGGTGCGGGCGTGGGTCGCGTGGCGCGGAGGTCATGACCAGCCGCTGAGGGTGTAGCTCCTGGTCGCGGGTGAGGGACGCGGTCGCCGTAGCCCCCGTGATCGCGCAGGCCGGAGAGGCCCGCACTCAGCGCGAGAAATAAGACAGCGGCGAGAATCGATGCTGCCAGAACGACATTGATCCCACTGCGTGTATGAGTCGTGATCCGGGGCTGACGCCCTGGCGCGGCCAGGAATTGTCGCCCGTTCAACGGGTTCACCAACGTGTTCATCGCCGGCTCCGGGTTGATTTGCTGCGGCCATGGTGGGCGGACCCCCGGCGGGTGACAATAGGGAAGCAACCCTAGATTGCCCCTTGCGTCGAGCGAGGGTTTTCCCTATCGCCGCGACGACGGAACCCGTAGCGGCGCGGCGTCGACCGCAACCTCTTTCACACGTGTGGAGCTGCTCTCACTCCCCGCAGCAGCCGACAAAGGTCATCCTCGGGCCCCAGCAGCTGGCACTCGCGAACAACGCAAGTCTTATTCGGTGCCACGCAGGCAGGCGAGCACGGCAAGCACTCGCCGGTTCGAGTCCGGGGTGTTGGGCAGCCTCAACTTGGTGAAGATCGCCGCCGTATTTGCTTCGATGGTTTTCGTGCTTAGGAAAAGTATTTCCGCGATACGGGCGTTGGTGAGGCCTTGCGCCATGAGGGTCAGAATCTGCCGCTCGCGAGACGACAAGATGTCGAGTGTCGACGAGAGCCGCTTCTGCTCCAGTAGTCGGGTCACGACGTCGGCATCGATGACCGTCTCCCCCCGGACGAGGCGTTCAACTGCCCCACGAAGGCCCGCGGCGTCATCAACGCAGTCTTTGAGAAGGTAGCCGACCGAGTGCGCCCCGCGTTCGAGGAGTTGAACTGCATAGGCCGCCTCGACGTAGGTCGAGAGGACGAGGACGGCGACCTCGGGGAATTCAGCGCGAATCCTGGCCGCCGCGGTCAGACCCTCGTCGGTGAAGGTCGGGGGCATCCGAATGTCCACGATCGCGGCGTTCGGCCGGAAGTCGGCGACGGCTACGAGAAGGTCAGCGGCGTTATCGGTCTCGGCAACGACGTCGACGTCGAGGTCGGCGAGCAGGAGTGCCAGTCCGTGCCGAAAAAGCGCGGAGTCGTCGCAGAGCACTACACGCACGGCAGTGCGGCCTCCACCCGCGTCCCGTGACCGGGCGCGCTGTCGATACTCAACGTGCCGCCGAACGCGGCTACGCGGTCGGTGAGACCGTTCAGACCCCGCCCCCGCGTGGGCACTGCGCCGCCCGCGCCATCGTCTTCGACGGTCAGCAGCAGGTATCCGTCCCGTTGGCTGGCACTCACGGTCGCAGAATCTGCCCCTGAGTGCTTGACGACGTTCGTCAGACACTCGCAAGCTACGAAATAGGCGGTCATCTCGATGTCGGCCGGCCACCGCCGCGCCTCCACGTCCGTGCGGATCCCCACCGGAAGCCGCTCGGCGACGCTTCCGAGTGCAGCCGCCAAACCTGAATGCTTGAGCACGGCAGGATGCAACCCGGCTGCGAGTTGGCGTAGCTCAGCCAGCGCGACCCGGAGGTCGCCGCGGGCAGTGTCCAACACGGCGCGCGACGCCGGGTCAGAGGTCCGCTCGCGGGCACGAGACAGGGAAGCAGCAACGGCGAGCAATCGCTGCTGTGCCCCGTCGTGCAGATCGCGTTCGACTTTTCGACGCTCCTCGATGCCAGCGGTGACCAGCCGCAGCCTCGACTGCGTCACCTCTTCCAATCGAGCCAGCGCCACGGCCTGCAGTCGCAAGTTTTCCAGTGACAGGCGTACTGCGGTCACCGCCGGGTCCAGGACGTCGCGGTGCGCTGCCATTCCCAGGTGGGTGGCGACGACCGCAAGCGGCTCGCCCTCGGAGTCGTCGATCGGGATAAGTAGCCGGTCGCTCAGCTCACCCAGCGCCACGGAGCGGCCGGCGGCATCGACCCAACCCGCCGTGTCCGGCCGGCGGAAGGCGAGTTCTAGACCCGGCTCTGCAACGGCGGATCTCAGCGCGTCCCGAATCTGCTCCGGCGTAGCCCCGCGCCCGATCTGAATGACGGCGTCGGCGACCCGTGTGCGTTCGAGTCGGTGCTGTAACGCGATCAGCGCAAAGGAACCCGGAATGGCCAGCAGCGCCCCATCCGTTGCGATCGTGAGAAATCTTGACACGTCTTCAGGAAGCGGCAGTAGCCAGCCCACCGATTGGAGCCCGAAGGCGACGGCCGCGGTGGGGCCCAGAGCTGCCGTTGGCCAGGTCCGGAGGCGCATGAGACCTGAGGAGCGGCCGAGTCGACCAGCGACCAGCACGAGAAATGCCGCAGCCAAGATGGCGCAGCCACCGTGGTAAAGCCAGGAAACCGAGGTGTATGCCTCCGCGCTCCGCCAGACCGTCGGCCACCACGTCCTACCTGCTCCGCCCCAGGTCGGCTCCCACAGCAACGCGTCCACCAGGCGTCCGACGAACAGCCAACCGATGAGAAGGATGGCGAAACGGCTGACCGACCGGCGGGTGAGCCGCGCGTCCGGGTAGCGCAGGAGCACGAGCGCGAGGATGCCGATGGGCAGGGGCGTGACCACCCATTGAAGGAAGACCAAAGGCCCGAGCTCCAGCCGCATGCTGGTCAGCAGCCACAACCCCCCGGCGGTGGCGACGAGCCATCCGTTCGAGCGCTGCCGGCCAGAGGTCAGCAGATGACACCCGGTCAGAACCAGACTCAGGCTCACCAAGCCGGCCAGCCAGGCCTCGAGGGGGTCCGCTGCGGACATCTGCAGCCGCAAGACCGGTGACTGCAACCCAATAAGGACAGCCAGCAGTGATCCCATCACCGCACCGCCCACCAAAGTGGGCCCGGACAATCGGAACCGCTGCACGGCGAGAGTGTGCTCCCCAAGTCGGGCCCGGGATAGGGACAGCCCCATCGCATCCAAGGGTTGGCACGTGTTGCGCGACGACTGCCCTCCGCACCAAGCTGACCGGTCACGGTCCCGGCCCCCGTGCGGTACCGGCCTCGATCGTCGCGAGAAGAGCACGTGCCGCCAACGGGAGGAAACCGTATGAGCCTGCAAAGGTCCGCATCGCTCGGAGTACTCCTGATTGTGGCCGCCTCGGCCTGCGCCTTCAGCTCCTCATCGATGCCGAGAGACACCCAATCGGGTCCGGGGATAACCATGCTCCCTATCCCGCCTACTGATCAACCGGGGGGGCAGATCGCTTTCCGCCGTTTCACCGACAGCAGCCTGACGAGCTCCCACATTGTTGTGGCTCGTCCCGACGGCAGCCAGCAGCAAGACGTGACGGCACCCGCCTCCGGAGTCCGGGACACTTTGCCGGCGTGGTCGCCCGATGGGAGCCTGTTGGCATTCACGCGCATCACTCCCGCGCCTGCCGCGACTGCCGAGGTCTATGTCGTCGGCCGCCAGGGGGGTTCCGCCCGGCAACTCACGCACAGCCCGCCGGGGACGGCATGCGGAGGTTCAGCCGGCCCGCTGCCTGCTGCCCCCACCACAAGTCTCTCCTGCAACGGGGACCCCACCTGGTCCCCGGACGGCAAGATCATCGCCTACAGCCATCGCTTCCAGCAGAGTTCGGTCACCCGCTCGGAAGTCTGGCTGGTGCGTGCGGACGGCAGTGAAGCGCATGCGCTCAACGCAGGCGGCCCCCCCGTCCAAGACTCCGGGCCCGCGTGGTCGCCGGACGGAACGCATCTCGCATTCGAGCGTGGAGACGGCGACACCTCATCGATCTTCCTCGTTCGGTCTGATGGACGTGAGGAGAAGCAGCTCACCGGCGCCGGCCTCAACTTCGGCGACCACCCTGCTTGGGCGCCCGACGGGACGAAGATCTTGTTTCGGAGCAACCCCGACGATCCCACGCAAGGGTTCCAGCAATCAGACCTCTTCACCATCCGCACGGATGGCACCGGCCTCACGAGATTGACCAGATCCCAACCGAACCTTCAGTACCTGTCAGCTACTTGGTCGCCTGACGGCCGATGGATCGTGACCGGCCTCGTACAACGCGACAGCCATGACGCTCAGGCCCAGATATACCTGCTCAGTCCCACCGCAGCGCAAGGTCGGTTGCTCCTCGAGAACACGCTCTGGCAGAGCGCTCCACGCTGGGCACCCGCCAACATCCCTGCTCCGCGATGAGGAGACACGCAGGGTCGTCGCTGCTCCCTGTCGGGTCATGTCATCAGCTGCATTCCTGCCAGCTGGAGAACGACCGCAGCGACGCGAGGACGCGCTTCCCCGACCGCGTGCTGCCGGAAATGGCGCTCCTCACCAGCCGACCGCCGGGCGGGTTCGAAGCTCGATCGGCCCTCGAGCCCCCGTCTCTCGTCGCCGAACGTGACGACTTCGCGTAGGGCACCCCATAGAAACCCAGAAGCCGTTCGACTGATGTCGCCCGGGCGCCACGGTCGATCTCGCAGCCGCAGAAGCGGGCCCGTCACACCTTTGGACCGCATCGCTACCCCCGGCACCGAGCCGTGGGTTCAGAGGTTTCCGATGTCCTGCGAGATGACACTGGCGGTGGAGGTGGGATTTGAACTCGCCTCCCCGGCGTCCTGGTGCGTGTTGCCGCGTGTGCCTCGTTCCCCCGAACGAGCAGGTCAGCGGTCTAACCTCTCCTTCTGCGTCCAGCTTCGTTCCGATCCGTCCGGGTGGGTCTGTGACCAATCCTGTGACCAGGTCCGTTACCAGGCGTCGGCGGCGGCCTGGTTCGGCGGAGAGTCCTTGGCAGGTTCAGTCGGCTCTCGCAGTACCTGCGATCCGCCCCCGGGAACGAGAACCTCCGCGACTGCGGTTGCCCGACGATCTCAGCACCGGGCGCAGCCCCCATCAAGGACGACCTCGGAGGACCGGCTCACCTCGGGCCTGCGACAGCTAATTAGCCCGGCACACACCTGCACCAACGGGTGAGTCCATCCGGCGTCTGAGGCCGTCCCGTAGAAAAGAGCGCATGGCGCTCGTGACGGTCTGCGACATGCACGACCTCACCGAGTGGTGGGTCGAGGTCGAAGCCACCCGTACCTTCGCGATCGACGGGAAGACCTACAAGCTCGACCTCTGCGGTGAGCACGACGCGGCGCTGACGGCGGCCCTGCAGCGCTACCTGGATGCTGGGCGCAAGCTGACCTAGAGGGACAGAGTTCCGACATGTGACCTAGGTCGACCGGAGACCCTTCCTCCGCCCCCGTTCGTCGAGCTGTCATCAGCGTGGCGCGGCCCGACGAGCCAGCGCAGGTGGCCCCGCAGCGGTGCAGAGGACGCCCACGTCCGGGCTCCTACGACCGCGCCGACCAGGCCTTGATGGAGACCGCCACCAGGAACTTGCGAGTTCAGATGGTCTGAGTCCTCCAAGCGGTTGGCGGAAGGGCATGCTCCGTCCGGGTGAACCGTCCGCCTACGGGTTCACCACTCCACCTCTTGGCCCGATGCATCTCCGGACTGCGCCCACCCCAAATGGGCACCGCCCGGACGGCCGCTTCCACCCATCGCGACCGGGCGGACTCCAACTTCTCATGGCATGGGTGTGGCACTGCGACGGGTAGTCGACGCGCTTGCCGCGGGAGAGTTCTGGAAGCAGCGTGTCCCGCTTACGCACATTCGTTATGGGCGCAGCCCTAGCCGCCGGATTGTCGGCTTCGGCATGCGCACCGCCCGCAAATCTGGGGCCACAGGCCGTTCATCTGGCAGCGGCCGAGGTGGGGAAACCCTACGTATGGGGCGCGACAGGCCCTAACGCTTTCGATTGCAGCGGCCTGGTCCAATACGTGTATGCCCGGCTCGGCAGGCAAATTCCGCGCACGACGTATGAGCAGTACGCCGCATTGGCGGTGCCCCGCCAGGCGCTGCAACCCGGCGACCTCGTCTTCGAGGGCGATCTCAGCCACGTCGGCATCTACGCAGGCTACGGAGCCATGTGGGACGCGCCCTACGCAGGCGCCAGTGTCCGTCTCGACCGGGTCTGGGATCTGAACTACAAGGTGGGTCACGTCGGCTGACCCGCAAGGCGCTTCACACGGTCCGGTTGGAGCTAGGGCCGTAGCTTCGCTCTGAGCACCGGCGGGAGGGCAAGGAACGCTTCCACGTACGCAGCTTGAAGCGGCTAGCGAGCTCGCTGGTTTTTATGGGTACCTCGCCGGGACTGAACAAGCTGCACGCACGACCGACATCGGCGGGAGCTGAGTCGAGGGCCGCGCCGCGGTCACTCACTGTCTTTCGAGAGCAGCTCGCCGAGCGACACCCCGTACAGCCAGGCCAGCTCGGCGGCCGTCTCCACCTTCAAGGCCCGGTTGCCATGCTCGTAGGAGCCCAAGGTCGCTCGAGTGCACCATGGCCGCTGAGCTATCCGACAACCCCGGCTACGACACCCAGGCTTTGTGGCACCGCCTCTCAAGAAGGTAGAGCTAACTGTCGGGCCCAGCCAGCCTGTCAAGCGCGCCCGGTCATGGCGGGAAGGTCGTCGATGCTGCCGGGAGACGCGGCGATCACGTTTCGACGGCGTTAGTCGTGTTCGTTTCACGAATCGCGCCGAGCCGGACGGCGCCGGAGCTGCAACCCTGGTCTGGCACCTCGCAAAAATTGGCTGCAGCCCGGCGACGAGCAGTGGATCTTGTCAGCTAGTTTCTCACCGGATAAATCCCCTGCGTGCAGATCGAATAGGTGAGCCCGTTTGGGGCCGCGCTGTGCAGGTCCGGCAGGTTGAAGGTGGTCGTACCGTTGCCGCCGTAAAGCGTGCCGGGGAGACGTGCGCGACCTCAGCAGCGAGGTCGGGCACACCTTCAACCATCGACCGGGCGCCCTCCCACGTCTCCTCAGCCATCGTCAGGTTCTGCGCCGCGCCGCTCACGAGCCCGGCCCGGTCGACGTACAGCCGCCAGAGCGCGAGCGCCTGCATGAGCGTGGTCTTGCCCTGCTGCCGGGCGCACAGGACGAGCAGCGTCCGGAACCGGAACGATCCGTCCAGGGCCAGCTCGAGGGCGTGCAGCAGCATCGTGTGAACATCACCCTCGTGCGCCTCACGCGAGGTCGAGGTTGAGCCGCTGACCTGCTACTTCACAGGGACCGGATGGCGGTGGAGGTGGGATTTGAACCCACGGACGGCTTGCACCGTCACACGCTTTCGAGGCGTGCGCGCTCGGCCACTACGCGACTCCACCGCAGGCGAGCGTACTGGAACCGATCACCCGTCGTCCGTCGGCGGCTGCGCAACTTCCGGCCGGACAGGACCGGCCGGAACGTACGCAACGGCCGGTCCGGGTCAGCGGTGGTCGGCGAAGAAGTCGCGCAGCAGCGCACCCGACTCCTCGGCCCGGACCCCGGCCACCACCTCGGCGCGGGAGTTGAGCCGGCGGTCGCGCACCAGGTCCCACAGCGAGCCGACGGCCCCGGCCTTCTCGTCGTAGGCGCCGAACACCAGGCGGCTGATGCGCGACAGCACGATCGCCCCCGCGCACATCGCGCACGGCTCGAGCGTCACCACGAGCGTGCAGCCGTCCAGGCGCCAGGAGCCGCGGTCGGCGGAGGCAGCGCGCAGGGCGAGCACCTCGGCGTGCGCGGTCGGGTCCCCGGTGGCCTCGCGGGCGTTGCCGCCGCGGCCGAGCAGGCATCCGTCGGCGTCGAGCACGACAGCGCCGACCGGCACGTCACCGGACCGGAGCGCGCACCGCGCCTGCTCCAGGGCGAGACCCATCGGCTCGTCCCACACCGCGAGCGGTGACGCGGCGCCGCTCAACGCAGCGGCTCAGGCGACGCGGATCTCATCGAGCACGTCCAGGCAGCCGGCGCGCTCGCAGAGTGCCGACATGACGTCACCGGGCAGCAGGCCTTCTTCGGCGCACAGCTCCACCAGCACGTCGCCGGAGGTGCCGAGATCGGCGAGCAGCTCGGTGTCGCCCACGGCCTCGGCCGCCGGCCGGGGGGTGTCGTCGTCATCGGTGTCGCCCGGTGGGACCACCGGGAGCGCGTCGCCGAACAGCCGCTGGGCGAGGTCGGAGGTCTCCAGCACGCGGCGGTCGGAGAGGAAGACACGAGGGTCGAGGTCCTCGGTGACCCGGACGATGCCGAGCCACTCGTCGTCCTCCTCGATGAAGACGATGGAGATGGTGCCGGGCGCGACGTGCAGGTCGTCGGCCAGGGTGTCGAGGTCCTCGACCTCGCGGAGGTCGCCCTCGTCGCCGGTCCAACCGGACGCGGTCCGGGACATCGTGACGGCCGTGTGCGACACAGCTCCTGGTCCTCTCGCCGGTGGTGAAGGGTGCTGACCATGCGGTCCTCGGCCCCGTACCGCCACCTCGGTGAGGTGAAACCCCGCTGCCCGCATCGGGTGCGCGGCGTTGCCCGCGTGGTCCGGTCGCCCGCCGGTTCAGGCCCGCGGGGTCGGGCAGGGGTTCGGGAGACAGTCCGCGCGCCCACGGCGCGACGCCCACCGAAAGGATCTCCATGACCCAGCGGATGACCGTTTCCCGCGCCATGCACGACGTCGGACTCGCAGCCTGGTTCGGCGGATCGCTCAACGGGGCCATCGGCGTCAACGGGGCCGCCTCCGACGTCGACGACCCGCGCCAGCGCGCCCGCGTCGCGAACGCGGGCTGGGCCCGTTGGACGCCGTTCAACGCCCTCGCCATCGGCGCGCACCTCGTCGGCGGCGTCCAGCTGCTGCGTCGTGACGCCGGCCGCGCCGCCGCGCAGTCCGGCCTCGCGGGCAACACTGCTGTCAAGGCGGGCCTGACCGGCGCCGCCCTCGCGGCAACCGCCTACTCCCGCGTCCTCGGCCAGAAGATCATGGCTGCCGGGGACGTCCCCGTCGCCGGTGGCACCGACCCGCTGCCGCAGACCCCGCCTGACGTCGCCAAGGCGCAGAAGCAGCTGAAGGTCCTGCAGTGGGCCATCCCCGCGCTGACCGGCGGACTGCTCGTCTCCAACTCGCTCGCCGGCGAGCAGGAGCGTCCGGCCGAGGCCGCCCGCGGGCTGCTCAAGGCCGCTCCCGGTCGCGCCGCCGCAGCAGCCACCGGCCTCGGCGAGAGCCTCAAGCAGGCCGTCAGCTAGCACGGCTTGCTGGAACCCCGCGGCCCTCGAGGCCGCGCCGTCGGGCACCGGACCGAAATACTGGTCCGGTGCCCGACGACTCTCCGCCGCCCGAGGATCCACCGGGGCACCCCGACCGGCTCCGGAAGGTGCGCCGCGACGCACTCGCCGTCGGTCTGGCCGTCGGCACCAGCGGCCTCACCTTCGGCGCCGCAGGCGTCGCCGCTGGGCTGAGCGTCGTCCAGTGCGCCGCACTCTCCCTGCTCGTCTTCACCGGCGGCAGCCAGTTCGCGTTGGTCGGCGTCCTCGGTGGCGGCGGGTCGGCGCTCGCCGGAGCCCTGTCGGCGGTGGCCCTCGGCATCCGGAACACCTTCTACGGCATCCGGCTCGCCGACGCGCTGCAGCTGCGGGGCGTCCGGCGCCTCGCCTCGGCGCAGATCGTCATCGACGAGTCAGCGGCCATGGCCACGGTGCAGCCCTCCCGGCGCGAGGCGCGGCTGGCGTTCTTCGTCACCGGCGTCACGCTCTACGTCGTCTGGAACCTCGCGACGGTGATCGGAGCGGTGGGCGCGGGCCAGCTCGGTGACCCGAAGAGCTTCGGGGTCGACGCCGCGGCCCCGGCCGCGTTCCTGGCCCTCATCGCCCCACGGCTGCGGGGAGCCGTCGAACGGCGGACCGGCCTGCTGGCCGTCGTCATCGCGGTGGTCGCCATCCCGCTGACTCCGGTCGGCGTGCCCGTCCTGCTCGCCGCACTCGCCGTCCTCCCGGTCGCGCTGACCCGCCGCTCCGCGTCCGAGCCCGTCGAGGACGACGCATGATCTGGCTCGCCATCGGCCTGACCGTTCTCGGTTGCTACGGGCTCAAGCTCGCCGGCCTCCTGGTCCCGCCCCGGGTCCTGCGACGCCCCGCCGTGCGGCGGGTCGCCGAGCAGCTGCCCGTGGCGCTGCTACTCGCCCTCGTCGCCGTCGGGACCTTCGGCACCGGGCACTCCCTCGTGCTGGACGCCCGTGCCGGAGGGCTCGCCGCAGCCGGCGCCGCCCTGCTGCTGCGCGCGCCGTTCCTGGTCGTCGTGCTCGCCGCCGCGGCGGTGACCGCACTCCTGCGCCTGGTCTGACGCCACCGAGCGGCAGGGCTCAGGTCGCGGTCAGCAACCCCCGCTCGACGACGGTGTCCAGCGAGAGGGTCTTGTAGCCGACCTCCTCGAACAGCACGACGATGCGGTCGCCCTCGTAGCGCATGACCAGCCCGGCGCCCCACGAGGCGTGCCGGACCCGGCTCTGCAACGGGAAGGGCGAGTCGTCGGCGTCGGGCTGCTCCTCCGCGGTCCCGGCGCTGCAGTTGTCGCAGTTGCCGCACGGCTCGTCGAGGAACTCGCCGAAGTAGCCCAGCAGGTACTGCCGGCGGCAATCCTGCGTCTCGGCGTAGCCGCGCATCATCTGCAGCCGCGAGTCGTCGACGCGGTGTTGCGAGTCGGCCACCTCGAGTGCCGCGGCGACGGACTGCTTCGGGTCCGCGGGGGCGTCGTCGAGCACGACGACCTCGCCGTCGCCCGAGACGGTCACGACGCCGGCCCGCTCCAGCAGGTCGACGAGGCCCGTCAGCTTGGTGTGCTTGAGCCCGGCCTCCTCGGCCAGGGCGGTCGGCGGGACCGCTCCGCCCGCGTGCTGGACGAGGGCCGCCACCTTGCGCAACGCCTTCGCGTCGGGCTTGCCGCCGCCGAAGAACTTCCGGATCCCGAGGTCCTCCGGCCGGTAGTAGAGGACCGCGAGGGCCGGGTCGCCGTCCCGTCCGGCGCGGCCGACCTCCTGGTAGTAGGAGTCGAGCGAGTCGGCGACGTCGGCGTGCAGCACGAAGCGCACGTCGGCCTTGTCGATCCCCATGCCGAAGGCGGTTGTGGCGACGACGACGTCGACCTCCCCGGCCATGAAGCGGGCCTGCGCGGCGTCGCGGTCAGCAGAGCGCATGCCGGCGTGGTACGCCTCCGCCGCCAGGCCGTACTCGGCGACGCGGGCGGCGAGGGCAGTGGCCCGCTTGCGGGTGGCGACGTAGACGATGCCGGGCTTGGACTCGCCCATCGCCCGCAGCACGACGGCTTCGTCCTTGGCGTCGTCGTCGCGGAAATCCGCGACCTCGAGCCGCAGGTTCGGCCGGTCGAAGCCCTGGACGATCTGGGCGGCGTCGCGCATCTGCAGCCGGCGGACGATCTCGTCGCGGATGGGCGGGCTCGCGGTCGCGGTCAGCGCCAGGACCGTCGGGCGCCCGAGCTCCTCGACGACCGTCCCGAGGCGCAGGTAGTCGGGGCGGAAGTCGTGTCCCCAGGAGGCGATGCAGTGCGCCTCGTCGACGACGAACAGCGACGGCTTCACATCGCGCAACGCCGCGATCGTCTCGGGCTTCGACAGCTGCTCGGGGGCGAGGAACAGGAACTCGGCGTCCCCACTGCGAAGGGCGTCGAACGCGGCGGCCGACGCTTTGGCCCCGACCGCCGAGTTGGCGGCGACGGCCTGGCTCCCGGAGGCCCCGCCGAGCCGTTCGGTCAGCGCCGCGACCTGGTCGCGCTGCAGTGCGATGAGCGGCGAGACGACGACGGTCGGGCCTTCGAGGAGCAGCGAGGTGATCTGGTAGATCGCAGACTTGCCGCCGCCGGTGGGGAGAACGGCGAGCGTGTCGCGCCCGCTGAGGACGGAGCGCATCGCCTCGAGTTGGCCGGCGCGCAGCTCGTCGAAGCCGAAGCTGGCGCTCGCCGTCGCACAGAGCAGGTCGTCGAGCTCGGGGCCGTCGACGTGCTCTGCGCGGTCGGGCAGGGCAGAAGTGATCGCGGTCAGGGCAACACCTTCCGGACAGGCGCGACGGTCCCCGCACGGGGACGGACGCCGGGTCAGGGACGTCGACTGCTCCTGCGCACGACCGGCGAACCGGCGTTCCGGGAGCGGACGCGGCCCCTCATACCCGGGTCGTGCACTCCCGAACGAGAAGGTGCGTCAGACGATCTCGAGGCCCGAGTCGCGCAGAACCTGCTCGAACTCCGAGCCCTCGCTGTCCGGCAGCGCGGTGAACGAGACGTGCTCCTCGGTGACCTGCTCGACGGCCGCGACCATCGCGTTCAGCGCGGGTTCGGGGTCGGCCTCCGGGTCGCAGAGCACACCGACCACCGGCCACGTACGGCCGCCGGGCTCGTCGATCTGCACGAGCAGCAGGGTGACCCGCCGGACGGTCGGGTGCTGCGCAGCCACGCCCCGGAGCGCCTCGATGACGTCGTTCGGCGGGTCGATCGGCGTCCCGGCCCGGAAACGGGTGGCCGGTCCGAGGTCGAACGCCTCCTCGACCGGAGCGCCTTCCACCAGCAGCTTCAACCGCTCGATGACCGCTTCGGGCAGCAGGACGCCGCCCTCGCTGGATGCGTCGAGCGCGAGCCCGGCCCTCTCCGGCCAGCCTTGCAGCAGGTCGGCGAGAAGCGTCTCGTGCCACACCGGCCGGTCGCCATCGGGGAACCAGTCGATCATCCGCTGCTCGGAGGTGAAGGTGACGACGTAGCTCGTCCCCTCGTTCTCGATCAGCGGCAGCGGGAGCTCGGCACCCTCCTCGAGGGTCTGGCGTCCCGGTTGCTCGCTCGCCATGTCACCCGGCAGCGGCACGAAGACCAGGGCGCGCGCGAGGGTGCGTAGCAGCAGGGAGCCGTCACCGGACTCGCGGGCCGTCACGAGCGTCTCGGCCAACTCGTCGGCACGGGCGACGCCGTCGGAGTCCCCGTCGGTCCCTGCGGCGTTGGCGGCGCCGGCGGTGTTGGCCTGGGCGTGCTGGCTTCCGGTCTCGACCGGCTGGTCGTCGTCCATCGTCACGACTGCTCCCTCGTCCGTGTCCCGGTAAGCCTGCCAGGCGCGACGCGGCGCTCGCGCGCGGGGAGAAGCAGGTGCAGAACTACCCACAAGGGGCAAGGCCTCTCCGTGTCTTTCCTGACCTGCCCCTCAGGAGCCCGCCGATGACGCGACGGGCCGGTCCGCCGGCCGCGCGCTCCGCCGTCTCGCATCCCAGCGCCGTCTCACATCCCGCCGCCGTCACACATCCCGCCGCTGAACTCCGCGGACCCGCGCTCGACTGGGCCGCGCTGCGCCGCGTGCTCGTCGTGCGGCTCGACAACCTCGGCGACGTCGTCCTGACGGGCCCGATGATCCGGGCCGTCCGTGCGGCGCTGGCGCCGGGCGCCCGGCTCGACGTGCTCGTCAGCCCCGGCGGCGCCGCCGTCGCCCCGCTGCTCCCCGGCGTCGACGGCGTCCTTCCGGTGCGGGCGGTGTGGCAGGACGCGTCGGCGGCGATGCCGCAGGACCCGGCGCGTGAGCTGGAGCTCGTCGAGCGGATGCGCGGCTACGACGCCGTCGTCATCTCGACCTCGTTCTCGCAGAGCCCGTGGCCGGCCGCCTACGCCGCCTACCTCGCCGGGGTCGGCGTGCGCATCGGGCAGTCCCGCGAGTTCGGCGGCAGCCTCCTGACCCACTGGGTGCTGCCGGCCGCCGACGACGAGCAGGCCCACCAGGTCGACCGGTCGCTCCGCATGGTCGCGGCCGCCGGCGTCCCCTCCGACGGCGCGGGCCTCGCGCTGCGGCTCCCGGAGCCGTCCACGACGCCGCTCACCGGCGAGTACGTGCTGCTCGCTCCGGGCGCGTCCGCACCGTCGCGGCGCTACGGCGGCTTCGCCGCGGTCACGCGCGGGCTGCGGGACGCCGGGCTGCGGGTGGTCGTCGTCGGGACCGAGGGCGAGCGGGAGTCCGTCGAGCAGGTCAGCGACGGCGTCGACGCGATGGTCGGCGAACTCGACGTCCCGCAGCTCGCCGCCGCGGTCGCCGGGGCGCGGCTCGTGGTGACCAACAACTCCGGGTGCCTCCACCTCGCCGATGCGCTCGGCACCCCGTCGGTGGTGTTGTTCGCCGGTACCGAACACCTCGCGCAGTACGCACCGCGGGGCGGGCGCGCGACCGTGCTCTCCCGGCCGGTCAGCTGCAGCCCGTGCCGGGCTTTCACCTGCCCCTTCGCGCAGGAGTGCCTCGACGTGCCGCCCGCGCAGGTCGTCGGCGCAGCGCTCGCCCGGCTCGGCCGCCGCATGCCCGAGCCCGTCGAGCGGGGGCTGGCGGCATGAAGGTCCTGACCTGGCACGTGCACGGCTCCTACCTCTGGTATCTCTCGCACGTCGACGTCGACTGGTACCTGCCGGTCCGCGACGGACGGCCCGAGGGCTACGGCGGCCGCAGCGGCAATTTCGCGTGGCCTGCGAACGTGCACGAGATCGACGCCGACGCGGTGGCCGACGCCGACCTCGACCTGGTGCTCACGCAGTCCCGCCGGAACTGGGAGACCGACCGGCACGACATCCTGTCGCCGGCGCAGCAGCGGGAGCTACCGCGCGTCCATCTCGAGCACGATCCGCCGCAGCAGTGGCCGAACGAGGCGGCGCACCCCGTCGACGACCCCACGACGACGCTGGTGCACGTCACGCCGTTCAACGCGCTGATGTGGGACAGCGGCCGCACGCCGACGGTGACGATCGACCACGGCGTCGTCGTGCCGGACGGCCTCACCTGGACCGGCGAGACCGAGCGCGGCATCACCGTCGTCAACAACCTCGGCCGCCGCGGTCGACGGCTCGGCCCGGACGTGTTCCGCCGCATCGCCGCCGAGGTGCCGCTCGACCTCGCCGGGATGAACTCGGACGAGTTCGCCGAGGGCATCGGGGACATCGGCCTGGCCGACCTGCACCGCCGGCTCGGCGTCTACCGCTTCTTCCTCAACCCGATCCGCTACACCTCGCTCGGCCTCGCCGTCTGCGAGGCGATGGCCTTGGGGCTGCCGATCCTCGGGCTCGCCACCACCGAGATGGCGGTCGCGGTGCAGAACGGCGTGAGCGGCTACGTCGAGACCGACCCGGGGCGCCTCGTCGACCACGCGAGGCGGCTGCTGCGCGACCCGGCCGAGGCCGCCGAGCTCTCGGCCGGTGCCCGGGCACGGGCGGCCGAACGGTTCGGCATCGACCGCTTCGCCCGCGACTGGGAACAGCTCCTCACCGAGGTCGCCGCGCGCGGCGTGGCCGCCGGGGTGGGCGCATGACCGGCCGGCGGTCCGGGATGAACCCGTTCGACGTCGTCGAGCGGCTGAGCGAACTCTCCGTCCTCGTCGTCGGTGAGCCGATCCTCGACGGCTGGCTCACCGGCAGTTCGCTGCGCCTCTCTCGTGAGGCGCCTGTCCAGGTCGTCGACGTGGACGACACCCAGCTGCTGCCCGGCGGCGCCGCGAACACCGCGGTGAACCTGGCCTCGCTGGGTGCCGAGGTGCGACTGCTCGGCGCGGTCGGCGACGACGCCGACGGAACGCTCCTGCTGCAGGCGCTGCGCGAGCGACGGATCCGCAACGACGACCTGCTCGTGGTCCCCGGGCGACGGACCCTCGCCAAGCGCCGCGTGCTCGCGGGGGAGCAGATGCTGCTCCGGTACGACGAGGGCGACCTCGACGCCCTGCCCGTCGCGGCGGAGCAGGAGTTCCTCGAGCGGCTCGCCCGCATCTACCCCCTCGTGGACGTGGTGGTCGTCAGCGACTACGACTGCGGGCTGCTCGGCCCGCGCGTGCGCGCCGCCGTGGCGCAGCTGCAGCGGGAGAGCCCGGCGGTCCTCGTCGTCGACGCCCGCGACCCCGGCCGCTGGCGCGACGTCGGCGCCGTCGCGGTCAAGCCCAACGCCGGCGAGGTCGAGCGGTTGCTCGGCCGGGAGCTGCCGGCCGAGGACAGGGTCGGGACCGTCGAGGCCGCGGCTGCCGAACTGCTCGACCGGAGCGGAGCCGCGCTCGTGGCCGCGACCCTCGACGTGGACGGTGGCGTCCTGCTGGAACGCGGCCGCCCGGCCTACCGGTTGTGGGCCCGGCCGACGGCCTCCTCCCAGGCCGCCGGCGCCGGTGACTCGTTCACAGCGGCCCTCGCGTTGGCCCTCGGCACCGGCGCCGACGCCGTCGTCGCCGGCGAGATCGCGACGGCCGCGGCCGGGGTGGTCTGCGGTCGCGCCGCGACCGTGGCGTGCACGGCCGACGAGTTGCGCGCCGCCCTCCTGCGGGGCGCCGCGGAGGGCGACGTCGTGCTCGACCTGAACCGGCTGGGCGCCGTGGTGCGTGCCCACCGGATGCGGGGCCGGCGGGTCATCGTCACCAACGGCGTCTTCGACGTCCTGCATCGCGGCCACGTCACGTACCTGAACCAGGCCAAGGCCCTCGGTGACGTCCTCGTGGTCGGACTGAACAGCGACGCGTCGGTGCGGCGGCTCAAGGGGCCGGAGCGGCCGTTGAACCCGTCGGAGGACCGTGCCGCCGTGCTCTCCGGCCTCTCCTGCGTGGACCACGTCGTCGTCTTCGACGGCGACACCAGCGTCGACGTGCTCGACGTCGTCCGGCCCGACGTCTACGTCAAGGGCGGCGACTACACCGCGGAGATGCTGCCCGAAGCGCCGCACGTGGAGGCGATCGGCGGCGAGATCGTCATCCTTCCGTACCTGGAGGACCGGTCGACCACGGGTCTCGTCCGCCGCATCCGCGGTGGCGGTGCCGTCGACGCCCGCGCGTGAGCAGCTCCGGCGACCGCGCCCTGGGCGGCGGCGACGTCGAGGTCCTGATCCCCGCCTTCGACCGGGAGGGCGCCACCGCCGTCGTGCTCACCTCCCTGCTCGGGCAGCAGGTGCACCCCCGGCGGGTCGTCGTCTCCGACCAGAGCCCGGCCGGGACGGTCGCGGGCTCGCCGTTGGTCGCCGGGGTCGCCCGGGTCCTGCGCTCCCGCGGGGTCGCGGTCGACGTGCTCTCGCATCCGTCGGGTGCCGGGGTCGCCGAGAACCGGGCCTTCCTCCTGGCGCAGGCGTCCGCGCCCTACGTCCTGTTCTGCGACGACGACATCGTGCTCGGTCCGGAGGTCCTGGCCCGCATGGTCGCCGCCATGAGCGAGCTGCGGTGCGGCTTCGTGGCGCAGGCGATGACGGGCCTGTCCTTCTCCGGCGACGTCCGCGAACGGGAGTGGGGGAGCTTCGCCCCGCTCGGCCCCGGGGAGCCGGTGACCCGGGAGCGGATCCGCAAGGGCGACCCCGCGTGGGAGCGGTGGCGGCTGCACAACGCGGCGAACCCCACGCACCTGGCCGCGCGGCTCGGGCTCGACCCGGCGAGCCCGGCGTGGACGGCATACCGCGTCGCCTGGGCCGCGGGCTGCGTCCTGTTCGACCGGGACGTCCTGCTCGCGACGGGCGGGTTCGACTTCTGGGCCGACCTCGGGACCTCCGGCTACGGCGAGGACGTCGTGGCCCAGCTCCGGGTCGCCGAGGCCGCGGGCGGCGTCGGGCTGCTGCCCACCGGGGCCCATCACCTCGAACTGCCGACGACCGTCGGCAACCGGACGCGCGACGCCTACGAGGTGGTGCTCGGCGACAGGCCTGTGGACAGCCACCGGACCCGCACGACGGGGACGGTAACCTCGGGTGTGAAACAGGACATAGCTGACTCTGCGTGACCACGTCCAGCCGCCGGTGGTTTGAGCTCCCGGGCCGACGGGGCAATCGCAGATGAGCCGATGTCGCCGTGGTGGTGGATGCAGGCTGTCCGAGCTGTCGAGGAGGACGCGCGGTGTTGTCCGACGAGACGTCGCCTGACGCAGGGGCGCCACGCGTTTCCGCCGCCGCGACCGGGACCGGGGCCACGACCACGCGCCGCCCCCGCCGTCCCCGCCCCGAGGGCGCACCGGCCCGGCGCCCGCGCCCCGCAGGTGCTGCCGGAGGTCCCGGCGGCCCGCGGCGACGCCCGCCGGCAGGTCGTCGTCCCGGTCGTCCCGCGCCGCGTCGGCGCCGCGTCCCGCACGGCGTCGGCATCGCTGTCGTCGCCGTCATGCTCGCCGCGGTCAGCAGCATCGCCGGCATCACCGTCGCCCAGCGCAGCGGGCAGAACCACACGACCCTGACGCAGTCGGTCGTCGGTCCCGGCGGGACCGACGGCAGCTCGGCGGCCAGCAACGCCATCTTCAACGGCACGGGCTCGTCGGTCGCCGGGGCGGGCGCGACAGCGCTGCCCAACGTGGCACCGCTGGGCAACCGGGTCGACCCGGACGTCTTCCTCATCTCCAAGACCCCCGTGACTGCGGCGCAGGTCGCCACGGTCAAGCGCGTCACCAAGGCCACCGGCCTGCTGCAGGTCGACGGTGCCCGGGTGAAGCTCGGCAAGGGCACCACCGAAGCGGTCGGTGTCGACCCGTCGACGTTCCGCAACTACGCGCCGGACAACACCGCGCAGGTCGACCAGCTCTGGCAGCGCATCGCCGCCGGTGACATCGCGGTCGCCCACTCGGTCGCCAGCGCGCTCGGCGTGAACCTCGGCGACCGCACCGACATCGGCCGGGTCGATCAGAAGCAGGCCCGCATCGGCGCCTTCGCGACGACCCGGCTCGCCGGGGTCGGCGTCGTCGCCGACAAAAGCCGCTCGGCGGAGTTCGGGCTCATCCCCGGCGCCGCGCTGATCCTCAAGCTGCCCGACAACGCCGACCCCGTCGCGGCGGCCGCCGCCGCCCAGCAGGCGGTGCCCGACTCGAACGCCGACGCCCTCCGGTTCGTCCAGAGCACCGCGGTCTCCGGCGGCCCGGCCGTCTCCGGCGGGATCCCGATCGAGGGCCGGGGCTGGACGATGCCGCTGCGGACCGGCACCTACGTCCTCAGCCAGCGATTCGGCGTCCACAACGGCCGGGACCCGAACGGCCACCCCGGCATCGACCTCGCGGCACCGCTCGAGACCCCGATCTACGCCGCATCCGCGGGGAGCGTCCTCTACTGGGGTCCGGCCACCGGCTTCGGCAACTGGATCGTGCTGCAGCACGCCAACGGTGTGCAGACCGTCTACGGCCACATGAAGTTCCAGGACCTGCTGATCCCGCCGGACGCCGAGGTCAAGGCCGGGCAGAACATCGCCCGCGTCGGTTCCGAGGGTGCCTCCACCGGGCCGCACCTGCACTTCGAGGTGCACCTGGACAACCAGCGGGTCGACCCGATCGCCTTCCTCAACGCCCAGGGCGTCGAGGAGATCCACTGACCGACCGGCGGGCCGGTGTCGGAACATCCCGCGGCGGAGAGCTCTGGCAGGGTAGGAGCGGTGTCCCGCCCGTCCTTCCCGCCCGGTCGGAGCCGTCGTGCCCACTGACGCCCGGCTGACCGTCCGGGCCCGTGCCGCCCTGCTGGCCGAGCGGCTCGCCTCGGGTACCTCGCGACGTCTCGGCCGCGGTTCCGGTGAGATGATCGGCGGCAAGGTCGCGCAGAAGGTCGACCCCGACGTCCTGGCCGCGGTCTCCGCCGGACGCCCGGCGGCCTGCGTCAGCGGCACCAACGGCAAGACCACCACGACCCGCATGCTGGCTGCGGCCCTGGGGTCCCAGGGGCCGGTGGCCAGCAACTCGGGCGGCGCGAACATGACTCCCGGCGTCATCCACGCCTTGGCCCGGCCCCCGCTGGACAGCCCCGCCGCGCTGGAGGTCGACGAGATCTGGCTGCCGCAGGTGGCGCGTGCGGTGCGCCCCCGTGCCGTGGCCCTGCTCAACATCAGCCGCGACCAGCTCGACCGGTCCAACGAGACGCGGCGCATCGCGGTCCTGTGGCGGACGTTGGGCGGCGAGCTCTCGGCCGACGACGGCCGAGGATCGCCGTCGGGCTGCACCGCGGTCGCCAACTGCGACGACCCGCTGGTCGTCTTCGCCGCGGCCGGCTTCTCCCGCCAGATCTGGGTCTCCGCGGGGCAGAACTGGACGGCGGACGCGATGGTGTGCCCCGTCGACGCCGCACTGCTGCGGCGCGAGGGAGCCGACTGGTGGTGCAGTCGCTGCGACTTCCGCCGGCCGACGCCCGAGATCGTGGTCACCGGTCTCGACTCGCTGGTCTGGCGGGGTCGTCCCCTGTCACTCGCCCTCACGCTCCCCGGTCGGGTGAACGTCGGCAACGCCGCCATCGCGGCAGCGACCGCCGAGACGTTCGGCGTCGACGTCGACACCGCCCTGACCGCGATGTCGTCGTTGGACGCCGTGCAGGGCCGCTACGCCGTCCTGCCCGTCGGCGGGGGTCGGCGGGCGCGGCTCCTGCTGGCCAAGAACCCGGCCGGCTGGGTCGAGATGCTAGAACTGCTGGAAGGCGGCACCCGTCCGGTGGTCGTCGACTTCAACAGCCGCACCGCCGACGGCCGTGACCCCTCCTGGTTGTGGGACGTCCCCTTCGAACGGCTCGCCGGCCGTCAGGTGCTGGTGTGCGGCGAGCGACGTGAGGACGTCGGCGTCCGCCTCGCCTACGCCGATGTCCCGCACACCCTGCACGACTCCGTGGAGGCCGCGACGCGCGCCGCCGACCTGCTCCCCGGCGACGACCAGGTCGACGTCGTCGCCAACTACACCGCCTTCCGCGACCTGCTCCGTCGCCTCGAGCCCGCCGGGGTCACGACCCCGTCGAAAGGGGAGCCGGTCCGATGAGCAGCAGCAACGTCGGCGACGGCGTCCTGGGTGCCCGTGACTCGGCGGGCCGGCCGCAGCCGGAGACCCAGACGGTGCCCTCTCCCTCCACGCGGTCGTCGGAGTCGACGACCCGGATCGCGCTGGTCTACCCCGAGCTGCTCGGCACCTACGGCGACGGCGGCAACGCCCTCGTCCTCTCGCAACGGCTCCGCTGGCGCGGGCTCGACGCCGAGGTCGTCTCCGTTCCCGCCGGCGAGGCGCTGCCGACCTCCTGCGACCTCTACCTGCTCGGCGGAGGTGAGGACGAGCCGCAGGTGCTGGCGGCCGAGGGGATGCGCAAGGGCGCCTCACTGCAGCGCGCGGTGGAGGGCGGGGCCATGGTCTTCGCCGTCTGCGCCGGCTTCCAGATCGTCGGCGACACCTTCCTCGGGGCCGACGGCAAGCAGCACGACGGCGTCGGCCTGCTGGGGCTGGAGACGCGCCGCTCCTTCGACGGTGCCGACCAGCCGGCCCCGCCGCGGGCGGTCGGCGACATCGTCGTCGCTGCCGACGACGAGTTCGGCCTGCCGCTGCTGTTGGGCTACGAGAACCACGGCGGTCGCACGCGACCGGTGCCCGGTGCCCCCGGCCGCCGGCTCGGCACGGTGCGACGTGGCATCGGCAACGGGACGCCGGACGGGGCGGAGGGCCACGTCGCCGACGTCGGCAGCGGGCGGGTGCTCGCCACCTACCTGCACGGGCCGGTGCTCGCGCAGAACCCGGCGCTGGCCGACCTGCTGCTGCGATGGGTGCACCCGGACCTCGCACCGCTCGACGGGCCGGCCGAGGCCGAGCGGCTGCGTTCGGTGCGGCTCCGCAAGCTCGACGTCGCCTGAGGCGGTTGGCTCACCCGTCGACCTCCGGGCGTCAGACCTCGAGAAGCAGGGTCACGGGGCCGTCGTTCACCAGTTCGACGGCCATGTCGGCGCCGAAGACGCCGGTCGCGACCTCGGCGCCACGGGTCCGGAGCGCGTCGACGAGGCGCTGGACCAACGGCTCGGCCACCGGACCGGGCGCGGCGGCGTTCCAGGAGGGCCGGCGGCCTTTGCGGGTGTCGGCGTAGAGCGTGAACTGACTGACCACCAGCAGCGGCGCACCAACGTCGGCCGCCGACCGCTCGCCGTCGAGGATGCGCAGCGTGTGCACCTTGGCGGCCAGGGCGTCGGCCTGCGCTTCGCCGTCGTCGTGCGTGACGCCGACGAACACCAGCAGCCCGGCCCCGATGGCGCCGACCTCGGTGGTGTCGACGGTGACCGAGGCGCGGCGGACCCGCTGCACCAGGGCTCGCATGCGGTCATCCTGCCCGAGCGGAGGGTCCCGGAGCGGGCACCCCGACCGGCATCCCGAGAATTGTCGGAGGGCCGTCCTAACCTCCACCTGTGCTCCTGCTCCACACCTCCGACTGGCATCTCGGTCGCTCCCTCCACCGGGTCGACCTGCGGGATGCGCAGGCCGCGTTCCTCGATCACCTGGTCGACGTCGTCGCCTCCGAGAAGGTCGACGCCGTCCTCGTCGCCGGGGATGTCTACGACCGCGCGATCCCGCCGCTCGAGGCCGTCGCGTTGTTCGAAGACGCGCTGCACCGGCTCCGCGCGGCCGGTGCCCGGGTCGTCGTGACCAGCGGCAACCACGACTCCGCGCAGCGGCTCGGTTTCGGCAGCCGCCTCGTCGACGCCGCCGGGGTACACCTGCGCACGGCGGTGCACGGGGTCGCCGACCCCGTCCTGCTCGACGACGTCCACGGCACGGTCGGGGTCTACGCGCTGCCCTACCTCGAGCCGGAGGCCGCCCGCCATGAACTGCCGGCGGCTCCCGACGGGTCGGCGGGCGTTCCCGGCCGCGACCACCCGGCGGTGCTCGGCCGGGCGATGGACTGCGTGCACGCCGACCGGCGCCGCCGGGGGATCTCCCGGGCCGTCGTGCTGGCGCATGCCTGGGTCACGGGCGGTGCGCTCAGCGACAGCGAGCGGGACATCGCCGTCGGCGGGGTCGGGGCGGTGCCGGCGCACCTGTTCGAGGGCGTCGACTACGCCGCGCTGGGGCACCTGCACGGTCCGCAGCGGCTGGCCGAGGGCATCCGGTACAGCGGCTCCCCGTTGCCCTACTCGTTCTCGGAGGCCTCGCACAGCAAGGGCACCTGGCTGGTCGAGTTGGATGCCTCCGGGCTGCGGCGGGTCGAGAAGGTCGACGCGCCTGTCCACCGCCGGTTGGCCGCGGTGCGGGGCACGCTCGACGACCTGCTCGTCGCCCCGGCGTTCGAGGCGCACGAGGACCACTTCCTGTCCGTCGTGCTGACCGATCCGGCCCGTCCCGAGGACGCGATGGCCCGGTTGCGCCGCCGGTTCCCGCACGTCCTGGTCCTCGACTGGCAGCCCGAGGGCGGCCTGTCCGATGACCGGACCTACCGGGCCCGGGTCCGCGGGCGCAGCGACGTGGAGGTGGCGGAGGGCTTCGTCGCCCACGTCCGGCGCACCGCGCCCACCGAATCCGAACGGAACCTGCTCGTCGAAGCGCTCGCCGACGGTGCCCGCGCCGAGGCGGCGGCCTGATGCGTCCGCACCGGCTCCGGCTCGCCGCCTTCGGCCCGTTCGCCGACGAGGTGGAGGTCGACTTCGACGCGATGGCCGCCGGCGGTCTCTTCCTGCTGCAGGGCGACACCGGCGCCGGGAAGACGAGCATCCTCGACGGCCTGGCATTCGCCCTGTACGGCCGGGTGCCCGGCCAGCGTTCGGGCGCGGGTCGGCTGCGCTCGGACCACGCCGCGCCGGAGCGGTCGACGGAGGTCGAGCTCGAGGTCACCATCGGGCGCCGCCGGTTGCGGGTCACCCGTTCGCCCGAGCAGGAGCGCCCGAAGCTCCGCGGCACCGGCACCACGCGCGCGCCCGCCAAGGTGCTGTTGCAGGAGGCGGTCGACGGCGGGTGGCACACCGTCTCGACCCGGGTCGGCGAGGCCGATGCCGAGCTGCTCGACCTGCTCGGCATGTCGGCCGAGCAGTTCCACCAGGTCGTCCTGCTGCCGCAGGGCGAGTTCGCCACCTTCCTGCGCAGCGACGCCGGCGACCGTACCCGGCTGCTGCAGCGCCTGTTCTCGACCGACCGGTTCCGCCGCGTGGAGGACTGGCTCGCCGACCGCCGCCGGCGCTGCGCGGCCGACCTCGATGCAGCGACCGGCGCTGTGCTGCGCCTCGCCTCCCGGGTCGCGCAGGCGGCCGGTACCCCGGATCCGACGGCCGTGCCCGATCTCGCCGGGACCGCCGCCGCATCCGTCGTGGACGCCGGCCGCCCCGGCGAGCCGCCCCCGCTCGAGTGGGCTGCGGCGCTGGCCGACGCGGCGGCGGCGCACGCGGACACCGCGGGCGCAGCGGCCCACACCGCACGCGCGACGGCGGACGTGGCCGCGCAGCGCTTGCAGGAGGCGACGGACCTGCGGCGCCGGCAGCAGCGGCGGCACGCCCTGCTCGAGCGTTGGGCGGCCGTCGAGGCGGGCCGCCCGGTGCGGGTCCAGCTCGCCCAGCGGGCCGACGCGGCTCGCCGGGCCGCCGAGGTGCGGCCGGTGCTCGAACAGCTCGACCGCCGGCGGGCGGCCGCGACCCGGCTGCGCGACGAGGTCGCCACGGCCCGCTCCGCGCTGACCGGCCTCGGCCTTGTCAACGCCACCCCTGAGTCGCTTCGGACGGAGACCACGACCCGCCGCGCGGCCCTGGCCCGGCTCGACGTCGCAGCCCGGCTGGAGGCCGACCTCACCGTCGAGCGCCGACGGGTGGCGGACGCGTCGACGGCTGCTGACCGTGCCGACGACGACGCCGCGCAGCGGCGCACCCAGCTGGCAGGGCTGCCCGCGCAGCAGCAGGCGCTACGGAGCCGCCTCGAGACGGCCACTGCTGCCGCCGCCCAGCTGCCCGCCCTCGCCGGCGAGCGGGAGCGGTTGTCACAGGCTTCGCGGTGCGTCGCGGCGCGGGTCGAGACCGGCCGGCGTCGGGCGACGGTGGCGAGGCAGCACCTCGAGGCCCGGGAGGGCGCGGTGGTGTTGCGGGAGGAGGCGACCCGGCTCCGCAACGAGCGGGTCGACTCGATGATCGCGGAGCTGGCGGCCGGTCTCGTCGACGGTGACCCCTGCGCGGTCTGCGGGGCGACCGAGCACCCCGACCCCAGCGAGGTCCGCGGGTCGCGCGTGACCCGCGAGCAGGAGGACGCGGCACGGGCCGCCTCCGACCGTGCCGAGCAGGCCGTGGCCGAGCTGAAGGCCGGTCTCGCGCGCCTGGACGCGGAGGTTGCCGCGCTCGACGAGCGGCTCGAAGAACTCGGCGCCGCGGACCGCAGCGCCGCCGAGCTGACCGCCGCCGACCGGGATGTGGCCCGCCGCGCGGCCGAGCTGCAGCGACAGGTCGACGACGCCTCCGGCGCCGGCGACGCGCTCGAGGTCCTCGCCGCGACCGAGCGCGCAGCCCGGGACGCAGCCGTCGAGGCCGAGCAGCAGGCGACGCTGCACCGGCAGCGCGCCGCCGACGCCGAGCGCCGCGTCACCGACATCACCGAACAGCTCGCGGGCCTGCTCGGCGGAGCGCCGTCGGTCGACGTCGCGCGGACACGCGAGGAACGGGCCGTGGGGGCGCTGGAACACCTGCTGGACCTGCTCGGTCGCGTCGCGGTCGCCGACGAGGAACTGCAGCTCGGGGAGGCGGCGGCGGCCGAGGCCGTGCGCCGCGCCGACTTCCCGGACGCGGCCACGGCGGCCTCGGCGCTGCTTCCCCCGAGCGTCCTGGCCGATCTCGTGCGGCAGATCGATGAGGCCCGGGAGACCGAGGCCGCAGTCCGGGCCGCCCTCGACGACCCGGAGTTGGCCGTGGCCCTCGACGTCCCGGCGCCGGTGGACGAGTGCCAGCGAGCTCTCGCCGCAGCCCGCCGCGAGGCCGAGCTGACCGCGGCGGACGCAGCCCGGGCCGAGGCGCGGGCCAAGGACCTCGCCGTCCTGGTGCCGCGCTACGCGGCCGCGCTCGAGACCCTTCCCCCGCTCCGTGCCCAGGCGTCGGAGGCGAAGCAGCTGGCGGACCTCGCCGCCGGGCAGGGCTCGAACCGGCTGCGGATGACGCTCTCCTCGTACGTGCTCGCCGCCCGTCTCGAAGAGGTCGCCGCGGTGGCCAGCGAACGGCTGCGTCGGATGACCCAGGGCCGATACACGCTGATCCACACCGACGCCGGTCGTGGCAACGGCCGCGCGGGCCTGGGTCTGCTCGCCCGGGACGCCTGGACAGGGCAGGACCGCGACACCGCCACCCTCTCCGGCGGCGAGACGTTCCTGGCGAGCCTGGCGCTGGCGCTCGCCCTCGGCGACGTCGTCTCGGCGGAGTCCGGGGGCGCCGACATCGACGCGCTGTTCGTCGACGAGGGCTTCGGCTCCCTGGACGAGACGACGCTCGACGAGGTCATGGACACCCTCGACACCCTCCGCGAAGGCGGTCGGATGGTCGGCCTCGTCAGCCACGTCGGTGAACTGCGGCTCCGGATCCCGGCACAGATCCACGTCCGGAAGGGCCGGCACGGCAGCACCGTCTCCGTCCAGCCCGGCTGAGCTACCGCGACGATCTCAGCGCCGCGCGGCCACCGACGCCAGTGCAGAGCGGTGGGTGGCGTCGCGGAGTCGTTCGGCGAGCTCGTCGGCGAACAGTGCGAGGTCGGCGCAGCGGTCGATGTCGCGGCACAGGCGGTGCAGCGAGAACATCCAGGACGTGCGCCACCGGTCGGGCACCTCGCTGAGGCCGCCGGAGTTGGCGAGCTGCGAGATTCCGGTCCAGGTCGCGAGCAGATGTTGGGCGAGCGCGACGGTCACCCGCGTCTCCGGGTCCGCGTCCGGGACCGGCCACACCGGCGAGGGCAGCGTGCTGAAGTCTGCGAGGTCGTCCCGGGCCTCGGTCAGCAACCGGGTCACCGTCTCGACCCACCACGGGTAGCTGACCCACAGCTCGCGACGGATCAGCGAACGCTCGGTCATCAGCCGTGAGCCGGCGCGGTACACGTGGTCGCACACGAACAACTCGGCCGAGCGGAAGGAGAGCAGCATGAGCCGCCGCATCGGGTCGGACTCCTCCGCCTCGAGGTCGTCGATGATCGGCAGCACCCGCTCCTGCTGCACCTGGACGATGGCTTCGGCCAGCGCGTCCTTCGACTCGAAGTGGAAGTAGAACGCCCCGCGGGTGAGCCCCGTGGCGTCGACGAGCTGGGCCAGCGTCGCCCCGGCGAAGCCGGACGCGTCGAAGACCTGGGCGGTCCGTTCGATGATCAGTTGTCGGGTCCGGTGACCACGAGGGGTCGAGGGCATGCTGCTCCAGCAAACGGGGTGCGGGTGGTTCGGAAGGGAGGCAGGTCGGCGGCCGGGACGACGGGTCGCGGACGCGGACAGACGCGGACGGGTTCCGCGTGGGCACCGGATCGGCGAGATGCACCGCCGCTCCGGACGTCGAACCTCAGCTGCAGCCGTCGCGGACCTTGAACGACCACCGGACGACGCGGTCGCGCCGGGATCCGGGGCGACCCTGCAGGCCGCAGCAGCGGGCGGAGTAGGCCGACCGGATCGCTCGCTCGGAGGCCGCGCGGGGCACCGCTGACCGGCGGTCGATGCACCCGACCTGCCGCTCCGTCATCGGTCCGCCTCGAGATCGCCCGCCCGCAGCGAACGGCATAACTGTTGTGACGCTGCGGGCACCAACCTACCGGCCTCGACCAGCAAAGATCAACTCGGCGCCGTCGCCCCGGCTCATTCCGGGCCTCGTTCCCGTGCCTCGACCGCGAATGCGGCCGGGTCGTAGGCGTGACCCGGCTGCGGGTCGGATTCGGCGTCGAAGTGCGAGGCGTCCTCGACCTCGCCGACGAACGCCTCCACCACGTCCTCCAGGGCGATGATCCCCAACGTCGTGCCGTTCTCCTGCACCTGGCCGAGGTGGCTTCCGAGGCGCTGCAGCTCGGTGAGGACCTCGCTGAGCGGTTGGTCCGGCGCCACCGGGGGCAGGGTGCGGAGCCGTTGCAGCGGTAGCGGCTGACGACGGGCCGCCGCGTCGAGTCCCAGCACGTCCTTGGCGTGGACGAAGCCGAGCAGTTCCTGGCCGTCGGCGGTGGTCGCGACCGACGGGGCAGCGGTCTCCGATCCCGGCGGGCCCGGAGGCCGCTGCCGGGCCCGGCCCGGCAGCGCCCGGACGGGGTTGAGGCGCGAGCGTCCCCGGCCCGCCGACGCGGTGGGGACCGTGCCCGGAGGTGTCGAGGCCGGCGTCGCGCCTGCTGCGGTCGGCCCGACCGGCACGGTGGCCGGCTCGGGTTCGGGGCGGGGCGCTGAGGCGACGGGGAAGCGTGAGTAACCGGTCTCGGCGACCACGTCCTCGAGCTCGCCGGCGGTGATCGACGGCGGGACGGTGACCAGTCGCGCCACCGGGATCATCACGTCGCGGGCCCGGAGGTTCTCGAGCACGAGCGCTCCGGTGAGCCGGTCGTGCTTGTCGCGGTCGAGCAGGCCCTCGGAGCGGGACTCGGCGATGATCTCGGCGAGCTCCTCCGGCGTGTGGCTCGACTCGATCTCGTCCTTGGGTTCGACCCGCAGCAGCCTCAGCCCGCGGTTGGCCATGCCGTTCAGCAGCAGGATCAGTGGCTTCGTGACCGTGACGAAGGCCGACAGGGCGGGGACGAGAATCAGCGAGAGCCGCTCCGGGGAGGCGAGGCTGAGGTTCTTCGGCACCATCTCGCCGAGGACCATGTGCAGGAACACGACCAGCGTCAACGCGACGGCGAACGAGATCGGGTGCAGCAACGCCGCCGGCACGTGCAGCAGGTGCAGCAGGCTTTCGAGCAGGTGCGCCACCGCGGGTTCGGCCACGGCACCGAGCCCCAGCGAGCACAGGGTGATGCCCAGCTGCGCCCCCGCGAGCAACATCGAGAGCGAGCGCAGGTCACGCAGGACCCGGCGCGCGAGGGCGCTCTGTTCGGCCATCGGCTCGAGCATCGAGCGGCGGACGCTGATCGCCGCGAACTCCGCAGCGACGAACAAGGCGTTGGCGACGAGCAGCAACACCGCGACGACCAACAGCACCCCGGTCATCGACCGGTCCCGGTCTGTCGATGGGGCGTGTCCGCGGGGGACGAGGGAGCGGGGGTCTTCTCCCTCTCGGTCGCGGGGGCCGCGGGCAGGGCCGCGTCCTCCGCCGGGTCCGTTCCGTCGTTCGCCGGTGGGCCGAGCTGCACCCAGGCCACGCGCCGACCGTCGAGTTCCAGCACGGTGAGCGCGCGTCCGTCGACCACGACGGAGTCGCCGACGACGGGGAGACGGCCGAGCCGGTCCATGATCAACCCGGCGAGCGTCGCGTAGGGACCCTCCGGGGCGGGGAACCCGGCGGCCTCCGGCAGCTCGTCGATCCGGAGCAGCCCGGACAGCACCGTCCCCTCCGTCGGGTCGGAGGTCACCGTCGGCCGCTCCGGAACGTCGTATTCGTCCTCGACCTCGCCGACGAGCTCCTCGACCAGGTCCTCGAGCGTGACCACACCGGCGGTCCCGCCGTACTCGTCGATGACGACGGCCATCTGCAGCCCCGGCCGTCGCAGGGTCGCGAGCAACGGGTCCAGCGGGAGGCTGTCCGGCACCGATGCGATCCGGTGGGTGATCGAGCCGACGTTGGCGTGGGTGCGGCGGTCCCGCGGGACGGCGAAGGCGTGCTTGACGTGGACGACGCCGCGGATGTCGTCGAGGTCCCCGGAGGACCCCGCGTCGACCCGGTTGACCACGGGGAAGCGCGAGTGGCCGGTCGCCTGCGCGACGTCGAGCATCTGCGCGACGGTCGCGCCCGCGGCGATGGCGACCACCTGGGTCCGGGGGGTCATCACGTCGCCGGCCGCCTTGTCGCCGAAGGTGATCGACCGGCTCAGCAGGGTGGCGGTGCGGTTCGGCAGGCTGCCGGAGTCGGCCGAGCTCCGGACCAGGCTGTCCAGCTCGGACGCGGTGCGAGCCGAGCGCAGCTCCTCCTGCGGCTCGATCCCGAACCGTCGGACGAGGGTGTTCGCGGCCCGGTTGCACAGGCTGATCAGCGGCCCGAGGGCGGTCGCGAACACCTGCATCGGACCGGCGACCACGCGGGCGACCGGCAGTGGCCGGGCGATCGCCCAGTTCTTCGGGATCAGCTCGCCGACGATCATCTGCAGGGTCGTGGCGACGAGTAGCGCGATGACGACGGCGACCACGTCCACCACCGTCCCCGGCAGGAAGCCCAGCACGGGCCGGACGAGCCGGGCGAACGACGGCTGGGCGAGGAAGCCGACCACCAGCGTGGTCAGGGTGATGCCGAGCTGGGCGCCGGAGAGCTGGAAGGACAGCGACCGCACCGCCCGCAGCGCGCGCTGCGCACGCAGGTCACCTTCGCGGGCCGCCGCCTCGAGTTTCGGTCGGTCGGCGGCGACGAGGCTGAATTCGGCCGCGACGAACAGCGCCGTCCCGAGGGTGAGCAGCACGACGGCGAGGGCACCGATCAGGGCGAGGAGCACGGTCCCACCGCCCGGGCTGCCAGCACAGCCGTCGTCAGGGTCGAGCCGGAGCCGCCGGGGCGGGCGACGTCAGTGCACATGGACGACCAGCACCGCGATGTCGTCCTCGCGTCGCCCCGGCACCATCTCGGCCAGGACGTGCTCGCGCAGCTCGTCGACGTCGGACGGCGCACCGCGCACGACGTCGCGCAGCTGCTCGATGCCCTCGGCGACGCCGCGGTCGCGTTGTTCGACGAGCCCGTCGGTGTAGAGCAGGAGCGTCGAGCCGGCCGGTACCGGGCAGGTGGCGACCTCGTGCCCGATGTCGACCCCGACACCGATGAGCACCGAGAGGCCGTCCTCGAGTAGGGACACGGTGCCGTCTGGGCGCCGCAGCACCGGCGGGAGATGGCCCGCGTTGGCGTAGCGCAGCAGCACGTCGCCGGCGTCGTCACGCTCCAGGCGGCCGAAGAAGACGGTGGCGAGGTGTCGCATGGAGAAGCCGTCGACGAGGGCGTCGACCTTGTCGAGCACCCGCTCGGGGCTCGACTCCTCCCAGGCGTAGCTGCGCAGGACGCTGCGCAGCTGGCCCATCGCGGCGGCGGCGGCCAGGTCGTGACCCGTGACGTCGCCCATCGCGATGCCGATGGCGCCGTCGGGCATCGTGAAGACGTCGTACCAGTCCCCGCCGACCTCGGCGGACTCGCTCGCCGAGAGGTAGGACGCGGAGAGCGTCAAATCGGGCAGCTCCGGCAGCACGGGGAGCATGCCGCGCTGCAGCGCATCGGCGATCTCGTGCTCGCGCTGGAACAGCTCCTCGTTCCGGACTGCGGCCGCGACGAGGGTCATCTCGTCCAGGTGGCGCAACCGGGCCGCGACGGCCTCGGAGAGTTGGACGGCGACGTCGACGTCGGCCTGCTCCCACGGCTGCGCGTGGTCCCGGACCTTCTCGCGCCACAGCGCGAACGACGCCCGCGGTGAGAGGGATCCGGACTGGTGCTTGACGGCGGGTTCGCCGGCCCAGTTGACGGTCTGCTCGACCTCCCGGCGGACCCAGAGCAGGTAGTTGTCGTCGGCACCGCCGTCGATCCCGACGAGCAGCACCCCCGCGACGTCGCGCGCGCCGGCGTCCTGGAGCAGGCGGGCGGCGTCGGGCAGGTCCAGCGGCAGGCTGCTGCTGACGACGCTGCCGCCCGCCGGCCCAGCGTCCGCGGAGACCGCGGTGCGCAGCAGGGCGGCGAGCCGGTCGGCGGTCGGCGCGTCGAGGAGGTCGCCGCTCACGACCGTCTGCCCCTCGAGCCGTCCGGCCGCGGTGCCGCAGGTGACGACGTCGCGCAGCTCGACCCCGGGGGAGCCGGGCTCACCCGGGCCGCCGACGGCGCCGAGCAGGCCGGCGGCGGGGACGGGGGCCTGGAGCTGGTCGACCAGAACGGTCCGGAGCCGCTGGGCGCGCAGGTCGGCGGCGAGCCGGGCGGTCGTCCGGCGCGACTCGACCTGCATCGAGACGAACTGCGCGATCTGCTCGCAGGCGGTGCGCACCGCGCTGGGCACGGGGTGCCGGGCCGAACCGTGGCACAGGATGAGCCCCCAGAGCTGGTCGGAGACCACGACCGACATCGACATCGATGCCGCGACGCCCATGTTCCGCAGGTACTGCAGGTGCACGGGGGAGACGCTGCGCAGGGCCGCGTGGCTGAGATCGACCGGGTCGGCGTCGCCCGCCTGCTGCAACGGCAGTAACGGCGACGGGGTGTAGTCCGAGTCGACGATGAGCCGGAGCCATTGCCGGCGGTAGAGCTCGCGGGCCTGACGCGGGATGTCGGAACCCGGGTAGCGCAGGCCGAGGTAGGACTCGGTGCCCGGGGCCGTCCGTTCGGCGACGACCTCGCCGTCGCCCTCGCTGTTGAAGCGGTAGAGCATGACCCGCTCGAAGCCGGTGAGGTCGGCGACCTCCTGCACGGTCTGCTGCAGCAGCGAGGCGAGGTCCGTCGCGGTGTGCAGGCGCAGCAGCGCCGTCGCCGTCGTCGACGGATACCCGACCGGCGAGACGGCGAGTGCGGGTTCGATCTCGAGCACCAGGCGGGCGTCGGGGGTCCGGTGCAGCGTGACGTCGCAGGTACGGACAACGTCACTGTCGGCGGTGGTGCCGATGTCGCCGTCGGCCCCGCCGAGGTCCAGGACGAGCGGCCCGATGCGGCCGGCGCGCTGCACCGCGACCGCGGCCTCGATGAGCGACGCCCCGTCCTGCCCGAGCACCCGGGGGAGCCGGGCGCCGAGGACCGAGAGGGCCTCCACGCCGACGACGTCGACGAGGTTGCTGCTGGCCCGTTCGATGCGCAGGCTCGGCTCGTCCAGCACCAGCAGGGCCCCGTGCGGCTGGATGCTCCCCGGCACCGAGATCGGTTCGCGGTCGCATTCGGTCACGTCGGTGCTGCCACCGACCCCGGCCGGAGTGGGGATGACCTCGGCGAAGTCGTCGGCCGATTGCTCGGGGACGCCGAGGTGCGTCAGCCGGGCGCTCATGCGCCGGCCCTGCCGGCTGTGCCGGTGCCGCCTGCCCAGCCCACGCTGTCGAGCAGCGCGTCGAGACGGGTGAAGGTCGCGTCGGCCCCGGCCACGAGCGCCTGCTCCGCGCTCGGCGGGTGCGGCGCCTCGGCCACCCCGCGGACCAGTGCGGCGCGGGTCTGCTTCCACATCCGGCCGGTGCGCGCGCCGTAGCCGGTGAGGAAAGCGGTCGGGACGTCGCCCAGCCGCGTCTGCACCTCGGGGAGCAGGAAACGTCCCCCGAGGGTCGAGCCTTCCAGGACGTAGAAGGCGCCGAGCGCTGCAGGCAGGGAGGTCAGCGGAGTCGGCGGCACGGCGGGACCGGTCGCGCTGGACGCCGGTGCGGGGCGCGGTGCCGGCACCGCCAGTTGCGCGTCGAGGCCGGCGAGGTCGCGGCGGAGGCTGCTCACCTTCCGGCGCTCGACGAGGTCGATGCCGAGGTCGGCGAAGCCCGGCTCGGTCGTGAAGGCCTGCTCCAAGGGCTCGTGCAGGGTGAGCAGCACCGCCAGCATCCGGCGGTAGGAGGCCAGATCGACCAGCGAGGACGGGAACAGCCGGGCCTCGACCCGCTCGTGAGCGGGTGCGGTCGCCGAACGCAGTCGGACGAGCACGCCGGTCGCCCGCGACGTCTCGTCACCGGGAGTGCGCGTGCCATCACCATGGCGGACGACGGCGGCCGAGCCGTCCCCAGCGGGTGCGGTCTCGCCCGGGACCGCGGGTGCCTGCATCACCTCAGGCTAGTCGGTTGCGCACTAGCGACCTGTCCGCGCCGTCCGACTGTGCCGTCTGACTGCGGCCCCGGTCAGCCGGAGCCGACGAGCGCGTTCCAGGCGTCGGCGATCCAGTGCACGGCCTGGTTGAGCGCCTCGCCCACGTGGCGCGCGGACTCGCTGCCCCCGGTGGCCCCGGCGAGCAGGACCACGAACAGGAGCACGACCAGGAAGGTCTTGAAGCTCATCGGCTCCTCCTCGGCTGAGACGCGCGGCGGGAACGTTCGGCGGGAACGTGTGCTGGGGGGCGTTCGGCCTGCGCCCGACGCACGCTAACCCAGGAGTCGATCTCCACCGTGGGATGCGCGTGCGTGTCGCGCTCGCGTTTGCGAGCTGTTTGCAGTAGGCCCAGTCCATGGGCTGGTGGGACGGGTTGCGGAAGCTGTTCGCCGCCTTCCTCCGCCGCTACCACGAACGGCTGTCCGCCCTGGTGCGGCGCAAGCTGTACCCCGAGGCGGTGGACTCCGAGACCGTCAACGAGGGGCGCGAGCTCGACGACTTCGGCCTCACCCGCTTCGAGGAGACCTTCCACCTCAGCCGTCAGCACCCGATCGTGCTGGTCCGCCCGCTGCTGGGTCTGCTGAGCGGCCTGCTGGTGCTGATGAGGCCGCCGGGCCTGCTCGGCGTGCTGGCGGCCGCCACCCTCGCCTACGTCCTCTACAAGCGGGTGCCGCTGCGGCAGGGGCGGCGCGAGCGGCTGATCGCGGCGGTGCTCGGCGTGGTGATCGTGCTGGCCGCGCCGAACCTGGGCCTCGGCGGCCTCGTCGTGGTCGCCGCGTTGGTGGCCTGGCCGGTCTACGACGTCCTGGACTGGACCCACGAGATCCTGCTCGTGACGAACAAGCGGGTGCTGATCATGCACGGGATCTTCACGGTGCACCGGCCGTCGGTGAAGATCTCCTCGATCGGCTTCTCCAACTGCATCTCCGGCCCCGTGGGCGACTTCTTCCACTACGGGACGATCGACCTCGACACCCCCAGCCAACGTGACAAGGCGTTGTCGAACCTCGAGTACGTCCCGCACGCGTACGAGGTGTGGCGGCTCATCCTGCAGCTGCACTCCGAGCACCGGCGGGAACTCGGCGACCAGTCGCCGGAGGAGCAGGGACGGCGCCGCGGCGGCGACCCGGGGCCCGCTCCCGCCGGGGACGGCTAGCTCGCCGCGAGCCGGTTCCTGACCCAGGTGACGATGCGGTCCAGGTCGAGCGGTCGCGCCAGCCCGTGGTCTGCGCCGTCGACCTCGGCGACCTCGATGTCGGCCGCGCTGCCGCCGGACCGCGCCACGACCGCCGCCACGTCCTGCGCGGACCCGAAATGGTCCCGGCTGCCCTGCACCACGAGCACCGGCACCCCGGCTCCCACCAGCTCGGCGTCGCGGGGCTTGTCCGGACGCCACGGGGGCACGAGCGGGAACGAGAGCGCGAGCACGCCGACGGCGCCGGTGACGGCCGCGGTCCGGCACGCGACCCGGGCGCCGCTGCTGCGGCCCCCGACCACCAGCGGGCCGGCCACCTGCGGCACGAGGTCCGCGACCACGGCCTGCCACGCCTCGTCCAGCCGTGCCGCCGGAGCGGCGACGCGGCGTCCCGCGACCCGGTAGGGCTGTTCGACGAGGCCGACCGCCACGCCGGCGGCGACGAGCGCGGCAGAGCAGCTGACCAGGTCCGGCGCGACGATGCCGCCGCCCGCGCCGTGGCCGAGCAGCACGAGCCCGTTCGCCCCGGCCGGGCGGTGGACGGTCACCCGCGCCGGGCCGGACGGCGTCGCCACGTCCACGAGCAGGGGCGGGGCCGCGTCCAGGACGTCCTCCTCGCCGAGAAGTTCTGGGAACCGGTCGCACACGCCGGAGAAACATCGTTGTAACAAGACGGGGGAAATGTGGGGACACCGGAGGCATCACCGGTGCCGGACATCGTCGCAGAATCTCCGGAGAGGGAGCGTTCGTGAGCGCTGGCTGGGTTCTCGTGCAGACGCAGCAGGGAACGGCGGGCCAGGTGGCCGGCGCCCTCGCCGCGCTCCCCGGCGTCGAGTCCGCCGAGGCGACCGCGGGTGCCTACGACGTGGTCGCCCGCGTCGCCGACGCCGGGCCCACCGTGCCGAGCGCTCGCCGGGTGGTCCGGGCGGCGCTGCGCGTCCCCGGGGTGACCCTGGCCGTCTGCTGCCATGACAACGCGGGCGCCGACGAGACGCGGACCATCGACCTGACGACAGCCGGGACGCCTTCCCCGACGCGCTGACGCGGTGTAGCAGCGCCGAAACGCCTGTTCGTCCGAACGGCGAGAGCCTTATTCGCCCGGAAGGACGATCCGGTTCGTCACCCGACTGGACGACGTGGACGGTGTGTCCGAAACGACGAAGCCGGCCCGCCGTCGCCGGTCGACGTGGTGGGAGGTCCTCAACTCCACCCCACGCGACGCATTGGCGCAGGCCAGCCGCTCCCGTCTGTTCCGGGCGATCGTCGAGAATTCGGGCGACCTGTTGCTCGTCGTCGACGCGAACGGCCTGCTCGGCTACATCTCGCCGTCGGTCAGCGCCGTGCTCGGCTACGCGATCCGCGACCTGCTCGACCGTCCGCTGACGAGCCTGCTCAGCGAGACCGACGGCCAGGCGATGACCGACATGCTGCGGGCGGCCGCCGCCGACCCCGAGCGCACCTGCCGCGCCGAGGCTTCCTTCCGGCACTCCGCGGGGCAGTGGGTGCCCTCCGAGGTGACGGTCACGGGGCTGATCCACGACCCGCACGTCCAAGGGTTCGTCGTCACCATCCGCGACGTCGGCGAGCGCAAGCGTCTCGAGCACGCACTGACCCGCCAGGCCTACTCCGACGCCCTGACGGGGTTGCCGAACCGCGTCCTGTTCCAGTCCCGCGTCGAGCAGGCGCTCCGCGTGCGGTCCACGACCTCGGGTGTCGCCCTGCTGTTCTGCGACCTCGACGGCTTCAAGGCGGTCAACGACGTGCAGGGACACGCCGCCGGCGACCACCTGCTGAAGGTCGTCGCGGCCCGGCTGTGCGAGTGCGTCCGCCCGTTCGACACCGTGGCCCGGCTCGGCGGCGACGAGTTCGCGGTCCTGCTGGCCGGACCGGACGTCGAGCAGGTGGCCGTCGAGATCGCCGAGCGGATCGCTGCCTACATCGCCGAGCCCATCACCATGCCCGACCGATCCGCCCACGTCGGCACCAGCATCGGCCTCGCGGTCAGCACCGCGTGGGTGACCGACGCCGACAACCTGCTGCGCCAGGCCGACCTCGCCATGTACGAGGCGAAGCGCCGCGCTACCGGCGGCTGGATGCGTTTCGAGCCGGGGATGCTCTCTGAGCTCGCCGAGCGGGCGGAGATCGAGACCGACCTGCGGCTCGCCTCGGCCAACCGGCAGCTCGCCGTCGTCTACCAGCCGCTGCGGGACATCGCGACCGGGAAACTCGTCGGCGCCGAGGCGCTGCTGCGCTGGCGCCACCCGACCCGCGGCTTCGTGCCGCCGGACCGCTTCATCCGCGTCGCCGAGCAGATCGGCCTGATCGGGCAGCTCGGGACCTGGGTCCTGTCCGAGGCCTGCCGGGCCGGACGCCGGTGGCAGGACGCCATCTCTGCGCAGGCCCGGGCCGAAGGCGTCCCCGAGGGCCCGTTCCACATCAGCGTCAACATCTCCGCGCGGCAGCTGCACGGGGGGCTCGTCGACGACGTCCGGAACGTGCTCGCCGAAACCGGCCTGCCCGCCCACTCCCTCCTGCTCGAGGTCACCGAGACGGTGCTGATGGAGAAGGTCGACGAGGCCGTCGCGCTTCTCCGTGAGATCAAGGCGCTCGGTGTGCAGATCGCGGTCGACGACTTCGGGACCGGCTACTCGTCGCTGTCCTACCTGGCGCGCTTCCCCGTCGACGTGTTGAAGATCGACCGCTCGTTCGTCGAGCGGCTCGGTAAGGAGGAGGAGGCCAACGAGCTCGTCCGCATGATCATCGGGCTGGGCCGCGCGCTGAGCCTGCGGATCGTGGCCGAGGGCGTGGAGACCGGCGGCCAGCTCGAGGTCCTTCGGGGCATGGGCTGCGACGTGGCGCAGGGCTTCCTGTTCATGCGACCGGTCCCGGACTGGTGCATCGACGAACTGCTGCTGATCCGACCCGACCCGGCCCACCGCGCTGCGTCGGCCCCTCCCAAGGTGCCGACCCAGGGCGGACCCGGCCGCCAGCCCCTCGGGCTGCCCGGTGGATCGACCGCCGGCGCGACCAGCGGCGCGGCTCCGGTCGTCCGCTCGCAGCCACCGGCTCGGCAACACGTACAGCGGGGCGTCCGACCCGACGCGTGACCGGCGTCGCGGAGTGCTTTCTCCGACGGCGGGCATCGAGACATGTGACGGGTGTGTGCTGCCCGCGCCAGGTGGTCCGAGACAGGTCTGCCGCCCTGTGCAGCGCGCGACATCGTGCTGCGGCCGGTGACCCGCCGGCTGCGGCGACCACGGGCGCCCGTCTCCCCCCGCACGCCCAGCTCAGGAGACGTCGCTGATGCTCGACCCGATCGATCTCGCGTTCGCGCTGATCGGACTGGGGATGTTCCTCGCGGCCATCCTCCCCCGCCTCGTCGCACAGCGTGCCCTGTCGATGCCGATCGTCTTCCTCGTCCTCGGGATGGCGGTCTACCTGCTGCCGCTCGGCCTGGTGAACCCGGACCCTCGCCTGCACCCGAACGTCGCGAAACACCTCTCCGAGATCGTCGTGATCATCGCGCTGATGGGCGCCGGGCTTCGGTTGGACCGGCCGTTCGGCCGCATCCGCTGGTCGTCGACGTGGCGGCTGCTGGCCGTCACGATGCCGCTGTCGATCGCCGCGACGGCCCTGCTCGGCTGGTGGGCGCTCGGCCTGGGCCCCGCCTCGGCCGTGCTGCTCGGCGCCGTCCTGGCTCCCACCGACCCCGTGCTCGCGAGCGACGTGCAGGTCGGCGAGCCCAGCGACGACGAGGACTCCGAGGACGAGGTCCGCTTCGCCCTCACCTCCGAGGCCGGTCTGAACGACGGCCTCGCGTTTCCGTTCACCTACGCCGCGATCGCCATGGCGATGAAGGGCGCCGCACCCGGCCACTGGCTCGGGGAGTGGCTTCTCGTCGACGTCGGGTACCGCATCGCCGCCGGGCTCGCGATCGGGTGGGGCATCGGCTGGCTGCTCGGCCGGCTGTTCTTCCGCGCCCCGAGCGAACGCTTCCGGCTCGCCGAGCACGCCGAGGGGTTCGTCGCGCTCGCCGCGACCTTCCTCGCCTACGGCGCCGGCCAGCTCGTCCACGGCTACGGCTTCCTGTCGGTCTTCGTCTGCGCGTGCATGATCCGGGCCGCGGAGAAGACGCACGGCTACCACAACGTGCTGCACCACTTCACCGAGCAGGTGGAGCGGCTGCTCACCGTCGGTCTGCTGGTGCTGCTCGGCGGCGCCGTCGTCCACGGCATCCTCGGCGGGCTCACCTGGCCGGCGGCCGCCCTCGGGCTGGTCCTCATCTTCTGCGTCCGGCCCACCTTCGCCCGGATCGCCCTGCTGCACGGTTGCGGGACGACGCAGGAGCGCCGCGTCATCGCGTTCTTCGGCATCCGTGGGATCGGGTCGCTGTTCTACCTGACCTACGCGCTGGGGGCGGCGGGCTTCGCCGAGGCCGACCTGCTGTGGGCGACGGTCACGTTCGTCATCCTCGTGTCGGTCCTGCTGCACGGGCTCACCGCGACCCCGCTGATGCGCCGGCTCGACCGGCACCGCGAGCTGACGGTGGCTCCGCGGCACCGGCGGCCGCCGGAGGGCGACCCGGTGGGGCGGGACGCTCCAGCGGCCGAGGATCCGGCGCAGGCGGCCTGAGTCGCCCGACGTCAGGACGCCGTGGCCGCAGCCGACGGCGGCTCGATGTTCCGGTCGCGGTCGTCTCCGGCCCGGTGGTGCCACAGGAGGTAGGCGAACAGTCCGACCGGCAGCGGGATCCAGTAGGACGTCAGCCGGTAGAGCAGGGTGCCGACGAGGGCCTCGTTCGCCGGGACCCCCGCGAGGGCGAGCAGCCCGGTGAGGCCTGCCTCGACGAACCCGACCCCACCCGGGGTGATCGGCACCATCGACAGCGCGGCGGAGCCGACGAAGGCGAGCAGCACGAGCGTCGGATCGGTGCGGACGCCGACGGCGAGCAGCGCGGCGACCAGCGTCAGGTAGTCGAGCAGCCGGGTGATCGCCGCGATGACCAGAGCGCGGTAGGGGTTGTTCCGGAACGACGAGCGGACCTCGTCGCGCTCGTTGAGCAGACGACGGGTCAGCGCGGACGCGTCCCCCGGCTTGCGGAGCAGCCGACGCTGGATGACGGCGGTGAACTCGGCTGCGCGGCGCAGTGGCCGGTCGGTCCGGAGCAGCAGGACCCCGATGGCGGTGATGACCAACGCCAGCACCAGCGAGACCGCGAGACCGAACTCGAGCTCGCGGGGGAGGGTGAGCCCGGCCAGCACCGCCGGGATCGCGAGCAGGGGGAGCAGGAGGAGGGTGCCGGTCAGCAGCAGGCCGGTCGAGCTCATCGCCGTCGCGGTGAGCACGCCGGGGTATCCGGAGCGGGCGAGCATCGCGGCCTGCAGCGCTGGGCCCGCCGCGACCCCGCCGGGCAGGACGCGGCTGACCGAGTTGCCGGCCAACTGTGACGTCACGATCGGGAACCACCGCTTGGTACGGAGCGCGAAGCGCACCAGCACCCAGTTGCCGCCGAAGCAGGCGATCTGGAGCACGAGCAGGACGGGGAACCACCACGGCGACACCCCCCGGAGCTGCGGGAAGGCGTGCAGCACCGAAAGGATCGTCGGGGCGACCACGTAGAGCGCGGCGCCGGTGATGCCGAGTCCGACCATGCGGCGCAGCAGCGTGCGGCGGCGGCCGGACCCGGTGGACAGACCGGCGTCGGTGGCCGGCCCGGCGGCCGCGTTCGCCGTCGCGGACGCGGCGGCCTCAGCCGCTGCCGCGCGGGTCTCCGCCGGGCGGACGGCCCGGAGTGGATCGTCGTTCATCGACTCCAGCGTGTCATCCCGAGGGCGGAGACCGGTACTGCCTCGCCCATTTCGAGACCGTGACCACCGCGATACGTCCGGGGCCGTCCGGATCCTGTCGGACCGGACGGCGCCGGGACGTCCGGTCAGCTGGAGGTCGTGGCGGGGCTCCGGGTCGCCGCCGACTGGCTCGAGCCGTTCGCTGCGGCGGCCTTCCGGCTCGTCGGCGGAGCAACGGCGGCAAGCAGGTCGTGCAGCTCGTCGACGAGGTAGCCCGCCATGGCGTCGAGATCCGGGACCAGGTCGCGGTCGGAGATGAGCCCGAAGAACATCCGTCCGCCGTAGCTCATCACCGTGATGTTGAGGCCCTGCCCGTCGGCGATGGCCGAGAGCGGGTAGTAGGCGATCAGCTTGGCGCCCGCGTAGTAGAGCGGGACGTTCGGCCCCGGCACGTTCGAGATGATCAGGTTGAACGGACTGATCCGCTCGACGAGCCGTAGCCGGGCAGCGAGGCGCGACGCCTGGTTGGCCAGCGCCGGCGCCGCGAACTGGGTGACGTCGCCGAGCAGGTCCGCAGGCAACGCCCCGTGCTGCTCCTTCGCGGCGAGCATCGCCTGGTGGGAGAGCCGCATGCGCTCGGCCGGGTCGGCGACGTTGGTCGGCAACGGCGCGAGCATGGTCGAGACGCGGTTGCCGAGCTTCTGACCCTCGGTGCGGATGGAGACCGGGACCGCGGAGACGAGGGGCTCGTCGGGGAGCGCGTCGTGGTCGAGCAACCACCGGCGGAGCGCGCCGGAGCACAGCGCCATGACCACGTCGTTGACGGTGAGCCCGGCCGCGTTCTTGAGCTTCTTCACGTCGGTGAGGTCGATGTCGCAGAACGCCCAGCGGCGGTGCCCGGTGATCGACTTGTTGAACGGCGTGCTCGGCGCCCGGAGCGAGGCGCCGGGGAGCATCAGGTTCGAGTCGCGGCCGAGCAGGTCGTCGATGATCGGCAGCCGCGGCCGGGCCGAACTCCTGGCCATCCCGGGCAGGGCGGTCAGGATGCCGTAGGAGAGGCGGGCGGCCCGCAACGGCTGCTTGGCCAGCGAGACGAGGCTCGCACTGACCATGCGGATGTTGCCGGGCACCGGGTCGCAGTGCCACTCCGGAGCGTCGCCCAGGTCGCGGCCCTCCGGCGTCAGGTCGAGCAGGGCGGTGAGGATGTCGTTTCCGGAGACCCCGTCGATCGCGGCGTGGTGGACCTTGGTGTAGACCGCGACGCGACCGCCCTGCAGGCCGTGGATGAGGTAGAGCTCCCACAGCGGCCGCCGACGGTCGAGCGGGCGGGAGTGCAGCCGGGCCGCCTGGTCGGCGAGCTGCCGGTCGTCGCCGGGGGAGGGCAGCGCGAGCTCACGGACGTGGAACTCGATGTCGAAGTCCGGGTCCTCGATCCAGTACGGCTGGTCGACGCCGAACGGCACCTCGACGAGCCGGCGCCGGAACGGCGGCAGCATGTGCAGCCGCGACTGCACGACCTCGGTGATGTGCTCGAGGGTGAAGGGTTGTTCGGAGGTCGACGGGTCGAGGATGCAGATGCTGCCGACGTGGCCGTAGACGGTGGGTGTCTCGAGTGCGAGGAATGCGGCATCGAGACCGGTGAGCTGTTGCATGTGTTGTGCCTTCCCACGAGTGACCCCGACCACGCTCAGCCTCGTCGCTCGCCGTGTCGGTGTCGAGCCGGGAGGCGGGTGACCCCCCGGATGGATGTCCTTGCTGATCGCGCCGTCGATCAGGGGCGCTGCTGACCGACCAGCGGCAGGACCGCCGGCACCCCCGCCGAGCGCAGCAGGGCACTCGCCACCGTCAGCGTCCAGCGGGTGCGGCTGACGTCGTCGACCAGCAACACCGGACCGGGCGGCGGGGCGAAGCCGCCGTCGAGGTGCAACCGCTCCAGCAGCTGGCCGGCCCGCACCCCGGCGGCGACGTCGGAGTCCGGCGCCGGTCCGCCGACGTCGAACGGCGTCACCAAGGGGAGGCGACCGACCTCGGCGAGGTGACGGGCCATGCCGGCGACCCGCAGCGGCCGGCTCCGACTGGCCAGCGGCACCACGGCGACGGGCCGTTCGTCCCACTGCCGGCTCCAGCGCCGCAGCACCTGGACCAGGGCGTCCTTCAGCTCCTGCGACGGCTCGGCGTCGGGGGAGGCGAGTTCGGCGATCACCGGGCGCCAAGCCGGGTCGTCGGCGAAGGCGACGGCCCGCCCCGGCGCTGCGGTCAGCAACCGTCCCTGTAAGGCCTCCGGCCGTCGTAGGCCACCCGGCCACTGCCGCCGCGGCTCGACGATGACGTCGCGCTGCTGCAGGAAGCGGCGGGCCGCGGCGACCCGTTCGGGGTCGGCGTGGGGGCCCGGAGGAGGCAGCTCGCCGGTACAGACCGAGCAGCGACCGCACCGCCCGGCGTCGGGGTCGTCGAGCGCCTCGGTGAGCACCTGCATGAGGCACCGCTCACCGCGGGCATAGGTGCGCATGAGCGACGCCTCGGCACGCCGCGCCGCGACCACCCGGTCGTACTTCTCCGCGTCGTAGACCCACGGCTTGCCGGTGGCGGCCCAGCCGGCGGTCTCCCGGCTGACCGCGCCGTCGACGCGCAGGGTCTTCAGCAGCGCCTCCATCCGGCCGCGCCGCAAGCCGGTCTCGGCCTCGAGTGCGGGGACCGTCATCGGGCCGCCGGCCGAGCCCAGCGTGGCCAACAGCCGCGTGGCGGCGTCCGGGTCGGGAATCGTCGCGGTGGCGAAGTAGTCCCAGATCCGCTCGTCGGACTCCGGGGCGGGCAGCAGGACCCCCAGGGCCGTGTCCAGCGCGCGCCCGGCCCGACCGACCTGCTGGTAGTAGGCGACCGGTGAGTCGGGAGAGCCGACGTGGATGCAGAAGCCGAGATCCGGCTTGTCGTAGCCCATGCCGAGCGCGGAAGTCGCGACCACCGCCTTGAGGCGGTTGGCCCGCAGGTCCGCCTCGATGCGGCCCCGGTCCTCCGGTGACGTGGCGCCGGTGTAGGCCGCAACGGGGAGCTCCGGGCCGAGTGCGTCGCCGAGGAAGGCGGCGAGGGAGGTGACCTGGTCGACGGTCAGCCCGTAGACGATCCCGGATCCCGGGAGACGGCTGAGCGCGTCGGCCACCCAGGCCATCCGTTCCACCCCGTCGAGCCCGCCGACCACCGACAGGCGCAGCGAACTACGTGCCAGTGAGCCGCGGAGCACCAGCGTCTCGTCGCCGAGCTGCCGGGCGACGTCCTCGGTGACCCGGGCGTTGGCCGTTGCGGTGGTGGCCAGGACTGGGTTCTCCGGCGACATCGACGACAGCAGCTTGGTCAGCCGCTGGTAGTCGGGGCGGAAGTCGAAGCCCCAGTCGGAGATGCAGTGTGCCTCGTCGATCACGAGCAGACCGGTACGGGCGAGCAGTGGGAGGGCCGCGGCCTCGAAGCGCGGGTTGGCGAGGCGCTCCGGTGACACCAGCAGGACGTCGATCTCGTCGCGCTCGAGTGCGGCGAACACCTCCTGCCAGTCGTCGGCGTTCGCCGAGTTGATGGTGCGCGCCCGTACACCCGCGCGGGCCGCGGCGTCGACCTGGTCGCGCATGAGGGCGAGCAGAGGCGAGATGACGAGGGTCGGCCCGGCACCGGCGCTCCGCCGGGCCGCGGTCGCCGCCCAGTACACCGCCGACTTGCCCCACCCGGTCGCCTGCACCAGCAGGACCCGGCGGCGGGAGGTGACCAGCGCCTCCACGGCCTCCAGCTGGTCGGCCCGTGGCATCGCCTCGGGCCCGGCCATGGCGACGAGGACGTCGCGCAGTGCCTGCTCGGCGGTCAGTGCTGCGGTGGCGGAGGACGGTGCGGAGCCGGGACCGGCGGGAGGTGCGCTCACCGCTGCCAGTCTCCCTCGCCGGGCCACCCCGCGCCGTCGGCGGCTGTGGACGAGGGTTCGTCGAGGCCGGCGGACTCGGCGAGGTCGAGGTCGGTCGGCATCAGCGCCGCAGCGCGGAGGCCGTCACGGAAGCCGTGGCGGTAGGCGTCGGCGGACTCGTCCTCGACGGCGGTGGTCAGCACGCCCAGCACCAGCGGATCGAGCAGCGGGTCGAGCCGCTGGGCGTCGGGGCGGTCCGACAGCGCGGGCAGGGCCGGGAAGCCGGTGAAGTGCTCGAGGAACACGATGGTCCTCCGGACGGAGATCGGTGCCCGGGGTTCCGGACGACGTCACTCTCCCGCGGACCTCCGACAATTTCCGGTGACGGTGGGTCACCGCCGAGCGGTCGCGAGGACTCAGCCCGCGGCGCCCGTCGCCGACCGGGCGCGCCGGAAGGCGACGGCGAGGACCGCGAGCACAGCCACCACCGCAGCGACAGCGGCGAGACCGACCCAGCCGAACGCGCCCTGCGGAGCGCCCAGCCCCATGAGGCGGATGGGTTGATCGCCCGGGGCGGGAGTCGGCGGGGCGGTGCTCGGAGTGAGGCTGCTCAGCCCGGGACTGCTCGGAGCAGGACTCGCGGGGGCGGCTGCGCTCGGAGTCGTCCCGCCCGGGACCGACGTTCCGGACCCCGCGCCGGTACCTGTGGCGGAACTCGTCGACCCCGCGGAACCCGAACCGGTGGAGTTCGCCTGCGAACCCGTCGTCCCGGCGAAGCTGCGGGCAGCGCTGCCCCCGGAGGTCGAGGCGCCGGAGGTCGTCGAACCCGCCGCCGCGCCGCCCGAACCCGCGCCACCCGAGCCTGCGCCGCCCGAACCTGCACCGCCCGAACCTGTGGAGGCGGCGTCGCCGCCGGTGATGGGCGGTGGTGTCGGAGCCGGTGAGCGCGTCGGCCGCGGAGTCGGGCGCGGTGTGGGCGAGGCCGTGGGTGACGGCGAGGACGTCGCGGTCGGTGTGGCCGTCGGTGAGGCGCTGGGCGACGTCGTCGGCGAGGCCGTGGGGGACGAGGTCGGCGAGGTCGTCGGCGACGGGGACGCGTGGGAGGACGACTGCGACGGGTTCGCGGCGAGCGCCGGCGCACCGAGCAGGATCCCGCCGCCGATGAGCAGCGTCAGCGACGCTCCGACCAGCGGGCCCAGGCCCGAGCGCCCCGCGGCGCGGGTCGGGTGGTCGCTACGGGGCCCGGTCCGGGCCGGTCGATCGATGTCCTCGCGGGGGTGCATAACCGACTCCTGCCCACCAATTGCTGCGATTGCCCCGTCCGACGGATCACTTTTTGCAGCCCTTGCCGAAATTTGGGCAGACATCAGCAGTGAGCTCTCCCGGCGCCGACGCCGCATCCCCCCCTGCCACGAGCGCGCAGCCCACGGCAGAGCACTCCGCTGCCGGTGCGGCCGCGCCGGACCCGAACCGTTGGTGGACCCTGGTCGCGGTCTCCCTCGGCACCTTCATGCTGCTGGTCGACATCACGATCATCAACGTCGCGCTGCCCGACATCCAGCAGCAGCTCGGGGCATCCTTCTCGGACCTGCAGTGGATCATCGACGCCTACGCGCTGACCCTCGCGTCGTTGCTGCTGACCACCGGTTCCCTCGCCGACCTGTACGGCCGCCGCAAGCTGTACATGCTCGGTCTGGCCATCTTCACGGTCGCCTCGCTGGTCTGCGGCGTCGCCTCCTCGCCGCTCATGCTCATCATCGCCCGCGGGTCGCAGGGCATCGGCGGCGCGATCATGTTCTCGGTGTCGCTCGCCCTGCTGGCGGGCGCGTTCTCCGGTCGTGAGCGGGGCGTCGCCTTCGGCGTCTGGGGTTCGATCACCGGTCTCGCCGTCGCCATCGGCCCGCTGCTCGGCGGTGCCTTGACCAGCGGTCTCTCCTGGCGATGGATCTTCTTCGTCAACCTGCCGCTGGGCATCGCCGCCATCGTCCTGACGCGCGCCAAGGTCTCCGAGTCGATCCAGCCCGGTGCCCGTCGGCCCGACTGGGGCGGCTTCCTCACCTTCACTGCCGCGCTCAGCCTGCTGGTCTTCGGCCTCATCCGGTCCGGCGAGAAGGGCTGGAGTTCGCCGCAGGTCTACGGCTGCTTCATCGGCACCGCGCTGCTGCTGGCGCTGTTCCTGCTGATCGAGCACCGCGGCCGCAGCCCGATGTTCGACCTGGCCCTGTTCCGCCTGCCGACCTTCGTCGGTGGGTCGATCGCCGCGTTCTCCCTCTCGGCGTCGTTGTTCGCCCTGCAGCTCTACCTCGTCCTCTACCTGCAGGACGTGCTCGGCTACTCCGCCTTCCAGACCGGTCTGCGGCTGCTCGTCCTCTCCGGCGGCATCCTGCTCACGAGCACCCTCGCCGGGCGGCTGACCAGCCACATGCCGGTGCGCTACCTGATCGGCCCCGGCCTGATCCTCGTGGCCATCGGTCTGCTGCTCATGCGGCGAATCGACCCGACCTCGGACTGGACCCGACTCGTCATCGGACTGTTCATCTCCGGTGTCGGCACCGGACTGGTCAACCCGCCGTTGGCCTCGACCGCCGTGGGTGTCGTCCACCCGTCGCGCTCCGGAATGGCGTCGGGCGTCAACTCCACGTTCCGCCAGGTCGGCATCGCGACCGGTATCGCGACCTTCGGCTCACTGTTCGCCTCCGCCGTCGGCAGCCAGGTGAGCAAGGGCCTCGCGGGCGCCCCGCCGGCGGCCGCCAAGGGGCTGACGGCCGCGGTCAAGAACGGTGCCGGGAAGCAGGCGATCGCCTCCCTGCCCGAGCAGATCCGTCCGCTGGCGGCACAGGTCGCCCGCGAGAGCTTCGTCTACGGGCTGCGGCAGATCCTCCTGGTGGCGACGGTGGTCGCGCTGGTCGGTGGGGTTCTCGCCCTGTTCCTCATCCGCTCCAAGGACTTCCAGGCCGCACAGGCGGGGGCCGGAGCTCCCGGTGCTCCGCAGAAGTCTCCGTCGGATGACGCGGAGACCGCCGGGACGGCGGAATCCGACGCGGCGACGGCGGACACGAATGAGATGGCGGTCAGCGGCGCGAACCGTTCCTCCGTCCAGGCCGATGCCGGTGCGGACGCTGTTGCCCCTGCCGCCGGCTCGGTGTTGTTCGGCCGCGTCGAGCACACCGACGGTCGCCCCTTCGAGGGGGTGCCTCTGACGGTCACCACCGACACGGGCGACCCGATCGGATTGCTGCACAGCGCGGCCGACGGGCGCTACGTCCTGCCGGTCGACCCGGGAAGTTACGTCGTGGTGGCGAGTCCCCGTGGGTGCCAGCCGGACGCCCGCCGCGTGACGGTGCCCGCCGACGAGCTCGGGGAGTCCGCCGACTTCGTCCTCGACGGTGACGGGCTGGTCTACGGCCGGGTCGTCGGAGCCGGTGGCGGCGTGCTCTCCGTGCTCGACGACGACGGCCACGTGGTCGCGGGCGTCGACATCGAGGACGACGGCGCCTATGAGGTCGCCGGTCTGCGCAGCGGCACCTACACCTTCACGGCGGTGGTGCCCGGAGCGGTTCCCTCGGCCCACCTCATCGAGGTCGCGCCTGGCGAGGCGCGCGAGTACGACCTCGGCGTCGGACCGGCCGAGCTGCTCGACGACCGGTCCGACGGGAGCGCGTCCGGTGCGGGCACCTCTGCGTTCGGGCCCGGGTTCCACCCCGTGGCGATGGTGCGCGGCGGGACCGGCATCAATGGCTTCCCGACGACCCCGAACCCGACGACCGACGGGCGTCCCGGGGCATCGGGCCAGGACGCGGCCCCTCGCGGTGACGACGTCAACTAGTTAGCATTGGCTAAGTAAGTCGCAGGGTGACGCGGACGGGGTGACGGGTTGAGCGTGGAGCAGAGCGGTTCGGACGACGGCATGAGCAGCACCCGCACGATGCAGGCCGTGCCGCAGGGCGCCAGGGCCGGTGGCGGCGACCGCGACTCGCGCTACAAGTGGATCGCCCTGAGCAATACGACGCTGGGCGTGCTGATGGTGACCATCAACGCCTCGATCCTGCTGATCGCGCTCCCGGACATCTTCCGCGGCATCGCCCTGGACCCCTTGCTGCCCGGCAACACCGGTTACCTGCTGTGGCTGATCATGGGCTTCCTGGTGGTCACCGCGGTCCTGGTGGTCAGCTTCGGCCGGGTCGGGGACATGTACGGCCGCGTCCGGATGTACAACCTCGGCTTCGCCGTCTTCACCGTCTTCTCGATCCTGCTGTCCGTCACCTGGATGCACGGCTCCGCGGGCGCGATGTGGCTGATCATCATGCGGGTGTTGCAGGGCATCGGCGGTGCGCTGCTGTTCGCCAACTCGAGCGCGATCCTCACCGATGCCTTCCCCGAGCGGGAGCGTGGGCTGGCACTCGGCATCAACAGCGTCGCGGCGATCGCCGGCAGCTTCCTGGGTCTGCTCATCGGTGGCCTGCTGGCCCCGATCAGCTGGCGGATGGTCTTCCTCGTCTCGGTGCCGTTCGGCATCTTCGGGACGGTCTGGGCCTACCTCAAGCTCCGCGACAGCGGCGAGCGTCGCCGCGAGCGGATCGACTGGTGGGGCAACATCACCTTCGCCGTCGGTCTCATCGCGGTGCTGGCCGGCATCACCTACGGCATCCAGCCCTACGGCGGCCACACCATGGGATGGACCAGCCCGTGGGTGCTCACCGCGATCTTCGGTGGTCTCGCCGTGCTCGTGGCCTTCGTCGTCATCGAGACGCGGGTCGCCGCCCCCATGTTCCAGCTCTCGTTGTTCCGCACCCGAGCCTTCTCGGCCGGGAACGCGGCCAGCCTGCTCGCCGCCCTCGGCCGCGGCGGTCTGCAGTTCCTGCTGATCATCTGGCTGCAGGGGATCTGGCTGCCGCTGCACGGCTACAGCTTCGAGAGCACGCCGCTGTGGGCCGGCATCGCGATGATCCCGCTGACCATCGGCTTCCTGGCCGCGGCACCGATCTCCGGTTACCTCTCCGACCACTTCGGGGCCCGGCCGTTCGCGACCGGCGGGATGCTCGTCGCCGCCGTCTCGTTCGCGCTGCTGCTCGTACTGCCCGTCAACTTCAACTACTGGGCCTTCGCGGCGATCCTGCTGCTCAACGGCATCGGGATGGGTCTGTTCTCCTCGCCGAACCGGGCCGGGATCATGAACAGCCTCCCCGCCCGGGCCCGGGGGGTCGGCGGCGGCATGGCCGCGACCTTCCAGAACTCGGCGCAGGTCCTGTCGATCGGGATCTTCTTCAGCCTGATCATCCTGGGCCTGTCGTCCACCCTCGGCGGCGCGCTGTTCAACGGACTCACCTCGGCCGGCATCGCGCCGGACGCCGCCACCCGGGCCGCGTCGCTGCCCCCGGTGGCGACGCTGTTCGCGTCGCTGCTCGGCTACAACCCGATCCGGGAACTCCTCGGCCCGGCGGCGGCGAACGTCCCGCCCGACACGCTGCAGTACGTCACCGGCCGCTCGTTCTTCCCCGACCTCATCGCCGGCTCGTTCTCCAACGGCCTGCACATCGCCTTCGGGTTCGCCGTCATCGCCTGCCTCGTGGCTGCGGCGGCGTCCGCCCTGCGCGGCGGCGTCTTCCACTACAGCGAACCCGCGCTCGCGACCGCCGGCGGCCTGCCCGCCACCGACGACTCGACGGCCGCGCCCACCGCTCCGCCCCAGTCCGACCCACAGTCCGACCCACAGTCCGACCGGCAGCCCGTCGCCTCCGGCAGCCCGACGACGGCGTTCCAGGCCGTCAACGGCCCTGAGCATGCGCTGCCGCCGTCCGCTGCCGCCGCCCGCCAGTCGGAGCGCCAGCCGGAGCCGGAGCCGGAGTCGGAGCCGGAGCGCCAGCCGGAGCCGGAGGTGGCCCCGGCTGTGGCCGGTCGCATCACCGTCGCGGGTCGGGTGGCCGGCACGGGCACCGTCACCGTTTTGGACGTCCACGGGTCCGAGCTCGCCCACAGCCGCATCGACGGCGACGGGCACTTCCGTATCCCACTGGACGCCTCCGACGTTGCGGAGGTCATTGTCGTCGCCCGCGGCCCGGGCTTCGCCCCCGTCGCCGCGGTCGCGCACCCCGGTGCGATGAGCAACAGCAACGGCCACAGCAACGGCAACGGCCACAGCAACGGCAGGGGCCACAGCAACGGCAGCAACGGTCACGGCAGCAACGGTTCCCGCACCGAGTCCCTGGACCTCGACGCCGCCCCCATCACGGGCGTCGTCGACGGTCGCATCGCCGTCAGCACGGGCGGTTCGGCCGCCGGGGCCGCCGTCCTGCTGCTCTCCGCGGGCGCGGTCGTCGCGCGGACCACGACCGACGAGGACGGTGCCTTCCGCTTCGGCGACGTCGTCGCCGGTCAATACGTCCTCTCGGCGCACCTGCCGGGCGGGCAGCCCCGGTCGACCCTGGTCACGCTGCCGGTGTCGGGGCACGTCGAGATCTGAGCGCGGCGCGGTTCACCCCGCCCATTCGCCGAACGCGCGGCCGTCCGGTCCGGCGGTGGCTGCCGGGTCCGCGGGGGCGGGTCGGGGGCGCCGACGACCGTTCTTCCCGCGCTCCGCGAGCTCCTGCACGGTCTGCCGCGTCGCTGTCCGCAGCAGGTCCGGGTGGATCCCGTGCTGCAGCGAGTGGTCGACCAGCCGGGCCAGGGAGTACTCCGGGTCCGACTCGGAGACCAGCTCGAGCGCGACACCGGCCAGCCCACCGTTGCCCTTGCCGTAGGCGCCCCAGGCCAGCACGGAAGCGGCGGGCACGTGGGTCGGAGCGGGCGTGCGGCGCACGACTTCGACCAGCAGACGCTGCAACGCGTCGGCGTCGTCGTCCAACGTCCAGGTGATGACGGTGTCGCGCACCTCGAGGAGGTGCAGGCCCAGTGCCACGCGTGCGACCTCGTCGTCGTCGAGCTTCGGCGTCCGGCCGGCGAAGCGGTCGACGAGGTCGTCGATCAGCTCGATCAGGCCGTCCTCCACCTCGGTCTGCCGACCGTCGGCGAGTCCTGCCACCAGGTCGTCGCCGATGCGGTCCATCGCCTGCTCCGTCGCCTCGTGCGACCACGGCGCCGGTGGCTCGAGCGTCGCCCGGAGCGCCTGCCGGTCGGGCAGGGCGGTCAGCCCGGCCGAGACCGCGGTCGCATCGACCAGCGAGCTCCCCGACGCGCCGTCGGGCCCCGCGAGCGGCTTGCCCTCCGGTGGGCAGCAGGTGAGGTCGCGGCACAGCGACGACCACCACCGTCCGTCCGCGACGCAGAGGACGTCGCGGATCCGGATCGACGCCTTCTCGCAGCGCCGCCGGATGGTGTCGACCAGCTCGTCGGTCGGCAGCGCGGTCGTGCCGACCGGACGCGACTCGACGGGGTCGTAGAGCACGAAGATCACCGAGGTGTCACCGTCGGACGTCAGCCCACGGAGCACGACGTCGGCGAGCTCGGCAGGAGGACCGTCCAGATCCATCCGCATCGTGACGCCCAGCCGGCTCCGCGAACCGCGGAGCCCGAGCACGACCAAGCTGCGCTGTGGGTGGAAACCGAGCAGATACGGGACGGCGGCGAAGACCTCCTCGGGCTTGCCGAGCCGGAGCACCGGCGGGCCGGCGGAGGGGGAACGGGGCGGCTGTGGCGAACGTGAGCGCGTCATGACGGCAGCCTCGCTGCCCCCGCACCGCCGATGCCGGCCGACGCCGACGGCTGTGGAGAACGCTGTCCGCGGCCGTCCGCGGCTGCTTGCCCGGGACCCCGGGTCAGTCGACCTCGCGCAGCGTCCCGGTCTCCACGTCGTAGACGAAGCCGCGGACCAGATCGACGGCGAGCGTCGGGTCGGCCGCTACCCGGGCCACTGCGGCGCGGACGTCGGTGTCGAGGTCGCCGATGGAGGCGTCCTCCCACGTCGGCTCGACGCCGGTCTCGTCCCGGATGCCGCGACGGAAGCCGTCGGCGTCGAAGTCGATGAGGCCACACCGGCTGTGGTGCATGAGCAACACCTCGCGGGTGCCGAGCACGCGCTCGCTGATGGCGAGCGAGCGCAGCACGTCGGCGGTCACGACCCCGCCGGCGTTGCGGATGACGTGGGCCTCGCCCTCCCGGAGTCCGAGCAGGCGGTAGACGTCGATCCGCGCGTCCATGCACGTCACGACGGCGACGCGGCGTGAAGGCTGTGGCGGCTGCGGGCCGGGGAACCGGCTCGGGTTGTCCTCGGCGGCAGCCTGCAGCTCGTCGATGACCGACATGGGCAACTCCTCTTGCGCGCGCGTCCTGGTCGCCCGACAGGCTAGAGGGAGCTGGCTCGCCGAGGGGCGGCTGTAAGCGTCGTCACCTGTCGGCTTCGGACCGGGCCGTGAGCCCGGCGAGCTCGGTGTCGACGTAGCGGCGGGTGAGCTCCTCTCCCGATGGGGGTCAGCCGGAGGTGACTTCGTTCAGCCTGCCCGTCGCGACGTCGAAGACGAAGCCGCGGACGGCGTCGGTGTGCGGCACGAAGGGGCTGCTCCGGATCCGGGCGATCGACTGCCGGACGTCGGCGTCGAGGTCGGCGAACGCCTCGGCCGACCAGGACGGCTTGATGCCGGTCTCGTCCTGGATGCTCTTCTTGAACGCGTCGTCGGTGAAGGTGAGCATGCCGCAGTCGGTGTGGTGGATCAGGACGATCTCGCGCGTGCCGAGCAGCCGCTGGCTGATGGCGAGGGAGCGGATCTCGTCCTCGGTCACGACGCCGCCGGCGTTGCGGATCACGTGCGCCTCACCCTCGGCCAGGCCGAGGATGCGGTAGACGTCGAGCCGGGCGTCCATGCAGGCGACGACGGCGACGCCCTTGGCCGGTGGCAGCGGAAGCGGGCCGGAGAAGGAGGCGGCGTAGGCCTCGTTGTTGGCGAGCAGTTCGTCGGTGACGGACACAGCTGTTCCCTTCGATGCGTGGAGTTCCGGATGCGCGGCGCGGACGGTCAGGTGCTGAGCAGGACGACCGTGCCGGCGCCGACCAGGCTGACCGCCCAGAGCTTGTCGACGTTGACCCACCAGCGCCGCAGCACCGACAGGCCGAGGATGTCGTAGACGAGGACGGCCATCGTTCCGGTCATCGCGATCATGGCCAGCGAGTGGACGCAGGCGGCGAGCAGGCCGATGCCCACCGCGTGGACCAGCCCGGCCGAGGTGTCGAGGCCGCTGAAGGCGTGGGACGGGAAGACGAACACCGGCAGGACCATCAGCCCGGCGCCGTGCGCCGAGGACATGACGAACGACCAGCGGGCGAGTCCCCACCGCGAGAGCCGCATGCCGGCCCACCGGCCGTGCCGCTTGCGCAGCAGCTGCCAGAGCCCGAACACGAGCAGCACGCCGCCGACGGCGAGCACGACCACACGGGACGCGGTGAGCGACTCGGTCACCGCACCGATCACCGCCATCACCGCGACCGATCCCTCGTGGCCGAGGGCGATGAACGGCAACGAGAGCAGCAGGGCCTTGCGGCTCCGCTCCTGCAGCCCGATGGAGACCGCGAACAGCCAGCCCATTCCGGGGTTCAGCCCGTGGAAGGCACCGAGCACGACCAGGGCCAGCAGCTCGGCACCGGTCACGGGTAGCAGTAGCTGTCGCTGGAGGCGTCGCCGCCCTCGAGCCGCAGCTGGTGCACCCGCCGGCCGCGGAAGGCGTCGCCCTCGGGGAAGAACCGCTCGTCGAAGGCGATGCCGCCGTTCTCGGTGTCGACGTCGAGCTTCGCGATCCACGCCCCGACCCCGTCGGGGTAGAACTGCTCGTCCCACGCGCCGTAGAGCGAGTTCGAGAAGTAGACGCGCTTGCCGTCCCGGCTGACCTCGACCATCTGCGGCCCACCCCGCAGCGGCGCGTCCGGCTTGGCCGGGTGCGGCTTCTCGTCCGCGATGCCGCCGATCCGCACCGAACCCACCTCGACGGGGTGGAACGGGTCGGTGACGTCGTACTGCTTCAGCTCGCCGGTGCCCCAGCAGGAGACGTAGAGGAAGCGGTCGTCGACGGACAGGTCGATGTCGGTGACCAGCGGGGGCACCGCCCCGAACGGCTTGAGCGCCGGCGGCAGCCTCTCGTCGGGTGCGGGCTCGGCCGGGATGGTGATGATCTTCGACGCGGCCCAGCGGCCGTTGTCGCGGTGCCAGACCCAGATCGACGCGGACAGGTCCTCGACGCTGATGACCACGCCGAGGAAGCCGTAGGTCTTGGTCGGGTCATGCGCGGGCCGGAGCTCGAGGGCCATCTGGTGCTCGTCGCCCAGGTCGACCGTCTGGGTGATCTTGCGCTTGCGGAGATCCCAGAAGTGCAGCCGGTGGCCGTACTTCTTGCCCAGCAGCAGCTCGGGGTCGATCCCGTTCTCGATCATCGACGGGGTGCCCCACTCCGAGGTCACCGCGACGTCGTGGGCGATGTGCCACCAGAAGTCGTAGGCGAGATACTGGTCGCCCCGGTCGACCTCCCACTGCCCGAGCACCTCGAAGCTGGTGTGGTCGAGCAGGGCGATGCCGCCGGGCCCCTCCTCGCCGTAGCCGCCCAGGTTCGACACGTAGAGCCCCTCCGGGCCGCAGTGCACCGTGTGGGGCCGGGAGTAGCCGGCCCGCTTGCCGAGTTCCTCGGGTTCGAGCGTCTTGACGATCGTCGGCTTCCGGGGGTCGTCCTTGACGTCGATGATGTAGATGCGGCTGCTGCGCAGGCCGGGGACGACGAGGTATCGCCTTTCGGTGTGCGGGTGCGGCGCGTACGGGCACAGCGCGCTCGAGCAGGCGTTCCATCCGAAGTGGTGCAGCTCGTCACCGGTGTAGGGCATCTCGGTGAAGCCGACGACGGTGCCGTAGGTCGGCGACCGCGGATCGGTGTCGACGACGGCGATGGCGTCCGGGCTGCTCTCCGAACCATCGGTCGGGCGCGAGAAGGCCGCGACGTAGGCGAGCTTCTCGGGCGGAGCCGCCGCGGCCTCGCGGGGTGAGGGGTAGAACGTCGGGTCGGGCTTCCAGAGCGCCACGGATGTGTCCTTCGGTCGAGAGCCTTCGAGAGCGGTGCGGGTCTCAGAAGGAGCGACAGAGGGCGGCCGACGTGCGGCCGAGGTCGACGTGACGCCGGGACACGAGACGCAGTGACACGAGACGCAGTGACACGAGAGGAAGGGTCCGCGCGGGCAGGACCACCGGGAACCTCTCGACGAGCACGGGCTCACCCTGCGTCAGCTGGATCGCCCTGTCAAACATGAGTTACCCGGTCGACAACGTCTGGTATAGGAACCTGTCCTTAGACCGCAAGCCGCTCGAGGGCCGCGTCGAACTCCGGTTGCCACAACCCGATCGAGGGCCAGAGCTCTTGCGCACGCGCTGTGGCTGCGGCGGCGGACAGGCCCTCGCTGCGTCGAAGCCACCCCCGCAGCACCAGGCCGGTGCGGCTGGCACCACCGAAGCAGTGCACGAACACGTGCTTTCCCTCGGCCCGGAATGCGGCGATCTCGTCGAGCACATCGGCCAGGACCGCGTCGAGCCCGGGGTTCGATCCCGGCTTGTCGATCAGGTAGACCGCGCGCCGCAGCGGGTGCCGGCTCGGCTCCGGCGTCCGACAGAGGCTGAGGACGGCGTGGTCGGCGGGCGCGGTGGCGAGGGCGTCGATGTTGCCGACCCAGAAGCCCGGCAGCACCTCGGTCGGGCCGAGGACCCCGGCGCCACAGCTGTCGCCGGGCAGCGGCGCGTCGGGCTCGCCGAGCAGCGCCAGGGCGATGCGCTGCAGCTCGGCGAGGGTGGAGCCGAACGGTGGGTTCCCCGGCACGTGGCCGTTGAGGTACGTCGTCCACCGGCTGGGGATGGCCTGGATGCCGTAGCGGGCGCCGGCCAGCGCGCCGGTCACGCAGGCGACGGTGTCGGTGTCGCCGCCGCAGTCGACCGCGGCTCGCAGCGCGTCGGCGAACGTCGTCGTCGTGCGCAGGGCCCACAGCGCGGTGCCGAGCGTCGGCCATGCGACGCCGTTCTCGACGCGGGCGTCGGCCGGCGTCCAGCCGGGGGCGAGCACCTCGTCCCAGATGGCACGGTGCTCGGGCGCCACGAACGCGAGGGTCTCGCCGACGGCCGCCAGCGGGTCGCCGCCGGTCAACGCGACCCGGATCAGCTCGTGGTGGATGGCCGAACCCTCACCGGCGGCGGGGTCGCCGTGCGTGAGCAGCGTGAGGCGGCGACCGACGTCCATCGTCGCCGCGCGCCCCTCGCCCGCGAAGCGGATCGCTGCGGGCGTGGTGCGCATCAGCCCGCCGTTCCCGGCGCCGTGCCCGGTGCGGCGGAAGTGCTCGGCTGCCGCGTCCTGCCACGGGCTGCTGCTGCGCAGTGCGGCTGCGGTGGTGTTGCCGATGTCCGGCGGGTCGGCGCGGGCCCAGGCCTGGAAGCGGGCGAAGACGTCCCCGAGGTCCAGCTCTGCCCCATGCGGACGAGCGCGGTCGAGGAGGCTGGCCGCGACGCACATCGCCATCTGTGTGTCGTCGGTCCACTCGGCAGGCTTCCAGCCGATGCTCCCGCCACCGACCATCTCCGTCGCCGAGCCGAGTGCCGGCGTCGGGAAGCGGCGGGAGAACGCCCCGGCGGGACCGAACTCGAAGGGGGCTCCGAGCGCGTCGCCGACGGCGGCTCCGACGAGCGCGCCCACCGCCCGCTGGCGCCGCGCCTCCTGCGGGTGGGTCCCGGTCATCGTGCGGCCGCCGACGCCCGGCGGACCTGCTCCGGCGTCGGCCGGACGCCGGTGTAGAGCGCGAACTGTGCGGCGGCCTGGAGCTCGATGACGTCGCCTCCGTTGATGGTCTCGATGCCCTGCTGCTCCGCGCGTCGGATCAGGGGCGTCCGTGTCGGGGACGCGACGACGTCGAACACGAGACGGGCACCGTCGACGACCGTGCTGGGCACCGGCAGCTCGTCCGCGGCGGGTCCGCCGGCCATCCCGATCGGCGTCGCGTTGACGAGCAGCTGCGGCGCCTCCGGCAGCGCCGACGCGTCGGTGACGTGCCGCCAGCCGTAGCGCGCGGCGAGCGCCTGCCCGGTCCCGGCGTTCCGCGCGACGACGACACCCCCGGTCAGACCGACGTCGCTGACGGCGGCGACGACGGCCTTCGCCATGCCTCCGCTGCCGAGCACGGCGACCGTCGTCTCCGGCTGGAGTCGCCGGGCTTCGAGCAGCGACCGGACTGCCAGGTAGTCGGTGTTGTATGCCGTCAGGCGGCCGTCGTCGTTGACGATCGTGTTGATCGAATCGATGGCCGCGGCCGACGGGTCGAGCGCGTCGACGAGCGCGATCGCGTCCTCCTTGAACGGCATCGAGACGCTGCAGCCGCGGACGCCGAGGGCGCGGAGCCCCGCGATCGCGGCGGGCAGGTCGTCGGTGGTGCGGGCGAGGTAGACGAAGTCGAGCCCGAGCTCGGCGTAGAGCAGGTTGTGGAAGCGCGTCCCGTGGTTGCCCGGCCGTCCCGCGAGCGAGATGCAGAGCACGGTGTCGCGGGACAGCGCTAGGGGCGGGGTGGTCACGCGCAGGACGTTATGACGCGGGCGCACCCGACGGCAGCACCCGCACTTCGGTCGCCTTGACCGAGAAGACCAGCTCGTCGCCGGGCTGCACGCCCAGGTCGGCGACCGAGGCCAGCGTGATGTCGGCGGCGAGCCCGTCCACCGTGTGCACCCGCACCACGTCGCCGCGCGGTTCCAGCTCACCGACGACGACGCCGAGGCTGTTGCGCGGGCTGCCCCGCGGGGCTTCCCGGAACACGGCCACCGCGCCCGGCGGGAAGACCGCGACCGCCGCCTCGCCGGTATCCGCCCCTTCCCGCCTCCCCACGACGGTGCGACCGTCGCTGGTGGTGAGCCCGTCCACCGTCGCGATGCCGACGAGCAGGTTGATGCCGGCCAACCGGGCCGTGAAGCCGCTGCGGGGGGTGGTCAGCACGTCGCGGACCGGCCCGAGCTCCACGAGCCGGCCGCCCTCGAGGACCGCGATGCGGTCGGCGAGGACCACCGCGTCGAGCACGTCGTGGGTCACCAGCACCGCGGAGCGCGACCCGTCGCGGAGCACGCGGCGCAACAGCTGCCGCAGCGCGGGTGCGGCGCCGACGTCCAGGGCGCTCATCGGTTCGTCGAGCAGCAGCAGGGAGGGTTCCGCGGCCAGCGCGCGGGCCACGGCAACCCGCTGCTGCTGGCCGCCCGACAGCTGAGCCGGCCTGCGGCCGGCCAGGTCGGTCGCGTCGACGGCGGCCAGCCATCGGTCCGCGGTCTCGCGGGCGGTGCGGCGGGCGACTCCCGTGCTGCGCGGGGCGAACGCGACGTTCTCGCGAACGCTCAGGTGGGGGAACAGCAGCGCCTGCTGGGCCAGGAGCGCGACGCGGCGGCGGTGGGGCGGCAGGAACTCTGCGCCGTCGGCGAGCACCTCCCCGTCGAGGCGGACCGCGCCGGTATCGGGTCGGAGCAGCCCCGCGGTGAGCCCGAGCAGCGTCGACTTGCCCGCCCCGTTCGGCCCGAGCAGCGCGAGCACCTCACCGGCGGCCACGTCCAGCGCGACGTCGAAGCCGCGCGCCGCCACGGTGGCCGAGAGTTCGAGGTGACCACGGGCTCCGCCGACGGTGCGGGCCGGGGTGGGCGCCGCTCCGCTCACAGCAGATCCGTCGCGCTGCGGCTCCGGGCGACCAGGACGATGCCGACCGCCACGACGAGCAGCACGAGCGAGAGGGCGACGGCGGCCTGCGGATCGGTCTCGCGCTGCAGGTAGATCTCCAGCGGCAGCGTCCGCGTCACGCCCTGCAGGCTGCCGGCAAAGGTGAGCGTTGCGCCGAACTCCCCGAGCGCCCGGGCGAACGACAGCACGGCGCCGCTGACGACGCCGGGCAGCACGAGCGGCAGCGTCACCCGCCACAGCACCGTCGACGGTCGGGCGCCGAGCGTCGCAGCGACCGCCTCGTAGCGCTGACCGGTCGTGCGCAGCGTCCCCTCGAGGCTCAGCACGAGGAAGGGCAGCGAGACGAAGGTCTGCGCCAGCACGACGGCGGTGGTGGAGAAGGCGATCCGCACGCCGAGCAGCTGCAGCGTGGAGCCGAGCAGGCCCTGCCGTCCGAAGGTGTAGAGCAGCGCGATACCGCCCACGACCGGCGGCAGCACGAGCGGCAACAGGACGAACGACCGCAGGACCGGCAACCCCCGCATCCGGCTGCGGGCGAGGACGAGCGCCATCGGGACCCCGAACACCAGGCACAGCAGCGTGCTGGCCGCCGCCGTCCGCAGGCTGAGCTCCAGCGCCGCGATCGACGACGTCGAGGTCAGCAGCGGGCCGAACGACCGCCACGGCACCTTGAGCAGGATCGCGACGAGCGGGAGCACGACGAACAGCGCGCCGAGCCCGGCCACGACCCAGATCCAGCCGGGGACGCCGACGGGACCGACGGCGTTGCCGGCGCGCCGCCACCGGCCCCCTGCCTGCCGGTCGGTGCGGGCCGCTCCGCCGTCCGGATCAGGGGGCGCCGAAACCGGCATCCCGCAGGACCTGCTGACCGGCCGGGCCGGTGACGTAGTCGGCGAAGCGTCGGGCGAGCTGCGGCTGCTTGCTCGTCGTCACCGGCGCGATCGGGTAGGTGTTCACGGCCTTGGCCGACTCCGGGAACGGGACGGAGACGACGCTCGCCCCGGCGGTCGTCGCGTCGGTGACGTAGACGAGCCCGGCGTCGGCCTCCTTCGAGGTCACCTTGTTCAGCACGTCGGTCACCGAGGCCTCCTCGCTCACCGGCTTGATCGTCGTGCCGGTGAGCTTCTCGACCGTCTTCGCCGCCGACCCGCACGGCACCTGCGGAGCGCAGACGACGACCTGGGTGCCGGCGCGACCGAGGTCGGCGAAGGACGTGATGTGGGCCGGGTTGCCGGGCGGGACGACGATGGTCAGCGTGTTCGTCGCGAAGTCGGCGGGGGTGCCGGTGACGAGCTTGGCGTCGGTCAGCTTCTTCATGTTCTTCTCGTCCGCGCTGGCGAACACGTCGGCCGGGGCCCCGCCGGTGATCTGCGTGACCAGATCCGACGAGCCGGCGAACGTGAAGGTGACCTTCGTGTTGGGGTTCGCCTGCTCGAACTGGGTGCCGAGCTTCGTGAAGGTGGACTTCAACGAGGCCGCGGCGAACACGGTGATCGACGTGGGAGCGCTCGACGACCCCGACCCGGACGACCCCGAACTCGATCCGCAGCCGGAGAGCAGGGCGAGCAGGGCCGCCACCAGCAACAGGGCGGTACGGCGCAGCTTCACGAGGTGCCTCCAGGGGTTTCCACGATGACGGTGGTGGCCTTGACGACGGCGACGGCGAGGGTGCCGGGCTCGAGGCCGAGTTCGTGCACGGCGTCGGCGCTCATCAGCGAGACGACGGTGTGGGGGCCGCACTGCATCTCGACCTGCGCCATCACCTGGTCGGTCACGACCCGCGTCACGAGGCCGACGAAGCGGTTGCGGGCCGACCGTCCGACGTCCGAGGGGTCCGGCGGCGTCGCCGCGTGCTGACGGGCGAACGCGGCGAGCTCGGCGCCGTCCACGACGAGGCGGCCGGCCTCGTCCTTCCGGGCGGTGAGCGCGCCGCCGTCGATCCAACGGCGGACCGAGTCGTCGCTGACGGCGAGCAGGCTCGCTGCTTCCCGGATCCGAAACTGCGGCACGAGGCGGACGTTAGCACCGCATCCGCGGGGTGATGGTGGCGGCAGGTGACGAGAGCCGCGGAAGCTCTACGTTGGGCGGCATGGACCGCGACCGGCTGTCACTGCTGTTCCCCGACGGCCTCCCGCCCGGACTGGACCTCGACGACCCCGAGGCCGTGCTCGAGGCCTTCGAGGACGCCGGCCGCGGCGCCACCGTCCCGGACATGGTGCTCGCGCAGATGGTGCTGGAGGGTCAGCCGCCACAGCTGTGGGGCGCCGTGGAGCGGATGCGGTCCGGTGCCGTCCCGGCGGACGAGATCTGGCTCAACCTGCGCGCGGCCCTGTCGCCGCTGCTGTTCGCCGCCGAGGCGCGGGAGATCGACCTGCTGGACGCCGACGACGATCCCGATCCCGACGATGACCCCGACGATCTCCACGGCGGAAGCGAACCAGCCGCGGCATCCGTCGTGGACGTCGAGGTGTTCCTCGCCTCACTCGCCCGGATGCCGCTGCCCGCCCGGTCCCGCGTCGAGCGGGCGTTCCTCGCCGGCGTCGCGGAGGGCCCGCGCTCCAGCGAGGACCTCGACAGCGAGGTCGCCGCCGCGGTCGGGCTGGACGTCGCCGACCCGGTGGCGAGCTACTGGCTGGGCAGCGCCGAGGACCAGCTCGTGCTCGCCGACCGTCTCGGTTACGTCGCCACCTCCGACGGAGAGCGGCTCTGCTCCCCGCGGCAGGTCTGCCAGGGGCTGGTGGTGACCACCCGGCTCGAGACCCTCGACGTGCCGGACACGTTGGATCTCGCCACCGACCTCGCGGTGCTGCGCTATGCCGCTCGCCCACTGCGGACCGACGACGGGGAGCCGGTGGTCGAGCAGGACGGCTACGCCTACGGCCCCGAGGGCTGGCTCGCCGCGTTCACCGCCGGCGATCTCGTCGCCGTGACGGTCGACGGCGGCCGGCTGCGCCTCGCGCTGGTGGACGAGCTGCCGACCGGGGGCGAGGTCGACGCGGCGGTGGCCACGATCCGGGCGGCGTACGACCGCGAGGTCGCCGACGTCGAGCTGCCGATCGAGCTCGCCGCACTCGTCGTCTCCGCCCGCGTCGCGGACCCGACTGCCTTCAGCGGGCCGCTGCCCCCGCTCGTGGAGCTGGTCGAGCGTGCCGGTCTGGAGCGGCGGGGCAGCGTCGTCGCGCACGACGAGGCGGTGTGGCAGGCCGACGCGATGGTGCGGCGGCAGGTCCGCGTCCGGGCCGAGTTCGAGGACGACGAGCAGGACGTCCTGCTCGACCTGCTCGACGCCGCCGCCGCGGTCTACGGCGGGGAGGAGCTCGCCCCCGGCGACCTCCGGAGCACCCTCGACGAGCTCGCGACCGCCGATCTCGTCGAGGCCGCAGCCGACGTGCTCCTCGAGGCCGAGGACGAGGACGCCATCGCGCTCACCGCGAAGTTCGCCGCCTACTGCCTGCGCATCGCCGCCCGTCCGCGGCAGCGCGCCGCCGCCGGGTACCTGGCGGCCGTCGCGGCCGAGACCGATCGGCAGCTGCGGCAGGCGGAGATGTTCCTCCGCGACGCCGTGGCCGCCGACCCGCTGTTCGCCCTCACCGCGGACCGGCTCGCCTGGACGCTGTCGGACCGCGGCCGCGCCGAGGAGGCCCAGACCGTCTGGCACCGCATCGGTGCCAGCGACCCGGCCGAGCTCGGCGTCATGATCGGCCCGACGCCGCTGTCGATCGCGGCGACGCTGAACCGCAACGACCCGTGCTGGTGCGGATCCGGCCGCAAGTTCAAGCAGTGCCACCTGCGCTCCACCGCCCTGGCTCCGCTGGCGGACCGCCTCGACTGGCTGGTGCAGAAGCGGCTGAGCTACCTGATCCGACGCGGCGGGATCCTGGTGCCGGATCTCGAGCAGGCGGTCGACGCGTTCGCCGGCGACCGGTCCGAGCCGATCGTGCTCGAACGCGACCCCCGGCATGACCACGTCCACGACCACGCGCACGACCACGCCCACGGTCGCGACCACGAGCGGGCGCACGACCTCGCCGACCTGTTCTCCCACCCGCTGCTGCTCGACGTCGTCCTGCACGAGTGGAACTGGGAACGGCGCTTCCTCGACGACCGCGGCCCGCTGCTGCCGGCGGACGAGCTGGCGCTCGCCGAGGCGTGGGTCGACGCACCCCGCCGGTTGGTGGAGGTGGTCGAGGCACGACCCGACGGCGCCCTGGTGCGGCCCGTCGCCGGGGCGGGCGAACCGGCGCAGGAGCCGCTGGAGGTCACGGTGTCCTACCGCGTGCCCGAGCCGCGGCCCGGCGTGCTGCTGTGCACGCGCCTGCTGCCCGTCGAGGGTGGTGCGCACCTCGGCGTGGGCACCTTCAGCGTCCCTGCGGGACGGGTCGACGAACTCACCGCGCTGCTCGAGCTCCCGCCCTGGGAGCGGGGTGACGGCCTGCTCGCCTTCCTCGGCCGCGAGGTCCTCGGGGACTGAACGCACCGGTTGCGTCCGTCAAGCCGACGCGCCGTTGGGCAGCCGGAAAATGTCGTACCCCTGTCGGACACTGCGTCTCGACAAGGGGGATGAGCAGCAATGGAGCACTTGGTCCGGTCGCACGTCGAGCGGTGCCTGCAGGACATCTGGGGTGTCTGGCAGCTGCCCGTCGACGACGATGGCGACTACCCGTTCCGCGCGGGCGTGGCGGCGTGCTGGGTGCGGGTCGACGTGCAGCTTCCGGTGCTCGTCCGCGTCTTCGGCCACGCGGTCGTCGACGTGAAGCGCAGCGCCGGTCTGCTGCGCGAGCTGAACGACCTCAACAGCCGCGCCCGGACCACCTCGGTGGCGTGGGACGCGACCGTCGGCGGGGTGACGGTCGGTGCCGGGCACGGCAGCGGCAGCGGTGTCGTGCGGGTCTCGACGATGGTCCACCCGGACGGCCTCGGTCGGCGGTCGCTGCGGCACGCGCTCGACGCGGTGGCGTCGGTCTCGAACGACCTCGGCCCCCTCGTGGCCGACGTCTTCGGCGGCACGACGCCCTACCCGGCCGAGGTGGAGGGCGAGGCGTGACGGCGGGCCGTGGCGGCCTACTTCTTGAGCCGGCGGCTGCCGGCGTGCCAGTCCTCGGTGAGGCCGACCTCGCCGGTGGTGACGCCCAGCGCGGGGAGCTGCGGGCGCTCCCGGAGGCTGCGCTTGAGCTCGGCGAAGCCGCCGAACGAGGCGAGGCCGATGACGTGGTCCCACAGCTCCGCCGCCTGCTGCTCGTTCGGCAGCCGGCTGATGACGGGTCCGAAGAACGCGACGCCACCCGCGGCGGGCTGGAAGTGGAGGATCGGCGTTCCGACGTCCTTGCCGGTGAGGGCGAGGGCCTCGTCGGTGGAGGCGCGCAGCTCGGCGTCCCACGCGTCGTCCTCGAGCGCGTCGGCCAGGTTTTCCGGCAGGTCCACGGCCTGCAGCGCGGCGACGGCGAAGTCGCGGCTGCCCTGCTCGCGGCGGGTGTCCGCGGACTCGTCGGCGCGCTCGTCCTCGAAGATCCGGGTGCCGAGCTGCTCGTAGAGCCGGCCGACGGCGTCCGGGCCGTGCTCCTTCCGGGTCCGTGCGGCCATCCGCAGCAGGCGGAGCCCCGCGGTGTGGCCGGCCTCGTACTCGGGCGGGAAGTGGCTGTCGTAGTCGACGCCCTGGTTGACCATGCGCAGGGAGATGAACCGCCAGTCGACGGTGTAGTCCCGCTGCCGTTGCACGATGCGGACCCACTTGCTGGTCATCCACGCGAAGGGGCAGACGGGGTCGAAGTAGAAGTGCAGGTCGGCATCGGTCATGCCGGGAACCTGCCCGGAGCACGCCGCGCTACCCGCGCCGGGGGTCGAGGTCCGCCCGACCGGGTCCGGGGTCAGCCGGAGCCGGGCCGACGCAGCAGCGGTAGCAGGCTCGAGTCGTCGTCGGTCCAGTGCACCGCCGGCGAGGTGTGTAGCGGCTCCCAGCCGGGTGTCTGCCGCAGCAGGTCGAGCCGGGCGGGGTCGCGGGCGAGGACGACCCACCGCGAGGGGATGCGGGGTTGCCCTGCCACCGCGGGGGCGTTGTCGTCCCGGATCACCGCGGTCATCCCGGCGTGCGCGGCGGCGCCGGCCAGGACGGGGCGCAGGTCGAGGAAGCGGTTGGTGATGTGGACGGCGAGCAGTCCGCCGGGCTGCAGCACCCGGTTGTAGACACCGAACGCCTCGGCGGTCAGCAGGTGCGTCGGGATCGCGTCGGAGGAGAACGCGTCGAGGACGAGCAGGCCGGCTGAGGCGTCCGGGCGTCGCTCCAGCAGCAGGCGACCGTCGCCGGTGGCCTCGCTGACGGTCGCGCGGCTGTCGGCGAGGTAGCTGAACAGCCGCGGGTCGCGGGCGACCGACACGATCTGCGGGTCGAGCTCGTAGAAGCGCATGCTCTGCCCCGGCTGGCCGTAGGCGGCGAGGGTCCCGGCGCCGAGGCCGACGACGTCGACCTGCTGCAGCGCCGGATCCCGGGCGTAGCGCGAGAAGAGCTGCCCGATGGGGCCGGCGTTCGAGTAGTACGCGGTCGGTTCCCGGCGGCGGGCGTCGTCGAGGTACTGCCAGCCGTGGACGGTCGTCCCCTCGGTCAGCAGCCGGCGTCCGCCGGCCTGCGCCACGGCGTAGCTGCCGTAGAAGTTGCGCCCGGCCTGCAGCGGCGGCGGGAGCGGGAACAGGGTCAGCAGCAGGATGCCCGCCACACCCAGGGAGAGCGGCAGCGGCCGCCGGCTCGCGAGCCACCAGCCGGCAGCGAGCAGGCCCGCCGCGATGGCGATGTTGACCAGCGCACCCGAGCCGGTGACGCGGGCCAGCAGGAGGAAGACGAGCGGGGTGGCGAGTGCGCCGAACTCGGTGCCGGCGAGCCGGATCTGCGAGTGCTGCTTCTCCTTCGCCTCGCGGGCGACCTGCTGCGCCCGCTGGGCCGCGCCCTCGAGGACGAGCAGGGCGATGGCGGCGAGCAGGGCGAGCGGGAACTCGGAGATGCGGACGAAGACGAGGGGCGCGACGAGGCTGTTGAACGCGCCGCCGAGTGCACCGCCGACCGCGACGACCAGGTAGAACTCGGTCAACCGGGCCGTCGGCGGACGGCTGTCGGCGAGGCGTCGGTGTGCGGCCAGCGCCACGACCGTCAGCACGGTCAGGTCGAGCGCGATCTGCAGGAGCTTCGGCAGCTGCAGGGCGGTGGTCGACCCGACCGCGGCGAGGGCGAGGACGCCGAGCAGCAGCGGCGGGGTCGTGCGTGGCGCCGTGCGCGCACCCTCGCGGACGGGGGCGAAGGCGATGGCGAGCGTGAGCAGGTACAGCGCCAGCGGGACGACCCACAGCAGCGGTACCGGTGCGACGTCGGTGGTGAGCACCGTCGTCGTGCCGAGCATGAGGCTGACCGGCAGGGCGGCGAGCGCGAGCCAGGTCAGCCGCTGCCGGCGCGGGGACTTCGCGGCCGGCTCGGGCGCCCGCTCGGACACCGCGGGGGCGGGCTCGACCGATGCGGCAGCGGGACGCCGGGCCACGGTGACCGCACAGGCGAGCAGCAGCACCGCGGCGACCACGTAGCCGACCGACCAGATCGTCCGCAGCGACGCGGTGTCGGCCAGCGGTTCGGCGAGGAAGGGGTAGGCGAGCAGGCCGCCGATCGAACCGGCGTTGCTGGCCGCGTACAGCTGGTACGGGGAGCGGCGCGTCTCGCCCACCAGCCAGGAGGACACCAGCGGACCCGCGACCGAGAGCGCCAGGAACGGCAGCCCGACCATGACCGCGAGGACCAGCAGCAGCCAGGGGAGCGGGGCGTGGTCGCCCGGCGCGGCCCACCCGGGCACGCGCAGGGGCAGCACGATCGCCGGGAGCGCCAGCAGCACGACGGTCGCCGCGAGCCGCAACGAGGAAGAGCGGCGACGTCCGTCCCGCCGCCCGGCGGGGGCCAGCACGCGGTGCACCAGCGCGTAGCCGACGAGCAGGACGACCTGGAAGAACAGGACGCTGCCCGTCCACACGGCCGCGGTGCCGCCGAACAGCGGCAGCAGCAGCTTCGCTGTCAGTGGTTCGACGAGGAACAGCAGCGCCGCACACAGCGCGACCGTGACGGCGGGCAGGACCCGTCCGGACCGGGTGCGGACGGAGGTCGGGGCGGCAGCCGGCGTGGCGACGTCAGCTGTCATCGGCCCAGCCTAGGGAACGGCGGCGAGTGCCAGGGCCATCGCGATCGTCTGCGACAGGCTCATCGCCCGTCCCTGGCGGACGAGCCGCTGGAAGGCGGCGCCCGGCAGCGCCGCGCGGACCCCGGCGAGCTGCGCGGCCCGGACCTCCTGACTGGACCGCAGCAGCAGCGACGTGCCCGTGAACTCGCGCAGCCTCTCCTCGGCCCCGAAGACCACCGCCGCCGATTCGAGATCGCCCCGCGCGGCGCTGCCGAACGCGATCCCGAGCAGCGCATAGCCGATGCTGCCGACGTCGCCGAGCTCGACCGCCGTCTCGACCATTTCGCCCGCGACCTGCAGCGCACCCCCCGCGTCACCGACGACGGCCGTGTGCAGCAGCCGTGCGTTGAGCACGGCGAGGACTCCGAACGGGGCGCCTGACGTGCGCGCCCATTCCTCGGCCCGTCCGAGCGCGCGGGTGGTCCCGGCCCGGTCCCCCGCGGCCAGGGCCAGGTAGGACGTGCCGGTGCTGGTCAGCCCGGCACCCAGCGGGTCGGCCTGCTTCACGAACAGGTCGTGGCTCTCGCCGACGGTCCAGCGTGCCGTCTCGACGTCACCGGTCATCTGGGCCAGGAGACCCCGACCCATCAGGGCGACGGCCAGGACGTCGTCGGCTGCGGCCATGCGCGCGTCGGAGATCGCATCGTCGAGCAGCGTGCGCGCGCGGTCGAGCTCGCCGATCGGGTAGGCCATCACCCCGGCGACCGTCCGGGCGCGGGCGAGCGGTTCGGCTCCGGCTCGGTCGGCCTCGAGGGCGGTGACGACGGGGTCCATGGTGCGGAGGCCGTCGGCGTAGTGCGCGCGGATGTGCCAGAACAGCCAGAGCGACCACGCCATCCCGGCTGCGTGCTCGGCCTCGCCGACGGCGACGAAGGTGCGCATCGCCCGGCGGAGGTTGTCGTGGTCGGCGGCGAGCCGCCGCAGGGCGCCGGCCTGCCCGGACGTACGCAGCGGCTCCGCCTCGGCGGCGGCGAAGGCGCGGTAGTACTCGGCATGCCGCCGGCGCAGCCGTCCCGTCTCACCGGCGGCCTCGAGCTGACGGGCGGCGAAGTCACGGATGGTGCGCAGCATGCCGAACCGCGGTTCACCGTCGCTGCCGGGAGTGGCCCGGAGCAGGCTGTGCGCCAGCAGCCGGGGCAGCAGGACGACCGCGCCCTCGCCGGCGCCGCGGGAGGACTGCGCGTCGTCGTCCCAGCAGACGGCCTCGGCAGCACTCACCGTCCACGATCCGGCGAAGACCGACAGCCGACGGAACAGCTGCCGCTCGGCCGGGGAGAGCAGGGCGTGGCTCCAGGCGAGGGTGTCGGAGAGGCTGCGGTGCCGAGCCGGCAGGTCGACCGGGCCCTCGTCGAGCAGTCGGCTGTCCGAGTCGAGCAGCGCCGCGAGCGCCGCCGGTCCGTAGGCCCGGGCGCGCCCGGCGGCCAACTCGAGGGCGAGCGGGAGCCCGTCGAGCCGGACGCACAGCTCGGCGATGGGCCGGGCGTTCGCCGCGTCGAGGTTCAGGCCGGGGAGCTGGCGGCGCATGCGTTCGAGCAGGAGGGCGACGGCCGGGACCTCGTCGAGGGCCTCCGCCGGCGGTAGCGAGGCGAGGTCGGGGACAGCCAGCGGCGGCACGTCGAGCACGGTCTCGGCCCGGAGGTTCAGCGCGGTGCGGCTCGTCGCGAGCACGTGCAGGTTCGGGCAGGACGCGACGAGCTCCGCGATGCGCGGGCCCAGCCCGGGGAGGTGCTCCAGGTTGTCGAGCACGAGCAGCATCCGGCGGTCCTGCACCGCCTGGACGATCGCCTGCAGCCGGTTGTTCGACACGTCCTGGCGTCCGAGCGCGGCGAGCACCGCCGGGCCGATCAGTTCCTCACGCGGGACGACGTCCAGCGGCACGAGAACGACGCCGTCCGGGAACGCCGGCCCGGCGGCTCGGTCCCGCGCGTCGACGTCGCGTCCGGTGCCGTCGTAGCGCCGAGCCGCCTCGATCGCGAGCCGGGTCTTGCCGACGCCGCCGGGGCCGACGAGCGTGACCAGCCGCGTCGCCGGGTCCCCCAGCAGGTGGTCGAGCTGGTCCAGCTGCTCGGCGCGGCCGATGAGGCGGCCCGGCGGTACCGGCAGTGGCGCGCGGACCCGCGGGGGTGGCACCGACGTCGGCTCCGATGCCGCGACCGAGGCGGTGTCGAGGAGGAGGCGCTGGTGCAGCTGCCGGGTCTCGGGGTCCGGGTCGATGCCCAGCTCGTCGGCCAGCCGCCGGCGGAAGGTGTCGTAGCGCCCGAGGGCCGTCCCGCGCTGACCGTTCTCGGCGAGCAGCAGCATCAGGTGCCGCAGCGCCCGCTCGTTCCACGGGTCGAGAGCGAGGACGCGGTCGGTCGCGAGCATGGCGGACCCCGGGTCGCTGTGGCGCAACTGCTCGGCGTGCTCCGCCCAGCGCCGCCCGGCGAGACGCTGCAGCCGCTGGCGTTGGGCCTCCGACCAGTCGTCGAAGCTGGGCGCGTCCGGGAGGCTGAACCCGATGAGGAACTCGCCCTCCGGTGGCGCCCCCGTGGTGCCGGTCTCGAGGGCGTGCACATCGACGTCGGTTCCGGGGCCGCGTCGGAACATGACATCGGTGCGGGTCACCGCGATGTGGTCGCCGACGAGGCGTCGCAGGATGTGCAGCACCTGCCGGAGGTTCAGCCGGGCGGCGGCCTCGTCGAGCGAGGGCCAGAGCAGCCCGGCGAGCACCGCCCGCGGCTGCGGCCGCCCGGTGACGGCGAGATACGCGAGCAGGGCTGCGGCCTTGGCCGATCGGAGCTCGGTCAGCGGGTGGCCGTCCAGGAAGGCGGTGAAGCCGCCCAGCAGCCGCAGCCGCAGCTCGGGAGCCCGGTCAGGATGCTGCGTCACTTCGGCGCAGCTCCTCGGTGGTCGGCGATAACGCGTCACTAACGATCGTAGGTCGTACTGGAGATCACGAGGTGGCCAGCGGTGCCGCCGGCGGGGAGGTGGACGTGCGGTTCGTTCTCCCTTCGTTCCCGGCGACCGATGCGGTTGCCGTTCGTGCGCAGGTCGACCGGTGCCTGCGCGAGATCTGGCAGGTCGACCGCGTCGTCGTCGATGGCGACGGTGACGTCGCCTTCCGGGCCGGTACCGCGGCCTGCTGGGTGCGGGTCGACGCGTGCGAACCGAGGCTGGTCCGCGTGTTCGGCCATGCGGTGGTCGGCGTCCGCCGTACCGCCGCGCTGCTCCGCGAGCTGAACGACGTCGGCAGCAAGGCACGCACGACCTCGGTCGTCTGGGACGAGGACGGGCCCGGGGCACGGACCGGCGTCGTCCGGGTCTCGGCCGTGGTCCATCCGGACGCGCTCGGGCCGCGGGCGCTGCAGCATGCGATCAGCACGGTGGCGGTGGTCGCGAGCGACCTCGGCCCCATGCTGGCCGCGGTGTACGGCGGTTCGACGCCGTACGACGTCGTGGTGGAGGGGGATTAGTTCGGGGGGCTTCCTCCACCACGGCGAAAAACCGGTCGCCCGTCGGGCACCGATCAGGGGTAGGGGTAGAAGCCCTGCTTCGACTTGCGGCCGACGAGCCCGGCGTCGACCATCCGCTCGAGCAGCGGCGGCGGCGAGTACAGGGGCTCCTTGAACTCCGAGTACATCGAGACGCCGATCGCCCGCACGGTGTCGAGGCCGATCAGGTCGCACAACGCCAGCGGCCCCATCGGGTGGCCGCAGCCCAGCACCATGCCCTGGTCGATGTCCTTCGCGGACGCGTAGCCCGCCTCGTACATCCGGATGGCGGAGAGCAGGTAGGGCACGAGCAGCGAGTTGACGACGAAGCCGGCGCGGTCGGTCGCGTCGATCGGCTGCTTGCCGAGCCGTTCGCTCACGAAGCCGCGCATCCGCTCCAGGGTCGCGGGCGACGTCGTCAGCGACGGGATGAGCTCCACGAGCTGCATGACGGGCGCGGGGTTGAAGAAGTGGACACCCATCACCCGGTCCGCCCGGCCGGAGACGGCTCCGAGCTTGACGATCGGGATGGACGACGTGTTGGAGACCAGCAGCGCCTCGGGGGATTCGAGCAGGGAACCGAGGCGACGGAACAGGTCGAGCTTGACGGCCTCGTCCTCACTGGCCGCCTCGATGACGAGCTCGCGGTCGGCGAGCGCGTCGAGCGTCGTCTCGTAGCGGATCCGGGACGTGAGGACCTCGACGTCCTCGGCCGTCAGCTTCCCGCGGTTCAGCGCGCGGTCGAGCGAGGTCGTGATGCGGCCGCGGGCGCCGTCGACGGCCCGGTCGTCGACCTCGACGAGGACGACCTCGGCCCCGGCGCGGGCGTTGACCTCGGCGATGCCGGAGCCCATGAGGCCGCCGCCGACGATGCCGATCCGGCTCGGCGCACTCGGTTCAGGTGCAGTGGTGGGGGTCACATCCGCATTCTGCGCCGACGTAGGGTGTGGTCTGGCTCACACGGGCCGGAGCACCGCGCCCACCGAGGGAGACCCCATGCCCCTGTTCACCCGGGACGACGACGTCCGCGTCAGCGACGACACGGCCATCACGGCTCTGCGCAGCCGGTTCGAGTCCCAGCGGCGTGCCTTCCGAGCCCACCCGAACCCGAGCCTGGCCGAGCGGCAGGGGCACCTGCAGGCGCTGGCCGGGATGATGATGGCGAACCGCGACCGCATCCGGACGGCGATGAGCGACGACTTCGCCGTCCACCCGGAGCTGTTCACGGACCTGATCGAATGCCTCGGCATCGCCGGCCGCGCCGCCTACGCGATGACGCAGCTCGAGACGTGGATGCGCGACGACGAGCGTGAACTCGACCCGCAGATGTTCGGTACCGGTAGGGCCTTCGTGCGGTACCAGCCCAAGGGCGTCGTGGGCAACATCGTCCCCTGGAACTTCCCGTTCGACCTCGGCGTCGGCCCGGTCGTCGAGATGCTCGCCGCGGGCAACCGCGTGATCATCAAGTCGTCGGACTACACCCCCGCCTGCGGTGAGCTGCTCCGCGACATGGTCTCGGCGACCTTCGACCCGGACGTCGTCGACGTCGCCGTCGGTGGCCTCGAGCTCGCACAGACCTTCCCGACCCTGCCGTGGGACCACCTGCTCTACACCGGCAGCCCGAACCTCGGCCGCGTGATCATGAAGGCTGCCGCGGAGAACCTCACCCCCGTGACGCTCGAGCTCGGCGGCAAGTGTCCTGCCGTGCTGCTCGAGGACGGCGTGGACATGAAGTCGGTCGCCAACGTGCTCGGCACCAAGATGATCAAGAACGGCCAGATGTGCATCTCGGTCGACTACACCCTCGTGCCCCGCTCCAAGGCGGCTGACTTCGTGGCCATGGCCAGGCAGTACGTGCAGGAGAACATGCCGGCCTACTCCCGCAGCGGCGACTGCACCGGCATCATCACCGAGCGCCACTTCGACCGCATCGTCGAGCTGCGCGAGCAGGCCCGCGACGCCGGCTACGAGGTCGTCGAGCTGGAGGAGGGCGGCGTCACCGACCGCACGTCGCGCCGGATGCCGCTCTCGCTCGTGCTCGACCCCGGCCCCGAGCTCGGCATCTCCCAGGAGGAGATCTTCGGCCCGCTGCTGCCGGTGGTCACCTACGACACCGTCGACGAGGCGATCGCCTTCATCAACGCCGGTGAGCGGCCGCTCGGGCTCTACGTCTTCGGGCAGGACGATGCCGCGGTCGCGCAGGTGCTCGACGCGACGACGTCCGGCGGGGTGTCGGTCAACGCCTGCGCCATGCAGGGCGCGGTCCCGTCGCTCGGGTTCGGTGGCTCCGGCAACAGCGGCATGGGCCGCCACCACGGCATCGAGGGGTTCCGGGAGTTCTCCAACCCCCGCGGCTTCGTCGTCCGGGGCGAGAACGACCTGATCGACGCGTTCTACCCGCCCTACGGTCAGGCGCTGGAGGCCATCACCGGCGCTGCCTTCGGGGCGGCGCCCGGCGGGGTCTGACGGGCCGGGCGACGGGCGCGCGCGGTCAGCGCGCGCCCCACCCGTCGAGCAGGGGGGTGAGGAGCCGCTCGACCCCTGCCTGGGCCCACGCGGTCGCGCTGTTGCTGCCGATCGTCTCGTCGAGGGCCAGCCGGGCGGCGTCGTCGAAGCCGAGCACCCGGCGGGGGAGGACCGCGTCGATGCGGTGGTCGGCCATCACCGTCTCGTGCGGCATGGAACCGAGCAGGTCGCGGGCGGTCGCGCCGTCGACGTCGGTGAGCAGCCCGGCGCCGAGGCCGGTCAGCGCGGTGGGGAGCCAGAGCACCTCGATGCGCGGCCGGAACCGCCCGGTCAGCTGCGCGAGGCGCTTGCCCATGTCCCGGTAGCTCAGGACGTCGGCGCCGCCGATGTCGAACGTCTCGCCCCGACAGCCGGGGTGGCCGAGCGCGTCGGCGAGGTAACCCACGGCGTCGTGGGCGGCGATGGGCTGGTGCTTGGTGCGCGCCCGCGGGTCCATCACCACGACGGGGAGCAGCTCGACGGTCTGGCGCAGGATCTCCCAGCCGGCGCTGCCGGCGCCGATGAGGATGCCGGCCCGCAGCACCGTGACCGGCGTGCTGCCGCGGCGCAGGACGCGCTCGACGTCGTGGCGGCTCTGCAGGTGGGCCGAGAGCCGCTTGTCGTCGCGGCCGAGCCCGGAGAGGAACAGCAGCTGCTCGAGGCCCTGCTCCTCGGCGGCGTCGGCGACGGCGGCCGCGTGCAGCTTCTCGCGGGCCGCGAACCCGTCGCTGCCGAGCGAGTGGACGAGGTGGTACGCGGCGTCGACTCCGGCCAGCGCGGCGCGGACGGTCGCGGGCTCGTCGAGGTCGACGTAGCGCGCTGTGCCGGGGCCCCAGTAGTCGTAGGGCCGACGCGTCAGGGCGACGACGGTGTGACCGGCGGCTTCGAGCTGGGGGATGAGCCGTCGGCCGACGAAGCCGGTGGCCCCGAACACCGCGACGGTCCTGGGCTGCTGCGCGTTGCCGGCGCCGTCGGCGGTCACGAGCCGAAGCGTAGCTCCGGTTGTGAGCTCCGGCACGGCGGGTAGTGCCGGGCCATGGGGCAACCGCAGGCGGACGTGACGATCGAACGGCACCTCGGCGGCATGGACCGGGAGGCTGCGCTGTCAGCCGACGCCCGCGCCGGGCTCACCGCGGACCCGAAGGGCATGCCGCCGAAGTGGTTCTACGACGCCGAGGGCAGCCGCCTGTTCGACGAGGTGACGCGCCTGCCGGAGTACTACCTCACCCGCGCCGAGGCCTCGATCCTCGCAGCGCGGTGCGGCGAGATCGCCGAGGTCAGCGGCGCCGACACGATCGTCGAGCTCGGGTCCGGTACGTCGGAGAAGACGCGCATCCTGCTCTCGGCGCTGGCCGACCGGGGTCAGCTGCAGCGGTTCGTGCCCTTCGACGTGGACGAGTCGATCCTGCTGGAGGCGTCCGAGGCGCTGACCGGCGAGTTCCCCGGCCTCGCGGTACATGCCGTGGTCGGCGACTTCGAGCGGCACCTGCCGCTGCTGCCGCGTGGTGGCCGGCGGCTGCTCGCGTTCCTCGGCAGCACCATCGGCAACCTGCGTCCGGAGCCCCGGCTCGCGTTCCTGCGGGAGCTGCGCGGAGCGATGGATCCCGGGGACAGCCTGCTGCTCGGGGTCGACCTGCTGAAGGACCCGGAGCGGATCGTGCCGGCCTACAGCGACAGCGCCGGGGTGGGGGAGCGGTACAGCCGCAACATGCTGAAGGTGCTGAACGCCGAGCTCGACGGCGACTTCGACGTCGAGGCCTTCGACCACGTCGCGCGGTGGAACGCGGAGGACGAGTGGCTCGAGGTCGGGCTCCGCTCCACCCGCGCGCAGCAGGCGACGCTGCGACGCATCGACCTGACCGTCGAGTTCGCGGCGGGCGAGGAGATGCACAACCAGATCAGCGCGAAGTTCCGGCGCGAGGGCATCGAGGGCGAGCTGCAGGCCGCTGGGCTCACCCCGACCGCGTGGTGGACCGACGAGGCCGGCGACTTCGGGCTCAGCCTCTCGCAGGCGTAGCCGATCCGGTCAGCAGCGCCGACGGCGTCAGCTCAGCATCCCGCGGATGTCGTCGGCGCTGAGGGCCGCCGAGGAGAACTCGCCGCCGTCGAGGACGCTGCCGAACAGCTCGGCCTTCGCCGCCTTCAACGCCATCACCTTCTCCTCGATCGTGTCCTTGGCGACGAGCCGGTAGACCATGACCTGCCGCGTCTGGCCGATGCGGTGGGCACGGTCGACGGCCTGTGCCTCGGTCGCGGGGTTCCACCACGGGTCGAGCAGGATGCAGTAGTCGGCCTCGGTGAGGTTCAGCCCGAAGCCGCCGGCCTTGAGGCTGATGAAGAAGACCGGTGCGTCGCCGTTCTTGAACTCCTCGAGCACCGCCGGGCGGTCGCGGGTGGAGCCGTCGAGGTAGCAGGACGCGAGCCCGGCCGCCGCTGCCTGATCGCGCGCGGCGCCGAGGAACCGCGTGAACTGGCTGAACACCAGCGTCCGGTGGCCCTCGTTCGCGATCTCCGTGAGCTGCTCGACGAGGGCGTCGAGCTTGGTCGACGGCACCCCGGCGTACTCCTCGTCGATGAGGCCGACGTCGAGGCTCGCCTGCCGCAGCAGCGTCAACGAGCGGAAGATCTCGAAGCGGTTCTTCTCCAGGTCGCCGAGCAGGCCGAGCACCTTCTGCCGTTCGCGCTGCAGGTGGGTCTGGTAGATCTTCCGGTGCTTGGGGTTCAGCGTCAGCTCGACGACCTGCTCCTGCTTCGCGGGCAGCTCCTTGACCACCGCCTCCTTCGACCGGCGCAGCAGGAACGGGGCGATCCGGCGGCGCAGCTGGTCGAGCAGTGCGGTGTCCTTGTTCTTCTCGATCGGGGTGCGGTAGGTCTTCTCGAACCGGGTCGGGCTCGCGAACAGCCCGGGCGCGGTGATCGACAGCAGCGCCCACAGCTCCATGAGGTTGTTCTCCATGGGCGTGCCGGTGATGGCGAGCTTGAACGGCGCCGGCAGCTTCTTCGCGCACTGGTGCGCCCGGGATTGATGGTTCTTCACGAACTGGGCCTCGTCGAGCACGAGGCCGCCCCACTCGATCGCCTGGTAGGCCTCGTCCTCGAGCCGCAGCAGCGTGTACGAGGTCAGGACGACGTCGGCACCGGCGACCGCGTCGGCGAGCTCGGACCGGCGTCGCGCCTTCGTCTCGGTCACCACACGCACGTCGAGATCCGGCGTGAACCGGCGGCACTCGAGGGCCCAGTTGCCGACGACGCTGGTCGGGGCGACGACGAGGAACGGGTGGTCGAGCGTCCCCTGCTCCTTCGCGCGGCTGATCAGCGCAAGCGCCTGCAGCGTCTTCCCCAGCCCCATCTCGTCGGCGAGGATGCCGCCGAGCTGGTGGTCGAACAGGAACGAGAGCCACGAGTACCCGACCTGCTGGTACGGCCGCAACGTGGCGTCGAGCATCGTCGGTAGTGGTGGCTCCGGCAGTTCGGTGACAGAAGTGAGCGCGCGGACGGAGCGCTGCCATTCGGCGGCCTGGCCGTCGACGATTCCGGCGCGCTCCAGCTCCTCCCACAGCCCGGCCTGGTAGCGGTTGAGCCGCACGGTGGCGCGCGGCGAGTCCTGCAGCGCCCGGGCCTCCTCGATGAGCGCCGCGAGCGCCTGCAGCTCCGGGGTGTCGAGCGAGAACCAGGTGCCACTCGGGAGGATCAGCGATGCCTGCCCGGTGACCAGGGCGACGAAGAGCTCCTCGAACGGCACCGGCTCGCCGTCCACCGTGACGGCGACGTCGAGGTCGAACCAGTCGCGGTCGCCTTCCGCGGCGGCCCCGGAGATCTCGACGACGGGAGCTGCGTCGGCCAGGCGGTACTCCGCCGCCTCACCGGTCGTCTCGATGGTCAGACCGGGCAGCTTCTCCAGCTGCGGCAGCACCTCGCTGACGAAGTTCGCGGTCTGGGAGCCGGCGAGCACCTGCTCGGGCATCAGCCGAGGGTCTGCACTGTGCGTGCCCGCGACGCGCGAACCGCCGGCGGCACTCCACCCACCGCCCGAGTGCCAGATGCCCCAGAGCGCCGGCTCGGTCTTCGCGAGCGGGAGGACCGGCGCGAGCACGGCGGCTTCCTCGTCGAGGTCGCGGTCGACCGGCACCCGACCCCGTGCTGCGGCGTCCGGCCCCGCCGGTGGCCACAGCGGTTCGACACGCTCGCTCTCGCCGAGCCGGTACAGCCACTCCCAGGCCAGGGCGAGCGTGTGCCCGGGCTCGTGCCGCAGGCGCAGCCGGAGGGTCGGAGGCACCGGTTGCGGCAGCTCGACCGAGCTGTCGCTGCTCGCCAGCGGGACCCGTTGCCGCAACGCGGGGTAGTACTTCGAGAAGAACCGCTCCTCCTGCTCGGCCGGCACGGTGAGCTCGGCCTGGTCGACGATGGTGCGCACGCTCGGCGGCACCGCGGTCGCCAACCGCGCGAGGTACAGCGGCCCCCGCCCGCCGTCGGCGTCGGACCACCACGCGATGCCGTGGGCCGGGTTGCCGGTCAGCACGGCGGACTCCAGCGAGCGGGTCTCGTCGCCGCTGCGCAGCTGCGGCCGGAGCGTCATGCCGGCGGGGGCACGGGTCAGGTCGAGCTGGAGTTCGGCGCCCTCGGCGACGAGGACCACCGGCGACGGCGGCTTGTTCGCCTGCACGAACGGCATGCCGAGCGCGTGCGCCTCGTCGAGCAGGTCCCAGATGCGGCGGCTGGCGAACGTCGTCAGCGAGATCGGGGGGCTGGCGCCGTAGGAGTAGCTGCGGCGGCTGGCGGCGTCGAGCGCCGCGATCTCCTCCAACAGCTGCAGCTGCGCGCGGGGAAGGTGGCCCAGCCCCGAGCCGCCGTAGCCGACCCCCGTCCACGAGATGCCGGAGCGCACCCAGTTGCCGTTCTTGCCGGGCAGCACGGGCCGGAGACCGATCTGGGCCGGTTGCCGGGGCCGACGGCTGATCTGCATCGGCACGACGAGGTCGAACTGCAGCCCCACGGTCGCGCGACCGTCGTCGTCGCCGGGTTCCTCGTTGACGAGGTCGAGCAGGTGCCGTTCCCACGGCGCGAACATCGGTGTCACCGAGGCCGGTGCAGGAGCGTCCGACCGTTCGATCAACGACTGCGATCGCCACGGCGACGGAGTGCTTGCAGTTCAGGTGCACCGGGCAGGTGCAGCTGCCCCGGAACCCGATGAGCCGGCCGTCGGCCGAGCGGGTGAGGAACGCGACGGCGCTGTACGGGGTCCGCGCGGACCCGGCGACCTCGCCGAAGGCATGGGCGCCGTTCGGGGCGGCCTGGGTGCCGAGAACGGCGCCGGAGTTCGCGTACTCACGGGCGCGCCGGAAGGTCTCGGAGCCGACGATGCCGCTGAGCGTGACCTCGTCGGACGTCTCCTGGGGCATCGGCACCTCCTTCCGTCGTGCTCCGCCGACCGTATGTGGCACGTCCGACAGAAACTGCTCGGACGCGACGGCTGGGGACGGGCCGGTCTCACTGCTCGCGCGAGCACCACCACGTCGTCCGGCCGCCGACGGTCGCGCGCCGCATCTCGGCCCCGCAGCGTGGGCAGTGCGCGTCGGCCTTCCGGAACGGGATGATCTCGCCGGTGTGCACGCCGCCCTTGCGGATCGCGCTGCGGATCGCCTTCCGCAGCTCGTGGTGCAGCGTCGTCAGCGTCTCCTTCGAGAGATCCCCGGCGCGAGCCCGGGGATCGACGGCGGCCTGCCACAGCACCTCGTCGGCGAGCAGGTTGCCGATGCCCGCCACGACGGACTGGTCGAGCAGTCGCGCCTTGACCGGTGCGGTGCCGCGCCCGACGACGTCGCGGAACTCGGCGACACCGACCTCACCCGCGTCGGGTCCGAGCGCGCCGATGTCGGGGTCCAGCCGCACCCGCCCGAGGCGGCGCTTGTCGAACAGCCGGGCGGTGCCGCCGTCGTCGAAGGTCAGCGTGAAGCGGTACCACTCCGGTTTCGGTTCCCGTGCGCCGGCCGCGGGACGGGCGTAGTCGCCGCCCTCGTCCTGTTGGCCATCCGTCGTCACGAAGATGCGGCCGCTCATGCCGAGGTGGATGCCGAGCGCCGGTCCGTCGTCGGAGGTGTCGCACCACATCGCCTTCCCGCGTCGGTGGGCGGCGGTCAGGGACCGGCCGACCAGCGCGGCGCGGATCTCGCCGGGGGAGTGGGGACGGCACTCATAGGTATCGGCGTCGTCGACGTCGGCGATGGTCCGGTGCAGCGCCGAGCGCTCGAGCACGGCGCGGGCGGACTCGACCTCGGGCAGTTCGGGCACGGCAGGGTCCTGCCCGTGTCGTCCGCTTCAACCGTCCCGATCCCCGAGCCGACCGATCGGTCTGATGAGCGCGTCGTGTCGGTTCGACGGGTTCGCTCACATACGTTCACCGGGCGGTGGCGGAGGGTCCGCGGCATCGCATCGGGGGACAGGAGCAGCGGTGAGCGGCATTCGTGGGGCGGCAGGAAATCGTGGACGAGCGACGGCGGTGGCGGCCGGGCTGGCGGCGCTGGCGCTGACGGCCGGGTGTGGCAGCAGCGGCACTCCCGACAACGGCGAGAGCAAGAAGACCGGCCCGCAGGTGGCCAACGACGCGGCGACGGCTCTCGAGGGCACGGGTGCGGTGCACGTCAAGGGCACCTTCACCGACACCGGCAAGCAGGGCAACGTCGACCTGCAGCTGCAGGGCAACGACGTCTCCGGCAACCTGTCCGCCGAGGGGCAGTCGTTCGCGATCATCGAGACGGCCGGGAAGACCTACATCCAGGGCGACACCGCCTTCTGGGCGGGCAACAAGATCCCGGCGGCGGCCGCAGCGAAGTTGAACGGCAAGTGGGTCCTCGTCCCCCTGAAGGCGGGCGACAGCTTCACCTCCACCGTCTCGGTCAAGGCCATCGCCGACGAGTTGCGGAAGCCGACCGACGGCGCCATCCAGGACCCGGTGAAGAAGGGCAAGGACAACGGGCAGCCCGTCGTGCTGGTCAGCCAGGCCAACGGCTCCACGCTGAGCGTCGCCGCGACCGGCAAGCCGTACCCGGTCCACCTGCTGTCCAAGGGGACCAACCCGGAGGACGTCACCCTCTCCGGCTTCGACCAGCCGCAGACCATCGCCGCGCCGCCCGGGGCGCTCGACCTCGCGTCGCTGGCCGGCTGACACGTCGGGCCCTGTCGGGCGCGGGTGGGCGGGTCAGACCTCGACGGCTGAGCGGCGGGGCGTAGGGATGTCCTTCGGGGCGAACAGCAGCTTCGTCAGCGCCTCGGCGGGCATCGGCCGGTGCATCCCGAAGCCCTGCCCGAGCCGGCAGCCGAGGTCGAGCAGCACGTCGCGCTGCTGCGGCTCCTCGATCCCCTCGGCGACCACGACGAGGCCGAGGCAGTCGGCGATGTGCAGGATCGCGGCGGCGAGCACGTCCTCGCCCTCGGGGCCGAGTTCGGAGACGAACGACCGGTCGATCTTCAGCCCGTCCACCGGGAAGCGCCGCAGGTAGCTCAGCGAGCTGTACCCGGTGCCGAAGTCGTCGAGGAACACCTTGGTGCCGAGCTGGCGCAGGCGCTGCAGGATCTCGGGGTCGGTGCGGTCGTCGTCCATGAAGACGCTCTCGGTGACCTCGAGGAAAAGCGCATCCGGCGGCAGCCCCGAGTCCTCGAGGATGGCCGCGACCATGTCGACGAGCCCGGGCTGCAGCTGGTGCACCGAGAGGTTGACGCCGATGCCGGGCCGGCGCTCGGGTGGCAGGCGGCGTCGCCAGTCCGCCACCTCGTAGCAGGCCTGCCGCAGGACCCAGGCGCCGATGCCGACGATGAGGCCGGTCTCCTCGGCGATGGGGATGAACTCGACCGGGGACACCAGCCCGTGCACGGGGTGGTGCCAGCGCAGCAGCGCCTCCAGACCGTCGATATGGCCGGTCTCGAGGTCGACCACGGGCTGGTAGTACAGCGAGAGTTCGTTGCGGTCGAGCGCGACGCGGAGGTCGTCCTCGAGTGTCCGGCGGCGCTCGGCAGCCCGGCCCATGGCGGGGTCGAACACGCGCCAGCAGTTGCGTCCCGCGGCCTTGGCGGCGTACATCGCGAGGTCGGCGTGCCGCAGGACGTCGTCGCCACCGGTGCCGATGCCGCCGGCGACGCCCATGCTCCCGCCGAGGCACACCTCGGCGCGACTGACCTTGAAGGGGGCGGCGAGCTCGGCGAGCACGAGGTCGGCGACGGGCTCCGCCTCGTCGACGGACCCGAGGCGGAGCAGGACGGCGAACTCGTCGCCGCCGAGCCGGGCGAGGACGTCGGCGCCCGGGCAGGCGTTCTGGAGCCGCCGCGCCACGAGGGCGAGCAGCTCGTCGCCGGCGGCGTGGCCGAGGGTGTCGTTGATGGCCTTGAAGCCGTCGAGGTCGATCAGCAGCAGGACCGGCTCGGTAGCTGCGATCTCGTCGAGCCGCTGCGCGAACCGGGCCCGGTTCGCCAGCTCGGTGAGCGGGTCGGTGTAGGCGAGGACCTCGAGCTGCTTCGTCCGCTGCTGGACGCGGTCCTCGAGCTCGCGGGTGAGGGTGTCGTTCTCCCAGTGCGCCAGCTGCTGCCGCGCGGTGCTGAGCAGGAGGACGACCACGAGGGCGACGCCGGTGACGGCGTTCAGTGCGTCGGTGAGCAGCAGCACGAGCGCGGTCAGCGCGACGGCCGCGACCGGCACGTGTCGCAGCACGGCGAGAAGGGTGGTGGTGCGGCGGCGGGCCGGGGGACAGGGGTTCGTCGGGCCCCGCTGGTTACGGTTCGCGGTCCGCGCGAACGCGACGACGCCGAGGAAGCAGCCTGCCCACGCGAGTGTGATCGCGGAGGCCGACGAGTAGTTGCCGAGCCGGTTCGCGACGCAGTAGGCGACGTCGGCGGCGGTCAGGGCGAGCAGCGAGCCGGTCAGCTGCAGCATCATCGGCCGCCAGCGCGGCGCCGCTGAGAGGGTCATCGGCAGCAGCAGGGTGAGCAGGACGAAGTCGCCGGCCGGGTAGGCGACGGTGACCGCGAGGGTCAGCGGTTGGTGCACCTCGTCGATGAGCGGCAGGACGATGAGCGGCCACCCGACCGCGAGCAGGCTCGCCGCGACGATGCAGCCGTCGCAGAGGCGACGGAGCCGGCTGACCAGGTCGCGGGCCTTGTTCGGCAGACACAGCAGCGCTGCTGCGGTCAGCGGCAGCAGGAGCAGGTAGAACGGGTCGGCGGGGGAGGGGACGAACGACGACGGCCCGACCGTGAGGACGAGCGCGGTCCAGACCGCGTTGCCGAGCCCCCAGAAGAGGCAGCCGGTGCCGAGGAGCCAGAAGCTGAGCTGCGTCCCGCCGGTCCCGCGTCGGCGCCAGCCGGTGCGGAAGCATGCGGCGGCCGCCCAGCCGGGCGTCGCGATCAGGAGGATGTCGGAGCCGAGGGTGCGCACGTCGTGCGGCAGCCCAGGCGCGAACAGCCAGGCAGCGCAGGCCGCGAGTGCGACCCATGCGCCGGACAGGCGTCGCATGCCCCTCCTCCGCTCGCAGACGTACGTCTGAGGCCTGATCGACCGACGTATGGCGGAGCTGTAGGGGGCGTAGCGGGTGTTACTTGGGGCGGTCGCTGGCTGAGGCGCACGCCGATGTCCCGCACGAAGGGAGGGCGCCGGCAGACTGAGCACGGTGACCAACGGCCAGCAGAACAACAGATACGCCATGGCATCCCGTGCGTGGCCAGTGCTCACGCGAACGGCGCAAAGGCGAGCGAAGATCGGCTACAAGGAACTCGGGGACGAGATCGGGATACATCACCGAACGGTCAGGCTGCCCTTGGAGTTGATTCAGGACTACTGCTTGGAAGAGAAGCTACCTCCCATCACCATCCTCATCGTCAATCAGAATCGGAACGCCCCCGGCGCCGGTTTCATCGCCTGGGATGTCGATGATCTTGAGACCGGTTTCGGCAAGGTCTGGGACTACCCCTGGCGCGATCGAGGGAATCCGTTCTCCTTTGCGAGCGGAGGAATGACGCCGTCCTAACTTGCGGAAGACCTACTGCAAGAGCCTGATGATGCAGCGACCATCTACCAGCGGATCGGTGATCGAGGCTTCGCTCAGACTGTCTTCCGGCAAGCCCTTCTGACGGCCTACAACGGGCGGTGCGCGTTCTGCGGTCTGTCATTCGTGGAGGCGCTGCAGGCGGCCCATCTGATCCCATGGAGCGAGGCGACCCCCGAGGAGCGCATCTCTCCGACGAATGGGATCCTGCTCTGCGCGACGCACCATGTCCTGTTCGATCGCGGACTTATCTCGCTTACCGCTGAGCGCGTCATAATCTCGCGGATTGCCGGCGACCGTGCCCTCACGAATTCGGGCGAGCAGGCCACGGTCGCGCTGCACGGCCGGTCGGCGGCGACGCCTGAATTCAGCCGCTGGCGCCCTGCAGAGCGTTCGCTCGGTTGGCGCGCTACGTGGTTCGACGCCTTGCCTGAGTTCAGGCTCAAGCCGTCAGTGCGAAGGCCGCCCGGCCGACGCGACGGGCGCACACGCCTCGGGACAACGCCGCAGCCGAGCTGCCCGGAGCACCACGTACAGCTGCTGCAGACCGGGGCCTGTCCCTACTGCGAGGGCTGAGAGGCAGCGGCGCAGGTTTCCGCTCCTCCGAACCCGCCGGTGTCTCAGCACTTGCTACGCACCGACGTCACGACCTGCGCGGTGCTGATCCGTGGACGTCGGCTGCGGGAAAACGCAGCTGTGCGGCGTCCAGTTTCCGTGTGGATGCTTCAACAAGATCGACACCGAGCACGTCTGCGAGCCGCACGAGGTAGAGCAGGACGTCCGCTAACTCCTCGCCGGCGCGCGTCCGCAGCGGCTCCTCGCCCGCCAGTGCAGCTGCTCGATCCGCCGGCAACCACTGGAACAGCTCTGCGAGCTCCCCGACCTCACCCACTAGCGCCAACAGCACCGACTTGGGGTCGTGGAACTGCCCCCAGTCACGTTCCTCAGTGAAGGCACGCATCCGATGCCGGAGCTCGTCGAGGTCTGCTGACATGCGCTCGACCTTGCCAGGCTCTTCGGTATAGCCGTGCCGCTATCGTCGGCTCTGCTGCGGCCCGACGGACTTCTCTCGATGTCAGCTTGCTCTTGACATCGCGAGACAGGTCCCCACCCGCACGAGACAACTCGTGCTGCCTGGGGACTGATCTGTGACGCTGCTTCGATTGTCGGGGTCCGGTTTCCGGGCGCTCGCGGCCGAAGGGACCCTCGCGACGCGGCTCGGGGAGCAGATGCTGCACCGCATCGGCCAACGGCCATCGCCGGCCGAGACGGTGTCTTGGGAGCGCAGCCTTTCGGTCCTGGCGCAGGACCTTGCACAAGCAGGGCTCGACGAGGTCGAGGTGCTCCTGGAGTTCCATCTGCCGCTGACTTCCAAGCGAGCTGACGTCGTCCTGGCCGGTAGGCACCCTCGCACCCGCCGGCCGTCCTACGTCGTCCTGGAGCTCAAGCAGTGGAGCGCGGCCCGGCGCTTCGAGGGCAACCCCGAACTCGTCGAGGTCGACGGGATGGGCGGCGGACCCAGGCTGCATCCCGTCGCTCAGGTGAAGGGCTACTGCAGCTACCTCGCCGACTTTCTCCGTGCGCTGCAGAACGTCGACGACCCGCTCGCTGGCGCGGCCTACCTGCACAACGCGACGAACGAGGCCGCGGTCTCCGAGCTCTACGACTATCCGCAGACGTCCGACGGTCGGTTGTTCACCGGGGCCCGCCGGGCCGAGTTCCTCGACTTCCTTCGCGACCGCCTCGACCCGTCGACGCCGGGCGCGCCCTTCGCGGACCTACTCGTCTCTTCGGCAGTGGCGCCGTCGAAGCAGCTGCTGGCGGTGGCGGCCGATGAGGTGCAGCGGCGCGAGCAGTTCGTCCTGCTCGGCGAGCAGCGGCTGGCTTACGACATCGTCTGGCACGCCGTCGACCGCGTCCGCGGCGGCGACAGCAAGGTTGTCGTCCTGGTGACCGGTGGACCGGGCAGTGGTAAGAGCGTGATCGCGCTCTCGCTGATGGGCGAACTCGCACGGCGCGGCCGAACCGTGCTGCACGCAACGGGTTCTCGATCGTTCACTCAGACGCTGCGGCGGGTGGCCGGTGCGCGGGCGCCGCGGGTGAGGGAGATGTTCAAGTACTTCAACTCGTTCATGGACGCCGACCGCAACGGCGTCGACGTGCTGATCCTCGACGAGGCGCACCGCATCCGCGAGACGTCGGTCAACCGCTGGACCAAGGCACAGTTCCGCACCGACCGGCCCCAGGTCGACGAGCTCATGGCGGCGGCTCGGGTGCCGGTCTTCCTGCTCGACGAGCACCAGGTGGTTCGCCCGGGTGAGCTCGGCACCGCTGCCGACATCAAGCGCTACGCCGCGGCGCAGGGGTTGTCGGTGCTTGAGGTGAACCTCAACGACCAGTTCCGCTGCGGCGGCAGCGAGGAGTACGTGCAGTGGGTGCTGCGCCTTCTCGGTCTCGAATCCGGCGGGGCTGTGCCGTGGCGAGGCGACCCGTCGTTCGATGTGTCCGTCGTCGATTCGCCCGAGGAGATGGAAGCCGCGCTCGTCGAGAGGGTTGACCAAGGTTACGGCGCGCGAATGGCAGCCGGCTACTGCTGGCCGTGGAGCGACCCGCTTGACGACGGCTCGTTGGTACCGGACGTGCAGATCGGGCTGTGGTCTCGGCCCTGGAACCTCAAAGGCGACCGCAGCGTCGGCGGCGCACCACCCGCGGCGCTTTGGGCGAGCGACCCGGCCGGCTTCGGGCAGGTCGGCTGCGTCTACACCGCGCAGGGCTTCGAGTACGACTGGAGCGGTGTCATTCTCGGCCCTGACCTGGTGTGGCGCGGTGGCGGTTTCGTTTCGCGCCGCGCGAAGAACAAGGATCCCGACTTCCGCAACCGCAGCCGGGTCGGTGACGCAGAGTTCGATCGGCTGGTTCGCAACGTGTACAAAGTTCTGCTGACTCGCGGGATGGTCGGCACCGTCCTCTACTCGACGGACGAGGAGACGCAGGACGCGTTGCGGCGGCTGGTACCGAGCCGAGGCCTGAGCGTGTCGCCCGAAGCCTCAGCAGGACGAGGAGCCGGTCCGGGCTGACCCATCATCGGCTGCTAGGAATTCGATGGGCGCGGCTCAGCCCGTCCCCGGACGTCGCCCCCCACAGCTGCTCGTCGTCTGAGGACTTCCACTCGTTCCATGCATCCGCGTAAAGCTGTTCCAGTTCTGGGTGGCGGAGCTGTCCAGCCGTGTCGGAGTAAGCGGGAGGGGATGCCGAAGAGGCCCTTGGCGGACGAGGGTCCCTCACTGTGCGGGCTTGCCTTCCGAAGATGAATTCGCATCGGCATCGAGGCCGAGCAAGGCGAGGAACTGCTTGCGGGGGACCCACGTGTCTCGCGCGTCAACCGGTCGCAGTTCCGCGGCCGGCAGACCCCTCGCGGTGACGGTCAGTAGCTCGCCGTTCTCGATACGCCTAAGCACGGACCGGGTGCGGCGGCTGAGTTCGTGGGAGGTCACCTGAAGCACACGGGAACGGTAGGCGGCTTCGGGACCTCGCGGCAACTGCTTGGGGGTGATGCTCCGGGCTGGGTCAAGCGACCGCAGGGCGACACGAACGGCAGCACCTAAGACGCATGTGGGCGAAGCACCTGACCGATCCACAAGCTGTCCCGCGCTCGAGTCATCGCAACGAACAGAGCACGTCGGGCGAGCTTCGCGCGTTCATGCGTAGCGTCCTCGTCCTTGAGTCGAGTCGAGTCGAGTCGGTCGCGTCGAGGTGGCGGTTGCGTCCGCTTGCGGAATGAGGACGTGCCCGAACTCCAGTCCCTTTGCACGGTGGTAGGTGCCGACCTTCACGCCGCGTCCAAACCCGTCCAAGCCTCGAGAACATCGATAGCGAGCCCCTCTTCCCGCAGAAGGCGGGCATGGTCGGTCAGCAGCTTCTTAGTCGGTACGAGAACAGCGACGTCAGCCGCCGCCACCCCGGCTGCAAACAAGCCCATCAGGTGCTTGAGCAGGTGTTCGTCGTGCTGCTTGACGCTTGCGGCGTACGAGGCAGTTGGCGCAGCACCGTGCCGTACGACCTCAATGTCCCGCAGCCCCTCGGCAACGACGGACTCGAGGTCGTCGTACTCATCGCCCGCGACGACGTTAGCGGCTGCTGCCAAGATCTCGACGGTGTTGCGGTAGTTCGTTCGGAGCACCGTCGAGCGACCCGTAACGGAGATGCCCGCGTCAGAGAGCGTGTAGCTGCCGGGGTTGAGTGCCTGCTGGCCGTCCCCGATCAGGGTCAGGTTGTCGACGGAGATGTCGGCAGTACAGAGCGTGGCAGAGCTGGGCGCCGACGAGCGGTAGGTCCTGCACCTCGTCTACGAGCACAGACGCGTAAGCCGGCGTCAGTGGAGCGCGCCGGAGTTCGTCGCGGCAGAGCCGCAGCACATCCATGAAGTCGACGAGGCCGCGCTCGCGCAGCTGCCGCTCGTACTCCTCGTACAGCCGCCAGATGACCTCTCGATCTGAGGCGGTGAGGCGGACACGTCGGCCGCGGCGGTCGACGGCGAGATAGTCCTCGAGAGATCGCCAGCGCCCGCCCCTTGATGACGTAGTCGATCTTCCTCGCGGACGTACTCACGGGACAGCCGGTCCCCGGGAAGTTCGGTTGCTCGCTCGAAGCCAGGCCAAATTGAAGGCCGATTCGGCGGACCGGCCGTTGATCACCGGGGCATGTCCGCGAGCGCGGAGGACCTGCAGCGCGAAGGAGTGGAGCCCGAAGAAGTCGACGCGGTCATCGTGAGTTGGCGCCAGTTGCGCGAAGAGCGTTCGGTAGACGTCGCTGAGCGTGCGGACGTAGGTCAGCGACAGCAGCCGTCCAGGTCGGGTGCGAGCCAGGCGGGCGAGTCGGTGCAGGCCCACGACGGTCTTGCCAGTCCCAGCCGATCCGCGGATGCGGACCGGACCAGCTGTGTGAGGCGCGCGCAAGCTGCGCTTGTTCGAGGTGCAGCCAGATCATCCAGTCCGCGATAGGCCGCGCCAGTGCCTCGCGGAGACCGGCGTGACGGGTCTCGAGCTCGGGAAAGAGGAACTCCTCCGCCGCAGCGACGTCGCGAGGTTCGACGTCGTAGGGCGCGAAGGCTCCGGCGAGCAGTTCGACGATCTCCTCGATTTGCTCGCTGCTGAGGACACGCTCGCCTGCCGTTATCGTCTCGCGCAGCCGGTCGTCCGTCGTCACCAGCACGCGTCCGACGGTGCCGCCGCGCGACGAGCCCGGCGACAGGCTGACCACACATTGGGCGCTGAGGAGAGGGGCGCTGCTCAAGGTCAGGAACTCGTCGACGCGTCCGGCGATCCACGTCAGCGCGATGAGGCTCTCGTCCCGTCGGACTCCGTTCTGGACCAAGTGGTCCTCCCGGACCTCGACCCGACCAGTCCAATTCTTGGCGTCGACGACAAAGACGCCCCTGGGGCCGACCACTACGTGGTCGATATTCGCCGAGCGACCCTCAAGGACTCGCCGGTCGTCGAGGTGGTGGTAGCCCTGAAGTGCGAGCGAACTCAGCACTCGGCATACGCGTGACTCGCCAGCAGCGCCCTTCGCGCAGTTTGTCGCCCGGCGTCGATGTCGTGCCGCAGCCTTTCCGCTTCGTGCGCGGCCAGCGCCTCCGTGACGAGCCATTCGCACTGCGAGCCCGCTGCTGTCACCGACCCTCCCCCGGAGAGCCGTGGCTCCTCACAAAGGATCGTCGGCGGGCTAGACCGAGGTCTTGATGCTTTACGTCAATGCAGCGAAGAAGACCGGCTGCTGGTCCTCAGGTACGTCCCCTCGCTCAGATGTGCCTGAGGGAACACGGGTTCACGAGCGCGGCCGGCCTACATATTAACCTTTCACTCCGGCACAAGAGGTCGAGGGAGTGCTAGCGACCTCAATTGATAGCTCCGAACTGCTCATACCGTTCAGCGAGCCGCTCTTCGTCTGGTCGGTCCGCTCGCCTCTTAGGAACTTGGATCCGCTCACCGGCAAGGTCTTGTAGCCCGTGGCGCAGCATCGGGCCATCGACCTCAGTAAGGATTCGCGGATGAACCTCGATCACCAGATCGGGGCGGACGCCGAGAAAGTTTCGGTCGTACGCGGCGTGGTGGATCTTGCAGAGCGCGAGTCCGTTGGGAAGTACGGGGTCACCGAGCGGATGCCCATCCGACAGGATGTGCGCGGCGTCGAGCAGGTCGACGTGCCGAAGTCGACACATCGCGCAAGCACCATTGTAGGCGCGAAGGACCCGGGCCCGAAAAAGCGGCTGATGCAGTCGTTGTCTGGTTATCCGTTCAACATAACTGCGTTCAGGCTCGGACAGCTCACGGTGGTCTCGAAGAAAACGAAGGCTTTCGTCAACCGCGATTGTCACCGACCTGGTCGTCTCGTCATCATCGACGATGTACGACGGCGCGAAGGGGACGAAGACTCCAGGTTCAATCCAGCGCAGGAAGATCACGGGAACGCCAAGCGTCACCGCCCGCCGAAGTTTGCGATTGTCGCCCCCATCGACATCTCCCTCTCGGTAGCTGTATCGGATGAGGCCGCTTCCCAAGTCACGGTCGTTGTACCGCCCCTTTGGCGTGCTAAGAAGCGACAACGTCGCCGGCAGGTTCCGCGGGTTGCGGATGCCACGACTCTGATCCACGAGCGCGATGCGCTCGCCGCGATAATGAAACGCCTCTAGCTCATCGCGGGTGACGATGCCGCCATTCTGATCAGCTAGCCGCTGAACGTAGCCGATGGCTTCGCGACGCAGTTCCTCGTCAACCTGTACCGGAACCGTCATGTTGTTGGTCTATCAGGTTCTCCGGCCGCCGCTGTGTTGGAGACCACGGGTGCAACCACTGCAGCCGTAGGTTGCTACGACGACGAGCGCGATCCGGGGCGGTGAAAGGACGACGAAGGCGGAGCTGGAGTGGGATCGCCCTCGTCCGCTTCGTCAAGGAGCCAAGCTGAAGTTGCCCCCTCGATCTCGCTCGGCAACTGGAGCAAGCGCCTCGCCTGCCCGAACGCGACTTGATCGAGCTGGAGACGCACTTTGAAGCCACCTCCAAGGGGCCACAACATGCCCTCTCGCTCGGGCGGACCGGGCATCAGCTCCCGCGCACGAGCGCCGAGCGAATCCAGGACTTACCACGAGCGTCACGGCAAGCTGATCCCGAAGCCATATCGCCGGCCTGCTCACCGTTCAGTCACCGATCTCCCTTCGGCGGAATCGCCGACCATGCGAGTCACGGCGGAGCAGGTAAGTGACATCAACGTAGGCTTAGAGCCTACGCTCATCGTGCTGGCTGGAGGCCGGTGATGACAGGAGTCCCAGCTGTGCTCGCGGCCCGCGACGTCCGCGTGCTCCGACCCATCGACGCCGGCGTGGTCTATGCGCACCCCCGCGCCGAGGTCGCCCGCTTGACTCGCCGAGGAGCCCTGCTGCGGTTGGCGACCGGCTACTACGCGCTGGTCCCGCAGGCGCGAGTCGGAGACGGGCGATGGCAGCCGTCGCTGGATGCCGCCGCCTGGGGGATCGCGGCCGCCGACTACGGCCCCGAGGCGGTCGCCCTCATGGGCCTGTCGGCCGCACGTGTTCATGGGGCGATACCGCGGGCGCTCTCGGCCGCCGTCGTCGCGGTCCCCAAGCAGCGGCCACGTCTGGAATTCAGCTACCGGCCAGCCGAGGCCGTCTTTGTGTTGCGCCAGGTGGCGCACCTCGACGTGGAACGGCATCAGCTCGAGCTCGGTGACGCCTACGTGACGACAGTCGAGCAGACGGTGCTCGACCTGATCGCCCGTCCACAGCTCGGCGACGTACCTGATGAAGCGGAATCCGCCGCCCGGTCGCTGTTTGCGCGAGCCGACGGAGAGCTGCTGCAGGAGCTGGCGGAACGTCAGCGTCGGGGCGCCACTCTCCAACGTTGGAGAGGGCGTCGTTGATGTTGCGACGGACGGAGGTGGAGACGGTCGCCGCGCAGTTCGGGGTCTCCGACAGCCAGATCCGGCGCGATCATCTGATCTCGCACCTTCTTGCTGCCTTGAGCGCGTCGCTCAGCGATCGGCTCGTCTTCATCGGGGGCACCGCGCTGACCCGGGGCTTCTTCCCGGATGGTCGGCTGTCCGAGGATTTGGATCTTGTCGCAACGAACACCAGGCGTGAAGTCGTGGATGAGGTCGAACGGTCGCTTGTGCGTGGTGTGCGTCGCGAGTATCCGGGGCTGCGCTGGGACCCGCCCCTCACCGTCGTGGGCGAGATTCAGTCCGGGGTGCTCCTGGCGGCAGACGGGTCTCGCGTGCGCGTGCAGCTCCTGGATCCGGTCGGCTTACCGGCCTGGCCGACCGAAAGACGACCACTGCAGCAGCGATATGCCGATGCGCCTCCCGCCGAGCTCGTGCTTCCAACACTCCCGGCCTTTGCCGCCGCCAAGACCCTCGCGTGGCTGGACCGCGGAGCGCCGCGCGACCTCTTCGACCTGTGGCTGTTGTCGCGCGCTGACGCCATCGGCGCGGTCGCGGCGGATCTCTATCGCCGACACGGACCGACCGGCGCCGCGCCACCCGAGAACCTGCTGGGGACGGCCTGCCCTGAAGCGCGTTGGCACCGAGAACTCGGTGGTCAGACTCGTCTAACGCTTACCGCCGCTGAGGCTTGTGACGCCGTCGTCGATGCGTGGAACCGAGTTCGCTAGCAGAACGTCCGAGCCGTCAGCCGGACTGCTCGACCTCGCCGAGATCTGGGTCCTCGTCGTAGTTCCCGCTCACCTGCCTGGCGACCGACTCGGGGGAGTACTCCGGATCCAGCCGCACCAGGTCCCACTCGTTGATCCAGGCCCGGACGTACTGCCGCATCCGCGTCGTACCGAGCCGCTCCAGCCCGGGGACGTCTGGCGGCTCCCAGCCGAAGGCTTCGCCGTGCAGCCGCCGGAGGGTGCGGTAAGCCTCGGCGAGGTCCTCGTCCCGCGGCGGGTCGAGGCGCACCAGCTCGCGGTCCAGCAGCCGCATCCCGAGCTCGGCACGGCCGCGGAGGGCGTCGGCCTCCGGCGTCGCCTTGGCCCGGAGCTGGTCCGGCACCTTCTGCCGGTCGCCCTTGCCCGTTCCCGGCGCGAGCACGGCGGCGGCGAAGTCGTCGGTCAGCGCGAGCACGGAGCGCAGCGGCGCGTCGGCGACGTCCGGCTCCGGGCGGACCAGGCCGGCGATCTCCGCATAGCTCTTTCCGCGACTCGCCAGCCCGTAGCGCCCGATGAGCTCGACCTCGTCGAACAGCAGCAGCCACCCCGAGCGTGCCGGCGGCGGCGAACAGGCGCGCGAGGAAGCGAAACCGCTGCCGGGCCAGCTCGCGCAGGGTGATGCTGGCGAGCTCCGGCCGCGGGTCGTTGTGCGCTTTGGCCCAGCGACGCAGGTCGGTCACCTTGACCGGCTCGCCGGCCCAGAACCGGATGAGCGCGTCGGCAACATCGGGGTCGTTCTCGCGCACCTTGGCGAACAGGCCGAGCGAGGCGGCGAACCGCTCGTCGAGCGCCGAGCCGGCCCAGCGCAGCAGGTCGGCGTACTCGGTACCGTTGACGTCGAGCTCGGCCGCCGTCTCGGCAATTGCTTCGCCGAGCGTGCCGGCGGGCAGGGTCGCGGTGGCGACGGCGGCGCGCAGCACCTTCGCCGGATCTTGCAGCGGTGTCTCCTTGCTGATGACGATGCGGCTCACGACCCAGCCCTCGCCGGCAGCGAGCGCAGCGAGGTGCTCGAGCAGGTGCGATCTTGCCGCTGCCGAAGTCCCCGCCGAGCAAGACGCCCGCCGATCCGGACGCCGAGCCGCGCAGCATCGCCAGGACCTGGTCCTCGGCCGCGGACTGGCCCGTCCCGAGGGCGGCGACCGCGTCCCGGCTCGGCACCCCGCTGCGAAGCGCCTCGACGATGCGGCGTGCCGTCACCTGGTCGCGCGCCGACGTCGCGTTCGTGCTCACGCGACCACCTCCAGCCGGGCCTCGAGCCGCACGAGTGCAGCGAACGGGTTGGCACGGCGCCGGTCATGCACCTCGTCGGCGACCCGGAGGTGCAGCGCGCTGTAGGCGGGGAGGCCACGTCCCTCGTCGGCGACGAGTGCCGGCGGCAGTGTGGCGACGACGAGGCAGTGGTGCATGTCGTCGGTCGCGTCGATCAGCTGCCGCAGCATCTCGTAGGCGTCGAGGATGGCGGCGCGGGAGTAGTAGTGGCCGTCGCGCTCCGGCGCCGGTGGTCGGCGGGACACGGCCAGCCGATGCAGGTCGAGGTCGAGCACCAGGCCCACCTGGCCGGCCTTCGCAAGCCAGACCGGCAGCGACAGCAGCACGCCCCGGGCGGTCGATCGGTCGATTCGCGAACCGATCAGCAGCCCGCGCAGTCGCGCCAGCGGCACCTTCTCGCCGTGCAGCCAGCCGAGGACGTCCATCCGCTCGTCGCCCGCGGCGATGCCGCCGGTCAGCTCCGCCTGGCACAGCCGAAGCATCGCGCGGCGGAAGTCCATCGAGAGCCGACTGTCGCCGAGCACGTCGTACTCGAGGGCCCGACGCATGGTGCGGCCGAGCTCGCGGACGTCGACCTCGTGCTCTGTTGCCACGTTCTGCACCAGCACCGAGTCGTGTGCCGGCAGTCCCTCCCGCTCGTAGCAGCCGCGGACGACGGCAGCTGCGGTCGCGCGCCAGTTGATCGTGCGCGTGGCAGCGAGCGTCACCTCCTGCAGCAGGTGGACGCGGACGTCGGCGGCGTCGAGAGCGACGAGCTGGTAGCCGGCCGCGCTCGTCGCGCCAGCCAGGGCGGCGTGCCAGCGTTTGCTGACCGCGTCGTCCCCGGTTGCGACCACACGGACTGCTGCCCCGCCGAGTCGCACGAACGAGGCGAGGTACTCGCGACCGAGGAACTCGGCGTACTCCTCGACACCGAGCCCGATACCGCCGGGGACGCCGGCCAGCGGCTGGCTCACGCGCCCGGCTCCGCGAACGAGACGCCCCAGTAGCGCTGCTGCTGACCGGTGCGGCTCACCGTGGTCAGTACGCCCGCACCCTTCGTGCCCGTGCTCGCGTGCCACCGCAGCACGCGGCCGGCACGGGTGGTGGCCCGCCCCTGCTGGTCGGTGAGGTAGAGGTCGCGGGTGAACTCCGGCAGCGAGTACTCGGATCGCGCGCCCGGCAGCATGGTGAGGAGCTTGTAGAGGTCAGCCAGCTTGACGACGTCGCCGGGCGCCAGCTGCTGCTGCCGGACCTCGACGTCGTAGGCGGCGGCGAGGCTCTCGACGAAGCGCTGCACCTGGAACTTCGGGCTCTTCTGCTGCGCGTCGCCGAGCAAGCGGACCAGGAACGATGGTCGCAGCCGTCGCTCGCGCTTCTTGTCGATCTCGAGCGCCAGGTCGCCGGGAAGTAGCCGCAGCAGCGAGGGATAGGCGAGCAGGCGGTCGTCCTCCTCGACGATGCTGACTCCCTCGGCTCGGGCGGCGGCGAGCAGCTCGTCGACGTAGGCGCCGGAGGCGAGGTAGACGTCCTCGTCGAACTCCAGGCCGTCGCGCAACGCCTTGGCGGTGCGCGCTACGTCGGCGGAGCCGGCCGCTGCGGCGTCGAGGGCCTTGCGCAGGTCGCGCAGCTGGCCAACGGCTGCGGCGGCGCGCGCCTTCCGCAGCTGCGCCACGGTGCCCGCAGCCTGCCGGAGGGCCTGCTCGGCAGCAGCCTCGGTTTCGGTCAGTACGGACTCGAGGGTCACGTCGCTCACGGGCAGCAGACTAACCGGGCGTCGCGGACCGCCAACGTCGACACGGATACCCGCCGCGAGCACCGAACATCGCCGGCGTCAGATGTCGATCACCGCGATGCGCCTTCCGGCCGCGTCGGCCAGTGCCTGGATGTGGGTGCGGTTGCTCGTCACGACGGCGGCTGCTCGTCGTAGCGCGTTCTCGACGACGGTGGCGTCGACGGCCCCCACAGCCAGCGGGCATCGTCCGTGCAGCAGGCCGGCTGCGCGGGCGCGGCCGTCATCCAGCGGCTCGACGAGGCACCCCTGGAGCAGTCGTGTGAGCTCGGGAGCTCCCCGCCAGGCCTCGACGAGTACTGCGGCGGGCACGTCGGGGATCAGCCGCCGTTCCAGGGCTCGGCGGTGCAGTGCCCAAAGCCGACGGTCGGCGCGCTCGGCCGCGATCAGCGCTCCGGTGTCATAGGTCAGACCGCTCACGTCCTGTCGGCGGCTTCCCGAGCCGCCGCGTCGAGCAGCGCGTCGGCGTCGGCGAGCTCTTGAGCGGTGAAGGAGCCGTGCTCGGCTTCCCATTCCTGCACCGCTCGCAGGCCCTGGCGCACCAGGAGCCAGTGCCGTGCTGCCTCCGCCATCACGGTCGATACCGCCACGCCCTCGGCCCGGGCTTCCTGCTCGACCTGAGCGAACAGATCGGAGGGGAAGGAGAGACTGCGCTTCACGACGGTGGCCACCAGTCCGACGGTACGACCGTGGTAGTACCGAGGCAACAGGTATCCGCCCTCACGCGCCGAACGTCGCTTCCTCGAGCCGTTCGATGCGCCGCTGCCACTCGCCGGGCAGCGCGAGCGGACGCTCGTCCGGCAGCCCGGCCCAGCCCAGTTCGAGGCCGCTGCCGTCGCAGGACCGGCAGGGCGGCTGTCGGGGCAGTACCGGCTCCGGCCGCGCGGGGCGCAGCTCCGGGAACAACTCGGAGAGCGGAGCGATCGGCTGCCGGAACAGGCTGTCGTCGGACACGCAGGCCAGCAGGACCTCCTGGGCCGCATCCCGCCGGTAGAGCGGCCGCCGCGCGAGGATCCGACGGATCGAGGCGACGAACTCGGGAGCATCGACGAGCACGTCCCGCGGAATCGTCTCCAGCGCCAACTCGCGGTCGAGGTAGCGAAAGGCCAGCACCGATCCGTCATCCGGCGGGCTGTCCTCCACCACGACGTCGGTGACGCGGTCCAGCGGCCCGAGGTCGATGCGGCGGAGCGCCTCCTCGTAAGGCACGCGCCCCCAGCTCTCCCGGTCGAATCGGCTGCCCGGCCCTGTCGCAGTCGTGAAGACGCGGCCCTCGAGCAGCAGCGGGACCGACAGGAAGCGCTGCCCGTCCAACGCCAGGACGGCGCCGTCGGAGCGCAGCGACGAGCCGACGGACATCTCGGGGTAGCGCGCCTGGGTACGTCCGGCGCGGACGGCCCGCTCGGTCAGTTCTTCGAGGGTGCGCGGCTGGAAGGAGGAGTCGAGGAGTTCGCGGCAGCAGCCGGCGATGGTCGGGGAGTAGTCCACGCGGGAAGTAGAGCGCATCTGGCGGAGCCGTGCTCCCGTCGTCCACAGGTCCTCGAGCCGTCACTTTCGCGTGAACGGACCTTGACGCGGAAGCACGCTATTGGTGTCAAGTGCCGTTGTCATGAAAGCAACCCGCCCGTATGTGATGCGTGCTCGCGCCGAGGCGACGAGCCGGACGCGCGACGTCATCCTGCGTAGCACCTACGACCTCACCGTCGAGCGGGGATCGGTGGACGTCGCCCTCGCCGACGTCGCCGATCGGGCCGGGGTCAGCGTGCAGACCGTGCTCCGTCATTTCGGGAGCCGGGACGGATTGCTCGACGCCGTGACCGCCCGCGCGCAGGCCGACGTGGCGGCCGAGCGCGAAGCGCCGGTCGGTGACGTCGTCGGCGCCGTCCGCGTCCTGGTGAAGCACTACGAGCAGCGCGGCGACCTGATGCTCGGCCTGCTCGCCCAGGCGCGGCAGGACGAGCGGGCCCGCCGCATCGTCGACTCCGGCAAGGGGCTGCACCGGGAATGGGTGGCGACCGTGTTCGCGCCTCAGCTCGCAGCGCATCCGCCCCGTGACCGCGAGGCGCTGCTCGACCTCCTGGTGGTCGCCACCGACCTCTACACCTGGGCGCTGCTCCGCCGCGACCGCGGGCTCGCCCGTTCGACGGTCCAGGGCCGCATGGTCCGCATGGTCACCGCGCTCACCCGAGAGGAACGCTGAGATGGCAGAGATCCTGCTGGTCACGTGGGACGGCGGGGGCAACGTACCGCCCGCACTCGGGATCGCCGCCGAGCTCGTGCGCCGCGGCCACTCCGTCCGCGTCCTCGGGCATGCGCAGCAGCGCGAGGTGGTCGAGGCCGCCGGGCACCGGTTCGTCGCCTACCGGCACGCCCGCCGGTGGTCGGCGCTCGACCGCAACGGCGCGTGGGCCTTCTTCGCCATGTTCACCGACCCCGGGCCGGGTCAGGACGTCCGCGAGGCGCTCCCGGGAGCGGACCTGGTGCTCGTCGACTGCATGTCGCTCGGGGCGTTGAAGGCCGCGCTCGACAGCGGGCTCCCGGTCGTCGTGCTCGTACACACCTTCTACCGCTACCTGGCCCAGAACTGGGCACGCGGTCCGATCGGCCTGCTCGCCCGGCTCCGCGGTCTCGCGCCGCAACCGATGTGGGACCGGGCCGATGCGGTGCTCGTCGCGGCCGACGCCGAGCTCGATCCGGCAGAAAGCCTTCCGCCCAACGTCGAGCACATCGGCCCGGTGCAGCCGGCGGCCGGTCCGCGTGCCGCTGCCACGGGGACGCATGTCCTGGTCAGCCTCAGCACCATCACCTACCCGGGCCAGCCGGCGGCCCTGCAGCGCATCGTCGACGCCCTGGGCACGCTGCGGCTGCCCGCAACCGTCACCACCGGTCCGTCGATCGACCCGGACAGCATCCGGGCGGGCTCGGACGTCGTGGTGGTCCGTCGCGCCGACCACGACGACGTGCTGCAGCAGGCCTCCCTGGTCGTCGGGCACGGCGGCCATGGGACGACGATGCGGGCCCTCGGCCACGGCGTCCCGCTGCTCGTCCTGCCGATGCACCCGATGCTCGACCAGCCGATGATCGGGAAGGCGGTCACCGAGGCCGGTGCCGGCCTGACCCTCAAGGCGAAGGCGTCGAGCGAAGCGATCGCGACCGCCGTGCGGAGCCTGCTGGACGACCCGGCCTACCGGACCGCCGCCGCCTCCATCGCGGCTCGACTAGCGAAGCAGGATGGTGCCGGAAGCGCATCGGACCGGATCGAGGCGCTGCTCAAGCCTTCAACGGGCTGACCGGCGGTCGCCTGTTCGCACCCCGTCCGGCTGGCGGTCTGTCAGGCTGAACTCGCCGACCGGAGGAGACGACCGTGGGCGAGAGCGTCGAACACCTGCAGTCCGGCCAGCCGGTGAGCGGTGTCGTTCCCGGCATGAGCGTCGGCCGGCTGGAGGCGTTCAGCGACGGAGTGCTCGCCATCGTCATCACGCTGCTGATCCTCGACATCAAGGTCCCCAGCGGCGAGCACGGCCACCTCGGGCACGCGCTCGCCGAGCAGTGGCCGCAGTACGTCGCCTACCTGCTGTCGTTCTTCGTCGTCGGCATCATCTGGCTCAACCACCACGCGACGGTCAACCTGCTCGCCCGGGCCGACCACCGCATCCAGGTGCTGAACCTGCTGCTCCTGCTGCCCGTGACCATCCTGCCGTGGCCGACGGCTCTGCTCTCCGAGTACACCCGGGACGGCACCGCCGGCGACCAGCGCCTCGCCGTGCTGATCTACGGCCTGGTCAGCACCGCGATGGCGCTGCTGTTCAACGTCCTGTGGCGCTACCTGCTGCGCCATCCCGAACTGCACAAGCCGCACGTCTCGGCGCAGCTGCTCGCGGTCCGCAACCGCCGCTACAACCTCGGGCTCGCGGTGTACCCGGTCGCGACCGCCATCGGGCTGCTGAGCGTGCCGCTGTTCCTCGCCCTCATGCTCGCCCTGGCCGTGATGTATCTGCTGCCGACGCCGGACGTCGCCTGAACCGGCAGCCCGCCCTCAGGTCAGCGGCCGGAACTCGTCGGTCCACCACGGGAAGAACGCCGGCAGATCCGCCGACACCTGGTCCGGGAACTGCGCCGGCCGCTTCTCGAGGAACGACGCGATGCCCTCCTGCGCGTCGGCGGACGCGCCGCGCGACAGCATCGCCGCCGAGTCGACCTGGTGCGCCTCCATCGGCGAGGCTGCGCCGAGCATCCGCCACAGCATCTGCCGGGCCAGCGCGACCGACACCGGAGCGGTGTTGTCGGCGATCTCGCGGGCCAGCGCATAGGCGGCGGGCAGCAGCTCGTCGGGCTCGTGCACCGAGCGGACCAGCCCGCCCGCGAGCGCCTCTGCCGCGTCGAACACCCGCCCCGTCGCCACCCACTCCATCGCGCGGCTGATGCCGACGAGGCGGGGGAGGAACCAGCTCGACGCCGCCTCCGGCACGATGCCGCGGCGGGCGAACACGAAGCCGAACTTCGCGGTGGTGGAGGCGAGCCGGATGTCGGCGGGCAGCGTCATCGTCACGCCCACCCCGACCGCCGCGCCGTTGAACGCCACGATCACCGGCTTCAGCGAGTTGTAGACCGCGAGCGCCACGCGTCCACCGCGGTCGCGGTGCACGTCCTCAGCGGCGTCCTCGCGTGCCGCGTAGTCGAACGTCGAACCGCCGCCGGCAAGGTCGGCGCCTGCACAGAAGCCGCGCCCGGCACCGGTCACGACGATGACCCGCACCGCGTCGTCGGCGTTCGCCCGCGCGTAGGCGTCGATAAGCTCCTCGGCCATCGTCGGCGTGAAGGCGTTCAGCCGGTCCGGGCGGTTCAGGGTGAGGGTCAGGACGCCGTCGGCGACCTCGTAGCGGATCGTCTCGTAGCTCATCCGATGCCTTCCCGCAGAACCTGTTGAACCACCATGAGAATGTGCTTTGCGTGCAACGGGTAGTTCCTGCCCGATTCGAGGCAGGAGGCCCCGTATGCCCAGCACCGAGAAGACCTCGTCGCGCGGCTCCGCCCACGACTCCACCCACGCCCAGCCCACCGGCGCCAACGCCGAGGGCAAGACGATGACCCCGCTGATGCTGATGGTCGCCGTCATCTCGGCGATTGCCTCGCTGCTCTACGGCTACGACACCGGCATCATCTCCGGCGCGCTGCTGCAGATCAGCGCCGACTTCGGGCTCGGCAGCACGATGGAGCAGGTCGTGGCCTCGGGCATCCTGCTCGGTGCCGTCATCGGCGCCCTCGCGTGCAGCCAGCTCTCCGAGCGGATCGGCCGGCACCGCACCATCCTCATCGTCTCCGCGATCTACGTGGTCGGCGCGCTGCTCGCCTCGGTCTCGCCGAGCGCGGTCACCCTCGCGCTGTCCCGCGTCGTGCTGGGCTTCGCCGTCGGCGGTGCGACCCAGACCGTGCCGATGTACGTCGCCGAGCTCGCGCCGCCGAAGCGCCGCGGCCGGCTGGTGCTGACGTTCCAGGTCGGCATCGGCGTCGGCATCGTCATCTCCACGATCGTCGGGGCCAGCGAGAGCGTGAACTGGCGCGTCTCGATCGGCGCCGCCGCGGCTCCCGCTCTGCTCATGCTCCTGCTGCAGCTGCGGCTGCCGGAGAGCCCGCGCTGGCTGGTCAAGAACGACCGGCTCGACGACGCCCGCGGCGTCCTGCACCGCATCCGCCCGGCCGGCACCGACATCGATCCGGAGGTCGCCGAGATCGTCGACCTCGACAAGGAGGAGCGCGGCACCAACGCGGCGCACCGCGGCTGGGCCGGGCTCCGCCGGCCGTGGGTGCGTCCGGCGCTCATCGTCGGCTGCGGCGTCGCGATCTTCACGCAGCTGTCCGGCATCGAGATGATCATCTACTACGCGCCGACGATCCTCACCGACAACGGCTTCACCAAGTCCGACGCCCTGCTGGTCAGCGTCGCGCTCGGCGTCACCTACCTGGTGATGATGCTGGTCGGGCTCTCGATCGTCGACCGGGTCGGGCGGCGTCGGCTGACGCTGTTCATGGTCCCGGGAGCGGCGCTGGCGCTGTTCGTCCTCGGTGCCCTGTTCGTCACCGGCCACAACGGCCGCAGCGACATCCCGTTCATCGTCGCCTGCCTCGTCGTCTTCATGCTCTTCAACGCCGGTGGCCTCCAGCTCATGGGCTGGCTGACCGGCAGCGAGATCTACCCGCTCGCCGTCCGCGGCGCCGGCACGGCCGCGCAGTCGGCGACGCTGTGGACCACGAACCTGATCATCACGTTGAGCCTGCTGACCATCATCAACGGCATCGGCGCCGGGCCGACGATGTGGCTCTACGGCGCGTTCAACGTCGCCGCGTGGATCTTCGTCTTCCTGCGGATGCCGGAGCTGACCGGCAAGAGCCTGGAGCAGATCGAGGGCCAGCTGCAGACCGGCCGCTTCAAGCCCGCCGACTTCCAGGAGCTCGACTCCGGCGGCGTCGGGCGCCCGTGCCTGACGCTCCCGTCCAGCTCGGCCAGGACGCCCTGCCGATCGAGGGGGTGGCCGGCCCGTCCTACGACCGGGAGGCGGTCCGGGCCGGCATCGTCCATATCGGCGTCGGTGGGTTCCATCGTGCGCACGAGGCGATGTTCGTCGACCGGCTACTCGCCGCCGGCGACACCGACTGGGGGATCTGCGGTGTCGGCCTGCTGCCCGGCGACGCCCGGATGCGAGACGTGCTCGACGCGCAGGACGGCCTCTACACGCTCGTGCTCAAGCACCCCGACGGCACGGTCGAGCCGCGGGTGATCGGGTCGCTCGTCGAGTACCTGTTCGCGCCCGACGACCCCGAGGCCGTCATCGAGCGGATGGCGTCCCCGGAGATCCGGCTCGTGTCGCTGACGCTCACCGAGGGCGGCTACCACGCCGACCCGGACAGCGGCGCTTTCGATGCCGAAGCGGCCGGGGTCGTCGACGGGTTGCCGGCGACGGAGCCGCTGACCGCGTTCGGGCTCGTCGTCGAAGCGCTCGTGCGACGGCGGGAGCGGGGTGTCGCGCCGTTCGTCGTGCTCTCCACCGACAACGTCGTCCGTAACGGCGACACCGCGCGGGCAGCGTTCTCCGCCGCGGCCGGCTTCCGGTCGTCGGAGCTGGGGGAGTGGGTGCGCGACTCGGTGCAGTTCCCGAACTCGATGGTCGACCGCATCACCCCGGGCACGACCGACCAGGACCGGGACGCCGCTCGCCCGCGACTTCGGGGTGCAGGACGGCTGGCCGGTGGTGGCCGAGCCGTTCGTGCAGTGGGTGCTGGAGGACTGGACGGGCGGGCCATCGCCGCTGCGGCCCGCGTTCGAGGACGTCGGCGTCCAGCTCGTCGACGACGTCGACCCCTACGAGCAGATGAAGCTGCGGCTGCTCAATGCCGGGCACCAGAGCATCGGCTACCTCGGCTACCTCGCCGGGCACCGCACCACCGACGCCGTGCTCGCCGACGACACCTTCGCCGCTTTCCTCGCCGGCTACCTCCGTGAGGAGGGGCGGCCGACGGTGCCGGACGTGCCCGGCGTCGACCTCGACGAGTACATCGCGACGCTGCTCGAACGGTTCGGCAACCCGGCCGTGCGGGACACGCTGCTGCGGCTGTGCACCGAGGGCGTCGACCGCATCCGGACCTTCCTGCTGCCGGTGCTGCGGGACCGCATCGCGGCCGACGGCTCGATCGCGCACGCCGCCCTCGTCGTGGCCGCGTGGGCGCGGTTCGTCGACGAGGCCGACGAGGACGGTGCGCCCATCGACGTCACCGACCGGCACCTCGACGCCATCCGTACGGCGCGCGGCGACAACGCGGTTGCGTTGTTGAAGGCCACCGGGATCGTCGGGGAGCTCGCCGACGACCCGCGCTTCGTCGAGCCGTTCACGCACGCGCTGACCGAGCTGCGACGCAACGGCGCCCGGGCCACGGTGAAGCAGCTGACCGGCGGCTGAGCCGGTCAGGCGTCGAGTACCTCGCGGAGCTTTGCCGCGAACTCCTCCGGCTTGCCCTGCTGCCCGAACTCGCCGCCCAGAAAGCCGCCGTGATCGCCGGGGAACAGCGTCAGCTCGACGCCGAGCGCCCGAGCTGTGGCCGCTGCGGTCCGGGCGGTGAAGGTGTTGCCCGAGTCCTCGCCGGCTCCGACCACGACCCGCGTCGGTGCGGCGGTGACCGCGTCGGTATCGAGGACGTAGCCGCTGACGCCGTCGGAGTCGTGGGAGAGCAGCGGGTTGTCACGCGAGCCGTCGTCCTCCGCGGGCATACCGAACATCGCCGGGTCCGGCGCCGGCCAGTTCGCGACGTCCTCGGGGAACTCACCGGACCAGCTCGTCATCGCGATGAACGCGGCCATGCCGGCGCCCTGGCCGTTGCGCTGGTAGGTGTCCTGCACCGACGCGAAGGCGATGGCTGCGAGCCCGGCGTCCGGTAGCTGCCGGATCAGCGGGGGCTCGTGCGCGACCAGCGTGGCGACGTCGTCGGGGTGCCGCGTCACCCACGCCAGACCGGTGACCGCGCCGCCGCTGCTGCCCAGGACCTCGACCGGCCCGAGCCCGAGCGCCTGGACGAGGGCGTGCAGGTCGTCGGCCTGCTGCGCCGGGTCGTTGTCCGTCCGGCCGTCGGAGCGGGTGCTGCGGGCGAGGCCGCGGGGGTCGTAGGTGATGACGGTGCGGTCCGGGAACAACGAGGCCAGCGTCGTGAAGCCCATCGCGGGCATGGGCTGCCCGATGGCGACGAGCGCGGGCCGCCCGTCCGCGGGCGGGAGCGGGCCCCGCACGTCGTAGATGAGGACGGCGTCGCCGAGGTCGAGCTCGGCGGTTCGCGGCTCGGCGGTGGTGGTGTCGGTCGGCATGGGGCCTCGCTCAGGGACGGGGCGCCGGGGTGGCGCCCTGCTGCTGACCCAGACGACGGCGCGGGTGCGGACTCATCGGTGTGCGCCGGGATGTACGGCGGATTTGCGGAAAGCGGATGCGACGCTGCCGAGAGCCTCCTACCGTGCCTGCAACTCGGCCGGAACCGCCGCCGAGCCGACCATGGGAGCGTCCATGAAGCAGGCGTACCGGGGGCTGGCGTTCGCGATCTCGATCGGCGTCGTCCTGCAGGCAGCGTTCATCGCCTTCGGCACCTTCGCGGTGCTGCACAGCGTCGACGACGGCAAGGTCTACAACAAGAACACCGACGAGAACGCCGGCCAGGTGCTGCACTCGATCTTCGGCACCGCCGTCATCCCGATCCTCGTGCTGATCCTGTTCGGCATCTCGTTCGCAGCCCGGATCCCCGGGGGCACTAAGTGGGCCGGCTTCGTGCTGCTCGCGGTGATCGCCCAGGTGGTGCTCGGCATCCTGTCCTTCGGCCTGCCGGCGGTCGGTCTGCTGCACGGCATCAACGCGTTCGCGGTAGCTGCACTCGCCGGCATCGCGGGGAGGCGCGCTGCCACTGCGATGGGAAGGCCGGCGCGCGCGTCCGTCTGAGGTCGGCGTAGCGCGTCGTCGCCGGCGCGGTTCAACCACCCGGAGTACTCCGGGGAAACCGCTGTCCGTTCCGCAGCGCGTCGTTGCGGCGGCGTGTTGTCGGTGGCGCCTGCGAGGGTGCAGTCATGAGCACCGCGACGACGTCCGAGCACCTGCACGACGAGGTGCGCGCCCTCCTTGCGGCCGCCCGTGGACGCGGCGAGGTCGTCGGTCGGCTCGCCGCAGCCGACCCGGTCTGGCAGGCGGCTGTCTCGTCGGTCGTGCTGGCGGACCTCGGCGGTCTCGCGGCGGTGCTGTGGGACCGTGGATGGCAGCCCGCCGACCTGCTGCGGCTGGCTTCGCGCGAGAAGGCGCCGGGAGCGAGGGACCTCGTCGCAGCTGTGCTCGCCGAGCAGGCCCGGAGCTACCGCGACCATCCAGGCGCCGACCCCGGCTGGGTCGCCCAGGTCGACGCCGGTGGCGCCGATTCGTGGTGGCGTCGGGACCGGCCGTTGCTGCTCCAGATCGCCGCCCGGGCCCGCACGACGACGGTCGCGGTGTGCCGGCTCGTGCTCGTCCAGCTCGGCGGTTGGCGGGCGTGGGCGATGGCGCCGCCGCTTCCCATGCTGCGGCCGCCGCCGTCGCAGTGGTCGGCGGGTACGCGCCATCGGGCCGATGCGGTGGACCCGAAGCTGCTGGCCCGGGTGCAGGCGCTGCTCGCGAAGGCCGAGGCGACCGAGTTCGCGGAGGAGGGCGAGGCGCTCGCGGGCAAGGCCCAGGAGCTGATGACCCGTTACGCGATCGACGTCGGGATGCTCGATCCGGAGCTCGCCGTCGGCGCCGCGGAAGGTCGCCGCATCGGCGTCGAGGACCCCTACGCGCGGCAGAAGGTCGGCTTGCTCGGAGCGGTCGCTCGCGCCAACCGCTGCCAGGTCGTCTACTCACGCGGGCTGGGTTCCTGCACGGTCTTCGGGATGCCGGCCGACCTGGAGCTCGTCGAGCTGCTGCACACCTCGCTGCTGCTGCAGGCGACGAGGGCGATGCTGGGCGCGGGCACGACCCGCGACGGGCTCGGCCGCGCGACCACCCGCTCGTTCCGGACATCGTTCCTCGCCGCGTTCGGCGCGCGGATCAGCAACCGGCTGGAAGCGGCGTCCGACACCGCCACGACCGAGGCGCAGGAGACCTACGGCTCGGCGCTGCTGCCCGTGCTCGCGCGGCGGAACGACGCGGTGCAGGCACTCGTCGACGAGATGGTCCCGCGGGCCCGTCGGATGCGCGCGACGACGGTCAGCGACGGCCATGGCTGGACGGCGGGACTTGCTGCCGCCGACGCGGCCGACTTGAACGGGCCGCGGCTTCGGAACGCGCCGCGGGAGCTCGGGGGCTGAGCTCTCGGTCTCCGACTCCCGGGGCCACATCACGATCGAGATGTTGACCCACATCAGATCAGGTGTTACGCCGACACCACATCTGATGTGGGCTCCGGGCCGAGCGTGCGGTGCGCCCATAGCGCCGCGTTCGGAGCGTTGTGGATAGCGGTGGTAACCCGGACGAATCGGCTACTCTCCGTTCATGCCGAGGGGGTTATTCGTAGTTCTAGCTGCGCTCCTCGTGACGGTGGGTTGCAGTACCAGCCAGAAGGGCGCGACGCCTCCGCCGCCGGCTGAGTCGAGTGACGGCGAGCACCGACGGCAACCCTGACCTCGGTCGCGTCGCCCACGCCGTTTGTGACGACGGCGGACGAGGCGGGGGCTTTCGCTTTCGTGCGCGAGTACTTCTGCACTCTAGATCGCGGTCGACGGGACCGGCGACACCTCGAACGGCTCAAGCCTCTCCGTCAGAACACCTGCTCGTGCGTGCGAGTGGAAGATGGCTACCGGAGGTCTACGACCGCGGTGGTCACGTAGACGGGGCGCGTGTAACCTCGGCGACTCATCTCGGGCCAATATGGGCCGGCCTTCTTCAAAGTGACCGCGCCCTTCGAGCTGCCGACGACGTCGTCGTCGCAGCAGCCAACGGAGCGCGCAAGCAGGAGAAGGGCGACGAAGGGCTACTACTACGTCACGCTTGTTCGCGAGGCCGACCACTGGATCGTGGACCGACTTCAGGCTCAGGTCTCTTCGGTGAGCATGAAAGTGCTCCTGCGTCGCGATCTTCGTCGTTGTCGGTCCTGGTTCGCACCCTCCCCAGCGCCTCGCAGACGACCGCGACCCGTGTCGGCAACGTGTGCTCGCGGACGTGGCCGTCGCTCGCCGCAAGGCTTCAACGTCAGGCAGCGAGGTAGCAGCGCGGAGGAGCTCTCCTTCCCAGGCTGAGACGCCGACGAGATCACCCCAGTCTCATGAGGGCTCCGACGGCCCCGTCCTGGAGTACGACTACCGGTCGTCTTGTGATCTGGCGGGCGATTGTGGTGGGGAGTCGTTGCAGTGTGATGTGCAGGGTGGGCAGTCGGTGTTCGTGGCGCAGCGGCAGGTGGCGCCGACGGTGGGGGCGTGGTCGTTGCAGCCGGGGAGTGTGTGTCTGACTCCGGCGCAGCAGTTGCCGTATAGCCCGGCGCAGTTGCAGGCGTTCGTGGACGGCTATTTCCGGCGGTTGCCGTTGCCGTTGCCGGCGTTGAACGTGCAGCCTGCGGACAAGGCGGTGGTGAACCTGCCGTTGATTGCTTCGACGGGTGTGCCGGGGCAGACGACGTTCACGGTGGCGCAGGCGCCGTTCCCGACGGTGACGATCACGGCGTCGGTGAGTTGGCGGTGGAGCTGGGGCGATGGGGCGAGCACCACGACGACGTGGCCGGGGCGGCCGTATGACGGTACGGATCCGGCGCGGGCGCCGGGGCACTACGTCGACCACACGTACACGGCACCGAGTGCGGGCACCGCGGTCGGGGTCACCGCGGTGTGGTCCGGAAGCTGGAGCGCGGGTGGTGCGTCGCAGCCGATCGCCGGCACGGTCGAGCGCAGCACCACCCGGACCATTCCGGTGGCGGAGTACGGCGCCACCCTCACCGGCAACTGACGCCGAGCCTTCCGCGGAACGCTTTCTCCGTCGGGCCGTGGAACTGTCGTACCCGGCTGATAGGCATGGCGGGTGCTCCACGTCCACCGCGCCGAACGCGCCGACCGGCTCGTCGCCGGCCTGGCCGACGTGCTGCGCGACGGACTGGACGATCCGTTCGCCTCCGAACTCGTCGCCGTCCCCGCGAAGGGTGTCGAGCGGTGGCTCACGCAGCGGCTCGCGCACGCCACCGACCCGGAGGGGCGCGAGGCGGGCATCTGCGCGAACGTCCGCTTCACCTCGTCGCGGCTGCTGATCGACGAGGTCGTCGCGACGCTCGCCGGAGCCGACGGGAACGGGCCGGCCGCGGACGACGACGTCTGGTCACCCGGCCACATGATGTTCGGCCTGCTCGCCCTCCCTCCGGTAGGGGACTGGCAGCTGCCGGCGGACCGCCCCGTCGCCGCGGCGTCGGACCTTGCGCGGCTGTTCGCCGCGTACCGCAGCCAGCGGCCGGACCTGCTGCGCCGATGGGCGGCCGGGGACGACGGCGAGCTGCCGCCCGACCTGCGTTGGCAGCCGCCGGTGTGGCGGGCGCTGCGGGGGGTGCTCGGTCGGCCGAACCCCGCGGAGCTCCTCGACGACGTCTGCGCGCGGCTGCGGGCCGACGCTTCCGCGGTCGATCTGCCGCCGCGGCTTTCGGTGTTCGGCCCGACGCGGTTGACGCGTGACCAGCTGGCCGTGCTCGGGGCCCTGGCGGTGCACCGCGACCTCCACCTCTGGCTGCCGCACCCGTCGCCCGCGCTGTGGGACACGGTCGCCCCGCTCGCCGCCGCGTCCGCCCGGTCACACCGCCGCGACGACCCCACCGCCGTCCTGCCCCGCCACCCGTTGCTCGCTTCGCTGGGTCGTGACAGCCGCGAGCTCCAGCTGCTGCTCGCGGGGGCGTCGGACGAGGCATGCGACCATCACCACGCCCTGCCGAGTCGGCCGCCGACACTGCTCGGGCGGCTGCAGACCGACCTCGCCGCAGACGCCGTCTCCGCGCCCGCACCGCTCGCGCCCGGCGACCGCAGCATCCAGGTGCATGCGTGCCACGGTCCGTCCCGCCAGGTCGAGGTGCTGCGGGAGGTGCTGCTCGGCCTGCTCGAGAACGACGCCACGCTCGAACCCCGCGACGTGCTCGTGATGTGCCCCGACATCGAGGCCTACGCGCCACTGATCTCGGCGACCTTCGGCCTCGCCGATCCCGATGCCCCGGCCGGAGCCGGCGACGTCCACCCCGGCCACCGGCTCCGTGTGCGGCTCGCCGACCGCAGCCTCCGGCAGACCAACCCACTGCTCGCCACGCTCGGCCAGCTGCTCGAGCTCGCCGACGGCCGCGTCACCGCCTCGCAGGTGCTCGACCTCGCCGCCAGCCCGCCCGTCCGTCGCCGCTTCCGCTTCGACGACGAGGCGCTGGAGCTGCTGCGTGACTGGGTCGCCCGCACCGGCGTCCGCTGGGGACTCGACGCCGCGCACCGGGCGCCGTTCCGGCTCGACAAGGTCCCGCAGAACACCTGGGAGACCGGCCTCGACCGGCTGCTGCTCGGCGCCTCCATGTCCGAGGAGATCACCACCGCCGACGGCATCCGCTGGCTCGGCACCGCGCTGCCGCTGGACGACGTCGACTCCTCCGACGTCGCGCTGGCGGGACGGGTCGCCGAGCTGCTCGACCGGCTCGCCGGCATCCTCGAACGGCTCCGCACCCGCCAGCCGCTGAGTGGCTGGCTGACGACGCTGACCGACGCCCTCGACCAGCTCTGCTCCACCGCCGACCGCGACTCGTGGCAGCAGGCGCAGGCCCGCCGCGAGCTCGCCGACGTCGCGGAGGGGGCAGACGGCGTCGCCGACTCGCTCGCACTCGGCCTCGACGACCTGCGCGCGCTGCTCGCCGGTCGCCTGCTGGGCCGGCCGACCCGAGCGAACTTCCGCACCGGCAACCTGACGATGTGCTCGATGGTCCCGATGCGTTCGGTGCCGCACCGCGTCATCTGCCTGCTCGGACTGGACGACGGCGCGTTCCCCCGCAACCTCGTCGTCGACGGCGACGACCTGCTCGCCCGCGAGCCGCTGGTGGGGGAGCGCGACGCCCGCAGCGAGGACCGCCAGCTGCTGCTCGACGCCGTTCTCGCCGCCGAGGAGCACCTCGTCGTCCTCTACAGCGGAGCCGACGAGCGCACCAACAGCCGCCGCCCTGCCGCCGTGCCCGTCGGGGAGATCCTCGATGCCGTCGACCGGCTGCTCGTCGACGAGGCCACCCCGGGCGGCGTCCGCCGGGGCCGCGAGCAGGTGCTCGTGCACCACCCGCTCCAGCCGTTCGACCCCCGCAACTTCGTCGACGGCGCGCTCGGCACGAGGGGCCCGTTCAGCTTCGACGGCCCGGCGCTCGCCGGTGCCCGGGCTGCCCGGCGGCCCCGGACCGAGCCACCGCCGTTCCTTCCCGTGGCGCTGCCGGCGCGCGGCGGCGACGTCGAGCTCGAACGGCTGCTCCGCTTCCTCGAGAGCCCCGTCGGCGCGTTCGTCCGCCAGCGGCTCGAGGTGACGCTCGCCCGCGACGCCGACGAGATCGTCGACGAACTGACCGTCGAGCTCGACGGGCTGACGAAATGGCAGATCGGCGACCGGCTGCTCGGCGACCTGCTGCGAGGCGCGGACCTCCCGGCCGTCCGGCAGGCGGAGTGGCGCCGCGGCGTCCTGCCACCGAGCGCGCTGGGCAACCGCATCCTCGACGACGTCCTCCGCCAGGTCGCGCCGCTGCTGGCGGCGAGCGCCGACGTCCGCGTCGAGGAACCGCGCACGCTGGACGTCGCGGTGCCGCTTCCCCCGACCGAACGAGGCGCGCGCAGCCTGACCGGGACGATCGGCAGCGTGCACGGCTCGGCCCTGGTCCGCGTCACGTACTCGCGCCTCGGGGCCAAACAGCGACTGAGAGCGTGGGGCCAGCTGCTCGCGCTCACCGCCGCCCGACCCGACGAGACCTGGCAGGCCGTGACCATCGGCAAGGGGTCAGGCGGTGGCCAGCGCTCCACCCTCGGTCCGGTCGACCCGGCGGTGGCCCGGACCGTGCTCGGCGAGCTCGTCGACCTCTACGACCGCGGCATGCGCGAGCCGCTGCCGGTGGCGGCGAAGTCGTCGTTGCGCTACGCCGCGAGCCGCGGACGCAACCGGCCGGTCGTCGTCGCCCTCCGCGACGCCGACCGGGACTGGACCAGCGACAAGTTCCCGGGTGAGCAGGAGGACCGGGCCCACGAGCTCGTGTTCGGCCGGCACGCGCCCGCTCGGAACGCTGCTCGCGTCACCGCCCCGCGCCGACGAGGCCGACTGGTTCGACGAGGACACCCGGTTCGGCGCGCTCGCCCGGCGGCTGTGGACACCGCTCCTGATGCACGAGAGCTGGGCCGACCTGTGAGCGGCCGAGCACCCGAGGTGCCGCCGTTCGACATCTGCGGCCCGCTGCCCGAAGGCACCGTCGTGCTCGAGGCCAGCGCCGGCACCGGCAAGACGTTCACCATCGCCGCGCTCGCCACCCGCTACGTCGCCGAGGGCCGGGCCGAACTCAGCCAACTGATGCTCGTGACCTTCGGCCGCGCCGCGACGCAGGAGCTCCGCGAACGGGTGCGCGAGCGGCTGGTCGACACCGAACGCGGCCTCGCCGACCCCGACGCGGCGCGGACCGGTGGCGACGACCTGCTGCGGCTCCTCGCGGACGCCGACGACGCCGAGGTCGCCCTCCGCCGTCGACGCATCACCATCGCGCTCGCCGGCTTCGACGCCGCCACGATCGCCACCACGCACGGCTTCTGCCAGCAGATGCTCGCCGGGCTCGGGATGGCCAGCGACAACGACCCCGACGCCACCTTCGTCGAGGACCTCGACGACCTGATCGACGAGGTCGTCGACGACCTCTACCTCCGCAAGTACGCCGCACCCGGCGCCGCGGTGCCGCCGATGAGCTACGCGACGGCACGCTCCGTCGCCCGCGACGCCGTCTACGACCGGCAGGCGCTGCTCGTCCCGACCGACGCCGACCCCGCGAGCGAGGCCGGCCACCGCATCGGCCTCGCCCGCGCCGCCCGGCTCGAGGTCGAGCGGCGCAAGCGCAACCGCAAGCTCCTCGACTACGACGACCTGCTGCACAAGCTCCGCGACGCCCTGCAGGACGAGCGGCACGGCGAGGCGGCGCGGCAGCGGATCCGCGACCGCTACGCCGTCGTGCTCGTCGACGAGTTCCAGGACACCGACCCGGTGCAGTGGGACATCCTGCGGCTGACCTTCGCACGGACACGTCACCCTCGTCCTGATCGGCGACCCCAAGCAGGCGATCTACGGCTTCCGCGGCGGCGACGTCGTCACCTACCTCGACGCCGCCGGCACCGCCACCTCGTCGGCGACGCTGATGCGGAACTGGCGCAGCGACCAGCCGCTCGTCGACGCGCTCGACGAACTGTTCGGGGGAGCAGCCCTCGGCGACGAACGCATCGTCGTCCGCCCGGTCGAGGCCGCCGAGCCGGAGCGAAAGCTGACCGACGGCGCCCCGCTGCGCATCCGGGTGCTCGACCGCGCCGGCGGCAAGCTGTTCGTCGACGGCGCCCGCGAGCAGGTCACCGCCGACGTCGCCGCCGACATCGCACGCCGGCTCAACGGAAAGGCGCTGGCTCCCGGCGACATCGCCGTGCTGGTGCGCACGAACAACCAGGGCCGGCAGGTCCGCGACGCGCTCGCCGGCGTCGGCGTCCCCGCGGTGCTGGCCAGCAGCGCGAGCGTCTTCGGCACCCCCATCGCACGGGAATGGCTGACCCTGCTGCAGGCACTCGAGTCGCCGCACCGGTCGGGTCTCGCCCGCGCGGCCGCGCTGACCTGCTTCGTCGGGTGGAGCGCGGCCGAACTCGACTCCCGCGGTGAAGCCGCCCTCGACGAACTCGGCCCCCGGTTGCGGACCTGGGCCGACCTGCTCGCACGACGGGGCGTCGCCGCGCTGCAGGAGGAGGTCACCGCCTCGACCGACCTGCCGGCGCGCATCCTCGGCGGTCCCGAAGGCGAACGGGAGCTCACCGACCTCCGACACATCGGCCAGACGCTGCACGCCGCGGCCGTCGAGGAGCAGCTCGGCCTCACCGCGCTCGTCGAGTGGCTGCAGCGGCGGATCAACGACGCCGCCGGCGACCTGACCGAGAACCGCAGCCGGCGTCTGGAGTCCGACGCCGACGCGGTCCAGATCATCACGATCCACCGCAGCAAAGGCCTCGAGTTCGCGGCGGTCTACGTGCCCTTCGCCTGGGACCGCTGGGTCCCGACCGCTCCGGAACTCCTCCGGCTGCATGACGAAGAGGGCACCCGGCTGCTGGACGTCGGCGGGCCGCAGGGCCCGGACTACCAGTCGCGGAAGCTGCGCAACCTCGACGAGGAGGCCGGCGAGGACCTCCGCCTCTTCTACGTGGCGGTCACCCGGGCCAAGAGCTCGGTGGTGCTGCACTACGCGCCCTCGACGCGCAACACCGCCGGCTCGGCACTGAACCGACTGCTGTTCGCCGAGTTCGGCCGCGGCACCCAGCCACCCGCACTGCTCGAGCCGCCGAGCGACCGGGTCATCGCGACCCTGCTCGGCGAGCGGGCCGACGCCTCCGACGGCCGCATCGCCGTCGAGACGGTCAGCGCCACAGCGCCGGCACAACGTTGGGACCCGCCCTCCCCGACCCAGGCGCCGCTGGGGGTCGCCCGCTTCGACCGCCGCCTCGACCTCGCCTGGCGCCGGACGTCGTACTCGTCGTTGACCGCCGCCGTCCACGACGGCGCACCGCCGCTCGAGGCGATGGTGGGCAGCGAACCCGAGGAGCCGGAGCGCGCCGACGAGCTCGCCGTGCAGGACGTCGCCGCGGCCGAGACGAACGGCGCCGCAGCCGACGACGCACAGCTGCAAACCCTGCTGTCCCCGCTGCGCGACCTGCCCAGCGGCACCGCGTTCGGGACGCTCGTGCACTCCGTGCTCGAGGAGGTCGATACCGCCGCCACCGACCTCGGGCACGAACTGCTCGACCGGTGCCGCGACGCGGTCGCCGCCCGCTACGGCACCGGGATCGAGCCGCAGCTGCTGGCCGACGGGCTGCTGCCCGTGCTCGACACCCCGCTCGGCCCGCTCGCCGACGGTCGGCGGCTCCGGGACATCGCCCCCGCCGACCGCCTCGCCGAGATGGACTTCGAGCTCCCGCTCGCCGGCGGCGACCGCCCCCGTGCCGGCGAAGCGACGCTCGCTGACGTCGCCGGTCTCCTGCGGCGCACCCTGGCCCCGGACGACGTCCTGGTGGGCTACGCCGACGAACTCGACGTGCCCGGGCTGGCCGAGCAGCGCCTCCGCGGCTACCTCACCGGCAGCATCGACGCCGTCCTCCGGATCCGCAGCGACGACGGCACCCCGCGCTACCTGATCGCCGACTACAAGACGAACTGGCTCGGGAGCCCGGCCGTCGCCCTCGGCGAACAGACGCTCTCCGCCTGGCACTACCGC
>CAVVZN010000005.1:0-39712 GCA_963752645.1 uncultured Actinomycetota bacterium | reverse complement strand
CAGGCCGCAGCGACCTGCCAAAGCGGCGGCCCGCGCTCGGTTCTCTACACCGAGGCGGCGCAGCAGCGCAGCGGAACGCACCGCTTCGTGGTCTCGTCTCGCGACGAAGATCGCCAGGGCGATCCTGCCGCCGCCCCGACCGTCGGCGACGAGACGCGACAGAGGGTGGCTTCTGCTGCGTCGAGGTCGTCGTCGGCGGCGCGGGCTTCGTCGCTCGGCGCCCAGCCGCCGCAGCAACAGCGACACCGGTACGACGCTCCAGCCCGGGACGATCCGCGAGGATCGGCGGAACGAGGTCTCGGTCTGGGTCGGTGGTCTCTGTGGAGGAACCCGTCCGCGCCGCTGCGCAGGGCGAGCAGCGCCTCGGTCCCGTCGGTCGTGCCGGAGAAGGACCAGCGACTCCTCACCCCGCTGGAACCGCGCCTTGACGCGCTCGGGTACGGCTGCGACGCCGCTGGGGGCCGGCATCGGCGAGGTCGATGACGGCGAGATCCGGCCCCGCGCGGGTCGACGAGCCGTACTGCGTCGGCGGCGTCTGAGGCCCGCCCGGCCACGTAACGCTTCTCCACCGGAGGCGCTTCAGCAGAGCTCGAGCCCCTGACAGAACAGGGGGATGGTCGTCGACCAGAACGACTGACACGACGCCCGACCTGCGGTGGATGCCCGCGGACCAGGCCTACACCGTGAGCGTCGTGGCGCTGCATGGGGCTGGAACGCAGCGGCTGGGACGAGCGTGCGAGGGGAAAGCTGCGCGTCCCGACGGCGCACGCCGGCTCTCCGGCCTGCGTCCGCTGGGGCGATCACGCTCGTCGACGCGACGACCTCGAGGGCTGGCCGCTGCAGGAGAAACTGCTCGGCGCATAAGCGAGATCCGCCGACGAGCGCAACAGTCACCGGATAGCGGACATTGCAGAGTCACGTCTCGATGACTTCGCGTGCGCGGCGCCCTGACCCTGCTGCAATGGCAAAGGCCTCTCCTCGACGTCGCGGGTGGCAGATCCGCAGGCGCTCGGTTTCCTGCTCGACGACTGAAGATCCATCCATCGGACGTGACGAGTCCGGGCCCCGGCGCTCTCGGCGTTACGACGACCTTCCTGGAGTCGAGCACCGGCCGCGTTTCCGTCGCCTCGACAACGGCGACTTTCATCGTCGAGGACCTTGGGCTCGTCGAACGGCATGCTCGCGGATGGGGTACCCGATCCGCGGGGCGCACGCCGCGGGCCGGGGACCGGATCACTGTCTGCGGCACGGTCCTGCAGTCTCGGGAGCCAGGCCGAACGGCCGCCTGCAGCGTCCAGGACGGTCGTGACGCCGGCAACCCACCGCGAGGCCCCGCTGAGGCCGGCCTCGGGGACGGGGACGGCAGGCGACCGCGCCGCCGCGCCCCGAACGGTGCCGGGGCACCGGCCGCCTCGTCCTTCCCGCCCGCCGGCGGCGGGTACGGTCTCCAGTCGGAGCCGGAGCGCCCGCTGCGCCCCCGGACGCTCCCCTCTGCTCGCCGGCGTGGTCCTGCTCGGCGCCGGGCGGGGATCGGTTCGACATCCACTCCAGCAATTCGTCCAGCACGGCGATCGCTCGACAGGTCGGCGTACTGACGCAGCGGGCACCCGGACGCGCCGAAGTTCCAGCGCGCCCCCGACCGGAACGGAACCCCGGCCCCGGGCACTTCCGGTTCATCACCAGCGGGTGCGAGAACAGCAGGCAGCACCGTGGCCCAGTTCCCACTCAGAAGGGCACCAGCGGCGGCAAGACCGTGTGGTACGTCGTCACCGACGACTCCAACCAGCCGACGCCCTCGCACGCGCGCGTGAACTTCGCCCCGAAGCTCGCGAACGCGGTCGGCACGCCCGGCGTGCAGACGGTGTCGATGAAGAACGGCGTGATCGACTTCCCGGCGACCGTCGACTTCACCCGCAGCGAGTCCTGCAGCCGGGGCCGAACGGATTCCCGCCCGTGAAGGCCTCGCCGCCGTCGATCGGCAAGCCCGGCTACACCCCGCTGATCAGCTGCCGAGCGGCATCGTGATCAACGCGCCGCAGATCGCCAATGACCGGACAGCCGACAAGGCGCTCAAGCTCGACATGGCCGCGGGGAAGGTGCTCTACCAGGAGACCGAGGGCCGCTACGAGGACAAACACGTGCACTACGCCTCGTTCGAGTCGGGCAACCCGATCGCGGCGACGATCGAGGACGTGACCTACGCGCCGGCGCTGAACACGTGCCGAAGCCGGGCGACGTCGGGCTGAAGACCTCGGCTCGCGAGGAGCTGGTCGCCTTCATCAACGGCCCGACGGGCATCGACAACCCGGGTCGGCAGGGAATCAACTCGACGATCCTCGACAACGCCGACCCGCACAACATCCTCAAGGAGGTGCCGGTCCTGCCCCAGCACGCCAGCGTCGGCGACACCGAAGTACGCGCCCGCCTGGGACGTGCACTTCGCCGAGTGGACGCGGGCCGCGACCAACGGGGGCCTCAGGGTGGAGCTGCGCAGCACCGACGAGGTCGACCTGCGGGTAGACGGTAAGGGTCACCGGACCAGGCGGCGCCGTTCGGGCCGTCGAACTTCACCGTGAACTGCCCGCTGATCAGCATCGACGTGCCGTACCGCCGTCGCAGCTGCCGCTGCGGAAATTGGAGGACCATGTCCGGCTCGATCAACCGTTCGGCACGAATGCTCGCGGTCGGGGGAGCGATAGCCGTCGTCGCGCTCGCGGGATGCGGTTCCTCGTCGACCAAGACGTCAGCGACCGGGACGGCACCCTCGATGTCGCTGTCATGTCGATGTCGAGCGGCGGCGGCGGTGCCGCGGTCGTCGGGACGACCATCACGATCAACAGCTATGACTTCGGTCAACCGCTCGTCAAGCCGGGCCAGACCATCGACGTCGTCAACGACGACTCGGTGCCGCACACCGTCACCGCCGACGCCGGCGGAGGCTTCAACGTGTGGGTCGGCGGCAGCGGGAAGGCACATTCACCGCGCCTGCGACGGCCGGCACCTACGCCTTCACTGCTGGATGCCACCCGGACATGCATGGCTCGCTGTCGTCGCCTCGTGACGAGGTGAAGACGCTCACCCGAACGGCGCGGCCCGTCACAACCGGCTGTCGCCTCGCGACGGCTCGGTACGGAGCTGCCAGGGCCGGCACTGCCGCCGTGACGACGGAACGGCTGGGTCGGCGACATGCCCGGCATCTACGACCGCTGGCTCGGCCGCCGCTGTTCGCCCTGTTCGCCGAACACCTCGCGCGCACTGTCGCCTTCACGCCTCGGCGCGTCCTGAATTCGCTGCCGGTACCGGCATCACCATCCGTGCCTTCGCGACGCTCTGCCGACGAGCGAGATCACCGCGACCGACCTCAGTGCCGCCATGCTGGCCGAGGGCGCGAGCACGTCAGCGGGGTCGCGTGGAAGCAGGCGACGCGCAGCAGCCCGACCTCCTGGACGCGGCTTCGACCTCGTGGTGTGCCAGTTCGGCGTCATGTTCTCCCGGACAAGCCACAGGCGGTCCGGGGGATCGGCGCGTCCTCGTACCGGGCGGCCGGTTCCTGTTCACCGCCTGGGACGTCGTCGAGGCGTCGGAGTTCCCGATGGCCCGGATACGGCGCGGCACGGTGATGCCACGGATGCGCCGAGCTTCGTCGTTCGGCTGCCGCATGGTTACGCCGACCCTGGAACCATCCGGGCTGACGTCGAAGCCGGCGGGCTGCAGGTCGAGGACATCGACCGCGTCGTCCTCACGGGGCGCGCCGAGTCGGCCCACGCGCTCGCCGAGGGCTTCTGCCTCGGCACACCGCTGCGCTTCGCACTGCAGCAACGCGGGTCGGTCGAGGAACTCGCGCGGCGGGTGGGCGACGAGATGACCCGCTGCTGGGCGAGGCCCGCTCGACGGCGCATCGGCGGCCTTCATGGTCACGGCGCGCAAGCCGATCTGAGACGGCGTACACCGGGTTGTCACGCAGCCGAGCGCTGTCTCGTCCTCCCGGCGTGACCACGAATCGAAGGCCTGAGATGGCGCTCGTCCCGCTCCCCGAGCACCCCGCCGGTCTGCTCATGGCACACGGAGACGAGGAGACCGTCGTCGTCAAGAACTGGACCAGGCTCGACCCGGACCTCCGGTGGCTCGCGCTCGTGCGCGTCTGGCAGCCGACCGGCTGCGAGTGTGCACCGACTTCGGCCGTGTCGACGGGGTCACGAACGGTATGGGTCCTGCGAAGATCCGAGCCGTGGCCACCTGGCGCGACAGCGACGTCTGCGACGACACCGAGCGGCTCGCCGGCTACCTCGACATCGAGAACCGCCACGGCTTCTCCGACGGCTGCGGGGTCCCGGCACCTGCCACGGCCGAGGCGTCCGTTGTCTGACCTCGATGTCTTCCTCGAGCAGCGGCCACGCCTGTTCTCCATCGCCTACCGCATGCTCGGCCGGGCCACGGAGGCCGAGGACGTGCTGCAGGAGGCGTACCTCCGCTGGCAGTCCGCGCCCCGCGGGGACGTGGACTCCGCACCCGCCTTCCTGACGTCTGTGGTCGTGCGGCTCTCATCGACGTCCTCCGCTCGGCCCGGGTGCGCCGGGAGGCCTACGTGGGGCCCTGGTTGCCGGAGCCCCTGGTGGTCGACGACGCGCCGGGGCCGGACGAGGCGGCCGAGCTCGCCGACTCCGTCTCGCTCGCGTTCCTGTCCTGCTCGAGGACTCACACCGGTCGAGCGCGCCGTGTTCCTGCTGCGTGAGGTCTTCGGCTACGACTACCCGGCCGTCGCTGCCATGGTCGGCAAGAGCGAGGCGAACTGTCGCCAGCTCGTGATGCGCGGCAAGCAGCGGGTGGCCGAGCGCCGCACCCGCTTCGAGGCCGACTCCGCCCACGGCCGCGACTCACCGCACAGTTCCTCGAGGCCTGCATGACCGGCGACCTCGACCGACTGCTCGGCATGCTCGCCGAGGACGTCGTCGTCTGGTCCGACGGCGGCGGCAAGCGGCAGGCCGCACGCCGTCCCATCGCCGGCCGGGACAAGGCCGCCCGCTTCCTCATCGGCATCGCGGAGAAGGGCGGCCCCGGCAGGGCCGGCCGTCACGGTCAACGGACAGCCCGGGCGGGTCTCGGTCAGAACGGCAGCGTCCACACGCCCTCGCGTTGGACGTGCTCGAGGCACAGACCGTCGGCGTCGGCTGATCGTCAACCGGACGAGCTGCAGCACCTGCAGCCGCAGGCCTGACGTCGGCCCGCCGCAGCATCCGGTGCCGGGCGGCCGTCGCCCCGATGGCGACCCGGTGCCGGTGACGGCGTCGCCGACGGGCCGCTGGAACCGAGATTTCGGACATGGACGTCCGTCGGCACGTCCCCCGCACTGACGCCGTGCTCGCCGAGCCGCGCGTCACCGCGGCCGTGCAGCGCCTCGGCCGGGCGCGGGTCAAGGGAGCCGTCGCGGCGGCGCAGGAACGGGCGCGCCGCGGCGAGCTGCCCGCCGATGCCGTCGTCGAGGCGGCACTGGCCGCCCTCCCGCAGGTGGCCACGTCGTTGCACCCGGTGCTCAACGCGACCGGCGTGCTCCTGCACACCAACCTCGGACGTGCGCCACTCTCGGCAGCCGCTCGGGCCGCCCTGCAGCAGGCTGCGGGCACCTGCGACGTCGAGTTCGATCTCCCGACGGGCGGCCGCGGCCCACGGGGCACCGCCGCGATCGACGCCCTGCTGGCCGCCGTCCCCGGCGCCGGGGCGGCCCACCGTCAACAACGGCGCCGCGGCGCTGCACTGGTGGCGTCGGCGTTGGCCTTCGGCCGCGAGATCGTGATCGCCCGCGGCGAGCTGGTGGAGATCGGCGCGGGCTTCCGCATCCCGGACCTGATCACGTCCACCGGTGCGCGGCTGCGCGAGGTCGGCGCGACCAACCGGGTCGACCGCGCCGACTACGCGGCCGCGATCGGCCCCGACACCGCGTTCGTGCTCAAGGTGCACCCGTCCAATTTCACGGTCAGCGGCTTCACCCGGTCCTGCGAGGTCGCGGAACTCGTGGACCTGGGCGTCCCGGTCGTCGCCGACATCGGTTCGGGGCTGCTCGCACCCCACCCGCTGCTCCCCGACGAGCCCGACGCGACCACGACGCTCGCGGCAGGAGCCGACCTCGTCACGGCATCGGGCGACAAGCTGCTCGGTGGCCCGCAGGCCGGGTTGCTTCTGGGCGCGCGCCGACCGGGCGCCGAGCTGGTGCCGGCAGCCTCACCGCTGGCGCGCGCGTTGCGGGTCGACAAGCTGACGCTCGCCGCGTTCGAGGCCACGCTGCCGGCCCGCACCCCCGATCCGGACGCCCTCGACCGCCGCCCGGCCGCGCTGCGCGCCCGGGCGGACGGCTCGCGGCTGACTCAGCCGCGGCCGGCGCCGACGCCGCGCCTGCGACGGCGCACGGTCGGCGGGGGCGGGGCGCCGGGAGTCGTGCTCCCGAGCGGCGGTGGCGCTGCCCGAGCGCTTCGCCGCCGCGCTGCGCACCGGCGACCCCGCCGTGCTGGGTCGGATCGAGCGCGGTCGCTGTGTGCTCGATCTGCGCGCGTCCCGACCCCGAGGACGGCGACCGTCGCTGCGCGTGCGCGCGGCCGTTGCTCGAGGCAGCGGCGATGCACGTCCTCGCCACGGCCGGGCACGTCGACCACGGCAAGTCCGACCCTGGTCCGCGCGCTGACCGGCATGGAGCCCGACCGGTTCGCCGAGGAACGCCGCCGCGGCATGACGATCGACCTGGGCTTCGCCTGGACGACGCTGCCCTCGCGAGGCCGCTCGCCTTCGTCGACGTCCCCGGTCACGAGCGGTTCGTGAGCACCATGCTGGCCGGCGCCGGCCCGGTGCCCGCCGTGCTGTTCGTCGTCGCGGCCGACGAGGGCTGGATGCCGCAGTCCTCCGAGCACCTGGACGCACTGGTGGCCCTGGGTGTCGGCACGGCCTGCTCGTCATCACCCGCACCGACCTGGCCGACCCGGCGCATTCCCTCGACGGTGCCCCCGGGCCCACTCGCCGGTACCCCGCTGTCCGGCATCCCTGCCGTCGCCGTCTCCGCCGCACCGGCGCGGGCCTCGACGAGCTCCGCGCCGCCCTCGACCAGCTCGTCGGCAGCCTGCCCGCGCCGGAGAGCGGGCCGGTCCGGCTGTGGGTCGACCGGGCGTTCACGATCACGCGGCGCCGGCACCGTCGTCACCGGCACGCTGGCCGCGGGCCGGATCCGGGTCGGCGACGCGCTGGAGCTGGCCGGGCCGGACGCACGCGGTCGGGGTCCGCGGCCTGCACCGCCTCGGGGCCGACCGCCGAGGTCGCCGCGGTCACTCGGGTCGCCGTCAACCTGCGCGGCGTCGAGCCGGCGACGACGTGCCCCGCGGCGCGGCCCTGCTCACGCCCGGGGCCCTGGGTGCCACGCGAGCGTGGTCGACGTCGAGCTCTCCGGGAGCTCCGGGCCGACGAGCGCTGCCCGCGACTTGGTGCTGCACGTCGGCTCGGCCGCCGGCCGCTGTACGGGTCCGGCCGTTGGGCGGTCCGGCCCGGTGCACCGCCTGCATCTGGGCCGGGCGCTACCGTTGCGGCCGGGGGACCGCGGCCTGCTGCGGGACCCGGCGGCACAGCGTCGCCGCCGGCCTCCAGGTCCTGGACGTCGATCCGCCCTCGCTGCGGCGCAGCGGCGCGGCCCGCCGCCGGGCCGTCGAGCTGCGACGGCCGCCGCTCGACCCGGTCGCCGAGGTTCGCCGCCGCGGCGCGGCGTGACGCGGTCGGCGCTCGACTTTGCTCGGCATGCTCGCCGGCGGTCAGCCGTTGCCGACCCGGACTTCGCGGGCGTCGGCGACCTGGTTGTCGCCGAGGAGGATTGGGCCCGCTGGCTAGCGGGGTGCAGGACTGGTGGACCGGACCGCCGGCGGCCTCGCCGGACGGGCTGCCGGCGGGGCAGGCGGCGCACCTGATCGGGCTGCCGGACCTGGTGCTGCTCCGCGAGCTGTGCCGGGAGGCCGGGCTCGTACCTTGAGCAGGGCCGGATCCGCCGCCCCGGATGTCGGCCCGGTCTCCCTGCCTGGCGCCGCCGGCCGCACCCTGTCAGCGTGAGCAGGCGCGGGTGAGGCGGCCGAGCCCGTTGGCCACCCCGGAGGCCGGTGAGCTGGTGGCGGGCGGCCTGGACGCCCCGACCCCTCGCTGTCGCCCGAAGCGAGGGCAGGCTGGTACTGCGGCACCGCGACGGCGTGGTCCTGCTCCCCGAGGCGGTGGACGACGCGGTGCAGCGCTGGCCGGGCTCACCAGCCGTTCAGCGCCTCGCAGGCCCGGTCCGCGCTGGGCACCACCCGTCGGGTCGCGATCCCGCTGCTCGAGCACCTGGACGGCCGTTCGCCGCACCCGCCGACCCGAGGGCATGCTGCGCCAGCCGATCCGTAGCCTCCTGCAACGGACAGCGGCGGCGGCCGCCCCGCTGGTGGGCACGCCGACGCGGGTCGGTCCGGCGTCGGTCTCAGGCGTCGACGACCAGCTGGCGATCCGCTCGCGGTGCTGGAGCGGACCCGTAGGCGTACTCCTCGCGCTTGGCGCGCTTGAAGGCGAAGTGCGCGTCGTGCTCCCAGGTGTAGCCGATGCCGCCGTGGTACTGGATCATCGCGGCGGTCGCGTCGCGCGCCGTGTCGGACGCCTTCGACTTCGCGACCGACACCGCCTGCTGCAGGTCGGCCTGCCCGGAGTCGACCGCGTACGCGGCGTAGAGCGCGCCGTGCTCGGCCATCGTCACGCCGACGTGCAGGTCGGCGAGCGCGTGCTTGATCGCCTGGAACGAGCCGACCGGCCGGCCGAACTGCACGCGGTCCTTGTCGTACTGCACGGTGCGGATCACTGCCTCGCGGGCGACCCCCGACCAGGTCGGCGGCGGAGAGGACCGCCGCCGCGGCGAGCAGCGTCCTGCGACGCTCGGGCGCGCCGGCGTCGAGCTCGGTGCCGCGGCGCCCGGAGCGGTCGACCGTGCGAGGCGCGTCGTGCGGTCGAGGCGACGGTGCGGGTGACCGTGACGCCCGGCGCCGCCGCGGGTCGACCAGCCACAGCCGCCCGTCGGTGGTCGCGGCGACGATGGCGTCGGCCACGTGGGCGTACTCGACCGCGGCGGTGCCTGACGGTCGCCGTCCGCCGCGAAGGTCCCGGCGCCGCCCACGGCGCAGGCCGAGCGACGACCTCGCCGGCCGCGACCCTGGGCAGCCACTCGGCCTGCTGCTCGGCCGACCCGGCGAGCCGGATCGCCTCGCCCGCCAGACGGTGGTCGAGCCACGGGCCGGGGACCGCGCCGGCCCCAAGGCGCGGGCGATCACCGAGGCGTCGAGCAGGCCCAGGCCGAGCCCGTCGTGCTCCTCGGGGACCGGGACGGCGAGCCAGCCCTGGTCGGCGAACGCCTTCCACAGGTCGGCGGGGTGGCCGTCGCCGTCGGGGTCCTCGTAGACCGCGCGGACCTGCGCGGGCCCGAAGCGGTCGGCGAGGTAGTCGCGGACCGTCGCCGCAGGTCGCGCTGCTCGTCGGTGAGAGCGAAGAACATGTCGCAGTCCTTATCGGGGAAGGCCGAGCACGCGCTCGGCGACGACGTTGCGCTGCACCTGCGACGAGCCGCCCCAGATGGTCTCCGACCGCGACCAGAGTGCCACATCTGCATCGGGTCGAGGTCCTCGCCGCGGGTCTCCTGACCGGAGTAGCTCCGCGACGTCGAGGTAGAGCTCCCCGAGGTCCTGGTGGGTCTCCGACCACTGGAGCTTGGTCATCGACGCCTCGAACCCGAGCTCCTTCTTCGCCTTCGACCTCGTGAGGATGTGCAGCGAGTGCAGCTTCAACAGCTCGAGCTCGGCGAGCATGGAGCCCATCTTCTGGCGCAGCACCGGGTCTTCGGCCGCCTTTGCCGAACCGCTCGCGCTCGGCGGCGAGCTTCGCGACGCGTCGAGCTCCCTGCGAAGCCGGTGTACTGGCCGATCGCGGACGAGCCGCGCTCGAACGACAGCAGCACCATCGCGACCTCCCAGCCCTTGCCGACCGGGCCGAGAATCGACTCCTCGGGCACCCTCACGTCGGTGAAGAAGACCTCGCCGAACTCGCTCGCCCCGCTCATCTGCTTGAGCGGGCGCGACTCGACGCCCTCGGCGTGCATGTCGATGAGCAGCATCGAGATGCCGTCGTGCTTCGGGCCTCCGGCGTCGTGCGGAACAGCGTGAAGATCCAGTCACCGTGCATCGCGTTGGTCGTCCAGACCTTCTGCCCGTTGACCACGCAGTCGTCGCCCTGGTCCTCGGCGCGGGACTGCAGCGCGGCGAGGTCGGAGCCCGCGCCCGGCTCGGAGAAGCCCTGGCACCAGATGACCTCGTTGCGCAGCAGCGGGCCGATGATCTCGCCTTCTGCTCCTCGGTGCCGAACACCATGACGGTCGGGGCGAGGAAGGTCAGGCCGAGCGGGTTGACCGTGGTCGGCGCGTGCGCCCGGGTCATCTCCTCGTCGTAGATCGCCTTCTGGCCCGGCGTGCCGCCGCGGCCGCCGTACTCCTTCGGCCAGGAGATGCCGGCGAAGCCGGCCTCGGCCTTCTTGGCCTCCCACTCGCGGCGGAGGTCGAACGCTCTGACTCGCTCTTGGTGCTCCAGAACCCGGGCGTGCGCCACTCCTGCGGGAGGTTGGCGTCGAGCCATGCGCGGAACTCGGCGCGGAACGCCTCGTCCGCTTCGCTGTAGGTCAGGTCCATCCTGGAATCGTATGCAGCGGGGTGCGCCCGTGTTCCACCGCGGTGACGGCAGGCCTACGAGCCGGTCCGTCGGGAGGCGATGCCCAGCGCGTCCACGGCCCCCCGGAAGGCCTCGAGCTCCTCGACGAGCCGGGTGAGCGCGGCGCGGCACTCGGCCACCGAGCCTCCGGCCACGGGGCGCTCGGGGACCCGCAGGTGTGCTCGAGGGCCGACGCCGGCGGCCGAGACCCGCCGGGCCCCGATGACGCTGGCGCTGCCCTTGAGCGCGTGAGCGATGCGGGCGAGCTCCGGGAGGTCGGACCGGTCGAGCAACTCGGACGCCGTGGCGACCTGGCTCTCGGCGGTACTGAGGAACAGGGCGGTCAGCTCGCCGAGGACGTCCCGGCCCGAGCGGCTCCCGAGCCGCCGCAGCGATTCGACGACGGCGGGGTCGATGGCGTCCGCCTCCACGGCGTGGCCGACCGGATGACGCGTCGGGCGGTCGCTCCGCTCGCCGTCCAAGATCCAGTGGCACGTGTCGAACTGTAACCCCACCCGCGAGCACGCGTGCGGACCTGACCGGCCGAGGCCGGTTTCGTAGCACCGGATGGGGATGACAAGATCCCGCGAGAGGCTGCACGCCCCGGCACCCCCGGCTGACAGCCGTACGACCAACGCCCGAGGTCCTCACCTGGGCACGAGAGGATGACGTGGACGGCTACCTGTTCTTCGACGACGTCACCCCGGCGACCCGGGACGGCCTGTTCGACCTGGTCGAGGAGGAGTTGCTCTCCGTGGCCGCGGTCTCGGTCTCCGGCTCCGCAGGCGGCTTCGCCGGGTACGAGGCCAACGACGTGCGCACCGCCTACGCCACCGTCGAGGCGGTGATCGACGTGGTCGGTCGTCCGAGCCAGCGGCTGCTCGCGGTCAACCTCGTAGCGAGATCGCCGCGCCCCGCCCGGGTCACCGGCGCATCGCCGACGACGCCGCCGTCGCCATCGCCCTGCTCCCGGTGCCGCTTCCGCGCGCCGAGGAGGTCGCGCACGTCCTCGTCCGCGTCATGGGCCAGGACCGCATCGGTGTGGCCGTGGTGCTCGGCGGGACCGGCACCGTCCTCGTGGAGGCCGACGGCGACCACTCGAGGACCTCGAGCACCGCCTCGCCGAGGTGCTCACCGTGGCGGGGGTCGCCTCGGCGGACGTCATGATCAGCGGGGGCGCGCTCGGCCGCGGCTGGAGCGAGTCGCACGCTCGGAGCACCAGCAGGACCAGTAGCACCAGCTGATGGCGCCGAGCACCCGCGAACGGCTGAGCCCCGGCGGCGGACGGTACGCCGGAGGGGTGCCGCCCGGGTGCCGAGCCGGGGTGCCGAGCTAGGGGTGCCGGCTTGGGGCGCCGGCCGGCGCCACCGCTCGCCTTCCGCGGGCTGGCCTTCCGGGGGCTCGCCTTCCTTCCCGGAACCGCCGCCGGACGCTGCCCCCGCGGGGCGGCCGGAGTCGGCTCGTTCGCGGCGTGCCGGGTGATGCCGGCCGCGTCGAGCAGTTCGGCGACGGCGTCGTCGATGTACCCGACGAGCTTCGGCAGGTCGTGGTCGGCGTCGGCGTCGGAGAGCAGCCCCATGCTCGGGATCCGTCGTAGGACAGGAGCGCGACGGCGAGCGTGTGCTCCGGCGCCAGGAAGGCGATGGGGTAGACCTCGAGCATCCGGCGACCGAGCATGTACACCGGGAACTGCGGGACCAGCACGTTGGTCACCAGCAGGTTGTAGAGCCGGCTGGAGAAGCCCAGCCGGGTGGCCTGGGCGAGCACGTTCGGCGGCATCCACTGTTCCATCTGGATCATGGTCTCGGCCGCCACCGCCTGCCGCGACGGCTTCAGGCCGGTCATGTGCTGCGAGACCTGGTGCAGGCGGGCGACCGGGTCGGCGATGTCGATCGGCAGCTCCGCCACCATGATCACGATCCGGTTGCCCGAGGCTGCGGCCTGGTCGGACGTCCGGACCGACATCGGCACGCAGGCGCGGAGCCGCATCGAGTCGACCGGACAGCCGAGGTCGTCCAGGAACCGCCGCAGTGCGCCGCTGACCACGGCGAGCACGACGTCGTTCAGCGTGCCGCCGAGCGCGTCCTTGATGGCCTTCGCCTCGGCGATCGGCTCGCGGACGAAGGCGAAGTCGCGGTGCGGGCCGGGCGTGCGGTTCAGCGGGGTCGGCGGCGCGGGGGAGAGCGTCATCCGCGCCATGTCGGCGAGGCCGAGCACCCGCTCGACGGCTTCGCCGCGGTCGCGCGGGGGGCGAACACCCGGCTCAGCAGCTTGCCGCTGACCTCGGTGATGTTGCGGGCGGCGCCGCTGACGCCGCGTCCGACGAGGTCGACGAAGCCCGGCTCACGGGCGGCTCGCCAGTCGTCCGGGCCGACCTCGCGGCTCTCGGGGGAGAGGTCGAGCAGCGCCGTCATGATGTCGACCCCACCGACGCCGTCGACGAGGGCGTGGTGGGTCTTGGTCAGCACGGCCCAGCGGTCGTCGGCGAGCCCCTCGACGATCCACATCTCCCACAGCGGCTTGGTCCGGTCCAGCCGCTGGGAGTGCACGCGGGAGATGAGCCGCCGCAGCTGCAGCTCGCTGCCCGGCCGGGGCAGGGCGGTGCGACGGACGTGGTAGTTGAGGTTGAAGCGGACGTCGTCGACCCAGAGCGGACGGCCGGACGACAGCGGAGCGTCGACGAGCTTCTGGCGGAAGCGGGGACCAGCTTCAGCCGGCTGCCGATGTGGTCGAGCAGCTCCTGCTCGTCAGGGGCGGGCCCCTCGAAGATGCCGATGCCACCGATGTGCATGTGGCTGTCGCGGCCGTCCTCCTGGTGGAGGAAACCGGCGTCGACACTGCTCAGTCGATCGAGGTGCTGCTGGCTCATCGTTTCCCCTCAGGCGTCGGAGTGGCGCGCACGCCGCTCCGGTGATCGACGCAGTATCCGTCCCCCGGGAACGCGGTGCATGCCCGGGGCCGTTCCGCTCCGGTCGTCCGAGGACCACGGGATCGTCGCCTGCAGGACGGCCTCGACGAGAGCCCGTCCGCAACGACGTGATCCGCGAGTAGTCCGGGTCGCGCACCATGTCGCTGAACGCCTGCCGCGTCGGGTAACGGACGAGCAGGACGGCGTCCCAGGCCTGCCCGGGCTCGGCGACCAGGGCGCTCGAGCCGTCCCCGACGTAGAGGACCTCGGCTCCGAAGCGGGCGCTCTGCTCCGGAACCGCCGGGCGTACTCGAGGTAGCCCTCGCGGCCGCCGTCCGGCCGGAAGCGCAGCAGGTTGAGCATGACGACGGGACCGCCCGGGTCCTCGGCGAGGAAGCGCTTCAGATCGGCGCCGGTCGGGTCGACCGCCATCAGTCGACCGACCCCGACGACAACGCCTCGCGGCCGGAGTCGACGAGCACCGGAACCGCCGCGCCCGCGAGGTCGAAGCCCTCCCCGACCATGCCGCCGGCCCGCGCCCTGGCGGCGATGCCGGCGGAGATCACCGCGAGCTTGAAGTAGCCGAAGGCGAGGTACCAGGGCAGGACGCTGACGTCGCGCCCGGACCGTTCGGCGTAGCGCTCGAAGACCTCGCCGCGCGACGGGAACCCCGGCATACCGGTGACCGTCTGGACCAGCGGGTTCGTCGCGCTCGAGGAGCCGCCGGACCAGTAGACGCCGAGCAGGCCGACATCGGCCAGCGGGTCGCCGAGCGTCGAGAGCTCCCAGTCCAGGACGGCACGGATGCGGCTCGGGTCGGTCGGGTCGACCATCGTGTTGTCGAGCCGGTAGTCCCCGTGCACGAGCGTCGTCTCCCGCTGTTCGGGAGCCTTCGCGGACAGGTCGGCGGCGAGGGCGTCGAGGGCCGGCAGTTCCACCTCGCGGGAGGCCTCCCACTGCCGGGTCCAGCGCCGGAGCTGCCGGGCGAGATAGCCCTCCGGCGGTCCGTAGCCCTCGAGGGCGCCGGTGGTCGGCACCGCGTGGATGGCGACCAGGACGTCGATGAGCGCGTCGGCCATCGCCTGCCGCTCGGCCGGGCCGTCGGCGAGGCCGGGCGGGAGCTCGGAGCGCAGGACGTGGCCGTCGACGAGGTCCATCAGGTAGAACGGCGCGCCCAGCACCTCGGTGTCGGTGCAGAGGTGGAGCACCTTCGCGACCGGCACCGGGGTGTCCTGCAGCGCCGACTGCACGCGGAACTCGCGGGCCATGTCGTGCGCGGTCGGCAGCACGGCCGCGAGCGGTGGGCGCCGCAGCACGACCGAGCCCGCGGAGCTCGCGACCTCGTAGGTCAGGTTCGACTTGCCGCCGCTGATGAGCGAGACGCTGCTCCGCTCCCAGGCCGGTTCCTCCAGCACACGCGCGAGGTAGGGCCCGACGACGGCCGGGTCCGCCCCGGTGGAGACGGCGTCGGTGCCGGCGCCGTCGGGAGGAACGGTCTGCTCGGTCACGCCGACGCGCCTTCGCTCGGCGGGGCCAGGCCTTCCTTGCCCTGGACACGCGGGCCTGGCACGCCGCGGAAGCGGTACGGCTCGGCCGTCCGGCCGGGCTGGATCGGCCACACCGACCCGGCCGGGCCCTCCATCGCCGCGAGCACCACCTCGGCCACCTCGGCCGCGGTCAGCAGCGGGAAGCCGGACTCGTCGAAGGCGGCCTGCATCGGCGCGATGATGGCGGTCTTGGCGAAGCCCGGGGCCACGGCGGTGACCCGGATGTTCTCGTTCTTCAGGGTCTCGGCGACGCTGCGGACGAGCCCGACCACGGCGTGCTTGGTCAGCGAGTAGACCGGCGTCACCGGGGTCGGCACGAGCCCGGCCAGCGATGCGGTGGCGACGATCGAGCCGCCGCCCGCCCGCCGCAGGGCGGGGACCACGGCCTGCAGTCCGAAGAAGACGCCGTCGAGGTTGATGCCGGTCACGCGGCGGTAGGTCGCGAGGTCGATGGTCTCGATCGAGCCCTCGGACGCCGCGATGCCCGCGTTCAGGTGGGCGAAGTCGAGCCGGCCGTAGGTCTGCTCGGCGGCCTCCACGGCGGCGAGGCTGGCAGCGGGGTCGGTGACGTCGGTGTGGACGAACAGCCCGCCCACCCTGTCGGCGAGGGCCGTGCCGGCCGCGTCGTCGATGTCGGCGACGACGATGCGCCATCCGCCCTGCGCTGCGAGGGCCGTGACGACCGCCTCGCCGATGCCGTTGGAGCCGCCGGTCACGAGCGCGACGCGGTCCGTCGGTGGAGTTGCGGGATCGGTGCCGCTCATACAGGTGGCCTCTCGGTCGTTCGGGGCGGCGCCTGCGCGCTCGCGGAGGAGTTCGGGCAGGTGACCGCGGGTTTCACGGGCGCCCGAGGGGGCCGGGGGACCCGGTCTCGGGGACGGACGCAACGTATCGCCCTGTGGGCGACGACACCTCCACGGCCCAAGGTTGGGCCTGGCTTTCCCCGTCGTCCAGACGGGTGTTACCGGTGGTTCGTCCACCTCGTGGTGACTCCGCGTGGCATGATCGAGCAACGTTGGAACAAGAACTGGGGGGAGGACTGTCTTGGCATCGTTCTTTTGTGACGAAGGATCGGGACTTCCCTTCGGGAACTTCCGGCACTTCGTCTGCGAGCGCAAGGACACACTGAGTTCGCAGACCTCTGATCACGCGGTCGTCGTCATCGAGTCGATGATCATCGCGGTGGCGATCAGCCTGGTCGTGGCGCTGTTGGTTTACCGCAGCCGGGGTGGTTCGAACACCGCTATCGCGGTGACGAGCACGTTCTTGACCATCCCGTCGTTCGCGCTGCTGGGGCTACTGATCCCGCCGCTCGGACTGGGCACGAAGCCGACCCTCGTCGCGCTCGTCGCCTACGCACTGTTACCGATCGTCCGCAACGCGATCGTGGGACTCCGAGGCGTCGATCCCTCCCTGGTGGACTCGGCGCGCGGCATGGGGATGACCCGGCTGCGCGTGCTGCTCCGGGTCGAGCTGCCCATCGCCTGGCCGGTCGTCCTGACCGGCATCCGGGTGTCCACGCAGCTCATCATGGGCATCGCCGCCATCGCCGCCTACGTCAAGGGTCCAGGCCTGGGCGCGTCGATCTTCTCCGGGTTGGCCCGGATCGGCAGCGTCAACTCCGTGAACTCCACCGTGGCCGGGACCTTGGGTGTCGTCCTGCTGGCGCTGATCTTCGACCTCGGCTTCCAGATCCTTGGCCGTTTCACCACACCGAGAGGCCTTCGTGGCTGACATGACCACTACGACTGAGAACAACACCGCCGAGACCGGCCGCGCGGACTCGCTCCGCAGCGGCTCCGGGCAGAGCATCCAGCTGCGCAACCTCACCAAGCACTACCCGGGTCAGGCGGAGCCCGCCGTCGACAGCGTGACGATGGACATCCCCGCCGGCGAGATCGTGATGTTCGTCGGCCCGTCCGGCTGCGGCAAGACCACCACGATGCGGATGATCAACCGCCTCGTGGAGCCCTCGGGGGGCGAGATCCTGCTCGACGGGCTCGACGTCCGCAAGCTCGACGGCAACGAGCTCCGTCGCCACATCGGCTACGTGATCCAGCAGATCGGGCTGTTCCCGCACATGACGATCGCGGACAACATCGCGCTCGTGCCGCGGATGCTCAAGTGGAACTCGCGTAAGACCAGCGCCCGTGTCGAGGAGATGCTCTCGCTGGTCGGCCTCGAGCCGGGGCAGTACGCGAAGCGCTACCCGCGTCAGCTCTCCGGTGGCCAGCAGCAGCGCGTGGGTGTCGCCCGCGCGCTCGCCGCGGACCCGCCCGTCATGCTGATGGATGAGCCCTTCGGTGCCACCGACCCCATCACGCGTGAGCACCTGCAGAACGAGTTCCTGCGCCTGCAGCAGACGATCCGCAAGACGATCGTGTTCGTCACCCACGACTTCGACGAGGCCGTGAAGCTCGGTGACCGCATCGCTGTCCTGCGGAACCAGTCGCGCATCGCCCAGTACGACACCCCGGCGGAGATCCTGCGGGCCCCGGCCGACGACTTCGTCGCCGGCTTCGTGGGCTCCGGCGCCGCCCTCAAGCGGCTCAACCTCGTCCTCGTTCGTGACCTGCAGCTGCAGGAGCAGGCCGGGCGCGGGCGCGACCTGCTCGAGTTCGACGACGGCGGTCGCCCCCTCCGTTGGCGTGGCCAGCCCGAGTCGGCTGCCCCGCTGCGCAGCGTCACGCTCGACACGTCGGTGCACGATGCGCTCTCCGCGCTGCTGGTCGAAGGCCACGAGACGTCGGTGCCGGTCGTCGACGAGGCCGGGCGCTACCACGGCCTGCTCGGCATGACCGAGGTCAGGGCCGCGCTGCGCGGCACCGGCCCGTCGGCCGGCAAGGTCCCCGCCGGCGCGGCCACCGCCACCGGCGCCACAGCGACCGCCGGTACGCCGAACGGTTCGTCGGCCGGCACGCCGGTCCTGTCCAAGAAGAGCTCCGGCTCGTGAGCCTCGCCGCCCCCGAGGCGCCCGAGGCCATCCCGGAGCCGGCCGCCCCCGGTGGGGGAGCGGCGCCCCGTGCTCGGGGGCAGTCCTCGGGTTGGCTCGGTTTCATCGCGCGGCAGGCGATCATCCCGGTCATCTGCATCGCCACGCTGCTTGTCCTCTACGTCTACATCCAGGGCCGCGCGCTGGACTCGATCGAGGCGCGCACGGTCAACGCCTCCTACATCAGGACCCGGCTCATCGAGCACATCGAGCTGACGGCGCTCGCGTCGCTGCTGATCGTGCTCATCGCGGTTCCGCTCGGCGTCATGCTCACCCGGAAGCGGGCCCGCGCGGCCACGCCCCTGGTGCTGGCCCTGGCGAACATCGGTCAGGCCACCCCGGCCATCGGTCTGCTCGTGCTCCTGACAATCGCCACCCAGCCCGGCTTCAAGACTGCGATGATCGGCCTCGTCGCCTACTCGGTGCTGCCGGTGCTGCGGAACACGGTGGTCGGCATCCAGCAGGTCGACCGGAGCCTGGTCGACGCCGCTCGCGGCATGGGCATGACCGGTCGGGCCATCCTGGCGCGGGTCGAGCTGCCGCTGGCCGTGCCGGTCATCCTGGCCGGCATCCGCACCGCACTCGTGCTCTCCGTGGGCGTTGCCACGCTGGCCACCTTCGTCAACGCCGGTGGACTGGGCGACATCATCAACAACGGGATCAAGCTGCAGCGCACGCCCGTCCTGCTGACCGGAAGTCTGCTCGCCGTCGTCCTGGCGCTGGCTTTCGACTGGATCGGTGGCCTCATCGAGGAATTCCTTCGTCCTCGCGGCTTGTAACGAAAGCGCCACGCCGCGCGGCAGAAGCCGTACTGCGTCCGGCAACTGTTGTATACCCAGCAACGCCGCACAAGGCGGCGGTGCGTCTATGCAAGGAGAACTGGATGTTCGGACGTAAGTCGGCGAGGGCGGCCGTTGCGGTCGCAGCGGTTGGCCTGTTCGCGGCGGCGTGTGGCGGCTCCAGCGGGGGCAGCAGCAGTAGCAGTGGCGGTGGCGGCTCGATCGCCAAGGAGCCATCGTTCGCCAACGCCACGTTCACCGTCGGGTCCAAGGACTTCGACGAGCAGCTGGTCCTCGGGCAGCTGACGATCCAGACGCTGCAGGCCGCTGGCGCCAAGGTGAACGACAAGACGGCCTTGACCAGCACGAACGTTGCCCGTCAATCGCTGCTCAAGGGCGAGATCGACATGTACTGGGAGTACACGGGCACCGGCTGGGTCACGCACCTGAAGCACACCACCCCGATCCCGGACGAGAAGGGGCAGTTCGACGCGGTCGCCAAGGAAGACCTCCAGAAGAACAAGATCGACTGGCTCTCGCCCTACGCGCCCTTCAACAACACCTACGCGATCGCAGCTCGTAGTTCGTTCGCGCAGCAGAACAACATCAAGACCGACAGCGACCTCGCGAACTACGTGAAGGCGAATCCGGCGCAGGCCACCTTCTGCGTCGAGAGCGAGTTCTCCACGCGCGACGACGGCTTCCCGGGCTTCGAGAAGAAGTACGGCCTGAACATCCCCGCGTCGAACATCAAGCTGCTCGACACCGGCGTCGTCTACACCGAGACGCAGAAGGGTTCGACCTGCAACTTCGGTGAGGTCTTCACCACCGACGGCCGCATCAAGTCGCTGAACCTCGTGCCGTTCACGGACGACAAGAAGTTCTTCCCGAACTACAACCCGGCCCTGAACGTCCGGGACAGCGTGTTCAAGCAGTACCCGGCCCTGCAGAAGGTCATCGAGCCCGTCTTCCAGAAGCTCGACAACGCGACCATGACCGAGCTCAACGCCAAGGTCTCCGCCCAGGGCGACGAGCCCAAGACGGTCGCCAAGGACTGGCTGAAGCAGAACGGCTTCATCAAGTAGTCCCAGCAGTCCGAGAGGTCGGGCCCGGTGTCTTCGGACACCGGGCCCGACCCGTTCGGCGGAGTCGTCCGGCGCCGTGACGACCAGGGCCCGCCGGCCGCGCGGTCGGGGGTTCCGCGCAGCCGACGGGCGGCTGGGTGCCGGGCCGCTCGGCGGCACTCGTGCCGTGCGGTGCCAGGCAGATCCAGTGTGGCTCACGCCGCCGTCCGGCGGGGGCCAAGGCCGTACTTGTGCTGGAGTTGTGGGGGTGAGGTCAGCTCGTGAGTCGGGCCGCGAGCCGCGCGCTGAGCTCGCCGGACCCGCCGCTCTGCCGGATCCAGGCGTCGACGCCACCGAAATCGACGTCGACGCGTGCGAGGAAGCCTTCCATCGTGGTGCGGTCGGCCGCCATGTCCTCCGGCCGCAGCGTGCCCACGTAGCCCGAGTAGGTGGGCAGGCGGGCGAGGCGGGCACCGATCAACGGCAGGCGCTCGTTGGTCAGCGCGTAGTCGTCGAGCACCGCGTTCCGCTCGACGCCGGCGGCCTCGAGGACGAGCGCGGCGAGCACCCCCGTGCGGTCCTTGCCGGCGGCGCAGTGGAACAGCACCGCTCCCTCGCGCGGCTCGGCCACGGCCTCGAGTGCGGCGAGGACGCGGGGTGCGGCCAGGCGGAGGTAGTCCAGGTAGTGCTCGACGCGGTCGGTGCGGAGCCGGTCGGCGACGACGACCTCGTGGCGGGGGTCGTCCGGGACGATGACGGAGTCCGGGACGAACGGCAGGTTGACGTAGTCGACGGGGCGCTCGCGCAGCGGGCCGCGACCCTCACGCTCGGCCTCGACCGGGGTGCGGAGGTCGACGACGAGGTCGACGGGGTAGCCGTCGAGCAGGGCGACGTCGGCGTCGGTCAGCTCCTGCAGCGTGTCCGTCCGCAGTACCCGCCCACGGACGGTCGTGCCGCCGTCGCGGAGCGGGAGGCCGCCGAGGTCGCGGGCGTTGTCGGCGCCCTGCAGGGACAGCCAACGGTCCTGGTCCATCAGACGCACCCTACGGTCCGAGCGCTTACGGTCCGCTGAACGACGGTCGGCAAGCGCCTCCGGCGCCCCCGGAGCGATCTAGGCTCCGCCCATGCCGCGCGTCCTTGTCGTCGACGACGACCCCACGGTGTCCGACGTCGTCGGCCGGTACCTCGCGAGCGCCGGCTACGAGGTCGACTCCGCCGGCGACGGTGTCAGCGCCCTGGCGAAGGCCGCCGCGGCGCCACCGGACCTGGTGGTGCTCGACCTGCTGCTGCCCGGCATCGACGGCCTCGAGGTGTGTCGCCGGCTGCGGCTCGACTCCGCCGTGCCGGTGGTCATGCTGACCGCGCTCGGCGAGGAGTCCGACCGGGTGCTCGGCCTCGAGACCGGGGCCGACGACTACGTGACGAAGCCGTTCTCCCCTCGCGAGCTGGTGCTCCGGGTGCAGTCGGTGCTCCGCCGGGCCGCGGCGCCCGCAGTCTCGGCGACCGACGGCCCGGGGTCGCTGCAGCTCGGCGATCTCGAGATCGACCTGGGCGCCCGCGTGGCCCGTCGCGGCGGACGGCAGCTGAACCTGACGCTGCGCGAGTTCGACCTGCTGGAGTTCCTGCTCCGGCATCCGCGCACGGCCTTCACCCGGGCGGAACTGCTCGAGAAGGTCTGGGGCTGGACGTTCGGCGACCAGTCGACGGTGACCGTGCACGTCCGTCGCCTGCGCGAGAAGATCGAGCACGACCCCTCGCAGCCTGCGGTGCTCGTCACCGTCTGGGGCGTCGGGTACCGGCTCGAGCCACCGGAGGTCGCGGCATGAACCACTGGCTCGCGGTCTGCCTGGTCGCCGTCGCGTGCTCGAGTCTCGTCGCCGCCGTCGCCCTGATGGGTCTGCGGACCTGGCGGACCCGGCCGCTGAAGCGGGCCGTCACGACACTCGTGCTCGTCCCCGTGACCGCCGTGGCGCTCGGCGTCTCCGTCGCGGCGGTGTCGATGTTCCTCATGGCCGACGACCTCTACGTGACGCTCGTGGTCGTCGGGGTCAGCGCCGTGCTCGCGCTGCTCGCTGCCGCGGCCCTCTCACGGCCGTACGCCGAGGCCGGGCGTCGGCTCCGGGAGTCCGCGCGACACCTCGGTGAGCCCTGGTACACCTCGGCCGGCGCCGTCCCGACGGCCGAGCTCGGCGCCCTCGCGCGCGACCTCGACGCGAGCCACCAACGGCTCGTCGACTCCCGGGACCGCGAGCGGGCGCTCGAGGCGAGCCGGCGGGAGCTCATCGCGTGGGTCAGCCATGACCTGCGGACGCCGCTCGCCGGGATCCGCGCGATGACCGAGGCGCTCGAGGACGGCATCGTCGCCGACCGGCCCACCGTGACGCGCTACTACTCCCAGATCCGCACCGAGGCCGACCGGCTGGCGGGGATGGTCGACGACCTCTTCGAGCTCTCGAAGGTGCAGGCCGGGGCGCTGCGGCTGTCGCTGTCGCGCGTGACCCTGGCCGACGTGGTCAGTGACGCCCTCGCCACGGCGACCCCCATCGCGCAGGCCAAGGGCATCCGGCTGCGCGGCCGGTCCGAGCACGGGCTCCCGCTCGAGGTCGACGTTCCCGAGCTCGGCCGCGCGCTGTGCAACCTCGTCGTCAACGCCATCCGGCACACCCCGAGCGACGGCAGCATCGACATCGAGGCCGGGGGCATCACCGCGGCCGGTGGCCTCGGCGCGCGCGCCTACGTGTCCGTGCACGACGCGTGCGGGGGCATTCCGCCGGCCGACCTCGACCGGCTGTTCGACGTCGGCTTCCGCGGCACCGCGGCCCGGACCCCGGCGCCGGACGGTGGCGCCGGGCTCGGCCTCGCCATCGCGCGGGGCATCGTCGAGGCCCACCACGGCGAGGTGAGAGTGACCAACGAGCCGGAGCGCGGCGGCTGCCGCTTCACCGTGATGCTGCCGCTCGCCGCCTGACCGGTGCCAACGCGGGTCAGGTCAGGAGCAGCAGCCCGACGACGGCGACGAGGTTGAACAGGGCGTGGGCGACCATCGTCGCGCCGAGCCGCCGGAGCCACACCGCCGTCGCCCCCGCCATGATCCCGAACACCGCCGTCCCGGCGAGCACCGAGAGGTTGGCGAGTCCCAGGGCGGGGGTCGTGTGCGCGAGGCAGAACAACAGGCCTTGCGCCACGACGGCGAGCCCGGTCGGCAGGCGGCCGGCAAGCGCGCGGAGCAGCAGCCCCCGGAAGAACAGCTCCTCGACGAGCGGTGCGCCGACGAGGGCGAAGAGGCAGTAGGTGACGAGGACCGGCACGTCGTTCCGGAGTTCGGCGATGCCGGTCAGGTTGCTACCGATCAGACGTCGGCTGATCGCGGCCAGGCAGACGGCGACCACCGCCGCACCGATGCGGCCCACGATCGCGAGCAACAGTCCCCAGCCGAGGTCGACGACGCGGAAGCGCACCCCGAAGTCGGCGCGGAGGGACCCGGTGCCGTACCGGCGGCTCACGAGGACGCAGGGCCCGACCATCCCCGCCCACAGGAAGCCCTGGGAGACGAGCAGGACGAGCAGACGCGGGGCGTCGAGCACACGGGCCAGCAGGAGCCCGAAGCCGATGCCGAGCACCGCGCCGGCGATCAGCCCCGCGATGCCGACAGCGGCTGCCCGTGCGGGCAGGGTCGGCAGCGGAGCAGGAGCAGCGGGTGTCCCTCGCGCGGGGGGCGCGCTGGTCATCGGAGCCCCTCCCGGCCGTCGGCGTGAACGACGACTTACCCTGCGTGACCAGCAGTCCACCATTGCACCTGTTACGCGGACCGCTCCGGACCCCGATCGCGACTCCAGGGCCCGGTGGCCGTGTGACCCACGCCATAGCCGGGCAAAGCGGACGGTGTCCGGCAACCGCGAGCAGAGGGAGTCCCGTCATGAAGGCCGTCGTCTACCAGGAGCCGTTCAGCGTCGAGGTGTCGGACGTCGAGGACCCGTCCATCAAGGACCCGAACGACGTGATCGTGAGGGTGACGTCCACCTGCATCTGCGGCTCCGACCTGCACATGTACGAGGGGCGCACCGCTGCGGAGGCCGGCATCGTGTTCGGCCACGAGAACATGGGTGTGGTCGAGGAGGTCGGCCCCGGTGTCGCGAGCGTGAAGAAGGGCGACCGGGTCTCGATGCCGTTCAACGTCGCGTGCGGCTTCTGCAAGAACTGCCTCAACAACAAGACCGGGTTCTGCCTCACCGTCAACCCGGGCTTCGCCGGCGGGGCCTACGGCTACGTCTCGATGGGCCCCTACACCGGTGGGCAGGCGGAGTACCTCCGTGTCCCCTTCGCGGACTTCAACTGCCTGCAACTGCCCAAGGGTGACGACTTCGAGAACGACTTCGCGATGCTCGCCGACATCTTCCCGACCGGGTACCACGCGGCGGTGCTCGCCGGCGTCTCCCCGGGGGAGACCGTCGCCGTCTACGGCGGGGGCCCGGTCGGGCTGATGGCGGCCTACTCGTCCCTGCTGCGCGGCGCCGCCAAGGTCTGGGTCGTCGACCGCGTCGCATCCCGGCTCCAGCTCGCCGAGGACATCGGCGCGATCCCGGTCGACTTCAGCAAGGCCGACGCAGCCGAGCAGATCAAGGAGCAGACCGGCGGCGAGGGCAGCGACAAGGGCATCGACGCCGTCGGCTACCAGGCGACGGCCGCCGAGGGTGAGGAGCAGCCGGCGAGCGTCCTGAACAGCCTCGTCGAGACCGTGCGGCCCACCGGCCGGCTCGGCGTCGTAGGGCTCTACCTCCCGGCCGACCCCGGCGCGCCCGACGAGAACTCGGCGGAGGGCAAGCTGCTGTTCAACGTGGGCAGGTACTTCGAGAAGGGCTTGGCGATGGGGTCCGGGCAGGCGGACGTGAAGTCCTACAACCGCTACCTGCGGGACCTGATCGTGGCCGGCCGCGCGAAGCCGAGCTTCGTCGTCTCCAAGGAGCTGCCGCTGGCCGAGGCGCCCGACGCCTACCAGCGCTTCGACAAGCGCGAGGACGGATACTCCAAGGTCGTGCTCAAGCCCGGTGTGGCGGCCTGATCCGGCCGTCCGGTGGTATTCTTTAGCCAGGCTAAAGACCTGGTGCGGATGCGAAGATCGGGGTAGGCGCCCCACGACCGGTCGGGAACCCATCTGTTGACCGGGCAGGGCGACAACGAGGAGGCGGCACATGGCGGGCTCGGACAGCTTCGGCAGCAAGAGCGAGCTGACGGTGGGGGACAAGACCTACTCGATCCACCGGCTGGACGCGGTGGAGGGCTCGGCGACGCTGCCGTTCAGCCTCAAGGTGCTGCTGGAGAACCTGCTCCGGACCGAGGACGGCGAGAACATCACCGCCGACCACGTGCGCGCCGTCGCCGACTGGGATCCCGCAGCCGAGCCGAGCCAGGAGATCCAGTACACGCCGGCCCGCGTGATCATGCAGGACTTCACCGGCGTGCCCTGCATCGTCGACCTCGCCGCGATGCGCGAGGCGATGACCGACCTCGGCGGCGACCCGCAGAAGATCAACCCGCTGGCTCCGGCCGAGCTCGTGATCGACCACTCCGTCGTCGCCGACGTCTTCGCCCGCAGCGACGCCTTCCAGCGCAACGTCGACTTCGAGTACGGCCGCAACAAGGAGCGCTACCAGTTCCTGCGGTGGGGCCAGGACGCCTTCGACAACTTCAAGGTCGTCCCGCCGGGCACCGGCATCGTCCACCAGGTGAACATCGAGCACCTCGCGCGGGTCGTGTTCACCGACGAGTCCGGCCCCGAAGGCGAAACGCTGGCGTATCCCGACACCCTCGTCGGGACCGACTCCCACACCACGATGGTCAACGGCCTCGGCGTGCTGGGCTGGGGCGTCGGCGGCATCGAGGCCGAGGCGGCCATGCTCGGCCAGCCGGTCAGCATGCTCATCCCGAAGGTCGTCGGCTTCAAGCTGACCGGCCAGCAGAAGGAGGGCACCACCGCCACCGACCTGGTGCTCACCGTCACCGAGATGCTCCGCGAGCACGGTGTCGTCGGGAAGTTCGTCGAGTTCTACGGCGAGGGCGTCGGCGCGGTACCGCTGGCCAACCGCGCCACCATCGGCAACATGAGCCCCGAGTACGGCTCCACCGCGGCGATCTTCCCGATCGACGACGAGACACTGAACTACCTGCGCTTCACCGGCCGCTCCGAGGAGCAGGTCGCGCTCGTCGAGGCCTACTGCAAGGAGCAGGGCCTCTGGCACGACCCGAGCAACGAGCCGCGCTACTCCGAGACGCTCGAACTCGACCTCTCCACCGTCGAGGCCTCGCTCGCCGGCCCGAAGCGCCCGCAGGACCGCGTCTCGCTGTCCAACGCCGACAACGACTTCCGCGTCGCGCTGGCCGACTACGCCGACGCCACGGGCACCGAGGACAACGAGGACGAGGCGGTCTCCGAGAGCTTCCCGGCCTCCGACCCGGTGAGCCCCGGTCAGAACGGCGACCACGACAAGCCGGTGCACCACAGCAACGTCAAGGAGATCGGCGACCGGCCGAGCAACCCGCAGCAGGTCACGCTGGAGGACGGCAGCTCCTTCACCATCGACCACGGCGCCGTCGTCATCGCCGCCATCACCAGCTGCACCAACACCAGCAACCCGCAGGTCATGATCGGCGCGGCGCTGCTCGCGAAGAACGCGGTCGAGAAGGGCCTCACCCGCAAGCCCTGGGTCAAGACCACCCTGGCGCCGGGCAGCAAGGTCGTCACCGACTACTACGACAAGTCCGGCCTCACGCCGTACCTGGAGAAGCTCGGCTTCAACCTCGTCGGCTACGGCTGCACCACCTGCATCGGCAACTCGGGTCCGCTCCAGCCCGAGATCAGCGAGGCCATCGACGCCGGTGACCTCGCCGCCGTCTCGGTGCTGTCGGGCAACCGCAACTTCGAGGGCCGCATCAACCCCGACGTGAAGATGAACTACCTGGCCTCGCCGCCGCTGGTGGTCGCCTACGCCCTCGCCGGGACGATGGACGTCAACCTGGTGAACGACCCGCTCGGCCAGGACGAGCAGGGCAACGACGTCTACCTCGCCGACCTCTGGCCGAGCGAGACCGAGATCGCCGACGTCATCGGCCAGGCAATCCAGTCGGACATGTTCTCGAAGGACTACGCCGACGTCTTCGCCGGTGACGAGCGGTGGCAGGACCTGGAACTCGGCGACTCCGGCAAGGACGCGTTCTCCTGGGACGACGACTCCACCTATGTCCGCAAGCCCCCGTACTTCGACGGCATGGAGCGCGAGCCCGCCCGCGGTCACCGACATCGAGGGCGCCCGCGTGCTCGCGATGCTCGGCGACAGTGTCACCACCGACCACATCTCGCCCGCCGGCGCCATCAAGAAGGACTCACCGGCGGGTCGCTACCTCGGCGAGAACGGCGTCGAGCCGAAGGAGTTCAACTCCTACGGCTCCCGTCGCGGCAACCACGAGGTCATGATCCGCGGGACCTTCGCCAACATCCGGCTGCGCAACCAGCTCGCCCCGGGCACCGAGGGCGGCGTCACCCGGCACCTGCCCGACGGCGAGCAGATGGCGATCTACGACGCCTCCACCAAGTACGCCGAGGAGGGCGTCCCGCTGGTCGTGCTGGCCGGGAAGGAGTACGGCTCCGGCTCCTCGCGGGACTGGGCCGCCAAGGGCACCCGCCTGCTCGGCGTCCGCGCCGTGCTCGCGCAGTCCTACGAGCGGATCCACCGCTCGAACCTGATCGGCATGGGCGTGCTGCCGCTGCAGTTCGCCGACGGCGAGTCCGTCGAGTCGCTGGGGCTCACCGGCGAGGAGACGTTCACGATCCGCGGCCTCGGCGACGTCTCGGAGGCGACCGACACCATCACGGTCGAGGCCGACGACAAGAGCTTCGAGGCCAAGGTCCGCATCGACACCCCCGGCGAGGCGGCCTACTTCCGGCACGGCGGCATCCTGCCCTACGTGCTGCGCTCGCTGCTGGACAGCTGACCGGGGTGGCGGCCACCGAGGGCGGCCCCGGGGCAGGGTCTCTCGAAGAGCAACTGCTCGGGGTCGCCCTCGACCTCGCCCACGAAGCCGGCGCGCTGCTGCTGAAGGGCCGCGAGGGTGAGGTGACGGCGGCGGCGACCAAGTCGTCCCCGACCGACGTCGTCACCGCGATGGACGCAGCGGCGGAGGAGCTGATCGGCCGCCGTCTCGCCGAGCGACGGCCCGACGACGGGCTGCTCGCCGAGGAGGGATCCGACCGGGCCGGTACCAGCGGCATCCGCTGGGTCGTCGACCCCCTCGACGGCACGGTCAACTACCTCTACCGGATCACCCACTGGTGCGTCTCGATCGCCGCCGAGGACGCCGACGGCGTCCTGGTCGGCGTCGTGCACGCTCCGGTGCTCGGTCGGACCTGGACGGCCATCCGGGGACGCGGTGCCTACCGCGACGGCCGGCGCCTGCACTGCTCGCAGGAGACGGACCTCGCGCAGGCGATGTGCGCGACCGGCTTCGGCTACGAGGCGCCCCGCCGCGCGACGCAGGCGCAGGTGCTGACCCGGGTATTGCCGCAGGTGCGCGACGTGCGGCGCTTCGGCTCGGCCGCGATCGACCTGTGCCACGTCGCCGAGGGCGTCGTCGACGTCTACTACGAGCGCGGGCTGAACCCGTGGGACCTCGCCGCGGGCGGCCTCATCGCCCAGGAGGCCGGCGTCCACGTCGGCGGTCTCGACGGAGGCCGGCGGACGTCGAGCTGGTCGTCGCCACGCCTCCGCAGCTCTGGCACCCGCTGACGGCGCTGCTCGACGGCGACCCGCGCGCCGACCAGGACTGACGGGAGTTCAATCGCCCTTCCGCGATGCCGATGGATGCACGTGACCTACCGGGTGCTCGTCGCGCGCCGCCGGGTGGCGCGACGACCTCCCTGTGCACCGCCCTGCGCGCCGCCCGTCCGCAGTGGCAGGTCCTCACCGCCTCGGCGCGGACCTCGGCCAAGGCCGTCTGCGGAGCCCTGTCGCTGGACGCCGTCATCGTCGACTCCGGGTTGGGCGACGACGGCGTGTTGCTGCTGGACGACCTGGCGGTCGAGTTCCCCCACATCGGGCGCATCGCCCTGACCGCCGGCCGCCCGCAGGCGGCGCACCGGTCGCTGCCGCGCAACCCGCCGCCGTTCCCGCTGGCGATCGCCATCCAGGCGGCCGTCGACGCCGCCGGGGACGACGACGTCGACCCCGTGGCCGCCCTCATCGCCAACGTCGACGACCTGCCCTCGAGCCCGGCGACGTGGACGCGGCTGCGCACGCTGCTCGCCGACCCCGACGTCGACATCCGCCGGCTCGCCGAGGCGATCAGCCGCGACGTGGGCACCACGGCCCGGGTGCTGCGGCTGGTCAACAGCTCCTTCCTCGGCCTCCGCCGGCAGATCACCGACATCCGCGAGGCCATCACCGTCCTCGGACTCCGCACGATCTCCTCGGTGGTGCTCTCCGCCGAGGTGATGGCCGCGTTCGACAAGCTGCGCGCCGTCCCCGGCCTCGACGTCGACGCGCTCTCCTCGCACGGCCTCGCGAGCGGCGTCGTGGCCCGGGCCCTCCTGGTCGACCGGGCCATGGCCGACGACGCCTTCATCGCCGGGTTGCTGCAGGACGTCGGGCAGCTCGCGCTCGCCTCGGCCGCGCCCGACGCCTTCCGGCACTGCCTCGCCGAGGCCGCCTGGCGCAACGCCCCGCTGCACGAGGTGGAGCGGGAGATCCTCGGCTGCGACCACGCGCAGACCGGGGCCGCGCTGCTCGTGCTGTGGCAGATGCCGGACCCGGTGGTCGCGGCGGTCGCCGTCCTCGCACCCCCGCTCCCCGAGCCCTGCCGGATCCGCTGGGTGTCGCCGGCACGGTCCGCCTGGCGCACTGCCTGACCAGCACGCGGTGGGCGGGCTGGCGGGATCCGGGAGAGCGTGGCGACGTCACCGTGCTCGCCGAGGAGGGCGACCGCGTGCTCCGCAGCGGGCTCGAGGACACCCTCGACGCGGTCGGTCTGGTGCTCGCCGGAGAGCTCGCCGGGTCCTCGGCCGCGCTGCGCGCTATCGGGCTCAGCCGCGGCCGTACCGCAACCGGATGATCCGGACCAGCACGTCGGTGAGCCGCTTCGGCCCCGAACGTGGTGAGGTTCAGCGGGCTCGCGAAGCGCTGACGGGTGATCGCCTTCGCGCGGGTGAACTCCCTCAGCCCGTCCGGGCCGTGGATGCGGCCGAAGCCGGACTCACCGACGCCGCCGAACGGCAGCTCCGGCACGCTGGCGAAGGTGATGACCGAGTTGATCGACGTCATGCCGGTCGCAGCCGCCGGGCGATCTCCATGCCCCGCGCCGCCGAGAACACGGCCGATGCGAGCCCGTAGCCGGTGGCGTTGGCCCTGGCGCACGGCCTCGTCGACGTCCGCGACCCTGGTGACGGTGAGCGTCGGACCGAACGTCTCCTCGCGTGATCGCCTCGGGTCCTCGGGCACGTCGACCAGCACGATGGGCTCGATGAACGCGGCCGGATGCTCGATCCGCCGCCGACGATGGCCCGGCCGCCGCGCGTCGAGCGCGTCGTCGACGTGGCGGCGGACGACGTCGACTGGCTCGGCATCGTCATCGGCGCCGTAGGACGTCGCCGGCCGACGACGTCGCCGCGCCTTGCGCGGTCGACGACGTCGACGAACGCGTCGTAGACGCTTCTCGTGGCGTAGACGCGCTCGGTGCCGATGCAGGTCTGGCCGGCGTTGCTCATGCCGCCCCAGACCGCGGCGTCGGCGGCGGCCTCGACGTCGGCGTCGTCGTCGACGATCATCGCGTCCTTGCCGCCGCACTCCATCAGCACCGGCATCAGGTTCTCGGCGCAGGCGGCCATGACCTTCCGGCCGGTCGCGGCCGAGCCGGTGAACGCGATCTTGTCGACGCCGGCGCGGCACAGCGCGGCGCCGGTCTCGCCGAGCCCGGTGACGAGCTGGAAGACTCGGGTGCGTCGGGGACGGCCTCGCCGAAGCGTGTCGGCCAGCCACTTGCCGACGCCGGGGGTGTACTCGCTGGGCTTGAACACGACGGCGTTGCCGGCCGCGAGCGCGTAGGCGATCGAGCCCATCGGCGTGAACACCGGGTAGTTCCACGGGCCGATGACGCCGATCACGCCGAGCGGCTGGTACTCGACTTGCCTCCTGGTTCGCGGCCAGGCTGCCGGAGGACACCCTGTGCGGGCCGAGGACCTTCTTCGCGTGCTTGGCGGCCCAGTCGATGTGGTCGAGCGTCAGCAGGATCTCGAGGACGGCGTCGGCGCGTGGCTTGCCGGTCTCGGCGTGGACCAGTTCGGCGAACTCGTCGACGCGCCGGGCGATCACCGAGCGCCAGGCGACGAGGTGGCGGCGGCGCTCGTCGAAGTCGAGGGCGCCCCACGGCCGGAGGCTGCCGCGGGCGCGGGCGACGGCGGCCGTGACCTGCTCGGGGCCGCGACGGGGTAGCTCGCGAGCCGCTTGCCGGTCGCCGGAGCAGTGAGTCGAACGTGGCGCCGGCGCGTCGGCGGGTTGGAACAGAACCGTCATGACGGACCTCCTGGGGGTGCTCTGCGACGGAATGCTGAACGACACGCTACCGGCGGTGTTGACACCGTGTCAGTTGTGGGACGGCCGCTGCGGGAACAGCGCGCAGGAGCTGCAAGGTCTCCACCCGCTGCTTGCCGAGCCTCCGGTCGTCGGGGACGACGAGTCAGGCGCGGGCAGTACCGAGCGACTCGCCGTTGCCCGCCTCGACGTCGGAGAGGAAGCCCCGGGTCATCGCGGCGACCTCGTCGGCGTGCTCGAACTGCGGGACGTGGCCGCAGTCCTCCAGCACGATCGCGCCGGCGTCGGGCATAACCCGGCCCACGTAGCGGGCGAAGAGCGGCGGGCACGAGCCGGTCGCGGTCGCCCCAGACGAACAGCGCGGGCGGCTGCAGCGAGGGGGAGCCGGTCCCGAAGCCACTGCTCGCCGTAGGCCTCGATCGAGGTAGATCTGCCGGAGAGCCGACCAGGACGCGAACCGGCACACTCCCGCGTGGAGAGAGACGCGGAAGGAACTCGTCGGCGCCGGCCTCCCAGCCACCTCCCGCGGCCATGCGGTGCGGGTCGGAGAACATGGCCCGGATGGTCTCGACGACCATCACGTGCGGCACCGGCAAGCGGGGATGAACCCCAGAGACTCCAAGAACACCAGCCGGACCAGCGGCACCCACTGCCGCAGCCGTCGGAACACCGCCGCGGCGGAGAGAGCAGGCGGCGCGTCGGACACGCTCGGGGGCACGCAGCCCGGCCTCCAGGGAGATAGCGGCCCCCATGGGGTTGCCGATGGCGTCGCGCAGGTCGACACCGACCTCGTCCATGAAGCTGGTCAGCCACTGCACGAACCACCAGGCGCTGGTGTCGCGGGCGTGCGGCTTGGCCGACCCCACCGAAGCCGGGGAGGTCCGGGGCGAGGACGCGGTGGTCGGTCGACGAGCTCCCAGAGCAGCGGCAGCATCGACGCGTTCGTGCCCGCCCAGACCGTGCAGGAGGATGACCACCGGCCCGTCGGAGGGACCGGCGTCGAGGTAGGCGGTACCGACGCCCCGCGGCCGGGCCAGCTTCGCCCCGCGGCCACTGGACGTGGCTGGTCCTCGCGCTCGAACAGAGCCGTCGAGGGCGAGCGACAGCGAGAGGTCACCGCGGACGGTGATCTGCCCGACCAGGAACGCGCCGCAGACCGGACGCGGCTCCTTCGACGACGTCGAGCAGGATCGGCAGGGCGCCGCGCACGGTCGTGGTGGGCTTGCGGGGCGCACCCGGCACGCAGGAGAGCTTGCCGTTGCGGACGTCGATGGTCACCTGCTCGGAGCCCGCGTCGAGCAGGACGCAGGCGAAGCGGCCGAACAGCAGGGGTTCGGTCGGTGCAGCACGCAGGCGACGGCGGACGGCCGCGTGGAGCTCCCCGCCGACGGCGGCCGGAGGCTCGGGGCGTCGGGCCGCGAGAGCCCGAGCAGGGCACGACCGGGTGAACGGAGCACGGACACGGGCAGCAGCGTAACGCAGCAGTCACCGCATGCTTACGTCGTGGTCACCGCGCGTTGAGGTGGTCCCCGGTGGGCCACCCGGGCGAGCTGGTCGCCCGCGGCCTCGAGCTGGGCGGCCACCTGGAGCAATCGGGCCTCGGCGCCGGGTGGCCCGACGAGCTGGACCGCCAGCGGCAACCCGCCCCGGGTGAAGCCCACGGGGAGCGAGAGCGGGGCCCCACCACGTTCCACGGGGTCGTGTAGCCGACCTGGTCGGTGCTGGCGAGCACGGTCGGCAGCGGGGCGAGCCGCTCGTAGTCCGTGGCCGGAGCGGCGGGCACCGGCACCGTCGGCGCTGAGGGGCACGTACAAGGCGGACCGAGAGGTGCGCGTCGAGCCGGGTGCGATGGGCCTCGCCCCGGCGCCGGGCTGCGGCGACCTGGCGATCGCTGATCCAACCGCCGAGCAGGGTGACGAGCTGAGTGGGGCCGCCCAGCGCGCGGGGTTGCGCGAGCCGGACCGCGTCGTCGCGGGCGCCGCGCAGGTAGAGCGGGACGAAGGCGCTCTGCAGGTACCCGATCTTCAGGTCGTCGAGGGGGCCGACGGCGTGGCCGAGGCCGACGAGCCTGCCGGCGGTGTCGTCCAGGGCTGCGAAGACCTCGGGGTCCAGCGGGACGGTCTTGGGTGCCGCGGCGCCGTGCCGGGTCAGGCCGATCCGCAGCGGCGCGGGCGGATTCCCGGTGGTGAGAGCCCCGCTGAGCGCACCGTCGCCGCGGGTGACCGCGTCGACGAGCAGGGCGGTGTCGGCGACCGAGCGGGTCAGGAAGCCGAACGACGACAGCCCGTACCAGTGCTCCCGGTCCGGCCCGAGGGGCACGAGGCCGGGGTCGGCTTGAGCCCGACGAGCCCGCACAGCGCCGCCGGGATGCGGATCGAACCACCGCCGTCGCTGGCGGTCGCGCGCGGGTGCGAGCCCGGCGGCGACCGCGGCCGCGGATCCGCTGGACGGAGCCGCCGGAGGTCCGCGTCGGGTCCCACGGGTTGCGCGCCGGACCGAACGGGAACAGCGCGAGCTCCGGCATCGTCGTCTTGCCGAGCAGCACGCACCCGGCGGACCGCAGCCGGGAGACCAGCTCGGAGTCGAAGGCGGCGGGCAGCTCCGGTGAACCCGTGCCGTAGCGGGTGGGAACGCCGACGACGTCGAGGTTGTCCTTGACGGCGATCGGGAGTCCGAGCAGCGGCTGTTCCGAACCCGCCGCGCGACGACGGTCGGCCTCGTCGGCCGCGGCCCGGGCCGAATCGGCGAGCACGACGGTGAACGCGTTGAGCCGCCCGTCGAGCCGGGCGATGCGGTCGAGGTAGAGGTCGACCAGCTGCCGGCTGGTGACCTCCCCGGCCCGCAGCAGTTCGAGCAGCCGGCCGACGCCGGCGAAGGCGAGTTCGTCGGTCATGCGTGCCGTCCGAACTGCAGTTCGTCGGCGACGCTGTCGCGCCCGGCGAGCCACGTCCCCAGCGCCTCCGAGGTCCCGCGGACGACGGGTCGGCCGGGCAGGCCGATGGCGCGCCGTCCATCGGGGACGAGGCGGTAGCGGACCGCGCGGGGCCCGCCGAGGACGAAGCCCTCCCGGAGCACCGCCGCGGCGGTCGCGGGCGGCACCTCGAGGCGCTTGCGGCCGAGGCCGCGCAGCACGTCGGAGTGGTGGACGCCGGAGATCGCCGAGCAGCAGCGCGGCGACGGGACGGACGTGGGCGGCGGGAGCCTCGGCCCACCTCCGCGCCCGTTCGAGGAGCTCGTCGCGGCTCTGCGAGCGGGCGGCCGCGACGGCGCGATGCGGGCGTTGGCGGTGCCGATGCGTCCCCCGGCGCGCACGTAGGTACCGACCGCGTCGTCGATGCCCACGACGTGGGCCAGCACGTCGCGGGAGTCCACGTGTCGCACAGGGTCCGGCCCGACTCGAACTCGGTGTCGGTGAGGCCGCTGAGCGTGTCGACGAAGGCCGCACGCTCGGCGCGGAACGCCGCTTCGCCGGGGAACGAGACCATGCCGGACAGCCTCAGTTCTTCCCGGCGCTCTTGTCCGCGACTTGGTCGTCGCGCTCCAGCCCGGGCGGGAGCTCGCCGGTCCGCTTGATGTAGCTGCGGGCCGCGGTCCGCTGGAAGAGCAGGCGGGCGAGCGCCATGACGACGCCGCTGAGCACCGCCCATCCCACGGCCTCGCGCCAGTCGACGTCGGGGTCCTCGGGGTTGGCCGGTGGCACCTTGCCGGTGACGCCCGTGTAGCTTTTCTCGAGCACGTTCTTCGCGACGTTGCACGGCCAGGATCGTGCCGACCCCGCCGATGACCTTCCAGCTCGCGTTGTCCAAGGCGTTCGCCATGGTGCCCCTCCCACGGATCGGAGTGGCGTTCACCGTATCGGTCTTCTCGGCGGGACGTCGCCGGTTGCACGGTCGACCATCATTGGTCACGCGGGCGAGATGGCTGACGAATTCTCCAAGGGTGACCATGTCCAGTGGAAGTCGCACGGCGGTACTGCCGAGGGCACGGTCAAGAAGAAGATCACCGAGGACACCGAAGCGGGCGGCCGCACGGTCCGCGCCGACGAGGACGACCCGCAGTACCTGGTCGAGAGCGAGAAGTCGGCTGGCGAGGCGGCTTAAGCCCGGCGCGCTCGAAGAAGGATTCGAGCTCGGCGTTCTCGTCGGGGGCCGACGACCTCGACCAGATGAAGCGGACGGTCAGCTACATCCACCGGGGCCACCAACCGCTGAAGTAGCCTGCCCTGAAGCAGCGCCAAACCCTGGAGCTCAGCCGATGAACGGCAGCTTCTTCAGCCCGGTCACGTCCCCGACGGTGTCCGGCGACGGCGGTGGGGACCAGCTTCTCCGCGAGCGCCCCGCCGACGGCGTCGACACCGATGAGGTATCGCGCCAACGGACGTGGGCTGGCCAGGGCCAGGCGGATGGTGCGCGCCACCCAGATCGGGTCGGGCATGAGGCTGTCCGACGCGGTCACCGGCGTGCTGCGCTTGTAGGCCTGGGCGTACACGGGGTCGCTGGTCGGTGGGGTGTACCTGCTGCCGCCGGCCTCCCAGATGCTGGTGCCGAAGCTGCCGGGCTTGATGAGGGTCACCTTGACGCCGGACGCGGCCGCCTCGACCTCGGCATGCGCGTCGCGTCATCGCTTCCAGGCCGGGCTTGGAGGCGCAGTACCAGCCCATGATCGGTATGGACATGCGGCCCGCGATGGACGAGATGTTGATGATGTGGCCGGTGCCGCGCTCGCGCATGCCGGGCAGCACGAGGCGGGCGACGCGTGCCGGAGCGATCAGGTTGATTTCCAGCTGTTGGCGCGCGAGGTCGTCCGAGACGTCCTCGATCGCCCCGGCCTGAGCGGTACCGGCGTTGTTGACCACGGCGTAAATGGGCCACCGCCCGTGCGCTCGGCGATCTCTCGTGAAGCCCTTCTCGCAGGACTCGGCGTCGCTGACGTCGCAGACGATGCCCGTGAACGTCCGCGCCCTTGGCGGCGGCGGCGTCCTCCAGGCCCGAGGCCTTCTCGGCGCTGCGGGCGGTGCCGTAGACCTCGTAGCCCGCCTTCGCGAGTTCGATGGCGGTGACCAGCTCGATCCCCGGAGTTGGCCCCGGTGATGACGACGGATTTCGACACGTGCACGCTCCTCGTGACCGGCGTCGGCGCGACGCCCCCATGCGCTTTCATCTTCTCCCACCTGCTGGCGACACACCCGGACTGCGGAAATCACGCCGGTAGCCTCCGGCCCCGGGGCGGGCCTTCGCCGCCTCCCGACCGCTGCCCATCCCGTGCCCGTCCCGTTGACCCCGCCGCCGGACGCGGCCCCGCCCGAGCGCAATCCGGCCGCGCCGGGTCCGGGCAGCTTGCTGCCGCCGCACTACGCGGCCTGTTTCGGCTGCGGGCCGGACCATCCTGATGGGCCTGCACCTGTCGGTCACCGTCGCCGAAGGGGTCGCCGTCGACGCCGTGTTCAACGTCGCCGCAGGGCCCATCAGGGCGCACCGGGCCTCGCGCACGGCGGGGTGCTCGCGACCGCGGCGCCCCTATTCCTGCGACGGGCTGCTGCCGAGGAGTTGGTTAATCGCGGCCTGCATGGACGTTTCCAGTTGCGAACTCTGCAGCAGAGTTGATACTTCGCCAAGGATTCCGGAGTTCAGGTTCTCACTATCGGCGAGCAGTTTCTCAAGCCACTGCAACCAACCCGGATGCGATTCGCTGAGAGACACGGATCTGCTTCCGTTCACGGCTAATGCCACCGAATTCAAGTCCACGCCGACCGGTGTAGGATTTATCGTGCAGCTAAGCGTAATAGTGCAGGTGTTCATTGTCAGCGTAAATCCCACCGTCTGTGACGCCGGCCGCGCATCTTGACACCCGGAAAATGGTACCACGGTTCCACAGTTCTGGTTTGCTGTGCAGGTTCCCGTGACAGCGACCTGTGATGCGAGCATCTGTAACTGTACGGAAGCGTCACCTGACGCATAAACCGGCGGCCCAGCAGTCAAGCCTGAATAGGCCACGTTCATTTCGGTAAAATCGAGCGTGGCGGCACCAACATTGCATCCGCTGCCGTCGAATGTCTCGCAGATATCGATCTGATTCGTCGTATCAGGCACGTTGTCCAGATCGGGGAAGTCCTGCCTGCGACGCAAGAATGGCGGGTATATAGTTCGGATTGTTTTGGCTGCCCAGCGTTTGTTCAAATGCGTCACTCCAGGCTGTATTGATGGCGTTTTCAATCGGAGTAGCCATTCTTCTTCCTTTCTAATTGTGAGGAATCCAGACGTGTAAACGCGCTCCACGAAAATCGAGAGCTATGGCATTACATATCAAACGAATGCAAGTGTCGCAAACATTGTATCGCGGACTGGGGCTGGAAATGCACGGAGAGCATGCAAAGTTGTGGGGTGGAGGCGTAAGCTTGCGGAATGAAATGGACGGTCAAGCTCGTCGCGGAAGCAGGACAGGGAGAGGCGCTGGAGCGCGAAATAGCCACCATTGAACGTGAGGATCAGGTCAGCCCGGCTTCCATCGGGCTGACGATCGCGGAGGGCAAGAACATTATGGAGGGCCTGCAGCGAGAACTGGTGACAGCTCAGATGGAACGGCATGGAGCCGCCATCCAATCTTGTTCGCAATGCGGGAGAGCGTTTCGGACAAAGGGCTATTACCAATCCACTCTGCGATCCGTATACGGAAAGATCCGGATGCGCGTTCGGCGGATCAGGGGATGCTCCTGTTCGGGATCACAAGGCCGCACGTATTCCACGCTGTTCACCAACAAGAGCCCCATCACGCCGGAATTGCGGTACCTGACAGCCAAGATGGCGGCGTTGCTGCCGTTCGGAAAAGCGGCGGATTTCCTTGGCGAACTCCTGCCGTTGTCCGCAGTCACAGCCGTCAGTACCGTCCGCAACCGGACCATGAAAGTCGGCAGACGCCTTCGCAAGGCGGCCGAAGTGCTCGCCACAGCCGCGGCTGCGGCAGAAGACCCTTGCAAGGATCTGGTTATTGGTCTGGATGGTGGATATGTAAAGAGCCGGCATCCAAGGCCGGAACGTAATTTCGAGATCGTGGCGGGCAAGGTGCTGGATGGTCAGGGCAACGCCACGCGCTTTGCTTTCGCTCGCAATGGCGGTGCCGACGGGGCGAACATCGCGCGCCTGGCGCTTCGAAGATGCGGCGCCAACGAGACCACCTCAGTCGCCTTCCTGACCGACGGCGATGCGGGGTTGCGGGCCATTCATCAGCAGGTCGCGCCTCAGGCCGAGCACATTCTCGATTGGTTTCACATCGCGATGCGATTTACTAATCTTCAACAGATTGCAAAAGGTGCTTCCATCCTCACTGACGGCGGCGTTCGTATGCATGCTCTCACTGAGCTGGAACGCGCCAAATGGCGTTTTTGGAATGGCTACAAGAAGAAGGGCTTGATCGGTCTGGTGCACCTTCGGCACTGGGCTCTGGCGCACTGCTTCGACCATATTCCTGCGTTGAAAAAGCTAGCTCATGCCCTATCGGAAACGATCCGCTATTTGGAGCTGAATGCCGATTCGATGCCCAACTACGGCAAGCGTTATCGCAGCGGATCTCGGATCTCCACCGGTTTCGTCGAGTCTTCGGTGAACGAAATCATTGCCAAGCGAATGGCGAAGCGCCAACAGATGCGTTGGAACAAACATACAGTCCAGAGCTTCCTGGACGTCCGCATTCACGTCCTTAACGGCACCTTGGAAGACGCGTTTCGCCACTGGCATCGAGGCTTCCGCCCAATCACCCCACAACTTTGCATGCTCTCTATCATTTCTTCTACATCGCGGAAGCTGACACCGAAACGGAAGTAGAACCAGACACTCATTCAGCGTCTCATCTGCTCCGGCCTCTCAACGTGACAATGCCCTCCCGGGTGCTGCCGTCCTTTGAACGGATTATTCGCGGTGATCGGCATCGACTTCTACCCTGCCGGACGCCGTTCCCAAACTTCGCAACGAAACCTGGTGAAGTCCGGCTCACGCACCGGAAACGAGTCACCGGTCCACGCAACTGGAGGACCCGTATCGATTGTTTGAAAGTTCATGGTCGACTGTTGAGCGATGGCTTGAGGAGCAACCTAACGCAACAGCTGTCGCGCTGCAGTTAAATCGGT
>CAVVZN010000004.1:0-825465 GCA_963752645.1 uncultured Actinomycetota bacterium | reverse complement strand
TCCGTTGAACCCCCACCATGGACCCCGTGAGAAGTCGCAGCAGACCACGAGCTGCTCCTGGTCGTCGAGAGTGGCTCGGACGGCGTTGAGGAACTCCGGCTCGTACTTCTTCGACTCCACACGATCTCCTACGCGTCACGGGGAGCGCCTTCCCGACTGGTCCATGATCGCGCATGCGCCCGGCTACGGACGTCGGCGGGCCGATGCAGGGGGACGGGGAGCCCGTTGGTCGAGGTCGTAGCTCGATGCGCTGTGGGATCGTCTTCGTATGAGGGCTTCGTGGTTCAGCGCTGGACTGATCGTCCTCGCGGTTCTGTGTGGGATCGGCGGTGTAATCGCGGGTAGTTGGTGGACCGTCGTCGCGATGGCCTGCGTCATAGCGAGTCAGGGCGGTGCCTTATTGGTCGCCCGACGCCGACGGATGACCGACTAGGGAAGCGTCGCGAGCGCCGCCCTACTCCGAGATCGAGAGCAGCACCGTCCCCGGAGCGTCCGCGAACGGCACCTACCGCGCTGCTTCGACACGAACGCCCGTCGAGACAACATCGATCAGCCGGGAGGCGCGTACCCGACGGACGGGGCAGGCCGCCTTTCCAATGGCTGCGGCCACAAGGAGCTACTTACGGGTCGGGGGGAGCTTGCCGCCGGTGTACTTGACGATCGCTCGACGGGTGTCGTCCTGCAGTCTGATGGGGTCCTTGTCGTCGGCCGCGGGAACATCGCCCCAGATGAGCGCCAGGTCGCACCCCTCATTTGCCAGCAGCTCCAGGCGGGCTGGCGTGCTCTCGCGGGTGCCGGGGTCCGGCCAGGGTCCCCCGTTGCCGTTGTGACCGGAGGCGAACTCACCGAGGAAGGGTTTCGGCGACCCACGGAAGAGTCCTTTGCCGGCGATCCCTCCGGGATCGCTTTCATATTTAGAGACCTCGGAGGCTGCACGGTGCCAGAGAGGGTCGGCGTAATAGTGAAATTGCGGCAAGCTGCCGGTGGGAAACTTGGTGAGGTCTTCGAAGTAGCGGTGCCCGACGGTGGAGGGAAGTTTCGCTGCGGCGATGCGGCCCAAGGCGTCGTCGAGGAATTCTTTCAGCTCGGCCGGGGTGACTTCTGGGATGCGGGCCGTCCAAGACGGCTTTGAGTTGGGTGAGATGTCCTGGACCATCCAGATCGGCTCGTTGATGACCTCCCAAGCATAGATCTGTTCTCTGAAAGGCGCGGATGCTGCGAGGAGTTCGGCCAGCATCGTGTCGAGGAATATCTTCCGCTTCACCCGGTCCCGGAGGACGTCGGCCCGGCCATGGGAGCCGGTGTAGGGGTGGGGACCAGTCGTGAAGTCGGGTGCCCCGCTGAACTCGAAGCTGAGCAGGGATGGGATAATCCGCATACCTGCTTTTTTGAACCGGGCGAGCATCTCGGTGAAGTCCCGGCGGAATCGGCCGTCGAGGTGGGTGGGGGGAGCGAAGTTGTAATCCGGGTAGTGAATGTCCCCCCCTACCGCCACGCTCGGCTTGCTCAGGTATCGGCGAATGGGCGAGGGGCCGTAGTTGTTGCCGTTGCCGAGCAGGAACCACCGCACGACGGTGATTCCCATTGTGTTGAGGTCGGCCAGGTTACGGTCGAGGTCGTTGAACAGCGCCGGTAGGGGGATCTGGTCGAGCTTGCCTTCCCCTTCGAGGCGGTTCTGCTTGTCCCAGTCGGCATCGGGCTGATGGAGGTAGGGCCCGATCTGCGATCCGAAGTGGTTGTATGCGTAGTGGTTGTAACCGACTTGCATCGCCAAACGCCTTTAGGCCATGGTCGCGGCGGCGGTGTTCAGCTGGATGTCGATGCCTTTGGAGGGGGTGTACTCGAACCACTCGGCAATCAGCGACAGAAGCCCAGCTGGTGATCTCGGCGTCCAAACCGTCGCCGCCTGGTTTGCCGTCCGCGCCGTGGGAGGACAGTTCGTAGTCCGTGAACACGCCAGGGCTGGTGTAGACCCAGCCGTTGCCCCACGGATCGGCGGCCGGCAATGCCGGGCCGGTCAGCTTGGCCAGTCCCTCGGCGGTGGTCGGGTAGGCGCCGTTCGCCTGCTTGTAGTTCCTCCAGCGCGGCGATGATGACCTGCATGTCCTCCCAGGCTTTCCGCTGCAGGGAGGACAGCAAGGCGGTAATCGGACTCGGCGTTGGCAGGCGGGATTCCTGGGTAGTTCGTGCGGTCGTAGGCCTACAGCTCCTGCCCGATTGTGAGGTAGGGATGTCCGGGCGGCAGGACCGAGCCGAACTTGCCCTGCATCGACGAACGCGCTGAATGCTTCCCCATATCCGGGCCGGATGGTCAGCACTATCCGACTGCTGCCGGCGCGCAGGAACCGCTGCCGGTCGGCGTCGGGATGTTCGAGCGTGCGCACGAAGTCCCACGCCGGTGGAACGTCCCAGAAGTACGGATACAGGAAATACAGCAGATTCTCCCACTCGATCGCCTGCTGGAGGAATTTGACCATCTCCTCATATTGGAGCATCGTCATCAAGTCGCCGGGAGTCGACGCCCAACGTGTTGCCGGTGAAGGACAGACCGTCCTTGCCGGAGAACAACGCCGCGACGTCGGCGGGCATGAAGTCGAAGTCGGGACCGAGCAGCCAGCGCAGCGCCGCTTTCATAACTTCGGCTCGTTCCTCCTGGCGAAGCGTTAAAGGTGTCCGGGTTTTCTAAGTACGTCGACAACGCAGCCCGTCGCGCTGGCTCGCCAACGCCTGCAGACCGGTGTAGTAGGTGTCGCCAGCCGCATCGTGCACAGTGCCTGCCAGACGGCGAACCGCCACTGATCCCATGCCGTCTCGGGTGGGGCGTAAAATCGAAGACGAATGTCACCGCCGCCGCGTCGACGTTCTGCAGAAAGTAGACGATCTTCTGATGGCCGGTGCGGTCGATCAGGAACCCTTTCGCGCCGCTGAGGTCCTCGACGAAAGGCCGCTTCGCCGCTGGTGCCCAGACCGGGGGGTTCCCCGTAGCCGAAGACCAGGAAGTTGCGGGTGACGTCTGCGTTGTCGACGTTGCCAATCAACGCGTCGAGACCCACATATGAGATGAAATACCCGTCCGGCACGTCCAGGGTCAGTTCGTAGAAATGCCAGCTCTCGTCTTTGCCGAGCTCGCCCAGGCCCTGCACCGCGCCACCGATACGCTGGTTCATCCAATCCTGCGGCGGTTCCGGCACGGACACCCCATAGGTGGCGGCTAGGTCGGAGTAGTTCTTGACAGTGACCTCGGTGGCTTTCAGCGCGAACGCAAAGGGTGTGGAGGTCTGCAGGTCGAGTGCGGCCAGCTGGGCGTGCGCCTCCCGCAAGGTGGCACCGGGCTCTGGCACTGCGATGTCGTAGGTCATCCGCAGCCCGTACTGCAACAGCCGCACCCGCCACCGGCGCATCATCGAGAAGTAATCGACGCGCATCGAGTCGGTCGCACTGGGGTTCAGGATGGTCCGCGTCGTCGTGTCCTCGTGCCCGACGGTCGACTGCGTCTCGATCGTCACCTTGCGCTCCTTGCGCACCCGAGCCGCGGCCTTGCTCGTCACCTCGGAGGCCTGCTTGCGGCTCAGCTGTTGACTCTGCTCGTCGGAACTCGACAGCCCAGCCGATGCATTCGTGCTGAACGTGACGGCCCCGTACGAACCCGATACCGAGGCACCAGGCTCAGTTGGCTGCTGTGCTTGGCCTGGGTATTCGTCGCCTCGGCCAACTCGCTCTTCTCCGTCACACCCTTCTCGCTGTAGTTCTCCAACGAGTCGGTGACGATCGAGGAGAACTCCTCCCCGGTGACCGCCCACTCCTTCTGAACCACGTTCGTGACCTCCTGCGGCGCAAGCGGGATGGTCCCGACCAGCTCGCCGCGCTCGATCCCTGCCGGGGCCATCTCGATCCGCTCCAGATGCAACATCCCGATCGGCGTGACCTTCACCGCGTTCGCGAACGTGGTGACCGCGTTGTGTGCCAGCACGGCCCGCAAGGCGGCGCGATCCTTAGTCAGTGCGCCGGCGTCGCGACGGTCGACGGATGTCACCAACTGGTCAGAACGCAGCGAGATGACGGCTCGGCCGAACTCCAGCAACGAATCGACGGGCACGTCCGCCAGCACCGACGCCTCCGGCTTGGGCGCGACCCGGTTGGGTGATTGCTCAAATTGCTCAAGGATCCGGAGTGGTCCGGGATCGTGAAAGTGTGCCAAAGCGGCTCCCACCTCACCCTTGGCGAGTTGCAAACCATTGACGAGCATGGCCTTGTCCCGCGCACGGCCAAGCGGGACGTTCGCCCCGCGGTTCGGAAGCTGGATCGGCGTATGGGTCGCTTTGAGCAGAGACCGGTCAGAATTCTCCAGAGCGGGCATGAACCATCCTTCACCGAATAAGCGAGTGTGCTGCGAGGTCGCGCATAGTCCCGCGAACGGACCCAATCCACAAGCCCCGCCGCCCGCGGGCTCCCTTCCGAACTGACTGAACCCGGGGCAAGACGGCTGCAAACTCATCCGGTTTGGCAAAAGAACCGGGCAGCTTTTCCGGGAGCACCTGGCGAGCCAGCTGCTCGGCAGGTCCAGGTCACAGATCCTCCGGGTCTCGCTGTCGTACGGGCAGGTCCCCGCTGCGGCTTGTCGCATCATCGGCGCCCGGGCCAGAGCATGACCGATCACAGCGACATGAAGGGGCAGACGCTGAGCACCCGCGAACGGCACTTATGCCGGTGATCCGTCAAGGCCGGGTTGGGTTATGCCGGTGATGGGTCATGCGGTGGCGGTGTTGAGGATCTTGTCGTAGAGGGCGGCGCGCTGAGGCTGGTCGTGGGCGGCGGCGTGGTCGGCTTGGGCTTTGCAGGGTGGGCCGGAACTCGATGGTCGTCTGGAAGAAGCCGCATCCTTCGCAGATGGTCTCGAAGGCGCAGTCGAGGTCGGTCGGGCCGGGTGCACCAGCCGTTGCCGAGCATGCGGCGATGTTCGTCGCGGAGCCGGCGCATGGCAGGGGTTTCCTGGCCGGGGAGGTCGGGGTCGGCGTAGAGGTCGTCGACTTGGTCGCTGACGGCGTGGTATTCGTCGGCGACGGTGCGGTTGGCGATCCGGGCATAGACGAGGGTCATCCGCAGGGTGCGGTGGCCGAGCAGGGCGGCGATCGCCTCGATCCGCATGCCGCGGTTGATGGCCTGGGTGGCCAGGGTGTGGCGGAGCTGGTGCGGGTGGATGTGGCCGAGGCCGGTCGTGTCGGGCGATCCGGTTCAGGATCCGGGTGACGGAGTGGCGGTTCAGCGGCCGGCCGTCGCGGGTGAGCAGCAGTCCGGTGCCGGCGTCGTCGCGGCCGGCGGTCCAGGCGGTGAGCAGTTCGACGAGGTGCGGGTGCAGCGGGACGTAGCGGTCGTTGTGGAGCTTGCCGAGCGGGACCCGCAGCCAGGGGGCGCCGTTCGATGGTGACGACGGCGTCGGCGGCCAGGCCGCAGAGTTCGCCGACCCGCAGGCCGGTGCGGGCCAGCAGGTGGATGACGAGCCGGGACAGTGGGTCGGGGTCGGCGCTGGCGGCGCGGAGCAGCCGGGCGGCGGTGGCGTCGTCGAGGAAGCGGGGCAGCGGCTCGTCGACGATCGGGCAGGTCGATGGCGAAGATCGGGGTCCGGGCCGGCGCGTCGGTCCAGTCCCACTCGATGATCCGGTCGAAGAACGTCCGCAGCCTGCCGAGCCGCTGCCGGATGGTGTTGGCCGACACCTGGGTCCCGGTCCGGGCGACGGTGCGGGCCGCCAGCCGGGTCTTGAACCGTTCGATCACGACCCGGGTGACCTGGGCGAAGCCGGTGACCTGCGGTTCGTGGGCGAGCAGGTCGGTGACCAGGATGCGCAGCGCGTTGTCCGCGGCGCGGACGCTGGCCGGGCTCAGCGACAACCCGACCTGGGCCAGATAGGCGGTGGCGGTCGCGGCGAGCTGCGGTGCCCGGCCGGCGAACTGCTGCCACTCCGGATGCAGACCCGACGGCAGCGCAGGGGGCGACTCCACGGCGGCGGCGCTCATCGGGTGCTCCCCGCGGCCGGTGAGGCCTCGAGGGTGTCGGTGGCGCGGTGGTACTCGCCGGCGAGCCAGTCGTTGGCCAGGTGCAGATAGATCCGGGTCGACTCGATCGACCGGTGCCCGGCCTGGGCCTGCACCGCCTCCAACGCCATCCCCGCCTCCCGGAGCCGGGTCAGGCAGGTGTGCCGCAGCTCGTGGCAGGTCGCGTGCGCCAGCCCGGCCCGGCTGCGGGCGCCGCGCACGATCTCGTCCAGTCCGTCGGCGGTCAGCGGCCTGCCTCGGTGCGGTCCCTTGAGCACGACGAACACGAACACCGGGTCGGCGTCGGCCGGTCGTTCGGAGCTCAGGTAACGCGACAGGCTGCGGAAGAACCGCTTCGAGATCGGGATCAGCCGTTGATGGCCGCCCTTGCCGTCGGCGATGAACACCCGTCCCTCGGCGGGGCGGAGGTCCTCCAGCCGCAGGCCGAGGACCTCGCAGCGGCGAAGGCCGCCGAGCAGCATCGCCTCGACCATCGCCCGGTCCCGCCAGCGCCGCAGCACGGTGAGCAGCCGGTCGGCCTCGGCGGGCTCGAGGACCCGCGGCAACGTCCGCGGCGTGCGGACCAGCGGCACCGCAGAACGCGCACCGGCACGGCGGGTCGACAGCCCGCGCGGCACCGGATTGGCCGGCACCTCACCGAGCAGCACCAACCAGCCGAACAGCCCCGACACCGACGACAGCCGACGCTTGATCGTCCGCGAGGACAAGCCGGCCTCACCATCGGCCAGCCGCACGACGCGGCTGTCGCCGCGGGGCCGGCGCTGCTCGGCGATGAAGTCCAAGACGTCCTTGACCCGCACCTCGGCCGGTTCCTTACCGACAACGGCGAAGAACGCCTTCAAGTCCGAGGCGGCGGCCAGGACCGTGTTCTGCCGAGCCCGCGACGCGACGAACGTCAGATAGCGGTCCAGCACCGGATGCCCCAGACACGGCACCGCAGCACCGCTCGAACTCGGCAGACAGGCAGGAACAGAGGACATCGAAGCGGGTCCCTTCGGCTCGGAGACCCGTCAGCGTGGCAGGCCCGAAAAGCCCTAGAAGATCACCGGCATATCTACACTTCCCGGGCGCTCGGGCGCGTCCAGCTTGACTAGGTGTGCTTCTAACGGCCACCTCGCCTAGCGGCGACGACCCGCTTCTAGCAAGGGACACATCTAGTTAGAGGCGGGCGTTCCAGTTCCGCTTAGGACAGCTGAGCTCGACGAGCTCCCGTGCATGCGGGGTGAACGCGATCGTCATTGGCCCCCAGTAGCCCTCTCCGCGCTTCAGATCAACGGCGGTCAGGAACTTCAGCCGCTCGCACTTGAGCTCGGGGCCGCCCTTCCAAGTGACGGAAAGATACGAGCCGTTCTGCATCGCGGAGGAGAGGTAGTGGACACCGACGTCGCCGGAGAAGCGGAGGACGTAGCCGCCTCGGAGATCGGACAGTTCGGCTCGGGCGAACCAGAGCAGGTACGCGCAGAGCGCGAGCCCGAGCAGCAGCACCAAGGCGCACAGGGCGATGACGCCGAGCACGCCCGACATCCCGAGAGCGATGAACACGCAGCCCACGATCGCGCCACCGAGGAAGGCCACGGCGACGACGAGGATGCCGACTACCTTGAAGATCAGCCAGGACCGAACGCCTCCGGACAGCGGGACGTGCTCATAGAGCGCCGACTCACTATCGGCTGCACTTTCTTCATCGCGTGGCAGTGGCAGCGCGGACACCGGGAACCCCCGAACTGTGCTCGACCGAGGCCGCACCTCGGCTGCGAGAAGCGTAGGACCTGAGGCCGAAGCGGGAGACCTGATCGGCGATATTCGGGCTCGTAACGGAGCCGCATCGATCTTGGCGCGTGGAGCTGACTGGGTGAGTCCCATTCGCCTGGCTCGCCGTCGTTCTCGAGGGCGGCCGCACACGCAGCAACCCTGCGCCGCCCAGTAGCGTCTCCTACGCGCGAGGTACCGGCCGAGCCGAACGGACTACACGATTCAGCACGATGAGCCCGAGAGCGCAAGAACGCCGGCTATCGCTCGGGCTCAGCCGCGCAGACTGGTGCAGGCAAAGGAGTCCTGTTCATGTGTCTTGTCGCAGGGCCAGTGCTATCGAGCGGCTTCCCATGCACAGAGCTGTGGGCCCCGCCTGGAGCGGGGTTAGCTTCCGTGAACCCTGTCGCCTCGTGGCTGCCTGCGGTCGCTCGCAGATCCTCAGCTCGCCTCACGTGCGAGGTAGCGCTTGGTGGCGAAGTGTGCGGCACGGCCGACGGAACCGAAGCCGGTGAGACAGCCGCCGCCGCGGACGGGCACCTGCCGACCGGTCCACGTGTCAACAACGGTCAGCGTCCAGAAGGGGCCGAGGAGCTTCCGCGGTTGGACGTCGAAGCGTGGGTCGACGTTGGAGAAGGGATCCGGCCGGTTCGTGGTCACGCACCTTGCATCGTCAGCGGCTGGAGCTATTCCAGCGCGCGGCCTCGACGGCCTTGTCGGCGTCGTTGACCGGCGTCGCGTCGGGCTTGGTCTCCACGACGAGGTCGACGGCGGCGTGGCGAGCGCCGCTCCCACCTCAGGGGTTCACCGACGCTGTGCGGCGCTAGATCGCAGGGCGCACGCGGGACCAGCCGCCAGGCGTGCTGGCGAAGTGGGACAGCGGTTCTGCGCTGCTCGTGCCCGGTGATCGAACGCTGGGACCCTATCTTCCACTCGGCCCAGCCGTTGGCTCCGCCGTCGTCCCTCCCGGCTGAGCGGAGGGAGACGGGGTGATCGAGAAGCGGGATGCTCGGTCCCCGGCAGTGAACAAGTAGCCGGATACCGCGTGGCCACCGATCCAACTTCCCGTTCTCGAATCAACCGGCCTCGCTGCAAAAATCGCGTCGCGTCCTGAGATGCGGATTGCTGCTTCCCCCCAATCCAGCGCGCGTGGACGGCCCGTGAGGTGGAGGCGCGAGCGCCGGTCAGCCTTCGGGCGCGAGGTCCTTGCGCAGCACGACGAACTCGAGGTCGCTCCGGCGCGGCCGGCCGAATCGCTCGTCGCCGTACGGGAACGGCCGCGTGTCGCCGGTGCGGGCGTAGCCGCGCCGCTCGTACCAGGCGATGAGGTCCACGCGCTGGGCGATGACGGTCATCTCCATCTGCACTGATCCCCAGTCCACCGCGCATCGCTCGCCCGCCCGCAGCAGCGCACCACCCGTCCCAGCACCCTGGAGCCCAGGCCGCACGGCGAACGAGCCGAAGTACGAGGTGGTCGCGTCCGTGCGCTTGACGTGGCAGCAGCCGACGATCGCATCGCCCAGACCGACCGCAAGGAGCAGCCGGCTCGCGGGGTCCCCCAGGATCTCCGCAACCGCTGCGGCGTCCGTGCGCTGCCCACCGAGCAGGTCCGCCTCCGTCGTCCAACCGAGCCGGCTGGAGTCGCCCCGGTAGGCCGACTCCACCAGTGCGACCACGGCGGGGACGTCGGCGTCCGTCGCGTCGCGGTGGAGGGTGGTGTTGGCCTGGCTGCCCATAGCTCCACATTAGGGCGCGAGTATCTGCAGGGATCTCCGAGAAGTGCCGGTCCCAGCGTTGGCCGCAGGCCGCAGGCCCCAGGCCTCAGGCCTCAGGCCTCAGGCCTCAGGCCTCAGGCCTCAGGCCGCCGGGACGCCTGGCAGCTGGTGAGCTCTCCGGAACCAGAACGTCACGGCTGCTTGCCGGGATGTGTTCAGGTCGAAACCACCCTGGAACCTGCAGCCCCGAGGCTTCAGACATGGCACCGGGACAGCTCCGCGGGCCGGCCGCGCATCCCAACGATGCGCACCGGCACATCGGCGCGCTGCCCGACTGGCCGTTCTACGGGCTGCCGCCGGTCAACCCCGCGCCGCAGTCCCCGCCCGACGTCGCCACCCTGCTGGAGACGTTGGACGACGAGGGCACCGAGCGCTGCCTGCTGCTGCCGAACTACGGGGTCCCCGACCCCGACGTCTCGTTCGCGCTGAACGACCTCGTGCTCGAAGCGGCGGCGAAGGACGACCGGATCCGGGCTGCCCTCTGGACCAGTCCTCGGCCGCAGGACGCCGAGCGCACGGAGAAGGCCCTCGCCCTCGCAGGTGAACGTGGTGTCCGCGCGCTCAAGCTGAGCTTCCTGCTCGGCGGCGCGGCGGACGACCCGGAATGCCGGCCGCTGCTCGACCGCATCTTCGCCACCGCCCGCGAGCACGGCCTCGTCGTCCACGTGCACACCTCCCCGGGCGCCGCCAGCGACATCGAGCACGTCGGCGCGCTCGTCGAGGACTACGCCGACGACGTCGCCCTGCACCTCGTCCACTTCGGCGGCGGGGTCAGCGGCCACATCAAGCTCGCCGGCGGCCGGTTCCTCGACTGGGTCGAGGCCGGCAAGCGCGTCTACACCGACATGTCGTGGGCGATCGGCTTCGCGCCGCGCTGGCTCGTCGCGGAGATCGAGCGTCGAGGCGTCGGCGCCGACCGGCTGGTCTTCGCCAGCGACGAGCCGTGGTCCGACCGTCCCGGCGAACTCGCCAAGCTCGCCGCGGTCGTCGGCGACGGCGAGCTCGGCCGGATGGCCTTCCGCGAAAACTTCACCGCCCTCTACGACTGACCAGCGCGACCGACCGACGTGCAGCACCACCAGATTTTCCGACACCACCAGCTTTTCCGACATCGCAGGAGGAACCCATGACCACCACCGCACCGGCCCCGCTCGCCGTCGCCACCGACGAGGACATCAAGGCCAAGCAGCAGGACAGCATCAGCGAGATCGCGCACCCGAGCCTGCCCGCGGGCAGCAACATCTACGGCTCGACCAAGATCTTCCCGGACTACCAGTCCGACGGGACGGAGGAGTTACTTCACCCTCGTCCACGGCATCGCCCACGAGTCGTCGGTCAGCTTCGTCGCCATCCTGCAGGCCACCCGCGCGCTGCGGAAGGGCTTCGAGTCGACGCTCTACTTCTACGGCCCGGGCTCGATGAACTGCATGGCCACCCGCGGTTTCCCGACCACGGGCGACTCCGCGTTCCCGGGCGAGCAGAACATCAACGGCCAGCTCGCCACGTTCATCGCCGAGGGCGGCACCGTCTACTGCTGCCGCTTCGGGCTGTCGCTGCACGGCCTGCGCGAGGAGGACCTCATCGAGGGCGTCATCCCGTCGCACCCGCTCGACGTGCAGGACGCGCTCATCCACTACGCCCGCAAGGGCGCCATCATCAACAGCACCTACATGGTCTGAGCCGATGAGCGACGGGTTGCTCGAGGACTTCGACCTCCGGGCGGACCTCGCCGTACGCGGAGTGCGGGTGGACGCCCCGGTCCGGCGGACCGGGGGCGCCGGCCCCTCGGACGACGGGCACCTCGTGCTCCTCGGCCTACCGACCACGCTGCGGGTGGCGGGGAACTCCCCCTACTCCGTCGTGGGTGACCGCCTGCTGCGGGACGGCCTGGTCCTCGACGACGTCGAGGTGACGGCGGTCGACCGGCCCCGCTTCTACGACCTGGTCACCAGCGACGGCGTCGCGATGGACAAGGTCGCGCGGCTGCACGGCAAGGACGTCCTCGCCAGCACGGTCATCCAGACCTGCACGCGCTACGGCGACGACGAGACCGCCGAGCAGACCCGCTGCCGGTTCTGCGCCGTGGAGCGGTCGCTGGACGCCGGGGTCACGACGGCGGTCAAGACACCGCAGCAGCTGGCCGAGGTCGCCCGCGCCGCGGTCGACCTCGACGGGATCCGCAGCGTCGTGCTGACCACGGGCACGACACCGGGCTCCGACCGCGGTGCGGCACATCTTCATCGTTGCGTCCGGGCCATCTGCGCCACGGTGCCGGGGCTCCCGGTGCAGGTGCAGTGCGAGCCGCCGGGTGACTCCCCCGTCGCCCGTCGCGCCTGGCTGCAGCGGCTCCGCGACGCCGGCGCGACGACCATCGGGATGCACGCCGAGTCGCTCGACGAAGACGTGCGCCGGCGCTGGACGCCCGGCAAGGCCGCCGTACCCCTGACGGCCTACGACGCCGCCTGGGACGACGCCGTGGCGGTCTTCGGCCGAAACCGCGTCTCCACCTACGTGCTGCTCGGGCTCGGCGAGGACCCCGACGAGACGGTCGACGCCTGCGGGCGGCTCATCGACCGCGGGATCTACCCGTTCGTCGTGCCGTTCCGACCGCTGGCCGGGACGCTCGCCGCGGACGTGCCCGCGCCCGATCCCGGGATGGTCGCCGACGTCTCGACGCGCGTGGCGGCGAAGCTCGCCGCCGCCGGTATGCGCGGCGCCGACCAGCAGGCCGGCTGTGCGGCATGCGGAGCCTGCGGACTGCTCGCGGCGGCCGGCGGATGAGCCGGCTACGCATCGCGGCCGTCGCTGAGAACTTCGGCCGGGACCTCGAAGCCGACTTCGTCCGCATCGAGGAGCTGCTCGACCAGGCCCGGACGGCCCGGGTCGGCCTCGTCGTCCTGCCCGAGGCCTGCCTGGGCGGCTACCTGGCGGACCTCGCCGGTGGCGACGACGTGGACCTCCCACCGCCGCTGCGGGTTGACGGCCCGGAGATCCGGCGGCTCGCCGACCTCGCCGGTGACCTCGTCGTCGTCGCCGGCTTCTGCGAGAGCGACGCCGACCCCGGCGGCGCGGAGGTGCGCTACAACAGCGTCGTCGCCGTGTCCGACGGTCAGGTGCTCGGACTGCACCGCAAGGTGCACCAGCCGCTGAACGAAAATGCCTCCTACGCAGCCGGTTCGGGGTTCGCCGCCTTCGACACCCCGGTCGGCCGGATGGGCCTGCTCATCTGCTACGACAAGGCCTTCCCCGAAGCGGCACGGGCATTGGCCCTCGACGGCGCGCAGATCATCGCCTGCGTCTCCGCCTGGCCGGCCGGCCGGACGAACCAGGCGCCGGACCTCGCCGACGACCGGTGGACCCGGCGCTTCGACCTGTTCGACCGGGCCCGCGCCTTGGAGAACCAGGTCGTCCTGGCCTCGGCCAACCAGGCGGGGACGTTCGGCTCGCTGCGCTTCGTGGCCAGTGCCAAGGTCGTCGACCCCGGTGGCGACGTCCTCGCCACCACCGGGACGACCGCAGGGATGGCCGTCGCCGAGGTCGACCTCGACGACTCGCTGGCCGGTGCCCGTAAGGCGATGTTCCACCTGCGCGACCGACGGCCGGAGAGCTACGCCCCGGCACCTGCGTTGGCTGCCTCCTGATGCCGCGATGAGCGTCGTGCGGCTGGCCGCGGTGGCGGCCCACTTCGGGAGGGACCTCCGTCTCGACCTGCAGCGGGTCGCCGCCATCCTCGACCACGCCCGCGCGCAGGCCGCCGACGTCGTCGTCTTCCCCGACGGCACCCTCGGCGGCTACCTCGCGGACCTACGCGACGCCCGGGCCGCGGCACTTCCGCCCGCACTCCACCGCGACGACCCCGTGTTCGGCGAGCTGCAACGCCTCGCCGGGCCACTCGTCCTCTGCCTCGGCTTCTGCGAGCGCAGCGACGACACCGCCACGGACGGGAAGCGCTGGAACAGCGCCGTCGCGCTCAGTGGCGACGGAGTGCTCGGGCGCCACCGCAAGGTGCACCAGCCACCGGTCGAGGCAGCCGTGCTCTCGGCGGGAGACCGGTTCGACGCCTTCGACACCCCCGTCGGCCGGATGGGGATGCTGATCGACTACGACAAGACGTTCCCCGAGGCCGCCCGCACGTTGGCGCTCGATGGTGCGTCGATGCTCGCCTGCCTCTCGGCCTGGCCGGCCAGCCTGACCCGGCGCACCACTGCGCTCTCGGCCGACCGCCAGACGCGGCTGTTCGACCTCTACGACGCCGCCCGGGCCGCCGAGAACCAGGTCGTCCTGCTCTCGGCCAACCAGACCGGAACCCTCGGCGGACTGCGCTTCCTCGGCAACGCCAAGGTCGTCGGGCCAGCGGGCGACGTGCTGGCCCGCACCGGCGCGAAGGGTGGGCTCGCCGTGGTCGGCGTCGACGTCGACGCCGACGTCTCACGGGCCCGGCGGGTCCTCTCACACCTCACCGAGCGGCGCCTCGACACCTACCGGACGGGCCCCGTCGCTCCGCAACAACCGACGGCGAGCAGCGTCACGATGGCCGGGAGCCACTCATGAGGATCGCTCTGCTGACCTACTCGACGAAGCCCCGCGGTGGCGTCGTGCACACGCTCGCGCTGGCCGAGGCGCTAGCCCGTTCCGGCGAGCACGTCGACGTCTGGAGCCTCGCCCGCAACGGCGACACCGGCTTCTTCCGCCCCGTCGACGGCGCCGTCGGGCTGCGCCTCGTGCCGCTTCCGACGATCGAGGACGAGACGGTCGGCGCCCGGGTGCTGCGCTCCGTGCGGGTACTCGGCGAAGCGTTCGCCGCCGACGCGCCCGGCTACGACGTCGTCCACGCCGAGGACTGCATCTCGGCCAACGCTGCGCTCGCCGCGCGCGACGACGTGATCCGCACCGTCCATCACATCGACAGCTTCACCACCACGGAGCTCGTCGCCTGCCACGAGAAGGCGCTCCGCGAGCCGGTCGCCCACGTCTGCGTCTCGCAGGCCGTCGCCGGCGAGCTCGAGGCCGGCTGGGACCGCACCCCCGAGGTGATCGTCAACGGCGTCGACGCCGCGCGGTTCGCCGCCGCCGCGGGCGACGACGCCGAAGCGGTCGCGGCACGGAAGCACTGGAACGACCGCTTCGGCCGCTACGTCCTGTCCGTCGGCGGCATCGAACCGCGCAAGGGGACGCTCGAGCTGATCGAGGCCATCGGGAAGCTCCGGACCGAGGGGCGTGAGGTCCCCCTGGTGATCGCGGGCGGCGAGACCGTCTTCGACTACCGCGAGTACCGCTCCGCGGTGGGCCGCCGGGCCGCGGAGCTCGGCGTCCGCCCGTGCGTGCTGGGGCCGGTGCCGCACGACGACCTGCCCGGGCTCGTCGCGGCCGCCTCCGTCTTCGCCTTCCCCTCCCGGCAGGAGGGTTTCGGGCTCGCCGCCATGGAGGCGCTGGCGGCCGGGGTCCCGCTGGTCGCCCGCGACCTGCCCGTCCTCCGCGAGGTGCTCGGCCCGGCGGCACGGCTCGCGAGCGAGCCCGACGGCTTCGCACGCGCGATCGCCGGCTGCCTCGACGCGGACGCTCCCGGAACGATGGCGGAGACCGGCCGGCGCCTGGCCGGTCGGCACAGCTGGGACGCCGCCGCAGCCGCCCACCTCGCCTTCTACGCCCGGCTCGTCGACGCCGGCACCCTCCGACGCCCCGCCGCCGCATCTGCCCGCCCCCTGGCTCTGGAGAACCGATGAGCACGACGCGAAGCACCCCGCTCGACGGTCGACACGTGCCCGTCGCGGTCGTGGGCGCCGGGCAGGCAGGGCTGTCCATGAGCCGGCTGCTCGTCGACGCCGGCATCGAACACGTCGTCGCCGAGCGCGACCGGGTGGGTTCGGAGTGGCGGACCCGGCGCTGGGACTCATTCAGCCTCGTCACGCCGAACTGGCAGTGCCAGCTGCCGGGCTGGCCCTACCGCGGGGACGACCCCGACGGCTTCATGGTCCGCGACGAGATCGTCGCCTACCTCGAGGGCTACGCCGCCTCCTTCGACCCGCCGCTGTACGAAGGGGTCACCGTGACCCGGCTGCGCCGTCGGGCGGACGGACCCTTCGAACTCGACGTCGCCGGCCACGCCGCCGGGACGCAGCCCGCCCGGCTCACCGCGGACGAGGTGGTCGTCGCGACCGGCCCGTACCAGCTGCCGCGCATCCCCCGCCTCGCGGAGCGACTGCCCGCCGCGCTCCACCAGCTGCACTCCTCGCAGTACAAGAACCCGGCCGCGCTGCCCGAGGGCGGCGTGCTCGTGGTCGGGTCCGGCCAGTCCGGGGTGCAGATCGCCGAGGACCTGCACCTCGCCGGTCGGACGGTGCACCTCGCGACCGGCACCTCGCCCCGGGTCTCCCGCTTCTACCGCGGCCGCGACGTCGTCGCATGGCTCCACGACATGGGCTACTACGACCTGCCCGTCGAAAGCCACCCGCTCGGCGAGGGCGCACGGCGCCAGACCAACCACTACGTCACCGGTCGCGACGGCGGCCACGACCTCGACCTGCGCGCCTTCGCCCGCGACGGCATGCGCCTCTACGGCCGCCTGCTGGACCTCGAGGACCAGCGGTTCACCTTCAGCGACGAGCTCGCGGCCAACCTCGACCACGCCGACGAGGTGCTCAACGGCATCAACGCCGGGATCGACGACCACATCGCGAAGCACGGCGTCGACGCGCCCGCCGGCGGCCGCTACGAACCGGTCTGGCGGCCGGCGCCGGACGAGGGTCGGGTGCTGCCGGTCGACGAGGTGACGTCGGTGGTCTGGGCGCTCGGCTACGACCGGAGCTACCCCTGGATCGAGCTGCCCGTGTTCGACGGGCGTGGCTACCCGACGCACACGCGGGGCCTCACCCGCGAGCCGGGCCTGCACGTCCTCGGGCTCCCGTGGCTGCACACCTGGGGCTCCGGCCGGTTCTCCGGAGTCGCCCGCGACGCCGAGCACCTCCTCACCGCGATCCGCAGCCGGCTCGACCCGTCGATCGCGAGCGCCGCCTGAACTGTCCACGACCCGACCCGACCCGTCTCCGGAACCATCAAGTCGGCTTCCGGCGACGCCGATCCAGACGGTGGTCGGAAAGGATTCCGGCTGAACAAAGGTGCCGGAGGCCGTCGTGCAGCAGATCACCGTTCCGGTGGCGGGTGCCGTCGTCCCGGCACAGCAGGGCCCGTCCGGCGTGTACGGCACGGGTGTCCGATCGGGCGGCACGGTGCTCCGCCCCGCCGTGAACGACGTCCACCTGCTGCGCCGACCGGTCTTCCACCCCGACCTCTCCCTTGCCGGTTACGGGCTGCTCGTCGACGGTCCCGCGGCGACGGACACCGACCGCACGTCCGGCCTGCTCGACGCGCTGCAGGACGCCCCCGCCAGCGTCCTCGGCGGCGGAGGCGTGCTCCTGGTCCGGCTGACCCTGCCGCTGCTACTCGGGCACGCGCCGCTGCCTACCCCGGACGGCCACCTGCTGCTCGAGGTCGACGAGGTCGATCTGGACCTCGCCGGCACCGAACCGGGCCGCAGCGCCGCCGTCGTCGAAGGGCTGCGGGGGCTCTCCCGCGCCGGGCACGTCCTGTGCCTCGTCGGGTCGGTGTGGAGCCCGTCGCTGCGGCCGCTGCTCCCGCTGTTCCGCCTGGCCCGCGTCGACGTCTCCCGGGTCGGCTCGGCCGGCCTGGCGGCGCTCGCGACCCGGCTGCGCGAGCACGAGACCGCCCTGTTCGTCACCGAGGTCGCGACGCTCTCCCACCTCGACACCTGTCGCCGCGTCAAGGCCCGGCTGCTGGCCGGTGAGCTCGTCAGCCGTCCGCCCGTCGTCGCCGACGAGGCGCTCAGCCCCGGCCACGTCGCCTGCCTGCGCCTCGCGACCGCGCTGGTGCGGCCGGACGTCGACCTGACCGAGGTGGAGTTCGCGGTCCGTTCCGACCCGGCGCTGACGATGCGGGTCCTGAAGGCGGTCAACGCCGCCTCGGGCGGGGTCCGCCAGCGGGTGAGCTCCATCCGCCAGGCGGTCGTCCTGCTCGGCCCGCGCGTGCTGCTTGCGTCGGTGTTGACCGCCGGGCTGCTCGAGGGCGGCGCGACCTGCCCGCCCGAGGCCGTCGAGGCGATCCTGGTGCGGGCCCACATGTGCGAGCTCGTCGCCACCCTCGCACTTCCCGACGGCCCGCTGGGTGGAGCTGCCGGCCACGAGCCGGCGCTCGACGGCAGCGCCGCGTTCACCGTCGGCCTGGTCTCCGCGCTCGACGTGCTCCTCGGCGCCGCACTGGACGACATCGTCGCCGAGCTGCCGGTCGACGAGGCGGTCGAGGGTGCCGTGCTGCGCCACAGCGGGCGGCTCGGCGCGGTCCTCGCCGATGTCCTGGCCTACGAGGCGGGCACCGTCCCCCGCCACGCCGACCTGGCGACCCTGCGGGCGCTGTATCTCGCGTCGCTGTCCTGGGCGGCCCCGCTGGTCGCCGGCGCCCCCAACTGATCTTTCGGGTGTTCAGGGGCGGGCTCGTGCAGCCGATGAGACACGAGTGAGATCAGGACGGCTACGCGGACCCGGCCTCGTGCCCTCGGCCCGCCGGCCTTCTGATCCCGAGGCACCCGGACCTGCGACGCGGGTGATCCAGCCGACCGAGGACAGCGTCCACCTAGGCCGCCAACCCGTCTTCGACGTCGACCTGACCGTCGTCGGCTACGAGCTGCTGTTCCGCACCGCGGGTAGCACCACCGCCCAGATCTCCGACCCGGAGCAAGCCACGGCCGATGTCATGGTCAAGACCTTCACCGACTTCGGCCTGGAGACGGTGGTCGGCTCGAAGCTCGCCTTCGTCAACCTCCCGCGCGGGTTCCTCACCCGCGCCAAGCCGCTCCCGTTCCCGCCGCAGGGGGTGGTACTCGAGGTCCTCGAGGACGTCCCAGCCGACCGGCAGGTGCTCGAGGGCATGCGGGCGCTCCGGGCAGCCGGATACCGCTTCGCGCTCGACGACTTCGTGTGGTCCGACGCCACCGAGCCGCTCGTCGAGCTCTGCGATTACGTCAAGCTCGACGTGCTCGCGCTTTCGACGGGTGAGGTGACCGACCTCGCCCGGCGCCTGCGCGCCTGGGACGTCCACCTGCTGGCCGAGAAGGTCGAGACCGAAGAGCAGTTCCAGCTCTGCCGCTCGTTGTCGTTCGAGCTGTTCCAGGGCTACCTCCTCTCCCGGCCGACGGTGCTCACCCGGCGTTCCCTGGACTCGACCCGGCTGGCGTGTCTGCGACTGCTCACGGTGCTGGGCGCCGAGGACTTCGATGTGGCTGACGCCGAAGCGGCGATCCGCTCCGACCCCGGCCTCACCTTCCGCATCCTGCGGACGGTCAACTCGGCGAGCTCCGGTCTGCGGCGCACCATCTCCTCGGTGCGCGACGCGATCCTCCTGCTGGGTCCCCGGGCCCTCATCGGCTGGGTCATGCTGATGAGCATGTCCGGCGCCGACGCCGGCAGCGGTGCCGCGGTCAACGTGGACGTCGCCCTGACCCGTGCGCGGATGTGTGAGCTGCTCGCCGCCAGGACCGACGTCTCGCCCGACATCGCCTTCACCGCCGGCCTGGTTTCCAGCCTCGACCTGCTGCTGGGGATGCCACTCGTCGACGCGATCGGCGATCTCCCGCTCGACCCCCTCGTCTGTGCCGCCGTCCTCGAGCACAGCGGGCCGCTCGGACTCCTGATCGCCGACGTCCAGGCCTACGAGAACTCGACCCAGCCTCGGTTCCTCAGCCTCGGCGAGGCACGCCCTGCCTATCTGGCCGCGATGACCTGGACCCGGAGCATCCTGGCGCGGGCCGAGCAGTAGACCCGGTCCTCCCGTCCGGTTCGGGTCGATGGGGCAATTCTGTCGCAACTGAGACGGACCCACCGCGGAATGGCCGGGCACCGGACGATGCTGTGTGCCAGCATGGCGGGAGTGCTGAGGAAGCCTCGTGCGGCTGACATGGCCGCCGCGTCAGCCCGGTCCACGGACAGGGCGTCGGTTCGGCGCGCCCGGCGGTTCTGGATCTACGAGATCACCGTCATCCTCGTCGGGTACTGGTTCTACTCGCTGATCCGCAATTCGGTCACCGCCGCGGAGTCCGACGCCATCCGCCACGCGCACGACGTCGTCTCGCTGGAACGGTCCCTCGGGCTGTACCACGAGAAGATCGTGAACCACTTCGTCGCGGCCCACGACTGGCTCGCCTACATCTGCAACTACTACTACGCGACGCTGCACTTCGTCGTGACGATCGGCGTCGGGATCTGGCTCTACCGGCGCCACCAGCTGCACGCCCGTCAGCTCCGCACCGCGTGGTACCTGACCAACATCGTCGCCCTGTTCGGGTTCGCGTTCTTCCCGCTCGCCCCGCCGCGGCTACTCCCCGGCGGCGGCTACACCGACACCGTGGTGGCGTTCCACACCTGGGGGTCCTGGGGCGACCAGTCGGTCTCGGCGCACAGCAACCTCTACGCGGCGATGCCGTCGATGCACATCGGGTGGTCGCTGTGGGTCGCGATCTCCGTGGTCTTCCTGGCCCGGCGGACCTGGGTGCGGGTGCTGGGCGCCTGCTATCCGCTGCTGACCCTGTTCGTCATCATCGGGACCGGCAACCACTACTGGGTCGACGCCATCGGCGGCATCCTCGCCTGCTTCGGCGGCTTCGCCCTGGCCCGGTTGATCACGCGACGGCCCGCGCTGCCGACGGCGGCGAGCCGCGAAGCCCTCGGCCAGGGACGGGACAGCCTCCCGCTCGACGACCGCCCGCAGGACCGGACCTCGACCCGGGAGCACGCCGGCGCATCAGCTGCGCAGGAAGTCCACGACGAGCGGCACGACGACCCCGGGGACCTCGTCGAGCGGCCAGTGTCCGGCACCTGGCAGGGTGACCATCCGAACGGTCGCCGGGTCGTTGACCCGACCTAGGTCGCTGACGACGGCTTCGCCCACGCGGAGCGGCATCGGAGGGTCGTCGGTCCCCCAGACGACGAGGCTGCGCTCGGCGCGAGCCGTCGGGCCGGAGTCCACCGGGCCGTCGTCGTCCTTCGCGGTCCGGTTCGCCGCAGCCCGGCGGACCGCCGCGCGGTAGTAACCAGCCATTGCGCGGACCCGCTCCGGGGCGGCGTACGCGTCGGCGTAGGACGCGACCATCGCCTCCGGCGCGGAGCCGGTCTTCCAGGCGTAGCGGAACATGCCGCGGACCATCGCCCGGCCCGCGCGGGCGAACGCTGCGGGCGGCACGAAACCGAGGATCGGGATGTGCCAGGCGTGGACGATGTCGACCTTGCGGTACGGCGCGCTCATGACGACGAGGCGCCGGACGAGCCCGGGCTGCTCCCCGGCGAGGGCCAGGGCGATCGAGCCGCCCCAGTCGTGTCCCACGACATCGACCTGCGGCGGGACCGGATCGGGCGCGGTTTCGGCGTCGGCATCACCGCCGACGTCCGTGTCGGGATCGCCGTCGGGATCGCTGTCGGGATCGCTGTCGGGGTCGCTGCGGTCGTCGAGTTCGGCAGCGAGCAGGGCCTGCAGCGAGCTGACGATCGACGGGACGTCGTAGGGGCCGCGCACCTCCGAGTCGCCGAGCCCTGGCAGGTCCACCGCGAGGACGACGCGGTCCGTCCCGAGTTCCCGCAGCAGTGGCTCCCAGCAGGCGGAGGTCTGCGGGACGCCGTGCAGCAGCAGCACCGGCGGGGCCGTCGCGGATCCGACGGCGGGGTCGAGGCGTCGCACGGCCAGCCGCCGCCCGGGAACCGCCACCTGTCGCACCACCGCGCCGCCGTCGCTCGGCAGGGACGAGGTCGAGGCGATGCTCATCGGGCTCCTTCGGTGGTGGCGTGCTCGGTCGGTGCGCTTTCGGGCTGTGCGCTCTGGGGCTGGGCTTTCTGGGGCTGGGCACTCTGGGGCTGGCGCTCTGAGGCTGGGCGCTCTCGGCCTGTGCGGTCTCGGCGTCCGCCTCGGCACGGGCGAACACCGCGTCGACGACCTCGCGGACACGACGGCTGCGGCTCCGGTGTTCCTCGAGGAGCCGGGGTCCGTCGTCGGCCTCCATGCCCACGGCCTGCGCCACGCGGCCGAGGGCGCGCTCCGCGGTGGGCAGCGAGTCCAGGGCCTTGCCGGTGGTGAGGACGACGGCGTTGCGGAGCCGTACCGCCCACCGCCAGCCGTCGCTGAGGAGGTCGGCGTCCGCCGCCGGGATCAACCCGGCCGCCTTCGCCGCGGCCAGTGCGTCCAGGGTCGAGGTCGTCCGCAGGTCCGGGACGCGGGCCCCGGACTGCAGCTGCAGGAGCTGGACGGCCCACTCGACGTCGGTCAGCCCGCCGGGGCCGAGCTTCAGGTGCAGGGTGCGGTCGGTGTTCTTCGGCATCCGTTCCCGCTCCATGCGGCCCTTGAGCCGGGAGACCTCGCGGACGGCATCGGCGGTGAGGCGCTGCGGGAACCGGACCTCGTCGGCGAGCTCGACGAACCGGAGCCCCAGCTCGATGTCCCCGGCCAGCGGGACGGCGCGGAGCAACGCCTGCGCCTCCCAGCCGATGGACCAGCGGCGGTAGTACGCGGCGTAGCTGGCCAGCGACCGGGCCAGCGGGCCCTGCCGACCCTCCGGACGTAACCCGAGGTCGAGCAGCAGCGGCGGGTCGGGCGCCGGCAGGGCCAGCAGCCGCCGCATCTCCTCCGCGACGGCCTTGGCCGCCCGGGCGGCCTCGCCCTCCTCGGCGTGGGGCCGCGCCTCGAAGACGAACAGGACGTCGGCGTCGCTGCCGTAGCCCAGCTCGTTGCCACCCAGGCGGCCCATGGCGATGACCGAGATGCTCGCCGGCAGGGGGCCGCGGAGTTCCACCTCGACCTTGCGGGACGCCACGTCCAGCGCGGCCGCCAGCGTCGCCGCCGCCGCGTCGGACAGGGCGGCGCCGACCTCGGTGACGTCGAGCAGCCCGAGCAGGTCGGCGCAGGCCACGCGCACGAGCTCCAGGCGCCGCACCGCGCGGGCGGCGGCGACGGCGTCCTCCCAGTCGGTGTTACGGCGCACGACGGACAGCAGCGCCGTCGCGACCTGCTCCCGGGAGCGCGGCCGCAGTTCGGCGGCCGAACGCACGAGCCGGACCGACTCCGGTGCGCGGGTCATGAGGTCGGCGACGTAGGGACTGCTCGCGAGCAGGCGCGCCAGCCGTTCCGCGGCACCGCCGCCGCCGCTCTCGCCGCCCTGCCCCTCGTCGCGCAGCAGCCGCAGGTACCAGGGCGTGGAGCCGAGGGCGTCGCTGACCTGCCGGTAGGCCTTGAGCCCCGCATCCGGGTCCGCGGCGTCGGCGAACGCGTCGAGCATCGTCGGCAGCAGCACCCGCTGGATCGTCGCCGTGCGGGACAGACCGATCGAGATGGCCTGGAGGTGCTTGAGCGCGCCGGCCGGGTCCTCGAAGCCGAGCGCCTGCAACCGTGCCTGCGCGGCCCGCGGCGTCAGGCGGGTGTTGAAGCGGGCGTGGTCGGCGGGGAGTCGGGCGACGGAGTCCAGCAGCGGCCGGTAGAAGAGCTTCTCGTGCAGCCGGCGGACCTCGCGGACGTGCCGCGCCCGCTCGGCGTTGAAACGATCCACGTCCCGGAACCCCATGGCCCGCGCGAGCCAGCGGAGGGCGTCCGGGTCGGTCGGGACGACGTGGGTGCGTCGCAGCTGCTGGAGCTGCAGCCGGTGCTCGAGGTTGCGCAGGAAGACGTAGGAGTCGGCGAGCGTCGAGGAGTCCATGCGGCCGATGTAGCCGTTGTCGGTGAGCTGCTCGAGCGCCGGCAGGGTGCTGCGGGAGTGGATACGACCGTCGGTGCGGCCGTGCACCATCTGCAGCAGCTGGACCGCGAACTCGACGTCCCGGATGCCGCCGGGGCCCAGCTTGACCTGCCGGTCGACCTCGGAACGCGGGATGTTCTCCTCGACCCGACGCCGCATGGCCTGCACGTCCTGGACGAAGTTCGGGCGGTTGGCCGACGACCACACCATCGGCGCGATCATGTCGGCGTAGGACTGCCCGAGCTCGCGGTCCCCCGCGACCGGCCGGGCCTTGAGCAGAGCCTGGTACTCCCACGTCCGGGCCCACCGCTTGTAGTAGGCCTCGTGGCTGGCGAGCGTGCGGACCAGCGGGCCCAGCCGTCCCTCCGGCCGCAGGTTCGCGTCGACGGGGAACATGACCCCCTCCGACGACGCGGTCGAACAGATCTTGATCATGCGTTCGGCGAGGCGGGTGGCGGTGCCGAGCCCGCCCTCGTCGCCTGCGGCGGGTTCGCCCACGAAGACGACGTCGACGTCGCTGACGTAGTTGAGCTCCTGACCGCCGCATTTGCCCATCGCGATCACGGCCAGCCGGGCGTCGGCGTACTTCTCGCCGAGCTCCCCCCGCCCGAGTTCGAGCGCGATCTCCAGGGCGGAGCCGGCGAGGTCGGCCAGGATGTCGCAGACGTCCCACAGCTCGAGTTCGTGGGCGAGGTCGCGGCCGGCGAGGACGAGCAGCGCGCGGCGGTGGGCGAGCCGCAGCTCGTCCGGCGTCGTCGGCCCGCCCAGGTCCGGGACGACGCCGTCCTCACGCAGCAGCTCCCAGTCCTGCGGGTGCGCGACCAGATGGTCGCCGAGGGCGGCGCTGGCCCCGAGCACACCGATCAGCCGTCCGCGCAGCCCCAGCTCCTCGGCGAGCGCCTCGAGCGGCGCCTTCCCGGCCACCTCGACGAGGCGGTCGAGCGTCTGGAGGGCGAGGTCGGGATCGGCTGCGGCGGCCAGCGCACTGAGGACCGTGTCGTCGATGCCGAGCCGCTCGCTGATCTGGGCGCCGGTGGTCGCGTTCCGGAACCCGAAGCGCGCCATCCGCCCGATGGGCGAGTTGCTGCGGGTCTGCGGCGGCACGGAACGAAGCGTAGGCGAGCGCGTCCCGGTTCAGGAGGGGATGAGCCCTGGTCCCTCACCCCCACGATCGTCGGACGCAGCCGTCGCCCCGACGACGAGCCGATCCGATCCGACCCGGTGACCGGGGAAGTGACGGCTTCAGAGAACCGGCAGGTACCGGTTGATCTCGAACGGCGTCACGTTGCGGCGGTACTCGTCCCACTCCGCCTTCTTGTTGCGGAGGAAGAAGTCGAACACTCCCTCACCGAGGGTGTTGCGCACCAGCTCGGAGGACTCCATCACCGAGATCGCCGCGGCGAGCGAGTCGGGCAGCGGATCGAGGCCCAGCTCCCGCCGCTGCTTGTCGGTGAGGGCCTGGACGTCGCCGTCCGCGCCCGGCGGCAGGTCGTAGCCCTTCTCGATGCCGGCCAGCCCGGCCGCGAGCATGAGCGCGAAGGTCAGATACGGGTTGCAGGCCGAGTCCGGCGTCCGCACCTCGATGCGGGTCGACTGCCCCTTGTTCGGCTTGTACATCGGCACCCGCACCAAGGCCGAGCGGTTGTTGTGCCCCCACGAGACGTACGACGGCGCCTCGCCGCCCCAGTTCAGCCGCTTGTAGGAGTTCACCCACTGGTTGGTCACGGCGGTGATCTCGGCGGCGTGCACGAGCAGGCCGGTGATGAACGACTTCGCGACCTTCGACAGGTGCATCGAGTCCGACGGGTCGTAGAACGCGTTGCGGTCGCCCTCGAACAGCGAGAGGTGGGTGTGCATCCCCGAGCCGGGCTGGTCCGAGTACGGCTTCGGCATGAAGGTGGCGTAGACGCCCTGCGACATCGCCACCTCCTTCACCACCAGGCGGAACGTCATGATGTTGTCGGCCGTGGTCAGCGCGTCGGCGTAGCGCAGGTCGATCTCCTGCTGGCCCGGCGCGACCTCGTGGTGGCTGTACTCGACCGAGATGCCGACCCGTTCCAGCATGGTGATCGCGTCGCGGCGGAAGTCGTGCGTCACGTCGTGCGGGGTCAGGTCGAAGTAGCCGCCCTCGTCGACCGGGTCCGGCACCCGCCCGTCGCCGGTCGGACGGTCCTTGAGCAGGAAGAACTCGATCTCGGGATGCGTGTAGAAGGTGAAGCCGGCGTCGGCGGCCTTCGCCAGCGTGCGCCGCAGGACGTACCGCGGGTCGGCGGGCGACGGCGAGCCGTCGGGCATCACGATGTCGCAGAACATCCGCGCCGTACCCGGGGAGTCGCCGCGCCACGGCAGCACCTGGAACGTCGAGGGGTCGGGCTTGGCCAGCATGTCGGCCTCGTAGACCCGGGCGAAGCCTTCGATCGCCGAGCCGTCGAACCCGATGCCCTCGTCGAAGGCGCCCTCGAGCTCGGCCGGGGCGACAGCCACGGACTTCAGCACCCCGAGCACGTCGGTGAACCACAGCCGCACGAAGCGGATGTCCCGTTCCTCGAGCGTCCGGAGGACGAATTCCTGCTGCCGTTCCATGCCTGCGGAGCCTAATGCGGCCCACAAGCGCACGCCCGCGCGACAGTCCCCGTTCGGGGCGCGGTGCAGCCGCTCCCAACGGATACCGTTCTCGGGGTGCGGGGGGCGCGGCGATACGGCACGTCCGGCACCCGACGTCTCGCACGTGCCGCGACGGCCGTGGTTGCGGTCATCCCCCTGATCGCGGGGTGCAGCGATCGCGCCGACGTCCAACTGGGGCCGGCGCCTGCCGCGACCGACGGCCCCGCCGTCGATGCGCCAGCCTGCGTCCCGGCCCCGCTCGCGGCCCGCGCCGCCGCCGTCCTGGTCGCCGGTCTCCCCGAGACGCTGACCCCGAAGGACCCGCTCGCGACGTCACTCCCCCGGCTCGGGGTCGGCGGCGTCCTGTTGACCCAGCGCAACGTGCAGACCGACACCCAGGTGGCAGCCCTCACCGCGGCGCTCCGGAGCCGGAGCCCGCACCCCCTGCTCATCACCACCGACGAGGAGGGCGGCGAGGTCTCCACGTTCCGCCCGCTCTTCGGGCGCACCGAGTCGGCCTACGCGGTCGGCGGCCGGGACCCGAAGCTCCTGAAGGCGCGGGGCACGTTCGTCGGCAGCTTCCTCCACAACCTCGGCGTGACCGGCGACCTGGCTCCGGTCGCCGACGTCACCCGCGGCGACAGCTCCGCGATCGGGAGCCGGTCGTACTCCTCCGACGCCGCCACCGCGGGCCGCGACGCCCTCGCCGTCGCCGGTGGTCTCGCCGCCGGTGGGGTGTCACCCACCCTCAAGCACTTCCCCGGCCTGGGCCGCTCCTCGGACGACACCCACAAGGAACTCGCCGTCATCGACGCGCCCCGCGCCGACCTCACGGGTACCGACCTCGCCCCGTTCGTCGAGGCGATCCACGCCGGCATCCCGACGATCATGGTCGGCCACGCGACCTACCCCGAGCTCGGCATCACGAATGGCCCGGCGAGCCTCTCGCCGGCCGCCTACAAGCTCCTGCGCGACCTCGGCTTCACCGGGGTGGCGATGACCGACTCCCTCGGGATGGGCGCGGTGAACCAACGCTTCGACTACCCCGATGCGGGCGTCCGGGCCCTCGTCGCCGGCGCCGACGCGCTGCTGTTCACCGACGGGAACCAGGCGGTCCGGATGCGCGATGCCATCGTGGCCGCGGTGACCAGCGGCGTGCTACCGGAGAGTCGGCTCGACGAGGCCGCGTCGAAGGTCGCCGCCCTCGGCGGCGCCGACCCCGTTGCGCTGACCTGCCGCGACGTCAAGCTCCCCTCGCTGGCACCCGTCACGCCGGGGCACTGACCCCGGTCGGCGTCAAACGCAGGGCGGCCCCCCGGGCAGCCGCCCGACCACGGGGTTCAGCTCAGTCGCTGCCACCTCGCCGGGCTGCACGCCGGGCAGGAACTCCCGCCAGGTGCCGCTGATCAGCGTTGGGCTGTCGACGACGCGTGCGCCGTCGGCGTAGTACGTCGTCGCCAGCGCGCGCCGGGGCTGCGTGGTCCCGTTGCGGCCCGCAGTGTGGAAGCACAGCGCGCCGTGGAAGCTGACGTCGCCGACCGCGTAGGCGTCGTCGGCCACCCGCACGTGGGCCCCTGCGAACCGCTCGCTCACCGCCCGGTCGTAGCTCGTTCCGACGCGGTCGAACCGCAGCCCGTCGAGCAGCGGCCGGAGGTCCGCACCGCGTGCGAACGAGAGCGGCCCCATGGGAGCCGGCACGGCGGAGACCGGCATCCACGCGGTGACGGCCTGCAGCGTCGCGAGCGGGAAGTGCTCGGCGTCGTGATGCCACGGCGTCCGCCCGCAACCGGGCTCCTTCGACAGGGCGTTGTCATGGTAGATCCGCACGTCGGCCCCGACGAGCGCGGCGGCGAGGTCGCCGAGGCGTCGGGAGAGCGCGACCGACCGCATCAGCGGGTCGTTCCGCCACATCTGCTCGAGCGCGGTGAAGCGCCCCGCGGTGTCGTCGCCGTGCTCGGCGCGCAGCAGGACGTCGAGCCGGTCGGCGAGCCGGCGCACGACCGCCGGCGGCAGGACGTCGGGGAGCTTGACGAAGGACGCGGCGCGGAACGCCGCGACCTGCTCGTCCCGGAGCGGGTACGGCTCGGCGAGCGCGGCGGCCAGCGCGCCGTCGTCCGCGGGTTCGACGTCGGGTAGCCCGGGCCCGGCGACGAGCGGCGCGGAACCGGTCCCGCCGTCGGCCCCGTCGTTCGCGGCGAGCGTGACGTACCAGTCCCACCACTGCTGGTCGTTGCCGGCCCAGTCCTGGGCGAGCTCGCCGGCCCGGTTCGGCTCCGGCAACAGCGGATTCGCCTCGGGTACGGAGTTCAGAACCACAGCAGCGCCGCCTCGTGGGAGAAGGTGTAGCCACCGTCGTCGTTCCGGCAGCCGGCGAGGTAGTCGCCCAGGACCGGCGCGGCCTCCATCGCATCGAGCGAGATGGTGTCGTCGAAGGCGCATCGCTGGAGGAACCCCTCGGCGACGGCGCGGTCGTCCGTCCCGCTGGTGTAGGTGATCCGCTGATCCCGGACCTCGGCACCAGCGGTCCGCAGCGCGTCCCGGACCTGCTCGGCGGTCGTGTAGGGCGTCGCCTCCCGCACCCCGGCGCGGTAGGCGTCGTAGAAGGCCAGGTAGTGGGACCGGGCCGTCGCCTGCGCAACGACCCCCACCCCGCCCGGGCGCAGGACCGCGACCAGCCGCTCCGCCGCAGCCGGGAGGTCGTCCGGCGGCAGGGCGTAGAGGGCGTGGACGGCGATCACGACGTCGTAGCCCGCGCCGAAATCGTCGGCCGGTTCGCCGGAGTCGTCGTGCTCGGGCCGGAAGTCCTGCAGGGTCGTGACCAGTTCCCGACCGGCGACGAAGGGCGCGGCCAGCTGCTCCTTCGCCTCGGCGACGCTGAACGAGGACGGGTCCAGCAGGTCGTAACGCAGCGGCGGGAGCGCCGAGAGGTCGGCGTAGCGCAGCAGGGCCGCGGGGAACTTGCCGGATCCGCAGGCGACATCGAGCAGCTTCCAATCCGCGGCCGCGTGCTCGGCGAACACCGACGGCCAGTCCGCCGCCTGCACCAAGTGGCGGTAGTCCTCGGTGGCCAGCACGTAGAAGGCGTCCATCTCGGCCCGGCCGTCGGAGCTCCAGTGCGCGAGACTGCGCTCGGCGGTGTCGGGTCCCCCGACGGATGACGGCAACGACATGGGGCGGCCCACTCCCGGTCAAGATGCACCGGATCGGCGCGTCGTGGTGAGATGACTGTAGGCCGCGGCAGCGCGGTCACGCCTCGAGAGGCATTGCGATGCGCTCAGACACGACGCGCTCCGGACGGGCCGAGCGGCCCGTGACCAGCCGGATCGCCAGCGACCTACGGACGTCGGACCCCTCGCCCGGCAGCGTCCGTCCGGGGCTGCACGCGCTCCGCGAGGCCGCGGGGCCGCTGCTGCCGCTGCTGCCGCTGGCCCCGGACGACTACAAGCGAGACCACGCGCTGTTCGAGGCCCGCTCCGACCAACGCGGCCTCGTCATCGAGTGGCTTGTCCGCGCGCTGGCCGACCGCGCCGACCGCCCGAGCCGGGTGCTCTCGATCGGCTGCGGCGACGGGTCGGTCGACGTCCGGCTCGCCGAGACCCTGGCCAAGTCCGGCCACCCCGTGGACTACGTCGGGGTCGAGCCGCACGCCGCCAGCGCGGCCGAGTTCCGGAACCGGCTCAGCGACGTCCCCGGGGTCGCGGTCCACACCGCCGTCGGGCCGTTCGGGCGGTTCTCCCCGGACCGCGTGCCGGCCCGACCCGGCCTCCGGCCCGCCCCGCAGCGCTTCGACGTCATCACCGCGGTGCACTCGCTCTACTACGTCCCCGACCTCCGGTCCGCCCTGCGGCAGGCCTACGACCTGCTCGCCCCCGGTGGGGTGCTCGTCGTCCTGCACGCGCCGCGGGGTGTGCTCAACGAGCTCGTCGGTGTCCTCGCACCCGGCCGCCCGCAGGAGTTCAGCCGGGCCATTGCGGCCGCCCTGGCCGCGGAGGGACTGCCCGCCGAGTGCGGCCGGATCGACGCGTGCGTCGACCTGTCGCCCGGCACCTCGACGGCCGGCCCGGGCGCCGACGAGGCACGCCGCGCCCTGAACTTCGCCGTCCAGGCGGTCGTGCCCGACGAGCTGCACGCCCAGGTCGTGCAGGCCCTCCGCGCCGGCGCGATACCCGGAGCCTCGCTCCGGCTGCCGCACCCGCTGGACACCTTCGTCGTGACGGCACCGCAGCAGGCCGTCGACCTCGGTGAGACGGGCCGCGCCACGTAGATTTTCGTCCATGCCGCCGCTGCGGATCGCCCTCGCCCAGGTCGACGTCGCCGTCGGTGACCTCGACGGCAACGCCGACGTCGTGCGGCGGGAGGTGGCCCGCGCACGCGAGCAGGGAGCCGATCTCGTCGCCTTTCCCGAGATGTCGCTGACCGGTTACCCGCCCGAGGACCTCGTGCTGCGGCGCTCGTTCGCCGACGCCTCGAAGCACAAGCTCCGGGAGCTCGCGACCCGGCTGGCCGAGGACGGCGCCGGTGACGTCGCCGTCGTCGTCGGCTACCTCGACCGCGCCGACGAACCGACCCCGCGCCTCGGGCGTCCGGCCGGCGAGCCGCAGAACGCTGCGGCGGTGCTGTTCGGCGGCGAGATCGTCGCCGAGTACGCCAAGCACCACCTGCCGAACTACGGCGTCTTCGACGAGTACCGCTACTTCGTGCCCGGCGACCGGTTCCCGGTCGTGCGGCTGCACGGCGTCGACGTCGGCCTGACCGTGTGCGAGGACCTGTGGCAGGACGGCGGCCCGATCGCCGTCGCGCGTGCGGCCGGGGTCGGCCTGGTCGTCTGCATCAACGGCTCCCCCTTCGAGAGGGGCAAGGCCCACACCCGCGACGAGCTCGCCGCCCGCCGCGCAAAGGAGGCCGGCGCACCGCTCGCCTACGTCAACCTCGTCGGCGGCCAGGACGAGCTGGTCTTCGACGGTGGCTCGCTCGTCGTGGACGCCGCCGGCGACCTCGTCGCGCGGGCCGGACAGTTCGCCGAGGGGCTGCTCGTCGTCGACCTCGACTGCGCCGCCGGTGGCGACGCCGAACCGCCGGCCTCGGTCCCGGCGGACGACGGCACCACGATGGCGGTAAGCCGCATCGTCCTCGCCGGCGAGGCACGGCCCGACCGCGAGCTGCTGGATCCACCCGTGGCGGACCGGTTGTCCGACGAGGCCGAGCTCTACGCGGCCTGCGTCACCGGCACCCGCGACTACGTCCGCAAGAACGGCTTCCCGTCGGTCGTGCTCGGCCTGTCCGGCGGCATCGACTCGGCCCTCGTCGCAAGCATCGCCGTGGACGCCCTCGGTGCGGAGCAGGTCCACACGGTGGCCATGCCGTCGGCGTACTCCTCCGAGCACTCGATCAGCGACGCCGACGAGCTCGCCCGGCGGCAGGGCACGCGGCACCGCAGCCTGCCGATCGCCCCGATGGTCGACGCCTACCAGGGGCAGATGCACCTGTCCGGCCTGGCCGAGGAGAACCTGCAGGCCCGGGTGCGCGGGACGGCGCTGATGGCGCTGTCCAACGCCGAGGGCCATCTCGTGCTGACGACCGGCAACAAGAGCGAGCTGGCCACCGGCTTCTCGACGCTCTACGGCGACTCGGCCGGCGGCTTCGCGCCCATCAAGGACCTGCCGAAGACGGCGGTCTGGGCGCTGTGCCGCTGGCGCAACGCAGACGCGGCCCGCCGCGGCGAGACCGAGCCGATCCCGGTCGCGATCATCGAGAAGCCGCCGTCCGCCGAGCTGGCACCGGGACAGCTCGACTCGGACCGGCTGCCCGACTACGACGAGCTCGACGCGATCATCGACGGCTACGTCGAGAAGGACCTGGGATACGACGAGCTGCTCGCCGCCGGCCACGCCGCCGAGACGGTGGAACGCGTCATCCGGCTCGTCGACGTCGCCGAGTACAAGCGTCGCCAGTACCCGCCGGGTCCGAAGGTGACGAGCAAGGCGTTCGGCCGCGACCGCCGGCTCCCGATCACCTCGCGCTGGCGCGAGAAGGCGGCGCAGGCCGGCCCCGACCCGGCCGTGGAGAGTCCGGAGAAGGCGTCGTCGGCGTCGCTCGAGACCGAGTAGGGGTCAGCGGCGGGCGATGCCCTCGGCGCGGGCGGCCTCGGCGACCGCCTCGCTGACGGCGGGTGCGACGCGGGGGTCGAACGGACTCGGGATGACGCAGCTCTCGCTGAGGTCGTCGCCGACCACGGCGGCGAGCGCGTCGGCGGCGGCGAGCTTCATGCCCTCGGTGATGCGGCGAGCACGCACGTCGAGCGCGCCGCGGAAGACGCCGGGGAACGCGAGCACGTTGTTGATCTGGTTCGGGTGGTCGCTGCGTCCGGTGGCGACGACGCGGCCGTAGCGGTGCGCCACGTCCATGTCGACCTCGGGCTCGGGGTTGGCCATGGCGAAGATGAGGGCGTCCTTCGCCATCCGGGCCACGGCCTGCTCGGCGACCTTGCCGGCGGACAGGCCGAGGAAGACGTCGGCGCCGTCGAGGGCGTCGACGATGTCGCCGGTGATGTGGGCGGAATTCGTGTCCTCGGCAAGCGCCTGCTTGACCGGCGTCAGGTCGGTCCGCGAGACGTCGATCATCCCCTTGCGGTCGCCCACGGCGATGTCACCGATGCCCGCGTCGAGCAGCAGGCGGGTGACGGCGACGCCGGCAGCTCCGGCGCCACTGACGACGACGCGCAGGTCGCCCAGCCCGCGGCCGGTGAGCCGGGCGGCGTTGCGCAGCGCGGCGAGCACCACGATGGCGGTGCCGTGCTGGTCGTCGTGGAAGACGGGGATGTCGAGCCGCTCCTGAAGACGACGCTCCACCTCGAAGCAGCGTGGCGCGGAGATGTCCTCGAGGTTGATCCCGCCGAAGCTGGGCGCCAGTCGGACGATGGTCTCGACGAGGTCGTCCACGTCGTGGGAATCCAGGCAGAGCGGCACGGCGTCGACACCGCCGAAGTGCTTGAACAGCAGCGCCTTGCCCTCCATGACGGGCAACGCCGCCGCCGGGCCGATGTTGCCCAGCCCCAGCACGGCGCTTCCGTCGGTGACGACGGCGACGGTGTTGCCGCGCCAGGTGTAGTCGTCGGCGAGGCCGGGCTGGGCGGCGATCGCCATGCACACCCGGGCCACACCCGGGGTGTAGGCGAGCGAGAGGTCGCCGGCGTCGCGGAGCGGCACGGTGATCCCGGTGTCGATCTTGCCGCCGCGGTGCAGGGCGAACGCGGGATCGGCGTCCAGCACGGGCCCCGCGACGGTCTCGGGGACGGGCTCGGGGCTCATGTCGCTCCTGTAGGGCGCCGCCCGACCGTGCGCGCGCCGCGACGGAGCCGGGCGCCACACGACAAGGACGACGTCGGATCTGGTTCCGGTCGATGGCAATCGCGGTCGGGGGGAGCGAACCAGCGTCGCCGGTCCTCCGGTCAGGGGGATCTGCCCCTCCGGAGGCGCCGGTCGCAGCGGCTGCCCGACCGCGTCCATCATCGCACGCGGCTGGAGGCCGATACTCGAGCCATGGACGTCACGCAGATGGACATCGCCGGGGCCTTCGTGTTCACGCCTCGGCAGCACCGCGACCGCCGCGGGGTCTTCCTCGAGCAACTGCGGTCCGACGTGCTGAGCGACGCGATCGGGCACCCGTTCGTGCTGGCGCAGGCCAACGTCAGCGTCTCCGCACGTGGGGTCGTGCGGGGTATCCACTACGCGCAGGTCCCACCCGGCCAGGCCAAGTACGTGACGTGCGCGGCCGGTCGGGTCGTCGACTACGCCATCGATCTGCGCGTCGGCTCGCCCACCTTCGGCGAGTACGCCACCGCCGTCCTCGACGACGTCGACCGTCGTGCGGTCTACCTCCCCGAGGGCGTCGGGCACGCCTTCGTCGCCGTCAGCGACGAGGCGACGGTGAGCTACTCCTGTTCGACGGCCTTCGACCCGGTCCGCGAGCACGGCATCTCCGTCTTCGACCCGGAGCTCGCCCTGCGCTGGCCGGACGGCGTCGATCTGGTGCTCTCAGACCGCGACCGCGCGGCACCCACCCTCGACGAGGTGCGACGCGACGGACTGCTCCCCACCATGGACGAGTGCCGGCGCCACTACGACCGGCTGGCCCTCGGCGACCTGCCCAGCCACGCCGGCCGGGGCCAGTAGCGCAACACCACCCGGCCGAGGACGTCGGCGTCGTCGACGCTGCCGAAGGTCGCGCTGTCGGTGCCCCGCCCCGGGTCGTCCGAGCTCAGCCACCAGCCGTCCTCGTCGTGGCGGACCGCCCGCTTGATGCCGAGCGGGCGTGCGGGCAGCCGGGCGACGACGACGTCACCGGGCCGGATGCTCGCGCCGTAACGCACCAGGCACGCGTCCCCGGGCTGCAGCGTCGGCTGCATCGAGTCGCCTGTCACGGCCACCGCGCCGCAGCGTCGCCCGAACACCACGGTCGGCACGGCCGCGAGCGCAACTCCGGCCAACGACGCGGGTAAGAACCGTCTCACCGACTGATCGTTCCCCACTCGCGTCGAACCCGGCAACGCGGGCAGAGAGAGCGGTGCCGGGGGTGGTGGTCCGCCCGCGACTCCTCGGCGATACGGTTCGAACCGATGGCCGAGACCCGGCCCGTGAGGAGGCAAGCCCATGTCGCTCCTGCGACCCCGCACCGTCGTCTCCGCCCACTGCGACCTGCCGTGCGGCGTCTACGACCCCGCCCAGGCGCGGATCGAGGCACAGTCCGTCCACGAGATGCAGAAGAAGTACCAGGCCAACGAGGACCCGGTCTTCCGCACCCGTGCCGTGATCATCATCGAAGAGCGCGCCCACCTGGCCAAGCAGCACCTGTGGACCCTGTGGACCGACTACTTCAAGCCGGAGCACGTGGAGAAGTACCCGCAGATCCACGACCTGTTCTGGCGGGCCACCAAGGCCGCCGGCGCGACCGGCGCCAAGTCGGTCGACCCGGCCACCGGCCAGAAGCTGCTCGACCTGATCGACGAGGTCGCCGACATCTTCTGGGAGACCAAGGGCGGCAAGCCCAGCTGACCTGCCTCAGGCAGCAGAGCTGACCCGCAGCTGACAGCAGTATCCGGAAGCCGGTCCCTCGGGGCCGGCTTCCGTGCTGTCTCCCTCCCCCGGAGAACTCCCATGATCCGACCTGCCACGGCCGAGGACGTCGGCGTCCTCCTCGACCTCATCCTCGAACTCGCCACCTACGAGCGCGAACCCGACGCCGTCGCCGCGACCGCGCAGCAGCTGCGCGACGCGCTGTTCGGTCCCGACCCCGCGGTGTTCTGTCTCGTCGCCGAGCAGACCGGTCCGGACGGACCCGAGGTCGTCGGGTTCGCGGTGTGGTTCCGCACCTTCTCGACGTGGCTCGGGACGCACGGGATCCATCTCGAGGACCTCTTCGTGCGGCCCGCGGCGCGGCGGGCCGGGCACGGTCGCGCGCTGCTCGCCGAGCTCGCCGCCATCGCGGTGGAGCGGGGCTACGGCCGGCTCGAGTGGTCGGTCCTCGACTGGAACGAATCGGCCCAGGCCTTCTACACCTCGCTCGGCGCGAAGCCGATGGATGAGTGGACCACCTGGCGACTCGACGGCGGGGCGCTGCCCACCCTCGGGCGTACACACAGTCACCGGTAAGGTGGTCACCGGTCTGCATCGTGGGCCGCAGCACGTGAGTATCACCGAGCACGAGCGGCCAGCTGCCCCTTACCCGCCGGCACGTCCGGGAACCACAGCAAGGAGGTGCCGATGCCGGAGACAGCTCCTGGAGCGATCGACAGCCCGGTGCCGGACCCGCGTCCGGGTGGCGCCCCTGCCGGTGTGCGCGACCTCGTCCGCCTCCGACTGCCCGCCGTCGGCGCCTACCTGTCGGTGCTGCGCTCGGCTACCGCCGGCCTCGCCGCACGGCTCGACTTCACCCTCGAGGAGATCGAGGACCTGCGGATCGCGGTCGACGAGGCCTGCGCCATCCTGCTGAACAACGCGGCGCCACAGGCCGAACTCTCCTGCGAGTTCGAGCTCCTGCCCGACGAGCTCCGCGTCTCGGTCACCGTGCCGACGATCGACGGCGCGCAGCCCGTGCGGGACAGTTTCGCCTGGACCGTCCTGTCGGCGCTCGCCGGCTCCGTCGAGAGCCGGGTCGACGACGACATGAACGTCTCGATCGACCTGCAGAAGCGCAGAGCAGCGGCAGGGGACCTATGAGCGTGGCCCAGAACGCGATCAACGAGCCGCCGCAGGGTGGCGCCACCACGGAGGACACCGTGCCGGTGCAGCCCGTCGGCGAGGGGGCCGTGGCGCCACATCCTGCTGCGCCCGACGTCGATTCGCCCACCCTCGCGCCCGAGCTCGCTGCTCCCGAGGCCGAAGCGCCCGCTGCCGGGACGCCCGAGGTCGAGGCAGCCGGGACCGCCACGACGGAGACGCCCGCTGCCGAGGCGGCCCCCGAGGTCGAGGCGAAGGTTCCCGCCTCCCGCGCGGCCACCAGCGCCGACCGGGCCCACGCGCGCGAGCTGTTCCACGACCTGCAGGACATGGAGGTCGGAAGCGCACCACGCAACCGCGTCCGCGACGAGCTCGTCGAGATGCACCTCCCCCTCGTCGAGTACCTGGCCCGCCGCTTCCGCAATCGCGGTGAGCCGCTGGACGACCTGGTGCAGGTCGCCACGATCGGGCTCATCAAGTCCGTCGACCGCTTCGACCTGGAGCGCGGTGTCGAGTTCTCGACCTACGCGACCCCGACCATCGTCGGCGAGATCAAGCGCCACTTCCGCGACAAGGGCTGGGCCATCCGCGTCCCCCGGCGGCTGCAGGAACTCAAGCTCTCCCTGACCAAGGCGACCAGCGAGCTCTCCCAGTCGCTGGGCCGCTCCCCCACGGTCGCCGAACTCGCCGGACACCTCGGGATGAGCGAGGAAGAGGTGCTGGAGGGCCTGGAGTCGGCCAACGCCTACTCCGCCGTGTCCCTCGACGCCCCCGACGGTGGGGACGAGGACGCCCCGGCTGTGGCGGACACGCTCGGCATCCAGGACGAGGGCCTGGAAGGCGTCGAGTACCGCGAGAGCCTCAAGCCCCTGCTCGAGCGGCTGCCACCGCGCGAGAAGAAGATCCTCCTGCTGCGCTTCTTCGGCAACATGACCCAGTCGCAGATCGCCGCGGAGCTGGGCATCTCCCAGATGCACGTCTCGCGCCTCCTCGCCCGCACGCTGGCGCAGCTCCGCCGCGGGCTGCTCGAAGGCTGAGCAGGCCCGGCTGACGCGCTAGTCGTTGCGGGTCAACTGTCCCGCGACCCCCATCAGGGCGAGTACCGCCAGCGCCGAGAGGGCGAGCGCGATCCCGGGTGCGAGGTGGCCCTGCGTCACAACCGTGTAGGCGATCGGTAGGCAGATCAGCTCCAGCACGAGCACCGGCGAGCGGGCCCACCGCGCGTCGGCCGCGATCCCGCGCGCCAGCCACAGCACCGCGACGGCCGACGCCAGACCGATGGCCGCGAGGATCTCCGCGCCCGCCCGGTCGACGGTCTCGGGTCGGAAGCCGGAGATCGCCAGCAGCACCGACGCCGCAGCGAGCGACACCGCCTGCAACGCCAGGACGGCGGCGGCAGCGCGGCCGAGGCCGGGTATCGAGCCGCCGGCGTCACCCGGTGTCGAGGAGTTCGGGCGAGGTCGTGGCATGTCACGACCTTAATGAGTGGTCACGCTGGGTAGGTTTCCATGATGCGCGCGCTTCTGGTGGTCAATCCGAACGCGACCGCGACGTCCACCCGGACCCGGGACGTGCTGGCCAGCGCCCTCGGCAGCGACCTGCGCATCGACGTCGAACGCACCAAGTCGCGCGGGCACGCCGTCGAACTCGGCGCGCAGGCCGTCGAGGACGGCTACGAGCTGGTCGTCGCCCTCGGCGGCGACGGCACGGTGAACGAGGTCGTGAACGGGCTGATGTCGCACGGCCCGTCGGCCGACCTGCCGGCCTTCGCAGCGGTCCCGGGCGGCAGCACCAATGTCTTCACGCGGGCGCTCGGCTACTCCCCCGATCCGGTGGAGGCGACGAGCGAGCTGCTCGAACACCTGCGAGAAGGCCGCACCCGCCGCATCTCCCTCGGGCACGCCAGCGGCGACGAGGGCGACCGCTGGTTCTGCTTCAACGCCGGCCTCGGCCTCGACGCCGACGTCGTCCGACGGGTCGACCACCGCCGCCCGGCGGGTCGGAAGGCGACGACGGCGCTCTACGTCCGCAGCGCCGTGCTGCGCTACTACCTCGGCACTGACCGGCGCCACCCCGCCATCACGCTCGACGCACCGGGGCTCGACGAACCGCAACGGCTCTTCCTGGCGCTGGTGTGCAACGCCGACCCCTGGACGTACTTCGGCAACGCGCCGGTGCGGCCGTGTCCGCAGGCGTCCTTCGACCGCGGTCTCGACGTCTTCGGCATGACCCGGCTGCGGACCCTGCAGACGCTGCGGCACGTCGCGCAACTGTTCGCGCGCGACGCCGATCCGCACGGCAAGCGGGTGCTCCGGCTGCACGACCTCCCGGAGCTCACCCTGTCGGCCGACCGCCCGCTGCCCTTCCAGGTCGACGGCGAACCGCTGCCTGCCCGGCAGCGGGTGACGTTGACCTCGGTGCCGAACGCGCTGCGCGTGGTGGGCTGAGCCTCCTGCCCTGCGGGCCGGGCGCCGACTCCTAGCCTTCGGCCAGCGCTCGCACCACGGCCGCCGGGTCGTCACAGATGACGCCGTCGACACCCACCTCGCGGAGGCGTAGCGCGTCGGCGGTGCTCGTCACCGTCCACGGGATGAGGGTGACGCCGGCGTCGTGCGCGCGGGCGACGGCTGCGGCGGCCCGCCGCGGCATCCCCTTCGGCAACGCCGAGACGTGCGCGTGCAGCTCCGCGTGGCCGCCCCGGAGCAGGAGCCGCAGCCCCGCCGTGACGGGGATGCCGGGCACGGTCAGCAGAGCCGTGCGCAGCCCAGCGGCACGGGCGACGACGAGCGCGATGTGGTCGAAGCTGGAGACGACGACGTCGTCGGTGGCCCCGGCCGCGCGTCGTCCGTCGAGCAGCGCGGAGAGCAGCCGCGCCGTTGTGGCCCGCCGTCCGTCGTAGTCCGGCTGGCGCCGGTTGTTCTTGATCTCGAGCACGACACGACCGCCTGCGGCCGCGTCGAGCATCTCGGAGACGCTGGGCAGAGCGAGCTGGGCGGCGTCGGTTTCGACGACCGTCCGTCGCGGACCGTGGTCACTGCCCGTGAGCGGGTCGTGCACGCAGACCAACTGGTGATCACGGCTGCGACGGACGTCGAGCTCGACGCCGTCCGCTCCCCGTTCGAGTGCCGCGCGCACCGCGCCCGGGGTGTTCTCCGGTCCGGGCACCCGGGAGCCGCGATGACCGAGGACGAGCACGTGCCCATCCTCCCAAAGACTGACCCGGTGCTCGTTACACGACGAGTGACAGGTCCCCGTGTTCCGCTACTTTGCGTGATGTGGGTCACGAATGGCCAGGATCGGCGGTAACAACCCCGTCCGTGTATTGCATCACTCCGCCCGCGGTGACATGTTCGTGCCCGACGCCAGCGCGCTCCTCGGGGGGTCCGACGGACACGCTGCGTCACAACCGGCCGAGCAATGGCACGGCGTCGCGGACAATGCGGCGGGGGCCTCTGCCGCAGCTGGCTGACAGTACTTCTGCACCACTGGCGACGGCTGAGGAGAAAGCATGGATTGGCGCCACGAGGCCCTTTGCCGGGACCAGGACCCGGAACTGTTCTTCCCGATCGGCGCCAACGGCCCTGCCGAGGCACAGATCGCCGAAGCCAAGGCCGTCTGTCGGCGCTGCTCCGTCACCACGGATTGCTTGAGCTGGGCCGTCGAGTCCGGCCAGGACGCCGGCGTCTGGGGCGGCCTCAGCGAGGACGAGCGCCGCGCGATGCGCCGCCGCTCGGTCGTGCCCGTCCCCGTTCTCTGAGTCCCGCCCTCTGAGGGGCGGGACAGATCTCCGCCGGAGACCGCTGTCCCGGCGGGCTCAGCGCCGACCGATGATCTCCAGCGACGGCACCCGGACGACGGCCTCCGCGCCCGGTCCGCCGGCGGAGCCCTCGTCGCGTTCGGGTTCCTGGAGGACGAAGGTCCCCCGGAGTTCCCCCACGACCAGCGACCGGACGATCTGGAGGCCCAGCCGGTCGGAGGCCTCGGGCTCGAAGTCGGTGGGCAGACCGCGGCCGTCGTCGACGAGCCGCATCTCGAGTGCCCCCGCGTCGCGGCGGACATAGAGGCGGATCTGTTCGCTGCCGCCGTGCTCGACGGCGTTCTGCAGCAACTCGCTGAGCACGAGCGAGAGCGGGGTCGCCGCCTGTCCGGCCAGCGTCCCGAAGGAGCCGATCCGGCGGACCGACGGACGTCGTCCGGTCGTCGTCACGTCCAGCGTCGACTTGGCGAGCTGATCGGCGATGGCGTCGAACGCTACGGACTCCTCCAGCGACTGCGACAGGATCTCGTGGACCAGGGCGATCGAGGTGACCCGGCGCACCGACTCCTGCAGCGCCTCGCTGGCGGCGGGCTCCCGCATCCGTCGGCCCTGGAGGCGCAGCAGCGCTGCCACGGTCTGCAGGTTGTTCTTCACACGGTGGTGGATCTCGCGGATCGTCGCGTCCTTGTTCAGCAGTTGCGCCTCGCGACGGCGGAGCTCGCTGACGTCGCGCGCCAGCACCAGGGTGCCGTGGTCGTCGCCGCCGAGCAGCGGGATCGCCCGCAGCAGGACGACGATGCCGCCTGCCGCGAGTTCGTCGTCCTTCGGCCGCTGCAGTGCGGGAGAACCCTCGGCGCCGCGGCTCTCGGGCGGGCGGCCGTCGAGGCGCAGCCCGTCGTGGACGTCGCGCAGCCGCTCGCCGGTGAGGTTGCCGATGTAGCCGAGGCGGCGGTAGGAGGAGACGGCGTTGGGGCTCGCGTAGTCCACGACACCGTGCTCGTCGAGGCGGATGACACCGTCGCCGACGCGGGGGGTCTCCAGGGCACCCTCGTCCGCCGGCGGGAACGGGAACAGGCCCTGATTGACCATCCGCACCAGCGCGTTCGCGCATCGGAGGTAGGTCACCTCGAGGGCGCTCGGGCCCCGCGTCGCCTCGAGGTTGGTGTCCCGGACCAGCACGGCGACGGGGGCGCCGCCCGCGGTCGCCGGTACGGGGATCGCCTCCACCCGCACCGGAACCCCGTCGGCGTACTCGGGCTCGCCCTCGCGCACCACGCGCTGCTCGCGCCAGGCGGTCGTGAGGCTCTCGCGGCGGAGCATGGTGCCGAACAGGTCCGTCGGGTGCACTGTCGGCCCGGTGGCTGGGCGGATCTGGGCGACGACGAGGAACGAGCCGTCAGCCGGAGTCGGCACGCACAGCAGGAGGTCGGCGAACGACAGGTCGGCGAGCAGCGCCCACTCCTCCACCAGCAGCTGCAGCCGTGCGCGTTCGGCGGGACCGAGCCCGGCGGCGTCGATCAGGAGGTCCGCCAGCGCCGTCATGCTCCGAGCGTGCCAGAGGCCTCGCCGCCGATCGCTTCCCGGGCTCCCGCCCGGTGGTTGACTCGTCGTCATGACTTCGTCCGCCGACCTGGTGGCCCGTGACCTGGCGTCGGTGTGGCACCCGTTCACGCAGCACGCCGGTTGGCCGACCGACGACCCGCTCGTCGTCGACCGGGCCGAGGGCATGTACCTCTACGACGTCGACGGCCGCGCCTACCTCGACGGGGTTTCGTCGTTGTGGGTGAGCGTGCACGGCCACCGCGTCCCGGAGATCGACGAGGCGGTCCGCGCGCAACTCGACCGCATCGCGCACTCGACGTTCCTCGGGTTGACCCACGAGCCGGGCATCGCCCTCGCCGAGAAGCTGTTGGCCTCCGCACCCGCCGGCCTGAGCCGCGTCTTCTACTGCGGTGACGGGGCGACCGCCGTCGAGGCCGCCTTGAAGATGGCGTACCAGTCGGCCGCGCAGCGGGGCGAGGACCGGCCGCTGTTCGTCGGCGTCCGCGAGGGTTACCACGGTGACACGCTCGGCGCCGTGAGCGTCGGCGCCATCGACACGTTCCACGCGACCTACCGGCAGATCCTGCTCGAGACGCGGTCGATCCCCTCGCCTGCGTACGCGCGCGCCGGAGCCGACGCCTCGCTGGCCGAACTCGAACGCATCCTCGACGCGGAGGGCGACCGGGTCTGCGCCGTCGCGGTGGAGCCGATGGTGCAGGGCGCCGCCGGCATGCTCACCCACGACGCCAGCTTCCTGCGCGGGGTGCGCGAGCTCTGCACGCGGCACGGCGCACTGATGCTGGCCGACGAGGTCGCCACCGGCATCGGGCGTACCGGCCGGATGTGGGCGGTCGAGCACGCCGACGTCGCCCCGGATCTGCTCACGCTCGGCAAGGGCGTCACGGCGGGCTACCTGCCGCTGTCGGCGGTGCTCGCGACCGAGGCGGTGTACGAGTCGTTCCTCGGCTCCCCCGAGTCCGGCCGCACCTTCTTCCACGGCCACACCTACACCGGCAACCCGCTGGCGTGCGCGGCGGCGATCGCGAACCTCGACCTGATGGCCGAGCGCGGGACGGTGGCGGCCGCGGCCCGGGCCGGCGACCGGCTCGGCGCGATGCTCGAACCGCTCCGCGCCCTCGATGGCGTCGTCGACATCCGGCGCTGCGGGACCATGACCGGCATCGAGGTCGCCCCCCTGCTGACCCGCACCGGCTTCGAGGTGTGCCGCCGCGCCCGCGCGAAGGGCGTCCTCATCCGGCCGCTCGGCGACGTCGTCGTGCTGATGCCGCCGCTCGCCATCGGCGACGCCGACCTCGACCTGCTCGGCTCCGTCGTCGTGGACGCGGTCCGGGAGGTCGTCGGGTGAGTCGACCGCAGGTGACCGGACTGCCGGCGGCATTGCGCAGGCTCGACGACGTCGCGGACGCGCGCTCGGCCGCCGGGCTCCGCCGCCGGCTCCGACCGCGCTCGTCGGACGCCGTGTTGCTGGACCTGGCCGGCAACGACTACCTCGGCCTCGCCCGGCATCCCGAGGTCGTCGCCGCGGGCGTCGAGGCGCTGCAGATCTGGGGTGCCGGGTCGACCGGGAGTCGGCTCGTCACCGGGACGACGACGTTGCACGCCGAGCTGGAGGTCGCCCTCGCCGCCCTCGTCGGCACTGAGGCGGCCCTGGTCTTCTCGTCCGGTTACACCGCCAACCTCGGGGTCGTGACGGCGCTCGCGGGTGCGGGCACGCTGCTCGTCTCCGATGCGCGGAACCACGCCTCGCTCGTCGACGCATGCCGGCTCTCGCGCGCGGAGGTGCAGGTCGTCCCGCACCGCTCGGTGGCGGCGGTCGAGGCGGCGCTGACGTCTCGTCGTGCGGGCCAGCCCGCGGTGGTGCTGACCGACTCCGTGTTCTCCGCGGACGGTGATCCCGCGCCGCTGCGTCAGCTCGCCGAGGTGTGCCGCCATCACGACGCGCTGCTGATCGTCGACGACGCGCACGGGCTGGGTGTCCTCGGCCCCGGGGGCGCCGGCGCGGTTGCGGCGGCCGGGCTCGCCGGCGCTCCGGACGTGGTCGTCACCGCGACACTGTCCAAGGCACTGGGCGGACAGGGCGGAGTGGTACTCGCGTCGCAGGCGGTCGTGGACCACTTGGTGGACACGGCTCGGAGCTTCATCTTCGACACCGGTCTGGCGCCTGCGTCAGTCGGGACGTCCCTCGCCGCGCTGCGCGTCCTCGCCGCGGACCCCGGGCGGCCGTCGCGCACCCTCGACGTCGCCCGTCGACTCGCCGAGGGCCTCGAGGTACCGGTGGCATCGAGTGCGGTGGTGCCGGTCGTGCTCGGCGATCCGCACGTCGCGTTCGAGGCCGCCCAGACGTGTGCACGCGACGGAGTTCTCGTCGGGTGCTTCCGTCCCCCCTCCGTGCCGGAGGGGACGAGTCGACTGCGGCTCGCCGCCCGCGCCGACCTGACCGACGATGACGTCGACCTGGCACTCAAGGTCATCTCCGCGGCCATCGGCCGCTGACCACTACGTCCGCATGACCGCCACCGCGGAGGTCGGGATGGGGACGCCGGCCCAGCCGGGAACCAGTGCTCCCAGTTCAACGCCCACATCAGACGGGTGTGGGCCCAACACCAGATCTGATGTGGGCCTCGGACGATCGCCGAAGCGGTCGACGCGGTCCTCAAACCACCTACCGCAGGGTGCTGAGCAATCAAGCGTCGCCCGCGAGCTCCCGCATAGCTCTAGTTCTGAGCTGCCGCAACCAGGCTCGTTGTTCCCAGCCAAAGTCCTTGGCCACGTCGACGTACGGGCTCAGGGTGCTCAGCACCTCCGACCTCGGGCCTTCATCGAGCGCAATGAGATGGTCGAGCTCGTCGAAGTAGACGCGTCAACTCGCTGGGGCTGTACAGAACGACAACCGCCTCGAAAGCAGCATCCTGGGTCCTCGAACTCGCTCTCCCAGTCCTCGTGCAGATAGTCACCGACGAACGTCGACAGCTGATCACGGCCAGGAGATTTCATTAGCGCTCCGACCATGGGCGTCAGGACGAACACCCTCCCTGCGACTCTCTTGAGCACGACTCGCACGTGCGGCCGTCGAACTGTCGCCAGCCGCGGTTCTACCGAACCCGATGGGGTCAGCGAAGCTTGGGTGTGATCAGTCTCGAGGCGCTGGATTGCGTCTCGAAGCTGAAGCACGTCGCCGCGGTGGGCCTGGAGTGTCGTCGTGACAGCCGCCTCGGCCCCTTACGGTCGAAGAACGTCGACGTCCGTTGCATTGCAGTAGGAGAAGCCGCCAAGCGCGCGTCGAGCTCTGCAACGCTCCTGCCGACATGCCTGGAGATCGTGTGTCCTAGCTGTGGCCCCTCGTTCGCGTTGAGGTCCACCCCGTTCCGGATGGCGTCGCTCCTTGTCTGGCTCGGCCCTGCCGCTGCCTTGGAGTTCGACGCGATCGCGAGCCCAGGACCGCCCCGCCCAACCCATGGCAGGCGTCGTGCCAGTTCGCCGGCCGAGCTGAACACCGCACCGTTGACCCCCGCGTCGATGACGTGTCCGCGGTCCACCCGGCCGTCGAGGATCTGCTGCCGCGTCGCGTCCAGCCCCGACACCGCGGTGCCTGCCGCCACGTGCCCCGCGACGGTCGCCGCCGCCGGCCGGCTCATAAGCGCAGGCACCGATCGCACGATTTGCGACGACCCGCGCATTGCCGTAGGAAGCACGAGGTTCAGGCCGAAGGTCGTCGCGACGCGCTTGACGTCGAGGTGACCGTCGTCGGCCACGTCACCCGCGGCGTCAGCTCCGCTGAACGCGATGGCGTAGGGCAACTGCGGGCGGATCACCGCGCCGAGACCACGAACAGCGGCGAACAACCTCCCCGACGACGACAGGGCCACGGACAGCGTCGTCCGGGCGGTGACGGCCGAGGCGACGGCCACCTCGCTCGCGGCGACCTCACCGCTGATCGCCGCGCTGCTGGCTGCGGCCACCTCCGGTGCGGCGAGCCCGGCGGTGACGTAGATGGCCGCGCCCGAGACCACGACGATTGCCCCGACCTTGAGGATCTTCTGCCAGGACCACCGGTGCCGCTCCTGCGCCTCGTGCAGTCGCGCGGCGCAGTCGTCCAGGGCGACCGCGGCCTCGTCGAGCGCTCGGCAGACCTGATCGATGTCGGCGAGCACGACCGCCACGGGATGCCCCGCCGCGGCCGCCCCGTCTCCCGCCCAGGTCACCGGCAGCGGGGCCAGCACCGCCTGTAGCTGGCTCGCGACCTCACGGAGCGCGCCCGATAGCCGTCGGTAGGTGGCGGCCAGACCACGCACCGCGGCCGGGTCGTCGTCCGGCATCCGCGGGATCACCCAGGTCCGCTGCGCCGACGGGACCTCGCCGACCGCATTCACCGGCGCCCCGCCTCGGGACACAGACCTCGGCGTCGTGGAGCAATTCCACAATTTCGCCCGAGCGGGCGTGTTCGAGATCTGGAGGAACCGGACATCTCCGGCGGCCCGCCGCGAAAGATTGTGGAATTGCTCCACTCCCCCGGCCCGACGGGGGGGTGCGAGCCGGAGAACGAGGCCATGCGCTCACCCTGCAGGCGTCGCGCCCCGCGCCCGCGGGGTTGTCCACAAACCTCAGCTCAGCCAGGTATCAGCTCAGCACGAGACCGTGCGCGCGGGCTTCGTGCAGCCAGCGCGGATACCGGCCGAGCAGCTGGTCGTAGAACCCCGGATCGGCGATGGCGGCTGCAGTGGGCAGCTCCACCACCGCGTAGTTGTCCAGGAACCGCCCGGGTATCGCGTCGAAGGAGCGCACGGTGGCCAGGCTGGCCTCGACGCTGCGCCGGATCATCAACTGCTTCTGTTCCTCGGGGAGCATCGCGGCAACGGCGGCGTTGGGTCCACCGGGGCCGAAGTTCGCCGCGTAGACCGACCGCAGCTGGGCGTCGATGTCGCCGCACACCAACACCTGCCAGAACAGTGGCTCCCGTGAGGACTCGATGAGCTGGGCCTGGGTCAGCTGCGGGTCGGTCGTCCCGCCGTCGGTCACGAACAGGACGTAGACCGGAAGCTTCGCGGTGACGGCCCGGCCCTGCGGCTCGCCGAAGTAGTACTGCCGGACCAAGGCCATGGTCTGGCCCCAGTTGGTCCCGGGTTCGAGCTTGAGTCCGGCGTCGACGACGAAGTCCGTGGCGTTGGTCAGATCCATCGACCCGACACTGCGGGCGGTGCCGCCGACGGTGAAGACGTCAACCGCTTCGTCGTCGTCGAAGCGGAGGGCCAGTGCGAGCGCGCGCTCCGCGACAGCCTGCACGACCCCCGTGGCGTAGAGCTCGCCCATCGAGACGGACACGTCGAGAACCAGGGCGACGCGTGCGGTGTGGGCGTCGAGCCCGGTCTTCTCCAGCGAGACACCGACGTTCTTCACCAGGGACAGCAGCTGCGGGGCCTGCCGTTCGACCCGCTTCTCGAGATCGAGTGTTCGCCCCGGGGACGAAAGCGGAGCCGGTGGAGGCGTGGCCGCTGCCTCCTCGTCGACCGAGATCCCGAAGTCGGTGGCGAGGCCCGCCAGCCCGCTCGCCCAGCCCTGCCCGACGGCCCGGAACTTCCAGTCGGTCCCGCGGCGATAGAGCTCGCCGAGCACGAACGCCGTCTCCGTCGTCGCGCCGCTGACCTCGAAGCGGATCAACTCCGCCGGACCGTCCAGCACGGTCACCGACAGTCCCGGGACGGTGCCGAACGCAGCGCCGTCGGCGCTGGCGGCGACAACGACCTTCTCGACGGCGAGCGGGACCGCGGGCAGCTCGACACAGAGCGCGCCGGGTTCGTAGCGCACCGAACCGTCCAGTGAGGCCGGCGCGTTGTAGAAGACGAAGTCGTTGTCGTTCCGGACCCGCCCTGAGCCGTCGACCAGCAACCCGCTGATGTCGAGAGCCGGTCCGCCGGCGGAGGCCACGACGACCCGCACGACCCGGGAGCCGGGCGGTACCGGCGCGTTCCCGCCCTTGGCCAGCGCGACGCTCATCCGAAGATCAGCCCCCGCTGCTTCGCCTGCTGCAGCCAGCCGGGGTACTCGGTCATCATCAGGTCGTAGAGCTGGTCGTCGCCGATGTCGGCGGGGTCCTTCACCGAGAAGAAGTCGGCGTTGTCGAGGAAGCGGCCCTGCATGTCGTCCAGCTCCTCGAGGAACTGGAAGTCGCCGTTCAGCATCTGGGCGAAGCGGGCGCCGAACCCCTGCTTCTTCTTCGACGGCGGCGGCGGCGCACCGTCGGGGACGACGTTCTTGCTCGACTGCCCGATGGCCATGAACTGCCAGAAGATGGGCTCGTAGGACGACCACATGATCTGGTTGCGGGTGCCGTTCTGGTCGGTGGTCTGCCCATCGGTGACGAACATGACGTAAACCGGGAGCTTGTCCTGCCGCGGGCTGTTCCGCGGGCCGGCGTTGCCGTCGGGGAAGTAGTGGCGCCGCAGGGACTGCATCGCCAGGTTGTAGTTGGTGCCACCCTCGAGCGGCCGCCGGTTGACGAGGTCCTGCACCCAGCCCTGGTGGTTGCGCAGGTCGAGGGGCCCTTCCTCGTAGCCGCCGGTGCCGAAGGTGAAGACGTCGCACGCGCCGTCGTCGTCGAACTGCACCGCGAGGCCGAGGATGCGCTCACACAGCGCCTGCACCTTGCCCGAGCGGTACAGCGACGTCATGGACGCGGAGATGTCCAGGCACAGCGCGACCCGGGCGCGGTGCTCGGAGAGGCCCTTCTTCTCCAGCGAGATGCCGGCCTTCTTGACCAGGTTGACCATCTGCGGCGGCTGGCCCGCGAGCTGCTTGTCGAGCCTGACCTGCTTGCTCATGTTGATCGACCCGACAACGGGCGGTGCCTGCGGCGGAGCCGAGGGCGGGGGTGCGTTCTGCCAGGACGGCGGCGGAGGTGCCTGAACCGCGGGCGGCGCCTGAGCGGCGGGCGGTGCGGCCGGTTCGTCGTCGACGCTGATCCCGTAGTCCCCCGCCAACCCGGCGAGCCCGGTCGACCAGCCCTGGCCGACCGCGCGGAACTTCCACGCGCCCTGGCGCCGGTACATCTCACCGAAGACGAAGGCGGTCTCGGAGCTCGCGTCGGTGATGTCGAAGCGCACCACCTCGGCGCCGGACTCGTCGGTGAGCCGCAGGTGCAGCCCGGCTACCTGCCCGAACGGGACGCCGTCGGTCGACGCGGCGATCGCCACCGTCTCGATCTGCGCGGGCATGCCGTCGAGGTCGACGAGCAGCGCGTCCGTCGTCCCGGACTTCCCCTGGTGGGTCACCGAGCCCTCGGGGGAACGCGGCTGGTTGTAGAAGACGAAGTCCTCGTCGTTGCGCACCTTGCCGTTGCTGCCGAGCAGCAGCGCGCTGGCGTCGAGGTCGGGCCCGTTCGTCCAGCCGAGTGCGACGCGCACCCGCTTGAGCGTCGGTGGCAGGGCTGTGTTCGCACCCTTGCTGATCGCGGTCACGGCGGCAGCCTAGCCCGGTCGTCCGCGCCGTCGGGCACCGTTTCGGAGGAGGTCGCCGGTCCGTAATCTGACCGCCGTGGCCGTCCTCATCGTGACCGGAACGGGCACCGGCGTGGGCAAGACCGTGGTCACCGCGGCCCTGGCCGCCCTCGGCAGGGAGCGCGGCGCGAGCGTCGCCGTCGTCAAGCCGGCGCAGACCGGTCTGCGCGACGACGAACCCGGCGACCTGGCCGACGTCAGCCGGCTGTCCGGTGTCGACGACGTGCACGAGCTCATCCGCTACCCCGACCCGCTCTCGCCCGCCGCTGCGGCCCGCCGCAGCAGGATGCCGACGCTGGCCCTGCACGACGTCGTCCGCACCGTGACCGAGCTGGCCGAGACCCGCCGCCTCGTGCTCGTCGAGGGCGCCGGGGGCCTGCTCGTCCGGTTCGACGAGGAGGGGTGGACGCTCGCCGACCTCGCCGTCGCGCTCGGGGCGCCTGCCGTGGTCGTGACGTCAGCCGGCCTCGGCTCCCTCAACACCGCAGCGCTCACGCTCGAGGCGATGGCGCACCGTGGAGTCGATCTCGCCGGCCTCGTGATCGGCGATTGGCCGCAGCAGCCCGACCTCGCCTGCCGCAGCAACGTCCGGGACCTGGAGACGATCTCCGCCAGGCCCCTGGCCGGTGCCCTGCCCGAGCAGTCCGGCAAACGGCCACCGGAAGCATTTCTCGACGTGGCGCGTCGCGGCGTGTCCCCCATGTTCGGTGGCCGCTTCGACCCGGCCGCCTTCCGTCTTCTCTCCCCCTCCCCCACATACACCCATCACTCCCCCCCATCTCCCTCTCTACCCTATTCTTCCCACTCACCCCACCTCTTCCTTCTACCACCGCGGTCACCTCTCCTCCTGCCGCTCCTCGTTTCGCCGAGGCGCGAGCATCTCGTGCAGGCGTTGACGCCCGTTCCGCGTCGAGGTCCAGCTCGACCGCCCGCTTGGCGAACGCAGTCTACTCCCCTGAAAGCAATCTGTAGGTACGCGTCCCCCCACACCACTCGCCACACCCTCTGAGATGTAGGCGGGCAGCAGCCGCCGAATCCCGCCGCGGACTCCGACCTGGTTATCGAGCACGGCCTGTTCTCACGCGCTCAGGCCCGCAGGCCTCACGACGACCTCAATCCAATCACGCCGCGGCCGACTGACATCGATCAGGCCGCGGCCTCCGCGTCCCGGTCGAGCTCGTAGTCGTCGATCCACGGCCGCCCACCGCGCACCAGTCCTCAGCCGTGGCCAGCCACCTGAGCACCGCTGCAGTCCTAAGTTAGATCTCCTCGAGCTCCAAGCGGCCTCACGTCACGGCCGTCGCGACGCAGCACCATCGGGCCGCGTCGCCGACCTGTTGCAGCAGGAGGAGTCAGCGGTGGGGGTCCTCCGCCTGACCTGCCCCCTCCGGACAGCCATCGATCTCTCCGTCGATCAGCCCCGGCTGGTCGCCGTCGTGGCCATCGACTCCGCGTTGCGCACGCGCCAGGTCATGCTCGACGAGCTCCATTCCGCGCTCGAGCTGCGGCGGAACGTGCCCACCCACGTCCACGCCGCGGCCGTCCTCGACTGCGTCGATCCCACTGCCGGCAGCATCTGGGAGAGCGTCGCCCGCTGCCTCTTCCGCGACAACGGGCTCCCCTCCCCCATCTGTCAGTACGAAGTGCTCCACGAGGGCGTAGTCCTCGCCCGCGTCGACTTCGCCTGGCCCGGCGCACGGCTGGTCGTGGAGATCGACGGTTTCGCGTGGCACAGCTCGCCGGAAGCACTCAGCGGGGACCGCGGACGTCAGAACAAGCTCGAGCTCGCCTACTGCACGGTGCTGCGCTACTCGGCCAACGACGTTCGCGACGACCCTGCGCGCATCCTCGCCGACATCCGGACGGCGCTGGCCATCGGTTCATCTGAACACCTACACTCAGGTCGAGGTCATTCCTTGATCGATTGCCCTAGTCGTCCCGGTTTCGCGACCACTCGACCACCAACCTGTGTGTCGGTCCGAAATCCACTTGGCCTGCGGTCGCTCTCACCACGACCGGTGCCTCCCCGTCGAGTCGCAGTCGTAGATCCAGCCCTGTCCCCCGCCCCTCGCGCAGCGCGCCGGGCGATGATTTCTGCTGCGCCGCCCGTCTCCACGGATGACCCGACGCACCCGCTCACGTGGAGACATCACATGCGCCTCACCCTGCACCAGTTCCTCACCCTCGACGGCGTCCTGCAGGCGCCCGGCGGTCGTGAGGAGGACACGAGCGACAGCTTCGAGCACGGCGGCTGGAGCGTTCCCTACGGCGACGGCGACGAGACCGGCGAGAACCCCATGGAGGCCTGGTTCTCGCGGGCCGAGGCGTTCCTGCTCGGTCGCACGACCTACGAGATCTTCGCCGGCTTCTGGCCGCACGCGACCGGCACCGACTTCGACGGACCCATCGCGCAGCAGCTGAACAGCCTCCCGAAGTACGTCGCCTCGACCACCCTCGACTCGGTCGGGTGGGAGAACTCGCAGCTGATCACCGGGGACGTCGCCGACGCCGTGCGCAGGCTGAAGGAGCAGCCCGGCGGCGAGCTACAGATCCACGGGAGTGGCGCGCTGGCGACCTACCTGATCCACCACCAGCTGATCGACGAGTACCGCCTCCTGACCTACCCCGTCTACCTCGGCACAGGGAAGCGGCTGTTCGCCGACGGCCTCCGGCCCGGCGCCCTCCGCATGCTGAGCAGTTCGACCACGAGCGCCGGCGTCGTCATCTCGACCTACGAGGCGGCGGGCTCGCCGAGCTACGGGAGCTACGCGCTCTGAGGCGCCCGGAGCACGCGGGCGATCAGGCCTTGTCGGCGTGCGCCGCGTGGCCAGCCGAGGCCGCCTTCACCACCGTGCGCGTCGGCTGCGTCGATGGCGGTCGGTCCACCCGGGATCGGCGCGAACCAGACGTGCAGCATCGGCGGCGTCACCACGTTGAACGACCCGGTGGGGCATCCCGGGTCCGCGAGCGCCACCACTCCACCACGTCCGAAGCAGAGGTTCGTGTGCACGTGCCACTGCGTCAGGCACCCTCCCGGCTGCGGCGGGGTCGCCGAACCGAACGGCGCCATGATGTACATCGCCGCGACCAACACCGATCCCTTCGGGGTGTTGGCGTAGACCAGCGACTGCGGTGCCGTCGTGTCCAGCACCGGCCCGCCCCGCATCGTCGCGCGGTACGCCTTCGGGCTCAGGTAGTGCACCACGGGCAGTCCCACCGGCGTGATGGGGCGGTAGCCCGCGGCCTTCGCGGTCGCGACGTCGGCGAAGCGCTTCGACGAAGCCCAGCTCGCGTTCACCAGGTCGACCGCTGCGCTCTGTTGCGCCTTCGTCGGCATCGTCGAGCACATCGGCCCGGCCATCTTCATCCCGTCTTCCATCTGCGTCATCGCCGGCATCGTGATGTTCGCCGGCCGGGCTCGCGGTGGGCAGGCTCAGCGTCGACGGGGTGTCCCCCGCGAAGTCGCGTCCATCGCCATCGGCGCACCCCCGTCGCTGCTCGGCATCACCATCTCCGAGCCGCCGTCGACGAGCACGAAGCTGAGCACGACGGCGCTGACGACCGCTGTAGCCGCGGTCCACGGCAGCAGGTGGCGCTTCGCGTTCACCGCTCGGTCGGCGGTGACGAGCAGCACGAGGCACGCGAGCGCCAGCAGCCCTTCGAACACCGTGCACAGCCCGTCGCCCAGGCCGACGTCCTCTGGCGTGCGCGGCGTCGGCCCCACCACGTCACCCACCGTCCGCGTGATGACGTAGGTGACGACCATGCCACCGTTGATCAGCATCCCGAGGACCAGCAGCAGCCGCGATCGGGCGCAACACCGCCGCGACCGACCAACCCAGCTGGAGCCAGGCCGAGGCGAGCATGAAGGCTCCGAAGGCCCAGTAGTCCTGCCAGTGCATCCCCGCGACAGCGAAGTGGATCACTGCGCAGGCCGCTGACACCACTGCGAGCATCGTCAGAACACCCGCTGTCGCGAGATCGTCGAGGCTCCCAGGGGCGGTAGGCGAGGTCTCCGGGAGGCCGGAGTCCGTCGTCCTGTCCTGGCTCAGCTCGGTCACGTTTCTTCGCTGATCCGGCGCTGATGAGCGCGAACGTGTCAAGCAGCTCACAGTTGCCTGGCAATCGGACGGTGCCGGTGCGGCCGCTCAGGCAGGATCGTCGGTGTGACGGACGTTCTGGCAGTAGCGCGCGAGCAGGTGTTGGAGAACGGCAAGGGGCTCGACGAGTTCCAGGCCTTGGAGTGTCTGCAGCTGCCGGACGAGCGCCTGCCCGAGCTGCTGCAGCTCGCGCACGAGGTGCGGATGCGCCACTGCGGGCCGGAGGTCGAGGTCGAGGGCATCATCAGCCTCAAGACCGGCGGCTGCCCCGAGGACTGCCACTTCTGCTCGCAGTCCGGGCAGTTCTCCTCCCCCGTGCGCTCCGCGTGGCTCGACATCCCGAGCCTCGTCGAGGCCGCGAAGGAGACCGCGGCCACCGGCGCGACCGAGTTCTGCATCGTCGCCGCGGTCCGCGGGCCGGACAAGCGCCTCATGTCGCAGATCCGGGAGGGCGTGGCCGCCATCCGCGCGGCCGTCGACATCCAGATCGCCTGCTCGCTCGGCATGCTCACCCAGGAGCAGGTCGACGAGCTCGCCGAACTCGGCGTGCACCGCTACAACCACAACCTCGAGACCGCCCGCTCGCACTTCGGCAAGGTCGTCACGACCCACTCGTTCGACGAGCGCATCGACACCTGCCAGATGGTCAAGGCCGCCGGCATGGAGCTGTGCTGCGGCGGGATCCTCGGCCTCGGCGAGACGCTGGAGCAGCGCGCCGAGTTCGCGGCCCAGCTCGCCGAGCTCGAGCCCGACGAGGTGCCGCTGAACTTCCTGAACCCGCGGCCCGGCACGCCCTTCGGCGACCTGCCCACCGTCGAGGCCCGCGAGGCGCTGAAGGCGGTGGCGATGTTCCGCCTCGTGCTGCCGCGGACGATCCTCCGTTACGCCGGGGGGCGCGAGATAACGCTCGGCGACCTCGACGTCCAGGGCTTCACCGGCGGCATCAACGCCGTCATCGTCGGCAACTACCTGACGACGCTCGGCCGCCCCGCGCAGCAGGACCTCGACACGCTCGCCGACCTGAAGATGCCGCTGAAGGCGCTCTCCGCGACGCTCTGACCCGAACGCTTTCGAGCGAGGTCGGTCCGACCGATAGGCCCTCCAAGAACTGACTTTGGAGGTCAAGGTGTCCGTCGACTCCCTCATCCCCGGGACCACGCTGCAGCGCGGTACGCCCTGGCTGGCCGGTACGACGCGGCTGCTGCCCGAGCCCCGGCTGCCGCAGGACGACCAGCCCTCGGCCGCCGGCCGTCTCGCCCAGGCGCTCGCCTCGCTGGTCCGCTGACCCGCAAGCCCGGTCAGGCGCGGTGCGCGCCCGCCCCCGCCTCCCCGGGAGGCGCGCCGCCGGGAGTCCGACCGGCGGCGTGGTGCGCGTGCGGGTCGTCGGCCAACGGGTCCGGGAGCTCCTCGGCCACACCGGGGTCGCCGGCCTCGAGGTGGTAGTCGACCTCCTTCGTCGAGTCGACGCCGGTCGGTAGCGACATCGCCCGGAACAGCGGCGTCAGCACGAGCGCCACGACGATGTTCAAAGCCAGCGCGATGACCCCGGTGTAGATGGTGGTCTTCGTGTCGAGGCCGAGGTGCGACAGCGCCCACTGCGCCGAGCCGAAGTGCGCCTTGGGCGGTCCGCTCGGTGCCGGGGTCGTGTAGAGCATCAGGATGCCCGCGACCATGCCGACGGCCCAGCCCACGAGTAGCGCCCACCGGTGGAACCAGCGCCCGTAGAGCAGGAAGACCACCGGCGGCAGCACCTGCAGGATCAGGACGCCGCCGATGAGCTGGAAGTCGATGGCGTTCTGCACGTCGAGGGTGATGATCGCGGCGAGGGCGCCCACCTTGACCAGCAACGAGACGAGCTTGCTGACCTGCGCCTCCTCCCTCACCGACGCCGCCGGACGCAGGTACTCCTTGTAGATGTTCCGGGTGAACAGGTTGGCGGCGGCGATCGACATGATCGCGGCGGGGACCAGCGCGCCGATGGCGATGGCGGCGAAGGCGATGCCGGCGAACCAGGACGGGAACTGCGAGTCGAACAGCAGCGGCACGACGGTGTTCGCGTTCGGCTTGCCCTCGATCGTGCCGGGCTTGATACCGGCGGCGATGGCCATGTAGCCGAGCAGTGCGATGAGCCCGAGCACGAAGCTGTAGGCCGGCAGCGCCGCCATGTTCCGCTTGATGGTGTCGCGGCTGCGGGACGCGAGCACCGCGGTCACCGAGTGCGGGTACAGGAACAACGCCGCTGCAGACCCGAGCGCCAACGTGGAGTAGCCCAGCGTCTGCGCCGGCAGCAGGACCGTGCCGTCGGACTTCACCGGTGTGGCCGCGAACTTGGCGTCGGCCTTGGAGAAGATGGTGCTCCAGCCGCCGAGCTTGTGCGGGATGTAGATGACCGCGGCGATGACGACGATGTAGACGAGGGCGTCCTTGACGAACGCGATCATCGCGGGCGCGCGCAGCCCGGAGGAGTAGGTGTAGGCCGCCAGCACGATGAACGCGACGTACAGCGGGATGCGGCCGCTGATCCCGATGGCCCCGATGACGGCCTCGATGCCGACGAGCTGCAACGCGATGTACGGCATGGTCGCGACGATCCCGGTGATCGCGACCGCGAGGGCCAGGCCACCGGATCCGCTCCGGCCGCGGACGAAGTCGGCGGGCGTGACGTAGCCGTTGGCGTGCGAGACCGACCAGAGCCGCGGCGCCACCAGGAACACCATCGGGTACACGATGATCGTGTACGGGACGGCGAAGAAGCCCGCGGCACCGGCGCCGTAGATCAGAGCCGGTACGGCGATGAACGTGTACGCGGTGTAGAGGTCCCCACCGAGCAGGAACCACGTGATCCAGGTGCCGAAGTTGCGGCCGCCGAGCCCCCACTCGTTCAGGTTGTCGAGCGACTCGGCGCGCTTCCACCGGGCGGCGAGGAAGCCCATCCCCGAGACGAGGACGAAGAAGAAGATCAGGATCCAGAGCTCGACCTGGTTGATGCCCTTCATCGCTCGCCCCTCGTGCCGCGGTAGACGAGGACGACGCACAGGACCCCGAGCGGGATCGCCGCGAGCTGGTACCAGTAGAAGAACGGGATCGAGAACAGGCGCGGGGTCTCGCGGTTGTAGATGCCGGGAATCAGCGTCGCGATCAGCGGCAGCACCAGCAGGACGTTCCAGAGCGGGGTGCGCACCTTCCGGCGGGCCGCGACCTGGATCTCACGTTCCGGCTTCGGACTCTCGGGGTCCATCTCCCACCCTCCTCAGTGCGGTGTGGGGCACCGCGCCGAAACGGGACATTAACCCCGGGGCGATCCCTCGGCCATCAGCGACCCATCCGCGCGCGCATGTCGTCGTTCCCGGCGAGCACCTCGGCGCCCCCGACGTGGCCGCAGCGAGCGGCCTCGGCCGCAGCGAAGGCGCGCAGTGCGGCGGTCATGCCCTCGGCCGCCGAACTGGAACCCGAGCTGCGAGGCGTAGCACGCGCACGCGGCGAGCTTGTCATCCAGGACGTCGGTGATGTCCACGGCGACCTCGTCCGGTCTCAGTCCGGTGACCGAGAGCCGGGTCGCGTGCGGCGTGTCGCGGTAGCCGAGCAACGGGAGGTCCAGCGCCGCGAGCGCGTCGCGGACCACGAGGTGGTCGACGTGGCCGCCGAGCCCCTGCGGCCGAGGACCACGTCCGCGCCGGCGACGTGCGGAGCCAGCGCCTCGCGGACGACCGGCTCGATGTGGTCGTCCGCGCGACGGCCCGCGAACAGCTCCCGCGGCGGAGGCGTGGCCACGGTGCGGCGCCTCGGGCAGGTCGAGCAGCTGTCGGTCGACGACGCCGAGACAGCGCATCGCCTCGGCGTCCTCGCTGCGCCAAAGCGCCATGTGATCGACGTCCGCGCCCAGGTCCTTGTCCAGCTGGCAGGCCAGCGCGAAGTCCGACAGCGGCGTCACCGTGGCGGTGAAGACGGTGACCGCGGATGCCGAAGGGGGCACAGATCACGGTCCGACCGGATCAGGTCGTTGGTTAGCGGATGTCAATCGCTGTCCGCGGGGCGGGACCGGTCAGCCGCGCAGGACCAGTGGCTCGTCGAGCGTGAGGACGTCGGATCGCGGCGATTCCGAGGGCGGGCCGTCGCCCTCGCCGTGGCTGTCGCCGGCACCGCTCCCGGGCGGCTCAGCGGCACTGGAGGGCCGCGGACCGGCCGACAGCCGCAGCGCGACGGCATAACCGAGCATCACGGCGATGTGGCTGAAGTAGAGCCAGAAGATGAGCAACGCTGCGGTGCCGAGGGCGTCGCTCCCCGCGAACGGCTTGCCCAGCGACGTGGGCAGGCTCAGCACGAACAGGAAGCCGAGCGCCGAACCGGCGATCCAGGACCCGGCGGCGGCGGCTCCCCAGAGCAGGGGGCCGAGGCGCGGTCGCAACGGACCGAAGACGCGGTAGCAGAGCAGGACATTGACCGTCGCACCGGCCCAGACGACGAGGAACGAGAGGTAGACGCCGAGGACGGTGGCCTTGCCGCTGCTGCCGATCGCCTGCGACAGCAGGGCCGCCAGGACCAGCCCACCCCCGACGAGCACCCCGGAGACCGCCACGAGCAGCGGTGCGGTCAGACGGCCGCGCACCACCCCGCGGATGAAGCGTCGAGCCTCGGGACGGGGCACCGAGGGCTTGCCCGGCCCACCCCCGCCGAGACGGGCGAGGGCACGCGTGAGCCCCTCGCCGTAGAGGGTGGCGATCAGGACGGCCGCGATGAGCGCCGGCACCTGGGCCTGGCTCCCCTCGGTGGTCAGCTTCCGCACCGCGACGTCGAGGCCGTGGCGCGACCCGACGATGTCGCCGAGGTCGTGGCCGAGGCTGCGGATCTCCGGGCCGCCGAGCGCCAACGAGGCGAGCCACAAGGCCACCAGCAGCAGCGGCACCAGCGAGACGGCGGCGTAGAACGTCAGCCCCGCTGCGGCGAGGGGGACGTCGTGCCCGCGCAGGTCGGCGACGACGTCACGACCGAGTCGCAGGACGAACCTGGACCCTCGCTTCACCGTCGTCACGCTTACGGGCTACCCCGATCACCGCAGCTCAGCCTGTCCTGCACCGCGACGGGCGGGTGAATAAGCTGACATCGTGTTCTGCGACCGCTGCGGCCGGCCCCGATCGGACGAGACGGGCGCAGCCGAGCATGCCGCCTGTCGGACCGCGCGGGCACTCGAACCGCCGCGCTACTGCCCGAGCTGCGCGCGGCGGATGGTCGTGCAGGTCCTGCCCACGGGGTGGAGCGCGCGCTGCGTCGAGCACGGCACGTCGACCGGCGTCCCGGCCTAGCGTCGGTCCGCGTCAGGCGACGAGGCCCAGGCGCCTGAGTTCGACCGTGAGGTCGTGCGGTGACGACGAGGCCTGCATGGCGGCCTCGAGGGTGATGACGCCGTCGCGGATGAACGAGACCAGGTGCTGGTCGAAGGTCTGCATGCCGTAGTAGGCACCCTCGCTGACCAGCGTCTGGATGGTGCCGGTCTTGTCCGGGTCGGCGATGGCGTCGGCGATGCGGCCGGTGTTGACCGCGATCTCCATCGCCACGCAGCGGCCCTCACCGTCCGCGCGGGGCACGAGACGCTGACAGATGATGCCGCGCAGCGCGCCGGCGAGCGAGAGGCGGATCTGCTTCTGCTCGTGCGGCGGGAAGAAGTCGATGATGCGGTTGATCGTCTCGGACGCGTCGGTGGTGTGCAGCGTCGACATGACGAAGTGACCGGTCTCGGAGGCGGCGAGCGCCGCCTTCACCGTCTCGGCGTCGCGCATCTCGCCGACGAGGATGACGTCGGGGTCCTGCCGCATGGCTGCACGCAGGGCGACGGTGAAGTCGTCGGTGTCGACGCGCACCTCGCGCTGGTTGACCATGGCGATCTTGTCGAAGTGCAGGACCTCGATGGGGTCCTCGATCGTCACGATGTGCACTTCGCGGTTGGCGTTGATGTGGTCGACCATGCCGGCGAGCGTCGTCGTCTTGCCGGAGCCCGTCGGGCCGGTGACCAGCACCAGCCCGCGGGGCTCGAGAGCCAGCGAGCCGAGCACGGACGGGACGCCGAGTTCGTCGAGCGGGATGGCGCCGACGCTCACGCGACGGAAGACGAGCCCCGCCGCGCCGCGGGCCCGGAAGGCGTTCACGCGGAAGCGGCCGACACCGCGGATGGAGTAGGCGAAGTCGGCCTCGTTGCTGCGCTCGAACTCCTCGACGAGGTCCTCGCGGAGCACCTCGCGCACCATCGCCTCGGTGTCGGCGGAGGTGAGGTCGCGCGTCTGGAGCTTGCGCAGCCGACCGTCGATGCGGACGCGGGGCGGTGATCCCACCTTGCAGTGGAGGTCTGACCCGCCGCATTCGACCAGCGCGCGCAGGAAGGGCTCGACACTCATCACGCAGAGAGCATCGGCGACCGGGCCGGATGCCTTGACCGTGCTGACGCCGGTTTCCCCGGTCGGTGGAGCCGTCGACGACCTGGCCGGGTCACCGCAGGGTCAGCGGCCCTGCCACTGCGGGGACCGCTTCTGGAGGAACGCGGTGATGCCCTCGGTCGCGTCGGCCGTGGTCGTCAGCAGCGACAGCTGCGCCTGCATCGCGTCCAGGGCCGGGACGAGCGGCGTCTCGAGGGCGCGGAGAAAGGCCGCCTTGCCGAGCCGTACCGCGACCGGTGGGGCCGCGGCGAGGTCCGCGAGCGCGGTCTCGACCTCCTCGTCGAAGTCTTCCGACGGCAGCACCCGGCTCACCAGCCCGACCTCCCGCGCCTCGGTCGCGCTGATCCGCCGCCCGGTGAGCATCAGCTCGGCGGCGATCTTCGGCGACACGTGGGCGGCGAGCAGGGCCGAGACCATGAACGGCCACAGACCGACGTTGACCTCGGGCAGCCCGAACTGCGCTCCCGACGACGCCAGCACCACGTCGCAGCCGAGCGCGAGGCCGACCCCGCCGGCGAGACACAGCCCCTGCACCCGTGCGACGACGGGGAGCGGACAGCTGCGGATCGCGACGACGAGGTCACGCAGACCACTCCTGGCCTCGTGACGCTCCAGACCCGTCGCGTCGTCGGCGAGCTGGGCGAGGTCGGCGCCGGAGCAGAACACCTTGTCGCCTGCACCGGTGAGGACGATGACGCGGGCCTCCCCCGGCTCGCGGACGGCGGCCACCATGCCGGCGAGCACCTCGTCGTTCAGCGCGTTGCGCCGCTCCGGCCGGTCGAGGGTGAGGCGGAGCACCGCGCCGTCGCGGTGGACCTGCAGGCCGGGAACGTCAGAGGGGGACTCCATGGAGCCGGACCCTAACCGGCGGCTAGGATGTCGCGCATGGCGAAGAAAGCACGCAGGCGTCGGGCCCGGGCCAAGAGCAAGGCCAACCACGGCAAGCGCCCCAACGCCTGAGGCGGAACCGACCGCACGTACGTCAGACCCGGAGCCGGGATCCCCGGCCCCGGGTCTTTCGTTTCTGGAGCTGCCGTGCCCGACAGCTCAGCTGAGGGTCGTGCGCAGCCAGTCGACGGTCTGCGCGAGCCCGTCCTCGATCTGCCACCGCACCGACCAGCCCAGCTCCCGCTGGGCGGCACCCGCGTCCAGTGCGATGGCCTGCAGCTCGCCGGCCCGCGGCTCGGCCATCTCCGGCTCGTCCGGACCCTGGACGGTCTTCGCGATGAGCGTGTGCAACGTGCGGACGTCGGTCTGACGCCCCGTCCCGATGTTGAACCGCTGCCCGTCACCGGACCCGGGCGTGGACGGCGCGGCGGAACGCGTCGGCCACGTCCGCGACGTGGACGTAGTCACGCGTCGAGGTCCCGTCACCGAAGATCTTGGTGGCCTGGCCCTGCAGGAGCCGCGTGCCGAAGATGGCGACGACGCCGGCCTCGCCGTGCGGGTCCTGCCGCGGCCCGTACACGTTGGCCAGCGCGAGCGAGGTCCACGCGACGCCGTAGAGGGCCGCGTAGACGTTGAGGTAGAGCTCCCCCGCGGCCTTGCCGGCGGCGTACTGCGACTCAGGCCGCACCGGCGCCGCCTCGTCGACCGGCAGCTCGGTGGGTGTGCCGTAGATCGACCCGCCGGAGGACGTGAAGACGACCTTGCGCACGCCATTGGCCTTCGAGGCCTCGAGCAGGTTGATGGTGCCGAGCACGTTGAGCCGGGCGTCGAGCAGCGGGTCGGCGACGCTGATGCGCACGTCGATCTGCGCGGCGAGGTGGCAGATGACCTCGGGCCGGACCCGCGCCAGCAGACCGGTCAGGTCCGGGTCGGTGACGTCGAACTGCTCGAAGGAGAACCGGTCGCTGCTCCGGGCGTCGGCGAGGTTCTCGAGCTTGCCGCGGGAGAGGTCGTCGAGACCGACGACCTCGTGCCCGTCGCCGAGCAGGACATCGCAGACGTTCGAGCCGATGAAACCGGCCGCGCCGGTGACGAGGATGCGCACGACGGGTCAGGCTAGTGGTCGGGCCGCCGTCGGAGGCTGTGCCGCACGGGTGAACCCGCTGTGATCGGCCCTACTCGGGCGAAGCTGCTACTCCGGCGAAGCTGCTACTCCGGTGAGCCTGCTACTCCGGCGAATACTCGGCGGTGCCCCACTCGATCCGCGCGGTGTGCAGGCGAGCCATGACCGAGACGCGCAGCTGCTCGGGCGCCCGCTCGCCGCCGCAGCGGCGTGCGACGAGGAGCTTGACCTCCTGCTCGATGCCGAACTGGCGGAGGCAGGGACTGCACTCGTCGAGGTGGTCGCGGATCAGGGTGCGGCGATCGGAATCGATCTCACCGTCGAGGTAGAGGTAGACCTCGTTCAGGACGTCATGACAGTCCGTCTCGTGCGGAGACCCACAGCTCACTGCGACCCCTCCCCTGCGGTGCTGGCGCGTTCGAGACCGATCTCGATCGACGACGGCTGCTCGGCCGGGATGAGCCCGCGCTCCCGCGCGTAGCCCTCGAGCTCCGAGCGGAGGCCACGACGGCCGCGGTGCAGCCGTGACATGACCGTCCCGATCGGCGTGCCCATGATCTCGGCGATCTCCTTGTAGGCGAAGCCCTCGACGTCGGCGAGGTACACCGCCATCCGGAAGTCCTCGGGAAGGCGCTGCAACGCGTCCTTCACGTCGGAGTCGGGAAGGTGTTCGAGCGCTTCGACCTCGGCGCTCTTCAGGCCTGTCGAGGTGTGCTCGGCGGCGTCCGCGAGCTGCCAGTCCTCGATCTGCTCCGTCGGGCTCTGCAGCGGCTGGCGCTGCCGCTTGCGGTAGCTGTTGATGAAGGTGTTGGTGAGGATCCGGTAGAGCCAGGCCTTGAGGTTCGTGCCTTCCTGGAACTGGTGGAAGGCGGCGAAGGCCTTGACGAAGGTCTCCTGCACCAGGTCCTCGGCGTCGGCGGGGTTGCGCGTCATGCGCAGCGCGGCCGAGTAGAGCTGGTCGAGGAACGGCAGCGCGTCCTGCTCGAAACGGGCACCGCGCTGTTCGGGAGTCTCCTCCACCGCGCGCACCTCCCCGACCCCGTCCACACGTGCCTCCGACCGGATCACCGACCCTACTGCGGAGGCGGCGGGGTCGACGGCCGACGGGGCCGCCGGGTGGGCGGTCGGCCGGGAAAGGGGGGCACGGCCCGGGCCTGCGGCGCGTGCCGGACGCGCGGCGGCGGGACCGGGCGTCGTCGGGCTCGCAGCAGAGGCCAGCCCGTCGGAGGCCCGACGGGGGCGGCGAGCGGAGATCGCGGTCACGCTCTGTCCAACAGAGCGACGGGGCCGGGCGATTCCCGAACGGCCGACCGTCCCCCCCGCGGACGTCCACATCCGTGCTGCGCAGCGGCCGGTTCCGGGGTTCGCTTCGTAGACTCAGGACATGGACGGACACCACCCGGCGGTGGAGGAGTACCTCGAGACGGTCCTGGAACTCGAGGAATCCGGCATCCGCCCCATGCGCGCTCGCATCGTGGAACGGCTCGGCGTCTCCGCGCCGGCCGTTTCGGAGACCGTCCGCCGTCTGGAACGCGAGGGTTACCTCACGCTCGACGACAGCCGCGCCATCATGCTGACCGACAAGGGCCGCACCTTCGCCACGTCGATCATGCGGCGCCACCGGTTGGCCGAGCGCCTGCTGACCGACGTCCTGAAGGTGCCGTGGTCGCAGGTGCACGAGGAGGCCGGCCGCCTCGAACACGCGATCAGCCCCCGGCTCGAGGCGCACCTCGTGGCGCTGCTCGGCGACCCGGGCACCTGCCCGCACGGCAACCCGATCCCGGGCTCGGTCAACGCACGCGACGTCAGCACCCAGGTACCGCTGGGGAGCGCGACCGCCGGGACGACCGTGGTGGTCCGGCGGATCGACGAGGAGCTCGAGGCGCAGTTCGACCGCATGCAGGAGCTCGAAGCCAGCGGCGTCATGCCCGGCCGCATGCTGCAGGTCCTCGACGGCCAGATCCCCGAGCAGCAGCGCTTCGACTCCGACGGCGCGACGATCGCGCTCGACCGGGTGGTCACTGCGAAGGTGTACGTCACCGTCGAATAGACCTGGGATCCGCCCGGGTCCGAACCGGGGGACATGCCCCAGTTCGTTGGCGGAGCAACCAGTTCGTCCACATTCCCTGGCAAAAGACTCGACTGTGCGGGTGTACCCGGGGTAACAGTGTCGGTGTGTCAGCCGTGCCGTCCTCCCCGCTCCGTGCGGACGACGACGGTCGCGACGTCTCCACCTCCTACGAGCGCTTCCTCAGCGCCGTGGTGCGGGCTCAGCTCGCCGCCTGGCTCCCCGAGAGCAGGTCACGGTTGCTCGACATCTCCCTCGAGGACCGCACGCGCGGTTCCGTCGACCTGAGCTCGCGGATCGCGCGCTGCGGCCACGACGTGGTCCGCGCCGTCGACGTGCGGACCGCCGCCGACGTCGACGGCATCAGGACGGTGTCGCTGCCCGGCGTGACGCTCGCCGGCGCCGACCCCGTCCCCGCGGTGTCCCACGTCGCGGGCGACATCCGGTCCCTCGACTGGTTCCGCACCGCCTCGGTGGACGGTCTCGTGGCCGAGGGCAGCGCTCTCTCCTCGGCCCTCGCCACCGAGTCGACGCTCGAGCAGGCCGCCCGGGTGGTCCGCCCCGGCGGTCGGTTGCTGCTCAGCGTCGATTCGTTGCACTTCGGACTCGCCCGCCTCGCGGAGCAGCACCGCTGGCCGGAGCTCGCCGACGCCGGCCAGAGCGACGTCGTCCTCGTGCCGACGCCCGACGGGGGCTACACCCGCTGCTTCGGTCCCGACGAGCTGCGCCTCGTCGCCACCGAGGCCGGGTTCGACGTCGCATGGGTGCGGGCGCGCACGCTGATCCCGCCGGATGTCATCAGCTACGCCGTCACGCACGACGCCAACGTGCTCGGCGACCTCATCGCCTCCGAACTCGACCTGTCACAGCAGCGCGAGGACGAGCCGCTCGGCATGTACCTGGCGCTGAGCGGGGTCCGTCGCAGCTGACCGGTCGCCTTCGGCGCCGAACGACGATCAACCGCCCGATCACGCTGCGGTCGGAGGGCAGAACCCTGCGTCACGCGGTGATCGGGCGGTTGATCGAACCTGCGGCAGCGCCGCTACCGCTGAGCGGTCAACGGGCCTCGAACTTGGCCTGGTCCTCCATGCAGCGGGCCGCCTCGGGCTTGATCTCGAGCCGGCCCTCGGGGATCTCCTTGCCGCAGTCGATGCAGCGGCCGTAGCTGCCGTCCTCGATGCGGGCCAGCGCGGCCTCGATCTCGGTGCGGTCGTTCTGGGCAGCCTCGATGACGGCGTTCTCGCGCTCGAGGTCGGCGATCTCGGTGCCCTGGTCACCGGGGTGCTGGGTGACGTGGCTGAGGTCGACGTTGTCGCCCGCGTCCTCGGCCGTCAGGGTCTCGGCGCTGCGGTCGAGCTCGTTGAGACGGTCCTGCAGCTGGGTGCGTGCGGTGTTCAGGTCCACGAGGGTCCTCCTGTTTTCGGTCGCGCCGGATGGCGCTGATGTGGTCGTGGTCGGCGGTGCGCGTCCGGGAAGTGCCACTCGGCGTCCGCGCGGCTGACCGGTCGCTGCCGACGTCGGCCGGGACGTCGACCGATGCGTCGACCAGCCTCGGTGTCGGGCAGGAGCCCGGGCGCAGGACGAGCGGCGACGAATCCGGCGTACCGCCGTCGAGGGACCGTACCCGCTGGCGGCCTCCCCCACCCGCGCAGCGCCAGCCGGGGGCGAGGCGTCGACCACACCCCGGCTGCCCTCCGAAGGCCGGGCGGAGCCGACCTGCGCCAGCCGCTCCGCGCCATACTGGTGGCGGATACCGCTGCCCGGTGGCGTCCCCACGACGCCGGTCGATGACCGGCCGGACCCCGAGGTGCCCTGCTGCCCGTGACCGTCCCGACCTCCCGGTCCGCCGTCGCATCCGCCGCGGCGTGGCCGGCCCCGACCGCCACCGATCCCGTCGTCGGAGTCGTCCGGGTGCCGGGTTCGAAGTCGGCGACCAACCGCGCCCTGGTGCTCGCCGCGCTGTCCGAGGGGTCGTCCACGTTGCGGGCACCGCTCCGCTCCCGCGACACCGAGCTGATGGCGGCCGGGCTGCGCGCGGTCGGCGTGACGGTGGCCGACGGGCCGGCGTGGACGGTCGAAGCGGTCGGTCTGGACGACGGTGCAGCGGGGCGGAGCGGCGACACCCGCCAGGTGGACTGCGGCAACGCGGGCACCGTCGCCCGGTTCCTCCCTCCGGCGGCCGCGGCGCTGACGACGCAGCCGGTCCGCTTCGACGGCGACGCGCGGATGCGGGAGCGCCCGCTCGGGCCGTTGCTCCGCGCCCTCACGACGCTCGGGGCCGAGGTCGAGGACGAGGGCCGCGGTGCCATGCCGTTGACGCTCACCGCCCCGCACGGCCTGGTCGGCGGCGAGGTGACGCTGGACGCCTCCTCCTCGTCGCAGCTCGTCTCCGGGCTGCTGCTGACCGCTCCCCGCTTCGAGCGCGGCGTGGTGGTGCGCCACGACGGCCCGCCCGTCCCGTCCGCACCGCACCTGCGCATGACCGTTGCGATGCTCCGCGAGCACGGCGCCGTGGTCGACGACAGCGAGCCCGACGTCTGGCGTGTCGAACCGGGGCCGCTCACCCGCATCGACCGTGCGATCGAGCCGGACCTGTCGAGTGCGTCGGCCTTCCTCGCCGCCGCGGCCGCCACCGGCGGACAGGTCACGCTGGAGGGCTGGCCCGACGCCACCGAGCAGCCCGGCCGACTGCTGCCGGAGCTGCTCGAGGCGTTCGGCTGCCGCTGCGAGGCCGGGGACGGCCGTCTGGTCGTCACCGGGCCGGAGCGGCTGCTCGGCGTCGACCTCGACCTGCACGAGTACGGGGAGGCGACGCCGACGCTCTGCGCGTTGGCGGTGCTCGCCTCCGGGCCCTCGCGCCTGCGTGGCGTCGCGCACCTCCGGCTGCAGGAGACCGACCGCCTCGCCGCCCTCGCCGAGGAGTTCGGACGCCTCGGCGCCCGCATCTCGGTGACCGACGACGGTCTGGCCATCGAGCCGGCACCGCTCCACGGCGCGACCCTTGACCCACGGGCCGATCACCGGCTCGCCATGGCCTACGCCGTCGTCGGGCTGGTGGTCCCGGGCGTCGCGGTGCTCGACATCGCCACCACCGGCAAGACCGTGCCGGACTTCCCGGAGCGCTGGACGGCGCTCGTGGCCCCGACCGGCCCCTCCGCCTGACATGCCCCGCGAGCTGGACGAGGACGACGTCCGCAACCGCCCCGGACGCGGCACGCGTCGACGTAGCCGGCTGCGCCCCGACTACAGCGACGCCGCGGACGCACTCGTCGTCGCCGTCGACCGTGGTCGCTTCACCTGCCGGGTGATCGGTGGGCCGGAGGTCACGGCCATCCGGGGCGGGGACGTCCGGCGCACGCCGGTCGTCGTCGGCGACCAGGTGCAGCTCGCCGGGGACGCGTCGGGCCGGACCGACACGCTCGCCCGGATCGTCAGCGTCGCCGAGCGGCGGACGCTGCTGCGTCGCACCCCGGACGACACCGACCCCGTCGAGCGCCCCGTCGTGGCCAACGCCGAGCAGCTCGTGGTCGTGGTCTCGCTGGCCGACCCGCCGCCGCGCCTCGGTCTGATCGACCGCTGCCTCGTCGCTGCCTACGACGGCGGGCTGACGCCCGTGCTCTGCCTGACGAAGCGTGATCTGGCCACCCCGGACGCCGTCGAGGCGCTCTACCGACCGTTCGGGCTCCCCATGGTCACCACCGAGCCCCACGGCGACCTCGACGGGCTCCGGGCACAGCTCGACGGCCGGATCAGTGTCTTCTTCGGCCACAGCGGCGTGGGGAAGTCGACGTTGGTCAACCGGCTCGTGCCCGATGCGCACCGGGCCATCGGCATCGTCAACGACGTCACCGGCCGGGGCCGGCACACGAGCAGCTCCGCGATCGCCCTCGCGCTGCCCGACACCGTCGACGACACGTGGGTGATCGACACCCCGGGCGTCCGCTCCTTCGGACTCGGGATGGTCAGCCCGGAGCGTGTTCTCGCCGCCTTCCCGGACCTCGCAGCCGTCACCGCCGACTGCCCCCGCGACTGCAGCCACGCCGACACGGCACCCGACTGCGCCCTCGACGAAGGCCTCCGCGACGGTGTGCTGTCACGGGAGCGGGTCGAGTCCCTGCGCCGCCTGCTCGCGGCGCGCGAAGTCCCCGACTACCTCTGAGGCGGACGACCCGCGAGCCGATCGGGGATACTCCGGCCATGAGCGCTCCGCCCCCTACCCGGCATCGGCGCCGGCCCGAGGACGCCGAGCGCGAGATCGTCGACGCCGCCGAGGCGCTGCTCCGCGAGGGTTCCTACGCGGACCTCACGGTCGCCGACGTCATGGCCCGGACCGGTCTGGGACGCTCGTCGTTCTACGTCTACTTCACCGACCTCCCGGCGCTGCTGCGCTCGGTCGCCGCCCGCATCGAGGGCGAGTTCCTCGCGGTGTCGGAGATCTGGCTGACCGGTCCCGGGGACGAGGACGCCTCCCGCCGCTCGACCGAGGGCATCGTCGAGGTCTACGTGCGGCATGGCCCGGTCCTCAAGGCGCTCGCCGACGCGCAGGCGACCCAGCCGGTGGTCGAGGAGATCTTCCGCTGGGGCGTCGTCCAGCACTTCATCGACGCCGTCGCCCACCGCTGCGAGGAGCAGTACGCGGCCGGCCGGTTCCCGCACCTGCTGTCCCGCGAGGTCGCGCACGCACTGGTGCTGATGACCGAGCGCTACCTCGCCGACACCCTCGGCCGGACACCTTCGGCCGACCCGAAGCCGGTCGCGGCGGCGCTGAACGTCGTGTGGTCCAAGGTGCTCTACGGCCGCGATGCGCTGCCGACGGTGCCGCCGGTCTAGCCGTGCCGCCCAGGCACCGAAGCGTGCCCGACGAGAGGTCCTGGGCATGAGCTTGCGCCGCTCGGGTAGCGGGGTCCTCATCGATCCGGCCGTCGGCCGTGGCGGGGGTCGTGCGGCCCAGGGGAGGTTTCCGTGGAGGTCCGGAGACAGGCGGTGCGTAGCTCGGAAGAACGGCGAGATGTCGTCGTCGGGTTGCTGGCCGACGAGGGGGTGCCCACGCGGGTGGCGGCCGCGCTGGCCGAGGACCTCCCCCAGTTGCTGACCGACGCTCTCAGCGGCGAGGTGTCGTGGCAGGTCGAGCGCCGGACGGAGGAGCTGCCCCTGGACGAGGACGGGGCCATCCCGCTGACCGAGATCGCGGAGAGACGGCGCGAACGGGGCTGGGACGTGGCGATCCTGCTGACCGACCTGCCGCGGCGGGCCGGTACCCAACCGATCCTCTCCGACTACAGCGTCGAGCTCCAGATCGGACTGCTCTCGATGCCGGCCCTCGGCGCCTGGCGCGTCCGACGCCGAGCCCAGGCTCTGATGGTCCACCTCCTCGGGCATCTCCTCGGGCATCTCCTCGGAGGACGGGGGGAGGTGGACGGAGGCTGCACCTCACCGAAGGGCGCGGGCCAGGTACGGCACATCCTGTCCGAGGACGAGCACGTCGACGAGCACCTGGCCCTCGAGGGGCTACGAGGACGAGCCCGCCTGTTGGCTGGGATGATCGTCGACAACCGACCCTGGCGGCTCGTGCCGCACCTCGCGAGCGCCACCGCGGCGGCGGCGGCAACCGCCGCCTACGGCGTCGTCACGACCAGCTTCTGGAACATGGCCGATGCCCTCGCCCCCTGGCGCCTCGCGGTCATCAACGTGGTCGCCATCGCCGCCATGACCCTCTGGCTGTTGCTCTACAACCGCCTCTGGGACAAACCGGCCCGGCCGGGCGAGCGGGAGAAGGCGTTTCTCTACAACACCGCCACCGTGGTCACGTTGACCATCGGCGTTCTGTGCATGTACGCGATCCTCTACGTCGTCGCGCTCATCGCCGCGTTCGCCGTGATCGACGGCGGCTACCTCAGCTCCCGACTCGGTCATCCCGGCGACCTCGGCAGTTACACCACGATCGTCTGGCTCGCCTGCTCCGTCGGCATCGTCGCCGGTGCGCTCGGCTCCAGCTTCGAGTCCGAGGAAGCGGTCCGCAAGGCGACCTACAGCAAGCGCGAACGCGAGCGGCAGCGCCGGTCCTCCGGCTCGCCCGCCGGCGACGAGCAGACGAGCTGATTCGTCAGACGGCTGCAGCACCGACGGCGATGGTCTCGTCCACCTCGCGCTGCCGGGCGGCGATCTCGGCGCGCTCGCGGTCGAGCGACTCGGCGACGTCCTCGTCGGCCTTCATCAGCGCGGCCAGGTCGACGCCGGCCATGTCGAGCACGCCCATGTCGGCGTAGGCCTTCTGCACCTTGTCGCCCCACAGCCCGATGTCCTTGACGATGGGCACGATGCGGCTGAACAGCAGCGAGCGGAACAGCTGCATGTACGGCGACTGATCGACGTACTGCAGGCACTCGTCCATGGGGTAGCCGAGCGCCTCCCAGACCTCCTGCTGCCGGAAGCGGTCGCGCATCAGGTAGCAGCCCTCGACGACGAAGTCCTCGCGCTCCTCCCGCTCCCGGGTCGAGAGCTGTGCGTAGGCGTCCTTCAGGGCCATGCGGCCGAAGGCGACGTGGCGCGCCTCGTCCTGCATCACGTAGGCCAGGATCTGCTTCGGCAGCGGCTTCGGCGTCATGTCGCGGATGAGGCCGAACGCGGCGAGCGCGAGCCCCTCGATCAGCACCTGCATGCCGAGGTAGGGCATGTCCCAGCGGCTGTCGGTGAGCGTCGAGTTCAGCAGCGACTGCAGGTGCGGGTTGATCGGGTAGAGCAGGCCGATCTTCTCCTGCAGGAAGCGGGCGTAGGTCTCGGCGTGCCGCGCCTCGTCCATCGTCTGCGTGCTGGCGTAGAACTTCGAGTCCAGGTCAGGCACGCCCTCGACGATGCGGGCGGAGCAGATCATCGCGCCCTGCTCACCGTGGAGGAACTGGCTGAACTGCCAGCTCGCGAGGTGCAGGCTCAGCTCGTCCTTGTCCTTCTGGCCGAGCTTGTTCCAGGTCGGCGAGCCGTAGATCCCGACCGACTCCTCCGGCACCCCCAGCACGTCGTGCGGGTCGACCTCCAGATCCCAGTCGATCCGCTTGGTCTGGTCCCACTGCTTGTCCTTGCCCTTCTGGTACAGGCTGAGGAGGCGGTCGCGGCCGTCGTCGTACTCCCAGGTGAAGCGGGTGTCGCCCGCCATCGGTGTCTGCCAGCCGTGGCCGGCGGGCAGGGCGTAGCGGTCGTGTGAGGTCACGAGATCTCCTTCTGGTGGATCTTCGGGAGCGGGTGCGACGGCAGGTGCAGGGCGCGGGCGGCGAGCTCCGCGAGTTGGTCGGCGACCGTCTCGCTGGGCGCGAGCGGCAGGACGAGATGGCTGACGGTCAGCCGGATGAGCGACTCGGCGACGAGCACCACGTCGCGGTGCGGCAGCTCCGGCCAGTGCTCGTTGAGGTACGCGGTGAGCAGGGTGCGCGAGGCGGTCAGCATCGGCTCGGCGCGGGTCGTCAGCAGGGGAAGCAGATCGCTGGTGCCCCGGGCGCTGGACAGCGTCGCCTTCAGCATGGGGTCGTCGGCACCGGCGTCGAGGGTGAAGGTGACGGCGGCGCGGATGCCGGCGACCGGGTCGTCCGGGTGCTGGTCGAGCTCGGTCTGGATCTGGGCCAGGAACCACTCGGTCTGCGCCGCCGACATCGCGACCGCGAGACCGTCCTTGGTGCCGAACTCGTTGTAGAGCGTCTGCCGGCTGACCCCGGCTCGGGCGGCGACGTCGCCCATCCGCGTACTGCCCCAGTCGCCGGCGATGACGATCTCGCGGGCGGCGTCGATGACGCGCTGTCGGACGGTGGGCACGCCCCCACTCTGGACACGAAGCGCCGATCTGTAAAGCCCTCCGTTGACAAAACTTGCTGAAGTGTCCATCGAACCCGCCCCACATAGGTTCTCGACGTGCCGACTCGCGTTTCCGATCACAGCGCCGCCGACGACGACGAGCACGCCGACCTGCGGCTGGCCCTCGAACTCGCCGACGTCGCCGACGGCATCACCCTCGCCCGCTACGCCGCCGTGGACCTCGTCGTGGAGACCAAGCCCGACGCGACGCCGGTCAGCGACGCGGACAAGGCCGTCGAGACCGCGCTCCGGGACCGACTCGCCCGGACGCATCCCGACGACGCGGTCCTCGGCGAGGAGCAGGGGTTCTCCGGGCACGAGGACACCGCCCGCCGCTGGGTCATCGACCCGATCGACGGCACCAAGAACTTCATCCGCGCCGTGCCGGTCTGGGCGACCCTCATCGCCCTCGAGGTGCACGGCCGGGTCGAGGTCGGGGTGGTGAGCGCGCCCGCGCTCGGCTTCCGCTGGTGGGCGGCGCGGGGCCGCGGCGCCTGGCGAAGCGACCTGCGGGCTCCCGAGCCACGCGCGCTCACCGTCTCGCGGGTCGGGACGCTGGCGGACGCGTCGCTGGCCTACTCCTCGCTCTCCGGCTGGGAGGCGCAGTCGCGGCTCGCCGGCTTCCTCGACCTGACCCGGGCGGTGTGGCGGACGCGCGCATACGGCGACTTCTGGTCGCACTGCCTGGTCGCCGAGGGCGCGGTTGACGTCTCCACCGAGCCCGAGGTCTCGCACTGGGACCTCGCGGCGCTGCAGGTCGTCGTCGAGGAGGCGGGCGGCCGCTTCACCGACCTCGGCGGCACGGCCGGTCCGGACGGCGGCAGCGTCGTCGTCACCAATGGGCTGCTGCACGACGAGGTGCTGCGGATGCTCGCCCCCTCGACCGGCCCTGCCTCGTGACCGGCCGCGGATGACCCTCGCCTTTGCCCACCGCGGCTCCCCCGGGCCCGGCCAGCGGGAGAACGCGCTGCCCGCCTTCTGCGACGCCGTCGCGGCCGGCCTGACCGCGCTGGAATCCGACGTCTGGCTCACCGCTGACGACGTCCCGGTGCTCGTCCACGACGGCGTCCTCTGGACGGGGCGCGGACGCCGCCGGCTCCGCGACCTGCACGCAGCCGAGCTGCCGTCGTGGCTGCCGACACTGGCCGACCTCTACGCCGCCGTCGGTCCCGTCGAGCTGAGCCTCGACCTCAAGGACCTCGACGCCGCCGAGGCGGTCATCGGCGTCGCCGACGACGCCGGCGCGACGAGCCGCCTCTGGTTGTGCGCCGAGCTGCCGGCGCTCCGACTCTGCCGCGCGATCTCGTCGACGGTGCGGCTGGCGAACTCGACCCGCCTACGCGGACGACGGCTCATCGAGCCACTGGTCCAGCGGTTGGCCGACGAGGGCGTCGACGCGCTCAACCTTCGCGAACCGGAGTGGACGCCGGCCCGGGTCGCGTTGGTCCACGACGCCGGCCGCCTCGCGTTCGCATGGGACGTCCAGACCCGCGCCGTCCTCGGCCGCGTGCTGGGCGACGGGGTCGACGCCGTCTACTCGGACTCGGTCGACCTCCTCCTCACCGTCTGAGGCACCGCCTGTAGCGCGGCTCATGCGGCCGGCACTGCAGAAAGCCGATTGGCGTGCCGATCTTCCTTTTGTCCGCCGCGAAGCCACCGCCGGGGGCACGATCGGGGAGACGCATGGTGTCCGGATTGCCCGTCAGGCTGCGCCGCGGCCTGTCACTGGTGCTCCTGTTGAACCTCGCCCTCGGCATGGCGTTCAGCGTGATCTTCCTGCGTCACCAGGTCGACGCCCGGCACGACGTCACGGTGCAGGTCGCCGAGCTGGACCGGCTGGTCGCCGTGCACTCGCTGGCACGCGAGACCGCGCGCGACGACCCGAACCCCGCAGCCGCCGGTGCCGTCGGCGCGAGCGGCTCCGAGCTCCGCACCGCCGCCGACCGGCTGCGCGACTCCGACCCCCGCATCGACGGTGCCGAGCCCCTGGTCGCCGAGGTCGAGCGCTACCTCGCCACCGACGCCACCGACCCCGCCACGGGTCCCCCCGGCCCGACCACGGCCGGGCAGGACGCCGCCACCGCCGAGAGCGTGCACCGGTTGGCTGCGGCGCTGGGTGCACGGCAACGCAGCGAGGACGGACGCGCCGGCACGGTCGCCGACGTCGAGACACTGCTGATCATGCTGTTCGCCGCCGGGATGGGCGCTCTGCTCGTCCGGCGACTCCTCGCCGCCCGGCAGGCGGAGCTGTCCGAGGCCCGGCGGCGCGCCCAGGTGGAGGCCCGCTTCCGCTCCCTCATCCACCACTCCGCCGACCTCATCTCCGTGCTCGACATGGAGACGGTCGTCCGCTACCAGTCCCCCTCCCTCGTGACGATGCTGGGGTGGGAACCCGCAGCACTGCGGAACACACCGCTGCGGGACCTCGTCCACCCCGAGGACCTCGTCGCCTTCCTGAGCGCCCACCGGACCTGCGTCGACAGCGGCGACAGCGGGGCCACCGCCGTCAGCGAGGTCCGGCTGCGGCACGCCGACGGCAGCTGGCGCCACTTCGAGAGCGTGCACACGAACCTGCTCGACGAGGCCGAGGTCGGCGGTGTGGTGATGAACTCCCGCGACGTCACCGAACGCGTGGCCCTGGCGGAGCGCCTCGAGCACAGCGCGCTGCACGACCCGCTGACCGGCCTGGCGAACCGGGTGCTGTTCGGCGACCGCATGGAGCAGGCCCTCAGCCGCGACGAGCAGCGGCACGCGGGCCTCGCCCTGCTGTTCTGCGACCTCGACGGCTTCAAGCAGGTCAACGACCACTACGGACACGCCGCCGGCGATCACCTGCTGACGGAGGTCGCCGCTCGCCTGATCGCCGCAGCCGGTCCGCACGTGACGGTCGCACGCCTCGGGGGCGACGAGTTCGCCCTGCTGCTCGACCACGTCGACGCCGCCGAGACCGTGCTGGCCCTGGCGCAGGACGTCGTCACCGCGCTCGAGGAGCCCTTCGCCGTGCCGCTCGACACCGACGAGGCGGTGTCGGTGTCGGCGAGCGTCGGCCTGGTGCTCGGGGCCGACCTCACCGCCGCACCCCGCAGCCCGGCACCGGCACCGGCCACCGGCACCGGCACCGCGATCGACGGCGAGGAACTGCTCCGCTGCGCCGACATCGCCATGTACCTCGCCAAGCGCGGCGGTGCCGGTCGCGTCGTCCGCTACGAGGCGGGGATGGGCGACGCCGTACTGGCGCGCCTGCAGCTGCGCTCCGAGCTCGCTGCGGCACTGGACCGCCAGGAGTTCGCCGTCCACTACCAGCCGACCGTCGACCTCCGGACCGGTGCGATGCACGGGGTGGAGGCGCTCGTCCGCTGGAACTCGCCGAGCCGGGGCCTCGTGCCGCCACTGGCCTTCGTGCCCACCGCGGAGGAGAGCGGCCTCATCGTCGGACTCGGCCGCTGGGTGCTCGCCGAGTCCTGCCGGCACGTCGCCGCGTGGCAGCGCCGGCACCCGGACCATGCGCAGCTGCAGCTCGCCGTGAACGTCTCCGCCCGCGAGCTCGCGGAGCCCGACCTCGTCGACGTCGTGCTCGGCGTCCTCGCCGGCTCGGGGCTGCCCCCGACCTCGCTCACCCTCGAGGTGACCGAATCGCTGATGATGGCCGACGTCGGTCAGGCCGCCGCGGCCCTGGAGCGGTTGCGCGCCACGGGCGTCAGGGTCGCGATCGACGACTTCGGCACCGGGTACTCGTCGCTGAGCTACCTCGAGGACCTCTCGGTCGACTACCTGAAGATCGACAAGAGCTTCGTCGACAAGCTGACCGCGGGTCGCGGGGAGTTCGTCGTGATCGAGAGCATCCTTCACCTCGGCCACGCCCTCGGCCTTTCCGTCGTCGCCGAGGGCGTCGAGCACGCGGGCCAGCTCGAGCAGCTGCGCGCGATGGAGTGCGACTTCGGGCAGGGCTACCTGTTCGCGCGACCGCTGCCCGCAGACGAGCTCGAAGCCCTGCTGACCGGTTCCGCGGGCCCCTTCATCGTCGATGCGCCCACCGGCACCGTGCCGGCGCAGCGGCAGGGCCGGCCGGCGCTCACCAACGACTGACCCGGCACGCTCCCCCCGGCCGGCCGCGGGCCGATAGGCCGACGCAGCCTCACCCGAGCAACCGAAGCCCGCAACCGAAGGAAGCGCCATGACCCCGACGCCGCACTCCGGGCGCCTGAAGTTCTCCAGCTGGGTCCCGGTCCAGCTGTTCGCCGCTCTGTTCGGCGCCGTCTACCTGGCCGTCGCGATCAGCGGTTTCGCCCTCACCGGCTTCGGCGACTTCATGGGCCATGCCCACCGCACGCTCATCGTGTTCGGGGTGAACCCGCTGCACAACACCATCCACCTCGTGCTTGCCGTCGCCTGGCTCACCGCGGCACCGACGCGCGTGTGGGCGCAGCGGGTCAGCATCGCCATCGGGATCATCTTCGCCCTGGTGACGGCGGCCGGCGCGCTCGGCGTCCTCGAGTTCCTCGGGATGATGGGAGGCCTCGCCGACCCCGACAACCTGCTGCACCTGGCGACGTCCGCGCTGGCGCTGTACTTCGGCACGCTCGCGACCGATCGGCGTGGTCCGACGGCCTCGGAGGTCCCCGCCTGGTAGCGGATCAGTCCCGGGTCGACCCGGCTTCACTAGTGTGTGCCACTCGTGGACGGACCGGCGCCGAGGCAGGAGCGACCCCGCGTGACCGCGCAGATGTTCTACGACGGGCAGTGGCGCGACGCGCTGTCCGGCGCGACGACCGAGGCGACCAGCCCCGCGACCGGTCAGGTCCTGGGTCCCGTGGCCGAGGGCGACCGGGACGACGCCCGCGCTGCGCTGCGAGCCGCGTCCGGGGCACGGCACGATTGGGCGCGGCTCTCCCCCTTCGCCCGCGCGGCGAAGCTGCACCAGGTCGCCGACATCGTCGAACGGCGGCGGGCCGAGCTGGTCCGCAGCTGCACCCTCGACCAGGGCAAGCCGCTCACCGAGAGCTCCGACGAGGTCGATGAGCTCGTCGCCCTGCTGCGGCTCTCAGCCGAGGACGGCACGCGCATCGAGGGCTCGATCGGCGTCGCCGCCGCACCCCGCCGCCGCGCGCTGCTGGTCCGACGACCGCGCGGCGTCGTCGCCTGCGTCTCGCCCTGGAACTGGCCGTACACGATGCCCACCGAGATCGTCGCGCCCGCGCTCGCCGCCGGAAACACCGTCGTCTGGGTGCCGGCGCCCTCCACGGCCTGGTGCTCAACGGTCCTCGCCGACTGTTTCGTCGAGGCCGACCTCCCACCCGGGGTGTTCAACGTCGTGCTCGGCCCCGGCCCGGTCGTCGGCGACGAGATCGTCGCGAACCCGCTCTCCCAGGCCGTCGCCTTCATCGGCTCGACCCGCACCGGGCTCGCCGTCTCGGCCCGGGCCGCCGGCAAGGCCCAGCTGCTGGAGATGGGCGGGAACGGCCCGCTGGTCGTGCTCGCCGACGCCGACCTCGACGCCGCCGTGGAGGCGACGCTCGGCGGGGCCTTCCTCTGCGCCGGGCAGTCGTGCACCGCTGCGGAGCAGATCCTCGTCGCTCGCGAGGTCCGCGAGGCCTACGTCGAGAAGCTGCGCGCGGCGACGGAGGCGCAGATCCGGCTCGGCGACCCCTTCGAGGCCGGAACGACGATGGGCCCGCTCAACAACGAGGCGGTCGCGGCGAAGACCGACGCACACGTGGCCGACGCCATCGCCCGCGGCGCCACGGTCGTCACCGGAGGCTCCCGTGCGGCCGGCTTCCCGACCGACCTGTACTGGCAGCCGACCGTCCTCGACGGCGTCGGTCGCGGTGCGCTGGTCGCGACCGAGGAGACGTTCGGTCCCGTCGCGCCGGTGGTCGAGATCAGCGGCCTCGAGGACGCGATCGCCCGGACCAACGACTCCGCCTACGGGCTCGCCGCCGCGATCTTCACCCGCGACATCGGGGCCGGGCTGGCCTACGCCGAGAGCGTCCGCTCCGGCTCGGTGACCATCAACGAGACGACCAACTACTGGGAGAGCCAGCTCCCGGCGGGCGGCGCCGCCGGCAGCGCCAGCGGCACGGGCCGCGTCGGGGGCCGACACACCGTCGAGTTCTTCACCGAGCTGCAGAACATCTCGCTGCCGCTGCCCGGATGAGCGCGGCCGGCCCCACCGACGACTCCCCCGCCTACGACGTCGTGATCGTCGGCGGCGGCACGGCCGGCTGCGTCCTCGCCGCGCGGCTGACGGAGGACCCGTCCGTCCGCGTCTGCGTGGTCGAGGGCGGTCCCACCGACGAGGGCAACGAGGCGGTCCTGCTCCTCGAGAACTGGATGAGCCTGCTCGGCGGCGAGCTGGACTACGACTACGACACCGTCGAACAGCCGCGGGGCAACTCCTTCATCCGGCACAGCCGCGCCCGTGTCCTCGGCGGCTGTTCGAGTCACAACACGATGATCAGTTTCCTGCCGTTGCCGTCCGACCTCGACGAGTGGGCTGCGCTCGGCGCCGACGGCTGGGACGCCGAACACTTCCTCCCCTACGCGCAGCGGGTGCAGGCCCATGTCGTGCCCGTCGCCGAGGCCGACCGCAACCCGGTCGCGAAGGATTTCCTCACCGCCGCCTCCGCCTCCCTCGGCGTCCCGATACTCGACGACTTCAACGCGGCACCCTTCGCCGACGGCGTCGGCTTCTTCTCGCTCGGCTACCACCCGGAGGACGGTCGCCGTTCCTCGTCGTCGGTGGCGTATCTCCACGGCGTGATGCACGACCGTCCCAACCTCGACATCGCCTTCTCCACCCGGGCGATGCGGCTCGTCGTCGACGACGAGCGGCGGGTGACCGGCGTCGAGGTCCGACGCGACGACGGGTCGGCCGCGACGCTCCCCGCCGGCCGCGAGGTCGTGCTCTGCGCCGGCTCGGTGGACACCCCCCGCCTGCTGCTGCTCTCGGGGATCGGCCCCGCCGCGCAGCTCGCCGACCTCGGCATCCCGCTCGTCGCCGACGTCCCCGGCGTCGGCGAGCACCTGATCGACCATCCCGAGTCGGTCATCACGTGGGAGGCCACCGGCCCGCTGCCGCGGGTCGGCGTCACGGACTTCGACGCCGGGCTGTTCGTCCGCCGCGACCCTGCGCTCACCTCTCCCGACCTGATGTTCCATTTCGGGACCACGCCCTGGACGCTCAACACCGGGCGCCTCGGTTTCGCCGCGCCCGAGCACGGCCTGTCGATGACGCCGAACATCCCGAAGCCGCAGACCTCCGGTCGGCTGTACCTGACCAGTCCCGACCCGGACGTCAAGCCCGCGCTCGACTTCCGCTACTTCGTCGACGACGGCCACGACGCCGCCGTCCTCGTCGACGGGATGAAGATCGCGCGTCGCGTCGCCGCCACCGGGCCGTTGGCCCGGTGGATCGCACGCGAGGTGGCTCCCGGGCCGGAGGCGGTGACCGACGACGACCTCTCCGCCTACGCCCGCTCGGTGGCCCACACCGTCTACCACCCGAGTGGCACCTGCCGGATGGGTTCGCTCGACGACCCGCTGGTGGTCGTGGACCCCGAGCTGCGGGTGCGGGGCGTGTCCCACCTGCGCATCGCCGACGGCTCGGTGTTCCCGAGCATGCCGACGGTCAATCCGGTGATCACGACGATGATGCTCGGGGAGCGCGCCGCCGACCTGCTGCGGCGCGGCTGACGGAAGGGCTGCTCCCCGGCGATTCGGGCGGCGCGGCGGAGGGTCCCTGCACGTGCGCCGCCTACCGGCTGGTAGAACGACACGCACCGACGCCACACCGATTCCGCCCCCGCGTCGTCGGCTGGACCCGGCCGACGGTTGCCGTGGCGGTAACACCCGGAACACACGGCAGCACCTACGGAGACGGCAGGATGACGGCGATGAGTGGCTCGCTCGGCTTACCCGAAGGCATCACGGCTCTGTTGTTCGACCTCGACGGGGTGCTCACCGACACCGCGGCCGTGCACAACGCGGCGTGGAAGGACACCTTCGACGCCTTCCTGAAGGCCCGGGCGGAGGCCGACGGCAGCGAGTTCGTCCCCTTCGACTCCGACTCGGACTACCAGGACTACGTCGACGGCAAGCCCCGCGCCGACGGGGTCCGCGACTTCCTGGCGAGCCGGCACATCGAGCTCCCCGAAGGCGACTCCGACGACGGCCCGGACGCCGAGACGGTGAACGGCCTCGGAAACCGCAAGAACAAGGCGCTGCTCGAGCACATCGAGGCCGACGGGGTGAAGGTCTTCGAGGGCTCACGGCGTTACCTCGAAGCCGCCCGCGACGCGGGGCTGCGTCGGGCGGTCGTGTCGTCGAGTGCGAACACGCAGCAGGTGCTCGAGGTGACCGGCCTCGCCGAGTACATCGAACAGCGCGTGGACGGCAACACGCTGAAGGAGAAGGGGCTGAAGGGCAAGCCGGCCCCCGACACGTTCCTGCTCGGGGCCGAGCGGCTCGGCGTGGACGCGAAGGCCGCGGTCGTCTTCGAGGACGCGCTCGCCGGCGTCGAGGCCGGACGCAACGGCAAGTTCGGCTACGTGGTCGGCGTCGACCGGGTCGGCCACGCCGACGCGCTCGCCTCGCACGGAGCTGACGTCGTCGTCACCGACCTCGCCGAACTGCTCGACGGGAACACCACATCCGATTCCGGCCAACCGGCCCGTCAGGGAGATTCCGCGTGATCGAGCAGCACCTGTTCCCGGTCGAACCGTGGCTGGTCCGCGAGACACGCTTCGAGAAGGAGCTCATCGCGCAGTCGGAATCGCTGTTCACCGTCTCCAACGGGCACATCGGTCTGCGCGGGAACCTCGACGAGGGCGATCCGCACGGCGTGCCCGGCACCTACCTGAACTCGTTCTACGAGCTGCGCGCCCTGCCCTACGCCGAGGCGGGATACGGCTACCCCGAGTCGGGCCAGACCCTGGTCAACGTCACCAACGGCAAGATCATGCGGCTGCTGGTCGACGACGAGCCGTTCGACATCCGGTACGGGAAGCTCGAGTCGCACGAACGCGTCCTCGACCTGCGGGCCGGAGCACTGATCCGGACGGCGGAGTGGACCTCGCCGGCGGGCAAGCGCATCCGCGTGAAGTCGACGCGGATGGTGTCGTTCACGCAGCGGGCGATCGCGGCCATCGAGTACGAGGTCGAGGCGGTCGACAACGACGTCCGGCTCATCGTGCAGTCCGAGCTGGTCGCCAACGAGGCCCTTCCCAAGCAGGGTGGCGACCCCCGCGTCGCGGCGGTGCTGAAGAACCCGCTCGAGGCCCAGGAGCGGTCGGTCTCCGAGAGCGGCGCGACGCTGCTGCACCAGACCCGCGAGAGCGACCTGCTGGTCGCTGCCGGAATGGAGCACCTGGTCGAGGGCCCGCGGCGGGTCGAGGTGGAGACCGACGCCAAGAAGGACTGGGCCCGCACCACCATCGTGGCCAACCTGCAGGCCGGCGAGAAGCTCCGCGTGGTCAAGCTCCTCGGCTACGGCTGGTCGAGCCAGCGCACCCAGCCGGCGCTGCGCGACCAGGTCGCGGCGGCGCTCACCGGCGCGCGGTACTCGGGGTTCGAGGGTCTGATGAAGGACCAGCGCAAGTACCTCGACGATTTCTGGAAGACCGCCGACGTCGAGGTCGACGGTGACTCGGAGATCCAGCAGGCGGTGCGCTTCGGGCTGTTCCACGTCCTGCAGGCCGGTGCTCGGGCCGAACTCCGCTGCATCGCCGGCAAGGGGCTGACGGGGCCCGGCTACGACGGTCACACGTTCTGGGACACCGAGGCATACGTGCTGCCGGTTCTCATCCACACGCTGCCGGAGGCGGCCGCGGACGCCCTCAGGTGGCGCCAGTCGACGATCGACCTCGCCAAGGAGCGCGCGGAAACGCTGAACCTCGCCGGTGCTGCGTTCCCCTGGCGGACCATCCGCGGGCAGGAGTGCTCCGGCTACTGGCCGGCGGGCACCGCCGCGTTCCACATCAACGCCGACATCGCCATCGCCGTGCAGCGCTACGTCGACAACACCGGCGACCTCGAGTTCGAGGAGCAGACGGGGCTCGAACTGCTCGTCGAGACCGCGCGGCTGTGGATGTCCCTCGGCCACCACGACGCAGCCGGCGCCTGGCACATCGTCGGCGTCACCGGACCCGACGAGTACACCGCCGTTGTCCGCGACAACTTGTTCACCAACATGGCGGCCGCGGCCAACCTGCGGGGAGCAGCGGACGCGGCCCACCGGCACTGGGAGAAGGCCACGGCCATGGGTGTCTCCAACGAGGAGACGGCCGCCTGGCGGGACGCGGCGACGGCGGCGCACATCCCCTACAACGCCGAACTCGGCGTCCACGAGCAGTGCGAGGGCTTCACCAGCCTGCCGGAGTGGAACTTCGAGGCCTCGAAGGGCCAGTACCCGCTGCTGATGTCGGCACCGTACTTCGAGATCTACCGGCGCCAGGTCATCAAGCAGTCCGACCTGGTGATGGCGATGTTCTGGTTCGGTGACCAGTTCACTGCGGAGCAGAAGGCCCACAACGTCGACTACTACGAGCGGCGCAACGTGCGGGACTCGTCGCTGTCGGCCTGCATCCAGGCCGTGCTGGCAGCCGAGACAGGTCATCTCGAGCTGGCGCACGACTACGCCTACGAGGCGGCGCTGATCGACCTGCGCGACATCCACCACAACAGCCGCGACGGCCTGCACATGGCGTCGTTGGCCGGTGCGTGGATCGCTCTGGTCTCGGGCTTCGGCGGGCTGCGCGACTACGGATCGGAACTGACGTTCAACCCGCAGCTGCCGGACGGCATCACGCGGCTGAGCTTCGGTCTCCGCTGGCGCGGTGCGCGGCTCCGGGTCGAGGTGAAGCACGACGAGGTCACCTACACGCTGCACGACGGGCCGGACGCCGAGATGACGTTCAAGCACTCGGGCGAGGACGTGACCGTCACCACCAAGAAGCCGGTCAGCCGAAAGGTCAAGAAGACCAAGCCGCTGCTGCCGCGGCCGGCGCAGCCCGTGGGGTGCGAGCCGGTCGACCGGCACGGCGGTTCGCTCTCGAGCTGAGCACACGCGCACAGCGATCCGGAGCACGATGGAGGGGATGAACGCCCTCGAACGCCGCCCCAGCCGCCCCGCCCGCCCGCGGTCCGTCCGCCTCCCGGTCCGTCTGCTCGTCGCGGCCGTCGCCGCGCTCGCCCTGCTCAGTGGCTGCGCCGGCACGACGGGCGGCGAGCAGGGGCCGGTACAGGTCAGCAGCGGTGAGCCGGTCGCCGGCAACGTCCCCGGGCTGGGCAGCGCCGCCGTCGGAGGCGTCACCGTGACCGGCCTCGGCCTGCACGGACCCGCCCGTGCCATCACCCTCAGTGGGCAGGTGACGTCCGCGCGCGCGGACCGGCTCGTCGCGGTCGTCAGCAACTACACGCAGCCCGCGAACCTCCCGCAGCCCCTCGCGGTGCCGGCGGGCGCACCTGTCGTGCTCGACGCGGCGACGGTCCAGCTCCGTCCCAACGGCCCGATCGACGACGGGGCGACGGTGGCGGTCACGCTGACCTTCGCCACCGCCGGGCCCGTCCAGGTGTTCGCGACCTACAAGGCCTGAGGCGGTCGTGCGGTGCGGCCGTGACAAGCTGGCCCGATGAGCACCCGCACCCTCGCCGGCACCACCATGTTCATCTCGGGCGCGAGCCGGGGCATCGGCCTCGCCATCGCCCTCGCCGCCGCGAAGGACGGGGCCAACATCGCGCTGGTCGCCAAGACGGCCGAGCCGCACCCCAAGCTCGAGGGCACCATCTACACCGCCGCGCAACAGATCGAGGACGCCGGCGGCCAGGCGCTGCCGATCGTCGGCGACATCCGCGAGGAGAGCTCGGTGCAGGGCGCGGTGGCGCAGACCGTCGAGCGCTTCGGTGGCATCGACATCTGCGTCAACAACGCGAGCGCGATCAACCTGTCGCCGGTCGAGCAGCTCGACATGAAGCGCTACGACCTCATGCAGGACATCAACGTCCGCGGCACGTTCCTCGTCAGCAAGTACTGCATCCCGCACCTGCGGGCCTCGGCGTCCAAGGGCGGTAACCCGCACATCCTCACCCTCTCGCCGCCGATCAGCCTCGAGCCGAAGTGGCTCGCCCCGCACACCGGCTACACGATCGCGAAGTACGGCATGACGCTCGCCGGACTCGGCTTCGCGCAGGAGCTGCGGGAGGCCGGCGTCGCGTCCAACACGCTGTGGCCCCGCACGCTCGTCGCCACCGCGGCGGTGCAGAACCTGCTCGGCGGCGACGAGGCCATGCGCCGCGCCCGCACGCCCGCGGTCTACGCCGACGCCGCCTACGAGGTGCTCACCCGCAGCGCACGGGAGTGCACCGGCAACTCGTTCCTCTGCGAGGACGTGCTCGTCGAGTCCGGCGTCACCGACCTCTCCGGCTACGTCGCCGACCCGGACAGCGCCGGCGAGAATCTGGGTGTCGACCTGTTCGTCGACGAGGTGAACCCGCCCGGGCTGAGCTGACGTACGGTCGGCGCACAACCACATCTCGCGGGAGCTCGGGGCAACCGGGCTGAGAGGGCGGCTGGACCAGGGGTCCGGCGCCGCCGACCGCCGAACCTGTCCGGGTAATGCCGGCGTAGGGAGACCGCGATGGCGTCCGTACTCGACCGTCCCAGCAGTGACGACCTCCGGGCCGAACCCGGCCTGACGCTCGCCGAGCCGGCGCCCCGGACGCTCGGCCTGACCGACCAGATCGCCCTGTGGGGCAATCTCGGGCTCTCGCTGCTCGGTCCGCTGGGCGCGCTGTACGTGCTGGCGCCCGTCGGCGTGCCGCCGCTGTCGCTCGCCGCCGCCTTCACCGCGGTCGTCGTCGGGACCGCGATCGGCGCGGTCCTGCTGGGCCTCGCCGCGGTGCCCGGGGCGCAGACCGGTGCCCCCGCGATGGTGCTGATGCGCGGGCTGCTCGGCGGCCGGCTGTCGTGGTTGCCCACCGCGCTGAACCTGGCGCAGTGCCTCGGGTGGGCGACCTTCGAGCTGGTGGTCATCGCGGCCGGCGCCCGGGCGCTGCTCCCCTGGAACGTGCAGTGGCCCTATGTGCTGCTCGCGGGGGCGCTGACGACGCTGCTCGCGCTGCGGCCGCTCGGCACGGTGCGCCTGCTCCGGCGCTACGCCCTCGTCGCCGTCCTGATCGCCGCCGTCTACCTCGGCATCCAGCTCGCCCGCAACCCGCTGCCCGCGTTCTCCCACGGGTCCTGGTCGGGCTTCTGGCTGGCCGCCGACGTCGTCATCGCCGTCGCCGTCTCCTGGGTGCCACTCGCCGCGGACTACACCCGGCACTCCCGCGGTGCCCGCAGCGCGTTCGGCGGGGCGTTCCTGGGCTTCACCCTCACCCAGGTCGCCTGCTACACCCTCGGCCTGCTCGCCTTCAGCACGGTGGCGAGCGCCGACGGCGACACCCAGCGCCACCTGTTCTCGGGCTTCCTCGCGGTGCCACTGGGCTGGCTGCCCTTCGCGGTGCTGGTCCTGCGGGAGCTCGACGAGTCGTTCACCAACGTCTACTCGACGGCGGTGTCGGTACAGAACCTCCGACCGCTGGCGGACCGGCGGGTGCTCGCCGTCGGTGTGGGGACGCTGGCGACCCTCGGCGCGCTCGTGCTCGACGTCAGCGCGTTCCAGAGTTTCCTGTACCTGCTCGGCTCGGTGTTCGTCCCGATGTTCGCCGTGTTCGCGGTCGACTACTTCCTGCTCGGCGGCCGTGCCCGGTGGAACACCGCCGTGGATGCACCGAACCGCTGGTACATGCTCGTGCCGTGGGCGCTCGGCTTCGTCGCCTACCAGCTCGTGAACCCGGGTTCGGTCGGTGCGTGGGCGTCGTTCTGGACGTCGGTGGCGAGCCGGATCGGCTTCACCCCGGCGACGTGGATGAGCGCGTCGATCGTGTCGTTCGTGGTGGCTGCGGTCGGCACGGCCGTCGTCGGACTGGTGGCGCGGCGGCTGAGCGGCGCCCGCACCCGCTGAGCACCGCTGCCCCACCCGAACGCCGGTCGACCCGCAGGCTCGCTCACCGCTCCCGTCGTTCTGTGGCGATCTTGCCGCGCTGAGCTGCCACTTCGCTCCCGAGATCTCCACCATTCGCGGGTGTCGGGGGCGACGGGTCGCCGGGCGAGCACACCGATTCCACACGTGCGAAAAATCAGGCTGCTCGTCGCTCTCCGTTCATCCGGCGGGACCCCTGCTGTGGGCCGCGAATGCGACGTTTGCGCACATGAGACCCCGCGCGCATCAGCGCTTCCGGACCGTGTCGCTGGCAGTGGGCGCCGCACTGCTCGCCGGCACCGCCCTGCTGTCCGGCACCCCGGCCCTCGCCGGCGGCCACGACGACCAGGGCCAGAACGGCCAGGGCCACCCCGCCTCCGGCCACCCCGAGTTCACGCCCCCGAAGATCAAGCACGTCTGGAACATCATCCTCGAGAACAAGTCCTACGAGGCGTCCTTCACCGGGCTCAACAACAACTCCTACCTCTGGAAGACGCTGCCGACCTACGGCGAACTCCAGCGCCAGTACTACGGCACGAGCCACTTCAGCGAGGGCAACTACCTCTCGATGGTGAGCGGTCAGGGCACCTCTCCCGGGCCGCAGGGTGACTGCCCGATCTACAACGAGACCGGGCCCGTCCAGCCGGTGGCCGATGGTCAGTTCAAGATCCTCAACAACACCCCCGGACCCGACGGCACGTACAACGGCGGCTCCAAGCAGGCCGGCTGCGTGTTCCCCCGCGAGGTGCCGACGCTGTTCAACCAGTTCGACGCCAACAAGACGTCGTACAAGGGCTACATGCAGGACATGGGCAACGACCCGGCCCGCGAGCCGAACCGCTGTGGCAACCCGCTCAACCAGAAGCCCGGTCCCACAGCCGTGAACCCCGGCGGCGCTGAGGGCCCGTACGCGGCCCCCGGCTCGTTGGCCAACCCGACGACGACGCCGGACGACCAGTACGTCAGCAAGCACAACCCGTTCCCGTGGTTCCACTCGTTGCTCGACAACGGTGACTGCGCGAACGCCGCCGTGCCGCTGGCCAAGAACCTGATCAACGACCTCAAGTCGGAGAAGACGACGCCGGCCTTCAGCTGGATCACGCCGAACAACTGCAGCGACGCCCACGACGCCACCTGCAAGGGTGACAACCTCTCCGGCGGCAGCAACGCGCTGACCGGCGACAAGAAGAAGCCGGCCAACACGCAGGGCGGCCTCTACGCGGCCGACCTGTTCCTGCAGCAGGTCGTCCCGGCGATCATGAACAGCCCGGCCTACCAGGACGGCGGCCTGCTCGTCATCAACTTCGACGAGGGGTTCCCGCCGTACAAGCAGTACGGCAACTCGATCGCCGACGCGAACTACGCGCCGGACGCGGCCCTGGGCACCGACGCCAAGGGCAACTCGGTGCAGAGCGACGCCAACACCGCGCAGTCCGTGGTCGCGTGCTGCAACGAGCTGCCCGGGCCGAACACCAAGCAGCCCGGCGACCAGGCCTTCAACCAGGACACGACGCCGGGTGGTGGCATCACCGGCGCCCTGCTGATCAGCCCGTACATCACGCCCGGGTCGGTCTCGGACCAGCCGTACGACCACTACAGCTGGCTCCGGTCGATGGAGGACATCTTCCACGTCACCAACGGCGGGGCGGACGGAGCGGGCCACCTCGGCTACGCCGGCGCGGCGGGCCTTCGGCCCTTCGGTCCGGACGTCTACAACAACCCGCGTGGCCGGGCGCTGCCGCCGCAGCCGTCGGGTCAGGGCGGCACATACGCCGCCCAGGCGTCGCTGGACCAGGCCGATCGGCCGGTCAGCTACGCAGCGGTGAACGGGGCCCCGTGACCCGGGTTCCCCCACCCCCGGCGCAACCGGGACCTGCAGGCCGGGACGGCACTCGCCGTCCCGGCCTGCGGGCCGTCCCGGCCCTGCTCGCGCTGGGTGTCGTCGCGTCGCTCGCGGCCTGCGGTTCGGGCTCCGGCTCGGCGCCCGACGCGGGCCGCTACCCGGTCGCCACTCCCCCGGCCGAGCTCGCGAGCACCCCGGTCGCCGACAGCAGCCACTACCAGCTCGTCCCGGCCGGTCAACCGGTGCGGGTGCACCTCGCCGATGCCGACGTGGTCGTCTCGATGTCCGGGCCCGAGGTGACCCAGCCGACGGATCCGAAGGCCGGGTCCGCCTCCGCCGTCGAGACCCTCGACATCCGGGCCGAGCGGGGCGCACTGCACGTCCCGGCGTCGACCTTCCTCACCCTCGGCGAGCGGCAGCAGCCGCTTCCGGTCTCCCCCGACGTCAAGGCGGTCGACGTTTCGGTCGGCCATCCCGCGACGCTGCACCTCTCGGGGCTCTTCCCGTCCGGGCACGCCACGCTGACCTGGCAGCCCACCGGGCATCCGGTGGCGACGTGGGACTTCGTGATCGAGACCGACTGACAGCTCACGGCCCGCACACACACGAGCCGTGCAGATCTTGGTTGCCGCGACCTGCGCGGACGCGTCCAAGATCTGCACGGCTCGGTGCGTGGAGCGGGGCTGGGCGACCGACTTCTCAGGCGACCCGCGGTGACTTCACGAACGCGGCGACCAGCACGAAGGCACCGACCAGGAACGCCACGGACGCGGCGAACGCGTGGTCCGCACCGTGGATGAAGACCTCGCCCGGGGTGCCGCTGGCTCCGCGGGTGGCGGCTCCGAAGACGGTGACCAGAACGGCCACACCGAGCGTGCCGCCGAGCTGCTGCGTCACGTTGATGAGCCCGGACGCGGCACCGGCGTCGGCGGCCGGGACCCCGGCGAGCGCCGCCGAGGTGAGCGACACGAACGACAGTCCGTTACCGACCGCGAACAGCAGCAGGCTGCCGAGGATCGCGATGTAGGGCGAGCTCTCGGTGAGCTGCGTGGCCAGCAGGAAGCCGGTGGCGGCGAGCCCGATGCCGACGAGCATGAGCAGCTTGCCGTCGAACTTGCGCACCAGCACCCGGCTCGCGAACCGGGAGACCGCGAAGACGGTCAGCGGCAGCGGCAGGAAGGCGAAGCCCGTGGCCAGCGAGCTGTAGCCCAGCGGGCCCTGCAGCAGCTGCGAGAGGAAGAAGAACAGCCCGAACATGCCGGCGAACAGCAGCCCGCGGGCGACGTTCGCGCCGGTGCGACTCCGGTCGGTCAGCAGTCGCAGCGGGGTGATCGGCTCCTCGGCCCGCAGTTCGGTGCGGACGAACAGGGCGAGCAGCAGCGCGCCGGCGACGAACGAGCCGATGGTCAGCGAGTCGCTCCACCCGTCGGACGCTGCCCGGACGAAGCCGTAGACCAGCGCAGCCATGCCGAGCGTGGACGTGATGGCCCCGAGGGTGTCGAAACGCCCCCGCTGCCGCTCGGTCTCGGGCAGGACGAGCCGGCCACCGAGCAGGACGAGCAGGCCGATCGGCACGTTCACGAACATGACCCAGCGCCACGACGCCCACTCGGTGAGCATCCCGCCACTGACCAGGCCGACGGCGCCGCCACCGACGGAGACGGCGGCGAACAGGCCGAGGGCCCGCAGCCGCGCGGCACCCTCCGGGAACATGGTCGCCAGCAGCGCCAGCGAGGACGGTGCGGCCAGCGCGCCGCCGACGCCCTGCAGGGTGCGGGCGATCAGCAGCCAGCTGCCGGAGGTGGCGAGGCCACCGAGCAGGGAGGCCGCGGTGAACACGAGGATGCCGGTGACGAAGACGCGGCGTCGGCCGAGCAGGTCACCGGCGCGGGCGCCGAGCAGGAGCAGGCCACCGAAGGTCAGCGTGTAGGCGTTCAGCACCCACGACAGGTTGGCCGAGGAGAAGTGCAGGGCCTTCTGCATGTCGGGCAGCGCGACGTTCACGATCGTCGCGTCGAGCACCACCATCAGCTGGCAGGTGAGGATGACCGCGAGGACGAGGGTGGGGTGCCCGACGAGGGCCGCGCGCCGCGTGGCGGAGCGGCGGCGGGCCGGAGGGCCGACGTCGTCGGCGTCGGGTGACAGGTCGACCGGACCCCGGGTACCCGGGGCGGTCGTGGTGGGTGTGGTCGTTGGATCGGCGACAGGCATGCGTTTCCCCCTGGAGGTAACGTGGGGATGATTCGGAAGGTGCCTCCGGTTACGTTACGGAGGCGGCCTCCGTTTTGCAAATGCCGCAGGACCGTCATCCATTCCCGGGCCCGGACGGCTCGCCGCGATCCGTAGGAGGTGGGAGAATGGGCTCCGTGAGCCCCACGTCGACGCCGTTGTCGACTCCTGCTGCTGCTCCGCCGGCCCCGGCGGAGCCGAAGCCGATGCGCGCAGACGCCCGTCGGAACCGCGAGCGGCTCGTCCAGGCCGCCCGCGCCGTGTTCTCCGAGCGCGGCAGCGAGACCTCGATGGAGGAGATCGCCAAGGCGGCGGACGTCGGCGTCGGCACCCTGTACCGCCACTTCCCCCGCCGGATCGACATGGTCGAGGCGGTCTACCGCGAGGACGTCGACGGGCTGGTCGCGCTGGCCGAGCACGTGGTCGCCTCCGACGATCCCTGGTCCGCGCTCACCGAGTGGCTGCAGGCCTTCGTCCGCTACGCCGAGTCCAAGCGCACGTTCCTCACCGAGCTGCACGAGGCGTTCGAGAAGGATCCCGACATGGCGCTCAGCCTGCGGGAACGGATCCGAACCGCGGCGGGCCTCGTCCTCGCCCGCGCCCAGGAGACCGGCGTCGCCCGCCCCGACCTGACCCCGGCCGACCTCATGCAGCTGGTCGGCGGCATGTGCATGTCCCGCACATCGACGCCCTCGCAGAACGAGCGCCTGCTCGTCGTCGTGCTCGACGGACTCCGGGTGCCCTCCGCCTGACCGGTCCGCCCATCGGCCCGGTCTCCTCCCCCGCGCGAGGGAGGCGTCGGGGCCGTCCGGCTGTCAGACTTCCCGCGTGATCGTCTCCGCCGCGGCCGTGCGGGACCGGCTGGGCCGGTACCCCACCCTCGTCGACGCCGCTATCGCCATAGCGGTGTTCGCCGCTTCGGTCCCCGTCCTCGTCGACCACCACCGTGGCTGCGGCTGCCGGTTCACGCCCTGGTGGGGCTACGCCCTGCTCGTCGCCTCCTGCGCACTGCTCCTGCTGCGACGGCGCTACCCCTTCCTCGTCGGCGCCGTCGTGGGGACGCTCACCGGCATCTACGGGGCCACGGCGCTGCCCGATCCGCCGCTGCCGTTCGCCGGCCTGGTCGCGATCTACTCCGCGGCCGCGTACGCCCGGCCCCGCCGGGCCGCGCTGACCGCCGCCGGGACAGCCGTCGGCATCACGATCTCGCTCGCGCTCGACAGGCGCAGCACCGTGCAGGACTGGAGCCTCATCTCGTTGGTGTTCGCCACCTCGTTCCTGCTCGGCTACGCGGCGCGGACCCGGCGGGACGCGGCCCTCGCCCTCGAGCAGCGCGCGGCCTTCCTGGAGCGCAGCCGGAGCGCCGAGGCCGAGCGGGCGGTCGCCGCCGAGCGCTCACGCATCGCCCGTGAGATGCACGACGTGGTCGCGCACGCCGTCAGCCTCATGGTCGTGCAGGCCGAGGCCGGGCCGGTCGTCCTCGGAAGCGACCCGGCGCGCGCGTCGACCGTCTTCGACACCATCAGCAGCACCGGCCGGCAGGCTCTGGTCGAGATGCGGCGCGTGCTCGGCGTGCTCCGGGAAGCCGACCGGCCCGACACCGGCGATCGGGCGCCGCAACCCGGCGTCGCCGCCCTGGACCAGCTCGTCGCCTCCTTCGCCGACACCGGCCTCCGGGTACGGCTGCGGGCGGAGCGGCTCGACGTCGAGGACAGCATCGCCGGTCTCGCGGTGTACCGGATCGTCCAGGAATCGCTCACCAACGTGCTCAAGCACGCCGGCGCCACAAATGTCGACGTCGACGTCCGGCAGGACGTCGGGACGTGGTCCGTCGTGGTCACCGACGACGGACGTGGAACCCCGGCCACGGACACCGGTGGCAACGGTCTGCGAGGCATGCGGGACCGCGCCGAGCTGCTCGGCGGCACCCTGGAGGCCGGTCCCCGAACCGGGGGTGGTTGGCGGGTCCGAGCCGTGGTGCCGGCCTCGACCACCCCGACGCCGCCGACTCTCCCGGCCACGCAGACCGCCGCGGCCGAGCGATGAGCATCCGTCTGCTCCTGGTCGACGACCAGGCGCTGGTGCGCGCCGGCTTCCGCATGATCCTCGAGGCGCAGCCCGACTTCGAGGTCGTCGGTGAGGCCGGCGACGGTGCCGCAGCGATCGCCACGGCGGCGTCGACGGCACCCGACGTCGTCCTGATGGACGTCCGCATGCCGGGGATGGACGGGATAGCCGCGACCGCCGAGATCGTCGCGGCCCGCCCCGCCACGCGCGTGCTCGTCCTCACCACGTTCGACCTCGACGAGTACGTCTACGACGCGCTGCACGCCGGCGCGAGCGGCTTCCTGCTCAAGGACGTCGGCCGCGACGACCTCGTCGCCGCGGTACGGGTGGTGGCGTCGGGCGACGCCCTGCTGGCCCCCTCGGTGACCCGCCGGCTGCTCGCCGACTTCACCCGCGCCCGCCCGGTGCCGGCCGCCACGGGCACGCGGATGCCGGATGTGCTCACCGCACGCGAGCGCGACACGCTCGCCCTGCTCGCCCGCGGCCGGTCCAACGCCGAGATCGCTGCGGAGCTCGTCGTCAGCGAGCACACGGTCAAGACGCACGTCGGCAACGTGCTGATGAAGCTCGGCCTGCGGGACCGCATCCACGCGGTCGTCTGGGCCTACGAGAACGGCGTCGTCGCCCCCGGCTCCGGCTGAGGCCGCCGGTCCCATCTCCCCCGCGAGGGGGAGGTCGAAGACCCCTCCCACGCGGGAGGCGGCGACCGGCCGTGGCTCCTAGCGTTCTCCCGACGCCGCCGCACGGACACCGACCGGCAGCGGACCGACGACCGGGAGCGACGATGCCGCCACTGACGACCCTCACCCGCTGGTGCCTGAGCCACCGCCGTCTCGTGATCGGGCTGTGGCTCGTCGCGCTGCTGGCCGGCGCGGCGACGGCCCCACTGCTGTTCGGCCGGTTGAGCTCCACCGTCGGGCACGTGCCCGGCAGCGAATCGGACCGGGCCGCCACGCTCGTCGGGCGCATCGCCCCCACCGGCGACCAGATCGTCGGGATCCTCGACGGACGGGACGCCGACTCCCCCGCGCTGCGTGCCGATGTCGCGACCGCCGAGCGCCGCATCAGCGTGCTGCCAGGCGTCGCCCGGGTCACCACGCCGAACTCCCCGGGCGGTGCCGCCGCGATCTCGACCGACCGCCGGGCCGTCGCCGTGGTCGTCGACTTCGTCCCCCACCGTCCGCAGGCGGGCGAGGTCCACGCCGCTGCCGCGGTACTCCGCGCCGTCCCCGGCGTCCGGGCCACCGTCAGCGGCGGACCGTTGCTGGACGACGAGATGAGCGGGCAGGCCTCCCAGGACCTGAAGAAGGCCGAGCTGCTCTCGACCCCGGTCGTCGTCGTGCTGCTCGTCCTCGTGTTCGGCGGGGTGATCGCGGCCGGGCTGCCGCTCGCCCTCGCCGCCGTCGCGGTCTGCTGCACCTTCCTCGCCCTGACCGCGCTGAGCCTGGTCGTCGACATCTCCGTCTACTCGGTCAACGTGGTGACCATGCTCGGGCTCGGGCTCGCGGTCGACTACGGGCTGCTGCTGGTGACCCGGTTCCGCGAGGAGCGCGCCGGAGCCGATGCGCCGCTCGCCGTCGTGGTGGAGCGCGTGATGGCCACCGCTGGCCGCTCGGTGCTGTACAGCGGTCTGACCGTCTCCGTCGCCCTCGGCGCCCTGGTCCTGTTCCCCGACGACTTCCTGCGCTCCATGGGCCTCGCCGGCCTGTCCGTCGTCCTGCTGGACCTCCTCGCCGCAATGACCCTGCTCCCCGTCCTGCTGGCGGCTGCGGGGCACCGCATCCGCCCCTCGCGGCATCGGACGGACGAGGGTCGCGCGCTGCGTCGGCTGGCCCGCGGCGTCCGTCGCCGGCCCGTCGCGGTCCTGCTCGTCATCGGAACCGTGCTCGTGCTGCCGGCGCTCCCGCTCGCCTCCGCCCGGTTCGCCGACCCCGACGCGCGCTCGTTGCCCGCCTCGACCGACGCCCATCACCTGAGCGACCTCGCCGCGACGCGCTTCCCCCGCACGGTCGAGCCGGACCCGCTCGTCGTCGCCGGCGACCGGACCACCGCGCCCGCGGCGTTGGCCGACTACCGGTCGCGCCTGGCGGCGCTCCCCGGGGTGGCGCGGGTGACCGTGCGTCCTGGCCTGAGCCGCGGCATCGTGCTGGACGTCGTGCCGGCAGGGCTTGGGCAGAGCGAGGCCGCCCGTCGGTTGGTGCGGGCCGTACGCGCGACCCCGGCACCGGAGCCCGTCCTGGTCGGCGGCTCGGCCGCCCGGCTCGACGACTACGTCGACGCCCTGCTCGGCCGCGCACCGCTTGCCCTCGCGGTGCTGCTCAGCGCCGTGTTCCTGCTGCTGTTCGCGTTCACCGGCTCGGTCCTGGTGCCGCTCAAGGCGGTGCTGACGACGGTGCTGAGCCTCGGAGCCGGCCTCGGCGCACTGGTCGTCGTCTTCCAGGACGGGCACCTCGGGAGCCTCTTCGGGACGTCGGCGCTCGGCACCTTGTCGATCACGACGCCCGTGCTCGTCTTCGCGATCGGCTTCGGGCTCTCGATGGATTACGAGGTCTTCCTGCTGGGTCGCATCGCCGAGGAGTACCGGCGCACGGGGGACAACGACGCGGCCGTCGATCGTGGGCTCGCGGCCACCGGACGCGTGATCACCACGGCCGCACTGCTGATCGTCACCGTGTTCGCGGGGTTCGTCGCGGGCGGCTTCTCCCCCATCAAGCAGGTCGGGCTCGGTCTGGTGCTCGCCGTCGCCCTGGACGCGACGCTGGTGCGGATGCTGCTCGTGCCCGCGGTCATGACGCTGCTCGGCGACCGCAACTGGTGGGCGCCGCGCTTCCTGGCGCAGGCCCGGCTCCGCGTCGTCGAAGGGCACCTCGAGGCGGCCGCCCCCGTCCCCGGACCGCGCCCGTGTCCGGTGGCTCCGGCGGGTACACCGGTTCCGTGACGGCAGCGAAGGACAACCCGCGGGTCGAGCAGACCGACGACGGTCACCACGTCCGCATCGACGGCCGGCTGTGGCGGGCGACCGATCCGGCGCTGCCCGAGCCGGAACGGCAGACCCTGGTGAACGAGCTGATGAGCGCCCGCTCGGCCGTGGGCTGGGCGAAGCGGCGGGGCGATCCCGAGGCCGAGAAGGCCGCACGCGCCCGCGTCCACGCCGCCAAGGTGGGCCTCGGCGAGCGTGGTCCGAAGTGGTGGGAGCAGGACTGACGGGACTCGTCGATGCCCCGGCGCTTTTGTCGGAGGCGGGGTCCACACTGCCCCGCATGGCGACGACCTACCTGACCGCGACCACCCTCGACGGCTTCATCGCCGACGAGCACGACTCCCTCGAGTGGCTGTTCTCCGTACCCGGCAGCGGCGACGCCGAGGACATGCTCGGGCCGTTCATGGCCGGGGTCGGCGCCCTCGCGATGGGGTCGACCACCTACGCCTGGATCCTCGAGCACGAGAAGCTCCTCGAGCGACCCGAGGCCTGGCCGTACCCGACGACCCCGACCTGGGTCTTCTCCTCCCGCGACCTCCCGCTCGTCGCCGACGCCGACATCCGCGTCGTGCGCGGCGACGTCGCGCCGGTGCACGCCGCGATGCTCGAGGCAGCTGGCGACCGCACCGTCTGGATCGTGGGCGGCGGCGACCTCGTCGGCCAGTTCTCCGACGCCGGGCTGCTCGACGAGATCCGGGTGAGCGTCGCCCCGGCGACGCTCGGGAAGGGTCGCCCCCTGCTTCCCCGCCGCTTGATGCCCGACCGCCTGCACCTGCTCAGCGCGAGGCAGGTCGGGCAGTTCGCGGAACTGCGCTACCGGATCAGTCGGCTGCAGTGACCGCTGAGCGGATCGCCTCCACGAGCGTGCGGCCGCTGGCCGAGGACCACGTGCGGGCGCTCCCGCCGCGAGTCATCTCGCCGTGTCCGGCTCCGCGAACGTGGCTCGCCGAGCCTGCTCCACCTGGGCGCGGTCGAGGGCCTGGGCACACTGACCGGCCACGATTCGCAGGAAGAGGACGTCGGCCTCGTCGAAGGGCCCGGGAGCCGTCCAACCGAGCACGAGGGTCCCGATCGAACGGTCGGCCACCACCAAGGGGAAGATCGCCCACCGCTTGTGGGGAAACGGCATCCCGGCGTACTGGGGGTAGTCGCGGTCCCGGTCGGCCAGTGATGCCCACAGCAGCGGCTGACGGCTCCGCAGTACGTCCGCCGCCGGAAGCGCCTCGTAGAGCGCGAAGGTTCGGTATCTGTCGACGACGCGAGCTCTGAAGCCGGTCGCCGCCAGGGCATCGAAGCGGTCGCCGTGCAGCCTCAGGACCATCGCGGCCTGGGCATCGAGGCACTCGGTGACCTCGCAGACGACAGCGTCCGCGACATCGTCGGCGCAGGTCACCCGGGCGAGCCGGTCAGCGATCTTTTCCAGCCGGTGCAGCCGGTCCGCGAGCCGTTCAGCGGCGACCTTCTTCGCCAGCTCGGCCACGCTCCGCTCCAGCTTGTTCGCGGCAGCGGCGGCGATGAGCCCCGTGACGGTGCCCTCCGGGCCGAGCACCGGTCGCGCCCAGAAATGCACCAGCAGCGACCGGCCGTCCCGCGTCACCACGGGGAGGTCGTCCTCCACCGGCTCGCCGCCCAGCACCTGGACCGCCAGCCCTATGGACCGGAGCAGACCTCCCGCGCTGAGGCCGACGTCGACCCCCAGGTGACCGAGCGCCTCGGCCGCGGACCAGCCGAACAACCGCTCCGCTTCCGCGTTCCAGTGGGTGATGACCCGCGCCGGATCCATCACCACCACGGCCAGGCCGAGCTGGTTCAGCAAGTCCTCCGCCGGCGCTGGATAGCCCACGGTCTCGACGGGCGTGTCCGGGTCGTCGGGAGGCGGCATGCGTCCGTCAGCCCCCGGCGATCCGACCACGGGACGGACGCGGCCAGGTGCCGCTCGCCCGCGACCGGGCGGATGCCGTCGGCATGCTCTCCTCCTGGGTGACGTCCCGTCGACCACAGGCCTTCTGGTCGCGCCCACCGCAGGATCGGACGGGCGACCGGGACAAGCTCTTCACGGTGTGCGGAGCGTGCATGGTAGCCCCACTGCCTGGGCCGGGACCATCCCGCGTCGCCACTCGAGCCATCGCGGTCCCGCTACAGGGTCCACTGCCACTGGACGCCCCCGGTGACCGAGGCTTCGGCATGCTTCGCGCCGAGGTCGGCGGCGGGGACCGTGAACGCAGGATCGAAGAACAGGAAGCTGAGCAGATCGCCGTGTTCGGCATGGGAACCACCGATCAGCCGGGACAGCAGCCACAGGTCGGGGCTCCGTAATGCGCGGCGACCGGCGAAATGCTTGTCGAACTGGTGCTCGGCAAGATCGCCGATGTCGCAGTTGCCGTCCGTGGGCGGTCCGGCGAACACGAACTCGATCGGCCGGAACGCCCGGTGATGCCGGCCGTCCAGAACGTCGTTGAGGTTCGACAGGGTGCGGAGGTCCTCGATCATCCGGTCAGCGAGAACCGACCGGAGGAGCTGCGCCGCGTCGGCCTGGATGTCAGGCGCCTTGCCGTCGCCGGTCGGTTCGAGGGGTGCGTATGTCACCGGCTGGGTGGCTACGGCCGCGATGCGCGTGGCCCCGAAGGCCACCGCGGGCTTGATGGGGGCGTTGAGCCGGACACCGCCGTCGAAATACCACCCCCTCCACGGAGCTGGTTCGCTGACCTGCACCGGACGGAACGCCACCGGGATCGCCGCTGACGCCAGCGCATGCTCCGCCGTCAGGATTGCCTCGACGTAGGTGATGTTGCGGCTCAGGTCCGGCGGCGGTAGCGGAACCGACGGTTTCTTCTCCACGAACACCACGGTCCCGCCGGTCGCGGCCGACGTGGTCGCAACTCCGACCAGATCGACCGGGCCGTTGCGGATGTTGTCGTGCAGCTTCTCCCAGTCGATCAGCGGCGCCACCGTCGCCGCCAGCCGCCGGGTGTCGAGCAGGCTCGTCAGCCGGACTCGGGCACCGAGGAGCTGCAGCAGGAAATGCGAGATGTCACCGGCGCCGCTGACGAGGACGTTGCTGACCTGCCGGAGCCGCACCGCCTCCCACATCTCGGCGATCTTCACCGTTGCCGCGGCGGGCCCGAGGTCGGCGTAGGCCGCCAACCCGACGACATTCAGCGCACCGGCGCTCGTGCCGAACAGCATCGTCGGCGGATGACCGTCGGACTCCAGCGCCGGCAACAGCGTCCGCAACACGCCTGCCTCGTAAGCGCCCCGCGCACCAGCACCCGCCACGACCAGCGCGGTCCGCTCCCTGCCAGCCCGTCGTCCGTCCGTCACCGGGTTCCTCCGCCGCCCATCGTCGTCTCAGTCACCGCCGAGGATTCCGCCGAGCGCGCCGCCGAGCAACCCCCCGCCGACCGCACCCCGGGCGCCACCGAGCGCGCCGCCGGCGGCCGCCCCCGCCACGGCGGCTTCGCCGGTGTAGAAGCCCGATTGGACTCCGACCCGTCCCGGTCCGGTGAAGCGGTTGAACACGAGGTTGCCGCCACCGCCGAAGATGCCGGTCTTGAGCCCGAACACCTGCTGGGTGTAGCTGACGGAGTCCTCGCGGTAGACCCACGACCCGGGCTCGACGTCGATGGTCTCCCCCGGCGCGAGCGTCACCTCGAAGGCGTTGCCGTGCGCGTGCAGCCACAGCACCGCGTCCCCCGCCGTTGCCGTGAAGCGGTCGACGAAGAAGCCCTGCTGGCCGAACAGCATGCTCCCGTAGCCGCCCGCCCGCTCGAACGTGTAGTCCAGGTTCGCCGTCGCCGCGAGGAACTGATGCTCACGCACCAACAGCGTCGAGCCGTGGCTGAGGTGCATCGGGAACACGTGGCCCACGTTGTCGCGGGAGAAGGCGATCTGGCCGGCACCGCGCGCCTCGGTCATGAAGATCGGCATCCCGGACACGACCCGCTTGAATGCTCCCCGCAGCTTCTTGATCGCCACGTCGACCTGCGGCTGCTTCCACAGGATCACGTGGTGCTCGAAGAACACCGGCACCGAGCCGTCGAGCGCTACGTGCAGCACGGGGACCAACTCACCCTCGATCCGGTACTGCAATCCCGGACCGTAGCCGTCGAGAACGCGCGTCGGGATCAGCACCGGCTGAGTGCCGGGAGCCATCGGCCTCGTCCCACTCAATGCCGCCGCCTCGACCGGCTCGTCGCTGCCACCTTTGGAATAGCTGATCCCCACGACCCACTCCTCGCCTGACCACGATGTGACACCACGGTGACAGCGTTCCGTGTGAACTGCACGAGGAGGTCGTCAGCTCCCGCGTCGCATCAGGGATGCGCCGGGCCTCCTCAGCGCGCCAGCTTGCCCTGCAACCGTTCGGCGAGCCGCACGCTCGCCTCGATCTCGACCCTGCGGATCGAGACCGACTCCACGTTGATCCCGAACGGGACACCCCGTCGGCGGCAGAAGGACATCAGGTCGAGCGCGGTCGCCTCGGCGTGCTCGAGAGAGGCGTCGAGCGGGTCCTCGGCGTGGCGCAGGTCGTTCTCGATCCAGCGCGGGACGTCGACGCCGAGCCATCGGAGGAACTCCAAGGTCTTCATGGAGCCGCACACCGAGAAGGTGAACACGATGGGAAGGGGATCGAGGCCGCGATCGCGGCACTCGTACATGTAGTCCGACACCAGATCCTTGGCCGCCTCGACGTCGTAGACGACCTGGGTGACGAAGTAGGAGCAGCCGGCCTGCTGCTTGGCGGCCAGGCGGAGGTGCTCGTCGCCCTTGCGCCGGTGCCGCTCGGGGATGGCGACGGCCCCGAGGAGCAGCTCGGGGTTCACCTCGGCGTGGAGCTGCTGGGCCGTCCGGAGCGTGGTGGCGACCCGCTTCTCCCGCGAGGAGGCCCCGACGAAGACGGCCATCCGCTCGGCGGCGTCCTGGCGCCGTAGCCAGTCGCGCAGGTCCCGCTCGCCGTACTTCGCGGTCGCGCGGTAGACCACGACGGGGGTACGCCAGCTCCCGAGGTGCTGCTCGAGGTAGTCGGCCGGGTCCATGCTCGGCAGGAACGGGAACGGTCGCTCGTCGGAGTTGCGGTCGGCCTCGTCGTCGATGTCGTAGAGGATCAGGCCGTCCACGTCGAGAGGCTGCAAACGCTCGACGGCGATGTCCGCGATCTCCTGGGCCTTCTCCGGGGTGGTCGAGAGGCGGGGCGGGGTCAACGCGAAGAGCAGGAATTCCCCCTCGCGGGAGCTGATCCGACGCTGGAGATCCATGCTCGCGAGGCTAGTCGGGAGCCGGCAAGGACGGACGAGAGAGCTGGCGCCGCTCCGACCGGTGGTGACCGGTGGAACGACGCCAGCTCTTGGCGTACCTCAGCTCAGTTGTCGAATGTGCTCGCGTCGATGACGAAGCGGTAGCGGACGTCGGAGGCGACGACCCGCTCCCACGCCTCGTTGATCTTGTCGGCGCCGATGACCTCGATCTCGGCCCCGAGGTGGTGCTCGGCGCAGAAGTCGAGCATCTCCTGGGTCTGCGGGATGCCGCCGATCATCGAGCCGGCGAGGGTCTTGCCGCCGCCGATCAGCGAGAACGCGGAGATCGGCATCGGCTTCTCCGGCGCGCCGACCTCGACCAGCGTGCCCTCGGCCTTGAGAAGGCCCAGGTAGCGGTCCATCGGCAGGTTCGCCGACACCGTGTTGATGATGAGGTCGAAGCTGCCCTTGAGGTCCTTGAAGGTCTCGCGCTCGCTCGTCGCGTAGTAGTGGTCGGCCCCGAGGCGCAGGCCGTCCTCCTGCTTCTTCAGCGACTGGCTCAGCACGGTGACGTCGGCCCCCATGGCGTGCGCGATCTTCACGCCCATGTGGCCGAGACCGCCGAGGCCGATGATCGCGACGTTCTTGCCGGGGCCGGCGCCGAAGCGGGCCAGCGGGCTGAACAGGGTGATGCCGGCGCAGAGCAGCGGGGCGGCGGCGTCGAGCTCGATGCCGTCCGGGATGCGCAGGACGAAGTCCTCGGTGACGACGATGGCCGTCGAGTAGCCACCCGCAGTCGGGTTGCCGTCGACGTCGATGCCGTCGTAGGTGCCGGTCATGCCCTTGAGGCAGTACTGCTCCATCCCGGCCTTGCAGTTCTCGCACTCGCGGCACGAGTTGACCATGCAGCCGACGCCGACCCGGTCGCCGACCTTGTGCTTGGTCACCTCGGCTCCGACCTCGGAGACGATGCCGGCGATCTCGTGGCCGACGACGATCGGACGGTTGGCCGGCTCGCCCCATTCGGCGCGCGCGGTGTGGATGTCGGAGTGGCAGATGCCGGCGAACTTGATGTCGATCAGCACGTCGTGCGGGCCGACCTCGCGCCGCTCGATGGCGGTCGGGGCCAGCGGCTGGTCGGCCGCGAACGAGGCGTAGGCGTTGACGGTCGTCATAGGGAACTCCAGGGGGGTCAGTGCAGCGGGGGCGGCGCGGACGTCGTCGTCCGCCGGTACCGGAGGTCATCCGGTCGCACCGCATCGATGAATGGGGGCGCCGTCAGGCGCAGCCACCTTCTCTGTGCCCGCTCGCGCGCCGTTGTCACGCGCGAATCGTTGCTTCCGCAAGGGTGCGAGGTGCGTCACCCCGTCGGTGAGGTCAGGCCTCGCCGGCCTTAGCACCGTTCGTGGTCGGGTGGGCCGCGTTCTCGACGAGTGCCAGCAGCTGCTGATCGGTGAGTGTCGGCGGGACGATGGCCCGCGGGTAGCTGTGCAGCGGGTCCTGCGGGTCCTCCGGAGTATCCAGACCGAAGGCCATCCGGTAGCCGGCCCCGCTGACCTTCGGCAGCGACGAGCGGCTCCAGCTGCCGTAGGGGAAGGCGAAGTCGAGCACCGGCTTGCCGGCGAGCGCTGTCAGGTCCCGTTTCGGGTCGACGAGCTCGGTCTGCACGGCGGCGGCGTCGTACTTCGGCACCGGGTTGTGGTCGTAGGTGTGCGAACCGATGGTGACGCCCTCGGTCTCGATCTGCGGAACCTGCGCCTTGGTGATCCAATACCGCTTGTCGAGCACCACCGTCATGAGGAAGTACGTCGACGGATAGCCGTAGCGCTTCAGGATCGGCAACGCCTCGCTGACCTGGCTCTCCGAACCGTCGTCGAACGTGAGCAGCACGGGCTTGGCCGGGAGCGGCGCCCCGGTGGTCAGGTGTGCGTAGAGCTGGTCGTCGTCGATCGGCGTGTAGCCCGCCCGCTTGAGCGTCGCGAGCTGATGGTCCAGGACCGCGGGCGGGGTGATGATGCCGCGGTCCGCACGGCTGTCGGCGGGCCGCCAGTTCCGCACCTGGTGGAAGCAGAGGACCGGCACGGTGGACCGCGACATGATCACCGCGGGGTCGGTCGTCGCGGCCGCAGTCGTCGCGTTCGCGCCGGGAGCGCCCGGGGTCGCCGTCACGCCCGGCGACGGCGCGGCCGAGCGGGCGGCGTGCGACGACGCCCCGCAACCGGTGAGGAGCAGACAAGAGGCGGCGGAGGCGGCGAGCAGCAGCCGGCCCGGGGACGAGAGGAGCACGGGTTCCTTCCGCCCCCGCCGGAACCCCGCGGAGGACGTGATGACGGCGGAGAGACTCCATCATGCAACAAGACGCATGTGACGGTCCGGAGCGATCGGTGTCCGGGACGTGAAGAATGGGCGCCGTTCGATCCCCACCCTCGAGAGGCATCCATGAGCCGCGGCAGCATCCTCATCACCGGCGCGAGTTCGGGGCTCGGCGCGGAGATGGCGCGCCAGTTCGCGGCGCTCGACTACGACCTGGCCCTGTGCGCCCGTCGCAAGGACCGGCTCGAGGCGCTCCGTGAGGAGATCCTCGCCGCCCATCCCGACCTGCGCGTCGAGCTCGCCTCACTCGACGTCACCGACGACGACGCCGTCTTCGAGGTGGTGCGCGGGGTCGCGGCCGGTTTCGGCGTGCTGGACCGCGTGATCGTGAACGCCGGGCTCGGCAAGGGCGCGCCCCTCGGGACCGGTCGCTACGACGCCAACCGCGAGACCGCGATGACCAACTTCATCGGCGCGCTCGCCACCAGCGAGGCGGCGATGGAGGTCTTCCGCCGCCAGGGGCGCGGCCATCTGGTGCTGGTCTCGTCGATGTCGGCACTGCGCGGGATGCGCAAGAGCATGACCACCTACGCCGCCAGCAAGGCCGGCGTCGCCGCGCTCGCCGAAGGTCTGCGCTCCGAGCGGGTACGCGGCGTCGAGGTGTCGGTCGTCTACCCGGGCTACATCCGCTCGGAGATGAACGAACACGTCGAGCAGGCGACCCGCTTCATGGTCGACACCCCGACGGGTGTCCGCGCCATGGTCGCCGCCATCGAGAGGCGGACACCGAAGGCCTACGTGCCGGCGTGGCCGTGGGTGCCGATCAGCTACGCGATGCGCCTGCTCCCGCTCGGGATCGTCCGCCGGCTCAGCTGAGCTCCTCCCCCGCGGCGACGACGAGGCCGAGCAGCGCCGCGACGTCGGCCGGTCGTGCGGCGGGGTTGAGCAGCGTCAGCTTCAGGTGCACGACCTGCGCCGGACCGAGATCGGCCCGGCCGACCACGGCCGTCCCGTCCTCCAGCAGCCGTCGCCGGATGCCTGCGTTCACCGCGTCGGCGACGCCCGGTTCGTCCGGCAGGTACCGGAACACGACGGTCGACAGGGTCGGCTCGGCCGCGAGCTCGAGCCGCGGATGGGCGCGGACGAGGTCCGCGGCGTGGCCGGCGAGGTCGTTGCAGCGGTCGACGAGCTCCCCCAGACCCCGTCGGCCGAGTGCTCGCAGGGTGACGGCCACCTTGAAGGCGTCGGGCCGACGGGTGGTCCGCAGCGAGCGGCCGAGCAGGTCCGGGAACCCGGCCTCGGTGTCGTCGGCGGCGTTGAGGTAGGCGACCTCGCGGTCCAGTGCCCGCCAGGCGTCGCGCTCCCGGGTGAGGAACACCCCGGCCGCGGCGGGCTGCCAGCCGTACTTGTGCAGGTCGAGGCTCACCGAGTCGGCCTCGGCCACCCCGTCGAGCAGCCCGGCGAGGCGGTCCGAGAACAACGCTCCCCCGCCGTAGGCGGCGTCGACGTGCAGCCACAGCGGGGGCCGACCGGGCACGGCCGTCCGGGACGCCCGGCGGACGACGTCGGCGATGTCGCGCAGCGGGTCGATGCTGCCGAGGTCGGTGGATCCGGCGGTCGCGACGACGGCGATCGGGACGCGGCCCTCCCGGACCTCGTCGTCGATGGCGGCGGCGAGCGCGGCAGGGATCATGCGGCACTGGTCGTCGACGGCGACCCCGACGACGCAGTCCTCCCCGAGACCGAGCAGCGCCGCACCGCGCTGGACGGAGAAGTGCGCGATCTCGGAACAGAAGACGACGGGTCGCCAGCCCGTGGCGCCGAGCGGCGGCAGACCGGTGCGCGACAGCTCGTGACCGGCCGCCTGACCCGCCCGGGTGCGGGCGAACAGCAGGCCCATCAGGTTCGACCCGGTCCCGCCGGTGGTGAACACGCCCCGGGCGTGGGACGGGTCGTAGCCGACGAGCTCGGCCAACCCGGCCAGGACGTGCTCCTCGATCGCCGACGCCATCGGCGCCTGGTCCCAGGAATCCAGGGAGGGGTTGAGGGCGCTGACCGCGGCGTCGGCCGCGACCGCAACCGCGAGTGGCGGGCAGTGCAGGTGGCCGGCGCAGGCCGGGTCGGCGGGATCCGCGGAGCCGGCGGCCAGCAGCGGGACCAGCGTGGCGAGGGCCTCGACGTCACCGAGGCCGTCCTCGGGCAGAGCCGCGGCGAGGCTTCCCGCGGCGGTGGCCGCCACCGTCGCCGCGCCGCCGACGGGCAGCGGACCGTCCCGTCCGATCGCACCGGCCGCCAGACCCCGGAGGGTCGTGTCGAGCAGCCGGTCGAGGTGCGCGCGACCGGCGGCGGTGCCGGCGAGCCGGGCCTCGTAGGCGACGGCCGGGTCGGGCACCAGCGGCACGGGGACCAGCGGGACGGCGGCCCGGGGCTGGGCCGGGACCGACCCGTCGAGCACCGTCATGCGGCACCCGTCCCGACGACGCGCTGTGCGGCGGCGAGCGCCTCGCCGAGCCGGTCGAGCACGCTGTCGGCCTGGGCGTCGGTCATGATCAGCGGCGGGAGCAGCCGGACGACGGCGTCGTGGCGGCCGCCGAGTTCGACGATCAGGCCGCGGACCAGGCACTCGCGCCGGACCTGCGCTGCGAGCGCCGAGGCCGGCGGCAACGAGCCGGTGGCGTCGGGGGCGCCGGCCGGGTCGACGAGTTCGACGCCGAGCATGAGCCCGCGGCCACGGACGTCGCCGATGGTCGGGAAGCTACGACCCATCTCCTGCAGGACCCGCGTCATCCGTGCGCCGAGTTCGGCCGCGCGGAGGTCCAGCCGGTTGTCGCCGACGAAGCGCAATGTCGCGGTGCCGGTTGCCATCGCGAGCGTGTTGCCGCGGAAGGTGCCGGTGTGGGCGCCCGGACCCCAGACGTCGAGGTCCTGGTCGTAGGCGATGACCGCGAGCGGCAGGCTGCCGCCGATCGCCTTCGACATGACGACGACGTCGGGGGTGATGCCGCTGTGCTCGAAGCCCCAGAACGCACCGGTGCGGCCGACGCCGGCCTGCACCTCGTCGAGGATCAGCGGGATGCCGCGTTCGCTGGTGATGCGGCGCATGGCGCGGAGCCACTCGTCGGGCGCGGGGACGGCGCCGCCCTCGCCCTGCACCGCCTCGAGGATCATCGCCGCCGGCGGCAGGACACCGCCGGCCGGGTCGTCGAGGAAGCGCTCGACGTAGGTCGCGGCGATGCGGCTGCCGGCGTCGCCGCCGATTCCGAAGGGGCAGCGGTAGGAGTACGGGAAGGGCAGGCGGGTGGTCTGCGTCGCGGTGGTGCCGAGCCGCGCCCGGACCTCGGTGTTGCCGGTGACGGCCATCGCCCCGGCGGTCATGCCGTGGTACGCGCCGGTGAAGGCGAGCAGCGACGAGCGGCCGGTGGCGGTCGCGGTCAGCTTCAGGGCGGCTTCGACGGCGTCTGTGCCGGCCGGGCCGCAGAAGTGCAGGCGTGCCCGGTCGGCGAACGCCGACGGCAGGCGGGAGAGCAGCTCGGTGGTGAAGGCGTCCTTCTCAGGCGTCGCGAAGTCGAGCGCGTGCAACGGCACGCCGCTGTCGATGACGCGGCGCAACGCCTCCACGACAACCGGGTGGTTGTGCCCCAGCGCCAGTGTCCCCGCGCCGGACAGGCAGTCGAGGAACACGCGTCCGTCGGCGTCGGTGACCTCCATGCCCGTTGCCCGGACCGGCGCGATGCCGAAGTTCCGGGCGTAGGTGCGGGCGTTGGACTCCCGCCGGCTCTGCCGTGCCAGCATCGCCGCCCCCGAGGTCGCCTCGTCCCTGGGATGCGGGATGAGTGCTGCGGTCCCGGCAGCGGTCGGGAGTTGGTCGACGTCGAACACGTGGGCCCCTTTGTCCATCGCGAGTGATGGAGCTCTATCGGACCCTGCCGGCGTTGATCTCCCACCGATCGGGGGATGCGCCACTGCGAATGGCGGACCTCAGCGCACCGCTGGACATCGCGAACGCGTCTGGCGTCGCCAGAAACACGCCAGACGCGTTCGATGCGTCAGCGGAAGGCGGACGCCCCGGTGAGGGCCTGGCCGAGGATCAGCTGGTGCACCTCGGAGGTGCCCTCGTAGGTCAGCACCGACTCGAGGTTGTTGGCGTGTCGCATGATCGGGTACTCGAGCGTGATGCCGGCGGCCCCGAGGATCGTCCGCGAGGAGCGGGCGATCTCGATGGCCTCGCGGACGTTGTTGAGTTTGCCGATGCTGACCTGCTCGCTGCGCAGGGTGCCGGCGTCCTTCCGGGCGCCGAGGTGCAGCGCGAGGAGCATCCCCTTGCCGAGCTCCAGCGACATGTCGGCGAGCTTGGCCTGCGTCAGCTGGTAGGCCGCGAGCGGCTTGTCGAACATCTCGCGGGACTGCGCGTAGGCGATCGCCGTTTCGAGGCAGTCGCGGGCGGCGCCGAGGGCACCGAAGATGATGCCGTAACGCGCCTCGTTCAGACACGAGAGCGGGCCGGACAGCCCCTTGGCCTCGGGCAGCATCGCCGAGGCCGGCAGCCGGACGCCCTCGAGCACCAGCTCGGAGGTCACGGATGCCCGCAGCGACATCTTCCGCTTGATCTCCGGCGCGGAGAAGCCGGGGGTGTCGGTCGGGACGACGAAGCCGCGGACCTTGTCGTCGGTCTGCGCCCAGACGACGGCGACGTCGGCGACCGAGCCGTTGGTGATCCACATCTTGCTGCCGTCGAGGATCCAGTCGTCGCCGTCGCGACGGGCGCGGGTGCGCATGCCGCCGGGGTTGGAGCCGAAGTCGGCCTCGGTGAGGCCGAAGCAGCCGATGGCGCTGCCCTCGGCCATCGCCGGGAGCCACTGCTGCTTCTGCTCCTCGGAGCCGTGCTTCCAGATGGCGAACATCGCCAGCGAGCCCTGCACCGAGACCAGCGAACGCAGCCCGGAGTCACCGGCCTCGAGCTCCATGCAGGCCAGGCCGTAGGCGGTGGCGGACGTACCGGCGCAGCCGTAGCCCTCGAGGTGCATCCCGAGCACGCCGAGCGCCCCGAGCTCCTTCGCGAGCTCGCGGACCGGCAGCGACCCGGCCTCGTACCACTCGGCGATCTCGGGCTTGATGCGGTCGTCGACGAAGCTCCGGACCGTGTCGCGGATGGCGCGGTCCTCGGAGCCGATCTGCGCGTCGGTGTCGAACAGCCCGAGGGGCGTTTGCGGGGTGACAGCCATGCTGGTGATTGTCTCCGTTGCGGAGCCGGGTGAACCTGCCGCCACCCGGACGGTCAGTCGGCCGTGACGTCGTAGCCGGCATCGGCCAGCACGGCGAGCACCGCGGCGGCGTGGTCGGGCCCCTGCGTCTCCAGCACCACCGCGACCTCCACCTGGCCCAGGTCGAGCCGCGCCCGGGTGCGCTCGTGTTCCACCGAGAGCACGTTCGCTGAAGCGGCTGCCAGTTGCTGCAGCAGGCCCGCGAGCGAGCCGGGGCGGTCGGGCATCCGGACGCGGAGCGACTGGTAGCGCCCGGCGGCCGCCATGCCGTGCTGCACCACCTTCAGCAGCAGCACGGGGTCGATGTTGCCGCCGGAGACGACGGCGACCACCGGTGGGGCGAAGGCGGCCGGGTCAGCGAGGATCGCGGCGACGGCGGCGACCCCGGCCGGTTCGACCACCAGCTTCGCCCGCTCCAGGCAGAACAGCAGCGCGCGGGAGAGGTCGTCCTCGGTCACGGTGCGGACCTCGTCGACGAGGGCTGCGACGTGGGCGAGCGTCATCGGGCCGGGCGACGGCACGGCGATGCCGTCGGCCATGGTCGCCATCGCGTCGAGCGCGATCGGGACGCCGGCGGCGAGCGACCCGGGAAGTGCTGCGGCGCCGGCGGCCTGCACCGCGACGACCCGCGCCTCCGGACGCCGCGCCCGGACGGCGGCCGCGATGCCGGAGACGAGGCCACCGCCACCGGTGCAGACGACGACGGTGGCGACGTCGGGGCACTGGTCCAGCACCTCGAGCCCGACGGTGCCCTGCCCGGCGATGACGTCCGGGTGGTCGAACGGGTGGATGAACACGGCGCCGGTGCGGTCGGAGTATTCGATGGCTGCCGCGAGGGGCTCGGCCAGGGAGGTACCCACCTGCTCGACGCGGGCGCCGTAACCGCGGGTGGCGGCCAGCTTGGGCAGGGGCGCGGTGGTCGGCATGAAGACGGTGGCGTCGATGCCGAGTTCCCGGGCCGCCAGCGCCACCCCCTGCGCGTGGTTGCCCGCGCTCGCCGCGACGACGCCCCGCACGCGTTCGTCGGCCGGGAGCCGGGCGAGTCGCGTGTAGGCGCCGCGGAGCTTGAACGAGCCGGTGCGCTGCAGGTTCTCGCACTTCAGCCACACGTCCCCGCCGACCTGCTCGGACAAGGCCCGCGAGTGCTCCAGAGGCGTCGGTCGGACGACGCCGCCGAGCAGAAACGCGGCCGCCTCGATGTCCTCGAGACCGACCAGCGGTACGCTGCTCGTCGCCTCCGCGGGCTCGTCCACGGGCCGATCCTCGCACCGACGGCAGACTGGGTGGGTGGTCCCCCTCCGCACGGCCGTCACGACCACGGCTGTACTGCTCGCGCTCACCGGCGTCGTCGGCTGCGGCTCGTCCGGGTCGACGGCCACACCGCGGGCGTCCTCGACCCCGACTTCCACGGCGGCTGATGCGGACTTCGTCCGGCACATGCTCGTGCACCACGAGCGGGCACTGCAGCTCGGGCAGGTCGCCGCCGACCGGGGATCCGACCCGCGCGTCCGCGCCTTCGGCGGCCGCATCCTCAGCGAGCAGACGCCCGAGCGTGCTCACCTCGCAGCCTGGGCCACGGCGCTCGGCGTCGCCCCGGGTGGCGATGCCGGCGCGCACGACATGGACGCGGTCGGCGCCGCCGGTTACGTCACCGACGACGCCTATCAGCACCTTCTGACGGAGCCGGGCCCCGCCTTCGACCGGGACGTCCTGCTGCTCTCGGCGGGCAGCGAGCAGGGCGCCGTCGTCATGTCGCAGGCCGAGCTCGCCTCGGGCACCTACGCGCCGGCTCGCGCGCTGGCGACGTCGATCGTCGGCGCGCAGGACGGCGAGATCCCCGAGCTCCGGCAGCTGGCGACCCAGCTGCCGGGCTGACCCCGATTCAGCCCAGCCCAGCTCAGCTCAGGTCGCGCGCCGCCGCGACGGCCTCGGCCAGGCGCCGCACCCCGTCGTCGATGTCGCCGGCCGGCACAGCCGAGTAGGCGAGCCGGAACGAGTTGAGCCCCTCGTCGAGCAGGAAGTCGCCCCCGGGCACGATGCCTACGCCGCGGCTCGCGGCCTCGGCGGTGATGCGCCGGCTGTCGTGGCCCTCACCCTCGGGCAGCGTGACCCAGAGGAAGTAGCCGCCGTCCGGCCGCTCGAAGCGCGCCTGCGGCAGGTGCTCCCGCAGGGCGTTGTCGAGGGCCTCGACGCGCTCGGCGAGCGCGCGGCGGATGCCGTCGAGGGCGCCGGCGAAGCGGGGACCGTCGACGAACCGGAACACGATGGCCTGGGCGACCATGCTGGGCGAGATGTAGGTGTTCGTCGCCCGCACCTTGATGCGGTCGATCAGCGCCGGCGGACCGACGATGTAGCCCACGCGGACGCCCGGGCAGACCGTCTTGGAGAACGAGCTCGCGTAGACGACCGAGGTGCTCCCGGGACCGCCGTCGAGGTCGAGCATCCGCGGCAGCGGCTCGCCGCTGAACCGGATGTCGTAGTACGGGTCGTCCTCGAAGATGAGGAAGTCGTGCTCCCGGGCCAGCTCGAGCAGCCGCTGCCGCTTCGCGAGCGAGAGCGTGTAGCCGGCCGGGTTCTGGAAGTTCGGGATGACGTGGGCGAAGGCGGGCCGCACGCCCGCGGCGAGCAGCTGCTCGACCTCGTCGGTGTCGATGCCGTCCGTCTGCAGGGTCACGAGCCGCACGTCGGCGCCGCGGCTCGACAGGCCGAGCAGGGTGCGGTCGTAGGTGGGCCGTTCGGCCACCACCGCGCTGCCGGGGCTGACCAGCTCGTCGAAGACGAACGCGTCCGCCTGCATCGAGCCGTTCGTGACCAGCACGTGGTTCTCCGGGACGCCGTGCTTCGCGGCGATCCAGCGGCGCAGCGGGGGGTAGCCGACCGACGTGCCGTACCCGGTGGTGCCGGCGGGGTCCTCGGTGAAGGCTTCCTGCGCAGCAAGCTTGAGCCCCTCGACGTCGACGATGTCGGTCGAGGGGGCACCGCGGGCGAAGGAGACAGCCTTCGGCTGGGTCGATACGGGGTCGGTCGGTGGGGTCATGCGGGAAAGCCTCCGAGGTTCCGCGGGACGTCGTCGTCACGTCGGGCTGAGCCCATTGTCCCCGACGCCAGGCGGCGGAGCCGGATGGTCGTGCATCGGCTCCACATCACATCTGGTGTGACACCGACATCCGATGTGATGTGGAGCCGGAGAGGCCAGGTCAGGACGCGACGTACGACCCGTTCTCGAGGTCGTCGAGCAGCGACCGTCCGGTCGGCTTCCAGCCCAGCAGCGTGCGCGCGCGCTCGCCGGAGGCCCGCTGGTCGAGCAGCAGCGCCTCCCCGAGCAGCCCGAGCCGCTCGTTCGTGGCCTCCACCCCTTCCGGCGCGACGCGGCCGCCGAGTCCCTGACCACGGCTCGCGGCCTCGCCGATCTCCCTCACGGTGGGGTTGTCGCCGCTCGCGGCCAGCAGGTAGGTCCCGGCCGGGGCCGACTCCACGGCCAGGGCGTAGAGGGCACCGATGTCGTCGACGTGGATCGTCGTCCAGTGCTGCTCCCCGGTGCCGGGGACGACGACAGCCTGCCCGTCAGCCAGATCGGCCCGCGGTGCGCTGCCGGCGACCATCGACGGAAGTCCGCCGCCGTCGCCGTAGACGATGCCCGGGGCGATGAGGATGCCGCGGACGCCGTCGGCGTTCAGCACCTTCTCCCCCAGCGGCACCCGCCACGAGGTGAGCTGCGGCGGGTTCATCGGCGTGCCCTCGTCGATCGTGCCGGTCGAGCTGCCGTGGACCCAGATGCCGCCGGTGTGGACGTAGGGCTTCCCGGAGCCGGCGAGGGCACCGAGCACGGCGTCCAGCACGGCCTCGTCGGCGGCGGCGCTGTTCTCGTCGCCGGGCGACGCGACGTGGACGACACCGTCGGCGGCGCGGGCGGCCTCGGCGACGACGTCGGCGTCCATCAGGTCACCGCGGACCGGGTCGGCACCGGCCGTCGCGACCTGGTCGGCCGAGCGGTCGCTGCGGACGAGCGCGGTGACCTTGTGGCCGCGGGCGAGCAGGGCGGGGAGCACGGCGGTGCCGATCTGGCCGGTACCACCGGTGAGGAAGATGCGCATGTCTTCCGCCTGCCCGTTGCGCGGACAACGATGCTGATCGGCTGCCGGGTTCGAGCCGGCCCGGCAGGTCAGGTCAGGTCAGCCGGGTGCCGTGCGCGCTCGACACGATCGGCTGGGCGGGCACCGTGAGGTCGAGCTGCCGCAGCACCGGCATCGCCTGGGCCAGGGCGTAGCGCCACGCTCCTGACGACCACACGGGGCACCGGCCGCGGGGGACGCTGTCCATCCACGTCTTGCCCCGCGGGCAGAAGTGCATGATGTCCGGCCCCCGGACCTGGGCGGTGCCGTCCGCGCGGCACGGTTCGCCGGGCAGGCACGGCAGGTACCGCGTCCAGCGGTTGCCCGGCGCGACGGCTTCGCCGGCATCGATCCACCGTGCGTTCGGAGTCGTGGACACGACCTGCTTCACCGCCGAGGTGAGCCGGTCCTGGTCGGGCAACGTCCAACTCGCCGGCGTCGAGTTCCAGTAGACGGTGGCGCCGGTCGAGGTCAGCACCTGCAGGGCGGTCCGCACGTCGGCAACGGTGCGCCGCACGAGCGCACTCCCCTGCGGCGAGCGACCCGACGCGTCGTGCATGCACTTCGGGAGGCCGAGCCCGAGGAAACTGACCACGACCGCCTTCGGCTTCTCGAGGGCGACGCGCGTCCGCATGTCGGGCAGCCAGTCGCAGACCGCGGTGGCCGGGAAGGCGCGGAACTCGACCTTCACCCGCCCACTCGCGGACATGATGTCGGCGAAGGCACCACCGGCCTCGTAGCCGATGGAGTCGCCGTAGTAGAGGACCGTCGGGGCCGGCGGGAGTCCGGCTGCGGCGGGTCCGTCCCCCGCCCCGCTCACCTGCACGGTGGCATCGGGCACCGTGCCGGGCACGACGTCGCTGTAGGCGACGCTGGTCGCCGGGGCCTCGGGCAGGGCCGCTGCGGTCGTAGCCGTCACGGTGATCACCGCCGCCAGCGTCGCGAGCACGACCGCGCGTCGTGGCACGACCCGGCCGGACCGCCGCCAGGCGCGCGCGACGACCCCGCCCCGGCGGATCGGCAGCTCCACCAGCTGGTAGGAGATGGTGGCGATCGCGACCGCCACGGCTGACCGGGCGGCGAAGAGTTCGAGACCACGCAGGCCGGTGCGGTGCGGGTCGAGCAGTAGGTCGACCGGCCAGTGCCAGAGGTAGACACCGTAGGAGATCCGGCCCAGCACCGCGAGCGGCCACAGGCCGAGCAGACGCGCGCCCGGCGCCTCGGGGGCGAGGACGAGCGCGGCGCACACCAGTCCGGCACAGAGCGCGAAGACGAGCATCCCGCCGCGGTAGAGCCCGGGGTCCTCACCGTCGACGCGGAAGGCGGCGACCGTCATCACGGTCGCCGCGGCGAGACCGCCCCAGGCGGCGAGGTGACGGCCGGTCGCACCGACGCTGCGTCCGTGCAGCACGACCGCGAGTGCCGCGCCGACGAGCAGCGCCTGGCTGCGGACGTCGGTCCCGTAGTAGAGCCGGCTGGACGATGCACCGCCGAGCGAGAGCAGCGTCGCGGTCGCGGCCGACGCGAGGGCGCCGATGACGCAGACGGCGAGCAGGAGCCGCCGCGCGAACTGGGGGCTGCGGCGACGACCGAGCCCGAGGACGAACAGCACCAGCAAGGGCCAGACCAGGTAGAACTGCTCCTCGACCCCGAGCGACCACATGTGCAGCAGCGGCGACGGGGCGGAGACGCTGTCGAAGTAGCTCGAGCCGGACGCGATGCTGTGCCAGTTGGCGACGTACCCGAGCGTGGCGAAGGTGTCACCACGCAGCCGCCCGAGCTGCGCGGGATCACTGATGCTGCGCCACACCAGCGGGACCGCGAGCAGCAGCATGAGCAGCGCGGGCAGCAGGCGCCGGAAGCGGCGGATCCAGAAGCGCCGCAGGGCGACGGTGCCGGTCCGCTCGCCCTCGTTGAGCAGCAACCCGGTGATGAGGAAGCCGGAGAGGACGAAGAAGACGTCCATGCTCAGGATGCCGCCGGGCAGCACGTCGCGGGCGCCGCCGTGGTAGGCCAGCACGACGATCGCGAGGATCCCCCGCAAGCCGTCCAGGCCCTGCCAACGGGAGGCAGCCCGGGCCGGCCGCGCGGCCGCGTCGACGGACTCCGTCGGCGGGGGTGGGGCTGTCACGCGACGGCAGGCTCGCCCCGGAGGGCGTACCCGAGCATCAGCACCACGGGATGAGCGTACGTCGAACCGTTACTCTCCGTCAGCTGTACGGCCGATCTGTGACTGTCTGTTATAGGAGATGCTCGCGGAGCCACGCTGACCGGGGCAGAGGGAGGGCCGGACACGACGGCGTCCTCACGGGCTCGCGCGGGTTGCTCAGGGCCGGTTTCAGGCAGCGAGGTCGGGTAGCAGTGCTTCGACGTGACCCACGTCGGTCGCGGTGCCGCGCGGTCAGAGGTGACCCGGCGCTGCGAACGCCCGCTCCGAGCCGCAAGCCGGTTCCGAAGGCCTTTCGCGCCCAGGACTCCCGAGGACGCCCATGCCCAGCACCCGCTCCACCGATTCGCGACGCCGGTCCGACGCCCACCAGAACGGCGCGCCTCACGGCAGCAGTCGGGGCGGCCCCGCCTCCGCACCCGCGGTGTCGCAGCACGACAGCGAGGAGACCTTCGACCGGCTCCTCAACGAAGGCGTCCAGCGGTTGGGACGCTCCCCGGTCGGGTTGACCGCGACGGGACTGCTCGGCGGCTTCGACGTCGGTCTCGGCATCCTCGCACTGCTCCTCGTCGAGCACTACACACACAGCACCGTGCTCGCCGGACTGGCCTTCGCCCTCGGGTTCCTGACCCTGACCATCTCGCACAGCGAGCTTTTCACCGAGGACTTCCTGGTGCCCGTGGCCGCGGTCGCGGCGAAGCGGGCCCGCATCCGCAGCCTCCTGCGGCTCTGGGCCGTGACCCTCGTGACGAACCTCGCGGGAGGCTGGGTGGTGATGGCCCTGACGATGGCAGCCCTGCCGTCGCTGCGGGACACCGCTCGGGAGGCGGCCACCGCCTACATCGACCTCGGCATCAGCGGGAAGGCGTTCGCCCTGGCGGTGCTGGGCGGCGTCACCATCACGCTGATGACGCACATGCAGCACTCCACCGAGTCCGAGGGCATCCGGCTGGTCCCGGCGATCCTGATGCCCTTCCTGCTGGGCGCCGGCAAGCTGAACCACGCCATCGTCGTGTCACTGCTCTGCTTCGCCGCCCTGCAGTCCGGCGCGTCGTTCGGCTACGGCGACTGGTTGGGATTGCTCCTGCTGGCGACGGCGGGGAACCTCGTGGGTGGCATCGGCATCGTGACCGGACTCCGCCTGCTGCAGGTGCCGGACAAGCTGATCGCCGCCCGCACCTCGCAGGAACGCCCGACTTCTTGAGGAACGGGGCGAAGGACTGCACGAACGACGTCGAACGGCGTGGACGATCGGGTGAGCTGGTCTGCGCCGGCGGGTGGCGGCCGTGGTCGTGGTCCGCTCCTCGGGTCGGGCGGGCGGGTCCGTGTTCCGTGCCCGGTGCGCATGAGTTCGTACGCGTCGGGGGGCGGGGCCCGGCGGCCTGGGGTCGAGGTGCGGTCAGGAGATGAGCTCGTCCATCGCTTTCTGCATCGTGGCCTCCACCCTGGCTGCGAAGTCGACGGCGTCCTCGCCCTCGCCCGGCCGCATCGCCGGCAGGACCCGGCTGCGCATCTTCGCGGGCAGAGGGAGGTACGGGAGGAGGCCGACGAGCCCGACGTTGAGCCCCCAGGGGATCGAGACCGACACGGGCAGCACCTTGTAGCGCAGCAGCCGGCCGAGCCCCAGTCGACGGGCCATCGCCTGTCCGTCGGTGAGGACGAGGAGCGTGTTGCCGGCGCCCGCCGTGACCACCGGTACCACGGGGACGTCGGCCTGCATCGCCATCTCGGCGAACCCGGACCGCCCGGCGAAGGTGACCTGGTGGCGCCGCCGGAACGGCTTGCTCGCCTCGATGTCACCGCCCGGGAAGACCAGCACGTGATGACCGGCGGCGAAGGCGTCCCGCGCGGAGGTCCGGCTCGCCGGGCGGCTGCCGAGCGACTCCAACAGGGGCCCCACCTGGAGCGTCCACGCCAGTTGGTGGGTCAGGACGGTGACCGGTCGGTCGGTCACGAGCCGGTCGAGGATGCCGAGGACGGCGAAGACGTTGAGGTCGAAGATCCCCCCGAAGCCGTGGTTGCCGACGACGAGGCAGGGGCGTTCCGGCAGCGGCGCGTCCACCCGGACGTCGAGCCGGTGGTAGTGCCGCACGAGCTCGATGCCCGACCGGCGGAGGAACCGCAGGACAGCGGTTGCGGGGCCGGGGACCTCCGCCTCGACGCGGTCGGTCGGCTCGTCGTCCATCGGCGGGTTGGCGGTCACGTCGTCCATTCTCGCGTCGGCGGGTGGTCGATGACGTGCGACGTCGCCTCGGAGGTGCGCGCGCCGGATCCAGGTGCTGTGCAAGCACCCGATCCTGTGCAGCGCCCGGTCGTGACGGCCGACGACGGCCGGACCGTCGTCGGACGCTCGGAGGAGGCCGTCCGGAGCGTCCTCGGCGCCGCCGGGCAGGGTGAACGACTCGCCGCGCTGAGCCGTCCAGGTCAGGGACGCGGCTCCGCGTCAGCGCGTCGGTCGTCCGCCTTCGCCGAGCCCGAGGGACGGTCGCCGGGGTACGGCTGCGCGGTCAGGTACGCGCCCCACTTCCCCACCGGGTGCACGAGGCGCGGGTGACGCGGTGTGGGGACGTGGCGGTTGTCCATCTGGTCGCGGAGACGGTCGATCCACGACTCCACCCTGAACGTCAGCGCATCCGTGAAGCGGATGTGCGGCGTGTGGGGGTGCGGCCTCGTCGGCGCGCGCGTCATCAGCGCAGCGAGGTCGCCGGCGAGGGCCTCCCGGCCGTCCGCGTCGAGGACCTCGCACAGCTCGGCGAGCAGCGCCGCCTCGCCCGCGGCGTGCTGCTCGACGAGGGGAAGCAGCCGGCCGACGAGGATCTCGACGGGCGTCGCCACCGAGGCCATGTCCCCCGTGAGCCGGCGGTCGAGGCGCCACAACGCCTGCTGCAGCCGTTGGTCGACAGACAGCTGCAACCGCAGGCGGGACCGCGCGCCGGGAACGCGCCGCAGCACCGCCGGGTAGACGACGCGCTCGACCGCCGCGAGGTGCACCGCCGTCCATGCCACCCCGTCGAGCGCGGGCGCCTGAGGCGACAGCGCCGAGACCATGTGGTCATGGGCCTGCTGCACGATGTCGGTGAGTGGATTCCGTTCGATCGTCATGATCGCCCTCCTCGGTGCCGACCAGGACCCGCGGCACCCGGAGGTGGCGGTCCCGACCCCTCCTCCGCCGTCGGAGGAAGGGACAGGACGATGGAACGCCCGCCGAGCTGTTACGTCAACACTCGTTGCTTTTAGACTTCAGCCGTCGGCGGCGAAACGGACACAGCAGAGGCCGGGCTCGGGCGCGAGCCGCGCAGCGACCGGCTGCGCCGCCCCGACCCCGGCGAGCACTCCGGTCAGCAGGTCGAGGTTCATACCGCACACGAGCGCGCGCTGCCGGTCGGCCAGGCGGTGGAACGGGCAGTTCAGCAGCGCGATCTCACCCTCGCGCTGCTGCGGCTCGTAGCCCTCACCCTCCAGCGCCTCGAGCAGCACCGTCCGTGGATCCGCATCCGGATGCGCTGCGGCGCACGCCCGCCCGATCCGCGCGCCGGCCTCGTGCGCGACGTCGGTCAGCGTCGTCGAGACCGGAGCATTCTCGGTCTCGGCCCGGCTGATCGCATCGGCGAGCACGGCACCAGCGAGGTCGTAGCGGCGGGGCGGGATCGACATCTCGATCTCACGGTCCGAGCGGGAGTAGAGCTTGGCCGGGCGACCGGCTCCAGGGCCCGTCCGCCCGGAGGTGCGCTGGTAGCGCGCCTTCACCAGATCGGCGTCGGTGAGCTTGTCCAGATGGAAGGCCGCGACGGAGCGGGCCACCTCCATGGCCTCCGCTGCGACGTCCCGGCTGACCTCGCCGAGCTCCACCACCAGCCGGTAGGCCTGCCGCGTCAGCGGGTGGTCGAGCGCGGACAAACCGTCCACCCGCGCGCCGAGCGCGTCGCCGTCCATGGCCCGAAGTCTAAGACAAGAAGTTCTTGACGCAACAGCCGACCGAGGTGTTCTATCCGCAATCTCAGCAGCTTTTAGAGCGATCGGAGCCGACCATGACCACCTTCAGCACCTTCCGGCACCCGCGGGACAGCTCGCGCGGACTCCACCCCGACGACGGCCTTGGGCGTCGTGACCTGCACGACCCGGTCTTCCAGGCCTTCACGCTCCTCCGGATCGGCTTCACGGTCGCGCCGATCGCGTTCGGGCTCGACAAGTTCGCCCACGCCCTCGTGAACTGGGACATCTACCTCGCTCCCCGGCTGGACGACCTCCTGCCCGGCACCGCCCACCAGTTCATGTACGTCGTCGGCGTCGTCGAGGTGATCGCGGGACTCGTCGTCGCAGTGCGCCCCACGTACGGCTCGCTGCTCGTCGCCGCGTGGCTCGCCGGCATCATCGCCAACCTGCTGCTCATCCCCGGCTTCTACGACGTCGCGCTGCGCGACGTCGGGCTGCTCCTCGCGGCGCTCACCCTGTTCCGGCTGGCGTGCGTCTTCGACAAGCGTCCGCTGCTCCGGCGGAGCGTGACGGCTGGATCTCGATGACCGGCCGCGAGAAGCCCGCAACCGGCAAAGGTCCGTGACGACCCGGTCAGATGTCAGCCGGGCGGGCGTGGGGTGTCAGGCGCATTCAGGTCTCGTCCGAAAGATCGTTCTCGTAGGCCCTCGTCACTTGCCCGATGCCCCTCGTTCGCCTGGCTCGCCTACACCTCGCAGCAGTGGCCGTCGTGTGTGCGGCCGGATCGGGAGATCACTGCGTTGACTGCTCAGAGAAACAACACCCCTGCGTCGCTGGCGAGCAGGGCGGCAGCCGCCGCCGCCTGCACAGCGGCCCTCGTGGTCGCGGCGGCCGGCTCTGCCTCCGCCGACCCGGGCCGCGGCCATGGGGACGGGGACGGCCAGGCGCGGCACGACGGCTCCGCGCCCCGCCACGTGCTGCTGCTGTCCGTGGACGGCATGCACCAGAGCGACCTCGCCTGGTACGTCGCGCAGCACCCGCACTCCGCCCTGGCCCGGCTGGTCGGCCACGGCGCGGAGTTCACCGGTGCACAGACCCCGTTCCCGTCGGACTCGTTCCCGGGCATGGTCGGGCAGGTCACCGGCGGCAACCCGAAGACCACGGGCGTCTACTACGACGTCAGCTACAACCACGCGCTGATCGACCCGGCGGCGAGCAAGGACGCGAAGCCGAACGCTGCGACCTGCCGCCAGACGCCGCCCGGGGCGCACGTCGCCTACGACGAGTCGATCGACCGGGACACCAGCCGCCTCGACGCCGGGCAGGGGCTGCCCGGGCTCCCCCAGTCCATCCTCCAGATGACCGGCAAGCCGCAGACGGTGATCGACCCGACCAAGCTGCCGATCGACCCGGCGACCTGCACGCGGGTCTACCCGCACTCCTACCTGAAGGTGAACACGGTCTTCGAGGTCGCGAAGGCGCACGGCCTCCGCACGGCCTGGTCGGACAAGCACCCCGCCTACGAGATCCTCGACGGACCGTCCGGTCGGGGCGTCGACGACCTGTTCACCCCGGAGATCAACAGCAACGCCGACAACTCCGGCAACGATTGGACGACGGTCAACCGCTACACGCAGCAGTACGACCACTACAAGGTCGAGGCGGTCGTCAACGAGATCAACGGCCTCGACCACTCGGGCACGAACCGGGTCGGGACGCCTGCGGTGTTCGGGATGAACTTCCAATCGGTCTCGACCGCGCAGAAGCTCCCGACCTCCGACGGGCAGCCCGGCGGCTACAACGCCGACGGCACCCAGCCCGGGCCGGTCGTCCGCAGCGCCCTCGACGACGTCGACCGCGAGCTCGGCACCATGCAGGACGCGCTGCACCGGAGTGGTCGCGAGCGAGACACCACGATCATCCTGTCCTCGAAGCACGGCCAGTCGCCGACGGACAGCGCCTCGCTGAAGCGCATCGACGACGGCGCGATCCTCGACGCGTTGAACGCGGCGTGGAAGGCGCAGCACCCGACGGCCGTCCAGCCGCTGGTCGCCTCGTCCTCCGACGACGACGGCATGTTGGTCTGGTTCTCCAACGGGGACCGGACGCCCGCCGCCGCCCGCTTCGCGAGCGACTTCCTGAACGGCTACCGCGGCGACGGCACGGGTTCAGGCGGCACCGCCAAGGCGACGACGATCGCCAAGACGCCGGCCCCCTACGACCACGCCGGGCTGCGGGCCATCCATGCGGGTGCCGACGCGGCCCGCTTCATCGGAACCGCGCCGGCCGACCCGCGCGTGCCCGACCTCATCGGCATCGCGCAGCACGGTGTCGTCTACACCGGCGGCACCAAGAAGATCGCCGAGCACGGTGGCGACGACCCGCAGGACCGGAACGTCCCGCTCGTCGTCGCGGGCCCGGGCACCGACCGTTCGGTGAAGGGCACTCCCGTCGAGACGACGCAGATCGCACCGACGATCCTCGCGCTGCTCGGTCTCGACCCGTCGGCGCTGCAGGCGGTCCGCATCGAGCAGACGCGGACGCTGCCGCTGCGCTGAGGCGGACGGTTGCGCCGATGAGGGGCCGGTCGCGAGAGCTGCCGGTCCCTCATCGGTTTCTCAGGTGTTGGTCTCGTCGGCGGGGACGTCTCCCGGGAGCGGCGCGGCACCCGAGCCGTCGTCGTCGGGTCGCACGTCCGCGCCGAGCACGTAGGAGGTCATGGACAGCGAGCCATAGGCGTAGCCGTCGACCAGGACCTCCGTACCCGAGGCGCCGGCGTCGGCGGAGGCGCTGGCCAGTCCCGCGAGGTAGACCGCCGGGAGGAAGTGGTCCGGGGTCGGGACGGCGTTGCGCCAGTCGCGGTGCCCGGCGAGGTCGGTCAGGTTCTCCGGCTCCTCGAGCATCAGCGCCTTCGCGTCGGTGTCGAAGCGCTGCGCCCAGTCGAAGCCGCCGTCCGGGTTCCGCCGGTCCATACCGCCGAGGTTGTGCACGACGTTGCCGCTGCCGAGCACGAGTACGCCGCTGCGGCGCAACGGGGCCAGCTTCGCCCCGAGTTCCTGGTGGTACTCCAGCGGCTTCGACGCGTTGATGGAGAGCTGCACCACCGGGATGTCGGCGTCGGGGAAGGCGTGCACCAGGACCGACCAGGTCCCGTGGTCGATCCCCCAGCTGTCGAGGTCCGCACCCACCCAGGTCGGTGAGACGACGTCGGAGACCTCCTCGGCGAGCTCGGGCAGCCCGGGCGCCGGGTAGTCGACGGCGAACAGCTCGCGTGGGAAGCCGAAGAAGTCGTGGATCGTCTTGGGTCGCGGCATCGCGGTGACGGCGGTGGCCCCGATGTACCAGTGCGCCGAGACGACGAGGATCGCCCGAGGTCGCGGCACCGACGCGCCGAACGCCCGCCAGGCCTCGGTGTAGCGGTTGGTCTCCAGGGCGTTCATGGGGCTGCCGTGCCCGATGAACGCTGCCGGCATCAGCGTCATGTGTGCGGCGTACCCGCGTGCGGGCATCGCGCGACCTTTCCACCGGTGACCGCCACCCGGGGTGTGCCGCTCACCTGGCACCGGTCACCCCTTTCCGGCGACGGCCTTGCGCCGGATGTCCGTCCATCCGGTCCAGCCCCGCTGCTCGAGCAGCTCGAGCAGCCGAGCCGCGGCGGGGAAGGAGTCGAGGAAGGCCGCGTCCAGCAACGCCACCAGCTCCGGGCTGATGGGGTGCTCGTCGTCGGTGTCCTCGTACTCGGTCGCGGCCGCCTCGATGAACGCCGCGACGCGGTCCGCGAGCCCCGGGAGCCGCGGATCGTCCGGTGCGCAGTCGGCCAGATCACCGACGTCGAGGTACAGCCGCCGCAGCACGTCGTTCTCGATCTGCGCGTGCTTGATCGCCATCAGGGCCGGGACCTCATCCGGCATCTGCGCGGCGATGAGGATCCAGCTGTCCCGCTCGACTTCGATCAGCCGCTCCCGGAACCCGAACTCGCGCATCCGGTCGAGGTAGGCGACCGCCTCGGGTGGGAGGGCGAGGCTCTCACCCGCGGCGAGATGGGCGATGCGCCGCCGCGACGTCTGCCGGACGTCGATCTCCCGGCCCAACCGCTGGTCGATGTCCTTCAGCGCCGCCGCGAACTGTCCCTCGTCGGCGGCCAACAACTCGCGGACCCGCGACAGCGGCACACCCGCTTCCGCGAGGGTCCGGATCTTCACGAGGTCGACGACGGCCGCCGCACCGTAGCGCCGGTAGCCGGAGTGGTCCCGCTCCGGCTCGGGCAGCAGACCCTTGGCGTGGTAGTGCCGGACGGCGCGCACGGTCACGCCGGCGTAGAAGGCCAACTGACCGATGGTCAGCATCATGGCGGCGTCCGCGGACCGGTCGTCATCGACGCTCCTCAGGTGATCGTGCGGTGGTACGTGCGTAGCGCCAGGACGTAGCCCACGAGCAGGAGACCGACGCACCAGGCCACGGCCATCCAACCGCTGTCGCCGACGGGTCGGTCGGCCAGCAGGCTGCGGAGCGCGTCCACGACGGGGGTGACGGGCTGGTGCTCGGCGAACCAACGCAGCGGCCCGGGCATGCCGTGCGTGGGGACGAACGCCGAGCTGACGAAGGGCAGGAAGATCAGCGGATACGAGAACCCGCTCACCCCGTCGACCGTCTTCGCCGTGAGGCCGGGAAGAACGGCCAGCCAGGTGAGCGCCAGCGTGAACAGCAGGAGGATCCCCAGCACCGCCAGCCAGGCGAGCGGGCCGGCGTCGGAGCGGAAGCCGATCGCGACGGCGACGAGCACCACCAGCACCAGCGACACCAGGTTCGCCAGCACCGACGTCAGCACGTGCCCCCAGAGCACTGCCGAGCGGGCGATGGGCATCGACTGCAGCCGCTCGAAGACTCCCCCCGAGACGTCGACGAACAGTCGGTAGGCGGTGTAGGAGATGCCCGAGGCGATGGTCACCAGCAGGATGCCCGGCAGGAGGTAGTCGACGTAACGCCCGCCGCCGACATCGATGGCGCCACCGAACACGTAGACGAAGAGCAGCATCATCGCCACCGGGGTGACGGCCGTGGTGATGATCGTGTCCGGGCTGCGCAGCACGTGCCGCAGCGACCGCTTCTGGAGCACGAACGCGTCGTGCGCCGCGTCCGCGAACGGCCGGTTCACGAGGACCGTCCCGCGCTGGTCGCCGACGCCGTCAGCGCCAGGAACACGTCCTCCAGCGAGGGCTGCTTCTCGACGTACTCGACGGTGGCCGGGGGCAGCAACGCCCTCAACTCGGCGAGCGTCCCCTCGGTGAGGACACGGCCCTCATGGAGGATCGCGATCCGGTCGGCGAGCTGCTCGGCCTCGTCCAGGTACTGGGTGGTGAGCAGGACGGTCGTGCCGTGGTCGGCGAGCTCCCGGACGGTTGCCCAGACGTCGAGCCGTGCCTGCGGATCGAGGCCCGTGCTCGGCTCGTCCAGGAACAGGACGGCGGGGGCGCTGACGAGACCCAGGGCGATGTCGAGCCGGCGCCGCATCCCGCCGGAGTAGGTCGAGACGGGTCGCCGCGCCGCGTCGGACAGGTCGAACCGCGCGAGCAGGTCGTCGGCGGTGGCGCGGGGGTCGGGGACCCGTCGGAGCTCCCCGATGAGCTCGAGGTTCTCCCGCCCGGTGAGGACGCCGTCGACCGCTGCGGACTGGCCGGTCAGGCTGATCGACGCCCGGACGCGCGCCGGCTCCCGGACGACGTCGTGGCCGTCGACGAGGGCCGTGCCGCCGTCCGGCCGCAGCAGCGTGGCGAGGATGCGGATGGCGGTCGTCTTGCCGGCGCCGTTCGAGCCGAGCAGCGCGACGATGCTGCCGCGGGGCACGCGGAGGTCGAGGCCCTGGAGCACGGCGTGGTCGCCGTAGGACTTCCTGAGCCCGCGGATCTCGATCGCGGGCTCCGGGGCGGTCGTCGCCGTTGAGGTCAGGGTGGGTCCGGTCATGACGGCAGCGTGCAGCCCTGACCCTGCGTCAAGGTCAAGTCCTTCTGCTCAGCGTGTCCAGGGGTCCTCGCGCTGCCACACCGTGGGCAGGCAGAGGTCGATGCCGTCGTGATCCGCCTGTTCACGGAGCACGCGGAGCGTGACGTCCAGGTCGTCGCCGGCGTAGGGCAGCGCGCGCAGCGGCTGGTCCAGCCGGCGGAAGAAGTCGTCCCAGTGGGTCAGGACGACCCGCCGCGCACCGACCGCCCGCACGGTGTGCCGCCAGTAGTCGCGGATGACGTCGAGCGGTCGGACGCCGAGCTGACCCACGCCGAGGTACGCGACGTCGACCTGCCAGCCGTCCAGGGCACCGGGCACGAAGCCGGCACTGCCCTGCACCAGGGCGCTGCGGCCCGACGGCCGGTGCTGCACCCGGATCGACCAGGCCTCGCCGCAGCGGTACGCCCCGACGCGCGCTCGCCGAGGTACCGGCTGCTCGATCTCGCCCGGGTACCGGTCGGGCGGGCAGTGCTCCGACGGGAGCAGCGTGACGTCGTACGCGCCGAGGGTGTGCGCGACCCCTGGCTCGGCCGCGACGATCCGGTCGGCGGCGAGTCCGTGCCCTCGCGCCACGTTCATCGCCGACGTGCCCCCGACCAGCACGGCGCCGGTCTGCGCGGCCACCGTCGGGGTGTCGAGCACGTGGTCGTAGTGGGTGTGCACGGCGACAACGCCGTCGAGCGAACTCGGTGCCGCCCGCCGCAGGCACGCGTCGATGTGGTCGGCGTCCGGTTGGACGCGGCCGGCGAGGACGGCGGGGAGCCCGGGCCGGGTGAAGAAGCCGTCCGTCAGGAAGGCGGAGGTGCCGTCGTCGAACAGCAGCGTGCTCACGCCCAGGAAGGTGACGGCCAGCGGTGCGTCTGCCCGCGCCGGTGGCACGTCGAACAGGTCGGCGTAGCGGCGGAGGTCCGGACGACCGGGCTTCAGTCTCATCGCGGTTGTCCTCCGTGGCTGTGGCGAACGCCCGGGTCGGACGACGAGGGCAGGGACGGGTGGTCGGGCGCTCCTACAGTGAAGCGCGTGCCGTGTCCCTGAGGCGACCAGCCCTGCCCCCGAAACAGGCGGCGCCGGCGGCCGGTCCGACGGCTGAGCCCGCGTCCGGCGACGGGGGACGCGGACCTCAGGCGATCAGCTCGTGCAGCACGAGGTAGATCAGGAAGCCGACGAAGAAGCCAACGCTCCCGACAGCGGTCTCACCGCTGGCGTGGGCCTCGACCAGGAGTTCTTCGGTAGCCAGGTACATGAAGGCGACCGCTCCGAACGCCAGCACCCCGGCGAGCACGGCCGCGGACACCCCGGACAGCAGCAGCACCCCGAGGACGGCGCCGACCACGGTCAGCAGCGCCAGCGCGGCCGGTGCCCCGGCGACCGTCCGACGTCGAACGGTTCCGGTCAGGGTTGCCGACACCGACAACCCGACGAAGAGGTACTCGACGGCGAGCGCGACCGTCAGCAGCGCTCCGACGCTGCTACCGGCCGCGAAACCGGCCCCGAGAATGACCCCGTCGATGAAGAAGTCGATGCCGGTCGCGGCGAGCATCCCGAACGGCACTCCCGACTGTCCTCGCTCCTTCCGGCGCCGCTCGGCACGTTCACCACCAGCGCGGAAGGCGAACATCACCGCGATCCCGGCTGCGAATCCGGCGATCGCCACGCTCGGGTTCTGGCGCAGCACGTCGGGCAGCAGCTCGATGGCTGCGGCCGCGAACACGACCCCGGCGGCGAAGTGCTGCAGGCCGCTGGTGACGCGCTTCCCGGGAGCTCGCAGCGCGGCGGCGACACCGGACGCAGCAGCGGCGGCCAGCGGCACCAGCGTGAAGAGCAGTACCCGGCCGACCACGAGGCGCTCCCCCTGCTGCAGGTCATGGCAGCGCGTTGCGGTCATGGGTGCCGCCCCACAGCTCGAGCGTGAGCTTGTCAGTCTGCACCACGGCTTCAGCACCGCCGTCGGGTGAACCGGCTCGACGCCCCGGCCGTGGTGTTCAGCACGGCGCGGTCCGACGCGCCGGCCCGTCCTCGAGGGGATCGATCATGCTCCTGCGTACTCGGACCATCCACCGTCGCTCCGCGGCGGAGAGCCGGCCGTTGCCCCTGCTCATCGCCCTGGCTGGCAGTGCGACGCTGCTCGTCGCCTGCGGGAGTTCGAGCGGTTCCGCCGGGGCCTCATCCGGCGCGGCCGCGCCGCAGTCTGCGGTCGGCGGCGCCTCCGGTACGACCGTCACCGCGACGGAGACGGAGTTCTCGATCTCGCTCTCCCAGACGTCGCTGCAGCCCGGGTCGTACACGTTCCAGGCCCGGAACGTCGGGAAGTTCCCGCACGCTCTGACCATCGACGGCCCGGGCGTCCCGAACCAGGCGACGCCGACACTCCCGCCCGGCAGAAGCGGATCCCTGCAGGTAGCGCTGCAGGCCGGTACCTACACGATCTACTGCCCGGTCGACGGGCACCGCGCCAAGGGGATGCTGGTCCACCTCACCGTGACGCCCGGTCCGGCACCGGCGTCGAGCCCCGCCTCGTCGGGGTCCACCAGCGGTGGCGGTGGGGCGTACTGATGGGCCGGCACCCGCGGGCGGCCCCCAGCACCCTCGCGAACCTGACAAGTTGCGAAAACGTCCCCTGGCCGGGCGAGATCGACTGCAAGCCAGGACGAGGGTCGGCGACCCCGGCGGGGGTTGGGCCAACCGCTCCGAGCCAGCGTCGCGGCGATCAACCGCACGAGGTCAGCCGCTTGGGCTTCTGGCCGCGGAGCGCGGCGACCGGGCTTGACCTGTCGGCGTCACGCCTTCGGCGGTGCCGGCATCTCAGGGCGCGGGCGTGGACCGCGGCCCGGGGACCTGGCTGTCGGTCTCACGCTCATCGGCTTTGCGGTCCCGCCGGTCGGCAACAGTGTCCCGGAGCTCGGCGACGCGGTCCCGGTTGTCGGCAGCGCTGCTCCGGAGCTTCGCCACCTGGTCCCGGTCGTCAGCTACGCGATCTCGTTCGTCGGCCGCGTTTTCCCGCTCGTCGTTTGCGATGTCCCGCTCGTTGGCGTCGCGAGCCCCCACGTCCGCCAAGCGGTCCCGCTCGTCCGCCCGCGCTTCTCGCTCGTCTGACGTGCGATTCCGCGCCTCGCGCACCGCCGCGTCGTTCACCGTCTGGTCGCGCTGCGAACTGACCCACCGTTCAGCGGCGCGGCTGGCCTGCTCCCGGTCGCGGCTTGCCTGCTGCCGGTCCTTGCTGGCATCGATGCGGTCTGCCGCGGCCTGCGTCCGGTCCACCGCTGCCGAGCGACGGTCGTCATTGGCCTCTTCCCCGCGCCGCAGGTCCTGTTGCCGCGAGAAGGCCATGTTGGTGGGGCGCGCGGCCGCGGAGTCGCGGTCGAAACTGCTGTGTAACCGATCGATGGACGCTTGGGCCCGGTCGGCGGCGGGCGGGCCGCCGATCGTGCCGTCGTCGGCCTCCCGCGCGTCCGAAGCGCAGTCGCGCGCCTCGGCGGCAAGGTCCCGAGCCTCGGCCAGCCGGTCGCGGTCGTCGGCATCATCCACTGATGCCCGCGCGTCGAGCTCCCGCTGCGTCCGCGCTTCGTCCCGGGCTTCGTCCCGCGCGTCGGCGAGCGCGTCACGCCGGCCCGCATCTCGGTCCCGCCGCTCAGCTTTCGCATCCTGCGCATCGGCGACGCGATCGCGTTCGCCCAGGTAGCGCTCGTCCGAGGGATGCTCGCGTTCAGCCATGGGTCCTCCCCGGTCCTCGTGGGTGACGAGACTGCACGTACGCTCCCGGTCGCCCTAACGGCGGGACAGCAGAGCCTGTCCGGAAGCGGGATCCGCAGTGTAGGCGCAGCGCGCCACCGTCCAACCCCGTTCGGAGAGCTCCGGACTGCGTGGCCGCAGCCAAATCTGCGTCGACAACCTGGTGCTCCTCTGCCACGAACACCCTCGAGAGGCGCATAGCGGCCACTGGATCGTCGTCCTGCACGCGCCTGGCAGCATGACGCCGCGGTCGCCGCCACGCTCCGGCTCGACCGCATGGCGACAACGGCCGCCCGCCACCTCTGCGCCGGCTGAACCGGCCGGACCCGGCGCTTCGTACAGCTCCCGACTGCTTCCTACGCGTCGACGGGACCTCGTGGGAAGCGACAACCACGACGGTGTCATTGCCGAGATCGATGGTCGGCGACTCCTCCGACTGGTCGCGGTGCTGATGCCGTCGGCTACGGCCGCGTCGTTCGGGCACGGGTTCACCGTGACGGTCGGCACCGACGCCCACATCGACCGCGTCGAGCGCGGCGGCAAGTCACCGATCTACTACCTCGCGACTCCTCGAGGGGTAGTCGTCGCCCAGGGGGATCGACCTGCGCGAGGGGAGCACTAGGTCGTGACCGGGGGGCGACACGCTGTCCCCCCCGCAGAGGCGGTCAAGAATTCGTCCTGTTGATCCTCCTGGCTGCCGCCGGTCTCGGGACGGCGGCAGCCTGCTCCGTCGCGACCGCCCGGCGGTGGCAACTCGAGCGGTGCCTGCGTGACTCCGACCATTCGATCCGCGCACTGCAGGCAGCGGCACTGGAAGCCCTCAGCGACGGCCCGGTCGAGTTGACCGTCGGGCGACTGACCTATCGAGTGACGGACGGTGGGTAGCCAGAACAGCACCGCACATCCCGAACGATCAAAAGACCCCTTCTCCTAAGGAGAAAGGGCCTTTGACCTGCATCGTGATTGGTTGGTAGCGGGGGCAGGATTTGAACCTGCGACCTCTGGGTTATGAGCCCAGCGAGCTACCGAGCTGCTCCACCCCGCGTCGGTATGCCTTCACCTTACAGGCGGGCGAAGGCGCGTCAAACGGTCGTGATCGGCCCCACGACCACGCCGCGTCAGGCGTGGCCCGACGGGCAGACAATGATCGAGACGAGGGAGAGAGCCATGACCGAACGGCAGCGCCCCATCCGCAGCTACCTCATGGACATGGACGGCGTCATCGTCCACGAGGAGAACCTGATCCCGGGAGCGGATCGCTTCGTGGCCCGGCTCCAGGAGACGGGCCACCGCTTCCTGCTGCTGACCAACAACTCGATCTACACCCCGCGCGACCTCGCGGCGCGGCTGCACGACTCCGGCCTCGAGGTGCCCGCCGAGTCGATCTGGACCTCGGCTCTCGCGACCGCCCAGTTCCTCGCCCGGCAGCGGCCCGGCGGCAGCGCATTCGTCGTCGGCGAGGCGGGACTGACGACGGCACTCCACGAGGCGGGCTACACGCTCGCCGAGCGCAACCCCGATTACGTGGTCATCGGCGAGACGCGGACGTACAGCTTCGAACGGCTCACGCGCGCCATCCGGCTCATCGAGGGTGGCGCCCGGTTCATCGCGACCAATCCCGATGTCACCGGACCGTCGCGCGAGGGCTCCCTGCCGGCGACCGGCTCGATCGCCGCGCTCATCAGCAAAGCCACCGGCAAGGACCCCTACTTCGTCGGCAAGCCGAACCCGCTGATGATGCGGTCTGCGTTGAACGCCATCGACGCGCACTCCGAGTCGACGGTGATGATCGGCGACCGGATGGACACCGACATCGTCGCCGGCATCGAGGCCGGTCTGCAGACCGTGCTGGTGCTCTCCGGCATCACCCAGAACCCGATGATCAACCGCTTCCCGTACCTGCCGTCCCGCATCGTCGAGTCGGTGGCCGACCTGGTCGACGAGATCCCGGACAGTCCACCCGACGCCTGACGCCTCCGGACCGGTCCGGCCCGCGTCGAACTCAAGGGTGGAGCGGTCCGCCGACCACGTCGGGTAGCCGGACCAGCCGGGCCAATACCGGCGACGTGCCGCCCGGCGGGCTGACCACCACGCGCTTGCCCTCTCCGCAGACCCACACCGTGCCACCGGCGCAGGCCGTCAGGGCGTCGAGCCGATGACCCGACCGGAGGCCGGTCCCCGAGGTCATGCGCCGCAGGGCGTGGCGGTCCCCGCGGCGCGAGACCTCACCGACGACCAGCTGGGTCCGCGTCGAACCGGTCCCCCGCGGGATGGACCACAGCGGCGCCTCGCGCCACGGACGGGTCGCGAGCAGATGCTGCAGCGTCCGACTCTCGTGGGACAGCAGCAGCAGGACGGCCGACGCCATCAGCAGCAGCAGCACGAGGGGCAGCGCGAGCACCAGCAGGGCGCTGCCGACACCGCCGAGCAGGAGGGCGAGCAGCACCAGGAAGACCAGGAGCCCGACGCCTATGCCGGCCCGGAGGAGGCGTTCACCCCTCGCCCAGTCGCGCTGGGCGTCGGCGACGCCGGGTGCATCCCGAGCGACCGGGGGTCGTCCGGCCGGACCAGGCGCGGCCGCGCTCATCGGGCTCTACTCCACCCGGTCAGCGCGACGGGACGGGAGCCGGCGTGGTCGCCGCGGGTGCCGGAGTCGCGGCCGGAGCCGGGGTGGATCCGGCCGAAGGTGCCGGGCTCGCGGACGCGCTCGGCGCCGGAGCGGCGCCTGCGGCCTTGAGCTGGTCCAGCGCCGCCTTCAGCCGCTTCTGCGCCTCGCCGTACGCGGCGAAGTTGTTCGCCGCGAGCGCCTTGGTGCCGTCGTCGTAGGCGGTCGCCGCCTGCTGGACGAGCGCCAGTTGCTGCTGCGTGAGCGCGGTCGTGCCGCCACCGGCGCCGCCCGACGGCTGCGGGGTCGGGGTCTGCGTCGCCCCGCCCTGCGTCGGGGTGGCCGCGTTACCGGCCCCTCCGCCGAACAGCTGCGTCAGCGCCTCCGGCAGCGACGGCGCGAAGCCGACGTTCTCGCCGTAGGCGACGGCGATCCGCTGCAGCAGCGGATAGGCGGTGTCGCTACGGGCCTGGACGTAGTACGGCTGCACGTAGATCAGCCCGTTGGCGACCGGCAGCGTGAGCAGGTTGCCCGAGCGGACGTCGCTCCCCCCGCCGCGTAGCAGCGTGAGCTGCTGCGAGACGTTCGGGTCGGCTTCGATCTGGGCCTGCACCTGTTCGGGTCCGTTGATCGTCACACCCTGCGGCAGCTGCAGGACACGGATCTTGCCGTAGTCCCCGGGATCACTCGAGACCCCCACGAAGGCCGCCAACTTCGGAGACCGCCGGGAGATCAGCGGCGTCGTCAGGTTGAACTCGGGCTGGTTCTGCCCCGGCATCTGGATGAACAGGTAGAACGGCGGCTGGGGCGGCGCCGGCGTCTGGGCGCTCCCCGGCTCGTTCGGCACCGCCCAGAAGTCCTCGCCGGAGTAGAAGACGTTCGTGTCGCTGACGTGGTAGCGGCTGATCAGTGTCCGCTGCACCTTGAAGAGGTCCTCGGGGTAACGCAGGTGGTCGATCAGCGCCGGCGGGATCGCGCTCTGCGGCTTCACCGTGCCGGGAAAGGCCTTCATCCACGTCTGCAGCACCGGGTCAGGCGCCCCGAACTGGTACAGGTTCACGCTGCCGTCGTAGGCGTCGACGGTTGCCTTCACCGAGTTGCGGATGTAGTTCACCTGGCGGCGGTCCTGCTGCACCCGGTTGGTGTTGGCGTCGTTGGCGGTGACCGCGTCGGTGGTGATGTCGGCGAGCCGCTGCCGCTCCGAGTACGGGTACCCGTCGGAGGTCGTGTAGCCGTCCAGGACCCAGACGATGCGGCCATTGACGACGGTCGGGTACGGGTCGCCGTCGACCGTCAGCCACGGTGCGACCTTCTGCACGCGGTCGCGCGGGTTGCGCTCGTAGAGGATGCGGGACTGAGGCGTGAGCGCGCCCGACAGGACGAGGTTCTTCTCCTGGAAGCGCAGGCCGAACAACACCTGACGGAACGTCGAGCCGATGGAGACGCCGCCGGAGCCGTCGTAGCTGTTGGTCAGCTGCCCCGTCTGGTTGGGGTCGGTGGAGGCCGGGCCGTCGATCTCGGCCTGCTTCGTCTTCACCACCGAGTACTCCGGCGACTGCTCGCCGAAGTAGATGCGGTCCTGCTGGATCGCGATCGGGGACGGACCGCCGTTGGCGCCGGTCACCGGCAGGTTCTGCACGGTGAAGACCGGACGGCCGTTCTCCTCCTTCACGTTCGCGGGCGCGGCGACGAAGCCCTTGCCGTGCGTGTAGTTCAGGTGGAGGTTGATCCAGTTCCGCTGGTCGGGCGACAGGCCTGTCTGGTCGAGCTCCCTGACCGAGACGATGTAGTCCTGCTTCTTCCCGTTCACCGTGTAGCGGTCGATGTCGAGCGTGTTCGGGAAGCCGTAGTACGACCGGATGCGCTGCAGCTGGTCGAAGGTCTGCGGCAGGACGACCGGGTCGAGGATGCGGGCGTTGGGCAGCGTGCCCTTGTCCGCTGCGACCTGCGCGCCGGTGACCCCGGTGCTCGCCGGGTACTGCTCGATCTGGACGTCGTTGCTGCTGATGCCGTACGCCGCTCTCGTGGCCGCGATGCCGCGCGCGATGTACGGCGCCTCCTTGGTCGGCTCGTTCGGCTTGACCTGGAGGTACTGGATGGCGGCGGGGTAGGCGCCGCCGATGACGATCGCCGTGACCACCAGGATCGCGAACGACAGTGCCGGGAGGATCCACCCGCGCTGGAAGATGTTGTAGATGAACAGCACCGCGCACAGCAGGCTGATGCCGATCAGGATCGTCTTGGCCGGCAGTACCGCGTGCACATCGGTGTACGACGCCCCCGTCACCCGCCCCCGCGGGGAGAAGGCGAGACCGTACCGGTCGAGGTAGTACGCGGCCGCCTTGAGCAGGACGAACAGGCCCAGCAAGACCGAGAGGTGCGCCTTGGCCGCGGCGATGACGCGCTCGCCCTGCGTCTGCAGGCGGATACCGCCGTAGAGGTAGTGCGTGAACGCGGTGACCAGCAGCGACACGATCACGATGGCGAACAGGAAGCCCAGCACGAAGCGCTGGAACGGATACGTGAAGGTGAAGTAGCTGATGTCTCGGCCGAACTGCGGGTCCTTGAGGCCGAAGTGCTGGCCGTTGCGCCACAGCAGCCACGTCTGCCACCGGCCCGCCGCGGACAGTCCTGCCAGGACGCCGAGCAGCGCCGGGATGCCGATCAGCAGCAGCAGGTGGAACGGCTCGATGCTCACGCGGTAGCGCTCGAGGTTCTGCTGCTCCAGCGACAACGGGCGGAACGGGGGCCGCAGGCGGTAGGCGATGAGGAGGTTCGCGCCCACGGCGAGCGCCATGAGCAGGCCGAAGGCCAGGAACAGGAACAGCCGGGTACCCAGCACGGTCTCGTACACCGAGCTGAAGCCCACCGAACGGAAGAACAGCAGGTCGGTGTAGAGCCGCGTGAACACCCCGCCCGCGATGATCAGCACCAACAGGACGGCGAGGACCGGCATCAGCAGCCGCGAACGCGTCGGGAAGGGGGTGCGAGTTGCCACGCGGGCGATTCCTCCTCGAGCAGCGGTCTGCCCTGCCAGCCGAGAGGGCCGCCGCCGGGGAGGTGATCCCCGGAGTCGCCCGCCCCCGGTCGTTGTCCCGGGTCACGGTAGTCGAGCAGTCTGACAGCCGGGCTACCTCGCGACGGCGACCCGCCGGTCGATGCAGCCGGGAAACGACCCCGACGGTCAGACAGTTCCTGAGGATCCGCGCGAGGCCACGACCGCGGCCTTCTGCTCCCGGCCGGGGGAGGGCCGGGGTGCCAGGGGCAGGCTGAGGCCGAAGAACGAGCCGGAGGCGTCGGCCTCGACGACGAGCTCGAGGTCGAAGAGGTCGGCGACACGGCGGACGAAGGGCAGCCCCAGGCCGAGGCCGTCCCGGTCCCGGGTCACCGATCCGTCGGCCTGCGCGAAGTCGTCGTAGAGGACCGCGCGGGTGGCACGGTCCAGCCCCGGGCCGCAGTCCTGAACACCGACGACCACTCGGCCGGAGCGTCGGACGCCGTCGAGCCGGACGGGCCGGCCCGCGGGTGCGAACTTCAGGGCGTTGTCGACGAACTCGTCGACGGCCTTGCCGAGCCACCGCTCGTCGACCAGGACGGGCGGAAGCCGGTGCAGCTCCCCCACCTGCAGGTCCGCCGCGCGTTCCGGGCGACGGCGCCGCCACTCGGCGAGTCGCTCGTCGAGGAAGGGACCCACCGCGACGGCCGCGGCCAGGGGATGCACCCGGCCGGCGTCGAGGGCCGCGACGTCGACGAGCAGGTCGACCACCCGCGACATCCGGTCCGCCGCCGAGGCGATCGCGCCGGCGTGCTCGGCGATCTCCGTCGGCTCGGCGTCACTCCGGCGCCGCAGGATCTCCGCGTAGCCCCGCACCGGCGTCAACGGGGTGCGTAGCTCGTGGCTGACGTTGGCCAGGAACTCGGTCTTCATACGCTCGGCCTCCCGCTCCCGGGTGCGGTCGCGGAGCAGGACGACCACCCCGGCGCCGTCGGTCAACGGCGTCCGGCTCACCGACAGGTAGCGCGCGCCGGTGCCGTTCGCGACGACCACCTCGTCGCCTTCGGGCAGGACGCTGCCGACCGGCGCGCCGACGGGGTCGACGCCCAGCAGCGTTCCCGCCGCGGGGTTGCTCGAGCCGACGGTTCCGTCGGCGTCCAGGACCAGCAGGCCGTCGCCGAGGGACTCGACGACCGTCGACAGCCGCGACCGCAGCGCTGCCTCGCGCTCAGCCGTCGCGCGCAGCTCCTGCTGGGCATCGGTGAGCGAGCTGGTCATCGCGTCGAACGCGCGGGCCAACTCCCCCAGCTCGTCGGGTCCGCCGGGGCCGGCGCTCGCCTGCTCCCCCGCCCGGACGCGCCGCGCCGCCTCGGTGACGCGGCGCACGGGTCGGACGACCCCGGCGCCGAGCGCGACCCCCAGCAGTCCGACGAGGACCGCGGTGGCCGCCAGCGCGAGGAACAGCCCCGCGAGCACGGCGCGCTGGGTCTGCACGAGCCCGTCATCGCGTGACCCCGCGACGAGCGCCGCCGTCGCGGCAGGACCAGCGCTGCCGGCACTGGGCACCACGGTCCCGAGCGGCGCCACCGCGACCTGCCCTCGCCCGCTGAGTCCTGCCACCACCGCCGGGTCGGCAGGGTCCGCGGTGGCGGCGGCGGGGCTGCGCCGCAGCAGCGGTGCGAGCCGACTGCCGACATCGGCCGGGAAGGTCGAGGCCGCGAACCGCACGTCGGGGAGCAGGACGACGGCGAGGTCGGCGGAGCGCGCGCTGACGAGGGTCCGCAGGTCGACGCCGAGAACGGCGACGATCCGCCGACCGGACGCCTCCGCCGGCGCGACCGCGACGACGAGCACCCGGTCCGGCGCCCCGGTCAGCACCACGACCTCGCTGCCCGAACGGGCGGCCGGTGCGCCGCGGCTCGAGCTCGCGACGACAGTGGGCACCCGGGGCAGGGCCGCGAGCAGCAACCGGTCGTCCGGGCCGGAGAGCCGGGTCATGCGACCGTCCTGCAACCCGACGAGTGTGGCCCCGGGCGGGACGAGCGAGCCGCAGCCGCCCGGCGTCGCGAGGCAGGACGGCGCCGTCCGGGCGACGTTCTCGGCCCGTCGGAGCTGCCCGTCGAACTCGTTCTCGGCGCTGTGGTGCAGGCGGCGCGCCGTGTCGGCTTGCCCCCGCTCCAGCGTGGAGTTCGCGACGGTCCCAGCGACCGCGACGGCACCGGTGGCCGTGAGCAGCACGGCGGCGAAGATGACGGTCGCGACCCGGCCGAGGACGCTGCTCCGCGCCAGCACCACGAGCACCGCGAGCAGGCAGAGCGATGCGACTCCGCGCACCAGCAGCAGGTTCGTGGCCGTCGCCGACGAGGTGCGGGCGGCCGGGGCGAGCAGGGCGGCGACGGCGTGCAGGAGCAGTCCGGCGACGAGGGGGACGCGCAGCCGCCAGGGGCGGGGCCAGGCGGTCACCGCCGCGGCCAGGAACGCTGCCCCCGTCGCCACGGCGACCGGGAGCGCGGCGCCGAGCGGGACGATCACCGCCGCCCCACCCGACCCGAACCGTGCCGCGATGAGGGCCGGAACCGATCGAGGGTCGCGGCCGTCGCCCGGCAGCAGGGCTCCGCGGGTCAACGCGAGAACGAGCAGCAGGGCACCGGCACAGCGCAGGGCGCTCAGCAGGGTGCCGCTCGCGTTGCCGAACCGTGCGCCGGTCACGACCTCGGGAGCTGCCAGCACGAGCGTCGCGGCCAACAGCACCCATCCCGCGCGGCCTCGGAAGCGGGGCCAGACCCCGACGACGCCGAGGGCGAGGAACGAGGTGGCGGTGGTGAGCTGCACGGCGGCGACCAGCCCGAAGGCGACCGTCGCCGGCGCCGCCGACGGTGCCACCGCTGCCGCGACCAGGGAGGCCGACTCCACCGTCTACCTCCCCACCGATCAGCAGCCGGGCTGGTCGGTCCGCCCTGCTGCGATGCCCTCGAGGGCATGCACCGCCTCGTCCAACGTCGCGACCTTGACCAGGCGCAGGCCGGACGGGATCGCACGGACAGCTTCGGCGCAATTCGAGGCCGGTGTGAGGAAAATTCCGGCACCGTTCTGCCGGGCGCCGACGAGCTTCTGCTGGATGCCGCCGATCGGCCCGACCTCACCGTCGGGGCTGATGGTGCCGGTGCCCGCGATGGTCCGGCCGCCGGTGAGGGGACCGGGAGTGAGGACGTCGTAGATGCCGAGGGCGAACATCATCCCCGCGCTCGGGCCACCGACCGCCTGGCCGCCGATGGAGACCATCTGCAGCTCGACGTCGACCGGGCGCTTCTCGTCGAGGAGCACCCCGACGACCGCACGGGGGCTGCTGCCGTCCTGCTGCGCGGCGATGCGGGGGGTGATGCGGACGTCGGCCGGCGGGGCGGTTCCCCTGCGGTAGCTGATCGTCACGTCGCGCCCGGGCGGGGTCGCCCCGACCTTCGCCCGCAGATCGATCGCGTCGCGCGTCGGAACACCGTCGACGGCGAGCAGCACGTCACCGGGCTGCAGCTTGCCCTTCGCGGCGGAGTCGTCGGTGAGGCTGCCGACCGACACCGTCGCCGGGATCTTGAGCTCGTGCAGCGCCGCGGAGATGGCCGACTTCTGCGACTCGGCCATCTCCCGCTGGTACTCCCGCTGCAGCTCGGCGTCGCTCTGCCCGGCGGTGCGGGTGATCTCCTTGGGCACCACGGCCCGCTTCGTCGAGACGTAGCCGATGAGGGCCTGCCACAACGTGAGCGAACTGTCCTGCGAGACGGTGGTCAGGTCGAGCTTCCCGGTCGTCGGGTAGGTCGGCGCACCGGTGACCGTGATCAGCGGCTTGCCGTTCACCGTCGCGAGGGTGTCGCTGACCGGCCCGGGCTCGTCGGCGACGTAGGGCACCGGGAGCGAGAGGCCGACGGCGAGCAGCACGGCAACCAGGAGCGCCGTGACCAGCAGGGTGGCTGTCCGGCGCGTCACCTGGCCGAGTCTAGGCGGCCGGCCGGCACCAACCGGTCAACCAGACCGGCGAGCCTGCTGACCCGACCCCTCCGGCAGAGCCGCTCAGCGGGCGAAGTAGCCCAACGAACGCTCGGCCTGCGGCTCGGTACGGCTGTCCGGCACGAGGCCCTCGAGCTCGTCGGACGACGCCTGCGCCTCGAGCGGCTCGGGCTGCGGCTCGAGGTCCGGCTCGGAGTCCGCATCAGCCGCGACGGCCTCGATCGGCTCGTAGCTGAGCGAGGTGAGCGTGCCGTAGGCGGCCGCGTCGTCCGCGTCGTCCGCGTGGTCCGGGTGGTCGACCGGAGCGAGCAGACCGTCGTCGTCGGCGGCGTCGTCGAGCAGCGCGGGCACGGCCAGCAGCACGGGCGCCGTCCGGGGGTCGTCGGCGAGGCGGGGCACGGCGAGGGCGGTGACGCCGTCGAAGGCGGCGGGCTCGTCGGTGGACGGGTCCGGCTCGGTGGACGGTTCGGCCGCGGCGACCTCGACGCGGTAGTACGTCCGGAAGCTGACCGGTACCGGGGTCAGCGCGTGGACGGTGACGTCGGCGATGCCGCGCTCGTTGCGCAGGCTCTCGACGAGCCGGACGGCTGACTCGAGGTCACCGACGCGCCGGAACTCGGACTGTCCCGAGTCCTCGGAGTAGAAGACGACATGCTCCATACGGGCCCTCCGCCAGTGAGGGCGCCGTCCTGCTGACGGCACCTGTCCCGACGAAGATCGGCACCGGTCCGATGTGGTCTGAAGCGGCCGACCGGGTGGGGCTCAGGTCCTCGGGCGGGGCTCAGGTCCTCGGGCGGGGCTCAGTTCCTTGTGGTTCAGGCCGGACGGTGCACGCGCGCAGTGGCCTGCGGGGACTCCTGCGCGGCGAGCCGCGCGGCCTTCCGGGCCGGGGCGTGGGGGTCGAGGGCCTCGAGCCAACGGCGGTGCGCCTCGGCGTCGTCGACCCGGCTGGTCCGGGCGGTCACGAGACGGCCCGCGAAGATGACGACGAGGGCGAGGACAACGGCGATCGGGGGGACGAGCAGCAGGTACATGGCAGCCTCGAACGAGATGGCGGGACCCGGTTACCGGGTCGAGGCCGACGCTACTCCTGCGCCGTCGGCTCCGCGATCCCCTTCGGCCCGCCGTCGCCAGCCGTTAACCCATTCGGAGCAATACACCATCCGTCGCGGCCCGGCGCGACGACGTCAGGGACTGCCGACCCACTCGGCCCCGCCGTCGGTGAACAGCTGGTGCTTCCAGATCGGGACGGTCGCCTTGAGGTCGTCGATCAGGCGCCGGCAGGCGGTGAAGGCCTCGTCGCGGTGGGCGGCCGAGGCGGCGACCACGACGGCGATGTCGCCGATGGCGAGCTCACCGACACGGTGCTGGGCCGCCAGGGCGACGACGGGCACGTCGGCGGCGACGGCGGCGGCGACGCGCGCGAGCTCGGCCTCCGCGCTCGGGTGGGCCGCGTACTCCAGGCGCTCGACGGGCTTGTCGTCGTCCTGTTCGCGGACCGTGCCGATGAAGACGGCGATGCCGCCGGCGGCGGGGGCGGTGACGGCGGCGACGCACTCGTCGAGCGACAGCGGCGTCGACCGGACCTCGGTCGTGATCGACGGCGCCGCCCGCGGCGGCAGACCCTGGGCTGTCACGCCAGGACCGTACGACAGGCTCCACCGGCAGGGCCCACCGACGGTGTTCGCCCTCAGCGTCCGTATACAGCGTTCTCCCAGGCCGGGAGGGCAGACGGGACGGACGGGGACGGATACCGTCGAGCGATGAGTGGCGGGCCTTTCCCCTTCGGCTTCAGCGGCGGGTCGGGCGGGTCGAACGAGGGCCCGGGCGGCGGTGCCGGCGGAAGCTCGGACCCCTTCGGGTTCGGTGGCGGCAACATCTTCGCCGAGCTGCAGCGGCTGATGTCCTGGCAGGGCGGCCCGGTCAACTGGGACATGGCCCGCCAGGTCGCCGAGCAGGCGATCGGAGCCGACGACCCGGACGTCGTCGGCGCGGAGAAGGCAGCGGTCGTCGAGGCCGGCCGGCTCGCCGACCACTGGCTCGACGAGGTGACGACGCTGCCCGGTGTCGGCGGCGAGCTCGCGAGCTGGAGCCGGATGCAGTGGATCCGCGAGACGCTGCCGGTCTGGCAGACGCTCGCCGACCCGATCGCCGCCAAGGTCGTCGACGCGATGGGCTCCGCCCTGGCCGGCGGGCTCGCCGAACTGCCGCAGAACCCGGAGCTGGCCGGCCAGCTCCCGCCCGGCTTCGACCTCAGCCAACTGACCACCGCGGGCGGCCCGTTCCTGGGCATGCTGAAGCAGATCGGCGGCCTGCTGTTCGGCGCGCAGGTCGGCTCGGCGCTCGCCGCGCTGGCGCAGGAGGTCGTCTCCCCCACCGACGTCGGCCTGCCGCTGGGCGGTGCGGCCCTCGTGCCACGGAACGTCGCGGTGACCGGCGAGGGGCTGGAGGTCCCGAGCGACCAGGTGCGGCTCTACCTCGCCCTCCGCGAGCTCGCCCACCAGCGGCTGTTCTCCCACGTGCCGTGGCTGCGGGCGCAGCTGCTCGGCGCCGTGGAGGCCTACGCCCGCGGCATCTCCGTCGACCCCGAGGCGATCGCTCGGGCGGTCAGCAGCATCGACCCGTCGGTGCTGGACCCGTCGAAGCTCGACCCGGAGAGCCTCGCCGAGACTCTTGGTGGGGACGTCTTCCGCACCGAGAACTCCCCGGCGCAGGACGCTGCACTGCTGCGGCTCGAGACGATGCTCGCCCTGATCGAGGGCTGGGTGGACGAGGTCGTCGACGCCGCCGCCCGCGACCGGCTCCCCAGCGCGTCCGCGCTGCGCGAGACCGTCCGTCGTCGCCGCGCCTCCGGTGGGCCTGCGGAGCAGACCTTCGCCGCGCTGGTCGGCCTCGAGCTGCGGCCCCGGCGGCTGCGGGAGGCTGCCGCCCTCTGGCGCGCGCTGCTCGACGTCCGTGGCGTGGAGGGCCGCGACGCCGTCTGGTCGCACCCTGACCTCATGCCGGGCACCTCCGACCTCGACGACCCGGCGGGCTTCGCCAGCGTGTCGACCGACGCCGACCTCGACCCCATCGCCGAGCTGCAGAAGCTCGCCGACCAGCCCGGCAACGCGGCGCCGCCGGAGGGCGGCAGCAAGCCGACCGGCCACGACGCATCCGGGACCGACGACCCCGACGAGGGGCCCGACAAGCAGCTCTGACGTCGCCCTGAGGGAGCTCTGCAGGGCTCCGCGGCAGCTCTCAGTCGTCGGCGTCGGGGCCCGGCAGGTCGTCGGCACCGGCGGACGTCGCACGGGCGCTGCTCGCCCCGGCGACCCAGCCCTCGAGGAAGCCACGCGCCCGCTCCGCCTCGGGGTAGCGGGCGACCTCCCGCCAGAACCGCGGTCCGTGGTCGGCCTCGAGCAGGTGGACCAGCTCGTGGACGAGCACGTAGTCGAGCACCCAGCCCGGCACCTCGAGCAGACGCGTCGAGATGCGGATGCTGCCCTCCGACGGCGTGCACGAGCCCCAGCGCCGCTGCTGGTTGGTGACCCACCGGACGGTCGTCGGCCTCGCCCGCCCGTCGAGGTGGCGACGAGACAGCTCCAGGGCCCGGCGCCGGAGGGCCGCATCGTCCGGACGGCCGCGCCGGGCGTCCTTCGCGTCGAGCTTCGCGAGCATCTGCGCGACGAGGCGTGCTTCCTCGGCTGCGGGGAGACCGGCGGGGACGAGGACGACGGCGCGGTCGCCCTCCCGGTAGGCGGAGACGGTGCGACGGCGGCGGGAGCTCCGGCGGATCTCGACCGGACCGGTCGCGCCCGTCACGTCCGTCGTTTCCGTCCGGGACGACCGACCGGGCACGGTGCCTCCTGACCGACGCGGCCGCGGGACGTCCGCGGGCGGGCCTCGTTCTCCACAGTAGGCCGACGACGGCTGCGTCCACGCCACGCCGGGGACGCCACGCCGAGGGCGCCGTCCCCGGTGCCCGACGGGGGCATTTCCTTTGCGCGAATGCTCTTCGCCCTGCTCAGCGGCCCGGTTCGACCGTCGTCCCCATGCTGCTCCCCGCCGGGTCCACAGGCGGAGGGGGCATGCTCCCCACCCTGTCCACAGCGTTGTCCACAGGGTGGGGATCATCGCCGTTGACGTGGCTCCGGCGGCGTCTCTAGCGTCAGCGACGTCGCAGGTCCCGGCCGGCGGCGCCACCGGTAGGGGAAGCCGGGGGTGGCTGCCGGCCGGGACCTCGTGGCATCTGCCGGTCGCCGACCGGCCGGTGCCGGAAGTCCCGCCTCAGGAACCCGTGAAGGTCGGCGGACGACGCTCGGCCTGGGCGCGCAGGCCCTCCTGCAGGTCCTCGGTGGCCAGCGTCACCGGCTGCGCGAGCGCCTCCCACTCCAGCGCTTCGGCGAACGAGCGCGGACCGTGCTGCATCGCCCGCTTCGTCAGGCGGGTGGCGACGGGAGCGGTCGCGGCGATCCGCCCGGCGACGGCCAGCACCTCGTCGAGCAGCGTCTCGGCGGGGAAGACGTCGTTGACGAGGCCGATGCCGACGGCTTCGGCGCCGGTGTAGACGCGGCCGGTGAACAGCATCTCGCGGGCCCGCGCCATCCCGACGGCCTCCGGCAGCAGGTAGGTCGCGGCCATGCCCGGATGCAGGCCGAGTGCCGTGAAGGGCATGGCGAGCTTCGCGTCCGGCGTCGCGTAGCGCAGGTCGCACCCGAGCGCCATGCACAGCCCCGCGCCGATGGCGGCGCCGTTGAGCGCGGCGATCGTCGGCACCTCGAGGTCCCGGATGGTCAACCAGGTCCGGTAGAAGGGGAGCATCCGCTCCCGGAGCCGGATCGGGCTCGGCGCGTCCCGTGTCCCGCCATCGCTGCCGCCGAGCCAGGACAGGTCGCCCCCGGCGCAGAACGCCTTGCCCTCGCCGGTGACGACGACCGCCCGGACATCACGGTCGACGGCGATGGCGGCGACCGCGTCGCGCCAGGCGTCGGTCAGCTCCTCGGTCATGGCGTTGCGGCGCTCGGGCAACGCGAGCGTCAGGCGGACGACGCCGTCGAGCGGACGGTCGACGAGCAGAGGACCAGGCACGGCGGTTCCAGCTTTCTGCAGAGAGGGTTCGGGACGCCCCGACGGTAGAGCCCTGCGCACCACTGCGCCGAACGGGTGGCAGCTCCCACCGTCGGGTGACAAACCACCCGAACGGCCCTGCGCCCGCCCCCTCCCGCGCATCGATGGGAACTCGAAGGATCAGCCGAGCCGGGAGGTCACATGACTGCGAACGGACACCGCACGCGCATTCGCGCGCTGCTGGGTCTGACGGTCGCGTCCAGCGTCGTCTCGGCAGTGCTCGCGGCACCCGTCGCGCTCGCCGCACCCGGTGGCGCACCGGCACCGGCGAACGTCTCCGTGGCCGGCGCCGGACCCGTCGTCGTCACCGGCCCCGGCGGTCCCGATGCGGCTGCGGCCGCGGTCCGCGCAGCCGGCGGGACAGTCGTCCAGGCCCTCCCGCTGGTGTCCGGCGTCGTCGCGGAGCTGCCCGCGGGGACGGTGCTGCCGGGGTGGACCGTCGCCGCCGACCGGCCCCTCGCCGTCACCGCCAAGAAGGACAAGGGCGACACGCCACCGGCACCGGCACCGGCACCGACCGACAGCGGCCCGGCGACGACCGCGCGGCAGACCCTGGGCCTCACGGCGGACTCCCCGTCCGGGGCCGGCGTCACCGTCGCCGTCGTCGACACCGGCGTCGCCGACAGCCCGGACCTCGCCGGCCGTGTCCGGCACGTCGACGTCACCAGCAAGAAGCTCGCCGACGACGCGGGCGACGGCTACGGCCACGGCACCTTCATCGCCGGGCTCGTCGCCGGCGACGGCACCGCCTCGGACGGTCGCTACGCGGGTGCGGCCCCGAAGGCGAACCTGCTCGACGTCCGGGTCGCCGCCGACGACGGCAGCACCTCGCTGGTCTCCGTCCTGCGGGGGCTGCAGGTCGTCTCGGCCAGCGCCGCCGAGCTCCACATCCGCGTCCTCAACCTCTCGCTGTCGTCCGGCAGCCCGCTGCCGTACCAGGTCGACCCGCTGACGCAGGCGCTCGAGGGTCTCTGGCACCAGGGCATCACCGTGGTGACCGCCGCCGGCAACGACGGTCCCGCGCCGGGCAGCGTCAGCTCCCCGGGTCTCGACCCGACGCTGCTGACCGCCGGTGCCCTCGACGAGGCCGGCACCGCCGCCCGCGACGACGACACCGTGGCCGACTACTCCTCGCGGGGCCCCGCGACCTCCGATCAGGCCGGCACCGCCAAGCCCGACGTCGTCGCGCCCGGTTCGCACCTCGTCTCGCTGCGGGCCCCGGGTTCGACGGTCGACGTCGCCAACCCGACGAGCCGCGTCGGCGACGCCTACTTCCGCGGCACCGGCACCTCGATGTCGACCGCCCTGGTGAGCGGCGTGGTCGCCGATCTGCTCTCGGCGCGGCCGGACCTCTCCCCCGACCAGGTGAAGGCGCTGCTCACCGGCACCGCCTACCGCAACGCCGCACTGACGCCGGCCGCCGGCGCCGGCGCCGGCGGTGTGGACGCCGCGGCTGCGCTGGCCGCCCCCACCCCGGCCGGCACCGGCACGGTCGCGGACCCGACGCAGGCCCCGGACCCCTCGACGCTCTCGCCCGGCGAGGTCAAGCAGTGGGACCGGTTCGCCGCCGCCATGCTCGACGGCGACCGCACCGGCGCCTTCGCCGCCTGGCGGAAGCTGTCGCCGGAGGCCCGCTCCTGGGTCGGTCGTTCCTGGGTGGCGCTCTCACCGGAGGCCCGCAGCTGGGTCGCCCGCAGCTGGGTCGCCCGCAGCTGGGTCGGCGCGGACGGCACCGCGGACGAGTGGCTCGCCCGGAGCTGGATCGCCCGGAGTTGGGTGGCTCGCAGCTGGGTCGCCCGGAGCTGGGTGGCCCGCAGCTGGGTCGGCCGCAGCTGGGTCGACGACGGCTGGACCGGCCGCAGCTGGGTGGGCCGGAGCTGGGTGGCCCGCAGCTGGGTCGGGCGCAGCTGGGTCGACGACGACTGGGCCGCCCGGAGCTGGGTGGGCCGCAGCTGGGTCGGCCGGAGCTGGGTCGACGACGACTGGGCCGGCCGGAGCTGGGTGGCCCGCTCGTGGACGGCACGGTCGTGGACGACCGACAGCTGGAGCTGACCGGCGGGTCACGCCTGGCCTGCCCGGCGACGCTCCCCCGCCGGGAGCATCCAGACGTCCGCCCGAACGGCCGACAGAGCTGAGGTGAGCGCGGAGGCCCGGGTGTTCGGCCGCCTCGACCCCGTGACGCGGGTCGTGGTCGGTTCGGTGCTGCTCGGCGCCGTCTCCCTCCTGGTCGTCGGGTGGACGTGGGCCGAGCGGACCGGCGGCCCGGTCGCGGCACCCGTCGGCACGCGGCTGCTCGTCCCCCTGCTGTTCGCGGTCACCGTCGCCTCCGAGCTGGTCGCGGTGCGGCTCCGCCACGGCGACGAGGACGAGGCCCTCACGCTGCTCGAGGCCGCGGTCGTCGCCGACGTCCTGCTGCTGCCGGCCACGCACGCGCTGATCGTCGCGACGACCGGGCTCGCCGTCGCCTGCGCGCTCGCCCGCCGTCCGCTGGTGAAGACGCTGTTCAACCTCGGTGCCCACGCCTTCGGCACCGCGCTGCTGGTCGCGACGGTCAGCGTCCTCGCGCCGCCCGGCTCGGAGCTCGGACCGGCCACGGTCGGCGCCATCCTGGTCGGCAACCTGCTGTTCGGTGCGGCCAACCTGGTCCTGCTCGCCTGGGTGCTCGCCGCCGCGATGGGCGCCCCGGCCGCCGAGACCGTCGACGAGGGCTGGCGGCTGTCCGGGATCATGGCCGTCGGCACCTGCGGGGTGGGCGCGGTCGCCGTCGCACTGACCGTCGACGCCCCCGCGCTGCTGCCCTTCGCCTTCCTCCCGGCAGCAGCCCTGACCTACGCCTACCGCGCCGCGGCGCAGGAATCGCACGAGCGCATCCGCTCGGCCCGGCTCGCGGCCCTGTCGCAGGTACTGGTCGGTCGACTCGTCGCCGACGACCTGCTCGGCAACTTCCTCGGCCTGCTCCGTGAGACCTTCTCGGCCGAGACCGCCCGGGTGATCCTCGAGGGCGACGAGGAAAGGCCCGGCGCGGTCGTGCTCGCCCACGAGTACGGCGTCGACGTCACCGAGCTCACGGCCACCGACGCGGCGCTGCTGGCGCGGACCGGCGACGTCGCCGAGCTCGTCACCGACGGCCTCCCTCCGGGATGGGGGCGCAGCCTGCTCTCCCCGCTCGAGGCCGAGGGGCGGCGCCTGGGCGTCCTGGTGCTCGTGACCGCTCCGCCGGCCCGCGGCCTGCGCCGCCGGTCGTCGGCCGACCTCGCCGAGCGCGACCTCGACGTGCTCGCGCCGCTGCTCTCCGCCCTCGGCGTCGCGATGCGCGGCGCCGAGCACCTCAGCCGGCTCGTCGAGGAGACCGGCAAGCTCCACGCCGTCGTCGACCACTCCAGCGACGGGATCCTCGTGCTCGACGGGGCGGGCCGGGTCCAGGTGTGGAACGCCGCGATGGCGGCCATCAGCGGGGTGCCGTCCGACCTCGCCGCCGGGCGTTCGTTGCGTGACCTGCTCGCGGCCGAGGACTCCGACGGCCACCCCGTCGACCCCATCGAGGCGGGATGGTCCCAGCTGTCGCCGACGACGCCGCAGGCGACGGTCGAGCTCGCGATCCGTCGTCCCGACGGCGAGCAGCGGTGGCTGCGGACCTCGCACGCCGCCGTGTTCGCCGACGGGGGCGACCCGGGTGGCCCGGGCGAGCTGACCCAGGACGTCGTGCTCGTCTACGACGTCACCAGCGCGCGTCAGGTGGAGCGGCTGAAGGCCGACTTCATCGCCACCGTCTCCCACGAGCTGCGCACCCCGGTGACGCCCATCAAGGGCTACGTCGACCTGCTGCGGCGCCGCGGCGAGACGTTCACGCCGGAGCGACGGGGCGAGATGCTCGACCTCGTCGCCGACCGGGTGGCCCATCTCGCCCGGCTCGTCGAGGACCTGCTGCTGGCCTCGCGGGTGTCCTCGCCCGCCTCCGCGGTGCGGATGGCCTCCGGCGACCTGACCGCTCTCGTACGCCGCACCACCGAGGACTTCACCACCGAACGCGCCCGGTTGACCGTGACGGTCCCGGACACGGCCGTCGCCGTCGAGTGCGACCCCGTCCGGGTCGTGCAGGTGCTCTCGAACCTCGTCTCCAACGCCTTCAAGTACTCCGCGCCCGACACCCCGGTGTCCATCACCCTCCGCGTGGCCCACGGGCAGGCGGTCGTGGACGTCGTCGACGCCGGCCGCGGTATCCCCGAGGACCAGCTCACCAAGGTGTTCGACAAGTTCCACCGCGTCGAGGACCCGCTGAGGATGACGACCGGCGGCACCGGGCTCGGGCTGTTCATCGCCGCGCAGCTGACCGAGGCGATGGGCGGGACGCTCACCGTCCGCTCCGTGCTGGGGACCGGGTCGACGTTCACCTTCACGTTGCCGGTGCTCAGCGGGGCCGATGTGCCGCGGCAACGAGGCCAGCACCCGGACCGGCCCGGCGTCCTGCTCGCAGGGCACAACCCGTACGGACGCCGGGGGCTGCCGCCCGGTACACCCCGGCCGGCTCCCCACGCGGCCGGCGAGCCGATCGACGGACCTGCGAACGAATCCTGACCGCCCCGCCTGCACAGCCGCATCACGGGTTGCGCCGCTTCCCGCCAGGATCAGGTGGAGACTGAGACCATGTCCGACATTCCGCGCCGAGCGGTCGCGCGCTCGGCGCGACTCGCCACCCTCCCCCTCGGCATCGCCGGCCGCGCCACGCTGGGCATCGGGAAGCGGATCGGCGGGAAGCCGGCCGAGCTCGTCGCCACCGAGCTGCAGGCCCGGACGGCGGCGCAGATCTTCAAGGTCCTGGGCGAGCTCAAGGGCGGCGCCATGAAGTTCGGGCAGGCGCTGTCGGTCTTCGAGGCCGCCCTGCCCGAAGAGGTCGCTGCGCCCTACCGGGCCGCGCTGACGAAGCTGCAGGAAGCGGCACCGCCGCTGCCGGCGGCCGCCGTCCACCGCGTCCTGCGCGAGCAGCTCGGCAACGACTGGCGCACCCGGTTCACCAGCTTCGAGGACAAGCCCCGTGCCGCGGCCAGCATCGGCCAGGTCCACCGTGCGGTGTGGGCCGACGGGCGCGAGGTCGCCGTCAAGGTGCAGTACCCCGGCGCCGGGCAGGCGCTGCTCTCCGACCTGAACCAGTTGAGCCGCCTCGCGCGGCTGTTCTCCGGACTCTCCCCGGGCCTCGACGTCAAGCCGCTGCTGGTCGAGCTGCGGGCCCGCATCAGCGAGGAACTCGACTACCGGCTCGAGGCCGGGTGGCAGCGGGCGTTCGCCGAGGCCTACGACGGTGACCCCGACATCGCGGTGCCCAAGGTCATCGCCGGTGGCGAGCGCGTCCTGGTCACCGAATGGCTCGAGGGCAAGCCGCTCTCGGAGATCATCCGCGACGGCAGCGAGCCCGAGCGCGACCTCGCCGGCCTGCTGCTCCACCGCTTCCTCTACTCCGGCCCGGGCCGCGCCGGCCTGCTGCACGCCGACCCGCACCCCGGCAACTTCCGGCTGCTGCCCGACGGACGGCTCGGTGTCCTCGACTTCGGCGCGGTCAACCGGCTGCCCGACGGTCTGCCGGAGCCCATCGGCCGGCTCGCGCGGCAGGCCCTCGACGGGGACGCCGAGGCGGTGCTCGACGGTCTGCGCAGCGAGGGCTTCCTCCTCCCCTCGGTCGCCGTCGACGCCGAGCAGCTGCTCGACTTCCTCTCACCCCTGCTGCGCCCCATCGCCGAGGAACCGTTCACGTTCAGCCGGCAGTGGCTGCGTGGTGAAGCCGCGCGGATCGGCGACCCGCGGAGCCCCGCGTCCGCGCTCGGACGGCAGCTGAACCTGCCGCCGTCGTACCTGCTCATCCACCGCGTGACGCTGGGCGCGATCGGAGTGCTCTGCCAGCTCGGGTCCACCGGGTCGTTCCGGTCGGAGATGGAGCGCTGGCAGCCCGGCTTCGCCGACCCCGGCACCGAGGCCGCGGAACACGCCACCGCGGTGAACCGGCCGGGTCGACCGCTCCCCCCGATACCGTCGGTCGACGGCGAGCCGAGCACCGTCGTGTACCCGCCGCCGGACGACACGCTGCTCACCCGCGCCGACTGAGCCCCTCACCCCACCGCCCGACTCCCCCGAGCTCCCTCCCGTTTCGTGGTGAGTGGGGGGCGGGTGGCGGGCGCCCGGTCGGGTCAGACGCCGAGGTAGATCGCGCCGTAGCCCTCGTCACGGAAGCTGATGCCGGCGTCGCGCAGCGCGTCGTCCCAGTCGCCGGTGACCGCCGGGTCGGCGCCCTCGCTGCCGTGATCGGCGGTGAGCAGGATCGCCGTCTCGTCCAGCAGTCCGCGGGCCTCGAGCAGGTCGAGCAGGACGCCGAGCCGTCGGTCGGCGTCCACCAGGCTGGCTCGGGCGATCGGCGAGTACGGCCCGCCGGCGTGGTGCGCGGCGTCGGTCAGCGTCGTGTTCCACCAGGTCAGGCGCGGCGGGTCGGGCCACTGGGGGTTCGTCCCGGAGAAGATCTGCTCCATCTGCACGAGGCCGAAGCCGTCGACCTGCGTCCCCCAGGCGTACTCGCCGTTCGCCGCCACGAACTCCCCCGTGGCGCGGGGGTCGGATGCCGGGTCGGGAAGGGCACTGCGCAGGCTGCGCGCACCGTCACCGGTGCCGCTCGCGCGCACCAGGGCGAAGGTCGAGTAGTCGGCGCCGCGGTCGGTGGGCTCGTTCACGCAGGCCGTCGAGACTCCCTCCGCGGCGGCGGTCTCGAAGACCGTCCTGACCCCGGGGCGGAGCAGCTCGCCCGCGGAGTGCCAGGTCGACGCGTCGTTGGCGAGCACCTGCTGGCCGATGGCCCGGTCGAAGTAGACGTTGCCGACGATGCCGTGCCGCCCGGGTCCGAGACCGGTGAGCGCGCTGGTGTGGTTGACCAGCGTGACGCTCGGGAACTCGGCGACCGCCCCGCCCTGCAGCGCACCGCCGCGGGCGAGGAGCCGGGCCACGGCCGGCAGCACACCCCGTTCGGCGAGGTCGAGCAGGTCGTTGCTGTTGGTGCCGTCCCAGAGCAGGCCGATGACGTGCCGGGGACGGTGATCGGCGGCGTCGAGGTGCTCGAGGAGTACCCGACCGTCGAGGCCCGCGGCGGGGTCGGCGACGCCGGCGAGCGCAGCCAGCGTCGGGGCGACGTCGACGACACGGGCGGCGGCGGGCACGACGCCCTGCAGGGCGATGCCGCACCCGCTGAGTACCAGCGGCGCGCGGGACTGCCCGGCGTCGAGGCTGCCGTGCTCCCCGAGGTGGCCGCCGCGTTCGGGCCAGTGGTGGGCGGCGGTGTGCACGACGTGCAGGTCGGGGCTGCGTTCCGCGTCGGCGAACGCCGACGCCAACCGGCGCGCCGCGAACGGATAGGCGTTGCGGGCCGCGGGCGGTGACGGGTCGGCGAGCGCAGCCGCGAGCGGCGTGCCGTGCAGCGGGTCCTGGTCGGCGACCGGGTCGACGCCGCTGAGGACGGTGAAGCCGGCGTCGGGGTCGTACCGGGCAGCGACCGCGTGACCTCCGCTGTTGGCGACGTGGAGCTCGTCGCCGTCGGGCCAGGCCACGAGGTCGACGACGCCGGCCAGCGCCGGGTCGAGCAGCACGTCCAGGGCCCGGCGGAGCTCCTCGGACGCGCTGCCCGGCACCGTGGCACTGCTCGGCGGACCCGAGCGGGCGGTCAGGTCTCGCGAGGGACTCGGCACGAGGCCCAACCTAGCCGGGCTGCCCCGCGATCCCGCTGATCTCTCCTGCGGGTCCGGGCAGCCCGGCCGGCATCAGGCCGCGACCTTCCGCGGCCGGCCCCGGGGCCGCTTCCGCGCGACGACGGCCCCGGAGATCACGAGCTGGCCACCCCACACGCCATACGGCTCCCGCCGCTCGACGGCTCCGTCCAGACATGCGGACCGGACGGGGCAGTCGACGCACAGGGCCTTGGCCGACTCGATGTCGGCCGGCGCCTCGGCGAAGAAGAGCTCCGGGTCGGCGGACCAGCAGGGCAGCGTGAGCCCTTCGGCCTCGATCCGCGCGCCGAGAGCTGTGGCGAACATGGCGGGGTCACCTCCTCGGTGATGGGTGCTGAGCTGTTGACGGAGTGGCTGACGGAAAGCAAGCGGTGGAACGGCCGGGAACCTGCGAGGGCGACCGACGCCGGACACGAGAAAGGCCGCGGATCCCCTGGTGGGATCCGCGGCCTCGAAGGACATCCGCTGACGAGAGGTCAGGCGGGTGGTGTCCCCCGAGGTCGGGCCCCCAGGTGGGTGGACGGGCGCAGGACGCCGTACATGGCGGAGCCACGCAGCTGGGCATCCTGCGGCCACGGCGTACCGGTGGTGCAGGCGACGGTGGCCGAAGCCGACGGCGTCGCGAGCGCGCGAGGGTGCACGAGAGCGTTGATCATCGAGCACCTCCTTCGCGGCGTTGCTGCACCACCGGCGGGCAGCAGTCCAGAAGGACGCTAGACCCGTCGTCGACGAGCCGCAATCCATTTATCGGCGAACACTTCAACGCGCCGATCGGGTGACGGCAAGGCGCTACTCCGCGAGCAGGGCCAGCACGTCGGCGCCGAAGCGTTCCAGCTTCGAGGCCCCGACGCCGGGCACCTTGCGCAGGGCCGCCTCACTGGCCGGCTTGGCGTCGGCGATGGCGACCAGCGTGGCGTCGGTGAAGACGCAGAACGCCGGCTGCTTGAGCTCCTTGGCGGCCTCGGTGCGCCAGGTGCGGAGCCGCTCGAACAGCGCCGGGTCGCCGGCGGTCACGGCCGCTCCGGCCTTGCCGGCCGCCGCCGGCGGGGCGGCGGAGCGGGGGGCGAGGCCCTCCAGGAACGACGACCGCGGCCGGGGGCGCCGACCGGCCTCCCGGGCCGTCGCCCAGCTCAGGGTGAGGAAGCGACGTGCCCGGGTGATGCCGACGTAGAACAGCCGCCGTTCCTCGGCCACCTGCTCCGGGGTCGACGCGAAGCTGATCGGCAGGACGCCCTCGACGAGGCCGACGAGGAACACCGCGTCCCACTCCAGACCCTTGGCCGCATGCAGGGACGCGAGCGTCACGCCTTCGACGGTGGGTGCGTGCTGTGCCGCCGCGCGCTCGGCCAGATCGGCGACGAAGGCGGCGAGGTCGTCGGTCGGGCGCTCGGCAGCGTGGGTCTCGGCCAGCCGCACCAGTGCGGTCAGGTTCTCCCACCGTTCCCGTGCGGCCCCGGTGCCCGCGGGAGGCTTGTCCGGCCGCCAGCCGGTCGTCGCGAGCACCTGGGCGACGCCGTTGGGCAGCGACTCCTCGACGTCGTCGGCCGCGCGCGCGGCGCCGCGCAGCAGGATGACGGCCTCGCGGACCTCGGGCCGCTCGAAGAAGCGCTCCCCGCCCTTGAGGACGTAGGGGATGCCGGCCGCGGTGAGCGCCTGCTCGTAGGCCTCCGACTGGGCGTTGATGCGGTACAGGATCGCGATCTCGCTCGCGGCGACGCCGCCGTCACGCAGCCCGGCGATCCGTGCCGCGACCGCACCGGCCTCATCGGCCTCGCTCGGGCTCTCGAGGTAGGTGACGTCGGGGCCGGGCGGGCCCTGCGCCTCGAGCTTGCCGCTCCCGACGACCTGGTTCGCCAGGCCGACGACCTGCGGGCTCGACCGGTAGTTGCGGACCAGCCGGACCATCTCGGTGCCGTCGAAACGTCGCGGGAAGTCGCGGAGGTAGTCCGCCGAGGCACCGGTGAAGGAGTAGATCGTCTGGTCGGGGTCGCCGACGACGCAGAGGCTGTCCCGGTCGCCGAGCCAGGCGTCGAGGAGCCGCTGCTGCAGCGGGTTGACGTCCTGGTACTCGTCGACGACGAAGTGCCGGTAGCGGGAACGCAGCTCGTCGGCGACGAAGCGGTGCTCCTCGATGAGGGCCGCCATCAGCAGGAGCAGGTCCTCGAAGTCGAGCACGTTCGACTCGGCCTTGACCTCCTGGTAGGCGTCGTAGATCGCGGGCGACCTGGTCCGGCGGGAGCGGTGTGTCGCGGCCGGCGGCGAGCGCCGCGGCCACGTAGGACTCCGGCGTCTGGAGCGTGGCCTTGGCCCACTCCACCTCGGCGGTGACGTCGCGCAGGGTCGGCCCGGACAGCGCGATCCTGCTGCGCCGGCCGGCCCCGGCGACCAGCGACGCCTTGCTCTTCACCAGGTCGGGCATCCGGCCGCCGACGGCCTGCGGCCAGAAGTAGCCGAGCTGGCGGAGGGCCGCCGCGTGGAACGTGCGGGCCTGCACCCCATCGGCGCCCAGCGACCGCAACCGGCTCCGGAGCTCGCCGGCGGCGCGGGCGGTGAAGGTCACGGCGAGGACCTGGCCGGCCGGGACCGTTCCCGAGGTCACCTGGTGCGCGATCCGCCGCGTGATCGCCCGCGTCTTGCCGGTGCCGGCGCCCGCGAGCACGCAGACCGGCCCGACCGGCGCCTCGACCACGGCGCGTTGTTCGGGGTCCAGTTCGTCGAGCAGCGCCACGGCGGATCACGTTAGCGGCCGCGTCCGACAGTTCGGGCGCGCCGACACCCGGCTGTGGGCGACCCGGCCGCGGTGGGAACAACCCTCACAACGGACTGTGTTGACACCGACACCGGCCGCCCGCGAGGCGCGGCTGCGGCCTGCCACCTCCCCGGTGCGGTCCGTCCCCTCGATCTCGGGAGTTGCTCCGCTCGTGTTCACCGTCTACTCGACCCCGTGGTGCGGCTACTGCGTGCGCCTCAAGCGGCAGCTCGACCGGGAGGGCGTGAGCTACGCCGAGGTCGACATCGAGGCCGACCCGTCGGCGGAGCAGCTGGTCAAGGCGGCCAACGGCGGCAACGCGACCGTTCCCACCCTGATCTTCGCCGATGGCTCGTCGATGACGAACCCGTCGCTGAAGCAGGTCCTCGCGAAGATCGACACGGCGGCCTGAGGGCACTCGCGCCCTCTCCCGGTCCCCGATACGACGTTCACGGTCGTCGCGCGGGGCAAAGCATGAGATTCTCTCGGGTGTCCGTCGTCCGCCTTCCGGGCCAACGGTCTCGACCGAGTGCCCGGATTACCGTTCCACCGTTGCCGTCCGACCAGGACAGGCGGTGGGCACCACCCCGGGGAGCCCCGTGTCCACGCTCGCGCCGTCGACCACGATCGACGCCGCACTACGCGCCGCCGCCGGTCTCACGGGGATGGAGGTCGTCTTCCTCGCCGGGATGACGTCGACCACCTTCACCTTCCTCCGCGTCCACGGTGCCGGTGAGGACCCGGTGACCGAGGGCCGGTCCTTCCCCCGGGAGGACACGTTCTGCGCCCGGATGCTCGACGGTGGACCGAACTCGACGTCGGATTCCGCGTCCGACCCGGCCTTCGCCGACGCCCCGTTCCGGAGCCTTGCGGCGGCGATGTCCTACGTCGGCGTTCCGGTGGTGACGGCCGCGAACGGTGTCATCGGCACGCTGTGCGCGATCGACTCCCGCCACATGCCGCAATCCGAGGACACCGTCCGGATCCTGCGGGCGCTGGCCGACGTCATCGCCGAGGAATCCGACCGGACGCCGAGCGTCCGCGTCCGGCGCACCCAGCAGGGCTGGCACGTCGAGCGGTTCGACGGACGGCCCGAGCCCGTCGAGGACCTGACCGTCGGCATGGCCCTGGCCGACCTGCTGACACCGGACATGATCCCGCCGGCGCGGCCACCGCGGCCGCAGGAACAGCTCGACGAGTCGGCCAGGCTGCGCATGCAGGTCGATCAGCTGCAGCACGCCCTCGCTGCGCGGGTGGTGGTCGAGCAGGCCATCGGCGTCCTCGCCGAGCGGCTCTCGGTGGCGCCCCGCGAGGCCTTCGAACGGCTCCGCAAGATCTCCCGCAGCCGCGGCCGCAAGGTTCACGACCTGGCGCGCCTGGTCGTGGACTCGATCGCCTCCGCGGACGCGGAATCCACGACTCGGCCGGCGGGCCAGGACACCCCCGACGCCGTCCTGCCCGCGGAGCTGCGCCGCTCGCGCTGACGCAGCCCGGTCCGCGGGAGACATCCGCCGGGCAGGCAGACTGCGTCACGTGACCAGCCCCGCCGAGCCACCGCAGTCCCCGAGCCGGCACCCGTCGCCCCGCCCGCTCACCGTTCTCGTCGCGAACCGCGGGGAGATCGCCGTCCGCATCCTCCGGACGGCGACGCGCCTCGGCCACCGGACCTCCGTCGTCTGCACGGCCGAGGACACCGCCGCGCTGCACGTCCGGCTCGCGGACACCGCGACCACCCTGCCGGGCACCGGACCCGCGGGCTACCTCGACGTCGAGGCGCTCGTCGTCGCCGCCCGGAGCTCCGGAGCCGACGTGCTGCACCCGGGCTACGGGTTCGCCTCCGAGAACCCGGCCCTGGCCCGGGCCTGCGAGCAGGCCGGGGTGGCGTTCGCCGGGCCCGCCGCCGAGGTGCTGGAGCTGGTCGGCGACAAGCTCGCAGCCCGGCGTCGGGCCGCGGAGCTGGGTCTGCCCGTCCTGCCGGGTACGCCGGGCCCGGTCGATGCCGCGGGCGCAGTCGCGTTCCTCGCCGACCTGCGGAGCGAGCACGGTGACGACGCCGCAGCCGTCCTGAAGGCAGCGGCCGGCGGTGGTGGCCGCGGCATCCGCGTCGTTGGGCCCGCTGATGACGCCGACGCCGTCGTCGCCCTGCACGCCAGAGCCGCTTCCGAGGCCCGTGCGGCCTTCGGCGACGGCGCCTTGTTCGTCGAGGCCCTGCTGCCGGCGGCCCGCCACATCGAGGTGCAGATCGTCGGAGACGGCTCCGGCCGGGCCATGGCGCTCGGCGACCGCGATTGCAGCGTGCAGCGGCGCCACCAGAAGCTGGTCGAGATCGCGCCGGCGCCCGGCCTGGAACCCGGGCTGCGCACCCGGTTGGCCGACGAAGCGGTCGCTCTCGCCTCGTCACTGCGGTACCGCGGCGTCGGGACCGTCGAATTCCTGGTGCCGCTGAGGGAGACGATCGACGGCAACGACCACGTCTTCCTCGAGATGAACCCCCGGCTGCAGGTCGAGCACACCGTCACCGAAGCCGTGACCGGTGTCGACCTGGTCGCCGTCGGGTTGCAGCTCGCGGTGGGTGCGACGCTGGACGAGCTCGATCTGCCGGCTCCGGGAGCGTCCCTGCACGGCGGAATCGGCGCCGCCGTCCAGGCGCGGCTCTGCACGGAGACCCTGACCGCCGACGGGTCGGTGCGACCGGCCAGCGGTCGGCTCACCGGCGTGCATCTGCCCGGCGGGCCGGGGCTGCGGGTCGACACCGCTGCCTACGCCGGTGGCGAGGTCTCCCCCGCCTTCGACTCCCTGCTGGCCAAGGTCGTGGCGGCCGGCGACGATCTGTCCGCCGCCCTCCGGCTGCTGCGCTCCGCGCTGCGTGAGGTCCGGGTCGACGGCGTCGCGACCAACCTCGAGCTGCTGCGCGCCCTGCTCGACAGCGACGCCTACGTCGCCGGGGCGGCCACGACGGACTTCGTCGACATCCACCGCTCGGACCTGCTCGCCGCGGCGGACCGGGCGGCGGCCGCCGTTCCCGTGGTCCCGGACCCGACGACGGGGGCACCGGCGAGCCCGGACGCATCACCGGCGACGGAGGCGGGTGCCGACCCCGGCGCGGTGCCCTCCCCGCTGCAGGGCACGGTCATCGAGATCACGGTGGCGCCGGGTGACGAGGTCGCCGCGGGCGCGCAGCTCGTCGTGCTCGAGGCCATGAAGATGGAGCAGGTCGTCACGGCACCGCACGCCGGCACCGTGCAGGCCGTCCTCGTCGCCGCCGGACAGGCCGTGGGCGAGGGCGCGCCCCTGCTCCGCCTCGCGCCCGGCTCCGTCACACGAGCAGAGGACGCCGCAGCGGCTGTCGTCGACCTCGACCACGTGCGCGACGACCTCGCGGCACTGCAGGCACGACGCGCGATGCTGGCCGACGAAGCCCGGCCGGACGCCGTCGCGAAGCGGCACGCCGCCGGGCACCGCACCGCCCGGGAGAACCTGGCCGATCTCGTCGAGCCCGGCAGCCTCGTCGAGTACGGCGCACTGACCTTCGCCGCGCAACGCAACCGCCGCAGCGTCGACGACCTCATGGCCCGGACCCCCGCCGACGGGTTGATCGGCGGCCTCGCCGAGGTCAACCGCGGCTGGTTCGAGCCCATGCCGGGGCGGGAGCCGTCCCGCTGCGCCGTCCTGTCCTACGACTACACGGTGCTCGCCGGGACGCAGGGCACGATGGGCCACCGCAAGAAGGACAGGCTGTTCGACGTGATCGAGCGGCTGCGCCTGCCGACCGTCTTCTTCGCCGAAGGCGGCGGCGGCAGGCCGGGCGACACCGACTACCCCATCGTCTCCGCCCTCGACGTCCCGACCTTCGCGGCGTGGGGCCGGCTCTCCGGACTGGTTCCCCGCATCGGCGTGGTCGGCGGACGCTGCTTCGCCGGCAACGCCGCGATCTTCGGCAGTTCCGACATCACCATCGCCACCGCGGACTCGAGCATCGGCATGGGCGGGCCCGCGATGATCGAGGGCGGCGGCCTCGGGGTCGTCGGCCCGGACGAGGTGGGACCGGCCTCGGTGCAGTACGCGAACGGTGTCATCGACGTCCTGGTCGACGACGACGCCGCCGCGGTCGCCGCGGCCCGGCAGGCGCTGTCCTACTTCCAGGGTCGGACCGCGACGTGGGACTGCGCCGACCAGCGGCTGCTCCGGAACGCGGTGCCGGAGAACCGGATGCGCGTCTACGACGTCCGCGGCGTCATCGAGACCTTCGCCGACACCGGCTCGGTGCTCGAGCTCCGCGGCGGCTTCGCGCCGGGCATGGTCACCGCACTCGCCCGGCTCGAGGGCCGTCCCCTCGGGATCGTCGCCAACAACCCGGCCCACCTCGCCGGCGCCATCACCAGCGACAACGCCGACAAGGCGGCCCGCTTCCTGCAGCTGTGCGACGCCTTCGACCTGCCGGTCCTCTTCCTGTGCGACACCCCGGGGATCATGGTCGGGCCGGACGCGGAGCGCACGGCGCTGGTCCGGCACGCGAGCCGGCTGTTCGTCACCGCCGGCAGCCTCGACGTCCCGTTCGGGACGGTCGTGCTGCGCAAGGGCTACGGGCTGGGCGCGCAGACGATGGCCGGCGGCGGGTTCCTGGAAACCCTGTTCACCGTCTCGTGGCCGACCGGCGAGTTCGGGGCGATGGGCCTCGAGGGCGCGGTCAAGCTCGGGATGCGCAAGGAACTCGAGGCCATCGCCGACCCGGTGGAGCGGCAGAAGATCTTCGAGCAGGTGGTGGCGATGGCCTACGAGCGCGGCAAGGCCGCCGGGATGGCGAGCGCGCTGGAGATCGACGACGTCATCGACCCGGCCGACACCCGGCGGGTGGTCGCGGCGGCCTTCGCGTCCGCACCGGCGCCGCTGCCGCGGGTCGGCAAGAAGCGGCCGATGGTGGACACCTGGTGAAGCGATGCCCGGTTCGCGGGCAGGGCCGGCGAACACCGGGCCAGGCTCAGGCGGCGAGCCAGGCGTCGATGAGCCGACGGGCGATCGAGACCGTCGGCGGGGCCCAGACGGTGCCGTCCCGCAGCGCGGTGCGCAGCTCCTCGCGGCCGAACCACCGGGCGTCGTCGAGCTCGACCGGGTCCGGCCGCACCTCACCGAACTCGGCGACGGCGGTGTAGGCGAGCATGAGGCTGGACGGGAACGGCCACGGCTGGCTGCCGGTGTAACGCAGGTCGTAGGCGTGCAGCCCGGCTTCCTCCGCCACCTCGCGGACCACCGACTGCTCCGCCGACTCACCGGGCTCGACGAAGCCGGCCAGGCAGGAGTACAGGCCGTCCGGCCAGCCGCGGTTGCGCCCGAGCACGGCCTGCTCGCCGTCCGGCGAGGTGACCAGCACGATCATCGCGGGATCGGTCCGGGGGTGGTGCTCGCTGCCGTCGACCGGACAGACGCGGAGCGAGCCGGCGGCCCGTACCTCGGTCACGGCACCGCAGCGCGGGCAGTGCACCGAGCGGTCGAGCCAGGTCAGCAGGGCGACGGCGTGCACGAGCAGGCCGGCGTCGCGGTCATCGAGCGCCGCGCCGATCTCGCGCAGCAACGCGGGACGGGCCTCGTCGCCCGCAGGCAGGGTCTCGACGCGCTGCGCGAAGTAGCTGCTGGTCCCGTCGTCACCGAGGAACAGGATGTCGTCGGGCAGCTCGCCCTGCGCGGCGCCGAGATACAGCCGGGGCGGCGGGCCGCCGTCGGTCAGTCGCTCCGAGCCCAGGCCGGCACCGGTGACACCCTCGGGGACGGCGGCCACGAGCACGCGGTACTCACCGTCGAGCAGCAGCACCTGACCCCGGGCGGACCACGCCTCGGCGAGCCAGGCACGGTCGGTGCGGTGGTCGGCCGAGCGGTCGACGGCCGCCCGGCTCAGCGCCGGTGCCGGCTGACGGTCGAGCGATGCGGTCTCCCGGGAGCCGGGGGGCGGCGGGACGGTCATGCGCTGTGGGTCGCCTCCGCCTCGGTCAGTACCGGCGCCTGGCTGTCCAGCGCGGCCAGTGCGGCCACGAACGGCTCGATCTTCTCGCGGTCGCCCAGCAGGACCGGGACCAGCCGTGCCGGCGCCAGCACGGACGCGGCAACGGCGAGCACGTCGTCGACCGTGACGCGGGCGAGCGCCGCAGGGTGCTCGGCGAGGTACTCCGGGCCGATGCCCGACCCGGCGAGGACCGACAGCGTGCTCGCGAGACCGCTCGACGTCGAGGTCGACAGCGCGAGCGACCCCATGGCGTACTGCCGGGCTGCCTCGAGCTCGTCGTCGGCGATCTTCTGCACGCTGATGCGACCGAGCTCGTAGAGGATCTCGAGCAACGCCGGGGCGGTGACCTCGGTGGCGGCGTCCGCGGCGACGACGAGGCGCGAGGTGCGCAGGGCGTGCTCGACGCCGGAACGCGGCGAGTAGGTGTAGCCCTTGTCCTCGCGGATGTTGGAGACCAGGCGCGAGGAGAAGTAGCCGCCGAACACCACGTTGGCGACCTGCTGCGCCGCGTAGCGCGGGTCGCTGCGAGGCAGCGCGACGCCGCCGAACCGGATGTTGGTCTGCACGGCGCCGGGGCGGTCGACGAGCGTGAGCCCGCCGACCCGCAGCGGTGGCACGTCCGGCAGCTCCTCCGCCCCGCCGCCGCTCCACGACTCGAGCGCCGCGGCGGCGGTGTCGAGGGCGGCCTCCGGGTCGAGATCTCCGACCAGGGTCAGCACCGCCTTCGCCGGGCTGATCACCTGGTGGTGGAGCAGCCGCAGCGACGCGGCTTCGACCGCGGCGAGCTGGCCGGGCTCCGGCAGCTCGGTGCCGTAGGGGTGGCCGCCGTGCAGCCGGAGCAGCAGCGCCTCGCGGGCGAGGACCGACGGCTGGCTGCGGGCGATCCCGAGCTCGGCGACGAGCCGTTCCCGCTCCCCCTCGACCTCGTCGTCGGGGTAGGCGGCGTCGGTGACGACCTCGGCCAGCAGGTCGAGCAGGCGCGGCAGCTCGGGGGCGAGGCCGGAACCGATGACGGCGAGCCGGTCGGCGTCGGCGTTGACCGACAGGCTGGCGCCGAGGCCCTGCAGGTCTGCGGCGAGCTGCGAGCGGCTGCGACGGCCGGTCCCGGACAGCGCGGTCTCCGACAGCAGCGTCATCTCCGCGAGCTCGACGGCCAGCGGCCGCGATGCCCCGGGGCCGAGCGGGATCCGCAGCCGGACCTCGACGGTCGGTACCGCGGCGCGGCGCACGGCGAGGATCCGTAGGCCGGAGGCGAGCGTCCGGTCGGCGACCGGCGGCAGCGGGATCTCCCGCGGCGGGACGACGGCCGGAAAAGCTCGGTTGCCGCCGGTGCCGGTGCTGGTGCTCGTGGTGGTCATGCTGCGTCTCCTTCGGCGCCGGTGGCTGCGGCGCCCGCTTCGATGAGCAGCATCGCCTTTCGCTGGTCGAGCAGCGTGCGCGCGGCGGCGGCGACCTGCTCGTCGGTGACCGCCTCGAGGCGGGCCGGAAGTTCGTTGACCAGCGCGGCGTCGCCGTGCAGGAGCTCGAAGACCGAAAGCGCCAGCGTGCGGCCGAGCACGTCGTCGACCTCGCGGAACAACGTCGCAGCCAAACGGGCGCGGACCCGGTCGAGCTCGCCGGGCTCGAGCCCGTCGGTCGCGAGGCGCTCCAGCTCCTGCTCCGCCGCGGTGAGGATCTCGTCGGCCGTCCGCTCGGCCGGGTGGTAGGCCTCGAGCGTCAGCAGCAGCGGGTCGCGCTGGTCGAACGGGTCACCGAAGGTGCCCAGGTAGGCCGAGACGCTGGTGACGATGCGGTCCTGCTGCACGAGCCGGCGCTCCAGCCGGGAGGCGTCCCCGGAGCTCAACACCTCGGTGAGCAGCACGAACGGCAGGTAGCCGGCGAGGTCGGAGACAGGGTTCGGGACGCGGTAGCCGACCGCGAAGGCCGGCTGCGGAGCCAGCGGGTCCGACGCGGTCTGCCGGTTCTCCGCCGCGAGCGGCGGCTCGGCGAAGTCCGGACGCGTCGGGACGTCGCGGGCCGGGATGTCGCCGAAGTGCTTCTCGACCAGGGCTATGGCCTCGTCGACCTCGAAGTCGCCGGCCAGGGCGAGGACTGCGTTGCCCGGTGCGTAGTAGGAATCGAAGAAGGCGCCCGCGTCGTCCAGCGTCGCCGCCTCGAGCTCCTCGAAAGCGCCGTAACCGTTGTGTGCGTTCGGGAAGCTCGAGAACGCGACCGGCGGCAGCGTGATCCAGGGGAAGCCGCCGTAGGGGCGGTTGAGCACGTTGACGCGGATCTCCTCCTGGACCACCGCGATCTGGTTGTTCAGGTTCTCCTGGTTCAGCTTCGGCGCGCGCATCCGGTCGGCCTCGAGGAACAGCGCGAGCTCGAGGGCGCCGGAGGGCAGCAGCTGGAAGTAGTTCGTGTAGTCCGGGTGGGTCGACCCGTTGAAGGTGCCGCCGGCGCCCTGCACGTACTTCGGGTGCTCGGCCTTCCCGACGTTCTCGCTGCCCTGGAACATCAGGTGCTCGAACAGGTGCGCGAACCCGGTGAGCCCCTCCGGCTCGCTGCGGAAGCCGACGTCGTAGTGCACCGCGACCCCGACGACCGGCGACGTGCGGTCGGGCGCCAGCAGCACGCGCAGGCCGTTGTCGAGGACGACGCGTCGCAGGTCGTAGGAGGGCGCGGGCAACGACCGGGGAGAGTTCGACGACACGTCGTCACCGTATAGAAAGCCTCCGACAAGATTGGGGCGTGATGAGCAACACTGCGTGAGGGGTAGGAACGGTGCGAGTTCTCCTGAGCTCGTGCGGCGGAGGGATGGAACCCGATGACGACGGCATTCGTACTGTCCGGCGGCGGCAGCCTGGGGGCGATGCAGGTCGGGATGCTCCGTTCCCTGCTCCGCAACGGCATCCGGCCCGACCGCGTCTACGGCACCTCGATCGGGGCGCTGAACGGCGGCGCCCTGGCCCTCGACCCCACCCCGGCCGGCGTCGAACGCCTCGCCGACGTCTGGCACGCCATCGCCGAGCACGACGTGTTCCCGCTCGACCTGCACCAGGTCGGCCGGGCCCTCGTCCGCTCGTTCCCCCTGCTGCCGCTCGGCGCGCTGCGCGCCACCGGTGCCCTCAACTCGGCCTTCCCGGTCCGCCCGCTGACCGCCCTGCTGGGTCTCGTCGGGGTCACCAACCACCTGGTCCCGAGCGGTCCCCGCCGACGGTTGATCGCCTCGGTCACCAAGGGCGCCCGCATCGAGGACACCGCGGTGCCGTTCGAGGCCATGGCCGCCGAGGTGGGCACCGGCCGGCTGGTGCCGCTGCGCAGCGGCGACGCCCTCGACGCGCTGATGGCGAGCTCGGCGATCCCCGGCGTCTTCCCGCCGGAGCGGATCGAGGGCCAGCACCTCATGGACGGCGGGGTCGCCGACAACACCGCGATCGACCAGGCGGTCGAGGCGGGTGCCGACACCATCTACGTGCTGCCGACCGGTTTCGCGTGCGACCTGCAGAGTTCACCCCGCTCGGCGCTGGCGATGACGCTCCACGGCCTCAACGTGCTGATCGAGCAGCGGCTCATCGCGGCGGCCCGGCGGCAGGACCCGCGGATCGCGCTGCACATCGTGCCGCCGCTGTGCCCGCTCTCGGTGACCCCGGTCGACTTCTCCCGCAGCGACGAACTCATCGCGCGGGGTGAGCGGTCGACCGAGCAGTGGCTGCGCAACGGGCGGCACCCGGTCGCCGGCCTCTCCCGCGCGCTGGGCGCCCACACCCGGCCCGCATCGATCGACCTCGACCGCATGGCTGCCACGTTCTGACGCCGCCGACAACTCGGCCACCGGCAGGCAAGGCTCCGGTAGCAGGGCCCTCCCGCACCTCCCTCCGGCTGGCCACCTTCAACCTGCTCAACGGGCGCTCGGTGGCCGACGGCCGCGTGGTGGAGCAGCGGCTGGTCGACGCCGTACGGCTGATCGACGCCGACGTGCTCGCGCTGCAGGAGGTGGACCGCGGCCAGCCCCGTTCCGGCCATCTCGACCTGACCGCCGTTGCAGCGGAAGCCAACGGCGCCGTCGACAGCCGGTTCCTGCCCTCGCTGGTCGGCACTCCGGGCTTCGACTGGCAGGTGCCGGACCCGGAGCCTCCCGACGGGCCCCGCACAGACGCTCCGCAATATGGCATCGGCCTGGTCAGCAGGGTTCCCGTGGAACGTTGGGTGCCCATCGATCTCGGCGCCTCTCCCGCCCGCCTCCCGCTCGTGATCGAGACGCCGCAGAAGCGGGTGCTGCTGGTTCGGGACGAACCGCGCGTGGCCCTGGCCGCGGTGCTGGAGCCCGGCTCCGCCGTCCGGACGGTCGTCGCCACGCACCTCTCGTTCGCCCCGGGTTGGAACCTCGCGCAGCTACGCCGGCTGCGGCGCGCGGTCGCCGGGCTGCCCGGGCCGCTCGTGGTGCTCGGTGACCTCAACCTGCCGGGCTGGGCCGTGGGTCGGCTGCCGGCGTGGCGGTCCCTGGCCCGGACGCCGACCTACCCGGCCGACGCCCCACGGGTCCAGCTCGACCACATCCTCTGGCGGACCGCCGATCGGCTGCCGGTGCCGCCGGTGACCAGCCGGACCCCGGAGTTGCCGATCTCCGACCACCGTGCGCTGGTGGCCGACCTCTGCTGACCCACGGGAAGGCGGCCGCCCACCACCCGCCGCTCCACGCAGGCTCGGGCTTGAGGCGGTCGTCAGCTCAGTCGGCTGCCCGGTCGGTCGGCGGGAGGCTACTGATCTGCAGGGCCACCCCGAGCAGGACCACGACGAGGGCCGCGATGGTCGGCACGAGACCGTAGAGGCCGATCAACCCGGCGAGCAGGATCAGACCGCCCAGGGCTGCCAGTGACCGCGTCTGCGCGCCGGCGATGCTCAGGCCGGTGCCGGCGAGGGCTGCGGCGAGCCCGACCATGAAGGACAGCGCCGCAGCGAGGTCCCCCGACGAGCCGGAGGTCACCGCGGGGACGACCGCCGAGAGCACCAGGGCGAGGAACGCCAGCACCAGCAACCAGGACGCCAGGTTCACGAGGCTTTCGCTGACGCGACGCCTGGACGGCGCGATGGTTCCGGACCCGCCTGTCGAACTCTCCCCCTGATTCACCACAATGGTGTAACCCGTTCAGCGCCGAAGAATCAGAATTCGAGGCCGTGCGGCCCTGGGGGAAGGGTGATCTATCCCTGAGGTGAAGGCGGCGGCGCCACCTCCGTGGACGGCGGTGCGTCCGGCTGCTCGGCGGCCGGCAGCGCCGCGAGCATCTCCTCCAGCGCCCTCCGGTCGCGCAGCGGTGGCCGGACCAGGCCGGCATCGCCGTCGGCCACATAGAGGAACGCGGCGCCGACCTGCCGCTCGTCCACCCCCGCGAGCTCGGACCAGGCCAGGCGGTAGCAGGCGAGCTGCACCGCCGCCGCCGTCGCTGCCGCACCGCTCGGCCGACGCCCCGTCTTGTAGTCCACGACATCGAAGGTGCCGTCCGGGGCGGTGTAGACGGCGTCGATGCGGCCGCGGACCAGATGGCCGCCGAGCAGCAGCTCGAAGGGGACCTCGACGGCGACGGGGACCCGGTCCGCCCAGGACGACCCGAGGAAGGCCGCCTGCAGCACCTCGAGCTCGCCCGGCCCCTCGGGCGGACGACCGGGCATGGCGTCGTCCGCGACGTCCTCGTCGCCGGCGCCGGGCAGGTCGTCCGGCCCGAGCAGGGAACTCCCCTGGTGGCGTTGTTCCAGCCAGGCGTGGAAGGCGGTACCCCGACGGGCAGCCGGTGCCGGCTGCCGGGGCAGCGGGCGGTGCAGGCGCCGGGCGAGGTCGTCGGTGCGGCCGTCGAGCTCGACGACGTCGCTCACCGACAGGTCGGCCGGGAGCACCACCTGTGGTCCGCCACCGGCCGCGGCCTGCTCCCGGAGCAGCAGGTCGGCGTCGCGGCGCCAGACGGCCATCCGCGCCGCGTCCTCCGGCGACAGGTCCAGCGGCGCCGGCTCAGCGACGGAGGCGTCAGCCGGCTTCGCCAGGGCCTCCTGCTCCGCGCGCACCGCCTCGGCCGACCACCGGACCCCCACCGGGACGGTCGGCGGTACCGGCCAGGGCACGTCCCGGGCGGCATCGGCGTCGAGCAGCGGGTTCGGGTCGTCCTTGGCCGGTTGCGGTGGGCGCTCCGCAGCCACCCCGGCCCCGTCGCGGCAGACCTCCTCGACCTCGTCGTAGAAGGGTGATGACGGCGCGTAGGGCTTCGCCGCCGTCGCACCCCACCAGTAGCCCGAGCAGAACAGCACGTCCCGGGCGCGGGTCACCGCGACGTAGGCGAGACGTCGCTCCTCCTGCAGGTCCCGCTGACGGTTGGCGGCCTTGTAGGCCTCGAGGCCCTTCGCCGTCGGCTCCGACCACACGGGCAGGTCCTCGCGGTCGCCTCGCACGGCTGCGGGCAGCCGCTCCGGCCGCCGCGGCCAGAGCGGGCTCGGGCGCGCGCTGGGGAACACCGAGTGGCTCCCGGAGCCGCTGAGCCCGGGCACCGCGACGACGTCCCACTCCAGGCCCTTGGCCGCGTGCACGGTGAGCAGCTTGACCGTGTCCGCCGGTGAGGGCGTCCCGAGGTCGTAGCCGTCCTCGGCCTGCTCGGCGGCGTCGAGGGACGCGAGGAAGGCTCCGAGGTGCGTCTCGCCGTCGATCCCGACGAAGTTCGCCGCCACCTCGGAGAACGCGAGGATGTTGGCGCGACGACCGCGGCCGAGCGCCTGGGGCGTCGCCTCGAGCTCGACGTCGAGGCCGAGGGTCCGTTCGACGTCGGCGACGAGGTCGGGCAGGGGCTGGCCGAGCCGGCGCCGGAGCGCGGCGAGGTCGTCGCGGAGCTCGACGAGCCGATCCTGCGCCTCCGGAGACAGCGGCGCGGTCGTCTCGACCGTCGGGTCGTCGACCCGCTCCACCGCGTCGGCGAGGGCGCCGACGTCGGCGTCGTCGGTCAGGACGGCCAGGGCGAGTCCGGAGGTGGTCGCGGCGACGTCTCGCCCGCTCCGGGGTCGGGCACCAGCCGTGGACGCGAGCAGCCCCCGGGCACGCCGGCCCAACGCCTCCAGGTCCCGCGGGCCGATGCGCCACCGCGGACCGGTCAACAGCCGGATCATCGAGTCGTTGCTGGTCGGGTCGTGGAGCACCCGGAGCACCGCGACGACGTCGGCCACCTCCGGGGCGTCCAGCAACCCACCGAGCCCGACCACCTCGACCGGGACCCCGCGGTGCTCCAGCGCGGTGCGCAGCAACCCGAACTGGGCCCGCTTGCGGCAGAGCACGGCGAGCTGGTGCCAGCCGTCGCACCCCTCGGCGCCGCAGGACGAGCCGTGCCCCGGGCGGCGGGCCAGGTTCGCGGCCACGAGGTGATCGGCCACCCACGCCGCTTCCTGCTCGACGTCCTCCAACAGCGCTGCTTGCACGATCCCCGCCGCAGCCTCGGCGTAGGCCGGTTCTGGCAGCGCCGATGACGTCATCGGCGCCCCGGCGGAAGGAGCACCCTCGCGCCCGGGACGGGGCACGAGCACCGGCGGGCCCACCGGAGCGGCGCCGTCGCCGGCGGCGATGACGTCGAGCCCGCCGGAGACGGCGTTCGCGACGGTGAGGATGTTGCCCCCGCTGCGGAAGTTGGTGGACAGCGGGTAGACGGGCGCCGGGCGTCCGGCCGCGGTCGGGAAGTGGACACCGAAGCGCACGATGTTGGAGACGCTCGCACCCCGGAACGCGTAGATCGACTGGGCGGGATCACCGACCGCCGTCACCGGGTGACCGTCGCCGAACAGACGCTGCAGCAGGACGCGTTGCGCGACGTTGGTGTCCTGGTACTCGTCGAGGAGCACCACCCGGAACTGGGCCCGCTCGGCGGCCCTGACGGCGGGGACGTCCGCCAACCGCGCCGCCAGCGCGATCTGGTCCCCGTGGTCGAGCAGCGACCGCTCCCGCTTGGCGTCCTCGTAGGCCTGGGCCAGCGCCAGTAGCTGCTCACGGATGTCGGCCCCGCTCAGCGCGGCAGCCACGTCCTTCACGATGCGGGTCCCGCTCGCCTCGGCCCCGGCTATCCACTCGCGCAGCGAGGCGTGTGCGGCCCGCACGCCGTCGGCGGTAGCGAGGTGGTTGGCCAGCTCGTCGCAGATCTGGCGCAGCTGGTCGGCGACCGTCGCCGGCTGCACCTCGACGTCCAGGCGACCGGTCCACGTGCGTACGACGCGGAGCGCGAGCTGCCACCGCAGCCCCTCGGTGGCCAGCCGGACCCCTGGTTCGATGCCGATGCGCAGGCCGTGGTCACCGACGATCCGGGCTCCGAACCCGTTGTAGGTCGAGACCGTCGGCTCCCCGTCGAGCAGGTCCGGCGCGGCCCCCGGGGCGATCGAGCGGGTTCCCGTGCGATCAGCCGGCTGCGTGGTTCCGAGGCGATCGGTGTGGTGCCGCAGCCTCTCGAGCACCGAGCGGATCCGCTCGGCCAGCGACGCGGTGGCTTTGACGGTGAACGTGAGGCCGAGGACGGCATCGGGGCGGACCTGGCCGGTGGCGACCAGGTGGAGCACCCGCGCCGCCATCACCTCCGTCTTGCCGGAGCCGGCCCCGGCGATGAGCAGCCCCGGGCCGAGCGGGGCGGCGACGGCGGCGCGCTGCTCGGCGGTCAGGTCGTAGCCCTCGCGGCCCACGGCGAGCAACCGCACCGTGTCGTCGATCGTCCAGTGGCGGCCCGGAGCCGGCACCGACCGCGACTCCGGGAATGCGTCGGACCCGTCGAACAGCAGCTGCTCAGACAACCTGGGCTCCGGTGGGCTGGGCCGGGCAGGAGCGCCGGACCTCGCAGGTGTCGCAGCTGGAGTTGCGTCGCGCCGGGAACTGCTCCGCGACCACCTGCGAGACGAGCTCGTCGAGCAGGTCGTGCACCCAGGTGCGCCCCTGCTCGTCCGGCGCCAGCGGCGCCTGCTTCTGCTCGCGCGCCTCCCCCTTCAGGGCTGCCCGCAGCTGGAGCAGCATCCCGCCGCCCGTGCCGGTGAACGTGTGACCGCCGACGTCGCCCTCGGCGACGGCGAGCTGGTAGAGGCCGAGCTGCGGGTGCTCCGGCAGGTCCGTGGTCGGAACGGCGGAGCGGCCGGTCTTGAGGTCGACCACGATGCCGCGGCCCTCCGCGTCCCGTTCGAGCCGGTCGATCTGCCCCCGGACGACGGCCCGGCCGACCTGCAGCTCGAACGGCACCTCCGCTCCCACGACCTCGACGCCCTCCCCCGGCGCCGACCGCTCCCGCTCCGTGTGCCACGTCGTGAACCGACGCAGCACCTCCTGGGCGACGGCCCGCTGCCGCGCCGCGTACCAGGGCGCCTCCCAGTCGAGGTCGGCCCACACCTCGTCGGCTTTGGCCTGGAGCGCGGGCAGGTCGGCGCTGCCGGTCTGCACGACGTGCTCGGCAAGGGCGTGCATGAGCACACCGAAGCCCTGCGAACTCGAGCCGGACGTCTCCACGCCGGCCCGGCGACGCAGGAACCACTGCAGCGGGCAGCGGGTGATCGCCTCCACCTGGCTCGGGCTCAGCGGGACCGCCGCCCCGGCGGGGACCAGGGGCTGCTCGCGGTGGGTCCACTCCAGCAGGCCCCACCAGCGACGCGGGTCGGCGGCCGGTACCCGTGCGGCCAGTGCGGCCAGTTCACCGGCAGCGGCGCGGCGCAGCCCCTCGGACTCGTCGGGATCAGCCGCGGTCCGGCGGAGTTCGGCGACGAGCGCGGGCATCGCGAGGACCCGGGGCGGCGCCTCAGGTGCATCGGGGACCGGCACGCCGAGCTCGCCGAGCAACCGCGACGGCCGCAGCTCCAGCTCATCGCCGCCGGTGACGGCCGTGCAGACCAGGCGGCGCCGGGCCCGGGTGACCGCGACGTAGAACAGGCGTCGCTCGTCGGCGAGCGCTGCCGACCGTTCGGCCGCCGCGAGCTCGGCCTCGGCGGGCATCGGCGGCGGGAGTGGCAGCGGGACGTCCCCACCCGGCGAACTCACCCAGCCACCGGCGGCCCGCGCCGCCGTCAGCACGGCCGGCAACGCCGCGGTCTCCAGCAGGGACCGGCGACGGCGCAGATCCGGCCACGCGCCCTCCTGCAGACCCGCCACCACCACGAGGTCCCACTCCAGCCCCTTGCTCCGATGCGCCGTGAGCACCTGGACGGTCGCGTCGGGCTCGGAGCCCTGCGAGAGCGGGTCGGCCGGGATCTCCTGTTCGGTGAGCTCGGCGAGGAAGACGTCGACGCGGGCACCGGGCAGGCGGTCGCTGAACCGGGCCGCGGCCTCGAACAGCGCGACCACCGCATCGAGCTGCGAGTCGGCGTGCCGGGCGGCCGTCCGCTCGGCGGCACCGCCGTCCGCGGACGCGGTCTCCAGCTCACGCCGCCAGGCACTGTCCGACCACACCGCCCAGAGGACGTCCTCGGCGGGGCGGGAGGCCGCGACCGCACGGCGTGCCGCCTCGTGCAGCTCCGCGATGCGCGCCGGGGCCGCTCGGAGGGCCTCCGGCAGGTCGAGGACGGCCGCGGGATCGCGGAGCACCGCGGCGACAAGTTCCCCGGAGCGACGGGTGCCCCCACCCGACCGCTCCGTCGCGAGCAGGTGACGGCGGAGGCGCCGCAGCTGCAGCGCATCGGCACCGCCGAGCGGGGAGGTCAGCAGGGCCAACGCCGATTCCTCGTCCCAGCGGGCCGGCTCGACGACGAGGCGGAGGAGCAGGAGGAGGGGGGCAAGTGCCGGTTCCCGGGCCAGCGGGACCTCGTCCGACGGCGTCCGGACCGGCACGCCGGCGTCCACGAGCGCCCGCAGCAAGGGGCCGCTCGTCCGGGTCGACCGGACCAGGACCGCCATGGCCGACCACGGCAACCCGTCGACCAGGTGCGCCCGCCGGAGCAGGTCCGCGATGGCCGAAGCCTCGTGGGCCTGGGACCCGAACAAGCGCACGGCGACCGCGCCCGGATCGCCCGAGACCGGCGCCGCCTTGAGCCTGCGGTGGCCGTCGGCGACCGCGACCGGAAGCCCCGGCAGCGGGATACGGGCAGCGAGTCCGCGGCTCGCGGCGAGCAGCTCACGACCGGAGCGCCGGCAGGTGTCCAACGCGACCCGGCGGGCGGGTCGGCCGTCCGCGCGCCGGAACCGCTGGCCGAATTCGAGGATGTTGCCGACGTCGGCTCCGCGGAACGCGTAGATCGACTGGTCCGGATCACCCACCACGAGAACGTCCGCGCCGCCCGCGGCGAGCCGCCGCAGCACCTGCTCCTGCGACGGGTCGGTGTCCTGGTACTCGTCGACCACCACCAGCCGTACCGTCCGCAGCACCTCGTCGAGCACCTCGGACGAGGCGAGCAGCTCCGCGGCGTTCCGCACCAGCCCTGCATAGTCCAGCGCCCCCTGCAGGCGCATGACCTGCAGGTACTCGTCGAAGAAGCTCGCGACGGCGCGCCAGGCAGGGCGCCCGGACATCTCCCCCAGGCGGTCGAGTGCCTCGGGCTCGAGCCCGCGCTCCTGGCAGCGGGCCATCAGGTCGCGCACCTCGGCGGCGAAGCCGCGCGAGCCCAGCAGCGGCTGCAGGTCCTCCGGCCAGCGGGCCTTCGTCCGAGGATCGGCGGCGTGCCCGGCGAGCAGCTCGCGGACGACGACGTCCTGCTCCGGACCGGAGAGCAGCCGCGGCGGCGCACCGGCGAAGTCCGGGGCGAACGACCGGACCAGGGCGAAGCACCAGGAGTGGAAGGTCCATGCCAGGCGACCGCGCACCGTGCGCTGCAGCCGGACCGCAAGACGGGTCCGCAGCTCGTCGGCGGCGCGCCGGCTGAAGGTCAGGACGAGGACCTGCTCCGGCGAGAGGCCGTCCCGCTCGACCCGGTCGGCCACCGCCTCGACCAACGTGGCCGTCTTGCCGGTGCCAGGCCCTGCGAGCACGACCAGCGGACCCCCGCGGTGCTCGACGACACGGCGTTGCGACGCGTCGAGCCGCACGCCACCGGCGGCACGGGCCGGGGCCCGCACCAACCGTGGCGCGACCGACGACGGAGGCGTCAGCGGTGGCTCGGTCGGCATGGGTCGATTCGACCACCTGCCACCGACAGAAACCGGTGCCGACGCGTCAGCGCGGCGGCACCCGACCTCACACCAGCGGCTTGAACGGCGTCCTGCCGTTGACGAGCGACGCGATCGGGCCGCCGTGGGTGTGCATGTAGTCCAGCATCTTCGACAGGTCGCTCACGTTGTTGCTCGCCGGCAGCGGCGCCAGCGCGACCGTGCTGAGCACGCCGAGCGCCTTGCCCTGGCTGTCCAGGAACGCGCTGCCGGAGTCGCCGGGGATGCCCGGCGTGACCGTGTAGAGCGCGTGCGACCAGCCGCCACCCTGGTTCTGCAGGAGGGCGCCCTGCTTCGGCGAGAGCGGGGCGAGGCCGCCACGCAGCTCGGAGTTGCCGTAGGAGTAGACGCTGGAACCCGGGGCCGGGTCGCTCGGGGCGAGGCCGTTCGGACCGCCCCAGAACGGAACGGTCGGGTCGACGTTCGCGGCGTCGGCCGGGTCCAGCTTCACCAGCGCGATGTCGTTGTAGGCGCAGGCGTTCGGGTCCTTCTCGCCGTTGGCCTGCATGGTCAGCCACGAGTTGTACGCGAGGACGCCCGGCTTGCTGGCCCCGTCGACCTCGACCGGGGTGCCCAGCGGCAGCGACTGCGCGGTGCAGCCGTTGGTCTCGGTGGAGGCTCCGGTGCCGGAGCAGTGGGCGGCCTGCCCGATGTAGGTCGCGCCCGCGTCCTTGAAGATGAAGTTGGCGGTGCACTGCGCGCCGGCGGTGTGGGTCATCACGCCGGGGTGGACTCCACCCGCCTGCGTCAACGTCGTCCCCGCCGCCGATGCCGGAGCGGCACCGAGCGGCGCGATCGCAACGGCGGCGGCGACCGACAGGCCGGCGGCGAGCCGTGCGGAGCGGGGACGGGTGGGGCGCAGTCGCATCGACGCGGTCCTCTCGGGTTGGTCAGTCGTGACGAGGGCGGACATCACCCGACCAACGCGTCCGATCGAGCCCGGTTACGGCCCCGGATCAAGAAAAGAGATTCGCAGCACAACCACTTCGGCCGACGACGGCGACACCGGCGATCAGCCCGGGGTGCCGTCCCATCGGGCGACCGTCAGGTCGACGCGCTCCCCGCCGGGCCGCAGCGGGACGCCGTCGGCGCGAAGGCGGGTCAGTGCCTCCACCGGGCCCGCGGGGTTCGGGTGGCCCGACGAGAGCACGACGCGGTGCCATGGCACCTCGTGACCGTGGCGACTCAGCACGGCACCGACGGTGCGGCCGGAGCCGCGGCCCACGTACTCCGCCACGTCCCCATAGGTCATCACCTTGCCGCGCGGGATCAACGCGATGGCGTCCAGCACCTCACGGGCGTGCGACGTGGGCTCGCCGCCCGCGAGCGTTCCGCGGACGGCGAGTCCGGCCGACACCGATTCGGGCGGCTGCGTGCGACGGGCCACTGGGTTCGGATCAGTGGGTTCGGATCAGTGGGGTCGGATCAGTAGACCGGCAGGGTCTTGTCGACCTGGTTCGCCCAGGCCGTGACGCCGCCCTGTACGTGCTTGGCGGACGCGAAGCCGGCGCCCTTGAGCGTCGCCAACGCCTCGGCCGACCTGACCCCGGTCTTGCAGTACAGGACGATGGGCTTGTCCTGCGGCAGCTCCGAGAGGTGCGCCGGGATGTCGCCCTTGGGGATCAGCGTCGCGCCGGGGATCGACACGATCTCGAACTCGGCCGGCTCCCGGACGTCGACGAGCAGGAAGTCCTGGCCGGAGTTCTGCATCGCGGCGAGCTCGGCGGCGGTGATGGTCGAGCCGGCGGCGGCCTGGACGGCCGCGTCGGAGACGGTGCCGCAGAACTCCTCGTAGTCGATGAGCTCGGTGACCGTCGGGTTCTTGCCGCAGATCGCGCACTCCGGGTCCTTGCGGACCTTGATCTTGCGGTACTCCATGTCGAGGGCGTCGTAGACCATCAGCTCGCCGAGCAGCGGCTCACCGATGCCGTCGATGAGCTTGATCGCCTCGTTGACCTGGATGGACCCGATCGACGCGCAGAGCACACCGAGCACGCCGCCCTCGGCGCACGACGGGACCATGCCGGGGGGCGGCGGGTCCGGGTAGAGGCACCGGTAGCAGGGGCCGTGGTCGGCCCAGAAGACGCTGGCCTGCCCGTCGAAGCGGTAGATCGAGCCCCAGACGTAGGGCTTGCCGAGCAGCACGCACGCGTCGTTGACCAGGTAGCGGGTCGCGAAGTTGTCGGTGCCGTCGATGATCAGGTCGTACGGCCGGAGGATGTCGAGCGCGTTCGACGAATCGAGACGCTCCTCGTGCAGGTTGACCTGCACGTAGGGGTTGATCTCCGCCACACTGCGCTTCGCCGACTCCGCCTTGGGCGTGTCGATGTCGGAGACGCCGTGGATGATCTGGCGCTGCAGGTTCGACTCGTCCACGACGTCGAAATCGACGATGCCGAGGGTGCCGACACCGGCTGCGGCCAGGTACATCAGCGCAGGCGACCCGAGGCCTCCGGCCCCGATGACCAGGACCTTCGCGTTCTTCAGGCGCTTCTGCCCGTCCATCGCGACGTCAGGGATGATCAAGTGGCGCGAATAGCGCCTGATCTCGTCGACGGACAGGTCAGCAGCCGGCTCGACCAGCGGCGGCAGGGTCATCAACACTCCTCGTTCGGGTTCGTCCATCCTCCCAACTTCCTGACAGTTGCGCGCATTCCGGTAGGGGACGCGAGGCGCGGGTACCAACGCCTCGACGCGGAGAACGACTCCACGCGGACCCCTGGAGGTTCCATGAGCGCCACCGACAAGATCAAGAACAAGGTCGACGAAGTCAGCGGCAAGGGCAAGCAGGCCGCCGGTGCAGCCACCGGCGACGAGAGCCTGCGGGCCGAGGGCAACAAGGACGAGGCCAAGGGCAACCTGAAGAACGCCGGCGAGAACATCAAGGACGCCATCAAGAAGTGACGTCCGTGCGCTAGGTCGCTGACAGCGCCGGCGCCACGAACGACCTGAGATGTGGCAGATCCGGGAGCCGGGTCCCTCTGGGGCCCGGCTCTCGTGCGTCCGGAGCCGGTCGGCGAACTGCTGAGCGCGTCAGTCCGGCAGATGCGGTTCGAGTGCCGCGAGCACCGCGCGGATCACGGCCTGCGGGTGGTGGGCGAGCACCGATGCCTCCCCCTCGGCGGCCACGTCGGCGCCGTCGATGTCGAGACGGAGCCGGATGCGCGCCACCCCGTCCTCGTCGACGGCCGCGCGTTCCACCGTGCCGATGACGGCGTCCTCGGTGAGTTCCTCCAACGCGAGCAGGGCGGCGCCGACGACGGCCTCGCCCATGGCCGCCTCGTCCGCCCGGCCGACCTCGGACGAGCCCGTTGCCGTCCTGTCGTCGAGGGTCAGCGTCAACGACGCCGCGACCCCGTCGTCGGAGGTGACCAGACGCAGGTGCTCGAGGGCGAGCCGTCCGTCGCCGGTGACGCGGCCGACGTCCTCCACCACCCCGGCGCGACGGGTGCCGCTGCCGACGCGGGCGTCGAGCAGCGCCTTGGCCTCGGCGAGCACCCGCGACTCGTCTGCTCCGTCGACCATCGTGAGCTGCAGGCGACCGGGGGCGCCTGCCCCCTCGGACGTCACCTTCGCGACGCCGTCCAGGTCGGCCAGCGCGGCCAGCAGCTCGGTGGACGGGATGGTCGGCGCCTCGGTCGTCACCCGGAGGGCATCGACCGCTGCGGTCCTGCGCTTGAGGGGCGTCAGGCGCTCTTGCGCTTGCGCGGCGCCGCCTTCGCCGCAGCCTTGGCCGCCTTCTTCTCCTCGGCCGGTGTCCCGGCCTTGGACGGCTTGGCCGGGCTCTTCGCGGCCGCCTTCGCCGGCTTGGCCTTCGTCGCCTTCTTCCGCGGCGCGGGAGCGGTGCTGTCGTCGGCGTCCGCGCTGCTGTCGGCGTCCTGCACCGCCGTGACGGCCGATCCGCTCCGGCCCTTCGCCGCCTCGACCGAGGCCCGCAGCGCGGCCATGAGGTCCAGCACGGCACCGCCCTGCGGCTCCTCGCTCGTGGGCTGTACGACCTCCTGGCCCTCGACCTTGGCCGCGATCACCGATTCCAACGCCTCGCGGTAGGAGTCGGTGTACTGGCTCGGGTCGAAGTCGGCCGTCAGCGAGTCGATGAGCGAGCCCGCCATCGTCAGTTCCTGCGGCCGGACCTCGATGTCCTCGTCGAGGAACCCGAACTCCGGGGCGCGGATCTCGTCGGGCCAGAGCATCGTCTCGAGCACGAACACCCCGTCACGGACCCGCAACGTCGCGAGCTGCTCGCGCTGCCGTAGTGCGACCTTCACGACGGCGACCTTGTCGGACTGCTCGAGCGCGTCGCGCAGCAGGACGTACGGCTTCGTACCGGTCTTCTCCGGCTCGAGGTAGTACGACTTCGCGAAGTAGATCGGGTCCACGTCCTCGAGCGGGACGAACTGCAGGACGTCGATGGTCCGCGAACTCGACAGCGGCAGGTCGGCGAAGTCCTCGTCGGTGAGGATCACCGTCTCCCCCGACGACAGCTCGTAGCCCTTGGCGATGTCGCCGTACGACACCTCCTCGCCGTCCACCGAGCACACGCGCTTGTAGCGGATGCGCCCGCCGTCCTCCCGGTGCACCTGGTGGAAGGAGACGTTCTTCTCCTCCGTGGCGGAGTAGAGCTTGACCGGGATCGTCACCAACCCGAAGGAGATGGCGCCCTTCCAGATGGACCGCATGAGGCGATCTTCCCGTTCCTCTCACGAATCGGCAACGCGACGTGCATCGATGACGACGGGTGATCGACCCGAAACTGATCGGTCGGGCCGCCGAGAACGCCCCGACCGGGTACAAGGGTGCTGTGGCCCTGGACAAGTACCGGTCGATGCGCGACCCCTCGCGCACACCGGAACCGGTACCCGCTGAGGACCGAGAAGACGCCGAGCGGGTTGTCGAAGCGCCCGTCGACCACACCGGGTCCGAGCAGGCGGGCCGCGGCGACACCTTCGTCATCCAGGAGCACCACGCCACCGCCCTGCACTGGGACTTCCGGCTCGAACGCGACGGTGTGCTGGTCAGTTGGGCGGTCCCGAAGGGGCTGCCCGCCTCCCCTGCCATCCGCGGTCACCTCGCCAAGCAGACCGAGGACCATCCCCTCGCGTACGCGGGCTTCGCCGGCGACATCCCGCGCGGGGAGTACGGCGGCGGCCACGTCTCGATCTGGGACTCCGGCACGTACGTCCTGGAGAAGTGGACCGCCGACGAGGTCAAGGTCGTGCTGACCGGGGACCGCGTGCGCGGCCGCTACGTGTTCCTCCACACGGGCAAGGGAAAGGGCCGGGCCGCCAACGACTGGCTGGTCCGCCGCATGGATCCGCCGCAGCAGCCGGACTGGCAGCCGTTGCCGGAGCAGGTCGCGCCGATGCTCGCCACCGCCGACGACCTCCCGACCGCGGACGGCTGGGCCTATGAGTTCAAGTGGGACGGCGTCCGGGCCCTGGCCTTCGTCGACGGCGGCCGGGTCAAGCTGCTCAGCCGCTCCGGCCGCGACATCACCGTGGCCTACCCCGAGCTCCGCGAGGTCGGCCTCAAGCTCGGTTCGACGAGCGTCGTGCTCGACGGAGAGATCGTGGCGATGGGTCCCGACGGACGACCCAGCTTCGCGGCGCTGCAGCCGCGGATGCACGTCAGCTCCCGCGACGTGGCCCGGCGGCTGGCCGCGAACACGCCGGTCACCTATCTGCCGTTCGACGTGCTGCACCTCGACGGCCGCCCCACCCTCGACCTGCCCTACGACGAGCGCCGTGCCCTGCTCGAGGCGCTGCCGTTGGAGGTGCCGCCGTCGTTCCCCGGCGACGGCGCCGTGGTGTTGGAGACGGCCCGCGCCTCGCGCCTGGAGGGGGTGGTCGCGAAGAAGCGGTCCGCCCGCTACGAGCCCGGCCGACGCTCGGCGAACTGGGTCAAGGTGCGCGTCATCTCCCGGCAGGACGCCGTCATCGGCGGCTGGAAGCCCGGCGACGGCGGTCGCTCCGGCTCGATCGGCTCCCTGCTGCTCGGCGTGCAGGGCCCCCATGGCCTGGAGTTCGCCGGCCACGTCGGCACCGGCTTCACGCAGGCGACGCTGCGCGACCTGCAGAAGCGCCTCGCGACCCTCGCGCGCGACGAGTCCCCCTTCGCGACACCGGTCCCCCGCGAGTACGCCCGGCACGCGCACTGGGTCGAACCGCAGCTCGTGTGCAACGTCGCGTTCGGTGAATGGACGCGGGACGGCAGGCTGCGGCACCCGTCCTACAAGGGGCTCCGCGACGACGTCGAGGCCGCCACCGTCACCCGGGACACGGTCACGCACGAGGAGCCGACGTGAGCCCCGCCGCCGAGAAGGTGCCGGTCGACATCGACGGACGGCGGCTGACGCTGTCGAACCTGCAGAAGGTGCTCTATCCCGAGACGGGCTTCGCCAAGGGCCAGGTGCTCGACTACTACACGCGCATCGCACCGGCGCTGCTGCCGCACCTCCGGGACCGGGCGCTCACGCGCAAGCGCTACCCGAACGGCGTCGAGGGCGCGTCGTTCTTCGAGAAGAACGCACCGTCGCACGTGCCGGAATGGGTGCGGACCGCGACGCTCGCCTCGCCGGGCTCGACCCGCAACCGCGAGACGATCGACTACGTCGTCTGCGACGACCTCCCGACGCTCGTCTGGCTGGCGAACCTCGCCGCCCTCGAGCTGCACACCCCGATGTGGCGGGTCTCGACCGGCCGGCCGGACCTCATGGTCGTCGACCTCGACCCGGGCCCACCGGCCACGATCGTCGAATGCTGCCGCGTCGCCGAACTGGTCCGTGAGGCGACCGATCTCGACTGGTACGCCAAGACCAGCGGCTCGAAGGGCCTGCAGCTCTACACCGCCGTGCGCGACGACCGCACCGCCGAGCAGACCAGCGCGGAGATGAAGGCGCTCGCCGAACGGCTGGAGAAGGCCGAGCCCGACCTCGTCGTCAGCCGGATGACCAAGGCGATCCGGCCCGGCAAGGTGCTGCTGGACTGGTCGCAGAACAACGGCGCCAAGACCACCGTGAGCGTTTACTCGTTGCGGGCGCGGCCCGAGCAGACCGTCTCCACGCCGGTGACGTGGGACGAGGTCGAGGCGTGCCGGAAGGCCGAGGACCTCGTCTTCCGCTCCGACGACGTGCTGGCCCGCGTCGAGGAGTTCGGCGATCTGTTCGCACCGCTGCTCTGACCACCCCGCACCCTCGGTTTGCCGATTCGGCAAGCGGACGCGCCCGCCGCGGCGACGCCGGAGAAGCTGAGGGCATGACCAGCACGCAGTACGGCACCGTCGATGTCCCCGGCGGCGCGATCGCCTACCGGGAGGCCGGATCAGGTCCGCTCGTCCTGCTGATCCACGGCTTCCCGGAGTCGTCCGCCGCCTGGCGGCACCAGCTGCCCGCCCTCGCCGCAGCGGGTTACCGGGCGGTGGCGATGGACGTCCGCGGCTACGGGCGGTCGCTGGCCCCGCGCGGGGTCGAGGTCTACCGGATGCTCGCCCACGTCGCGGACGTGGTCGCGCTCGTGCACGGGCTCGGAGAACGGCAGGCGGTGCTCGTCGGCCACGACTGGGGCTCCCCCATCGCCTCGACGACGGCCCTGCTGCGGCCCGACCTCGTCTCCGGGGTGGCCCTGCTCGGCGTGCCCTACGCGGAGCGGGCTCCGATCCGACCGACCGAGGCCTTCGCGATGGCCGGCGGCGACGAGGAGTTCTACGTCAGCTACTTCCAGGAGCCCGGCCGTGCCGAGGCCGAGATCGAACCGGACCTGCGGCGCTGGCTCGCCGGGTTCACCGCCAGCCTCTCCGGCGACGTAGCGGCCGGGACCGCACCACCGTTCACCGTGCCACCGGGCGGCCGGATGTCGGACCGGTTCGTGGACGGGCCGCCGAGCTGGATGACCGAAGCCGACCTCGACGATGCCGTCGCGGCCTTCGGCGCCAACGGCGTCGCCGGCGCTCTGAACCGCTATCGCAACGTCGACCGGGACTGGGAGGACCTCGCGGCCCTCGACGGCCGGGTCCTGTCCGCGCCGGCGCTGTTCCTCGCGGGTGCGCAGGACGCGTCCCTGCAGTGGCTCGCCCCCGCCGTCGACGCCTTCGACCGGACCCTGCCCGGCCTACGCGGCGTCCATCTGCTCGAGGGGTCCGGGCACTGGGTCCAGCAGGAACGGCCCGACGAGGTCAACCGGCTGCTGGTGGCCTGGCTCGACACGCTCCCCCGCTGGGCCTGACCGGCAGCGCGCCCGCGTGACGCAGACTGCGCGCATGGGAACCTCCGCCGACCAGGTCCGCTACGTGCGTGCGGGAGCGGCCGCCCTCGTCACGATCGACCGGCCCGAGCGCCGCAACGCCGTGGACGGCGCCACCGCCGCCGCCCTCGAGGCGGCGCTGGATCGTTTCGAGGCGGACGCGGACGCGCGCGTCCTGGTGCTGACCGGCGCGGGTGGCGAGGCGTTCTGTGCCGGTGCCGACCTGCAGGCCATCGAGACGCTGGCCGGCCGCGTCGACAGCGCCGGAGGCCCGCTCGGCTTCACCCGCCGCACCGCGACGAAGCCGACCGTCGCGGCCGTCGACGGCTGGTGCGTTGCCGGTGGACTGGAACTCGCCCTGTGGTGCGACCTGCGGATCGCCACGCCGGGTTCTCGCTTCGGCTGCCTCGAACGGCGCTGGGGCGTGCCGCTCATCGACGGCGGGACGCAACGGCTCCCCCGCATCGTCGGGCTCGGTCGGGCGCTCGATCTGATCCTCACCGGTCGCGTCGTGACGGCCGACGAAGCCCTCGCCATGGGACTGCTGACGGCCGTGTCGGACGACGCGGTCGCGGCTGCGCTCGCGCTGGCCGAGACGTTGGCGGCGTTCCCGCAGGAGACGATGCTCGCCGACCGGCGAGCCGCGCTCGACGGCGTCGGCCTCCCCCTCGCCGACGGCCTCGACCTCGAGCGCCGGCTCGGCGGTGCGACCGTCGGCGTGGGGTTCACGGGCGCGCAGCGGTTCGCTGCGGGCGCGGGCCGCGGTGGAGCTGCGGAGAGCTGACCGGCGGTCAGCCCGAGGTGTCGGGCGCCTCGCGCACCAGCGGACCGATCGGCGAGTCGTCGAGCCCGTCGAGCAGCGCCTGCGCGTCCTCGTAGACCGCGACGGCGCCGGCCTCCTCGAGCGCATCCCGGCCGATCCCGCCGGTCAGCAGCGCAATGCAGGGCAGCCCTGCCTTACCGGCCGCCTTCACGTCCCAGACCGTGTCACCGACCATGATCGCGTGCTCGGGGTCGGTGTCGGTCTGCTGCAGCGCGGCCTCGAGGATGTCGGGCTCGGGCTTGGCGTTCTCCACGTCGCTCGCCGAGGTGACCGTGGCGAGCGCGTCCTCGACGTCGAGGGCGTTGCGCAGCGCGGCCAGCTCGTCGGGGCTCGCGCTGGTCGCGAGCACGACCTCCGCGCCGCGGTCCCGGATGGCCCGCAGCAGCTCCTGCGCGCCCTTCGTCGCGGTCATCAATCCGTAGAAGCCGGCGTAGTACTCGGCGTGCGCAGCCTGCAGCACGTCGTCGCGGGCGGTGTCCCGGTCGGGTGCGAGCTCGTCGATCAGCTGGCCGGAGCCGAGGCCGATCCGGCGGTGCACGTCGACCATCGCGACCTGGTGCCCGTTCTGCTTGAACGCGCGGAACCAGGCGACCGCCTGGAAGTAGTTGGTGTCGACGAGGGTGCCGTCGACGTCGAACAGGACGGTGGGGCGACGGGCATCGGCGGGCTCGGAGGAACTCATGAGCTACCTGTTCCCCGACCTCCTCGGCCATGCCTGTGGAGCTCGTCTCGTTCGCAGGCCCGACCTTCGCGACGTATGCGGACGAGCCGACGACCTCGGCTGGACGACGGTCCGAGGCAGGGCGACGATGGCGACCCTTGGACCGGTGCCGCACGGCACCCGAGAGGACGAGTGGACATGATCCTCGAGACGAGCCGCATCCGCGTCCCGGCCGAGTCCGACCAGGCAACGATCGTGCGGCAGTTCGTCCGGCTGGCGTGTCACCGGTACGGGTGTGACGCGGTGGCGGACAACGTCCTGCAGGTCACCGACGAGCTGCTGGCCAACGCACTGGGACACGCCCGCCACGCGGCCGACGACACGCTGGAGGTCGGCATCGTGCCGACGCAGCGCGGGCTCCGCGTCGAGGTCTCCGACCCGGTCGCCGCGACGGAACCGAACGGCGGGGGTGAGCCCGCGGGAACGCCGCTGATCGGGCGCCAGGACGAACGCCAGGGGCTCCGCATCGTCGCGTCGCTGGCGCAGGACTGGGGTATCGAGGAGGTCGGCTCCGGGACGACGCTGTGGGCGGAGATGGACTCGGCGTGACGCGACCGGACGCCACGCGAAACGACCCGCGTGACGCGGCGACGCGCGGGTAGAGCGGCGTCATGGCGCACCACCCGGAAGGCATCGACCCCACGCGACTGAGTGACGACGACCTCGCCCGCGAGGTCTCACACCTGCACGCGACCCGCCACGAGACGTTCCTCGCCGGCACCGAGGACGCCCTGGAGGCGCACACCGGACGGATGCTCGCCCTCGAGGCCGAGTACCTTCGCCGCTTCCCCGACCGCTCCACCCCCGATCCGCTGCGCACCCGCGCCGGGAGCCGGGCCGCAGCCGGTCAGGACCGGGCATGACAGAGCCGATCGACGAGTCCACGCTGGACCGGGCCGACGAGGCCGACGTGCAGGAGCAGTCGCTCGCGGCCGTCGAGGCCGACGAGCCCGCGCCGGTGAGCACGTCCGACGAGGTGGATCCCTTCGACGCCGCCGAGCAGGGGCGCGTGGTCGACCTCGACCGGGAGGAGTACCGCTAGACGGTCGGCCAGCAGTCCCCCCGGCGGTCGGCCGGTGGCCGGCCAGTGGTCACCCCGGGTCCGCCACGTCCGACCTTCCCGGCGGCGAGCAGCCGCTGTGATTGGCTGGCTCGAGCGGGGGGCCAGCCCTCACGGACGAACTCGGGGAGGTTGGGTGTCGGCGCACTCGGTCGCAGGCCCGTCGGACGGCGCTCCGCCGCCGACCCGCTCGGCCTCCCGCGTCGCTCCGGGGGCGCGTGCCACCCGACTCTCCCGGCCCGCCCGCCGCCGCCAGCTCCTCGGGGCGGCTCGCCAGGTCTTCGTCGCGCAGGGCTACCACGCCGCCGCGATGGACGAGATCGCCGAACGCGCCGGCGTCAGCAAGCCGGTGCTCTACCAGCACTTCCCGAGCAAGCTCGAGCTCTACCTCGCCCTGCTCGACGAGTCGGCCGGTGAGCTCGTCGACCGGGTCAAGCAGGCCCTCGACTCGACGACCGACAACGCGCTGCGGGTGCGACGGTCCATCGAGGCCTACTTCGACTTCGTCGACGACGACGGCGGCGCGTACCAGCTGGTCTTCGAGTCCGACCTGCGCAGCGAGCCCGCCGTCCGTACCCGTGTCGAGGGCAGCCTCTCGCAGTGCGTGGAGGCGATCGCCACGACCATCGCCGCCGACACCGGCGTGCCGCGCGAGGAGGCCGAGCTCCTCTCCGTCGGCCTCGCGGGTCTCGCCGAGACCGCCGCACGCTGGTGGCTCGGTTCCCGCGGCGTCCCGGGGTCGCTCGCGACGCCGGCCCCCGCCCGGAGCATCAGCAAGGAACGAGCCGTCGAGCTGATGGTCGACCTGGCCTGGCGCGGCCTGTCCGGTTCGCCGCGGCACGGCGACTCCAGCATCCGGCCGTTCACCGCGGCCCTGCGTCCGCCGGCCCAGCCCGAGTGACCGTCCTCGGCTGAGCGCGAAATCGCGGCTCGTCGGGCGCGCCGCTGCGTCCACGGCCCTAGGCTGGACCCAGCACGGCACGAGTACCGCAAGTCGGAAGTCGGAAGTTCAGAGCACGACGCGAGCGCGGAGGTCACCTGGTGGAGGTCAAGATCGGGGTGCAGTACGCGACCCGCGAACTGGTCCTGGAGAGCGCGCAGTCCCCGCAGGAGATCGAGGAGGCCGTCGCGGCGGCCATCCGCTCCGAGATGGGCCTGCTGTCGCTGCAGGACGAGAAGGGCCGCAAGGTCCTCATCCCCGTCAGCAAGCTCGCCTACATCGAGGTCGCCGAGCCCGAGCAGCGCCGCGTCGGCTTCGGGGCGATGTAGCAGCGGCACCAGCACCGGCGACACCAGCACCGACGACGACGCCGTCGTCCCGTCCCTGTCGGGGCCGGGGCGGCGGCGTCAGCTGTTGAGGCCGAGGGCACGCATCCGCTCGTCGTGCGCGGCGATGATGCGTTCGAAGAGCCGGCCCAGTTCGGTCAGGTCCGCGGCCTGCGTCGAGAGCAGCCGGACGATCGCCTCCCGGTCGACGGCGACCTGCTGGGCCTGCGTCAACGCCTCGCCGACCAGCCGCCGGGCCCAGAGCGCGAGCCGACCGGCGATCGCCGGGTTGGCATCGATGGCTGCGCGGACCCGGTCGACGGCGAAGGCGGCCTGACCCATGTCGGCCAGCACCTCGCGGACCAGGTCCCGTGACCGGGGGTCCATGTAGGCCGACACCTCGCGGTAGAAGTCGCGCGCGATGCCGTCCCCGACGTAGGCCTTGACGAGGCTCTCCAGCCAGTCCCTCGGCGCGGTCAGGTCGTGGAAGGTGTCGAGCGGCGCGACGAACGGCTGCATCGCCTCGTCGGGCTCGATACCGAACTCGCGCAACCGCGCCGACAAGGCCCGGAAGTGGCCGAATTCCGCGGCGGCCATTCCGGCGAGCGCCGCCTTGTCCGCGAGCGTCGGCGCCATCCGCGCGTCGGCGGCCATCCGCTCGAACGCCGACATCTCACCGCAGGCCAGAGCGCTGAGCACGTCGATCACGCCGTCGCGTTCGACGCCCGGAGCGGGACCGGAGCCGGGCGGATCGGCCTCCGTCGACGACGTCGCCGGGCCTTTCGGGGTGTCGGCCACGCTGCTCACGCGGGAACTGTACGGGCCGATAGGAGATACGATCGAGCACCAGGAGCGGTTTTCGTTCCGCCCTTCCTCCGTTCTTGCTGTATCTCCGCACCGCGTCGAGATGCTCACGGGGGTGACGTGCGAGCGGCTGACGAGCAGTCGCTCATCCAGCCAGGAGCACACACTGACATCCATCGACCAGACCCAGATCGACCCGACTGCGAACGGCGAGACGCCGATCGACCCCGTCGTGGTCGCCGACCCGCAGGCCGCCCTCGAGGAGAGCACCTCCGCGACGATCACCGTCACCGAGGACGAGGCCGCCGCGGCACCCGCGCAGCTGTTCACGGACTTCGAGATCCGCACCGAGATCACCGACGCGCTCGCCGAGGCCGGCATCACGAGCCCGTTCCCGATCCAGGCCATGACGCTGCCGATCGCCCTGTCGGGCAGCGACGTCATCGGCCAGGCGCGCACCGGCACCGGTAAGACCCTCGCCTTCGGCATCCCGACGCTCAACCGCCTCGCGGCCGACGTCGAGGCGGGCCAGGTCGCCGGGCGCACCCCGCGGTCGCTCATCGTCGTCCCGACGCGCGAGCTGTGCGTCCAGGTGACCGAGGACCTCCGCCGCGCCGGCGCCAAGCTCCCACTCACGTTGCTGTCGGTCTACGGCGGCCGGGCCTACGAGCCCCAGGTCGAGGCGCTGCGCAAGGGCATCGACATCGTGGTCGGCACCCCCGGCCGGCTGCTCGACCTCGCGCGGCAGGGTCACCTCGACCTCTCGGGCGTCCGCGTGCTCGTCCTCGACGAAGCCGACGAGATGCTCGACCTCGGCTTCCTCCCGGACATCGAGGCGATGCTCGCCCTGATCCCGGACGCGCGGCAGACCATGCTGTTCTCGGCCACGATGCCGGCGCCGATCGTCGCCCTGTCTCGTCGTTTCCTCGACCGCCCGGTGCACATCCGCGCCGAGATGCCCGACGAGAACCGCACCGTGCCCACCACGCACCAGCACGTCTTCCGCGCCCACGCGATGGACAAGGCCGAGATGCTCTCCCGCGTGCTGCAGGCCGAGGGCCGCGGGCTGTCCATCGTGTTCACCCGGACCAAGCGCACCGCCGACAAGGTCGCCGCCGACCTCGTCGACCGGGGCTTCGCCGCCGCCGCCGTCCACGGCGACCTCGGCCAGGGCGCCCGCGAGCAGGCTCTCCGCGCCTTCCGCGCCGGGAAGATCGACGTCCTCGTCGCGACCGACGTCGCCGCCCGCGGCATCGACGTCGCCGGCGTGACGCACGTCGTGAACTACCAGTGCCCCGAGGACGAGAAGGTCTACCTGCACCGCATCGGCCGCACCGGCCGCGCCGGCGAGAGCGGTGTCGCCGTGACCTTCGTCGACTGGGACGACATCGCCCGCTGGCAGATGGTCAACCGCGCGCTCGAGCTGCCGTTCCCGGACCCGGCCGAGACCTACTCCACGAGCGAGCACCTCTACGCCGCGCTCGACATCCCCAAGGGCGTGAAGGGCACGCTGCCCCGTGCCGCCCGTACCCGTGAGGGCCTGGCCGCGGAGTCCGTCGAGGACCTCGGCGAGACCGGCAAGCGTCGGAAGCCGACCCGCGACTCCGGTGGTGGACGCACCTCAGGGCCCGGCCGGTCGTCCGGCGGTGGCGGCGGTCGCTCCGACGGTCGCCCCGAGAGCCGTCCGGCCGACGACGAGGTCAACGACAAGCCGGCTGGTGCTCGTCGCGGCAACCGCAAGCGGACCCGCGGTGGCGGCCAGGCCGCAGACGGCGCGCGTCCTCTCGACGCCGAAGCCACTGGTAGCAGCGACGCCGGCTCGCCGGCCGACGCCGCTCCGAACTCCTCCGCCGGTGATGCCTCCGAGACCGGTGCCGCCCGACCGCGGCGTCGTCGTCGCGGTGGCCGCGGTCGCGGGAACGGTGCCGGTAACGGTGCCGAAGGCACCTCGTCGTCGAACGCCTCTTCGGGCGACGACGCTGGTTCCGTCGCCGAAGCGAGCTGACACTCCCCCGTTCAGCCCTACAGGGGACCCGCCGTCCGGTCGATCCGTAGGTCGTGGCAATTCGCGAGACCTCGGGCACCGTCAGCGGTGACGACGCCGATGACCTGCTTCGATGGCTGCGGTCCCTGACCGGCTGCCCGACGGTGACCCACACCGTCCTCGCCGGCTGCGACCGGCACGGCGACGACCCGGCAACCTGGTGCTACGTCGAGGCCGACGCGGGCAGCGGGGTCGCCCGGCGGCGCTGTGTCGCCTGCGGCGCGACGTCAGCGCTGCTCGACAGCGCAGAGCGCTGGACGTTCCCACCGATGTTCAGCTGCCAGGGGTGCGCGCAGTCGCTGGTCGAGGTCGGCGCCGGTCTCGCGATCAGCGACGACGACCAGACTTCGTGGCTGGCGCTCGCGGCCCGTTGCGTGGCCTGCGGTCGCATCGAAGGACTCACCGACGCGGTCGTCCCCGACCTGCCGCTGGCCGAGGTCAGCCGCCAGATCTGACCGGTCGCTGCGCCGGCTCCACGGTGCGTGCGTCTCTACCCTGGTGACCGTGAGCTCCTCCGGCGTCCGCATGCTGCTGCTCGCCGACACCCATCACCCCACCCGCGCCAAGGCGCTGCCCGACGAGGTGTGGGCCGCTGTCGAGGCCGCCGACCTCGTCGTGCACGCCGGGGACTGGATCTCCGTCGAGCTGTTTGACGAGCTCGAGCGGCGCAGCCGTGCCCTGCTCGGCTGCTACGGCAACAACGACCCCGCGCCGCTGCGCGCGAGACTCCCCCTGGTCGGGCGCCGCGAGGTCGACGGCCTGCGCCTCGCGGTCGTGCACGAGACCGGCGCGGCCGGTGGTCGGGAACGCCGGATGGCCGAGCTGTTCCCCGACGACGACGTGCTCGTCTTCGGCCACTCGCACATCCCCTGGGACGCGAGCGTGCCGAACCGGCGGGGGACGCTCCGCCTGCTGAACCCGGGTTCTCCCACCGACCGCCGGCGCATGCCGACGTGTACCTACCAGACGGCTGTGGTGCGGGACGGCGTGCTGCAGGACGTCACCCTCGTCCATCTGCCGCCGCGGACGACGGGAGCGCTCAGAGCTGGATCTTGAGCCGGCTCCAGCTGCGCCGACCGCACGCCGGGCACCGGACCCAGCTGACGTGGTGACGCCGGACCCCCGGCATGTGCACGGTGGTCAGGAGCAGTCGCCCCGCCTGCGACGGTGAGAGCACCGACGTCTCCGCGCAGGACGAGCACTCCACCGTGACCGATCCGAAGGCGGGCTTGGGCGCAGAGGTGCTGAACAGGGCCCGCTTGCCCTCGTTGTCGGTCTGCGGCGGGAGTGCGGTCGCCGCCTCCGGCTGCCGGGGCCGGAGCCGATCGAAGGACGCGGTACTGCTCACCCTGCTCCTGTCGTTGCTGCTGTCGGGCATGTCAGGCTCTGCGGTCCGGGAGCGGGCCCATCAGGCGTGCGCGACGCGGTCGGCGCCGGAGGCCGACGCCGCACGGCGGGCGTCGCGACCAGGGGCTTCGCGGGCGGCGACGAGCGGGATGACCCGGCCCTTCTCCCCACCGGCGGCCGCGTCGAGCGCACGGGCGTGCTCGCGGTAGGCCTGCACACCGGGGACGTTCTTCGCGGTGCAGAGCGCCGAGCGGCCGGCAGCGGGTGCCTCGGCGAAGCGGACCGACTTCGCGATCGGTGGCTCGAGCACGGGAAGCCCGTAGCGGCTCGAGACGTCGGCGAGGACGGCGCGCGCGTGTGTGGTGCGGCTGTCGAACAGCGTCGGCAGTACCCCCATCACCGCCAGACCGCGGTTGGTCAACCGCTGCACGTCGTGGACGGTGTCGAGCAGCTGGCCGACACCGCGGTGCGAGAGCGTCTCGCACTGCAGCGGGATGAGCACGGCGTCGGCCGCGGTCAGCGCGTTGATGGTCAGCACCCCGAGCGACGGCGGGCAGTCGATCAGGATGTCGTCGTAGGGCTCCGCGAGGTCCTCGAAGGCCAGCCGCAGGGCGTGCTCGCGACCCGTCCGGGTCAGCAGGATCGCTTCGCAGCCGGCGAGGTCGATCGTCGACGGGAGGATGTCGGGGCCGTCCTCGGTGCGCTGGACCGCCATGCCGGGGCTGACGCGGCCGAGCAGCACGTCGTGCACCGAGATCTCGAGGTTCTCCGGGTCGAGGCCGAGCGAGAACGTCAGGCAGGCCTGCGGGTCGAGGTCCACCAGCAGCACACGCCGGCCGAGTTCGGAGAGCGCGACACCGAGGCTCGCCACGGACGTCGTCTTGGCGACGCCGCCCTTCTGGTTGGCAACAGCGATGACCCGGCCCATAGCGCCGAATCCTGTCAACTCCGGCGGCATCCCACAATGACTGGTGGCGGGACGGCGAAACATTTTTTCCTCCCGGTAACACCCCGGCGACCTCATCTCTGCGCACCGTTCCGACTCGGCCACGCTCGGTACGCGCAGGTGCCGCAGTCACGAGCGAGATGACCGGCTTGAGACCACCTTCAGCGGGGAGATCTCGGATGTGAGCGTGAGCGTCCCGGCCCCTGAGGCAGCGACCGTCACCGGAACCGCCCCGGCCGGCGACCCCGGCCTGTTCGGTCCGGGCAGCGTCACCTGGCGCGTGCACTCCGATCCACTGATGGGCGTCGCCGGCATCCGTGCGCTGCTGCTGCAGGCGCTGCACCCGGTCGCTCTCGCCGGCGTCATGCAGAACTCCTCCTTCCGCGAGGACCCGTGGGGGCGGCTCGTCCGTACGGCCGAGTACGTCGGCACCGTCACCTACGGTCCGACGCTCGAGGCGCGGCGCGCGGGCGCCAAGGTGCGCGGCATCCACCGACGCGTCGTCGGCACGGACGCGGTCACCGGTCGCCGCTTCCGCGCCACCGACCCTGATCTGCTGCTGTGGGTCCACTGCTGCGAGGTGGAGTCGTTCCTGGACACCGCGGTGCGCGGGGGGTTGCGGCTCTCCCCCGATGAGATCGACACCTACTTCGCGGAGCAGGTGCAGACCGCCGAGCTCATCGGCATCCCCGCCGCGGACGTGCCGGCGTCGGCGTCGGAGATGACCGACTACTTCACGCGGACCCGTCCGGAACTCGTCGCGGGGAGCGAGGCCCGCCGGGTGGCACGGTTCATCCTGGCGCCGCCGATGCCCCGCCGCGTCCGCTACCTGACCCCGGCGCAGCCCGCCTGGCTCGGACTCGGTGCCCTCGGCTTCTCGCTGCTGCCCCGCTGGGCGCGTCGCCTCTACCGGCTCCCGGGTCTGCCGACCACGGACTTCTCCGCCGCGGCGATCAGCCGCGGGCTCCGTCGGACAGCGCTGGCGCTGCCTACCTCGGTCCGGGAGGGCCCGCACGTGAAGGGGGCCCGTAGCCGCCTGGGCCTCGCGCCCGGCGACCCCCTCTAGCCGACGGCCGGGCCGGCGCACGCCTGTCGTAAGGTGTCCTACTGACACCGCGTCAATAAGAGTCCGGGCGCGGCAATCGGAAGGACCTCGTCGTGCCGCAGTCCAGCTCCCTGCCGCCTGCATCCCTCCCCCGCGTCGCCGTCATCGGCGCCGGGTCGTCCGGCATCACCGGCCTGAAGGGCCTCGTCGACGCCGGTCTCGACGCCGTCTGCTACGAGAAGAGCGACCGCGTCGGCGGCAACTGGGCCTACCGGAACCCCAACGGGATGTCCGCGGCTTACCGGTCGCTGCACATCAACACCAGCCGCGGGCGCATGGCCTACCGCGACTACCCGATGCCGGCCGACTACCCGTCGTTCCCGCACCACAGCCAGATCAAGACGTACTTCGACACCTACGTCGACCACTTCGACCTGCGCCGTCGCATCCGATTCTCGTGCGGGGTCGCCTCCGCGGTCCGTCGCGACGACGGCGTGTGGGAGGTGACCGACGAGCACGGTCGCAGGGAGGAGTTCGACGCGGTCGTCGTCGCCAACGGCCACCACTGGGACCCCCGGTGGCCCGAGCCGGCGTTCCCCGGCAGCGACGAGTTCCGCGGGACGCAGATGCACGCGCACTCCTACGACGAGCCCGAGCAGTTCGTCGGTCAGGACGTCGTCGTGGTCGGCATGGGCAACTCCGCGATGGACATCGCCACCGAGCTCTCCTGGACGCCGGGCAACGTCTACCTCTCGATGCGGCGCGGCGCGTACATCGTCCCGAAGTACGTGGCCGGCAAGCCGCTCGACGACCTGACGCCCGAGTGGCTGACGAAGCAGATCGCGAAGCTGCCGTTCAAGGTGCGGCAGCTCATGAACCGCAAGGTGTTCGACCGCTTCATGGGCGACATGCAGGACTACGGGCTGCCGAAGCCCGACCACAAGCTGCTCGAGGCGCACCCGACGATCTCCGATGTGATCCTCTCCCGGATCACGCACGGCAGGGTGGTCCCCAAGCCGAACATCAGCCACTTCACGGCCGAGCACGTGCACTTCACCGACGGCACCTCGGTGCACGCCGACGCCGTGATCTACGGCACCGGCTACAAGGTGAGCTTCCCGTTCTTCGAACCGGAGTTCCTCTCCGCGCCGGACAACGAGCTGCCCCTGTTCCGCCGCGTGTTCTCCCCCGAGGTGGACGGCGTGTTCTTCCTGGCGCTGCTGCAGCCGCTGGGCGCGACCATGCCGCTCGCCGAGGCGCAGGGCCGGTGGGTCGCGGACTACCTGCGGGGCCGCTACCAGCTGCCGAGCCGTGAGGTGATGCGCAGCGAGATCGCCGCCGACCGCGCCCGGATGCGCAAGCGGTACGTCGCGTCGAAGCGGCACACGATGCAGGTCGACTTCGACTCCTACCTCGTGGAGCTCGACCGGGAGCAGAAGGCGGGCCGTCGCCGAGCCGCCCAGGCAGGACATCCCCTGCCGATCCCGGCCCGGGCTGCGCGCGAGTCGTCACAGGGAGTCACCACCTCGTCCACATGAGGCTGGGGCACCATCAGGGGATGGAACAGCGAGCGGACGGCTGATGGCGCCGCGTACCCCGCTGTCGCGTGACGAGTACGTCCCCGGCGACCAGTACTGGGACGACGACGACCAGCACGGTCGCGGGCGCCGTCGCCCGCGACGCCGCCGGAGCTGGTTGCGACGCCTCGCGGCGGTGCTCGGCACCCTCGTCCTCGTGCTGCTGCTGGCCTCCGCCGCACTGTGGGTCGCGACGCCTGGTGTCGATGACGCCCCGGCGCGTACCGCGGCGCTGCTCCGCGAGCACGGCGCCCCGTCGTTGAACGGGGCCGTGCCGGACCGGGTCGCAGCGGCGCTCGTCGCCACCGAGGACGCGCGGTTCTACAGCCACTCCGGGCTCGACGCCCGGGGCGCGCTGCGCGGCGCGCTCAGCCTGAGCCGCGGCGGGGCGCTCGGCGGCGCGACCATCGACGCGCAGCTCGTCAAGCTGCTCTACACCCACGGTGCGGCAGGGCTCACGCCCACGACCAAGCAGGTGGTGCTCGCGGTGAAGCTCGACAACGCCTACTCCAAGCACCAGATCCTGAGCATGTACTTCGACGCCGCCTACTTCGGCCACGGTGCGTACGGACTGGTCAGCGCGTCGCGCACGTATTTCGGCGTCGCGCCGTCGCAGCTGAGCTGGACGCAGGCGACGATGCTCGCCGGCCTCGTCAACGCGCCCAGCGCCTACGACCCCACCGCGCACTACACGCTGGCCCGCGAGCGGCAGCACCACGTCCTCGACCGCATGGTCGCGACGAAGGCCTTCACCCGCGCGCAGGCCGATCAGGTGTTCGCCGCGCCGCTGAACCCGGCGACCCCGTTCGGCGGTTGAGCAACCCACCCCAGCCAGCCCCAGCCCACAGCCCCAGCCCAGCCGCTTTCGTAGAGATCTTGCGGGGCTGACCTGCGGCTTCGCGGCGCAGAAGTGCACGCCTCGGGCGGCGGATCGGGTTGTAGCGTTCGCGGGCATGAACGAGCCTGCCGCGCAGATCACCGACGAGGCCGAGCTGCGGGCGCTGCTCGGCACGCCGATCCCCCGCGTCGCACACAAGGTCCGCAGCCGGCTGGACGACCTCGACCGGCAGTGGCTCGCCGCGTCACCGTTCTGCCTCGTCGCGACGTCCGCGGCCGACGGCAGCTGCGATGTCTCCCCGAAGGGCGACCCAGCCGGCTTCGTCCACGTGCTGGACGACACCACGATCGTCGTTCCCGAGCGGCCCGGGAACCGGCGCGGCGACGGCTACCGCAACCTGCTGACCAACCCGCAGGTGGGCATGCTCTTCGTCGTCCCCGGCCGCGGCGACACCCTGCGCATCAACGGTCGGGCGCGGCTGCTGCGCGATGCGCCGTACTTCGACGACCTGACCGTGAAGGGCCACAGGCCGCTGCTGGCGATGGAAGTCGCGGTGGAGGAGGTCTTCTACCACTGCTCGAAGGCATTCCTCCGCTCGGCGCTGTGGAAGCCGGGAGCTGGACACCGGATGCGGTCCCCTCCCGCGCCGTCATCGCCCACGCGCTGGAGGCGAAGGAGCAGAGCTTCGAAGAGCTCGAGGAGTACTACGGGCCGAGCTACGCCGACAAGCTCTACGTGCAGCGCCTCTGACCGTCCTCCACCGGACGGCCTCAGACGCGCAGCTTCTGCAGCCGCTCCGCCGCCGCCTCCAGCGTCTCGAGCTTCTTCGGGAACGCGAAGCGGACCTGCGACCGGCCGCGCTCGGGCTCGGCGTGGAACGAGGAGCCCGGCACGCACGCGACGCCGACCTCGGTGACGAGCCGCCGCGCGAAGGCGACGTCGTCGCGGTCCGGGTCGACGGCCGAGGTGTCGCACAGGACGTAGTAGGCGCCGTCAGGGACGTGGAACCGGAAGCCGAGATCGGCGAGCGTCCCGCAGAGCAGGTCACGCCGCTCGCGGTACTTCGCCGCGAGGTCGGCGTAGTACTCCACCGGCAGCCCCATCGCGGCGACGCCCCCGGCCTGCAGCGGAGCCGCGGCGCCGACGGTGAGGAAGTCGTGGACCTTGCGGATGGCCCCGGTGAGCTGTGGCGGCGCGATCGTCCACCCGACGCGCCAGCCGGTGACGGCGTAGGTCTTGGACAGCGCGTTGATGGTGACGGTGCGGTCCTCGAGCCCCGGGACGGTCGCCGGCGGCACGTGCCCGCCCGCGCCGAGGAAGTGGATGTGCTCGTAGATCTCGTCGGTGAACACCAGCACGTCGTACTGCTGGCACAGCTCGCTGATCAGCCCGAGCTCCTCGCGGGAGAAGACCTTGCCGGTCGGGTTGTGCGGGGTGTTGACGATGATCGCGCGCGTACGGTTCGGAGAACGCCGCCCGCAGCTCCGCCTCGTCGATCGACCAGTCCGGCTCGTGCAGGCGCACGTGGCTGCGGCGTCGCGCCGGACAGGATCGCGTCCGGTCCGTAGTTCTCGTAGACCGGGTCGAAGACGATGACCTCCTCGCCGGGATCGACCAGGGCGAGCATCGTCGCGATCATCGCCTCGGTGGAACCACAGGTCACGCAGATCTGTGACTCCGGGTCGACGTCCCAGCCGGGGTAGGTGCGCCCGACCTTCTCCGCGATCGCCTTCCGGAACTCCCTGGCTCCCCAGGTGATGGCGTACTGGTTCACGTCGGCGTCGATGGCGGCCTTGGCGGCCTCCTTCAGCTCCGGCGGGCAGGAGAAGTCCGGGAACCCTTGCGAGAGGTTGATGCCATCGTGCGCGAGGCACAGTCGGGTCATCTCGCGGATGACCGACTCGGTGAAGGTCTCGGCCTTGGCACTGACGCGGGGCGCTCCGATGCTCACCGCCCCATCCTGCCGGTCAGCGTCCTCCGCGGTCCTGGCGGTCGGCCAGTTCCTCGGCGGTGAGCCGGCGGACGACGTGCCCGTAGGCGTCGATCTCGACCCGGTCGCGGAGCACCCTCGGCGGCGGCTCGGTCGCGGGGCGCCGCGCCCGGCGGAGGAGGATCGGGACGCTCACCAGGGCCACGACCACCGCCGCCAGCACGACGAACAGGAACCCACCCCCGGCCGGCGAACCGGCGCGCGTCGCCGACGGTGCGTCGGACAGCTGTGACGAACCGGTCAGCCCGCGGGCCGCGACGACGATGACCGAGCCCGGGGAGTCACCCGCCTTCAGCCGCGTCCGCGCGTCGGTGAGCACCTGCTGCAACCGGTCGACGTTCTGCGTGCGCGACGCCCCCTCGACGGTGTCGCCGATCAGGACCAGGACGGTGCCGGGTCGGGTGAGGCCGCCCAGGATGGCGCCGGGCAGCGCCGCGGTCTCGCCGCCGACCTGGGCCGCCGCCGAGGCGGGGAGCACCGCGACGTAGACGTCGGACGGCAGCGCTCCGCGGACGTCCCCGGCCGCGACGACCGGCGTCCCCGCCGCGGTCGAGACGAACAGCGGGTCGGTGTTGAGCGACGAGGCGACCTGTGCGACGTCGGTGGCGCTGCTGGCGCCGGCGGGTGGGGCCGTCGACGGCACCGCCCCGGCTGCCAGAGCCGCTCCGCCCCCCGCGACGAGCAGGAAAAGGGCGAGCAGGCCCAGGACCACCGCCCGCAACGGGAGCGACCGCGCCCGCGAGCCGAGCCCGTGCCCCGGCGTTCCCTCATGCCGTCACCACCGTTCGTCCGCTGGCCGCGGCGACGAGCCGCTCGAACTGGTCGGGGTCGGTCGTCTCCGCCCCGATGCCCTGCTGCTTGCGGCTGCCGTGGTAATCGCTGCCGCCGGTGACGACGAGGTCGAGTTCCGCGGCGAGGTCCCGCAGTTCCGCCCGATCCGCCGGGTCGTGGTCGGGATGGTCGATCTCGAGGCCGTGGAGACCGGCGGCGGCGAGCCGGCGGATCTCGACCGCGGTCACCACCGGTCCGCGCCGGCGGGCGTAGGCGTGGGCGAACACCGCGACTCCCCCGGCTCCACGGATCAGGGCGATGGCGACCTCGGCGTCCCACTCGACCTTCGGCGCCCAGAACCGGCCGCCGGCCCAGAGCGGACCGATGGCGGTCTCGAAGTCGGGGGCGATGCCCGCGTCGACCAAGGCGCTCGCGAGATCGGGGCGGCCGACGACGCCGGTGGTGGCCCGGGCCCGCATCGGGTCGAGCGAGAGGTCGAAGCCTTCGGCCCGGAGCATCTCCTCCCACCGGTCGACGCGGGTGAGCCGGGAGTCGCGCATCGCCGCCCGGGCCGCGGCGAACTCGGGTTCCTCCGGGTCGAACAGCAGGCCGAGCAGGTGCATGCTGATCCGGCGGTCACCGACGGCGGTCGCGCAGGAGAGCTCGGCACCGGGGACCAGTGTCAGACCCGGCAGCAGCGCCTCCCGGGCCGCAGCCCAGCCGCGCGTGGTGTCGTGGTCGGTGAGCGCGACGACGTCGACGCCGGCGGCGCGGGCGATACCGGGGATCGCGCCCGCAGCATCCGTGCCGTCCGAGGACGTCGAATGCACGTGCAGGTCGATGCGGGTCAGGGCGTCACCTCCGGCGCGTGGCGACCGGTGGGAAGGCAGCCCGTCGACGACGGGCGGCACCACGCGCGCTCCGCCCCGATGCTACGGAGCCGAGCCCGCCGACCGCCTCAGCTGACGGGACGTCCCGCGGCGACCTCGGGATCGCGTCCTGGCGGTGCGGCGGTCGCCGTCGACTCCGGGGTGGGCTGCTTGCCGGGCGGTGGGTTCTGGTGCCGCTGCACGAGGCTGAGGAGGCGCACGTAGGCCTCGTTGCCGACGCTGCCGTCGGCCTTGTCGGCGGCGAGCTCGGCTCGCACCGCACCGAGCGCGGCGTTCCCCTGCACCAGCAGTGCGTGCAGCCGTGTCTGCGCCGCCGCCGTCACCAGACCGCGGTCGTGGAACTCGCTGACCCGTCCGTCGATGCGCGCGATGCTCGGCACGTAGTAGGCGAAGTCGGCAGCGTGGTAGGTCCCCGTGCGGGTCTCGGCGCCGAGCGGCTCGGTCACCGCGCCGTCCGCGGGGTTGCCGTCGGAGTCGGTGGCCCGGTAGGTCGTCGTGACGCGGTACGGGCCGTCGACGCCGGAGTCGCCGAGGAAGCCGCCGTCGACGTCCAGCGTGACCGTGTTGGGCCCGGCCACGAGCGGGACGACCTTGCCGATGCCGGTGACGCGCAGGTTGTCGGTGTCGGCGAGCCGCAGGCGGATCAGGGCGGAGGACGCCTTCGACGCGGTGACGGTGATCGTGAAGTGCAGGCCGACCCGATTCGTGTTGGGGTCGGTGACCTCGGCCTCGGTGATCGCGGTGCGGGTGACGGTCAGATCAGCCGGCGTGGTTTGGGTCGGCGGCGTGGTGGGGCCGGTGCCGGGCTGGTTCGTTCCGGGTTGATTGGTTCCGGTGCCGGGCTGGTTCGTTCCGGGCTGACCGGTGCCGGGCTGGTTCGTTCCGGGCTGACCGGGGCCCTTCGGCGGCTTCCCGGCCGGGTTGCCGCCGTTGCCGTTGGTGGTGCCGTTGTTTCCGGCCTGCCCGGCCGCGGTCCCGGCGCCGGCGCTACCGCCCGCCGACGGGTCGGTCGGGGTCGTCATCGGCGCACCGGGGCCGTTGCCGCCCTCGGCGTCGGCATAGGGCATCACGGGTGTGCCGCTGACCGGCACCGGGAAGCCGCTGAGGCTGTCGCCGGTGATGGCGGGCGGACCGGCGAAGGCGGGGGTGGAGAGGTCGACCGGGCGACCGCTGCCGTACGCGCTGGCCCAGGCGAGGACCGTGCGGGCGTACTCGGGCGACGGGTTGTAGGCCAGCACGGCAGCGAGCTCGGTCGCCGGGACGCCGAGGTCGCGACCGCCCGCGCAGAGGTAGGAGCCGGTGGACAGCGCTGCGTCGAAGACGTTGTTCGGGTCGGCCTTGCCGTCGCCGTTGCCGTCCTGACCGACGAGCTTCCAGGTGGCAGGGACGAACTGCATCGGGCCGACCGCGCGGTCGAAGGAGGCGTTGCCGTCGAGACGGCCGCCGTCGGTGTCGGGGAGGACCGCGGTGCCCGGGGTCGAACCGTCGAGCAGCGGGCCGAGGATGGTCGGGGTGGCGGTGCCGTCGGCGGTCAACCCGGCCGTGCCGGACCAGCCGCGGGCGTGGTTGGACTCGACCTTGCCGATGCCCGCCAGCAACGGCCAGGTCAGCTGACAGCCGGGGCTGGTGGCGGCGAGCCGGTCCGCCGCCTGCTGGTAGGCCAGCAGCACCGTAGAGGGGATGGAGAGGTCACCGCCGCCGATCGGCAGGCCGGCCGCGGCCGGGTTCGCACCGCTGTCGAGTCCGACCGGGACGCCGGCGAGGCCGGGCTCGGTGAGGCCACGCTCGGGGAGCACGGGCAGCGGGCCGAAGGCGTTGGCCGTGGCCAGGTCGCCCGGGAGCCGCGAGGTCGACGGACGCGCACCCGTGCCGTCGACACTGAAGCCGACGAGGGCGCCCCACGGAGCGGGGACCGCTGCGGCCGGCGCAGCGACGGCCAGCGCGAGGACGGCGGCGGCACCGAGGCGACGACCGGAACGGCGCACGGGGTGCGGGGAGACCGGGGTCAGCCTTCCGAGGGCGCGGCGCCGACGGACCGCACCGAGGCCGGTACCGGCCGCGAGTCCGGTGGAGCGGAGGGCACCGCCGATCGCTCCGGCGCCGCCGACGAACAGGGTGTGCATGGCGCTGCCGAGCCGGCGGCCGGAGGCGCTCGCCACGCGGAGCGGGGCGGTGGCGACCGCGGCGGCAAGGGCAGCGGCGCGTTCCCGCTCCTGCTCCTCGAGGGCCTCGACGGTCTCGGCGGAGTGCTCGTTGATGAGGTCGTCGAGCGGCGCCGAGGGTGGTTCGACGGACGCATCCGGTCCACGCCACTGCGGGTCCACCACGGGACCGGTTTCGGGACGTGTGCCGCGTTCGCGTCGCGCGCGCTCGCTCACATCCCAGGCCACGTCGACCATGCTGCCGCATTTTGCGTCGAGAGGCAGGCTTTGCTGAGGAATCCCGTCAGTGTTTGTCCGGATTTTCCCCGGCTGAATGCGCAACTCCCGGAACGGCACGCGGGGCTATCGGAGTCGCGTCGCGTCCGATGAGCATCCGGAGCGCGCCGGCTCGGATCTCGATCACCGCGGGCAGGTCCGCGATGGGGTCGCCGTCGGCGTAGAGCTGGAACGGGCGCTCGGCGTCGACGACCAGGCGACGGGCCTGCCGGACCGTGACGTGCCCGTCGTCGATGTGCCTGCCCTGGAACACCCGGGGCAGCTGCGTGAGGAAGTGCGGTCGGCTGCTCTCGGCGGCCAGGACGACGTCGAGCGCGCCGTCGGTGAGGCTCGCGGTCGGTGCGTAGCGCATCCCGCCGCCGTAGTACTGGGCGTTGCCGGCGGCCACCGACCACCCGACGTGCGGCACGGCTTCGCCGTCGATCTCGACGGTGAAGCGGCAGGGCTTCCAGGTCAGCAGGGTGCGGAGCGCGGCGTAGGTGTAGACCGGAGCGCCGCGGACGAAGCGGGTGCGGTTCGCGAGCACCTGGACGTCGGAGTCGAAGCCCACGCTCGCGATGCCGACGAAAGCCCGCCCGTTGGCGACGCCGAGGTCGAGCCGCTTCTCGACCGCATCGGCCAGGGACCGCGCGGCCGCGACCGGGTCGGCACCCACCCCGAGGGTGCGGAGGAAGTCGTTGCCCCGCCCGCCCGGCAGCGCGGCGACGAGCACGTCGCGGGTGCTCGCCGCTCCGGCCACCCGACCGACCAGGCCGTCACCACCGAACGCCACCGCGACCTGCCCCGCCGCGGCCGCCTGGTCCACCAGCTCGTCGGCGTGCTCGAGGCTCCGCGTGCGCGCGGTCTCGACCGGCACCCCGAGCGCGGCCAGTGCCGCCTCGACCTCGGGCAGCCGCCGCAGCGTCCGACCGCCGGCCGCCGACGGGTTGACGATCAGCAGCAGACCCGCAGCGGGGAGGGTGGCACGGGGGGTGTTGCCGGGGATCGCACGGTCGGTCACGGCACCAGCTTGCCGGGATTCATGATCCCGGCGGGGTCGAGACACGCCTTGACGGCCCGCAGAGTCGCGACGCCCAGCTCGCCGACCTCGTCGACGAGCCACGGACGGTGGTCGGCGCCGACGGCGTGGTGATGGGTGAGCGTCCCGCCCGCGGCCAGCAGCGCGTCCGTCGCTGCGGCCTTCGCCCCGTCCCACTGCTCCAGCGCCGCCTCGGCGGACTCCTCCTGGCGGGCGAGCACCGTGAAGTACAGCGACGCCCCGTTGACGTAGAGGTGGGAGACGTGGCAGAGCACCAGCGCCGTGGCTCCCCGGGCACCCAGGTCCTCCGTCACCGCCGTGCGCACGGCCTGGTGGACCGCGGCGAGCCTGCTCCACGACGTCGCGGTCTCGAGGGTCTCGACCAGCACGCCCGCGTCGAGCAGATCGTCGCGCAGATACGGCGCCCCGAACCGACCCTTGCGCCACGCCTCCCCCGCGCCGGTGCCGACGGCGAGCCCGCCGCCGTCGCGGAGGATGCGCGCGGCGCGGTGACGTCGGAACGCAACGACCTCGGCCGGCCCCTCGAACCCGAGCACGGCCATGCAGCGACGCCCCCGCAGCTGCAGGTAGCGGGGGCCGAGCCCGCGGTCGTGGCCGGAGAGGGCGAGTGAGGCACGGGTCTCGTCGACGTCGGAGAGGCGGCAGACGTCGCCGGCCGCGTCGGCCTGCCGGAGCGCGCGGAAGGCGGCAGTCCCTTCGGCGAACGACCGGAAGAACCAGGCCTCGTAGCGCATCGCCGCGGGCTTCGGCCGGATGCGCATCGTCACTTCCGTCAGCACCCCGAAGCTGCCCTCGCTGCCGATGAGCAGCTGACGCAGGTCGGGCCCGGCCGCGCTCTTCGGTGCGCGGCCGAGCACGAGCTCGCCCGCCGGCGTCGCGGCACGCAGCCCGACCACCATCTCGTCGCTGCGCCCGTAGCCGGTCGAGGCCTGGCCTGCGGATCGGGTGGCGACGTACCCGCCGAGGCTGGCCTGCTCGTAGGACTGCGGGAAGTGGCCGAGGGTGTAGCCGCGGTCGTTCAGCAGGCGCTCCGCCTCCGGCCCGCGGATGCCGGGCTGGAAGGTGGCGGTCAGCGACTCCTCGTCGAGGCCGAGCAGTCGGTCGAGCCGGGCGAGGTCGAGGGCGACGACCGCCGGGAACCGTCCGCGGAGGGGCTCGACGCCGCCGACGACGCTGGTCCCGCCGCCCAGCGGGACGACGGCGATGCCGTCCTCGGTGCAGATGCGCAGCACCGCCGCCACCGACGCGGCGTCGGCCGGGCGGACGACGGCATCGGGTGCGGTCTCGGCGTCGCCGGAACGACGCCGGACGAGGTCGCGGTAGGACTTGCCGCCGCTCGCGCCCAGCCGCGCGGCGTCGTCGTCACCGACCTCGGCGACCTCGGCCAGCCGGCTCCGCACGTCGTCCGGGAGGGCAGCGGGACGCAGCCGCATCGCGGATGCGGGCACCGGGAGCCGCGCCGGCGCGAGCTCGGCGAGCCCGATCTCCCGACGGAGGAACTGCCGCGCCGAGACCCCCAACCCCGCGGGCGCAGCAACTGCCGCAGCCTGCGCGCGCGAACCCCAGGAGTTCCAGGAGGTGCGCCGGGAAGCGGGTGCGTCGGCGACGGACGGCGTATCGGACGGCATCGGGTGCACTCCGCTTCCGGTCGGCGTACGGTGTGACATGTGGCGTCGCAACGTAACATGATCCTGCGGGCCGCCGCCGAACAGGTGGCGGCCGTCGGGCTGCGCCGGACCACGCTCACCGACGTCGCGCGACGGGCCGGCGTCAGCCGGATGACCGTCTACCGCGAGTACGGGGACGCACCGGCGCTCATCCGCGCACTGCTCACCGAATCGATCGGCGAGGTCGTGCTCGGCGCGGACAAGGACTCCCGCGACCTGCCGACGACGCGCGAGCGCCTGGTGGAGAGCGTCGTGCTCACCGTCGACCGGCTCGCCGAGCACCCGATGATGAGCCGCGTCCTCGATCTCGACCCCGAGCTGCTGATGCCCTTCGTCACCGACCGCTTCGGGTCCGGCCAGCGGCTCGCCCTCGAGCACCTGCGCAACCAACTGCGCAGCGGCATCGAGGACGGTTCGGTCCGCGATCTCGACGTCACGGCCGCCGCGCGGCTCATCCTGCTCTCCGCGCAGTCGGTCATCTTCTCGAGCCGGATGGTCGAGGGACCGGCCTCTCCGGCCCCTCGTCCGGACGGCTCCCGGCTCGACGCCGACCGACCCGTGCCGTCATCACCATCCCCCGGCGCCGGGCTCGGCGACCAGCTCCGTTCGATGCTCGACGCCTACCTGAGGAGCACCCCATGACCGGTACCCGCCCGTTCGGCGCGCGGTTGACGGCGACGCGTCGGCAGGAGGACCTCGACCGGCTGGCCCTCGACGGCGTGGACGTCCTCGTCGTCGGCGGTGGGGTGACCGGCGTCGGCGTCGCGCTCGACGCCGCCACCCGCGGGCTGTCCGTGGCGCTCGTGGAGAAGCACGACCTCGCCTTCGGCACGAGCCGGTGGTCGAGCAAGCTCGTGCACGGCGGCCTGCGCTACCTGGCCAGCGGCGACGTCCACCTCGCCTACGAGAGCGCCCGCGAGCGGGCGGCCCTGATGAACGCGATCGCTCCGCACCTCGTCCGGCCGCTGCCGTTCGTGCTGCCCTTCCCGGCCACGTCGTCCCACGCCGACCGCCTCAAGGTGATGGCCGGTGCGCGCGCCGCGGACGGGCTGCGCGCCGCCGCCCGCACGGAACACGGCCTGCTGCCGACCCCGCGCCACATCGGGCGCGAGGAGACGATGCGGTGGGTCCCGGCGCTGCGTCGCGAGGGTCTCACCGGCGGCCTGCTCTCCTGGGACGGTCAGCTCGAGGACGACGCCCGCCTCGTCGTCGCGATCGCCCGCACCGCCGCCGCGCACGGCGTCCGCATCCTCACCCGCGCTGCGGCCTCGTCGCTCCGCGCGAACGGGGCGACGGTCGTCGACACGCTCACCGGACGCTCCTTCGACGTCCGGGCCCGCGCCGTCGTCAACGCGACCGGGGTGTGGGCCGACACGCTCGAGCCGGAGGTGCAGCTGCGGCCGTCCAAGGGCACCCACGTCGTGCTCCGCGCGGAGGCGCTGGGGCGGCCGAGCGCGGCCCTGTTCGCACCGGTGCCCGGTGAGTCCAACCGCTACGTCTTCGCGCTGCCGCACCCCGACGGCACCCTCCACGTCGGCCTGACCGACGACGCGATCGACGAGCGCCCGGACGTGCCGCAGCCGACCGACAGCGAGATCGACTTCCTGTTGACGACGCTCTCGCCGTTGCTCGTCCGACCGCTGACGCGCGCCGACGTGGTCGGCGGCTTCGCCGGGCTGCGCCCCCTCGTGGCCGGGAGCGACGCGAGCCGGAAGACCGCCGACCTCTCCCGCCGGCACCTCGTGCACCGCAGCGCCGATGGTGTCTTCACGGTCGTCGGCGGCAAGCTGACGACCTACCGCAAGATGGCCGAGGACACCGTCGACGCGCTCGGCCTCACCGAGGCGCCGTGCCGGACGCGCGAGCTCGGGCTCATCGGGTCGGCCCGCCGCGACGTGCTGGCCACCATCGACGCGCCCGCCAGACTGGTGCGCCGCTACGGCGCGGAGGCACCGGACGTCGCCGCGCTCGCCGTCGCCGACCCCGCGCTGGCGCTACCCGTCGAGGGTGCCGGGGGCGTGCTCGGGGTCGAGTTCGCGTGGGGCGTCGTCGCCGAGGGCGCGCTCGACGTCGAGGACCTGCTCGAGCGCCGGACACGGCTCGGCCTGGTCCCCGCCGACGCCGAGGCCGCCCGCGCCACCGCCGAGGCCGTCTTCGCCCGCTACGCGAGCGCACCCCCGGCGCCGGCGCCGCTGGTGGCGCCGGCGGGCTAGGCGATCGGGGCGCTCCGGCCCGTGGCCGCCAACCGCGGTGACGTGGCGCCGAAGACCAGGTCGATGTCGGCGTAGAGGCCGTCCCGCAGGTCGGCCAGCGCCATGTGTTCCAGCAGCAGCAGGCTGCTGCGGTCCGGCCAGAAGACCATCTCGAGCCAGACGCCCCGCGCCTCGCCCGCGAAGGCGGCCCGGTCCGGCGGCGCGGACTGGCTCCACAGCGCCGTCGGGTGATGCGCTGCCGTGACCTTGAAATCCGGGCTGGCCTCGCTGCACGTCGGGTCGGTCCCGGGGTAACCGCCGAGCCGGGCACCGAGACCGACGCCGGGCTCCTCGGCGACGAGCAGCAGGTCGCCGGGGCCGCCGAGCGGGTTGGGGCCGGAGAGCGACACGGCCGTCGCCCGCGCACCCGTCCGGTCGTCGCCCGCCCAGCCGAGGCCGCTGACCACCCAACCGACCGGGAGCGGTCGCGGCATCCACAGCGGGACGCGCGAGGAGGCCGCGAGCTGGGCGAGGGTCGCGTCCGAGACCACCGGCTGCGTATGGAAGGGGAGCACCTCGCCGTGCTGCTCGCACTGCCAGGAACTCGACCACAGCCCTGGCGGTTTGATGACCCCGACGCATCGGGGGCAGGTCGGAGCGATGCCCATGCAACCTCCTCGACTGTCGCGCAGCCTCGCCGGCCGAAGCCGGAATTCACGGTGCTGCTCGGGCCGCGGCACGTCAAGAGCTTGGGCCACGGGCCCGGCCGATCGGGCCACCTGGCAGGCGGACAATCGCGGCATGCTCGTCCCTTGCGTCGGAGCCGTCGTCACCGACGCGGCCGGCCGACTCCTGCTCATCCGGCGGGCCAACGAGCCCGGCCGCGGCCTGTGGTCGCTACCCGGCGGCCGCGTCGAGGCGGGCGAGACCGACCAGCAGGCGGTCGTGCGCGAGGTCGCCGAGGAGACCGGCCTCGTCGTCATCGCCGGTTCGCTCGTCGGACGCATCCGCATCCCGGCAGGCCGCGACGAGGACGGCAGCGAACGGGTCTTCGACGTCGGCGACTACGCCTGCAGCGTCGTCGGTGGGACGCTGGCCGCCGCCACCGACGCGCTCGACGCCGCGTGGCTCGACCCGCGCACGGTGGCGACGACCCCGCGGCTGGCCGACATCCTGACCGGGTGGGGTGTGCTGCCGTCGCAACCCGGTCAACTGCCTGACCGGTGACCACGACCGGTCATAGGGTTCCGGCGAGACGGGCAGTCCGACGACCGCTGAGCAGGTGATGGTGGAGACGCAGCCGGCCTCCGCCGACCCGTCCGACCCGAGCGGCTCCCCCGATCTCGTTCGAGAAGCCACCGCTCGACGAGCCGGAGCGGCCGTGGCTCACCCGCGTCCTGACGGTCGCCGTGCTGCCGTTCGTTGCGCTGTGGCTCGGCACCAAGGCGGTGTACGGCTGGGTCGAGCGGACCGCCGAGACCGTCGGGCGCGCCCTGACCGCGGTCGCCTCGGCGGTCGGTCGGGCCCTGCGACGGTGGTTCTCCCGGCTCGGACGGGCGCTCCTGGGAGCGGTCCGGGCGGTCTGGCGCACGCTGCACCGGTTCTTCGCCGCGATCGGCCGTGTCCTCACCGCGGTGGCCACGCTGCTCCGGGACGCCGTCGTCGCGGTCACCGCCCTGCTTCGCGAGGCCGCCGCGGTCGTGGCCACCCTGCTGCTGCTCCGGCCGCTCCGCGCCCTCGCCCGCCTGCTGGCACCGTTGGGGCGCCTGCTGACCCGCGGTCTCGAGGCCGCCGCACGAGCGGTCGCCCGGGCCGCGTCGGCGGTCGGCCGCCTGCTCGTCGTCCCGGTCCACCTCGCCGCGCGCCTGCTCCGCGCCGCCGGGCGGTGGCTACTCGTCCTGCTCCGGTTACTCGCCCGGCCTCTCGTCATCGGCGGTCGGGTCGGCCTGGCACTGCTGCGCGCGTGCGGTCGTCGGCTGGCCGCCGGCGCCCGCCTCGTGGGTCGTGTACTCGGCCGCGGACTCGACGCCCTGGCCCGACTGATCGGGCGCGCCGCCGTCGCGGTCCGAGGTCTGTTCGCCCCTCCGGTACGTCTCGCAGCGCGACTGCTGCGTGCGCTCGGACGGGGGCTGCTCGTCGTCCTCCGGCTGCTCGCCCGACCCTTCGTCGTGGCCGGCCGGGCCTGCCTGCCCGTCCTGCGAGCTGTCGGACGCGGTCTCTCGGACGTCGCGAGGTCGGTGCGGATGTCTGTCCGCTCGACGACCCGTGCCATCGCCGACGCGTTCCGTGGCCGTTGAGGCGGACCGGCCCCGGATCGTCAGGGGCTGCCGTCACCGGAGCGACGGCAGCCCCTCACGCGGTGGAGCGGGTGGTCAGTTCTCCTGCAGCTCGGGGCGCCCGGGCTGCTCGCCGCCGGTGGCGTGCGACTTCTTCGGCACCATCACCTTGCGGCGGTAGACGCAGACGAGCTTGCCGTCCTGGTTGTAGCCCTTGGTCTCGACGGAGACGACGCCGCGGTCGTCCTTGGACTTCGACTCCTTCTTGTCCAGCACCGTCGACTCGCCGTAGATGGTGTCTCCGTGGAAGGTCGGCGCGACGTGGCGCAGCGACTCGACCTCGAGGTTGGCGATCGCCTTGCCGCTGATGTCGGCGACGCTCATGCCGAGCAACAGCGAGTAGATGTAGTTGCCGACCACCACGTTCTTGCCGAACTGCGTCGTCTTCTCGGCGAAGTTCGCGTCCAGGTGCAGCGGGTGGTGGTTCATCGTGATCAGGCAGAACAGGTGGTCGTCGTACTCGGTGACCGTCTTGCCTGGCCAGTGCTTGTAGGTCGCGCCGACCTCGAACTCCTCGTAGTACCGACCGAACTGCATCCGCCAGTCTCCCTAGCCGCTCGTCTTCTGTTGATACACCTGCTGACCTGCGGGAACGCTACCCGCTCGTCCTCGTCGTCGCCGGGCGGCTAGTCTCTCCGGTTGATCGGATCCCCGGTCATCCACCACGTGAAGGAGACAGCTGTGTCGACGGAGCAATCCGTGGGGCGTAACGCCCCTGTCGCGGTCACCATCGCCTTGGCCGTGCTCGGCCTGCTGCTCATCGCCCTGGCGGTCGTCTACTTCGTCGACTCCGCCGACGCCCTGCCGTCCTTCCTGCCCGGCCACCAGGCCGGCGTCACCAAGCACCACACGAAGCACGGCCTGGGCGCGCTGGTCCTGGGCGCTCTCTGCTTCGTCGGCGCGTGGTTCACCACCGGCACCCGGGCGCCGAACGCGACCTGACCCGGCGCCCGGCCCGGCGACCGACGGTTAGCGTGTAAGCCGGATGGGTAGTGGAGGGGTCCCAGCAGCCAGAGTGGTCTGCGGGTGAGAGGCCCCGGAGGCTTCACATGATCGTCCTCGGCATCATCGCGCTCATCGCCGGATTCGTCCTCGGCATCCCGGTCCTCTGGTCCATCGGAATCGTGCTCGTCGTCGTCGGCCTGATCCTCGAGGTTCTCGGCACCATGGGCCGGGCAGTCGGCGGGCGGCGCCACTACTACTGATCCACCCGTACTGATGCACCCGTACTGATGCACCCGCGCTGACGGCACGGGTAGTGACGGCCCCGACCGCCGCTCGGGAGGCGTTCGGCCCGGGTTGCGCGAGGGGCGTGCTGTACTGACGAGTAACTTCGCTCGCCGCACCCCCGCGCCGTACACCAGGAGAACCCGTGGCCCAGCTCGACCGCGACGGCGAGGTCTTCGTCCTCGACCTCGGCACCGACGAGAACCGCTTCAACCCCGACTCGATCGCCGAGCTCAACCGGCTGCTCGACGAGGTGGAGGCGGCCGACGCACCGCGCGCACTCGTCCTCGCCGCCACGGGCAAGTTCTGGTCCAACGGGCTCGACCTCGAGTGGATGGCTGCGAACGCCACCGAGATCCCGCCCCACGTCGACAACGTGCACGCCCTGTTCGCCCGGGTGCTGACGCTGCCGCTGCCGACCGTCGCCGCGATCCAGGGCCACTGCTTCGCCGCCGGGGCGATGCTCGCGCTGTCCTGCGACTTCCGCGTCATGCGGGCCGACCGCGGCTTCTTCTGCCTGCCCGAGGTCGACATCCACATCCCGTTCACCCCGGGCATGGCCGCGCTGATCCAGGCGCGGTTGTCGAAGAAGGCGGCGCACGAGGCGATGACGACCGGGCGTCGCTACGGCGGCACCGACGCGCTGGCCGCCTCCATCGTCGACGTGGTCGCCGGCGAGGGCGAGGTGCTGTCCAACGCGATCGACATCGTCCGGCCGCTGGCCGGCAAGGACGGCTTCACGATGGCCGCCATCAAGCGCGGCATGTACGCGCCGGCCCTCGAGGCCCTCGCGATCCCGCAGCAGGGCGGCCTCACCTGAGTCCGGTCGTCACAGCCGGACGGAGTCGTTCGTCAGGACGGACATGATGCGCATCGCGGTCGCCGGCGGAACCGGCATGGTCGGACGACACGTCGTCGAGGTCCTGCGCGAGCGTGGGGACGACCCGGTCGTGCTCACCCGCTCGGCCGGCGTCGACCTCGTGGATGGTGTCGGCGCCGCCGACGCCCTGCGGGGGTGTGACGCCGTCATCGACGTGAGCAACGTGACGACGACGAAACGGTCCACGTCCGAGGCCTTCTTCGACGCGGTGACCCGCACCCTCACCAGGGCGGGGGCCGAGGCCGGCGTCGGGCACCTCGTCGCGCTGTCGATCGTGGGCGTCGACCGTGTGCCGTTCGGCTACTACTTCGGCAAGCGCCGTCAGGAGGAGCTGCTGGACGCGAGCGACCTGCCGACGACGGTGCTGCGCGCGACCCAGTTCCACGAGTTCGCCGGCCAGATGTTGGCGCGCTCCCCCGGCCCGGTGGCCGTGGTTCCGCGGATGCGGTCACAACCCGTTGCGGCGCGCGAGGTCGCCGTCGCCCTCGTCGACCTGGCCCGCCGGGCGCCGTCGGCCGGTGGCCCGTCCCCCGTGCTGCAGCTGGCCGGTCCCGAGGTGCACGAGATGCCCGATCTCGCCCGTCGGTGGCTGCGGGCGCAGGGCAGCAATCGCCGTGTCGTCGGGATCCGGATCCCCGGCGCGGCCGGCCGGGCGATGGCCGACGGCGGACTGCTGGCCGACGCCCCCGACCTCCGCGGCGAACAGACCTTCGACGCGTTCCTCGCAGGAGGGCTCCCGACCCCCGCCTGACCCCGCGACCGCCTCAGAGCAGCCGCACCGGCCGACGGTCGGGATCGCGGAGGTCCGTGCCCTCGGCCAGCCACTTCTCCTGCAACGCGGCCGCGCCGTGGATCCGCTTGTAGGCGGCCTCCTCCGGCATCAGCGGGAGCAACGGCAGGAACTGCACCGGCGCGGCGTCCGGGAAGGCATCGCCGAGGTCGAGGTCGGGGATGAGTCCGCCCGGCTCGGCGACGAGGACCCCCTGCGCCCGGCCGTTCGGCCAGAGCGGCTCGCCGACGTCGAGACTCGCGCCGGGAGAGATGACGACGCCCTCGACCGTCGGCGACGACGCCAGCGCGGCGAGCGGTCGCAGCACCTGGTCGTGCAGCCCGTGCAGCGAGAGCACGAGCTCGGCCCGCGGGCCGCCGGGGTCGACGACGGCGCTGGACGCCGAGGTCATCGGCTCCCGTGAGAGGCCGACGGTGACGTAACGGACGAGGCCCTCGGGGTCGGGTCCGAAGCGCAGCACGTCGATGCGTCCGGCACCGAGGAAGGTGACCCCGGCCCGGCCGGAGTCCTGTCCGAGCACCGTGAGAAGGTGGGCCTCGACGAGGGCGAGCGCGGTGTCCGGGGACGCCGAACGTCCGTCGGCTGGTTCGGGGGGCACCACCCGAGTCTGCCGTTCGTTGCCGGTGCGAGTCGCGCCGTCCGTGCGCCGCGCGGCCGTTGCGTCGTCCGCGGACGACGTCGGTCAATCGGCCCCGGGATGTACCCGCGGTGTGATGAGGTCGGGCCAGGATCATCAGCGGCGGGCGACCAGCTGCACGGTCGGAGGAGGAGCAGGCATGGGCCAGGTCTTGTCCAAGGGTGGCAACGCCCCGCTCGGCACGCCGAAGGTGGTCGTCGAGGTGTCGTCGAGCACGCTCATCGACCTCGCCGCGCTGCTGGTCACGCCGACCGGCAAGGTCCGGAACGACAACGACTTCATCTTCTACAACCAGCCCAACGGGCCGGGCGTCCAGCTGCGGCCACCATCGACGCTGAGCATCGACCTCGGTGGCGTCCCCGCCGAGATCGAGAAGATCGTGCTGACGGCCAGCCTGGACGGCAGCGGCCCGGCGAGCTTCGGCGCCGCCGGCCCGATGTCGGTGGCCGTGAAGGGTGGGTCCGGCGAGGACCTGGCCAGCTTCGCCCCGAGCGGGCTCGGTCCGGAGACCGCCCTGCTGCTCGTCGAGGTCTACCGCCGGCAGGGCGCGTGGAAGGTCCGCGCCGTCGGCCAGGGCTACTCGACCGGCCTCGCCGGCATCGCGACCGACTTCGGCATCTCCGTCGACGACTCCCCCGCCCCGGCGGCCAGCCCGCCGCCGCCTCCACCGCCGGCTCAGCAGCCCCCGCAGCAGCAGTGGTCACCGCCGCCGCCTCCGCCCCAGCAGCCGCAGCAGTGGGGCCCGCCGCCCCAGCAGCCACCCCAGCAGCAGTGGGGCCCGCCGCCGCAGCAGGCACAGCAGGGCTGGGGCGCGCCGCCTCCGCCGCCGCAGCAGCAGGGCTGGGGAGCGCCGCCCCCGCCTCCCGCAGCGCGGTCCGGCGGCATGGTCAACCTCGACAAGGGCCGGGTGTCGCTGCAGAAGGGTCAGAGCGTCTCACTGGTCAAGACCGGCGCCCCGCCGCTGACCCGCGTGCGGATGGGCCTGGGGTGGGACGTCGGCTTCGGCGAGGACATCGACCTCGACGCGTCGTGCATCCTCTACGACGACCGGCGCAAGGACGTCGACAAGGTCTGGTTCATGTCGAAGAAGGGCGCCCGCGGCGCCGTCCGCCACAGCGGCGACAACCTGACCGGTGCCGGTGAAGGTGACGACGAGGTCATCAACGTCGACCTCGCGGCGCTGCCGTCGAACGTCATCACCCTCGTCTTCACCGTGAACAGCTTCCAGGGCCAGCGCTTCACCAACGTCCGGAACGCCTTCTGCCGGTTGATCGACGACCAGACGAACCAGGAGCTGGTCCGCTTCGACCTCTCCGACTCCAAGCCCAGCACCGGCCTCGTGATGTGCAAGGTGCAACGCGGCCAGCAGGGCTGGGTGATGACCGCGATCGGTGAGTTCCACGACGGCAAGACGGTGCGCGCGATGGTCGAGCCGTCGAAGCAGTACCTCTAGCGGAGCCCGAAGGCGTCCACGACCTCGCAACGCCGCGGCCAGCAGGCGGGCCGGCGGCAGAAGTGACGCGTCCAACATCGTCGCGGAACCGTCGGCTCGTCCTCTTCGGGCCAGCTGGTCGACCACCCACCGCGACGCGCGAGCTGACCTGCTGCGACGCTGAGCCGCAGGTCAGCCGACCAACCGTCCGGTCGGCGCGAGCACGACACCCGCCCGACCGACACCTCCGCCTCTCCACTTGCGCCAGCCGTTCATGTCGGTAACGTGACGGCCGTCCGGAAGACGAGCCCTAGGCGTCCCGCCACGTCCCACCCACGCCTGGTGCTCCCGAACGTTCTCGGTCACGGGGTGGGAGCGGAGCGATCCGCGGCGCGGTGACACGGAGTGCACCGCACGACAGTGCGCGCTCCATCGCCGTGTAGCAGGTACGGACGACGAGGCTCGCGCCGCGTACGCACCGGCCCGCAGCCGCATGCCCCGTGGGCGTCTGGAAGGGTTTTTCGTTTCATGTTCCAAACTCGTAGCGCCCGCATCCGCGTCGTCATCGCCGGAGGGGCCATCGCCCTCGGTGCCGTCGGCATCGTTCCTGCCAGCGCCAGCGGCAGCAGCACCGAGACGTCTGCGTTGCACGTGGCCCAGTCGAAGATCGGCGACCCGGAGCAGTCCGGCGCCGCCGGCCCCAACGCCTTCGACTGCTCGGGCCTGACGTCCTACTCGTACCAGCAGGCGGGCAGGAGCATCCCCCGGACCGCACAGGCGCAGTACGACGCGAGCGTCCACGAGCCGCAGTCGGCGAAGCAGCCGGGCGATCTCATCTTCTTCGCCAACGGCAGCGGTGTGTACCACGTCGGCATCTACGAGGGCGGCACCAAGATGATCGCCGTCTCGAGCAACGCCCACAGCGTCGCGCGTCAGGACATCTGGGACTCGAACTACCTCGTCGGCCGCTTCTGAGCCGCGACAGCAGGTTCTGAGAACCCTTCTGGCAGGAACCCGGCGACCGTTGACCGGTGGACGGCTGGAACGGACAGGGTCATCCCGCGATGGTTGCGGGGTGGCCCTGTTCGCGTCTCCGGACGTCTCCCCCGCCGATCCCGGACTCAGCGATGCCGTCGCGCACTACCGGAACCGCCTCGCCTTCGAGACCGACGTGTCCGACGTCGCCGCCGCCCTGGGCGAGGGAGTCCCCGGGCTCGTGGTCGTCGACAGCCGATCGCGGGAGGCGTGGAATCAGGGCCACCTACCCGGCGCCGTGCACTGCCCGACCGCCGAGATAGCCGCGCGCGGCCCTGAGCTGTTCGCCGGGGCGCGTCTCGTGGTGACCTACTGCTGGGGCCCGGGCTGCAACGGCGCGACACGGGCCGCGCTCGCCGTCGCGCTGCTCGGCGTACCGGTCAAGGAGATGCTCGGCGGCTACGAGTACTGGGTGCGCGAAGGCTTCGCGGTCGAGACCGATCACGGCACCCACCAACAGCTGGCCGACCCGCTGACCGTCGTCGGTGCGGCCACCTGCGGCTGCTGACCGGCTCCACAACGACGGAAGCTGTGCGGGCTCCGACCGGTAGGGACCGGCGGAAGCCCACACAGCTTCGGTGTCGTGCAGGGCTCAGGTGAGCTTGTACTCCCGCATCAACCCGCGGCTGATGATCGTCTTCTGGATCTCCGAGGTGCCCTCGCCGATGAGCAGGAACGGCGCCTCGCGGAACAGGCGCTCGATCTCGTACTCCTTCGAGTAGCCGTAGCCGCCGTGGATGCGGAACGACTCGGTGGTCACCTCGAAGCAGTACTCGCTGGCGAGGTACTTGGCCATGCCGGCCTCGACGTCGTTGCGCTTGCCCTCGTCCTTCAGGCGTGCAGCGTTGACCATCATCAGGTGCGCGGCCTCGACCTTGGTCGCCATCTCGGCGAGCTTGAACGCGATCGCCTGGTGGTCGGCGATCTGCTTGCCGAACGTCTGCCGCTGCTGCGAGTACTGGATGCCGAGCTCGAAGGCGCGGATCGAGATGCCGCAGGCGCGGGCGGCGACGTTGACGCGGCCGACCTCGACCCCGTCCATCATCTGGTAGAAGCCGCGGCCCTTGCCGGCGTCGCCGCCGAGGATGCTCGTGGCGGGCACCCGGTGGCCCTCGAAGACCATCTCGGTGGTCTCGACGCCCTTGTAGCCCATCTTCTCGATCTTCCCGGGGATGGTGAGGCCGCCCTGCTTGCCGAAGCCGGGCTCCTTCTCCACGAGGAAGGTCGTCATGTTCTTGTAGACCGAGTCCGAGCCCTCGTCGGTCTTGACCAGGGTGGCGACCAGGCCGCAGCGGGCACCGTTGGTCAGCCACATCTTCGACCCGTCGATGACGTACTCGTCGCCGTCCAGGACAGCCTTCGTCTTGATGGCGGAGACGTCCGAGCCGCAGCCCGGCTCGCTCATCGAGAAGCCGCCGCGGAGCTCGCCGGTGGCCATGCGGGGCAGGAAGTTCTGCTTCTGCTCCTCGGTGCCGTGATGCATGATCATGTACGCGAGGATGAAGTGGGTGTTGATGACACCGCTGACGCTCATCCAGCCGCGGGCGATCTGCTCCACGACGAGGGCGTAGGTCAGCAGGGACTCGCCGAGGCCGCCGTACTCCTCCGGGATCATGAGCCCGAACAGGCCCATCTCCTTCATGCCTTCGACGATCGCCTCGGGGAACTCGTCCTTGTGCTCGAGGTCCGTGGCGTAGGGCAGGATTTCCTTGTCGACGAAGGACTTGACCGTCGACAGGATCTCCTGCTGGACGTCGGTCAGTCCCTCGGTCTGCGCGAGGCGGGCCATGGCTCGTCCCTTTCAGCTGTGACGCCTGTCAGTAACGCCTCAGTATCGCTGACGAATGGCGCAGCAACGAATGGTGTGACGTTCTCGACGCCGGACGAGCCCCGATCGGCGGAAATCTCGGGCGGCGCCCCGCCGATGCCACCGCCACGCCTCGCTCGATGGCGGTCCTGTGAGAACTCCCCACGGAACGGTGCCGGACGGTCCGAGAACCGGGACAGATCGGGCGTGGATCCCTGTTCCGTGTGGACTTCTCACGCAGAACCACGGCGCACAGCCGCGGCAGGCCGATCAGGACCAGCCGATCTCGCCCTCCCGGTCGACGAACCGCCCGGAGGGGCTCCCCGGCCCCTCGGTCGCCAGCGCGACGATGGCGTCGGTGCCCTCGGTGACGGTCTGCGGGCCGCTGTTGCCGTTCAGGTCGGTCGCGGTGTAGCCGGGGTCGACGACGTTGATGCGGACGTCGCCCAACGCCTTGGCGTACTGGGTGGTCAGCATGACCAGCGCGGCCTTGGACGAGGTGTAGGCGGGAGCGATCACCTCCGACTCGATCCGCGACGGGTCGTGGGTCAACCGGGTCGAGCCGAGACCGCTGCTCACGTTGACGATCGCGGGGTCCGCCGAGCGGCGCAGCAGCGGCAGGAAGGCCGTGGTCGTGCGCACGACGCCGAGCAGGTTCACGTCGAAGACCTCGGCGACGTCGTCCGCGGTCAGCGTGTCCACCTCACCTGCGGAGCCGGTGACACCCGCGTTGTTGATGAGCACGTCGATCGAGCCCTCGGCGGCGGCGACGTCCTCGGCCGCCGCCGCGACGGAGGTGTCGTCGGTGACGTCGATCGCGACGAACCGGGCGCCGACGGCCTCGGCGGCGGCCCGGCCCCGCTCGGCGTCGCGTGATCCGAGTAGAACGGTGTGGCCCGCGGCGACGAGGCGACGGGCAGTCTCGTAGCCGAGACCCTTGTTGGCTCCGGTGATGAAGGTCGTTGTCATGTCCCGACCGTGCCCTCGGCCGCGGGGACGGACCAGAGACGGCACGACGGTAGGACTGGCAGGGCCACCCTGGGCGACGCCGCGCGAGCGAGGATGGACCACGTGACCGCTCCGAACGCCACCCTCGCGGCGACGCTCCGCGCCTGGCGCGACCGGCTCTCGCCGGCTGCGGTCGGCCTGCCCGCCGGGCACGGCCGTCGCGCCGCCGGCCTCCGTCGCGAGGAACTCGCCGAGCTCGCCGGCCTGTCCGTCGACTACCTCGTCCGCCTCGAGCAGGGCCGGGCCACCGCTCCGTCGGCACAGGTCGTCGCGTCGCTCGCCCGCGCCCTGCAGCTGACGGCGCAGGAGCGGGACCACCTCCACCGGTTGGCGAACCTCGTCCCTCCCACGCCGACGACGGTGCCCGACCACATCCCGCCCGGCGTGCACCGGCTCGTGAGCCGTCTCGGGGAGGCGGCCGTCGGTGTGTTCGCCGCCGACTGGCAGATGCTGTGGTGGAACGCCTCGTGGGCGGCGCTCCTGGGTGATCCCTCCGTCGTCCGCGCCGCGATCCGCAACTTCGCCCGCACCCGCTTCCCCACCGAGCCTGCGGCGCCGCCCCTCTCGCCGTACCGCGTCGTCAGCGACCACGAGGACGAGACCGACGCCGCCGTCGTCGCCGACCTGCGCCGCGCCAGCGGCCGCTACCCCGACGACGCGCGGCTGGCCCGGCTGATCGGCGATCTGAACACCGGCAACGACCGCTTCGCCGCGTTGTGGGCCGAGGGCGCCGTCGGGTCACATCGGGAAGACAGCAAGACCGTGCAGCACCCGACGGTCGGTCCCATCGCGCTCGCCTGTGACACCCTCACCGACGGCGACCTCGACCTGAAGATCGTCGTGCTGACCGCCGCCCCGGGCAGCGAGGACGAGACCAAGCTGAAGCTGGCACTCGTCGCCGGCAGCCCGGCTGCGCTCAGCCCGGCCACGTGACGCAGCGAGCCCCGCCCCGATGACCGGGACGGGGCTCGACGAGCGACGGCACTCAGCCGGCGGAGAGCTCGCTGATCGCCTCGGCGAGGGCGAGTGTGCGACGGGCGTTGTCGACGTGCAGGTTCTCGATCATGCGACCGTTCACCGTGACGACGCCCTTGCCCGCCGCCTTCGCCTCGTCCCAGGCTGCGATCACCTCACGTGCCTCGGCGATCGCCTCCTCGGTCGGGGCGAAGACCTCGTTGCACGGCTCGACCTGGCTCGGGTGGATGAGCGTCTTGCCGTCGAAGCCCATCTCGCGACCCTGCCGGGCCTCCGCGGCGAACCCCTCGGCGTCGCGGATGGCGTTGTAGACGCCGTCGACGATCGCCGTACCGGTGGCCCTGGCGGCGAGCAGGCACAGCCCGAGCCCGGTGAGCAGCGGCTGACGGCCGGGCACGTGCTCCGCGTGGAGCTCCTTGGCCAGGTCGTTGGTCCCCATGACGAGGACGGCCAGCCGCTCGGAGGCGCGGGCGATCTCCTCCGCGTGCAGCATGGCGATCGGCGTCTCGACCATCGCCCAGATCTTGGTGTGGTCCGGGGCGCCGGCCGCCTCCAGAGCCTTCTCGACGGCGTGCACGTCCGCGGCGCTGTTGATCTTCGGCACGACGATGGCGTCCGGGCCGGCCTTGGCCGCCGCCCGCAGGTCGTCGGCGTGCCAGGAGGTGTCGAGCCCGTTGACCCGGATCGTCAGCTCGCGACGTCCGTATCCGCCGGAGCCGACGGCCGCGCAGACGCGGTCCCGGGCCTCGGCCTTGGCGTCCGGCGCCACCGCGTCCTCGAGGTCGAGGATCAGCGCGTCCGCCGGTAGGCCCTTCGCCTTCTCGAGGGCCCGCTCGTTCGCCCCGGGCATGTAGAGCACCGAGCGGCGGGGCCGCAGCGCCACGTCAGGAGTCGTCATGCCGACGCTCCGGCGAACCCGTAGGCCTCGGCCAGCTCGGGGTCCCGCTCCGCCAGCTGGTGGGCCAGCTGGACGACGACCTTGCACTGCTTGACCGACGCGTCGTCCTGCATCTTCCCGTCGATCATCACGGCACCGGTGCCGTCGCCCATCTCGTCGATGACGCGCTGGGCCCACTGCACCTCGGACGGCTCCGGGCTGAACACCTTGCGGGCGATGTCGATCTGGACCGGGTGGAGGCTCCAGGCCCCCACGCAGCCGAGCAGGAACGCGTTGCGGAACTGGTCCTCACAGGCGACGACGTCCTTGATGTCGCCGAACGGTCCGTAGTACGGCAGGATCCCGTTGGCCACACAGGCGTCGACCATGCGGGCGACGGTGTAGTGCCAGAGATCCTGCTGGTAGGTCGCGCGACCGGTGGTCAGATCGTCGCCGGTCGGGTCCTGCCGGACCAGGTAGCCCGGGTGGCCGCCCCCGACGCGGGTGGTCTTCATCCGCCGGTCGGCGGCGAGGTCGGCCGGGCCGAGCGAGATGCCCTGCATGCGCGGGCTGGCCGAGCAGATCTCCTCGACGTTGATCATGCCGCGGGCGGTCTCGAGGATGGCGTGCAGCTGGATCGGCCGCGAGAGCCCGGCCTTCGCCTCCAGCTGGGCGAGCAGCCGGTCCACGTAGTGGATGTCCTCGGCCCCCTCGACCTTCGGGACCATGATCACGTCGAGCTTCCCGCCGATGGCCGGGACCAGCCGCAGCAGGTCGTCCAGAGCCCAGGGCGAGTCCAGGCTGTTCATGCGGGTCCAGAGCTGGGTCGGCCCGAAGTCGTTCTCGCTCGCGACTTTGACCAGCCCTTCGCGGGCGGCCTCCTTGTTGTCCGCCTTGACGGCGTCCTCGAGGTTGCCGAGCAGGACGTCGACCTTGGTCGCGATGGACGGCGCCTTCTCCACCATCTTCGGGTTGCTCGGGTCGAAGAAGTGGATCATGCGCGACGGCCGGAACGGGACCTCCCGCAACGGTGCCGGAGCGCCGAGCGCCAGGGGGGCGAAGAAATCCTTGGGGTTACGCATGTATCTCTCTCTGGCCTGTCCCGGCGGATCCGGAACCTCGATGTCCTGTGACGTCCCCGCCTTCTGCGACAGGCGGCTCGGTCCACTGCCCCGGCATCGTATTGACCGACGGGACTTCCCGGGCGTAGCGGCCAGAACCGGTGCATCGTCCCAGCTCGTTGCGCCTGCAAGCGGCCGGAACGAGGACGCGGAGACCCTGTCGGGGGGACGATGTGCTCGCCTCACAGGCGGTGTACACCAAAAGGAGCCTCCGGATGACCACCATCCCCAACGACAAGCGCACTCGACAACTCTTCCTCGACGCAGCGATCAAGCGGGCGCAGGCGAAGGCGCGCGAGGCGCGGTTGCAGGAGACCGCCCAGTGCGATGATGCGGAGCGCGCGGCCGCGGCCAGCGCGTTGAAGTCCAACGGGTGGGTCCCGGGTCAGCGCGCGGGCGACCGCGTCGGCTGAGCCCGCCGTCGACCGCGGCGCCGGGCGCCCGGGCTAGCGTGAACGGATGAGCACCCCCGGCGTCGTCGTCTTCTACTCCGACATCGGCTGCCCCTGGGCGTCGCTCGCGGTACATCGGCTCCGGCGTCGTCGGCGGGAACGGGGGCTCGACGACGCCGTCCGCATCGACCACCGTGCCTTCCCGCTCGAGCTGTTCAACGAGCAGGTCACTCCGAAGACGATCGTCGACTCCGAGGTCGCGGTGGTCGGCTCGCACGAGCCGGACCTGGGCTGGCAGCCCTGGCGCCGGAAGGAGCGCGAATACCCGGGGACGACGCTGCTGCCGCTGGAGGCGGTGCAGGCCGCCAAGGCGGACGCCGTCGGTGGCCTGCGCGCGAGCGAGGACCTCGATGCCGCGTTGCGTTTCGCCTGGTACGGCGAGTCACGGAGCATCCACCTCTACGCCGAGCTGCTGGCGATCGCGGTCGAGGTGTCGTCGGTCGACGCCGGTGCCCTGGACGGCCTGCTGCGCGCCGGCGCCGGTCGTCCCGAGGTGTTCGCGCAGTGGGAGGACGCCCGCGAGGTCGCGCAGGGCTCGCCGCACCTGTTCCTCGCCGACGGGATGAGCGTGCACAACCCCGGCATCGAGCTGGAGTGGACCGGCGCGCAGTTCCACGGCATGCCGCGCATCGTCAGCGACGACCCGTCGGTCTACGACGAGATCCTCGATCGCGCCGGCACGGTCCAGCCGACCGCCTAGCTGCGCGGCAGCCCCAGCTGCGCCGTCGCGATGTGGGCGAGCACGAGTTCCTCGGCGATCGGGATGACGGTGCCGACCCGCGCGTCGCGGACCAGCCGGGCGATCGGGTACTCCTCGGAGTAGGCCATGCCCCCGTAGGTCTGGAACGCGCGGTCCGCTGCCTCCCACGACGCCTCGGCGGCGGCGAGCTTCGCGATGTCGGCGTCGTCGCCGGAGGGCAGCCCGGCGTCGTGGGTCCACGCCGCCTTGTAGGTCATCAGGCGGGCGAGTTCGGTGCGGGCCTTGACCCTGGCCAGCGGGAAGGCGACGGCCTGGTTCGCACCGATGGGTCGGCCGAAGACCTCGCGTTCGCGTGCGTAGCCGCAGGCCAGGCGGAGCGCGAGGTCTGCGCCGCCGACCGCTCCCGCGGCAGCCACGATCCGCTCCGGGTTGAGGATGTCCCACAGCACCCGGAAGCCCTGGTCGACCGACCCGAGCACGCGGTCGGCGGGCACCCGGACCTCGTCGAAGAAGACGGTGTTCGACGGCACCGTGTTGGTGCCCATCTTCGGGATCGGCTGGTACCGCAGCGTCCCCGCCGCGACGGCCTCGGGAACGTCGACCAGCAGGACCGTGAAGCCGCCGGTGCGGCCGAGTTCCTGGCCGGGCTCGCCGGTCCGGCAGACGACGAGCATCCAGTCCGCCCGTTGCACTCCGGAGATCCAGATCTTCTGGCCACGCAGCACGAAGTCGTCACCGTCGCGCTGGGCCCGGGTGGTGATCGCGAAGGAGTTGCTGCCGGCGTCGGGCTCGGTGAGCGCGAAGCAGGTCTCGACGGCGCCGGTCGCCATGCCCGGCAACAGGTCCCGCTTCTGCTGCTCGGTGCCGTGGGCGGCGACCGTGAAGGCGCCGAAGGTCGGGGTGAGCAGATAGAGGAAGCTCGCGGCCGACCCGGCCCCGGATGCCGCGAGCGTCTCGCAGGCGACCGACAGCTCGAGCAGGCCTGCTCCGCCGCCGCCGTACTGCTCGGGGATCGCGAGCCCGAGCCATCCCCCGGCACCCAGTTCGGCCCACACCTCATCGGGCCAGCGGTGCTCGGCGTCGCAGCGGGTCCAGTAGTCGACGTCGTAGGCCGCGGCGAGCTTGGCCACCCCGTCGCGGACCGCGAGCGCCGTCTCGGGCAGGGCGAAGTCCACGGAGATCTCCTCGTCCCTCAGGCGGCGTCACGACGGGAACGTGACCCCGATCACGGTAGCCCTAGAGTCAGGGAGACAGCCGGAACCACCCGGCGCCACCGCCGGAGCGACAGGAGAACCCATGACGACGGTCGAGAGCCGCACGGTCGATGCCGCGACGGTCGCGGTGGAGGCCCGCATCGACCCCGCGCTGACCGCGTCGCGCCGCTACACCTGGCTGACCCAGCTCGACCGGCACGCCTCGCAGAAGCCTGAGGCGACGGCGCTCCGCTTCTCCGGTCGCACCACGACGTGGTCGCAGCTGAAGGAGCGGGTCGACCGGCTCGCCGCCGCACTGGCCGCGCGGGGCATCGGGGCCGGCGACCGCTGCGGTGTCGTCATGACCAACTGCCCGGAGTACATCGAGTCGGTGCTCGCGCTGAACCGGCTCGGCGCCATCGCGGTGCCGGTGAACTTCCGGCTGGTCGCCGACGAGATCGCCTGGATCCTCGACGACTGCGGCGCGTCCGGCCTGCTCGTCGACGCGCCGCTCGCCGGCATCGCCGGGAAGATCCGCGCCGAGCGCGCCGACCTCGTCTGCCTGGTCGCCGGGCCCGCGCCGGCAGCCGGAGAGGCCGGACCCGGGGCCGAGCCCTACGACGACGTGCTGGCCGCCGCCGACCCCACCGCGGTGCCGCCGGTGGTCGTCGAGGAGACCGCGATCGCGCTGATCATGTACACCTCGGGGACGACCGGCCGCCCCAAGGGCGCGATGCTCAGCCACCTGAACCTGCTGATGCAGTCGATCACCATCGTCCGCGGGTGGCAGCTGTTCCGCGACGACGAGATCACGATGGTCGCGGCGCCGCTGTTCCACATCGCGGGAATCGGTGCCGTCGCCCCGATGATGCTCATCGGCGGCACGACGGTGGTCTTCCCGACGAAGCGCCTTCGACCCCGGCGAGATCCTCGACGCCCTGGAGACGGAGAAGGTCACCGGCCTGTTCCTCGTGCCGACGCAGTGGCAGGCGCTGTGCGCCGCACCCGGCATCAGCGACCGCTCCTTGTCGCTGCGGGCGATCTCCTGGGGCGCCTCCCCCGCGCCGGCCTCGACGCTGCAGGCGATGGCCGAGACGTTCCCCGGCCTGCCGAACATCGCCGTGTTCGGGCAGACCGAGATGTCCCCGGTGACGTGCGTGCTCGACGGCGCCGACGCGCTGCGCAAGATCGGCTCGGTCGGCAAGCCGGTGCCGACGGTCGCGGTCCGCATCGTCGACGAGGAGGACAACGACGTGCCCGACGGCACCGTCGGCGAGATCGTGTACCGAGGCCCGTCGCTGATGGAGGGCTACTGGGGCAACCCGGCCGCGACCGAGGAGGCCTTCGCCGACGGCTGGTTCCACTCCGGTGACCTCGTCCGCCGCGACGAGGAGGGCTTCATCTTCGTCGTCGACCGCAAGAAGGACATGATCATCTCGGGCGGCGAGAACATCTACTGCGCCGAGGTGGAGAGCGCGCTCGCCGGCCACCCGAAGGTGCTCGAGGTGTCGCTGATCGGCGCGCCGCACCCCCGCTGGGTCGAGACGCCGCTGGCCGTCATCACCCCGACCGACCCGGCGGACCCGCCGACGCTCGAGGAGATCAACGACTGGTGCCGCGACAAGCTCGCGTCGTACAAGAAGCCGACGCGCATCGAGATCGTCGAGGCGCTGCCACGCAACGCGAGCGGCAAGGTGCTGAAGGGCGAGCTGCGCGAGAGCTTCGCCACGGGCTGAGTTCCGCGATTGACCGTCGCCGCGTGGGTAGCGAGGAGCGATGGGTCCCGACACCACCTCGTCGATCACGACGGCGAGACGGACCGTCCTGCGCCTAGCGACCCGCCCGGTCGCTGACGTGCTCGGCGTCCTGGCCCGCTTGCGCTCCGGCCCGGCGGTCCACGCCGTCGGCACCAGCTACACCGCAGACCTCGAGGTCCTCGGCGCCGAGAAGGCCGGACGCGCCCTCGGCCTGTTGTTCGTCGACGAGCCCGGTCGGTACCGGGCCGTGGTGCGACTGTCCCGGGCCGCCGGCCTGCCGTCCCCGGTGCCGGATGTCCTCGGGCTGGCGGTCCGCGTCGAGGGCGAGGTCGGCCAGCGGCCGCAGGACCTGTTGCTGGACAGTTGCTGGCCCGGACCGGTCGGGCGTCACCTCGTCCGCCCGGCGCGAGCCGTGCATGCCGGCTGGTACGGCAGCCTGCTCGCCTACCGCGCCGGCGACACGGTCGTCCATCTCGCTGCCCGCGGCGACGGCGGGCAGCAGGGACCGGTCGACCACGACAGCGCAGCGGGTTCGCGCTTCCAGCTGTTCCACGCCGGCCCGCGCGCGCAGGAGTGGACGCAGTGGGCGACGCTCACGCTGAGGCACTCCGTCGAACGTCCGGCCCTGCGCTTCTCCCCCGCGAACGACGGTCGCGGCATCCGTCTGCGGCTGGACTGGCTGCGCTTCCGCGTGCCGTCCTACCGCAACTCCCAGGAGAAGGGTCCCTTCGACTGACTGCTGGGTCAGCCGCTGTCGTGGAGTGTCCGCTGGCCGGGTCCGGGTCTGACCGTCGGACTGCCGGGTCCTCTGCGGGGCGGTCGTCGTGTCGGCGACGACGACCGTCGGGAGGGCCGGTACCGACGTTCGTGCGGGTCGGCGCCGGTGTCGGGGACGTGCGGTGGGTCGGGGTCACCGGGGTCTTGTAGGCAGACGTCACCCTTGGTGCTGACGGGGAACGCGAACCGGTAGAGCGGCTGATCGGGTGAGGTGCGGGGCTCGACGCGGATCGAGCCCGGGGCCAGGACGACGACCGTGTAGCGACCGCTGTGCCCGGCGCCGTGGTGGGCATCGCAGAAAAGGCCGAGCGTGTCGGCGTTGGTGGGGCCGCCGTCGGCCCAGTGCCACAGGTGGTGGATCTCGCACCACCGGGCCGGCATGGTGCAGCCGGGCCAGATGCAGTGCTTGTCGCGCACCTGGATCAGCGTGCGGAGTGCGGCCGGCAGGGTGCGGCTGCTGCGGCCCACGTCCAGGGGTGCTCCGCCGCGGGTGAAGATCGGAGTGATGGCGCCGTCGCAGACCAGGCGCCGGGCGGTGGCGATGCTCGTCGGGCCCGTCCAGGAGAAGCGAGGGCCGGGGGCGCGGGTGCCGGCGCGTTCGGCGTCGAGCCGGGCGGTGACCTCGGCGATCAGCTCCGCGCGCTGCGCGGGGGTGAGCCGACTCATCGGGGTCACCGGCAGAGCGGGGTCGTGTTCGGCGAGCTGGGCCGCCGCGCCGAGGTTCTCCAAGGCGACGTGCAGATTGATGTGCGGCTTCTGCCCGCCGTCGGCCGGCAGCGCACCGGAGTCCAGGATCCGGTCGATGATCGCCGCGAGGCTGTCCGCGGCGCGCTGGTTCGGTGTCCGGAGCTCGCCGTCGGCGTCGGGTCGCGACGCCGCAGACACCGCCGCCCGCAGCTTCTCGCCGTCCTCCGGCGTGAAGCTGGCCGTGCATCTGCGTCATCCCGTTGAAGCCGGTGGTGATCGACAGCCGCCGCGCCTCGCGCCGTGTCTCGTCCTTCGGCTTCGGGCTCGGCGCCAACGCCTCCGCCAGCTGCCGGAGGTAGTCGCCGAGCTCCCGCGCCGTCAGAGCCGGCGCCACCGTCGCGAGCGGGGCGTCGACCTCGGCCCACAGCTCCTCCGGCAGCAGCCGCAACCCGTCGGCGACCGCCTGCCAGTGCGCGAAGCTGACCTTCCCCGCCTGCCAGCAGCCCGCCAGCAGCGGCAACCGCTCCTGCGTCCGGGCGACCTTCAACTGCGCCGCGGCCTGCCCATGGCTCAGCGTCGTCTGCGTCCGCAGCCACCCACCGCAGCTGACCTGCTCCTCAGCCCACCCACCCGACCGCTCGTAGAACGGCAACCGCCGCGCGATCTGCGCCTCCAACCGGTGCTTGCGCACGAACAGCTCGCAGACCTCGTCGCCCAACGAACCCGGCGCCACCGACAGGTCGGCAGCCGCCAGCTCGGCGAGACCCGCATCCAACTGTTCGAACATGTGTTCGAGTATCGCAGGGCCCTACGACAATTTCGGGACGGCCCGAGCCGACCCGGCGTCTCAGATCTGCGGCTCGACCTTCGGCCGCCACGGCTCGTGCTCGTGCGAGAGCCAGACCAGCTCGGGGTCGAGCGCGCGGATCAACCGCTGCCCTTCGGTGCGCGGCTCGTCGAGCTCGCCGGAGAAGACGGCGGTGTCACCGGCAATGACGACCGGCTGTCCGTCCGCCTCGACGACGACCACCTGCGAACCGGCCGTGTGGCCCGGCGTCGGGACGAGCCGAATGCCCGGCAGAACCTCGTGCGCCCCGTCCACCGGCACGTACTGGATCCCGGGCGCGTCCACCCACTCGCGGATGGTGTAGTCGTCCAGGCTGCGCGCGTCGTCGAGCTCCCGGCGCTGCACGTAGGTCGGCCTGCCGGCGAACAGGTGGTTGCCACCGCAGTGGTCGAAGTGCAGGTGCGTGTTGACGACGACGTCGATGGCGGCCAGGTCGACATCGGGCTGCGCGCTCAGGGGGAACAGCCGGGGATCCATGTCGGCGACCGCGGGGTGCAGCTCCGTCAGGCCGGTGTCGACGAGCACGCGCGCCTCGGGGTGGTCGATGAGGTGCACGTAGACCGGCATCCGCCCGCCCCCGGCGAGCAACTCGGCCACGAGCACCGGCGTGATCGTCAATTGCGGGAACTCGGCCATGCTTCCCCTCCCCTGATGTCGCTGCGCCTGCGTCAGCGTCCGGCACTACGACTCCGCGACTGCACCGAAGTCATCGCTGATGGCGGAGGAAGAGCACGGGACCCATAACATGCGCTGCCAGGACTGGTCCTGAGGAGGCTCGGTGCAGCAGGTCGTCGACTTCGAGAACGTTTCCACCGCCGGATTGGAATCGTCGCCGGTTCCCGAGGCCCTCGCCGGGCTGCGGGCCAACGAGGCCCGCTATTTCCGGAACAAGTTCGGCCATGTCTTCACCGTCACCCCGGCCGCCGAAGCAGCGGAGACGGTCGCCTGGGTGCACCGCGTCCTCGCCGACGAGCGCGACATCGTCATCGCGGCCCGCCCTCTCGAGGCGACCTCGTTCGAGGTCGACGGGACCCGGATGGCCTACGTGTTCTACGAATCCGGGCTGTCGATCAACGTCATGTACGGCCTCGAGGCCGGCACGAAGCGCGCGGTCGGGTTCAAGCTCTCCGACGGGATGGAGGTGCCCGAGGAACTCGCGTCCCGCTTCAAGTTCGCCCGGCAGAAGTCGAAGCTGGCCGGCACGATCCGCGGGTCCTTCTTCGTGATCAAGGGCGAGTACTGACCCTCAGCCGCCGGTGACGCTCGCCAGCGGAACCGTCGGCGTCGGCGCGGTGACGTCGACCGGGCGCGTTGTAGTCGCCGTAGTCGACGAAGCCGGTCACGGCGCCGGTGCGCTCGACCCGGAGCGGGTCCGCGGCGCCGGTGTCGGCGACGAAGAGCCGTGCGCCGGTGGACGAGCTGACGCTGACCGCGGGCGTCCCGGCGAGCGGACGCACGGCCTCCTTGGTCAGCGTCCCGGTGCCCGGGCTGAGGGTGCCGGCGAAGCGCTGCAGATCGGTCAGGTTCGCGAGCCCGCGGTCGGCCTGCGCGATCGGTCCGACGAGCCACTTGCCCTTCGACTTGACCGCGTCCGGGCCGAGAGCCGCGAGGAACGCGTCGTCGCCGAGGACGAACAGCTGGTCACCGACGCGCCGCAGCTCCACCTTCGAACCGGCCGAGGTCACGGTGCCCGTCGCCTTGTCGCCCGACCCGATGCGCATGTCGATGGTCACCGGCTTGTCGTTCTCGCGGTAGGTGCCGGTGATGTGCACCGACGTGGCCTTCGCGAGCGCGCGCTGCGCCTCGGTCACGATCTGCTCGGGGGTCAGGGACGAGACGGACGGGCTGCTGACCTCGGGCAGGGGCTTCTCGCTGTTCGTACTGCACCCGGCGACGAGCAGGGCGGACGTCGCGGCGAGTGCCGTCCAGACCGCAGCAGTTCCGGCGCGTGAGGTCGGCCGTCGACGGGGCGTGCTTGGGGACATGCGAGAGTCCTCTCGGAGACAGCCTGCTGGGGAGCACCGGTCCGCACGCACCGGGGACTGCGAGAAATCTAGTGTCCACCTTCCGGCGGTAGATTCCGGGGCATGCCGAGCCGAGGACGTCGTCAGGGTAGGGGATGACGTCCCCGCCCGCCCGTGTCTTCTGTGCGCGGCTCGCCGGGGTGCTGGTGCTCGACCCCGCAGGCGACCAGGTCGGCCGCATCCGCGACCTCGTGGTCGCGCTCCGGCTGTCCGGTCAGCCGCCGCGCGTCCTCGGCCTCGCCGTCGAGGTGCAGCGCCGCCGCATCTTCGTGCCGATGAGCCGCGTGACCGGTGTCGAAGCCGGCGCGGTCGTGCTGAGCTCCGGCACCCTGAACTGGCGTCGGTTCGAGCGGCGCACCGGTGAGACGCTCGTGCTCACGGAGCTGCTGGACCGCCGCGTGACCCGCCTCGAGGACGGCGTCGAGGTGATGGTGCTCGACGCCGCCATCGAGCAGACCCGTACCCGTGACTGGCTGCTGACGCAGGTCGCGGTCAAGGAGGGCCGTCGTCGCGGCAAGGTCACCACGCTGGACTGGGACCAGGTCACCGGCTTCTCCGTGCCGGAGCACGAGCAGGGCGCCGCGAACCTCCTCGCCGCCTTCGAGAAGCTGCCGCCCGCCGACCTCGCGTCGATGCTGCACGACCTGTCCCTCAAGCGACGCAACGAGGTCGCGGCCGCCCTCGACGACGACCGGCTGGCCGCCGTACTCGGCGAGATGCCCGAGGACGAGCAGGTCGAGCTCATCGGTGGCCTCGAGGACGAGCGCGCCGCCGACGTCCTCGAAGCCATGGGCCCGGACGACGCCGCCGACCTGCTCGGTGACCTCCCCGCCGACGAGGCCGCCCGCCTGCTCGAGCTGATGGAGCCCGAAGAGGCCGCCCCCGTCCGCAGGCTGCTCATCTACGCCGACGACACCGCCGGCGGGATCATGACCAGCGAGCCGGTGATCCTGCCCCCGAACGCGACGATCGCCGAGGCGCTCGCCCGCATCCGGGCTAGCGAGCTCTCCCCCGCGCTTGCCGGGCAGATCTACGTCACCCGGCCGCCCTACGAGACGCCGACCGGCCGCTACCTGGGCATGGCGCACTTCCAGCGGCTGCTGCGGGAACCGCCGTCCACGCTCATCGGCGGTGTCATCGACTCCGACATGGATCCGCTGGCGCCGGACTGCCCGCTGCAGGAGGTGACCCGCTACCTCGCGTCCTACAACCTGGTCGCGGTGCCGGTCGTCGACTCCGAGAACCGCCTGCTCGGCGCGGTGACCGTCGACGACGTGCTCGACCACCTGCTGCCCGCCGACTGGCGCGAGCGCGACCTCGACCTCGGCGCCTCCTCTACCGCCCGACCGGCGAGGACCTGACCCGTGGCTCGCCGCGAAAGCAGGACCGCGCGCCTCGACCAGCCCCGGACGCCGGGACGGTCGTTGCTGCCCAGCGTGGACGACGACTTCTTCGGCCAGGCGTCGGAGCGGGTCGCCCGCTTCCTCGGCACCGGCGCCTACCTCGCCTACCAGTCGATCTTCATCGCGGCCTGGCTGATCTGGAACGTGTTCGCCCCGGGGCCGCTGCGCTTCGACCCGTACACCTTCACCTTCCTGACGCTGCTGCTGAGCCTCCAGGCCGCCTACGCAGCGCCGCTGATCCTGCTCGCGCAGAACCGGCAGGACGACCGCGACCGCGTGAACCTCGCCCAGGACCGCGACCAGAACGGCCGGCTGCTCGCCGACACCGAATACCTGACGCGCGAGGTCGCGTCGCTGCGCGTCAGCCTCGGCGACGTCGTGACCCGCGACTACCTGCGCGCCGAGCTGCGCGCGTTCCTCGACGAGCTCGACGACCACGACGAGAGGACCGAGCGCGGCGACCGACCGCGGGACCGTCGCGCCGACAAGCCGCGGCTGGACAAGTCGCGCGGCGAGAAGCCCCGCTCGGACAAGTCCCGGACCGACAAGCCGCGGACGGACAAGCCCCGGACCAGGACGGACGGCTCGCAGCGGGCCTCCGAGGACGCGGCGCAGCAGTAGCTCGGGCGAGCACTACACCGTCGGCCTGATCCTGCCGATGGGGAACATGTGAGTACCCCTGTGCCGTCACAGCGCGCCACCATGCGCAAGCGCATCGGCGAGGTGCTCGTCGAGCAGGGCGTCATCACCGCAGAGCAGCTCAACGACCTCCTCGCGCTGCAGGCCACCACGCCCGGCCCGCGGCGACGCCTGGGCAAGCTGGTCGTCGAGACGGGCCTGGCCAACGAGAAGCAGCTGGCCATGGCCCTGGCCGGAGCCCTGCGCCTGCCGCTGTGCGACCTGGCCGCGACCCGCATCGACGCCGAGGTCGCCCGCAAACTGCCGCGCGCCATCGCCGAGAAGGCCGGCATCCTGATCCTCTCCGCGACCGCCGGCGAGATCCCCCGCATCGCCGTCGTCGACCCGACCGACGTCGTCAGCCTCGACGAGGTCCGGCTGCACCTGCGGACCCGCGACGTCTACGTCTCCGTCGCCGTCGAACGCGACCTGCGCCAGGCGCTCGCCCGGGTGTGGAGCCTCGCCTCCGACGCGGGTGTCGTCAGCAACCTGCTCGACGACTTCAACGCCGGTGACCTCAGTGCCGGCGCCGACGACGCGACCTCGGAGTCCTCCGCCGAGGACGCCCCGATCGTCCGTCTCGTCGACATGCTCATCGTCGACGCCGTCGCGCAGCGGGCCTCGGACATCCACGTCGAGACCCAGCGCGAAGGCGTGCGGGTCCGGTTCCGCGTCGACGGCGTGCTGCGCGACGTGACCTCGGCCCCGCGCTCGGCGAGCGCCGCCGTCACCAGCCGCCTGAAGATCCTCGCCGGACTCGACATCGCCGAGCGACGTCGCCCGCAGGACGGCCGCGCGAAGATCGTCGCCGGTGGCAGGAAGGTCGACTGCCGCGTCTCGACGCTGCCCTCGCTGTACGGCGAGAAGGTCGTGCTCCGAATCCTGCCGCAGGGCACCGAACTGCCCGGCACCGAGACCCTCGGCATGGAGCCCGACCAGCTCGCGATGCTGATGCACGCCGTCAAGGAGCCGCAGGGCCTCGTGCTGATCACCGGCCCGACCGGTGCGGGCAAGACGAGCACGCTCTACGCCGCCCTCAACGAGGTGAGCACCCCGGACAAGAACGTCGTCACCCTCGAGGACCCGGTCGAGGTGACGCTGCCCGGCATCACGCAGGTCAACATCCAGTCCAAGGCGGGCATGACGTTCGCCGCCGGTCTGCGTGCCGTCCTCCGGCAGGACCCCGACGTCGTCCTCGTCGGTGAGATCCGCGACCTCGAGACCGCCGAGCACGCGCTTGCCGCAGCCATGACCGGCCACCTCGTCCTCTCGACGCTGCACACCACGAGCGCCGTCGCCGCCGTCAGCCGCCTGGTCGACATGGGGACGCCCGCGTTCCTGCTGGCGCCGTCGCTCTCGCTCGTCGTCGCGCAGCGCCTGGTGCGCAAGCCCTGCAACGGGTGCGCGGAACCGAGCATCCCGAGCGAGGAGATCCGCCTCGCCCTCGGCATCAGCCTCGAGGCGGTCACCGCCGGCACCCCCGTGGCCGGCCGCGGCTGCGACCAGTGCGGCCACTCCGGCTACCGCGGCCGTTCCGGCATCTACGAGGTCCTGCCCGTGACCCCCGAGCTGCGGGACGCCCTGCGCGGCGGCGGCGACGAGCGCCAGGTGGCCGAGGCCGCCCGGCTCTCCGGGGTGCGGAGCCTCCGCGCGTCCGGGCTGCTGAAGGCGTTCCGCGGCGAGACGACCTACGAAGAGGTCCTGCGGGTCACCGCGGGCGAAGGCGTCCCCGAGATCTGGTGCAACGGCTGTGGCGGCGGGCTCGCGGCTGGCATGGTCTGCTGCCCCTGGTGTGCGACGCCGATCGGTCACGGCCAGTGCTCCGGCTGCGCGAAGCCGCTGGAGGAGAACTGGCGGGTCTGCCCGTGGTGCCGGACGCCGCGCGAAGCGGGTTCCGACGCGCTGACCCAGGCGCTGCTGAGCACCGCCGACGGAGCGAGCCAGATCGGTCAGGCGGCGCAGGCGGCGACGCCGCTCCCCCTCATCCCGCGGCCGGCCGGATCGGCCGACGCACGGGTCATGCCAGGCGGCTGAACAGCGAGGCCAGCGTGGCCAGCTCCTGCTCGTCGAACCGGCTGACCATGTGCTCCCGCACGCCGCGCAGGTGCGTCACCCACGCCTCCTGGAGCCGCTTCATCCCGGCCGGTGTGAGGACGGCGAGCGTCCCGCGCGCGTCGTCCGGGCACGGCTGGCGCTCGACGAGGCCCTCGCGCTCCAGCCGGTCGACGAGCCGGGTCAGCCCGGAACGGCTCAGCAGGACCGACAGCGCGAGGTCACTCATCCGCAGCGCCTGACGCGGTGCCTCGGCGAGCTGGACCAGCACGTCGTAGTTCGCGAGCGGCATGCCCTGCTCGCGCTCGAGTTCCGCCTCGAGACGACGGACGACGCGGGCGTGGGCGTCGAGGAAGCCGCGCCAGGCGCCCATCTCGGTCGGGCTCAGCCCGTGCGGCTGCGGTTGGGCGGCCGCCGGCGCCGGTGCGGCGGCCGGGACGGCTGCCGTATCGGTGGGTCGGGTCACGAGGCACCCTCCAGCTGGCTCTCGGTATCCGTGCACTGTAAGGCCCTTTCGCGGGCATCGGTGGTGAGACGTACCGACCAGTCGCTCCAGGAAGTCGGTCCGGTGACCGCACGTATCGTGGCGGGTGCGTCGGCGCTACGCCGATCGGACGTGGAGGCCCGTCGCGGCCTCCCCCGCGCGACAGACAGGAACACCTCGTTGTCCGCCACCACTGAAGCCCTGACCTCGGCGATCACCGCCGCCCTGGCCACCGTGAACGACCCCGAGATCAACCGGCCGATCACCGAGCTGGGCATGGTCAAGTCGGTCGACGTCGCCGCGGACGGAACCGCCCGCATCGGCGTCTACCTCACCGTCGCCGGCTGCCCGATGCGCGACGAGATCACCGGCCGCGTCACCAACGCCGTCGCCAAGGTCGACGGCGTCACCGGCGTCTCGGTCGCGCTCGACGTGATGAGCGACGAGCAGCGCACGCAGCTCCGCACCTCGCTGCGCGGCGACCAGCCCGAGCGTGAGGTGCCGTTCGCCAAGCCGGAGTCGTTGACGCGGGTCTTCGCCGTCGCCAGCGGCAAGGGCGGTGTCGGCAAGTCGTCGGTCACGGTCAACCTCGCGGCGCAGATGGCGAAGTCCGGGCTCTCGGTGGGCCTGCTCGATGCCGACATCTACGGCCACTCCGTCCCGCGCATGATCGGCGTGGACCGTCCGCCGACGCAGGTCGAGTCGATGATCATGCCGCCGCAGGCGAACGGCGTGAAGGTCATCTCCACCGGAATGTTCACCAAGGGCAACGCGCCGGTGACCTGGCGCGGGCCGATGCTGCACCGCGCGTTGAACCAGTTCCTCACCGACGTCTACTGGGGCGACCTCGACGTCCTGCTGCTCGACCTCCCGCCTGGCACCGGCGACGTCGCCATCTCGCTGGCGCAGCTGATCCCTTCGTCCGAACTCCTGGTGGTCACGACCCCGCAGCTCGCCGCGACCGAGGTCGCCGAGCGCGCCGGCACCATCGCGATGCAGACCCGGCAGAACGTCGTCGGCGTCGTGGAGAACATGGCCTACCTGCCGTGCCCGCATTGCGGCGAGCAGATCGACCTGTTCGGCTCCGGCGGGGGCGTCGCGGTCGCCGAGCGGCTGAGCCGCGCCCTCTCGCACGACGTGCCGCTGCTGGGTCAGATCCCGATCGACCCGCGGCTCCGCGAGGGCGGCGACGCCGGCCGTCCGCTCGTGCTCAGCGACCCCGACACCGAGGCCAGCAAGGCCATCCGCGGCGTTGCCGACCGGCTCACCACCCGCTCGCGCGGGCTCGCCGGGCGGTCGCTCGGGGTCACCCCGACCCGGAAGTAGCAGCCCGAGCACGCATGGAGGGGCGAGGGACACGGCTCAGCCCGACCCGGGCTCTCCCCGGCCGGGGTCGGGGGGAGCCTGCTCGCCGACGGCGGTCAGGCCCGTCCGCACCCGGTCCAGGAAGTCGGCGAAGGTCTCCAGCTCCTGCTCGCTGAACAGCGCCCGGACCAGGCCGTCGTGCCGGACCGCCACCTCCCGCAGTCGGTCGAACAGGGCGACTCCCGCGTCGGTGAGTTCGACGCGCTGCGCCCGTCGGTTGTCCGGCTCCCGCCAGCGGCGGACGAGCCCCTGCTTCTCCGCGGCGGCGAGGTGGTGCGTCAGCGTCGCGCCCGTCACGCCCATCGCCTCGGCCATGACCGACTGATTGCTCCACTCGCGGGAGCGCACGAGCAGCAGCACCTGCCACAGCGGCGCCGACCCGCCGGCCTCGACGAGTACGCGGTCGAAGGCCTGGGCCGTCACCCGGGCGGTCTGGGTCAACCGCAGGCCGATCGGAGGCACCTGCGGGGGCCGGGCACTCATGATGGCACCCTACCGGACTATTCTTTGACATCTAACGGTTAACTGTCTAACAATCGGTCTCCGCGGGCTGCACCAGCCCCACGTCGATCGGAGGAACCGCATGTCCTCGCCCCTCGCTGCCGCACCCCGGTCGCCGCAGGCCGTGCGCGTCGCCTTCGCCGCGGTGGTCCTGGCGATGCTCCCGGCCGTCCTCGACCAGACCGTGCTCGGAACCGCCCTCCCGACCATCGCGTCCGACCTCGGCCACCTCTCCGACGTGTCCTGGGTGGTGAGCGCCTACGTCATCGCTGCCGCCGCCACCACGCCGCTGTGGGGCAAGCTCGGCGACCGCCATGGGCGGCGCCCGCTGCTCGAGATCGCCCTGACCCTGTTCCTCGTGGCCTCGGCGGCCTGCGGCATCGCCACGGGCATGGCGCAGCTGGTGGTCACCCGCGCCGTGCAGGGTGCGGCGGCCGGCGGCCTGATGAGCCTGGCCATGGCCGCTGTCGGAGACCTCGTCTCCCCGCGGGAGCGGGGCCGGTACCAGGGCTACATCGTCTCCGTCTTCGCGGTCGTCACGGTCGTCGGTCCGCTGCTGGGCGGGCTCCTCGTCGACCAGGCGTCGTGGCGCTGGGTGTTCTACCTGAACCTCCCCCTGGGCCTGGTGGCCCTGGTCGGTCTCCGGCTGCGCCTGCCCGCGCCCGAACCGACCGTTGGCCGGGGACGGTTGGACCTCGCCGGCGGCGCGCTGCTGGCCGGGGCCACGAGTGGTCTGCTCCTCGCGTGCGTCTGGGGCGGTACCCGCTACGCCTGGGATTCGGTGGCGGTCGTCGGTCCGCTGCTGGCCGCCGCGACCCTGACGACGGCCTTCGTGGCTCGCGAGCGCCGGGCCGCCGATCCGCTCGTGCCCCTCGACCTGCTCAGCTCCCCCGCCGTCGCCGTCGCGTCCACGGCCCTTTTCCTGGCCACCGCGGCCCTGTTCGCGGTGAACGTGTTCGTGCCACTGTTCCTGCAGACGACGACGGGAGCGTCGCCCACCGAGGCCGGCCTGCTGCTGATCCCGATGATGATCGGCATCTCGCTGTCGACGAGCGTCGCCGGGCGCACCATCGCCGCGACAGGTCGCTACAAGCGATTCCCGACGGCGGGCCTCGCGCTGATGACCGCGGCGCTCGTGGGGCTCGCCGTGGTCTCCGCCCATCCGTCCCGCGTCGCCACGGGCGTCGCGCTGGCCGTCTTCGGTCTCGGGTTCGGCGTGGTCGGCCAGGTCCTGATCGTCGCGGTGCAGAACGACGTCGACCGGCGGCACCTCGGCGTGGCGATGTCGACGACCAGCTTCTTCCGGGGGCTGGGCGGAGCCATCGGTGCGGCCGTGCTCGGGGCGGTCTTCGCCGCGCGCACCGCCATCCCCGCGAGCCGTGGAGCCGACGGCGTCACGCGACTCACCGGCACGGCCCGCGCGGAGGTGATCGACGCCGTGCAGACCGTCTTCGTACTCGCGTCGGCCGCCTCCGCGCTCGCGCTCCTGGTCACGCTGCTGCTGCGCGAGGTCCCGCTCGCGGGGCCGGGCGCGGATCGGGACGCGTCACCCGCGAGCCGCTGACGCCAGAGTTCAGGTCGCGTCGCCGTCGTACGGCGTCGCGTCCGGACGGGCCTGCGGCCGGACCGGCTTCGTCAGCGGGATCTCCGATGCCACGCCGTTCGCCGGGCGGGCGGGCCGGGGGGCGGCGGGTTCGTCGTCGTCCTCGCCGAACAGGTGCTTCTCGACCAGCGTTTTCGGGTTCAGCGACTTCAGGTCGAGGTCGGCGAGCTCCGGGCCGAGTTCGGCCTGCAGGTCGTCGCGCATCGTGCGCGCCTGGTCCCGGAACTGCTTGAACATGCGGGCCGCATCGCGGGCGATCGTCGGCAGCCGCTCGGGACCGAAGACGAACAGGCCGACGATGACCAGCAGCATCATCTCGCCCACGCCCAACTGCCCGAACATGGTTCGAGGCTACGCCGGGGCCGATGTCGGATTGCTGAACCGGCCGGTCATCCCTTGGCCTCCTGCAGCGTCACCGAGACGGTCGTGGACTGGCCGCCGCGTTCGTAGGTCACCTTCACGACGTCACCCACTTTGTGCAGCCGGGTCGACGCGATCAGGTCGTCGACGCCGGTGACCGGCATCCCGTCCACCGACGTGATGAGGTCGCCCACCTGCAGCTGCGCGCGGTCGGCGGGACCTCCGGGAACGATGGTCTGGACCCGCGCGCCGGGCTGTGCGCCGGTGCCGCCGGCGTCGATCGAGGCGGCGGTGACGCCGAGGTAGGGGTGGGTCGCCTTACCGGTCCGGATGATCTCCTCGGCGACCGACCGGGCGTAGTCGATGGGGATGGCGAAGCCGACGCCGATGTTGCCGCCCGAGCCGCTCGTACCGGGGGCGGTGGCGATGGCGGAGTTGATGCCGATGACCTGACCGGTGCTGTCGACCAGCGGGCCGCCGGAGTTGCCGGGGTTGATGGCGGCATCGGTCTGGATCGCTCCGATGAGCACCCCACCCTGTTGGCTGCCGCCGTCGCCCGGCACGTCGACGTTCCGGTCGAGCGCACTCACGATGCCGGAGGTGACGGTGCTGGACAGGCCGAGTGGTGCGCCGAGCGCGACGACGGGCGCCCCGACCACGAGGCTCTTGGACTGCCCGAGGGTGGCCGCCGGGAGGTTCTTCAGGTCGACCTTGATGACGGCGAGGTCGGTCTTGGGGTCGCGCCCGATGATGCTGGCGGCGACGTCATGTCCGCCCTTGTAGAAGTCCACGCGGACGCTGCCGCCGCCGGCCGCCACGGAGACGACGTGGTTGTTGGTGAGGATGAAGCCGTCCGGGCGAATGATCACACCGGAGCCCGTGCCGGACTCACCGCTGCCGGTGACACCGATGGTGACCACCGAGGGCAGCAGCTTGGCCGCGATCGAGCTGACCGACTGCGGGTTCTGGTCGACCGGCGTCGGTGCGCCGGTCGACAGCAGCGGACCCGACGGCAGGTCACCCGCGACGGTCGACTGATTGCGGCTGCGCTCGTAACCGACCCCGACGAGGCCTCCCGCGAGACCGCCGAGCACGGCGATGAGCAGGGCGAGCAGCAGCAGGGTCCGGGCCTTCCGGGGGGCGACGCCGCCGGCCGGCGGGCCGCCTGCGGGTGCGCCGGGCGCCTCGGAGCGGCGACCGAGCAGGTAGTCGGGGCCGCGCAGAGGGCCCCCGCCGAGATGCGACCACTGGTCCGCGCCGTCGACGGGCGGGACGGGCTGCGGAGGTGTCGGACCGGGTGAGGAGGGGCCGGGGTAGCCGCCGCTCGGCGGGCCGTACGCGGGGGGCGGGCCGTACGCGGGGGGCGGGCCGCTCGGCGGCGGACCCTGCGGTGCACCATGCGGCGGACCTGACGGTGGGCCGGGCGGGGGACCCTGCCCCGGCGACGGGGTGGCCCAGGGCTCGGCCCAGGAGGCGTGCGATCCCGGTCTGCCCGGCGAACCATCGGCCGGCATGCCCCGCTCGGTCTCGCTCACGACAGCAACCTCCTGGCCCGGGTGGGCTGTCGTCCGCGACTGACCTGCGGGTGAAGACGACCGACACCTGCACGGTACCGATCGGCGGTCACGCGAACGGGTTGACCCACGAGCGGAACCCTTCCCACCCGCGGCGCACCCGCGAGGTCACGCCCGAGTCCACGGGGCATTGCGGCAACGCCGCCCTGAGCGGCGGAGCCGCCGACCGTCGCTGCTCGGTTACCGACCGAGGCCGACCGTGACCGCGGTGACGCCCGTGTCGTGCAGTGGCATGGTCCCGCCGGTCGTCCCGTGCTGCACGGTGTAGAGATCGACAGCCGGCTGCACCGGCGCCGGAGCGGCACCTTGGCCGCCGGCGGCGTAGGCGGCGCCCCCACCGAGCAGCACGACCGACGTCGCGCCGATCAGGACGCGGCGCACGCGCTGCCGGCCCACGGGACCACCGAAGGCGCCCCACGGCCGCGCGGTCGTGCCGAGCCCGAGGGGGCCGGGTCCCGGCGACAGGGCCGGGACGGCCGCCGGAACCGGGGCCGTCGAACCGGGGATCGGGCCAGGAGACGGCCTCCGAGCCGACGCCGGCTCCGGCACCGCGGTTCCGGCCGACATCGCATCGACGTCGTCGGACTCCCCTGGGCTCGGCGGCCCGGTCGGTGCCGCCGGCGATCCGGCGTCGACCGGGCGCATGTTCTGCAGCCGGTCGAGCAACGAACTCGGGATGTCGGGCGCGCCGAGACCGTCCAGCCGGGCTTTCATGGCCCGCTGTTGCCCGACCTCGGAGCGACACCCCTCGCATTCGGCGACGTGCCGCAGCGCCCGGCTGCGGACGGAGCCCGTCAGCTGGTCGTCGGCCAGGGCCGCGGCGAGCGGGCCCAGGTGTCCGCTCACCCGTGCTCCCGGTCGTCCGATCCATCGAGGGCCAGATAACCGTCCGCGGGGCCGGCGCCCACCGAGGCGGGCGTGCGTGGGGCGCGGTCGGGCAGGGCCGCACGCAGCAGGGCGCGGCCCCGCGAGATGCGGCTGCGAACGGTGCCGAGCTTGACGCCCAGGGTGGCGGCGATCTCCTCGTAGGAGAGCTGCTCGATGTCGCAGAGCACGACGGCGGCGCGGAAGTCCGGCGGCAGCGTGGCCAGCGCGACCTCGATGTCGGCGTCGAGCCCGGCGTCGAGCACGGCCGACTCGGGGCTGCGCTCACGGCCGACCACACGCTCCGCGTCGTCCGGCAGGGCCTCGAAGCGGATCTTCTGCGCCCGGCGCACCCGGTCGAGGAACAGGTTGACGGTGATGCGGTGCAGCCAACCCTCGAAGGTGCCGGGGGTGTAGTCGGCCAGCGAGCGGAAGACGCGGACGAAGACGTCCTGGGTGAGGTCCTCGGCGTCGTGGCGGTTCCCGGTGAGCCGGTAGGCCAGCCGGAACACGCGGGCGCTGTGGTTGCGCACGACGTCGTCCCACGTCGGAGGCACCCAGGCCGACGCGGCCTCGCCGACCGCGACGGGCACGGGCGCGCTGGTGGGCCGATCCCTGCCGCCAGAGAATGCGCGGCCCGGGAAGTACGTGGCTGACGCGGTCAAATGGTCCCCCGTCCGGGTCTGTGACGCCTACCTCTCGCAACGCCGCAGGTCTGTGGCGCGTTCCCTCGACGTCCTCCCCCACTGTCGTGGCGTCGGCTGTGAACAACCTGGCAGCCCGATGACCGAGCGGTGACGATCACCGGCAGCCGGCGCGTGCTGTTCGTCCGGTCGCCTGCCCCGGGGGCCGCGCGGGGCGCCCCGCGACGGACCGCCTCGTAGGATGACGCAGTTCTTCCCATTCGCCGAGTAGTTCTCGGCCGAGATACGGGGGCCGTCGCCCACATGACGATCGAGGACTTCGTCGAGTCGTTCGTGCTCGAGGACGCGGTGCTCACCGCCGCTCGTGCCCGGGCCGAAGAGGTCGGCATCGTGCCGGTCAGCCCGGCTGCGGGCGCTGCGCTCCGGCTGCTGGCGGCGACCACCGCGGCGAAGGCCGTGGTCGAGGTGGGTACCGGCACCGGCCTCTCCGGGCTGTGGCTGCTCCGTGGGATGCGTCCCGACGGCGTCCTGACCAGCATCGACGCCGAAGCCGAACACCTGCGGCTCGCCCGGGCGTCGTTTTCGGCCGAGGGCGTCCCGAACTCGCGGGCCCGCCTGATCAACGGCCGCGCGCTCGACGTGCTGCCGCGGCTGGCCGACCGCGCCTACGACATCGTCTTCTGCTCCGCCGACCGCCGCGAGTACCCGGACTACCTGGCCCAGGTCGTCCGGCTCATCCGGCCCGGCGGCGTCCTGATCTTCGACGGCGCCTCCCGCGCCGCCGACACCGGTTCCCGTGACGCCGAGTCGGCGGCGATGCGTCGGCTGACCGAGCAGGTGCTCGAGGACGGCCGGCTCAGCCCGGCACTGCTCCCCGTCGGCAGCGGCCTGCTCGCCGCGACCGTCATCCCTGAGGAGGCCTGAGGTGTCCGAGGTCTCACAGGGCGCGAGCCGTTCCAGGGGCTCCGTCGGGTCGATTGCCGACTTCTACGACGCCGACCCGCGCCGCCGCAGCTCGGAGGAGATCGAGTACGGCGACGGCTGGACCCGCCACGAGGACGCGCACGCGACCTACCGGGTGAGCCTTGTCGTGGAGACCGGCGAGCTCTACGCCGTCCGGGAGCCGCATCCCGGCGGCATCCTCGCCCGTTACCTCGACCAGCTCGGGGTCGACCAGGCCGAGGTCGACGAGCTCCGGGTGACGGTGCTCGGAACGGTCAGCGAGAGCGAGGCCGCGACGCTCCTCGACGGCTGGCAGGAGCACATGGAAGGCACGAACAGCCTTCCCTGGCTCGAACAGCGGCTCGCCACCCGGGGTCAGTGACCGGGTGTCCCCCGCCGCCCGCTCGGCGTCCCGCTTCGACGCCGGGTCCCGCCGCTCGGCGTTGCTGCTGGCCGGCGTCCTCACGACCTCCGGCGTCCTGCACTTCGCGCTACCCGGGCCCTTCGACGGGCTGATCCCCGGCTGGCTCCCCGGCGGCGCCCGGGCCTGGACCTACGGCAGCGGGGTGCTGGAGCTCTCCACCGCGGCGCTGATCGCCACCCCCGCCACCCGACGCCGGGGCGGGCTTGTCGCCGCCGCCCTGTTCGTGGGGGTCCTGCCCGGCAACATCAAGATGGCGGTCGACTGGTCCGACCGGTCGCTCGTCGAGCAGCTCATCGCCTACGGGCGCCTGCCGCTGCAGATCCCGCTGGTGCTGTGGGGGATGCAGGTCGGTCGCGTCGACGTCCGGCAGGCCGTCCGCGAACGCATCGGCTGAACGCCCTCGAGACCCACGTCGGGTCATGCCGGAACGGCCGCCCCACCGAGGTGGGACGGCCGTTCACGTGCAGAGCGAGGAGGCGCTCAGCCGACGACGGACTTCAGGGCATCCCCGAGATCGCCGGCTTCCTGGGCGGAGAGTTCTACGACCAGGCGACCGCCGCCCTCGAGCGGGACCCGCATGACGATGCCGCGGCCCTCCTTCGTGACCTCGAGCGGACCATCACCCGTCCGCGGCTTCATGGCCGCCATCGGTACACCTCTTCCTGGGTCGGGAACCGTGCTGTTCAGTCCATTATCGCGGAAGTTCCGCCACAGTGGCGAGCGGACGCCCGTTCGACCTTCTTCCCCCCGCTCGACGCCCTCGAAGGAGGCCTCGTGACGCAGCCCGCTCCCGGAACCCAGGTGCACCTGACGCGCTCAGGAGCGGTGGCGACGATCACGCTCGACGGGCCCCGTTCACGCAACGCGCTCACCGGCGCGGCCGAGGACGCCCTGCTCAGCGCGGTCCGCGAGGTCGCGGACGACGCAGACGTCCGCGCCGTCGTCCTCACCGGCGCCAACGGGGCGTTCACCGCCGGGGCCGACCTCCGCGAGCTGGACGCCTCGGCCGAAGCCGGCGAGCCGCTCGACCTCGGCGAACTGCTGGGCAGCGGCCTCAACGTGCTCGTGGCCGAACTGGCGACGCTGGACAAGCCGGTGCTCGCGTCGGTACCCGGCGCGGCCGCCGGGGCGGGGCTCGCGCTGGCCCTGGCCTGCGACATCCGCCTGGCAGCCCGCTCGGCGGTGTTCGCGACGGCCTTCACCGGCGTGGGGTTGACCGCCGACGCCGGCCTCAGCTGGATCCTCCCGCGCATCGTCGGGACCGCCCGGGCCACCGCGATGCTGATGCTGCCGGAACGGATGCCGGCGGAACGCGCGTTGGACCTCGGGCTCGTGCAGGCGATCGTCCCCGACGAGCTGCTCGCGGCCACCACCGAGGAGCTCGCCGCCCGGCTGGCCTCCGGCCCCACGCTCGCCTACGCCGCCGTCAAGCGTTCGCTCGCCTACTCGGCGACCGCGACCCTGCCCGAGGCGCTCGCCTTCGAGGCCCGTGAGCAACGCGCGATGGGCTACAGCGCCGACCACCGGAACGCGGTCCGGAGCTTTCTCCGCCGAGAGGAACCGGTCTTCGAGGGCCGCTAGGCGGCGGAGTGCGTGCCGGCCAGCGCGTGCCGCTGCTCGGCCCAGCGGCCGAAGGCGCGCAGCGACGGCAGGATGACGCGGGCGACGAGCGGTCGGGCGACGGTGAAGCCGACCACGCCCAGGCGACCGAGGGGGAGGTCGAGCCACTCCACCCAGTGGAACCGGCTCGTGCCATCGGCCAACGCCTCCACCTCGAAGACACCGTCGCCACGGACGACACGGCCGAGGTGGTGCACCTGCACCCGCAGCGGCCGTTCCCAGCCGGTGATCTCCATCGGGTCGTCGAACCCGAGCGGTCCGAGGGCCGTGCGACCGACGATGCGCGAGCCGACCGAACGCCCGTCTCCCCGCGTGACCCGGACATCGGTGCCGGTCATCCACTCGCCCTGCCGCGTCCAGTCCGTCAACGCGTCGAAGACCAGCTCCGGCGGGGCGGCGACGTCCACCGACAAGGCGATCTCAGCCATGACCGTCCTCCTGCGCTGCGTACGGCGACGGCGTGAGCTGCCGGTCGCTTTGCTCCTCCCCCGCGCGTGGCAACTGACGCGCCACCCGCTCGAGCAGTCGGTCGACGTCGGCCCGGCGGTACCCGACACCCCAGGGGAGCCGGGAGGCGACGACGTCGTCGGCGGTCAGCGGCCGGTCGTCGACGAGGTGGAGCGGCCCGTCCGGCTCGAAGGCCGGGGGCAGCTCACCGTCGGTGGTGGCGACGCGGTAGACGCCGACGAGGATGCCGACCCCGAGGAGCAGTTCGACGACGAGGACCATGCGCCCAGCCTGCCAGTCCCCGTCACGTCCCGGATCGTCCGCGACAGGTAGAGATGAGCCCGTGGACCTCCGCCTCGGTACCCGCACCTTCCGCCCGGACGAGTTCGCCCTGATGGCGATCATCAATCGGACGCCGGACTCGTTCTTCGACCGCGGCGCGACCTACGGCGAGGCCGAGGCCCTCGACGCGGTGGCCAGGGCCGTCGCCGAGGGCGCCGACATCGTCGACGTCGGCGGGGTGAAGGCCGCTCCGGGCGTCGAGGTCGACACCGCCGAGGAGCTCCGCCGCGTCGCCTCGTTCGTCGGCGCCGTCCGCAGCAGGTACCCCGACCTGGTCATCAGCGTCGACACCTACCGCGCCGCGGTCGGCCGCGCGGTGGCGGCCGAGGGGGCCGACGTCCTCAACGACGCCTGGGGCGGCACCGAACCCGAGCTCGCCGAGGTTGCGGCCGAGCACGGCCTCGGCCTCGTCTGCACCCACGCCGGCCACCTGCCGCCGAGGACGCGACCGCACCGCGTCGGCTACGCGGACGTGGTCGCCGACGTCATCGCGACGACGGTCGGGCTCGCCGAAACCGCGGTCGCCGCCGGGGTCCGCCGCGACGCCATTCTCATCGACCCCGGCCACGACTTCGGGAAGAACACCCGGCACTCGCTCGAGGTGACACGGCGGTTGCCGGAGATGACGGCGACCGGCTGGCCGGTGCTGGTCGCGATGAGCAACAAGGACTTCCTCGGCGAGGCGCTCGACCTCGAGCTCGGCGACCGCCTGGAGGCGACCCTCGCGGTCACGACGGTTGCGGCGTGGCTGGGCGCGCGCGTCGTGCGGACCCACGCGGTCCGGCCGGCGCGTCGGGTGCTCGACACCGTGCGGGCGGTTCGCGGCGACGTCGAGCCCCGCGTCGCCAAACGGGGCCTCGCCTAGTCCGCCATGGCCGCCTGCAACTCGACGGCGAGCAGGACCCGCTCGCGCGTCCCGCTGTCGACGCGGTCGTGTGCCTCGGCACAGCGCGCGAGAGGAAGCGCGGCGCCGACGGAGACGGCGAGCGCCCCGTCGGCGGCGGCCGCCGTGAGGTCCGCCGCCGCCTGCAGCTTCGCGGAGGCCGGAAAGTCGTCGCTGCCGAGCAGCCGGATCGTGACGTTCTCGAACAGCAGGGGCCAGAAGGGCACCGACGTCCGGTCGTCGCGGGTGGCGTAGGCGGCGAGAACGGTGCCCTGCCGGACGAGCGCGGCGTCGAGGTCGACGTTGGCCGACAGCGAGACCTCGACGATGCGGTCCACGCCATCCGGCGCGACCACCCGGATCGACGCGGCCGGATCGGGCTCGTCGAGGGCGACCACGTGCTCCACGACCGAACGGGCAGCGTCGACATCGCTGCCGCGACGGACGGTTCCGATGACGGTCGCTCCGCCCCACCGGGCGAGCTGTGCCGCGAGGGAGCCGACGCCGCCGAGCACGCCGTGCACCAGGACGGTGCTGCCGGCGACGGAGCCGTCGCCGAAGACGCTGCGGTGGGCGGTGAGTCCGGGGATGCCGAGGCACGCGCCGAGCTCGTCGGAGACGCCGTGAGGCAGCGCGACCGCCTGCGCGGCGGGCACGACGGTGTACTCGGCCGCGGTGCCGGACGCGCGGTAGGACTGCGCGCCGTAGACCCAGACGCGCTGTCCGACGCGGCCCGGGTCCACGCCGTCGCCGACGGCGTCGACGACCCCGGCGGCGTCGCTGTGCGGGACGACCCGCGGGTACGGCATCGACGAGCCGAGCCAGCCCCGGCGCTTCTTCGTATCGCCCGGGTTCACCCCGGACAAGCGGACGCGGACCCGGACCTCGTCGGTGCCGGGGGTCGGCTCGGGCAGCTCGCCGGTGCGGAGCACCGCCGCCGCCTCACCCTGCTCGTCGTACCAGACAGCGCGCACCGTCACTCCCCCTCGACCAGTTCCTCGGCCCGGGCGGCGGTGAGGTCCGCACCGCCCTCCTCGACGAGGTCCAGGGCCTCGTCGACGGTGGTGGCCCAGCGGACGACGTCGCGGGCCTCGGCCCGCGCGAACCCGCGGGTCACGAGGACGTCGACCTGCTGCCGCAGCGCTGCGAACAGGTCGTGCGGATCGAGCACCACGACGGGCTTGTCGTGCAGGTGCAGCACCCGGCCGACCCAGATCTCGAGCAGCTCCTCCAGGGTGCCGAGGCCGCCCGCCAGCGCGATGAAGGCGTCGGCGTGCTCGTCCATCAGCGCCTTGCGGTCCCGCATGCTGCCGGTGACCAGCAGCTCGTCGGCGTCGGTGTCGCCGACCTCGAGCGCGAGCAGCGCCTCGGGGATCACGCCGAGGGTGTGGCCGCCCGCGGCACGGACGGCCCGGGCGACGGCGCCCATGCTGCTGATGCTGCCGCCGCCGCTGACCAGCGAGTGGCCGCGACGCGCCAGTGCGTCGCCGAGCTCGGCGGCGACCGCGACGTAGGAGTCGTCGATGACGGTGCTCGACGAGCAGTAGACGCAGACCCTCACCTGCAATGATCTATCCGCCCGGCCCAGGCGTAAGCCTGGGTCAGGTGTCGAGGAGGTCGAGGTCGGCGTCCGCGTCGCTACCGTCGGCTCGGCGCTCGGCCCGCGCGCGGTGGCTCTGCTCGATGAACCCGACGACGTCGGTCAGGTCGTCGGTGAGGTGCACCAGGTCGAGGTCCTTCGGCGAGATCCGGCCGGACGGCACGACCACGTCGCGCATCCAGGCGAGCAACCCCTGCCAGTAGGCGACGCCGACGAGCACGACAGGGAAACGCGTCACCTTGCCGGTCTGCACCAGGGTGAGCGCCTCGAAGAGCTCGTCCAGCGTCCCGAAGCCGCCGGGCAGGATCACGAACGCCTGTGCGTACTTCACGAACATCGTCTTCCGGGCGAAGAAGTAGCGGAAGTTCAGTCCGAGGTCGACCCAGTCGTTGAGGTGCTGCTCGAACGGCAGCTCGATCCCGAGGCCCACCGACAGCCCGCCGGCCTCCTGACAGCCGCGGTTGACCGCCTCCATCGCGCCGGGCCCGCCTCCGGTGATGACGGCGTAGCCGGCGTCGGCGAGGGCCGCGCCGAGCTGGCGGGCCTGCTCGTAGTCCTCGGACTCGCGCGGCGTCCGGGCGGAGCCGAAGACCGTCACCGCACTCGGCAGTTCGGCGAGCAGCCCGAAGCCCTCGACGAACTCCGACTGGATGCGGAGCACGCGCCACGGGTCGGTGTGCACCCAGTCGGACGCGCCGCGGGTGTCCAACAGACGCTGGTCGGTGGTGGAGGGCTGCACCTGGTCACGGCGCAGGGTCACCGGACCGCGCTGACGTTCGGGGGTGCTGCGGCGGGCACTCTCCCCACTGCTCGGGCCCTGGGCGGATTCGGCGACCCGGGCGGGGTCGGTCGGCGAGGTCACGGTCTCACCGTAGATCGACACGGGGCGCGGACCACGCTGGCCGGACCGTGTTCGGGTGTCGTTCAGGTGTGGCTCCATGGGTGGCGGTCACGTTCGGGGAGCGTTCCGCGTCCTGTTCGTGACAATGCTTCCGTTGCGGCCCGGTGCCGCGGAGGGTGGGACGGGTGACCGACGACGACGCGTTCGCCGAGGAGTTCGACCGGCAACGGCCCCGACTGCGCGCCATCGCCCAGCGCATGCTCGGGCCCTCCGGCGAGGCCGACGACGTCGTGCAGGAGGCGTGGCTCCGGCTGCACCGCAGCGACGGGATCGACGATCTCGGTGCCTGGCTGACCACGGTCGTCTCCCGCCTGTGCCTGGACGTGCTGCGGCGCCGCGCCACGCGGCGCGAGGACCCGCTGGACGAGGTGACGCCGCCGGCGACCCCGGCAGCGGACGCGTCGGGGGACCCTGCCGGCCAGGCCGAGCGGGCCGACGCCGTCGGCGGTGCCCTGCTGGTCGTGCTCGAGTCCCTGCAGCCGGCGGAACGCCTCGCCTTTGTCCTGCACGACCTGTTCGGGGTGCCGTTCGAGCAGGTGGCCGGCCTCGTCGACCGGACTCCGGAGGCCGCGCGTCAGCTGGCGAGCCGGGCCCGCCGGCGGGTGCGGGGCGGTTCACCCGGACGTCCCGCGGACCCGGCGCGGCACGCGCAGATCGTGGCGGCCTTCCTGGCCGCATCGCGGGACGGGGACTTCGCCGGGCTGCTCACCATGCTCGATCCGCAGGCCGTGCTCCGGGCCGACGCGACCGCCGTCCGGATGGGGGCGCCGGAGGCCGTGCTGGGCGCCGACGCCGTGGCCCGCATGTTCTCCGGCAGCGCCCGCGCGGCGCGACCGGCACTGGTCGACGGGGACCCCGCCGTCGTGTGGGCGCAGGGCGGCGTCCCGCGCATGGCCTTCCACTTCACGTTCGTCGGCGACCTCGTGGCCCTCGTCGAGATGGAGGCCGATCCCGCCCCGTCCCGCGTCGAGATGCTGACGATGCGCGGCGCGCCCCTGCCGGCACGGACGGGCGCGATCGGAGCGTCGGACGACGCGTGACGCCGGGCTGACGGGGCAGACTAGTAGTTGCGTACGCAACAGAAGCTGATCCCGACCGTGCGGAATGGTTGAGCGGTCAACATCTGTTGTGTACCGTGACAGACGTTGAACGCACAACAACTACTGCAGGGAGGCCTTCATGGCCGAACAGGTCAAGGTCGCGATCGTCTACTACTCGGCCACCGGCAGCGTCTACACGCTCGCCCAGGCCGTCCAGGAAGGCGCCGAGAAGGCCGGCGCCGAGGTGCGCCTGCGCAAGGTGCACGAGCTGGCCCCCAAGGAGGCCATCGAGTCCAACGAGGGCTGGGCCGCCCACGCGCTCGAGACCCAGGACGTCCCCGAGGCCACCGCCGAGGACATCCTCTGGGCCGACGCCGTCATCTTCGGCACGCCGACCCGCTACGGCAACGTGACCGCGCAGCTCAAGCAGTTCCTCGACACCCTCGGCCCGCAGTGGGCGCAGGGTCAGCTCGCCAACAAGGTGTACTCGGGCTTCGTCTCCGCCGGCACCGCCCACGGCGGCCAGGAGACCACCCTGCTCGCGCTCTACAACACGATGTACCACTTCGGCGGCTTCATCGTTCCCCCGGGCTACACGGACCCGATCAAGTTCGCCGAGGGCAACCCCTACGGCGCGAGCCACGTGAGCGCCAACGGCGCCAACCCGCCCAACGAGACCGACCTCGCGTCGGCCAACTACTCCGGCCGCCGCGTGGCCGAGGTGGCCGCCCAGTTCAAGCGTGGTGCCGAGCAGAGCTGAGCTCTCGCTCAGCTCTGCATAGCAGAACCCATGTAGGCCGGACGCCGGCGACCCCATCCCCCGTGTGGCGGTCGCCCTCCGGCAGCCGCGCCCCCGTCGACCAGGTCGACGGGGGCGCCGTGCTGTCCGGACCCGGCCGTCCCGTCGGACCCCGATCACAGGCCGTTTGCGGGACCCGCAGCGGGCAACGACAACCTCATGGCACTCACGAAGGACGAGCAGCGCGTACTCGACGCGGTACCCAAGCAGCTGCTGATCGGCGGCACCTGGACCGACGGTTCGGCCGAGGCGATGTCGGTCGAGGACCCGGCCACCGGCGAGGCGCTCTGCCAGATCGCGAACGCGACCCCCGAGGACGCGATGAAGGCACTCGACGCCGCCGCTGCCGCACAGCATTCCTGGAAGACCGTGGCGCCGCGCGAGCGCAGCGACATCCTGCGCCGCGCCTACCAGCTGATGAACGACCGGGCCGACGACCTCGCCCTGCTGATGACCATGGAGATGGGCAAGAGCCTCGCCGAGAGCAAGGCCGAGATCACCTACGCCTCCGAGTTCCTGCGCTGGTTCTCCGAGGAGGCGGTGCGCATCAACGGCCGCTGGTCGAACGAGCCGAGCGGCGCCGGGCGCCTGCTGACGATGAAGCAGCCCGTCGGCCCCTGCCTGCTCATCACGCCGTGGAACTTCCCGGCCGCCATGGGCACCCGCAAGATCGGTCCGGCCATCGCTGCCGGCTGCACGATGATCGTCAAGCCGGCCAGCGCGACCCCGCTGACCATGCTCGCGCTCGGCGAGATCCTCCTCGAGGCGGGCCTGCCGGAGGGCGTGCTGTCGATCATCACCTCGTCCTCGACGGGCAAGGTCATGAAGCCGCTCGTCCAGGACCAGCGGCTGCGCAAGCTGTCGTTCACCGGCAGCACCGAGGTCGGCCGGCTGCTGATGGAGCAGGCCTCGCAGACGCTGCTCAAGCTCTCGATGGAGCTCGGCGGCAACGCGCCGTTCATCGTGTTCGAGGACGCCGACCTCGACAAGGCGGTCGACCAGGCGGTCATCGCCAAGATGCGGAACATGGGCGAGTCCTGCGTCGCCGCGAACCGCTTCCACGTCCACTCCTCCATCGCCGAGGAGTTCACGAGCCGCCTCGCCGAGAAGCTCGGGGCCCTCAGCGTCGGCCGCGGCACCGAGGACGGCGTCGACGTCGGACCGCTGGTCGACGCCGACCAGCGCGACAAGGTCAGCGAGCTCGTCGACGACGCCGTCAGCAAGGGCGCGACCGTCCGCGTCGGCGGCGACCGTCCCGACGGGCCGGGGTACTTCTACAACCCGACCGTGCTCGGCGACGTCCCGCCGAACGCCCGCGTGCTGTCGGAGGAGATCTTCGGCCCGGTGGCGCCCGTCGCGACCTTCGACACCGAGCAGGAGGCGCTCGACGCCGCGAACAGCAGCGAGTTCGGTCTCGTCGCGTACGTCTTCACCTCCGACTTCTCCCGCGCCATCCGCGTCCTGGAGGAGCTCGAGGTCGGCATGGCCGGGCTGAACAAGGGCCTCGTCTCCAACCCTGCCGCCCCCTTCGGCGGCGTGAAGCAGTCCGGCTTCGGCCGCGAGGGTGGCCTCGAGGGCATCGAGGAGTACCTCGAGACCAAGTACATCGGCATCGACCTGTAGCTGGTCGTACGCACGGACGTCCGCCCCTCCCCCGACCCCGGGTGAGGGGTGGACGCGCGTCCGGATGGAACGACGGCCGACTGATCACGTCGCCGCGGTGGACCGGTCACCGTACGGATCCGACGTTCTTCATTGCGCGAACGAATCCAGGGCCGACAATGGGGCGGTGACGCTCCTCACCCCTCCTTCGCGGCAGCGGCTCGCTTCCCCGTCTGCCCCCTCCGCGAACGATGGTGGTCGGAGGTCCCGGCGTCCGTCGGTTGTGGACTCCTCGCTGCGGTACGTCGCGGCGGCCGCCTCACTCGGCTCGGCCGGCATCCACTTCGCCGTGATGCCCGAGCACTGGCTCGAGTGGGTCAGCGCCGGCCTCTTCTTCGGCGTCATCGCCTGGCTGCAGGTGGGCTGGGCCGTCGCCCTGCTGCAGACGCGGAACCGGCTCGTCGCCGCGCTGGGCGCCCTGGGCCAGCTCGGGATCGTCGGGGTGTGGGTGCTGAGCCGCACCGTCGGCCTTCCTCTGGGGCCGCAGGCCGGGGAGGCGGAGCCGGTCTCGTTCATCGACGTGCTGAGCACGGTGCTCGAGATCGTCGCCGCGGCGTCCGCCGCCCTGCTCTTCACGTCGGTCGTTCGCCGGACAATGCGCCGCGGCTTCGTGGTCGGCGGCACCAGCGCGCTCGTGCTCGGCGTCGTCGTCGCAACAACGGCGTCCCTCGTCCCGTCGGTCGGCGGCCACGTGCACTCCCACGTGGCGGGCGAGACCTCCCTGGGCGGCCACACCCACACCGCGGTCACCGGCGCGATCCCGCTCGGCTGGGTCTCGGGCTGCCACACCCATACCGCGGCAGCGGCCGGGGCACCGGTCGACCCCGCCGACATCGGCCACGCGCCCGGCAACTGCACCGACGCGCCGGTCACCACCGCACAGCGGGCGGCGGCGGAGAAGCTGGTCAGCGACACCACGGCGGTCGTCACGGCCAAGTACCCGACCCTCCAGGCGGCGGAGAAGGCGGGCTACATCGTCGTCAACGAGACCGGCCCACTGATCCACGTCGGCATGCCGGCCTGGATGCACGATGGCCACATGCTCGACCCGACCCGCGTCGAGTCCCTCGTCTACGCCAAGTTCGGGGCCGGCTCGATGCTGCTCGGTGCCATGTACGTGGCCGAGCCGACCTCGCCGCAGGGACCGCTCATCGGCGGCGCGCTGACGTCGTGGCACGTGCACACGAACCTCTGCGTCAACCCGACCACGGGCACCGCCCTGAACCCGACGGGGGGCACCTGCCCCGCCGGCTCATCCATCGCCCCGACCGCGCAGATGCTGCACGTCTGGACGATCCCCTACACCGGCGGCCCGTTCGCCGACATCAGCACCCCGTCGCTGATCACCGCGGTGACCAGCGAACTTCAGCGCCGCGCGTCCGCCTCGGGCCAGCGCAGCTGAGCCAGGGCGGCTGCCCGCTCTCGAGCCGACAAGCCGCGCGTCAGCCGCGGGCGGTGCTGGACATGATCGTGCGCACCACCAGGTCGGGGTCGTCCCACATCGGCAGGTGACCGCAGCCGGGCAGCACGCCGACCTGCGCGTCGGGCAGCAGCTCGTGGACGCGCATCCGCTGGCGGGGCGGCAGCAGCTTGTCCTTGGCGCCCCAGGCGAGCGTCACCGGAACGTCGATCCCGTCGGCGGGTGGTGAGAAGCGGCGGCCCTGCAGCGCTTCGAGCGTGCCGTCCCATCCGGTGGCCGCCGCCAGCGCCGTCATGGCGGCTGCCGCGTCGTCGGCCGGCCACTTCCACGGCTTGGCCACCATCGAGGAGTGGGTCAGCGTGCGGACCGCGGCGGAGGCGAACATCCGCTTCGTCCGCGGCGACATCCCGCGCCCGACGGGGGCGAGGCGCCCGGCCGTCGAGCGGGCGAGGTTCAGCATCAGCCTGGAGCGCCTCGCATCGGCGTCGCTGCTGAACCCGGCGGGCGACAGGCCGAGGACGGTGCGGGCGCGGCCGAGCGCCGCCAGCTCCAGGGCGACCCAGCCGCCGAGCGAGCTGCCGACGATGTGGGCGGTCGGGATCGACTGCTCGTCCATCCACTCCGCGACCGCACCGGCGAGATCCTCCGGCGACGGCCTGTCGACCCCGCGCAGCGTCGGCGAGATCCCGAAGCCCGGCAGGTCGACGGCGAACACCTCGAACGACGCCGAAAGCGGTTCGACCACGGTGGTCCAGGCGGCGCGGCTGTCACCGATGCCGTGGACCAGCAGCAGCGGGTCACCTGCGCCCAGGCGGTCGAATTCGAGTGTGCTCACGCGGACTCCGGTGCTGGTCAGAGAAAGGCTGGTCAGAGAAAGGCGGTCAGGGTCGAGGTGACGTCGCGGATGCGGCCCTCGTCGACCCACTCGTCGCGGGTGTGGGCGAGGTTCGGGTCACCGGGGCCGAAGTTCACGGCGGGGATACCGAGCGCGGCGAACCGGGCGACGTCGGTCCAGCCGTATTTCGCGCGCGGGGGCTGCCCGACGACGGCGAGGAACTCCTGCGCCGCCGGCGCCGTGAGCCCGGGCATCGCACCGGGTGCCGAATCGGTGAACACCGTCTCGAACGGGCCGACGACCTCGCGGAGATGGTCGTGTGCCTCCGCCTCGGTCCGGTCGGGAGCGAAGCGGAAGTTCACGGTCACGACGCAGCTGTCGGGGACGACGTTGCCGGCGATGCCCCCGGCGATGCGGACCGCCGACAGCCCCTCGCGGTAGGTGCAGCCGTCGATGGTGACGTCGCGCGGCTGGTAGCCGCGGAGCTTCTCGAGCAGCGGACCCGCGGCGTGGATGGCGTTCTCGCCCAGCCACGAACGGGCGCTGTGGGCGCGACGGCCGGGGATCGTCACCTCGGCGCGGCACGTCCCCTGGCAGCCGGCCTCGACGGTGCCGTCGGTGGGCTCGAGCAGCAGCGCGAGGTCGGCGTCGAGGGCGTCGCGCATCGACGCGGCCAACCGGCGCAGACCGTTGCGCGCCTCCTCGACCTCCTCGGCGTCGTAGAGGACGAGCGTCAGGTCGTGTGCGGGCCCGTCCGTCGACCGCAGTGCCGCGGCGGAGGCGGTGAGCATCGCGGCCACGCCGGACTTCATGTCCGAGGTGCCGCAACCGACGATCCGCCCCGCGGAACGGAGCGACGGGACGTTGTCCGCGATCGGCACCGTGTCCAGGTGACCGGCCAGCAGCACCCGCTGCCCGCGGCCGAGTTCGGTGCGGGCGACGAGCGCGTCGCCGTCGCGGACGACGTCCAACCCGGGCAGGGAACGCAGCGCGGTCTCGACGAGGTCGCAGAGGGCGCGTTCGTCGCCGCTGACCGACGGCACGTCGACGAGCGCCGCCGTCAGCGCGACCGGGTCGGTCAGGTCCAGTGCCGGGTAGCTGCTCACGGGCGCGGGACGGCTCAGGTGCTGACGCCGTGGGCGCGCAGCACGTCGTTCAGCGCGGTCTTGTCGTGGATCTCGTCCTCCGCGAGGCGACGCAGCACCAGCAGGCACGGCATCCCGAACTCACCGCCGGCGAAGCTGCGGACCTTGGTGGAGCCGACGGCGACGGCCCGCTCGGGCACCTCGCCACGGGGCAGTTCGTCGCCGGTCTCGGCGTCGAACACGCGGGTGGAGTTGGTGAGGATGGAGCCGGCACCGAGCTTGGCGCCGCGGCGGACGCGCGCCCCTTCGACGACCATGCAGCGCGAGCCGATGAAGGCCTCGTCCTCGATGACGACCGGGCGGGCCGACGGTGGTTCGAGCACGCCGCCGAGGCCGACACCGCCGGAGAGGTGGACGCCACGGCCGACCTGTGCGCAGGAGCCGACGGTGGCCCAGGTGTCGACCATCGAGCCGGAGCCGACGTAGCCGCCGATGTTGGTGTAGCTCGGCATCAGCACGACGCCGGGCTCCATGTGCGAGCCCCACCGGGCGATGGCGCCGGGGACGACCCGGACGCCGTCGAAGCGCGTCTTCAGCGGCACCCGGTCGTGGTAGTAGAAGTCGCCGGCGTGTGTCTCGGCCATCGGCAGGACCTTGAACGACAGCAGGATGGCGCGCTTCGCCCGCTCGTCGACGTGGACCTCGCCGTCGGCGCCGACCTGCGCAACCCGTGCCTCACCGGCGTCGAGGGCGTCGACCGCCGCGATGACCAGCTTGCGGGCGTCCTCGTTCTCGGGGGTGAGGTCCGCGCGACCCTCCCAGAGCTCGTCGAGGACGGGGTCAAGGGGGCTGTCGAACGCTTCACTGCCGGCGGGCGTGCTCATGGCCCCAACCTATCCAGCGGCGTGCGCCCCGACGATGCCGACCAGCTCCTCGTCGAGCAGCTCGCGGAAGTGCTCGACGTCGGGCATCAGCTTGGCATCGACGATGATGCCGATCAGCAGGTCGCCGGCGTAGCTGATCAGCGACAGACCGACCCCGACCGGTCCGCTCGTCGGCACCCAGAACAGCAGACCCGTGAGCTCGTTGCCCGCGATGCTGATGCGGGCCTTGGGCCCGGGGACGTTGGTGACGATCAACGAGCTCATGCCGGCGTAACGGTCGATGGCCATCTGCTCGACCTGGGTGACGGCGGTGCCCAGCGAGCTGACCCAGGCGAACACGACGCGGGCCTGGTCGGAGGACTTGATGTGCTGCATGGCCGCGTGCACCGCGTCGATGCGGTCCTGCTGGTCCATGCGGCGGACCGGCAGCACGGGGAACACCAGCCCGAACTTGTTGCCGAGGGTTCGCGGCATGGGCTCGTCCAGCGAGCGGAGGTTGAACGGCAGCATCATGCCGATCTCGCCGACGTCGCTGCCATGCTCGCGCAGGTATCGGCCGGTGGCCGCCGCGATGGCGGCGAGCAGCACGTCGTTGACGGTTCCGCCGGCGTCCTTCGCGGCGGCGCGCACCGCGTCGACCGGCACGGTCGTCGTCCAGGTGACCCGCTTCTTGGTGCCCAGCGGCGCCCGCAGGACCGTCTTGCGGTCCTGCAGGGCGGGGATCAGCTTGAGGTTCGTGATCGCTTCGGCGAGGAAATCGCGGCCCCGCGTGAGCTGGCCCTTCCCGAACTCGCCGAGGGTGCCGAGGTAGCCGGAGAGGAAGCGCCAGACCGATTCGAGACCGCGGGGACCGGTGTCGGTGTCGGTCGGCGGGTCGACGAGTGCCACCGGCCCGAGCTCGTTCCGGTCGGGGCTGTCGTCGGCGAGGGCCAGCAGGGCGTGCATCAGCGCGGTGCCGTCCCCGAGAGCGTGACTGGCCCGCAGCAGCATCGCGCCGCCGTTGCGGTAGCCGCTGAGGAAGTGCACCTGCCACAGCGGCTGGTTCTTCGGCAGTGGCTTGGAGACGTGCTGCTCGACGTAGGCGTGCAGCGCCTCGTCGTCCCCGGGCTCGTCGATCCGTCCCATCACGATGTGGTCGTCCAGCTCGAACTCGGCGGCGTCGACCCACTCCGGCATCGCGAGGCGACCGAGCGGGATCAGCGGCTCCTGGACGACCTGACGGAAGCGCGGGTACGCGTCGATCCAGCGCCTCTGCAGCACCGCCCGGAACTCGTCCCAGTCCGGCTCCTCGTCGAACCAGCCGACCATGTTGACGATCATCCGGTTCGTCGGCCGATCCATGTGCAGCCAAGCCGCGTCGGCTCCGGTCAGGCGCTCGCCCATGTGTGTGCCCACCTCCTGCGGAGACCTCGCTGTTCCGCGAGTGCGGACCTACCACCGGCTGCGCCCGGATAAGCCATCGACGCTGTCATCGTCGGCTGGCGAGGTCGGGCCGGGCCGAGATCCGGCGGCCTCCGGGAGCCCGTTGCTCAGCCGGAGGACGTCGGCGGCTGCGACGAGACGGTGATCTCGTCGGCGGCTGCGGCGGGCAGCACGCGCGGAAGACGTGGCCGCGGCAGGGCCGAGGGTGCAGAGTCCGCCGCCGCCTCGGCTGCCGCCCGGGCTGCGACGAGCCACGGCTCGACGAGCGCTGCCGGACCCGGCCGGGCGAAGTAGTAGCCCTGCGCCACCGGGCAGCCCCACGCGAGGAGGCGGGACCGCTGCCCCGGCCGCTCGACGCCCTCGGCGATCACCGTCAGGCCGAGCCCCCGGCCGAGCTCGACGACGGTGCGGGACAGCAGCGCCTGCCGGCTGTCCGTGTCGATGCCCTCGATGAACGACCGGTCCAGCTTCACCACGTCGACCGGCAACCGGGTGAGGTAGCTCAACGAGGAGTAGCCGGTGCCGAAGTCGTCGATCGCGAGCTTGAGGCCGAGGTCCTTCAGCCGGTGCAGCGCGATCTCGACGGCCGGGTCGTCGGTCAGCAGCAGGCTCTCGGTGACCTCCAGCAACAGCGACGTCGGCGGGAGGCCGCTCTCGATCAGGAGCGCCCGCACCTCCTCGACGAAGTCGGGCTCAACGAGCTGACGCTTCGAGACGTTGACCGCGATGTCGAGATCCACCCCGTACTCGCGCTGCCACGCGACGCCCTGGTGCAGGGCGGTGCGGAGGACGTGCCGCCCGAGCTGCACGATCTGGCCGGTCTCCTCGGCGACGGGGATGAAGTCGACCGGGTCGATCGAGCCTGCGGCGGACGCGCCCCACCGGGCGAGGGCCTCGACGCCGATGCACCGCCCGGTCGCCACGTCGAAGGTCGGTTGGTAGTGCACTTCGATCTCGCCGCGCTCGACGGCGCTGCGGAGATTCGTCCCGAGCTCGAGGCGGTTCTTGACCGCGGCGAGCAGTTCGGGCCGGAACACGTCGACGGCGTTCTTCCCGCGGAGCTTCGCCTCGTACATGGCGACGTCGGCCTGCTGGACGAGCTCCGCCGGATCCACCCCCGGCGAGTCGGCCGCCGCACCGACGCTGCAGCCGATGGGCATCTCCCGCCCGCCGATCGTCACCGGCGCAGCGAGTACGGCGAGCAGGTGTTCGCCGGCACCGCTCAGCCGCGCATCCAACTCGTCGGCGGCGGTCTCCGGCCGTCCGACCGGCAGCAGGACGGCGAACTCGTCACCGCCGAGCCGGGCGGCGACGGCGTCGTCCGGGATGGCCCGCCGGAGCCGCCGGGCCACCTCGATCAACAGGACGTCGCCGGCGTCGTGGCCGAACGAGTCGTTGACGTCCTTGAAGTCGTCGAGGTCGAGCAGCAGGACACCCCAGCGACGGGCGTCTCCGCCGACGGCCTGTTCCAACCGGCGACGGAACAGGGCCCGGTTGGCGAGGCCGGTCAGCGGATCGTGGTTCGCGCGGTACTCGAGCTCGGCGGACAGGTCGTGGACGTGCCGCAGCGTCCGCTCCAGCCGGTCGTTCTCGCAGTACGCCGCGACGACGTCGACGAGGGAGACGAGCAGGGACAGGTCCTCGTCCTCGAAGGTCACCGCGTCGAGCGCACGGTCGGCCAGCAGCAGGCCCCCGATCCGCCCGCTCTCGCCGGTCAGCGGGACGAGCAGCGCTTCCTTGGTCCCCTCGGGCAAACCCTCCACGGCGCCGTAGGGAAGGCGCGGCCGGCGGGCCAGCAGCAGGGCGGTCCCGACGTGGGTCAGCGTTCCCCACCAGCGGCACTCGGCGGGGTCCGCGACCGGTTCCGGTCCATCGATCACGCCGAGCCGGTACCGGAGCACGGAGCCGGGCTCGTCCCGCGAACGGCCGAGCAGCAGCAGCTCGACACGTTCGACGCCGAACACCTCCGCGAGGCGGCGCAGCAGCGCTTCCAGCGCTGTCGTCCGGTCCTCTGCCGCTTGCAGGAGTCGGTTGGTTTCGTGGAGGAGCCCGAGGCTGCCGGTCCGTCGGGTGTTCGCGTGGTGGGCGCGGTAGGCGACGAAGAGCACGAGCGCGGGGATGACGACCAGGACGACGCCGATGCGGTTGGCCCGTGCCGCCAGGACGGCCAGCAGGGCGAGCGAGGAGTTGGTCAGCCCGACGGCGAGGCCGGCCAGCAGGTGTTTGCCGACGGTCGACGCGGTGGGCCGCTCGTCGGTGAGCGTCACCGCGGCGACGACGAGCAGCACGCTGACGACGCCGGCCACGGCGATCGACACGGCGGCCACGGCCCAGCCGGCGGGCTGCAGCGGGTCCCCGTCGCTGCGGAGCAGGCCGAACAGCGAGATCGCCAGCATCGTCTCGAAGGCGAAGCAGGCGAGGTTGTAGATGAGCTTCACCGGCGACTGCCGGCCCCCCTGCACCAATGCGATCCCGCCGCCGATCAACCGGGCGGCCAGCAGCGGCAGCGGCGCGACGGCGAACAGGCCGACGACCAGCGGCACCTCGGAGAGCGTGAAGGACTGCGCCTGCCGGCCACGGACGTGGAGGTGGACCGCCCAGACCTCGGCGGCGAGGAACGCGGGCACCAGGAGCCAGGCCGGAAGCCCGAGATCGACCGGGGCCGGCTGGTCGTCGACTCCCTGGCCGAGCAGCGCGGTCAGGCCGGCGAGCCCGACCGCGACGAACAGGACGAGCACGGTGCGCGCGGACGGACCACGCCGCGGAGTCGTCGTCACCTGCACACCCCCTCCTGTCCCTTGTCCATCGGCTTCGGGGGCTTCGTCCCCGTTCCCTCGATCGGTGGTTCGGTCACGCGGCGGATGAACGACGGCGACCGGGCCGGATCGAGATCGATCCGGCCCGGTCGTTCGTTGCGTCAGCTCCAGGTGCCGCCGCTCCAGCGCGTCCCCGACCAGCGGGTGCCGCTGAAGTCGCTGCCGCTCCAGCGGGTGCCGGTCCAGCTCGAACCGCTCCAGCGGGTGCCGGTCCAGTCGGCGCCGGACCAGCGGGTACCAGACCAGCGGGTGCCGCTCCACCGGGTGCCGCTCCAGAGCACGGAGCTCCAGCGGGTGCCGGACCAGACGTCGCCCGACCAGCGGGTGCCGTTCCAGGTGCCGCCGTTCCAGGCGATGCCGGCCGCGGACAGCGGGGCCCAGATCGCCGGCGTCCAGGCGGCGCCGAAGATGTCGTACTCGCCGGTGAGGACGTCACCGGTGTCGGCGTCGACGAGGTCCGTCGAGCCGCGGCTCGCGTCGAGCGACCCGAGGCCGGTCGCCGGTGCCCACGGCTGTGCGCTGTCGAGCACGCTCGGGGTCGGCAGGCCCTTCAGGGTCGTCAGGTTCAGCACGCCGGCACCCTGTCCGCGGACGTCCGCGTTCGGGAGCTTCTTCGCCGACGCGACCATCAGCGCCTTGACCTGGTCGGGCGTGAGCCCGGGGCGCTGCGAGAGCAGCAGGGCCACCGAGCCGGACGTGACCGCCGCGGCCTGTGAGGTGCCGCTGCCGCGGAACAGCCGGTTGTAGAAGACGGCCTGCGGGTTCTCCATGTCGAGCTGTGAGCCCGGCGAACGCAGGCTGAGCATCTTGGTGCCGTAGGTGACGAAATCCGGGTTCCGGGTAGCGTCGCCGTAGCTCGAGTAGCTCGGGATGGTGTCGTCGGCGGTGGTCGGCGTCATGTTGTTGTCCGCCGCGCCGACGGCCAGGATCGTCGGGTCGTAGGCCGGGTCGGTCAGCCGCTCCGAGCCGGAGCCACGGTTGCCGGCTGCAGCGACCACGACGATGCCGCTGTGCCAGGCCACCTCGGCGGCGTAGGCCAGCGGGTCGATCTTGTAGTCCTGCGTGCTGTCCGTCCCGAAGGACAGGTTGAGCACGCGGATGTTCAGACCGTTGGTGCGCTTGTTGGTGACGACCCAGTCGATGGCCGCGAGCACCTGGCTGACGTCGGTCGCCCCGGAGGCGTCCGCGACCTTCACGCTGACGAGCCGGCTGTCCGGGGCCACGCCGACGAAGTTCTGCTCGCCGCCGCGGACGGTCGTGATGCCGTCGTCCTTACCGGTGATGAGCCCGGCCATGTGGGTGCCGTGCCCGTAGGTGTCCTGGTAGCGCAGGTTGTCGTTCTGCGACTCGAAGGACAGGTCCGGACCCTGCACGATCTTGCCGGGTGTGCGGAGCCCGTTGACCGGGACCGTGCCGGAGTCGATGAGGGCGACGTCGACGCCCTTGCCGGTGTAGCCGGCGTTCCAGTAGCTGGCGGCACCGAGCACGTTCTGCTCGATCTCCCGGTAGGTGCCGAGGTCGCCGAGGGCCGCGTAGTTGGAGCCGGTGTAGTCCATCATCTGGACCTTGCGGTTGCCGGTCACCGAGTGGACCGACGCGTCCGCGGCGATCCGCTGGGCCGCTCCGGCCGGCAGCGAGACCGTGATGGTGTCGAGGCTCGAGAGCCGCCGGACCACCGTGCCCCCGGCCTGCAGGACGGCGTGCTCGGCGGCGTCGAGCTGCCCCGGCATGGCCCGGACGACCGCCTGCCCGCCGGCGGCGGGAACGCCGTCGACGACCGGCTGGTGTCCGGTGTGCACCGACACCGAGGGACGGGCGACTGCCGGCGCGGCGACCGCCGGGGCAGCGACCGCAGGGCCAGCGACCGCAGCGATGCCGACCGGCATCGCCAGGGCGAGCGCGATGCCCACCCGACCGGCCGAACGCCCCCGCGTGCTCCGACCCCATCGAATTCCCCGCATTGCCGACCCCCTGCATCCCGCGCCGTCGTCCGGCGACAGGTATTGCTTCGGCCGGCGACGCCCTGCGTTCCCAGCGCCGACTGCACCCACCTCGCCTGGTCCGTCTGGACGAAGGGGCGTCGCGATCCGAGGCGAACGGCTCAACGGGGCGCCGATGACCTCGGGCAGTCGCGGAGCCGGCGTCACCCTGACCTGTCCCGCAGCCTCGGAAGCGGTCGCCCGCCGACGGACAACCCCACCGGAAGAAGACCGGCGCGACCATCACGCCGGGCCCCGGCGGCCCTTCTGTTCGGCATCGTCGGCCTGACTACATCTGGTCATGTGCCCGTCCAGTGGCGCCCGTAGGGTCCGCCCATCGCCGACGCCCACGCAGATCAAGGAGCAGGGCCCCGCACGCTGGCTTCGCGCGCTGGTCTGGCCCGTTCCCGACCCGGCAGCCAGGTCGCCGACATCCGGCGCGGCACGGGTCGCGCGTTGACCGATTCGGAATCGAGGCCGTCATGGCCATGGAATCAAGGACGAGGACCGGGCGCATCGTTGGAGTGCTGTTCGTCCTGACCTTCATCACGTCGATACCGGCGCTTCTCCTCTACGGCCCATTGCTGAACCATTCCGACTACATCCTCGGCGCGGGCGCGGACAGCCGGATCGAGTGGGGGGCGTTCCTGGAGGTGCTACTCGCCATCACCGGCATCGGCACCGCGGTCGTGCTCTTTCCCGTCTTGAAGCGGCAGAGCGAAGGCCTTGCCCTGGGCTACGTCGCCTGCCGGATCCTGGAATCCTCGATGATCGTCGTCGGACTCGTCAGCGTGTTGTCGGTCGTGACGCTGCGCCAGGATCTGGCCGGAGCGTCAGGTGCGGACGCGGCGTCCATCGTCACCACCGGGAGATCGCTCGTCGCGGTCAAGGACTGGACGTTCCTGCTCGGCCCGGGGTTCTGTGCCGGGATCGGGAATGGCGCCCTGCTCGGCTACCTGCTGTACCGATCCCGCCTCGTGCCGCGCCGGATGGCGCTCATCGGCCTCGTCGGAGGCCCACTCGCGTTCCTTGCCGCGACCTTGGCCCTGCTCGGCGTCTACGACCAGAACTCCGCCGCGCAGAATCTGCTGACCATCCCTGAGATCGTCTGGGAGGCGTCGCTCGGCCTCTACCTCACGGTCGCCGGATTCCGGGCCGTCCCCGTCGTCGACGAGGTGGTGGATTCCGCTCTGCTGCCCAAGCAGCACGCGGCGACGGAGGTCGCGGACGCACCGGCGGTGCGGTAGCGCGGGCCCGAAATGGACTCACAAGAAGCCGAGTCAGCCGCAACAAAGCTGGATGAATGCAGTCGAACTGCCTGGTTGTGAGGATGGAAGCTATTCGCTGCCTCTTGTGACCCAACCGACCAGTCGCTAACGTCAGCCGACCCATCTTCCCCCTCGGCACGGGACGGTAGCGATGTCATCGTCGATCCCCGGAAAGCCCATTAGCGGCGAACAGTCCGACCTCACCGGCCCGGTTGCAGACCTGCTCGAGGGCCTGAACCTTCTGGGCAGCGGCTCCGACGATGCGGTGAACGTCCTGGAGTCGAAGGCCACCAACATCTCGAAGGTCGTCGGGTCCGCAGTCGCGACGCTGGGCGGCCTCTCGGCGGTCATAGCTGCGGTTGGGGCGTTCTGGGACAAGCAGGCCAATGACGTCCGCATGACCATCATCATCGCCATGGCCGCCGTCCTGGCGGCATCGGTTGTGGCGCTCGGCTGGATCATCACGGTCGACCTCAGGACCCGCCTCGATGGCCAGAACACGCTGTACGAGCTCCGCCGTGAATTCGCCTTCAAGTTCATCGATGACGCAGTCCAGTTCCAGACGTCCACAACGGGGGCGGCAACTGCGGCGCAGACCGCAACCGCGCCGGTGGCGCAAGCACTCTCACCGATGGGCGAGCGCATCTTCCGCCTCGCCGTCGACGGCGCCGATCTGCGGGTCACCCTGCGGGACAAGACGTCTGGACGGCTGACCGGCTACGGCCAGAGGAACGGTCAACCTGTCGTACGCGTCCTCGACGAGAACAACCAGGTGCAGTGGCCATCCCCCGACGACGTCGAGATTCCGGAGACGGTGGCACCCGTCGACATCCCGGGGCAGCCGAAGAATCACGCCGATGGAGGAGCCGGTGGAGCCGGGAGCCCCGTTCGCGGCAAGACCTCGTCACAGGCCGCCCAGCCGGGACGCCACGCCGAAGCTGTCACGTAAGTACGCCCAGGAGAGCCCGCTCGGCAGGAGCGGAAGCTAGCCCCAGCGCCTGGAGATCCACGGACTGACCTGCGCGCATACGGTGCGGACGTGGTTGATGAGCGACGCGGACTGCTCTACGGGCTCGCCGCCTACGGCATCTGGGGTCTGTTCCCCCTGTACTGGCCGCTGCTGGAGCCGGCCGGCTCCGGCGAGATCCTCGCCCACCGCTGCCTGTGGTCGCTGCTCGTCGTGCTGGGCGTGCTCGCGTACCTCCGCAAGCTCGGCTCGCTGCGTGCCCTGCTCGCCGACCGGCGCCGCTTCGGCCTGCTCGCCGTAGCCGCGGTCCTGATCGCCGTCAACTGGGGCACCTACATCTACGGCGTCAACTCCGAGCAGGTCGTGCAGACCGCGCTCGGCTACTTCATGACGCCGTTGGTCAGCGTCGCGCTCGGCGTCCTGGTGCTGGGCGAGAAGCTCAGCCGCACCCAGGCGGTGGCCGTCGCGCTCGCCTTCGGCGCCGTACTGGTCCTGACCATCGGCTACGGCCACCCGCCGTGGATCGCGCTGATCCTCGCCGCCTCCTTCAGCACCTACGGCCTCATCAAGAAGCGTGTCAACGCCGGTGCCCTCGAGAGCCTGGGCGTCGAGACGACGGTTCTCGTCCTGCCGGCGGCGTTGTTCGTTGCGTCGCTCGGTGACAGGTCGACCTTCACCGACAGCACCGGCCACGCGTTGCTGCTGGCCGGGTCCGGCATCGTCACGGCCATCCCGCTGCTGTGCTTCGGTGCGGCGGCGACGCGGATCTCGCTGACCAGCCTCGGGCTGCTGCAGTACCTGACCCCGACCGTGCAGTTCGTCATCGGGGTGCTGCTCCGGCACGAACCGCTACCGGCCGAGCGGCTGGTCGGCTTCGGACTGGTCTGGGTCGCGCTGATCGTGTTCACCGCCGGCAGCCTGGCCGCACGGCGTCGGCAGCTGGCCGAGGCGGTCGTCGAGCCGGCCTGACCCCGCCTCGCACGGATCTCCTAGGGTCCGGACATGCCCTTCTCGCTCGTTGACGCCTCCGATGTTCCGGCCGGTCGAGGACCGCACCCCGCCGCGAGCCGGTTCGACCGACGCATCAGCGACCACCTCGGGCTGACGACGTTCGCCGTCTATCAGGTCGATCTCCCGCCCGGTGCCGAGACGGTCCCCCACGACCACCGCGACGACGGGGTCGAGGACATGTACGCGTTCGTCCAGGGCTCCGGCTGGCTGGTCGTCGACGGTCGCGAGGTCCCGGTGACCGCCGGTGGGTTCGCCTCCGTCACCGTCGGGGAGAAGCGCTACCTCCGGGCAGGGGCGGACGGTCTCGTGCTCATCGCCGTCTGCGGAGCAGAGCGGTAGCTGCTAGGCGTCGAGCGCGGCCAAGCGCTCCGGCACCTGGTCGATGCGCTCGTCGGTCGCCGTCAACGCCACCCTCACGTGCTGCGAGCCGGCGGTGCCGTAGAACTCCCCCGGCGCCACCAGGACGCCGACGCCGGCGAGCGCATCGACGGTGGTCCAGCAGTCCTCGTCGCGGGTCGCCCAGACGTAGAGGCCGGCCTCGGAGTGCTCCACGCGGAACCCGGCCGTCTGGAGCGCGTCGCGCACGGTCTCGCGCCGCGCGGCGTAGCGCTTGCGCTGCTCGACCACGTGGGCGTCGTCGTCGAGGCAGGCGACCATCGCGGCCTGCACCGGCGCGGGGACGATCAGGCCGCTGTGCTTGCGGATCTCGAGCAGCTGCTTCACGACCCCCGGGTCACCGGCGACGAAGCCGGCGCGGTAACCGGCGAGGTTCGAGCGCTTCGACAGCGAGTGGACGGTGAGCAGGCCGTCGTGCGATCCGCCGCAGACGTCGGGGTGGAGCACGCTGACCGGCTCGGTGTCCCAACCGAACTCGGTGTAGCACTCGTCGCTGACGACGAGCACGCCGCGTTCCCGAGCCCAGTCGACGATCTTCTTCAGATGTCCGGTGGGCAGCACCCGGCCGGTCGGGTTGGACGGCGAGTTCACCCAGATCATCCGCACCCGCGCCGGCCCGATGGCGGTGAGGCTGTCGGTCGCGAGCGGCGTCGCGCCCGCGATCAGCGCGCCGACGGCGTAGGTCGGGTACGCCAGTTCGGGCAGCGCGACGATGTCGCCGGCGCCGAGGCCGAGCAGCGACGGCAGCAGCGCGACGAGCTCCTTGCTCCCGACCGTCGGGAGCACCGCGGTGCCCTCGGCCGCGCCGAGGCGGCGGGTCAGCCAGCCTGCTGCCGCCTCCCGCACGGCCGGCGTGCCCGCCGTCAGCGGGTAGCCGGGAGCGTCGGACGCGGCCGCCAGCGCCTGCCGCGCGATCAGCGGGGTCGGGTCGACGGGCGTCCCGACCGAGAGGTCGACGACGCCGCCCGGATGTGCCCGGGCCCGTTGCCCGAAGGGGACGAGCTTGTCCCACGGGAAGTCGGGCAGTGACCGCGCCTGCTCCGGCATGGTCACCGACCCTCCTTCCGCGGCGTGCGAACTATCGGTTGCGACGACGTCAGTCGTTGTGCTCCTGCGGCGGCAGAGCGGCCACGAGCGGGGCGTCGGAATTGATGAGCCCCACCTTCGAAGCGCCGCCCGGCGACCCGATCTCGGCGAAGAAGACCGCGTTGGCCTCGGTGTAGGGCTTCCACTCCTCCGGGACGTCGTCCTCGTAGAAGATGGCCTCGACCGGGCAGACCGGCTCGCAGGCACCGCAGTCGACGCACTCGTCGGGCTGGATGTACAGCATCCGGTCGCCCTCGTAGATGCAGTCGACCGGGCACTCCTCGATGCAGGCCTTGTCCTTCAGGTCCACACAGGGCAGGGCGATGGTGTAAGTCACCCGGGGTTCCTCCTGAGTTCGGCGACGGATCTTCAGTATGCGCGACGGTCCCCGCTCCATGCGCGCCCGTCGAGTGATGCTCGGAAGTCGTGTCCTCGCTGCGTTCGACTAGCCTCACGACCGTGGACCGGCTGGTGTGGATCGACTGCGAGATGACCGGGCTCGACCTCGTGAACGACCGGCTGATCGAGGTAGCCGTCCTCATCACCGACGGCGAGTTGAACCTCGTGGACGACGAGGGACTCGACCTCGTCATCCACGCGCCCGACGACGTGCTGGACAACATGGTCCAGGTCGTCGCCGACATGCACGCCCACTCCGGGCTCACCGATGCGGTGCGCGCCTCCACCCTCACGCTCGCCGACGCCGAGCAGCAGGTGCTCGACTACATCAAGAAGTTCGTCCCCGAGCGCCGCAAGGCGCCGCTGTGCGGCAACTCCATCGCGACCGACCGCGGCTTCCTGGCCCGCGACATGCCGGAACTCGACGACTGGCTCCACTACCGGATGGTCGACGTCTCGTCGGTCAAGGAGCTCGCCAGGCGCTGGTACCCGCGGGCCTACTACGCCTCGCCGGAGAAGAACGGCGGCCACCGCGCGCTCGCCGACATCATCGAGAGCGTCGAGGAGCTGCGCTACTACCGCGAGGCCATCTTCGTGCCGCAGCCCGGCCCGAGCACCGACGAAGCCCGGGCCATCTCGGCGTCGATGAAGCCCGCGGAGACCGCCGACGGTTCGGGCGCCGGGAACGCCGACGCCAATCCGGCGGCGACTGGCTAGACTCCGTACCGACCGGCTCCGGCCGGCCACGGTGGGTGTAGCTCAGCTGGCAGAGCACCGGGTTGTGATCCCGGGTGTCGCGGGTTCAAGTCCCGTCACTCACCCCACGACGTCTCCCCTGTTCAGCGAGCTGGGAGGCCTTCTCCCAGACTCGTTGTCCCTCATGTCTGGACGGCTGGGGGACAGCGCCTGTGACCGCCCGCGCTGGAGCCCGGCAGACGCGCTTGCCGCTCAGCCCGGAGCTTGATCCGTCGGCGGGAAGCAGTCGGCTAGCAGGAGCCGGGCTCTCAGCTTGAGGTCCTCTCCCGGGTAGTAGCCGGCGTAGATCTCCTCCGCCTCGTGGGCCGAGCTGATCTTGCAGGCGATAAGCAGGGTCTTGATGTCCCCGCTGTCGCGGGTGCCGCGGGCGGCGTGCAGCTTCATCGCCAGCAGCAGGTCGGCCGGAGCCAAGCTGATCTCCACCGGCCCCTGCCGGCGAAGCGGTCTCCAGCAGGGCTCCCCAGCGAAGGGCAGGAAGGCCCGGGCGGCGTCGTTGAGCCAATCCTCCGGCCAGCCGACGTCAGCGGCGATCTCGCGGACCACGGTGAGCACCGCATCGGTGGCGGACTGGGGGTAGAACACGACGTCGATATCGCGGGTCGCGGTTCGTTCCGGGTCCACGGTCAGGGCGACGGCCGCGCCGCCGATGACTCGGATGCCAGCGCCGATGTCGGCGTCGGCCAGTCGGTCCGCGAGCTCCTCGAGCGCCGCGAGCAATCCGGCTCGATCGAAGGTGCGGATCGGTGCCGGACGCTCAGGCACTCGCGAGCTCTCCTGCTGCGAGCACGACCCCGTGCCGGAGCAGCGCTGGCGGGGTCTCGGCCAAGTTCAGCTCCGCGAGGCCGGGCGTCTCATCGACCCACCAGCGCTCCGGCAACACCCGGGCTGCGCTCCGTGCCCAGGACGGGCAGCTGCGGCCGGGCAGGCGCAGCTCGACGAGACCGGCGATCAGCGCGTCGTAGCGGATGTCGCCCGTCGTCTCCGGCGCCGCCGCGCACAACGCGGCTCGAACGGGCAGCTCGCAGGCGGCCAGGTCGTCGGAGAGCTGAAGAGCTTCCCGCAGGGCCCGGTCGGGCCGGGCGGCGAGCAGCGCGTCCCGAATTCCCGCGGCGGTATCCGCCGGAGTGGTCCGGGTGGTCGGCACGACGACGAGTCGGTGCCCGACAGCTGCCAGCAACTGGGTGAGCACGTCGACCGTGACGTCGTGCTGGCCGCGCTCGACGTCGGCGATCTGCGGCTGACGACGCCCGGCTCGCTGCGCGAGCGTCCGCTGCGAGACGCCTGCGGTGCGGCGTGCAGAACGAAGCAGCGTCGACGCTGGCATGAGCACCTCCGATATGACTTCTCTTATCACCGTACTCGTCGGAACGCACGGGACAAGCCTTGACTTCCCGAGCCGGCGGTTCCGCCGGCGACGACAAGGTCGGACGTGGCCGGGGAACGTCTGCACGGGCTCCCGGCCCTGCGGGTTGACTACGTCAGGCTGCCCGAACGGTTGCTGAGCAGTACCTGGCGTCTTCAACGGGGCACTCCGATGGCTGCCTCCGCTACGAGGGTCACAGCGACGAGACCGGCCCGTCGCTGGTCACCGGCAGCCGCGCCCGATCGTCCCGCCCGCCAGACGTAGCTCATCGACAGCTGACGAGGCTCCCGAAACGTGCCACGGCTGCCTACGGCTCCTCAATGACAGCACCCGCAGCGGGGCACCCAAGGTGCACACCGTGAGACCGGTGAGCGCGGGCGAGGGGGCAGTCGAGGGGGCAACCAGGCAAGTAACGCGCAAGAACCGGTGCACATCGACGGGAAGACCCAGATGATCTACGCGGGCTACAGCCCTTTCCGCTGGTCGGGGCCTTCTGATTGCAGACTTCAAGTCCCGTCACTCACCCCACAGCTGCAGACCGTTGACCACCGCGAACGGCCTCGGAGGTTTCGCCGGTCAGGCGGAGGACGCCGCCGCATCCGACGGTGCGTCCGACGTCATCGCCGCGGGAGAGGCCGGGCCCCGCCGGTTGCTCACGGCCACCCGGTTCCGCCCGCTCTGCTTGGCGATGTAGAGCGCCTCGTCGGCAGCTGCGACCAGGTCGTTCGCGTTGAGCGCGCTGCTCGGGAAGTCAGCTACGCCAAGGCTGCGGTCACCGTCGGTTCCCCCGGCATCGTCGCGATCGCCTGCCGGATGCGCTCGGCGACCTCGGACGCGACGCCGGCGGTCGCTCCCGGGAGCACGAGGGCGAACTCCTCGCCGCCGTAGCGGGCCACGAGGTCCACGTTGCGTGCCCCCGCTTGGAGGGTGGCGGCGACGCGCTGCAGGGTCTCGTCCCCCGCCTGATGCCCGTGGGCGTCGTTGAGCCGCTTGAAGTGGTCAACGTCGAACAGGACCAGCGCAAGCGGGGCTCCACTGCGCACAGACCGCTTGACCTCGGCGGCGAGCCGGGTGTCGAAGGTGCGGCGGTTGGCCACCCCGGTGAGGCCGTCGGCAGCGGCGAGCGCGCGGACCTGCGCCAGCAGGCGGGCGTTCGTCAGGGCCAGGGCGGCCTGGCTGACGAAGCGTTCGAGCATCTCGACGGCTCGGCGTTCGATGCGGGGACCGCGGGTCTGTGAGATCTCCACGAGCAGGACCCCGAGGGCGCTCCCCTCGGAGTACATCGGCAGGCAGAGCACGTTGCTGGCCCCAGGCAGGGCGCTGGTGATCCAGGGGTGCTGCTCGGCCGGGGGGTTGGCCAGGCGGAGGGAGCGGTGTTCGCGTAAGGACTGGGCGACGAGCCGGTCGTCCTCGGCGCTTGTCTTCGCCGGCAGTTCGCGAACTCCTCGGCCGGCGAGCGGCAGCAGCCGGTCGCCGGAGCGGACGAGGAGCACCAGCCGGGCGATGTCGAAGTCGTGTGCCACGGCGCTCACAAGGGCCTCCGCGACCTCTTGCGGGTGCAACGCGGATTCGAGCTGCCAGGAGAGTCGGGCGAGTGCCTGCAGGTCGTAGTTCCGACGACGGAGCTCACGCTCGTTGACCGCCGCGAAGGTGGCGGTGAAAATGACGCCCATCCAGAGGACGGTCAGGAACAGCACGACGGTGGACAGGTCCGGGTGCCCCCCGCGGAGCAGGCCGTCGGTCTGCAACTGGACAACCGAACTGACGAGCAGCGAGTGCCACAATGCCAGCTTCAAGCCGCTGCGGAACGAGGCGAGCAGCGTTACGGCGACGATGTGCAGGAGCGCGACGAACTTGAGCGGCGAACCGAATCCGTTGGTCGCGTAGGTGATTGCCGCGAGCCAGATGGCGTCGACGAGCAGCGTCACAGCGAAGACCCGTACCGCGGTGGTCCGTTTCAAGCGGACCGTGCGGAGCGTGGCAGCGGTCGCGGCGGGATAGCCGGCGCACGCGATCACCAGGGCGAGCAGGGAGAGGCCGCGCGCGGCCGGCAGGATCGACCAAGCGAGGCTCACGACGACCGCGACGGTGGTGCGGAAGACCAACATGTAGCGCAGCCGGTCGTGCAGCGGGACCAGCCCGGCATCCGGGGGCTTCGCTGTGCTCACGGCTCGCTCCCGGGCTCCGGCTCGGGCCCGACTGTCAGGTCGGTCGTGCGGGACTTCAAGGGGCCTCGTGGGATGTCGTTGAAGGTCAGATCGGGGTCTGCGTAGGCCGGCGCCAGGGCAAGCTTGGGATCCCTTCGGTCGATCCGCCCCTGAATCAAGAGGAACGCGCCGAGCAGTGGCGCGGTCCCGCCGAGCCCCAGCGAAGCACCGCGGACCACCGGCGCCGCTGCGGCCGCGACCGGACCGATGACCTGCGTACCAACGACGTGGGCAACGTCGCCCGCCGCGGAGGCGACCGCCCTGGCGCCGGAGGACAACGCTTTCGCGCCGGAGCTGAACACATGCTTCACCTGCGCGATGCCCCCGCTCCCGCCATCGCTGCCGTCCGAGGGCTTGTTCGTCCCGGCCGGGTCCGGACTCGGGGACGAGACGGGTCCGCCAGGAGCTCCGGCACCGTCGACCGGCGGGCCCGAGACGTTCGGCACGGCTGGCGGTGGCGCGGCGGAAGGCACCACCGGACCTGCGGGGCTCGTGGTCGACGGCGGGATGCCGGAACCAGGGTCGGCCGGTGAAGGGGCCGCCGGTGAAGGGGCGGCCGGCGGGGCAACGGCCGGCGGGACAAAGGCCGGCGGAGCGGCGGGCGGCGGCGCGGGTGGTGATACGACGGGCGGCGTCACCGGTGGGGGGGCGATCACCGGCGGGGGAATGGGTGTGACGACCGGTGGCGGTGGCGTGCGGTCACCCAGAGCATCCGCGAGCCAGACCAGGTCGCTCGTCGCGGAGGTGCCCTGGGCGGTGTTGGTGTCGTCCACGCTGAAGCGGATGCGCACCGTGATCGCCGAACTGCCGTCCGGCAGCGTCGTCAACCACAGCGCGGTGGGACCGGTGCCGTGCGCCGAGCTCAGCGCGTCCAGCGTGCCCGAGTAGACCGGGGAACCGGAGAAACCCGCGCAGCTCGCGGCATCGCCTCCGGTGCCGGTGTCGACCCGCACGTGCAGGTGGCTCGCAAGCGCCCCGGAGGAGCTCGCCATCAGCTTCAGCTGGTCTCCCGACACGGCGTTGCCGTAGCTCAACCGCAGACAGCGCGTTACGGGATTACCGGGGGCCAGACCGCCCGCGGTGGACAGGGGTGTGCTGTCGGCGTCGCTGGTCAGCGAGAGCGGAGCGGTGCTGCTGGCCGAGGTCAGCGTCGTGGCGGCACCCAGCTGGAGCAGTGCGATCCCCCCGAGCAGAAGGATCGCCCGGCCGCGGACCCCGCGCGGGACGGCAGCGCGGCGGGGCAGCCGGATGCGTGGGAGCACCGCAGGTCCTTTCTCGCTGAGCCGGGCGGAGCTCCGTCGCTGCTGATCGTCGTGGGCCGTGGAGACGTACGCGGCTCAGGTGTTCTGGGCTTCCCAGGTGAGCTTGGCGGTGGAGTTCATACCGGCTGCGGCGTTGTTGTCCTGGACCCAGTAGGTGATCTTGTAGGTTTTGGTCTGGCCGCTTCCGGTGGGCGCGAAGCTGCTTACACCGTTGGCGAAGCTGTTCGAGGCCGCGGAGAAGGCGCTGAGCGTCTTGGTGGTGTCGCCCTGGCCGGTCGCGTTGTAGAGGTTGGCCGAGGAGACGAAGTCGGAGCAGTTGGTGGCGGTGCCAGTGCCCTCATTGACCTGCACGGTCAGGTACTGCGCCAGGTTCGTGCCCGAGCTGGTGGTGAGGTCAGCAGCCGACAGGTACATCTTGACGTTGGCGGCGAGGCTGCCGTTGTAGGTCACGGTGATGCAGGAGGTGCCGGTGCTGCCGGGCTTGACACCGGTCGGGTTGAACATGACGGTGCTGGGCTGCCGGTTGTCGGTCAGGGTGACCGTGCCGGCGCTGAAGGTGTTGTTGGGGTTGGTCGTGGTGGCCGAGAACGCGGCGTAGGACGCCTGCCAGATCAGGACGCCACTGGCGAGCATGCCCAGCGGTACTGCTGCCGCGAGCACCTTGCCGCTGCGAGTAACCATGACCGAACCTCCGAAGTAGAACGAGCTCGTATTGCTCGCCTTACGTGTTTCGGTTCGGCAGCGGCCGGGTGGACCGCCGAACGGGTGACGACTGCGACGGCCGACAGGTGAGCCGGGACCCGACCGGCGGCGGCTCAGCGGTTCGCGTGGTAGTGCTCGAAGACCTCGGTATCGGCGAGTTGGCGCTGGTAAAGACTGACCTCGTCGAGCGAGCCGATGAGGTAGTCGCTGCTCGGCTGGTTCGGCCAGCCGGTGAGGGACTGCCCGCCCGCACGTGCGTACCCATTGGGTGTCGTGTTCCCAGCGGTAACACTCGTGTCCGTGACCACCAGGACGCCGTCGAGGTACAGCTTCATCCCGCCGCTACCGACGCTGCCCACCACGTGGTGCCATGCGCCGTCGTTGTAGGTCCGCGGGGATCGGACCGTCTTGTGCACGGCACCGGCCAGAACACCCCACGTGACCTGACCCCCGTTGTCGACGTAGACGACGCGGTCGCTGGTGGTCGCGCTGGCGCTGGTGGTGTTGTCAGCGAAGCCCATGAGATCGCCGCCCTTGCTCCCCGACACCTTGAACCAGCCCTCCTCGGTTGCTGACGCGGATGGCGGAGCAAGGTTGCCCTGGTAGATGCCGACGGACCCACTGAGGGCGACAGCGGTGGTGTTGGGTTCCCCGGTCTGCGGCCCCTGCAGGGCTCCGGGCACGCCCGTGGCCATCCGTGCCGTCGGCTGGGTCGTGGCCAAGGTGGAGATCTCGGTGGCGGACAGTGCTCGCCGGTAGGCGAGGACGTCGTCGAGGGAGCCGGTCCAGTAGTCGGTCCAGGCCCCGGCATGCCAGCGACGACCGGCCTGGAACCCTCCGAGGCGTTCCAGGCGCTGCTAAACGTGGTGCTCTGGGTCGCAGTTCCGTTGACGTATAGCGTCGCGGTGCTCGTCGAGGCGTCGTACGTCGCGGCGAGGTGGGTCCACGTGTTCAACGAGGCCGCGGAACCGGAGTAGAGGATCGCGCTCGTCGGCGGGGAACCGACGTCGGAGTCGGTCATCGCGAACCGCCACTGGCCGGTCGTTCCGTTGAAGCCGAGATTGAACGGGCTGTCGTTCGTGCCCGCCTGCGTGATGGCGGATTTGTTGGTGCCGCCGGCGTTCAGGTTCACCCACGCGGCGACCGTGAAGCTGGCGCTGCTCTTGACCGCCGGAGCGCTGGCTCCGACATAACCGGCACTGGTGCCGTCGAACGAGAGCCCGCCGTTGGTGTGGCCCGCAGCCCAGGTGGCCCCGGCGCCCACGCTGCCGTCGACCGTCCCGCCGGCGCTGTCCGCCGCGATCGAGCCGACCCCTTCGTCGAACTTCCACCAGGTCGAGGGTCCGTTCGTCGGGCCGTTGTAGGTGGACGCGAATTTTTCTGCGGCCGACGGGTCGTAAGCGGCGCTGCTCGTCGCCAGCGCCGAAGGCGACTCTTCATACCGGTAGTAGAGGTAGGGATTGTTGCTCGCCACAGCCTGGCTGTAGGTGGGAAAGGGCGAAACAGCCGTGAACGTGTTCCCGCCGTTGGTGGTCCGCTGGCTGAAGCTGGCCTCAGACCAGTTCCAGGTGCAGACCAGGAGAATGAGACCGACGAGACCGAGGGCAGTGCCGGCCTCCCGCCTCCGACGGAGGCGTCCTCGTCCCGCACAATGGCGCGGAACGGGCGGCGTGCTCACCGCCGCCCGTCGGCACGGGTGTCCGCGCACTTCCGCTCCCTCGTCCGAACCAGTCACGCCGTTGTCGCTCGTCCCGGGTCGATGGCCGTCCCCCGGGTCACCCGGCGCTGGTCGGCAACGTCGTCCCGTTGGGGTCAAGCGCCCCTGCTCAGGTGTTCTGGGCTTCCCAGGTGAGCTTGGCGGTGGAGTTCATACCGGCTGCGGCGTTGTTGTCCTGGACCCAGTAGGTGATCTTGTAGGTTTTGGTCTGGCCGCTTCCGGTGGGCGCGAAGCTGCTTACACCGTTGGCGAAGCTGTTCGAGGCCGCGGAGAAGGCGCTGAGCGTCTTGGTGGTGTCGCCCTGGCCGGTCGCGTTGTAGAGGTTGGCCGAGGAGACGAAGTCGGAGCAGTTGGTGGCGGTGCCAGTGCCCTCATTGACCTGCACGGTCAGGTACTGCGCCAGGTTCGTGCCCGAGCTGGTGGTGAGGTCAGCAGCCGCCAGGTACATCTTGACGTTGGCGGCGAGGCTGCCGTTGTAGGTCACGGTGATGCAGGAGGTGCCGGTGCTGCCGGGCTTGACACCGGTCGGGTTGAACATGACGGTGCTGGGCTGCCGGTTGTCGGTCAGGGTGACCGTGCCGGCGCTGAAGGTGTTGTTGGGGTTGGTCGTGGTGGCCGAGAAGGCGGCGTAGGACGCCTGCCAGATCAGGACGCCACTGGCGAGCATGCCCAGCGGTACTGCTGCCGCGAGCACCTTGCCGCTGCGAGTAACCATGACCGAACCTCCGAAGTAGAACGAGCTCGTATTGCTCGCCTTACGTGTTTCGGTTCGGCAGCGCTTCAGTGAACAACTGATCGGGTGAAGCTGTACGCGGTCGGACTCGGCCGACCGGGTAACGGTGGCGGGGTGCGGCACGGCCTACGCGGGGCCCTGCCGGGGGACGGGCCAGAGCGCGATGGCGGCCAATCCGGACAGGAGCGAGCCCCCCACCAGCACTTTCGGTGAATCACCCGCATGTAGCCAGACCACGGGAAGGCCGATGTAGGGCACGCGTAGCCGCGGGAGCCCGAGCGCGGATGTCGTCGGAGCCGACGTGGAGTCCTCGTTCCGGTTGGCGTCCCCCTTGGTGATCATGTAGCCGGACGGATCGAAACGGATCAGTCGATGCACCAGCGTGCGGTCGGCGTGCGCCGGGTCGCGGAACAGGACAATGCGTCCGGGCTGCAGGTCGCCGGGCCGGACCGGAGCGACCAGAACCAGGTCACCAGGGCGGATGCGCGGCTGCATCGAGCCGGTGAGCACCACCTGCGTGTGCCAGCCGAGCAGCGCCGGCAGTACCGACCAGAGCACGAGCCCGAGCAGGGCGACCAGCACTCCCGCGCTGGCTCCGCGCAGGAGCGCGAACGGCCAGGGCGTACAGTCCGGCGGCTCGGTCGCCGGCTCCTTCGCTGTGCCGGTCCCACGCGCCAGCCCCGGCGGGGGCAGCAGCGGCGGCATCGGCCGGGGCTGACGCGAACTCGCCGGCCGAGCCCCCGGTGCGGCGGGGGCGACCAGCCAGCGCGCGGTCGGCCTGCTCACAGCTGTCTATCGGTCGGAGGGTGGCGATGGTCAAGGAGTGATCAACGCCGGGCGACGAGTACCGCAACTTCTTCCCCCGGTCTGCGACATTCGGTCCGATCCGCCTCTGATGGAGGTCTAGGAGGGTGCTGAAGAAGGGGCTTGTGGGCTTGATTTGTGCCGATGGGGGTCTCAACGCCTCGTGCGCCGGGCACAGGCATTACGGGTAGACGACGAGCTCACCCTCCTCGGCGGTGTCAGGATGCTGCGGGTGCCGTAGTTGCGTCGAGCCGCTGGTCCAGGCCTGCTGGTTCCCTCCTCAGCTGCACCGCAGCCCGACCGAACCTGCTGTGGCCGGTCGATTTCAATGTGCCGTTCAATGTGCCGACCTGGTCGGGCACAGCGTTCACCGCCTTCGTCTCCGACGCCAGCCGTCGGATCGGCGGGCGGGACCGGGTCGTCGATGCCGACCAGCCTGCCGCTGGACGCGTTTGAGATGGCGCTGTGGGTCCGAGCCGCGCCGGTGAGGACGTGATCGGCATGGTGCACCACTCCGACGCGGGCAGCCAGGGCTGCTCGACGCCGGAGCGTCGCCTCTATCGGCACGGTCGGCGACAGCTACAACACTGCTCAGAGGTGTGGGCGCCGCGTCCGAGACCCTGATCGGGTTGTACAAGACCGGACTGGTCCGCCACGACGGACCCTGGTGCGGGCGTCGACGCTCTTGAGCTCGCCACCTGAGCTGGGTGGATTGGTTCAACACCGTGCGGCTGCACGGCTCCATCGGCTACGTCCCGCCGGCGGAGTACGAGCAGAACTAACTGGAGTTCTTCACTGCTGCTTCAAGCAGAGGTGTGACGTAACTGACGACGTGTCTCTGGACGCGCGCCGCCGGCGCCGTCCCGGTCAATCCGGGCCGGCGGCGGAAACCCGCATGCGGCAGGAGGGCTATCGAGTCCAGACCTGGCTCACCCGGTGCATCCGCAACCCCCTGTAGTCGGTCGACGTGCGATGAGGTCGACACGCGTCTCGAGGGCTGACACTCCGACCTCCCGGTCGCTCGCCCGGAACGCGCGAACCTGCGTTCGGGTGGCGATCGACCGTCGTAGCCGCTCCGGGCCTGTGCAGTGCGACAGCAGCGTCCCCGGCATGGTGATCGAGCCAGGCCGGCACACCTCGACGCGCATGGTCGCGCAATGCCGTAGCCCTGCCGAGCGTGCAGCCGAGCTCCTGCAGCCGACGCCAGAGCGCGTCGTCTCGATCCCCTCGGCGACCACGTCCTGGCCGAGGTTGATGCCGCAGATCAACGATCGAGCGCCGATCGGAACTTCATGTGTGTTCTTCAGGACGTCGACGAGGAAGCTACGATCGATCTTCACCTCCTGTACCGGCAGACGCTTGAGATAGGACAGCGACGAGTACCCGGTACCGAAGTCGTCGACCGAAAGCCGGATGCCCGCGGCCCGCAATGCGTGCAGTACGGCGATCGCCTTCTCGGGGTCGGCCATCACGCTCCCCTCGGTGATCTCGAGGGTGAGCAGCTGTGGCGGCACACCATGCCGCGCCAGGGCGTCGATGACGTTGGAGACGAGTCCGGTGTCGAGCAACGCACGGGGAGAAAGGTCACGGCCACGGAAATTCGCCACCGGCGGAGAGCCAACAGCGCAGGCGGCGAGAGACTCGTCGAGCACCCGTCGTCAGGCGAGATCAACCCATAGCGCTCGCAGCGTATAACACCATAGCAACTGATCCTTTCCGTTTCCACCACCAGCGCTTCAACCCCTCACTTCTTCGAAGCGGGCCAAGGAGCACCGGGAGAGCGGCGAGCACGGTGGCAACTCCGCGATCGTCGGCTTGGGCAGAACTACGGGCAGGGGTCGTCGCGGGAGCACGCCTTTCGCCGTTTCGCGCCGTCTCTGTCAGCTCGCCTGAGCAGCACTGACCGCTCCCTGCCGTGCTGCGGCGCAAGAGCAAGGCCGACCGAGAACTGCACCTGACCTGCATTGCGAGCAGGTCAACCGGAGCCTCCAGCACGACGCTCCCTCGGCCTGCGCACGCTTGTCGTGGTCGTCCACGTCGAGCAGCGCAAAGCGCACTCCTCTCCCGCCGAACCTGGCCACATGCCCTTCGGGCCGAGCACCTCGCGGAGCCGTCGGGCGATCTCGATGAGGAGCTCGTCGCCGTCGTAGTGCCCGAGCGTGTCGTTGATCTCCTTGAACCCGTTGAGGTCCAGCAGCCCCACGGCGGCGCCACGGAGCTCGCACTCGACCCGCTCGAGTTCGCGCGCGGCGACCCGCTCGAACATCAATCGGTTGGTAGGCCCGTCAGGCTGTCGTGGAGGACTCGTGCCGCAGCGGCTCGATCGGTGCCGGTTCTGGGCGCGACGCCGTCGTGGTTGGCCACAGTGACCAGCATCTGGACGTCAGCATCCACGAAGGTGCCGACATCGCCGAGTCGATTCGCAACGGTGAGCGTCCCCAGCACGCCGCTACCACCCGGCAGCGGCACGCAGATCGCGTCGCTGTAACCGCTCTGGTCGAGTAGCCGCCTTTCGGAAGAGGTGCGGGTGGTGCGTCGCAGCAGGCTCGGCACTTCGGTGCCGACGACGTGTCGATGCAGCCGAGGCGCGGCTCGGCGAGTCCGAGTTCATCGCGGCGCAGCACGTCATCCGTTGACAGCAAGATCAGAGCGCTCCGATGGCCGCCTTCGTCGAGCAGACCGATCTCGGCCCATTCCGCATTGGCCATCACTCGGGCCTGGCGCAGCACGCTGCGGAGCACCTGCTCCGCTTCCGGCGAGTGGCTGACCGCCTGGGTGAATTGGTGGAGCCGCTCGAGTCCCAGATGGCGGCGGGAAAGTCGGCTGTGGAACCGGTAGGCCAACAGCAGGACCGCCAGGCACCCAAGCAGAGGGACGACGCTGGCGTTGTCGTTCCGCAACGCGTGAAGGGCGACCAAGCCGAACATCGCGGTACCGCAGGCGATCGGCGGGTAGACCAGCGCCTCCCGAAGGTAGTGCCCGAGCCGGTGCTCGCCCTCACTCAGCCCGACGACGAACTGCAAACACCATCCGCTCAACAGGTTGAGCACGACGACGGCGACGAGGGTGGCAATGGCACCGCGGGCCGAGGTGGGTGTCGCGGCAGCTCGGACCAGGGTGTAGACGGCGATGCCCACGCTGACCTCGGCGGCCTGCACGGCGAGATTGTAGAGGAACTTGAGCGGTGGTTGCCGGCGATATACAAGGAGCACGCCCGCGGCGCCGAGCAGCCGAGCCAGGCCGAGCACGTGCGGCGCCGCGAAGGCCAACCCGAGAACCATCGGGATCTCGCTCAGCGACAGCGTCTGCGCCTCGCTGCGGATCTGCACGTGCAGTACGACGGCTTCAGTCGCCGCGAACATCAGGGTGAGTGTGAGCAAGCCGAGGGTGGGTCCCAGGCCCGGCGGCCGCGACAGGTTGGCGAGCGGTCCCGCCCACAGGACGGAAACCAGAACCGCAGCAAGGGCCACGAGGATCGTGACGGCCGCGGTCCGCCGTTGCATGCTTGCCTCCCTGTGGAACATTCACCGGAACGTCGACGAGCCGGGCGGGGTGCTTGAGGTCCCGCCCGGCTCATCGCGAGATGTGATCAGCCCCAGACGGCGTCGGACCAGGTACGACCCGACCAGGTACGGCCCGACCACGTCCGGCCCGACCACGTCCGGCCCGACCAGGTACGCCCGTCCCAGGTCTTGCCGGTCCAGCTTCCGGAGGACCAGGTACGACCGGACCATGTCCGGCCGTCCCACACGGCGCCGGACCAGGTACGGCCTTCCCATGCCGACCCGCTCCACGTGCGACCGTTGAATGCGCCACCCTTCCAGGCGGCGTGGCGGGCCGCCACTGGCGCCCAAGCGGCTGAGCTCCACGTCGAACCGAAGATGTCTCGCTCGCCGGTGAGGGCGGTGGTGCCGTCGCTCACGTGGGCAGAACCCCGGCGCCCTCCAGGCTGCCGGTTCCATTGCCGTAGAACACTGGCAGACTGCCGGCTCCTGTTTGCGGGGGCGCCGATCGCCGCGGCGACATCGATGACACCGTTACCGCGGTAGATGTTGCTCGTTCCCGCGAACGAGTGCGCCGTCTTCATCAGCTGCTGCTTGACCTGGTCCGGTCCCAGGCTGGGGTACTTCTGCAGCAGGTCGGCCGCTGCGCCGGCGACAACCGCGGTGGCCTGGGACGTTCCGCTCCCCCGGAAGAAGCGACCGGCCGATCACGGCGCCGGGGTTCTGGTCATCGACGATCGAACCGGGATCCCGTAGCCCGGCCACATGCGCCCCCGGCGCAACGACGTCGACATGACGCGTGTTGGTGCCCCGACTGGTGAAGTCCGGGACCGTGTCGTTCAACGAACTGACCGTGCCATGCGGGTCATCGGCGCCAACGGCCAGCACGTAAGGGTCGTAACCGGGGTTGGCCAGCACCTGCGCCGGCGTACCGTCGTTCCCGCCAGCGACCACCACGACGATGCCGGCCTTCCAGGCCTGCTCGACGGCGTAAGCGAGCGGGTCCACTGATGACGGCTGCACGGAGTCGGTGCCGTAGGACAGGCTGATGACCCTGATGTTGAAACCCGGGTCATGGGCGTGCTGCGTCACCCAGTTGATGCCGGCGATGACCTGCGAAACGTCGACCGAGCCGTCGAACGCGCCTGCCTTGACGTTGATCACTCGGGCATCCGGTGCCATGCCGGTGAACTGGCTGGCACTGCCGGCGGCGTACCCGGCCGGGCTGGTCGCCACGTCCCGTCCGGCGATGAGGCCGGCCATGTGGGTACCGTGCCCGTAGCCGTCGAGGTGAGTCCGCAACGGGTCCTGACTGTCGAACGACAGATCAGGACCGTCGACGACGTTTCCGTTGTTCAGTCCCGCAACCGGGGAGACTCCGCTGTCGATGAGAGCGACGTCGACGCCCTTTCCCGGTGTAGCCCGCCTTCCACGCTGCCCGAGCGTTGACGATCTGACTGATGTTGTAGGTCGAACCCATGTCGGTCGCCGGGTTGAACGGGCCCGCCGGGGCAGCGCTCATCGGGACCGAAGTCGCCATTCCTCCGCCGACAGCCACCGAGGCCGACGCGGACACGCCTAGAGCCGTGCTGCCGGCAAGCAAGGCGAGTGACAACGTGGCCACCGTGGGCACGGTGCGGCGGAAGGCCCAGGATTTGCCCTGTGACGGCATGCAAGTTCCTAATCGAACGTCGTAGAGGGGCCGGTCTTATCAATGGCTCCCCGAGGTTCTTCGGTGAACCTCAGGACAAGGTGTCGTCCCTTAGCGCGGTCCGGAACAGCGGCCCGTGGCGCAACCTCCGCCGCTTCGATGGGCGAACCGGTTGCATCGAGCGGCGCAACCCCCGATGGGCCAACTCAGCGTGGTCCGCCAGGAGGCCGCTCGCTGCAGGGCGCCACCGCGCGGTACGCGCTTCCCGTGCCTGCTGGTTCGCACAGGGAGAAGGATGTGCGGATGGACAGGCCGCCCCTGCTGAGCGGGTTCTGGACACCGGTCGACCGGGGCCGGCGTCCGGCCCTTCAGATGTACGCCCGTTCCTCGACGTCCTCGGCCGGTGTAGCAGCGTCCTCGGCTCGCCCCGCCACGACCCCGATCGTGCTCGTGCACGGCCTCGGGGTCTCCAGCCGATACATGATCCCGACGCTCCGGCTCCTGGCCCGCAACCGAGTCGTGTCCGCGCCCGACCTTCCGGGGTTCGGCGCCAGCGACAAGCCTCCAGAAGTACTCGGAATCGCCGCACTCGCAGACAGCCTCACCGAATGGCTCGAGCGCAACGCCCTCTCGCAATCGGTGCTGCTGGGGAACTCGGTGGGTTGTCAGGTGATCAGCTCGCTGGCGTCCCGCTACCCGCATATGGTCCGCGCGGCCGTGCTGGTGTCGCCGACCATGGACCCGGCATCGTCCGGTCCGGTGCGCGACCTCGTCCGCCTCGTGCTCGACGGACCGCGGGAACGCGTCAGTGAGATCCCGCTCGCCCTCGCCGACTACCGGAAGGCGGGCCTCCGGAGGATCGTGCGCACCTTCTCCGATGCGGTCCGAGAACCTGTCACGGCTCAGCTCCGAGGGATGAGCATGCCGACCCTGGTCGTGCGCGGAAGCCGCGACCCGATCATCTCCGACGTCTGGGCCCGGCGGGTGGCGGAACTCCTCCCCAACGGCCGGCTCGTCGTCATCGACGACGCGCCGCACGCGGTCAACTACACCGCCCCGAGGGATCTCGTGGCGGCCGTCGAGGCCTTCCTCGACGACATGTGAGAGCTGCAGGAGATGGACGGCTGCGGGCGGCCCCCTCGCCGCAGGGGCGGGCGTGGGTAACGGATCGATCCCGCGTCGGAGCTGCGTGTGAACTGCACGGCTGGGGCTGCAGCTTCCCGAAAACCAGCACGCGGGCGGGCTGATCCTCGCTACGGTCTGCACCACTTGGAAGGGAACTCACGTGGAGAAGAAGCCCGCTGGGCTACCTTCTCGGCGCCGGTGCCGTCACCTTCGGTGTTGTCGCGGTGGCCGCGCCCTCGGCGTTGCACCGTGCCTACGGAATGACCGACACCCGACGTCGCGGAACCTCATGCGCATGTGGGGTACCCGGACGGCAGCTCTCGGGGGCCTCGCGCTGCGGGCCCGGGACGACGACCTCGACGAATGGATGCTCGTGCTCGCCGGCATGAACGGTTTGGACGCCCTGCTGGATCTTGCCGCGATTCGTGACGGGTGTCGAGCCGCCCAGCGGTTGCAGCCGCCGCGACCTCCGCGCTGTTCTCCGCGCTGATGCTCGTCGCCCGCAGTCTGGATTGAGCGGGAGGTCGAGGCAAACCCGTCGCGTCCGCTCAGCCCGCGCCACCGGAGTCCATGTCCGGGGACGCCTCGTCGAGCAACGGCACCGCCGACGACGTCGGGATCTGCAGCCACCCACCGTGGAGCAGCCGCTCGATGACATCGGTGGCGGCCTCCCGGGGGTTTCCGCCCTGTGCTCCTGACATGCGGTGGTCGATCACCTCGGCGACGACGGTGACGGCGGCGTCCAACTCTGGCGGCAAGCTCATCTGGCAGGTCCCCTCTGCGTCGGCAGGTCGGTCACCCACAGCCGTTGACCAGAGCAGGCATGGCGAAACCAGCACGGTCGACCGAAGCGACGGCGGGCGCGATCGGCGTGCTCCGTTGCCTAGTCCGACCGCTCGTCCGGGGTCCGGCTGGTCCAACTGCCGTCCGGGTTGCGACGGATCTCCGGCACTGGCTCGCCCCGCCTCCCCCACAGCGGCTGCGCGTCGGGCGACATCGAGTAGCCGGCGTCCCAGGGCAGGCGGTTCTGCTCGTCCGGCCAGACGAGCTGCAACGCCGGTACCGGCTCGTCGTTGAGGTTCCACGCCGCCAACAGCTCCGTGGAGCTCTTCACGAGGTCCACGGCGACGAGCTCCGTCCGGTAGCCGGGGAGCACGTCCGGCTGGTCACCCGGCGCGAACACCTCGCCGTCGCGCGCCCGGGCGGCGAGCTCGTCCAGCGTCACCGCGGCCGCCGGCGGTACGCCGACCAGCACGAACTCGGGGTGCCGGTACTGCCGGAGCAGCCCCACGGTGTAGCCGTAGGAGGGTTCACCGTCACCGGCCCCCACGAACTGGACGGCCCAGCCGAACCGCCGGACCTTGCGGTCGAGATCGAGTGAGTGAGCGTTGATGTTCTGCATGCGCAGGATGTTGCGCCGACCCTCCGACAATTCCGCCTCGCGCGCTCCCACCCCGGGGCTCACGCAGTGGCCCGGACAGGTGCGCCCCGCTACGCTGCGCTCCCCACGGAACCCCGGCGCTGTCCGCGTCGGTCACCGCACCTCGGCGGAGGTCGAGTTGGACCAGCACCCCAGCGATATCGGCTCGGCCATCCAGACGTGGGACGAGGGCGCCTGGTGCCTTGCCGCGATCGCGCTGCACGGCCGCGACGGCGACGGCGGTCTGCGAGGGGCTGCCGATGAGGTCCTTTCTGCCCTCGGGTTGCTCGAGGGCGACTCGTTCACCGGGGCCGGTTCGTCCCGTCCCGAGCAGCTGGCCGGGCAAGCAGCCATCCCGTTGCTGCTGACGAGCTCGCTGCTCGGTGGCGAATCGGCATGGGCGGGACTCCCCGACGACGCCCTGCTCGCCCAGGGCCGGGCCAGCGGGCAGATGGCCCCCGCCTTCCGCGACCACCTGCTCCCCGCGTTGCCCGGACTGGCCGAGCGGCTCGCCGCTCCCGGCGCCCGCATGCTCGACGTCGGAACGGGCGTCGGCGCCATCGCGATCGCTTTCGCCCAGGCCTTCCCCGCGCTCTCCGTGGTCGGCATCGACGTCATGCAACGCGTCCTGGCCCTCGCGGCGGCCTCGGTCGCCGCCTCGGAGGTGGCCGACCGCGTCGAGATCCGACGTCAGGACGTCGCGACCCTCGACGACACCGGCCGCTACGACCTCGCCTGGCTGCCCGGCCCCTTCGTGCCGTCGGCGGCCGTGGAGGCCGGCGTACCTCGGCTGGTCGCTTCGTTGCGGTCCGATGGGTGGCTGCTCGTCGGGCACGGCAAGTTCACCGACGACCCGGTGGAGAACGCGCTGAACCGCTTCAAGACCCTCGCCTACGGCGGCACCGCCCTCGACGACGGTTCGGCGCAGGCCCTGCTGTCGGACGCCGGCCTGGTCGACGTGACGACGTTGCGCACCCCGCCAGGAGCGCCGGCGCTGACGGTCGGGCGACGCGCGTAGCGGAGGTGCGAGCTTCCCCATCCCCCTGACCCCATCCCCCTGACCCCTTCCCCCTGGCGACTCACCGCTGACACCATGGCGGGGTGAGACATCCTGCCCTGCTCGGGTGCGATCTCCCGCTCGTCGCCGCCCCGATGGCGGGGGGCGCGAGCACTCCGGCACTCGCTTCGGCGGTCGACGCTGCCGGCGCCTTCGCCTTCCTGGCCGGTGGCTACAAGACACCGGAGGCGCTGGCCGCCGATATCGCCGAGACGCGACGGACGACGTCGCTGTTCGGGGTGAACCTGTTCGCGCCCACCGACTCCGGTATCAGCGAGGCCGACTTCCGCCGCTACGCCCGGCAGCTGCAGCCCGACGCCGCGCGCTACGGCATCGACCTCGAGACGGTCGACCTCGTCCGCGACGACGACCGGTGGGCCGACAAGCTCGACCTGTTGCTGCACGACCCGGTGCCGGTGGTCTCGGTGACCTTCGGGCTGCCGAGCCCGGCGGAGGTCCAGTCGCTGCAACGGGCGGGCAGTCGCGTACTCGCCACCGTCACCACGGTCGACGAGGGCCGGGACGCAGCCGAGGTCGGCGTCGACGGGCTCGTCGCGCAGGGCAGCGGCGCGGGAGGACACAGCGGCACCCACGACCCGCACCGGGTCGTCACGCCGATGCCGACCGAGCAGCTCACGCGCGCGCTGGTCGAGGCCATCCGGCTCCCGGTCGTCGCCGCGGGCGGTGTCGACGGTCCCCGCGCCGTGACCGAGCTGCTCGCCGCCGGGGCGGGCGCCGTCGGCGTCGGCACGCTGCTGCTCCGCACCGACGAGAGCGGCGCCTCTCGCACCCATCAGGACGCCTTGGCCGACCCGCAGTTCACGGAAACGGTGCTGACCCGGGCCTTCACCGGCCGGTTGGCCGGCGGCCTCCGGAACCGCTTCGTCGACCGGCACGAGGCAACCGCACCAGCCGGCTACCCGGCGGTCCACCACCTGACGAAGGCGATGCGCGCCGCTGCTGCGGCCGCGGGCGACCCGCACGACGTGCACCTGTGGGCCGGGACCGGCTACCGCAACGCCCGCACAGGTCCAGCTCGGGACGTGATCGACCACCTCGCCGGCGCACTCTGACGAGGACCCGAATACACCGGAGGGCGCCCAACCGTCGCGGACGCCGTCCGCAGCACTTGCGTTTGCTCGGGACCGGGCGCATCGTGCGCCATCGGTCCGCGTCGGACCGTCATCTGCGGTGCCGGTCACGCGCACCTTCCGAGGGCGTCATGCCAACTGGCCACGACTGGCAAGGAACCTTCTCCGTCGGACCGACGGTCCCACTCGCCCCGGCGGACGTGACGTCCGTGCAGGCCAAGCTGCACGAACTCCACGAGTCCATGACCGGCGGAGAGCGACTCGTCCTCGAGGCACTCCTCACTCAGGCCGCGGACGACGGCGGCAGCGCCCGTGCCGACCAGCCCGGTCAGGAGAAGTCGACCATCATCTTCGTCGGAGGTCGGCAGGCCGGCCCCATCCGGATCGGGATCGGATCCGCGGCGCCGGTCAGTCTGAACCCGCAACCGATCCCGCCGGGCCGTACCTCCAGCCAACTGTCCTGAGCGCCCGACTCCACCTGCATCCGGCCAGGTGAGGGATGGGGGGCGACGAGCACGGGCATAGAGGCGTCGTGGCCGAGTCGTTCGCAGGGTCGATCTTCTCTGCCGTCGGCGTGGTCCGTCATCACCGGACGGCGCACGGGCTGGCCCGCCTCGGCCTGCTCGCGCGCGGCGGGTTCTACCTCGTCCTCGCCTACCTGACCCTGCGGCTGGTGGTGGTCCCCGACCGGCTCCACAGCCCTGACGACGCGCAGGGGGTCATGGAGCAGATCGCCCAGAGTTTCGCGGGCGAGATCTCCCTGGTGCTGGCCGCCGTCGGGTTCCTCGCCTTCGCCGTCGTCCGGGTCGCCGCGGCCTGGCACGACCGCGCAGGCGTGTGGTGGCAGCGCGTCTGCACGGCCGGGCAGGGACTGACCTACCTGGTGATGGCGGGGGTGCCCGCGTCGTTCGTGCTGGGCGATCCCGAGGCCGGGTCGGAGATGCGCGAGCACCGGACCATCCGCTACCTCCTGCAACTGCCCGTCGGGCAGTTCCTCGTCGGCTTCGTGGGGACGGCACTCCTCGCGTCCTGCTTCTGGCAGATCCGCTCGGTGCTCCGGCCGGACTACGCGCGTGGATTCGACCTCACCACAGCGCCCGAGTGGGTGCGGCGTCACCTGCGGTTCTTCGCAGTCGTCGGCATCATCGCCCGAGCCCTGGTCTTCGCCCCGATCGGCGTCCTGCTTCTCCTGGCCGCGGCGACCAACGAACCCTCCTGGCAGATCGGGCTCGACCGGGAGTTCGAGAGCCTGTCCGACTCGGTCTGGGGTTCCTGCCTTCTCGTCCTGGTGAGCGCGAGCCTCGGAATCTTCGCCGTCTACTCCTGGCTCGAATCCTGGTTCAAGGCCATGCAGTCCAGCGCCTGACCGTCAGGCAACCGACCCCCGGATCCGCCGCCCAAGCGGAACGAACCGTGCCTGATGGCCCGCTTGACTGACGGCGTCAGCCCGACGCGATCCCGGAGGTCCCCATGTTCCATCCCGCCGTCTACAGCGAGCACGACGCCATCGTCGGCTACCTCGAGCAGCAGATCGCCGCGATCCGGGCGAGCGCCCACGGGCTGACCGACGAGCAGGCCCGGCAGACCCCGTGCCGCAGCACGCTCTCGATCGGCGGGCTGGTCAAGCACGCCACCTACGTCCTGCGCGGCCGCGCGCGCCAGAAGGCCGACCCGGCCGCACCGCTCGACGAGGCCGCCTTCGCGTTGTTCATGGGCAGCTTCGCGCTCACCGCGGACGAGACGCTCGATGGAGCCCTGCAGAGCTTCGACGAAGCGGTCGCCGACTACCTGGCCGACGTCCGCGTCACGGACCCGGCCGCGTCGTTGACCGTGCCGCCGGCCCCGTGGGACGGGATCGACGCCCCCGTCGAGTCCGTGGAGCGCTTCGCCCTGCTCCACCACATCGAGGAGCTGGCCCGGCACGCGGGGCACGCCGACATCATCCGCGAGCAGATCGACGGCGCCGACGCCGGTTCACTGCTCATGGCGGCCGAGGGGCGGCCGGGCAACGCCTTCGTCCAGCCGTGGACACCGGCGACGGACCGGGCGGCCGCCGCGCACTGACCGCTCGGCGCGTCCCCTTCCTGTCCCGCCCGTCCGGGCGCACCCTGTCGTCGCGAAGCCCTTGTCCACACCGGCCCGGGTACCGCGACGGAGGAGGCCGGCATGTCGCCGATCCGGACGTTCCCGACCCTCGCGTCAGGTCGCTTCCGGCGATCCCATCGCCGTCGCGCCCTGAGCTGCGCCGTCGCCGGAACCATCGTGGCGGCCACGGCCGTCGCGTGCGCTCCCCCGCCGAGCACGTCGGCGGTCCTGGCCCGCATGACCGAGGCGCAGCGCGTCGGACAGCTGTTCATGGTGGGCAGCCCGGCCAGCGGTACCACACTCTTGACGGTCGGCGACATCCTCCACAACCACGTCGGCTCGGTGATCCTCACCGGCCGGAGCAGCGCCGGCGTCGGCGCCACCCGCAGGGGCAACGACGCGCTGCAGGGTCTGGCCACGACCTCGGCCACGAGCGGCGTCCCGTTGCTGATCTCCACCGACCAGGAGGGTGGCTTCGTCCAGGTCCTGTCCGGCCCCGGGTTCTCGACCATCCCCACCGGCCTGACCCAGGGCACCGAGAGCACCGCCGTGCTCCGCGGGCAGGCGCAGAGCTGGGGCGGGCAGCTCGCCGCGGCCGGGGTGCGCCTCGACCTCGCGCCCATCCTGGACACGGTGCCGCCCGGCACCGCCGCGCGGAACCCACCCATCGGCGTCTTCCGGCGGGAGTTCGGCCTCGACACCGGGACGGTCGCGTCCCACGGCACGGCGGTGGCGCAGGGGTTCGCCGCAGCCGGCGTCGGCGCGACCGGCAAGCACTTCCCCGGGCTCGGGCGGGTGCCGGCGAACCCGGACGACAGCGCTCGCGTGACCGACACCGTGACGACGCGCGGCGACCCGTACCTCGCGCCGTTCGCCGCCGCCGTCAACGCCGGTGCGCCCGTCGTCATGGTCTCGACGGCGTACTACTCGCGCATCGACGCAGCCCGCCGCGCCGCGTTCTCGCCCGTCGTGCTCGGCACGATGCTGCGGGGCGACCTGCACTTCACGGGAGTCATCGTGAGCGACGACCTCGGCAACGCCGCGCAGGTCGCCGACCTCTCCCCGGGCGCACGGGCCGTCGACTTCCTCGCCGCAGGCGGGGACCTCGTGCTCACCGTGAACGCGAGCACCCTGTCGCAGATGGTGTCGGCCGTCCTGGCCCGGACCGCCACCGACAGCGCGTTCCGCGCCCACGTCGACCAGGCGGCGCTCCGCGTGCTGAACCTCAAGGCCTCGCTGGGTCTGCGGGCGGCGTCCTGACCCCTTGCGTCCCGTCGCACTGATACCTAGTATCTCGATGCATGGAACAACGAGGTATGCCCGGAGTCGGGCGCGAACAACTCAAGGGCCATCTCGACCTCCTCCTGCTGGCCGTGCTGCGGCGGGGCCCGGCCCACGGATACGAGATCATCGCCTCCCTCCGCGAACGCAGCGACGGGACCTTCGACCTCCCCGAAGGAACCGTCTACCCCGCCCTGCACCGTCTCGAGGCCGCCGGCCTGCTCGCCAGCGGCTGGACGGTGCAGGCCGGGCGCCGCCGCCGCACCTACGAGGTCACCCCGGCCGGCACGGCTGCGCTGCAGACCGAACGGGAGTCGTGGGCGCGGTTCAGCCGCGGCGTCGGCGCCGTCCTGGCGGTGGGAGCGTGAGCGCCGCGACGCCCATCGAGGACGACGCCGTCGACCGCTTCCTCGACGCGCTGCTACCCGCGCTGCGCGGCACGCCGCGCGACGTCCGCCGGGCGCTCGCGGAATGCGAAGCCCATTTGCGGGACGGTGCCGCGAGCCGCGTCGCCGCCGGGGCGGCTGAGGACGAGGCCGCGGCCTCCGCCGTCGCCGCTTTCGGCGACGTGGAGCGCCTCGCCGCAGAGTTCAACCGCGCGCACCGCCCCGCCACGCTCCGGGCACTGCTGGCCGACGCCCCGCACCGCCTCGTGCGGGTGATCGCGGTCGGTCTGCTCGCCATCGGCGTCAGCGGCGCCCTCGCCTGGGCCTGGAGCGCCGTCGCCGGTCTGCCTGCGACCTTCGCCGACGCCCCCGGCGTCCGCTACGACGCGGCCTCGTGCGCCCACTTCCTCGCCGTACAGCCCGGCGCCCGGTCCTGCGCCGCAGCGGCGATGCTCGAGGTCAGGGACGACGCACTCGTGCAGCGGACCGCTGTCGGCCTGCTCGGCCTGCTGCTGTTCGCCGCCTCGTTCTGGTGGGACCGGCACCGGACCGGCCGCGGCACGGGCAGCGGCAACCGGGCCGGCAGCATGCTGGCGCCGGTCGCACTGGTGGCCGCGACCGCTTTCGGCCTTGCCGGGGCCAGCCTGTTCGGGTACGGCGTCGACCGCGCGGTCGTGGGAACGGGCAGCGGTCAGTGGCTGTCCGCCGGGCTCGTCTCGCTGGTCGTCGCCGCCGCCTATGTCGTCGCCCTCTGGCGATCGCTGCCGACGACGACAGGGCTGCGTTGGAGCGACGACGAAGGGCTGCAGCGCCCTCCGGCGTAAAGATTGCGTCTGGACTCGGTGCCGGACGGCGTGCGGTCCCCCAGGGTTGGTAGACCGTCGGCCGTGACGGAACTGCTGAACGACGAGCACCTGGACGACGTCGAGCCCGGTTCCCCGGCCGGCCGGAAGCGCCCCCACGTGCGTCGCTTCGGTGGCGGCCTGGTGCTGGGCGCGCTCGGCATCGTCTACGGCGACATCGGGACGAGCCCGCTGTACGCGATGAAGACGGTGTTCTCCATCGACAACGATGCGGTCCGGGTCACCTCAGGCGACGTCTACGGCGTGGTCTCGCTCGTGTTCTGGTCGATCCTGCTGATCGTCTCCGCCAAGTACGTGGTCATGATCATGCGAGCCGACAACGGCGGTGAGGGCGGCGTGATGGCCCTCGCCGCGCTCGTCCGTCGTGTGCTCGGGGACGCGACCACCAAAGCGACGATGGCGGTGCTGACCCTGGGGGTGCTGGGGGCGTCGCTGTTCTACGGCGACAGCGTCATCACCCCCGCGATCTCGGTCCTGTCGGCCGTGGAGGGGCTGGAGGTCACCTCCCCGGGACTCACGCACCTGGTGCTCCCGATCGCCGCCACGATCCTGACGGCGCTGTTCGTCGTCCAGCGATTCGGCACCCAGCGCGTCGGAGCGCTGTTCGGGCCGGTCATGGTCGTCTGGTTCGTCTCCATCGGCGTGGCCGGGCTCCGCGAGGTCGTGCACGGTCCCGGCATCCTCCGCGGGCTCTCGCCGACCTACGCGGTCGCCTTCATCGTCGACCGGCCGTACACGGCGTTCATCGCGATGGGCGCGGTCGTCCTGGCCATCACCGGCGCCGAGGCGCTCTACGCGGACATGGGCCACTTCGGCCGCCGACCCATCCGACTGGCATGGTTCGGCCTGGTCTTCCCGGCGCTGACGTTGAACTACCTGGCGCAGGCCGCGCTGATCCTCCGGTCACCCGACAACCGGAGCAACCCGTTCTTCCTGCTCTTCCCGCACTGGGCGCAGATCCCGATGGTCGTGCTGGCCACCGCCGCCACGGTCATCGCATCGCAGGCCGTGATCTCGGGAGCGTTCTCGGTGTCACGACAGGCCCTCCGTCTCGGCTTCCTGCCGCACCTGCGGATCCGGCAGACCTCGGAGGAGCACGAGGGGCAGATCTTCGTGCCCGCCGTGAACCGGGGGTTGTTCCTCGCGGTCCTCGTCGTCATCTTCGTCTTCCGGTCCTCGGACAAGCTCGCCACCGCCTACGGCGTCGCGGTCACCGGGACGTTCCTGATCACCACGGCCCTGTTCCTCCTGTTCGCCCGGCTGCACTGGCACTGGAGCCGCTGGCGCATCGGCGCCTTCCTCGTCGTCATCGGCGTCCCGGAGGTCACCTACTTCGCCGCGAACCTGACGAAGGTGACCCACGGCGGTTGGCTGACGCTGCTGATCGCGCTGGCGGTGTTCACGGTGATGATGACCTGGCACCGCGGACGTCAGCTGGTCACGTCCCGCCGGGTGGACCTCGAGGGCGAGCTCCCGGACTTCATCGACGAGCTGCACCGCAGGGACATCCATCGGGTACCGGGCATCGCGGTCTTCCCCCACCCGAGCGAGAAGACGACGCCGCTGGCCCTGCGCGCCAATGTCGACCACAACCACGTACTCCACGAGCAGGTGCTCATCATCTCCGGCCGCACCGCGCCGGTCCCGCACATCCCCTGGGACCAACGCATCAGCGTCGACGACCTCGGCGACCCGGACGACGGCATCGTCCACATCGCCGTCGAGTTCGGGTTCCAGGACCGCACCGACTTCCCGGAGGCGCTGCGCCGGGGCCTCGCGCTGCGCAGCGCGGAGGACGCGGGATCCGTCCAACCGCTCGACGTGGAGCAGGCTTCCTACTTCCTTTCCCGCGTGACGCTGCGTCGGACGAACGAACCCGGCATGGCGCGCTGGCGGAAGCGGCTGTTCATCGCGATGGCGCACAACGCCGCCAGCCAGGCGGAGTTCCTCGGGCTACCCGACGGACGGACGGTCGTCCTCAGCGCCGAGGTACCCGTCTGAGGCAGCCCGGGCGCGGGCGGACTGAACCACCGTCCGACGGGAGAGGTAGATCGGGACCAGCAGGTCCCCGACCGACCCGGCGACCGATACCGCGACCGACCAGGGAGAGAACGCGTGGCCGACTCCGACTCCTCCGGCACCAACCCCTCCAGCAGGGCTGCGGGCGACAGCGGCCAGGACATCCCACCCACCGTCTTCGTCCTCTTCGGAGCGACCGGCGACCTCGCCAAGCGGATGGTGCTGCCGGCGTTCTACCAGCTCGCGCAGCAGGAGCTGCTGCCGGAGAAGTGGCTGCTCGTCGGCAACGGCCGCGGCGACGTCTCCCACGAGAACTTCCGGGACCGGGTCCACGACGCGCTCACCGAGTTCGGCCCGCACCCCGACGAGGGTCCCTGGGACGAGTTCGCATCACGGCTCCGCTTCGCCGGCGGCGGCTTCGACAGCGACGACCCCGGCAGCCTTCTCGACGTCCTGAAGGAGGCCCACGACGAGCTCGGTGCCGGCCGCGACGAGGTGCAGTACATCCACTACCTCGCCGTGCCGCCGACGACGTTCGGCCGACTGACCGAGGCTCTCGACACCCACTCCCTTCTCGACAGCGCCCGCGTCGTCTACGAGAAGCCGTTCGGCACCTCCCCCGGCGATTTCCGGAAGCTCGACGAGACGGTGCACCGGGTCCTGTCCGAGCAGCAGGTGTTCCGCATCGACCACTTCCTCGGCAAGGAGGGGTCGCAGAACCTGCACACCCTCCGCTTCGGCAACGGCCTGTTCGAGCAGACCTGGAACGCCGAGCACATCCGCGCGGTGCAGATCGACGTCCCGGAGACGCTCGACATCGCCGACCGGGCCGGGTTCTACGACGAGACCGGCGCGCTGCTCGACATGGTGGTCACCCACCTGTTCCAGCTCGCCGCGGAGGTCGCGATGGAGCCGCCGGCGTCGCTCGGCGCCGACGACCTGCAGTCCGCCCGTGAGCAGGTCATCGCCGCATTCCGGCCGCTGTCGGCCGAGGAGACGGTGCTCGGCCAGTTCGAGGGCTACCGCGAGACCGAGGGGGTGGCCGACGACTCCGACCAGAACACCTTCGTCGCCACGCGACTCTGGATCGACACCCCCCGCTGGAGGGACGTGCCGTTCCTGCTCCGGACCGGCAAGCAGCTCGCGAAGAGCGAGCAGCGCGTCAGCCTCGTCTACCGCAAGCCCGCGGGGCCGTTGAACGGCCAGGTCGCGATGCTCGACAACGTGCTGTCCATCTCGCTCTCCGGCTCCGGTGCGATCGGTCTCGGCATGACGGTCAAGCAGCCGGGGCCGGCGCTGACGTTGAGCGAGGTGACGAGTCACGTCGACCTCTCGTCGGTCGACCACGCCGACCCGTTGCCGCCCTACGTCCGGCTGATCTCGGACGTCATCGCCGGCGACCGGACGTTGTTCACCCGGCCCGACGGGCTCGGGCACGCCTGGGACACGATCACCCCGCTGTTGAACGACCCTCCCGCGGTCCAGCCCTACCCCCGGGGCTCGTGGGGCCCGGAGGCGGCTCGGGAGCTGGCCGATCCCGAGGGCTGGTTCCTCGAGCGCGAGAACGGGACGGACGCGGACTAGCAGGTGGAAGCCCGTCGATCGTCATCAGACCGACACAAACGCACCGGGTGCGCGCGTCCGGGCCGCTCTAGGGTGACACCGTGCCTTCGACCGAGCGCGGAGCCCGCACCCGGGCTCAGATCGTGGCCGGCGCCGGCGAGTTGTTCGCCGAGCGCGGGTTCGTGGCGACGAGCATCGGCGACGTCGTGGAGCGCGTCGGCATCACCAAGGGCGCCTTCTACTTCCACTTCGACAGCAAGGCGCAGCTGGCCCAGGAGGTCGTCGAGGGCTACCGCCGGTTCCTCCGCACCCTGCAGCGCGAGGCAGCCGCGGCGGAGAGCGAGCCGATCCGACAGGTGGCCCCCGTGCTGCTGCCGCTGGCGAGGAGTTTCCAGACCAGCCACATCTCGCGGGCGACGACGCGACTACTCGAGGAGAGCAACCAACTCGAACTGGTGCCGATGATGAAGGTGCACCTGCCGTGGTGGCAGCGGGTCATGGAGGACGCGGCGTCGCGGGGTCAGCTGCCCGACGTCGACGATCTGGACGGCTTCGTCTGGGCCATCAACGCGGCGGTCTACGGCACCATCAGCAACGGCTACGCCTCCACCCGCTGGGCAGACCTACCGCATCGGATGAGCAACCTGATCCGCTTCTTCCTGATGCCCCTGCTCACCAAGGAGGCGGCGGCCATGGTCGCAACCCAGCTCGACGAGGCCCGATGACGGCCGTCCCGGCGTGACGTCGTCCTCGGACACGGTCGTCGGACGGGCCCGCGAGGTAGAACTCCTGCTCGCCGCCCTCGACGCCGGCGCGCACGTGCTGCTCGAAGGGCCGCCCGGCACGGGCAAGACCACCCTGCTGCGAGCCGTCGCCGATGAGCAGGCCACACCCTTCGTCTTCGTCGAGGGCAACGCGGAGCTCACCCCTGCGCGGCTGGTCGGTCACTTCGACCCCGCCCAGGTGCTCTCCGCCGGCTACACACCGGACACCTTCGTCGACGGACCGCTGGCCGAGGCGTTGCGCACCGGCGCCCTGCTGTACGTCGAGGAGGTCAACCGCGTCCCCGAGGAGACGCTGAACGTCCTGCTCACCGTGATGAGCGAGGCCGAGCTGCACGTCCCGCGCCTCGGCCGCATCCCCGCCGCCGACGGGTTCCGCCTCGTCGCGGCGATGAACCCGTTCGACGCCATCGGCACCGCCCGCATCTCCTCGGCCGTCTACGACCGGGTCTGCCGCATCGCGATGGGCTACCAGACCGCCACCGACGAGCAGGCGATCGTGGCGCTTCGCGGTCCGGAGGTTCCCGCGGCGTGGCGGGCGACGGTCGTCGAGCTCGTCCGCCGGACGCGGGCCCATCCGGAGATCCGGGTCGGCAGCTCGGTCCGCGGCTCGATCGACCTGGTCCGGCTCGCTGCCGCGCTCGCCGCCCGGAGAGGCGTCGGCGTGACCGACCGGGTCGCCGGGCTGGACGCGGCACTGGTGGCCCTCGCGGGCCGGATCCAGCTCGCCGACGGCACGTCGCGGTCGGCCGAGGAGATCGTGCGCGCCCTCTACGACGAGCTGTTCCCCGCAACTGCCGAGGAGCCGGCCGGCGACGCCCCCGACGACGCCGAATCCGGCGACGACGCGGAGGGCGATGCCTCGGGGGGAGCCTGAGCCCGCCGGCGGCGGGCGGCACCTCCGATCCCGCGGCTGAGCCGAGCATGCGGCCGCCGTCGCGCACTCCGACGCGCGGTGAGAGCACCACCAGCCGCGCCGAGCTCGGCCGCCGTCCCCACTTCGCCGAGCTGTCGCCCGAGGTGGGTGTCCTCGACGAACAGGGCTTCGACGCCGCTCTCGCCGACGACCCGGACGCCGCCCTGTCCCTGCTCGTCGATCTCGGCGCGGCCACCGACGAGAAGCTGCGGACTGCGGCCCGTCGGCTCGCCGGGAAGGTGGTGCTCGACCTGTCCCGGCGCGGCACCCCGACCGGCTCCGGCACGGGACGGCTGCGGGCCGTGCCCGCCGACCGCGGCGGCGACCTCGACGTCGAGGCGTCGATGGACGCCGTCCTCGCCGGTCGTGCCGCGCGACTCGCTCCCCGGGGCGACGAGTTGACCGCCCGGACATGGGCGCGGCCGCAGCTCGCGCTCTGCGTGGTCGTCGACCGCTCCGGCTCCATGGAGGGTGAGCGGCTCGCGGCGGCGGCACTGACGGCGGCGGCGTGTGCGTTGCGGGCGCCGGGCGCCTGTGCCGTGCTCGCCTTCGGTCACGACGTGGAGGTGCTCCGCGCGATCGGGACGAACCGGGCACCGGCCGAGGTGGTCGACGCCGTGCTCCGGCTCCGCGGCCGCGGCACCACCGCGCTGGCGCCCGCGCTCCGAGCCGCGGAACGGCAGCTCGCCGCGGTCCGCGCCGACCGGCGCATCGTGGTGCTGCTGAGCGACTGCCGCTGGACCGACGCCGAGGACCCCCGTCCGGTCGCGCGGCGGCTATCCGGGCTGGTGGTGCTGGCGCCGGCCGAGGACGGCGAACAGGCCGAGGCCTTCGCCCGGGACGTCGGCGCACGCTCCGCCGAGCTCGCCGGACCGGCGGACGCCCCCGCCGCGCTGCGTCGCGTCCTCGCCGACGGTCGTTAGGCGACGGCCCACGGCCACTGACCTCCGGCCGGGAACCCGCGTCATCCGTCCGGCGGGATGACAGCGGACCGGGAACGATGCGAGGCTTCCGGACCATGTCGCTCCCGACGGCCGACCGGCCGAGCCTGTTCGCCTTCGCCGGCGGCGAGCCGGCCTTCCTCGCCCTCGCGACCGCCCACCACGCGCGGTGCCTCGCCGACCCGGAGCTGAACCATCCGTTCTCGCATCCGGGTCAGAACCCGCTGCACGTCGAGCGGCTGGCGGCCTACTGGGCAGAGGTGATGGGCGGTCCGTCCGTGTTCAGCGAGGAGTGCGGCGACCAGCCGGGGCTGCTGCGGCTGCACGCGCACAACGGGGACATGAGCGATCTCGGCCGCCGCTTCGTGCAGTGCTTCCTCGCCGCCCTCGACGACGCCGAGTTGCCCGACGACCCCGAGTTCCGCCGCGCGCTCGAGGCCTACATCCGTTGGGCGACCGACGACGTGCTGCTCTACTCCCCCCACGGGGCCGTCGTGCCGGACGACGCCCGGCTGCCGCGGTGGACCTGGGACGGTCTCGCCTGACGTCCGCTCGTGGACGCCGGCTGCCCGCCGCCCCTCGGAAGGGACGGCGGGCGTTTCGACGAACGCTCGGCCTCAGGCCGGGGAGAACACCGGCTGCGGCGCCGGTTCGACGACCGCGTCGTCCGGGGTCGAGGTGCCGGGCGCTGCTACCCGCCGCGGCACGGCCAGGATCGCGAGCGACGCGAGCGCCACGACGGCGGCCCCGACGAAGACCGCGGGACGCAGCCCGTCGACGAAGCTCTGCGCGCTGGTGTAGCCGCCGCGGGCGGAGAAGACCGAGGCCAGGACGGCCACGCCGAACACTCCGCCGAGCTCACGCAGCGCGTTGGTCGCACCGGAGGCGATGCCTTCCTCCTCGCGGCGGACGCTGCCGAGGACCAGGTTGGCCACCGGGGCGAAGAACAACGACATGCCGATCCCGGAGAGGACGAAGCCCGGCACGAGGGTCACGTAGGCGACGGTCGGGGTGCTGACGGCGGCGATCCAGCCCAGGCCGAGGGCCTGCAGGGCGAGCCCGACAGCAACGACGGGGCGGCCGCCGATGCGGTCGGAGACGATGCCGGCGATCGGGGCGACGAGGACCGGCATCGCGGTCCACGGCAGGATCCGCAGGCCCGACCCGAGCGGCGAGTAGCCCTGGACGGTCTGGAAGAACTGCGCCAGGAAGAAGATCGACCCGAACATCCCGAACAGCATCAGGGCACTGGCGAGGTTCGTCGCCGCGAATCCGCGGGAGCGGAACAGCCGCATCGGCAGCATCGGCGCCTCCTGCCGGAGCTCCCAGGCGACGAAGCCGGCGAGCAGGACGACGCCCGCCGCGATCGGCAGCACGACACCGGCGCTGCCCCAGCCGAGCTCGTTGCCGCGCACCAGGCCGAAAACCACGCCGAGCAGGCCGCCGCTGGCGAGGACCACACCGCCGAAGTCGAGTCGCGAGGATGCGCCGTGGCTCTCGCTGAGCACACGGCTCGCGAACGGCAGCAGGATCAGCCCGATCGGCACGTTGATCCAGAAGATGACCTGCCAGCTGGCTCCCTCGACGACCGCCCCGCCGACCAGGGGGCCCGCAGCGATCGCGAGCCCGGCGACGGCTCCCCAGATCCCGAGCGCCATCCCCCGCCGTTCGACCGGGACCGCGGCCGAGAGCAACGTGAGGGTGAGCGGGACGACGACGGCGGCACCGGCGCCCTGCACCGCGCGGGCCGCGATCAGCCACTCACTGCCCGGAGCGAGGGCCGCCGCGGCGGAGGCGACGGTGAACAGCGCGAGCCCACCGAGGAAGAGTCGACGGCGGCCGAAGCGGTCGCCCAGGGCCGCGCCGGTGAGCAGCAGCACCGCGAAGGTCAGGGTGTAGGCGTTCACCATCCACTCCAGCGAGGACAGCGAGGCGCCGAGCGAGGTGCGGATGGCGGGCAGTGCTGTGGTGACCACCAGGTTGTCGAGCTGGGTCATGAACAGCGCGAGGCTGGTCACCAGGAAGGTCCCCACCAGCTTGCCCCGGCTCGTGGCCGTGCCCGGTGGGGGCGCGATCGTCGCTTCGGTCATCGGATTCTCCTAGGGTAGTGAGTGCTCACTTACTTACGTGGTCAAAAAAAGGGGCGTACGGGGCCGTGGTCAGTTGTCGGATGTCGGGGTCAGCCACGCCGGCGTCGTGCACGCCTGCACCCAGGCGGCGCCGCCGCCGAGGCTCGGCGCGTCCATCGAGGCCATGACGTTCATCAGCATTCCGTAGGCGAAGAAGCGCTGGAGCTCCTCGTCGTCGAGCCCGGAGAGGGTCGCGACCTCACGCCAGAGCTTGCCGAACTCGCGCCGGGTGACCTCGCCGATCTCCGGGTCGTCACAGGCGACGTAGGCGTGCATCTGCAGCAGGAGCTGATCGCGGTCGCGCAGCAGCTCGCCGTAGGCCTCCCCCATCGCCTCCTTGGCGGCTTCCCCCGATAACCCCTCGGCCGCCTCGGCGAACGCCGACCGCACGCGCCCGAAGCCGTGCTGGACGAGGTCGAGGAACAGCGCCTTCTTGTTCGGCCAGAGCCGGAAGAGGTAGGCGTGGCTGATGCCGGCGGCGGTGGCGACGTCCTGCGTGCTCGTGCCGGCGTAGCCGCCGGCGGCGAAGCAGGCCACCGCCGAACGCAGCACCGAGGCACGGCGCTCGTCCGCTGTCATCCTCGTGGCCGGGCTCATGTCGTTCATAGTGAGTGACTACTCACTACCTTGTCAAGCGCCGCGCCGGAATCACGAGCAACCGGCGAGGACCCGGGCGAGCGCGTCCCGCTCCGCCGCGGTCACCCAGAGCCCGTAGACGGCCTTCACCTGCACCTGCCGGCGGGCGTAGGTGCAGCGGTAGGCGGTGTTCGGCGGGAGCCAGCTCGCGGCGTCGGCGTCGCCCTTGCGCTGATTGGTCGGCCCGTCGGTGGCCTGCAGGTTGCGCGGGTCGTTCGCGAACGCCAGCCGCTTGTCGGCGCTCCACTGCTGCGCCCCGGTCTGCCAGGCGTCTGAGAGCGCCACCAGGTGGTCGATCTGCACCGCATCCGCCTGCGCCTTGCGGAAGACCAGGGTCCGCCCCGTGTAGGGGTCGGCCAACATGCCGGTCACGACCACGCAGCGCGAGCCAGGCCGCATCGTCTCGTCCGTCAGGTCGCGGGCGAGGACGTCGTCGCGGGTGTCGCACCCGTTGTGGTCCACGTCCGCCCACGCCTGACCGAACTGCGCCCGGCTGTACCCGGTCTTCGGCGCCCGCCCCTTGACCGCAAGACTTCCCAGCTGCCGCGACGCCGCCATCGCATCCGGAACCCCCACCGCCGTCGAGCCGACCGGGGCCGTCGAACCCGTCGGACCTGTCGGACCCGTCGATGGCGGCGACGAGCACCCCGCGAGCAGGGCGACCGCGAGGGCGAGCGTCGGACCGGCAGCGGCGCTACGGGAGCGGAACGGGAGCGGAGGCATCCCCTCCAGTGTCGGACGCGGCGGCGGTGAATCGGAGCGGGACGCACCGGGCGTCGTACGGTCGGGCGCATGACCGAGCCGTCGAGTTCCCGCCCGCCGCACGGCTCGGATGCCGCTCCCAGCGCCCCGTCCGACAGGCCTGTGAACCCCGACGGGACCCCCGACGAGCTCGGCGCGGACCTGCGCCGCTTCGTCGACGTCTCCCCCACCCCGTTCCACGCCGTTGCCGAGATGGCCCGACGGCTCGAGGCCGCCGGCTTCCGCGCCCTCGACGAGCAGGACCGGTGGGAACTGGCACCGGGCGAGCGCTGCTACGTCGTCCGCGACGGCGGCAGCCTCATCGCGTTCCGGCTGGGAAGCGCGCCGCTGTCCTCGGCCGGCGCGCGACTGGTCGGCACGCACACCGACTCACCGACCTTCCGCGTCCGGCCCCGACCGGACTCCCGACGCGTCGGCTACCGGCTCGTCGGTGTCGAGCCCTACGGGGGCCTGCTCGCCCACACCTGGATGGACCGGGAGCTGACGCTGGCCGGACGCGTCGCCGTGCGTCTCGGCTCCGGCGAGCTCGACCTGCGCCGGGTCGTGCTTCCCGGCTCCCCGTTGCGCATCCCGTCCCTGGCGATCCACCTCGACCGCTCGGTGCGCGACGGGCTCAAGCTCGACCCGCAACGCCACCTCGTCCCCGTCTGGGGTCCCGACCTCGGCGACGAAGCGGGGCTGCGCGACGCGCTCGCCGACCACCTGGGGGTGGCGACGGACGCTGTCGTCGGCCACGACCTGGTCACCGCCGACACCGCTCCGGCGGCCGCGACCGGCGCCGACGGTGGGTGGATCGCCGCTCCCCGCCTCGACAACCTCGGCTCGTGCCACGCCGGTCTGCTCGCCCTACTGGCCGTGGCGGACGAGCCGTCGCCCGCGACGGCACTGCTGGTGGCCAACGACCACGAAGAGGTCGGCAGCGGCTCGGCCGAAGGCGCCCGCGGCCCGTTCCTCGCCGACGTCCTCGACCGGCTCGTCGCCATCACCGACGACGGCGACCGCCAGGCGCTGCCCCGGACCCTCGCCCGTTCGCGACTGGTCTCGGCCGACATGGCGCACGCGGTGCACCCGAACTACGCCGAACAGCACGAACCGGCCCACCGCCCGGCGTTGGGCGGTGGGCCGGTGATGAAGCTGAACGCGAACCAGGCCTACGCGACGGACGCCCGCTCCGGCGCCTGGTTCGCCACCCGCTGCGCGGACGCGGCCGTGCCGGTCCAGCACTTCGTGAGCCGCGCGGACCTGCCGTGCGGCTCGACGATCGGCCCGTTGACGGCGACCCGGACCGGCATCCCGACGGTGGACGTCGGGGCGCCGCTCCTGGGCATGCACTCGTGCCGCGAACTGGTCGCCGCGGCCGACATCGGGCTGATGGGCCGCGCGCTACGGGCCTGCCTGCTCGGCTGATCCCGGACGGACGGAGCGCGACTAGCTGCGGGGCGGCAGCTGCGTCGGGTCGGCCGGGACAGACGGGGGCGGCGGCGGGATGGAGCCGACCTGCGGCATCCCCTGCGTCGCACCGGCGGAGCCGGCGCCACCGGAGCCGGCCGGACCCGGCGAGGCGATCGACGGGGAGGCGAGCGGGCGGACGGGCGGCGGCTGCGGGTCGGCGAGACCGGGCTGGCGTGCGGCGGCAGCAGACCCGCCACCCCGTCCCGTGCGGTCCTTGACCTGCTGGATCAGCTGGGCGCGCGCCTGCGGGTCGGAGACCGCCTGCTTGGCCTGTGAGATCAACTGCTGCCCACGTGGGGTCTTGGCGAACTTGCGGGCCTGCTGGACACCCATGGCGAGTAAGGCTGCTCGTGACATCTTCGGCATCCCTCCTGCCTTCCCCCCGGGGCCTAGTTGTCACGGCACCGTCGGTGTCCGGACGGGTAGACCTCGCTTGCTCGAGGTGTCCGTCGGCACGAGCGCAGCCGAGATGGACCGGCCCGAACGAAGACCAGCCCCGCCGGACATGTCACGGCGGGGCTGGTCAGTCTCCGGGCCCGGTCCCGGGCTTTCCCCTGCAGGGAGCGCTCGGAACCGAACGGGTGTTACGCGTCCTCGGTGCTCCCCCGTACGCCCGCGTGGGCGGGCACCTGGCCGAGCCGGCCGGCCTGGAAGTCCTCGAACGCCTGGACGACCTCGGCCTTGCTGTTCATCACGAACGGACCGTAGGCCACGACGGGCTCCCGGATGGGGCGACCGCCGAGGATCAGAACGTCGAGGTCGGGGCTGCGGGTCTCCTGCCGGGCGGCGGCGGTGATGGTCAGCGAGTTGCCGTGGCCGAACACGGCGAGCTGACCGCTCTCGATCGGCCGGGCACTGTTGTAGGCCGTCGACGGTCCGACCGAGCCCTTGCCGCCGAGCACGTAGGCCAGCGCGTTGAAGTCGCTGCGCCACGGCACGGTCACGCTGGCGCCGGGGCTGATGGTCGCGTGGACGAGGGCGATCGGGGTGTGGGTGGAGCCGGGGCCGGCGTGGCCGCCGACGTCACCGGCGATGATCCGCAGGAGCGAGCCGCCGTCGGGTGAGGAGACCAGGGCGACGTCGCCGCCACGGATGTCCTGGTAGCGCGGCGCCGCGAACTTCTGGTTGCGGGGCAGGTTGACCCAGAGCTGGAAGCCGTGGAACAGGCCGCCGCTGGCGACCAGGTGCTCCGGCGGCGTCTCGATGTGCAGGATCCCGGCGCCCGCGGTCATCCACTGCGTATCACCGTTGGTGATGAGGCCACCGCCGCCGTTCGAGTCGGAGTGCGCCATCTCGCCGTCGAGCATGTAGGTGACGGTCTCGAAGCCGCGGTGCGGGTGCCACGGGGTGCCCTTGGGCTCCCCCGGTGCGTACTCGACCTCGCCCATCTGGTCCATGTGGACGAAGGGGTCAAGCGCCCGCATGTCGACACCGGCGAAGGCGCGACGGACGGGGAAGCCCTCCCCCTCGAAACCGCGGGGGGCCGTCGTCACGGAGACGACGGGGCGCTCCGAGGCGGTCGTCGGGTCGACGACGTCGAGGCGCGGCAGGGCGAGGACGTTCTCCACGGTGACAGCGGGCATGGCGATCACTCCGGTGCGAATACGTCCGGCGCGGTGCCGGACGCTCGCTACAACTGTAGTTGCACGCGCAACATTCCGCAGCGTTTCCGCTCACCCAGCGGCTTCGACCAGCTCCCGGATCCGCCCGATCGTCTCGTCGAGGCCCTGCTGCACCTGCGGGTCGCCGCTCTCCACGCGCTCGGTGTGCAAGGTGACGGTCACCGACGACTGCGACGAATCGCCGGTGACGTCGAGCCGGCCGGCGTAGTTGCTCTCGCCCTCGGAGCCCCACTCGATGTGCTTACGGCCCTCGTCGACCTTGAACCACGCCTTGCCCTCGCGCGTCTCTCCGTTCACGTCAGCGGCGGTGTCGACCTCTTCCGGACCAGTCAGCTCCGCCCGCTTCATCCGCGCGAAGTACTTCGGCAGGTTGGACACGTCCGACAGGTAGCTGAACAGCACCTGCTCGCCGACGGCGACCTGACCCGAGCTCTCGAAATCTCCCATGCGCCCCTCCTTCCCCTCGCGGGTAGGACGACGCCGACGCGCCGATCGGCTCCGGCAGCTCGCTTCAGGTGGGTCGGCTCAGGCGAGCCCGAGCCGGAGCGATGCGAACGCCTCGCGGGTGAGCTGCGGGAGTGAGCCGTGCCCGTCGCCGGCACTCCATCGCGCGATGGCCGACCGCATGGCGGCCATCGCGACCGCACCGATCAGCGACGGTTCGACGTCGGCGACCGGGTCGCGCTGCAGCCGGGAGGCGACCTCCTCGACGAACACGCGCTCCATCGCGTCGAAGGCCGCCAGGTGCCGGGGGGTCAGGGCCGGGATCTCGCGGACGAGCCGGAGCCGGAGCAGCCACTCCTCCCGCCGGTCGGTGACCTCGGCCAGCTGATCGAGCAGCACGGCCTCGAGGACGGCGAGCGGCGGCTCGTCCGACGTGTGCGCCTCGAGCGCGGCCCGCAACCGCTCGACCCGGTCTGGGTCGGGGTTGACGATGACGTCTTCCTTGCTGCCGAAGTAGTTGAAGAAGGTGCGGGGCGAGACGTCGGCGGCAGACGCGATCTCCTCGATCGTCACGTCGTCGAGGCCTCGCTCGGCGACGAGACGGAGCGCCGCGCTGTGCAGCGCCTGACGGGTCGCACGCTTCTTACGCTCGCGGAGCCCGACGCGTTCGACGGGCTGCTCGGCCGGCACCCCGGCGTTCACGAGCCGCGTGACGCTCTCACGCCTACCCGTCCCGACTCCGGCTGTGTCCACCGACATCCGATACCCCTCTCGGCTCACCTCGAAAGAAGAGACGCCCACCAGCCCTACCGGGTTCCGTACGCTGCTGAGTCGCAGCCTCGCCGCTCGAATCGTTGCACAGCCCCCTCGACCATTCGCTGCAGATCCGGCAACTCCTCCCTGGCCCGACCGGGTCCCCGACCCTCGGTGTCCGTCCTACCGTGGAGGCATGGACGCAGGTGCGCGGACGCCGCTCTCGTGGCAGCCCTCCCTGCTCGGCGACGGGCCGGTGACGCCGGAGCTCGACTTCGCCTCGCTCCGGCGCATCCAGCTCGACGAGAGCTCCTGGGTCGACTACGCCCCAGGGTGGCTGGCCGGCGAGGACGTCCTGTTCGAGGAGCTCTTCCGGACCGGGCGGTGGCGCCAGCGCGAGGTCCGCATGTACGACCGGACCGTGCCCGAGCCGCGGATGACCGCCGGCTGGGGACCCCGGGCCTTCGCGCCGGCGGCTGCGGCGGACGAGGTCGGCGACGGCACCGCGGCCGACCCCGGCGCCGATCTCACCGTCCTCCCGCCGACGCTGCGCTCGCTCGTCGCTCCCCTGTCGGAGCGGTACGGCGTCGCCTTCGACAGCGTGTGGGTGAACCTCTACCGCGACGGGCGGGACAGCGTCGCCTGGCACGGCGACCGGAACGCGAAGGTGCAGACGAACCCCTTGGTCGTCACCGTCTCGCTCGGGGCCCGCCGGCGTTTCCTACTGCGACGGAAGGGCACCTCCGGCGCAGCCGTGACCCTCGAACCCGGGCACGGTGACCTCGTGGTGATGGGCGGCGCCTGCCAGCACGAGTGGGAGCACACGGTGCCGAAGACCCGCCGCCCCGTCGGTCCCCGGATGTCGGTGACGATCCGGCACAGCACCGGAGCCGTCCCGCGGTGACGACAAGCACACGGTGACGTCCCCGGACGGCCCGGAACCCGCCGGGGAGGGGCAGACCCGGCTTGTATAGTCATGCTCACGCGCCGCTAGCTCAACTGGCAGAGCAGCGGACTCTTAATCCGCGGGTTGGGGGTTCAAGTCCCTCGCGGCGCACCCGCTGACCAGCGCAAACAGCTCAGCAAGCACCCGCGAAGGTGCCCCGCGCTCACATTTTGTTAGCGCAGGCCTCGTCCGCGGCTAGCGCGGCGCCAGCTCAAGTAGTCCCTCAAGCCGACCTGCACCTGTAAGAGCTGGTCAACCGGACAACTCAGCACCAGCCGCACAACCGGCAGCGCATTCTCGGTCCGCTGCCGTAGGCGCCCCTCCGCCAAGCGGTGATCTTGCAGGGCGGCGCCGGTCTGAGATATCGAACGACCGCGAGAGCCGGCTCGGCGGCCCGGCGCGACCCCTCGCCGGTGAGGACCGGAACGGCGATGGCAGACGGTCAGGGACGCGGCAGGTTCGCGCTCGGCGCTTCCGGTCCGAAGGCCAGTGCGACCGCGAAGGTTTTCCGCTGACAGCCGGCCTGGCAGCGCACAGCCCCGCGCTGGGGCCGGCTCCGCACGGAGGAGAAGGGAGACCCCGGTAGCAGGTCTTATGTCGATCGATTCGGTTCTGTCAGGTGCCCTCTCGCTGCCCGAAGCACCGAAGTTGCGGTGCTCAAGCCAGCCGGCATGAAGTCGCTTCATGGAACCGGTGCATTGTCGCGAGGGGGTTGCCCGCCGCGGGCGGGACCGGCCGGATCGACGCCGCATTCCCTCCCCCTCCCCCGGCGAGCCAGCGGCAAGGCCACGGAGCAGCAAGCCGCCTCTCCGTGGGACGGTCGATCTCATGACCTCGACGAACATCTCGGGACCGCGCTCGATCCGTCGGGCCGAAAGCCGTTTGGGGATGGTCCTCGCCACAGCGGTCCCGTACCGCGGCTACGGGCGGGAGGCCGGGGCGGGCCGCCGCTCCAGCCAGGCGCGGCGGAGCCCGGTGACGGCGTGCAGGACGGGGCGCACCGACGGCCGGCTCAGCCGGGACCGCACGTCGGCGACCGCTGGGTTCCACACGGCGTCGTTGTAGGTCGGATAGGGGTGGGTGGTGCCGGCGAGGTCGCGGGTCCGTAGCCCCTGCCGGACGGCGAGCGTGAGCTCGCCCAGAGTTTCCCCCGCCCGCGGGCCGACGACGGTGGCGCCGACGATCCTGCCGTGGCGGTCGATGACGATTGCGGTGAACCCGGCGGTGTCGTCGTCGGCGATGGCCCGGTCGGCGTGCCGGTGCTCCCACCGCCTGACGCTCAGCCCCTCCGGCAACGGATCGGTAGTGCCTACTCCGACCGCGGCAACCTCTGGAGAGGTGAAGGTCACCCGGGGGACGACCGGATCGACCCGTCGCCGCAGGCCGAGCACCGCGTTGCTGGCCGCGAGGCTGCCGCGGACCCCGGCGGTGTGGGTGAACTGCGGCGCTCCGGTGACGTCGCCGGCAGCCCAGACCCGCGGGTTGGTGGTGCGCAGCTGGTCGTCGACGACGACTGTCCCGTCGGGGGTCAGTCGCACATCGGCTGCGGCGCAGTTCAAGCTCTCGGTGCGGGCGCGTCGACCGACGGCGACCAGCAGCCGGTCGTAGCCGACGACGGTGCCGTCCTCCAGCTGGATCTGGCCGCCGGTGCCGTCAGCCCGGACCTGGGTGGCTTGCCTCCCTAGGCACAACCGGACACCGTCGCGCCGCAGCGCGTCGGCGACGATCGCCGCCGCAGCCGGGTCTTCCCGGGACAACACCTGGTCGGCGCCGTCGACGATGGTGACCTGAGAACCCAGCCGGGCAAAGGCTTGACCGAGCTCGCAGCCGATCGGCCCGGCGCCGAGAACGACCAGACGGCGAGGGAGCACCCCCAGGGTCCACACGTTCTCGCTGGTCAGATACTCGGCGTCGGCGAGCCCGGGCACCGGCGGAATGAGCGGCGTCGCCCCGGTTGCCAGCAGCGCGGTGTGGAAGCGCAGGGGTTCGCCATCGACTTCCGCCCGGCCCGGGCCGGTGAACACGGCGTTCCCGGCGAGCACGTCGACCCCGCCGTCGGTCAGCGCCTTCGGCGAGTCGGTGGGTTCGATCGTGGCGATCGCGGAATGCACGTGCTTCATGACGGCGGGGAAGTCGACGGAGACGCTGCCGACGGAGATGCCCAGTCGTTTGGCGGTGCGCGCGCCGGCGGCGGCGCTCGCGGCGGCCAGCAGCGACTTGGAGGGCACGCACCCGGTCCAGAGGCAGTCGCCGCCGGTTCTGTCTCGTTCCACCAGCAGCACCCGCGCGCCGAGCGAGGCCGCTGTCTTCGCGCCGACCATGCCGGCGGTGCCGCCCCCGATGACCAGCAGATCCCATACGCTTCCTGGGGTTGGCGTGTTCACCGGGTCTGTCCATCGGCGAGATCGTCGACGAGACTCCGCTATACGCGCGACAGCCTCCGGTTTGCGGGCCGACCCGTTGCGCCAGTCCCTTCAACGCGCCGCGCACGGCCCGCAGATCGGCGACCGCGCCGGTGCATCGCTCGCACTCGGCCAGGTGCGCCTCCAGCCGCTGGACCTCGGCCCGGGTCAGCGGGGCAGCGGGATCGGCGTCGAGATAGCGGTTCAGCCGCCGGGCGGTGAAGTGGCAGGACAGCAGCCGGCGGGCGGTACGGATCACCGGAGGTTCCCTTCTCGGAGGGTGCGCGGATGCAGGCGGGCGCGGAGCCGTTGGCGTCCCCGGCTCAGCCGGGACATGACGGTGCCGACCGGCACGTCGAGGATGGCGGCAGCTTCGGCATAGGTCAGGCCGTCGACGTCGACGAGCAGCACGACGGTGCGGAAGCGTTCGCCGAGGTCGGCGACGGCGCGCTCCACATCGTCGGTGAACAGGCCGTTCATCACCTGCTCCTCGGGCGTGGGCTGCTGGGTGGCTTCGAACGCCGGACGGGCGCCGGTAAGCACACCCACGTCCTCCACGGGCTCGGGACGCTGCCGGCGGTGCATGTTGAGGTTGGTGCGGCGCAGGATGGTAAGCAGCCAGGCGCGGGGATGAGCCCCGTCGAACCGGTCCGCCGCCTTCCACGCCCGGATCAGGCATTCCTGGGTGAGGTCCTCCGCCTCCGACCAGGAGCCGGTTAGGGTCCGGGCGACCCGCAGCAGCACGTCGACCTCCGGCTCCACGTGCGCGCGGAAGGCCTTCGCGCGCGCCGCGGACTGCTCGGCTGGCGGAGTGGACACAAGGGGATAACCCGCCGGGGGCGCCGGTCCCTTCCCGTCGCCGCTCGCGGACGTCAGAGGCTGGCCCGATCGACTCGGCGTCCGCGAGGGTGGCGCGTGGCCTGCCCGGCCAGCTGCTGCGCGCCGGTCCTCACCAGATGCGGCCACGCCGGCGGGCAGTTCCGACCAGCCCTGCCACCGCGAGCAGGACCAGGGTGGCGACGGCGGTCCAGAGCGGCCAGGCCCCGGGCTCGTCGCCGTAGGCGCCGATCGTGACGTAAGCGGCCGTCGCCGGCAGCATGCCGAGAACGGTGCCGGCAACGAAATCCCGGAGCCGGACGGCGGTCAACCCGGCCACGTAGTTCAGCCCGGTGAAGGGAACGATCGGGATCAGCCGGGCGACGAGCACGGCGACGAATCCCCTCCGGTCGAGCAGCCGGTCGACCCGGTCGAGTCGCGGGCCGACGAGCCGTGCCACGGCGTCCCGGCCGAGCCATCGACCGAGGTAGAAGGCGACGACGGCGCCGACGTTGGCGCCGACCAGCACCGCGGGCAGGCCCAGTCCGACCCCGAACACCGCACCTGCCGCCAGACTGAAGACGGCCTTCGGCAGCGGTGACAGACTGACCAACGCGTACAGGCCGGCGAACGCGAGCGCGGCGCGGCCGGAGCCGTCCCCGAAGGAGCGGTGCAACTGACCGCGTGAGGGAAGCCCGATCTGCAGCGCGACGACGGCGATGAGCGCCACGACCACGACGAGGCCGGCGATCCGCACGACGACGCCGCGGTTCACGTCTGATCGGGCAGCACGGACCAGGCCGACGGCCGGGCCGTCAGCAGGACCCTGGCCCCGAGCTCCACCGGTGTGCCCACCGGCGCATGCGCCACGATCGTCCGACCGCCCGCGATTTCGACGTCCACCTGGAGATGTGTTCCCGCGAACCGCGCAGCAGCGGCGACGCCGGACAGGCACAATCCGTCCGCGCCGCCGGACTCCCCCGGGCCGCCGATCGCTCCGGCATCCAGCGCGAGTGCCTCGGGCCGGACGACGAGGACCGCAGGACCGTCCCGCCGGTTGCTCGGCACCTCGAGCAAACCGTCGTCGGAGACGAAGCAGCCGCTGGTGACCCGGCCCGGGATCTCGTTGGTGACCCCGAAGAAGCGGGCCGCGGGCAGCGACGGCGGCTGCGTGTAGAAGCTCTCGGGTGCGTCGTGACCTTCCAGACGCCCCTGCAGGAGCAACGCGATCCGGTCCGAGACCTCCACGGCCTCCGCCTGATCGTGGGTGACGAACACGGTGGTGAGCGCGGCCTCACGGGTCAGCTCCCGCACGAGTACACGCATCTCGGCCCGGAGCGCCGCGTCGAGTTGGGAGAACGGTTCGTCGAGCAGCAGGACCCGCGGTGAGAGCACCAGGGCACGGGCAAGGGCGACGCGCTGTTCCTGTCCTCCCGAGAGCTCACCGACCCGGCGCCCGGCCAGGCCCGACAGCTTCACCCGCTCCAGCATCTGACCGGCGGTGGACCGCGCCGCCTGCCGGCGTATCCCGCGCATCCGGAGCCCGAACGCCACATTCGCCTCCACCGTCAGCTGGGGGAACAGCAGCGGCTTCTGGAACACGAGCCCGACGGCTCGACGTTCGGCCGGGACCTGGAGCAGCGACCGGCCGTCGAGGCGCACGTCGCCGCCGTCCGGGTCGAGCAAACCGGCGATCAGCCGGAGAACGGTGCTCTTCCCGCATCCGGACGGTCCCAGCAGCGCGGTGAACGACCCCGGTTCCAGGGGGAGCGAGAGTGCGTCTACGGCGGTGGTGTCACCGAAGCGGCGCCGGAGGGCGGTCAGCTCGAGCCTGGCCCCCGTCGACGGCTCGGGCGGTTCGGCCGCCGTCACAGCCGGCCCAGTCCGATGACGGCCCCGGAACGGCCGGACAGGGTCCGGGTGGCGGCCGCGACGAGCAGCAGCGCCGGGACGACGAGCAGCAGGGCCAGCGCGGCGGCGGCGGTGGTGTCGGAGGCGCCGATCGCCGAGAACAGCAGCAGTGGCAGGGTCTGCACCTGACCGCCGCCCACGAGGAGCGTCAGGATGTACTCGCTCCAGGAGATGAGGAAGGAGAACAGGGCGGCCACCACGATGGCCGGTCGGATCAGCGGCAGGGTGACCCGGAACTGGGTACGCAGCAGGCCGGCTCCGAGGACTCGCGCTTGACGCTCGTAGTCGACGTCGAGGTTGGCGAAGCCGGCGCTCAACACCACTGAGGCATACGGCACGGTCGGGATCAGCTGGACGAGGACGACGCCGCCGGCGGTGTCGGCAAGTCCGAAGCGGATGAAGAAGACCTGGAGCCCCAGGGTCACGGCGAGACCCGGCACGAGCACGGGCGCCAGCAGGAGGAACTGCACGAGTCGGCGGCCCCGGAACGCGTAAAGGCCGATCGCCCGTCCGGCCGGCAGCGCGATCAGCACGGCCAGAGCGGCGACGGCGGCGCCGATTCCGGCGGAGAGCAGCAAGCCGTGCACCACCTGGTTCTGCGGGTCGGCGAGCAACCGCAGTCCCCGGGCGGTGGTCTGCTGCGGCAGCAGCGCGGGGTAGCCCCAGCGGCCTGCGAAGGCCCACACCACGAGCGGGATGAGCGGAAGCAGCACCCCGCCGAGCAGGAGCAACAGCGGCACGTGCCCGACGGCCGCCCGGAGCCGAGGAACGCTCATACCTGCCGCCGGGCCAGACGCGTGGTCACCGCCAGGTAGGCCGCGACGCACGAGCATCGACGTCACGCTGATGAGCACCGCGACGGCCATCGCCTGCGGTCGGGCCGTCAGGTCCGTGTCGGTGTAGTACTGGTAGGCGACGACGGGCAGGGTCGCCGGGTAGGGCCGTCCCAGTAGGAACGGCACCTCGTAGGAGCCGGCGGCGAAGGCGAATACGAGCACCGAGCCGGCGGTGACCGCGGGTGCGAGGACCGGCAGGGTCACGTGCCGCAGCCGTTGCCGGCGCCGGGCCCCAGCATCCGGGCGGCGTCGCTGAGCTCGTCGCTTCCGCGGTTCAGCGCCGTGAGGGCCAGCACCGCGATGAACGGCGTCTCCTTCCAGACGTATTCCGCGATGATGCCGATGCCGAAGCGGTCGGCGGTCAGCGGTGGGAAGGCCGCGGGAGAGCCCGGGCCGCCGGCCGCGTGCGCGATCCGTGCGAGCAGGCCGGCCTGCGACAACAGCAACACCATGCACAGGGCTCCGACGAGGTGCGGCACGGCGAGCGTCGTCTGCAGCAACGGCAGCGCCCAGCGGCGCGCCCGCCCTATGCGGTGGATCAGCAGCGCGGCAGCGATCCCCAGTGCCGCCGATGCCGCGGTGGACAGGAAGGCTACCCGGGCCGTGAGCGCCAGCGAGCTCCGCACCGATGGGTCGGCCCACATCTGGCGGTAGGCGTCGGCCGAGAGCCGCCATCCTGGGAGGAACGGCTGGTAGCCCAGGCTCTGCGCGACGGCTTGGCCGACCCCGCCGACGAAGAAGACCGCCACGACCGACATTGCCGGCAGGAGCAGTACGCCGATGATGACGGACCGCGGGACCTGCCGCCGCGTGTGGCTGCTCGTCCAGCGCCGCGGGCGGCGTCACCGTTGAGGTCATCGTTGGAGCACGTTCGTCTTCCAGTCCTTTTCGATCCGCGTGACGTACGTGCTGTCGAGCTCGGGCTGCGCGTTCCGGGTCAACGCGTCGAGCGACAGCACGGACGGTCCCGTCGACACCGCGGCGAAACGCTGCCGCGTCGCCTGGTCGGTGCGGGTGAGGTCGATCGCGGGGTAGATCTGTTCAGCCTGGTAGAGCGCGAGCTGGGTGTGAGGGTCCTGCAGGACGTTGGCGAGGACGAGTGCTGCGGCCCGGTGAGCGGCGTTCGCGGGAATCGCGATGTTGCTGACGTTGGCCAGGTTCCCGACGGAGGGAACGGCTTCCCGGGTCGTTGCCGGGAACTGTCCCTTCTTCACCTTGCCGGCGACCGTCCCGGGACCGTAGGTGAAGTAGGCGCTGATCTGGCCGTCGGCGTAGAGCTTCTCCACATCGTCCTGGGACTGCGGGTAGGTGGCGCCGCCCCGCCACAGGGCGGGCTTGATGTCGTTGAGCCGCTGCCAGAGCTTGTGCGGCGGCGGGGCCGTACTTGCCGTTGTCGAACGGGCCCGCCAGCGGCTTCGGTCCGCCGAGGTCGTCGTAGAGCACGGTCCGGACTGCCATCGAGCCGGTGAAGTCCGGCAACGCCGGGTAGGTGAATCGCCCCGGGTGCGTCTTGGCCCAGGCGAACAGGGCGGAGACCGAGGCGACGTCGGCCGGACCGAGCCGGGCCGAGTCGTAGACCAGGGCGGAGTTGGCTCGTTGCCACGCCGCCTCGCAGCCGCGGACCGGAACGCCGAAGTCGCTGGCGATGGCCGGGTCGGCGACGTTGACGTACCGGGCGTTGGGCAGGCCCGCGGGCCAACCGCAGGACCAGAGCTGGGCCTGCACACCGGTGGCGAAGTTCTCGCCGTTGAGCCAGATGGCGTCGACCGTTCCACCGGTGGTGCGGCCGGCCTGCTTCTCGCCGAGGACCTTGTTCACGGCGTCAGCGGTGTCGGGGACCTTCACCTGGTTCAGCGTGACGCCCTGCTCCCTGAGCCGGTCGGCGACGTAGCCGGTGACGAAGGAGTTGAGCGTGTCGTCGCCGCCGTACATGTACCAGTTGACGGTTTGGCCGCGGGCTGCAGCCTGGACGGCCGGCCAATCCTCCACGGGTGCCGAGGATCCGGCGCCGGAGCCGCTGCCGGAGCTGCCGCCCGAGCTGCATGCGGTCGCAGCGAGGAGCGCGGCCGCGAGCGCGGCGACGAGTCGGGGTCGAGGCATCGGTCAGTTCTCCTGATGTTCGAGTGAAGGGCCGGGCCCCTGCGCGGTGATGGGCGGTCGGCGGAGCAGGTGGATGCCGAGCGCAACCCGTTGCAAGGCAGTGATCGCCACCATCCCGGCGAAGATCCAGGCGAGCAGCGGAATCTGCGCGGGGAACAGGCAGAACAGGACGTAGGCGAGAAGCGTCTCGGAACCTTCGGCGAGCCCCCCGACGAAGCGCAGCGACCGTCCGTCGCTCTCGGCGGCGTCCCGCGGCCCGCGCCGCTCGAGCAGCGAGGACAGGGCGAGAAACGTCGTCCCTGACACGTAATAGGCGAACAGCAGCAAGAGGCAGGCGGTGCGCGCCGAGGGAACAGCCAGCGCTGCGGCGACGACGAAGCCGGCATAGATGCTGAAGTCGGCGACGATGTCGAGGAAGCCGCCGAGCTCGCTGGCTCCGTAGCTGCGGGCGACCGGCCCGTCCAGCCCGTCGAAGAGGCGGTTGAGCAGCCAGAGCAGCAACGCAACGGGCCAGGCGTGCAGCAGGACCGCAAGACAGGCGAGCAACCCGGACGCGAAACCGGCGCCGGTGAGCGCAATTGCCGGCACCCCGGCGGCGGCGAGCGCGCCGCCGGCACTGTCGAGCGCCGGCGCGAGCGCCCGCCGTAGGCGGGTGTCAAGCACGTGGCCTCACCTTGCCGACTGACAGGCTCGTGCCAGGCGCACCAGCTGCGGCGAGCCTCGCCCGGCATCAAGGGCAGAAGTCGGCGCAGGACCTGGTTCTCCGCGCGGGGCGCTACGGTGCGCCCGCGGCAGAACCGTCGCGTGGCCCATCGCAGGCGCGCCGGCGTTCCGCGACGTCACGCGCGCATCCCTGCTCGGCCTCGGGCAAACGGCCTCCCCTCCGAGCTGACGACCGGCAGGTCGACGACGAACCGGTAACCCGACCAGCCGCGACAATCCTTCCCTCTGCTCTTCCGGGAAGGATCGTCGTGTCGGTGGGTCGCCGTTAACGGGCGTGGATGAGGGTAGGCCGACGCCACGTCGGCTCAGTTGCCATCGACGGTCGTCAGTTCTCTCGGACCTCCACCTCGCCGCGGAACGCGACCCGGCCCTTCACTCGTCGGGCGAGGGGCAACGGACGGCGGTAGCTCCACGCTGCATTGGTTAGCTCCGTCCCGGCGACCATCACCGTGTAGTAGCTGGCCACGCCTTTCCACGGGCAGACGGTCTTCGTGGAGGTTCCGGCCAACACCTCAGGGCTGATCGCGGCGGCGGGGAAATAGGCGTTGCCCTCGACCACAACGACATCGTCAGAGGCCGCGATCTTTTGCTCGCCGACCCAAGCCGATCGGCTCACCGTCGCGCGCAACCCCCTGCGCATCCCCACCAGCACGACGAGAAACGCTCCCACTCCGCCGAGCAGCAACGACTCACCCACGACATCGCCCGCGCCGCTGAAGGTAGGGCCCCGCAGCAGGTCGGCGCCGGCGAGTCCGAGCGTCGCGACCACGGTGACGGCGAAGCCGGCCAAGCCCGCCGCGACGACACGTACGGCGCCGCGGCCGTCGCCTGAACGTAGATCCTGGCCGACCATCCACGGCCATGCCGCTGCAAGCAGAACGGGCGCAAGGTGCCAGGTCGTCGTCGGCCGCCACAGCGCAAGCAGCAGCCACCCAATGAGGACCGCCACCGTCCACACCGCTCCGGGCCACATCGACGGCAAGCCTGTCCCCGGCCCGGCGCCGGCGATGTGGTCGGCGCCATGAGGAGACTCCGCTCGCAGTGCCGCCAGCACCTGCGTCACGGAAGGGTTCACCAGCGCCGTGTCGCCGACGATGACGGTCGGCACCGTCTCGTTGCCGCCGTTGACGGCACGCACTCGGGCCGCGGCGGACGGGTCTGTCCAGATGTCGTGCTCGACGGTCACGACACCGGCTTTGCTGAGGCGACGCCGTAACGACGAGCAGTAGGGGCATCCCGGCCGCCACAGGACCTCGACCTCGGGGATCGGGTCTTCAACCCTCGCGTCTCCGGTAGTCACCGTTCACCACCGACCGGCCCACTCCCGGAGCTGCGCCGGTGCGGCTGCGACAGCTCCGACACGGGCCCACGCTGAGAACTTCGTGGTTGTGAGTGCAGCACGCCAAACCTTTCCTAACGGCCCAAGCGAAGCGCTTCGGGTCAACGACTACCTCTTGCGGGGTCCGTCCCTGGTAGAAACCCGGCGGCCAGGTCCATCCCTTCCCCCAGCCGACTGACGTTCGCGAAGGCTGGCCGGGCGCCATGGAGCGAGGAGCCGGATTCCACGAGGAGGGAAGGTTCCGATCGTGGAGCCGGGTTCCCACAGCAGTTGGCGACGGGGAGGCGTGTGTGGGCAACGGATCGATGGGCGGCGCCCGGCGTGGTGGCCGGTTGATCCGGCGGGTGCTCGACTTCGAGCGGGTCTCCCGGCCCAGTAATCCCGAGTTCGTTGCGGCTCTGCAGCGACGTTGGGCTGGTCTGCCCGATGTCGTCCGCACTCCCGGCCAGCTGCTGGGCCGCCACTCGGTGGGCTGTGAAGGCACCCATGGCGTCTTTCCCCGCTGCAACTTCGCCTGTACGCCCTGCTATCACTCCCGTGACGCGAATCAGGTGCGGGTCGACGGGCCGCACACGCTGACTGAGGTCGAAAGCCAGATGCGGCTGCTGCGCGAGCAGCGCGGCCCGGTGGCGCATGCGCAGCTCATCGGCGGCGAGGTGAGTCTGCTCGACCCGGACGACCCATGCGGCAGTCGCTGACGGTGATGCGACGCTACGGCCGGGAGCCGATGAGCTTCACCCACGGCGACTTCGACGAGGACTACCTGCGCCGGCTGGTGCTGGACCCAGATGGCACACCGCGGACCAGCCGGATCTCCTTCGCGGCGCACTTCGACAAGTTCATGTTCGGGCGTAAGACGATCAAACGGCCCTCCAGCGAGGCCGCGCTGCACCCGTACCGGCAGCGTTTCGCCGACATGTTCGTGCGGCTGCGCCGCGAACACGGCGTGCGGTTCTTCCTGGCGCACAACATGACGGTGACGCCGGGCAATCTCGACGAGGTCGCCGACGTCGTCCGGTTCGGCCTGTCGCTGCCCTACGGCATGTTCTCGTTCCAGCCAGCCGCCTACCTCGGTGACCAGCGGCGCTGGCGGGAGCAGTTCCGCGCCGCGCACCCCGGACGCGGTATGGGCCGAGATCGAGGAGGGCGCCGACGCGCAGCTGGACTACACGGTGCTGCAGTACGGCGACATCCGCTGCAATCGGATCGCCCACGGGCTTGTTCGTCGATGGCCGCTGGTATCCGCTGCTCGACGGCGACGACCCGCATGACCGCGCCGCCCGAAATGCATTTCTGCGCTACCTGGCGTGAGACGAACTTCAGCGGGGCGCCGCCGGCTGTGGTCGTCACCCGGCTGGTGCGGGTGCTGGCCCGCCACCCCGCGGGGTTGATCATCGGCCTCGGCTGGCTACAGCGGACGATCCGCCGGGCCGGCGGTCCACTCGCGGTGCTGCGAGCCGCGACCCGCGGTCAGCTGCGGCCGGTCACGCTATGTGATGCACCAGTTCATGGACGCCGAGCAGGTGGCACCGGCGTGGGCGCTCATGCAGCGCGACGAGGTGGCCGCCGATCCAGAGGTGCGGGCCGACGCAGGAACGGCTGGCTGCCTGCCACTACGCCATGGCCCATCCAGAAAACGGCTCGCTCGTACCGGCCTGTGTGCAACACGCGGTCCTCGACCCCCAAGAGAACGCGGTGCTGCGGACGCTGCTGCCCTTGACGGAGAAGCGTCCCTCGCGGGGCGTGCAAGCGTGATGAACCCAAAACCGGTCGGGGTGATCGTCACGGTGAAGACACGCGCCAGGGTTGTGGCCAGCAGCACCGACGTCATCCTCTGCACCCGCAGCGGTCCGCCGTGGCAGAAACGCATCGATGGCACCCTGGTCGTGAACGTCGCCGTCGTCGGTAAACCAGCCAACGACGGGCGACGCGGCGTCGGTACCCGGTGGTCGACGTCGAGGACGACGAAGCCAGCGTCGAGCTGGTGGCACGCGCCTACGACTGGCAGTCGCCATCTGAACCAACGGGAGGAACGTCATGCCGAGCATGCAGACAACTCAGATTTCGGTTTCCGATCTAACCCTCACCAACGCTTCCGGCGACCAGGTGCCGCTCGCCTCGCTGGACGGTGTGCAGCTACTGGTACTGATGCGGCACCGGCATTGACTGCCCTGCCAGCAGCACCTGGTTCAGGTGCACGAACAGCACGGCGATGCAAGGGTCGGGCTGGTTCTCGTCGGGTTCAGCGAACCGAGGCGGCTCGCCGCGATCGCTCGACGTCTGCAATGGCCAGGCCTGGTTCTCGGTGACCAGCCGAGGGTGCTCTACTCCCGGCTCGGCATCGGACGGGCACCGCTGTGGCGCGTGTACACGCCGGCAACGTTGCGCCTCTACGCCTCGGCGCTGTGGCGGCGTGAGCGGCTGGGCCGCCCGGAGCAGGAGGACACCCGCCAGCTCGGCGGCGACGCGGTGCTGGTCGACGGTGTCATCGTCCGGCTGTGGCGACCTCGCTCTCCTGACGACCGACCACCGGCTGCCGAAGTGCTCGCCACAGCAACCCAACTGGCAGACGACCAGCACCGGCACGAGTAGTCGGGCGAGCGTCAGGCAACGACCGAGCCGAGCCCCCTCCCAACCCCGGACGGTCGCTCCGCAGATGGATGAAAACCACCTCGCGATCGGGTTGCCCGTAGGACACCGCCGTCCAGATCGGAGCAATTCATGCCACGGATACCTGTGCACACCCTCGATGACGCCCCTGCCGGCAGCCGCGACACGCTTGCCGCGCTCGGGGAGAAGATGGGCAAGGTCCTGAACATCCACGCCGAGATGGCGCACTCGCCGGTAGCGCTCGCCGCCTACGCTGCGATGCAGCAGGCCGTCGCCGACAAGGGCACGTTCGACGCCAAGACCCGCGAGGCCATTGCCCTGACCGTGGGTGTCGTGGACCGCTGCGACTACTGCCAGGCAGCCCACACCGCAGGGGCGAGGAAGGCCGGCTGGACCGGCGAGCAGGCCCTCGCCATCCGCCGCGGCAACGTCGACTTCGACGAAAAGCTCGGCACCTTGCTGTCGCTGGCGGCTGAAGCCGCCGGCGGCGTGGGCTACGTCGAGGACACGACCTGGAAGGCGGCGCTGGAAAGCGGCTGGAGCAGCGAGGAACTGACAGAACTGTTCGCCCACGTCGGGATCAACTTGTACACCAACTTCTTCAACCACTACGTCGGTACGGAACTCGACGTGCCAGCAGCGCCGGCCTTGAACGGCTGAGTCACCAGCGACTTCTGGATCAGCCGCAGCCGCGGCCGATCCAGAACAAGAAGGCCGGACAGAGACCCTGGCGATTCCTGTCCGGCCCTCTGGACCACCGCAGCTACTCTCGCACCGCTGTCATCCGGCGGTCCGCGCTAGACGGCTGACCGCGTCGGCGATCTCCGCCGCGTTGTCCTCCTGCAGGAAATGCCGACCGTCGACCGTCTGTACCGGTACCCCGGCGGCGTTGGCAGCCTCTTCGCCCTGGCGGGCCAGTCGCAGTGCCGGGTCGCGTGCCCCCCACAGGACCTGTACTGGCCGTCGTGGGTCGCCTACCACCCCGCGATACAGCCGCTCCTTCGCGGCCGTCCGCTCGAATCCGCGCATGATGCGAAGAAACGCCCGGCCTCCGTCGTCGCCCCGCAGCAGGGGCACATACGCCGCCAACTCCGCGTCGGTCACCTTGTCCTGCTGAGCGATACCGATCCGGCGCATCAACGTCGAAAACACACGTGGCCGCATCGACGCCAACCACAACTCGCCGATGCCGCGATGCGCGAACGGCTCCATCACCCATGGCCGGCGAAAACTCTCGACCGCGACGACGGTGTTCAGCACCGTCAGGGACGCCACCCGGTCGGGCAGCGCCGCCGCCAGCTCGAACCCGACCGGCCCACCGACGTCGTGCACCACCAGATGGAACCGGTCCAGCCCCAACGCGTCCACGGCCTGCACGGCAAAGCGACCGAGACCGGTCCACGAGTAATCGAAATCGGCCGGCCGGTCGGCCAGGCCAAGGCCGGGAAGGTCGAAGGCGACCCCGCGCAGGCCCCGGGCCGCCAGCTCATGGACCACCTTGCGATACAGGTAGGACGACGTCGGCACGCCGTGCATGCAGACCACAGCGGCACTCTCGTGCGGTCCGCTGTCAAGGACCACGCTGCCGACTCCGCCAGCTTCGAATCTCCGGACGGCTGCACGGTGAGTCCGCAACAACTCCTCGACCGCTGAAGTCACCGACCACTCTCCTCAATCGACCTGACACGGCGGGCCGACAGCCAGCCAATGCTGGCAACCGTGAACGGGGTCAGACAGTTGAACACGACTCGAAGCACCAGCGGAATCGTCAATTGCCCGCCCACCAGTGCCTCACCTTGATTCACCGCCGACAGCAGCGAGCCCACCACCGTCGCGACCGGGACTGCTGATCGCAGCGTATGACCTCTGATGAGCAGGACAAACGCCTCACGGTAACGTTGCCAGCTCACTGGCGAACCAGCGTCGTCATGGTGCTTGCGTCGACCGCCCATGAGCGCGACCTTCCAATACCGCCCCCGGCGGCCGCTTTCGGGAGGACGGCTACCCCTCCCATGTCTTCTCCTCGGCGGCGGACAGTTGCGGCACCCGGCTGCGGACTGTCTCACAGAGCTCGTTCGGGCGTCGGTCCGTCGCCGATTCGACTTGGACGGCCGCGCCTGTGGATCTCACCTCGACGGGAGATCTCCCCATGCACGGTTCCAGTCCTGGGTAGGAGCATGCTGTGCCCAACCGCCCTGCTGTGATCGTCTTCGACGTGAACGAGACCTTGTCTGACCTCGCTCCGATGGCGGGTCGCTTCGCCGACGTCGGCGCTCCACGTCAGCTAGCGCCCCAGTGGTTCGCGATGCTGCTGCGGGATGGATTTGCCCGCATGGTCGCGGGCGGTCCAGAGAAGTTTGCGACCCTAGGGAGGGGGGCTCTGCGCACTCTGCTGAGTGACCTCACGCTCGACCGCGACCTCGACAGTGCGGTCGACTACGTCATGGAGGGCTTCATGGCCCTGTCGGTGCATCCAGACGTTCCCGAGGGCGTCCGCGCGCTACGGGCTGCTGGGTACCGACTGGTCACTTTGACGAACGGTGCTGTCGCCGTAGCCGAAGGACTTTTCGACCGGGCCGGTATTCGAGGCGAGTTCGAGGCTTTGCTTTCCGTCGAGGACGCCGCGACCTGGAAGCCGGCGGCCCGGGCCTACGAGTACGCCGCCGAGCAGTGCGGCGTAGAGCTCGACAACATGCTGTTGGTTGCCGTTCACCCTTGGGATATTCACGGAGCGGCTCAGGCCGGCGTGGGCACCGCATGGATCAACCGCACCCAGGCTCCGTACCCCGACTTCTTCACACAACCAGACCATGCGGTGGCTGCCCTGACCGACCTCACGGGGACGCTGAAGTAAGGCAGCTCGGCCAAAGCTGTCGCACCCCTTCGTCTGAGCTCGTCCCTTCCGCGCCTCAGCATGAGGTTTAGACCCGCCTGGGAACTGCGCTTCAAAGGAGCGCATGAGGATGCGGCGGCCCCGCTTGTCGGCGCCGTTAATGCAGTATCCACCGATGCTGAGTTAGGAAGCGTGGATGTCGGTCCGTCGCGCGGGAAGCTGCTCGGGCGCCAGCGGGTTTCCTTGGCAAGGGAGGATCAGCGCGGCCAGCGGTCGACGAGTCGGACCAGCCCGGCGACACCCAGCGCCTGCGGCGCACCGATTGTCGACGACGTCGGCGGGTTCTCGTGTGTTGTTGCTGGTGGCGGTCACGACGAAGCCGGGGACCCGGCAAAGTCGCCGGCGGCCGACGAATCGAGGCCGCGCGGGCAGCGGCATCGGTAGGCTGGGCCAGCGGATGCTCGGAGGGTTCCTCGGTCGCCGCCGCGGGCCGCGAGCAGGTTTGCCTCGCTGATGCGAGCCTCGACCTCCCGGACGTCGGGGCGCTATCGGTCGGGGTGCCGGCCTTGGCCACAAGATTTTGCGGACCTGGTCGACGGCCCGGAATGCCTCTCTGGGGCACCTGGAGGAGGTCCTGTCCAGCGACCTCCCCGGTGTCGCGCACGAGGCCAGCGGACGGCATGTCCACCGCGCCACGAGTGCCCGAGACGCGCCCTCTACTGGGGCTGGAGTCTCGCCGCCGTCTGGCATCCGCTGCCGACGTCACGGCCACGACGACCCCCTTCCGAGATTATCCGTGAGACCGCACGGTTGTAGGATATGAATTGGGAGGAGGGGCAGCGATGGGTAAGCGCGGTAGCAAGCAGACGCAGCAGACCTGCCCGGTCGATCCAGCGGGGGTGCCGGCCTGCGGCGCCGGCCCGGGTGGCCGGCTGGCCTTCGTGGCCCGGGAGGTGGTCGCCGCCGTCCGCGTTCGCCGGGCGAGAAGGCAGAGGGAGCAGTCGTGAGCGTGCTGGGCACGATTGGGGACAGCCTGTCCGAGGGCTTCTTCATGTTCTGGGAGACGCTGTGGGCGCTGGTCCTGGGCTTCACGCTGTCCGGGGCGGTGCAGGCGTTCGTCTCCCGCGGCGAGATGCAGCGGGCCATGGGCGACCACCGGCCCCGCACGATCGTGCGCACCAGCTTGCTCGGCGCGGCGAGCTCGTCGTGCTCCTACGCGGCCAGCGCGCTGGCGAAGTCGCTGTTCCAGCGCGGCGCCGACTTCACCACGGCGATGGTCTTCATGTTCGCCAGCACCAACCTGGTGCGTCGAGCTCGGCATCGTGCTGTGGCTGCTGATGGGCTGGCAGTTCGCGCTCGCCGAGTTCGTCGGCGGCGCCATCATGATCGCGCTGTTCGTGCTGCTCGCCCCGCGGATCTTCCCGCGCGCCGAGCTCGAGCAGGCCCGCGAGCGGCCTGGACACCACGAGCGCCGGACGGCGCTGCCGGCCACGGCGACGCCGACAGCGCCGACGACGAACAGGCCCGGCCGTTCCGGGCGCGGCTGCGCAGCCGCGCCGGCTGGGCCGACGCAGCCGGCTACACCGTCTCCGACCTGTCGATGCTGCGCCGCGAGCTGGTCATCGGCTACCTCGTCGCCGGGTTCCTCGCCGTCGCCGTCCCCGCCACCGTCTACAGCACGGTCTTCCTGTCCGGTCACGGCGCCGCACCGACCTTGAGAACGTCGTCGTCGGGCCGTTCATCGCGTTCATCAGCTTCGTCTGCTCGATCGGGAACGTCCCGCTTGCCGCGGCGCTGTACGAGGGCGGGATCAGCTTCGGGGGCACCGTGGCGTTCATCTTCGCCGACCTCATCGCCCTGCCGCTGGTCCTGATCTACGGCAAGTTCTACGGCCGACGACTGGCCCTGCGGCTGCTCCTGTCGCTTCTGGGCAGTGATGAGCACCGCCGGGCTGCTGGTCGACTTGCTGTTCCGAGCCGTCGGCATCAACTACCCGCATCGCAAGGCCGAGGTCGTCGCGACCGGCTTCTCCTGGAACTACACGACCTGGCTCAACATCGTGTTCCTGGTCGTCGTCGGCGGTCGTCTACTGGACCTACCGCAACCGGGAGCGCCTCGGCGGCGGCGAGCAGTACGCCAAAGACCCGGTCTGCGGCATGCAGGTCGAGCACGCGCAACGCCCCCGCCACCACCCGCCACGACGGACAGACCGTCTACTTCTGCTCCGACCGCTGCCACGATCGTTTCAGCAAGGACCCCGCCCGGTACGCCGGAACCAGCGAGACCGAGCCGACCGACGAGCACGCCGACGACGACCGCACGCAGGCCCCCGTTGCCGTGGATCCGGTCTGCGCATGACCGTCGACCCGGCCGATCGCGCCGGTCACGCCGGTACGCCGGACAGCAGTACGCCTTCTGCTCCACCGGCTGCCGGGACACCTTCACCGCCGACCCGCTCGCCCACCTGGACCGAGGCCCGCGACCCGGTCTGCGGAATGACCGTCGACGTCGCAGCACCCGGAGCGACGGCAACCGTCGACGGCACCCGGTACGTGTTCTGCGGCCCGGGCTGCGCCCGCGCGTTCACCGACGACCCGGCGGGCCACCTCCAGCAGCAGCCGGACCCGCCAGCGCACCGCCCATTGACCCGCCACCGGAACGCGACGTGCCCTCCAAGGCCCACGACGCCAGAACGCTGGACCACGAGCACCCGGTCGACCCGCGGCGGGTCGCCGCCGCCCGCGAGCGGCTCATTGACGCCGAGGAGGCCGGTCGGCTCGCCGGGCTGCTCGGGCTGCTCGCCGACCCCGTCCGCGCTCGGATCCTGTATGCGCTGGACCTGGTGCAGGAGCTCTGCGTCGGGGACCTGTCGCTGGCACTGAAGGTCACCGAGGACTCCGTCGGCTACGCCCTGCGGATGCTGCGCACCGCCGGGCTGGTCAGCACCCGCAAGGACGGCCGGGTCGTCTACTACCGCCTGTCCACCGGCTTCCCGGAGCCGTTGCGCAACCACTGCCTGCGCGCCCTTGTCGAGCTGTCCCGGCACGCCCCTGCCGACGACGACTGAGGCACCCGTCCGCAGCGTCGGGCAGGCGCGCGGAGGGCGACCGATGCCCATCACGGTCATCGACCGTCCAGCTGCACGAGTGCCACGAGGCTTGCTCTCGGTGCCGACCGGATTCCGCGCTTATGCACTGTCGGGCCAGGGCCGTGAATGGGGCGGCGTCACCGACCAGCAAGATCGTCCGGGCAAGCCAGAGCTGCCGGTACGCGGGCGCATGAGCAGCGACGCAGCCCGGCGGTATTCAGGCAGTTCAGCGATGCGGCGCAGGCCCCACCAGGCGGTCCCGGCAAGCAGGGCGAGGCTGAAGACGAAGCATGGACACGGGCGGGCCCATCGCATGGACCTGCACGGTCAAGACCAGCGCCATGCCCACGCCGAGACCGACGTCGCGAAGGCCAACAAGCTGTCGGCGGTGGTGATGGACAGCAGCCAGTTGGTCCAGGAACAGCGTTCGCTGACCCGGTCGCTCGCCCGGCAGCGGACAGCCGATCTGGCTGTTGGGCCCAAGGCATTGATGGACTCGCTGCTGTCCACCGCCACCGGACTCAGCGGCACGTGTTCTGACGCCCGGCGTTGCGTCGACGACGGCGAACAGCAATCAGGGCAACGACGGCGGCCGACATGACGAGGACGGCGCCGGCCGCTCCCCCGAGTACTGCTCCTGTTCCCGCTGTGATGCCGGCGGCGAGCAGAGCCGGCCCGGCGCAGCAGGCGATCGGCAGGAGGGCAAGCAGGCCGAGCCACCAGGACAGGGCGGGCGGTTCCACCTCTCCAACCAGCACCTCACACGGACCGGAGCGATGTCGCTGGTGGCCGACGAAGCCATCACCCCCGTGCTCGGCTTCAGCGCTCCCACCCAGACCTACCCAGTGGTCACTCACCTGCGGGGGCTTCATCGCTCACTCCTTGGCTCCTTGCTGTTCGGATCTTCCCACTACATCACAGGAAAGCCTGTTATGACGGGCTCTCCTGTTACGATGGCGGCATGTCCACGACCTCCGTTGCCCCGGCGACGACGAGCAGCCGGCTCGCGGCTGGGTTGTTGCTGCGGCTGTTGGCCGACCCGATCCGGATGCGGATCGTTGAGCTGCTGGCCGACGGCGACCGGACAGTTGCCGAGCTGGCTGAGCTGCTGGGAGTGCCGCGTAGCCGCTTGGGCAACCACCTCGCGTGCGGTCTGCACTGCGGGGCCTGGTCGAGCGAGAAGCGCGGTCGCTTCGTCGTCTACTCGCTGGTCGATCGAGCGGTGCTGGGTCTGGTCGAACACGCTCAGGAGGTCGCCGCGCCCCGGGCTGACTATCTGGCCTCGTGCACCCGGCTCGGGCCCGAATGGGTCTAGAGCATCGTCTGGTGCTTGGCCGACAGCCGCTTCTTCACTTCGATCTCGCCAGGACTTGGCCATGAGCAACGATCAGTACGACCTCGTCGTGGTCGGTTCCGGTGGCGCCGCTATGAGCGCCGCGATTACTGCCCGCCACGCCGGAAAGACCGTGCTGCTCGTCGACTCGGGCACCCTCGGCGGCACCTGCGTCAACACCGGCTGTGTCCCTAGCAAGGCGCTGTTGCGCATGGCCGGCCAGCGCAGCAACGCGGCCGCCAGCCCGTTCGCCGGCGCCCCTACGTCCGCCGGCCCGGTCGACCTCGCCGCCCTGGTCACCCAGAAAGACGACCTGATCGCGGGGATGCGCGAGGACAAGTACGCCGCTGTCGCCGACGCCTACGGCTTCGAGGTCCGCCCGGGCACAGCATCCTTTGCGGTCGACGGCACCTTCACGGTCGACGGACACCGGCTCGATGCGGGCGCCTATTTGCTGGCGACCGGCGTCGAAGCTGACCGCCCGGATCTTCCCGGTCTGGCGGAGGTCGACTACCTCACCTCAACGACGGCGATGGACCTGCCCGAGCTACCCGAGAGCCTGATCGTGCTCGGTGGCGGCTACGTCGGCATGGAACAAGCGCAGATCTTCTCCGGCCTCGGGGTCAAGGTCACCGTCGTCGGGCGCCTCGCTCCCTGGGCTGAGCCCGAGCTTCGCCAGGTCATGCGCACCGCCTTCAAGCGAGACGGCATCCGAGTTCTCGAGCAGCGGGCCACCTCCGTCGAACCGACAATCGACGCCGGCGGCGTCACTGTTGCGACGGCGTCAGACTTGCGGGCCAGCGGCTCTCGCCTGCTGGTGGCCACTGGCCGATCGCCTCGCACCGGTCCGCTGAACCTCGGCGACGCCGGCATCAAGACCGACGAGCGCGGCTTCATCGCTGTCGACGATCACCAGCGCACGTCCAACCCTCGGGTCTTCGCCGCCGGCGATGTGACCGGCGGACCCCAGTACGTTTATGTCGCTGCGGCCCAAGGCCGGGTCGCCGCTGCTAACGCCTTCGGCGCCGACGACACCGTCGACTACACCGGTCTGCCGGCGGTGATGTTCACCCGGCCACAGCTGGCCTCGGCCGGTCTCACCGAAGCCGAGGCCCTCGAGGCCGGCTATGCGTGTGACTGCCGCACTCTCGACCTGAGCGACGTTCCCCGCGCTCTGGTCAACTTCGACACCCTGGGCGCGGTCAAGCTCGTCGCCGACAAGGCAACGGGACGTCTTCTCGGTGTGCATGCCGCCGCCGAGGGTGCGGGTGAGCTGATGCTCGCCGCCACCTACGCCATCAAGGCCGCCATGACCGTGACCGACCTGGCCGACACCTGGGCGCCCTATCTGACAATGAGCGAGAGCATGCGACTGACCGCCAAACTCTTCGAACCGGGCGAACAGCTCCCGACCTCGTGCTGCGCATGAGCGAGACCGAGAACTACGACGCCATTATCATCGGTATGGGACCGGCAGGAGAGGTCGCTACCAGCAGGCTGCGCAAGGCAGGCAAGCGCCTGGCGGTCGTCGAAGCCGAGCTGATCGGCGGTGAATGCGGCTACTGGGCCTGCATCCCGTCGAAAACTCTGCTGCGAGCACCCGAAGCGCAGACCGAGGCCGACCGCGCCCAGGGCGTGAACGAGCCCCAACTCGACTGGCCTGACCTGCGGGACTACCGCGACTACATGATCCGCCACCTCGACGACAGCGCCGAGGTGAAGGGCTACACCGACCGAGGTGTAACCGTCATCAAGGACAGCGCCCGGTTCACCGGGCCACACGCCGTCGAGGTCGCCGGGCGCAGCCTGACCGCCAAGAACATCATCGTCGCCACCGGCAGCGCCCCCGTCATCCCACCGATCGACGGCCTCGACGGCGTCCCGGTGTGGACCAACCGGGAAGTCACCACCCTCACCGAGATCCCCGGGCGGGCGCTCCTCGTCGGGGGCAGCGCCGTGGGTGTCGAGATGAGCACCTTCCTGGCCCGGTTCGGCACGAAGGTCACCCTGGTGCAGTCGGCCGACCGGCTCCTCGACCGTGAAGACCCCCGCGTCGGCGAACTGGTCGCCGCGCAATTGACAGACAGCGGCGTCGACGTCCGTACCGGACGACGAGCGGTGCGGGCACGCCGTGACGGCGCCGACACCGTCGTCACCCTCGACGACGACACCGAGATCCGCGTCGACGTCATCGTGATCGGCACCGGCCGACGCCCCCGCACCGACGATCTGGGACTAGGGCATGTCTCCTAAGCGGTGAGCCAGATGATGATGCTGCGCAGAACGATGCCGCCGCGGAAGATGATCGCGAGCTTGTCGAAGCGGGTGGCGAGGCCGCGCCACTGCTTGAGGGCGTTGTAGGAGCGTTCGACGACGTTGCGGTCGCGGTAGGCAACAGGGTCGAAGGACGGGGGTCGGCCGCCGGCGGATCCGCGGCGCTGCCGGTGGGCGATCTGGTCCGAGCGCTCCGGGATGACGGTGCGGATGCCGCGTGAGCGCAGCGCGGCGCGGTGCGCACGGGCAGAGTAGGCCTTGTCGGCCGACAGCGAGTCCGGTCGGGTGCGAGGCCGCCCTGTGCCGAGCCGGGGGACGTTGAGGTGGTCGAGCAGCTTCGGCAGCATCGGGCTGTCACCGCCGTGACCAGGCCCGACGAGCAGGACCAGGGGTCGTCCGCGGCCGTCGACCAGTGAGTGCAGCTTGGTGGTCAGCCCACCCCGCGACCGGCCGATCGCATGATCGGCAGGCTCAGGCGGCGGAATCGTGTAGTTCGGCGCTGCCCCCTGTGAACGAGGGGCTGGTCGCGGCGGTCTCCCGGGACATGTTCGCGCCGTGCTGATGCACCCGGCTGATCGTCGAGTCGACGGCCACGGCCCAGTCGATCTGTCCGGCATCGTCAGCCACGCAGTGCAGCCGGGTCAGGATCGCGTCCCAGGTGCCGTCCCGGCTGAAGCGGGCGTGCCGCTTCCACACCGTCTGCCACGGGCCGAACCCCGCCGGCAGATCCCGCCACGGACAGCCGACCCGGTACCGGTACACGATCCCCTCGAACACCTGCCGGTGATCCCGAAAAGGCCTGCTCTGCCTGCCTTTCGAGCTCGGAAACAGCGGCTCGATCGCGGCCCACTGCTCGTCGGTCAAGACCTGATCACGTGACACACGGACACGATCCCCCAGATCAGCCGCCGACCTAAGGAGACACGCCCTAGAGCAGGCGGGCGTGGAAGTCGATGAACGCGGTGCTATCCGCATCGACTCCTCATGCCGAGCGGCTGAGGGCATCTGGGCGATCGGCGACGTCACCGGCGTTCTGGCTTTCACTCACGTCGGCATGTACCAAGGCCGGGTCGCTGCCGACACCATCAACGGCAAGACCCGAGTGGCCAACTACGAGGGCATCCCCCGGGTCGTCTTCGGCGATCCCGAGATCGCAGCGGTCGGCCTCACCGCCGAGCAAGCTCGCGCGGCCGGGCACGACGTGCTCACCGCCGAACTCGACCTGGCCAAAAGCATCGCTCGGCCCTGGACCTTCGAGAAGGAGCCTCGAGGAACGCTCGGCCTGGTCGCCGACGCCACTACCCAGCGCCTGATTGGCGCCTACGCCGTCGCCCCGCTGGCCAGTGAGTGGATCCACCAAGCCGCCCAGGCAATCCGCACCCGCATCCCCCTGGAGGTTCTGCTCGATGGGGTTGCCCAGTTCCCCACCTATAGCGAGGCCTACCTCCAAGCCTTGGAGCGCCTGCGGCCATGACGCATCCGCGTACTACGTCCTGCCTACCCGGTGACACGGTCAGCGGCGGGAGGCCCGCCGCCAAGCCCAGAGCGCGCACAGCCGGCAGATGAACACTCCCGGCGTCGACCCCAGCTCAGCCAGCCGCCGGCGTTCGCGGCCACAGCAGGCGCAGGTCGGAACGGGCGGTGACGCGTTCCGAGCGGTGCGTACCGGCATAGCGGCCTCCTCGCTCGCGACAAGCTCCCACTACCCGAGCCCGTCTTGACCGATCTTGGCACCGTCAGTCGCATCAGGCCCCGCGAGAAGGCGAGATACACGTGACGACGGCCAGGCGGCCAGGGCTTCGCGGTCTGCTTACCCGGCCCGCCTACCGCCGGCTGTGGCTCGCGCGAACGGTCAGCCAGGTGGGCGACGTTGCACAGTTCACCACTCTTGCGCTGCTGCTCGTCGCGCTCACCGGCTCCGCCATCGGCGTCTCCGGCGCAGTCCTGGCCGAGATCCTCCCGGTGCTGCTGCTCGCGCCGCTCGCCGGCAGCCTCGTCGACCGGCTCCCGCGCATCCGGGTGATGGTGACGGCCGACGTCGTGCGGGTGCTGCTCGCGGCAGTCCTGGCCGTGTGGCACGACCACGCTGCGGTCGCCTACGCGGTCGCCTTCGGCCTGGCAGTCGGGCAGGTGTTCTTCTCCCCGGCAGCCCAGTCGCTCCTGCCGTCCGTGATGGACGACGACGAGCTCATCGCCGCCAACAGCGGCATCTGGACCGCGGCAGTCACCGCACAGATCGCCGTCGCACCGGTCGCGGCGCTGCTCGCCGTGAACGTCGGGTTCGGCTGGGCGTTTGCGGTGAACGCCGGGTCCTTCCTGATCAGCGCAGCCGTGCTCCGCGGGCTTCGGGAACCTGCCCGGACCGCGCCGGCCACAGTCGACGAGTCCGTTCGCACACGCGCGCGACGGCCTGCGGGCCCTCGGCCGAGATCCCACTCCTGCGGGCGCTTGCCGTCGGGCAGTTCCTCGCCGCGCTGTCCGCGGGCGCGACGAGCGCGCTGCTCGTCGTCCTCGCCGCTGACCGGCTCGGCGGCGGCGGCGGTTTCGGCTGGCTCGTCGCCGCGATCGGCGTGGGCGCGGCATGTGGGCCGCTGCTGCTCCTCCGCAGGATCAGCAATCAACGCCGGACACTGTTCGTGTTCGGGCCGTACGCGGTCCGCGGCGCCGTTGACCTGGTCCTGGCAGTCGTCACCACCGTGCCGCTCGCCGCCGTCGTTCTCGTCTTCTACGGCCTGTCCACGTCCACCGGGAACGTCACCTTCAGCAGCCTGATCCAGTCCCGGGTCCCCGAGGACCTCCGCGGCCGGGCCTTCACCGGCTTCGACGTGCTCTGGCAGACCGGCCGGCTCCTGAGCCTGCTCGGCGGCGGCCTGCTTGCCGACGCCTACGGCATCCGAGTCGTGTACCTGCTCGGTGGGCTCCTGCTCTGGGCCGCAACCACAGTCGGAGCCATGACGGGTCGAACTGGGCAGTACCGAACATCCGGGACCGCTATCCCTGCCAGGTGAAGCCAGTCCCGCAAGCCGACCCCCCCTTGGCACCCGTCCCACACTCAGCCGATCGCGAGAACCAGCAGGACGAGCTGTCTCATGAAACTGGTTCGCCCCGTCGTGCCGGTAAGCGGGGTCTAACCGTCGACTGTCACGCGCTTCTCCTAGTCGGACTTTGCGCACAGCTGGCGGGCGGTCGCCTGTTTTGCGAGCGGTCCGTCTGCTGGGTCTGGCTTTCGAGGAGCCTGGCGGCCCGGCGCGCGACGGACAACCGCGTGATCGGCTCGCCGGCGGCGGCGAGCTGGGTCCGGGCCTCGCGTTGCAGCAGGGCCCGGTCGTCGCAGTCGGCCAGCAGCCGTTCCAGGCCGTCGAGTTCGGCCTGTTCCTGCGGCGTGCGAGTCAGGGTCTGTTTGGCGGCGTGGTCCCACCACGGCCCGGCTTCCGCGAGCCGCATCGGGCTCCGGGTCCGCGGATCGGCGGCGACGAGCAGCAACGCCTGCCGGACCGCCGATGCGGGCCAGCCTCGGACCTTCACTGCGAGTTGCACTGCGGCCAGCAGACACGGCCCGGACCACCGCACCGACGGCTGACCCTGCTCTCGGCGGAGCCGCTGCACCTCGCCGGCGAAACCGTCGAGATCGTCGATCTCGCAGGCGGCGAGCAGTTGGGAGTTCGGGTCCTCCTCCCCCACCGCCGGACGGTCCGGCGCCGGACCGGCAACCGTGGGGGCTGGGGGTGGTGGTCTGGACTCTGGGTCAAGAACTCTGGGTTGGGCCGCATTCCTGCGGCCGGGGTGGCCGCATCGGTGCGGCCCACCCCCGCCGCAGGAACCGGACCGGCCGCAGAACTGCGGCCCCCCTCCCCCGCCGGAACGTCAGCAGCCGCGCCGTCCGCCCCGGACTGCGTGCCGTCCGCGGCGGGGGTGGCCGCATCGCTGCGGCCCCCCTTCCCCGGCAGGGTCCGGACGAGGTAGCGGTTCGTCAGCTGCCGGGTCCCATCCCGGCGGTGCTCCACGGCGACGGCGCCGAGGCCAACGAGTTCCTTCATCGCCCGGTCGACCGTGTCGACCGACTGCTTCCGCAGCCGGCGCGCCAGTGTCGAACGGCCCGGCATCCGCGCCCCTGAGGTCTGGCCGTAGCGGAGCAGAACGGCGTACAACCGAAGGGCACAGTCCGAGATCGGTGCATCCAGCACCCACTCGGGAACGATCGCGAACCGGGCATCGACATCCAGCACCGGCCCGTCGACAGCAGGAGGGAAGGTGGTAGCCGGGTCAGCCACGACGCACCACCCAGCGAAGCTTCCGCGGCCGACCGGGACGGCGCCCGCGCTCACATTGCGCTAGCAGACGCCACAGCACACCCCGGTCCACGGCGGACCAGCTGGACACCACAGCAGGGTGAAGCCGCAGGTGACAGCACTACCAGCACCAGACGGACCAGGCCGCACGACCCCAGCTCGGACTCTTAATCCGCGGGTTGGGGGTTCAAGTCCCTCGCGGCGCACCCGTTGACCTGCGCTAACAGTGCAGCAAGCACTTGCAAGCAGGCCCCGCGCTCACATTTTTGTTAGCGCAGCCCTCGCCTGCGGCTAGCGCGACGCCAGCCGAAGTGGCCCCCCACAAGCCGGACGCCCTTCTGTAAGTGCTGGTCAGCCGAACGCCGCAGCCCCAGCCGGACAAGTGGCAGCGCATTCTGGGTCCGCTGCCGGGGGAGCCCTTCGCGACATTGGGATACCGCCGTGCAGGAAGTCAACGATGTCGAAGTCGTCGGCGAGGTGGGCGAGGCGGGCGAACGATCTGGCGAGTAGCCGGTCTCGGTTCTCCAGGGCGTCCCCCGGGCTCGGTTCGGGTCCCGCCGGTCGTCCAGTCGTTGGCCGTGCCGCTCGACTCAGTCACGAAAACTGATCCGCCGGTCCACGACGTCGACGGCAACCCCCGCGAGCGGACGAGTCGAACGGAACGCAGCCGCCCGCAGCGTAGCGAGCGCATCCGCGATCGTGACGTCGAGCTGGGCCGCGACCATTCCGGTGGCCTGATGGACGACCAGGTGGTCCAGCCCGGCGGGCTCGAGCAGCGTCGCCAGCTCGGAGCCGGCCGTCTCGCCTTGCAGGAGCAGCACGGCGTCCGTGGCGATCTTGGCGGCGGCCAGCGCGTCGGCGAGATGCTCCTCGCTGAGCATCCCCGGCTGCTCGCATGACAGGTCCAGAACGCCCACCGGGGCCGCGCCCAGCTGCAGCGGCAGCGAGATCTCGGCCAGCATGCCCAGTTCGGTGGCTCGCATGGAGAACACCGGCCAGCGGCCGCCCTGGTCCGCGAGATCCACCGCGAACGTCGGAGCACCGGCGAGGAACGCATCCAGACAGGGACCTTCGCCCAGCGTGAACTGCAGCTCCGCGATCTCATCGGCGTTCCTACCAGCGGTGGCAAACACCTCGACGGACGGTGGCCGCGCCATCAGCGTCACCGCACACCCGGACGCGGAGAGATTCTCCACGGCGAAGCGGCACACGCCCAGGGCAACATCAGCTGCTCGCACCATCGAGTCAGGGCCACCGATCTCGGCCAAGATCCGCCGCCGACGGTCCTCACCTCGCACGGCACGACCCTCCCGCTACGCACGTGGACCCGACCAGCAACCCGTCCCGAGAACGGTCTCCCCCCAGCTGCTGCGAGGTCAGTCGCTACCAGGCGTGGTTCTAGCTGAATCCCGGACCGTGTCGCCCGAAGGTCCAGTTGCGGCTCCGGTTGACGTCGGTCCGGCCGAGCTGAGCAGAACAAGGCCTGCGGCTGCTGCGTCGAGACGCACCCGGGCCGTGCCGTGGGCCTGACCTGTAGGTGGTCGTCATCCGACTTGGCGCGCCCGGGCATGGGCGCCGGAGTTGGGCTCGAGCAGGGCAACCAGTTGTCGTAGCCCCCGGGACACCGTCGTATTGACCCTGCTCAGCGGCATCGCGAGGTCGGTCGCGACTTCCGCCTGGGTCTGCGCGGCGAAATAGACCCGGGCCAGAACACCGGACTGGTCGGGTGGCAGTTGTCGCAGCGCAGCGCAAACCTGCCTCGCCCGCTGGCGTCTTTCGTCGACCAGGCCGGAATGCCAATCGCGGGAGGCAACAGAGACCGTGCTGGAGACCGGATCCGGCCGGTCGCTCACGCCGCACCGCCGGAGGCCCGGCGGCGGTCGAGCCGGCTGCGGTCGGGCCCGCGGACGTAACTGGCCCATCCGGCGAGCTCGAACCAGCGGATGAGGCGGGCGCTGGATTCGAACTGACCGCGGTTGACGCCGTGGCGTGCGCAGGTGGGGTCGGCGTGGTGGAGGTTGTGCCAGCTCTCACCCATGGAGATCAGCGCGAGCGGCCCGACGTTGCCGGCCTTGTCGCGGGTCTGGAAGGGGTGGTTGCCGGCGACGTGGCAGATGGAGTTGATCGCAAAGGTCGCGTGGTGCAACACCAGGAGGCGGACGACCCCGGCCCATAGGTAGGCGGTCAGCGCTCCCATCCAGCTCCACGTGAGCAGGCCGCCAAGCACCGCAGGAAGAGTCAGGCTGATGACTACCCAGGGCGGGAAGACTGCGCTGATCCGGACAATGTCCCGCTCGGCCAGCAGGTCGGGCGCGTAACGCCGCGGGTTGGTTTTCTCGTCGGCGAGGACCCAGCCCATGTGCGCCCACCCCAGCCCTTTCGCCACCGCTGACGTCGAGGTGCCGAACCGCCAGGGCGAATGCGGGTCACCGTCGGCGTCGGGGTGGGCGTGGTGCCGCCGATGATCGGCCACCCAGTGGATGACCGGCCCCTCGACCGCCATCGACCCGGCGATCGCTAGCGCGATCCGTAGAGCGCGGTTCGCGGTGAACGAGCCGTGGGTGAACAGGCGATGGAACCCGGCCGTGATGCCATGACCCGTGACGGCGTAGAACACGATGGCCAGGGCGATGTCCAGCCATGACGGTCCGACGCCGACGGCCGATGCCAGCACCACAGCTCCAGCCAGCCCCACAACCGGCCCGGCGAGAAATGCCCAGACGATCATCAGCTGCCCAGTTGGCCGTTGAACCGGGAACGTTTCCGGTGCCGCCGTGCTGGAAGAGACCGGTGAGGTCGCGGTCACGGTTGCGGCGGTAGGGACGTTGTGGAGCGGCTCGGCGCCCGAGCCGGAGTGGCCGCCGGAATTAGCGGGCAGCGCAGACGGCCCGCCCTGACCGGCGGTCGCGTACGAGGTCGCCGCATCGACGTGGCAGACACAGCGCCGATCAGGAGCGGAACGGGTGGTCGTCGACGCACACCATCGCCGCGCCACCTTGTCGTGGTCGGACGTCGGGTGCACACAGGCCGAGCAGTCCCGGCCCGGGGTCGGCCGCGCCGGTTCAACCGAGGGGAGCAGTTCGCTGGTCATCGAACGACGCCTTGCACAGGGCCGATGCTTGGCCGGTCCTTTGTCCGATCACGCCGCTGCTGCTCGTCGAGCAGACTCAGTACGTGCTCGCACTCCTCGTGCCTCAAATTGGCGAGGAGGACGTCGGCCGTCCGAGCGTCCCCGGCCGTCCCCCAGCTCCGAGCCACGCGGCGCACTCTCGGCACGACGACCGCCGCGCCATCGAGAACCGCGAGTGCGGCCGCCACGCCACCGTCCCGGAGCGCGACGCAATCCAGCTGGGCCGACTCCTCGACGAGCAGCCGACGTTCGTCGTCAGATTCAGACGTGTGCAGCACGAACCCTCCCTGAGAAGGCCGACACTCGCGTAGCGAGGTCCTGACTCAGAGAGAGACGGCGATGCAGTCCGGAACGTACGCCCCGCGCCGGAGCTGTACAACCTCCCACCAGGGCAGATACCGAGCCGACAACTCGGGCGGCAAGCAGGGATTTACGCCGCCGGCGTGACGGAACCATCGGAAACCAACCGGCTCGGACACGCCCGCCTCGACGCATGCATGCCCCGTCTTCGCACCCTCCGCGATCGCGCGCCAGAACCGGACCCGGACCTAACTTCAATTGAACGGCGGGACGCGAGCCTCGACGAGGGGCTCGAGGCGCTGCGTGCGGCGCTCACCGACCTGGCTGAGGCTCCGCTCGGTGAGCTGTGCGACACCGTGCTGAGCAGGCTCGCTCCGGACGGCGGGGAAGACGACATCGCCCTAATGGCCGTCCGCGGCTACCCCGAGGACGAGCCGCGGCCCGCCAGCGCGGGTCCGGAGCGTCTGCCGCCCGGCTGAGCTTCCGCCGACCATATTCCTGTTGACGCTATCCCCCGCTCCAGCATCCAAGAATGTCGGTGGCGAGCGTGTAGGCCAGGTCTGAGCGCTGCCGGTGCAGAGAATTGACCTCGGGGGGTAGTTGTGTCGCGTCGATCTGCAGCGTCTTGTCGTCTTTGAGAAAGGCCACGTTGCCGTTCGGCGTTTCAAAGGCGGGCAGTCCGAGGCTGTCGAGTCCATGCAACTGCTGCGTGGGTCCCAACTGGCGACGCAACCCCTCGAAGTAGCTGCGTGCCGATGCGGCGTCGCCGGACTCCTTGACGGATACGGCCAGGGGTCCGTTGGCGAGGCGGTAGGTGCAGGTGTAGAGCTGGTTGGCCCATGAGGTCGCGGTCGAAGGTGGGGTTTTGAGGCTCAGGATGGTGGCGACGTCCGCCCGGATCTCCGGCCCGCAGACCATTTGGGCCGATTCAGAGGGAGCGGCAACCAGGGTGTTAGGGGCCGTCGCCGACGTTCCGGCCGGAGCCACCGGGTTGGAGGCGGGCGGAGCCGCGGCCGCGCTGGGCCCGTCGGCCTTGGCCGTCGCGCAACCCGCAAGCAGGATGGGCAGCGCCGCGAGGAGTCCCAGCTGCTGCAAGCGGGTGGGCATCGTCAAGCTCCGATCCGTTGGGTCGTGCTCGCCCTCGTGGCGGGACGCGTTCTTACGCTCCGACTCTCCGGCAGCAGCACGTCGACGCATACCGCGTCGCTGACCGCCACCGGCGGATGAGAGGTGTGCCGGCCGGTCTCACGACGGATGTCGAGTCGCCGGCCCGGCCCTCGGAGGGGGAAGGTTCCTTTGGCGAGGGAGGATGTACGCCGCTGCACCTTGGGAATCGAGGCTGCGGCAACGCCGAGCACGATCAGCAATGGCCCGGTGTTCGGGTCGGTCGAATCTCCGCTGAAAAGCTGACCGAAGCCTTGCCCGAACGCCCACAAGCAGGCGGCCAGCAGGCAACCGACGGCGATGAAGACCTGACGCGCAACGCCTGGCAGCAGTACGCCAAGAGCTATAAGCACCTGCACAACCACGACCGTGACGAAGTAGCTGCCGTGGTGCTGGAGGGCATCGGCGAGCTGCGACCCGACGTCGGCGAAGGGCTTCGGTACGTGCGACGCATTGTCGGAGAGCGCACCGGCGATGTCGGAGCTGCGCTGGCCGGGTAGTAGCTGATAGATCGCCCCGAGGGTCCACACGGCGATCCAGGCTGCGAGGGCAAAGCGTCGCGGACGAGCGTCGTCCTCGCTGCCTCTGGTGTGTCGGCTGGGCCAGGCGGCCACCGCGAGCATCGCGTACAGCAGCACGGCACCCGGGGCGCCGGTCAGCAGCATTGCGTGACCGGCAGCCAGACCACCGAGGCCCTCCCCGAGCCACCACACACCCAGGCTCCAGCCGATCGACGCAGCCAGGACCGCCGGCACCCGTCGACCCCAGAGCAGGCCGGCGCCGAGCAGAAGCTGAACTGCGGCGAACAGGACGTTGGCGGGCACAGGATGTGACCCGATAAGCTGGGTCGCCCAATGCATTGGCGCCGCCACGAGCGGGGGCTGCCCTTCAGCGGCTGGGCCGAGGACGTCGTCGGCGAACTTGGCCGTGAACATGTACGGCTGGCACTGCAACGTTCCGGCCAGTAGCCAGAAACCCCCGAGCACGACCTGCAGCCGACGGCGGGTGACGATGGGCGGTCTCGTGATTTGCGCGGACGAGTGCGACATGCGACGCCTGTTTCCTTAGCCGGCCACGGCTTGGCCGTAGGCGATGACATTGGACTTGTAATGGCCGGTGGCCTGGTCGAACTGGCCGCCGCAGGTGATCAGGCGGATGGTCGGCACGGGTGTGTTGGCGTAGACCGTGAGGGTCGGGAAGTCGTCTTTGGCGTACTCGCGGACGCCGGTGATCCGATAGCTCACCTGCCGGCCGTCGGCCCTCGGAACCACAACCAGGTCACCTGGTCGCAGATCCCCGAGGCGGAAGAAGATCCCGGGTCCGCTGTGGGAATCGACGTGTCCGAGGATCACCATCGGTCCGTTTTGACCTGGCGTCACGGAGTCGGCGAACCAACCCGCGGACTGGAACGAGTGCGGCACCTCGATGCTGTGGTCGGGGTTCTCCCCGAGGTGCTCGAGGCCGGAGCGGACACCGATCGACGGGATGGCGATGGCCGTTGGGGCCGAGCGCGGCAGCCCGGCCGTTGCCGGTTGCGCTGCTGGGTCGGTGGTGCCGGTCTGCCCGGCTGGCGGCGCCAGGACGACGCCGGCAGCTTCCGGTCGGGGCGCGGGTGCCGACTTCTGGTGCAGTAGCCCGACCACCAAGAGTGTGGCCCCCGCGAGGGCGGCGATCACAGCCAGGGCTGCACCCAGCCATCGGGCGCGGCCCGACGATGGGCTACGACGCCGCCAGCTCGCGGGGACCATTCTCATCTCAGACTTTGCTGCTGTCGCTGCTTGGCTGGATCAGCGGGTGGCGTGCCGCCGGCGGGCGGCGTAGGCGCCGGATCCGGCCAGCAACATGCCGCCGATGGCGAGCAGCCCGGTGTCCTGCGTGCCGGACGTCCCGCCGGCACCGGTGGCAGCGCCACCGCTCGGGACCGAACCCATCTGGGAGGCGACGAGCTTGCCGCAGATGGCGGGGGCGGTCGCTGCCTGCGGCAACGACGGGACCAGCTCGCTCTTCTCGGTGGTCGCGGCCTTCGGCGCGGTGGCCGGGTTCAGCCCGTGTACGACGATGACCGCGTTGTTGCTCTGGATGGCCTGCACCGTGGCGGAGTCCAGCTGAATGGTCCGGCTGTAGGAGAACGACGACCCGCCCGGCGCGGTCTTGGTGTTCGTTCCGTCCGCGGGAGTGGTGCCACCGCTCTTCGACAAGGTGGTGAGGATCGGTCCGTAGGACGGCTGCCCCTCGGTCGTGGTGATCAGCCCGTCGTGGTTGGCGTCCGCCGACGAGGTCGGGCAGACTCCGTCCGCTCCGCCGTGGATGTGCTGCACGTGCGGGAACGGCCCGCCCATGAACGTCGACGCCAGCCCGCTCGCGTTCTCGGTGATCGTCGCCGAGTTACCGTTCAGCATCAGCATCAAGTTGCCCGACGCCGAGTTCTGACCGTTTAGCGGCACCGGACTCAACGTGGCCGAGTACATCTGACCACCGGACGTGGCGGCCGACGCCGGCAGCGCGGCGAGCATCGGCAGGCCGAGCGTTCCCGCGACGACGGCCGCAGCTGCTAGTGACTTCCTCATCGACATCACCTTTCGAATGTGCCCCGGGTCTCAGTCCGGGGATCCACTCGTTGTTCGCGCAGCTCCACTCACGCGGTTGCGCTGATGCGACATTTTTTCGGCGTGTGGGAGGCGAAGTCGGCGAACCAGGGCTCCGTCACGGTGCTGACCGGCGGCGCGGCGAGCGACACACGCAACCTTTGGGAGGTATGACCGCGAACACTTCGGCATGAGACTTACCTTCAAGACGGCTGCCGCCGGCGCTCTGGTTATCGCTGCCGTCACGACCGCATCGGGCTGTGGTTCGTCGACGGCTCCCACCAGCCAACCGCTGTCAACAACGGCGCCCTCGCCGAGCGCCGGGAGCGCCTCAGCCGCCGGAGCACCCGTCCTCGAGATCAAGAACTTCGCGTTCAACTCCGTCTCGGTGAAGGCCGGGCGCACCGTCATGGTGAAGAACGACGATGCGGAGTCGCACACAGTGACGTCGCGGCAGGCAGGCGCATTCGACGACATGGCCACCGCCAGCTCGACGACGATGTTCACCGCGCCGAGCGCCCCTGGGCAGTACCCCTTCTACTGCAAGTACCACGGCAACATGAAGGGCGTGCTGACGGTGACATGACAGCACTTGTAAGGCCCCGCTCACGCGGCTGCTGTGCGGCGGCCTACTGCCTGAAGAAGCGACCTTCGACGCCGTCGGTGCGCCCACAGCCCGCCCCGGTTAGATGATCAAGCAGCCCCCGCTGCCTGGGCCAGAGGAACTCCGACAGGGTGACCTGTTCACCGCCACTTTCGAGGCACTCGTGGATAGCCAGGCGACCCGGCAAGGACGTCACTGCAGTCGCCGTCCGGCAGAACCTTCCTGGCGTGCGGAATGCCTCCGAGTGACACGGTCTCGGCCACACTGCCTACGATCAGGAGGCCACCTTGTCGGAATTTGGCCCAAGGAGTTGGGCGACGCGCCCGAAGTATGGTCTTGCGTTTCCTGGGGAAGCCGCTGGGAGGTTCGTTCTCAGCCCTGGGATGTGGGCGAGCTGAGGCCCGGCGGAGTTGAACCCATCAGCCTGCCGGGCCGCTGTCGTTGACGGAGGCTGTCGGCGCGATGGTGAACCTGCTCATCCCGCCGCTGCGATGCGGTCTCGTCCCAAGAGGTGCGCCCGCAGCGCGGGTTATGTCGTGAAGTCGAAGTCGACAGGTAGGGCAGCCCGGCTGGCCGCAACCACGGTCGTCGAGGTGCCCGCGATCACCGGCCCACGAGCGGTCTGTGGCTGAGCTGCCGCGAGCGCTGTTGGCTCGTTGCCCTCGCATCGGCGGTCGGCACAGCACAGAGGTTTGGCTACCTGCTGTGCGGAGCTCTCAGTGATGGAAGCCTCCGACCGGCGTTACCCAGGAGACGTAGACGCTGCGGCCGCTGGGGGTGCGGTCCGCCTCGATGAAGAAGGAGCAGAGCACTTCGGTTCCGTCTGCCCGCAGCACGGGCAACTCGAGTTCAACGCCAAGGGCGTGGGCCTGGCCGGTGGTCAGATGTCTGGTGAAGCCGGCGACGTGGGCCTCACGGAACCGCGGCGGGACGATCGCGATGACTCGCCTGCCCACGAGCTCGCGAACATCCCACCCGATCGCGTCCGCCAGCGGTCGGCTGATGGCGATGATGCGGTTGCTGTCGTCCGCGGCGATGGCTCCCCGGTCTGAGTCGGCGATCTGGCGGGGGTCCCAGTCGATGGCCAAGGCTGCGCCTTCGTGCTGGGTGAAGCGCTCCCAGTCACTGTCGGGCCACGGGAAAGGCTCCAGCCCGTTCAGTTGTGCGATCACCTGTTCGCAGGCCCAGTCCCGGACGGCGATCACCTCCGGTAGCCCAGGGCGCGTCAGCATCTGTCCGGAGGAGGCGAGACGCTCAGCCTGATCCAGAACGTCCTGGAGCAGACCGAAGCACGCTGCTTCCGAACGCCACCACGGGCAGCTCAAGACTCAACTCGGGAGGCACGTCGTCGAGGACGCCGGGATGGTTAGCCGGTAGGGGGCTGCGCGCGGTGCCGTCGGCGCGGGCTGACGCGAGCGCGGTGTCTACGGCAGCCTGCAGGATCGCCCGCGCATGGTCGGCGGCGGCGAGATCGTCGGTGCTGTCGCCAGTGGAGCCGCGCAGCAAGGCGAGCTCGCGCAGCAGAGCGTCGTGCTGCTGAACTGCCGCGAGCCAGAGCGTTGCCGGCATTCGCCGTAACCAGACGGGCATGGTCCCGGGAGGTTCCGGTGCCAGGTCGGCAACCACGTCGGCCCATGCTCCGAGCTCGTCGGTCTCAGCGCTGATGGACGCATCCGTGATCACGACCCACACGGCCTTCCCGCCGTCCGGCAGACGAGTCACGCCGTGATCCTGCGTCAGGGCCGCAATCAAGCCCATGCCCCGACCCGTCGTCGCCTCTGCCCCGTACTCCCGCGGCACCGGTACAGCTGCGCTGCCGTCACGGACCTCGACGCGGAGCTCGTCACCGCACCATGCGTGCATCGTCAGGTCGGTGTGCGCGTGCAGCACCGCATTGGTGACGAGCTCCGAGACCACCAGCTCGGCAGTGTCCACCCACCGAGCCCGGCCGCAGTCCGCGAGCAGCACGCGGACGGCCCGTCGGGCGGCCGCGACGCTTGCAGGCTCGGGAGGCAACTGCACGAAGCTCTCGGCGGCGGTCCCGGATGCGCCACCGTTCGTGCTTCCTGGAGGTTCAACCGAGGGTAGCCGCAGGGCCAGTACCGCCGCGTCGTCCTCCCGGGGGCCGGACGACAAGGCCAGCACGTCGTCCGCGACGCCCTCGAGGGATGAGTCGCGGTTCTGCCCGAGCGCGAGCGCCAAACGGCTGATGCCGTCGTCCAAGTCCTCACCGCGGCGTTCGACGAGGCCGTCCGTGTAGAGAAGCACGAGGCTTCCGGGGGTCAGCAACCGATGGTGCACGGTGCGGCTCGTCTCGGGCTGCACACCGATCATCAGGTCGGGCTCGTGGCCGAGGATCTCGACCACGCCCGTCAGGCCGTCCACCAGAAGAGGCGGCGGGTGTCCTGCGTTGCACCACTCCAACCATCGGTGGCCGGACGCGTCTGCCGCGGGCTCGAGGCGAGCGAGAAACACCGTTGCTGAACTCTCGAACTCCAGCCCGGTCAAGGCTGCTTCGAGGTAACGGAGCGTTTCGGCGGGGGAACCTGGTCGGCTGAAGACGATGCCGCGTAGCAGGTTACGAACCTGTCCCATGACGGCGGCTGCGAGCATGTCGTGTCCGACGACATCGCCCACTGCGATCATGGTTGCGCCGTCTGGGCCGACAAAGGCGTCGTACCAGTCCCCGCCGATCTGCGCATTCTTGGCGGCCGGCTGGTAGCGCACCTCGATGTCGACGTCGGTGGGCCGAGCAGGGCGATTGAGGAAGCTGCGTTGCAACGTGGCGCTCTGATCCCGCTCGACATCCAGCAGGCGCACCCGGTCCACCGCTTGCGCGGCCTGCGCGGCCAAGGCGCTCATCAGCTCCATGGCGGCGGGCGCGAACACCATCGGGGTAGCCCAGGTGAAAGTAACGCAGCCCAGCAGTCGTTCGTCCACGACGAGGGGCCAGGAGGCAAGGGCCTCGACCCCCGTGTCGGCGTACATGGGGGCCAGAGCGGGAAACCGCGCCGTGCCGTCGATGCGGTCGGTGACGAAGACGGGGGTGCCGGTACGGGCCGTGAGAGTCGTGGGGACGGCATCGTCGAGTGGCAGGATCGAATACTTCCGACGCACGGCAGTGCTGAAGGTGCTCGAGACGTACAAGCGAGCGGTTCGCCCGTCCTCCTCCGTCAGCGCCAGCGAAGCGCCGGACGCGCCGAGTATGGGCAGGCCGTCCCGCACGACGTGTTCGGTGATCTCCGCGACGGACCGGACCGAGCCGAGCCGGAGCGCCACGACTGCGATGGCAGCGGCCCGGCCTGCGTCGTACTTCGCCTGCGCAAGCGCGGCCGCGGCCCGATCAGCCTCAGCAAGTGCGACCTGCTCGTGAGTCCGCAGCAGCGCCTGCGTCAGCTCGTGCCGCACACGGTCGCGCTCCTGGCGGGGAACGCTGCGTCGGCGGCCGGCGCCACCGTCTTGGGGCGTCTGCGCTTCGAGCAGCGGCAGGTCCATCATGTCCACGGCGGCGAGGCTGGTGGACAGGGCGACCGTTCCGAACAGTGAAGCCGCCGTCAGCGGAACCGGCACAGTGCTGAACAGCACCACCGCGTACATCTCGCCGCCCGGCAACGCCCCCCCGAAGCCCAGGGCCGACGCGATGCCGTGCTCCGCGACGAAGTCCTGTGCGGGGATCACCGGACTGCCTGCGGCATCGGGGACATAGAAGACGCGATAACCATCGTCCCGCGCCGGCAGGACGATGTCCGTGCGCGCCGCAACAAGGGCATGTATGTCGATGCCGAGCTGGGTCAACAAGGCCGCGATCATCGGCAGCCTGCCGACCTGCGCCGAATCACGTAACGGGATGACGCGATGGCCTTGGGAGGCGGTGCGGTCCTGCCAGCCGATGCGCGTCCCCGCCGTACCGAGCAGCGCGAGGCACATGGTGCGTTCGTGGAGTCCTGGCGCGGTGCGTGCGACGAACTGCTGCTCCGCCGTCGGGAGATCTCCAAGCGCAGCCGTGCCGTACACCCGCACCAGCGCCGTCTGAAGGCGCCCGCGGCCGTCGACGAAAGCGCCGTGCAAGAACTCGCTCATTCGCTGCGCGAACTGCTCGACGCTGCCGCAGTTGGCACTCAGCTCACGCAGGGCGGGGACCAGACGGAGCATCGACCCGAGGCTGAAGTCCGAGAGGTCCGCCTCTACGTCCACAAGACCCCCACAGCGCTGCGCAGTGGTCGACAGTATCGGCCATAACGGCCCAACACGACAGGATGGCCGCTGCTGAAACAGCCACCATGCGCACGTGGCCGCCGCGCCGACGTACGGGGGACCGCCGACCGCCCCGTCTGCGAGAGGGTCCCCCTCTGCGCAGCCATCACTACGCTGCGCCCGGCACGGCGGCGAGCGGGGCGCTGAGCTTCCTGTCCAGCTGGGCCGGGTTCGGCGGTGAAGGTGATGAGGGTCTTACTGGCGCAAGAACCGCCAGCGCCCCCGCCGCCTACTTCGGACTACCGCGTGACCGAACAGTGATCATGGGCTAGCGACGTCGACATCTGACGTTGGACGCGGACGGCCTCCCGCGGGTGGGGTATCCGGGGCGGCGCGGTAGCTCGGCCGCTGCGGCCGACGCGATCGTCCGGGTGAGCCGCAGGGCCATCCCCGTCTGACCGATGCCCGGCTGTGGTTCCTGGCGCGCCGAGGTCAGCCGACTTCGCCTGGCCGTTCCTGGTCGGGCCGCTGGTTGTCGGTGTGCTGGATCCGCAGCCGGAGCCGGGTTGCCCCAGGGGGTAGCGGCCGGTCCGATGACCACGGCGCCGGCGGTGCTTCGACGAGGCCGGCGAGGCGGACCAGCGGCTGGTCGTAGCGGGCCCGCCAGGACTGGAACGCGGTCCACGCCGACGGGCAGTCGGTGTCCAGCGGCACGCCGGCGGCACGCAGCCGGTTGTAGACCTCGGCGAACTCGGTCTCGTCCACCGACACCGGTCCGTCGGACCGGTCACCGAGCGGGACCCCGTAGTAGGCGGCGATCCGGCGCAGCGCAAGCGCCCCGGTGCGCAGGCAGATCTCGGCAGCGAGCGGGTCGGCGTCGCTGAGCCCGGCAGGTTCGTCCCAGGCACGTCGGCTCGACTCGCCCAGTCGCGCGTCGGCATGCTCCGGCAGCACCGCGAGCAGCAGCGCCGCACCGTCCAGCACCGCGCCGGCGGCGGTGATCCACGACAGCCTCGCGGTGGGGCTGCGGAAGAAGGCGAGCGCGGCGAAGCTGGTGTGGCTCTCCTCCACGTCGACGAACCAGGATTCCCAGGTGCGCCACAGCTCCGGCAGGCCGTGCTGCCGCCTGGACGTGAACGCCCGCTCCAGCAGTTCCTCGCCTGAGGGCGGGTTGCCTGCCCGGACCTCGAGCATGCGCACGGCCTGTTCCCGGCGTCCGAACGCGGAGTACAGCGACGGCAAATAGGTGATCAGCAGCGTAAACAGCGCCAGGCCGGCCGCCGCTTCGGAGAAGCTCGTCAGCGCGCCGGCGAGGGTGGACGGCCGGTCGAAGCCCAGCGTCGTCAGCGACGATCCAGACAGCCGGAACGCCTCGCTCCAGGAACGGCTCAACGCCGCGAAGATCAGCACGTAGCCCGAGCCGACGAGCAGCAGCCAGACCGCCTGCAGGGCCAGCAGCGACACCGGCGCATAGAAGGCGAGCAGCCGATCCCGCTGCTGCGACCACGGCCGCCGCCGGCCGCTCCCAGCCAGCAGGACCGTGAAGCCCAGGCGGACGCTGATGAACACGAGCCGGTTAAGCCGCGACGGCACGGCCCGCGGGACGATCACCGTCGCTACCGCGCTGCGGATGGCCATTGCCGCAACGGCGGCACCTACGACGGCCATCGCTACCCGTGCCCACGTCATCACCGCACACAGATGCCCACGTGGATCAGCAGTACCCGGCGGAGACGCGGACCCGGCGGTAGCCGATGAGCAGCTCCGCTGACCGGGTCGGTGCACGCAATGGCATCCGTCGCAGTTCCAGCGAGCAGTCGATCCACATCCTGGACCCGGACGGCCGATTCGGGAGCACGGGGTCATGGCCCCGGCACATCGGCGGGGCCTCTGTCGGCGCGTCACAGTCCGCCACCGCCTGCGCGCCTGGCTACGTTGAGTTCGTCGGCGTCGCTCAAGCAGCTGACTCCCCCTCGACGATGGAGGCCGTATGGCCCTGCCCCCGATGACCGCCGAACAGCGTCAGGCCGGCCTGGAAGCTGCCGCCCGGACCCGTGCCGCCCGCGCCGAGCTGAAGGCGCAGCTGAAGAACGGCTCGGTCGACACCGTCGAGGTGTTCTCGGGCCAGAACGAGATCGCGGCGGCGATGCCGGTCCGCCAGCTGGTCGAGGCGCTGCCCGGCTGGGGCAAGTCGAAGGCCGCGGCCATGTTCGAGGAGATCGGCATCGACGGTGCCAAGCGGCTGCGCGGGCTCGGCAGCCGTCAGCGGGAGACGCTCGCCAGCCGGGTCCTCACCGCCTGACCGACCGGACAGGTCGGCAGTGCCCGAGGAACGCTGAGGACGCCGCGGCTCGGCGGAGCCGCTTCGAACCTGGACCCGGGTCGGCGTCCGGCGAGTGTGAGAAGGGCGCCCACGGCAAGCAGCGCAGCGGAGGTCCCGACCTGGGCCGCGTCTACCCTCGCGGACGGGAGCCTGCCGCCGGGGGTGCCTCCTCCGTTGACTGGGCCGACGACGCGCTCACCGTCGGGCCGACACACTTCAGTGCTGGCAGCCGGCCCCCGGTGGAGCCCCTGCCGGTCGGGTTCGCTCGTCGTCGAACGAATTAGACCTTCGTGGTGAGCCAGGGGGAGAGTTCGACGTACGGGTCCGGAGCCGTCGCGCCGCCGCATCGCCGCATCGCCGCATCAGCGAGGGCCTGGTTAACCTGGCGTCCTGGTTGCTGGTGCTGTCGTTCGTCGCCTTGGTGCTCTCGGCGGTCGCCCCGGCGGTGACCTCCGGCTCGACCGGGACCTTGCCGCGGCCCTGTCCTTCATGGTCGGGCTCGCCGCCGGCCTCGCTGGCACAGGTCTGAGCATCGCCGCCGCGCAGCAGCGACCGCTGGCCATTCTAGGCGGACTGATTCTGCTCGCCGGCCTCATCGGGCGCTACGGCCTCGTGCCGACGATCGCGGCCCTGGCCATCGTCCTGCTCGGGGTGGCCGTGCAGATCAGAAGTCTGCCCCCGACCCCGTGAGCAGCCGACTGAGCTGACAACGAGCTCCGCCTGACCCGGTCGTTGCTACTACCAATGCTGTGTCGCGCGGCGTGTGGTGGTGGTATGGGTAGAACGGCAGCTCGCCGACGAACCAGTGCTTGCTCGGCCGGAGCCGCGTTCAGGCCGCCGACTGTCCGGTCTCCGACTGGGACGCAGCAGCGCCTGCCCAGCGCGGGCCGCGGCCCGCGCGCCAGGCGCCGTCGGTCCGCCCGCTGGCGGGGTCTGCTGGGGGGCGATCGGTCCCCGGACTAGGGGCAGGCGACGTTGGGTGCGGACGTCGGCGGGGTCGGCGAGCAGACCAGGCCGCCGGGCGCCGTCCGGTTCACGGGCCCGAGATGCACGACGTACCAGCGACCACGCCAGGAGATCAGCGAGGCCAGCCCGTAGGAACGGGCCGGGCCGTCGGGCCCGGCGGAGTAGCGCAGCCGGGCGTTGTAGACCCGCCAGTAGCCGATTCGGTTGGACTCCTCGCCGGGCCGAACCCAGCGGGCGGCGTTGTCGGTGACGTCGATGCCGAGCAGCCTGGCCGTGCCGGCATCCGGTCCGAGCAGGCGGTGATCGGCGGCGATGTCGGCCGCGTACAGCCGCAGCAGTCGGTCGCGGTAGTCCGCCGCCGGGTCGCGCAGCGCTTTCACCTGCCGGTAGGCGTTCAGCGGGAAGAAGAAGTCCGCTGCCCCGGCCGGGTCGCCCGTGCGGACGGCATCGAAGTACCGGCCGGCCCGGGACAGCAGTTCGGCGTCCACCTGCGGACGCGCGTCCGTCTGGGGCAGCACACCGGGGTCGGACGCGGACGCTGCCGCCGGCGGCCCGGCGGGCACTCCGGAGGGACGGGTCGAACGCGCCGCGGATGGTGTCCCCGCACTACCGACGGAGCCGCTTCCACATCCGCCGAGCAGCACCGCCGCGAGCAGCACGACGCCGGCGGCGTGCAGCTGCGGACGGCGGGCCACGGACCTGACCCTAGCGCCGGAAAGAGGGGGTCCTGAGCGTCCGCGCGACGGCACCGTTCGGGCAGGCGTTGCCGAGCGGTCGGATGCGGTCACCAGTTCATCGCTCGGGCGATGCCGCACCGCACCGCACCGCACCGCACCGCACCGCACCGCACCGCACCGCACGGCGAAGATCAACCAGGTCGCGGGACTCAAACGACGAGGTCCGCCGGACCATGCCGCAGTCCGCGTCGAAGATCAGACTGGGACTCGCCGACGGCTAGCTCTGCGGGGTCAGCTCGACTGGGACACACCGGCAACTGGTGCTTCTGCCCGGCCGTTTCCTATCCCGATCTTGCAGCCGCTACAGCGCCGCTGTTGCTCGGCCGGTCTCGCCTAACACGCCGGGTGCGCGCCGGACCGCACCCGTGTCCGGCTGCCCGGTCGGGCAACGCGGGCGCTTACTGGGTCGGCCATCACCACGACCCTGAACTCCCAGCCACATCAGGCGCCCACGCGGGGCTGCTTCACTGCTCTGGTGAGCAAGAGCGTGCTGCCCTCCGGGGCGCAGGTCGAGGCGGCGGGCAACGGCGAGGTCACGCATGCGAGCGAGCCGCACACGGGCGGCACGGCCGGACGCCTGAACTGGCTGCGCGCGGGGGTGCTGGGCGCCAACGACGGAATCGTGTCGGTCGCCGGCATCGTGATCGGTGTCGCCGGCGCGACCTCCGCCCGCGGCCCGATCTTCACCGCAGGCCTTGCCGGGCTGGTCGCCGGCGCTGTGTCGATGGCGCTGGGCGAGTACGTCTCGGTCAGCACCCAGCGCGACAGCGAACAGGCGCAGCTGGCCCAGGAACGCCTCGAGCTCGCCGCCACCCCGGACCACGAGCTGGCCGAGCTGGCCGCCATCTATCAGGCCAAAGGCCTCACGGCCTCGACCGCACGGACAGTGGCCGAGGAACTCACCGCACACGACGCGCTCGCGGCCCACGTCGACGCCGAACTCAACATCGACCCCGACGACTTGGCCAACCCCGTGCAGGCTGCGGCCGCCTCGGCGGTCTCGTTCACCCTCGGCGCGTTGCTGCCGCTGCTCGCCATCTTGCTCCCCCCGGTCACCTTCCGGGTTCCCGTCACCTTCATCGCGGTCCTCGTCGCGCTCGGTCTCACCGGCGCCGGCAGCGCCCGCCTGGGCGGCAGCCAACCCAGCCGCGCCGTCCTTCGTGTGGTTCTCGGCGGCGCCGCAGGGCTGGCATTGACCTACGGCATCGGACACCTCTTCGGCACCGCGATCGGCTGACTCTGACGCCATCGGGCAGGCGCGCATCACACGGACCCGGTGTCTGCTGACGGGCGCACAGGGTAGGGAAGCGTTGTCGCACCGGCCAGCAGGCCGATAAGAGCCGCACCGACCGCCGCGGCTTAGCGGCCCGGGTCCGACAAGCAAGGTGAGCCGCCGTGACCCTGACGAATACCCCCGTCGACCAACCGGAGAAGCACGGACCGGCCAGGTCCGACGACCCTGGCGACCAACGACATGGGCTGGCTAGGAGCGCCGCTGTTCGGTTGGCTGGCGTGGCTCTGCTGCTGCTCGCGCTGTGCACGGGCTACTCGATCGGAGCGGTGCTGATCCGGCCCGGTGCGGACAGTACGTCGGCCCGCTTGGCGGAATGGGCCCGCGACCACTATCTGGGTGGAGCGGTCACCTGGGCCGAGAAGCAGCAGTACGCCGCGAATCAGCCGCAGAGCGGCGGTGATCCAGCCGGAGGCATCCCCTTGGCGCAGGGCGACGACGCCGGCTCGTCGACGTCGCCGGATTCGCCGGCGACGTTGCCGGTCCTGGCGCGAGGCGTCCCCATGCCCCACGAGGGCGAATGGCAAGCCGTCGTCCATGACCACGGCCAGCCGGCCGTCGACGTCGCGTTCCTCCGGCCGGACGACCTGCACACCTCCTTCGTGGCGTCCATCATGTGGCTTGATCCGCACCTGCTGTCGATGCGCCTCCACCCCGGTTACCAGGACCCCGGCAGCCAATGGACCACTCCGGACCGGCTCACGGCCGACCTGCAACAGCACGTCGCCGCGGCCTTCCCCGCCGGCTTCCGGTTGAACGGCGGCTCCCGCGGCGGGTACTTCGACCAGGGCCGTGAGGCGCGTCCGCTGCGTACCGGCGCGGCGTCGACGGTGATCTACCAGGACGGCACGGTCAAGATCGGCAGCTGGGGCCGGGATGCCGTCATGACGCCCGACGTGCGCTCCGTGCGGCAGAACCTCGATCTGCTCGTCGACAACGGTCAGGTGAACCCTTCCTGCAGCGACGACCACTCACCCGTCTGGGGCAAAACCCTCGGCAACCGGAGCTTCGTCGCGCGGACCGCCCTCGGGCAGCGAGCCGACGGCACGCTCATCTTCATCAACAGCCCCGCGACCTCGGTCTGCTCCCTCGGACGCCTGCTGCAAGCCGCCGGCGTCGTCCACGGCATGGAACTCGACATCAACCCCGAGTGGAGCATCGGCTACTACTACACCCACAACGGAACCACCGTCACCAGCCACAAGAGCCGGCCCGACCAGTCCCAACCCGAGAACCACTACTACCTCCCGCAAAGCCGAGACTTCCTCGCCCTCTACCTGCGCTGAGGGCACCGCTCGCGAGGGCAGACCCGGACAGAGGACGGAGCGACAGCACCGCTGCCCCAGCGAGAAGTTGGACCCCGAGGCGATCACGGCACGTTCCGCATAGGCGAGGGTGCGTTTCAGAATTAGAAGTTTGCCGTCCCGAGACAGGGTGATGGAGTTCTATCTGAGATAGTCAACGAACCAGGTCAGAGCACTTCTTTCCATACGCCTGCTCACTCGGCCGAGAAGGAGACCCAGCAATGTGCTCAACAGCGGCCGCTATCCGAGGCCGGTTCTCAATAGTCCGAGTCTCTACGGGACCCAGGGCGGTTCAGTTGCGTCACGATCGGCGGAATCACCGCAGCGAGCAGCCTCGCGAGTATGAGCAGGAAAACGACGGACACCACCCCGACCGCCACCGGCGGGAAAGCCCGCGCCGGGTTAACAACGCGACCACCGGATCCAGCCCCAGCGCGAACACGAGCGCCAGCACGATCAGAATCAGTACGGATACAACGTGCGCCACAGCCCGCACCAGAAGGTAGGCAGCGGCTACTGCCATAGCTGCCGTGAAAACCCTTCCGAAGAGCTCACCCGACCGCTACTTGCGAACCGGACGCCGGCCGCCGCTCAACTCCGCTGCGACCAGCTCGCTCTCGCGCCCGAGGTGGTCCACAGCTTCCCGGCCAACGTCGGCAGCGCCGCCGGGACGTGAACCGCCACCGCGGTCAAAGCTGCCGTCCACGGCCCTCCATCATCGCCTCGGTCTGTTCCGACGTTTGCGTTCTCCAACGTAATGCGGCACGGCAACCGGACCTGCGTCGCCGTTCCTCCGGCCCACAAGTCCCGCCACTCCAGGTCCATGGGTCTATGCACACTCCTCGCGCACATCGGACGACATGATCGTCTTCGCCGAGCCGACGGAAGTCCGGCCTGCAGATGACTGGCAGAAGGTGGCTGCCTATTGGGCATCGCAGGTGGAGCTGTGCGAGCCGCTGGCGCACTATGAGTCCGTGTCACAGCGAGGCGACGCGACGGTCGGGAAGCCGCCAGCGGTTGCAGGGCACGGTTCTGCCGGCGTTCTGCGCCGACGTGCCGTGACGTTCGAGCCCGAGCCCAGCAGCGTCGGGCAGGCGCGACGGGTGTTGCACGAGGTACTGACCGAAGCAGGAAAGGCCGAGTGGGCCGAAGTCGCGTCGCTGGCGGTGAGCGAGCTGGTGACGAACGCGGTTCTGCATGCACACACGCGCATCGAGCTGACGATCGAGGTGCAGCCCGGAAGGACGCGCGTCGAGGTGCGCGACTTCAACCCGATCATGCCTGCCGAGCGCGATTACGACAGCCAGGCCACCACCGGCCGGGGAATGGCTTTGGTGTCGGCGCTGACCAGCAGCTGCGGCGTCTTATCGCTCGGCGGGGACGGGAAGATCGTCTGGTTCGACCTGGCGATGCACGAGTCCGAACAGTCCGAGGACGACCTGCTCGCGGCATGGGACGACGCGGACTGGGACGTCCAGCTCCTCGAGGCTGACGTCTCCACGTCGGAGCTGAAGCCGGCGGAGGTGGAACTGCTCCGTCTCCCGCCGACCCTCTGGCTGGCGGCGCGGCAGCACCACGACGCCCTGCTGCGCGAACTCGTGCTCTATCTCGCCGAGCACGACGACGTCAACGCCGACCTCGCCAGCGCCGACCTCGCTCGCGGCACGGTGTCAGCGTCGGTCCTCGCGGCCACCGAGCACACCGAAGCCGACACCACCGCATCGGCTCTGCCGGAGGGGCACCCGACGCCTCTGCGGTGGATCCAGCGAGCGATCGACCTACACCTGTCGATGCCGCCGAACATGGGCTCGGCATTCGCGGCTCTTCAGGACGCTCTCGACGCCGCCGAGCGGCTCGCGGTCGCCGACAAGCTGCTGGTCCGACCCGGCTTACCCGAGGTCGTAGCGGTTCGCGACTGGGTCTGCGAGCAGGTACAGAGCCAGTTGAACGGCGTGCCGGCCTCGCCTTGGCCGGGGACGGCCCAGGAGCGATTCGAAACCTCGGTGCACGGCCGAGCCGATCCGGACTGGGACCTTGCCGCCGTCCTGTCTTCCGGAAGGGGGGTCATCGCTGCCGACGACGCGAATCGCATCATTGGTATCAGTGAATCGCTGGCCACACGACTGGGTTGGAAGCCGGATGAGCTGGTCGGGCAGCGGATCGTCACGCTCATTCCGCCGGTACTGCGTGAGGCGCATGTCGCCGGCTTCACCCGCCACCTCACGACCGGCGAAGCGCACGTGCTCGGCGTCCCGCTGACCCTGCCCGTCCTGCACAACGACGGCCACGAGATCCCCTGCCGGTTCCTCGTCGAACAAGCCGCCCCGCGGAACCGGCGCGCCGTGTACCTGGCGTGGATCACGCCGGTCGAACCGCCTCGATAACTCCACCGGCTGCACAGAGTGGCCTTCGGCGCGGAGGCCGTGCAGACGCGACGCCCCGAACCTGCAGGTCAACCACCATGGGAAGGGCAACGGATCTCTAGTCCCACTGCGCCGCGGTCACAGGAGACGTCCGGTTTGGTTGTCATCCTGAAGCCATGGCACGTCCGGCTTCGACAGCGAGCCCGCCGCTTCGACGGCTCTTCGTCTGCTCACGACGGGTCAAGAGCCGCCATGGCGGCACCTGCGCGGTTTGCGGGCAGGTGATCCGGAGAAGGGGGGTCGACTACGTCGTCCAGCACCCCGGCCTGGGGAGTTCGACATCGGTGGGTGATCGAGAGTTAGCGGCGCTCTCGTCCGCCGGTCGGCGTCGCTAGCGGAACGGTGAGGCGGAACATCGCGCCGGGCTCGTTGTCCGGGTCGAGCCAGATCTCGCCGCCCATGGCTTCGACGAGTCGTCGGGCGATGTGCAGCCCAAGTCCGGCGCCACGCTGCGAGCCCGCGCCGAGGCGGCGGAACGGCTCGAAGATCGCGTTGCGGAACTCCGGATCGATGCCGGGTCCGAAGTCCCGGACGGCTATGTGTACCCTTCCCGACTCCCGACGGCCGGAAATGTGTACGGGACGTTCTGGCGGTGAGTATTTGTCGGCGTTCGCCAGGAGGTTCGTGAGCACCTGCTGAAGGCGGACGGGGTCGCAGCGCACGAGTCCGAGAACTTCGTCGCCTTGGAAGCTGAACTCACGTCCCGTGTCGGGCGGCATGACTTCGAGCGCCTTGGTGATGACGTCCCTCGCGTCGACCACCTGCGGCAGGACGGAGAACCCGACGTGCTGTAGCTCGGCTGCTCCGAGTAGGTCCTGAACCAGCCCGGTAAGCAGTTCCGCCTGGTCGAGCATGATGCGGTAGCAGCGGGTCCGCTGCGCCGCCGACAGCGAGCCCTCGCGGTTCAGCAGGGTGTGCAGATAACCCTTGATCGGCGTGAGCGGCGTCTTCAGCTCGTGCGAGACGGTGGTGATGAAGTCCTCGCGGGCCTGCTCGAGGCGACGCTCGGAGCGGCGAAGCTCCTGCTCCGCCTGGTCACGGGCGACGAAGGCGGCGTCGACGATCTCCTGCTGCTCCCGGCGAACCCGATCGACCAGCCGCGCTGCGAAACCCTCCGCCATCGCGCCGAGCAGCAGACTCCACCGCTGCCGGGAGCTCTCAGAGCACGGCCCGTCCACCGGTGGCTCGGCCAGGACTTCGAGCGTCGTGGCGACCACCGACGGCGCCACGAAGTGGGCATCGACAAGCCATGTGCCCACCTGTCTGGCGGGCTCCGCGACGGAGATTCCCCGCCGGTGTAGGTCGAGGAGTTCCCGCAGCTGACGCAGGAGTTGCTGCTCGGTCTCCTCCCGAGACAGGAGGACAAAGCTGTTGTCTAGCAACGCTCCGGCCCATCGAACCGCGAGCGCCGCTAGGTGGTCGGTTTCGCTCGCCTCGCCGTCGACGTCGCCGCCTTCGTCGGCCGAGCTCACCGAAGACGGCCGACGCCGGCGTGGCCCGCCAGCTCACGATCAGCGAAATCTCCGGCGGAACCGGCGTCGGGCCGCCACCTGGCGATCGGAACCAGTCCAGGTTCGAGGAGGTCCAGACCGTCAAAGAAGGCCCGGATCTCCGGCTCCGTCCGCATGGTCAACGGGGTCGGGGTGCGCTTATAGAGCTCCTCGTGACTCGCCGATACTTCGGGCCGGATCGGCGGGCTTGCGTGCGACAGGACGAGAAAGCTACCGGCCGGCAACCGGTCGATCAGCCGACGGACGGCCGCGTGCGGCTCATCTGTCTCGGGGACGAAATGAAGGACGGCGACCAACAGGAGCGCAACCGGCCTCGCGAGATCGAGCAGCGTACGAAGTGCCGGATCACCGAAGATGGCGTCAGGATCGCGGAGATCGGCCGCGACGACAGCCGTGCCATCGTCAGCGGCCAGCAGCGCCCGACTGTGCGCGACGGCCACGGGGTCACGATCGACGTAGGCGACGACGGCGTCAGGCGCGAAACGGCGTGCCACCTCGTGCACGTTGGCTACGGTCGGGATGCCGGAGCCAATGTCGAGGAACTGGTTGACTCCCTGCTCGGAGACGGTGCGCACGGCGCGGTGTAAGAACGCCCGGTTCGCGCGCATGATCTTCGGCAGCTCAGGCCAGAGCTTGATGGCCTCTTCCGCCATCTCCCGATCGACCTGAAAGTTGTGCGAGCCACCCAGGTAGTAGTCGTACATCCGCGCCGCGCTAGGACGGGTTACGTCGATCTCAGGCGGCGCCCAGCTCTGCGGCTCCACTCCGGCTCCTCCCGACGGCACGATCAGCGGCAGACACCGCTAATTCAACTGCTACACCTGTTTCGGAGATTCTGCATCGACGGCACGCAATTGGCAGCAACCGGGGTCATTTGACGGGTATGCGGAGTCGAACCGCATCACCTCATAGTCCTCGGCCGCCGGCTGGTTGAAGCCGAAAGCGACCCCAAAAAGCCAAGTGCAGCGCAACTGCGAGCGACCCTCTGGCCGCTCCCACCCTCCCATCTGCCTGACGCGGACGTGACTCATCGCCTACCCATCCATCCGGAACAACCGGCCGGCGTCTAACGTGGCCGACCGTGGGCGCTCGCGCCAGCGATCCCGCTGAATTCCGTGCCCGCGGCTCCGCGGACGCCACGCTGCTGGAGTCGCCGAAGAGATGTACGCGGCTGGGTCGGTGACAGCTACCGTCCGGCATGAACCCCCTGGCAAGCGCCGTTTGGCGTGCGCGCAACCCTCGTGGACTCAGTCCCTGGTGACTTGGTAGATCCCGTAAATGACGCCAGGCACGTGTCCGAGCAGCTGCAGCAGGAACGCCCAGAGAACCTTTCGGCTCATCCCCTCGTGGATCAACACCGCCAGGAAGGGGAAGAAGAAGCAGAGCACGATCAGCGGGACGCGCACAGGGTCACGCTCCTTCCGGACGGTGGCTGGTTCGGCCCGCTGCGGCAGGGACCGGGGAACCGGCATCAGCGGCCACGTCCACGCGCACCGCCGTCTCCCGGGCCGGGTAGAAGCCTAGGTACGCAGCGGCGGCGAGCGCGCCGCCGAGCAGCGGGGCGACGATGAAGACCCATAGTTGACTCAGCGCCGAACCGCCGACGATGAGCGCGGGCCCGATGCTGCGCGCCGGATTGACCGACGTCCCAGTCAGCGGTATCCCGACGAGGTGCACGGTGGCCAGCGCGAGCCCCACCACCACCCCGGCAACCTGAGGAGCAGCGGTATTGCTCGTCGCTCCAAGGACGACGAACACGAACAACGCCGTCAGCACCGTCTCCGCGATGAGCGCACCGACCGCGTTCACGCCCAGCATCGACTGCTTGCCGAAGCCATCGGCTCCCAGCCCGACCCCGTGCCGGGAGTAACCGGTCGCTGAACTCAGAACAGCCCACAGCAGCAGGGCACCGACCAGTCCGCCGACGATCTGCGCCGACCAGTAACCGACAGCCTCGCGCAGGCTGAGCCGCCGCGTCAGCAGGAAGCCGACGGTCACCGCCGGGTTCACATGACACCCAGAGATGGGACCGAGGGCATAGGCGAGCACGAGCAGAACCAGCCCAAAGGCCAGCGCGGTCGTGACGACCCCGGCGGCCTTGCTCGACCCCGCATCGGCGAATCCGAAAGATGCGGCAGCTACGCCCGCGCCTACGAAGACCAGAACGGCAGTGCCGACGATCTCTGCGACCAACTTCTTGAGCTGCACGTGGCCATACCCCTCCACCGTGGCCAGACGCTCTGGCCGCGGCCTGGAGTCTCATGCTCGGAACGCGATCCGTCAACGATCTTCGCGTGAGCGTGGGCACGTCGCTGCTTCACCTGACCGGCCGACACCCAGCACGACAACCGTGAGGACCACCGCAGCAACGGCGCTACCGGAACGGCTCCCGGAACTTGTCGCACCCTCAGGTCAAGCTCAGCAGCACAACCCGGCCGCAACCCGAGGACGCCCCACCCCAGGATCGAGATGAAAGATCCGGGCTGGGCGAGCAGACCGCGAGCGTCGCCATTTCGCCGGCGCAAATGAGCCGCCTAGGCTCTTGGATTGAGTGGACCAGAGCTGAAGTTCAGGACCACTTGAGCTTGACCGTCCACACCGCCCGCGCTGTGCGCTCGCGACGGGCACGAGTCGATGACCTCTACCCCACGAAGGTCGCTCCCTCCGTGGCTCAGCGGGCGCGGCGGGCGCTGAGCCGGCCACGGCCGAACCCGCCGCCCACCAAAGTGAGCACGAAGAGGACGCAAGCGACAATGAACAGCCAGAACAAGCCGTGGACGACGAAGCCGACGATGCCGACGACTACCCAGACGAGGATGAGGAACAGCACAAGCGCTAACATTCGACGGCTCCTAGCTAGTCCTTTTAACGACGGCCGAGGCGGCGTTCGCCGTTGACACCTGCGGTGTAGGCCAACCCGTAATGCTCGAAGAGGCGGGGCTCCTCTTCGGCGGGGAGTTCACCGTCAGTGTCGATTGAGGGCGCGTTCTTCACGAGCTTCTTATCGGCCATCACCCGCAAGTGAACGGGGGATACGCGCGCCCCGGCCAGCGGCACAAACGCCAGCCGTTGGCGACCCACCATCCCGACCTTTACCGCGGCGAACGCTGGCTGCTGCGAGGCAGTGTCGAAGTAGACCGACTCGAGCTTCCCGATCTTCGATCCGTCGCTGTCAACGACGTCCTCTCCTCGCCACTCGCGAATGTCATCTGCTTCGAACAAAGCGACTCCTATGCCCCATGGTCAGAGCAGCCAATGCTTGAATAAGGTGAGCCGAGTGCACAATCTCGGCAAGGAGAACCCAACGCCGGCCGATGGAGATCCGACTGGCGAAGGCAGTCGGCCAAGACCCAAGGCGCTTCGCCCGTGGTCAAGGGTAGAAAGTGGATCTCCCCTGTACGAGCTGATTCGAGGTTACATCGGGGGCCGGGTTTCGGAACAGCTTGCGGATCGATCGGAGTACGACAAGCTGCCGCACAACCGACCGATGTCGTATCAGGACTTGAAAGTGTCCTTGATTTTCTCGCCCGCGTCCTTCACGTTTCCACTGGCTTGGTCGGCGTGCCCCTCGGCCTCGAGTGATTTGTCGCCAGTCGCCTTCCCGGTCTCTTCCTTGGCGTGTCCTCTCAATTCTTCCAACTTGTTCTTCGCCTTGTCGATTGCGCTCACGATGACGTGGCCCCTTCTATGCAGCAGCGACGGATCTCGATCGCTGATTTTGAGTCAGCTCTCCCGGCCCGAGACAGGCCGTCAGTGCCGACAGGCCAGTATGCGCCAAGCGGGGTTTGCCCGCCAGTCTTCGAGCCAGGGGGCCCGAACGTCACCGGCTAATGGGGCTTGCATCGCGGTCCGTCTGGGACGGTGGTGTCCGAGCCGTCGATGGGTCGAGCACTGTTCCCGGCGGGCCTGAGGGTTGAGGCCTAGTTCTAGATCGTGCCGCCCATCGGCTGCCGGGCAGGGCAGGACGACTGGTGGGATGACGCGCCGCCAGCCCGCTGGGCTGGTCGAGCACTGATCCATTAGCGAGACGCGGCCCTTCCCGCAGGCTCGACGCTCATCGGGTCGAGACAAGGAGGCGGGTGCGGGTGCTGTTCGTCGGGGACGACTGGGCGGAGGCCCATCACGACATCGAGATCCAGGACGAGACCGGCCGTCGGCTGGTCCGGAAGCGGCTGCCGGAAGGCATTGCCGGGATCGGCGAGCTGCACGACCTGATCGGCCGGTTCGCCGGCGAGAACGACGAGCCGGGTCAGGTCGTGATCGGCATCGAGACCGACCGGGGGCCGTGGGTGCGGGCGCTGCTTGCGGCGGGCTACCAGGTGTTCGCGGTCAACCCGTTCTCGGTGTCGCGTTATCGGGACCGGCACGTGACCTCGGGTGCGAAGAGCGACCCGGGGGATGCGAAGGTGCTGGCCGATCTGGTCCGGACTGATGGGGACCAGCACCGCCCGATCGCTGGTGACAGCCAGCTCGCCGAGGCGGTCAAGGTGCTGGCCCGTAGCCATCAGACTTTGTGCTGGATGCGGGGCCGCACCGCGAACACTCTCCGGTCCACGCTGCGCGAGTTCCACCCCGCCGCGATCGAGGCGTTCGAAAGTCTGACCAGCCGCGACTCGCTGGCGGTGCTCGAGCTCGCCTCGACACCGGAACGTGGCCGGCGGTTGTCCCGGTCGAAGATCGCCGCGGCGCTTCGCCGCGGCGGCCGGCAACGCTATGTCGAGAGCCGCGCGGAGCAGATCCAGACCGCGCTTCGGAGCCCGCAGCTCGAGCAGCCACCCCTGGTTGCCGAGGCGTTCGGTGCCTCGGTGCGGGCCTACGTCACCCTGCTTGCCACAACCGTCGCTCAGATCACGACCCTGGAAGGTGAGCTGGAGAGCTCTTTTGGCCAGCACCCGGCCGCTGAGATCGTGCTGTCCCAGCCCGGGCTCGGCACCATCCTCGGCGCCCGGGTGCTCGCCGAGTTCGGAGACGACCCCGACCGCTACGCCACCGCCAAAGCCCGCAAGAACTACGCCGGCACCTCCCCGATAACCCGAGCCTCCGGCACCCGACGGGTCGTCCTCGCCCGGTTCGCGGTCAACGACCGGCTCCGCGACGCCCTGCACCTCCAAGCCTTCGCGGCCCTGTCCGTCTCACCCGGCGCCCGTGCCTACTACGACGCCCACCGCGCTGCCGGCGCCGGCCACCACCAAGCCCTACGCGCCGTGTCCAACCGGCTCGTCGGCATCCTGCACGGCTGCCTGCGCCACGGCACCTCCTACGACGAAGCGACCGCCTGGCCGAGGCACCAACCCACGGAAGATCAACAGGCCGCCGCTTGACACGTTACAGCCGTGGGATGTCTAGAACCATGCGCGAGCAGCGGGGCGTCGTAGGAGGAATCGGCGCCGCGATGACGGCGACGTCGCTGCAGTGGGGCGTGGCAGCAGTACGTCCTCGACCCGCGACGGGTAGACGTTTTCTCCGTCGATGACGACCATGTCGGCGTCGCGGCCGAGGACGGTGAGGCGGCCGTTCTCGTCGAGGACGCCGAGGTCGCCGGTGGACACCAGCCCCTCCACCCGGTCCTTGTCGGATCCGTCGGTGTATCCGGCGAAGGACAGGCCGCTGGCGACGAAGATCCGACCCGCTGTGCCGGTCGGCACCCTCACGTCCTTCGTCGTTTAGCAGCGTCAGGGTGACGCCCAGCGGCGGCTTGCCAGCCGTATTGCGATCGGCCTGCAGGACATCGACCGCGGCGTAGGCGACTTCGGTCGAGCCGTACAGGTTGTGCAGGACCGGCCCGAACACCTGCTGCGTGCGCGTCGCGAGCCCGCCGGGCAGAGCGCTGCCGCTGCTGGCGATGACCCGAAGCGACGACAGGTCGTAGTCGCCGGACTCGGCCGCGGCGATGAGCTGCTCGAGCATCACTGGGACCACGACGAGCGCGGTGGCGCGGTGCTCCTGGACCGCGGCCAGCACGCGGTCGGCGTCGAAGCGGCGCTGCAGGACGATCGTCGACCCGAGCAGCATCGCCAACGACAGGTGGCTCAGGTCCCAGGAGTGGAACGCCGGCGCGGCGAGGACCGTCGTCTCCCGAGCTCGCAGCGGGGACACGTCAGAGGGCAGCGACCGCGTCGTTCAGCGTTGCGCCGCTTCATGCGGCGCCGCGGGGTGCGCCGGTCGTCCCGCTCGTGAGGATCACCTACCGGGAGGTGTGGGCCGGCGAAGGGGGTCGAGTCAGCGGGCTCGTGCGGGCGAGCTCATCGAGCTGCTAGTGCCTGGTCGCCAACCGGCCGGATGCGCCAGATGCACCGGCGCTCCCATCGCGGCAAGCGCGTCCGCGCCCCAGCTACCAGCCGTACGTCGCCTCGAGTACGACCTCCGGCGACTCGCCGGCCCGGCCATCACTTGGCCCAGCACCTCGATGTCGTTGGAGATCCAGATTGTCTCCAACGCCTCCCAGCGTCGGTCATCCGGACAATCACCGACCGCCGGCGATGCAGATCGATTCCCACGACCTGCCGACCCTCATACGATGCGCTCACAGGGGCCTCCTACAACGCGGGTGGTGAACAACCCGAGAATCCTCGGACTCTCACGAGAGCGGCAGGTCCCGCTCCCTCATCGCATCAGAGATGGTCGATTTCCTTCACCGGGTCCAACGGCTGCAGGAGATCGCTCTCGTCCCTCCGACGTCGCGGCGGCGGATGCTGGACTCGGTCTAACTGCGCCGTGTGCGCCCGCCTGAGCGTTTGCTTCAGGTCTCGCTGTTCGTCGTCATCGAGGCCCTCCAGCAACATGTCCTGCAACTCGGAGTGTTCGCGCATCGGCTTCTCCTCAAGTTCGAGACTGCTGTGATCCTCCGCGGGTGGTCGAGCAGCTACCCGCCCCGCCATGGCCCTAGCGCACGGCGCGACGACAAACTACGCGGCCCCGCCGCGCCCGGCGACCTCCTGTGGCAGCTGCGACGCGTTCGGCATGTCAGACCTTTGTCGACTGCTCGGTGCGAACCCGTCCGTTGACGGCCGACGTGATCTCCTCGAGCACGTCGGCGGCCTCGGTGTGTGCGACCTGGCAGGTTCCGGCGTGGGCGTGGCCACCACCGCCGTGGGCGAGCATGGCCGAACCGATGTCGAAACTGGACGAGCGGTTGACGATCGACTTGCCGACTGCGATCACCGTGTTTAGGTTCTGCCGACCCGGTATGAGGTGCACCGAGACCGTGCACTGCGGGAAGAGCGCGTAGACCGTGAACCGGTTGCCCGCATGGATGGTCTCTTGGCCGCGGTAGTCGATGACGACGAGCTCGCCGTCCACCCGGGAGACGTAGCGAAGCTGCTCGACGAACAGTTCTGACTGCTGACGGTAGAGCTCGACGCGCTCGGCCACGTCCTCGAGCTGCAGTATCTCCTCAACCGGCATCCTGGCGCAGACGTCGATGAGGTCCATCATCAGCGTGTAGTTGCTGATCCGGAACGTGCGGAACCGGCCGAGGCCCGTGCGGCTGTCCATCAGGTAGTTCAGCAGGGTCCATCCGGTCGGGTTCAGGATGTCCTCGACGCTGTACTGCGCGCTGTCCGCCTGGTCGACGGCGGCCATGAGGTCGTCTGGGATCCGTGGGAAGCGGGCCTTGCCGCCGTAGTAGTCGAAGACGACCCGGGCCGCCGACGGGGCCGTCGGGTCGATGATGTGGTTCAGTGCACGCTCGCCGTTGCGGATCATCTCGCTGGCGTGGTGGTCGAAGACGAGGCCGGCCCGGGGGTCGAAGGGCAGGTTGGTGCAGATGTCCCGGGCGTCGAGCTCGATCACGCCGTCCTGGATGTCCTTCGGGTGAACGAAGAGGATCTCGTCGACGAGGTTCAGTTGCTTCAGCAGCGTCGCGCAGACGAGTCCGTCGAAGTCGCTTCGGGTCACGAGCCGGTACTTGTCCACGTGCGCTGACTCCAGGTGGCGATGACTGCCGGCCCCCGGGCGGTCCCGGGTACGGGCGTCGGTTGGGCGAACGGTGTTCCCGATGTGCATCGCCCGATCGGACGCAGCTCTCCATCACCCGAACAGCGGAATCTGACAAGCTGGACCCGAAGCCAACGCTGCTGATCGTCCACCATCCCCCTCGAGGATGGTGCTGCTGCGGCCCGTGATCCCTAACGTGCGAGCACCGAGAACACCACCGCTGAATCAGTCGGAGCTACCGCCGTCGCGACCAGCACCGCGACATATCACGACAGCCCGAAAGCTCCGTGCAGCAGGGCCGCCCCCGCCGCTGCCGCGAGAGCCGTCCCCGCGACGCCCACCACAGCGATCGGCACCGCTGCTTTCCGGAAGCGCGGCAGACCGATGTGCATCCCACCGTCGAACAGGATCCAGCAGTTCCTCGCCTGAGGGCGGGTTGCCGGCCCGGACCTCGAGCATGCGCACGGCCTGTTCCCGGCGTCCGAACGCGGAGTACAGCGACGGCAAATAGGTGATCAGCAGCGTGAACAGCGCCAGGCCGGCCGCCGCTTCGGAGAAGCTCGTCAGCGCGCCGGCGAGGGTGGACGGCCGGTCGAAGCCCAGCGTCGTCAGCGACGATCCAGACAGCCGGAACGCCTCGCTCCAGGAACGGCTCAACGCCGCGAAGACCAGCACGTAGCCCGAGCCGACGAGCAGCAGCCAGACCGCCTGCAGGGCCAGCAGCGACACCGGCGCATAGAAGGCGAGCAGCCGATCCCGCTGCTGCGACCACGGCCGCCGCCGGCCGCTCCCAGCCAGCAGGACCGTGAAGCCCAGGCGGACGCTGATGAACACGAGCCGGTTAAGCCGCGACGGCACGGCCCGCGGGACGATCACCGTCGCTACCGCGCTGCGGATGGCCATTGCCGCAACGGCGGCACCTACGACGGCCATCGCTACCCGTGCCCACGTCATCACCGCACACAGATGCCCACGTGGATCAGCAGTACCCGGCGGAGGCGCGGACCCGGCGGTAGCCGATGAGCAGCTCCGCTGACCGGGTCGGTGCACGCAAATGGCATCCGTCGCAGTTCCAGCGAGCAGTCGATCCACATCCTGGACCCGGACGGCCGATTCGGGAGCACGGGGTCATGGCCCCGGCACATCGGCGGGGCCTCTGTCGGCGCGTCACAGTCCGCCACCGCCTGCGCGCCTGGCTACGTTGAGTTCCGTTGACGTCGCCACCGCAGGGGACGCTATCTCGACGATGGAGGACCGTATGGCCCTGCCCCCGATGACCGCCGAACAGCGTCAGGCCGGCCTGGAAGCTGCCGCCCGGACCCGTGCCGCCCGCGCCGAGCTGAAGGCGCAGCTGAAGAACGGCTCGGTCGACACCGTCGAGGTGTTCTCCGGCCAGAACGAGATCGCGGCGGCGATGCCGGTCCGCCAGCTGGTCGAGGCGCTGCCCGGCTGGGGCAAGTCGAAGGCCGCGACCATGTTCGAGGAGATCGGCATCGACGGTGCCAAGCGGCTGCGCGGGCTCGGCAGCCGTCAGCGGGAGACGCTCGCCAGCCGGGTCCTCACCGCCTGACCGACCGGACAGGTCGGTAGTGCCCGAGGAACGCTGAGGACGCCGCGGCTCGGCGGAGCCGCTTCGAACCTGGACCCGGGTCGGCGTCCGGCGAGTGTGAGAAGAGCGCCCACGGCAAGCCACGGCCTCAGCCTTGAACTGCGGGCTGAACCGTCGGCGCTGCTCTGGCGCGGGGCGATCCTCACAGGGATGGGGCCCTGTCCAAGATCCTCGGTACACCCCGGCGCTACCTGTCAGAAGGCAGCATGGCCGCGCTATTCAGTACCCCGACCGCCCTACCGAGCACGAAGACACCGACCGAGGAGATCGACCAGCCTGACCGCGCCATCGCATAATCAGCACCAAGCAGAGCCGCACCGCGGCCCCCTTACCTACACCACGCCATGGGGCTCAATCACGGTGAGGGCGCCGGTGCGCCGGAAGTGCGCCGGGGGCGCAGACCCCGGGTGCCGCGGCGATCACACGGCACGCAGCGCTGTCCGCCTGCTGTTCCGCCCGTGGGTGGCGAGCCAGTCAGGCAGCTCGGAGGTCGGCATCGGGCGAGACAGGTGCCAGCCCTGCACCAAGGTGCAGCCCATATCCCGTAGCAGGTCCCAGGTCGCCTGGTCCTCGACGCCCTCGGCGACGATCTCCAGCCCGAGGTGCCGACCGAGGTCGACGATCGAGCGGGCGATGGCCCGGTCGTCGTTGTCGGACCGGAGCGACAGCACGAAGCTCTTGTCGATCTTGACTTCCTGGACGGGCAGTCGCTTGAGGTAGGACAGCGACGAGTAGCCCGTGCCGAAGTCGTCCACCGACAGCCGGACGCCGAGCTGACGTAGTTCGAGCAGCAGGGCTACCGCGCGCGCCGGATCGGCCATGACACCGCCTTCGGTGATCTCCAGCGTGAGGGCCTCGCCGGGCAGGCCATGCCGGCGCAGCAGGCGGCGAACGTCCTCGACGAGGTCGACGTCGAGCAGGCTGCGCGTCGACAGGTTGACGGCGATCGACAGGTCGTAGCCGGACGCGCGCCAGCCGGCGACAGCGGCCAGGCTGGTGTCCAGGACGAACGTCGTGAGCGGCGCGATGAGCCCGCTGCGTTCAGCGATCGGGATGAAGTCGTCGGGGGCTACCATCCCGAGCTCGGGGTGGGGCCAGCGCACGAGCGCCTCCACAGAGACCACCCGACCGTCGTCGAAGCGCGCCTGCGGCTGCACGTAGACCTGCAAGTCGCCGTCGACGAGGGCCTGGCGAAGCTCGCCGACCATGGTGATGCGCTTGACGTTGCGCGTGTCCTGATCGGGTTCGTAGATGCGAAGGCCGCGGGTAGAGCCCTTCGCCGCGTACATCGCCATGTCGGCGCGCTTGAGCAGCGACGGACCCTCGGAGGTGTGCTGCGGGGCCAAGGCGATGCCGACGCTGGCGCCCACCTCGACCTCGAGCTCGTCGAGCGCGATGGGCTGCTCCAGCGCGTGCAGGACGCGGCGTCCCACGCGCAGGGCAGCCTCCTCGTCGGACGTCCCGGGCAGCAGGACTGCGAACTCGTCCCCGCCGAGGCGCGCGACGCTGCCGATGTCACCGACCGAACTGGCGAGCCGGCGGCCCACCTCCTGCAGGAGCCGGTCACCTTGGGCGTGCCCGAGGGTGTCGTTGACGTCCTTGAACCCGTCGAGGTCGAGGATCATCACGGTCACGCACGGCTGGCCTCCACCGGCGACCTGCTCCAGGGCCGCCTGGAGATCGCGCTGCAGGCACACCCGGTTGGGAAGCCCGGTCAGGGCGTCGTGAAGCGAGTCGTGGCGCAGCTGGTCAAGGAGCTGACCGTTCTGCAACGCCATGCTCGCGTGGTTCGCCACGGTCTCGAGCAGCAGGATGTCCTCGCGCTCAAAGGTGCCGATGTCGCCGAGGCGGTCCGCGACCAGCAATGCCCCGATTACGCCCGCTTCGCCCCGCAGCGGCACGACCGCGGCGTCCGACCAAGCCCGGCTGCGCAAGAATTCACGCTGCTCTGGGTCACGGGTGCCCCGGGTCAGCAGTGCGGGGGCACCCTGCTGGAACGCCTGCTCCTGCAACCAGGCGAAGCCCGGCTCCTGATGGGCGTCGCTGCGCACAAGCCGTCCGCGTTGGAGGGCGATCCGCGCCCCGGTCGCCCCCGTGTCCTGGAAGAGCGTGACCTCCGCGACCTCGGAGCGCAGGATGGCCTGAGCTTCCTCGAGCGCCTGCAGCAGAATGGTGTCGACCTCGGGCGAGCGGCTCAGCACCTGGCTGAAGCGGTAGACCCGCTCCAGACCGAGGTGACGGCGGCTCAGCGAGGCGTAGGCCCGGTAGGCCGTGAACAGGATCCCCGCCAGGACCAGCAGCAACAGCGCATCGCGGTGGTGCGTGCTCAGGTCGTTGACCGCTACCAGCGCGACGGTGGTGACAGCTGCCGACATGGTGACGGAGGTGGCCGTCTGGCGCAGCGTCTCGCCCAGACGCACGGACTGCTCGACCAGGGCGATCACGAGCGTGACGGCGACGGCGTCGACGACGTTCAGCGCAGCGGTGCCGGCGTAAGCCGCCGCCCAGCCCCGCGGGCCGAAGGCGTCGCCGTCGCCGAGCACAGGCAGGAACGCAGCCAGCGCTGCCGTGGTGCCCATGACGACCAGGGCCGTGTTGAAGACCGTCTTCAACCACGGTTGCCGCCGGAAGACGGTGAACGCCACGAGCGAGCCCAGCACTCGGGCGAGGAGCAGCTCGCGGGGGCTGAGGCACATGAGTCCGAGCACCAGCGGGATCTCGGCCAGCGCCACCGTCTGCGCCTGCCGGTTGACCTGCACGTGCAGGACGACGACCTCGGCCACGACGAACATCGCGGCCAGCACCGGCCACCAGACGTGAAAGCTCCGCACGACTTCCTGGCCGGGGGCGGTCGTGTGCCACGCGGCTCCACTGGCGACCAGCAGCCCGACGGCGAGCGCCAGGACGAGCTGGGTGGGACGCCACCTCGCCAGCCAGGCCGTCGCCGGCTGCCTCACCCTCATCCTCCTCCCCCGTCCTTCTGCTGAGCTGTCCCTGCTGTGTCGGCCCGGCCGCCCGGACCCTGTAGTGCGGCCCGCGCCGCAGGGTCGGCCTGTCCCGGGACACCCGAGACGGGGCACGGCCGGATGGCCCTGCCCCGTCTCGGGTCCTGCTGTGCGGGTGGCTCAGCCCCGGCCGTCGTCGGCGCAGGTGCGGCTGGCCCAGGTCTGATTCGCCCAGGTCCGGCTCGCCAGCGTCTCGAGCGTCGTGCTGGTCGGGTCGTTCCCGCCGAGCAGGGCCAGCGCGAGCAGCGCGCCCGTCGTAGGCGACGAGCCGGTGATGCGCAGGGTGGCGCTCACTGCCAATCCACCCCGCTCCAGCCCTCGCCGCTCCAGGTACGACTCGACCAGGAGTCACCGCTCCAGGCGCGTCCCGACCAGGTCCGGCTGTCCCAGCTCCCGCCGCTCCACGTCCGGCTCGACCAGGCGCGTCCCGACCAGGTGCGGCTCGCCCAGGTCAGGCCCGACCAGGTGCGGCTGGACCAGGTGCGGCTCGCCCAGCTGCTCCCCGACCAGTCGCCCATCCCGAAAGGGTTCCAGAAGCCGCCGCTCCACGTCGTGCCTGCGCCGGTGGCCCTGGCCCAGGCCGCGCTGTCGAAGGGACGGTTGAAGATGTCCTTCTCGCCGGACAGCACGACCGGCGTATTCGTGGTGTCGTCGACGTAGTCGACGACGTGGGCTGAGCCGCGGGCCAGCTCAAGAGAGCCGGTGCCGTAGGCGGGGCTGACGAACCCGGTCTGGGGCGCGGAGTTCGGGACATTCTTGCCCAGGGCGTAGCCGACGTTGAGGACGCCCGCTCCCTGGTAGACCTGAGCGGTGCCGCTCAACGGGACCGAGTTCTGGATGAGGGCCGTCTTCACCTGGTTCGGCGTCGCCGTCGGGAACTTCTGCAGGTAGAGGGCGGCGGCGCCTGACACGACGGCGGCAGCCTGGCTAGTCCCGTTGCCCCGGATGAACCGAGTGCCGGTGCGCGCTCCGGGGTTGGCCTGGTCAATGTTGCTGTTCGGGCTGCGGAGCCCCAGGACGTGCACGCCGGGGGCCAGGAGGTCGACGTGACGGGTCGTTGCCGTCCCGCCGCCCTTGCTGGCCCATGACGGGACGGTGTCGTCCTTGGTGGTAAGCGTGCCCATCGGGTCGTCGGCGCCGACCGAGAGCACCAGCGGGTCCTGCGCCGGCATCCCGAGGTAGTTGCGCGTGTTGCCGTCGTTGCCGCCGGACACCACGACCACGATGCCGGCCTTCCACGCCGCCTCGACGGCAAAGGCGAGCGGGTCGGACGTGTAGCTCTGGGTGCTGTCCGTGCCGTAAGACAGATTGACAACGCGGATGTTGAGGCCGTCGGTCTGCTTGTGCTCGACCACCCAGTTGAGTCCTGCAATAACCTGCGACACGTCGACGCCGCCGTCGGCCGACCCCACCTTGACGCTGACCAGCCGGGCGTCAGGTGCGATGCCGTTGTAGCGGGTCTGGTCGGCGTAGGCGGCGGGGTTCGACTGCACCACATCGCGGCCGGCGATGATCGACGCCATGTGCGTGCCGTGCCCGAAGCCGTCGTTGTAGCGGAGGTTCGGCTCCTGGCTGTCGAAGCTGAGGTCCGGCCCGTTGACCACGTTGCCGCTAGTCAGGCCCGGGACGGGGGCGACGCCGCTGTCGATGAGGGCGACGTCGACACCCTTGCCGGTGTACCCCGACTTGTAGGCCGTCGTTGCCCCGATGATCGAGGCGATGCCGTAGAGGGATCCGGTGTTCGTGGCCGGGTCGTAGCCCAGGTCGTTCGAATAGGTCTGCGCGTGCAGAGCCCGGTCCGGGGTGACCGAGACGACGCCGGGCAGGCCACGCAGGGATTGCACCCGGCCGGCCGGCACGCGGGCCGCGAAACCGCGCACGATCGGCAACTCGCGGGTGACGGTGCCCCCAGCGGCGCGGACAGCCACCTCGGCGTTCGCCACGGCGCCGGGCGCCTGAACGACGACGGCGCTGTCAGGGGCGCCGACGGCGGGAGCCGGCTGCGCGAGAGCGGGTCCCTCGAGCACCGGCGTGGCGATGGCGGCGCAGGCGAGAGCGATGAGGAGCCCGCGCCCGCTGCGCCTCCCGGCAACTGATGAGTGAGTCAAGGGTGCCTCCGTGGCAGGGGTGTCGCGTACCCCTCAGTTCTCGTCCCCCCCGGCACGCCACCCGTCGCCCATCCGGCCCAATCTCACCAGCCAAGGGCGCCGCCATCTGCCCCGGAAGCAGCCCGACGTCCCTGCCGTGCCGCCTGGCACGCCACCGGTCACCAGGGTCGCGTGCGGCAAGCTCCGCCAAGAGCTTCAAGCCGAAATAGAAGAACTCACCGCGGGGGAAGAACGTCGGCGGTTGCGGACTCGCGCGACCCCGCTGCAAGACCTGGCCCCAACTTGAGGATCAGCCTGGCTTGGATCAGTGGGGACACAAGCAGATTGACAGGTCCCGAGCCGGTCAGCGCCACCACCCTCCGGCCAGTCAGCCCGCGGTGCTGGACCGACGAACCGGTGTCCAGGGATGGCAGGAGTCGGCGTAGGCCCCGACTGACCAAGATCGGGTGATGACCATCTCTACGTCCTCAAAGCCGGTGCAGCCGGCAGCAGCCCCCTACTCCACTCGGGGCCTGCAGTGGTCGGGCTGGCCGTCCGAGAGATAGGAGGTCTGGCTCAACTGCTGCGTAGAAGGGATCCTCTGGTGGCCACCATGGCGCGGGAAGGAGCCGAGGCCTCCCGGCGTGTCGTCCCTGCTGGCGGCGACGCTGCGCTCGCCCTCAGGCTTCCTTCAGCAAGCGCCTCGATGGCAGGCAGTGTCAGACTCCAGCCAGCCCACCCGCTCCCCACCCTCCCAAATGACGTTCCGTGGTCACGACGGGCCTTGAGGCTGGTGGAGCTTCTGCTAGTACGCCAGCCGGCTGCGGCACCTGGCTGCCTTGTCCCTATTGCGAAGGCGGGAGGGCCCGGTGAGTCGTAAGCAGGGGCGGGGTCGGGAGCATCTTCATGCGCTCCTAGCGGCAACGCTCGCTACCGCCGCCGTGATCATTCTCGGCGCGTTGGCATCCGTGCCCCGCCCGGATTCCACCGTCGAGTTGCCCGTCCTTGCGGTCGCGGGTCTTTTCGTATTCGTCGAACTCGGCAGGATGCACGTCGAGGTCCGGCGCAGCGCCGTGACGGTGACATTGTCCGACGTTGCCCTGATCGTTGCGTTCTTCGTCGTTCCGCCGGCGGATGCGGTCGTTCTCCGCCTGGTGTCGGTCGCGCTGATCCTGGCCTGGTTGTACCGCAGGTCGGCCAGCCGTTTTGCCGTGAACATCGCAATGATCGCTTTCGAGTCCGCGGCCTGCGTCGCGCTGCTACACCTGCTTGCGCCAGGCCCGCCCACGTCTCCAACTTCATGGCTGGGGACGCTGATCGCTGTGCAGGTCAGCGGCCTGCTCGGCGGCCTGGCCGTGAACGCCGCGATCAAGCTGAACGGCGATGAGCAAAGCCGCCGCGAGGTCGCCGAAGGCCTTGCCCTGGGTGCCGCGGTCAGCGCCGTGACCGGTCTTCTCGGTCTGCTGGCCGTGACCGAGCTGGCCAGCAGCAGACTCGCGGGGTGGCTGCTGCTCGCCGCCCTGATCCTTGGGGCCGGGGTCTACCGCGGCTATAACCGTCTTTTGGAGCGCAAGGCCGCTCTGGAGTCGGTGCACTCGTTCACCCGCTCCCTCGACCGCCACGATGACCCAGAGGCGCTGCTGGCCGTCGTACTGACCCAGCTGCCCGGCTTGGTGGGTGCAGCGAGCGCCGAGCTAGTCCTGGCTCCGAGCGGCGAAGAGGGCTGCTGGACCTTCGTCTCGACCGCGGCAGGGACCCTTACCAGCACGACAGGCCCGCTCGAGGCGAACGCCCGGCGGGTGCTGAGGACCGGTAAGGCGGACCTTCTCACCAGCCACGCCGGAAGGCTCGCACGCGCAGTCCGGCCCGTCACCGGTGCCGAAACGCTCTTGGTGCCGATGCCCGGCGAAGACGGCGCCGACGGCGTGCTCATCGCCCGCGACCGAGTCGGTCAGGCACGGGGCTTCCGACACGGGGACCTGCTGCTGCTCGAGACGCTTGCCGGGCACGCGAGCGTGGCATTGGCGAACGCCCGCTTGGTTGCCCGGCTGCGTCGCGACGCTCACCACGACCCGCTCACTGGCCTGCTGAATCGGCAGGGCGCGCTCGAGGCGCTGGGCCGGCGTGCGAGCGCGGACGTGGTGGTGATCCAACTGATCGGGCTGACGGAGGTTCACGATGCCCTCGGACACCAAGCGGCGGACGCACTGCTGACGGCCGCAGTCCAACGCATCCCGCCGGTTGTGCGAGCCGGGACACAGCTCGCCCGGGTTGCCAACGACACGCTCGCACTGCTGTTGCTCGCTGACGACCTCGACGCCGCTCGGTCCGTCGCAGCGCGGGTACTCGCCCGAATCGCGGAGCCGCTGGACGTGCAGGGCGTCCCTGTCGCGCTGCGGGGCAGCGCAGGCATCGCCGTCGCCGCGCCTCGCGGGGATGCAGTGCGCCAGGCTGAGATCGCCCAGCGGTCGGTCACACATCCGGACGGTGTGGCGGTCTACGAGTCAGGCCTGGAACCGCCGGGGGCGCGCAGACTGGCCGTCGCCGCGGAGCTGCGGCGGGTTCTGTCCGACCCGCTGCAGGCCCGGCAGGTCGTGCCCTACTACCAGCCCAAAGTCGACATCGACACCGGACAGGTCAGCAGCGTCGAGGCACTCGTTCGCTGGCTGCACCCCGAGCGCGGTTTGATCCCGCCCGACGAGTTCATCCCCGTGGTCGAGAGCACCGACCTGATGCGCCCGTTGACGCTTCACGTCCTCGACCTGGCACTGGCTGACGTCGCCCGCTGGCAGCGAGCCGGCAGGCCGCTGAGCGTGGCGGTCAACCTGTCCACGCGCAGCCTGCTGGACCCACAGCTCGTCCCCGACGTCGTCAGACTGTTGCGCGAGCACGCCGTGCCCGCGGAGCTACTGACCCTCGAGATCACCGAGAGCGCGGCCATGGACGACCCGGCACGCGCGCAGGTCGCGCTGGAGGCGCTCGCCGGTCTCGGGCTGACCCTGTCGGTCGACGACTTCGGCACCGGTTACAGCTCCCTTACCTACCTTGCTCGCCTGCCGGTCAAAGAGGTCAAGGTCGACCGGACCTTCGTCGGTCGCATGACCAGCGACCACCGAGACAGCGCGGTCGTGCGCTCCGTTGTCGACCTCGGCCACAGCCTCGGTCTGAAGGTCGTTGCCGAGGGCGTCGAGGACGAGGAGTGTCTGGCCGCACTCGCCGCCATGGGGACCGACAAGGCGCAGGGCTACCTCATCAGCCGTCCCCTTCCTGGGGCGGAGCTGGACCTGTGGTTGCAACGGCGGATGGCCGCAGCCGAACCGGCGCCGGCGGGAACCCAGTGATTCGCGCCGCTACCGCGACAGGCCTGGTGACATCGTGGAGCGACACGGTGGCCGACCTGCAGCGTGAGGCGCGCTGGCTCGCCGACCGCTTCGAGCAGCCGCTGGTGCGCACACCCGGCGCCGCCGGAATCCTGAACGCGATGTCGCCCAGCACCGTCTGGGTCCACTCCCACGACGTCGACGTCACCGCGCTGCTGGCTGAGATTGACGGTTGCCGTCCGCGGCCGCACCTGATGCTGCCGCCAGGCATGCCGCGTGCAGCACGTCAACTGCACGCGGCCGGATGGCGACGAGGACAGGACGTGCACCAGGTCCGGGCCGAGCGCACCGCCGTAGACGGGCATCCCGTCACGGCGGGAGGGACCTTCACCCGGCCGGCAGACCGCCAGGACCTCGACATGCTGCGGTCTCTGCATGCCGCAGCGTTCCAGGTCACCGACCCAGACGAATACCTGCCCGCCTCGATCCTGGAGCTTGCGGACGTCAAGGTCTACGTAGCAGTGCACCCCCAACGGCCACGAGACCTGCTTGCCAGTGCGGGCCTGCGGACCCGTCACGCTGGCGGGCTACTGTTCGGGCTCGCCGTCACGCCTGACTTGCAGGACAGCGGCCTAGCCACAGCCATGCTCCAGAACTGCCTACACGTGGCGGCCGCACAAGGTCTGGACTTCCTGGTCGCGGAGGTTGAGGCTCCGCCCAGCGAACTGTGGCAACGCGCTGGCTTCCACACCACCAGCCGGTGGCAGCGATGGGAGTCAGCACAGGAGTAGCACCCGGCGGAGACGCTGACGACAAAGCGCGGCTAACAAGCCCCACCGCCTGCCCTCTCGCCCGCCTCCGCGACGGAGGCGGCGACCGATAGTCTGTCGGCCTCCTGACGACATCGGCCAGGCGCCCAGGTTGTGACGACACCCTCGTGTTGCAACATTCCGGCCGGCGCGCAGCATCGGGTCCGCGCTCATCGTCGGCGGCTCGGCGATGAGTCAACTCTGGGTCTTCATCGTCGCGCCGCTGCTCGGCGGCGCGCTCGCCGCCGCTGCGTACCTAGGCTTCTACCCGGCCCGGGAGACGGCGGTGCGCGTCGACGTGACCGCTGATGCCGGCTCCCCGGTCCCTGCCGCAGCGGGCCGAACCAGCCACCGTCCGGAAGGAGCGTGACCCTGTGCGCGTCCCGCTGATCGTGCTCTGCTTCTTCTTCCCCTTCCTGGCGGTGCTGATCCACGAGGGGATGAGCCGAAAGGTTCTCTGGGCGATCCTGCTGCAATTGCTCGGACACGTGCCCGGCGTCATCTACGGGATCTACCAGGTCACCAGGGATTGGCCCTCGAAGCAGGAAGTGCTGTCACACAATCGGTTCAAGCGGAAGACCCCGGGCTCCTACGAGCGCGGCGACCGGGCGCTCAAGGTCCAGACGGCCGCCGAGCTGACCTGGCTCAACGTCGGGCCGCTGGTCGACGCGCTCGCGCCGAGTTGGTCCACCTGCGCTTCGAGTCGTGGCTGGGCCGACGAGTCGGTCCGCGCACCAGCAAGTCATCTTGGCCGGCGCTCTGGGCGATGCCCGCAGGCGGGCCGGCCCTCGGCGACGGACGTCGTCCAGACATGATTGACCCGCGCCGGGTCTGCTCAGACGCGTTGCTTGCGGGGCAGCACGATGACGACGATCAGCGTGATGATGCTGAAGAAGAATCCAAGGATCCCGAACAGCAGGGCGCTGCGACCCTTGGTCGCGGCGATGGCCCCACACAAAATCGCGGCGATCACCCCACCGATGAGAACGAAGATGCCTTTGATGCCCCGCAGGACAAAGCCTGCGGCCTCGAGGTGGCTGTCGACGGGCACTGCGGCGAGCGTGGGGAGGATCATGGGTGAACTATTGCACGGGTCCTCGCGGCGCCGTCAGCGGTCGGGTCGCGCCGCACCGGGGATGGGATGCAGCACTGGTTCTCGGTAGCGACCCGGGTCGCTACCGCTGCCAGTCCCGTCGTCAGGGTCCTTCCTGGAAATCGCTCGCCCTACTGCTTGATCTCCGCCGACTCGGCGATGGCGGCGACGCGGGCCAGACTGGCCTCCATGTTGGCCCGCAGGCCGGCGCGCCGGTCCTTCAGCCCGTAGAGGGTGCCGATGATGAACCAGCCGACCCGCTTGACCGGCGAGGTGACTTCGTAGGACTGCCGGACGAGGGTCCCCTCGGGGTGCGGCTCGAGGTCGTAGCGCCACACGATCGTTCCGGCACCCCTCTCCGTGCGGGACACGGCGAAGGCGCGGCCAGGCTGGGCCACCGTGACGACGGGGTGGTTCGTCCAGGCTGGCCCGCGGCCCACCTTGTTCCTCGACGCGAAGCGGGCGCCGACGACAGGCCCGGTGGATCCGTCCTCCCAGGTGCATTGCACGACCTCGGGGCTGTGTTCCGGCGTCCTCGTGACGTCGGAGACCAGGCGGTACACGGAGTCGGGAGCGGCGTGCACCACGCGCACGACCTGTTCACGGTCCAGGTTCTGCATCATCAGGGTCTCCTCGGATTCGTGGAGTAGCGGTCAAAACCACAGGTCGAACACGGCGTCGGCCACGCGAGTAAAGCGGCCGTCGGCACAGGAAGGTCCCGGCTCGTTCGCCAGCTGCTGAGTCATCAGCCCCGGAAACCAGGACCGCCCACGTGGTTATAGCTCATTGCCGGGCCTTCGCAAGACGCTGCTCGCAGCCGTCGCGAGCCGAGCGCGCCGATGAGGATCAGAGCAGCGACGCGATCTGCAGCATCGATCCGATCTCGCCGTCACCACGGCGATGATTAGCGCGGCGAGCCCGCCGATAGCCACCCGCTGATCCGCGGAGCGGGAACGCGCGGCGCTCGCACCGATCCCGGGGCCGGCTTCCCCCGCAGCGTCACCTGCTGTTGCCATTGCTGCCGATCCACTGGCCGCGCCCGCGCAGTCCGCACCGGACCAGATCCTCGGGCCGGGACAAGCGGTGGTGCGGCTCTTCGCCTCGACCACGGCCGACGCGCACAGCTACACCAGCCGCCAGATCGATCCCCAACACACCGAGTCGTGCTTGGCTACTCGAACACCCGCGAGACCGACGCCACCGGGCCGACACCGCGGCGGGGACCGACCGCCGGCGCCGGGTGCCCATCTGCCGGCCCTGGATCCGCGGTACTGGCGGCAGCGGCGTATTGCGCCACCTCAGATGCGGCCGCCTACGACGGGAACGAGACCGACACCACCGGCACCGTCGCTCCGGGCAGCGTGCAGCGTGCAGCGTGCAGCGACTCACCGTCGCGGTTGTCGTCGACGCCAACCTCACCCCGAAGCCCAACCTGAATACGGTCCGCAACCTCGTCGCTGGCGCCCTGGGCGTCGACCCGCGACGCGGCGACGTACTCACCGTCGCTGCCAGAGGATTCTCTGCCGCGACAACGACGCGGCCGTGCCGCTGCCTTTGTCGGCCCGGCTGACGGCGTGGGTACGGCCAGCCGCGGCGGCAACAACCCTGCTCGCGATCACCGGCGCGTTCGCCTCGCCCGTCCGTCGGCGTCGCCGGAACTGACAGAACATCAGAAGTACGAATCAGGCAGTCGAGCCCGGCCCGCGAAGGCACCGGCCGTTGGCGTCGGCTCTCACGCGCTTTTCCTGGTCGGACTCGGCGGATAGCTGGCGCGCAGCCGCCTGGCTTGCGGACCGTCTGCCTGCTGGGTCTGGCGATCGAGGAGCCGGGCTGCCCGGCGGGCGACGGTGAGCCGGTTCAACGGCACGCCTTCGGCGCTGAGCTGGGTACGGGCCTCGCGTTGGAGCAGGGCACGGTCGTCGCAGTCCGCGAGCAGACATTCCAGACCGTCGAGTTCGGCCTGCTCCTGCGGCGTCCGTTGCAGGACCTGCTTGGCGGCGTGATCCCACCACGGGCCGGCCTCCGCCAGCCGCATCGGGCTCCGGGTCCGACTGTCGGCGGCCACGAGCAGCAACGCCTGCCGGGCGGCCGACCCGGGCCAGCCCCGCACCTTCACCGCGAGCTGCAAAGCGGCCAGCAGACACGGACCGGACCACCGCACTGACGGCTGACCGAGGTCGCGGCGCAGCCGCTGCACCTCGGCGGCGAACCCGTCGAGATCGTCGATCCCGCAAGCGGTCAGCAGTTGAGAGTTCGGATCCTCCTCCCCCACCGCCTGCCGGTCAGGCGCCGGAGGGGCTGTGGGGGCCGGGGGTGGTGGAGCTGGACTCTGGGTGAAGAACTCTGGGTTGGGCCGCATTCCTGCGGCGGGGGTAGCCGCACTTCTGCGGCCCGGACCGGCCGCAATCGATGCCCCCGGCCGCAGAATTGCGGCCCGGGGCCGCCGCCTCCGGGCTGGCCGCGGCAGGGATAGCTGCCGGGATTGCGGCGGGAGTGCCGGGGGTGGCCGCATCGCTGCGGCCCCCCTCCTCGGCAAGGGTGCGGACGAGGTAGCGGTTCGTGAGCTGCCGGATGCCGTCCCGACGGTGCTCCACCGCGACGGCACCCAGACCAACGAGTTCCTTCATGGCGCGGTCGACCGTGTCGACCGACTGCTTCCGCAGCCGACGCGCCAGGGTGCTCCGTCCCGGCATCCGCGCCCCGGAGCTCTGGCCGTAGCGGAGGAGAACGGCGTACAACCGGATCGCGCAGTCCGAGATCGGGGCATCCAGCACCCACTCGGGAACGATCGCGAACCGGGCGTCGACATCCAACGCCGGCCTGTCAGCTGCTGCGGAGGAGGTGGTTCCCGGTTCAGCCACGACGCACCATCCACCGCGCCTTCCGCGGCCGCGACCGCGGCGTCTTGCAGTGGGTCCCGAACTGGGTCACGCACGGCGCAGCAGCAGCACGCACCAGCCGAACAGGGCGATACGACCGCACGGCGCCTGACCTGCCCGAACAACCCCCGCCGCGCTCCGGCGGCACCACCCGACACGGCTGGCATCCGACTCTTAATCCGCGGGTTGGGGGTTCAAGTCCCTCGCGGCGCACCCGGGTTGACCTGCACGTTTAGTGGTTTCACACCTTTGCGCGAAGCACGATGGTGTCAGCGTGGCGGCCACTAGCCCAGAGTGCCGTGCACATGCGTGCAGCGGCGTCGTGCGCGAGTTCGGGGCAGTTGCGAGCGGAGCCGCAGGCGTCGTCATCGACGCAGCCGTGCGCCCAGCCCTGCCGCTGCAACGCTTGGCGCACGGTGAGCCCCCCCGTCGAGGTCGATGTCGTCCCAGGTGCCACGCTTCACCACCCCTTTAGGGGCGGAGCCGTGGGCGGACACGAGAAACGGGCGGCTCGCGAAGCAGGGGTCCCACCTTCGTAAAGGCAAGGCAGTCGGACCGCAGCATGCTCGGCCTTGACGTTGGCTGACTGCCAGTAACGCGCGCAAGCGCGGACCAGCTGAAGAGCCCCGGCCAGGCCGACCGCCCCCGGTCAAGCCCCCCGGTCCAGCTGCTGGCCGGGGCCTCTGCTCGCAGATGCAACAGGCCGTCGGCTGTCTTGTGAAGGGTCACTGTCCGTAATTGGGCGACCGTTGAGATAGCTGCTGGTCGGGCAGCTCGGGGGTTCCCGCCCGGACCAGCAGCCGACCCTTCTTTTACACGTGCTACGCGGCCACGCTGCGCGAACCGGAATCCGTTGTGCATCGGTTGCGATCTGGGACACAGACGGGCCGACACCGGCGGGCCACAGTGAGCGATCGCCCGGGGGTGGACGACGAGTAGGCCCGTTCACCTCGGGATGAACACGGCATGCCGTTGGCGAGTGTCTGCCACCGGTAAGCGCGTAGCTGCAGAAGTCGATCTCGTAGCGCTTTGCGGTCGAGGTCGAAGCTGCGGGTTGCTCGATGACCACTCACCACTGCGGTCGGGCATGCCGCAGACCCGGACAAACGGAGCCGAGTCTTTGTCCACGACGCCCCTACCCGCTACCAGAGCCAGCCGGCTAGTCCGAAGGCCGCGAGCGAGGCCAGGTCGGCCGTGGTGAGTCCGCGGCCTTCCTTGAACGTGACGAGGACCGGTCCCTCGATCGGATCGTTCACGACGACCCAGAAGATGCCGGCGACGACGAGGCTGATGGCGGCCCTGTGCCGAGACCGCTTCGTCCGTCGGCTCATGCCGACGTGGTGCCCCGCCGGTTGGCCGCCTACATATGTTGGCGCCCGACCGTCACCTCGCTGCTACGCCCCTCAGCCAGCGGTCGGTGCGTCGGCGCCCGGACACGAGCAGAGCCGGCTCAAGGGCGCCGCGGTAGCGCGGCGATCCATGGCGGCTGATTCGGTCGCTACGTGATGACCTCAGCGACCTGCCGAGCGGGCGGGGGCGGCGGTTGCGTGGTGTCGATGCCATGCACTTTCGGGATCACGTAGTCCCGCAGGTACCGCTCGTGATCGCTGGCCGGGTTCTGCAGCATGTCGCCGAAGTGCGCACCCAGCTGAGCGGGGTCGACCCCGTCCCACACCAGCACCATCAAGTCCCCCATCGGCGTCTGCTGATGGAACAACGTTTCCGAGCGCACACCGCCTCGGCGGAGGAACGCCCGGTGATCGTCGCTTCGGGCGCCGGTCGTGATCTCGTCGACGAACTCCTGCCAGGCACCCACATCGGTGACAGGCATAACTGCTACTGCGATCTGAGACATCAGGAGCCTCCGCTACATGCCGGTTCCGCCGGCCCCCTCGGCGGCAGCTCGGCGAGCCGCCGCCCGTGGGCAGCGCGGAATGTCGTCTTTCCGCAAGGGATGCCGAGGCGCGCTGCTGTCCCGCCCGCTAGGGCTTGCGCGAACAGTTGATGCGCGACGTGGCGGTCCCTTCAAGCGGCCAGCCGGTGCTGGCGCGCGAACCATGCATCCTGCGGCCCATTCCGTCCATCCTCAGAAATGACGGTCGTCCACGACACAGGCAAGCAGGCTTCCGGGGCAAACCGTCCGTCCAGCAGCCGAACGTCGTCGACCGGATCACCCGCTGGCCTCGAGCTGCAGGCCGCTGCTCTGCGGTCGCTGCGATGGCCCATCCCCATGAACCCTCCCCGCTGACCGGTCCGCCGCCTCCGGGGGCCGAACGACGGCGAACCGGCTCAGGGGGGAGTCAACGGCCGTACCCCGCGGTCTCAGCGCGCGAGAACGGCGTCGGCTCGCGATTCCACCGACAGCAACCGCCTTCGGACCGCTCGCGCATCTCGTCGGGTACCTCTTCAGTGCTGGCACGACGACGCCCACCTCCCGTGGCTTCAACGCCTCCACGAGACCCGGTGCGGTGCAACCTCGCCGAGCTGCCCATTGTGTTCTGCCCGGTGCAGGTACATCCTGCGCCATCGACCCGGGTTCGGGCCGTCATCTCAGGCGCCGGTTCCGCGTGCCTAATGAGGCTCTCATGCCTAAGGGTCCGAGCTGGCAACAAGCGATCGTTGCCGCTCCCCGTGCACTGGCGCGGCTGCGCGGGCGTTGGGACCGCTTCTGGTCCGACACCTGGCCCCGCAAGACCGGCACCGGCACCTGAACGACCCCCGGCTCAGCGCACCCCGCGTCAATTGCCCGTCTCGAGACTAGGTCGTGCCACCCGCAGCTCCCGCATCCACCCGCGCAACCCGGGCTTCGCGACCGTCGCCGCACCAGCCGTCAATTTCACCCGGCGGCGTAGCCAACAGCCCGTTCGATCGAAGGAGTGTCTCATGCACGCACGAACATCGACGTGGTCCGGTTCTCCCGAAGCCCTGCAGAGGTGGACGGAGAACTGCACCAAGGTCAAAGGCTTCGTGGAGGGTCTGCCGGGCAACGCAGGCGTGATCTTCTTCGCCGACGCCGAGGCCGGCCAGGCGCTGACACTCACGTTGTGGGCAACCGAAGCCGCAGCACAATCGACGGATCAGTTCGCTGAACAGAGCCGGCAGTCGACCGTCGACGCCACCGGCGTCGAACTCATCGCCCGCGGCGCATACGAGGTCGTCGCCGCATCCGAGGCCCTGATCGGCTCGCTCGTCGCCGGCGGCCCCCGCTAGCGGGGTCGAGGGATCGGCCGCTCGCCGACGGCAGCCCCCCGCTGACGGGGTCGAGGGCGGGACGTCCGTGGCATGGACGACGACTCGACCACACCGTGCGAACGGTGCCAAGCTCAACCCGTCAGAGCGGTCGCGAGTGAGGGACCACGGGACTGCCCAGGGTTGAGTTGACTCCTTGCCTGTGAGGCTGCGGCCTCGCCGGAAGGATCTGTGCTGTGCCTACTCCGCATCCGAGGGAGTTCCGTCGCAATGTGATCGCGGTGGCCCGTCAGGGTGACCAGTCGATCGCGCAGGGCGCGAGGAGATTGGGAGTCTCTGAGTCGTGTTCGTCCCGCTGGCTGAGGATCCGCCGACCAGGAGGACGGCCTCACAGCTGGTCCTGCTGAGGCAGCTTCCGCTGGTGAGGCGAACCTGGCGGCGGAGATCCGGGAGCTGCCCAAGCGGGCTCAGCGCTCGATCAGGAGAACGGAATCCTGCGGCGGGCCACGGCCTACTTCGCCCGCGACGACCGCCCAACATGATGTACCCGCTGGTCCTCGACCTCGCCGCATCGAAACACTCACCCAGGCCACCATGCGGGATGATCGCCTTACCCGACCGAGTCAACGAAAGTCCGGGCAGTTCCCCGAGCTACCGGCTTCGTCTCGAGTCGGCTTCAGCCCTGGATGCGTTTGCCGTCCAGCCTGCTGGCTAACGATCGCGTCATGACCGAGAGATCGCTGACGGGGCACGACGGCCCGAAGCAAGATCGCGGCGACCGAGCGCTGCCGTTCATCGCCACGGAGCGGGTGCTCCGAGCCGTGGTCCTGATCGCGGTCGGCCTGGTGCTGCTCACCCATCTCCACACCGACTGGCAACGCACCCTGACCGACTTCGCCGAACGTGCCGGGCTCAACCCCAACCGCAACGGCATAGCCCGCTTGCTCAACAGGGCCGGGGCGTTGCAGTCCCACCAACTGGCGCGGGACGGGGCGATCGCGGTGGGTTATGGGCTGCTCGAGGGGCTAGAGGGTTACGGCCTCTTCCGCCGACGGTCCTGGGCCGAGTACCTCACCGTCTTCTCGACAGCACTGCTGTTCATCCCGGAGATCGACGAACTGATTCGGCAGCCCACTGCCTTCAAAGTCGCCGCGCTGGTTCTCAACCTCGTGATCGTGATTTATCTGATCTTCCGGCTGGGGCGCAAACACCGCGCTGCCGCGTCGTCGCGGGGCAACGACCGGCGACAGCGAAGGCTCCCGCGGCCACCCGCGTCGTGGTCGGCTCGCCGGTCGACGTCAGCTGCGGCACCGTCCAGGTCGAGCTGACGCTCCAGGGCCATCGCATCCTCGACGTCCACACCCTTCGAGCTCCGTCGGGCGGTCGTTCCGGAACATCGCCTCCTACGCGATGCCTCAGCGGCAGGAGGTGCTGTCGGCCCGATCGGCACAGATCGACACGGTCAGCGGCGCCTCGTACGACAGCGAGGGATACGCGCGCTCGGTGCAGGCGGCCCTCGACGCCGCGGGCGCCTGACGGCGCTTTCTCTCCGCTGTTCGGCGTGCACCTGCTCGATCAGTCCGGTTGTCGCGGCCTCGCGGTTTGACCGCACCCACTCGTCACGGCGTCTGGTAGGAGACGGTGGTCTGACCGGTCGCCTGGTTCCAGGTGATGGTGCCGTGCTCGAAGGTGTTCGCTCTGCCACCGGGGACGTAGCGTTCGTCGCTGGTGGGGAAGCCGAGCTTGCTGCGTTCGTAGCCGAGGGCGGCCCAGCGGGCTCGGATGGCGCCGTGGGTTTCGTGGGCGCCGGCAGTGGGGGTCCAGGTGATGGCGCCGCCGGTGAAGTTGTTGTATCGGCCGCCGTTGGCGGCAGCGCTCTCGTCGCTGGTGGGGTAGCCCAGGACGCTGCGTTCCCAGCCGAGGGCGGCGAATCGGGCTCGGATCTCGCCTTGCACGACATGAGCGCCGGTCGCCGGGTTCCAGTAGATCGACGATCCACCCGAACCGGTGAAGTGGTTGAACCGGCCGACACCATCAGAAGTGCGCCACTCGTCCGTTGCGGGGTACCCCAGCGGGCCGCGTTCCCAGCCCGACGCCGCCCAGCGTGCTCGGATGAGGCCTTGGATCTCCTGGGCACCGGTCGTCGGGGTCCAGTAGATCGACGACCCGCCCGAACCGGTGAAGTGGTTGAACCGGCCGACACCGTCAGGAGTGGCAGTCTCGTCGGTCGTCGGCAGGCCGAGCGGTCCGCTCGGACCGCTCGACACCAGGTACCGGGCGAGGATCGCGCCGTGCAGGGCGTGGGTGCCGGTGGCCGGCGAGGAGTAGATCCGACCGGACTGGTAGTTCTGTGCGGTGCCGCCCGGAACGGGATACTCGCCGCCGACTGCTCCGCCGAGGACCGACGACGTACCCCCCAACCGGGAGTAGTACGAGGCGATCGCAGACGTCGGCGGTGGCGGTGGCGGCGCTGGCGATGTCGGCCGTTGCGGCGAACCTTCGTAGCTGGGTCATGGAGCCGTTGAAGACGTCCTGGTCGCCGGGGAAGATCCCGGTGTCGCTGTACTGCCAGATGCTGTCGAAGCCCCAGCCGGCGGGCAGGAGCCCGGGCGAGGTGGAGTAGTTGGCGACGAACAGCGGGTTCGTCCCGGCGAAGCCGGGGTTGCTCCCCGTGCAGGTGTTCCACCAGTCGCGAGTGGAGTAGATGGTGGGGAATCGGTCGGTGCGGGCGTGCACGGTGTTCGAGAAGTCGGCGATCCACGCCGACATCGCGGCGGCGCTCAGTCCGTAGCAGGTGGCGCCGTACGGGTTGTATTCGATGTCGAGCATCGGTGGCAGCGTGGTGCCGTCGGCGGACCAACCGCCGCCGTTATCGACGAAGTAGTTCGCTTGAACCGCCCCGCTGGACTGGTCCGGCAACGCGAAGTGATAGGCGCCCCGCATCAGACCGGCCGCAGCTGAGCCGTCGTACTGCTGCCCGAAGTACGGGTTGAGGTAACCGGTGGCCTCGGATGCCTTGATGTAGACGAAGCGGCCTCCGTTGCTCGCCGCTGTCGGCCAGTCGACGTTGCCCTGGAAGCTGCTGACGTCCATCCCGTACGGCTGGCCCACGAGGGAGGCGCGAAGCCCGGGTTCAGTTTTGGACGGGCCTCCCCCTGCAGCTGCCGGCTCGTGGGCTCGGATGGTCGAACCCATGTGATCGGCGTCGGGATGTGTGATCGGGGCCGGCTTCGCCACGGCAGTCGTTGAGACCGGGAGTGGTTGTGCGGTGGCGGCGGTGCCCGTGAAGCCGCTCAGACCGACAGCGGACAGCGGCACCGCTAATAGCAGGGCGGACGACCGCCGGAGCCGGGTGGCAGAAAGCACGATGAGACCCCGTCGAAAGAACAGCTGCTGGGACGTCCAACACCTGCCGAATCGACGCCCAACCGGCCGAACTTGACCCCACCCTTACGGATGAACCAGCCGAGAAACGGCCGGCATCGATCAAACGGCGCTCGAGATCACCCGCCGACAGCTCGCAGTAGGGATGCGGCTCGGTCGGAGACGGAGCGATCCGACCTGAGCTCACGAGCCCCGGGCAGAAAGAGGCTCAGTGACTTGTCGACCAGATCCTCAGTCCTGCGTCTGGCATCCCGAACGGTCCCCGCAAGCGCAGCTGAAGGGCCAGGAGCACTCGATACAGCTACCCCGACACCCGTCATGAAAGGCCTGGGGCCGGAGCGTGCGCCTCCTGCCGTGGCCGTCACCCGATCGCGGTGCCGAACAAGTGCCCGATGCCGTAGGTCAAGGCCAGGCCAGCTGCGCCGCCCAGGACGACGCGGAGGACTGCCCGTCGAGGTGGGCTGCCGCCGAGGCGGGCGCTGCCGGCTCCGGCGATGCCCAGCGCGGCAAGGACGGCCACGAAGGTCACCGGTACGCGCCACGTGACCGGGGGCAGCAGGATCGCGAGCAGCGGTAGCAATGCGCCGAGTGTGAACGACACCGCCGACGCAGCCGCGGCCTGCACCGGGTTGGCGAGGTCGTCGGGATCGATGTTCAGTTCGGCGTCGACGTGCGCCGCGAGCGCATCGTGGGCGGTCAGTTCCTCGGCCACCGTCCGTGCTGTTGACGCGGACAGTCCTTTGGCTTCGTAGATGGCAGTCAACTCCGCCAACTCGTGCTCCGGGGTGGCAGCGAGCTCTCGGCGTTCCTGTGCCAGCTGCGCAGTCTCGCTGTCGCGCTGCGTGCTGACCGAGACGTACTCGCCCAGCGCCATGGACACAGCGCCAGCGACCAGCCCGGCGAGGCCGGCGGTGAAGATCGGACCACGAGCTGCGGTTGCCCCGGCGACACCGATCACGATGCCTGCGACGGAGACGATCCCGTCGTTCGCCCCGAGCACCCCAGCGCGTAGCCAGTTCAGGCGCCCCGCCCCACCCCCCGAGTGCGGTTCGCTCGGATGGGTTGCCTGGCCGTTGCCGGCGGCCTCCACCTGCGCCTGCGAGGGCAGCATGCTTTCGCTCACGTGACTATGGCAGCACACAGTCATGAGCCTCGGATGAGTCTGCGATGTCGGAGCCGGGGCCTCGCTACCCACCTCGTCAAGTACCCGCTCCGCCGCGTCGGCCGCCTGAAGAACGAGCGGGCCGACCCTGGTCAGCTGTCGACCGACCGATCAGCTCCGACGTTCGTACTTGCCGAACGGATCAGACACGGTCCCACAGCGGCCCGCGCGGCGTCGAACACCGCCCACCTGGGTCGGAGTTCATGGAAGTGCCTGTCATCAGTGCCGCAACGTGAACACGAACGACTTCGGAGTCATGGGCGGCGGAGTAATCGTGCTGGTGTCAAGCTTCCTGCCCTGGTACGGAGCAAGCGGCGATGGATTCAGCGCGAGCGTCAGGGGCTGGAGCGCCGGCTTCACCGCCTGGTCTCGATCTTGCTGGCTATCGCCGTCGCTGCAGCCGTGGCGGCGCGGATCTTCGGCGACCTGCGATTGCCCTCCGCCAGGGTGGCGGGCCCGGCGTTGATCATCGCCGGGGTCGCGACATTTGCCGTGCTGCGATCCTCCTTCGCTCGCTGATGTTGCCCAGCGGGGGCGGCTTCACGGGGTTCAGCTACGGACCCCGCGTCGGCCTGTTTCTCGGCCTGATCGGTGCCCCGTCGAGGCCGTCTTGGGCTTTCTCAGCTCCGCACATCGGGTGCAACGCTTCCTGGTGGACGTCGGCTCCGAATCGGGACGGATGCAGGCGTACACCCACGAGATCGGCCAGCAGGTCATTCGGCAAGTGTCCGGCGGCCGGCGACACGGCGCCGTTCGAGGCATCCGCCTACACGGCACGACGACGAACTACGACGTCCGGACCGGTGTTCGGACGCAGCACTGCGACCCCGAGCAGCGGCTGAAGCCATGTGCACAGTCTCGAGCGTGGATCGGGCGGGACCTGACGAGTTCCAGCGCCGGCTCGGCGAGCAGATTCGCCGCGTCCGTGAGGGACAGCGGCTGACCCCTCGAAGCCGTCGAGGTGCTGTCGCACGGCCACTTCAAGGGAGAGACCCTGGGCTCCTACGAGGGCGGCAACCGGGCCTTGAAGGTTGAGACGGCCGCCGAGCTGGCCTGGCTCTACGGGGTGCCGCGCTCGAAGCTGCTGGAGCCGTAGGCAGCCGCTGCGGGCGGTCACGTCATCCCGAGCCGGACGCAGAGCGGGGCTACCGGCCGCACTCCTCGAGCAGCGCGCGCCCCGCCCGACCCGGCACCACGACGGGAGTCTCTTTCGCGGGCACTTACGGATCCGACGGATGTGACGACTCGGATGCATAGGGGCGATGCGCAGTCGCCAAAGCCTGACAGACCGGTTCTCGCGGAGGCGACAGTGGCTAACGGACATGCGACTGTCGCAGCACAGCCTTCTACCGAGCACGCGGCGGCCAATGCCGCGCGGCATGAGGACGCGGAACATGCGCTACGGCTCGTCGCCGTCATCCTCGAGGACAACTCGATCTCGACCTTGCAGTACTGCCGTGATGCGTGCCTGGCCGTCATAGCCGATGCCCTCGGGCTGGACATGCCTGTCTCGGTGGACTCCGTATCGGGACGGGCGCCTGAGCTGCTGCCGGCGCCCGGGATTCCGCGCTCCCGTGAGGCTGAAGGACCACGATCAACAGCGGCGTCGAACCCGCGGCAGAGGCCGATCTCGTAACGCTTACCTTCGAGCTCGACACCAGCAGCTCGCAGGTCTCCGCCCTTGTCCGCAGCGGCTCGCAGACGCAGGCGGGCTGCTGCACTACGCTCCAGCCCTCGCTAGCGAGATGGTGCGCTGCGACCCGAAGGTTGGCTGAAGCCAGCGCAGACCGGTGACCGTGGACCGTACGCCGGGATACGGCGTAGCTGAGCGCGGCGCTGGCCCCGATAGCCGGGTCGGGCCCACTGCACCTCGGCGTGCGCCGTCCGTCCGGAACTGTTGGTTACGGTGCCCGGATGAAGGACTGGCGGAAAGGCCTCACTGCTCGGCGCCGTCGGGCCTCGAGGTGGGCCACCTGTCTGATCGTGTTTATGGCAGTAGCGGTGTGCGGCCAGGCAGGAGCTTCGGCGCACGGCAGCGATCCGTCGATCGACGACTCCGTCGCGGGCATGGTGCCGCAGCAAGCGGGGGTCGTGTTCGCGATCGTCGACAGCGTGGTGCCGGAGTTGTCGGTCACGAACGCCACCGACCGTCCGTTGGATGTTCTGGACAAGTACGGAGACCCCTATCTGCGGATCGGCCCGGGTGGCGCGCAAGGCAACCTCAACTCGGCCGAGTTCTACCGCTCCGGCGATCCGAGCGACACCGCCCAGGTCCCGCCCCGAGCCGGGAAAGTCGGCGCCACTCCCGCTTGGGTGACGCTTTCCCGTGACCCGGCCTGGGCCTGGTTCGACTCCCGGGTCAGGTCGGACATCGACGTCGCGCCCGCCGACGTCGTGGCCAGCCATCGCCGGACGGTGCTGGCGACGTGGTCCATCCCGCTTCGGTATGCCGGGAACCAGGCCCGGCTCGGCGGGAGGGTCGTGTACGCGCCATCGGTCGGCGGCGCCGCCGCCCGGCTCACGTCGCCCCTACACCCCGACCCGGCGATCACCACCGCCCTCGAACCCGGGCAGTATCCCGACCTGTTCGTCGCGAACAGCGGCACGACTCCGCTGACCGTGCTCGGGCAGGACGGTGAGCCGTTTGCCCGGATCGACACGACCGGGGTAGCGGTCAACGTCCGGAGCCCGGTGCACGCCGCCGACCTGATCGCCCGTGGCAAGGCCCCGGAGACGATGCCGAACGCCGCCGACGCACCGCTGTGGCGACATGTCTCGGACCAGCCGAGCTACGACTGGTTGGACCCGCGGACCCGTTACCCGGGCTCGACTCCCGCCACAGCGGTGTTGCTGGCGGGCCGACCGTCGGTACTGCAGCACTGGCAGGTGCCGGCGACGCTCGACGGTCGCCCGCTGCACTTCGACGGGGTCGTGGAGTGGCTCCCGTCACCGGATGCGAGAGCAGTCCTCGCGTCGGAGGGCGTCTTGCCGCCCGTCCCTCGGAGCACCACCACCCGCCTCTGGCCGTACGCGACGGCAGGTGTGGTCGCCCTGCTGCTCGCCGGAGCGGCGGGAGTCGTTTACCGCCGGCGCCGCCCCGCCGGACGGGGCCCAGTAGAAACCGCCAAATAAAATGTGCAGATTGTCCGTTCTCCGGGAAGAGTGACGTCGACCACTCCGAGGTGAGTGCGTCACAGGCAGCAGCGCGCTCAGGTCGTCCCAGACCGGCATGTGCCGCTGCCCGGGCATTCGAGGTCATGGTCCATGCGCAGTGCACTGCATCTGTCGATCCCGTCGACGTCCGCCTCCTCGGCCGGTCGGCGCCGCCGAACCGCTGCCTTCCAGCGCCGCTCACGTTTCACCGTGCTGGTCGCGCTGGCCGCGGGCATCGCGGTGGCCGGTGGGTCGCCGGCCCTGGCCGGAGGCGCCACTCCCCCGTCGTTGCCGGCGCTCCCGGCATTGCCCGGGATGCCGGGCGTCGTCACCGACCCCTCCGTCGGGGGCAGCTTCTCGACCCCGTTCACCGAGCCGACCATCAACGGGCAACGCACCGACGCGAAGTGCGTGCAGCGCCAAGGCGTACCGGCGAACGACCCGACCTACGACGGCCTCGTCTATGACTGCAAGCCGGCTGGTGTGAGCCTCAATGTGCTGCCCAACGGCAAGATCATGTACTACGACGGACTCGAAGGCACCGAGAACATAAACACGTCCGTCCTCATCGAGTACGGCCACAACAGCGCCAACGACCAGAGCCGGCTGCTGAACCTGCAGGGCAACCCGACCGGCCAGTCGGCAACCTGGTCAACACCCACCCCTTCGGACGGCGGTGCGACCTCGACCCCGTCCGGACTGCTCCCGCCCTCGTTGATCAGCAACGAGAAGTACAACAACGGCGCCCTGTTCTGCTCGGACAACACCTACCTCCCGGACGGACGCATCCTCGCCAACGGCGGCACCGACTACTACAACGAGCCGGGCGTCCCGGTCGGGTCGGGGAACTACGGCATCAGCGAGCTCGAGGGCATCAAGCAGTCCCGGATCTACGACCCCAAGACCAACACCTGGTCCCAGACCGGATCGATGGCCTTCGGCCGCTGGTACCCCACCGACGTAGCCCTCCCGGGCGGCAAGGTCTTCACCGCCAGCGGCGTCACCAAGCTGGTCAAGCCGGTCTACCAGAACCGGCCGGGAGACTCGCTGACCAACGTCAAGCAGACCGAGACCTACAACGCGCTGACCGGCAAGTGGACGCAGAACCCGTCGACAGCCGACCAGTCGCTGCCCTTGTTCCCACGCCTCGCGTTGCTGCCCGACGGCAAGGTCTTCTACAACGCGGCCGGACAGGCGTTCAACCCCTTCGGCCAGTCCTACGACGAAGCCACCTGGAACCTCGCCTCGGTCTACGACCCGAAGGCACAGTCATGGCAGTCGCTCGGCATCCCCGGCGTCACCGATTTGAAGAGCGGCACCCCGATCGACCCGCAGTCCATCGTCGGCAACCCCGACAGTGCCGTCGGCATCCCGGGCGGCGGCAACGCGGCCACGATCGGCGGGTTCCGCGGCTCCACGTTCTCGATGATGCTGCCGCTGGTTCCCGACGCGAAGGGCAACTACACCAAGGCGAGCTTCCTGACCGCCGGCGGCGTGCTCAACCCACCGAATCCGGGCAGCTACTTCACCACGAACGACAGCCGCCTGACCACGGTGGACACGAGCAGCGGTAAGGACGTCATGTCCACCGTCCCGACCGGCGACCTGCCCGGCCCGCGGTGGTACCCCTCCGGGGTGATGGGGCCGACCGGGACCGTGTTCGCGTTCAACGGCGCCGACCGCGACGAGGTCGTGCTCCCGGGGACTGAGATCGCGAACCGGCAGGCGGAGATGTTCGACCCGGCGACAGGCAACTGGACCCCGTTGGCGATGTCGCACAACGAACGGACCTACCACAACACCGCGACGCTGCTGCCCGACGGCCGGATCCTGATCGGGGGCCACGCCCCGATCCCCACCCTCTACGCGAAGGACATCACTCTTCCGGGCGGGGTCACCGCACCGAACGACGGTCGAGACCCGTCCTTCGAGATCTACAGCCCGCCGTACCTGTCCTGGGGCGCCCGACCCGTCATCGCCCAGGCCCCGACCCGGCTCGGCTACGGCAACACGTTCCAGATCACCCTGGGCAACGGAACCGATGCCGCGTCGATCCGGGATGTCGCCCTGGTCCGCAACACCTCCACGACCCACCTGGTGGACGGCAACCAACGCAACGTCGAGCTACCCGTCGTCGCCCGTAACGGCAACGTCCTGACCGTGCAGGCGCCGCCGTCGAACACCATCGCCCCCGAGGGCTCGTACATGATCTTCGTGAACAAGAACAGTCCGAAGGGAGCCATCCCGTCGGTCGCCGCCCAGACCTTCGTCGGCATCAACCAGCTCGAGCCGCAGCCCTGAGGGGACCGGCCTGGAAAGGGCTGCGGTTGATCCGCACGCCCCGCGGGCGGTCAGCAACGAGCGATCAGCGATCGGACCCTTCTTGCCATAGCTGATTCTCTGCGCAGGCTTGATCACTCTCGCCGCACGTGGCAACGATGACCCCCGAGACGCAGCGAGCACGAGGGCAAAGACTCACGGTCGGGCCGATCGGCCGACCACGCATCCGGGGCCGGCCGATCGAGCCACGTCCGATCAGGGAATGACGACGATCTTGTGCATCCCCATGGAGAAGTGCGGCATGCCGGTGTGGTCGTCGGCGATGAAGCACTCCAGGTCATAGGTGCCCGGGGTGAGCAGCGCGCTGTCGAAGATCTCGTTCCGGCCCGGGGAAAGCACGTCGGAATTCACGCCGACCTTGCCAGGCAACGTGGGGTCAGGCGCCGATGCCTCTCCGTTCGCGGCCCTCGTAACGTCCGCGTCCGTCGTCCCGGGCTTCACGGGCTGGAAGACGGCGAAATGCAGAGTGTCGGAGACGTTCCGGATGAGGTAGTTGCCCGAGCCGAGATTCGTCGAGGTGACTTCGAACTTGTCTGCACTGGTCATCGAGATCGTGGACGAGATCCGCGGCAGCTGGCTCTGGTACGGCGCCCCAGCGATGGTCAACAGCTTCCGAGGAGCGCGCGTCGGGTCCTGCTTCGCGGCAGCCAGGGCGAAGATCGCGTTGGTGTCCACGGCGTACACGCGGCCGGCCGGCAGTTCCACGTTGGTGTCCGTGGTGCCGACGCCCTGGATGCCGGTCCCGCCGAAGATCTGGGCGTTGGCCGTGAGCCAACGGGTGCTCGCAGCGCCGTTGGGTCCCTGCTGGTCGGCGATGTTCCGCTCGACGTCGTCGATGGTCTTGCCGTTGATCGGCTTCACCAGGACGATGTCCATCCCGCCGTTGTCGTTGGAGTCCACGGCTTTGCGGCTGGTGAAGTGGAAGCGCACGTGACCGGGTCGGTGCAGCGTCTGACTCACCGTGAATGGGCCCGAGCTGGGCTGGGTGATGGTGATGACGGAGTCCGGCGACGGCTCCGAGGTGCAGGCGGCTCCGGTGGTCAAAGTCAGCCCGACGACTGCGGCAGCGACCGCACAACGCGTGCATTTGGACATTCTGCTCCCCCTTGTTATCAGCGTGATGGCACGACGCTGGCACAGCGGGAAGGAGCTGACATCGTCTTGCAATCCCGTTGAGGGAGTGTTGATGTAACGGGCATTCGGAGATCCATGAGCCCCATTCATGCGGGACGTTGGAGGCTCGCGTCAGGCAGGGATCAGCTTCCTCCGATCAAGTCGCGCGACTGACCGTCGATACCCCTTCGGTGTCTCGTCGCCCCCGATGTTTCCGGACCGGTAGCCGGTGAGCGCCCTCCTGGCCCTGATGGCGAGTGTCATGTGGGGCGCCTCGGACTTCCTGGGGGGAACGGCCTCACGGCGCCTCTCGACGTCGCAGGTCCTCTTTCTCTCGCAGCTGCTGACGCTGCCGGTGGCGGTTGCGGTCTTCGTCCTCGAACATGGGTGGACCTGCACGGCGGCCGACGTCGGGTGGGCCGCGGCCGCCGGCGTCGGCGGGATCATCGGACTCGCGGGCCTGTACCGCGCCCTCGCCCTCGGACACATGAGCCTCGTGGCTCCGATCAGCGCCTGCGGAGCGGCAGCACCCGTGCTGGTCGGCCTTGTCAGGGGAGAACATGTCCCGGGCGCAGCAATCGGCGGGATCGGCTGCGTGCTGCTCGGAGTGGTCGTCGCGTCGGTGCCCGATAGGAACACCGATGAGCGGGCGGCGACGAGCTGGACCGCCGTGCTCCTCGCCCTGGTGTCTGCGTGCGCCTTCGGCGGGGTACTCGTCTGTCTCGCGAACGGCGGCAGGAGTTCCCCGGCCATGGCGATGCTCGTGATGCGGGTGACATCGGTCGCGCTCGTGGGAGGGTTCGCCGCACGCAGCTGCGTCCGGCTCCCCCGGTCGGCGATCCGTCCTTCGCTCGTGGCCATCGGACTGTTCGACCTCGCCGCGAACGGTTGCTACGCCCTCGCCAGCCAGCACGGCGAGCTGACCGTCGTCGGTGCTCTCGGTTCGATGTATCCGGTGGTCACGGTCCTGCTCGCGCGTCAGATCGACGGTGAGAGGCTCGGGAGCCTCCGTCGGATCGGTGTGCTCGCCACCCTCGCCGGCGTCGTGGTCATCGGGGCCGCGCAAGGCGGGACGTAGCTGCCGCGAGTCCCCTCGACTCCACCCGATCGTCACCTACAGCTACGGGGCGAACCGCCCGACTCCTTCTCTGACACACACATGCCCGGCCCGTCACCCGGGACTGTCAGACATCCGAAGGAGCTGGGAACGTGCCGGGAAGGAGCGCTTCCAGGGATCGCGTGGCTGCCGTGCTGCGGGACTGGCCGCTGCTCATCGCCGTCGCATTCATCATCTCCACGCTGCCCGGAGTCCGACCTCACTCGGGTTACTCACTCCTGCTCGACGGGGTGCTCAACAACCTTGGTTATCTCGCGGCGCCCGTGGTCTGCTTCCTCCGATCCCGACGGAGCGCAACCTTCCGGGCGAGCTGGCGCATGCTGTCGCTCGGGCTGCTGCTCTACGGCGCCGGCAACGTCTACTGGACCCTCTTCATCCGTCCGATGGCGGTCCAGCCCTTCCCGTCGGTGGCGGACGGCTTCTTCCTCGCCTTCTACCCGTGCGCGTTCGTCGCGCTGACGCTGCTGATCCGTGAACAGTCCGAGAAGATGCCGCTCAGCCTGTGGCTGGACGGCCTGGTCGGCGGGCTTGCGGCCTCCGCGGTCGCTGGGGCAGCGGTCATCGAACCGATCGTCTCGACCTCGACGGGCAGCTGGGCCGCGATCGCGACCACGACGGCCTACCCGCTGCTCGACCTACTGCTGATCATGATCGTGACGATCACGCTCGCGGCCTTCAACTGGCGGCCCCCCATCGGGCTGTGGCTGCTCCTCGCAGGGTTGGTGCTGTTCTCGCTCGCCGACGCCGCCTATCTCATCGAGACGGCGCACAACACCTACGTCTCCGGACGGCTGACCGACGGCGTGTGGATCCTGGCGACCGTCTTCATGGCGATGGCCCCGGGTGGCAAGCAGGACGTCGCGGACCCGCGCCTCCCGGCCTGGGCGCTTCTCGGCGTCCCGGTCGTCTCCACCCTCGCCGCCATGCTGCTGCTGGGCCTCGACCACCAGCGTCGGCTGCACCCCATCGTGCTCTGCCTCGCGATGGCAGCGGTGTTGGCGGCACTCCTCCGCCTGGTCGTCACCTTCCGGGAGGTGAACTCCCTCTCGAACAGTCGGCAGCTCGCCATGACCGACGACCTGACCGGCTTAGCCAACCGCCGTGCCCTGTACGAGGACCCGGCCCTGAAGCTCCCGGGCGAAGGAGTGGGCACGGTCGCGCTGCTCCTGCTCGACCTCGACCGCTTCAAAGAGATCAACGACAGCCTCGGTCACCACGCCGGGGACGAGATGCTCCGCGAGGTGGCCAAGCGGTTGTCGCTCGGCGACCTCGGGCGTCACCTCATCGCGCGGCTGGGCGGAGACGAGTTCGCGGTCCTCCTCCGGCGTACGTCGCGGGAGGAGGCCATCGCCTGCGCGACCGAGATCCGGGCCCGGATCGCCGCGCCGTACCTGCTGGACGGAGTGACCCTGCGAGCCGAGGCGAGCGTCGGCATCGCCATGACGTCCGAGGGCGACAACGACATGGAGAGCCTGCTACGGCTGGCCGACGTGGCGATGTACGAGGCGAAGAGCCAGCACCTCGGTCAGGTGATCGCCACCGGTTCCGACGACCCCAACGTCGGGGTGGAGCGGCTCCGGACCCTGGAGCACATCCGCTCGGCCATCAGCGAGCGACGACTGGTCCTCCACTACCAGCCGAAGGTCGACGCCCAGACGCACGCCGTCGTCGGCGTGGAGGCGCTTGTCCGGTGGGAGCATCCCGAGGCCGGCTTGCTCTACCCCGACCGCTTCCTGCCGCTCGTCGAGCAGTCCGGCCTCATGGCGGACCTGACGACGTGCGTGCTCGAGCAAGCCCTCGACCAGGTCGTGCGGTGGCAGTCCCGGGGACGCCACCTCCCGGTGGCCGTGAACCTTTCCGCGTCGTCCCTGGTGGACGTCCAGCTGCCGCAGCGGGTCGCGCAGTTCCTCGAGATGCGGGACCTCGGCGCCGATTGTCTCGAGATCGAGATCACCGAGGACTTCCTGATGGCCGACCGGCACCGGGCGAGGGAGATCCTCGACGAGCTCCGGGCGCTCGGGATCCGGGTCGCCGTGGACGACTTCGGCACCGGCTACTCCTCGCTGTCCTACCTCCGCGAGCTTCCCGTCGACGAGCTGAAACTCGACAAGTCCTTCGTGCTGAACATGGACACCGACGCCCGGTCCGCCGCCATCGTCAGGTCCACCATCGGGCTCGCCCATTCACTCGGACTCCGGCTCGTCGCGGAGGGGGTCGAGACGGCGGCCTCTGCCCAGGAGCTGGCCCTTGCCGGATGCGACCTCGCGCAGGGCTTCTACTTCACGAAGGGTCTCGCAGAAGCAGACCTGGACGCGTGGATGGACGCATGGCAGTCGGACTCCCCGAGCACGTCGCTGTCGGTGCCCGACCCGCGCGAGCCCGGGGACGTGGACGGGACCGGGCTCCCGGGACCGGATGTCGTACTCGAACACCCTCGACGCTGATGGTGCACCCCGTCGACGACGAGCGGAACGGCTCGTCAGAAGTGCTGTCCGGGTACGAAGCGGTGAGGCGCGTCGCCGACGAGATCTCGGCTCTCGGACGTCGGATCGGCAGCGGCGTGGTCGGGTCCGCCTGGGCCGTGCCGAGCCTGGCGGCGGCCCCGACGGCAGGGTGGGCGGTAGTCGTCCGGGACCCCGACGACCAGCTCGCCGCCGCGGCCGTGCTCCTCGACGTCGCGCAGGACGACCGCCTCGTGACAACGCTGGCCGGCTCGGAGGCCGGGGTGCGGGGCTTCCTCCTATCGGACTCCCGTTCCGCCGGCACCCTTCTGTGCTCAGCCGTGGCTGACGAAGTCGAGCGGAGAGGGCTCGAGGTGGACTTCGGCCCGATCGCGGCCTCGGAACCGCTCATCCAGGAGCTGTTCCGGTGCCTCCCGGCCTGCCGGTTGGACCCCGCCGATCCGATTCCGTACCTGCGACGAGGAGCGCACGGAAACGTCGAGAGCTACCTCGGCAACGGGACGCGGCGGACCCTGCGTAAGGCCAGGAACCGGATGGCTGCGGACGGCTTGACCTGCCAGATCGACTTCCTGCGCGATGGCGACGAGGTCGAGAGCCTGCTGCCCGAGATGACGGAGTTGTACCGGGACCGAGATCACGAGGGGTCGCGCACGAGCTCGCTCGACACCGCTGTCGGTCGGGAGATCTGGCGACGACGGATCCTGGGACTGCTCGGAGCCGGTCGAGCCGAGGTCGCCACGCTGCGACTCGACGGTGACCTGGCGGCCTACGCGCTCGGCACCTGGGATGCCGGCTGGTACGGCATCCCGGAAGGTCGTTTCCGGACCAGCTACGCGCGCTACGCGCCGGGGCGCGTTCTCGAAGCCGCGGTCGTGCAGCGGATGCTCGACGACCCGGAAATGGTCGGCGTGGACTGGTTGAGCGCCGTAGCTCCGGAGACGCTCATCGCCGCCAACGGAGCGCAGCCGACGTACCGCCTGACCTCCCGGGTCCCGGAGGACGGCGCACTGCTTCCGCCCTCGTTCCCTCGTCCGCGGACCGAGCCTGCCCTCCGCGGGCTTCCCGCGCCGTCGACGTCATGAAGCAACTCCGCGACTGGGCCGGCCGAGAACTCTCGCTCTGGCTCGTCATGACAGTGCCCACTCTGGTGGTTACCTCGCTGACGACCGTGCTGCTGCGGCGCGGTCAGGTGGACCTCCCCGTGCTGGGGGCCCTCGGCGCCGCACTGCTCCTGTCCGGGGTCGGCTGGATGAAGCTGGCGCCACCGTCCCTGCAGCGGCTCCCGATGCTCGCCGTTCTCAACTTCTTCGCCCTGAGCGCGGGAGGTGCTGTGGCCCCGGACACCGCCTCGGCATTCACCGGCTTCTTCCTGGTCACCTTCTGCTTCGTGGGACTCTCCCGGGGGCGGGGAACGGCGCTGCTGCTGGTTCCGGTGGCCCTTCCGGGCTGGTTGCTGGACTCATCTCCGGTCACCTCGACGACGCTGGCAAAGCTGCCGGTCGCCGTCGGCTGCTGGATCCTCGTCGGCGAGCTCATTGCTTCCTTCCGCACCCAGCAGAAGAAGGTCCAGGACGACCTCGAGCGTCAACTGGAGCGGGACGCGTTGACCGGGTTGCAGAGCCGGCGAAATCTGGACGAGCGGCTCCGGGCGCTGTCGCCCACGGATACCGTCGTCTTCCTCGACCTCGACCACTTCAAGGCGGTCAACGACTCGCACGGGCATGCCGCGGGCGATCAGGTATTGATGCAGTTCGCCAGCGCGATCTCCATGATCATGAAGACGATGCACGAGGCGATCCGCTACGGCGGCGAGGAGATCCTCGTTTTGCTGAAGGAAGCCGGACCCGCCGACGCCGAGGAGATGCTGCGTCAGCTGCGTGGAGTGTGGCGACAGGTCCGGCCGGAGATCACCTTCTCGGCGGGGGTCGCCGCCGTGAGCGAGCTCGGCGGGAGCGAAGCGGTTCAACGGGCGGACGCCGCGATGTACCGGGCCAAGAACGACGGAAGAAATCGGTGGCATGTGGCGGAACCCGTTCCTGGAGCAGAAATTCCGGCCCCGGCCACGGATGACTCCGTCACCTGGCCGATGATGGTGCCCGTCCCCCCGCCACGATCTGCCAGCCTTCGGCTCGAACGCCACTGACCGCTCCCCTCGGTCGCCGGCCCCAGAATCAACCCACCTGCCAGCGGCGGGGACGGACGAGTGCTGCGGCCGGAGAAGCGGACGGGAGATGCCAGTGGCGATCAGGCGAGAGCAGACAGCCATCCCGGTGACCGGGACGACGGCCCGCGTCGCTTTCGCGCTGCCGGCGGGCACGCCTCCCCCCGCGGGATGGCCCGGAGTCGTCGTGTTGCACGAGGTGCTCGGCTTACAGCCGGAAATTCTCGACGTGGGCGACCGCTTCGCCGAACGCGGATGGGCCGCCGTCATCCCCGACTACTTCTCGGCCGGTTCGAAGGCCGGGTGCCTGGTCAGAGCACTGCGAGAGGCCGGGTCGGGACGGCCCGGGGCGGTGACGGACGGCCTCGCCGCCGCCACTCGCGCACTCGGCGAACGGCCGGACGTCGACGCCCGGCGCCTCGCCGTCATCGGCTTCTGCCTGGGCGGAGGCTTCGCCCTGCTGCTCGGTACCTCGGGAGTCGAGGGGGTGAAGGCAGTGGCCGCGAACTACGGCGACGTTCCCGAGGAGCTGACCGGCTCCCCTCCGGTGGTCGCGTCGTACGGCGGACGAGACCGGATCTTCGGCCCGAAGGCGGACGTGCTCCGCGACCGGTTGGAGGCCTGCTCGGTGGCGCACGACGTCAAGGTCTATGCGCAGGCCGGCCACGCGTTCATGACGGACGGATCGCACCCGTGGGCCTCCATGCTCACCGCGGTCCTGATGCATACGGGCTACGTCGCCGACGCGGCGGACGACGCGTGGTCGCGCGTTTTCGCCTGGCTTGAAACCCACGTCACGGGGGCCGCTTGACGAAAGCACGACCGCTTCCGCAACGACACGAGACGGTTCCGGCACGAGCCGCGAGTCCCACATGGACACCGGGCTAGCCTGACGCCTGACGAGGACGAAGGGGAGGCTGCGGGCCGTGGCGGTTCTGCCTGGCGATGACGACGCCACGCACCCATCGGCGCTGGCCCTCGCCCGCCGTGACCTCGCCGACGCCGAACGCCGACTCCATCTCCTCACCAACGACATGCGGTCGATCGGAAGCGGGCTCGACCCTGCCGACGCTATCGAGCGCATGGTCCAGGTCGCCGTGCCGGACTTCGCCGACTGGTGCCTGCTCGCTGTCATCGACGCCCCGCCGCCCACTTTTCGGCTTCTCCACCGCGATCCTCGGCACAGCCAGGCGGCCGATGCACTCTGCCGGCACTTCGTCGGCCTCGGTGGGGCCGCTTCCCGCTCGGTTCGACAGGTGCTCGACGACGGCCGCCCGACCTTGCTCTCCGAGGTCACCGACGAGGTGCTCGATCAACAAGTCGCCGACCCCTTCGTGCGACAGGCCTACCGCGACTTCGGCATGCGGTCTGTGATCGTCGCGCCCCTGTGGGTCCGGGGACGGGTCATCGGCAACGCATCGTTCGTCCGTGCCGACTGCGGTTCCCAGGCGTACACGGAGGTCGACATGCTGGTCGCCGGCGAGCTCGCCCAGCGGACGGCGCTCGCGCTCGACAACGCGCGCCTTCTGACGCGCGAGCGGGTCGCCGCCGAGACCCTGCAGCGGAGCTTGTTGCCGGACCTCCCGGACGTTCCCGGCGTGCAGGTGGCCGCGCGCTATCTGCCGGCGGACAACCACGCCCAGGTAGGCGGCGACTGGTACGACGTGCTGCCGCTGCCCGACGGCGACATCGGTCTCGCCATCGGCGACGTCATGGGACACGACCTCGAGGCCGCGGCCGCAATGGGCCAGCTGCGGTCGGTCCTCCGGGCCTTCGCGTGGGACGGCGCAGCGCCCGCGCTGGCACTGACCCGGCTCGATCATGTGGTGAGCGGACTGAACATCGGGCGCCTCGCGACCGCGGTCTACGGCCGGCTACGACTCGACCCCGGCGGGGGCGGCCACTTCGATTACGCGAACGCGGGTCACCCCGCACCGGTACTCCGGCTGCCGGACGGGACCACGACACTGCTCGGAGATGCGCACGCCCCGATGATCGGGTTGCCCCTGGTGTCCGAGCGCAGCACGGCACGAGCCACGATCCCGGCCGGTGCCACCCTCGCGCTCTACACGGACGGATTGGTGGAGGACCGGACGCGGCCCGTGGACCGGGGGATCGAACAGCTGCGTCGGACACTCGAAGCGGCACCAGCCGACTGCCGCCCCGACGAGCTGTGCGACCTCATCCTCGATCGGCTGCGCCCGGCCCGACATTCCGACGACATCGCACTGCTCGTGCTGCAACTCGGTCCGCGATGACAGCGCTCCGTCGCCGGTGCCGGACCTCCGTCGATCGCTGCCCTGGATTCGACGAGCAGCAGGGGGGAACCATCTACAGGAAGCGCGCATCCTCTTACACCTCCGTGTCGGATCCGCGGCGCTTCACCCGGCAGGCGGGCTGGGACGTTGCTGCGACGCCTACTCGGGACAGCCGCGAGGAGAGCGCCGGATGAGCAGGACTGAACGCGAGTCGCGGGAGCTCCCGGCGATCGCTCATTCCGCCTCGCAGGGGCGGCACTTCGTCGTTGCGGCGCTGCAGCGGTGGCGGATGGATGCGCTCATCGACTCGGCCGCACTGCTGTCGACGGAAGTCATCACCAACGCCGTGCTTCATGCCCGGACCCCGCTGACGGTGTCGGTCGAACTGGTCGGGGACAGCTGCGTCCAGATCTCGGTCAGCGACGGCTCTCCGTTCGTGCCGCAGCGACGGCAGGCGAGCGCGGACTCGACCAACGGACGCGGGATCGACCTGCTCGACCGACTGTCGTCCTCGTGGTCGGTCGTCTCGACCACGCTCGGCAAAACGGTGCAGTTCACCCTGGACAGCAGTCAGGACCCCTGGGCCGCCTTCGAGGGCACCGACTGGCTGGCAGTGGACCAGTGAGCACCACCCAACCCTCGCCGCTCGGCCGCTACGACAGCGCCGACACTGTCGACGGCCAGACCTCCGAGGTCCGGCTGCTGCGCGTCCCGGTCCGGCTGCTCGCCGCCGGACGGGCGCACCACGACGAACTGATGCACGAGTTCGCCGTCCTGGCGGTCGCCGAACCCGACACCACCTCCGCCACCGTCCCCCGACGTCTGGTCGGTCTGATCGAGACGCTCGGCAAGCTCTACGGCACGGCAGCGAGCCGACCGGACGCCCTGATCGATCAAGCCATCAACGAAGGCACCGACACCCTGGACCTCACCTACCAGGTGCCGGCGCACGTCGTGGACGCCGCCGACCGGCTCGAGGCGCTGCTGGCCGAAGCGGACGAGTTCTGCCGTACCGAACAGCTCCTCACCCTGCCCCGGCCACCGCTGCTGCGTGACATGGCGCACTGGTACCTCGACGAGTTCCGACGGCAGATCGCGGGTGAACCCCCGCGGCCCTGGAGCGGACCCCTCGACCTGCAGTGATCACGCGCGACGGGAAGGACGGGTCGCTTGCCATCTGGTGCCTCGCTGTGGGGCGTGAACGATCCGGACGCGCTCTTCGACGGCCACCCGGTCCGGATCCCGCCGTTCCCGCGTGCCGGGCGTCGCAAGGACCGTTACGACTACGACCGGGAGCTCGTGCGCCGGGAGCTCTCCCGGGTCGAGGAGCCTCAGCTCCAGGAGCTGGATCCCCGCACCCTGTCGAGCACGCAACCCGGTTTGCAGCGAGCCGCGCTGGTGTTCTATTTCGGAGACCGGTACCGGCTCACCGGTGAGCCGTACGCCGACAAGGTCAACATCGGCAACCGGTACCCGCTCGTCTACAAGCGCGACGACGGCACCAATATGATCTTGTCAGGGCACCATCGGGCAACGGCAGCGCTGCTCAAGGGCGAGCTGCTGCGGGCACGAGTAGTGGAGGGGCCATGGCCGCGACGATCTGGCTGACGAGCCACCTGTGCATCGGCGATCCGCCCGCGAGCATCTCCGACGTGACCCCCGTCGACGATGCGGACCAGGCCAGGGAGGTCGTTCTCCGCGGCGGTACGGCCCTGCTGCCGGCAGGAGCGCTGGAGCACGGCATGCGCGCGATGGCGCTCATGGGTGCGAGCGAACGACAGATCGAACGGGCCGTCCTGTTCGGCACCACCGGCCAGCTTCCACCGGAGGACCAGGGTTGGCTGTGATCCGCTCCCGCGTGTCCGGGTACCCGGCCACCCCGAGCCGCGCGGTCGGCTACACAATCGCTGCATGGAGCGCATCGATGTGGCCGGCGCCGCCTCGGTGCTGGCCGCGGTCCTCGACCAGCCCCAGGCCGCGGAGAGCATCTTCCGCTCCCTCGGTTCGGTCGCCGGCCTGACGTTCGAGGCCGGCACACCGAAGCGACTGTGGCGCGCGGCTGAGCCGGCGCGCCTCACCGCCGGGGATTGGCAGTTCGCAGCGACCGACCCGGGCACAGCGGTGGCCGTCCGCCACTCCGTGCGAGAGGTGGTCCTTTCGCGATCGGTGCTCCCCGCCTCCGAAGCTGCCGGAGTGCTCGCGCGCGCCGTGGTGGACACCGCCGCACGCCACGGCCCGGCGGCGACCGAAGCCCTCGCCGCGCTGTTGGACGCGTGGGGCGAGCTGGCCGGCATGCCGCATGACTGAACCGTCGGAGCCGCGCCCGCCGTGGAACGGGAAGGGCCTCCCGCCGAGCGCGGAGGCACGTCGGCGTCGACACGGCTCGCGGACGAGCACCTCGTTGTTCAGCGCCGGTGAGGCAGCAGCGATGACGTCGGTCGGCTTCGAGCCCGTGGGCGAGGTCTACGGGGCCTGTGTCCTCACCATCGGGTGGGCCGGTTTCGGCGGCTGCGGCTACACGAGCTATCGGGCGCCGTCGGGCACCAGGTCGACCTGGACGGTCGACGGCCGCTACGGCGTGGACCGGCCGGCGACGATCCTCTCGAGCTCGACGAGCCGGTTCGCCGGCTTCGGACCGCAGGTGAAGGCGATCCGGTCCGGCTACACCACCGCGATGCGGCGGATGACCGACGAGGCGGCGGCGATGGGTGCCGACGGCGTCGTCGGCGTGACGCTCCGGCAACAGGCCAGTGGGCAGGACCCGCAGCGGGACACGGTCGAGTTCGTCGCGCTCGGTACCGCCGTCCGGGCGTCGACGCCCGGCCGGCGGCGACGGCCCGAACGCCCCTTCACGGCCCTGCTGAGCGGCACGGAGACCGCTGCCGCGCTGCTCGGAGGCCTCGTGCCCGTCGCCGTCGGCGTGGGCGTCAGCGTCGGGGTGCGGCACGCCGACTGGAAGAGCCAGGGCCAGGCCGGGAGCTGGCGCAACACGGAGGTCTTCGCCCACACCGACCTCACCACCGCCGTGCGGTCCGACGCCCGCGAGCAGTTCGCCGACGCGGTCCGCGCCACCGGGGCCAGCACGGCTGTCGTCTCCACCATGTCGCTCGTCGCCTGGCCCGTCGGTCAGGGCTCCGGGCACCTCGACTTCGTCGCCCGGTCGGTGATCATCGGCACCGGACTCCTGGGCTTCCGACCGGGTCCGCGCACCGATCGCCCCCGGCCGCTCAGCATCATGCCGCTCCGCTCCCGCCCACCATCGGAAGGCCGCCCGTGACCAGAACCCCGGAGCCACCCTCCCCGCTCGACCCGGCCGGGCACGGACTGCCGGAGGACGCCATGCGGCGGCTGTCGGAGATGCGGCCGGGCAGCGCGACGAGCCTGTTCACCTCCGACCTGTCGGTGAACGAGTTCCTGCTGGTCCGCGAGGCAGGCTTCCGACCCCTGGGCCTGGTGCTCGGCAGCTCCATCTACCACGTCGGTTACCAGATGCGTCGGTGGAACACCAGCCAGGAGCTGCAGGTGCTGTCCCAGGCGATGTACCACGCCCGGGAGCTCGCGATGAGCCGCATGGAGGCCGAGGCCGACGTCCTCGGCGCCGACGGGATCGTCGGCGTACGGCTCGAGATCGAGTTCAAGACCTTCGGCGACGACCTCGCCGAGTTCCTCGCGGTCGGCACCGCCGTCGTCGCCGACGAGGCGGCCGGCACCTCGTCGCAGGGGTGGCGCAACAACGCCGGGAAGCCGTTCACGTCGGACCTGTCCGGCCAGGACTTCTGGACGCTCGTCCAGGCCGGCTACGCGCCGCTGGGCATGGTCATGGGCAGCTGCGTGTACCACGTGGCGCACCGCTCGTTCACGCAGGCACTGAACAGCCTGGGCCGCAACGTGGAGATCCCCCAGTTCACGGAGGCGCTCTACGACGCCCGGGAGCTCGCGATGAGCCGGATGCAGGCCGAAGCCGAGCAACTCGAAGCGGAAGGCATCGTCGGGGTCCAGCTCCGCAACCTCGCACACCGGTGGGGCGAGCACACCACCGAGTTCTTCGCCATCGGGACCGCCGTCCGTCCGCTACGCGAGGACCACCGGATCGCGCCGCCGTCACTGGTCCTGCCGCTGACCGACTGAACTCCGAGACGGGTCGGGCCGGCGGGTCGATCACCAGCCCGACCGCTCGATCAGGCGCTGCCCGTGGTGGGGGCCTTCGCGGCCTGCTGCGGGCTCACGGCCCCCGGAGGCGCGACGATCGGCTGCTTCTGGCCGTAGCCGGTGAACGCGAGGGTCCCCTTCGCCATGCCGTTGCCGGTCAGGGTGAGGGGCAGCGGGGCTCCGGTGTTCGCGACGGCCAACGTCGATCCGTCCTGCTGGGTCACGATCACGGCCGGTTGGCCGTCGACCTGGCTCGTCATGACGCCCGGCTTGAGGGGCGAGTCGGCCGCGTTGAGCGACGCCGCGACCCCTTGCAAGGTCAGGGAGCTGACGTTGCCGGCCTTGGCCGCGTCCTGCACCAGCCACTTGTTGGCGAGCTTCGGCGCAGCCGTCGGACCCGCGGTCTTGGCCCAGAACTGTTCGGGCGCCTTCAGGTAGACCTTGCCGTCGGTCTTGACGATGCTGATCGTCACACCGTCGAGCTGCACCGTCCCCGAGGTGTCCTCGCCCTGGAACTGCACGTCGAGCGCCTGCGACTGGCCCTGCTGGGTCAGAGTCCCCTTGACGTGCACCGCCTGTGCGTTGAACAGCGCCGACTTCGCGTCCGCCAGCACCTGCTGCGGCGTCTTGGTCTGCTCGCCGTTCGACCCCGCGGCTGCAGACGGCGAACCCGACGCCGAGGTGGAGCCGGTCGGCACGGCCTTCGCGTTCGAACCCGAGCTGCTGCCGCATCCGGCGAGGCCCACAGCAGCCAGCGCGACGATCGGGACAAGGACCTTCTTCATGCACCCTCCAAGGCACAGGGGATCTGGTGAAGCACGTGACTCCCCGGGAACCGGTTAGCGACACCGCACGTGACGTGGAAATGCCGAAGAAATCTTTCCTGCGGTGTGGGAAGTGGCTCTCGCGAGACCGGTCGGCCGCAGTATCACATGCCGATCACTGCATTCCGCGACCAGACGGCGCGGCACTGCTTCACTCCTCGGAGCTGCACGGATAGGCAGTTGCCCGGACGGGCTGGGTCGTGCGGGAACGGCAGGTCCTGCTGCCGGAACGACGAATCCTCATTGGGCGCGTTCCGGTGCGGCGGGCACCGGCGCGGACCGCTTTCGAACGGCTGCAACCGTGCACCGTCGTTTTTAGGAGCAGAGCGAAATCGATCCGCCGGGGATCGGTGAAAGAGGAGCCGGGGCGTGGCCAGGCGAGAGGTGGCCCACGCCCCCGTTGAGGTCGTCCCCAGCGGGCAGGCCATCCCCATGGCAGCGGACAAGATCAAGCGCAACGACCAGGCCGACGGCCGCGAGGACGGCAACGCGGCGGGCGTCTGGCCGGGTTCGGGGACGACGGTGGACGGGACGGTCGAGACCGCGACCACCGGCATCGGCGGCGATCCCGACGCCGACCCGGCGCGCGGCTCGGCCAGTACGAGCGCACCGACAGCCGAGCCCGTCGACCTCCCGGCAGAAAAGCGCGCCGACACCTGAGGCGTACGGCTGCTCCGATCGCTTCGATGGGGCACTCTAGGGAGGCCCGGCGAACGACATCCGGGGCAAACCGCCTCACATCTCGGTACAGCTGCTTTCTCATCTCGGATGGGGCAAGATCAGAATGATGCTCACCTCCATGACCGCCTCGCGTGACCTCTCTACCGAGCGGCGGTCGCGGCCCTCGCGACGGTCCTGGTGGGACCGTCACCAGGAGGCCTGGCGGGACTGGGCGCTGCTCGGCGGCATGAATCATGCCTTGTTGATCTCCGCCGCCGTCGTGCACCCCGGCGTCCTCGGCCTCATCGCCTTCGGCATCCCGCTCGGGCTCACCATGGCCCTGACGACGCTGACCGTCCTGCACGACGCCGGGCACCGCCAGTTCGCGCGGGCCGAGTGGCCGAACGTCCTGGCCGTGCAGACCTCGGCACCCTTCGGGCTGTGGGTGGGCCACTGGGGCCTCAAGCACCGCGTGCACCACCAGCTCTCGCAGGTGTACCCCCTCGACGAGGCGACGCGGTCGGCGTCGTTCGTCCGGCTGCACCCCGAGGCGCCCTGGCTCCCGATCCAGCGGTACCAGCACATCTACACCTGGTTCTTCTACGGGCTGGCGTGGGTCGGCGAGCTGAAGAGCCAGCTGACCTACCTGCGCACCGGCATCGTGACCGGTACCTCCGACATCCGCCCCTTCCGCCGCCGGCTCGCGTCCTTCCTGACCGAGAAGGCACTGGCGGCCCTGGTCCTGACGCCGTATGTGCTCGTGCTGGGCTTCGGGTCGATGGGCGTGCTGCTACTGACCACGCTGGTCTCGGGCAGCGTCCTGACCGCCCTGGTTCTCGTCGTCGGCCACATCAACGTCGGGCTCGAGCCGCAGCCGGGTGCGCCGGAGGACGGCCGCGCCTGGGCCGCCCACCTCGTCCGCACCACCGCATCGTTCTCCCTGGACAACCCGGCGACGCGCTGGCTGACCGGTGGGATGACGCACCACCTGGCGCACCACCTCCGGCCGATGGCCCTCCGCTCGGAGCTCCCGACCATCCAGGCGACGACGGTCCAGAAGGTGGTCGCGACCTCCGGCCTGCCCGAGGTCGTCTACCCGAGCTTCACCAGCGCCGTGCGGCACCACTACCTCCGGCTCCGGGAACTCGGGCAGCCGGACGTCGACCTGATCGTGGCCCTCGACGAGATGCCGCGTGAGCCTGCCCGCGTGGGCGGGGAGCCGGCACCGGCAGCGTGAACCTGCCCGCCGTCGGGGTCGCCCTCGCCGCCGCGATCCTGTTCGGCTGGTCGACCGCACTGATGCACCAGGGCGCTTCCTCGGTCCCGCAGCAGGTCGGTGGCCTGCTCGAGCTCGTGCGCCGGTGCCTGGTCCAGTGGCGGTGGTTGCTCGGGATGGCGGCGAGCCTGTCGGGGCTGGCCCTGCACATCTGGGCGCTCGCGTTGGGCTCGATCGTGCTGGTCCAGCCCATCGTCGTCACCGGACTCGTCTTCTCGTTCCTGTTCCGCTCCGCGCTCGACCGTGAGCTGCTGCCCCGGGCGGTCCTCCTACGGGTCCTGTTGAGTGCCGCTGGGCTCGCCGTCTTCCTCGTGACCGTGGGCGACACGGCTGCTTCCGGGAGCTCCGACACGGCGGCCACCGTGATCCTCCTGATCGTCGGCGCCGTGGCCGCCGCGAGCTGCTGGTGGGCCGCAGGGCGGCGCGTCCCGGACACCTCCGGCCTGCTGCTCGGCATCTGCGGCGGCATCGTCTTCGGGCTGATCGGCGGGGTGCTCAAGGCGGCGACCACCAACCACGCCGACGGCGCCCACTTCTACGCGAACTGGGCCGTCTACGCGGTCATCCCCCTGGGTGTCGCCGGCTTCCTGACGAACCAACGCGCCTACCATGTGGCACCGCTGACGAAGTCGCTCCCGATCCTGAACCTGCTCAACCCGGTGGTCGCCCTCGTCTTCGGGTTCGTCGCCTTCTCCGAACGGCCGCACGCCTCCGTCCCGGCGCAGGCACTGGGCATCCTGGGTCTGGGAGCAGCCCTGCTCGGGATCTTCCTGCTCGCCCGCATCCCCATCGACCCCGAGGTCCCGCAATCCGGGACCCCCACCGAACCGCCGACGAGCGAAGCGCTCCCGCTGACGACGACGAGGACGAATGCCTGACGCACTCCGCACCCGAAGCCCCGAGATCGTGCACGACCCGATCCCGGTCCTCACCGCGGTACCGGAACCCCCGGTTCACGTCGCGAGCGCGCACGTCGTCATCGTCTCCGGCAGTGTCGGCGCGGGGCATGACGGCGTCGCTCGTCAGCTGGCCGCCCGGCTCGACGAGCGGGGCCACACCGTCGAGATCATCGACCTGCTCGAGGGCTTCCCGTGGTGGGCCGCCCTGACGCTCGGCACCGCCTACCTGCTGGTGCTGCGCCACGCGCCGTGGCTCTACGAGGCGGCATGCTGGCTCGTCGAGCGGTCACGCGTGTTCCAGCGCATCGCCGATGCCGTGTGCTGCTCCGCCGTCCCGTGGCTACGGCCACGGGTGGCCGACGCCGACCTCGTCGTCGCCACCTATCCGCCGGCCAGCCGCGCGCTGGGCCGGCTCCGGGCCCGGGGCGAGCTGTCGGTGCAGGCCGTCACCTACCTGACGGACCCGGCGCCGAACTATCTCTGGGTCCACCCGTCGATCGACCGCCACCTGACCATGAGCGAGGCCACGGCGGTGGAGGCGCAGGAGCGCTACGGGCTCCCCATGCACCCGGCCGGCCCGCTCGCGGACCCGGTATGGCGCTCCACCAGCCGGACGAGCGCCCGGCGCCACCTCCGCGAGGTCGTCGGACTGCCCGCGGAGACCCCGGTCGGCATCCTGCTGCTCGGCTCGCTCGGCATGGGCGACGTCCGGCCTGCCGCACGGGCGCTGCAGGCGGCCGGCGTCCACCCCGTCGTACTGTGCGGACGCAACCGCACGCTGCTCCGACGGATCGGCGCGGAGCCTCGGACGACCGCCCTCGGCTGGCGGACGGACACCGCCGAGCTGGTCGCCGGTGCCGACGTCGTGGTCCACAACGCCGGGGGCTTGTCGCTCACGGAGAGCCTGGTGGCGGGGATCCCGTCGCTGACCTTCCGTCCCATCCCGGGGCACGGACGTGCGAACGCCCGGACCTTGGACGAGTCCGGGCTCGTCCCCTGGGCCCGGTCGGAGCAGGAGCTGACGCGTCTCGCACGCGCCGCCCTCGACACCAGGTCAGAACCGTGGCCGCTGCACGAGGAGACCGCCGTGGACCAGATCTGCGCTCTGCTGGAAGAGCCGGACTCAGCGGGTCGCTGATCCGCTTGCAACCGACCCCGGCGACCGCCCAGAGCACGACCGTCAGGGCGACCCCGATGACGACGTCCAGGACGTAGTGGTTGCCGGTGGCGACGACGACGACCGCCGTCATCACCAGGTGGGCGACGGCCAGCAGCCGGTACCGCCGCCGCGGAGTGGCCGCGACGATCGCCAGCACGACCCACGCCGCCCAGGCCAGGTGCAGGCTCGGCATCGACGCGTACTCGTTCGCATGCGACGCGACGCCCCGTGTCGTCTCCCACGAGCCCCAGGTCCCCGAACCGGCCACGACGTCCACGATCCCGGTGCCCGGAAGCAGCCGGGGCGGGGCGACCGGGAACAGCACGAAGAACCCGAGCGACACGAGGTTCACCGCGACCAGCACCGTTCGGGCCCGCCGGAAGGTCGCCGGGGCGAAGACGTAGACGCCGACGAGGACGCCGACCGTGATCGTCACGTGAGCGAAGTCGTAGTAGATCGACAGCAGCTGCGAGAGCCGGAGGTGGGGCGCGACCACGAGGTCCGCCCACCGCTCGACGTCGACATCGAGGCGCTGCTCGAGATCGATGAGCCATCGACCGTGGTGGTCCGCGGCGACATTGTGTACCCGGGCGAGGTCGGCGACGCGGTCGTAGACGACGAGCAGGAACACGACGACGGCGAGTTCGATGTACCACGCCGGGCGGATCGCGTCCCGCCGGCGGTTCAAAGGTGCCGTCACTCCCCTGATGTTAGGTAACAGCGCCCGCCGCGTCCGACGTTGCAGCCGGTGTCGCTGCATCGGCGGCTGTGGAGGCGGCATCGGTGCCGGCGTCGGGCCGCTGGATGTCCGAGCGCCGGACGGCCAGCCAGGCGACGAGAGCGACGATGACGGCGGTCAGCGCGAGGGTGACGGTGCCGTCGCCGTAGCCGAGCCCGGAACGGGAGTGCTCCTTGCCGAACCAGTCGGCGAAGGACGCACCGAGCGGCCGCGTGACGACGTAGGCCGCCCAGAACGCGGCCACCCCGTTCAGCCCCGCCCTCCACCAGAGCAGCGCCGGCACGGCGATGACGACGGCGAACAGCACAGCCGAGGCGAAGAAGCCCAGGTGCAGTTCGATGGCGGTCAGGTCGCCTGCGGCGGTCCCGAGCGCGAAGGTGAGCAACACGGTGACCCAGTAGTACGTCTCGCGACGACGCGTCACGATGCTGTGGATCGAGAGCGTGCCCTCGCTGCGGTACCACAGGAAGAAGACGGCGGCGACCGCGGCGGCGTAGAAGACGGTGGAGCCGGCGTAGGGCAACCCGAGCCCGACGTGCAGGGCATCGGCAGCCATGGTCCCGAACACCGCGACCATGGCTACGGCGAACCAGTAGATCCCGGCCACGTAGCGCGGGGTGCGGAACTGCCACCACAGCGCACCCGCGAAACCGAGCACGCCGACGGCGCCGGCGAGGGCGAGGTTCAAGCCGCCGAGGTAGTCCGAGGCCGCCTCCCCCATGCCGGTCGTCAGCACCTTCACGAACCAGAACAGCACCCCGATCTCGGGCACCTTGGCGGCGACGGGTTCTCGCCGGAGGGCACCGGAGACTGTCATGACACCCCGAATCTCCCCGGCGACGGGGACACAGGTCGATGGAGGCAGCCGGTCCGCGGGAGGACGCGCGAGCGCACCCGCAACGACCGGCAATGGTCACCCCAGTGTCGCCGGACCACCGTGTGGCGGAGCTGTGACGCGCGTTGCCGTGGCGTGGGCCTCGCGGTCAGTGCGCGGCGTGGAAGCGACGCCGCCGGTAGCGCGGCTGCTCGATCTCGTCGAGGATCGCCCGGGCGAGATCGGCGGCCGAGATCGTGGAGGTCCCCTCGGCGTCGCGGAGGAGGACGTCGTCACTGAGCCGGTAGGACCCGGTGTCGGGAGCCGGCACCCATGCACCGAAGGTCTCCGGCGGGCTCACGTAGAACCAGTCCAGCCCCGGCGGCGTCGTCTTCAGTCGCTCCAGCAGGGCGAGCCCGGTCTCGATCTCCGGGAGCACCGCCGGCGGGACGTCGTTCACGTCGAACAGGCGCGGACCGCCGTCGGCCACCAGCAGGGACGAGGCGCCCCCGACGACGCCGACCCGGACGCCGGAGTCCGTGGCGAGCTCGATGATCTGATCCAGGAGTCCCTCGACCTTGCCGGCCATGTCGCCTCGGGGTGAGACGGCCTCGATCACGACGTCGCTGTCGCCCAGGACGTCGGCCAGCAGGGCCGGGTCGAGCGCCGAACCGAGCACGTACCGGACGCCGTCGAGCCGTTCGGCCGGCTCGGACCGACTCACGGACGTCACCTGATGGCCGCGGCGGACCGCCTCGACCACCACCGCCGCGCCCGCGTACCCCGTACCGCCGAGAACTCCGATGCGCGCCATGACCGACCCTTCGCCGTTACACTTGGTTGAGGGCTCAATCATAGCGCGCAGGAGCCCCGGGAGCGAGAGCGTCAACGGGATCGGCGCCGCCCTGAGGTGTCACTCCGACTCGGAGAACTCGGCCATCTTGTCCCAGCCGGTCTTGTCCGGGAGCTTGATGTGCAGGATGTCCGGGACGCCGTCGACCATGTGCCGCGTGCTCGGTCCGTCCATCGACTCCTGGAAGTGCGCCGAGTTGACGTGGGCCTCCCCCGCCGCCTCGTCGACGAACGCCTCGACCGTCACGATGGTGTCGGGGTCGTCGATGCTCCGGTACTTGTCGTACCAGAGGTTGCCCGGCTCCTGACGCGTCGCCTCCTGGAAGGGCCGTCCCGCCTCGAGGAAGGCGTCCGCGTAGCCCGGCTTCAGTTTGGTCTTGACGACGATGAAGATCATTTCTCTCCTTCTGGCCGCTCCGCAGCTGCGGAGCTGGAGGTCCCCAGCCTAGGGACGCCGCGACTTGTCGCGGTACATCGCGGCGTCAGCCCGGGCCAACAGCTCCTGCGAGGAGTCGTCCGGCCGCGGGATCGCGCTGCCGACGCTGGCCGAGATCCGTACCTCGACGTCCCCGACCACGATCGGCTGCGCCAGCGACCGGCGGATGCGGTCCTCGGCCCGCCGCACGTCGTCGGGCACCGCCGTCCCCAGCACCAGCACGAACTCGTCCCCGCCGATGCGGCACACGAGGTCCCGTCCGCGGACGAGCCGCGTCAACCGCGACGCGACCGAGACGAGCACGGTGTCCCCCACCGCGTGCCCGAGGGCGTCGTTCACCTGCTTGAAGTTGTCGAGGTCCACGAACAGCAGCGACCATCCGACCGATTCCACCGACGCCAACAAAGGGTCGAGCCGCTGCTGCAGCGCGCGCCGGTTGCCGACCCCGGTGAGCTGGTCGGAGTGCGCGTCCCGGACGAGCTGCTCCCGGTCGTCGGATCGCAGGTCCTCGATCTGGGCGAGGCGGTGGTGTGCGCCGCTCGGCTCCTCGAGCCGGAGCAGCGTCACCCGGACCGGGGTGGGAGGCCCGTCGCCGACCCGGAGGCGCTTGTGCATCCGGACGCTGTCCCGGGCACCGTCGACGACCTCGGCGACGGCCTCCCGGACCCGGGGGCGGTCCGCCGGATGGGTCAGCTGGATCATCGGGATGCCCCGGAGTTCCGCAGCCGGCCGGTCCAGCAGCTCGGTGAGCGCCGGGTTGACGTCCAGCACCTGTCCGTCCTCGTCGAGGAGCACCAGGGCCAGCGGGAGTGTGCGGAACAGCAGCGAGAACCGGTCTTCGGACCGATCCCCAGCTGGAGAGTGCGCCATGAGCGGAGGACCTCCTCGCTCCCGAGGATCTGCGGGTCACGTGCCGGGGCCGACTCGTCCAACCGCTGTTCGTATACACCGTAACCGGACGACTACGGAGCGACGAGCGACCTCGCCCGTTCCCTGCTGCCGTCCACGAGGACGGCGTGGGGGTTCAGGAGTGCCGGCCCTCCGCGAACTCCTCGACGATCTTCGAGCAGAAGGCCGGGAGGTCGTCGGGGTCCCGGCTGGTGACGAGCCCGTTGTCGACGACGACCTCCTCGTCCACGACCGTCGCCCCGGCGTTGCGGAGGTCGGTGCGGATGCTCGGGAAGGACGTCAGGGTGCGACCGGACAGCACCCCGGCCTCGGCCAACGTCCACGGTGCATGGCAGATGGCGGCGACCGGCTTGCCGGAGTTGACGAAGTCGCGCACGAACGCGACCGCCTTCTCGTCGGCCCGGAGACTGTCGGGATTCGCAACCCCACCGGGTAGCAGCAGGGCGTCGTAGTCGTCGACCGTGGCGTCGGCGACGGCGAGGTCCACGGGGAAGGTGTCACCCGGGTAGATGTCGCCGTTGACCGCCTGCAGCTCCTCGGTATCGAGGCTCAGCAGGGTGGTGGTCGCCCCGGCCGCCTCCACGGCCTTGCGGGGCTCGACGAGTTCGACTTGTTCGACGCCTGCGGCCGCGAGGATCGCGACCCGACGTCCGGTGAGTTCGTTGGCCATGAGGGTTCTGTGCTCCGTCCCCACAGGATGAACCGCGTCCTGCTCAGCGGCTCGAGGAACGCGGCCCTGAACGGTCAGGGCAGCTGCGGGAGCAGGCTCTGCTCGTCGACCTGCCACTCGACGAGCAGCAGGGTCGCGTCGTCGTCGAGGTGTCCCTGCTGGTGCTCGAGCAGGGCCCGGACGACCCGGCGCATCGTCTCCGGCGCGGGGAGGCCGCCGGCGAAGTTGCGGACGAGGAGGTCGACGAGCCGGTCCACGCCGAAGAACTCACCGTCGGGCGAGCGGGCCTCGATCACTCCGTCTGTGTAGAAGAGCAGCCTGTCGCCCGGCTGGAGGTGCTCGTGCCCGAGGACGAACGACGTCGGCTTGCCGGCCACGTGGCCGAGACCGAAGGGGAGGCCGGGCGGCGCGTGCAGCGGCCGCACGAGCCGTCCATCGCGTAGCAGCAACGGTTCGGGATGCCCCGCGTTGATCCAGACGAGCTCACCGGTGTCGGTGTCGAGATCGGCCAGGACGGCCGTGGCGAATGCCTCCCCCGCGTAGAGCTCGGCGATCGCCTCGTCGACGAACCGGGCCGTCGCGTCCAGCGAGCGGCCCGAGCGGCGCCCGTTGCGGTAGGCAGCGACGGCGAGGGACGCGAGCTGCGCGCTGTGGATCCCGTGCCCCATGCCGTCGATCACGGCGAGGCGGCAGTGCCCCGGGTCGACCGCGTAGTCGACGGAATCGCCCGCGACCTCGTACGCCGGCTCGAGCGCCGCGGCGATCACCACCTGTCGGCAGGCCATCGTCAGCGGCGGCAGCAGACTCCACTGGATCTCGGCCGCGAGCGCCATCTCCCCTCGACGGCGAAGCCGCACGATGGTGTCGCCGTAGAAGGTCTTGGTGACGATGAGCTCGGCGGTCACGGCCGCGAAGTGCCGCAGCGCATCGACCCGACCGGTCAACGCCTCGCCGTCGACGTGCCCCGGCAGGCGGACCGCGAGCACACCCAGCCGCTCGGTCCCGTCGAGCAGCGGTAGCCACACGCGGGTGTCGCTGTCGACGTCCTGGGTCAGGATCTCGAGGTGCTGGAACACGCGACCGGCCAGGGTCGCGTCGATGGCGATGGGCGCCGCCTCCAAGCCGGACGCGCGGGGCGGCTCGGGACTGTCGGCGTCGAGGAAGGGCACGAGCATCGCCTGCTGCAGGTCGACGAGGTACATCAGGGCGTCGATCGCGTCGAGTCCTCGCGCGTGCTGGCGAACGAGTGCGGGGAGTTCGTGCGGAGCGGCCAGGTGGGCCGTCTGGGGTAGCGCCGCGAGCGTGGGATCGTTCCCGTCGTCGTCCTGCCGCCCGCTGCTCACGGCCCGAACGCTACCGACCGTGCTCTGCACGCCCACCGTCACGTCCCGCAGCGGGCGAGGTGAGCACCGCGGTATGGCCGGCGTTGCAACGATCCGCGGACGCGCCTCCTACGATGACCCGCATGGGCACGCAGGCGACGCTGCTGCTGGTGCTCGACCTGGTCGGCACCTTCACCTTCGCCCTGAACGGTGCCTTCACCGCCGTGAAGGCGGTGCAGCTCGACATCGTCGGCGTCGTCGTCCTCGGGATGACCACGGCGCTGGGTGGTGGTGTCATCCGCGACGTCCTGTTGGACGCGCTGCCCCCGGCGACGTTTCTCGACTGGCGTTACCTCGTCGTGGCGGCCGCGGGCGGCCTGCTGGCCTTTCTGCTCAGCCAGCGCCTCGAGCGGTTGGCCTGGCCCATCACGGTGCTCGACGCCGCGGGGCTGGCCCTGTTCGCGGTGACCGGGTCGAGCAAGGCCGTCGCCTTCGGCTTCGGGCCCGGGCAGGCGATCATCCTCGGGACGATCGCGGCGGTGGGCGGCGGCACCCTGCGGGACGTGCTCGTCCGGCGGGTGCCGTCCGTCCTACGCAGTGAGCTCTACGCGATCCCGGCCGCGGTGGCCGCCGCCGTCACCGTCGTCGCCCTGCGACTCCACGACTACGGCATCGCCGCGGCCGTCCTGGCCGCCGTGCTGTGCGTGACGATCCGACTGCTCGGGGTGCGCTACAACCTCAACGCACCGCGTCCGCCGGGTCAGCGCAGGCAGGACGACGACGCCTGACCGAGCGTCAGCGACCCAACCAGGCGAGCGTGGCGACCACGAGCGCCTGGGTACCGACGTCGCAGGTCGGCTGCAGGACGGGGGCGAAGGCCGCCGAGTGGTTCACCGGGATGTCCTGCGCGACCCGTCCGGCGGCCTGCGCGGCGCGATAGGTGTCGGGGTCGATGCCTCCGATGCCCCAGTAGGTGTACGGCACGCCGAGCGCGGCGGGGATGTCGCTGAAGTCCTCGCTGGCCGACTGCTGGCCGAGGAGCCCGGCCCGGCCACCGAAGAACTCCTCGAAGGCGCTCGCCACCCGTGTCGTCGTGGCGGCGTCGTTGTCGGTCAGTGGGAACCGGTCGAACAGGACGAACTCGGGCTCGCGGGGTGAGTCGGACGCCTGACATTCGGCGACCACGATGCGGCGGATCGCGTCGAGCACGCGGGAGCGGGTCGCTTCGCTGTACGTGCGGATGTTCAGCAGCAGCACCGCGGAGTCGGCGATGACGTTGCTCTTGCTGCCGGCACGGATGCTGCCGACGGTCAGCACGGCCGTGTCCGCCGGGGCCACCTCGCGGGCCACGACGGTCTGCAGCCGGACCACGATCATGGCAGCGAGCACCACCGGGTCGACCGTCGCCTGCGGCATCGACCCGTGCCCGCCGCGGCCGTACACGGTGACCCGCATGCTGTCGGCAGCCGAGAGCGTCGGACCGACGTTCGTAGCGACCAGGCCGGCGGGAGCCGGCAGCACGTGCTGGGCGAACGCGACGTCGGGCGTGGGGAACAGGCGTGCGAGGCCGTCTTCCAGCATCCCGCGGGCCCCGTCGCCGGCCTCCTCCGCCGGTTGGAACAACGCGACGAGCGTGCCCTTCCACCCGGCGCGGCCGTCGGCGAGCAGCTGGGCCGCGCCGAGCAGGCAGGTGACGTGCATGTCATGGCCGCACGCGTGCATGACGTCCACGTCCTCGCCGTCGGCGTCGGTGGCCGTGACCGTGCTCGCGTAGGGCAGGCCGGTCGCCTCCCGCACCGGCAGGGCGTCCATGTCGGCACGGAGCAGCACCGTCGGGCCGTCGCCGTTCCGCAGCACGCCGACGACGCCGGTCCCACCCACCCCGCTGGTGACGTCGAGACCGGCCCGCTGCAGCCGCTCGGCGACGGCGGCGGCCGTCGCGGTCTCCTGGTGGGAGAGCTCCGGGTGCTGGTGCAGGTGGCGGTAGAACTCCTCCTGCCACGGCCGGACCTCGTCCAGGCCCGCGAGTACGGCTGCGGCGTCGCTCATGGCTCTCCTCTGCCCGTGCCACCGGTCGGTCAGCCCTAGCATGCGCTCATGCGCTAGCAGCGCTCGTGCGCTCCACCTCGGAACGGGAGAACACGATGAGCCAGCTCTACCTCGCCCGGTCGGACGACCACCAGCAGCTCGAGTGGCTGGACGGCGGCACGCTGACGATGTTGCTCGACGGTGCCGCCACCGACGGCCAGCTCATGGTCGGCCGCTTCTCGGTGGAGGAGGGCGAGGCGCCGCCGTACCACGTGCACCAGAACGAGGACGAGATGTTCCTGCTGCTGAAGGGCACCGCCCTGGTCTGGTACGACGACGCCGAGTACGAGCTCGACGAGGGCGGCATCGTCTATCTGCCTCGGGGCACCGGGCACGGATACCGCATCACGTCGCCGACTGCCGACCTGCTGATGATCAACACGCCGGCCGGCATCGAGGGCATGTTCCGGGCCGTCGGTCGCGACAAGAGGACGCCCCGCCCCGAGGGCTTCGAGGTCCGCCCCGACCCGGCGGTCGCCGAGCAGTACGGCAGCAACATCCTCGGGCCACCCCGCTAGCCGCACCGCCAGCCCGCGTCGCTGGCCGGAACCGCCGGGTCAGCGGCTGCGGGTCGCGATCCCGGGGCGTTCGAGGAAGGCGCTGAGCAGCCGGATGCAGTTGTCGAGCAGCCCGCCGTGAATGGCCTCGTAGCCGTGCGTGCTCAGGGTCGCGAGGCCGAGCAGGGCGGCCCTGGGGCTCAACCCGTGCATCTTCGCGTTCGAGGCGTCGGACTCGTAGGCGCCGAACACGCCCCGCTGCGGCTGCATCCCCAGCTCCAGGCCGAGGGCCACGAGGCGGTCCGCGATCTCCTTGTCGTAGAGCACCGCCGCGTCGAGGTAGGCGACGACGGGATCGGCCGAGGCGGTGGTCTGGTACTCCGCCTCGGTGGGCGCCACGTCCAGCGCCAGCGTCACCTCGCCGGGCAGGGCACCGGCGGCGAAGGTGGCGCCGATGCCGCCCATCTCCTCGCTCGTGCTGAAGACGAAGTAGACGTCGGCCACCGGGCGTCGCTCGGCCAGGTGGCGGGCGGCGGCCAAGGCGACCACGAGGGCCGCGCGGTCATCCATGAAGTAGCTGCCGAGGTAGTCGCCGACCTCGACGAGCGTGCGCTTGCTCGCGGCGATGCACACGCGGGTTCCGATGCCGATCCCGGCCTCCGCCAGCTGCTGGGGCGTCCGGCCGGTGAAGACGTAGACGTGAGACCAGTCCAGGGCCTTGTCCCCCTGGTCCGGCTTGGTCTCCCAGATGCGCATGCTCTCGGCGGTGGTGTGCTCCGAGCCCAGCGTGAGGATGCCGTTGCACAGCTGCTGGTCGCCGAGGACCGCGACCGGCCCCAGCCCGTAGTTGCCCGGGTACATGGTCCCGAGCGGGCTGACCACCAACGACCCATCGGGCTCCACCCGCTTGACGATCGTCGAGAGCTCGTCGAGGTGGGCGACGACCCGGATGACCGGGACGTCCGCGGCCTCGTCCGTGCCGCGGACGAGACCGATCAGGTTGCCGGCCTCGTCGACCCACATCTCGTCCACCGACGGTGCCAGCTCGCGGGCGCACACGTTCCGGACCGCGTCCTCCTGTCCGCACGGGCCATAGGTGGACAGCAGTTCCTGGAGGAGCGCGCGGTGATCATCGAACACGACTTCTGCCTGCCCCCTTCGGATCACGCGACGCACCCGGGTGCCTCAGTTCGGGGTCCCGTTCTCCGAGCCCTTCGCCGACCCGTTGCCCGTGCCCATCTGATGCCGGGTCGACTGCACGTTCTCCCGCTCGTCCGGGTGCAGGTACTCGCCGGTGTGGAGCCGGTTGTCCGGGCCGTCGAGGTAGGCCGCGGGCCCGTCCTCGACGTAGTGCGCAGTCAGCGCCACCGTTCCGGTGCGGGACGTGATCTCCGCCCGCTGCCGGTAGGTGTCGACCAGCTCGAGCATCGCCGGCCCGCGGGGACGGCGCCCCGGCTGCACATCGCAGGTGCCCGCCTTGCACTCCTGGATGTGCACGTTCGGGTCGAGCGCGAGCGCGGGGAGGTCGTTGACGACGTCACCGGTCGACAACCCGCCCGGGCCCCAGTGGTACGGCAGCCAGATCTGGTGGACCGGCCTGCCCTGGACCATGAGCGGGCTGAGCCGGTCGGTCACCATCACCCGCGCCTCGATGACGGTGCGCGCCGAGATGATCTGCGCCCAGCCCCCGTGGGTGAGACCGCGCATGCGGGCGAGCTCCGGCGAGACCTCGACGAACAACTCCGGCTGCAGCTCGGAGAGCACCGACATGTAGCGGCTCATCCCACCGGCCGTGTGGTGCTCGGTCAGCCGCGCTGTCGTCCAGACGAACGGGAAGACGTCGGTGTGCGGCTCCGGCGGGCTCGGGTGCAGCGGGTTGACGCGGTGGGAGTAGATCTGCCGGGTCGGACTCTGCTGCTGTGTGTAGAACGCGTTGCGGTAGGGCGACTCGGCCGGCTCGTAGTGCGTCGGCAGCGGTCCGTCGACGGTTCCCTTGGGGGCGTAGAGCCAGCCCTTGCCGTCGCCCTGCATGATGAACGCGTCGTCGCCGGCCAGGGCATCCGGGCCGATCGCACCGTCCTCGGGCTGGTAGTGCGGCGGCTTGGTGACCTGGAAGTCCGGCACGTCGTGCCCGACCCAGCGACCGGGCGCGGCGCCGGGGTCCGCCTCCGTCGCGTTCGCGGCATCCGGGTCCCACCAGACGAGCGCCTTGCGCTCGCTCCACGGCTTGCCGTCCGGATCGGCCGAGGCGCGGTTGTAGAGCACACGACGGTCGGCCGGCCACGCCCAGCCCCACTCCGGCCCGAGCCAGTTCTGCTCCTTGCCGGGCTTGCGGCGTGCGGCCTGGTTGACGCCGTCCTTGAACACACCGCTGTAGATCCAGCAGCCGCCGAGCGTCGACCCGTCGCTCTTCATCTCCGCGAACCCCGACAGCGCGCGGCCGGAGGCGACCTCGTAGCCGTTGATCTCCTTGAGCACGGCTTCGGCGTCGGGCTCCGCCTTGGGCCCATGCGTCGGGTAGTCCCACAGCAGGTCGAGCAGCGGGCGGTCACGCGGGTCGTCGGATGCCTGCAGCCGCTCCCGGAGCTTGCGGCCGAGGTGGTAGAAGAACCACAGCTCAGAGGTGCAGTCGTCCGGCGCCTCCACCGCCTTCTCCCTCCACTGCAGCAGCCGCTGCGTCTGGGTGAAGGTGCCTTCCTTCTCGGCGTGCGCCGAGGCGGGCAGGAAGAAGACCTCGGTGCGGCACTCGGTCGGCACGATCTCGCCGGTCTCGATCTCGGGGGCGTTCTTCCAGAACGTCGCGGTCTCGACCTCGACGAGGTCGCGCACGACGAGCCAGTCGAGGTTCGCGAGCCCGAGGCGTTGCGCGCGGCCGTTGGCCGAGCCGACGGCCGGGTTCTGGCCCAGCACGAAGTATCCGAAGACCTTGCCGGCGATCATGTCGAGCACCGTGCGGTAGGTGCCGTGGTCGCCGTTGATGCGCGGCAGGTTGTCGAAGCCGAAGCCGTTCTCCGGCGTCGCGTTCTCGCCCCAGTACGCCTTGAGCAGGTTGGCCGTGTAGGCGTCGGCGTTGCCCCAGAACCCCTTCTGGTTCGCGCCGCGGATGCTGTCGACGTATGCCTCGAACGTGTCCTGACCGGCCTGCGGCATGGGCAGGTAGCCCGGCAGGAGGTTGTACAGCGTCGGGATGTCGGTCGAGCCCTGGATGCTGGCGTGGCCCCGCAGCGCCAGGATCCCGCCGCCGGGACGGCCCATGTTGCCCAGCAGCAGCTGGAGGATGGCCCCGGTCCGGATGTACTGGACACCGACGGTCCGCTGCGTCCAGCCGACGCTGTAGACGAACGCCGTGGTCCGTTCGCGGTTGGAGTTACGGGTCCACGCGTCGACGACGTCGAAGAACTGCCGCTGCGGGATACCGCAGACCTCTTCGACCATCTCCGGCGTGTAGCGGGAGAAGTGCCGCTTGAGGATCTGGAAGACGCAGTTCGGGTCCTGCAGCGTCGGGTCGGTCCGGATCTCGGCGTGGTCGATCGGCGGGCCGGCGGCACCGAGCTGGTGACCGGACTCCATCTCACGGGCCCGGTCGGCCTGCTCGCCGGAGTGCGCGCTGGACTCGTTGTCGACGTACTGCCAGGTCGTCGTGTCGTAGGCACGCTTCTGCTCGTCGAAGCCCGAGAAGATCCCGTCGAGGTCCTCGGTGTCCTGGAAGTCCGGGTTCACCAGGTGCGACGCGTTGGTGTAGGCCAGCACGTACTCGCGGAAGTCGAGCTCGTTGGCCAGCACGTGGTTCACGATCGCGCCGAGGAAGACGATGTCGGTCCCGGTACGGATCGGCACGTGCTGGTCGGCGACCGCGCTGGTGCGCGTGAACCGCGGGTCGACATGGATCACCTTCGCCCCGCGCGCCTTGGCCTCCATCACCCACTGGAACCCGACCGGATGGCACTCGGCCATGTTCGAGCCCTCGATGATGATGCAGTCGGCGTTCTGCAGATCCTGCTGCGCGGTGGTCGCGCCACCGCGGCCGAACGAAGCCCCCAGACCGGGGACGGTGGCGCTGTGTCAAATACGAGCCTGGTTCTCGATCTGGACGGCGCCCATCGCGGTGAACAGCTTCTTGATCAGGTAGTTCTCCTCGTTGTCCAGCGTTGCGCCGCCGAGGCTCGCGATGCCCATCGTCCGAGCGAGCTTGCGGCCGTCCTCGTCGGTGTCCTGCCAGCCCTTACGGCGCGCGTCGAGGACCCGGTCGACGATCATGTCGACCGCCTGATCGAGGGCGAGCGGCTCCCACTCGGTCGCGTAGGGCCGGCGGTAGAGGACGTGCGTCTGCCGCTGCGGCCCGGTGACCAGGTCGAGGCTCGCCGACCCCTTCGGGCAGAGCCGACCGCGGGAGATGGGGCTGTCCGGGTCGCCCTCGATCTGGACGATCTTCTCGTCCTTGACGTAGATCTTCTGCCCGCACCCGACGGCGCAGTAGGGGCAGACCGAGCGGGCGACGCGGTCCGCCGTCTTCGTCCGGGGCTGCAGGTGCTCGCTGCGGGAGGACTCCGCAGCCTTGCCGCGGCCGAGAACGTCCTCGCCCGTCAGCTGCCGGAACACCGGCCACGACCCCAAGCGACCCACGATGTCCATGCGCACTCCCCTACCGCGACCACCGCTCGACCGACGAGCCGAGCCCGACAACGTGCAGGGCGTGCATCCCGCCCTGCTGCCTGCCGTACCCGCCGGACCAATTCCACACGTCGGGTGAAAGACCGACACTCAGGTCGGGACGGTGGAGCGCGCGCCCTCCCGCACCTCACCGGACGCCCGCGGAGAGCTCAGCAGCTGGGCGGCGAACCGCTCCGCCGCGTCCGGGAGCGCTCCTGGGCCGTCGAGGCGATAGCGCACCGGGAGCATCGGGCCGAACTGCAGTGCCTCGGCGAGCTCGGGTCGCCGGGCGACGTCGGGCACCACGCCGGCCTGCTCCGCCAGCGCGAGCGCCAGGACGTGGTGCGAGTCGACCGCCGGCGGCGTCTGCCCGACGCTCGCCCGCATCTCCTGCTCCGTCGGAGGCGGCACCGCACCGGCCCAGACGCCGACGACCCACCGCGCCTGCAGCTCGAGCAGCGGCAGGTAGGGCCCCTGCAGCGCGAACTGCCCCAGCAACGCGAGACCGGGAAGTCCGGGGTGGAGCGTGCGGACGTGGAGCGACAGCTGCGGCCCGAGCAGCCGTCGGATGTCGTCGGAGAGGTACGGGATGTCCACGCCGTAGCCGGTCGCGGCGACGAGCGCGTCGACGGTCGCGGTCGAGCCGTCGACGAACGTGACCTCCCGCCCGGCCACGCCGGCGATCGCGGGGCGGCAGACGATCTCACCGCGCCGCACCTGGGCGAGGTAGTCCTGCGACAGTGAGTGGCCGGCGACGAGCAGGTCGTCGTCGGGCGCGGGGGCGCCGAAGTCCGACGGGTGCCCGGAAACACGAACGACCTCGTCCCGCAGCCGCCGAGACCACTCGGCGGGCGATGTCGAGCGCCGCTCGAGAGCCGCGGCCTGGGTGTACCAACGCCAGTCCGACGGCACCCCGTCGACGACCTTCTGCAGCACGTAGCGCGGCTTGCGGTAGGCGGACACCACCGGCAGCCCGACGGCGGCGGCTGCGGCATCGGCGGCGACGTCGGACGCGATCTCGTGGCCGCTGACGCCGTTGCCGTAGACCAGCACGCGGCGGCCACGGAAGGCGGCGGCGCCCGGGTAGTCGTAGGCGTGCAGCAGCTCGCCGGTGAATTCCTCGAGGCCCGGCGGGATGAGCGGGGCGTGGAAGCGGCCGGACGCCACCACCACGGCGTCGTAGAGCGAGCCGTCGACCGACCAGGCGTCGCCGACGGCCGCGACCGCCTCGACGGGCGTGCGGAAGCGGATGCGGTCGAGCACCCCGAAGGTGTCGGCGTAGCGCCGCAGGTAGGCCTGCACCTGCTCGGCGAGCGGATAGAGCTCGTGATCCGACGGCGGCGCCAGCTCGGAGAACGCCGTCATCATCCGGCTGGTGTTGGTCCGCATACCGGGCCAGATCCCGCTGTGCGCCGCCGTGGTGTGCCACTGGCCGCCGAGGTCGTCCGCGGCCTCGAACACGGTGACGTCGAAGCCGGCACCCAGGGCGTGCCGCGCCGCGACGAGGCCGGACGGACCGGCACCGACCACCGCGATCCGAGCTCCCCGCCGCAGCTGCATGACGGGCAGCGTAGGACTCAGCCCGGGCCCTGCGCAGGGCGATCGGCCGACATGACCCGCTCGATGCGCCGATCGGGCGCCAGCCACATGACGGCGACGGCGACGTAGACGGCCAACCCGAGCCAGCGGTCGACGAGAGTCAGCCCGATGCCGAGCAGGTACAGCACCGGCGAGGCCTTGCCCTTGAGGTCGCGGCCGATGGCGGTCCGGACGATCGAGGTCGGCCCCTGCAACCGGATGATGACCGACTGCAGCACGTAGTAGGCGGTGCCGGCGGCGAGCAGCAGGATGCCGTAGACCACCATCGGCAGCGTTGCGAACGAGTGCTCTCCCACCCAGCCGGTCGCCCAGGGCACGAGCGACAACCAGAACAGCAGGTGCAGGTTGGCCCACAGCACCCCGCCGTTCACCTGCGTCGTCGCCTGGAGCATGTGGTGGTGGTTGTTCCAGTAGATGCCCAGGTAGACGAACGACAGGACGTAGCTGAAGAGGATCGGCAGCTCGTTCCGCACCGCCTCCCAGGTGGTCACCTCGGGAACGTGCAGCTCGAGGACCATGATCGTGATGAGGATGGCGATGACGCCGTCGCTGAAGGCCTCGAGGCGACCGGTGGGCACGGCGGAACGGTACGACGCCGACCGGCCCATCGCCGGGACGGCGGTACGGGTCCCGTGTGCGAGGATGGGGCCCACAACCGCATACGCCACCGACACCGCGCGGGAGAGCGCCGACCCCGGTCGGCCGCCGAAGGAGCAATCCCTCCCAGGAACCTCTCAGGCACCCGGTACCGCACGGTCGAGGCACCTCTGGAAAGAAGCTTCCCGCCAGCGCGCGAACGGCGGGAGCTCGCCGACGGGGCAAGCCGGATCGCCCGGTGAATCTCTCAGGCCCACAACAGAGCAGGGAGGCGACCGCCGCCGCGGGCCCCTACCGGGCTGCGCCGGAACGCCGACCACCTCGGAGTCCGAAATGCTCGCATCGCCCGCACCCGCTTCCGCATCGTCGGCAGAGCAGCCGGCGCTCGCCCTGCTCGCCGCTCTCACGGACCCGGTTGTCGCTGCGACGCCGTTCACGGAGCGCCACATCGGGCCGTCACCCGACGAGCAGGCCAAGATGCTCGCCGCGCTGGGCTACGGCAGCCTCGACGAGCTCACCGACGCCGCGGTCCCCGGCGGCATCCGTGCCACCCAGGGCCTCGACCTCGCGCCGGTGAGCGAGGCTGAGGCCCTCGACGAACTGCGGGCGCTCGCCGCCGCCAACGTGGTGACGAAGCCGATGATCGGTCTCGGCTACTCGGGGACGATCACGCCGGCGGTCGTGCTGCGCAACGTGCTCGAGAACCCCGGCTGGTACACCGCCTACACGCCCTACCAGCCCGAGATCAGCCAGGGCCGGCTCGAGGCGCTGCTGAACTTCCAGACGATGGTCGGCGACCTCGCCGGACTGCCCACGTCCAACGCGTCGCTGCTCGACGAGCCGACCGCCGTGGCCGAAGCCGTGACCGCCATGCGCCGCGGAGCCAAGAAGGCGCCGGCGCGCATCGTGCTCGACAGCCGCCTGCTCCCCCAGACCATCGCCGTGGTGACCACCCGGTGCGAGCCGACCGGCGTCGAGGTCGTCGTCGCCGACCTCGATGCCGACGGGCTCCCCGACGGCGGGCTCGCCGGCCTCGTCGTCCAGTACCCGGCCGCCGACGGGCTGCTGCGCGGGCGGGCCTTCTACACCGGGCTCGCCGAGACGGTCCACGAGCGCGGTGGCCTCGTCACCTTCGCCGCCGACCTGCTCGCCCTCACGCTGGTCGCGAGCCCGGGCGAGCTCGGCGCCGACATCGCCGTCGGCTCCGCGCAGCGCTTCGGCGTCCCGATGGGCTACGGCGGTCCGCACGCCGGCTACATGGTCGTGAGCAAGGGCCTCGAGCGGACGCTGCCGGGCCGTCTGGTCGGCGTCAGCGTCGACGCGAACGGCGACACCTCCTACCGCCTCGCGTTGCAGACGCGGGAGCAGCACATCCGGCGCGAGAAGGCGACGAGCAACATCTGCACCGCCCAGGTCCTGCTGGCCGTCATGGCCGGCATGTACGCGGTCTGGCACGGGCCGGATGGCCTGCACCGCCTCGGGCAGCGTGTGCACCGCGCCGCCGCCGCGCTCGCCGCGGGGCTCCGCGCTGGTGGCGTCGAGATCGCCCACGCGACGTTCTTCGACACCGTGACCGCCGTGGTCCCCGGGCGGGCCGAGGAGGTGTGGCAGCGCGCGCACGACGCCGGCATCTCGCTTCGCCGCGTCGACGCCGACACGATCGGCATCTCCTGCGACGAGCTGACCGGCGAGGCCCAGCTGCGGGCCGTCTGGTCCGCCTTCGGCGTCACCGACGACGCGCTCGCCGAGGTGGGCGCAGCCGAGGACGCCCTCCCCGCCGACCTGGTCCGCGAGAGCCGCTACCTGACCCACCCGGTCTTCTCGGCGCACCATTCCGAGACCGCGATGCTGCGCTACATCACCCGGCTCGCGAACGCCGACTACGCGCTGGACCGCGGGATGATCCCGCTCGGTTCCTGCACGATGAAGCTCAACGCGACCACCGAGATGGAGCCCGTCACCTGGGCCGAGTTCGGGTCGATGCACCCCTTCGCCGCCGCGTCCGACAGCCGTGGGTACGCCGCGCTGATCGAGCAGCTCGAGGGTTGGCTCGCCGCGGTCACCGGCTACGCCCGCGTCTCCGTGCAGCCGAATGCGGGCAGCCAGGGCGAGCTCGCCGGCCTGCTGGCCATCCGCGGCTACCACCATTCCCGTGGGGACTCCAAGCGCGACGTCTGCCTCATCCCCTCCTCGGCCCACGGCACCAATGCCGCCTCGGCGGTCATGGCCGGCATGCGCGTCGTGGTCGTGAAGGCCGGCGAGGACGGCGCCGTCGACCTCGATGACCTGCAGGCCCAGGCCGACGCGCATGCAGCCGACCTCGCCGCGATCATGGTGACCTACCCGTCGACGCACGGCGTCTACGAGGAGGGCATCACCCGCATCGCCGAGATCGTGCACGCGCACGGCGGCCAGGTCTACGTCGACGGCGCGAACCTCAACGCCCTCGTCGGGGTGGCGCGCATCGGGGAGCTCGGGGACGTCAGCCACCTGAACCTGCACAAGACGTTCTGCATCCCGCACGGCGGCGGCGGCCCCGGTGTCGGACCCGTCGGTGTCCGCGAGCACCTGGTGCCGTTCCTGCCGAGCCACCCGCTGCACCCGGACGAGGCGCGGCGCGACGGCGTCGGTCCGGTCAGCGGCGCGCCGTTCGGTTCGGCCGGCATCCTGCCGATCAGCTGGGCCTACGTCCGCATGATGGGCGGCGAGGGCCTCACCCGCGCGACGCAGGTGGCGGTCCTGTCGGCCAACTACATCGCGCACCGTCTCACCGGCCACTTCCCCGTCCTCTACACCGGACAGGGCGGACGGGTCGCCCACGAGTGCATCCTCGACCTGCGCCCGATCACGAAGGCCACCGGCGTCACCGTCGACGACGTCGCCAAGCGGCTCATCGACTACGGCTTCCACGCGCCGACGATGTCGTTCCCGGTGCCCGGCACGCTGATGGTCGAGCCGACCGAGAGCGAGCACCTCGGCGAGCTCGACCGGTTCTGCGACGCGATGATCGCGATCAAGGCCGAGATCGACCGGGTCGCCGCAGGAGAGTGGCCCGCCGACGACAACCCGCTGGTCCACGCGCCGCACACCGCGACGTCGGTCACCGGTGCCTGGGAGCACCCGTACGAGCGCGAGACCGCCGCCTTCCCGTCGACGGCCTTCCCGACCGCGGCGTCCCGGACCGGCAAGTACTGGCCGCCGGTGCGTCGGATCGACGGCGCCTACGGCGACCGGAACCTGTTCTGCTCCTGCCCCGCGCCGGAGGACCTCGCCTGATGCGGCGGGGTGGGGTGTCGTCGGCACCCCACCCCGCCGGCACCACCGAAACCGCTTCATGCTTACGTTGATTGTCTCCGGGCACCTCGAACAGACAGCCGGCACGTCCCGCTGCTCCGGAGAGCGGTCGGGCACGGAGATCGACGGGGGCTACTGGTCATGGGCGCAGCCGGCATCCACGCGGTGGCGCAGCCCATCATCGACCTCGACACCGCCGCGACGGTCGGCTACGAGGCCCTGGCCCGGGGGAACGACGGCCGGCGGCCCGCCGAGCTGTTCGCGACGGCCGCCGCCGAAGGCCGGATCGCCGAGCTGGACTGGGAGTGCCGGCGGGCGGCACTCCACGGTGCCCTGGATGCGGGCTTCGCCGCCCCGCTGACGCTGTTCGTCAACGCCGAACCGTCGACGCTCCTGTCCACCGCTCCGCCGGGCTTCGCCGCCCTCGTCTCGCGGGCGAGATCGGCACTCCCCCTCATGCTCGAGATCACCGAGCGAGACCTCGCGGGAAGCCCGGCCGACCTCATGGCGTCGCTCCTGGCGGCGCGGCGCCAGGGGTGGGGCGTGGCGATCGATGACGTCGGTGCGGTCGACACCTCACTCGCGTTGCTACCGATCCTTCGCCCAGACGTCATCAAACTCGACCTCCGCCTGGTGCAGCAGCGCACGACCACCGAGGTGGCCGGCGTGGTCAGCGCGGTACGCGCGGAGGCCGAGCGCAGCGGGGCGGTTCTTCTCGCCGAGGGCATCGAGACCGTGGAGCAGGTCGAGCTGGCGGTCGCGCTCGGAGCGCGCCTCGGGCAGGGCTACTTCTTCGGCAGGCCGGCACCGCTGCCTGTCCGGCCGAGTGGGGTGGCGATACCGGTCCTGCCGCACCGGACCGCCGAGCTGCCGGTCCCGACGACGCCGTGGGCGATGGTCGCGGACAGCCCCGCCATCCGCCGGGCGACCAAGACGTTGCTGCTGGCGCTGGCCCGCCATCTCGAGCGGCAGGCCGCGACGTCAGGCGGGGTCGTGCTCGCGACCTTCCAGTCGTGCGAGCTGTTCACGCCCCTGGCTGCCGCCCGCTACACGGCACTCGGCCGCGACAACGCGTTCGTCGCGGTCTTCGGCGACGACATGCCGGCCGAGCCGGCGGTCGGCGTCCGTGGCGTCGCCCTGCCCGACGACGACCGCCTGCACACCGAGTGGGACGTCGTCGTCCTCGGGCCGCACTTCGCGGCGGCCCTGCTCGCCCACGACCTCGGCGACGGCGGCGACGACGCCGGACGCCGCTTCGACTACGTCGTCACCCACGACCGCGAGCTCGTCGTCCGAGCGGCACGCTCGCTCATGCTGCGCGTCCCCCCACGGGCCGCGGCGTCCGCGGCGCCCGCGACAGGCGCACCGCTTCCGGCCGACCCGTACGAGACGGGTCTCGAGCAGGGCCCGGCGGTCCTCGCCTCGCTGCGCCCGGACAGCCGCTCCATCAGCGACGGTCTGCTGGCCCGGGCAGTGCGCGCCTCGCCCTTCGGGGTGACGGTGGCCTCCTCCGCGGGCGACCAGCCGCTGGTGTACGTCAACGCCGCCTTCGAGCGGTTGTCCGGGTACTCCGCCGCGCAGCTGCTCGGTCGCAACTGCCGGATCCTGCAGGGTCCGGAGACCGATCTGTCGACCGTCGCCGAGCTCGGCGCGAAGCTCCGAGCCGGCACCGATGCGCAGGTGACGGTCTTGAACTACCGGCCCGACGGGTCCACCTGGTACAACGAGCTCTACCTCGCCCCGGTCGTCGACGACGGCGGCCACCTGACCCACTACATCGGGATCCAGGAGGACGTCACCCCGCGCGTGCAGGCCGACCGCACGGTGCAGCACCTCGCGTGGCACGACCCGCTGACGGGCCTGGCGAACCGTTCCATGCTCTCCCGGCACCTCGAGACCGAGATCGGTCGGGCCGACGAGACCGGTACCGCGATCGCTCTGCTCTACCTGGACCTCGACGAGTTCAAGGCGGTGAACGACCGCTTCGGCCACGCCGCCGGCGACCGGCTCCTGCAGGACCTCGCCGGGCGGCTGCGGGCCGTGGTGCGCGCCGGCGACCTGCTCGCCCGACACGGCGGCGACGAGTTCCTGGTGGTCATGTCCGGAATCCGGAACGCACCGCACGAAGCGGCCTCGCGGGTCGCGGACAGCATCCGCGACGCGCTGCGGGAACCGGTCGTGCTCGTCGACGGCTTCGAGGCGCCGGTCGCGGTGAGCATCGGGTTCGCGGTCTTCCCCAGCGACGCCACCGACGCCGATGGCCTGCTCGCCCGGGCCGACCGGGCGATGTATGCGGACAAGGCCCGCCGCCGCACCGTTCTGTGATCAGCGGGACCCAGCCACCGACCATCGACCACGGACGACGGACCACCGACGGACGGCGGCTCCGCTCAGGCGGCGTAGTCCGGGGACTCCAGGACCTGCTTGAGGCGACGGAGCGTGCTCGCGATGTTGCGCTCCTGGAACGCGGCGAAGGTGTGGCCCCGGGTGGCGACGGCGTCGAAGACCCGGGCAACGGGGTCCGGCCAGCCTCGGCGGTCGTCGGTCCACGTCTCGGTCACCAGCGTGCCGCCGGAGACCTCGTCGAAGCGGTACTCCCAGGTGGCGATGGGCGCACGCAGCCGGGGCGTCCCGATCCCGATGGCGACGACGCGGAAGGCGAACCGGCGACCGGGCTCGGCAGCGGTCACGACGCAGCGGGTGGTCCAGCGTGCCGGTCCGCGCTGGTTGCGGCCGTCGAAGACCATTCCGACGTAGGACCCGCCGCTTTCTGACCGTCTCGACGGGTCGGCGACCGTCGCGCCGAGGTTCTCCGGGCTCGAATCGCCCATCCGCGTCGGGTCGCTGACGTGGGCGTAGACGGTCGCGGGGTCGGCGGCCACGGTCGTGCTGCCGCTGACCGTGCGGGTGCGCGCCATCGGTTGCCTCCGGGATCGGGCCCGGCCGGTCCGGGTGGGCGAAGCGTACGCAGGCAGGACCAGCCGGCAGATGGCAACGACGAAGGCCCAGGCGCATCGCCTGGGCCTTCGTCGAGCGGCGGTCGTTACCGCTTGAGGTTCACGAGGTCGGTGAGCAGCTCGTCGGATGCGCTGATGATCTTCGAGTTGGCCTGGAAGCCACGCTGCGCGATGATCAGGTTGGTGAACTCCTGACCGAGGTCGACGTTCGACATCTCCAACGACCCAGCCACGAACGTCCCGGCCGAGCCGGTGCCCGCCGCCTGTACCAGCGGACCGCCGGAGGCAGCCGTCGCGCGGAAGTGGGAGTCGCCGCTCTTCTGGAGACCGCCCGGGTTGGAGAAGGTGGCCAGCGCAACCTTCGCCAGCACCTTGCTCGAGCCGTTCGAGAAGGTGCCGGTGACGGTGCCGTCGTCACCGATCGCGAACGAGCGAAGGCTCGCCGAGGCCGCGCCGTCCTGCTCGGTGGCAATCGCCGTCGAGGGGCTGCCGTACTGGGTGATGCCGCCGCTGGTGCCCGCCTCGGCGAGGTTGACGGTCAGCTTGCCGGCCGCGTTCCCGGTCCACGGGACGGTGAAGGATGACGCGCTCGTCAGCTTGCCCGTGGCGTCGAAGGTCAGCGAGGAGGAACCGAGCGTGGTCCCGCCGTCGGAGACGGTGGCGGTCCAGGTGTTGGCCGCCGTCTTCGTGGTCGAGACCGTGAGCGAGTGCTGGGTGCCGTTGCGGTCGAAGGCGGTGATCGAGGTGTCACCCGTGCTGGCCGCGCCGGCCGCATCGTTGGCCGAGAGGTTGCCGCCCATGTAGACGGTGTTGGTCGGCTGCGGGCTGTCGGGCGCCGAGAGCGGGAGGGTGATGTCGCTGACCGGGCTGTTGGTGTTGACGGCGCCCGTGCTCGAGTCCGCCTGCCAGCCCTGCACGATCATCCCGGTCGGGTCGGTCAGGTTCCCGCGGGCGTCGAAGCCGAGGCTGCCGGCCCGGGTGTAGAGCGTGTCCGTCCCCTGCCGAACGGCGAGAAACCCCGCGCCGGAGATTGCCACGTCGGTCGGTCGGCCGGTGCTCTGCAGCGCACCCTGGGTGTCGGTCATGTCGATGGACGCGACGCGCACGCCGAGCCCGATCTGCATCGGGTTGATGCCACCACCGGGCTGGCTGAGGTTGCCCGCGTCGCGGGTCCCCGGCTGGCTACCGCCCCGCATCAGCTGGGTCAGCGTGTTCTCGAAGACGACGCGGCTGGACTTGAAGCCCACCGTGTTGACGTTGGCGATGTTGTCGCCGACGACGTCCATCATCGTCTGGTGGGCGCGCAGTCCGCTGATCGCGGAGAACATGGAGCGCATCATGGGGCGGAGTCCTCACCGGCGGTGATGCACACCGCCCGCTCGACCGATCCATGGCCGGGGAGTCCCACCGTCCTGGCGGAACTTGTCCCCTGAAGCGTCGGAGAGACGCCACCGCAGCTACATCGGGTAAACGGGTGAACGATCTTCCCCGACCGGGTCGCCGGACGTCCGACAGATGATCAGCCGGATTACAGGTCCCGAAAACCTCCTGTCCACCTCCGCATCGTTCGATAACACCGTCATCGTCGACTGCGGTGTCGACCGTTCCTGCCCGAGCGGCAGGATGAGGGGGCGTCATGTTCCTGGCAGCCATAGAACGACGCGGCGTCGGCCGCACCTCACTGCGCCTGGCCGTTCCGGGCGTGGTCGTCGGGCTCGCGATCGGGCTCATCGCCCCCGTGGACCGTCGGGTCCGCGTTGCGGTGCCGACGCCGCGGCAGCCCAGCTAGGACTCCCCCTTGGGCAGCCGCACGACGCTGACGAAGAACTCGTCGATCTGCTGCACCACGGACACGAAGCGCTCGAAGTCGACGGGCTTGGTGACGTAGGCGTTCGCGTGCAGGGAGTAGGAGCGGACGACGTCCTCCTCCGCCTCGCTGGTGGTCAGCACCACCACCGGGATCGAGCGCAGCTGCGGGTCCGCCTTCACCGCGGCCAGCACCTCCCGGCCGTCCATCTTCGGCAGGTTGAGGTCGAGCAGGATCAGGTCGGGCGTCGGGGCATCGGCGAACTCCCCCTCGCGACGCAGGAAGGCCATGGCCTCGACGCCGTTGGTCACGACCCAGAGGTTGTTGTGGACCTTGTAGTCCTCGAACGCCTCGCGGGTCATCAGGACGTCGCCGGGGTCGTCCTCCACGAGCAGGACGTCTATCGCGGCCACCGGTTCGCTCACGTGCTGCTCCCGCTTCTCATCTGCCGATCCTTCATGCCGTCACACTGTCGCGCTCGGAGCCGGCGGTGGTCGCGTCGGCGTTCTCGTGTGGCTCCGGGTCCATGATCGCCCGGCCACGGTCCGCGGTCGGCAGCGTCCACGCGAACGTCGTCCCGCGGCCCATGCCGGTCGCGTCGACGTCCAGCCAGATGCGGCCGCCATGCCATTCGACGATCTTCTTGCACAGCGCGAGGCCGATGCCGGTCCCGGCGTACTCGTCCTTGGCGTGGAGGCGCTGGAAGATGACGAAGATGCGGTCGGCGTACCGCGGCTCGATACCGATGCCGTTGTCCGAGCAGCGGAAGACGTATTCGTCGTCGCCCGGCTCGCAGGTGAGCCGGACCGTCACGGGCTGGTCGCCGCGGAACTTCACCGCGTTGCTGACGAGGTTCTGCAGCAGTGCCGTGAGCAGCGCCTTCTCGCCCCAGACCCGTGGCAACGAACTGGCGTCGACCGTCGCGCCGGTCTCCTCGAGCGCCGCGGAGAGGTTGCGCATCGCGCCATCGAGGCAGGTGCCGAGCTCCACCTCGGACCGGCCGCCGGTGCGGCGGCCGATCCGGGAGAAGGCCAGCAGGTCGTTGATGAGCTGCTGCATCCGCTTCGCGCCGTCGACGGCGAAGGCGATGTACTGGTCGGCTCGCTCGTCGAGCTGGCCGGCGTACCGACGCTCCAGCAACTGGCAGAAGCTCGCGACCTTGCGCAGCGGTTCCTGCAGGTCGTGGGAGGCGACGTAGGCGAACTGCTCGAGGTCCCGGTTGGACCGCTGCAGCTCCTCGGCCTGCGCCGTCAGCCGCTGCTGCGCCTGCTCCAGGCCACCGCGGGCGGCCTCCACCGCGGCGAGTTGCTCGACGAGGCCGCGGCGCATCATCTCGACGTCGCGGCCGAGCCCGGCGATCTCGGGGGGCCCGTCGACCCGGATGGCCTGGGCCAGCTCGCCGGACCGGACCGCGCGCGTCTGGGCCGCCAGCGCGTCCAGGGGCCGGGTGACCCACCGGAGCAGCGCGAACCCCAGCAGCAGGCCGAGCACGACGGCTCCGACGGCTCCGGTCACGACGGCGGCGAACAGCAGGTTGGTCTTGCCGTCGAGTTCGTTGCTCACGGCGGTGCGACGTTGCAGCACCGCGTCCCGGTAGGTGGCGTAATCGGCGCGGACGACGTCGAAGGACGCCCTTCCCCGGGCGAGGTCGGCGTCGGTTACCGACCGCGGGCCCTGCCTGTGCACCTTGTCCAACGCGGGCTGGACGAAGCCGGTGTACCACTCGCCGATCGAATGCGAGGCCTGGTTCAGTGCAGCGACCAGCTGACCGTTGGTGCCCAGGTTGCGCTTGAGCACGTCGCCCCGGGCCTTGAACTCGGGTGACTGCAGGGCCCGCAGCGGCTGCAGGTCGGCCTCGTTCCCGCTGAGGATGTAGCCGCGGACGGCGGTCTCGGCGTCGACGAGGTTCAGGAACAGGCCGTTGGAGTCACTCAGCACCGAGAAGTAGCGCTTGATCACAAGGTCCTGGTCGCGGTGCACCTTGACGAGCAGGGCCGCAGAAGCCGACACCAACACCAGCAGAAGCACGGCTACGACGCCGAGCAACCCGACCAGTCGTTGGCGAAGGGACCAGTTCGGGCGCTCGCTCACGACACCTCCGGGGTCTGGCCCCGTTCGACGACGAGCACCGCGACGTCGTCGGCGAGCTCACCGCCGTGGAGGCGCCGGGCACCCTGCAACAGGTCCTCGACCAGCGCGGGCGCGTTGTCGAAGACGCTCGACTCCCGGACGAGCCGGACCAGGCCCTCGACGCCGAGCCGCTGATGGGAACCCGGGGGTGCGGAACCGTCGAGACCTTCGACCAGCCCGTCGGTGAACAGCAACAGCCGCCAGCCGTCGGGCAGTGGGACGGGCCGGCTCCCCCACACCACTCCGGGGACCACCCCGAGTGCCGGGCCGACCAGCTCATCGGGCAGCTGGTGCGGACCGCCGTCCGCCTCGAGGGGTGAGCGGCCGAGCAGGAGCGGGGCGGGGTGGCCGGCGAGGAACAGCCGGAGCTCGTCGCGGGCCGGTGCGACGACGGCCATGCAGACGGTCGCGAAGACCTCCTCGGAGCGGCGCTCCTGGGTGAGCACGTCCTGCAGGATCGGCAGCAACCGTTCCGGGCTCTGCTCCGCCATCACCAACGTGCGCCAGGCGATGCGCAGGCACACGCCGAGCGCCGCTTCGTCCGGGCCATGGCCTGCGACGTCGCCGATGAGGACGAACAACGTTCCGTCGGCGGTCTCGATCGCGTCGAAGAAGTCGCCGCCGAGCACCGCGTCGCGACCGGGCCGGTAACGGGTGACGATCGTGACGGACGGGTCCTCGAACCGGGGCTGGGGCAGCAGGCCGCGTTCGAGGCGGGCGTTCTCGGCGGCCTGTACCTCGGTGCGGTAGAGCCGTCGGAGCTCGGCGTCGAGCCGCTTGCGCTCACGGGCGTAGCGGATGGACCGGCCGAGCAGCGAGCCGTCGACCTGGCCCTTGACGAGGTAGTCCTGCGCTCCGCTGGCCAGGGCGTCGACGCCGGTCTGCTCGTCGTCGAGGCCGGTCAGCACGAGCACCGCGGCGTCGGGCGAGCTGTCGAGCAGACCACGGAGGCCGTCGAAGCCGGTGGCGTCCGGGAGGCCGAGATCGAGGAGCACGCACTCGAAGGAGTCCGCGGTCAGCGACTGGGCCTCGGCCAGGGAACGCACCCAGGTGATGTCGATGGGCACGTCGGACTCGGCGAGAAGTTCACGGACGAGGAAGGCGTCGGCCTCGTCGTCCTCGACGAGCAGCAGGCGGGCCGGAGCGAGCTCCGGCACCGAGGTCGGCGAACTCGTCATGCGGCGCGGACCGGTGCGGTGTCGGGCACGATCACGCCTCCTCGGCACCCGGCGGAGCGCACGGGCAGCGCGCGGAACATACCGGTCGCGGGCGGGCACCGGTATGTCGACACCTTCGGCAGCTCCGCGGCAGCGGGGAGTCGCCGGCGAGCGCGACCCGCGAAACATGATCAAAACGTGACAGGGCTAGGGTGCGCTGGACCGGCTCACGACATCCCAGGAGGCACCCGTGACCGACCTGCCGCTGACCCGCATCGAGGCCGGCCGCCTCGCTGCCGCCGCCAAGCGCGCCTCCGGGCTGACCTGGGACGAGATCGCCGCCAAGCTGGGCCGGAGCCCGGTCTGGGCCACGTCGGCGGTCCTCGGCCAGCAGCCGCTGGACGCCGAGCAGGCCGCCATCGTCGGGCAGCTGCTCGACCTGCCGACCGATGTCGTGACCGCGCTGCAGCTGCCACCCGACCGGGGGGTCGGCGCCGTGGACCTGACCGACCCGCTCGTCTACCGGCTGCACGAGATGGTGCAGGTCTACGGCTCGAGCCTCCGCGAACTGGTCACCGAGGAGTTCGGCGACGGCATCGTGAGTGCCATCGACTTCGAGATCGGGATGGAGCGCGTCGCCGACCCGAAGGGAGACCGCGCCGTGATCACCCTGAACGGCAAGTTCCTGCCGTACCGGGTCTTCTGACGCGCCGATCCGACGCGTGACGGTTGGCCGCGTAACGCGCGTCACCGTTCGAGGAGTCACGCGTTGGAGGACGGGGCAGTAACGCCCCGCCGATCGCCGCCTGCCGGCGCGACGGTCGTTCCGTACATCGGGGGATGTCCATGGGTCGTTCCGTCCGCCGTCGTCGACCGACGGCCGCGCTCACCGTGTTCACCGCAGCCGTGGCCGTTACTGCCTGGGGCGGTCTCGGCGCCGCCGCCGGCGCCGCACCCGCCAAACAGCCCGCGCAGCCCGCACCGGCCGCACCGGCTTCGGTCCCCGGACCGCTCGCGAGCGGGTGCTCGACCTACCCGGGCGGTCAGGAGATCTGCTCGGGCACCCTGCCGAGCTTCGACGGGGCCCCTCTGGACTTCGACGTGACGAAGCCGGCCGACGGCCGCCCGGGCAAGCACCCGCTGATCGTGATGCTGCACGGCTTCGGCAACGACAAGCACGAGTGGGAGTCGGTGAACGACACCGGCGACGACGGCGACAAGTACCACTGGAACTCGCACTGGTTCGCCGAGCACGGCTACTACGTCCTGGCCTACACCGCGCGTGGTTTCGGCGGCGACAAGTCGATCCCCGGCTACAGCCCGAACACGCCGAACTCGGCCGTGTGCCCGGGCAAGGGCGGGTCCGACTGCCCGGCACAGGCCGGCACCATCCGCGTGAAGAACAAGAACGTCGAGATCCGGGACACCCAGTGGCTCTCGGCCAACGTCGCGAGGGCCTTCCCCGGCGTCGACACCCAGCACGTGGCGGTCACGGGCGGCTCCTACGGCGGCGGCGAGAGCTGGCTGCAGGCGGCCGAGCCGAACTGGACCTTCCCGAACTCGCGCGACAAGAAGCTGCCGGTGCTGAAGCTGCAGGTGGCGGTGCCGAAGTACCCGTGGACCGACCTCGCCGCCTCGCTGGCCCCCAACGGCCGGGTACCAGGTGCCCCATCCGGCGGGGACGTCTACACGCAGTCGTACGGCCTGCCGACAGACCAGGACGGCAACGGCACCCCCTTCGGCGTGGGAAAGGCGAGCTACACCGCGGCGCTGCAGGCCCTGGGCGCCACCACCGGTGACTTCGGCACCGTCGAACCGTCACCGCAGAACCAGGGACCCGACCCCGAGACCGACCCGCCGAACGAGCCGTTCTACGCGTGGCAGGCCCGGATCGCGGCCGGCGAGCCGTACTCGACCGGGCCCGGGACGGACGAGACCGTCATCCACCAGATCCGACAAGCCTTCTCGCACTGGCACTCGGCCTACTACTCGCCGGGCTGGAAGGCACAACAGACCGCCGGCCAGCGGACCGCGGTGTTCTCGGTCTCCGGGTGGACCGACGACCTCTTCCCGGCCGTCGAGAGCTTCCGGATGTTCCACTACCTCAAGGGCCTGGACCCACAGTGGCCGGTCACCGTGCGTGCCGCCGACATCGGCCACAGCCGCGCCCAGAACAAGCCCGGCACCTGGCACCTGATCAACCACGAGGCGAACGCGTTCCTGCAGAGCCAGATCGGCGGTGCGCACCGCGCGACGACCGACGTCGCCAGCCAGGTGACCGACTGCTCCCCGTCGACGCAACCGGCCACCGACGAGGTCACCGCCCCGGCGCCGGAACAGTTCGGCACGGGCACGTTGACGATGACGTCGGCCCGGACGGCCACCCTGGCGCCGACCAGCGGCGCGGGTGACCCCGACAGCGCGAAGACCGACGCCATCGCCGGTGGCCAGTTGCCGCAGCAGTCCACCACTCGAGGTGGCTGCACGGTAGGGACGACCCCTGCTGTCCCCGACCCCGCCTTCGGGTTCCGTTCGGTGTCTACGCCGCTCCTGCAGACGCAGACCACGGTCGGCATCGGTTACGTCGACGCGACCTACACCGCCACGCCGGGGAGCGGGGCCGTCGCGGCACGGGTCTGGGACGTGGGCCCCGACGGCACCCCGGTCCTGATCAGCCGCGGCGTCTACCGGTACGACTCCGTCTACGGCGACCCGCTGACCGGCACCCTGCGGGTTCCGTTCTACGGCAACCACTACGCCATCGCGGCGGGACATCAGCTGCGGCTCGACCTCCAGCAGCAGGACACCCCGACCTACCGCGCGCCGACCGGTGGCAGCACGCTGGCCCTGTCGGACATCCGTATGGTCCTGCCGACCAGATCGACGGGCGACACGCAGCTCGTCGGGAGCTGAGCGGACCGCGGTGTCCGGGCCCGAGGTGCTCTCAGGGAGCTCATAGGAGCGCCTCAGGCCGGTGCCAGTGGCGGCGCCGACAGTCATCACCATGACCACGACGCTTCCGCCCGACCTCGACGGGCACCCGAGATCCGCCCCTGTCCCGGCGCCGGGTGGCTCGTCCGCCGAGCCCACCCGGCGCGCGGGGCGACCGCTCCCGGCTTGGGTCCGCGGTCGCGCCGAGGACCCGCAGTGGGTCCGCCCAGCGCTGCTCGGTCTGCTCGTCGCCACAGCGGTGCTGTACCTCTACGGGCTGTCGGCGTCCGGCTGGGCCAACAGCTTCTACTCCGCCGCCGTACAGGCCGGCTCGCAGAGCTGGAAGGCCCTGTTCTTCGGCAGCTCGGACGCCAGCAACTCGATCACCGTCGACAAGCCGCCGGTCTCGCTCTGGATCATGGGTCTCTCCGCCCGGCTGTTCGGCGTCAACTCGTGGGCGATCCTCGCGCCGCAGGCCCTGATGGGCGTCGCGTCGGTCGGCCTGCTCTACGCCTCGGTGCGCCGGGCCTTCACCGCCTCGGCGGGCCTGCTCGCCGGCCTCGTGCTCGCGGTGACGCCGGTCGCGACCCTGATGTTCCGGTTCAACAACCCCGACGCGCTGCTCGTCCTGCTGCTCACCGCCGCCGCCTACGCCATCGGCCGGGCCGTCGAGCAGGGACGCACCAGATGGCTCGTCATCACCGGTGCCCTGCTCGGGACGGCCTTCCTCACGAAGATGCTGCAGGCGCTGCTGGTGGTCCCGGGTCTCGCGGTCGTCTACCTCCTCGCCGGCCCCCGCACCGTGCTGCGTCGCTTCTCCCAGCTGCTGATCGGCTTGGTCGCGATGGTCGCCTCCGCCGGCTGGTACATCGCGATCGTCGAGCTGTGGCCGGCCTCGAGCCGCCCCTACATCGGCGGTTCGCAGCACAACTCGATCCTCGAACTGACGCTCGGTTACAACGGTCTCGGGCGGCTGACCGGGAACGAGACCGGCAGCGTCGGTGGAGGCGGCGGCGGAGGCGCCGGCGGCACCTCGATGTGGGGCAGCACCGGCATCGGCCGCATGTTCGGCAGCGAGGTCGGCACGCAGGTCGCGTGGCTGATCCCGGCCGCACTGATCCTGGCCGGGGCCACCTTCTGGTTCGCCCGCCGCGCCCCGCGCACCGACCGCATCCGGGCTCAGCTGCTGATCTGGACCACGTGGCTCGTCGTCACCGGCCTCGTCTTCAGCTTCATGCAGGGCATCTTCCACAGCTACTACACCGTCGCCCTCGCACCCGGTATCGCCGGCATGGTCGGCATCGGGGCGGTCGTCCTCTGGCGCCGCCGCGACGAGCTGGTCGCCAAGGCCGTGCTCGCCGTCGCCCTGGCGGTGACCGCCGCCTGGGGCTACGTCCTGCTCGACCGCACCCCCACCTTCCTGCCCTGGCTGAAGGTCGTCGTCCTCGTCGCCGGACTCGTCGCGGCGGCAGCGATCGCGATGCCGACGATGAGCCGCACCGTCGCCTCGCTGATCGCCGTCGTCGCCCTGACGGCCGGGCTCGCCGGTCCGATCGCCTACTCGATCGACACCGCAGGCAAGGCCACCACCGGCTCGATCGTCTCCGCCGGCCCCGGCGGCGCGTTCGGGCCCGGTGGACAGGGTGGTCCCGGTGGCGGCCGCGCGGGAGGCCCGGGCAGGACACGACCGAACGGCATGCCTCCGGGCATGGGCACCGGGTTCGGAGCCGGAGCCGGCACCGGCACCGGGACCACAGCCCGCGGCGCAGGCGGGATCGGTGGGCTGCTCTCGGGCAGCACCTCCAACGCCGCACTGACCGCGGCGCTGAAGACCGGCGCCTACACCTGGGCCGCTGCTGCCGTCGGATCGAACGAGGCCTCGGGCTACCAGCTCGCCTCCGGTCGTCCGGTGATGGCGATCGGTGGCTTCAACGGCAGCGACCCCTCGCCGACCCTGGCCCAGTTCCAGTCCTACGTCGCCCAGGGCAGGATCCACTACTTCATCGGTGGTGGCGGCATGGGCGGCCGGTCGATGGGCGGCAGCAACTCCAGCGCCGCCATCGCGACCTGGGTGACGGCGCACTACACCGCCACCTCCATCGGCGGCACCACCGTCTACGACCTGACGGCGGCACCCAGCAGCTGATCCGGCTCGACCAGGGGCACGCCAGCACCCTCGGCCTCCCCGGCCGGGGGTGCCGTCGTTCCGGCGTCGCCCACCGCCCCTCAACTCATGATCAACCGACCGATCACGACGGTTCAGCGGGATCGGTGCCTCCGCGGACCGGTGATCGGTCGGTTGATCATGAGTTACGCGCCTGCTGTCGTGGAAGGGGCAGAGCCAGCCCATCCCGGACGGCGGCGACCACCTCGCCGGGGCGGTTCAGGACGTCGACGGCCGCGAAGCGGAGCACCCGCCAGCCCGCATTCGTCAGCTTGGCCTGTCGCCGCTGGTCGCGGAGCCAGTTGTCCCGACCGCCGTGGTAGGCGTAGCCGTCGATCTCGACGATGAGCCGACGCCCCGGCCACGCGAAGTCGACGCGCCCGATGAACACGCCGTCGACGCGAACGGTGAACTGCGCCTCGGGTCGCGGCAACCGCGCCTCGTCGACGAGTGCTGCGAACACCGCCTCGGGTGGGGACGCCCGGCGTGGGTCGGCCTTGCCGACCGCCGTCCGCTGCCGCCGCTCCCGACGCGGGCGGGCTCGTCCGGTCGTAGCCATCGCGCTCTCCAGGTCCTGACGGCGCAGGATCCCATTGCGCAGGACGGCATCGAGGACGACGAGCGCCTCGGCCAGGGTGCCGACGGCAGCGAGGTCGAGCGCGGTACGCAGCGGGGTCGTCACCGGCACCCCGTCCAGCAGGTGCAGGTCGGCTCGTCGGACGGCCCATCGGTGGGTGACCGCGTCCGGCCAGCAGAACGGATGACGCCACTCGGGGACGAGCAGATGGACCGCCGCGGGGTGATGGAGCTGCGGCCACCCGTAGAGCTCGGCTGCGGTCGGGCCGCACAGTGCCGCAGGAGGACCAACGGCGGCGAGGGCGAGGCGCTCGGGTCGGATCGGCTCGACCAGTGTGTGGACGCCGAGCGGGGTCCGATCCACGAGTCCGCAGTGCACCAGCCGCTGCAGCGCCTTCACCCCGACCCCGGCCACCCGGGCCTGCTCGACGCTGAACGGGACCAGCAGCGCGGGAGGGACGAGCAGCGGCGGGGTGACGACGTCGGCGGACACGGGCCCGACGCTGACGCGCGGCGCCCCGGGTCGGGCCCGGCCCGGAGCGGCTGGGGACAGCACAGCCGAACCCACAACCCCACGCCGCCGCCCGACTCATGATCAACCGCCCGATCACGGAGCCGGAACGACGTCCGCGACCTGGCAGGGGCGTGATCGGGCGGTTGATCTTGATGACCATCGGCTCATCGACCGGTAGCCGCGCGCGACCACCGGACCCCGATGTGTGACGGCGCCGGAGGTGGGAGAACATGGGGAGCAAGAGCGGGGGCTCGACCTCGCTGTCGCATGATCCGCAGTGGAGGTCGCGTGAGTTCCGGTCCCCTCGTCCTGGTCGGTACGGACGGCTCGTACACCTCGTTCAAGGCCGTGGAGAAAGCCGCCGCGCTGGCCGCCGAGAAGGGCGGCTCGCTGCTGATCATCAGCGCCTACGTCGAGCACCACGGGAACGACTCCGCGGCGGAGGAGGAGATGGGCGACCTCGCCTACCAGATGCGGGGCTCCAACCCGGCAGAGGCCGCGGTGCAGGAGGCCAGCGACCACGCCCGCAAGGTCGACGGCGAGATCGAGATCGAGACCCAGATCGACAAGGGCGAGCCGCTTCAGGTCCTGGGCAAGATCGCGAAGGAGAAGGGCGCCGAGATCGTCGTCGTCGGCAACGTCGGGCGCCGCGGTCTCGCGGGCCGGATCACGGGATCCGTCCCCGAGGGCATCAAGCGCCACATCACCGACGCCGAGGTCGTCGTCGTCGAGACGGGCGACAGCTGAGCATCGGTCCCGCAGGAGCCCGCCGCATACGGTGAGCGCGTGCCCCGCCTGCTCCTGACCGTCCGCGGCCCGGACCACCCGGGCGTCACCGCCTCGCTGTTCGCGCACCTCCAGCGACACGAGGCGGTGCTGGTCGACGTCGAACAGGTCGTCGTCCGCGGCGCCCTGCTGCTCGGGATCCGGGTCGACGTCCCGGGCGCCGACGGCACCGTGCCGCAGGACCTGTGCGACGGTCTGCACACGGCCGCCGCCGCGCTGGGTGTCGACCTCGAGGTGGTGCTCGCGCCGCCGGACGGCGCCGACGCGACCGCGTCCGCACGGCAACACGTCACCCTGCTGGCGCCGGCCGTCGACGCGGGTGCGTTCGCCGCCGTCGCCGAGGCACTGGCCTCCTGCTCGGTGAACATCGAGCGGATCGAGATGCTGGCGAGCGAACCGGTGACCGCCTACGAGCTGACGATCAGCGGTGGGGACGTCACCGAGCTCCGCGAGAAGCTCGCCACCGTCGCCGCCGAGTCCGGCGTCGACCTCGCGGTGCAGCCCGCCGGCCTCGTCCGGCGGGGCAAGCGGCTGGTCGTCTTCGACGTCGACTCGACGCTCGTGCAGGGCGAGGTCGTCGACGAGCTCGCCGCGCTCGCCGGGGTCGGGGACCAGGTCGCGACCGTCACCGCCGCCGCGATGCGGGGTGAGCTCGAGTTCGCGGCCAGCCTCCGTGCCCGGGTGGCGCTGCTCGAGGGGCTGCCGGTCAGCGCGCTGCAGGAGGTGCGCGACCGGATGCAGCTCACCCCGGGCGCCTCCACGTTGCTCCGCACACTGCGGCGCATGGGCTACAGCCTCGGCGTCGTCTCCGGCGGCTTCACCCAGATCGTCGAACCCCTCGCTGCCGACCTCGGCCTGGACTTCGCCGCCGCCAACGTCCTCGAGATCGCCGACGGCAAGCTCACCGGCCGGCTCGTCGGGCCGCTCGTCGACCGGCCGGGCAAGGCCGACGCGCTGCGGCGCTTCGCCGCCGAGGCAGGGGTGCCGCTGCCGCAGACGGTCGCGGTCGGCGACGGAGCCAACGACCTGGACATGCTGGCCGCCGCCGGGCTCGGCGTCGCGTTCAACGCCAAGCCCGCGGTCCGTGCGGCCGCGCAGGCGTCGGTGAGCGTGCCGTTCCTGGACGCGTTGCTGTTCCTGCTCGGCGTCCCGCGCGACGAGGTCGACGCCGCCGACCTGCAGGACGAGCCGAGCGCGACAGGGTCCGTCGCGCAGTAGCTCGGCCGGTCGGCCTCAGCTCCGCCGTGCCTCAGCTCCGCCGTGCCGGACGCTGCAGGAGCAGCAGCCCCGCGGCGACGGCCGCGAGCACCATCACCGCGGCCGAGAACACGAGGCCGGTGGTGCGGAGGCTCACCACCCGCGTGGAGATGCCCACCCCGATGACGGGGAGCGCCAGGGCGACGTAGGCGAGCGTGAAGAACGTCGAGGCGACGGCGGCCCGGTCGTCGGCCGGTGAGGCGGACGTCACCGCACCCAGCCCGGAGCGGAAGCTCATCCCCTGCCCGAAGCCGGCGACGACGCCTCCGACGACGAGCAGCACCAGCGACGACGCGGCGAGTCCCCCGGCCAGCACCCCCATGCCGACCACCAGCCCGGCACAGCCGAGGACCAGTCCGCGGTCGCCCGGCACCTTCTCGAGGGCGAGCTGCCCGAGCGTCGAGGCCGCGAACACCGAGAACACGACGGCCCCGACGGCGGCCGCGTTGTGCACGCCGAGGATCTCCCCGAGGAACGACGGAGCGACGGCGGTGAACAGCCCCAGCGTCGCGAAGCCGGCGAAGCCCGCGATGGCCCCGCGGAGGAACACCGCCCGCACCTGCGCGGGCACGGTCGGCCGCTGCGGACGCAGGCCGCGAAGCGACGCGGCCCCGCGCCGCGCCCCCTCCACGGACTCCGGCATGAGCAGCACCGCAGCGACCGCCGGGACGAGCAGGACGAGGTCGACGAGATAGGGCAGCCGCAGTGGGTGGCCGGCGTACTGCGCGAGCAGCCCGGCCAGCAGCGGGCCGCAGCCGAGGCCGCCGATGTTCGCCACCGTGGCCAGCAGCGTGGCTCGGCCGCGCGACTCCGGGCGTGCCAGTTCGACGACCGCGACGGTGGCGGTCCCGGTGAAGATGCCGGCGGACAGGCCACTCAGCACCCGACCCACGAGCAGCAGCCCGACGCCGGACGCGGCGAGGAAGACCGCCGCGCTGGCGGCCGAGAGCAGCAGCGCCGGCAGCAGGGCCCGACGCCGGCCGATGGTGTCGGAGGCGTTGCCGAACAGCAGGAGGCCGCCGATCACGCCGAGCGCGTAGGTCGCGAACACGACCGTCACGACGAACTGGCTGAAGTGGAACTCGGCGCGGTAGGTCGGGTAGAGCGGCGTCGGCAGCGTCGTACCCGCCATGGCCACGGCGAAGGCGTAGGCGGCGAGGGCGGGGCCGAAGCGGGCGGGGCCGGATCGGGCGGGGCTCACGGCTCCGGCATGCCCCGGCTACGCGAGCTCAGACCGTCACGATGGTTCGGGGGCTGGACGAAGCGGGACGGACGTGGGCGTACGTTGGGCCGGAGGCCGATCATGCCGAACCCGTAGTGAGGACGGTGCGCACTGACCCCCCTCGAGGCCCTCGCGACCGTGGCTGCGGGCTTCGGCGCCGGCACCATCAACACGATCGTCGGCAGCGGGACACTGCTGACCTTCCCGACACTGCTCGCCGTCGGCTACAGCCCCCTCGTCGCGAACGTCAGCAACACCGTGGGCCTCGTCCCCGGGGTCGTCGGAGGAGTCTGGGGCTACCGCAGGGAGCTGCGCGGGCAACGGGCCCGGCTGTTGCGGCTGGGATCGGCGTCGGTCGCGGGCGGACTCACCGGCGGCATCCTGCTGCTCGTCCAACCCGACGCCTTCCGCTCCATCGTCCCCTTCCTCGTCATCGCGGCGGCCCTGCTCATGGGGGTGCAACCGCTGTTGTCCCGCAAGCTGCGCGAGCGGCTCGAGGAGAACGCCGAGCCCCGTGAGTCGAAGTTCCTGCTCCCACCGCTGACCTACGCGACCGGCATCTACGGCGGCTACTTCGGCGCCGCGCAGGGGGTGGTGCTGCTCGCCGTGATGGGCCTGCTCGTCGACGACGACCTGCAGCGGCTCAACGCCACGAAGAACGTGCTCGCCGGGCTCGTGAACGGTGTGGCTGCGGCCCTGTTCATCGCGTTCAGCTCGGTGGCGTGGGAGGCGGCCGGGCTGGTCGCGCTGGGCTCGATCATGGGCGGCGCGCTGGGCGCCGTCCTCGCGCGCCGCATTCCGTCGTGGCTGCTGCGCGTCGTCGTCGTGGTCGGCGGCGTCACCGTCGGCATAATCCTGCTGCTGACCTGAGCCGGGTTCCGGCTCGGGAAGCCGGCCGATCAGGCTGAGGCGTTCGCCGGTTCGTTCCCGCGGAAGGCGGCGATGACCCGCTCGTAGGTGCCGACGAGAAGCACCTCGTTACCGGCCTGCAGCCGGGTGTCCCGGGAGATCTGGTAGTCCTCGCCGCGCTCCCCGACGTGGACCGAGGCGTCGTTGGCAGCGGCCACGATGCGCAACCCGGAACCGAGGTGGAACAGCGCCGTCCCGTCGAGACCTCCGCCGGCCGCGACGCGCATCCGCGCGACGACGAACGGCTGCCGCTGGGCGTAGAAGGTGCTGACCACCTCGTGGCCGAGCGCGGCCCCGATGAACCACGGCGCGGCCAGCGCCGAGGCGCTGCGCACCACGGTGATGCCGAAGCGACGCTGCACCTTCTCGGCCAGCGCGGTGTCGAAGATGCGGACGACGACGCGGAGCCTGGCCCGGCCGGGTTGCGAGGCGGCGTAGGCGGCGCGGGCGGAGAGCGCGGACTCGACGTTCGCGAGGTCGCTGCTCGTCATCACGGCGACCGCGGCGGCCTGGGCGACGTTCGCCTGCCGCAGCACGGTGGGGTTCGTCGCGTCGCCGATGACGACGGGCACCCGCCGGGCACGCGCGGTGGCGAGGTTGCGGTTGCCCGGGTCGTGCTCGACGACCACGACGTCCCAGCCGATGGCGAGCAGACCCTCGACGACCGAGAGGCCGATGCTGCCGAGCCCGACGACGACGATGTGCCCCGAGGCGGTGATGGCGCGCTTGCGCCCGAACGCCTGCTCGAGCCGTTGGCTGAGCACGAAGTTGGTGACCAGGGCGTAGAGCGTCGCCACCGCCGCGGCACCGACGAGGATGAGAAAGATGCCGAAGGCGGTGAGCCAGCCCGCCTCCCGCGCGAAGCTGAAGTCGCCGAAGCCGACGGTGGCGACGATCGTCGTCGTGAAGTAGAGCGACTGCAGCCAGCCGAAGTGGATCGGGTGGCCGGCCGCGTCGGTCACCGAGTAGTTCTGGTAGGTGAAGCGGAGCAGCAGCGTGCTACCGATCATGATCGCGAGCACCAGCAGGGCGGCGATGCGGACCGGTCGGTCGATCTCGCCGATCAGCGCGGAGACCGAGGCGCGGGCCGAGCGGAGGCTCCGCCGGGGCGACCACCGCCGCTGCGCCACGTCGCGCATCTCCCCCGACGACAGCGCCACGAGCGCCTCGGCCACGTCGTCGTCCCGGACGACGATGCCGTGGGAGTCGAAGTCCTGCGGACGGCCGAGCACCGTGATGCGGTCCCCCGGCCCGAGCATGGTGTCGCGACCCGGGCAGAGCTCGAGCGGTTCGTCCGGGTCGAGCCGCCGGAGCGTGATGGGGGTGAGGCTGCCGAACAGCTCGCGGAAGCTCGCCCTGCGCCGCACCGAGACGTCGAGGACCTCGAGCGGTTGCCGCCCGGCCCGGAAGCCGTGCAGGACCTCGGACTGCACGCACGCCTGGACGAAGCCGGGGCCGGCCTTGGCCTCGAGGCTCAGCACCTGCACGCCGGGCAGCGCCGCCCGCAGCTCGTCGGCGAGCCGCTCGTTCGACAGCGAGACGACGAGCCGGGCGTCCGGTGCGAGCTCGGCGGCGTAGAGCGCGATCTCGAGGTTGTCGATGTCGCTGTCCTCGGTCGCGAGCACCGCCGTCGCGTCGTGCAGGCCGCCCGCGGCCAGGCGCGTGTCGACCGAACCGGTGCCGCGCGTGACCTCGACCCCGAGTTCGGCGAGCCGGCCGCGGAGCTTGTCGGCCGCGCGGCCGTCGCCCTCGTTGTCGACGAGCCGGCAGTCGATGCCGGAGTGGACGAGTTGCTCGGCGATGCGGACCGCGAGCCCGGTCAGTCCACAGATCAGCACGTGCCCCGCCCCGATGCTGTCCACGCGGTGCATTCTGGCGGAGGCGCCCGCAGACGGTTTCCTCACCCGATCGACGCACTTCGCACATGTCACTCTGCGTAGCACTTTCGGACCATCTTGCTGTGCGAACTACCTAGTCGCCCGGCTCGCTACCGCCACGCCAGCCCGGCCATTGTCTGAATAACCACACCGAAAACAGGAATCGAAGCGTGGGTCAGGCGCGTAAACAGCCTGCTCACAGCTACGTCCTGCCGATGCGGGCGATCTTCCGGCGCCCTCGGAGCGCTCGGGATCCGTCTCGGCCAATTCTGGCATTCCGTGAGATGAGAACACGGAGGCTGGTAACGTTACGTTGTCCTCTCCGACCGTTGGTGGCACGTGCCGCCGGACAGGAAGGAGGCGCACGCGTGGTTCTGGTCAATCCGACCCGCGACGCCGGAGCGGGTTTCAGCGGCGACGGAGGCCGAGTCGGCCAACGCGTCCGCGTACCCAAGACGGCCGAGCTGGTCGCCGCCCATCTGCGACGTCAGATCGTCCGCAACGAGCTGCACGAGAACGACGCGCTGCCGCCCGAGGCCGTCCTCATGGCCCAGTTCGGTGTCTCGCGGCCCACCCTGCGGGAGGCCTTCCGGGTCCTCGAGGCCGAAGGGCTCATCAGCGTCCGGCGCGGTGCCCACGGCGGCGCCCGCGTCCACACGCCCGACATCGATGTCGCGGCCCGCTACGCGGGTCTCGTCCTCGAGCACCGCGGGGCGACGCTGTCCGACGTCTACGAGGCGGCGGCGCTCATCGAGCCCGCCTGCGTCACGCTCCTCGCGCAGTCGTCCTCTCCGGAGGACATGGCGCGGCTGAAGGAGAGCCTGGCCGCCGGCGAGGCCGCGCTGAAGGGCGGCGCGGACGACGTGGAGATCATGGAGGCGCATGACGCCTTCCATGCCCTGCTCGTCGAGCTCACCGGCAACCAGACGATGATCGTCCTGCACCGCATCATGCGAGCGATCGTCGAGATCGCGAACACGACGATGGCGGCGCAGTCGAGTTCCAGCGGGTCGGCCCGACGGGCCGCACGCAAGGGCCAGAAGGCGCACGAGGCCCTCGTCGCCGCACTCGACGCCGGGGACAGCTCCGCCGCGACCAGGTGCTGGCACCTGCACCTCACGGCCTCCGACGAATACGTCACCAGCGGCCTCGGTACGAAGCACGTGCTGGACCTGCTCAGCTGAGCTGAGCCGGCTGGACCACCCGGGGGCGGTCCAGCCGGCTCAGACGAGCCGGGTCAGCTCAGTGCGTCGCAGATCAGTGCGTCGCCAGACCAGTGCGTCCGCCAGATCAGTGTGGTCGATTCCGTCAGATTCGTCAGGCCGGCAGTGTCAGTGCCGGCAGCACTTGCGCTCGCAGCCGCACGACCTCGCCGACGACGACCACCGCCGGTGCGGCGAGCTTCGCCTCGCGCGCTCGTTCCGCCACGCTTGCGAGGTCGGCGACGAGCACCCGCTCGTCGGGCATCGCCCCGTCCTGGATGCACGCCACCGGGGTGTCGGCCGCGCGGCCGCCCTCCAGCAGCGCCGCGGTGATGTGCGGCAGGTTGTCCACCGCCATCAGCAGCACCAGCGTCGCGTTCGAGCGGCCGAGGTGCGCCCAGTCGACCGTGGTCCCGCGGTGACCGGGCGGTAGGTGGCCCGAGGCCACGATGAACTCCTGCGCGACGCCGCGGTGCGTCAGCGGGATGCCGGCGAGCTCGGGCACCGAGATGCTGCTGCTGATGCCCGGCACGAGGGAGCACTCGACCCCGGCGTCGACACACGCCAGCAGCTCCTCACCACCGCGCCCGAAGATGAACGGGTCGCCGCCCTTGAGGCGGACCACGAACTGCCCGGCCTGCGCGCGTTCGACGAGGATGCGGTTGATCTCCTCCTGCCGGGCGCCGGGCCCGCGCGGGACCTTGCCGACGTCGACGACCTCGACGCCGGGCGCGAGCTCGTCGAGCATGTGCCGCGGCCCGAGCCGGTCGGTGACGATGACGTCGGCCTGTCGGAGCAGCCGCGCGGCGCGGAGGGTCAGCAGGTCGGCGTCGCCGGGTCCGCCCCCGACCAGCGCCACCCGGCCGCGGGCGTGCCGTCGCGGCGGTGCGGTGAGCGAACCGTCCCGCAGGCCGGTGACGACGTTGTCGCGCACGTCCCGGGCACGGCCCGGGTCGCCCCCCGCGCTGACGGCGACGGACAGGCCGTCCACAGCCCCGGAGGCCGGCGTGACCGCCGCCGAGGCAGCGCCGTCGTCGGCACGCACGCACCAGGTGCCGCGCTGCTCGGCCGCGGCGGCTACGGCGGCGTTGACCTCGGGGTCGTCGGTGCAGGCGTGGACGAGCCACTGCCCGTCGACGTCGGTCTCGACGTAACCGCGCCGCACCAGCGTGACGGCCTCGTCGTCCGCCAGCCGCTCCACGGCGTCGGAGGGCGCGGGGTCGACGACGGTCACCTGCGCGTCGTCGTCGAGCAGCCCGCGGATTCGGCGCGCGCCGACCGCCCCGCCGCCCACGACGAGGACGGCGCGGCCGGCGAGCCGGAGCACGAGCGGGTACATGTCAGGCCTTCTCGGTCACGCCGGCCGCGTCGAAGGTGGCCATCCCGGAGAGCAGGCGCGCGGCGGCCTGGACCAACGGCAGCGCGAGCAGGGCACCGCTTCCCTCGCCGAGCCGGAGGTCGAGGTCGAGCAGCGGCGAGAGCTCCAGCAGCGCCAGCGTCGCCGTCGCGCCCGGCTCGACGGAGCGGTGACCGGCGAACCAGCCGTCGCGGGCGGCCGGCGCGAGCGCGTGGGCGGCCAGGGCGGCGGCGCCGGTGGTGACGCCGTCGAGGACGACCGGTACCCGCTCCGCCGCGGCACCGAGCAGGAAGCCGGTGAGGGCGGCGTGCTCGAGCCCGCCGACGGCGGCGAGCACGCCGATGGGGTCGGCCCGGTCGGGGGTGTGCCGGGCCAGCCCGCGACGCACCACGTCGATCTTGTGCGCAAGGGTCGCGTCGTCGACGCCGGTGCCGCGGCCGGTGACGGTGGCGGCGTCGGTCCCGGTGAACACGGCGACGAGCGCGGCCGACGGGGTGGTGTTCGCGATGCCCATGTCGCCGGGGACGAGGCACCGGGCGCCGGCCGCGACGAGGTCGGCCGCGACCGAGGCACCGACCAGCAGTGCTTCGAGGACCTCGTCGCGGGTGAGGGCAGGTTCCTCGGTGAAGTCGCGGCTGCCGGCGCGGACGGGGTGGCGACGCAGCTCACCGGCCGGGGTGCCGGACGGTTCGTCGATGGGGGTCGCGACGCCGACGTCGACGACGGTCACCGAGGCGCCCGTTGCGGCGGCGAGCACGTTGACCGCGGCACCGCCGGCGAGGAAGTTGCCGACCATCTGCGCGGTGACCAGCTGCGGCCACGGCGTCACACCCTGGGCGTGCACGCCGGTGTCGGCCGCGAACACCGCGACGGCGGCCGGACTCGGCACCGGCGGCGGGCACACGCCCGACAGGCCGGCGAGCGCGACGGAGACGTCCTCGATCCGGCCGAGCGAGCCCGGCGGTTTGGTCAGCCGGAGCTGCCAGTCACGGGCGGACCGGGCGGCCTCGGCGTCGGCCGGCCGGATGCGCTGCAGCAGGTCGGCGAGCTCGGTGCTCGCCTCCTGCCCGAGGTCATGGCCGGGGGCCGGGGTCATCGGATCTCCTGTCGGACGGGGCGTGCGGGGCGGATTCGGGCAGGTGGGGGCGGCTGCTCGGCGAGCGCCGTGGTGACGGCGGCCAGCAGGTGCTCGTCGTCCTCATTGTCGCGGACGGCGAGGCGGAGCCAGTCCTCGGTGAGGCCGGGGAAGGTGTCGCAGCGGCGGACCGCGAAGCCGAGCTCGCGCAGCCGGTGCCGGAGCGCCCCGCCACCGGCGGCGTGCAGCAGGACGAAGGGTCCGGCGGGTGGGACGACCGTGACGCCGGGGAGTTCGGCGTAGCGGGCCGCGACCCGTGCCGCCGCAGCGGCCAGCAGCACGGCGGCGGCGTCGGCCTCGGCGACTGCAGCCGGCGAACAGCACGCCTCGGCGGCGACCAGCGCCGGCGCCGAGACCGACCACGCCGGTTGTGCGGCGGCGCAGGCGTCGACGAGCGGTGCCGGGCCCAGCAGGTAGCCGACCCGGAGGCCGGCGAGTCCCCACATCTTGGTGAGGCTGCGGACGACCACGAGGCCGGGCAGGTCGCGACGGGCGGCGACGCTGTCGGGCTCCCCGGCCACGAAGTCGGCGAACGCCTCGTCGACGATCAGCGTCCGTCCCGGCCGGGCCAGCGCCGCGATCGTGGCGGCGGGATGGCTGACCGAGGTCGGGTTGGTCGGGTTGCCGACGACGACGAGGTCGGCATCGTCGGGGACCTGCGCCGGGTCGAGCCCGAACGGCGGCGGCAGCACCACCCGCTCGACCGGCACGCCGGCCGCGGCGAGCGCCGCCTCGGGTTCGGTGAACGAGGGGTGGATGCACACCGCGCGCTGCGGCCGGAGCGCCCGGGCGAGCAGCACGAAGGCCTCGGCGGCACCGGCGGTCAGCAACACCTCGTCGGCCGGGCGGCCGTGCCGGACCGCGACGGCAGCCCGCGCCGGGGTGGCGTCGGGATAGGCCCCGAGGTCCTCCAGGCTCTCGCGGATCCGGTCGGCCAGCCAGGCCGGCGGGCGTGGCAGCCGCACGTTGACCGCGTGGTCGGCGAGGCCGGCCGCGGTCTCCTGGTCGCCGTGGAAACGCAGCGGGTCAGGCCGGGGCATGCCCGTGCCCGTGGTCGTGATGGTCGTGGTGCCCGTGGCCGTGGGGATGCGTCGGGTCGTCGGGGTGGTCGTGCGGCGTCTGCGGCGCACCGACCTTCGCCTCGAAGCCGGGCAGCGCGGTGCGGTAGAGGCAGGTGTCGCAGTTGCTGCGCAGGTCGCCGAGCTGGATCTCGTTGTAGCGCTCGAGCACGAGGTCCGCGAGTTCGGGCGTGGCCCCGAGCAGGCCTGCGCTCCGGACGTCGAGTTCGGGGTGCTGCGCGGCGAAGGCGACGGTCTGCGCGACGACGCGGTCGGGCAGCACCCCGGCGAACAGGAAGTAGGGCACGACGACGATGCGCGTCGCCCCCAGCCGCCGGCACCTCTCCAGCGCGGCGGGCACGCCGGGCTCGGCGAGGCTGATGAACCCGTACTCGACGCCGGCGAAGTCGCGGCCTTCCTCCAGCAGCCGGGCGACCTTCGCGAGCTCGGCGTTCGCGTCGGGATCGGTCGTGCCGCGACCCACCACGACCAGCATCGTCTCCGGGCGCAGCGAGCGGTCGAGGACGGCGTCGATGCGGCTGTCCATGGCTGCCTGCAGGGACGGGTGCGGCCCGAGCGCACGGCCGTAGTCGAAGCTGACACCGGGGTGACGCCGCCGCTCCCGTTCCAGCGCCGCGGGCACGTCGCCCTTGGCGTGGCCGGCGGCGACGAGCACCAGCGGGACGACGGAGATGTGGCGGTGCCCGGCGGCGACGAGTTCCGCGACCGAGTCCGACAACGGCGGCGGCGCGAGCTCGAGGAACCCGCCCGCGACCGCGGCCGGGGGGACGACCTGCCGCTCCGAGGACTTGCGGACCAGATCGACGAGCTCGCCGAACTCGGCGACGCCCAGCGAGCTGCGGGTGCCGTGACCGATGATGAGCAGCGGCGGGGCCTGCGGGCGGCCGGTGCTGCTGCCGTTGCCGGTCGGAAGGTCGGTGGTCACGGGGTCTCCTGGGCGTAGAGCAGGGCGTTGAGGGCGGCGGCGGCGACGGCGGAACCGCCCTTCTCGGAGCGGTTGCTGACGGCCGGCAGGCCCGAGTCGCGCAGGGCCGCCTTCGACTCGGCGGCTCCGACGAAGCCCACCGGCAGCCCGATGACCAACGCGGGTGCCGCCGCGGAGCCCAGCGCGATGAGCTCCTCGAGCGCGGTGGGAGCGCAGCCGACGACCCAGACCGCCCCGGGACCGACCTCGTCGAGCGCGAGGTGGACGGCAGCAGCCGACCGGGTGCGGTCGGCCGAGCCGCGGGCCTGCCTGACGCGGCAGACGACCGGCCGCGTCGTGATGCCCGCGGCGACCATCTCGACGTCGGCGACGACGGGGGCGCCGGCGGCGAGCACCGCGGCGGCCGCGGCGAGCGCGGCCTCGTCGCAGACCAGGTCGTCGACGTACTCGAGGTCGGCGCTCGAGTGCACGACGCGTTCGGTGACGGCGCGCGTCCAGGGCGGCAGCGCCGACAGGTCGACGCGGGACCGCAGGATCTCGAACGACCGGGTCTCGATCGGGTGCACGACGCGTGTGCCCGTGGTGGTGCCGGTCATCCGTAGCGCTCCTCGAGCTTGCCGAACTTCCAGTACAGCGCGGCGCCGGACCAGGCCAGGACGAACGTCCCGGCCACCGCGTAGCCGAGGACCTCGAAGTGGTCGGCGATGCTCGCGTAGGCGCCGAGCGGGCCGCCCCAGTTCGTGGCGTCGACGACGAGCCCGGCGAGGTAGACGGTGCCGATGAAGGCGGCGACCACGACGGTCATGCCCGTGGTCGCGAGGTTGTAGTAGAGCCGCCGGGCGGGACTGCGGAACGCCCACGAGTAGGCCCGCGACATCAGCACCGAGTCGAGCGTGTCCAGCGCGCTCATCCCCGACGCGAACAGCAGCGGCAACGACAGCACCGCGATGACCGGGAGCCCGCCGGCACTCGCGGTGGAGGCCGACAGCGTCAGCAGCGTGACCTCGCTGGCCGTCTCGAGACCGAGGCCGAACAGCACCCCGACCGGGAACATGTGCCAGGAGGACTTGATGAGCGACTGCGCCCGACCTCCGAGGATGCGGTTCAGCAGCCCGCGGTTCAGCAGCTGGACGTCGACCTCGGCTTCGGTCACCGAGCCGCTCCGCACCCGTCGCCAGAGCCGATGGACACCGCGGAGGACCACGGCGTTGAGCGCGGCGACGAGCAGCAGGAAGCTCGCCGCGACCACCAGCGACACGACACCGCCGATCTCCCGGAACTGCGCGACCCCGGCGCTGTCCGCGGCGCCGGCGGCGATCGCGACGATGAAGGCGAGCGCCAGCACCACCGAGCTGTGCCCGAGGGAGAAGAAGAAGCCGACCCCGACCGGGCGGCGGCCGCGCTGCAGCATCAACCGGGTGGTGTCGTCGATGGCAGCGATGTGGTCGGCGTCGAAGGCGTGCCGGACGCCCAGGATGTAGGCCAGGGTGCCGGCTCCGGCGAAGGTGCCGGCCTCGACCAGGTGGTTCGTGGCGTACAGGTACAGCGACCAGCCCACGACGTGCAGCAGCGCGACGACGCCGATGATGCCGCCGAGCCGCAGCCGTTCGGAACGGGTCCAGCGGCCGGTCAGCGTGGGCGCGAGCGGGGTCATCGGACAGCCTCCGGATCGACGGAACGGAGTTCCACGGCGATCAGCTCGATCGCGTCAGCAGGGCAGACCTCGACGCATTCGCCGCACCCGCTGCAGCGGTCGACCAGGGCGATCAGCGGCTCGTCCAGGCGTCCCGTCGGGCGCAGTGCGTGCTCGGGGCAGGTCAGCAGGCACGCGCCGCAGCCGGTGCAGCGCGTCGTGACGCCCACCGGGCTGGTCTTCTCGACAGGGCCGGACTCGACGCTGCTCATGCCTCCCCCGCCCAGCGGTAGCCGCGCGGGGTGACCATCCGGCCGCCGATCACCCGTGTCTGCGAGGAGCCGACGACGACGGTGGTCAGCATGTCGACCGCGGCCGGGTCGACGGCGCCGAGCGTGGTGAGCACGATCTGCTCGCGCGGCCGGGTCACGTCCCGCACGAGCCCGACCGGGGTCTCGGACGGCCGGTTGGCGCCGAGCAGTTCCAGCGCCCGCGGAAGCTGCCAGTCGCGCCCGCGGCTGCGGGGGTTGTAGAAGCTGACGACGAAGTCCGCATCGGCGGCGGCCCGGACCCGTTGCTCGATGGCCGGCCAGGGGGTGTGCAGGTCCGAGAGGCTGATGGCGACGTGGTCGTGACCGAGCGGCGCGCCGAGTGCGGCGGACGCGGCGAGCGCCGCGGTCACCCCGGGCACGCCGACGACGTCGATCGTCTCGTCCGCCATCTCGAGTGCCGGGCTCGCCATGGCGTAGACCCCGGCGTCACCACTGCCGATCAGCGCGACCGCGCGGCCGGCGCGGGCCTCGTCGACGGCGGTGCGGGCGCGGGCCTCCTCGTCGCCGAGGCCACTCTCCAGCACCCGCGTACCGGGCCGGAGCAGGTCGCGGACCTGCTCGACGTACTGGTCGAGGCCGACGACGACCGACGCGCGCCGGAGCTCGGAGCGCGCCCGTTCGGTCAGCAGGTCGCGGGCACCGGGGCCGAGTCCGACGATCGCGAGCCGGCCGCGGGGCGGTCTGCGGACCACGGCGACCGTCGCCATCGGCGCTCCGCCGCCGGGGGCACGGTCGCTCTTGCGCTTGGCGACGACGAGCTCGCCGCCGCCGAACAGCGCGGCGGCCTCGGCGACGCTGGGGGTTCCGACAGCGGCGTCGACGGCGTCGCTGGGGTTCGGCACCGCTACCGCCGCGAGCTGGTCGGCGGAGTAGGTCCGGACGGGCCAGCCGCGGGCGGCCGCGGCGTCGAGGATGCCCTGCTCGTCGGCCTTCGCGTCCACGGTGACGACGGTGGTGACCGAGCCCGCGGACAGTCGTGCATCCACGAGCGTCCGGTCGATCAGCTCGCCGACCTCGTCCGCGCTGACCCCGCGGCTGGCGCCGATGCCCAGGACCAGGCTCGGCGGCCGCAACACCGCGGTCGCGTCATCGACGGGTTCGAGCCGGTCACTGACCCGGAGTACCGCGTCGCCGACCTCCCCGACCAGCAGCGGCGGCAGTGGCCAGACCTCGTCCGCGACGAGCCGAACGGGTTCGCCGTCGAGCATCGCGCGGGTCACGCGGGCGACCGCACCCTCGACGGGCCAGCCGATGCCGTCCAGCGCCGTCGCACCACGGGCGTCGGTGGCGGTCGTGACCACGGCCTCAGCGCCGAGCGCGTCGGCGACCTGGACCGCCAGCGCGTTGGCGCCTCCGCCGTGCCCGCCGAGCAGGGCTACGGCGAAGCGCCGGCCCTCGTCGACCACCACGACCCCGGGGTCGGTCGCCTTGTCGCCGAGCAGCGGCGCGAGCAGCCGGACCGTCGCCCCGGTGGCGAGGAAGCAGACGAGCGCGTCGCACTCGCGCCAGGCCGTCGCGATGTCGCCCACCGCGTAGGTGCGGGAGTCGGGCCACCGCCGCGCGAGGTCGGCCGCCGCCGTCCCGCCGGACGCGGTGGCGGTCACCAGGCCGATCACACGCCCTCCCCTGAAGTCGGCTCCTGCGATGGCGTCTCCCGCCGGGGGGTGGGCTGCACGCCCCAGACGACGAAGACGGGGTTGGTGGCGGCGAAGCGCACCGAGTCGTCGGGCAGGTCGGCGAAGCGGTTGGCCGCGAGCTGGACGCCGTCCACGGTGTAGCCGCGTCGCCGCAGCTCGGCGCGGGCGGCGAGCGCGTGGTCGACCGCGGCGAAGGTGGCGACGAGCCGGGCCGGACGTCGCCCGGCTGCGGCGACCACGGCCGGCACGCCTCCCCCGCCGACGAAAACGGCGTCGGGGTCGGGCAGGCCCTGCAGCGCCGCGGGGGCCTCGCCGCAGACGACGGCCACGTCGACGTCGTGGGTCCCCGCGTTGGCCTCGATGCGGGCACAGGCCTCGGGGTCACGCTCGACGGCGACCGCGTAGGCGCCGAAGCGGGCGCACTCCACCGCGATCGAGCCGCTGCCGGCGCCGACGTCCCAGACGCACCGGCCGAGGCCGGGACCGAGCCGCGCGAGCACCAGCGCACGGATCTCGGCCTTGGTGACCATCGAGTCGCGGTGCAGGAACTCGTGCTCGGGCAGCGCCCACTGCGCAGGGGCGGGATCGGTGCCGGCGAGCCACCGCGCCGCGGCACGGGTGTCGCCGGGAGCCAGCGAGATGACGACGTTCGGCTCGCTCCAGCTGCGGAGCGCTGCCTCCTCCGGGGAGCAGTCGAGCCACTCCTCGGAGTCGGTGCCGAGGTTCGTCAGCACGTGCAGCGTCCGGTAGGTCCCGGCGAGCATCGCGCCGAGCTCGGCGGGGCCGGCTCCGGGGCCGGTCAGCACGGCGACCTTGCCGTGGCTACGGCACACGTTCGCGGCCCAGGTGAGCTGGTGGGCGGGGTCGCGGCCGTGTGTGCTGACGACGAGGGCGTCGTCCCACGGGACCCCGACGCGGGCGAAGGCCTGCGCGACCGAGGACACCGCCGGGAGCACGACGGGCTCGTGACCGGCGGCGCGGAGCGCTCGGACGATGCCGAAGAAGCCGGGGTCGCCGGACGCGACGACGACGGCCCGGCCGGTGGCATCACGCGCGAGTTCGGCCATCCCGCGCTCGAGGGAGCCGAGCACGACGGTGCGGGCCTGCGTCGGCACCGGGACGGCGGCGAGGTGACGCGCACCGCCGACGACCAGCGACGCGGCGGCGAGGGCCTCCGCGGCGCGGCCGGTCAGCGGCGAACCGTCGAACCCGATCACGGTGATCACGCGGCCCCCACACCATCGACCCAGTCCGCCCGGGTGGCCGCGACGCAGGTCGCGCCGGCGAAGTCGACCATGGCGACCTCGGCCGAGAGCACCCCGTCGGTGAAGCGGCTGAGCACCTCGGCGACGGTGGCGCACAGCAGGTCGCCGGCGGCGCGCAGCAGGCCGGCGGACTCCCACAGCTCGTAGGCGTGGCGGGCGGTGTTGGCTTTCGTCACCTCGGCGGCGAGCTCCGCCGAGCCGCCGGCGTCGAGGGTGAGCCGACCCAGGAGGCCGGGGTCGACCTGGCTGCGGGTGTAGTGGGTCATGAGGATGCCTCCGGCGAGCTTCGTGAGCTTGCCGGCCATGCCGACGAACACGACACGGGTCAGCCCGCGGTCGACCGCTTCGCGCAGTGCTGCGCCGGTGAAGTCACCCACCTCGACGAAGCTCACGGTCGGCAGGTCCGGCAGCAGCTGCATCGCCGCCTTCTCCGTGCGGCCGCCGGTGGCGAGGACGAGGGTCGCGGGCTCTCCGGTCTCGTCGGCCTGCGCGGCCATGACGGCGACGGCCTGCACGACGCTCGCCCGCCAGGACGCCGTCGAGAACGGGCGCACGATGCCGGTGGTGCCGAGGATGGAGATGCCGCCGAGGATGCCGAGGCGCGCGTTGGTGGTCTTGCGCGCCATCTTCTCGCCCTCGGGGACGCTCACCACGACGCGCAGCCCGGTCCGGTCGAGGGCGACGACCTCACCGACCGCGTCGGCGATCTGCTGCCTCGGGGTGGCGTTGATGGCCGGACCGCCCACCTCGAGGCCGAGGCCGGGCTTGGTGACGACGCCGACACCGACGCCCCCCTCGAGTTCGACGCCGGGCACGTCGCGCCACGAGACGGTGGCGGTGAGGTGCGCGCCGTGGGTGACGTCCGGGTCGTCGCCGGCGTCCTTCACCACGACGGCCGTCGCCCGGGTCGTCCCGAGGTCGTAGGAGTCGACGGGCATCGGGACGCGGGCGCCGCCTGGCAGCGGGGTGTCGACGACCGGCGGCTGCTCCCCCGTCGCCAGCGCGGTAGCGGCCGCCTTGGCAGCCGCAGCCGCGCAGGTGCCGGTGGTCCAGCCGGTGCGCAGCGCCTTCTGCCGGACCTTCATGGTGCGGGGAAGGTCCGGTTCCCGCAGCTCAGCGGGTTCGTTCGGCGGTGACGCGGGAGGTACGTCAGCCACGCGACGCCTTCAGCTGGGCCCGGGCGCCGCGCTCCGCCCGCCGGAACCCGTGGAAGTGACCCGGGTGGTAGAGGTGCGAACGGGTTCCGCCGGCGCCGAGCGACGGCCCGACCAGCACCAGCGTGTGCTTCCAGAGCTTGTGCTCCTTGACCGTCGCCTCGAGCTCGCCCAGGGTGCAGCGCACGACCAGCTCGTCCGGCCAGGTCGCCTGGTAGGCGACGACGCACGGCGTCTCGGGCGGATAGCCGCCCTCGAGCAGCTCCTCCTGCAACTGGCCGGAGCGGGCGGCGGAGAGGAACAGCGCCATCGTGGTGCCGTGCCTCGCGAACTCGCGGACCTCCTCGCCCTCCGGCATCGGTGTCTTGCCGCCGCCGAGCCGGGTGAGGATGAGCGACTGCCCGACCTCGGGGATGGTCAGCTCCCGCTCGACGATCGCCGCGACGGCCGAGAAGGCGCTCACGCCCGGCACGATCTCGACGGCGAGCCCGATCTCCTTGCACCGGTCGAGCTGCTCCTGCACCGCACCCCACAGCGACGGGTCGCCGGAGTGGACGCGCGCGACGGCGAGGCCCTCGGCCGCGGCGCGCTCGTATATGGCGAGGACGCCTTCGAGGGCGATGGCGGCGGAGTCGACGATCTCGGCGTCGGGGCGGGCGTGCTCGAGCACCTCGTCGGTCACGAGGCTCGAGGCCCAGATGACGACATCGGCGTCGGCGATGCGCTTCGCGGCGCGGAAGGTGAGCAGGTCGGCAGCACCCGGCCCGGCACCGACGAAAGTGACGGATCCCTGCTTGGGTCGGCTGGGCTGGCTGGGCAGGCTCGACTGGCTCGGCTGGTTCACAGGGCACTCCCTCGTTCGCCGCGCGCAACCGGCGCGATCACTGTCGACAGATAGGGGGCCGGCGCATCCCGCGCACGGTCGCGGGCGAGACCGATGTCCTCGTCCTCCAAGCCGAGCGAGGCGCCGAAGACGGCGTTGTCGAGCCGTCCGGTCTCCTCGAGCACCTGGAGAACCTCGGGCAGCATCCGCCCGCCCTTGTAGGCGACGACGGTGCCACCGGCCTCGAGCGCGCGGCGGAGCTCGTCGAACCCGGCGGTCAACGGCATCAGCGTCAACGGCTCGACTCCTTCGACGAGGCTCGTCCCACTCTTCGCCGCGAGGTACTGCATCGCGGTGATGCCGGGGACGGTCTCGACCGCGACGTCCGGCAGCAGGCCGACGACGGTCTGCGCGAGGTACGAGAACGTGGAGTAGATGTTCGGGTCGCCGATGGTCGCGAACGCAACGGTCCTGTCGCCGTCCCGCAACAGCTCGGCGACGCGGGCACCGGCGGCGTCCCAGCTCGGGCCGCGCATGTTCTCCGCGCCGAGTTGGAAGACGAGGCGTTCGACGTCGCGGTCGACGTGCGCCCGGACGGTGCGCTCGGCACGGCCCATCTCGCCGGTGTCGCCGACGGGGACGACGACGATGTCGGCCTCGCTCAGCACCCGCACCGCCTTCACGGTGACCTGGTCGGGATCGCCGGGTCCGACGCCCACTCCGATCAACCGCACCGGTTCTCCTGACTCACGGCCACCAGCTCCTTCGCGATGGCGGGCGACCCCGCCCAGTGCAGATGCAGGTAGCTGGCGTTGACGCGGCCCTGCACGAAGCCCTCCGGCTCACCGTCCACGCAGTAGGCCGGGGTCTCGCCGGCGCCCGGATCGGTGACGGTGCGGTGGAACTCGTGGCCCCGTACCGGCTCCCCGGCGAACGGCCAGCCCATCCCGGTGGCCTCGCGGTACCCGAGGGTCAGTCGCCCCGCCATCTTCGCCGCGGTCGGCAGCACCCCGCACATCGGCAGACCGTCGAGCTCGCGGGCGAGGTACAGCAGGCCGGCGCACTCGGCGGCGATCGGTGCCCCGCCTGCGGCCAGTGCGGTCACCTCGTGGCGCAGCGTCGCGTTGGCCGAGAGCTGCTCGGCGTAGACCTCGGGGAAGCCGCCGCCGATCACGAGCCCGCGGGTGTCCTCGGGCAGCCGGTCGTCGGTGAGCGGGTCGACGGTGACGACGTCGGCTCCGACGGCGGTCAGCAGTTCGGCGTGCTCGGCGTAGGAGAAGGTAAAGGCGCTGCCGCCGAAGACGGCGATGCGGGGACGCCCCTCCGGCCGTTCGACGGGGGCGCCGACCTCGTCCGCGGCGGACCACGGTCGGGTGGAGAGCTCCGGGGCCGACGTGGCGAGCGCGGCGACGGCGTCGAGATCGACGCTGGATCCCACGAGCACCCCGAGCCGATCGACCGTGGCACGCGCCTCGGGGCTGCGTTCCGCGGCCGGCACGAGCCCGAGATGCCGGCTGGGTGTCTCGATGGCGGTGTCACGGTGCAGCGCGCCGAGCACGGGCACGCCGACGTCCGTGAGGGCCTCGCGCAGCAGGGCCTCGTGCCGGTCGGAGCCGACGCGGTTCAGCAGGACGCCGCCGATGCGGATGCGGCGGTCGAACGCGGCGAACCCGGAGACCAGGGCGGCGATCGAGCGGGACTGCCCGGTCGCGTCGACGACCAGCAGCACGGGCGCGTCCAGGAGCCGTGCGACGTGTGCGGTGGAGGCCTCGTCGGTGGTGCCGCGGCCGTCGAACAGACCCATGACGCCTTCGATGACGGCGACGTCGGCATCCGCGGCGCCGTGCGCGAACAGCGGCGCGATGCGCTGCTCCCCCACGAGGAACGGGTCGAGGTTGCGGCCGACGCGGCCGGCAGCCAGGGCGGCGTATCCGGGGTCGATGTAGTCCGGGCCGACCTTGAACGGCGCGACGCGGGTGCCGCGGGCGGCGAGCGCGGCGACGAGCCCGGTGGCGATCGTCGTCTTGCCGGTGCCGGACGCGGGCGCGGCGACGACGAGCCGGGGAATCCTCACCACTCGGTCCCGCCTACCATTCGATGCCCCTCTGCCCCTTCTGGCCCGCGTCCATCGGGTGCTTGACCTTGCCCATCTCGGTCACCAGGTCGGCGGCCTCGATCAGCGCCGGGGCGGCGTCGCGGCCGGTGATGACGACGTGCTGCCGACCGGGGCGGTTGCGCAGGACCTCCACCACCTCGTGCACGTCGACCCAGCCCCACTTCATGGGGTAGGTGAACTCGTCGAGCACGTACAGGGTGTGCGCCTCGGCGGCGAGCTCGCGCTTGACCTGCTCCCAGCCCTCGCGCGCCGCCTCCTCGCTGTCGGCGATGGTGCGCTGCACCCAGCTCCAGCCCTCGCCCATCTTGTTCCAGTCGACCGGACCGCCCTCGCCGGTCTGCTCGTGGACGGCCCCGAGCGCCTTCAGCGCCTTCTCCTCACCGACCCGCCATTTGGCGGACTTCACGAACTGGAAGACGCCGATGGACCAGCCCTGCGCCCAGCCGCGCAGCGCGAGGCCGAACGCTGCGGTCGACTTCCCCTTGCCGACGCCGGTGTGGACGATCAGCAACGCCCGGTCGCGGCGCTGGCGCGTCGTCAGCCCGTCGTCGGGGACGGAGGCCGGCTGTCCTTGCGGAGCCACTACGCCGCCCTCCGCTCGCGGACGACGCCGGCCAGCCGATCGGCGCCGAGCTGTTCGAGGCGCAGCGTCTCGGCGCCGAGTGCCTGCGCGATGCCGTTCGCGAGCCCGAGCCGAACGGGACCGCTCTCGCAGTCGACGACGACGGCCGGGGTGCCGTCGAGCCGGAGCGCAGCGCGCAGGGCGTCGTTGTAGGCAGCGCCCGACGACTGGTCGCCGCTGGTCGCGCGCCCGTCGGTCAGCAGCACGAGCAGTGGTCGGCGGGTGGCGTCGCGGAGCTTCTCGACCCGCAGCACCGCAGCGGCCCGCAGCAGGCCGGCGGCGAGCGGTGTGCGGCCACCGGTCGGCAGCGACTGCATGCGCGCGGCGCCGACCTCGACGCTGGACGTCGGCGGCAGCAGCACGGTCGCATCGGTGCCGGCGAACGAGATCAGACCGACCTTGTCGCGACGCTGGTAGGCGTCCAACAGCAGGGAGAGCACGGCACCCTTGACGGCGGACATCCGCGACCGGGCCGCCATCGACCCCGACGCGTCCACGACGAACAGCACCAGGTTGCTCTCCCGGCCCTCGCGGACGGCTTCGCGGAAGTCCCCGCGGCGCAGCTCGAGGCCGGGGCCGCGACGACCACGCGCCATCTGGTGCGGAGCCGCCGCCGTGACGGTGGCGGCGAGGTGCAGCGCGCCGAGCCGGGCCTCCGGGCGACGGGCACCGACGGTGCGGCCGCCCGCGCCGGTGTTGCGGCCGCGACGTCCGGCGGGAGCGTCGGTCCCGACCTGCTTCGCGGTCAGGGTGCGCACCTTGTAGGGGTCGCTCGCCCCGACGGTCTGCGATGCCGGAGCCTGACCCGACTGAGCCTGGGGCTGCTGCTGGGGCTGCTGTTGCGGCTCCTGCTGCTCCACCTGCTGCTCGCCGGAGTCACCGGGACCGCCGTCGGACGCCTCCGGCGCAGGTGCCCCGCCCGGTCCGTCACCGTTCGGACCGGGGCCGTCGTCGTCCGGACCCTGGTCGCCCTGGTCACCCTGGTCGTCGTCGAGCCCGGCGTCCTGCATGGCCTGCTCGAGCTGCTGGTCGTCGAGGTCGGGTGCGTCGAACGGGTTGCGCCGCTTGCGGTGCGGCAGCGCGAGCTTGGCCGCCTGCCGCACGTCCTCGGCGATGACGCGGTCGCGGCCGGCCCACGCGGCCAGCGCGACCGCGGTCCGGGCGGTGACCAGGTCGGCGCGCAGGCCGTCGACCTCGAAGGCGGCGCAGATGCTCGTCACCTGGCGGAGGGCGGCGTCGGAGAGGACGACGGACGGCAGCAGCGCACGTGCAGCGGCGATGCGGGCGGCGAGCTGCGCGTCCTCGGCGGCCCAGGCGGCGGCGAAGCCCTCCGGGTCGTCCTCGTAGGCGAGGCGGCGGCGCACGACGTCGGCACGCTCGGTCGGCTCGCGGGTGGCGGCGACCTCGACGGTGAGCCCGAAGCGGTCGAGCAGCTGCGGGCGGAGCTCGCCCTCCTCGGGGTTCATCGTCCCCACGAGCAGGAAGCGGGCGGCGTGTCTGACCGAGACACCCTCGCGCTCGACGTAGCTGGTGCCGAGCGCGGCAGCGTCGAGCAGCAGGTCGACCAGATGGTCGTGCAGGAGGTTGACCTCGTCGACGTAGAGCACGCCGCGGTGCGCGGCCGCCAGCAAGCCGGGCTCGTAGGCCTTGACGCCCTGACCGAGCGCGCGCTCGAGGTCGAGCGAGCCGACGACGCGGTCCTCACTGGCACCGACGGGCAGTTCGACGAGCCGGGCGTCGCGCTCCACCGCCGGACCGTCCGGTTCACCGGCAACAGCGCGGTGGGGCCCGTCCGGGCAGGCCGGGTCGGGCGACGCCGGGTCGCAGGAGAAGCGGCAACCGGCGACGACGCGGACCGGGGGAAGCAGCGCGGCCAGACCGCGGACGACCGTCGACTTCGCCGTGCCCTTCTCGCCGCGCAGCAGGACGCCGCCGACGGCAGGGCTCACCGCGTTGACGAGCAGCGCGAGCTTGAGGTCGTCCATGCCGACGACGGCAGAGAACGGATATGCGGTCACGCGAGATCTCGCGGGCGCATGCGCGCAGGGTTCACAGAGGAACCTCCCTTGGGTGTCCACGCCCGGGTCGGCCGATCGACGGGAGGAGTTCCTGGCTCACGCCCCCGGTTGCAGATGGGGCGCTGACAGTGGCGGGACCGCGCCGGATTCGCACCGGCTTCCTCTCTTGTCCGTCCGCTGCAGTCTGTCACAGCCCGGGACGGCCGACGGGTCCGTTGCCGGTCACGGGCAGCTCGACGGACGCGCTAGCCTGCCCGCCATGCCGAAGCAGATCGCGCCCTTCCTCATGTTCACCGGTGCTGCCGAGGAGGCGATGGGCTTCTACACCTCGCTGTTCGACGACGGGCGGATCGTGGAGCTGACCCGCTTCGAGGCCGATGCAGCGGGCGCCGAGGGCACCGTGCAGTTCGCCCGCTTCGCACTGGCCGGCCAGGAGTTCCTCTGTACCGACAGCCCGCCGGTGCACGCGTTCACCTTCACGCCGTCGTTCTCCATCTGGATCGAGACCGAGTCCGAGGAGGAGATCCAGCGGCTGTTCCCCGCGCTCGCCGTGGGCGGCAGCGAGCTGATGCCTCTCGGCGCGTACGGCTTCAGCCGCCGCTTCGGCTGGCTCAACGATCGCTTCGGCGTCTCCTGGCAGCTGAACCTCGCCTGATCCGCCGACTGCCGGGACGTGAGCAGCGATCAGGTGTCGTCGCGCAGGATCTGCTGGCCGTTGCCGGGCTGACGGCTGGGGGGTCGTCCGCCGGGTGGCCGTCGGCCGGGTGGTCGCGTCACCGGGCTCCGGCGGTGCCGCTGCCGGTGTTCGTGGGGGTCCGGGCTGGTGTCGGGGGTGTGGGGCGGGTCGGGGTCGCCGGGGTCGGTGGCGTCGATACCGGTACCGGTGCCGACGGGGAACTCGAAGCGGTAGAGCGGCTGGTCGGGTCCGGTGCGGGATTCGACGCGGAGCTTGCCCGGGGCGGTGACGATGACGGTCCAGCGGCCGCTGTGGGCGGCGTCGTGGTGGTGGTCGCAGAGCCGGCCGAGGGTGGCGGCGTTGGTGGGGCCGCCGTCGGCCCAGAACCAGAGGTGGTGGATCTCGGTCCAGCGGCCCGGCATGGTGCAACCGGGCCAGATGCAGTGCGGGTCGCGGGCCTCGAGCAGGGCCCGGAGGGCGGCGGGGATGGTGCGGGTGGCCCTGCCGGCGTCCAGGGGTTGACCGCCGCGGGTGAAGATCGGGGTGACGGCGCCGTCGCAGCAGAGCCGTCGGGCGCCGGCGATGCCGACCGGGCCGGTCCAGGAGAACCGCGGTCGCGCCGTGCTACCAGCGCGTTCGGCCGCAAGACCCGCCGTCACCGTCGCGATCAGCTCCGCCCGCTGCTCCACCGTCAGTGCCGTGGCGGCGGTCGCGGGGCGGGTGGGGTCGTGTTCGGCGAGCTGGCTCGCGAGGTCGAGCCGGTCGAGCGGGACCAGCAGGCTGATGTGCGGCTTGCGGCCACCGTCAGCGGGCAGCAGCTCGGCCCCGAGCAGCCGGTCGAGGGCGGCCTCGAGCGCGTCGGCCTGCCGCTGGTTCGGCAGCCGCAGCTCACCGTCGGCGTCGGGCCGGGACGCCGCGGACAGCGCCGCCCGCAGCTTCTCCCCGACTTCGGGGGTCAGCTGACCGGACACCTGCGTCATGCCGTTGAACCCGGTCGAGATCGACAGCCGGCGGGACTCCTTGCGGGTCTCGTCCTTCGATTTTGGCGTCGGCATCAACGCCTCGGCGAGCTGCCGGAGGTAGTCGCCGAGCTCCCGCGCGGTCAGAGCCGGAGCCACCGTCGCGAGCGGCGCGTCGACCTCAGCCCACAGCTCCTCCGGCAGCAGCCGGAGCCCGTCGGCGACCGCCTGCCAGTGCGCGAAGCTGACCTTTCCCGCCTGCCAGCAGCCCGCCAGCAGCGGCAACCGCTCCTGCGTCCGGGCGACCTTCAACTGCGCCGCGGCCTGCCCATGGCTCAGCGTCGTCTGCGTCCGCAACCACCCACCGCAGCTGACCTGCTCCTCAGCCCACCCACCCGACCGTTCGTAGAACGGCAACCGCCGCGCGATCTGCGCCTCCAACCGGTGCTTGCGCACGAACAGCTCGCAGACCTCGTCGCCCAGCGAACCCGGCGCCACCGAGAGGTCGGCAGCCGCCAGCTCGGCGAGACCCGCATCCAACTGTTCGAACATGTGTTCGAGTATCGCAGGGCCCTACGACAATTTTTTCGGGGCTCACGGGCGGACTCCCCACCGACCGGAGCAACGGCTACAGCAGGACGGTCCCGCGGATACACGTCACGCTCGCGCCGCCCACCCACACGCTGCCGTCGTGGCTACGGACGGACACGACACCGCGACGACCGACCCGTGCCCCTTGACCGACCTCGTACGACGCCGGAGCGCGGCCGCTACCGATCAGCCACTGCCCCAACCCGGCGTTCAGGCTTCCCGTTACCGGGTCCTCGGGCACACCGACCCGTCCGGCGAAGCCGCGCACCTCGAACCCGAGCTCCGCACCCTCGGGGTAGGCACCGACGACGCCGACCATCAGCTCGGTGAGCGCCACGTGGTCCGGCTCGAGCGCCAATACTTCGTCGGCGGAGGCGAGCTGCACCGCCATCCAGCCCGGCCCGTTGTCCACCAGCTGCGACGCCACGATCTGCTCGGACTGGATCCGCAGCGCCCGTGCCACCTGCTCGAGCGTCGCAGCGTCGAGATCCCCGGAGTGCAACAGCTCGGGTGCGCGGAAGCTCAGCCGGGACTCCTCCCGTTGCAGCTCGACCAGCCCGATCTCGCACTCCTGCACGACGCGCGCGTCCGATGCCGTGCGGCCCCCGTTCTCGAGCCACGCGTGCGCCGTCCCGAGGGTGGGATGCCCGGCGAAGGGCAGCTCACCGTTGGGCGTGAAGATCCGCACCCCGTAGTCCGCGTCGGCCGAGCTCGGCGGCACGACGAACGTCGTCTCCGAGAGGTTCGTCCACGCCGCGAACTGCCGCATCTCCTCCGGCGTGAGGCCGCCGGCCTCGAGCACGACAGCGACCGGGTTGCCCTGGTACGGCTCGGCAGAGAAGACGTCGACCTGGGCGAAGGGACGTGGGCGCGTGGTCACACCCCGATCGTGCCTCCGGCGGCGCGATCAGACGAGCGAGTTCTCCGCGCTGCGCGACGCGCGCTTTGCCGAGTAGAGCGCGGCGTCGGCCTCGGCCAGCAGGGCCCGCGGGCACGTTGCCCCCGGGAGCCCGGCGATGCCGACGCTGACGCTCAGCCCCCAGGGGGTGAGCAGGCTCTGGACCGTTTCGGCGTGAGCCGACGCCGCGGCCGGATCACGACCCGGGAGCAGCAGGGCGAATTCGTCGCCGCCGAGCCGGAAGGCCGAACCATCCCCGGCGGCAGCAGTCAGCGCCGCCGCGGTGTGCTCCAGGGCGAGGTCGCCAGCAGCATGACCACCGCTGTCGTTGATGCGCTTGAGGTTGTCGAGATCCACCACGAGCAGGGCCAGGCTTTCGTCGTTCCGAAGCGACGAAGCCACGGCCTGCTCCAGCGTCTCGTCGAACGCCCGGCGGTTGAGCAGGCCGGTCAGCGGGTCGTGCGTCGCCCGGTCGGCGAGCTCGGTGTGCACGCGATCGAGCCGCTGGCGCAGGGTGACGACGGCGATGGTCAGCACCACGAGCGTGACGATGGTCGACGCCGCGTCGGTCACCGCATAGGGGTTGGGCGAACCGACGCCGACGACGATGACGTCGCCCGTCGCGGCACCCAGCAGGACGACGACCGCCGCCGGACGCAGGAGCAGGTAGGCGGCCATGAGGACCGGCCAGAGGAAGAACATCTGCGCGCCGGCCGAGTGATCACCGCTGAAGACGTCGGCCATCACGACCGCGACGACCGAGAGGTTCGCCCAGAAGGCCAGTGCCGCAGCGGGCACGCGCTCCGGCCAGAAACGAGCCCAGCCTGCGAAGGCGATGCTGGCGCAGGAGAGCGCGCCGACCACGAGGCGACCGGTCGAACTGCCCGCGGACGCCGGGACGAGCAGCATCTCGGCGAGGCAGAAGGTGCCTCCGACGAAGGCGAACCACATCGCCACCCGCCGTGCGGCGACGACATCCCGCACCCCCCAGAGCCGCCTGACGCCCAGGGCGCGCAGCCGTCGCCGCCGGGCCTCGGGGGGCCCGGCAGCACGACGCTGCCGCGGTAGCGCAGCCGGAGCTGGGTGCACATCCCTTCTTCGACAGGTTCGTCGCCGAGCGTGAGCGCCGATGGCGGTCCGTTGATCAGCGGTTGATCCGGATCAACCCCGACATCGAGGTGAAATGAACGCATTCTCGGGTATCTGCGGATTCATCCGAGTGCGAATCCGAGGGTTTTCCATGACTTCTGACGCCGCGGCTCTCGAGTCCGCACCGCCACGCGACGCCGAGCAGGGCCAGTCGCGCAAGTCCATGCTCGTCGCCGCCTTCGGCACGGTCGTCGAGTGGTACGACTTCACGCTCTACCTCTACCTGGCCCCTGTGCTGACCCGGGTGTTCTTCGGCGGCAACGAGAGCTCCCTCCTGTGGACCTTCGGCGTGTTCGCCGCGGCCTACGGCATGCGGCCGGTCGGCGCGATGGTCTTCGGTCACCTCGGCGACCGCGTCGGGCGCAAGCAGAGCCTCGTGTTCTCGGCGGTGCTCATGGCTATCGCAATGCTGCTGACCGCCCTGATCCCGAGCCCGGGCGTCATCGGCTGGGGCGCTCCGGTCCTGCTGTTCCTGCTCCGCTGCGTCATGGGCTTCTCGGTCGGGGGCGAATACACCGGCATCCTCGTCTTCCTGCTCGAAAGCGCCCCGCAGAAGAAGCGTGGCTACATCACGAGCTGGGCTGCCGCCAACTCCGAGATCGGCACCCTGCTGGCCGTCGGCCTCTCGACACTGCTCATCGCGGTGCTGCCACAGGCACAGCTCGACGCCTGGGGTTGGCGCGTCACCTTCGTCGTCGGCGCCATCCTGGCCGCGACGATGATGTTCCTGCGCTCCCACCTCGAGGAGACGGCGTCGTTCGAGCGGATGAAGAAGCAGGGCGGTGAGGCGAAGTCCCCGCTCAAGGACGTCGTGAAGCAGCAGCCGAAAGCCGTGAAGATGGCGTTCATCATCGGCACGCTCGGCACCATCACCTACTACCTGAACATCACCTACATCCCGACCTTCCTCACCGAGGAGGTCCACGCGCCCGGCGCGAGCACGCTGCTGATCTCGACGATCGCGGCGGCCGTGGTCCTGGCCGTCACCCCGTTCTTCGGCCTCTGGTCGGACAGGTCCGGCCGCCGACCGGTCACGATCGGCATCTGCGTCGTCGCCATCCTGAGCACCCCGCTGCTGTTCTGGCTCATGACCACGAAGTCGACCTCGCTGGTCTTCGTCGCCGTCGTCCTGATCGCCGTTCCGGCTGCGGCTGCCAGCGCCGTCGACGCGTCCGCCATCCCGGAGCAGTTCGCCGCCCCCGGCCGCTTCAGTGGCATGGCCATCGGGTTCAACGTCTCCACGGCCATCTTCGGCGGGTTGTCGCCGTTGATCGCGACCTACCTCATCCAGCTCACCGGGTGGACGCTCGCGCCGGCCGTCTACATCTGCGTGGTGTGCGTCGCCCTGCTGCCGTTCCTGTGGAACATGCGCGAAACCGCCAACGAGCCGCTCTACGACACCGTCGCTCAGATGAGGCAGGCGGGCATCGACCCGGGCGGCAAGCCCGGCCGCGACGCCGGCGACCCCTACCCGAAGGAGCGCCGCGGCGACCGGACGGCCCCGGCGCCGGCCCGCGGCTGAGAGTTCATCGGCCCTCCAGGTCACCTTCCGCCTGGAGGTAGGCCGCCTTCAACTGGTCGAGCGTGTCCGCCTCCGGCTCTGCCCACAGACCGCGTTCGGCCGCCTCCAGCAGCCGCTCGGAGATGCCGCGCAGCGCCCACGGGTTCGACTTCTCGAGGAACGAGCGCACGGTCGGGTCGAACACGTAGGACGCGGCGAGCTTCTCGTACATCCAGTCGTCGACGACACCGGTGGTGGCGTCGTAGCCGAACAGGTAGTCGACGGTCGCCGCGAGCTCGAAGGCGCCCTTGTAGCCGTGGCGCTGCATCGCGGCGATCCACCGGGGGTTGACGACGCGGGCGCGGAACACCCGGTGCGTCTCCTCGGCCAGCGTGCGGGTCTTCACCGCGTCCGGGGTCGCCGAGTCGCCGACGTAGGCCGCAGGGTCGGAGCCGGTGAGCGACCGGACCATGGCGACCATGCCGCCGTGGTACTGGAAGTAGTCGTCGGAGTCGACGAGGTCGTGCTCCCGGGTGTCCTGGTTCTTCGCCGCCACGGCGATGCGGCGGAAGGCGTTCTCCATGTCGGGCCGCGCGTTGCGGCCGTCGAGCCCGCGCCCGTAGGCGTAGCCGCCCCACACCGCGTAGACCTCGGCGAGGTCGGCGTCGCCGCGCCAGTTGCCGGCGTCGATCAGCGGCAGCAGCCCGGCGCCGTAGGCACCCGGCTTCGAGCCGAAGATGCGCGTGGTGCTCCGCCGCCAGTCGCCCGTCTCCTCCAGATCCGCGAGAGCGTGCGCCCGCAGATAGTTCGAGTCGGCCGGCTCGTCGAGCGCCGCGACCGTGCAGATCGCGTCGTCGAGCAGGGCGATGACGTGCGGGAACGCGTCGCGGAAGAAGCCGGAGATCCGCAGGGTCACGTCGATGCGCGGCCGGCCCAGCTCCTCGAGCGGCACGACGTCGACGCCGACCACCCGACGGGACGCGTCGTCCCACCGCGGCCGGCAGCCGACGAGCGCGAGCACCTCGGCGAGGTCGTCGCCGGAGGTCCGCATCGCCGACGTGCCCCACACCGTGAGCCCGACCGACTGCGGCCACTCGCCGGTGTCGGTGCGGTGCCGCTCGAGCAGCGAGTCGGCCAGCGCCGTGCCGACCTCCCACGCGAGCCGCGACGGGATCGCCTTGGGGTCCACGGAGTAGAAGTTGCGGCCGGTCGGCAGCACGTTGACCAGGCCGCGCGTCGGCGAACCGCTCGGGCCGGCCGGGACGTAGCCGCCGTCCAGCGCGTGCAGCACCCCGGTGATCTCGTCGGTGGTGCGGGCCAGCCGCGGCACGACCTCGGTCGCGCCGAACTCGAGCACCCGCACGCAATCACGCAGGACTTCGCTCGGCACCTCGGAACCGAGCACGTCCAGCGCGACCGCGGACGCCTTCGCCGGGTCCCAGCCCGCGGTCTCCATGCCCTCGACGAGCGCCTGCGCGACGCCCTCGACACCATCGACGTCGAGCCGCGCCGACGAGCCGGGCGGGAGGCCCAGCGCGGTCCGCAGCCCCGGCAGCGCGCCCTTCTCGCCACCCCACACCTGCGAGGCACGGAGCATCGCGAGCACGAGATGCACCCGCGGCTCCCCGACCGGCGCCTGCCCGAGGATGTGCAGACCGTCGCGGATCAGGACGTCCTTCACCTCGCAGAGGTAGCCGTCGACGTGCAGCAGGAAGTCGTCGAACTCCTCGTCGGCGGGCCGCTCGGAGACGCCGAGGTCGTGGTGCAGCTGCGCTGCCTGCAGCAGCGTCCAGATCTGCGCGCGGATCGCCGGGAGCTTGCCCGGATCCATCGCGAGGACGTTGGCGTGCTCGTCGAGCAGCTGCTCGAGCTGCGCCATCTCGCCGTAGGTGTCAGCACGCGCCATCGGCGGCACCAGGTGGTCGACGATCGTGGCGTGGCCGCGGCGCTTGGCCTGCGTCCCCTCCCCCGGGTCGTTGACGAGGAACGGGTAGACGAGCGGCAGCGTGCCGAGCACCGCGTCCGGCGCGTCCGCGGGACCGAGGCCGAGCCCCTTGCCGGGCAGCCACTCGAGCGTCCCGTGCTTGCCGAGGTGGACGACCGCGTCGGCCCCGAACGTCGTCTCCAGCCAGCGATAGGCGGCCAGGTAGTGGTGCGACGGCGGTAGGTCGGGGTCGTGGTAGATCGCGACGGGGTTCTCGCCGAAGCCCCGCGGCGGCTGGATCATCAGCAGCACGTTGCCGAACTGCAGGGTGGCCAGGACGATCTCCGCGTCGCCGCCGGAGCCGTCGACGTACAGCCCACCCGGCGCCTCGCCCCAGTGCTCGCGGATGCCGGCGGTGAGCTCGCCGTCGAGTGCGTCGAACCACTGCTGGTAGTCCGCGAGCGGTACGCGCGCCGAGGCGTTCGCGAGCTGCTCCTCGGTCAGCCATTCGACGTCGTGGCCACCCGCCGCGATGAGGGTGTGGATGAGGGTGTCGCCGTCGGTGGGGACGTCGTCACCGAGCTCGTAGCCCGCCTCCCGCATCGCCTGCAGCAGGAAGATGGCGCTGGCCGGGGTGTCGAGCCCGACCGCGTTGCCGACCCGCGAGTGCTTCGTCGGGTAGGACGAGAGCACCAGGGCGATCTTCTTCTCGGCGTTCGGAACCGAACGCAGCCGCGCGTGCTTGACCGCCAGGCCGGCCACCTTCGCCGCCCGCTCCGGGTCGGCGGCGTAGCGCGAGAGGCCGTCGGCGCCGACCTCCTTGAACGAGAACGGCACCGTGATGAGCCGACCGTCGAACTCGGGGATCGCGACCTGCATGGCGGCGTCCATCGGCGCGAGGCCGGCGTCGGACTCCGCCCAGATCGCCTTCGTGGAGGTCAGGCAGAGCCCCTGCAGCACGGGCACGTCGAGCGTCGCGAGGGCACCGACGTCCCAGCTCTCGTCCCCACCCGCGGACGCCGTCGCGGCGTGCGCACCACCGGCGGCGAGCACGGTCACGACGAGGGCGTCGACGCCGTCCAGCAGTGCGTAGAAGTCGTCACCCGCGCCACGCAGCGATCCGCTGTAGACCGGCCGGGCGTTACCCCCGGCGGCCTCGACCGCGTCGGCGAGCACGTCTACGAAGCCGGCGTTACCGCTGGTCTCGTGCGCCCGGTAGTAGACGATGCCGATGGTCGGCCGCCCGGGTCGCTCCGTCCGTCCCGCACGCAGCCCGAAGGCCGGAACCGGGGCCGGCGGCTCGAAGCCGTGCCCGGTCAGCAGCAGGGTGTCGGAGAGGAACCGCGCCAGGTTCGCAAGGTTCGCCGTCCCGCCCTCGGAGAGGTACGCGAGCGCCTCGGTCGCGACCCCGGCCGGCGCGGTGGACAGTGCCTGCAGCTCCGCATCCGGCGCCGCCTCGCCGCCGAGGACGACGACCGGACGCCCGGAGGCGAGCACCGCGTCCAGGCCGGCCGCCCACGACGACCGTCCGCCGAGCAGCCGCACCACGACCGCGTCGACGCCGGCCAGTAGCTCGGGCAGCGCGTCGGGCTCGACCCTCGCCGGGTTGGCGACGCGGAACGGTTCGCCGGAGGCGGCGGCGGCCAGCAACTCGGTGTCGGCGTGGGAGAGCAGCAGGATCATGCGGAAGGTGTCTCCATCGGTGTGTCTGCAGAGCCGGGAGGGACGAACGGGAGGTCGGCGGGCGCACCGCGTCGCGCGAGGTCGAGCAGGGCGTCGACGTCCAGTGCGGACTCGACCAGATCGCCCAGCGCGTCCAGTCGAGCCTGCCTGACGCCGGCGAACTCGACGTGACCACCAATGAAGTCGCGTCCGGCGGCGGCGGCGACGTCGGCGAGGAAGCGGCGGCGGTAGCCGTCGTTCTCGAGCAGCCCGTGCCAGACGGTTCCCCAGGTCGCACCGACGCGGCAGCCCTCGGGGCCGCCGTCGGTGGACACCAGCGGCTCCCCACCGTCGACGGTGATGCGGCCATGGTGGATCTCGTAGCCGACCACGGGCAGGTCGCCGGCGCGGCCGGTCGGCCGTCCGAGCACCCGGTCGCCGGCGAACGCGACGGACAGCGGCAGCAACCCGAGGCCGCCGACCCGGCCCGCGTCGCTCTCGACGGTGTCGTCGATCGCGCGGCCGAGCATCTGGTAGCCCCCGCAGATGCCGAGCACCGGCCGGCCGGCGGCGGCACGGGCGGTCAGCACGCGGTCGAGGCCGCGCGCCCGGAGCCAGGCGAGGTCCTCGACGGTCGCGCGGGTGCCGGGCAGCACGACGAGGTCGGCATCGGCGCACTCCTCGGCCCGGGTCGCGAAGCGGACCAGCACCCCGGGCTCGGCGGCGAGCGCGTCGACGTCGGTCGCGTTGCTCATCCGCGGCAGCCGGATCACCGAGACCCGCAGCACGTCGGCGCCGAGCGGGGGTGCGGATTCGCCACGGTCGGACTCCAGGTCGAGCGAGTCCTCCACGTCGAGCCACAGCCCCGGCAACCACGGCAGCACCCCGAACACCGGCCGGCCCGTCAGGCCGCGCAGCATCTCCAGGCCGGGCGCGAGCAGCGCGGGGTCGCCCCGGAACTTGTTCACGACGAACCCCGCGACCAGCGCCTGGTCCTGCGGCGACAGCAGCGCGACGGTGCCGAACATCGACGCGAACACCCCGCCACGGTCGATGTCGCCGACCACGAGCACCGGCAGGTCCGCGGCCCGGGCGAGGCCCATGTTGGCGATGTCGGTGCCGCGGAGGTTGATCTCGGCGGGTGAGCCTGCGCCCTCGCAGACGACGACGTCGTAGCGACTGCGGAGGTCGGCCAACGACCGCGCGACGACGTCGGCGAGCGCGACCTTGCGGCCGCGGTAGGACAGCGCGCTGACCGATCCCGTGGTCTCGCCGAGCACGACGACGTGGCTGGACCGCTCCCCGCCGGGCTTGAGCAGGACGGGGTTCATCGCCGCCTCCGGCTCCACCCCGGCCGCCGCGGCCTGCATCGCCTGCGCCCGGCCGATCTCGCCGCCGTCCAGCGTGACGAACGAGTTCAGCGACATGTTCTGCGCCTTGAACGGCGCGACCCGCAGCCCCCGGCGGGCGAAGGCGCGGCAGAGGCCGGCGGTGAGCACGCTCTTTCCCGCGTCCGAGGTCGTCCCGGCGACGAGCAGGGCCGGCGCCGTCATCGGCGGGTCCAGCGGGCGGCACCGGCCACCGCGGCGTGGCCCCCCAGCACCGCCGCCGCGCAGAGCACGGCGCTCACCGACCCGATGAGCCGGCTGAGCTGCACCGCCCGGACGACGTCGGCGGCAGCCGGCGGTCGACCGTCGCCGAGCAGCGGACGGTTCTCGGCGCCGTAGGGGTAGATGACGGGTCCGCCGAGCTGGATCCCGAGCGCGCCCGCGAACGCGGCCTCCACCCGTCCGGCGTTCGGGCTGGGATGGGCGGCCGCGTCACGCCGCCACGCCACCCACGCCGCAGCGGGACGGCCGCCGACAGCCGGGGCGAGCACGACGGCGAGCGCCGCCGTCAGCCGCGCGGGCACCCAGTTCACGACGTCGTCGAGGCGGGCGGCAGGGGTGCCGAAATCGGCGTAGCGCTCGCTGCGGTGGCCGACCATCGCATCGAGCGTGTTGATCGCGCGGTAGAGCACCAACCCCGGGACGCCGGCCACAGCGCCCCAGACGAGCGGGGCGACGACGGCGTCGGAGGTGTTCTCGGCGACCGACTCGACCGCCGCGCGCACCAGCCCGTTCCCGTCGAGGAACGACGGCTCCCGCCCGCAGAGGCTGGGCAGGGCGGCGCGGGCACTGCGGACGTCGCCCGCGGCTACGGCTTCGCCGACGACCAGGCCGGCGTCACCCAGGGAACGGCCGCCGAGCACGGTCCACACGGCCACCGTCCGCAGCAGCACGGCGAGCACCGGCCGCGGGGTCGTCAGCCGCGCCGAGACGAGGGCCGGTACCCCGACGGCGCCGAGGCACACGGCCAGGTGCAGCGCACCGGCCTCGCGGCGGGGGCGGTAGAGCCGTGCCTCGAGCCGCGCAGCGAGCAGTCCGAACGCCGCCACGGGATGGCCGCGCTGCGGGTCGCCGAAGAGTTGGTCGGCAGCGACGCCGGCCAGCAACCCCAGTGCGGGTGCGGTCCCGACGGCCGGGCGGGCGGGGGCGGACACCCTCCCAAGAGTAGGTGGACGCCTGGACGGGTCTTCGGCGGAAAGGAGAGCAGGATGGCAGGGGCATCCTGAGGAGGTTCGCAATCGTGCGTCGTGCCGGAATGGGAACGCGTGTTCTTCTCGCCGTGCTCGTGGCCGCGGCGGTGGGCGCCGGGGGTTGCGGGAAGCAGGGGCTGCAGTCCGACACGGCCACCGGCTCGGTGACGCCCGGCCCGGTCACCGTCCCGGCCACCACACCCGGCAAGCTGAGCATTCAGAGCTTCGCGTTCGGGCCGACCCCACCCGTCACCGTCGGCCAGACCATCTCGGTGCAGAACCTGGACGCGGCACCGCACACGGTCACCGCCGACGACGGCCACAGCTTCGACGTCGCGGTCGCATCCAACGGCACCGCGGCGTTCGTCGCGCCGATGGTCCCGGGCAGCTACGCCTTCCACTGCGACGTCCATCCGGACATGCACGGGACGCTGGTGGTGCGGTAGCGACCGTCGGCTCAGCAGCCGCCTCGGCAGGCGGGAGCGGAGGCAGGGCGGACAGCAGACAGCGGCATCGCCGGGACCCCCCGATCCCGACGACGCCGCTGGGTCTTGCTCCGGGCCACGGCCCGGTGTCCTGCGTCAGCGGATGGACGCGCCCGAGATGGTGCGGGCGATCACGAGCCGCTGGATCTCACTGGTGCCCTCGAAGATCGTGTAGATCTTCGCGTCGCGCGCCATGCGCTCGACCGGGTACTCACGGGTGTAGCCGTTACCGCCGAGGATCTGCATGGCCTGCTCGGTCACCCGGACCGCCGTCTCGCCGGCGAAGAGCTTCGACTGCGAGCCCTCGGCCGCGGTGAACGGCTTCTGGTTGCGAGCCATCCATGCGGCCCGGTGGACCAGCAGGCGGCTGGCGTCGACCCGGGTCTTCATGTCGGCGAGCATGAAGGCGACCGCCTGGTTCTCGACGATGGGCTTACCGAACTGCACACGCTGCTTGGAGTACTCGAGCGCGTAGTCGTAGGCGGCACGGGCGATGCCGACCGCCTGCGCGCCGACCGACGGACGCGACGCCTCGAAGGTGGCCATCGACGCGTTGCCCTTGCCGGTGCGGGTGCCTTCCTTGGCGCGGGCGAGCCGCTCGTCGAGCTTCTCCTTGCCGCCGAGGAGGCAGGAACCGGGGACGCGCACGTTGTCGAGGACGACCTCGGCGGTGTGGCTGGCCCGGATGCCGTGCTTCTGGAACTTCTGACCCTGCGAGAGGCCGGGAGTGTTCGGCGGGATCACGAACGAGGCGTGGCCGCGGGTCTTGAGCTCGGGCTCGACGGAGCAGACCACGACGTGGACGTCGGCGATGCCGCCGTTGGTCGCCCAGGTCTTGGTGCCGTTGATGACCCATTCGTCCTTGGCCTCGTCGTAGACGGCCCGGGTGCGGATGGCGCCGACGTCGGAACCGGCGTCGGGCTCGGACGAGCAGAACGAGCCGAGCTTGACGTCGTTCTCGTCGCCGAACATCTGCGGGACCCACTCGCCGATCTGTTCGTTGGTGCCGTTGGCGAGCACCGCGACCGAGGCGAGGGTCGTACCGACGATGGCGAGGCCGATGCCGGCGTCACCCCAGAAGAGCTCCTCCATGACCACGGGGATGCCGAGGCCGCTGGGCTCGAACCACTGCTGGGCGTAGAACTCGAGCGAGTACAGGCCGTTCTTGGCGGCCTCCTGGATGATCGGCCACGGGGTCGACTCCTTCTCGTCCCACTCGTGGGCCGCGGGACGCACGACGTTCTCGGCGAACTCGTGCACCCACTTCTGGACCTCGATGACGTCCTCGGACATCTCCTGGCTGTACTCGCCCATGTATTTCTTCCCTCGTCGGTCACTCGTTCTTGGTCACGCCTCCGGCGCAGTCTCCGACCATGGTGTTACCGACGGTAACGTTCGTCAAGCGTGTCGTGAGTCATGACACATCGTCAGTGGCCGACCGTCATCGCCCCGCCCGCATGGCGACGACGGCCGGACGACGGGAGCCCGGTTACGCTCGGTCGAACGAAACCGGACGGGGGGCTGCGCGGCGTGACGATCTCCGAGCGCGACCCGGTGCCCGATCCCGTGGACGAGGCCGCCGGCCTCACGTTCGCCGAGGGTCCCGTCCGCTCCGGTCGGAGCCAGGCCCGCCGCCGCTCGCTGCTGGAGGCCGCGGACCGTGTCGTGCGGCGCTCCGGGCCCGAGGCGTCGATGGCGGCCATCGCGGCCGAGGCGGGTATCAGCAAGCCCGTCGTCTACCGCCACTTCGGCGACAAGGGCGGGCTCTACCGCGCCCTGGCCGATCGGCACATCGAGGACCTGATGCGCCGGCTCTCGGCCGCGCTACGCCGCCCGGCCGACCGCTACGAGCGGACCCGCCTCGTGGTCGACGCCTACCTGGGCGCCATCGAGGAGGAACCGCAGATCTACCGCTTCCTCCTGCACCGCGCGCCGATCGAGGAACCGACGCTGTCCGGCCTGGTCGCCGAGCTGACCCGCCGGATCGCGGAGGCGCTGTCCGCCGGCATCGTCCACGAGCTCGGGCTCGGGCCGGCGGCGCGCCCCACCGCCCTGGCCTGGGCGCACGGCATGGTCGGCGCCGTCCAGGCGGCCGGCGACTGGTGGCTGCAGACCCGCGAGGTCAGCCGGGAGCAGCTCGTCGACGACCTCTGTGCCCTGCTCACCCGGGGGTGGGTGGACCCGCCCGGCAGCTGATCGGACCAGCTGATCGGACGAGCTGTTCGCACGGGGAGCCGTTACCAGCCCCGGGTGCCCGGAGCCCCTTTGAACGGCCCGGTGATCCGCGAGGTGATCCAGCCGCCGTAGAAGTCGCCTTCCTGCGCCTGGACCGTCTCCCCGTCGAGCTCGCAGCGATCCATCATCGACGGGTAGAAGGCGACGTGACCGACGATCGCCGCGAAGCCCGGGGTCGGCTGCGGGTAGTGCCAGGCTGCGCGCGGTCGCCGGACCTCGGCTCCGGATCCGGCTCCGGATCCGGGGACGACCACGTCGTAGTAGGACGCCTGTCCCTTCCACTCGCAGTACGAGCCACCGCCGCGCGACGCCGGGACCAGCACATCGTCGGCGACGTCCTCGACCCGCACGTAGTGCACGGGCGGATGGCTCGTCTCCAGGACCCGCAGCGACCGCTCGGTGTCGACGATCCGACGGCCCCCCAGCTCGATCACCAGCCGCGCGGGCGAACGTTCGAGCCGGGGTGGCCGCGGATAGTCCCAGACCGATTCGGTCGGGTCGGTCGTCATGCCGGGGGCCTCATGCCTCCGGGGTTCCCCCGACGGCGATTCCGACGCCCGACCGGGGTCAGGCGGAGGCCTTCGCCTTCGGCTCGCTGGCCTTGGTGGCCGAGTCGGACTCGCCACGGCCGTGGAACTCGTCCATGGAGGCGTGCACGCCGAGGAGCTCCATCGACTTGTCGAACAGCCGGGCGGGCAGCCCGCGCAGGAACGGCAGGGTGGCGACCGACCACGGCATGAACAGCTCGGCCTTGTCCTTCTCGATGGCGGCGATGACCTTGTCCGCCACGTCCTGCTCCTCGAGCAGCGGCAGCAGCCACGAGACCTTCGACTTCACGCCGTCGAACATCCCGGTGTTGATGTAGAAGGGGCAGACCAGCGTGGTCTTCAGCGTCGGTGCGTAGCGGTGGAGCTCGACGCGCAGCGACTCGGCGAACCCGACCGCAGCGTGCTTCGAGGCGCTGTAGTCGATCTGGCGGACGACGCCGAGCAGGCCGGCGGCCGAGGCGATGGTGACGATGTGGCCGCTGCGGCGCTGCTTCATCGTCGGCAGGAAGGCCTGCGTCGCCCAGTAGAGGCCGAAGACGTTGACGTCGAAGGTCTTGCGGATGTCGGCGGGGGTCAGGTCCTCGACCAACTTGCCGTTGACGACACCGGCGTTGAGGATCAGCACGTCGACGGGGCCGACCTCGGCCTCGACCTTCCTGCCGTTCTCGGCGACGACGTCGGGGTCGGTGACGTCGACGACGTAGCCGTGGCCGCGGCCGGGCGCGATGTCCTCGATCTCCTTCACGACGACGTCGAGCCGGGCGGAGTCGATGTCCCACCCGACGACGGTCGCGCCCTGCTGTGCGGCTTTGAGCGCCATACGGCGGCCGATGCCGCCCGCCGCTCCGGTGACGAGGACGATCTTCCCGGGCAGTGCCGTCATGGTCGTGTGCCTTTCCCGATGGTCGGCGCTGCTGGCCGGCGAACATGGACATGTACCGACAGTGGCGTTGCCCTGTCAGACCCGCTTGCTACCCGCGGTAGTCAGCGGACATGCCACGATGTGACCGCCTCGATGGCGCGTTCAGCGGGGACCGGGGATGTCGATCGACTCGCCGCGCAGGATGCCGGCGAGGTTGCGGTAGGGCTCGTGGACCTCCAGGCCCTCGGAACCGATGCGGTACTCGCGGATCTGGTTGTCGTGGGCCGACCCGCGCATCTTGAGCACGGCCAGCGCGCGCCGCACCTCACCCTGCTGCTCCACGTAGCGCAGCAGGACGATGGTGTCGGTCAGCGTGCTCACGTGCGCCTCGGTCGCCGATTCGCTCCCGAACAGGGTCGAGGTGGCGGCGGTCATCACCGTCAGCACCGCCTCGGACTTCAGGTAGCTCGTCAGGTCGATCACGAACTCGCGGAAGTCCTTGTCGGTGCTGATGCGCTCGAGCGCCGAGAGGCTGTCGAAGGCGACGCGGTTCGGCCGGAACTCGTCGATCTGGCGCTTGATGTCGACGAGGTGGTCTTCGAGGGACGCGACCTCCGGGTAGGCCGGGACGATCTTGAGTCGGCCCTCCCGCTCCATCTGCGTGAAGTCCCGGCCCCAGCCCACCGCGTTGCGGAAGATCTGCTCCCGGCTCTCCTCGTAGGCGAACATCAGGGCGCGCTCGTCGCCGTCGTTGCAGCCGGCCAGGAACTCGGTCGCGAGCAGCGTCTTGCCGGTGCCGGTCGCGCCGCTGACGAGCACGATGGAGTCGCGGAACAGACCGCCGGAGAACAACTCGTCGAGGCCGGGGTTGCCGGAGCTCACCCGGGCGGAGGACGAGGGACCGGTGAGCTGCAGGGTCGACAGGGGCAGCATGACGAGACCCTGGCCGGGCAGAACCGTGAAGGGGTACTCGCCCTTCCGGTGGGCCGCGCCGCGCATCTTCAACACCTCGATACTGCGACGGCGGCGGGAGTCCTCGAGCCGGTTGCGCAACACGATGACGTTGTCGACGACGAACTCGCCGATCCCGAACGAGTCGGCACCCTCGGCGGCTTCGTAGGCGAACACCGACGTCAGGCCCATCCTGCGTACCTCGGCGACGAGCTTGCGGAGCTGCTGCCGACCGGCTGGCTCGTCGAGGACGACCTGGACGGCGGACAGCGAGTCCAGCGAGAGGCGCGTTGCTCCCGTGCGGTCCACGGCGTGACCGATCTGCGCGAGCAGGGTGTCGAACCGGTAGTGCGAGATCCCGCTGTCGGGGTCGAGTACCGGCGACGCGTCCACGAACTCCCACTGCCCGGCCGCCTCGGCGGCCGCGACGTCGATGCCGAGGGTCCCGAAGTTGCGGCGCAGGTCGTCGGCGGTCTCCTCGAGGGTGACGAACACCCCGGGCTCGCCGCGCAGCACGCCCTCGGCCAGGAACTGGCCGCACAGCACGGTCTTGGCGCAGCCGGTGCTGCCGACGACCAGCGTTGTCCGGCGCAGCGGCAACCCGCCCATGGCGATGTGGTCGAAGCCGGGGATGCCGGTGCGCAGCCGGGGGAGGTCATCCTCGCCGACCGCGTCGGAGGCGAGGGCGTCGGCGGCGCGCGCCGCGCGCACCAGCTGGCTCTCCGAGCGTCCTGACATCTGCCCGTACGGCGAGCCGGTGGAGGTCGAGTTGAACTGGCCGGCGCCGGCCGGTGCGGCCGACCCGGGTGCTGCGTCTCCGGAGTCGTCGGTCGACCGCTCAGGCACGCGACCCGCCTTCCCCGACAGCTGCTCGTAACAGGAACCAGACGACCTTGCCCGGGCGGCCCTCGCTCGGCTCGACCCCCCAGTCGTCGGCGAGCGCCCGGATCATCATGATGCCTCGCCCGTTCTCCCGGCCCTCGGAGGACTCCGGCATCTGCGGCGTCACCAGTGTGCCGTCGGCGACGCAGATCAGGACGGCGTCCTCCGTGAGGATGACGCCGAGCTCCAACGGAGTCCGCGCGTGGAGCACCGCGTTGGTAACGAGTTCGCTGGTGAGCACGAGCACGTCGTCCAGCTTGTCCGGAGCCAGCGACGTCGCGGTCGACTGCACGAAGCGTCGCGCCTGCCGGGCGGCAGCGGGAACCGGCTGCAGGTGGATGTGCGAGGTCTCCCGGACCGCCTGCTGCGGGATGGGGTGATCAGCCGCAAGTACCTGCGCGCAGCTCAACGCGTCCGCCTCTGCCTTCGATCTGTTGCCGGCCCCCTGCTCGAGGACGACGTGCGAGCCGCCCGACGGGCAGCCGGGCAGCCGGGCAGCCGTCAGCTCCGATTCCTCCGCCGACGGACCAGCACCAGCAGCAGGAATGCCCCACCCCCGGCGATGGCAACCCTGTCCCACCGCACCGTGCGCTTGGTCCCGTAGACCGTGCTGCCGTGCAGTTCGGCACTCATGCCGGGAGGCAGCTGCCGCTGGCCGCTGCCGTTCTCGCCGGCGCCGTTGACCTGCGCGCGGAGCTCCTCGACCTTGCCCTTGAGCTGGGCCACACCCCGGCGGGCGGCGCGCTTGGGGCTCACGATGTCGGCGATGGCGTCGATCGTCTGCGCGAGCTCGGCGCGCGTGTCCTCGATCTGTCGCTGGATCTGGGCGGGGTCCTGCGGCACGGGCTCGCGACCTTCCATGTGTTTCTCGGTTCCGGCGGGCAGTCAGGTGCGTATACCGCGCCCCGCACGGCTTCTAACCCGGCGAGCGTAGGCGAACCCCGGATGGTGCGCGGGGTCATGCCTGCACCCCGCGCTCGCTAGGCTTCCAGCGTGCCTCGCCTCGAACCCGGGACCCCCGCGCCCGACTTCACGCTCCCCGACGCCGACGGCAACGAGGTCTCCCTCGCGGACTACCGCGGCAAGCGGGTGATCGTGTACTTCTATCCGGCCGCCTCCACCCCCGGCTGCACCAAGCAGGCCTGCGACTTCCGCGACAACCTCGCCGAGCTCGAGTCGCAGAACCTTGCGGTGCTCGGCATCTCCCCCGACAAGCCGGCGAAGCTCGCGAAGTTCCGCGACGCGCAGTCGCTGACCTTCCCGCTGCTGTCCGACGCCGACCGCAGCGTGCTCGAGGCCTACGGCGCCTACGGCGAGAAGAAGCTGTACGGCAAGACGACCGTCGGCGTCATCCGCTCGACACTGGTCATCGACGCCGACGGCACGGTCGAGAAGGCGCTCTACAACGTGAAGGCCACCGGCCACGTCGCCAAGCTGATGCGGGAGCTGCCGGGCGTGTGAGCGGTCTCGTTACTGCTTGGTCGGCGCGGGCAGACCCAAGCTCTCCGGGCCTGCACGATCGGCCCTCGTCCGTCATGAAGGGGCCTCGTCTCCGTGCTGTTCTTCTCCAACCGTCTCGGCTGCCTGGGCTCACTGTTGGTCTCCGTGCTGATCACCGTCGTGCTGGTCCTGCTGTTCCGCCGCTAGGCCTCTCGGCCGCCCCATAACGCGTTTGCCGAGGCCACGGCACGACGGCAGACTCGGCGACGCGCGGGAGTGGTGTAACGGCAGCCACGGCAGGCTTAGGACCTGTTGCCCGAGAGGGCGTGGGGGTTCGACTCCCCCCTCCCGCACCGCCCGCGAGACCCTGCTTGATCGAAGGTCGGACTGCGCGGTAGCTCAGCCCTGGCCTGGCTTGGGAACTGCGGAACTGCGGAACTGCCTGAGGGAACCAGCGGCAGCTATACCGTGCTGCCCGGCTGCCGGGAACGAGTTTCGTCCCATCGGTTGCAGATCGGGCAGCGCTGCTCCTCCGCGACGGCTTCCCATGTAGCCGGGTAGGGCTCGGGTGCAGTCATCGGCCCGGTCGAGCGACCACATCGTGTGCTCAGCACGTCGACGGAGGACGCGTGGATGCTCTTTCGACGGATCCGCTTGACCAACCAGAGTCGGTAGTCCGCCACCGGTTCACCCCTGATGTGCGCCGGATCGGCGGCGGCATGGTCGACGTCAGACACCCCCACTTCGCGGCCGAGCTATCCCAAGCCTTCGTGCGGGACGATCCAAGCGGTTTCGCGTGGCGAGCTTTCGGTCAGGCTCTCGTCGATCGCGGTGCCGAGTTGGCGTAGACCAAGGAACAGATGCCGATGAACGGTGCCGAGTGGCAGCCCGCGCTCGGCAGCCAGCTGGGATTGGGAGCGGCCTCGGAAGTACACGGCCTCGACCACGTCGCGCTCGAACGAAGGAAGGCGGTCGAGCGCAGAGCGCACCACCGCGCTCCGACGTTCGCGGTCCAGCATTGTCGGGACATCCGCAGCGCCGGGCCGGACTTGCCCGTCGGAGTCGGCCATGGCATCAGACCGAGGACTGCGGCTCACGAACGGCCCCGCCGAGAAGCCCGCCCCCGTGAGCCCCGCCGTAGCGGGCCACGGGTTGCTCCCGGCATCGCTTCTGGCGTCGGAACCATGCTCCTCCCACTACTCGATGGCCGTCCGGTCGACGGCGAAAGAGAGGCCGGGATCTAGAGCTGCTCGCCTTCGGTGTCCCCACCAGGGCTCGCCGAAAACAGGCCCCCGCCGGAGGCGGACAGGCTTCCCCCGGGAACTGGCATGGGCCGGTGACGGACAAGGCGATCTCGAGCGACACCAAGGCCGACCGGCGCAACAGGACGACGCTGAGCAGCTCGGCACGGTTGGAAGCCCAGCTGGAGTCATGCGCCGCGCGTGCGACGGCCCCCGCTTCTCCGGCCCACCTCCGGGGGTGTCACGCCTTCGCTCCGGCTGGGGGCTGCTCGCCGCCGACGAGACGGCGCAGCTCCAGCGAGACGACGTCGGCCACCTCGCAGGTCAGTCCGACGTCCCGGTGCGTCCACTCCCGGGGCGACGGCCCGTAGACGCAGAGCGCCCCCACACAGGTGCCGTCCGACAGGAGCAAGGGCACCCCGAGGTACGCACCGACCACGCCGGAGACCACCGGCGGCAGGTCGCAGAGCCACGGGTGCTCGCGGGCGTCGGCGGCGACCAGGACGTCGCCGGAGAGCACAGTGACCGAGCAGAGGCTGTCCTCGAGCGCCGCCACGTGCTCCGAGATGGTCGCGTCGGAGCTGCGGACGGCCGTGGCGAATTGCCGGTCGGCGAGCAGCGAGAGCTGGGCGTGATCGGCGGACGCCACCTGGCCGGCGAGGTGCACGAGCCCGGCGAGCACCGTCGAACCGCGGCTTCCCGAGACGACGGCACCGACCCGGGCCACCCGGTCAGGATCGCGGATCGTGTCGAGAGCCGGCAGCCCCGAAGCCTTCCGCACGTCCGCAGGACGGCCTGGTGGTTCCACGGTCGGGAGCGTAGGCCAGAGCGGGTCCGCTGACGAGACGGCAATCGGGGTCCCACCCCCGCCGCGCCGGAGCCGTCCTCGTCCGGTTCACACCCGGCGCGGCAGTCACACGGCTACCGTGTGTGTTCTCAGCCGTGTGGCACGCGCAAGCCGGACCCCCGACCGGCACCGCTTGTCCGAGGAGTTCCGGTGCAGCTGTCGAACGTGCCCGAGGTCCGTCCCGCGCGCCGCCTGCTCTTCCTGGCCACCGTCATCTTCGTGGCCCTGTGCCTGCTCAATGCGGTCACGACCTACCTCTCCTTCCATTCCGGCGACAGTGACCGCTGGGTCGACCTCGTACGGCTGCTCGCCAACGTCGTGGTGGGCGGGCTGATCTGGCGCGGCTACGTCGCACTCGCGGCCCTGGCCGAGCGGGCGTCGCTCTACAAGCAGGCGCTGGACGACGAACTGCCGCGCCTGCGGGAAGCCGTCGACCGTCGGCGGACCGACCCGCCGGGCACGCGGGACCGGCACCACCGGCACTGACGGCCCTGCGGCGACGGCGGCGCCTGCGGCACAGCTGAGCACGGGCGCGTCGCTCGTCCGCCGCGTTTGCTGCTTCCCGTCGAGGAAACCGGACAGATGACGCGTCCCCCGACAAAGGCCCAGCCCCGTGATCATCTTCGGCACACGCACCACGGTCCGACTCCTCGCGATGCTGAACTTCGTCTGCGGTCGCTGCGGCAACCCGTCCGCGCACCGCATCGAGGAACGCGTCCGAAAGTTCACGCTGTTCTTCATCCCGCTGTTCCCGATCGGTGGGCGCCGCACCTACGGCACCTGCACCTACTGCGGCCTCGTCACCGAGATCGACCAGCCCACCCGCGACCGGCTCCTCGCCGGCCACGAGAACCAGGGCCAGCCGCAGATCCAGGGCGGCTACCCCGCCCAGCCCCAGAGATGAGCGCCGCGCGACGGTGACCGCGCCCGGACGGAAGAAGGCCCGACGGTGACACCGTCGGGCCTTCGTCAGTTTCGGGTCGGTCGGGGGTTCCGCTCAGGTGCGGTTGCCCCGGCCCGCGCGCTCGGGCACCTTCCACCAGTGGTCGACGACCTTCGACACGACGACCATCAGGGTCAGCAACGAGATGGTCGCCTTGGCGATGTTCTTCACTTCGTCCACGGGAAGCTCCTGTCGGGACTGCGATACATGTCGGGAACTGCGGTACGGCTCCTCCGAGGGTGACCGCCAGCGGACCTGCTCAAACCGGCCCGTCGACCGACGGGCCGTCCAGGAGCGCCGGGAGCACCTCGGCCAGTGCACGGAAGGCCCGGCCGCGATGGCTGATCGCGTCCTTCTCGGCCGGTTCCATCTCCGCCGTCGTCCGGACCTGGCCGTCCGGCACGAAGACGGGGTCGTAGCCGAACCCCTGCGTCCCGCGCCGCTCCCGGACGAGCCGTCCGCGCACCTCGCCCCGCACCACCTGCTCGGTGCCGTCGGGCAACGCCACCGCTGCTGCGCACACGAACGCGGCGCCGAGCCGCTCGTCGGGCACGCCGGAGACCTGCCCGAGCACGAGCCGGAGGTTGGCCTCGTCGTCGCCGTGGGCACCGCTCCACCGGGCCGACAGGACGCCGGGCATCCCGTTGAGGGCGTCGACGGCGATGCCGCTGTCGTCGGCGACCGCGGCCAGCCCGGTGGCCTGCGCGGCCGACCGGGCCTTCAGCAGGGCGTTCTCCTCGAAGGTGGCTCCCGTCTCCTCGACCTCGGGGGCGTCGGCGGGAAGCGCCCGGAGCTCGAAGCCAGGACCCAGGATGCGCCGGAGCTCGACGAGCTTGCCTTCGTTGCGGCTGGCGAGCACCAGCGGGACAGGGGTCGGCGGGGCAGTCATCAGCTGGTCGGCAGGAGCGGGTCGAGGGCTTCCCGCTGCGTCATCGTGAGCTCCGCGCAGCCGTCCACCGCGAGGTCGAGCAGCTGGTCGAGCGTGGCGCGCGGGAACGGGACTCCTTCGGCAGTGCCCTGCACCTCGATGAAGGTGCCGTCACCGGTGACGACGACGTTCATGTCGGTGTCGGCCTTCGAGTCCTCCTCGTAGCAGAGATCGAGCCGCGGCTCCCCCGCCACGACTCCGACGCTGATGGCCGCGACACTCTGGACGAGGGCGTCGGACTTGCCGATGGTCGCGAGCGCGTCGGCGAGCGCGACGTAGGCCCCGGTGATCGCGGCGGTGCGGGTGCCGCCGTCGGCCACCAGCACGTCGCAGTCGATGGCGATGCTCGTCTCGCCGAGCTTCTTGAGATCGACACACGGCCGGAGCGCACGTCCGATGAGCCGGCTGATCTCCGACGTCCGGCCGCTGATCTTGCCCTTGACCGACTCGCGGGGATTGCGGGTGTTCGTGGCGCTCGGCAGCATCGCGTACTCGGCGGTCACCCAGCCGAGGCCGCTTCCGCGCCGCCAGCGCGGCACCTCGTCCATCACGCTCGCCGCGCACAGCACACGGGTGCGCCCGAACTCGATGAGGACGGAGCCGGCGGGGTGGCTCTGCCACCCCCGCGCGATGGTGACGGGGCGGAGCTGGTCGGGGCGGCGGGCGTCAGGGCGGGGCATGCGCACAGCCTCTCAGACCGGGCCTGTCGGACGAGACCGTCAGGCGGGCTCCTCCGAGGGTGGCTCGGCTGGCGAAGGTCCCGCCGGCGAAATGTCGGTGGACTCGCCCGGTCGCCCGTTGCGCTTCTCGACGATTCGATGGAGCGCGCGCAGGGCCAGGGCGGCGAACGGCAGGAGGAAGGTGGCGAGGCTCCACCCCCCGAGCACGTCGGTCGGCCAGTGCACTCCGAGCACCACCCGGCTGACGCCGACGAGTGCGGCCACGGCGAGCAGCCCGATCGCGAGCGCTGCCCGGCCGGCGCCGGACCGCACCGAGGGGGCGAGCAGCAGGAGCAGCAGCGTGTACGTCAGCGCCGACGAGGTGCTGTGCCCGGACGGGAAGCTCGTGCCGGAGACGTGACGGGCCCAGTCCTGGATGGGCGGGCGGGGTCTGTCGACCAGGATCATCGCGGTGACCCGGAAGAGCTGGCCGACGAGCAGCAGGACGGGTCCGGCGAGGACGAACCACCACGAGCCGGTGCGTCGCGCCGGCACGACCCCGGCGAGCAGCAGCAGCGGCACCAGCACCGGTGCGGTGCCGAGGTCCGTCACGAACGACGCGAGGCCGACGACGGGCCCCCGGTGCTCGAGCACGAGCCGGTGCAGGAACCGGTCCAGCGGCAGCGGGCGCGGGTCGTGGAGGACGAGGGCGGTGAGGACGGCGAAACCGATCAACCCAGCGACACTCAGCGCGAGCGCCAACGGGGTCGGCATCAGTCGTTGTCGCCGCACCGGTGCGGGAGCCGCGTTCGTCATCTCGGGCATGCCCTTCCCGGGAAGTGCCGTCCGACGCCCCGTCGGCGTGTCACGAGCCGCGGACGACGTGGCGACCCGACGCGGCCCCGACGAGCTGCACGGGGAGGGCGAGTTCCACCTCGGCTCCCCCGCCGGTGGGGTTGCCGGCACGAGCGTGGCCGCCGTGGGCGGCTGCCACCTCCGCGACGATCGCCAGCCCGAGGCCGGTGCCGGCATGGCCCGTGCCGTGCCGGCGGGCGGCGTCCGCTCGCCGGAACCGTTCGAAGGCGTGCGGGAGGAACTCGTCGGGGAAGCCAGGGCCGCTGTCGCGCACCTGGACGAGCAGCTCACGACCGGCCGTCCCCCATGCGGCCGCGAGGCTGATCCGGCCGCCGGCGCGACTGTGCTCGAGGGCGTTGTTGAGCACGTTGTCGACGGCGCGACGCAGTGCCGCGGCGTCCGCGAGGGCCGGGATCTCGTCGGGCACGTCGACGAGGAGATCGACCTTGGCCTTCTCGGCCCGGGAGCGGAAACTGCGTGCAGCGTTCTGCAACACGGGGCCGAGGTCGGTCGGCTGGGGCCGGACCAGCGACTCCCCTTCGTCGGCCCGGGCGAGGAAGAGCAGGTCGTCGGCGAGCTGCGAGAGCCGGTCGGCCTCGACGGCGGCGTAGCTGACGGCCTCGGCGAGCTCCTCGCGGCTCCGGCCGGGACGGTCGGCGAGCTCGAGCTCCATCCGGAGCACGGCCAGCGGGGTTCGGAGCTCGTGACCCGCGTCGGAGACCAGGGCCCGCTGCCGGCCGAGACTTCGCTGCAGCCGCTCCAGCAGTTCGTTCAACGTGGTCGCGAGGGCGGCGAGCTCGTCCTCGGTCGCCGGCACCCGGAGCCGGGCGTCGCCGGGCTGGGCGCCGAGGGCGGCGGCGTCGCGTCGCATCCGGTCCACCGGGCGCAGCGCGGCCCCGCCGAGCAGCCAGGTGCCGAGCGCCACGACGAGGATGAGGGCGGGGCCGGCGACGAGGACCCCGCGCTCGACCTCGTGCACGGCTTCCTCGTTGCTCGCCCGCGACGCCCCTGCGATGGCGAGCCAGGTGCCGTCGGTACGGGCGACGCTCTGCACGGCGAGGCGGTAGACGGACCCGTCGACGTCGACGGACGTGTAGGCCGGGCTGTGACCAGGGGCCGGGGCGAACCCGGCCGGCAGGTCGATGGGCGGCAGGCTCACCCCGGCCGGCGAGACGAGCCGCCCCGCGGGCGTGCGGTAGGCGTCGACCACGTCCGGCAGCCCGGAGTGCAGCGGCGGCCGGGCCGCCTTCGCCGGACCCGTGGTCGGATCAGCAGCCGGGAAGGCCCCGTCGTCAGCGTCCTGCAGGACGCTGGACAGCGTGTTGACCCGGGTGGAGAGGTCACTGTCGAGGTTCGCGTGCAGCCCGGCTGTGAGGGTGACGAGGAAGAGCACCGCGCCGACCACGATCAGCACGGTCGCGGCCAGCGTGTAGGTGGCGGTCAGTCGGGCGCGGATGCCCCGGGGCAGCAACCGCCGCACCCTGCTCCCGGACATGTCGGGGGTCCGCTCGACCCGTTCCTCAGACCCGGACGGGGGCGGCGACGGGGGCGGCCCGCAGCCGGTAACCCGCGCCCCGGACCGTCTCGACGTCGTCCCGGTCGAACGGCTTGTCGATCTTGCGTCGCAGGTACGCGATGTACTGGTCGACGACGTTGCTGCTCGGGTCGTAGGCGAAGTCCCAGACGTGCTCCAGGATCCGCGTGCGGCTGAGCACCTCGCCGGGGTGGCGCATGAGCAGCTCGAGCAGCGCGAACTCCTTGGCCGTGAGCTCGACGTTCTGACCGGCGCGGTGCACCGAGTGCGCTGCCGGGTCGAGGGTGAGGTCGCCGACCTCGAGCACCGGCGCCCGCTCGCTGCTGCCGCGGCGCAGCAGGGCCCGCAGCCGGGCGGTGAGTTCGGCGAAGGCGAAGGGCTTGGTGAGGTAGTCGTCGGCGCCCGCGTCCAGGCCGGCGACCCGGTCGGCGATGCCGTCCCGCGCCGTCAGCATCAGCACCGGGGCCCAGCGTCGCCGCTCGCGCAGGGTGCGGCAGACGTCGTAGCCGTCCCGGCCGGGGAGCATGGCGTCGAGCAGCACGAGGTCGTAATCGTTCTCGAGCGCGAGGAACAGGCCCTCGTCGCCGTCGGCGGCGAGGTCGACGGCATAGCCCTCCTCTTCGAGGCCCCGCTTGAGCAGAGCTGCCATCCGGGTTTCGTCTTCGACCACGAGAACGCGCACGAGAAGCAGTGTTCACCCGATCACATGTGAAGGACATGACGTATGAGCGGGATTTTGCGCGGATGCCACCGGCTCCGTTTGATCATGGTCGGCGGGCGGGTGGAGCCGCAGGCGTCGGCCGGTGCGGGTGCGTTCTGCCGAACGGTCAGCCCGCGCCCGCGGTGACGGATTGCCGCGCGTCCTGGGCCGGTTGCGGCGCCCGGCGCGTGGGCGCGAACCGGGCCGAGCCCAGGACGACGAGCAGTCCGGCCGCCGCGAGCGACGCGCCCACGACCGCCGTCGACGGGTAGCCGAAGCCGGCGGCGATGACGAGCCCGCCGAGCCAGGCGCCGAGGGCGTTGGCGACGTTGAGCGCGGAGTGGTTCAGCGCGGCACCGAGGGCCTGCGCGTTCCCGGAGACGTCCATCAACCTGGCCTGGAGCGCCGGGATCATGGCCGAGCCGGACCCGCCGAGCAGGAAGACGCCGACGGCCGCGGTGGCGCGGCCGTGGACGAGCACGGTGAAGGCCAGCAGGACGACGACGAGCGAGCCGAGCCCGATCCGCAAGGTCTTCTCGACCGACCAGTCGGCCAACCGGCCGCCGAGCACGTTGCCGAGCGTCATGCCCAGCCCGAACAGGGCGAGGATGAACGAGATCGAGCCGGCGGCGTAGCCGGAGACGTCGGTCAGGGTCGGGGCGATGTAGCTGTAGACCGCGAAGAAGCCGCCGAACCCGACGGCCCCGGTCAGCACGGTGAGCCAGACCTGCCGCTCCCGCAGCCCCTTCAGCTCGCTCCGCATCCCGACGGCGGGGTCGGCCGGCACCGGAGGCAGCCAGAACGTCAGCGCGAACAGGGTGAGCGCGGCGATGACGGTGACCACGACGTAGGTGGCCCGCCAGCCGTAGGCCTGGCCGAGCACCGTCGAGAGCGGCACACCGGCGAGGTTCGCGGTGGTCAGCCCCGCCATCATCATCGCGACGGCCCGGCCGCGGCGCTCCGGGGCTACGAGCCGGGCGGCGACGACGGAGCCGATGCCGAAGTAGGCGCCGTGCGGCAGCCCCGAGAAGAAGCGGGCGACGGCGAGCAGGCCGAACGACGGCGCCAGCGCCGAAGCCGCATTGGCGACGGCGAAGACCAGCATGAGGGCGAGCAGGAGCTGCTTGCGAGGGAGGCGCGCGCCGAGCACGGCGAGCAGTGGTGCGCCGACGACGACCCCGAGGGCGTAGAGCGAGATCAGGTGCCCGGTCGACGGGATGGAGGTCCGCAGGTCGGCGGAGATCTGGGGCAGCACGCCCATCGTCGCGAACTCGGTGGTGCCGATACCGAAGCCGCCGAGCGCGAGTGCGAGCAGCGCCAGCGCGAGGCGCGCCCCCTGGGGGCGGACGAAGGCCGGCGGAGCGGCGAGCGCGGGCGGGGAGGGCGGAGCGTCCATCCCTGCGCCAACGGTCACCCGCGGGGCGTGCATTCCGGTGTGGGAGCCCATTCGTGCATCGAGTGCATCAACTCACGCGCGGGACGAGACGCGGCGGCCGCGGCGACGAACGCGGCGTGGGTGTGAACAGCGGGATGGTCAGGTGCGTCAGCGGCCCGATCGCCACGGCGTAGAGGACGGTGCCGACGCCGAGCGATCCCCCGAGCGCCCAGCCGACGACCAGCACCCCCAGTTCGATGACCGTGCGCACCACGCGGATCTGGTGGCCCCGTGCCGCGATCGCCGTGGTCAGCCCGTCCCGGGGTCCCGGACCGAACCCGGCCCCGATGTAGAGACCCGTCGCCAGGCCGTTCAGCCCGACCGCACCGACGAGCATCACGACCTGCGCGACCAGGTCGCGCTGTGTCGGCACCCAACTGACGGTGGCGTTGACGCAGAGCCCGACCACGACGGCGTTGGCGAGCGTGCCGAGACCGAACCGGCCGCGCAGTGGGAGCCAGAGCAGCAGGACGACGAGGCTGACCCCGATCGTCCACGTCCCGACCTGGCCTCCGAAGGTCCGGGCCAGGCCCTGGTGCAGGACGTCCCACGGGTCGACGCCCAGGTCGGCCTGCAGGATCAGGCCGCTGCTGACCCCGAACGCGACGAGCCCGACGGCCAGCATCGCGAAGCGTTGCGGCCGGCGGTCCGCCGGGAGCGGGAGCAGCGGCAGCACGCGTCTACAGCTCGAAGACGAGACCCGGCTGCGCGAGGGTGATCGGTCCGTCGAAGGCCCCGGTGGCCTCCTTCAGCAGTTCCGGGGGGTCCGCCCACGGCACGATGTGGGTCAGGACGAGGTGGCGCGCGGCGGCGCGGGCAGCGGTCTCGCCCGCCTCGCGACCGGACATGTGGACCCCGGGCGGGTTGCGCGGGCTGTCGTGCCACGACGCCTCGCACAGCAGCAGGTCGGTGTCCACCGAGAGCTTGTCGAGGTTCCCCGAGCTGCCGGTGTCACCGGAGTACGTCATGGTCCGGTCGCCGGCGCTGATGCGGAATGCGAACGCCTCGATGGGGTGCGACACCCGGTCGGCGACGACGGAGAACGGCCCGATCGCCTGCCGGCCTGCGGCCAGGTCGCGGAAGTCGTAGACCTCGCACAGCGCGTCCTCGGGCCAGTCCTCGAACGCGCCGCACAACCGCTTCTGGGTGTCCTTCGGGCCGTACACCGGCAGAGGCGTCAGCGGCGCCTCGGGGTGGTACCGGCGGGCGTAGGAGTAGGCGATGAGGTCGAGGCAGTGGTCGCCGTGCAGGTGGCTGAGCAACACGGCGTCGACGCCGAGCAACCCCACCCGGGCCTGCAGCGGCCCGAGCGCGCCGTTGCCGACGTCGAGCAGGAGCCGGAAGCCGTCGGCCTCGACGAGGTAGGACGAGCAGGGCCCGAGCGGGCCGGGGAAGGTCCCGGAGCAGCCGAGGATGGTGAGCTTCACGTTCAGGCCTCCGCCCGCTCGCGGGGAAACCGGGGGGCAGTCGCGGTGAGCAGGTTCGGCCGACCGGACCCGGCGCGGTTGGCCTGCAGAACTTCCCCCACCTCCGGCCCGAGGAAACGACGGCCGAGACGTTCGAAGGGCTCGGGGTCGCCGGTGGCGAGGAACCGATGGGAGGGTGCCGGAAGCTCGGGATCACGGAACCGCCCGTCCGATGCGAGCACGCGGTAGACGTCCTTGGCCGTCTCCTCGGCGCTGCTGACGAGCGTGACGCCGTCACCGAGCACGAGGCTCAGCACCCCGGTGAGCAGCGGGTAGTGCGTGCAGCCGAGTACCACCGTGTCCACGTCCGCGGCCTGCAGCGGCGCGACGTAGCTCTCCGCGAGCTGCAGCAGTTCCGGGGAGTAGGTCTCGCCCCGCTCGACGAAGTCGACGAAACGGGGGCAGGCGGCGGTGGTCAGCTCGACCCCGGGGACGGCGTGGAAGGCGTCGTCGTAGGCCTTCGTCGCGATCGTGGCGCGGGTGCCGATGACCCCGACGCGGCCGGTGTGCGTGGAGCGGACGGCGCGGCGTACCGCCGGCAGCACCACCTCGACCACCGGTACGTCGTACCGCTCCCGGGCGTCCCGCAGGCAGGCCGAGCTCGCCGAGTTGCAGGCGATGACCAGCATCTTGACGCCCTCGTCGACCAGGTGGTCCATGACGTCGAGCGCGTGTCGGCGGACCTCGGCGATGGGCAACGGCCCGTAGGGACCGTTGAGCGTGTCCCCCACGTACAGCAGCGGCTCGTGCGGGAGCTGGTCAAGGATGGCCCGGGCGACGGTGAGCCCGCCCACGCCGGAGTCGAAGACCCCGATCGGCGCGCTGTCCATCATCCGGAGGGTAGCCGTCACCCCCGCTTCCCCTGTCCGGACGGCGCAGTGTCGCAAGCGTCACATATGTCACACGTGACGTGGCGACTCAGGCCCAGAGCTGGCCCTCCAGGGCCGCCTCGGCCTCTTCGAGCGAGCCGCTGTACGCGCCCGTCGAGAGGTACTTCCAGCCACCGTCGCAGACGATGAAGCAGATGTCGGCACGTTCCCCCGAAGCGATCGCCTTCTGCCCCTGGGCAAGCGCCGCGTGGAGGATGCCGCCGGTGGAGATCCCGGCGAAGATGCCCTCCTCCTGCACGAGCTCGCGGGTACGACGCAGGGCCGCGCGATGGTCGACCGAGTAGCGGGTGGTCAGCACCGAGGAGTCGTAGAGCTCGGGGATGAACCCCTCGTCGATGTTGCGCAGCCCGTAGACGACGTCCCCGTACTGCGGTTCCGCAGCGACGATCTTGACGCCGTCGACGTGCTCGCGCAGGTAGCGGCCGACCCCCATCAGCGTGCCGGTGGTGCCGAGCCCTGCGACGAAGTGCGTGATGGTGGGCAGGTCGGCGAGGATCTCCGGACCGGTCGTTTCGTAGTGGCTCTGCGCGTTGGCCGGGTTGCCGTACTGGTAGAGCATCACCCAGTCCGGGTTCTCCGAGGCGATCCGCTTGGCGACCGCGACGGCCTCGTTCGAGCCGCCTGCAGCGGGCGAGGAGACGATCTCGGCGCCCCACAGGCGCAGCAGCTGCCGACGTTCCTCGGACGTGTTCTCCGGCATGACGCAGACCAGGCGGTAGCCCTTCTGCGCGCAGACCATCGCGAGCGAGATGCCGGTGTTGCCCGACGTCGGCTCCAGCACCGTCGCGCCCGGGAACAGCCGCCCGTCCTTCTCGGCCTGCGCGACCATGTACAGCGCCGGCCTGTCCTTGACCGAGCCCGTCGGGTTGTTCTGCTCCAGCTTCGCCCACAGCCGGACGTCAGGGGACGGCGACAGCTTCGGCAGCCCCACGAGCGGGGTGTTGCCGACGGAGTCGACGAGGCTCTCGAACCGCATGAGGGCAGGAACGTCCGATCAGGTGGAGTTACCGGCGACCGGTGCCGTGGGGACCGGTCGCCGGGAGCGGCTCAGCCGCCGGCGACGGCCGGAAGGATCGTGACGGTGGAGTTCTCACCGACGGGGGCCTCGAGGCTCCCGTTGAAGCGGACGTCCTCGTCGTCGACGTAGATGTTCACGAAGCGGTGGAGCTTGCCCTCGTCATCGACGAGACGGGCACGCAACCCCTCGTGCTTCGCGTCGACGTCCTTGAGGACGGCGTCGAGCGTGTCGCCCGAGGCCTCGACGGACTTCGCGCCGCCGGTCTGGGGTCGGAGGATCGTGGGCACCTTTACCTGCACAGCCATAGTGCAATCTTGCAACACGATCGCGCCTCAGATGATTTCCACCGGCTCCTCGGTGATGACGCCGTTGACGATGCGGTAGCTGCGGAACTCCGGACGACCCGGCTCGGGCTGGTCCTCCCGGGTCGAGACCAGCACGTAGTGGGCCTCCGGCTCGGATGCGTAGGACACGTCGGTCCGCGACGGGTAGGCCTCGGTGGCGGTGTGTGAGTGGTAGATCACCACGGGCTCCTCGTCGCGGGAGTCCATGTCCTTGTAGAGGTTCAGCAGATCGGTCGAGTCGAACTCGTAGAACGTGGGCGACCGCGCCGCGTTGACCATCTCGAGGAACCGCTCCGGCTTGCCGTCCTGCCCGGCGATGACCCCGCACGCCTCGTCGGGGTGGTCCCGGCGCGCGTGGGCGACGATGCGGTCGTGGAACTCGCGGGGCAGCTGCAGCACACCGCCGACGCTACCGAGCGCGCGGAGTCGTCAGCCGCGACGGGCGCTGCGGTGGACGTCGAGCAGGGCCGTCCCCTCGGCGAGCAGGTCGTCGAGACCGACGGAGCGCTGCCGGGGCAGCACCGGGAGCTGCTCGGGCGCGGGCGCGTCGGCGGCGGACGGCGGGACGGTGCGGCGGATCGCCGTGGTGAAGCGGGAGCCGAGGGAGCGGGTCACCCCGGATGCATCGGCAGCCCGGACGCCGGAGACGACCCCCGACTCGGCTGCGTCGGCAGCCGGCCGGTCACTTCTCGCCGGTGATCGCCTGCAGCAGCGTCTCCTGCAGGTAGCCGAGCCAGAAGTACAGGTCGAGGCGCCGGGCCCGCGACGACATCGGGTCGAGCCGGCCGTACTCGCGGTCGGTGTCGGGGCCGACCTCCAGCGCCGTGCCGAGGGCGAGACGCATGTCGTTGATGCCGCGAAGCCAGCTCTCGGCCTCGTCGTCGTCCAGCAGCACGGTGCCGCCGGCCGCCGGGACCGACGCGAGCACGGTCTGCGCGTTCGCGGTCTTACCGGCGCGCAGGTCGGGCTCGGTGAAGCGGCGGAAGTCCGACGCCGCCGCGTCGACGTCGAAGGTCGACGGTCGCGACGCGTCCGGCGCGGCGTCACCACCGGGGCCGGCCGCCGGGTCGGCCGCTGGTGCTCCGTAGCCGTCGGGCAGGAGTCGCGCCAGCACCGGGTCCTCGGGCGCCGTGGTGGCCCCGGCTGCGAAGTCGGCGAACAGCGACTCGAAGGGGTCGGCACCCGGGGCGGGCGCCGGAGCCACGTCGGGCTCCGCCGCCTCGCGGGCGCCCATCAGTTCCTCGATGTCGGCGGCGAGGCGCCGCAGCACCCCGGCCTCCATCTGGTCGAACGCGGCGGCGATACCGCGCGGGGTGCGCTTGAAGCCCTTCACGAGTCGTGCGCCAGCGTGGCCCACAGCCCGGCGGCGTGCAGCTGGGACACGTCGCGCTCCATCTCCTCCCGGGTGCCGGTGGAGACCACGGCCTTCCCGAGCTGGTGAACGTTCATCATCAGGCGCTGCGCCTTCTCCCGGCTGTAGCCGAATATGTCCTGGAAGACGAAGGTCACGTAGGACATGAGGTTCACGGGGTCGTCCCAGACGATGGTCACCCACGGACGGTCGGTGTCGACGGCCTCGTCGAGTTCGTCCGCGCGCTCCTCGATCGGGACATCGAGCGCGCCGGTCATGCGCGACATTCTGCCCCGTCCGGACGGCCCCGCACAGGTCGGCTCATAGGCTGCCCCGGTGGACTCCTCCGGACCGGACGCTCACCGCACCACCGCCAGCACCGCGCTGCTGACCGATCACTACGAGCTGACGATGCTGCGTGCCGGCCTCGAGTCCGGCGTCGCGCACCTGCCGTCGGTGTTCGAGGTCTTCGCACGCTCGCTGCCGGAGGGTCGTCGCTACGGCGTCGTGGCCGGCACCGGGCGGTTCCTCGACGCGCTCGAATCGTTCCGGTTCGGCGAGGCCGAGATCTCCGCCCTGCGGGAACACCGCGTCGTCGACGACGCCACCGCCGAGTGGCTCGCCGGCTACCGCTTCTCCGGCTCGATCTGGGGTCTCGGCGAGGGCGAAGCCTACTTCCCCGACACCCCGGTGCTCGTCGCCGAGGGCAGCTTCGCCGAGTGCGTCGTCCTCGAGACGCTGGTGCTCTCGATCCTCAACCACGACACCGCGATCGCCTCGGCCGCCGCGCGGATGACGTGCGCCGCCGGCGGTCGTCCCTGCGTCGAGATGGGCTCGCGCCGCACGCACGAGCAGGCCGCCGTCGCCGCGGCCCGGGCGGCGTACCTGGCGGGCTTCGCCGCGACGTCGAACCTCGAGGCCGGTCGGCGCTACGGCGTGCCCACCTCGGGCACGAGCGCCCACGCCTTCACCCTCGCGCACGAGTCCGAGAAGGCCGCCTTCGAGGCGCAGGTCGCGAGCCTCGGCGTCGGCACGACGCTGCTCGTCGACACCTACGACGTGATGGAGGGGGTGCGTACCGCCGTCGCCGTGGCGGGTCCCGAGCTCGGGGCCGTGCGGCTCGACAGCGGTGACCTCGGGTCGCTGGCCCACGACGTCCGCGCCCTGCTCGACTCGCTCGGCGCCACCGGCACCCGCATCGTCGTCACCAGCGACCTCGACGAGTTCGCGATCGCCGGCCTCGCGTCGGCGCCGGTGAACTCCTACGGCGTCGGCACGAGCCTGGTCACCGGATCCGGGGCGCCGACGGCGGGCTTCGTCTACAAGCTCGTGGAGCGCGACGGGGTCCCGGTGGAGAAGCGCTCGGCCAACAAGCGCTCCCACGGCGGCCGCAAGACGGTGTTCCGCCGCCTCGACGGCTCGGGACGTGCGGTGGCCGACGTCGTCGTGCCGCGCCCGCAGGGTCCGCTGCACACCGACGCCCCGGACGGGGCGCGGCCGCTGCTGCAGCCGCTGGTCGTCGACGGGCTCCGGCAGGACGACGGTGGCCTCGAGGCCGCGCGACGCCGGGTGCAGGACTCCCGCGGCGAACTGCCGCCGCAGGCCCTGCAGCTCTCCCGGGGCACGGCTGCGATCGTCGCGGAGTTCTGCAGACCCCTTGACCTCACCCCACCGCGGATCGTAAGAGGCTCTCGTCGCCGGAGCGACGGGAGCCTCTTACGCGCGGCAGCCGGCGAACCGGTCAGTCGTCGTCGTCCTTGCCCAGGTCCTTCTTGACGATCTTGCCGGTGGCGTTGCGGGGCAGCTCGTCGATGAAGTGGACGTCGCGCGGCACCTTGTGGCGGGCGAGGTTCTCCTTGACCTCGGCCTTGATCGAGTCCTCGTCCACCGAGCCCTTGCCGTTCTTGACGACGTAGGCGGCCAACCGCTGACCCATCTTCTCGTCGTCGACCCCCACGACGGCGACCTCGCCGACACCGTCCATCTTCGAGATGAGGTCCTCGACCTCGGCCGGGAACACGTTCTCGCCGCCGGAGACGATCATCTCGTCGTCGCGGCCCTCGATGTACAGGCGGCCCTGCTCGTCGAAGCGGCCGACATCGCCGCTGGCGACCAGGTCGCCCATGCGGTCCTTGTCCTCGCCGCCGGTGTAGCCGGTGAAGATGAACGGGTTGCCGACGAAGATGCGGCCGACCTCGCCCTGCTTCACCTCCTCGCCGGACTCCTGGTCGATCAGCTTGATCGTGGTGCCCATCACGAGCCGGCCGGCCGTGCCGGGGGCATCGCGGAGGTCCTTCGGGTTCGCGACCGTCGCGTAGGCGACCTCGGTGGAGCCGTAGAGGCTGTAGATGACGTCACCGAAGGCGTCCATGAACTTCGTCGCCAGATCGCCCGGCAGCGCGGAACCACTGACCGCGACGACGCGCAGGCTCGACGTGTCGTACTTCTCCCGGACCGACTCGTCGAGCTCCATCATCCGCTGCAGCATCACCGGGACGGCGATCAGACCACTGGCCTTGGTGTCCTGGATCTGCTTCAGCACGTTCTCCGGGTCGAACTTCCGCGAGAGCACGATCGTGCTCGACAGCATCAGGGCGAGGCCGAGGTGCGCCATGCCCCAGGCGTGGAAGATCGGAGCAGCGATGACGGTGGTCTCGCGGGCCTTCAGCGGGATCTTCGACAGGAACGCCGCCGCCGGTTCCGGCCCCTCGACCGAGCGTGGAGCACCCTTCGGCTTCCCGGTGGTGCCGCTGGTCAGGATGATCTGACGGCTGCGGTGCTTCGGCCGACCGAGCTTGGTCTCGGTCTCCAGCAGCTGCTCGAGGGTCAGCCGACCGCTCTTCTGCGCGGCCTCGGACTCGTCCTCACCGACGTAGCCGAGGATGTAGAGCATGTCGTCCTTGGCCTCTTCGAACAGCTCGTCGAACTCGGCGTCGAAGATGACGGCCTTCGCGTCCTCGCGCTCGACGACGTCGGCGATCTGCGGCGCCCCGAAGCCGGTGTTGAGCAGCACGGCGTCGGCCCCGACCTTCGCCAGCGCCGAGAGCGTCAGCAGCATCCAGCGCGTGTTCCGCATGAGGACGCCGACGGCGGCACCCTCCTTCACGCCCTTCTCGGCGAGTGCGGTGGCGATGGCGCTGGACTGCTCGTCGATCTCGGTGAACGTGAGCGTGCCGAAGTCGTCGATGAGCGCCTTCTCCTGAGGCCAGCGTGCCGCCCCCACGCCCCAGCCGGTCGCCGGCGTGAAGCCCCAGCGCGCGAGCGCCAGGCCCATCTTCACCAGCTGGTCAGGTCGCGCCGGCTTGATGATGCCCGTGCCGGCGAGTACCCGGAACACGTCGACCTTCTCGCCGACCTTGCTCGCGACGCCGCTCGGTCCGCTCTTGACGAGCCCACCGATGCTCTCGCCCAACTCACTCAGCCCCATGCCACTCCCCGTTCCCCGGACCGTCGGCTCTTGACACCAACGATGTCTCATCGAGAGGGGCGCCCGGCTGGGGGAGGCCGGATGCGCCGCCCGGGCCCGCCGGGTGGCGCTCCCCTCTCCGCCTAGGGATCACCCGATGACACGTCCGGGAAACACGCACGGACACAGTGAGTGAACAGCCGTACCGGCGCTCACCCGGTCCGGCGGTGCACCAGCTTCGACGTCGCCTGGTCGGTCGGTGTCAGCCGGACGTAGGCCAGGTTCACGTGGGCCGGCCGGGTCGCGACGAAGGTGAGGGTGTCGGCGACGTCCTCGGCGGTCAGCGGCGTCATCCCGGCGTAGACGGCGTCGGCCTTGTCCTGCGAGCCGAGCCGGACGAGCGAGAACTCGGTCTCCACCAGGCCCGGCGCGACCTCGGTGACGCGCAGGCCGGTGCCGAGCAGCTCGAGCCGCAGCGTCTCGGTGATCGCGTGCAGGGCGTGCTTGGCGGCGGTGTAGCCGCCGCCGCCCTGGTAGGTCTCGACGCCGGCGACCGACCCGATCGAGATGATGTGGCCGGCCTCGGCGGCCCGGAGCGCCGGCAGCAGTGCCCGGGTGACCCGCATGGTCCCGAGGACGTTGGCGTCGTACATCCACTGCCACTGCTGTTCGTCGGCCTCGACGACCGGGGTGACGCCGAGCGCCCCGCCGGCGTTGTTGACCAGCACGTCGCAGCGGTCGATGCCGGCCGCGAACGCGTCGACCGACGCCTGGTCGGTCACGTCGAGCTGTTCGACGCGGGCGGCCGGTCCGATGCCGTCGGCGACCTCGCGGAGCCGGTCGAGACGACGGGCACCGAGGACGACGGAGAAGCCTGCGGCGGCCAGCGCACGGGCCGTGGCCGCACCGATACCGCTGCTGGCCCCGGTGACGACGGCGACGCGGGAGGATGTGGCGGACGTCGGGGGCTCGCTGCTCATGCCGCGATCGTGCCAGTTCGCGTGCGGCCCAGGGGCGAGGTCAGGGTCAGGGCAGCAGCGGGAGGACGCGGTCGAGTCCGGCGTCCTCGACGAGGGCGAGCACCCGGGGATTGCCGCGGATGCGCAGCCGCTCGCCGAGCGCCCGACGGGCGGAGACCAGGACGGCCACCGCCCGCTGCGGGAACTCGGTGACCTCCCTGAGGTCGAGCTCCACCGCCGCCGGCCCGGCCGGGTGCAGGAGCGTCTCGCGCAGCGCATCCACCGTCGCCGGGTCCACCGGGCCCCACACGCGGACGCGGAACACGTCGGCCGGGGTGGGCATCGACGGGGTCATCAGCAGCACGGCCATGCAGCCTCAATCGGCAGCTGGCAGAGTTCACACAGTGCCGAACCCCCAGCTGACGAGAACCCCGTGACGAGTGACCCGACGGGCAGCTCGACGGACCTCTCCCCCTCCGTCGGCCGGGTGCTGCGCCTGGGCGGTGCGCCGCTGCCGGTGGTCGGCCGGGCCCGCGTCTACGCCTGCGGCATCACGCCCTACGACACGACCCACCTCGGTCACGCGGCCACGTTCGTCTGGGTCGACCTCGCGGTGCGGGTCCTCCGCTCGCTCGGCGTCGCGGTCGAGCTGTGCCGCAACGTGACCGACGTCGACGACGACATGCTGCGTGCCGCCCGTCGGGCCGACACCCCCTACGACCAGCTCGCCGCGATGCAGCAGTTCCGGTTCGACCGCGACATGTCCGCCCTCGGCGTTCGTGCCCCGGACGCCGAACCGCGCATCCACCGTCACGTCGACGACGTCATCCGGCTCGCGGCGGCGTTGGTCGACCGTGGCGATGCCTACGTCGCCGAGGGCTCGGTCTTCTTCAGTGGCGCAGCCGTCCCGGCGCGGGTCGGCCTCAGCGACGCGGACGCCGTCGCGGCCCTGGCCGACCACGCCGGTCCCCGGGGTGACGAGACCGCCACCACCGGGCGGCGGTCACCGCTGGACTCCGTGCTGTGGCAGCGCGCCGCGGCGGGCGAACCCGCGTGGCCGTCGCCGTGGGGTCCGGGACGCCCGGGCTGGCACGCCGGCTGCACCGCGATGGCGATGAGCGTGCTCGGCAACAGCGTCGACCTGCACGCGGGCGGCGCCGACCTCCGCTTCCCGCACCACGCCTACGAAGCGGCGCAGGCCGAGGCGGTCAGTGGCGTGGCACCGTTCGCGCGGGCGTGGATGCACGTCGGGACCGTCGGCGTCGACGGGGCCAAGATGGCCAAGTCGACGGGCAACCTCGTCCTCGTCTCCGACCTGCTGGCCGACCACCGTCCGGCGGCGCTGCGCATGCTGCTGCTCGACCGCCGGTGGGCCGAGCCGTGGGACTACACCGGGGCGCTGCTCGCGGCCGCCGAGGCCCGGGTCGACGGGCTCTACGCCGCGGCAGGGCGCGCGCACGACACTCCTGCCGCCGACGATGCCGTCGCGCTCGCGCTGCTCGACGACCTGGACGTCCCCCGGGCGGTCGAGGTGGCCACCGAGGAGGGTGGTTCCGCCGCACGGACGGCGATCCGGCTGCTCGGCCTGCCCGCCTGACGGTCGCCCGGCGGGGAGATCAGGATGCGGTCGGCGGACCGTGCGCGCAGCTGGCGGAGCACCGTGGCGGCGACGGCCCTGTCGGGGGTCACCCCGACGCTCGCGACCGTGAGACCGATCTCGGTCTTGCCGCGGACGAAGCCGTAGGTGTCGGTCCACACCGTGGCCGGATGCCCCTTGACCGTCGCGGTCATCTTCAGCCGGAGCGCGTAACCGTCGGCGGGGGCGCCGGGCAGCTTCTGCATGGCGAGGCCGGTGAGTGCCACCCCGGAGGGGGCGAGCGCGGCGCGCATGGCCGGGACCCCGACCCGGCGCACGCAGGCATCGACGTTGTCGCCCTGCCGTGCGCGGAGGTCCTGCTGCGCGAGTTCGGCGGAGCGCAGCACGACGACCTCGCTGGAGATCTCGCTGCCTCCCCGCGACCAGCTGGGGCTGGAGGCGTTGTACGCGACCGCCGTCACCGGGTCCGCACCGCCGATGCAGCGGGCGATGTCCCGGTCGAAAGCGGCCATGGGGTCGTCGGCCCTGGCGGCCGGGGCCGCTGCGGTAGCCGGCTGGCCCTTCGAGGCGGACGGTGCCGAACGGGACGGGGCGGCCGTCCCGGCACCACCGGCGGAAGCAGCCGGCGCGGGAACCGTCTTCCACCCGGTGGGCAGGTCTCCGGGGTGCAGGTTGATGGCTGCGGCGAGCTGGGCCGGCGCCGTGTCGGTCGGCTGCGTGTCGAGGACGAACAGACGCACGCCGAGCGCGGTGACCAGGACGAGCACGGCCGCGAGACCCGGCGCCCCGATCCGGCGCAGGGTCGACGTCACCCCACCGCCACCCCCGGCCCGGGTCGGTAGGACGGTGGAGGACCCGGCGCGTCCGAGCGTCGCGCCCGCCCACTCGAGAGCAGGCGCGGCAGCGTGTGTGGCGGGCGCGGCCGGCGGAGCCGCGGGCGTCGGGGCCGGCGCCTCGGGCAGTGAGGTGGTGGTGGTGGCGGTGGTCCACTGCTCGCCGTCCCACCAGCGCAGCGGTGCCTCCCCGTAGGGGTCAGGGTAGAAGCCCGGCTTGATCATGGACGCCGGGTCCGGTGCCGGCGTCTCCACGACAGGCGTGGGCGAGGTAGCCGGCATCGGCGCGACTGACGGCGTCGCCTGCGCCGGGGTCGCCGTCTGCACCGGGGTCGCCGGGCGGGCGGCGGACCGGACGGGGGCGACGTCTCGCGGGCTCGGGGCGAGCTGCGGGATCTCCCCTGCCTCGACGTCGGCCAGACGTGGGACGACCATCTCGTCCGCGGCCTCCGTCACCGGCTCGACCTCGGTGTCGGCATCGGCACCGGTCGCGCGGACGGTCTCCGTCCAGCCGGCCCCGTCCCACCAGCGCTCGGCACCGGGGTCGAGCGGATCGGTGTAGTAGCCCGGCGCGGGTGCGGCGGGGGCGGTCATCGGAGTCCCCCCGCGGGCGGGAGGATGCCCCCGGCGCACGCGATCCGGCCTTCCCCGACGAGCTTCACCACCCAGCCATCGGAGGGCCACGGATCGGCCTGTAGCCGGGCTCCGGCTGATCCGCGCAGCCGGGGCGGGATTCCCCCGGCTGGCTCATCCCAGGGGGTGAACCTGCCGCGAACCGGGCTCGCCTCGTTGACGAACGGGAGGAGCCACCGATGGGTGCGCGTCGAGTGGTCGACCGGCGAGCACGTGCCCGTCGTCCGTAGGAGAAGGGAGGGCGCATTGAGCCGCCTCCTCGTCGTGGATGACGACCCCGTGGTCCTGAACCTGGTGCAGATCCGCCTGAAGAACGGTGGCCATCGCGTCATCACCGCCAGCGGACCGGAAGAAGCCCTGCGGTTGATCGACGAGCGCGGCGTTCCGGACCTCGCGGTCCTCGACGTGACGCTGCCCGGCATGACCGGCCTCGACCTGCTCGGCGAGCTCCGTTCCCGTCCCGGCGCGGAGTCGCTGCCCACCATCTTCCTGAGCGCCCGGGTCCTGCAGGGCGACATCGAAGCCGGCCGTGCCATGGGCGCGACCTACCTGACCAAGCCCTTCGTCGCCTCTGCGCTGCTCGCCGCTGTCGACCGGGAACTCGCCGCCGCCGGCGGCGTCGTGCCCGAGGACTGGTGAGCTCGCCCTTCCGCTCCGACCGAACGGACGTTCGCTCGTCAGAGTGAACACCCCCGGCTCGTCTTGATACCGACTTCCGGGCGGTCGAAGTATGTCCGGTGAGCGCTTATGGACGGGCCTCGCGGGCGCCACGGCGTCTCGCGCAGGGCCTCGCCGTGCTCATCGTCGCCCTGCTGGTCCTCGCCGGCCTCTGTCTCGCCGGCCTCAGCGCCGCCACCTCCGCCGTGACCGCTGACAGCACAGCGCGCGCCGATGCGGCCGCGACCGCCGGCGGCCTGCTCGCCCTCGGTGCCGTTCTCGCCGTCGCCCTGGTGGGCGCCGCCGTCCGCCTCCTGCTGCTGGCCCGTCGGAGCGCCCGGCAGGCGGCCGATGCCGCGTCCGGACCCCCCTCCGGACCCCCGGCGCAGGAGCAGCCCGAGCCGGAGACGGCCGACGAGGACCCCGTTGCCCTGCGCGCCACCATCGCGAAGCAGGCCGCCTCGCTGGCCATCGCCCGCGGCCAACTCGAACAGCAGGCCGTCGACCTCGCGAACGCCCGCGAACTCGCCGAGGACGCCGCCCGGTTGAAGGCCGCCTTCGTCGCCAACATGAGCCACGAGATCCGCACGCCGATGAACGGCGTCCTCGGACTCACCCAACTGCTCGGCGACGCCCCGGGGCTCGCCGAGCAGCACCGGGAGCAGGCCCAGCTCGCGCACCGCAGCGCGCAGGCGTTGCTGGCGGTGCTCGACGACGTGCTGGACTTCTCCAAGATCGAGGCCGGCCAGCTCGAGGTCGAGGCGACCGAGGTCGACCTCCGTGCCGTCGTCGACGACGCCGTGCGCCTGTTCGCCCGGGCCGCCGAGGAGAAGGGCCTGCGGCTGACCGCGGCGGTCGACGCGGCCGTGCCGGCGCTGGTCGTCTCCGACCCCACGCGACTCCGGCAGGTGCTGCTCAACCTGCTGGGCAACGCGATCAAGTTCACCGAGCGCGGCGCGGTGCGGCTCGAGGTGACCCGCGAGGCCACGGTGGGCCGCGGCGCCGCTATCCGGTTCGCGGTCGCCGACACCGGCATCGGCATCGGCCCCGAACAGCAGGGCCTCGTCTTCGAACCGTTCCGTCAGGTCGAGGACTCGACGACCCGCCGCTACGGCGGCACCGGGCTGGGCCTCGCCATCAGCGCGGCGCTCGTCACGATGATGGGCGGCACCCTCGACCTGTCCAGCCGCCTGCCGGGAGGCAGCACGTTCTTCTTCACGCTGCTGCTGACCAGCCCGGCGCCGCGCGACGGCGTGCCGGCACCGCGTGGGACCGACGTGTCGACCACTGCCGCCGCAACCGCCCCCGGGCCGGCTCGTGGCGTCGAGGGGCCGCGACTGCTCGTCGCCGAGGACAACCCGGTCAACCAGCAGGTGGCCCAGGGCCAGCTCGCTGCGCTCGGCTACCGCGTCGACGTCGTGCCCGACGGCCGTGCGGCGGTCGAAGCCGTCCGGACCGGGCGCTACGCCGCGGTCCTGATGGACTGTCAGATGCCGGAGATGGACGGCTACCAGGCCACGCGCCGGATCCGGGAACGCGAGCGGGACACCGCCGCGATCCGCGTGCCGATCATCGCCGTGACGGCGTCCGCCCTGAAGTCCGACCGGGAGCGGTGCCTCGCGTTCGGGATGGACGACCACCTGCCGAAGCCGGTGCGGATGCCCGTGCTGGCCGCGACGCTGGAGCGATGGATCGGTGGGGCCGGCACGACCGGCGGCCGGACGCCCGCGTCGCGTGGATCGGACGGCGCCGCCCTGCTCGACGACGAGATCCTCGTCGACCTCGCCACCCTGCCGCTCGAGGACCTCTCCACCGTGCTCGACAGCTGGACGCACACGACCGAGCAGCGCCTGCTCGACCTGCGCGGATGTCTCGCGACGGCTCGCGACGCGACGGGCGGCAGCGCCGCGGCAATGGAACTGCTCACCCGGCTCGCGCACTCGGTCAAGGGAAGCAGTGCCTCGGTCGCCGCCCGGAGCCTCGCGTCGGTGGCGGCGGAGCTCGAGACCCTCGGCCGCACCGCGATGAGCGAGGGGACCCCCGTCGACCGCACGGACGCCGACGCCCTGCTCACCCGGCTCGAGGAGCAGTTCCGGCTGGTGCGTCCGGCCCTGGAAGCGGCGTTGCTCGGCCGCTGAGCCCGACTCCGACAGGGCGTCTCCGGCCGGAGGCCGCGGTCCCTCGGCCGTCCCGGGAAGGCCACGCGGCGGCCCGTCGTTGCCCCAGGCATGACGTCCGTACCGGCACCGTTCCCCGTTCCGCTCTCCGTGCTCGACCTCGCCCCCGTTTCCAGTGGGTCGACGGCGCGCGCGGCGCTGGCGTCGACGATCGAGCTGGCCCGGCACGTGGAGCAGCTCGGGTTCACGCGGTTCTGGGTCGCCGAGCACCACAACATGCCCGGCATCGCCAGCAGCGCTCCCGCCGTGCTCATCGGCGCGATCGCGGCGGCGACCGAGCGGCTCCGGGTCGGTTCGGGCGGCGTCATGCTGCCGAACCACCCGCCGCTGGTGGTGGCCGAGCAGTTCGGGATGCTGGAGAACCTGCACCCCGGCCGCATCGACCTCGGCATCGGTCGCGCACCCGGCACCGACCCGTCCACCGCCGCTGCCCTGCGCCGCAGCGCCGACGCGCTGTCGGCCGACGACTTCCCGGAGCAGCTCGGCGAGCTCGTCGCGTTCTTCACCGACGCCTTCCCCGAGGGTCACCCCTACGCCGCGATGAGCGCCGTGCCGCGTCCCGAGACCATGCCGCCGATGTGGCTGCTCGGTTCCAGCGGTTACAGCGCGCAGGTCGCGGGCCTGCTCGGCCTGCCGTTCGCGTTCGCCCATCACTTCAGCGCGCAGAACACGATCCCGGCGCTCGACCTCTACCGGAAGCGGTTCCGACCGTCGTCGGTGCTCGACGAGCCCTACGCCATGGTCGCGGCGTCCGTCCTCGTCGCCGACACCGACGCGCGGGCCCGTGCCTTGGCCCTGCCGTCCGGCCTGTCCTTCGTGCGGCTGCGCTCCGGCCGCCCGGGTCCGATGCCGAGCCTCGACGAGGCCGAGGCCTACCCCTACACGCCGCTGGACCGGCAGATGATCGAGGAGCGGTTCGCCACCTCGGTGATCGGTTCTCCGGCGACGGTGCGCCGCGGCCTCGACGACCTCCTCGCCGCAACCGGCGCGAACGAGATCATGGCGACGACGATGGTCCACGACCCGGCCGATCGCCTGCACTCGTTCGACCTGCTGGCCGACGCGACCGGCCTGCGGTCCCCCCTCGGCGCCGGAGCCCTCGTCGGCGCCGGCTCGTCCTGAGAACCCGCACCACGGCGCCGGCGGCGTGCGCGAGTTCCCGCCGACGGGGAACATCCCTCCCGTGACCCCGACGGCCGACCTCCGCCCGCGGGCACGCGCCGTGCTGCACGCGCTCGGGAGCCGACTCGCCGCTCGGGACCCCGCGTGGCGGCGCGCCCGGCGCGCGCTCGGAGCCACCCTCGGGGCGATCATCGCGCTGAGCATCGACTACGTCATCGCGTCGGCCGCTTCGCAGCCCATCGGGGTGCCGTTGCTCGGCGCCGTCGTCGCGATGGTCAGCGGGCTGTCGGTGACCGAGGACGACCGTCGCGAGGCGGCGTGGACGTTCGCGCTGCTCCCGCCGGTCGCCGCCGGCACCGTCGCCCTCGGCGCCGTGCTGTCCCCGCAGCGTTTGGTCGCCGACGCCGTCTTCGTCGTCATCGTCTTCCTCGCCACCGCCCTCCGGCGGCGGGGTCCGCGCTGGTCGGCGGGGGCCTTCCTGGCCTTCATGGCCTACTTCTTCTCGCAGTTCCTGCACGCGACCCCGGCGCAGGTGCCGTGGCTCGCGTTGACCGCCACCGTCGGCGTCGCCGTCGCCGCCCTGCTCCGGCTGGTCGTGTTCCCGGAACGGCCGGACAGCGCGCTGCGGCAGCTCGTGCAGGCGTTGGAGGGCCAGGCTGCAGTGCTGCTCGACACCGCCGCCGCCGTCCTCGGCCGTCCCGAGGTGCCACCGCGCCTGCGCCGCCGCGTGCTCGCGGCCTCGAGCGACCTCAACCGGGTCGCGCTGCTCGTCGAGGAGCAGCTCGGCCCCGAACCGGAGCCCGCGCACCCCGACGACGGGGCCGCCGATTCGCTCCGGGACCGGGTCTTCCTGCTCGAGGTCGCCGGGGCGCACGTCGTCTCCGCGATGCGGGCCGCCGTGCGCGAGCAACTCGGCGAGCCCGACCGCGACGAACTCAGCCGCGACCTCACCTGCCTCGCCCGCTCCGTGCGCAGCGGCCGCTCGGCGAGCACGCTCCGGGCCTACTCCCGCTCGGTGGCCGCCGCCGCGACCGTCACGGCGGACTCCGACGACTCGGCGCGCTACCGGGGCGCCCTCCACGTCCGCCGCGCCCTGGCGGAGTTCGCCGATGCCGCCGCGGCCCTGCAGGTCGGCGCCCGCGACGGAGCGCCGCTCGACGTCTGGGGCGACGGGAACTCGGGCGACACGAGCGACACCGACAGCTCGGCCGATGCCGCAGCCCGGGAACAGGCCGAGGACGACCGGGAAGCCCGGCGACTCGGTCTGCGGCAGGGGGCGCAGGCCGCGGTCGCGGTCGCGCTGGCCATCGCGGCCGGCGAGCTGCTCTCCCCCACCCGCTGGTACTGGGCCGCCATCACGGCCTACATCGTCTTCGTCGGTGCCGACACCCGCGTCGCCACCGTCCGCCGGGCGGTCGCCAGGACGGCCGGCACCTTCGGCGGTCTCGTCCTCGGGCTCGGGGTCGCCACGGTGGTCTCCGGCAGCAAGCCGGCCGTCTTCGCGGTGCTCTTCCTGCTCGTGTTCGCGGCCTGGTGGTTGCAGCCCGTCTCGTTCTTCGCGAGCAGCGTCGCGGTCACCGTCGTGCTGGCGCTGCTCTACGTCCTGCTCGGCACCTACAGCTGGCAGATCCTGCAGCTGCGCATGGAGGAGACGCTGATCGGCGCCCTGCTCGGCGGCCTGGTCGCCCTCGTCCTCGTCCCGGCGCGCAGCAGCCCACTCGTGCGCGAGGCCGAGGCCGACATGCTGGACCGGCTCGCCGACCTGCTCCACGCCGTGCGCCGCCGTAGCGGGAGCGGAAGCGCCCTGCGGGAGCTCGACACCGCGTTCCAGACGGTTCGCGACGTGACCCGGCCGGTCTCGTCAGGAGTGCCCGGAGCGGCAGCGCGACGCATCGAGCAGCGGGTGTACGCCCTCTCGGCGGCGGCGTACTCGGCCCGCATGCTGGTCACGGCCCTGCTCCGGGTCCCGGAGACCGGCGAGCTCACCGACCGGCTGGACCAGCTGACCGCGCGGACCGAGACGCTCGCCGCCCGCGCGCATGACGGCGTCGAGGACCTGTCCTCGCTCGCCGACGAGAAGACCGGCAGCCACCCGGCGCACGCCCACCCGGCACCAGGTCACCCGTCACGCGGACCCGCCGACGACCAGGACCGCGCCCGCATGCACGCGCGGGTCGCCCTGGAGCGCCTGGACCTCGCACTGTCCCGCTGGTGCGACCCGTTGCGGCCGCCGATGACCGGCCCGCCCTCCGGCGCCACCGCCGAGCACGCGTCCGCGGTCACCACCGGCTCCGAGCCGGCGACGGCTGCCGTTCCGGAACCCCCGCGGACTCCCGCCGGACTGCCGACACGCTGAGCCCGCTCCGGCGTGGGGTTGAATCGATTTCGACGAGGCGAACCGTCGACCAGGAGGTACTCCCCGTGACCACAGCAGCACCGTCGGGCTCGCGCACCGAGACCGAGCGCAACCGCACCGGCATGGGCAGCCGGCGACGGAAGCGCTCGCGGGCCGCCGCGATCGCCGGGACGCTGCTGCGTCAGCCGTTCCAGCCGCTGTCGGCCTCGGTCGACCTGTCCAGCACCCCCGAGCCGCCGCACCCGTTGCCCGAGGGTCGCATCGTCCACGTGCCGGGCCGCGGCGAGTTCTTCGTCCGGGACAGCGGCGGCAACGGTGAGCCCGTACTGCTGCTGCACGGCTGGACTGTCACAGCGGACCTGAACTGGTCGTCGATCTACCAGCCCTTGATCGACGCGGGCTTCCGCGTTCTGGCGATGGACCACCGCGGGCACGGCCGCGGGCTGCGCAGCCCCCGGCCCTTCCGGCTCTCCGACTGCGCCGACGACGCCGCGGCGCTGCTCGAGACCCTCGACGTCGGGCCGGTCCTTGCGGTCGGCTATTCGATGGGAGGCCCGATCGCGCAGCTGCTCGCGCGCGACCACGAGAAGCAGGTCACCGGTGTCGTCCTGTGTGCCACATCCACGAACTGGGGTGGGCCGTGGATGCAGGTGCTGTGGAGCGGCATGAGCGGCCTGCGGCTGGCGCTCGGCCTGGCCCCGCGCCTGACCTGGTCGCTCCTGCTCGGCACCCTGGGCACCCCGGCCGCCGCGAACGCCTGGCTCTCCGGTGAGCTGTCCCGAGGCAGTTCCGTCGACATCGCCGAGGCAGGCCGTGAACTCGGGCGCTACGACTCCCGCCCGTGGATCGCGGAGCTCGGGGTTCCGGGCGTCGTCATCGTGACCTCCCGCGACAACGCGGTCCCGCCGCACAAGCAGCGTGACCTCGCCCGGCGGATGTCGGCCCGGCGCATCGAGATCGCGCGCGACCACGACGCCGCCGTCCTCAAGCCCGCCGCCTACATCGGGGCGCTGCTCGAGGCCCTCGACGAGTTGGCGCCCGCGCGGCGCTGACCGACGCCTGCGGCCCCGACGACTCAGCCGGCGACCTGCCAGTCGCGCCAGTCGAAGCCGGGGACGACGACGCACGCCACCGTGACCGCCTCGTCCGACGCGGGCTCGGCGCTCTGCCACTCGCCCGGCGCCACGACGTGCTGCAACACCCCGCCGGGGCCGAGGACCGTCGTCGTGTTCGGCTCCGACGGCGCCCCGTCGGTGCCACCGGTGGTCAGCAGGAGATCCCCGCCGCCCTGCCAGAGCCACAGCTCCGTCGAGGCGACGCGGTGCCAGCGCGACCGCTCCCCCGGCGCGAGCCGGTAGGCGATGCACGACGCGGCCACGCGGTCGAGCCCCGGGACGTCGATGCCCGAGCGCCAGACCGGCTGGTAGCTGCCACCCTCGGGGTGCGGCTCGAACGCGCTCACCCGGCCGGCCGGGTCACGCGACCGCGACGACCTGGTAGCCGGCCTCGTCGACCGCCTCCCGGACGCTGGACTCGGCGACGGGCTGCTCGGAGGAGACGAGCACGGTCGAGACCGCACCGGGTACGAGCTCGACCTGAACGTCGATGACGCCGTAGACCTTGGCGACCTCGTCGCGGACCGCGGTCACGCAGTGATCGCACGTCATCCCGCTGACCAGGTAGGACTGCTCGACCATGGGGGCCTCCGACTTCATTGTCAGGGTGGGAGTTCTGGACCGACGATACCCCCTCTCCGTATAGGTGAAGGGTGGGCGACGGACCTGTCCGCCACGTCCTCGGCGGTGCTCTCCTGGAGCGAGCGGAGCCTGCCCCGAGCAGTGGCACGCGAGGGTGGCACAGTCGAACCATGGCGTTGACGTGGCGAACCGCGCTGGAGTCGGCGGAGCTGCTGGCTCCGCCGGTGCTGACCGCCCTCACCGGCCTGACGGACGCGACCGCGGTCCGCGCGGCGGCGATCGACGCCGAGCTCGCCGACACGGCCGCCTTCGGCGAGGCCTACGGGATCCCGCCCGAGCAGTCGGCGAACTGCGTGATCGTCGCCGGCCGGCGCGGCGAGCGGACGAGCTACGCCGCCTGTGTCGTCCTCGCCACCACCCGCGCCGACGTCAACGGGTTCGTACGGCGCCGGCTGGATGCACGCAAGGCCTCGTTCGCACCGCAGGAGGACGCGGTCCAGCTCTCCGGCATGGAGTTCGGCGGGATCACCCCGCTGGGGCTCCCGGCCGACTGGGCCGTCCTGGTCGACGCCGCGGTCGTGACGGCGGGGGACGTGGTCGTCGGGAGCGGTATCCGCGGCTCCAAGCTGCTGCTGCCGGGCTCGCTGCTCGCCACACTCCCCTCGGTCGAGGTCGTCGACGGCCTCGGGCTGCCCGCCTGAACCGCTGCAGGCGGCGGTGAGAAGCTGAGCACATGACAGCTGACGCAGACGTCATCGTCGTCGGAGCCGGGCTCGCCGGCCTGGTCGCCACCGCCGAACTCGCCGACGCCGGTCGGCGCGTACTCCTGCTCGACCAGGAGCCCGAGGCGTCGCTCGGCGGGCAGGCGTTCTGGTCGTTCGGCGGACTGTTCCTGGTGAACTCGCCGGAGCAGCGACGGCTGCGCATCAACGACTCCGCCGAGCTCGCCCTGGCCGATTGGATGGGCTCGGCCGCGTTCGACCGTTCCGAGGACTTCTGGCCCCGGCAGTGGGCCGAGGCCTACGTCCACTTCGCCGCCGGCGAGAAGCGCGACTGGCTGCACCGCCAGGGGATGCGGTTCTTCCCGGTGGTGCAGTGGGCCGAGCGCGGCGGCTACTCCGCGACCGGGCACGGCAACTCCGTCCCTCGCTTCCACGTCACGTGGGGCACCGGCCCCGGCATCATCGAACCCTTCGTCCGCCGCGTGCTCGAGGCCGCGGCGAGGGGTCGCGTCGAGATCCGCCACCGCCACCGCGTCACCGCGCTGACGAGCACCGACGGCGCCGTCACGGGGGTCGCCGGTGAGATCCTCGCCCCGAGCGAGGTCGAGCGGGGAGCGAGGAGCAGCCGCGACGTGGTCGGCGACTTCGACCTCTCGGCGCAAGCCGTCGTCGTCACCTCCGGCGGCATCGGCGGCAACCACGACCTCGTGCGCCGCAACTGGCCGACCGGTCACGGCGCGCCGCCGAAGCGGATGCTCTCCGGCGTCCCGGACCACGTCGACGGCCTGTTGCAGGGAGTGGTCAACAAAGCGGGCGGCCGCATCATCAACCCCGACCGGATGTGGCACTACCCGGAGGGGCTGCTCAACTACGCCCCGATCTGGAGCCGGCACGGCATCCGGATCCTCTCGGGTCCCACCCCGCTGTGGCTCGACGCCCGCGGGCGGCGGCTGCCGAACCCGCTCTATCCGGGGTTCGACAGTCTCGGCGCGCTGCGGCACATCACCGGCACCGGTTACGACCACTCGTGGTTCCTGCTGAACCAGCGGACCATCGGCCCGGAGTTCGCGCTGTCGGGCTCCGAGCAGAACCCGGACCTGACCGGCAAGGACCTCCGGCAGCTCCTGGGCCGCGTGCGACCCGGCCCGACGAAGCCGGTCGCAGACTTCGTCGAGCACGGGGAGGACTTCGTCGTCGCCGACGACCTCGACGAGCTCGTCCGCGGCATGAACGCCCTGATCGGCGAGGACCTCGTCGACCGGGCGAGCGTCCGCCGCGAGGTCGAGGCGCGCGACGCCCAGATCGTCGGCGGCTACGGCAAGGACCCGCAGATCACCGCCACCTCCGCGGCTCGCCGGTACGTCGGCGACCGGCTGACGCGCATCGTGAAGCCGCACCGGTTGCTCGACCCCGACGCCGGCCCGCTCATCGCCGTGCGGCTCTGGATCCTCACCCGCAAGACCCTCGGCGGGCTCGAGACCGACCTCTCGGCCCGGGTCCTGACCGACGACGGCACCCCGATGCCCGGCCTGTACGCGGCCGGCGAGGTGGCGGGCTTCGGCGGCGGCGGCGTGCACGGCTACCGGGCGCTGGAGGGCACGTTCCTCGGCGGGTGCCTCTACTCCGGCCGGGTGGCGGGACGGGCAGCCGCGGCGGCGACGGCCTGACCCCGGAGGAAACCGGAACGGGCGGCACCGTCCGGTTCACATGAAGCGGAACTGGCAGGGTGCTGTGAAAATCTTGCGGCGCCTGCAGGGGCGCGGCAGGTGACCCGATGCACGAGGTGTCACCACCCTCGACGCGTTCCGCCTCAGGAGGCACAGCCGCATGTCCGCCATCACCAGCACCCTCGCCAGCGCCGCCGCCGCCCCTGCAGGCGCGACGAACCGACCGGACCGCATGGCCACTGTCGAGAAGGCGCTGAACATGAGCGCCGCCGACCTGCGCAGCGCGCTGCAGAGCGGGTCCAGCCTGTCCGACATCGCCACGAAGCAGGGGGTGTCCCGCGAGGACCTGCTCACCGCCATCAAGACGGACCTGCAGAACCGGCCGCAGCGGCCGGGCGGCGACTCCGACGGCGACGGTCCGGCCGCCGCCGACGCTGCCGGCGGCACGAGTGCCACCTCCGAGACCGACCGGCTCACGAAGATGGCTAACGCGATCGCGGACCGCAAGGGCGTCGGGGGCCACCACCACCGTCACCACCACGGCGGCTCCGGCGCGGGACTCACCCCGGTGACGAGCTCCTCGCAGGCCGTGGCGTCACAGCTCAGCGCCGGGAACGGCGTCGACGTCCAGCTCTGAGGGCCGCACCCCGCTGGGAGCGACGGTCAGGACGACGTCAGCGGTCGGCGAGGACGCCGGACGCGGGGTCGACCGCCTCGGATGACTGGGACGGCTGGGACGGCATCGATTCGGACGACATCGTTTCGGCCTGCGTCGTCTCGGCGCGGGTCGCCGTGAGGACGCGCCCGAGCAGGTCCCGGAGCTGCGCCTGCTCATCCGGGCTGAGTACGTCGAACGCGGGCGGCGGCTGGCTGATCACGGCCTCCACGCGCGCGAGGACGTCGGCGCCCCGTTCGGTGAGCACGACGGTCTTGATCCGGCGGTCGCTCGGGTGCGGGCGGCGCTCGGCGATGCCGGCCTGCTCCAACCCGTCGACCACGGACGTGATGTAGGACGCGTCGACCGAGAAGCGCCGCGCGAGTTCCCGCATCGCCAGCGGCTCGTCGCGCGAGAGATGCATCGACATCTTCAGCAACCCGGGTGACACCCCGGCCTCGTTGCTGGCGCGAACGATCTGCTGGTGCCCCACCCCGGTGGTCAGCAGCTCACGCATCGACCGCCATGCCTGCGCCGCCGGGGAGTCGTTCACGGCTCCAGTATGCGCCTGATCCGTCGATATTTCACCCAGGTCCACCATTTACTTGACTGAAGTCAAAGGTGGTCTAGAGTCCACTGCGAAGCGGACCTCCGCGGTCCGTGCCGCACTTCGGGAGACACCTGTGGCCACGACTCAGAAGCAGCCCGCGTCAGCGGCACCGTCCGGGCGACCGCCCGCGACCATCGACCCGGCCATGCGACGCATCGCGATCGTGATCGTTCTCGGCATCATCATGTCGATCCTCGACACGACGATCGTCATCGTCGCCATCGACACCCTCGGCAAGCAGTTCGACACGACCCTGTCGGCCATCCAGTGGGTCAGCACCGGGTACCTGCTCGCCCTGTCCACCGTCATCCCGTTGTCGGGCTGGGCGGTCGAGCGCTTCGGCGCCAAGCGGATGTGGATGATCTCGCTGGTCCTGTTCGTCCTGGGCTCGATGCTCTGCGGCCTCGCCTGGTCGGCGCCGAGCCTCATCGTCTTCCGCGTCCTGCAGGGCTTCGGCGGCGGCATGATCATGCCGATCGGGATGAGCATCCTCGCCCGCGAGGCCGGCCCCGCCCGCATGGGAAGGGTCATGGGCATCATCGGCGTACCGGCGCTGCTCGCGCCCGTGTTCGGCCCGGTCATCGGCGGTCTGCTCGTCGACAACCTGTCGTGGCGCTGGATCTTCTACGTCAACCTGCCGGTCGGCATCATCGCCCTGTTCCTGGCCGCCCGGATGCTCCCCTCGGACGAGAAGCTCTCGAAGAGCCGCCTCGACGTGGTCGGCGTAGCCCTGATCTCCCCCGGCCTCGCCGCGATCGTCTACGGGCTCTCCGAAGCCGGCAGTTCCGGGAGCCTGACCAGCCCGAAGGTCGTCGCCGGCGTCGTGGTCGGCGTGGTGCTGCTCGCGGCCTTCGCCTTCCACGCCCTGCGCGCCGAGGACCCGCTGCTCGACCTGCGGCTCTACAAGAACCGGACCTTCACCGTCGCCAGCCTCACCACCGGCGTCGTCGGTGCGGTGCTGTTCGGCGCGATGTTCGTCCTGCCGCTCTACTACCAGGTCGTCCGCGGCTACAGCGCGCTCGACGCCGGGCTGCTGCTCGCCCCGCAGGGCCTCGGCGCCATGATCGCGATGCCGATCGGCGGTCGCATCGTGGACCGCGCCGGCGCCGGACGCGTCGTGCCGTTCGGCATCGTCGCCGTCGCCGTCGGCACGCTGGCCTACACGCAGGTCACGCCGAGCAGCAGCGTGGTCCTGCTCGCCGCCTCGCTGTTCGTCCGGGGCATCGGCATGGGCTTCGTGATGATGCCGGCGATGTCATCGGCCTACATCCACCTGTCCCGCGCCGACGTGCCCCGTGCGACGACGATCGTCAACATCATGCAGCGCGTCGGCGGCTCACTCGGCACCGCGCTGTTCGCCGTGGTGCTCGAGCGGCAGATCGTCTCCGGGCTCCCCGCCGCGGCGGGAGGCGGCGAGAACGCCATCGGCGGCACGGTCAAGGGCACCCCGGTCGCGGGCATCATCTCCGGCGCCTTCGGCACCACCTTCTGGTGGGTCGTCGGGTCCACGCTGATCGCCCTGATCCCGGCGCTGCTGCTGCCCCGGGTCGGTGCTGCCGCCGCGATCGCCTCGGCCGCCCCGGATGCGTCCCCACACGAGCCGGAGATCACCGCGACCGCGATCGACGACCTCACCGACGGTGCTCCGATGGCGGGCGCGGCGCAGCGCCCCTGACGGCCCCGCCCCACCTCTCTCCACCCCGAGGCGTGGAGATCTGCCCCGGCCGAACCGGTCGGATCCCCCGGAGATCTCCACGCCTCGGCGCGTCGAGCTGCCTGTGATACGACTCACGTGCACCCCAGCACGCGAGGAGGCACGGCCGTGTCGACCAGCACCAGCACGCAGCAGCAGCAGCAGCAGCGCCAGCGCCAGCGAGGGCACGTACCCGTTCGACCGCACCGGGGTGGAGCGCGGTCCCGACGGGGGCCTGCACTACACCGACATCCCGGCGAACCTGGTCGCCATGCTGCGACGGGCGGTCGACACCGCCCCCGACGCCGAGGCCCTCGTCGAGTACGGCGACCCCGACGGTCGCCTGACCTACTCCGCCCTGTGGGACCGTGCCTCCCGCGTCGCCGGAGGACTCCGCGCCGCCGGGGTGAACCGGGGCGACCGCGTCGCACTGCGGCTGCCGAACGGCAACGCCTGGGTCCTCGCCTTCTTCGGCACGCTGCTCGCCGGCGGGGTGGTCGTGCCGGTGAACACCAGGCTCGCCGAGCCCGAGGTCGCCTACGTCCTCGAGGACTCCGGTGCGGTGGTGACGCTGACCGCCGAGACGCCGCTGCCCGACGGCGACCCGGTCGTCGTCGACGACCAGGCCCGCGACGAGCTCGCCGGCATCTTCTACACCAGCGGCACCACGGGTTTCCCCAAGGGTGCGATGACCACCCACGAGAACTTCCTGTCCAACGTCGAGACCTGCATCCGGTGCCTCGGCCTGGGGCACGAGCCGGGTCTGCGGACACTGATCTCCGTACCGCTGTTCCACGTCACCGGCTGCAACAGCCAGCTGCTCGTCCTCGTGGGCCTCGCCGGGTGTTCGGTGATCATGCCGGCGTTCGAGGTCAAGGCGTTCCTGCACGCCATCGAGCAGGAGCGCATCACCGTCCTGACGACGGTGCCCGCGATCTACTGGCTCGCGATGCAGCAGCCGGAGTTCGCCCAGACCGACACCTCCGGCGTGAAGGCCCTCTCCTACGGCGGCGCGCCCATCGCGCCCGCACTCGTCGCGGAGATCAAGCAGAAGTTCCCGACCGCCCGTGTCGGCAACGGCTTCGGGCTCACCGAGACCAGCTCCGTCGCGACCTACCTCCCCGACGAGTACGCCGCCGAGCACGCCGACTCCGTCGGCTTCCCGGCCCCGGTCTGCGAGGTCGACCTGTTCGAGCCCGACCCGGAGACCGGCGTCGGCGAACTGCTCATCCGCGGCGCCAACGTCGTCGCCGGGTACTGGCAGAAGCCCGAGCAGACGGCCGAGACGTTCGTCGACGGGTGGCTGCACTCCGGCGACCTCGCCCGCATCGACGACCTCGGCCTGGTCTCGATCGTCGACCGCAAGAAGGACATGATCAACCGCGGCGGCGAGAACGTGTACTGCGTCGAGGTCGAGAACGCGCTCGCCCGCCTGCAGGGCGTCGGCGAGGTCTCCGTCGTCGGCGTGCCGGATTCGATGATGGGCGAGAAGGTCGGCGCCGTCGTCGTCCCGCTGCCCGGCGCCTCGATCGAACCCGCCGACGTCGTCGCGTTCGCCCGCGAGCAGCTCGCCGACTTCAAGGTGCCGCAGTACGTCGCGATGCGCAGCGAGCCGCTGCCCCGCAACCCCGGCGGCAAGGTGCTCAAACCCGTGCTGCGCAACGAGACCGAGTGGGGCGCAGCGCTGCGCTGAGCAGCGGCTCCTCCGGACGACCAACGCCTGTCGAAACCCCCACCCCCCCCGCAAGGAGCCGCATGCCCAGCGTCGAGACCGCCCGCGGTCCCCTCGAGGTCGCCGACCTCGGGACCACCCTCATGCACGAGCACGTCTTCGTACTCTCCACCGAGCACGTGCAGAACTACGGCGCCGGCGCCTGGTGGGACGAGGAGGAACGGGTAGCCGACGCGGTCGTCCAGCTCAACGAACTCAAGAGCCTGGGTGTCGACACGATCGTCGACCCCACCGTCTGGGGCCTGGGGCGCTACATACCCCGGATCCTGCGCGTCGCCGGCCAGACCGATCTGAACATCATCGTGGCGACCGGGCTGTACTTCGCCGACGACGTACCCCACCAGTACGAGAACCGAGGCCCGGGGCTCCCCCTCGACCTGCCCGTCGACCCGATGATCGCCGACTTCACCCGGGACATCACCGAGGGCATCGCCGACACCGGCGTCAAGGCCGCGTTCCTCAAGTGCATCGTCGAGCACAAGGGCATGACCCCGGGTGCCGAGCGCATCCTGACCGCCTGCGCCCGGGTGTCCAAGGAGACCGGTGCGCCCATCACGGTGCACACCTCGTCGGCGATCGGTGCGGGCCGGTTGGCGAAGGACCTGTTCGCGAAGGAGGGCGTCGACCTCACCAAGGTGGTCATCGGCCACGCCGGCGACTCCAACGACCTCGACTACCTCAAGGAACTCGCCGACGCCGGCTGCCTGCTCGGGATGGACCGCTTCGGGCTCGACATCTACAACCCGACCGATCAGCGGGTCGCGACGATCGCGTCGCTGGCCGAGCAGGGCTACGCCGAGCGGATGGTCCTGTCCCACGACGCGTCCTGCTACATCGACTACTTCCCGGGTGAGGCCCAAGCAGCGTTCAAGCAGGTGCAGCCCAACTGGAACTTCCGGCACATCAGCAACGACGTGCTGCCGATGCTGCGCGAGCGCGGCGTGACCGACCAGCAGATCACCACCATGCTCGTCGACAACCCGCGGCGGTACTTCGGCGGCTGACGCTGCACCTCCCGGTCCGCGCTCCGGTCTCGTCGCGTGGGCCTCTGCCGTCGCTCCGGCACGGCAGAGGCTTACGCGATGCCGGAGCGGGGGTAGCTCATGTCTGCGTCATACGGTGAGCACCCGATCGAGCCGCGGAGGAAGCATGTCCGACGACCCCGGGTACCGGCGCGGGTACGCCGCCCCCGGTGATGCGACCCGCGAGGTCCCGGCCTCGGCCCGGCCCGGTGCCGGACGCTCGGCCGGGCCCGCGGTCCCGCCGCCCGGCTCGGCCCGCCAGCAGGTGCCGCAGCTGCCGCTGCCCCCGGAGCTGGACCCGCGCAAGCGGGGACGGCGGAAAGCGCCTCCGGTCGCGCCGCCCGCCGGTGACCAGCCGTACGGCGACGGCCCCGACGAGCCCGGTCGTGGGCCACGGCGACGCCGCCCCCGCCGCTTCGGCTGGGGCAAGCGGCTGCTCGCCCTGCTCGTCGTGCTCCTGCTGATCTTTCTCGGCCTGATGCTGTTCTGGGACTCCCGACTGACGCGCGTCGACGCACTGAAGGGCTACAGCGGGCGGCCCACGAGCTCGGGCACCAACTGGCTCATGATCGGCTCCGACAGCCGGGCGGGACTCACCGACCAGCAGAAGAAGGACCTGGCCACCGGCAACGCCGCGGGCAGCCGCACCGACACGATCATGCTGGTGCACATCGGCAGCGCCGGGACGTCCCTGGTCAGCCTCCCCCGCGACACCTACGTGCCGATCCCGGGCCACGGACGCAACAAGCTGAACGCCGCCTACTCCCTCGGCGGCGCGTCGCTGCTGACCCGGACGGTTGAGGAGGCGACCGGCCTGCGCATCGACCACTTCGCCCAGATCGGGTTCGGCGGCTTCGCCGCCATGGTCGACGCCATCGGCGGGGTCCGGCTGTGCATCGCGCAGCCGATCAACGACCCGAAAGCCGGTCTGAACATCCCAGGCGGATGCCAGACGCTGAACGGCCCGCAGGCCCTCGGCTACGTCCGGACGCGCGCCTTCGCCAACGCCGACCTCGACCGGGTACGCCACCAGCGGGAGTTCCTCGCCGCGCTGGTCAGCCAGTCGGCGACGCCCGGCGTCGTGCTGAACCCCTTCAAGTCGGTGCCGCTCGGCACCAACGCCGTCGACACCCTGACCGTGGACAACGGAACCCACATCTGGGCGGTCGCCCGGCTCGGGCTCGCGTTGCGCGGCCTGTCCGGCGGCAAGGGCGTCACGACGACGGTGCCGGTCGGCAGGACCGGGCCGGTCAGCGGAGTCGGCGACGTCGTCTACTGGGACCGCACCAACGCCGGCCGACTGTTCGACGCCCTCGGCCACGACAAGACCGTGCCCGCGGACCTCCGGAAGTAGCACCGCTCAGGCGGGCACGACCAGATCGGGCGTGAGCCCGGCGAGGTCGGCCGCGCCGACCAGTGCCATCGAGCGCTCGAGGTCGCTGCGCAGGTCCTCCAGGACGTGCTGCACGCCCGGAGCCCCGGCAGCCGCCAACGCCCACAGCACGGGCTGGGCCACCAGCACCGCCCGGGCACCGAGTGCGAGCGCCGTCAGCGCGTCCGCACCGGAGCGGATCCCGCCGTCGACGTAGACCTCGCACACCCCGCCGACCGCGTCGAGCACCTCCGGAAGGGCCGCGGCGGTCGAGATCGCCCGCTCCGCCTGCCGCCCGCCGTGGTTGCTGACGTAGACCGCGGCGGCTCCGGCGTCGACGAGGATGCGTGCGTCGTCGCCCCGCAGCACGCCCTTGACGACGACGGGGAGGCCGGAGACCTCGCGGACGAAGGCGATGATCTCGGGTGTCAGGTCGGGGTCCTGCTCGATGGCGTCCGACTCGCTCAGCTGTTCGTCCGGAGCTCGGCGATCCAGCAGCGGCCGCATCGAGGCCAGCAGGTCGGGGCGCCGCACATCACGGAGCCCTCGCCGCTTCGGCCCCAGCACGGGGGTGTCGACGGTGAGGACGACGGCCTCCGCGCCGCTGGCGACCCCTCGCTCGATCACGGCACGGGTCAGACCCCGGTCCCGCATCACGTAGAGCTGGAGCCACCAGGGGGTCGACCCCCAGGCTCCGGTCACCGCCTCGGCCGGGACGCGCGAGGAGCGGGTGGACAGCACCAGGAGGCTGCCGGCCGCCGCGGTCCCCGCCGCGGTCGCCGCCTCCCCGTCGGCCGTGGCCAGCCCGTGGAGCGCGGCCGGAGCGACGAGGAAGGGCGTGGCGAGGCGCCGTCCGAGCACCGTCGTCGCCGTGTCCACGGAGCCGACGGGGCGAAGGACCCGCGGCCGCATCCGGTAGCGCGACCAGGCGACAGTCGCCTCGGCGCGCGCGGTCTCGTCGCCGGCACCGGTGTCGTAGTAGTCCCACACCTCGCCGGGCAGGCGGGCGCGGGCGGTCGCCGCAGCTTGCGCGATGGTCGGTAGCACTCCTCGATGCTGCCCGACCGGCGCTCCGGCTCAGGCCAGGGCGCGCCGCCGGCGACGACGACGGCGCAGCAGGAGGACGAGCAGCAGGAAGACGCCGCCCGCGGCCGCGTAGGCCTGCGGTGTCGGCTTGCCCTGCTCGTCGGTCGCCGCCTCCTGCAGCTTCGCGGCGCCCTGCTTGGCGGTCGTGACACCCTCGTCGACCTTGGCCTTCACGGTCTCGGTGACCTCGGCCTGCTTGTCCGCGACGCGGGCCTTCACGTCGAGCTTCGCGCCGAGCTGCTCGACGGTGCGGCTCAGTTCCGCGCGGGTCTCGAGGATCTCGGCCCGGATGCGGTCGGCCTCGCTGAGCGGCTGCCCGGCGGTTCCAGAGCCCGCGCCGGGACCCTGGTCCGCGCCGGTCGGTTCGGCTGGCGTGGTCATCGGCGGGCCTCCTGCACGGTGCGGATGTCGGTCTTGATGCCTTCCACCGCTTCGGTGGGGACCGCGGGGGTCGCCGACGCCACCTTCTTGCGGCCGAACAGCGCGAGGACACCGGCGACGAGCAGGAGCACGAGGCCGACGATCAGGGCCGAGAGCCACGCCGGGACGGCCTCGGCGAGGCCGAGTACGGCCGCCGCGATCAGCGTGGCGAACGCGAGGTAGCCCACCGCCCCGGCGCCTCCGAAGGCGCCGGCACCGATGCCGAACCGCTTGCCCTTCTCGGTGAGGTCCAGCTGTGCGAGCCGGATCTCGTCGCGGACCAATGTCGACATCTGCTGGGTCATCCGACTGATCAGTTCACCGGTCGACGGGTCCTGCGGCGGCTTCGACCTCTGTGGCTCGGCCACGGCGTCCTCCTGCTGTCGGTTCGGTGATCAATTGCCACGTCTCCCTGCCCGGGCCCGGTAGCGCTAGTCCTCGACAGGCGCCCCGGCATCCGGGGCGGGCGGGCCGCGTGGTGCACACCCCGCTGGCAGCCGTCTCTCAGCTTTCTCCCAGCTGCGGGCGGTCTCCTGGATACACGGCACCGGAAGACGGCGCCGGCCGGAGGTGTTCCGGTGTGCGAGGGAGAGCGAGTCGACGTGAACGAGAACGACAACCCCGGGCACGGCCACGGCTGGAACGCACCGCTGAACTGGGCGGGGCAGCCCGCCGACGACGCCGGCCGATCGGACGCCCCGCGCCCGCAGTCACCGCACGGCCAGAGCCCGTACGGCCCGCCGCCGCAGGGCCAGAGCCCCTACGGCCCGCCGCAGGGCCAGGCTCCCTTCGGCCGGACGACTCCCTACGGCCAGACCTCCTACGGACGGGCGCCTCACGGAGCCCCATCCGCCGGGCCGTACGCGGGCCCCTATGCCGGCCCCTATGGCGGCGGCTATATCGGCGGCTACGTCGGACCCCACACCTCGCCCTACGGTTACGCACCCGTCCCGCCGCCCCGTCGACGCCGTCGCGCCCTGCCGGCCGTCGCGGCCGGGACCCTGGCCGCCGTCGTCGCAGCCGGCGCGGTCCTCCTGCACAGCGGCAGCACCACCCTTGCGAACCCGCTCGACTCGCTGGGCTCGTCCACGAGCGGCACGTCGACGAGCGCCACCGCGCCGAACTACGACACCGGCGTCGTCGACATCACCGCCGTGCTCGGTCAGGAGAACGCCGTCGCGGCCGGAACCGGCATGATCCTCGACGCCAGCGGCACCATCCTCACCAACAACCACGTGGTCACCGGCGCCACGAGCATCACGGCGACCGACGTCAACACCGGCAGGAAGTACTCGGCGAGCGTCGTCGGGACCGACGCCAAGGACGACATCGCGGTGATCAAGCTGCGCAACGCGAGCGGCCTCACCCCCGTGAGTATCGGCGACTCCTCGGCGGTCACCGTCGGGCAGCAGGTCGTGGCCATCGGCAACGCCGGTGGCAAGGGCGGGGCGCCGAGCGTGGTCACCGGCTCGGTGACCGCCCTCGACCAGACCATCACCGCGACCGACGCCAGCGGCGGTTCGGCCGAGACGCTGAACGGTCTCATCGAGGTCAACGCGCCGATCGTCGCCGGGGACTCCGGCGGTCCGCTCACCGACAGCAGCGGCAAGGTGATCGGCATCGACACCGCGGCGTCGGCGAGCCAGGCCGCCCGGTCCGGCGGCCGGGGCTTCGGCTCCGGTGGCTTCAGCGGCCGATCCGGCGCGACGACGACCTCCGCCGGGTACGCGATCCCGATCGCGTCGGCGCTGACGATCGCCAAGCAGATCGAGGCCGGCCAGTCCGACAGCTCGTCGGGCTCATCGGGGAGCTCGTCGACCAGCGACCACGGCTACCTCGGCGTTGAGGTCACGGACGGTGCCTCGGGCGCGACCGTGAGCGGCACCGTCGTCGGCTCCCCCGCCGAGCAGGCGGGGCTCGCCAGCGGCGACGTCATCACCTCGCTGGACGGCCGGACCGTCGGCTCCGCCTCGGCCCTCACGTCGTTGCTGCAGGACGCCTCGGTCGGCCAGAAGGTCACCATCGGGTGGCAGGACACCTCCGGTGCGACGCACTCCGCGACGCTCACGCTGATGAGCGGCGGCGCCTGACTCGGCGGAGGTCGTCTCCGGCCCGGCCTCAGCCCGGGCTCGACGCCAGCACGGCCGCGAGGTCGAGCACCCGCGCGTCGGAACCGGCCGGACCCACGATCTGCAACCCCACGGGCAGACCGTCGGCGTCCCGGCCCGACGGGACGGAACAGGCGGGCCACCCCCCGAGGTTCGCCGGCACCGTCCACGGCAGCACGGCCTCCCGCAGGAGGCCGTGCTGCCCTTCGTCGTACTGCCCCCTGCCTCCCGGCCGCCCCGGCATGTCGTCGGGGGCCTCGACCAGCGAGGGCCCGCAGCCGGCCACAGGGAGCAGGAGCACATCCACCTCGGCGAACAGGCCGTCCATGGCGAGGCGCAGCTCGTGGCGGATCCGCTCGGCCGCGTCGAGTTCTGCGTCCGTCATCGCCTCGGCCGCCGCCAGCCTGCTGCGGACATCGGACCCGTAGGCGTCGGCGTGCCGCGGCCACCGGCCGGTGGCCCGGTGCCACCGCAGCGCCTCCCGGGCCTGCACCCCGATGTAGCTCCGCACTCCCCGGTCGGCCAGCGGCAGCTCGACCGCTCGGACCTGAGCGACCGCTGCGCCGAGGCGGGTCGCGGCGGCGTCCAGGACGGCAGCGACGTCATCGGTCAGCGGGACGCCACGCGCTGACCCGACGCCGACCCGCAGCCCGGTCACCGGCCCGGGCGGCGGCAGCGCCGTCGCGCTGAGCACCTCCAACAGCAACCGCGCATCGGCGACCGTCCGTACCAGTGCGCCACCCGAGTCCATCGACGGCGCGAGCGGCAGGACCCCCTCGAGCGGTACCAGTCCATGGGTCGGCTTGTGGGCGACGAGGCCGCAGAACGCGGCGGGCAGCCGGAGCGAGCAGCCGGTGTCGGTGCCGAGGGCGACGGGCACCATCCCCGCTGCGACGGCAGCGGCGGAACCGCCGCTCGAGCCACCCGCGATGCGGCTCGGGTCGTGCGGGTTCCGGGTTCCGCCGTGCTGCGGTTCGGCGTGTCGCGTGGTGATGCCCCAGGCGAACTCGTGGGTGCGGGTGCGACCGACGAGCACCGCACCGGCCGCGCGTACCCGGGCGACCGCCGTCGCGTCGCGTCGCGCCGGCGGGTCGGACGGCACCGCCGAACCGGCGCGGGTCGCCTCGCCCGCGACGTCGAACAGGTCCTTGACCGCGAACGGGACGCCGAACAGCGGCCCCGGCTGCCGGCCGTCCGGCAGCTGCTCGGGCTGGTCCCGACACTGCTCGGCTTCCCGACGGGCGCGGTCGCCGTCCACCGCGACGAACGCCCCGAGCTCGCCGTCGACCTCGGCGATCCGCGCCAGCGCCGCCTCGACCAGCTCGACGGGGTCCGCCGCGCCGGCGCGGACGGCCGCTGCGATCTCGATCGCCGACGGTCCGTCGGGGACGGCGAGCGAGCTCAGCTCTCGCCCAGCTTCCGCTTGACGATCTTGCCGGTGTCGTTGCGGGGCAGCGCGTCGAGGAAGTGCACGTCGCGCGGCACCTTGTAGCCGGCGAGGTCGCGCTTGACCCGGTCCTTGACCGCCTTCTCGTCGAGCGACTGCCCCTTCCGGAGCACCACGTAGGCGGCGAGGCGCTGGCCGAACTTCTCGTCGTCGACGCCGGTGACCGCGACCTCCTCGATCTCGGGCTGCGACGCGAGCAGGTCCTCGATCTCGGCCGGGAAGACGTTCTCGCCGCCGCTGACGATCATCTCGTCGTCGCGACCGGTGACGAACAGCCGGCCCGCATCGTCGACGTAGCCGACGTCGCCGGTCGACATCATCCCGCGCACGCGCGTCTTGTCGCCGCCGCCGGTGTAGCCCTCGAACAGCAGGGGGCCGCGGATGAAGATGCGTCCGACCGCTCCCTGCGGCACCTGCTGGTCGTGCTCGTCGAGCAGCTCGATCTCGTTGCCGCGGACCAGCCGCCCCGCCGTACCGGGTGCGGCCCGCAGATCGGCGGGCGAGGCGACGGTGACGTAGCCGACCTCGGTGGAGCCGTAGAGGTTGTAGATCGTGTCGCCGAACGCGTCCATGAAGCGGACCGCGAGGTCGCCGGGCAGCGCAGAGCCGCTGGCCCCGACGACGCGCAGGCTGCTGACGTCGTAGCGCAGGCGGATCTTCTCCGGCAGGTCGGCCATCCGCTGCATCATCACCGGCACGACGGCGAGGACGGCAGCCCCGTGCTCGGCGATGTCCTGCAGGGCGTGCTCCGGGTCGAACCGCCGGCGCAGCACGATCGGGTTGCCCAGCCCGAGCGCGATCGCCGCGTGGCCGAGCCCCCAGCTGTGGAAGATCGGGCAGGCGACCACGGTCACGTCGCCGCAGCGCACGGGCATCGCGGTGAACAGGTTGACCCCGCCGACCATGTGCATGCCGCCGCGGGACGCGCCCTTCGGCGTGCCGGTGGTGCCCGAGGTGAGGATGATGAGCCGACCGCTCCACCGCGGCCGGGTGATGTGCTCGCCGCGGTGCCGCCGCACCAGGTCGTCGACCGTGGTGGCACCCGACGCGGCGGGCTCGTCGTCCTCGTCAGCCCAGCCGACGACCCGGACACGGCCACGCGCGGCCTCGTCGACGACGTCGAGGAACTCCTCGTCGTAGACGACGGCGGTCGCATCGTGGCGCGACATGACCTCGGTGGCCTGCGCCGCACCGAAGCCGGTGTTGAGCAGCAGCGCGTCGGCACCGAGATGGCCGAGCGCGGCGAGCGTCAGCACCATGTAGCGGCTGTTGCGCAGCAGGACACCGACCTTGTCCCCCGCCGACACCCCCTGGGCCGCGAGTCCGGCGGCGAGGGCCTGCGCCGCAGCGGTCGCCTGGCCATAGGTCATCTCGCCCCGCTCGTCGATCACGGCGCGGCGCTGCGGGTGCCGGGCAGCCCCGACCGCGAGCGCCGTGGCGACCGTCGGGCCGTTGCGGAGTGCTGCGAGCCCCATCCGCACCAGCCGGTCCGGGCGGACGGGCGCGACCACGCCCGTCCGTGCCACGGCGACCCCGGCAGCGAGCAGGTCCCCGGCCAGTGCCGGTGCCCGCGTCAGACCCGATAGCGACGGCGCGCTTGCCACGTGTTCCTCCTGGGTGCGCAACACGCCGGACGGCCCGGACGCCTGCTCGGGGAAGTATGCAGTTCTCAGCCGCCGCGGGTCGCGAAGGCCTGCACGATCGCGTCGAGCGCCAGCTTCAGCGGCGCGGCGTCGAAGTCGCGGGCGTCCAGCGCCTGCCGGGCCGGCTCCGGCAGCTCGGCGACCGGGACGGTCTCGTCCTGCCAGAGAATGGTGCCGTTCGACCGTCGGCCGATGCGCAGCTCGGTGCCTTGGCGCTGCACGACGAAGGCCTCGTCGCTGGTGGCGATCTCGACCTCGGAGTCGGGTGTCCCGGGCTGGGTCATGGCTTCTCCTCCTCGCTGTCCGGCCGGGCGCGCCTGGTGCAGTCCACGGACCGGCCTGGTCCGTGGTGCGTCCCCGCCTCAGCGGAGGTGACTCATCCGAGGCGATAATCGGCGGATGCCGTCTCGCCCGTCCCTCCGTCGACCCGCCGATCCGTCGTGAGGGGTGCCTGGCTGGGCGCCCTCGGCGGCGCCGTCGTCGCGGGGGCGGCCGGCGCAGCCGTGGGAACGCGTCGCTACCGCGCCCATCGGCCGGCCGATCCCGTGCCGACCCCGGACGCCGGGTCCCCCGACGAGCCGCCGCCGGGGTTGCCGCCCTGGCCGGGCACCGCCGGACAGACGGTCGTGGCTGACGACGGCGTCCGGTTGCACGTCGAGGTCACCGGTGCGCCGGACGCCCCGGTGACGCTGGTCTTCGTCCACGGCTACGGGCTGAACCGGCGCTCGTTCCGGTTCCAGCACCGCGACCTCTTCGACGCCGGCCGCCTGGTCTTCTACGACCACCGCTCGCACGGCGCGTCCAGCCGCTCGCCCGTCGAGGGGTGCACGATCGACCAGCTCGGCGCCGACCTGCGGGCAGTGCTCGACGCGGCCGCCCCCGACGGGCCGGTCGTGCTCGTCGGTCACTCGCTGGGTGGCATGACCGTGCTGGCCCTCGCCGAGCAGGCGCCGGAGTTGTTCGGCGACCGGATCGTCGGGGTGGCCCTGATCGCGACGAGCGCCGGCCGGCTCTCCGAGCTGACGCTCGGCCTACCCAAGGCGGCCGGCCTCCTGCTGCGCAAGGTCAGGCCGCGTCACCTCGTGGGGCTCTCGAAGGGAATGCCGCTGGTGCTCGCCCTCTCGCGTCCGCGGGCGACGCTCGGCGGCGGGCAGTCGCTGACCGGTGCCGTCGTCAGCTCCGTCGTCGAGCGCTTCTCGTTCGGCGGGGACGTCGACCCGGCGCTGGTCGCCGACGTCGGGACGATGATCGGCGCGACCGGCATCGACGTGCTCGCCGCGTTCGCGCCGACCTTCCTCGACCACGACAAGCTCGCGGCGCTGCCGACCCTCGCCCGCGTCCCGGTCGCGGTCGTCGTCGGCGACGCGGACCTCATGACGCCGGTCGAGCACTCCCGCACCCTTGCCGACGCGCTGCCGTCGGCGGAGCTCACCGTGCTCGACAACGTCGGGCACATGGTTCCGACCGAGCGTCCCGACGAGGTGGCGCGCATCCTGCGCCGGCTGCTGGCCCGCAGCGCACGACGCTGAAGCCCATCGCGCGACGGGCGCGGCGTCAGCCCCGGTGGTCGTCGATCGCGAGATCGGGGTCGCCGACGTGCTCCCGGTGCGCACTGTGCTGCATGCGGGCGTCGTTGTAGCGGTCGGCTTCGCTCTTCCAGCCGCACCGGCAGTTCACGACGGTGACGTAACGACCGTCCCGGATCCACGACGCCGACCCGGCGCCGTGGGCCCCGGTCGCGCGCTGTACCGGCACGACCGGAGCCGGCGGTTCCGCGACGGCGCCGAGCGGTTCGTCGACCGGCACGCTCTCCGGGTTCCGCACCATCGCGGCGAAAGCCTGCGCGGGCAGCTGCCGCACCCCGAGCGCGGCGGCTTTCCGCAGCTTGGAGAGCCCGGCCCCTTCGCCGACCACCATCAGGTCGACGGAACGGGTGACGCCGGCTGCCACCGTGCCGCCGAGCGCGCGGACCGCCGCCTGTGCCGCAGGGCGGTCCATCCCCGGGACCTCCCCGGTGACGACGACGGTCTGTTCGGCGAGCGGGGTGAGCATGCGGCCCAGTCTCCCGCAGGGTCGGCGACGCGCCGTGGAGGGACGCGCCGTGGAGGGACGCGCCGAGGACGCGGGGCGCCAGGACCGCGCCGCAGGATGTCAGGTCAAGTCGACGAGGACCTTCCCGACCACGCTGTCCTGCACGGCCCGGTGCGCCCCCGCGACGTCGTCGAGGGCGAAGTGGTGCAGCGGCAGGCCGGCTGCCTCCCCCACCCGGATGGCACCGGCGGCCACCGCGCGGGAGACGGCGTCGACCGACGCGGCCTTCGCAGGGGCCGGAGCGGTGTAGACGAGGACGAACTGCCACCGCGCGTTGGTCACCATCGACGGCCGCACGGCGAGCGTCATCGCGGGGGTGTCGTCGTCGGCGTAGACCGCGATCGCCGCGTCGGGAGCGACGACCGCGGTATCGATCTCCGCGTTCGCGCCCGGTGCGACCTCGACGACGGTGTGCACGCCGTGCGGCGCGATCCGCCGGACCTCCTCGACGACGTCCTGCTGCCGGTAGTCGAGCACGTGGTCGGCTCCGGCGGCGGCGGCGAGCTGCGCCTTCTGCGGGCTGCTCACGGTGCTGATCACGGTGGCGTCGGACCAGCGCGCCAGCTGGATCGCCGCGTTGCCGACCGCACCGGCGCCACCCGCGACGAGCACGACGCGGCCCTGCAGCGCGCCCGGGCCGAGCACGGTCGGGCCGCCCTCGGCGACGGTCAGGCAGCGGTGCGCCGTGAGGAACGGGATACCGAGGCTCGCACCGAGGTCGTAGGCAGCCGGGTCGTCGAGCGTCCGGCCGCCGATCTCGTCGGGCAGCGGCACGACGTGCCGCACCGGCAGCACCGTCTGTTGCTGCGCCGTACCGCCGCGGGGACGCTGCCAGGCCGCCTCCCAGATCCACACCCGCCGACCGACCAGTGCTGCGTCGACACCCTCGCCGACGGCCTCGACCCTGCCCGCTCCGTCCTGGTTCGGTGTCTGCGCGGGCGTGACGGCGGCACCGTCGCCGGCGCCCTGGCGCGACTTCCAGTCCGTCGGGTTGACGCCCGAGCGGGCCACGGCGACCCGCACCTCGCCCGGCCCGGGCTCGGCGGCCTCGAGATCCACCTCGTGCAGGACCTCCGGTCCGCCCGTCTTCTCGTAGACCACCGCGCGCATGTCCGGCTCCGTCCGTTCGTCCGTCGGCCGCCCGTGGGGAGGCGGATCCGTCGGCCCCATACCCGGGGCGGATGCCCGTGCACGCGCGTCGGGGATTCCGCGTGCAGGCACGGCCAGGAGGCGCGTGCAGGCACGACCCAGGTTTCTTGGGCAAAGTGGTCGGGTGCGTCTCTCCCGGAAAGCCCTCGGCGGGATCGCGGCTGCCGTCGTGATCGTGCTCGTCGCCGCTGTCGGTGCCGTCGTCCTCGTCTCCCGGCACACCTCGCCCGAGGCCAAGGCACGGTCCGCCGTCGAGCAGTACCTCTCGGACTGGTCGAACGGCCGCTACGCGGAGATGGCAGCCGTCGCCGAGCAGCCGCCCGACGCGTTCACCGCCGTCTACCAGGCCTCGACGAAGGGCCTCGGGGAGTCCTCCGGGCAGTACGACCTGACCTCGGTGAACGTGAAGGGCCAGCCCAGCGCAGCCTTCCACGCGACGGTGAAGCTGCCGAACCGTCCGGACTTCGCCTACGACGGGACGCTGCCGCTGGTGAAGCGCGGGAACGTCTGGCACGTCGCGTGGACACCCGCCGCCCTGCACCCGGCGCTGAAGGCCGGGCAGCACCTGGCCCTGGTGCCGACCGCGCAGACCTTCGGCCACGTCCTCGACCGGCACGGCAACCAGATCGGCACCGCCGACTCCCAGCTCGCCACGACCGTCATCGGGCGGGCACCGTCGGACGCGAAGGACGCGGGCTCGTCCGGCCTGCACATCGCCCTGGCCGACACGCTCGACGGCGTGCAGCCGGCGGCCGTCGACGTCGTGAACGCCAATGGTGGGCAGGTCAGCCGCCTCGAGAGCCTGCCGGGCAAGCCGGGTGCGAACGTGAAGACGACGTTGGACCTCCCGATGCAGAAGGCGGCCGAGTCGATCGTCTCCGGCAGCGGCAAGCCCGCGTCGGTGCTGTTGATGGACACCGACACCGGCGCGATCCTCGCCGCGGCGGGCAACGCCGCCGCCGGGCCGCGGACCGCGCTGCAGGGCCGTTTCCCACCCGGGTCGACCTTCAAGATCGTGACCGCCACGGCGGCGCTGCAGAACGGCTTCACCCTCGACACCCCGGTGTCGTGCCCGCCGAGCGTGAACGGCGGCGGCGCCATCATCAAGAACGCCGAGAACGAGGCGCTCGGCTCGATCAGCTTCCTGACCGCGTTCGCGAAGTCGTGCAACACCGCGTTCGTCAACATCGCCGAGAAGCTTCCCGCCGGAGCGCTCGCGAAGGCCGCAGCCTTCTACGGCTGCACGGCCCTGCCGGGCGGCGCCGCCACACCGGAGACGCTGCCGATCCCGACCTTCATCTGCAACTACCCCAAGGTCGACGGCTCCACCGCGGACTACGCAGCCAGCGCCTTCGGCCAGGCACAGGTCGAGACCAGCCCGCTGGGCATGGCCTCGATCGTCGCGGCCGCGGCGACGGGCACGTGGCGTCCCCCCACCATCCTGCCGTCGGACAATCCGCTGCAGCCGAAGGCCGAGCCCCGCTCACTCGACCCCGGCGTCGTGTCGGCCCTGCGTACCGCGATGCAGGCCGTCGTGTCCCGCGGCACGGCCACGAGCATCAGCGGCAGTGGCGTCGCCGGGAAGACGGGCACGGCCGAGTTCGGCACCGACAACCCGCCGAAGACGCACGCCTGGTTCACCGGCTACCTCGGTCACTACGCCGCGGCGGTGCTGGTGCAGGACGGCGGCTTCGGCGGCACGGCAGCCGCGCCCCTGGCGGCTCGGATGCTGCAGGCGGCGCAGTCCGCCGGCTGACCGGGTTCCGGCAGCGGGGGTTGCGGCTCCAGAGGCCTCAGCGGCGTACGGGGTCGAGCGACGGCGTCCGCCGGAGGTACGCCGCGGCGAGCCCGCTGACGCCGATGAGCACCAGCGCGAGGACGACGACGTGCGGCCAGCCGCCGGAACTCCAGACGTGCCCGGCGACGCTGCCGAAGACCGACGAGCCGAGGTAGTACGCGAACAGGTACAGCGATGCCGCCTGCCCGGAGGCGACGCCGCCGGCGTGCGCGCGGGTCGGCACCCAGCCGCTCGCGACGCCGTGGACGGCGAAGAAGCCCGCGGTCATGACAGCGAGACCCCCGATCACCGCCGGCAACGTGTCGGGAAGCGTCAGCAGGACACCGGCCGCGGTGACCAGACAGCCGAGCGGGACGACGCCGCGGCGCGAGAACCGCTCGGCGAGGCGCCCCGCGACGACGGAGCTCACGCTGCCGATCGGGTACACGAGGAACACGAGTCCGGCGAGGCCGATGCCGAGCGAGAACGGGGCCGCGGTCAGCCGGAAGCCCATCACGTTGTAGACGGCGACGAACGCCCCCATCGAGCAACCGCCGATGGCGTAGAGCGCGAGCAGCGCCGGGTCGGTGACGGCGTCGCGTGCCAGCCGGGCGAGGTGCGCGGGGCGGGCCGACTCGGCGACGAAGTACCGGGATGCCGGCAGCAGCGCCGAGACCGCGGCGGCGCAGGCGAAGCCGACCAGAGCGATCGAGGCGAGCGCCCACCGCCAGCCGGCGGCCTCGGCGACCAGGCCGGTGACGAGCCGCCCGGTCATGCCGCCGAGCGCCGTGCCACCGATGTAGAGGCCGGCGGCCCGTGCGTGCAGATCGGGGTCCAACTCCTCACGGAGGTAGGCCGTCGCCACGGCGGGCAGCCCGGCGAGCGTGATCCCCTGCAGCAGCCGCAACCCGAGCAGCACGCCCCAGCCCGGCGCGAGGGCGCAGGCGAACGCGACAGCGGTGGACAGCGCCAGCGACGCATGGATCAGGCGGGTACGCCCGACCACCTCGGAGAGCGGCCCGGCGACGAGCAGGGCGATGCCGAGGCCGGTCGTGGTGAGCGACAGCGAGAGCGTGCTGTCGCCGGCGGAGACGCCGAAGTCGCGGGCGAGCTCGGGCAGCAGAGCCTGCGTGCTGTAGAGCAGGGCGAAGGTCGCCACTCCGGCCGCGAACAGCGCGACCGCGATGCGGCGGTACTCGGCGCTGCCCGCGGTGTACCCCACCACCGGCTCCTCCCCTGCCCGGCGGGGCGGACACCGAGCACCGGCCCCCGGCTGAAAGCGGACACGCGCGGGCAGGAGGCGGGTGTGGCTCCCCGACTCCTGCCCCTGCCCGACGGCCGCCGCCTCGAGATCGAGGTCTCCGGACCCGACGACGGGCCGGTGCTCCTGTTCCACCACGGCACCCCGGGCGGCGTCCGGCAGCGCCGATACTTCGCCGCAGCGGTGGCCGACCGCGGGTGGCGCTTCGTCACCTACTCCCGTGCCGGGTACGGGCAGTCGGACCGACGCGCCGGGCGCACCGTCGCCGACGTGGTCACCGACGTCGAAGCCGTCCTCGATGCGCTCGGGGTCGAGCGCTTCCTGGTCGCCGGCGCTTCCGGGGGCGGGCCGCACACCCTCGCCTGCGCGGCGCTGCTGCCACACCGCGTCTCGGCCGCTCTGACGATTGCGGGGGTCGGGCAGTACGGCGCCGCGGACCTCGATTTCCTCGCCGGCATGGGCCAGGACAACCTCGACGAGTTCGGGCTCGCCCTTCGGGGCGAGCCCGCCCTGCGCCCCTACCTCGAGGAACAGTCCCGCGAGATCCAGCAGGCGGATGCGGCCGGCTTCGTCGAGGTGCTGTCGAGCCTGCTGCCCGACGTGGACCGGGCGGTGCTGACCGGTGAACTCGGCGAGGAGACGGTCGCGGGCATGCAGTACGGGCTCTCCCGGTCCGTCGACGGCTGGCTCGACGACGACCTGGCCTTCACCCGGCCCTGGGGCTTCGAGCTCGCCGACATCGCGGTGCCGGTGGCGATCTGGCAGGGCGACGCCGACCTCATGGTCCCGTTCGCCCACGGGCAGTGGCTGGCCACGCAGGTGCCCGGCGCGCGCGTGCACCTCGAGGCGGGCGAGGGGCACCTGTCGATCACGGTCGGTGCGATCGGCAGAATGCTCGACGAGCTCGCCGTGCTGTCCGGCTGACGGACCCGTCGGCCCCGACCCAGAGCCATGCCAGAACCAGACCCGACGCCAGAGCCAGATCCAGAGGAGCACCGATGCCCCACACCCTGCCCGAGCGCACCGCCGTCATCGGGGGCGGGAAGATGGGCGCCGGCATCGCCCAGGTGATGCTGGCCGCGGGCGCCGCCGTCGCGATCGTCGAGGCCGGCGACGAGGCCGCGCAGGCGGCACGCGCCCGGGTGGCGAAGGGCCTGGAGGAGACCAAGCGCCGCGGCAAGCTCGACGCCGAGGTCGACGACGTCCTCGCCCGGCTGACTCTGGTCGCCGGCGCCCGCGACCTGCCCGGCGGGACCGGCCTCGTCGTGGAGGCGGTGCCGGAGAAGACCGACCTGAAGATCGAGGTGCTCACGGCGGCGGAGTCGGCGCTCGGTGACGACGCCGTGCTCGCCACCAACACCTCCTCGCTGTCGGTGAGCGAACTCGCCGCGGCACTGCAGCGCCCGACGCGCTTCCTCGGCCTGCACTTCTTCAACCCGGTGCCGGCGTCGAAGCTGGTCGAGATCGTGGTGACCCCGGAGACCGACCCCGCCGTCGTCGAGGCCGCCCGCAGCTGGGTCCAGGTCCTCGGCAAGACCGAGGTCGTGGTCGCCGACTCCCCCGGCTTCGCCTCCTCGCGGCTCGGGGTCATGCTCGGGCTGGAAGCGATGCGCATGGTCGAGGAAGGCGTCGCCGAGCCGGAGGCGATCGACACGGCGATGGAGCTCGGCTACCGCCACCCGATGGGTCCGCTCCGCTCCAGCGACCTGGTCGGGCTCGACGTCCGGCTCGCCATCGCCGAGTACCTGGCCCGAACGCTGGGCGACCGCTTCGCGCCACCGCAGCTGCTGCGGGACAAGGTCGCGGCCGGCGAGCTCGGCAGGTCCACCGGCAAGGGCTTCTACACCTACGAGAGCTGATCCCCGGGCGGGATGGACCCATCGGTCGATGACCCCGTGTGGAGCGGATGATAATCCGCCCGTCGCACACCCCACGGAACCGCCGCAGGTGCGACGCTGGAGTTCGTGCCGGGAGGAGGCGTTCGATGAGCAGCACGACGACGACGTCCACCGCCTCGTCGGCACCGGCACCAGAGGAGTCGACGGCCCGACCGACCGGTCCGACACGCGAGCCCCGCCGCACGGCCCCGCCACCGCGGCCCGAACGCCCCGTCGTGCTGTCCGGCTGGAAGGAGACGGCGGCGGTCTGGGTCAGCCGTGTCGTGCTGCTGGGTGCCATCTGGTCCCTGCTCGGCCTGGTGCTCCGTCCGGTGCAGGGGGCTCGCCGCGTCGACGACCTGTTCGGCCTGGTCAACCTGCCGGCCAGCCCGAGCTTGTTCTCCGCCGTCCTCCTGCTGGTGCTGGCCGGCGCCGTCCGCCGCCGCATGTGGGCCGCGTGGTTCGCCCTCGTCGTCTTCCAGGCGCTGGCGGCGGTCTACGTGGCCGCGGTCCTGGCCCGGATCCTCGAGCGCGGCGAGGACACGCGGAACCTCTCGACCTCAGAGGTCGTCGAGCTCGGGCTGAACATCGGTTTCACGGTCGCGCTGGTGTGGTTGCTGTGGCGGATCCGTGGTGCCTTCTCCTCACGGCTGTTGCCGGGCCGCCGGTCCAGCGCGGCCGCCGTCCTCGGCCTCGGCCTCGGCTTCTCGGTTTCGACGTCGGTGGCCCTCACCCTGGTCTTCCCGGCGACCCTGGCCGACACCCGGCACAAGTTCGCCTGGGCCATCCGTACCGCGATCGGCCTGGAGCCGACGCAGAGCGACATCGGCTGGACGGGCCAGCACGGCCACCACTGGGTGGCCTTCCTCGCGGGTCTGCTATCGGCGCTGTCGCTGATCGCCGCCACCTACGTCTTCCTGCGATCCGCGCGGGCGAAGAGCTACCTGACCGCCTCCGACGAGCTGGACCTGCGTGGACTGCTCGACCGGCACGGCCGCCGCGACTCGCTCGGCTACTTCGCGACGCGGCACGACAAGTCCGTCGTCTTCTCCCCCGACCGGAACGCCGCGGTGACCTACCGGGTGCTCGACGGCGTCAGCCTGGCGAGCGCGGACCCCATCGGCGCTCCCTCGGCGTGGCCGGCGGCCGTTGAGGCCTGGCTCACCGAAGCCCGCACCTTCGGCTGGTTCCCGGCCGTGCTGTCGGCCAGCGGCGAGGGCGCGAGGGCCTACGTCGACGCCGGGCTGCGCGCGCTGCCGCTCGGCGACGAGGCCATCATCGAGGTCGGCGAGTTCACGCTGAGCGGTCCGACCATGGAGCCCATCCGGCGGGCCGTCCGGCGGGTCAGCCGCGCCGGCTACAGCATCACCGTCGCCCGGCACGCCGACCTCAGCCCGGAGCAGCTGGCCGAGATGCAGGAACGCGCCGAGCAGTGGCGTGGCGAGGCCCCCGAGCGCGGCTTCTCCATGGCGCTGGGCCGCCTCGGCGACCCCGCTGACGGTCAGTGCGTCGCCGTGCTCGCGTTCGACGCCGACGGGGTGCTCCGCGGCCTGCTCTCGATGGTCCCGTGGGGCAACCGTGGGCTCTCGCTGGATCTGATGCGCCGCGACCGCGCCTCGGAGAACGGCGTGATCGAGGCGATGGTGGCCGAACTCGTCCGGGTCGCCCGTGACGACCTGCTGGTGCAGCAGATCTCACTGAACTTCGCGATGTTCCGCGGCATCTTCGGCGCGGCCGAGCGGGTCGGTGCGCGGCCACTGGTGCGGCTCGCCTCGAAGGCCCTCACCTTCGCGTCCCGCTTCTGGCAGATCGAGAGCCTGTACCGGTCGAACGCCCGCTACCTGCCGCGGTGGGAGCCCCGCTACCTCTGCTACGACTCGCCGCTGACGCTCGCCCGGATCTCGCTCGCCGCCGGCCGGGCCGAGGGCTTCTTGCCGGCGTTCGTCCGGGCGCCCGAACGGGCCCCCGACGAGCAGGTCGTCTGGGGCGGACGCGAGATGCCGCTGGCCGAGGCGGCGGCACTGCAACGCGAGGCGGCGGGCCGGCTCCAGCTGCCGACCCGACGGCTGCAGGAGCAGCAGCGGGTCCGGATGGCGAAGCTCGAGCACCTCCGGGCCGCTGGGATGGAGCCCTACCCGGTCGCCGTCCCGCGCGACACGACCATCGCCGAGGTCGTCGGGCGGCACGTCGGGCTCGGACCCGCCGCCCGCACCGGGCACGTGGTCTCGGTCGTCGGCCGCGTGCACGCGGTGCGCACGTTCGGCGGCGTGGTGTTCCTCGTGCTGCGCGACGGCGGCGCCGCCGTGCAGGCCCTGCTCGAACGCGACGTCCTCGGCGAACAGGCCCACGCACTGCTCCGCAGCGGCGTCGACCTCGGCGACCACGTGAGCGTCACCGGCGAGGTCGTGACCTCCGACAAGGGCGAGCTGTCGGTCCGGGCCGAGTCGTGGCAGCTCGCCGCGAAGTGCCTGCAGCCGCTGCCCGACCTGCGCCGCGGCCTGACCGATCCCGACGCGCTGGTGCGGCGGCGACACCTCGACATGATCGTCAACCCCGGGGTGACCGACCTGCTGGTCAAGCGCAGCGTCGCGATCCGCGAGGTGCGGCAGGCCTTCGCCCGCCGCGAATACCTCGAAGTCGAGACGCCGATGCTGCAGAGCGTCCACGGCGGCGCCAACGCCCGGCCGTTCCTGACCCACATCAACGCCTACGACATGTCGCTGTACCTGCGGATCGCACCGGAGCTCTACCTCAAGCGGCTCTGCGTCGGCGGCATGCCGAAGATCTTCGAGCTCAACCGCAACTTCCGGAACGAAGGCGCCGACGCGACCCACAACCCGGAGTTCACCTCCGTCGAGGCCTACGAGGCGCACAGCGACTACCTCGGGATGCGCGACCTGACCCGCGAGCTGATCCTCGAGGTCGCCACCGCCGTCCACGGCAGGCCGATCGCCTGGCGGCCCGGCCCCGGCGCCGATGAGGCGCTCGTCGCCCACGACCTCTCCGGGCCCTGGCGCTCGGTCACGGTGCACGACGCCGTCTCCGCCGCGCTCGACCACCCGATCGACGCCGACACCTCCCACGCCGAACTCACCGCGCTGTGCCGCGACATCGGGTTGCCGTTCCGCGGCGAGACCGCCGGCGCCGTCGTCGTCGACCTCTACGAGCGGCTCGTCGAGAAGACGACGCTCGAGCCGACGTTCTACCTCGACTTCCCGATCGAGACCTCGCCGCTCACGCGCCGCCACCGCTCCGATGCCCGGCTCGCGGAGCGCTGGGACCTGGTCGCGTTCGGTATGGAGATCGGCACCGCGTACTCCGAGCTCATCGACCCGGTGGAGCAGCGGACCCGGCTCTCCGAGCAGTCGCTGGCCGCTGCGGCGGGCGATCCGGAGGCCATGGAGATCGACGAGGCGTTCCTCGACGCGCTGGAGTATGCGATGCCCCCCACGGGTGGGCTCGGCGTCGGGGTCGACCGGCTCGTCATGCTGCTGACGGGCGCGAGCATCCGGCAGACGCTGGCCTTCCCGTTCGTCCGCCCGGGCGGGCGCTGACCCCGCCCCCCGTCACCCCCGAAGTCTTGATTGACTCAAGAAACAAGGGCACGATTCAGACCGTCGGCCCAGACCCCTGCCGACTCATCCCGTCCCGGAAGGAACCCCATGGTCGAGCGCCACAACGCCGTCGAAGGCGACATGCAGTCCGAGGCCAGCGAGTCAGGCTGCCCCGTCGCCAACGTCGGCACCCGTAACCACCCCACCGAGGGGGCAGGCAACCGGGTCTGGTGGCCGAACCGTCTCAACCTGTCGATCCTCCGCAAGCACGTCGAGCAGTCCGACCCGATGGGCTCGGACTTCGACTACACGGAGGCGTTCAACTCGCTCGACCTCGACGCGGTCATCGCCGACGTCGACGCCCTGATGACCGATTCGCAGTCCTGGTGGCCCGCTGACTTCGGCCACTACGGCCCGTTCTTCATCCGCATGGCGTGGCACAGCGCCGGCACCTACCGGGTCGCCGACGGCCGTGGCGGTGCCGGGGCCGGCATGCAGCGCTTCGCGCCGATCAACAGCTGGCCGGACAACGCGAGCCTGGACAAGGCGCGCCGCCTGCTGTGGCCGGTCAAGAAGAAGTACGGCAACAAGATCAGCTGGGCCGACCTCATCATCCTCACCGGCAACCGCGCCCTGGAGACGATGGGCTTCACGACCTTCGGCTTCGCCGGCGGTCGCGCCGACGTCTGGGAGCCCGACGAGGACGTCTACTGGGGCCCGGAGACCGAGTGGCTCGGCGACGAGCGCTACACCGGTGACCGTGAGCTGCAGGGCCCGCTCGCCGCGGTGCAGATGGGCCTGATCTACGTCAACCCCGAGGGCCCCAACGGCAACCCCGACCCGATGGCGAGCGCTCGCGACATCCGCGAGACCTTCGGCCGCATGGCCATGAACGACGAGGAGACCGCGGCGCTGATCGCCGGCGGCCACACCTTCGGCAAGACCCACGGCGCCGCCGACCCGAACCAGTACATCGGTCCGGAGCCCGAGGGTGCCCCGATCGAGCAGCAGGGTCTGGGCTGGAGCAACAGCTTCGGCAGCGGGCACGGACGCGACACCATCACCAGCGGTCTCGAGGTCACCTGGACCGCCGAACCAACCAAGTGGACGAACTTCTACCTCGAGAACCTCTTCAAGTACGAGTGGGAACTCACCAGCAGCCCCGCGGGTGCGCACCAGTGGCAGCCGAAGAACGGCGAGGGCGCGAACACCGTCCCCGACCCGGAGGACGGTTCGCTCAGCCGGCCGCCGACGATGCTCACCACCGACCTGGCGCTGCGGTACGACCCGGCCTACGAGCAGATCTGCCGCCGCTGGCTGGACCACCCGGAGGAGTTCGCCGACGCCTTCGCGCGGGCCTGGTACAAGCTCACCCACCGCGACATGGGCCCGAAGGAGCGTTACCTCGGCCCGCTCGTGCCGTCCGAGGAGCTCGTCTGGCAGGACCCGGTCCCGGCGGTCGACCACGAGCTGGTCGACGCCGACGACATCGCTGGGCTGAAGTCGACGCTGCTGGACTCGGGCCTCACCGTCGCGGAGCTGGTCTCCACCGCGTGGGCCTCGGCGTCCACCTTCCGTGGGAGCGACAAGCGGGGCGGCGCCAACGGCGGCCGCATCCGTCTGGAGCCACAGAACGGCTGGGAGGTCAACGACCCGGACACCCTCGCCCGCGTCCTGCGCACGCTCGAGGGCGTGCAGCAGGAGTTCAACGGCAACCAGAGCGGCGGCAAGAAGATCTCGTTGGCGGACCTCATCGTGCTCGGCGGCTGCGCGGCCGTCGAGAAGGCCGCGGCCGACGCCGGGCAGGCCGTGACGGTGCCGTTCACGCCGGGCCGGACGGATGCGAGCGCGGCGCAGACCGATGTCGAGAGCTTCGTGTGGCTCGAGCCGACCGCGGACGCGTTCCGCAACTACGTCGGCAAGGGCCACGAGCTCCCCGCCGAGTACCTGATGATCGACCGCTCGAACCTGCTCACCCTCACCGCTCCGCAGATGACGGTTCTGCTCGGTGGCCTGCGGGTGCTCGGGGTCAACACCGGCGGGTCGTCGCACGGTGTGTTCACCGACCGCCCCGGCCAGCTGACGAACGACTTCTTCGTGAACCTGATCGACATGGGGACCACGTGGAAGCCGTCGTCGGAGGACGACGGCACCTACGAGGGGCGCAACGCCGAGGGCCAGGTCGTCTGGACCGGCACCCGCGTCGACCTCATCTTCGGGTCGAACTCGGAGCTGCGGGCGGTGTCGGAGGTCTACGCCGCCGACGACGCGCAGGAGAAGTTCGTGCGTGACTTCGTCGCCGCCTGGGACAAGGTCATGCAGCTCGACCGGTACGACCTGGTCTGACCTCCGGGCCGACTGTTCACCCCCGCCGACGGCGGGTCGCCCTGGCCGGGCGGCCCGCCGTTCGGCGTTCCCGGACGCCCCTGGCCAGCAGGAAAAGTCCCCGATGCAACCACAGTCATGGGCGGTATAGCGTCGGCCACATCGGGTGTCGTCCGTCACCCGACGTGAGCTGATGTGGTGTGGAGGAGCATTCGTGAAGACCAAGGGCGCTGTGCTGTGGGACTACAACCAGGACTGGCAGATCGAGGAGATCGAACTCGGCGACCCGGTCGCCGGTGAGGTGCAGGTCCAGCTCGCCGCCTCCGGTCTGTGCCACTCCGACGAGCACGTGCGCGTCGGCGACATCCCGTTCGTCGAGCCCGGCGGCTTCCCGTTCCTCGGTGGTCACGAGGGCGCGGGCATCGTCACCAAGGTCGGCGCCGGCGTCAACGATGTCGCCGAGGGCGACCACGTCGTCCTCGGCTTCATCCCGTCCTGCGGGCGCTGCCCCTCCTGCTCCAGCGGCCACTCGAACCTGTGCGACAACGGCGCCACGCTGTTGACCGGCCAGGCCATCGCCGACGGCAGCTACCGCGCGAAGATCGGTGACAAGAACGTCTCGCCGATGTGCCTGCTCGGCACCTTCTCGCCCTACGTCACCGTGCACAACTCGTCGGTCATCAAGATCGAGAACGACATCCCACTGGACAAGGCCGCGCTGGTCGGCTGCGGCGTCACCACCGGCTGGGGCTCCGCGGTCTACGCCGCCGAGACCACGCCCGGCGACACCGTGGTCGTCATCGGCATCGGCGGCATCGGGATCAACGCGGTGCAGGGCGCGGCGCTCGCCGGCGCGAAGCGCGTCATCGCCATCGACCCGGTCGAGTCCAAGCGCGAGCGGGCGATGGACTTCGGCGCGACCCACACGTTCTCGAGCATGACCGAGGCGTTCGAACCGCTGGTCGACCTGACCTGGGGCCGTGGTGCGGAGAAGGCGATCCTGACCGTCGGCCGCATCGAGGGTCACATGATCCAGGAGATGCTGACGCTGGTCGGCAAGGGCGGCACCGGCGTCGTCACCTCGATGGGCCAGGCCGGCCCGGTCGACGTGCCGCTGAGTCTGTTCGAGCTCGCCCTGCTCCAGAAGCGCCTCCAGGGCGCGATCTTCGGCGGCGGCAACCCGCGCTACGACATCCCGAAGATCCTCGGCCTGTACCGCGAGGGTCAGATCAAGCTCGACGAGCTCATCACCACCGAGTACAAGCTCGCCGACATCAACCAGGGCTACGCCGACCTGGCGTCCGGCAAGAACATCCGCGGCCTCATCCGCTACGGCGCCGAGGACTACTGAGCCGGGCTCGAGGACTACTGAGCCACGCCGCCCACGACCCGAGCCGGCTCGACCCGGGTACCTGACCCCCCCACCAGCAAGGACGCTCATGACCACCACCACACGCACGTCCCTCACCGAAACAGCCGCCGACCAGCGCCTCGAGCAGAGCCTCGAAACGCTGCGCAGCGGCGAGCTGCTCGAACGCAACGAGATCTTCGTCGACGGCAGCTGGCGGCCGTCGGCCGGCACCGGCCGGATCGACGTCTACAACCCGGCCACCGAGAAGGTCATCGCCACCGTCGCCGAGGGGACCGCGGCCGACGTCGACGCCGCCGTCGCCGCGGCGAAGGCCGCCTTCCCGGCGTGGTCGGACCGTCCCATGACGGAGCGCGCCGCCTACCTGCAGAAGACCGCGGAGCTGCTGACGGCCCGCGTCGACGCCTACTCCGAGCTCGTGGCGCAGGACCTGGGAGCACCCCTGTGGCTGGCCAAGGCCATCCAGCTGGGGCTGCCGACCTTCAACTTCGGGAGCTACGCGCAGATCGCGCAGAGCTTCGAGTGGGAGAAGCCGGGGCCGGGCAACACGACGATCGTCAAGGAGCCCATCGGCGTCGTCGCCTGCATCACGCCGTGGAACTTCCCGCTGCACCAGGTGGCGTTGAAGGTCGCCGCGGCGTTGGCCGCCGGCTGCACGGTGGTGCTGAAGCCGACCGAGGTCACGCCGCTGCTGGTCTACGCGTTGGCTGACGTGTTCGAGGAGATCGGCCTCCCGGCCGGCGTCTTCAACCTGATCAGCGGCTACGGCCCGGAGGTCGGCGAGGCCCTCGTCGCGCACCCCGACGTCGACATGGTGTCGTTCACCGGCTCGACCCGGGCCGGCAAGCGCATCGCCGAGGTCGCCGCGGGTTCGGTGAAGCGGGTCGCGCTGGAGCTCGGCGGCAAGTCGGCGAACATCATCCTCGACGACGCCGACCTCGAGGCCGCGGTCACCAACGGCGTCTCGAACATGTACCTGAACAGCGGCCAGGCCTGCAACGCCCTCTCGCGCATGCTGGTCCCGGCCGACAAGCTGCCTCAGGTGGAGGAGATCGCGAAGAAGGTCTCGGCCGGCTTCGCGGTCGGTCCGTGGACGCAGCAGGACTCCAAGCTCGGGCCGCTCGTCAGCAGCACCCAGCTCGAGCGGGTCCGCGGCTACATACAGAAGGGCCTCGACGAGGGCGCGACGCTCGTCACCGGCGGCCTCGAGACCGACCAGGAGCAGGGCTACTTCGTCTCGCCGACGGTCTTCTCGAACGTCCGGAACGACATGACCATCGCGCGCGAGGAGATCTTCGGCCCCGTGCTGTCGATCCTCCCCTACTCCGACGAGGAGGAGGCGGTGAAGATCGCCAACGACACCGAGTACGGCCTCGCCGGCGCCGTGTGGTCCGGCGATCCCGACCGGGCGATGCGCGTCGCCCGCCGGCTCCGCGCGGGTCAGATCGAGGTGAACGGCGGCACGTTCAACCCGGCGGCGCCGTTCGGCGGCTACAAGCAGTCGGGGCTCGGTCGCGAGGCCGGTTCGCTCGGGCTCGAGGAGTTCCTGGAGACGAAGGCGATCCAGCGCTGACCGACCCGCTCGGCAACGGGGCTGCGTAAGGTCCGGCCGGTCCAGGCCGGTCGTTCCTTACGCAGCTCCCGTACCGCGCGGCTCGCGGACGCGGTTGGCCGGCCCGCCTCGCGGTAGGGGTCGGACATGCGAGCTGTGGGAGTGACGGAGTTCGGTGGGCCCGAGGCCCTGCACGTGGTCGAGATGCCGGAGCCGCATCCCGGTCCCGGTGAGGTCCGCATCCGGGTCCGGGCAGCGACGGTGAACCCGACCGACACCGCCCACCGCGCCGGGTGGTACGCCCAGCGCCTCACCGGGCAGGAGCCGCCGTACGTCCCCGGGATGGACGCCGCCGGGGTCATCGACGAGGTCGGGGACGGCGCCACCTCCCTGGACGGCACGCCGTGGATGACCGGCGACGAGGTCATGGCGATCGTGCTGCCGACCGAGCCGCGGAAGGGCGCCTACGCCGAGCAGATCGTCGTCCCGGCCGCCTCGGTCGCCCGGATGCCGAAGGGCACCGACTTCGTGGCCGCCTCCGGCCTGCCGATGAACGGGCTGACCGCACGGGCCTCACTCGACGAGCTCGGGTTGCAGCCAGGGCAGACCCTCGCCGTCACCGGAGCCGCCGGTGCCTACGGCGGATACGTGATCCAGCTGGCCAAGGCCGATGGCCTGCGGGTCGTCGCCGACGCGTCCGAGGCCGACGAGCCCCTGATCCGCGCCCTCGGGGCCGACGACATCGTGCGCCGGGGCGACGACGTCGCCGACAACATCCGCGCGCTCGTGCCCGACGGCGTCGACGGTCTCGCCGACGGCGCCGTACAGAGTGAGCTCGTCACCGCCGCGATCGCCGACGGCGGCGGCATGGCGGTCGTCCGCGGCTGGAACGGCGACCCCGGACGGGGCATCACCGTCCACCGGACCCTGGTCGCCCGGCACGCCACCGACGCCGCCGCCCTCGACCGGCTCCGGCAGCAGGTCGAGGACGGCACCATCACGCTGCGGGTCGCCCGGACCTTCCCGGCCGAGCAGGCCGCCGACGCCCACCGCGCGCTCGAGGCGGGCGGGGTGCGGGGCCGGCTGGTGCTGACCTTCGACTGACGGTCCGGCTCAGCGCGCCTGGACGAGCACCGTGGGCGACGCCAGCCCGTTCGGCAGCGTGGCGTAGAAGCGGTAGTCGACGTCCGCGACGTAGGGGCGGTTCCAGCTCCCGTCGGCCGCGACGGTCACCGTTCGGACGATCGAGTAGTCGGTCGCCGCAGTGCCGGCCTTGTGGAAGTGGAGCGTGAGGACCTTGGCCGGGATGCCGGAGCCCGTGATGGTGACCGTGGAGTTCTTCGCCACCGTGCGCGTCGCAGCACCGGCGATGGTCGGGGCCACCTGAATCGACGCGGGAGGCGTCGTCGCCGTTCCGCACGTCGCGTAGACCCCGTAGTCGTCGTTGGCGACGTAGGTCGTGCTCCAGGCGCCCGAGGACGTCGCGACGAGGGTCCGCCGCTGCGAGTACGCCGCCGTCCCTGCCTGCCGGAACCACACCCCGACCGAGCAACCGGGCGTTGCCGTTCCCGTGACCGCGACCGTGGCGCCGTAGGTGGTCGTGCGGCTGGTGCCGCCGCTCATGCTGACGGTCGAGGGGGCTGTCGTCGGGGTCGGGGTCGGAGTCGGGGTCGGAGTCGGAGTCGGAGTCGGAGTCGGGGTCGGGGTCGGGGTCGGGGTCGGGGTGGGCGTCGCCGCGGGCACCGTGGTGACCGTCGTCGTCCGGCTCGCCGGGTCCATCAGGTTGGTGTCCGGGTTCGGCACGCAGCCGCGACCGGCCTGCGCCCGGACCGTGCTCGGGCCGTTGGAGGCCGTCGCTCCCGACACCGCGTAGGTGCCCGACCAGTGCGTCCCGTCCACCCAGGCCCCGGCCACGGCGTGGGCGTGGCCGTCGGGACCGGTGAGGCTGACCTGCAGGGGCACCGTGAGGTCCATCCGGCGCGTCAGTGTGACGCCGACGACGAGCGTCCCGTCGTGGACCGATCCGTCCGGGGCGACAGCGCTGCCGGACAGATCGATCGCCGCCTGCGGGTGCTGCGCCGTCGCGCTGTTGCTGACCGCCACATTGCCGAAGACCCGCGCGGCTGCATCGCCGGGCGCGCCCCACCAGTTGCCGGTCGCCGGGACCTGCGGAGCCTCGGCTGCCGTGATCTCCTCGTAGGTGTTGTTGTAGAGGTCCGAGTCGGCCACCGATCCGCCTCCCTGCAGGCGGATGCCGACATTCGGGTTGCTGACCACTTCATCGCAGCTCAGCGCGATGGTGGACGCGGCGTCGGTGCTCTCGATGCCCGCCGATGTGAGGTTGTAGCCGTTACCGATGAGAGCGCCGTCGAAGACGCTCGCGGTAACCCTCGCCGTCGCCGCCGTTGTGGCAAGTGTCGTCCCGTAGCGCTGCACCAGGTTGAGATGATCGAGGACGTTTCCCGTGCTGTGCCCGAGCACGAGGTGGGTCCGGGAGAAGTCCACCGAGCGGAGCTCTGCAGCCACGCCGTCCACGGAGACATTCAGCTCTGTTCCCGATCCGCCGATCCACCGCAGGCGCGGCGTTCCGTCACTCCCGTCGAGGGTGAGCGTGCCGCGGCTGATGTCGGCGTCGTTCAGCAGCACGGTGGAAGCAGGACCGGAACTGCCGTCGATGTTCAATCGAGCGTCCGCGAAGGGGGCCGCACACGTGTCCCATACGGGGCAGAAGACGGGCGCGACGTCGGCGTTGCCGATCCCCGTCAGCGTGGCGCCCCCTGCGCTCCCGTCGATCGTCACTCCCCGTAGCCGAACGGCCCCTGCCTTGATGACGGCGTGAGCCGGGATCGTGATCGTGCCCGGCCCCTGCAGCGTCAGTCCGCCGTTGATGTTCGCCGAGATCATCCCGAGCGGATGCCGCGCAGCGGCGACCCCGGTGCCGTACCAGGTGAAGCCGCCGTCGATCTCCCCTTCGACCTTCATGACGTCCTGCACGTTGTCGAAGCCACCGACGTCGTCGACGTCGAGGCCCGGGCCTATCCGAACCTTGACGCCACTCAGGTCCATGGCGACGGGCTTGTTGCTCAGCAGCGTTGCACCGGTGACGGTGACGTGGCGGACGGCGACCTGATCGAGCAGGGTGCCCGGCGTCGTCGACTCGATGCGGATACCTCCGCCGGTCGCCGTGACGTCGGAGATGCTCACCGGCTGGTCCGTCGACTCCGACACCGAGATCGCCGCACGTCCGTCTGCCGTGGTGTCGATGCTGCAGTCGAGTTCGTTCGCAGGGGGACATCCGACCGACGAGGAGGCAATGGTGACCGGGCCACCACCCGCGTAGATCGATCCGCTGGTGATCGTGCTCCCGCGAACGGAGAGGGCGCCGGTGAAGCGGATGCTGGAAGCGTTCAACGTGGAGTTGAGGACCGCCACCGACCCGCCGCTGCTGCCGGCGTGGTAGAGCCGGACGTCGCTCACCTCACCGATCCGGGCGGCCCGCGCCGAGGCTCCCGTGATCGCCACGGTCCCCAGGACATGCGTAGTCGGATCGGGCGCGAGGCTCAGGAACACCTCGCCGACACCCGGGGTGGATGGGCAGTACTCGTCCGGGCTCCAGCTCGTCGACGGGCACATCGGCGGTCCGACGGTGCTGTCCGGTAACGACACGAAGGTTGCGCCGCCGGCCGTTGCGTCCAGCGACGCCCCGATCAGCTGCATGCCGTACCCCTTGACGAGGGCCCCCGCCGGCACGGTCACCGTGCCAGGACCGACGACCGAGACGACTCCGATCGTGGCGTACCCGAGGGGGTGGGGACCTGCCGCGGTCGTCGGCGAGACCCAGGTGAAGGGTCCGTCCTCCTCCCCCGAGAGGCCGACGGCATTGACCTCGTTCCCGTCGCCGACCAAGCCGCTCACAGATCCACCGGAGCCGAGGCTGTATCTCGCGTTCGCGAGCTTGGCCGCCATGGGATGGAAGGAGCTGGGCAGCGGGTAGTTGTGCCCGTTGTTCTGGAAGGTGTCGTCGTGCATCGTCACGTGTGGCGAGTAGGTGGCGCGACCGGTGTCGTTGTTCCACGCCGCATAGCCCTCGACGTCCACGGCCGGCGGGAAGGCCGCCCGGGTGAAGGTGCTCCGCGTGATGGTCACTTCCGTCAGTCCGCCGGTCGGACCGGAGAGGGCCCGCACCGGCGTGAGGACGAAGCTGCTGTTGTCGACGGTCAACGAGCCGGACGTGGTGGAGACGTCGCCCGGACTCGGGAAGCTGCTGTTGGTGATGTGCAGGTCGGGTCCGGCTGAGGCGACCGTTTGAGCGGACATGGTGCTGCCGTCGATGGTGGTCGGCGAGGAGACGTCGAGCTCGCCGTAGGTGTCCAGCGTGCTGCCGGTGACGGTGACGGAGTCGGCCGTGTGGATCGTGAACCTCGTTGCGATGGCGTGGACGCCGGCAAGGACCACGGCGCGGCCATGTGGGGCGGTGACGTCCACCTGTTGCCGGCCGGGACCGGGGCCGCAGTTGGTGGTTCCTGTGCTGGGGCACATCACCGCACCGACGTCGCTGTTGCTCGCCGGAGCGAAGGCGGCCCCAGTTCCGGCGCCTGCAGCCGCCGTCAACGAGCCGCGGACGTCGATGCCGCCCCAGCTCTTGACCACACCACCGGTGGGGACGACGAGGTCGCTGTTGACCACGAGGCCGACCGGAACGAGACCGAGCGGGTGCGCTGTCGCAGACGACGTCACCGAGGGCCAGGTCAGTGGACCGGCGGGCGCCGGCGTGAGGTTCCCCGTCCAGGCGATGCCGTCGATGCCGTTGCCACCGCCCGTCACCTGGTCGACGTCACCGCCGCTGCCGTAGGTCGCGGCCACTCCGTCGAAGAGGACGGCGGGCGCACGACGTGCATCGGTCTGGGCACCTGCCGCGGTCACGACCGTGCGCTTCAGCTGCGCGCCCACGGCGCTGCCGGCGGGCGCGTGGACGGCGACTCCGTAGCGGCCGGTCCGCCGGATGTCGGCGCCGACCACACTCGGCACGGACGCGGCCGCTTGCGTGTAGGTCGCCGTGATGCCGTCGACGCTGCTGTCCGCTATCCCGGCGTTGCTGATCTGCAACGCCGCCGGGTCGGTCGCCGACAGCGCGGTCCGGGCGCCGCGGATGTCGAGGCGGTCGAGGGTCGCCGTTCCGCCGCTGCTCACGGCGAGCCCCTGCCAGCTGCCCGCGTTGACCGACGGTCCGTCGAAGGTGACCCGCGCACCGGTCGCGGGGGTGGCCGTCCGCACGGTGCCGGCGACGGTCAGACCACCCGTGCCCTGCGCGTGCACAGCGACGGCACCCAGCGTGCCGTCCAGGACCAGGGTGGACCCCGACGGAACGGTCACGCCGCCGGCGCAGACGGCGTACGGCGAGCCGAGGGCGTTCCACACCGTCTGACCGGACGGCAGGGTGCCGCAGACCGTCGTCCCGGAGGTCGTCGCGACGAGAGTCTGCGGCGCGGGGGCGTCATGTCTCGACGCGAGCAGGAAGGCGAGGACGACCATGGCCGGCAGCGGCCAGAGCAGCAGTCGAACAGCACGCACCGATACGCCCACCGAGCACTCCCCCGAGCCGCGGCACCCAGGACAGGGAGAACCGGTAATGGGACGATAAGCGCAAAACAGGTCCGGGAAGTATGCGCGTCCGGCACATTCCTTGCTTTGCTCGTCCGATACGGAACTTTTCGGGTGTTTGTCCGGTTTTCGATGGACAAGCGCATGGGTCAGGACGCCAGGATGCAGTCACCGCAGACGCCGGCGCCGGGCAGGCGGACGAGGAGGCAGCAGTTGCGCCGACGGAAGCCGATCCCTCCCGTCCCGTCCGACGCCAGCTGCCCGCTGCCCCGCAACGCACCCGTGGTGAGCAGCGCCTCGAGCAGCCGACCGGCCCGGAGGGAGACTTCCGGGTCCGCCTGGACGGTGGCGAGTTGCCCGGCCGCCCCGGCGAGGGCGGACGCGATGTTGCCGCGGGTCGTGTGCGGTGAGAGGCCGACGAGCCGCGCGAGCGCCCTCGTGAACATCGCGATGGGTCCCTGGTCGAGCTGCCGCCCGAGGGCGCCGGTGAGCGTCGCGGGGTCGCCGGAAGTCCCGCCGGGTACGGCGACGACTCGCGCCCGGAACCCGCCGCCCACGGCGAACCCGAACTCCAGGTGGGGAGCCGCCAGCGCGGGCACGACGTCGAACTCGGCGGCCGTGGCCAGCAGCGGTGAGCAGAGCTGGGCGGCTGCGGACATCTGCAACAGCGAGACGACCGGTCGGAGTCCGGTCGCCCCGAGCCGCTCGGTCAGCTCTCCGACCGCGACCCGCACAGCGTCGGGGACGTCGTCGCCGACCAGGTCCGCGAACGGTCGCCAGTCGACCGACTCGTCGACACCGGCGCCGGTGAGGTCGAAGAACTGGCCGTGGCGGGCAACGGACCGCAGGGCCACGTCGACCCGCTCGGCGGAGGCCTGCCCCTCAGGCGACACGCCCCATCGTATCGGGGTCACCCACCGGCGCCGGTGCGGCCCGGGAAGGCGGCCCAGGCCTGCGCCCACGCATCGGACGACGGGTCGATGACGACGAAGTGGTCGGCCCCGTCGATCCGCAGCAGGCGGCAGTCGTCACCGGCAGCGGTCGCCGCCGCGAGGTAGCGCTCGCTCTGGTCGAGCGGCACGTTCGCGTCCTCGTCGCCGTGGACGAGGAGGGACGGGACGCCGGTCGGGACGAGCCGGGCCGGGTCGGCTTCGCCATGGTCCGCGGCCGCGCCGCCGCGGAGGAACTCGCGGACGGCGTCGGAGCCGAGGTGCTGCTCGTCGGCGGCGACGAGGTCGGCCACCCCGGCGAGGGCGACCACGCCGGCGAAACGACGTTGCGCCGCCAGCCAGAGGGCGAGATGTCCTCCAGCGCTGTGCCCGACCACCGTCACCCGGCCGAGGTCGAGCGGGGCCGGCAGCCCACCGAGCGCATCGAAGGCGGCGAGGACGTCGTCGGCCGTCTCGGGGTGTCCGCCGCCCGAGGCACCGACCCGGCGGTACTCGATGTTCCAGGTGGCGTAACCCTCGGCAGCGATGGCCTCGGCGAGCGGGGCCAGGGTGTCGCGGCGGTATCGCTCCCGCCAGAAGCCGCCGTGCACGAGCACGACGACCGGCAGCGGTTCCGAGGCCCCAGCGGGCAACAGCAGGTCACCGACCTGGTCCTTCAGGCGGCCGTAGGCGTGAGTGGAGGGGCGCGACGAAGACGGGGGCACAACCGTCGCCTACCCGACCGCGCCGCCGTCAGCCGCCAGCAGTCAGCCGCCAGCCGCCAGCCGCCAGCAGTAGCCGCCCGGACTACGCCCCGGCCCGAGCGCCCGCGTCGACCGTCAGCCCGAGCACGTCGAACTCGTGGCTGGGCGGGGGCCCCTGCGCGAGCATCTCCGCCGGCGACATTCCCGAGACCTCGGAGATCATCGGGCGCAGGACGTCGTCGAACCTGTCGGCCGCCTCGTGCGACTCCCAGACCTCGGTGACGCTGAAGCCGCCCTCGGTCCTCGTCGCCAGATGCAGCAGGCATCCCTCGGGCAGCTCCCGACCGAGCCGCTGTACGACCGCGGCATGCACCTTCTCGTACATCTCGGCCGGCTGCGGCACGTCCATGGTGACGGCGTAGGTCATGGTGATCGGGTCCCTTCCTGCTCGCCCCGCAGCTGCGGAGCACCGGCACCCAACACCTGGAGCCGGCCGAGGTCGATGGCCCGTCCGAACTACGTCCGTGGCCCTGCGCGAGCAGCCGGGTCCGACCGACCCCCGCTAGAGACCCTGCTTGTCGAGCCACACGAGGCAGGCGTGCGCCACCTCGCCCCAGCCGCTGTCGATCGTCAGCGAGTGCCCTCGATCCTCGAACTCGACGAGGTCCGTCACCGCTGTCGAGTGCCGGTACTGCTTGAAGGTGGACTTGCTGACCGACTCCGGGACCGTGTGGTCCCGACCGCCCATCATCAGCAGCAGGGGGCCGCGGTCGGAGTTGTCGGTGTCGACCTTCGCAGGTGAGTGCGGCGAGAAGGTGGCCGCGGCTGCCTCGAACAGCGGGCGCCCCGGCGCCGGGACCACCCACTTCTCGTACAGCTCGTCGCATTCGTCCTGCTGGATCACGTTGCCGAAGGCGTACCGGAACTGCTCGGGGGTCAGCGAGACCGCCCCCGATGCTTGTTGGGGGGTTCTTGAAGACGGGCAGAGTCGAGCGCAGCGCCGAGAGCGGCATCGGCAGGACGCCCTTGATCTGGGCCGCGTCGATGGCGACGCCGGCCGCCCCGCGCCCCTCGCCGAGCAGCTTCTCCACGATCATCCCGCCGAAGGAGTGCCCGACCAGCACCGGTGGCTCCTCCATCTGATCGATGATCCCGGCGAAGTGCTGCGCGACGTCCTCGATGCCGTGGCCGGCGACGGCGTCCGGGTTCGCCCGAGCCGCCTCGACGGTGTCCGGCTCGCCCGGCCAACCGTGGACGGCCGGTCGGTAGCCGGCGTTCCGGAAGACACTGTCATGGTGCGGGCCTTTCCTTCGATCGACGGGGGCGCCGCAGATCGTCGCGTCGAACCACCGGCGTCGCTTCGGTCAGGCGACTGAACCGGCGCCTCCCGGCTCCCGCTGCCCGGGCGCTTCGACCAGGCGGCGGTGCAGCTCCGTGGTCAGGACGTGGATGTCCCGGGTCAGCTCGGTGTTCGTCTTCAACTCGAGCTCCTGCTCGGTGAAATCGTGGTCGGCCTTCGCCCGCTGGAACTCCGCCTGCCGGTTCTGGCCGATCATCACGAAGGTCGACAGGAAGATCGCCTCCAACGAGACGACGAGCGTCAGGGTGGGCCACGGGTTCCGCTCGACCAGCGCCATCCACAGCAGGAACGCTCCCGCGTGCAGGTAGACGAACGTCATCGACCCCGCGAACGCCGTGATCGCGTCGGCGACGCGGAGTTGGAGCTTCGCCGCCCGTCGCGCTTCCTGCTCCAGGACGATGGGGTGCCGGCGCGGCCGTGATCGAGCACTCATGGCACCGCAGTCTCCACCCCCTCGTTCTCGGGGGACCTGCTGGCCAGGCCGCCGTCGACGTCAGTCACCGACTGATGGCCACCTGTGCCCAGCGGGTCTACCGTCGCGCGCCAGGGGCGGAGTGCCCGCCGTTCCGCGACCGGACCGACCTCCGAGAGGCTGTGATCGACAGATGAAGCTGCGGAAAGAGCACGTCATCAGGGTCATGGAGACCGCCGACCTGCCCGAGCAGCAGCGCAGGCAGCTGCTCGCGATGGAGTACCCGGCGGAGCTGGACGACGTCCGGAACGTCTTCGAGTCGGCCGGCGTCTACCTCGACACCCTGGTCGACCGCATGGGCGGGAGTCCGTGACCCGGCCCGCACCGTCGGTGCCGCCGGACCCGGCCAGCGGTCGGACCGGCAGCCTCTAGCCGGCTTCCAGGCCGATGGACCGCAACTGCGCCCGGGACGCGATGCCCAGCTTCGGGAAGATGCGGTACAGGTGCGAACGGACAGTGCGGTGCGAGAGGTAGAGCTGCTCGCTGTATTCGAGCAGGAGCCGAGCGCGGTAGACGGGCCAGGGCGAGAGGTCGCCCGGACGCCGGCCTGGAACAGCTCCTCGGCCTCCGTGTCCATTCCGTATTGCTGCCCGGCACGGCGGCGGAGCGCAGGACGCCGACTTCCACGACGTGGACAATGGTGACATGGAGCGGCCGGCGCCATCGGTGCAGACGGTGAACCACCGCGCCGTCGGCGACGTCCTGCGGCGCAAGTTCACGGCGCGCACGCTCGTGACGACCCTGATCTTCGACGTCTGCGGTCCGCTGCTGACCTACCGCGTGTTCCATGCCGCCGGTGCCAGCGACGTTGTCGCGCTGGTCGCCAGCGGGGTGTCCCCCGCGCTGAGCGTCGGGCTCACGGCGAGACGCGACGCCCGGTTGGACGTCGTCGGAGCCCTCGTCCTGCTCGGCGTCGTCATCGGGACGTCGCTCGGGCTGTTGACCCACGACGCGCAGCTGATCCTGCTCGAGGGCGCCATTCCGACGCTGCTGTTCTCCCTGGCCTGCCTCGTGTCGGTCCTGCTGCGCCGACCGCTGATGTTCGTGCTGCTGCAGGCCGTCGCCGGTCCCCGCGGCATCACAGCGTCGGAGCTGCGCACGCTCGGCCGCGACAGCGCCATCCGCGACGACTTCCGCCTCATCACGCTGGTGTGGGGCTTCGGCTTCCTCGTCGAATCACTGGTCAAGGCAACCGTCGTGCTCAGCAGCTCCACCGGCCTGGCCCTGGCCGTCAGCAAGGTGGTCGCCTATCCGGTGGCGGCGATCCTGGTGCTGTGGACCGGTTGGTACCTCCGGCGCTCGCGGCGCCGCCGCCTGCGGGGTCGGCTGAACGTCCCCGGCCCGCGCGAGTCGGGCTTCCGGCACTCGTAGCTCTCGGCTCCTCCAGCCGGGACTGCCCGATGCCCTGGATACGTTGCGCATCGGCATCCGGTTCCACCGCCCTCGGCGGAGAGGCAGGCGATGACCGACACGACGAGCAACCCGTCCGGTCCGGCGGCATCGTCCTCCGCCATCCCGCTCGCGGCAGGGGACGCCGCGCAGCGGCGAGGGATGACGGACTGGACCCGCCGGATGTCCGCACCCTTCCAACAGGTGCTGAAGACCGAGTCGGGCAGCGCCGTCGTCCTCGTCGTCGCGATCGCCGCGGCCCTGCTCTGGGCGAACGTCGGCGGCGACACCTACGAGCGCTGGTGGGCGACGCAGCTGTCGCTGAAGATCGGGGACGTCGGGGTCGCCCGTGATCTGCGTACCTGGGTGAACAGCGGGCTGATGACGTTGTTCTTCCTCGTCGTCGGCCTCGAGGCACGCCGCGAGTTCGACCTCGGGGACCTCCGCGAACGACGCCGGTTCCTGCTGCCGCTCGTCGCCGGCGTGGTGGCGATGGCGGTCCCGGTCGCGTTGTACCTCGCCCTCACCCTCGGCGGGACGGGTGCCCGGGGCTGGGGCGTCGCGATGTCGACGGACACGGCGCTGGCGCTCGGCCTGCTCGCGATCGTCGGCCGCGGAGTTCCCGAGCGTGTCCGGGTGTTCCTCGTGACGATCTTCGTGGTGGACGACGTCGCGTCGCTGCTCGTGGTGACCATCGTCTACAGCGGGTCGGTCGAGTGGATGCCGCTGTCCGTCGCCGTGCTGTTCTTCGGCTTCGCGGTCGCCGCGAGGTACCTGCGCGTCCGCCGGGGCGTCGTCTACTTCGGCTTCGCGCTGGTGTCGTGGTTCGCGTTGCTGGCGAGCGGCGTCGACCCGATCGTGCTCGGCCTCGCGGTCGGGCTGATCGCGGTGGCGTACTCGCCGCGACGCGACACCTTGGAGCAGGTGAGCGGCATCTACCGCCTGTTCCGCGAGCAACCGACCCCGGAACTCGCCCGCTCCGCGCGCCTGCGGCTGGTGCAGAGCATCTCGCCGAACGCCCGGCTGCTCGACCTCTACCTCCCGTGGAGCAGCTACGTCATCGTGCCGCTGTTCGGCCTGGCGAACGCCGGCATCGTCCTCGACGGCCCGTTCCTCGCCCGCGCGATGGAGTCCTCGGTGACGTGGGGCATCGTCGTCGGCTACGTGGTCGGCAAGCCGGTCGCGGTCATCGTGACCTCCTGGGCGCTCGACCGTGCCACCTCGGGAAGGGTGCGCCCACAGGTCGGCTGGGTGTCGGTCCTCGGCAGCGGCACCATCGCCGGCATCGGGTTCACCGTCTCGTTCGTGGTGGCGGCCCTGGTGTTCGACGGCGAGCAGCTCGCCGAGGCGAAGTTCGGCGTCCTGCTCGCGGCCCTGGTCGCGGCGCTGGCGACGGGGGTCGTCTTCCGGGCCGCAGCCCTGCTGCCCGGCGAGCGCCGTGAACGTGCGCTGCTCGGCAGCGGTGACCAGATCGTCGACCTCGCCGACCCCGTCGACGAGCAGCGCGATCACATCCGCGGCCCCTCGCACGCCTCGGTGACGGTGGTGGAGTACGGCGACTTCCAGTGCCCGTACTGCGGGCAGGCCGAGCCGGAGGTGCGTCGCCTGCTCGTCGACACCGACCTGCGCTACGTCTGGCGCCACCTGCCGCTCGGTGACGTCCACCCGCAGGCCTACCTGGCCGCCGAGGCCGCCGAGGCGGCCGGGCAACAGGGTCGGTTCTGGGAGATGCACGATCTGCTGCTCGACCGGCAGGACCACCTGAGAATCGCCGACCTGCTCGACTACGCCCGCGAGCTGGGCCTCGACACCGACCGCTTCCACGACGACATCGTCGGCCGGGCCAACGCCGACCACATCGCCGCCGACGTCGAGTCCGCGGACCTCTCCGACGTGGCCGGCACGCCGACCTTCTTCGTCAACGGCATCCGCCACTTCGGTGCCTACGACGTCGAGTCGCTCAAGCAGGCCGTGGACACCGCCCGCGCCCGGGCCGCCATCGCCGGTACGGGCTCGACGCGCGTCGTGAACAGCCCGGGCCGCCGTCGTTCGTAGGAACCGGCACGATGGCAGGCATGTCGGTGGAGCAGGTCGTGGAGCAGGTCGCCTCGGAGTCGGCGCTCGACGTCCTGCGCAGGGTCTTCGGGTACGACGCCTTCCGCGGCCACCAGGCAGCAGCCATCGACGCGCTCGCCGCCGGGCGGGACGTGCTCGTGCTGGCGCCCACGGGTGGCGGCAAGTCGCTCTGCTACCAGGTCCCTGCGCTGCTGCGCCCCGGCACGGGTGTCGTCATCAGCCCGCTGATCGCCCTGATGCAGGACCAGGTCGACGCCCTCGGGGCGCTCGGGGTGCGGGCCGCCTTCCTCAACTCGACGCAGACGCCGGAGGTCCGCCGGCAGGTCGAGTCCGCGTATCTCGCCGGCGAGCTCGACCTGCTCTACCTGGCGCCGGAACGGCTGCAGTCCGCGAGCACGCTGAACCTGCTCGGGCGGGGCCGCATCGCCCTGTTCGCCGTCGACGAGGCCCACTGCGTCGCCTCCTGGGGCCACGACTTCCGTCCCGACTACCTGACGCTGACGGTGCTGCACGAGCGCTGGCCGAACGTGCCCCGCATCGCCTTGACCGCGACGGCCACCGAGGCGACCCGGGCCGAGATCATCCAGCGTCTCGGCCTGACCGGCGCGGACCAGTACGTCGCGAGCTTCGACCGCCCGAACATCACCTACCGGATCGTGCCGAAGGACAACCCGCGGGCACAGCTGCTGAACCTGCTCCGCACCGAGCACGCCGGCGACGCCGGCATCGTCTACTGCCTCAGCCGCAAGTCGGTGGAGCAGACCGCGACCTGGCTGAGCGGGCAGGGCGTCGAGGCGCTGCCGTACCACGCCGGTCTCGACGCGGCGACGCGGGCGGCCCACCAAGCACGGTTCCTGCGCGAGGACGGGTTGGTGATGGTCGCGACCATCGCCTTCGGCATGGGCATCGACAAGCCCGACGTCCGCTTCGTCGCCCACGTTCACGGGATCCCGAAGTCGGTCGAGGGCTATTACCAGGAGACCGGACGCGCCGGCCGCGACGGCGGCCCGGCCACGGCGTGGCTGACCTACGGTCTGGATGACGTGGTGCAGCAGCGCCGGATGATCGATTCCTCCGACGGTGACGCCGCCTACCGCCGACAGCTGGGCCGGCACCTCGACGCGATGCTCGCCCTGTGCGAGACGACCGAGTGCCGACGGGCACAGCTGCTCGGCTACTTCGGCGAGCCCCGGACGGGCACCTGCGGCAGCTGCGACACCTGTCTCACCCCACCGGAGACCTGGGACGGCACCGTCGCCGCCCAGAAGCTGCTGTCGACCGTGGTCCGGCTCGAGCGCCGCGGGCAGCGCTACGGGTCCGGCCACCTCGTCGACATCCTGCTGGGCAAGCAGACGGAGCGGGTCACGCAGCTCGGGCACGCCGAGCTGTCCGTGTTCGGGGTCGGGGCGGACCTGTCGGACCGCGAGTGGCGCGGAGTCATCCGTCAGTTGCTGGCCCGTCAGCTGCTGGCGGTCTCCGACAACTACGGGACGCTCGAGCTGACGGCGGGCAGTGCCGAGGTGCTCGCCGGGCGCCAGACCGTCGCGCTCCGGCACGACCCGGCCCCGACCCGTACGGCCCGGTCGGCGCGTCGCGGCGGTGGGGGTGCTGCGAAGGCGGCGGCCGACCTCGACGGCGAGGCCGCGGCACGGTTCGAGAAGCTCCGCCTGTGGCGCGCCGCCACGGCCAAGGAGGGCAACCTCCCCGCCTACGTCATCTTCCACGACGCGACGCTGCGCGACATCGCCGTGATGAACCCGACCGACCCGCAGCAGCTGCTGGGCATCTCCGGCATCGGGCAGGGCAAGCTCGACAAGTTCGGCGATGCCGTGCTCGCGGCGCTGCGGGCCTGAAGGGCCCCGGGCTCCGGGGCCGGCTCAGGTCGCTGCCCGGTCAGGCGGCGATCAGCTCGACGTCCGGGACGCTGCGGCGCAGGCGACGGGCGCACGTCGAACGGGACGTCAGCGAGGCGGCGTAGGCGGCCTTGCGCCGGGCGGCCGGCGTGGTGGCGGTCTCGACCGGTGCCGCGGGGATCTCGGCGTACTGCGCCTCGAGACCGGCCCGCAACAGCGCGAGACCTTCGCTGCGCAGCTGGGAGACACGGGACTCGGTGACGTCGAGCTGCTCGGCCAGATCGGCGGAGGTACGACCCTCGAGGAAGTAACCGCGGATGACGGTCTGCAGCCGCTCGGGGAGGAGTTCGAGTGCGTCGATGAGGTAGGCCGCCTGCTCGCGGTTCTCGAGCTGGGCCGCGGCGCTCGCGATGGGGGCGACGACGTTGTCGGCGAGGGTGACCGGCGAACCGTCTTCGTCCCCGGTCGGCGCCTCGAGGGACAGCACCAGCGACCGGTGCAGCTTGCCCTGCGTCTTGACGAGCTCCCGCGAGCTGATGTTGAGGTGCGCCGCGAGCTCGTCGTGCTCCGGGGTGCGACCGAGCACGTTCTGCAGTTCGGCGTGCGCCGCCTCGATCTCGCGGCCGGCGGCCCGCACCGAGCGGGGTGCGAAGTCCAGGGCGCGGGCGGCGTCGATGATCGCGCCGCGGATCCGCATCGCGGCCCACGGACCGAAGGGCACGCCCCGGGAGGGGTCGTAGCGGTGAGCGGCTTCCACGAGGCCGAGCGAGGCCGCCTGCGCGAGCTCCTCGCGGTCGGCGTGCCGGGGGTAGTTCGCCGCCACAGCCGACACGAGCTGGGAGACGAGGGGGAGGGTGTCCTCGACGAGCTGGTTGATCGCTGCTGACGACAAGCCGGGCGCGGTGCTGGGGGTGGTGTCGGCAGTCATGGCGGGGACCTCTCGTCGGGCGGGCTGGACCGTCGCGATGGCGAGGGCGACCCTTCCGGCCGCGGCGCCCTGTGCAACTCGACGCATGCATCGGTCGGATCCGTCGTTGAGCTGGATAGCTCAACGACACCGTTTTCCGGCGTCCCGGCATGGCCCGAATGGGCTAGTCAGCTGCGGGGCTCCCTGGGGAGGGTGTCGGCAGGCTCCCAGCCCGCGTTGAGCCGGAGAGCCGGCGATCACCCGTTCGGGGCTTGGCGCCGGGGCAGGCCCAGCCGGCGGCAGGGTGGGAGGTGGTCTCCGGACAGCAGAACGGCGGGTCGCCCGCTGGGCGACCCGCCGTTCTCTCGGTGTGTGGAGGTGGAGGGAATCGAACCCTCGTCCTTCGGCCCCGCACCAGGGCTTCTACGGGCGTAGTCTGCTGTGATTTTCTCAGCCCCGCCGGTCACGCAGACGAGCCGGCGACGGGCTCAGTCACTGTTCGATGTTCCTACTCACCCCGTGACCGGGTGAATCGGTGAGCTCCCTGTCGACGCCAGACCCCGGGCCGGGAGCACTCCCGGGCTGACGGCTACGTCACTCGCTCAGGCGGCGAGGGCGTAAGCAGGCTGCTCGTTATTGGCAGCTATTCTTTTGAGCGCATCGTTAACGAGACAAACGCTCATTCTCGGCCCGCTTCCCCTGCAACGAAATCCGAAGTCGAAACCAGTCACCCCCTGGTCGGTGTTGCGGTGCTCGGTCGAGCACCACTCCATCGTCTCACAACGACCCTGCCTGAAGCCATGTTCCCAGCCCTGCCACCGCGGGAACCCGGCGCAGAATGCGGTATGAGCGACCGCATCGAGCCCTTCCGGATCGCCGTCGGCGACGACGTCCTCGTCGACCTGCACCGCCGGCTCGACGCGACGCGCTGGCCCGAAGCGGAGACCGTCGTCGGCGGTGACGAGCCCTGGTCGCAGGGCGTGCCCCTGGAGTGGATGCGCCAGGTCGCCGAGCACTGGCGGCACGGCTACGACTGGCGCGACCGCGAGGCGGCGCTCAACGCGCTTCCCGCAGTTCACCACGCGGATCGACGGGCTCGACCTGCACTTCCTCCACGTCGTCTCCCCCGAGCCGGACGCGCTGCCCTTGCTGCTGACGCACGGCTGGCCCGGCTCGGTCGTGGAGTTCCTGCAGGTCATCGGTCCCGCTCACCGACCCGGCGGCACACGGCGGCGACCCGCGGGACGCGTTCACCGTCGTCGCCCCGTCGCTGCCCGGCTACGGGTTCAGCGGCAAGCCGACCGAGCCGGGCTGGGGCGTCGAACGCATCGCCCGCGCCGAGGCCGAGCTGATGGCGCGGCTCGGGTACGGGCGCTACGCGGCCCACGGCGGCGACTGGGGTTCCATGATCACGGCCGCCATCGGGTCACTGGACGCCGAGCATCTCGTCGGCATCCACCTGACGATGCCGGTGGTGAAGCCGCCGAAGGAGCCAGGGCAGCTCAGCCAGACCGAGCAGCAGGCGCTCGCCGACTACGCCCGGCACCGCACGGTCGGTACGGGTTACTCGAAGGAGCAGTCGACGCGGCCCCAGACCGTGGGATACGGCCTGGTCGACTCCCCCGTCGGGCAGGCCGCCTGGATCCTCGAGAAGTTCTCCGAGTGGACCGACGGCGGCACTCCCCCGGACGCGCTCATCGATCTCGACCTGCTGCTCGACAACGTGATGCTCTACTGGCTGCCTGCCACCGGCGCCTCGTCGGCCCGGCTGTACTGGGAGAGCTTCGTGCGTCCGCCGCTCGATCAGGTCGACGTCCCGACCGGCTGCTCCATCTTCCCCAAGGAGATCATGCGGTTCCCCCGCGCCTGGGTCGAGCAGCGGTTCACCGATCTGCGGCACTGGAACGCGCTGGAGCGCGGCGGCCACTTCGCCGCCCTCGAGCAGCCCGCGACGCTGGTCGATGAGCTGCGGACGTTCTTCCGCCTGGTGCGCTGAGACCCTCGGGCAGTCAGTGCGCGGGGTGCGGGCTCGCGATGTGGTCGTCGAGCTTCTGCTCGATCCGCGCAGAGCCCGACCCTGACCTCGGCCACGTCGGCTGTCAGGGCATCGAACCTGGCGTTGACCCCGTCGAACCTGCCGGCCACCTCAGACCGGAAACTGTTCAACTGGCAGAGCAACGCAAACAGGGCCGTCGCCAGCAACGCGACCGTGCTGAACAGCGCGGCGGCGAGAACGGCGACCATGTCGCTCAGTGTCCCTCGTCCGACGGCCGCGCGCACCTGTCGTCCACAGCTACGCGCGGGCCAGCAGCTGCGCGGCGACGTCGATCAGGTCCGAACCGACGACGTCGGCGGGCAGGAACACCGACGGGTACGGCCCACCGGTCCGGTTGATCCAGGCGCTGGTCATGCCGGCGCGCTTCGCACCGTCGGTGTCCCACGGGTGCACCGCGACGAGCGCCATGCGCTCCAGCGGCACGCCGGTGCGGTCGGCCGCGAGCTGGTAGGCCTGCGGCGCCGGCTTCCAGCGACCCGCCTCGTCGACGGACAGGTAGGCCTCGACGACGTCGCCGAGGCCGGCGCGCTCGAGCAGCCCCTGCCCGACGCTCGCGGCCCCGTTGGTCAGCGTGACGATCCGCAGACCGCCGCGGGCCAGCGTCCGCATGCCCGTCGGCGACGTCCGGGTGCACCGACAGGTTCTGGAAGCCGTCGAGCACCGATTCGATGACGTCGTCGACGCTCGCGGTGAGGCCGGGCCGGTTGTGCAGGAGCGTCCGCATCGTGTCGGCGGCGAGGTCGGCGAAGCGCGCCTCGCTACCGGCCGCGGCGAGCGCGAAGCCGTCCCGCAGCAGCGACGCGAACCAGGCGGTGCGCAGGTCGGCAGCCAGACCCGAAGCCGGTGAAGCGGGCCGTGAGCGGGGCCATGTCGGACAGCGTCTCGTTGACGTCGAAGGCGACGACCTCCAGTGGGCCGGAGGGACTCGGCATCGCCGTCAGTCCCGGCACGTTCGAACGGGGCGCCGTGCCCCGGCACGACGCGGTCGACCATGCCGGCGAGCCGGTCCCGCTGGGCCTGCAGCTGCTCCGCGTCGCGGCCGTCGGGACGGCTGCCGCCGTGGTCGGCCTCGGCACCTTCGGAACCTTCACCAGCACGACGACGCAGGCGGCCGGGCCGGAGACGGCCGGCAGCGTCGTGATCGCGCTGGGTGCCACCGGCGCCGCGACGAACCGGCTCGACCTCGGCGCGACGGGGCTCGTCCCGGGGGACACGATGCAGCGCGCCTTCCAGCTGAGCAACACCGGCAACCAGAGCCTGGCGTCGATCACGTTGACGACCACGGCGTCGCCGTCGAGCCTGCTGGACACCGACGCGACCAACGGTCTGCAGCTGCTGATCCAGCGCTGTTCGAACGTCTGGACCGAGGCCGGCACGTCGCCGGCGTTCACCTACGCCTGTAGCGGCGGTGGAACGATCACGACCGTGCTCGCGTCCCGTCCGGTGATCGGCGCCAACGTCGCGCTCTCCAGCCTGGGCAGCCTGACGAACGGGCAGACCGATAACCTGTCGGCGACGCTCACCTTCCCGGCGGGCCACCCTCCATCCACCAACGTGGGTCAGCGCCACGACGGCGTCCGGCGTGCCGACCAGCACGGTGATGTCCTGCGGCGTGTGGCTCCGGGCGTCGTCAGCAGGCGGACCGACGGCGTCAGGTCGACGCCGTCGGCGGACCGGCGCGTCCAGACGTCACCGTCGTAGACGGCCTGGAAGTCGTGCACCGGCACGCCGTCGTCCCGCGGCCGAACAGGGCGATGTTCGACCAAGGCGACGCGAATACAACCCGGACACCTGGACGGCGAAGCTGGGTGATTCCACCACCTGACCGTCTGGTGTGGTGTCGGGGTGCTGGTGGCTGACTGACGACCGTCCGGTGACGTCTGCTCTCCGTGGCTGCACGCCGAGGTGCTGCGAGCCGTGGCGAGGATCGACGAGCGGTCACGGCACCATCCCGGGGTCGACGACGATCACCTTCTCGCCATCGCGCACGAGGCTGACCGTGCCCGCGACCCGCTCCCCCACGTAGCCGGTGAACAGCACGTCGAGCCGGGCGGTGCGGCCCAGGCCTTCGGCGTCGGTCATGGAGGGGTCCTGCCCTCAGTGCCGCGGTCCGGGACGGTCGCGACGTAGACCGTGTTCGCCGACGTGCTACCCGTGAGGTGGTTGGCGAAGCGGACGACGTGCGCCTCGGCGGTCGCGAAGACCTCGCGCAGTACGGCGAGGAACGGCTCGTCGGGCGGGTCGTCGGACCAGAGCGCGAACACCCCGCCCGGGTGCAGCTGTCTCGGCGAGCCGCCGCAGCCCGCTGCGGTGTAGAAGTCCGCGTGCCCGTCGTCGAGCAGTGGTGCGGGGTGTGGTCGATGTCGAGCAGCACCGCGTGCACAGCGCGGGCCCTGTCCCCGCGGCCACCGGGCCCCGGCGCAGGCGAAGAAGTCGCCGAGCGTCGAGCACCGTCCGCGGGTCGCCGACCAGCTCGGCCGAGCCCGGCAGCAGGCCACGCACGTGCCACGAGATGACCGCCTCGACCGCCTCGACGACGTGCAGCGAGCGGACCCGTGGGTCCTCGAGCGCCGCGCGTGCGGTCCAGCCGAGCCCCAGGCCGCCGACGACGACGTCGAGGTCGCCCGGCGCGCGCACCGCGGCGAGTCCGAGCCGCGCCAGCTCCACCTCGGCCACGGTGAACAGGCTCGACATGAGGTACTCGTCGCCGAGCTTCACCTCGTACACGTCGGTCTGCAGCACCGGGTCCAGACGGCGGCGCAGCATCAGCTCGCCACGGCGTCGCCTCGAAGTCGAGCTCCTCGAAGCGGGACCGCCCATTCGCGACGGCGACGCACGGGGCGCTCCGTCAACGCGGTGTGTCGGACGTCGGGGTGAAGCTGGGCCCGTGGCCCGGCACCACCACGTCGGCGAGTCCGAGAACCCGCTCACGCTGCGCCCGCAGCACCTCGCGATCGGGGGCGAAGGGATCCTCCTCGGGTCCGTCCGAAGTCCACCACAGGTGGGTCAGCGCGCGCACCCCGCTCGGGGTGCCGACGAGCACGGTGAGGTCCTGCGGCGTGTGCCCGGGGGTGAACAACAGCCGCACCGAGGAGGTCAGCTCGACGCCGTCGCAGGAACGCCGGTCGAACAAGTCACCGGTGTAGACGGCCTGGAAGTCGTGGACCGGCACCTCGCCGAACAGGGCGATGTTGACCGTGTGGTCCGGGTGGTGGTGACTGATCACCACGTCGGTGACCTGCTCCGGCGAGACACCGAGGGCGGCCAGCGGATCCAGGATCGCGGTCCGCTCCGGCACCATCCCCGGGTCGACCACGATCACCTTGTCCCCGTCCCGGATCAGGCTGACGGTGCCCGCCACTCGCTGACCTACGTAACCGGTGAACAGGATGTCGAGCCGGGCGGCCCGGTCGAGGCCGGACCCGTCGGCGGCTCGGCGTATCTCAGTCGCCCCAGACGTCGGCGGCGACGTCGACGATGAGCCGCAGCTTCGCGACCTGCTGCTCGTAGGTCAGGTCGTTGCCCTCGGAGGTGGACGAGAACCCGCACTGCGGCGAGAGGCACAGCTGCTCGAGTGGCACGTACTTGCTGGCCTCGTCGATGCGCCGCTTCAGGGTGTCGGCGTCCTCGAGCTCGCCGCGCTTCGTGGTGACGAGCCCGAGCACCACCTGCTTGCCCGGCGGCACGAAACGCAGCGGCTCGAAGCCACCGGAGCGCTCGTCGTCGTACTCGAGGAAGAACCCGTCCACGTCGAGCTGGGTGAACAGCGCCTCGGCGACGAAGTCGTAGCCACCTTCGGCGGCCCAGGACGACCGGAAGTTGCCCCGGCACATGTGCGTGGTGATGCGCATGCCGTCCGGTCGGCCGGCGAGGGCGGCGTTGATCTGCGCGATGTAGCGCTCGTGCTGGTGCTCGGCGTCGTTGCCCTGCGCGGCGAGCATCTCGCGCTGCTTCGGGTCGTTGAGGTAGGCGAGGCTGGTGTCGTCGAACTGCAGGTAGGTGCATCCGAGCTCGCCGAGGCGGCGGACCTCGTCGGCGTAGGCGGCGGAGAGGTCGACCCAGAACTGCTCGGGGTCGGGGTAGACCGCCGGGTCGATCAGGGTGGCGCCGCCGCGGTAGTGGACCATGCTCGGCGACGGGATCGTCAGCTTCGGCACGGCCGTGGTGACCTGTGCCTGCAGGAAGCGGAAGGCGTCGGCGAAGATCGTCTGCGTGACACGGATCGGCTCGGTCACCTTCAGCGCCGCCGGTGCGAACTCGATGTCGCCGCTCGGGTTCTTGAACTGCACCTGCAGCCGCTCCTCGGCCTGCGCGATGCCGTCGAGCTGGTAGATGAAGTCCATGTGCCAGGAGGCGCGGCGGAACTCGCCGTCGGTGGCCGAGCGGAGCCCGACCTCTTCCTGCATGGCGACGACGTCGGCGACGGCGTCGTCCTCGACCTTGGCCAGTTCGGCCTGGGTCAGCTCACCGGCGGCCCGCTCCTCCCGCGCCTTCAACAGCGCGGGGGGGCGCAGGAGGCTGCCGACGTGGTCGGCACGGAAGGGTGGCTCGGTCCGGACGGTCATCAGCTCTCCTGCATCGTCGCCGTGGGCATCACCGGTGGCGTGATGTCCGAGCCCGAGCCTGCCAGGCGCGGGGCGGCGAGTCGCGCCCGCCCCGCCTGCCATCCGCTCAGCAGCTGTGGCACGAGCAACACCAGCAGCAGGATCAGTGACGGCGACCACGAATCGGTCACGTCGTGCAGGGTCCCGACGAGGAAGGGCCCGAGCGCCGCGAGCAGGTATCCCCCGCTCTGCGCCATCGCCGACAGCCGCGCGGTGACGCTCGCTTCCTCCGTACGGAGCACGACGAGCGTCAGGCCGAGCGGGAAGGCTGCACCCTGCCCGATGCCGAGCAGCAGGATCCACAGCAGCGGCAGCGTCGTGGGCGCCAGCAGGATGCCGAGCAGACCCGCCCCCGCTGCGAGTCCGGCGCCGAGCACCAGGAGCCGCTGGTCCCGGGCCCGCGTCGCCAGGACGGGCACCACCAGAGCGACGGGGCACTGCAGGAAGGCCGACAGCGAGACGAGCCAGCCGGCTCCCGACGCGCTGTAGCCGGCGTCGCGGAACAACGTCGGCAGCCACGCCAGCACGGCGTAGAAGCTCAACGCCTGCATCCCGAAGTAGACCGTGACGTGCCAGGCGATCGGCTCCCGGAGGAGACTGCCCGGTGTCGGCGCGACGGGTGCCGGGCGTCCCCCGCTCCCTCGCGCCAACGGCAGCCAGACGGCGAGGGCGATCGCCGCCGGCAGCGCCCAGAGTCCGAGAGCGGTCCGGTATCCACCACCGAACTCCTGCTCGGCGGGGACGCTCGCCCCGACCGCGACCGCTGCGGCCAACGTCAGGGTCGTCGTGTAGATGCCCATCGCGAGGCCGGCCCGGCCGGGGTAGTCGCGCTTGATCAGTGCCGGAACCAGGACGTTGGCCGCAGCGATTCCGCCGGCGCCGACCGCCGTCCCGGCGAACAGCAGCGGCAGGCCCGGCCCCAGCCGGAGCAGGAGCCCGACGAGCAGGATCCCCAGGAGGAGGCCGAGCGCCGGACGGAGCCCGAGCCGCCGGGCCAACCGGGGAGCGACGGGTGCCAGGGCCCCGAAGCAGATGATCGGGATGGCGGTCAGGATCGAGGCACCCACCGCACCGAGGCCGGTGGCGTGGCGGAGATCGGCCAGGACCGGCCCGACGCTCGCGACGGCGGGCCGCAGGTTGACCGCGATGAGCATGACGCCGGCGGTCAGCGCGACCGGGAACGCGCCCCCTGCTGCGGTCCGGCGGGGCGGGGTTCGCACACTGTCGGCCGGGACGCTCACCGGCTCTCCCTGCCCCGCTTGCGGGAAGGCTCACGCGTCGGCCGTCGTTGGCGCCGATGTGACAGCCACGTCCGACCGTCCCGCCGCCGGCCCTACGCCCTCGGCGGTGCCCGCCGCTCCGCCGGCTCCGGGCGTCGCTCGGCGGCCTGCGCACTTCTGGCTGGTCGTGAGCATCCTGCTGCTGTTCATGGCCTCCGCCAGCGCCCCGTCGCCGCTCTACGTCGTCTACCAGTCCGAGTGGCACTTCCCGGCGACCACCCTGACCGCCGTGTTCGCCGTCTACGCGCTCGCGCTGCTGCTGTCGCTGCTGACGGTCGGCAGCGTCTCCGACTTCCTCGGCCGGCGCCCGGTGCTGGCCGCCGCCCTCGTCCTGCAGGCCGCGAGCATGGGGCTGTTCCTCATCGCCGACGGGGTGACCGGCCTCGTCGTGGCCCGCGTCGTGCAGGGCCTCGCCACCGGCGCGGTGCTCGGCACCCTGAGCGCCGCGCTGCTCGACTTCGAGCCGGCCGGTCGCGCCGGACGCGGTGCGTTGCTGAACAGTGTGGCCCCGCCGGGCGGCCTCGCCGTCGGCGCCGTCGGCTCGGGGCTGCTGGTGCAGTTCGCGCCGGCACCGACCTCGCTGGTCTTCATCGTGCTCGGTCTGACGTTTCTCGTGCTCGCCGCAGCCGTCGCTCTGCTGCCCGAGACGGTGCTGCGACGCCCCGGCGCGGTCGATTCCCTCCGGCCCCGCATCGCACTCCCCGCCGGCGGCCGCAGCGTCTTCTGGTCGACCGTGCCCGCACTGCTCGCGACCTGGTCGCTGGGCGGCCTGTACCTCTCCCTCGGCCCGTCGCTCGCCGCTGGTCATCCTCGGCCTGCACAACCACCTCGTCGGCGGCCTCGTGGTCGCGACGCTGAACGTCGCCGCCGGCATCACCGCTCTCGTCGGCCAGCGCCGACCCGCGCCGTCGCTGCTGCTCGGCGGCTGTCTCGTCCTCGCGCTCGGTGCCGCCGTCACGATCGGCTCGTTGCTGGCCACGTCGGTGCCGGGCTTCTTCGTCGGCTCGGCGCTGGCCGGGGTCGGGTTCGGCGGCGCGTTCCTCGGCGCCTTCCGCACCGTCTCCGGACTGGCGCGGCCCGAGGAGCGGGCAGAGCTGTTCGCGGCGTTCTACGTCGTGAGCTACCTGGCCTTCAGCATCCCGGCCGTGATCGCAGGCTTCGCGACGTCGTCCTTCGGGCTCCGCGACACCGCGACCGGCTACGGCGCCGCGATCATCGCGCTCGCCCTCGTGGTGGTCGCCCGCGGCTCACGACTCCGCCGGGTCGCACCGGCGATCACGTAGGAAGACCGAGCATCTCCGCGGGGGCGTGCCACAGCACCTGACGGAGCCAGTCGTCGCCGAGGTCGAGCCGGACGAGCGCATCGAGCTGGTGCGCGTACGGATGCGGGATGTTCGGGAAGTCGCTGCCGAGCACGACCCTCCCGGCGAGCCCCAGCTCGCGCAGCAGCGGCTTCGAGGCCGCCCGGAACGGCGCGGTGGTCTCGGCGAAGTCGGTGAACGCCATCGTGGTGTCGAGGCTGACCGACTCGTACTCCGCCGCGAGCGCCAGGAAATCGTCGTAGCGCGGCATCCCGAGGTGAGCGACGACGATCCGGAGACGCGGATGGCGGGCCATCACCGCACGGATCGGTTCGACGCCGGTGAACGGCCCCGGGACCGGCCCGTCCCCGCAGTGCAGGATGATCGGCACCTGCGCGTCGGCGAGCACACCCCACACCGGGTCGAGCTCCGGATCGCGCGGGTCGTAGGCCCCGACCTGGACGTGGCCCTTGAAGATGCGGGCGCCGCGAGCGAGCGCCCGCTCGACCGCCGCGCCGGCGCCGGGCTCGGGGAAGAACGTGCCGGTCGGGACGACGTCGGGCTGGGTCGCGGCGAAGTCCAGCGCCCAGTCGGTCAGCCACTCGGCCATCCCGGGCTTGTGCGGGTAGACCAGCGCCGGGAAAGCCCGCACGCCGAGGTCACGCAGGATCTGCAGCCGCTCCGGTTCGGGCAGCCGGTACTCGATGGGCCAGTCACGGCCGTAGTTCCGCTCCGCCTCGTCGAAGTACGCCCACACCTTCCGCATCACGGCATGCGGCAGGAAGTGGACGTGCACGTCGGCGAGCCCGGGCAGGCCCAGCTCCTCCCAGATCACGCGCCCACCGGTTCGGGCTCGGGCCGGGGCGACCGACGCCGGCGGATCACGCGAAGCAGTAACGGTGCCAGCGTCAACGCGGCGGCGTCGAAGAAGCAGTAGCCGCCGGCGGCCCCGGTCGGCGGGTTCCCGATCGCGATCCAGCCCGTGACGGTGTCGGCGGGCTGCCAGGCCCACGTGCCCAGCGAGGTGCCGACGATCTCGAGGAAGGTGACGACGAGGAACGCGGCCGCGTAGACGCGCGGGGCCCTCCCCCGGATCAGGAACCACACCAGGCACCCGGCCCACAGCGCGCCGAGCACGTCCAGCCGCGGTGACAACGTGAGCCCCCACAACGCATAGAGGCTCACCCCGACGGCCGCGGCCGGCACCGTCCAGCGCGGTGCGCGGCGGCCCAGCAGCACGGCGGCGAGGTAGACGAGGCCGTGACCGGGCGGGACGAAGGCCGGCACCTGGTCGTACCAGGCGCGTGCGACGCCGGACTCCTCGAGGCGGTAGACGTAGACGCCGAGCCCACCGGCGAAGGTGTACTCGACGAGCGTCGCGTAGAGGACCACGACCCCGACCTGCAGTCGTGTCCGCGCGTCCTCGACCAGCAGCAGGCCGGCGAGCAGCACCCACGTGGCGACGCCGAGCAGCCGTTGCTCGGTCAGCGAGGCACCCCGGTCGGCCAGCAGCACCGTCGGGATCCAGACCAGCACGACCGCGGCACGCAGCAGCGGAGCGCGACCGGTCCCGATGCCGGCCCGGCCAGCCAGCACCGTCAGTCCATGCCCTTGGTGCGACGCCCGAGCGCCCGCTGCATCTCGCGGCTGGCGTCGCGTTCGGCGAGGGCGTGGCGGCGGTCGTAGGCGCGCCGACCGCGGGCCAGCGCGATCTCGACCTTCGCCCGCCCGTCGAGCCAGTAGAGCGAGAGCGGCACCAGCGTCAGACCGCTCTCCCGCGTCTTGCCGACGAGCCGCTCGATCTCCGCGCCGTGCAGCAGCAACTTGCGGCGCCGCCGCGGGTTGTGGTTGTTGTAGGTCCCCTGCGTGTACTCGGGGATGTGCACGTTGTGCAGCCAGGCCTCGCCGTTGTCGATCTGCGCGAACGACTCGGTGAGGTTGGCGCGACCGTCGCGCAACGACTTGACCTCGGTGCCCTGCAGGACGAGGCCGGCCTCGTAGGTGTCGAGGACTTCGTAGTCGTGCCGGGCCCGGCGGTTCTGTGCGATCAGCTTCCGACCGCTCTCCCTGGGCATACCGCCGATTCTAGGTCTCGCAGCTCAGGTCGCGCGGTCTAGGTCGTGCGGGCAGGCGTCCGGTCGGCCTCACGCTGTGCAGCCACGGTCGCGGGCGACGATCCGCTCGGCGGCTCCGGCCGATCGGTGGCGCGGCGCCGGAACGGTGTCGGGTCCGCGGCCTTCAGGTGCCGCCGCAGCGCGACCCATGCCATCGCACTGGAGAGCAGCACGCCGGCGGTGAGGGCGAGCAGGCACACCCGGACGACGTCACCCCCGCTGATGAGCGTCGTGAAGTGCTGCCGGCTGAACACCCGCCGGACGAGCACGGCGTACAGGGTGACCATCGCCGCGCTCGCCAGCAGCCCGCCGAGCAGCCCGGCGGCCGCGCTCTCGAGGACGAACGGCGCGCGGATGTAGGTGTTGCTCGCCCCTACCAGCCGCATGATCGACGTCTCCCGTCGGCGGGTGTGGGCCGAGACGCGGATGGTGTTGTAGAGCAGTACGAGCGTCGCGAACCCCTGCACGGCGGCGAGGACGAACGCGGCGAGCTTGAAGCCGTCGAGCCACCGGAAGAAGGAGTCGAGCAGCTTGCGCAGGTCGGGCACGCTGTCGACCCCCGGTTGCGTGCGGTAGCCGTCGGCCACGACGGCGAACTGCGTGGGGTGCTTCAGCTTCGCGTGGAAAGCGGCGGGCGCGACATCCGGGCCGAGGCCGTCGAGCAGGCCGGGCGAGTCGGCGTAGAGGCGCTTCGCGCGCTCGAACGCCTGCTCCTGCGTCTCGAAGACGAAGGTGTCGACCGCGGGGTCCGCCGCGAGCCGCTGCGAGAGCGCCGCCTGCTGGTCGGGGGTGACGTTGTCGGTCAGGTAGATGTTCAACTCGACGCGACCGAACAGGGCCTTGCTGGTGATGTCGACCTGCCGCTGCAGCAGCAGGCCGGCGCCGAGCAGCGCGAGCGAGACCGCGCTGCACAGCACGACCGCGAAGGTCATGGTCAGGTTGCGCCGCAGGCCGAGGCCGGCGTCGCGGACGATCGGTTGGATGCGCATCAGTTGCCCGATCCGTAGACGCCGCGGGTCTGGTCGCGCACCAGGCGACCGCCGTCGAGTTCCACGACCCGGCGGCGCATCGCGTCGACGATGTCAGCGTTGTGGGTGGCCATGACGACGGTGGTGCCGGTGCGATTGATGCGGTCGAGCAGCCGCATGATGCCGACGCTGGTGTTGGGGTCGAGGTTGCCGGTCGGCTCGTCGCAGAGCAGGACCTGCGGCCGGTTGACGAAGGCGCGGGCGACTGCGACGCGCTGCTGCTCACCGCCGGAGAGCTCACCGGGCATCCGGTGCTCCTTACCGCTCAGGCCGACGAGCTCGAGCACCTCGGGGACGACTGTGCGCACCTGCGTTCCGGGGCGGCCGATCGCCTCCATCGCGAAGGCGACGTTGTCGGCCACCGAACGGTCGGGCAGCAATCGGAAGTCCTGGAAGACGCAGCCGATCTGGCGGCGCAGCGCCGGCACCCTGCGGGCGGGCAGGTGGTTGAGGACCTGGCCGGCCACGGTGACGCTGCCGGAGGTCGGGAGCTCCTCCCGCAACAGCAGGCGAAGGAACGTGGACTTGCCCGAACCCGAGGTCCCGACCAGGAAGACGAACTCGCCCCGGCCGATCTCCATCGACACGTCTCGCAGCGCCGGTCGGGGGTTGACCGGATAGGTCTTGCTGACGTCGGACACGGAGATCACGCTTCATCCATCGGCGCGGAGGTGCCGGGCGTTACTCGCGCGGGGGAACGCGGTGGACCTGCAGGGAGTTTCCTCAGGTGTCGCCGTTCCGGCGGCTCCAGCCGGGGCACAACTGCGCCGACAGCAACAGACACGCTCGACGACGACAGCCCTGGACGGAGGCACCGAATGGCGGACTACGCCTGCGCCTCCTGCGCCGGCCCTGTCTCCGAGGGCCGATGCCCGACCTGCCGCGCCAGCCGGCAGTCGTTGCGGCAGCAGGGCCCGCAGTTCGACCGGGCCCTGCTGTTCCAGCTGCTCGCCGCGTTGGCCGTCGTCCTGACGGCCCTCGCGATCGCGGTCGAGCACGCCGGCTAGATCTGAACCGGCGCCTGGGCGCCGGTCCTAGAGGTGGAAGTCCGGGACGATCGCGCCGAGCGCGAGGCCCGCGAGGTAGACCCAGCCGAACAGCCGGTTGTGCACGAGGCAGCTGCGGTGGAACCACAGCGGCCAGCCGACGTAGCCCTCGGGCTTGGTGTCGGGGTGCTGGACCGTCATGGCCTTGATGGCGCGGAGCGCGCGCGGAGCGGCGATGAAGACCAGCAGCGTGAACGGGGTGAGCCAGCCGAGCAGGATGCCCACGACGACGACCACGTACATACCGGCGACGATGATCTGGTCGAGTCGGCGGGCGGGCGCCTCCCCCATCAGCACGGGCAGCGTGTGCTGGCCGGCGCCGATGTCGAAGGGCCGCTGGTCGATGTGCTTACCGAGCAGGATCGACATCACGCCGAGGCCGTAGGGCACCGAGGCGAGCAGCACCGTCGACGGCAGTGAGCCGTCGGAGATGACGTAGTAGCCACCGCCGACCATCAGCGGCCCCCACACGACGAACGACGCGATCTCGCCGAGGCCGATCCCCTTCAGGGTGATCGGGCTGGCGTCGTAGCCGTAGAGCAGGATCGCACCGACGACGGCGAAGATGATCGCCCCGAGGCCGACGGTGAGCGCGAAGTAGACGCAGACCGCGAGGCCGAGCGCGCCGAGGACACCGATGCCGGTCGCGAGCTGGCGTGGGGTCAACGCGCCGGAGGCGACGGGGTGCAGCGTGTAGTTCATCCGCGGTGACTCGACGGTGTCGTGGCCGCGCTTGAAGCCGAAGTAGTCGTTGCTCAGGTTGCTGATGGCGTGCGCGACGACGAGGCCGAGCAGCAGCATCACGAAGTCGAGCAGGTTGAATTTGCGGTCGGTGATCGCGAGCAGCCCGGCGATCGCGGCGGCCTGCGCGGAGATGACCAGGATGACGCTGCGCGCGGCGTAGAGGAACCGGGCGACCGGGTCGAGGTCGCGCAGGCTCTCACCGTCGGGGCGGTAGAAGCCGACGAAGGCCGGCAGCCAGGTCAGCGGACGCAGACCCGGGCGAGCGGGGGTCGCAGCCGGAGCGGCGGGGCGGGTGGATGGACGCGTCACTGCGTCGCCTCCGAACATCGTGGAGCGCGCCTGGACGGCGGGCTGCCCTTTACCTGGGGATTTTAGGCCGATTCGCACTCCGGTGCGTGTCTGCTCACTCACAGCAGCAGAGCGCCGGTGCTACTGCTGCGGGCCGCCCTCGAAGGCACGGCGCCAGCGGATCTCGGCGTCGATGAAGTCGTCGATCTCGCCGTCCAGCACGCCACCGGTGTTGCCGGTCTCGGCGTCGGTCCGCAGGTCCTTGACCAGCTGGTACGGGTGCAGGACGTAGTTGCGGATCTGCGAGCCGAAGCTCACGTCCTGCGGGCCGCCGGTGATGCGCTGCTTCTCCGCCGCCTCGTCCTGCCGGCGGCGCTCGAGCAGCTTGCCCTGCAGCACGACCATGGCCGAGGCCTTGTTCTGCAGCTGCGACCGCTCGTTCTGGCAGGAGACGACGATGTTGGTCGGGATGTGGGTGATGCGCACCGCGGAGTCGGTGGTGTTGACGCCCTGCCCGCCCGGCCCCGAGGACCGGAAGATGTCGATGCGCAGATCCTTGTCGTCGATCTCGACGTGGTCGCTGACGTCGACGACCGGCGTCACCTCGACGCCGCCGAACGACGTCTGCCGCCGGGCCTGGTTGTCGAACGGGCTGATGCGCACCAGACGGTGCACGCCGTGCTCGCTGCGGAGCGTGCCGAAGGCGTACGGGGCGCCGACCTTGAACGTCGCGCTCTTCAGGCCCGCCTCTTCGGCGTAGGAGGTGTCGAGCACCTCGGTCGGGTAGCCGTGCCGTTCCGCCCAGCGCAGGTACATGCGCAGCAGCATCTCGGTCCAGTCGGCGGCGTCGACTCCGCCGGCGCCGGCGGAGAGCTGGACGATCGCCTCGCGCTCGTCGTACTCGCCGGACAGGAGGGTGCGCACCTCCAGGCTGGAGATCTCGCGCTTCAGCTTCGGCAGCTCGCCCTCGAGCTCGGCGAGCAGGTCCGCGTCCTCGAGGTCGACGGCGGCCTGCCCGTCCTCGATGCGCGCCCGCAGCCCCTCGACACGCGTGAGGTCGGCGCGGATGCGGCTGAGCTTGCTGGTCACCGACTGCGCCCGGGTCTGGTCGCTCCACAGCTCGGGGTCGCTCGCCTCGTGCTCGAGGTCGTCGAGCTCCTTGCGCAGCCGCGGGAGGTCGAGCACCGCCTCGATGCTGGAGAGGGTGCTGCTGAGCTCCTTCAGCTGCTCGGAGAGGTCGTCGGCCATGCCGCCCAGACTACGGCGACCGGCCCGGCGGGCGTCAGCTGGTGATGTCCTTCGTCGTGAAGGTCGACCACGCCGCAGCGAGCATGACCGCGACGAGCACGGCTTGCAGCGCGAGTCCGCGTTCGATGTCGCGCCAGAGGATCGGGTTGCGGAACAGGTCGACGAACGAGAGCCAGTAGTGCGTCGGCAGGTAGGGCCGGATGGACGCCGCCGCGTCCAGGGTGTCGAGCGTGGTGCTCGCGACCAGCACGGCGAAGCCGCCGAGCGCCGCCGCCAGCGGAGCGTCGGTGAGCGTCGAGAGCAGCAGCGCGAACGAGGCCACGCCGAGCATCGAGACGCCGACGTAGAGCACCGCCGCGATGATGCGGAGCGCGGTCTGTTCCTTGGTCAGCGGCGGCCCACCGGAGATCGGGGAGAACTCCCCGGATGAGTCGAAGAACAGGTCGCCGACGATGAGGCCGCTGACGGCCACGGTCACGACCGCGACGAGCACGTAGGTGAAGATCGCGGTGAGCTTCGCGACGAGCAGCTTCGACCGGCTGACCGGCCGGACGAGCAGGTAGCGCAAGGTGCCGGTCGAGGCCTCCCCCGCGACGCTGTCACCGGCGACGACCAGCACCGACAGCGGCAGCAGCAGGACCATGTCGATGACCAGCGCCACCGCCGCGAACAGCGTGCCGTTGGACAGCACCTCCGAGAGCAGCGCCGGCCCTTCGCCCGGCCGCGGCGCGATTCCGGTCGCGGAGACGAACACGGCGATCAGCGTCGGCAGCGCGACCAGGATGAACAGCGAGACGTACGTCCGGGGCCGGCGCAGCAGCTGCTGCAGTTCCACGCCGATCACGCGGCGGTACCTGCCGTTTCGCTCACGCGAACACCCTCCTCACGCGAACACCGAGCTCTCGGTCATCGACAAGAAGACCTCCTCGAGCGTCCTGCGCTCCTGAATGAGCTCGGAGACCCGCACCCCGGCTTCGACGAGCCGCCGGTTGAGGACGTCCGCGGGAAGACCGTCGACGACGAGGTGCTCGCCGTCGCGTTCTACGACAGCGTCGCCGAGGACACCGACGGCGGCCTCCGGGTCGGGGGTCCCGAGCCGCACCCGGCCGGTCGGGCGGCGCAGCGTCGCGACCTCGTCCTGGACCACCAGCCGGCCGTGGCTCACGACGCCGACGCGGGTACAGAGCGACTCGACCTCGTTGAGCTGGTGCGAGGACAGGAAGACGGTGGTGCCGGCCGCGTTCAGCTTGCCGAGCAGCTCCCGCATCTCGCGGACGCCGGCCGGGTCGAGGCCGTTGGTGGGCTCGTCGAGCACCAGGAGCTTCGGTTGGCGCAGCAGCGCCGCCGCAAGCCCGAGCCGCTGCTTCATGCCGAGCGAGTAGGCCTTCACGGGCCGCTCGTCGACGGTGTCCATCCCCACCTCGCGCAGCACCTCCTCGACGCGCTCGCGGCGGTCCTTGCGTCCCCCGCCCGGGCCGGCGGCATCGAGCATCGTCAGGTTCCGCCGCCCGGACGAGCGCTGGTAGAAGGCCGGCGACTCGATCAGGGCGCCGATCCTCGGCAGCGTCGACCGCGCCGCGTGCGGCATCCGCTCGCCGAACAGCTCCATGCGACCCGCGGTCGGGAAGACGAGCCCCAGCAGCATGCGGACGGTCGTCGACTTGCCGGAGCCGTTGGGGCCCAGGAAGCCGTAGATGTCGCCCTCCTGCACGCCGAGGTCGAGCGAGTCGACGACGGTCAGCCGGCCGTAGCGCTTGGTCAACCCCTCGGTGCGGATCATCGGCGCATCACGAGAACGTCCGGGCGGGTGGCTTGTCGACGAGCTGCTGCGCCATCTGCTCGAGAACCTCCAGCGTCACGGTGCCGGCCAGGACGTAGCCGCGGTCGGCCGAGGAGAAGACCAGCGCGCGCAGCATGGGTGCCGAGATCAGACTGCCTTGCCCGAACGAAGCCGTGAGCCCGGGACGCCCCGACGGGTCGATCTGTTGCCGGACCGAGTCCGCCGTCGCGCTGTCGATCGCCGAGACCGCGACCAGTGCCGCCCCGTCGCCGTAGGTGGCGATGAAGGGCCTTGCGTCGCTGCGCTGCCGCAGGCCGCCGAGTGTCTTCGGCAGCTGGAAGGGCGGCACCTGATCGGTGTCGGACGGCGGCGGCGCGTCGGAGACGTCGGCACGCGGCGTGCCCCCGACGTCGAAGGTGAGGTCCCGCGGCGTCGGCGGCGTGAGGGAGAAGTCGATGAAGGTGGTCTCGAAGGCGACGACGTCGCTGCCGACAGGTCGTAGTTCCACGCGCATCGGCACCCCGGTGGTCGGGTCGATCCAGAGCCGGACGTCGCCGATCAGGCTCCGTGGGTCGGCGGGAGCCCAGCGCAGCTCGGCCGTCGCCCGGCCGGCGATCCGCTTGTCCGAGCCGGTCCGGACTACGGGCGCCGCCGGCGGGCAGTACCTCGAGCAGTCGCCGACCCAGGCTGGAGGGCAGGACGTCGGGCGGATCGGGCAACGGGATCTGGGGCGCCGAGACCGTCCGGGAGATGCGCCGGTGGCTGGAGTCCCAGGTCAGCGCGATCGAGCCGGAGACGTAGGTGTCGTTCTCCCCGCCGAGCGTCAGCTGGTCGACGCGGAAGCGGTTCGTGCCCGCATTCCAGATGCGCAGCCGGCTCCGGGAGGAGAGCAGGTTCACCACCGGCCCGGTGATCGAGCTGACGTCGGGGAGGTTCAGCGTGCCGCGCGACTCGGCGTAGCCGGTGTAGGCGACCGACGACGACGAACGGGCCGCGGCGAGCAGCTGCGGGACGCTGCGCCGCGGCGCGGAGGCGGGGAGCGCCCCCACGATCGCGGGGGTGCAGCAGAGCAGCAGGACCGCCAGCAGGACGGTGCCGAGACGCCGACGGGCACCGGGCCGGTCCAGCCACGCGCCCGTCCGGGCCACCGGTCCGGACCGCAGGCGCTGCAGCAGCGCTCGCAGCCGACGGGCGATCATTGTGCTCAGGCTACGAGAGAGGCCGGGAGAGCGGCTAGGAGAGCGCCCTCGTCGACCACGTCTCGAGCCACGCCGGGATCTCCGTCGAGGGCATCGGCCGGGCGAAGAAGAAGCCCTGCGCCTGGTCGCAGCCCAGGTCGGCGAGGTGCTGCCAGATCGCCGCGGACTCGACGCCTTCGGCGACGACGTCGAGGCCGAGGTTGCGGGCCAGGTCGACGCTGGAGCGGACGATCGCCTCGTCGGACTCCCCCGGCTTCATGTGCATGACGAACGAGCGGTCGATCTTCAGCAGGTGCACGGGCAGCTGCTTCAGGTAGGACAGCGACGAGTAGCCGGTGCCGAAGTCGTCGATCGCGAGCGAGACGCCGAACTCCGCCAGCCGGAGCAGCACGGCCATGGCGTTCTCGGGGTCGCTCATGATCGTGCTCTCGGTGATCTCGAGCTCGAGCTGGTCGGCAGGGACCCCCGCCTCGTCGAGCAGGCGACGGATCTGGTCGGCGAAGTCCGTCTCGAGCAGGCAGCGCGTCGAGATGTTGACCGCCATCCGCATCGGCGGCAGGCCGGCGTCGCGCCAGGCCCGCGCCTGGTGCAGCGCTGTCTCGAGCACCTTGATGGTGAGGGGCCGGATCAGCCCGGTGCGTTCCGCGGCGGGGATGAACTCCATCGGCCCGAGCAGACCGTGCTTCGGGTGCTGCCACCGCACGAGCGCCTCGACGCCGGTGACCGCACCGGTGTCGACCTGCACCTTCGGTTGGTAGTGCAGCAGCAGCTGCTCGGGGTCGGCCATCGCCTGGCGCAGCTCGCCGAGCAGGGCGAGCCGCCGGGGGCTGTTGACGTCCTGGTCGCGCTCGTAGAGGCAGAGCCCGAGGTGCGACTCCTTGGCCGAGTACATGGCGACGTCGGCGTGCTGCAGCAGCGTCTCGAAGCTGTCGCCGTGCTCGGGGTAGACGGCGATGCCGAAACTGCCCTCGACGTCGAGCGTGACGTCCTCGAGCACGAACGGCTCCTCGAGCGCGGCGAGCAGACGTTCGCCCCGCGCCAGGGCCGAGGCGGGGCCGGAGAGGTCGGGCAGCAGCACCACGAACTCGTCGCCGCCGAGACGGGCGACGGTGTCGGCGGGCCGCAGGCTGGACGTCAGGCGCTGCCCGACCTGCTGCAGCAGCAGGTCGCCGTGGTGGTGACCGAGCGTGTCGTTGATCTCCTTGAACCGGTCGAGGTCGAGCAGCAGGAGCGCCGGCTGGTGCCCGGTGCGGGCGCTGGCCGCGAGCGCCTGGGCGACCCGGTCCCGCAGCAGGCTCCGGTTCGGCAGGCCGGTGAGGGCGTCGTGGGTCGCGAGTTCCTCGTTGTCCCGCGCGTTGCGCTGCAGCCGTCGCGACGCGCGCCAGACGAGGTGGAACAACCCGAGGTAGAGCACGCCGAGTCCGACCGCCAGCAGGAGGGTCACGTGCTCGATGTCCTGGGTGATGCCGTCGGCGATCGGCTGGTAGGGCACGTAGAGCGCGACCGCGGCGATGATCGGGCGCCCCTCCTGGAAGCGGATCGGGTTGTACACGACGAACATCGGGCCGCGTCGATCGATCAGTGCCTGCAGGTGGCGGTTGTCCGACTCACGGATGATCTGCACGCTGCGCTGGCCGGTGAAGGCCCGGGCGATGTTCGGGGGCAGCGCCACGGTCCGCCCCACCATGGAGGGGTCGTCGGAGTAGGGCACGAGACCGTTCGGCAGATAGGAGTCGACGCCGGCGATGAGTCCCTGCCGCGAGTAGCTGTCGAACGACTGCTTCAGCAGGATCGCCTGCTCCGCCGTCGGCTGGCCGTCGTCGTTGACCTTGATCGAGGTGGAGATCGCGGTGACGAAGTCGACGAGCTGCGCCGCCGAGCGCTCGCTGTTCAGGAGGCTCCGATGGGTGATGCTGCGGGAGATCTGCGTGGTCAGGACCACGCCGAGCGCCACCATCAGGACGAAGCTCAACGCTCCGAACTTCACCAGCAGCGACGGAGACCGCCACCCTCTTCGCTGGTTCACCTCGGTGCTCATCCGCTCATGTATCGGCCGGACGTCGTTCACACAGCGTCACCCGAACTGGTGAGCGCACTGGTGAGCGCACTGGTGAGCGCACCCCTCCGGCCGGGCATCCGGCTGTGCCCCAGGTCACTGCCTCCGCGAGCAGCGGCGCATAATGCGCAAGACCGGACAGGACGGCCTGCCGCGGGCGGACGAGGAGCGCACATGCGAACAATCCGGACCACGGTGACCGCGGGTCTGATCGCCGCACCGCTGCTGCTCGGTGCGGCCGGTTGTGCCACCTCCGCGAAGACGACTGCCGTCGGTCTCGGCGACAGCTACGCGGCCGGGCCCCTGATCACCCCGCAGGACCCGGCCTCGCCCGGTTGCCTCCGCTCCCTGGTCAACTACCCGCACCTCGTGGCGTCGCAGAAGCACTACGTGCTCACCGACGTGAGCTGCAGCGGCGCGACGACCGACGACATGTTCTCCTCGCAGACCGGCTACGACGGCAAGCCCGTCCCACCGCAGCTGAACGCGCTGCGGCCGGGCACGAACGTGGTGACGCTGACCATCGGCGGCAACGACATCGGCTTCACCGGGATCATCGAGAACTGCGTCGCCTACCCGACCGGAGGCACGCGCAGCGGCAAGCCGAACTGCAAGGACTTCTACACCGCCGGTGGGGTCGACCAACTCTCCGCCCGCATCGCCGCGACGCGGCCGAAGGTCGACCGGGTGCTGCAGGCCATCAAGGGGCGGTCGATGTCGGCCCACATCACCGTTGCGGGGTACCCGGCGATCCTCCCGGAGGCCCTGCCGGCGAACCTCAACACCTGCTACCCGCAGATGCCGCTGACCCCGACCGACGTCGGCTACCTCCGCGGCATCGAGAACCAGCTGGACCAGATGCTGAAGGACTCGGCCGCCGCGAACGGCGCAAGCTACGCCGACACCTACACCCCCAGCATCGGCCACGACGCCTGCCAGATTCCGTCCGTTCGCTGGGTGGAGCCGCTCCTCGTGCCGGCGGCCGATGCGGCGCCGGTGCACCCGAACCGTGCCGGCGAACGCGCCATGGCGCGAGCGGTCGAGGCCACCACCCCCTGAGCCCTCAGGTGACGACGACGGGCGTGCCGAGCGGCGTCGCGCGGTAGAGCGCGGTGATGTCGGTGTCGTGGAGCCTCACACAGCCGTGGGAGGCGTCGGTGCCGATGCTCGCCGGCTCGTTCGTGCCGTGGATGCCGAGCACGCCGTCGCCGGAACCGAACTGCAGCAGCACGTCGCTGTGCCCGGACAGCCCGAGCGCGTAGGGCCCGTAGGCCCCCGACGGGTTGCCCGTGGCGGGGTTGTCGTCGACGTAGAACCGGCCCGCCGGGGTCGGGGTGCGGCTCGTGCCGACGGCAACCGGGTAGCGCGCGACGACGGCGCCGTCGCGCCAGAACGTCAGCCGGTGAGCGGCACGGTCGATCTCGATCCGCGTGCTGATCGTGGTGGTCTGCACGTCGGCCTTGCGCACCCAACCGGTGGCTCCGTTGGGTCGGACGGGGAGGAGCACCTGCCACCAGTCCCCCGCCGCGCCCACCGCCAGCAACGTCTGGGTGGCGCCGAGCTGGGTGCGGCCGGGAAGGGTCAGGCGCCGGTGGCCGCCCGCCGCGTCGTACACCGTGACGCCGTGGGAGGCGACGACGACGGTCGAGCGACTGTCGGGCGCGGCGGGCGGCGCGGTCGCCCGGACGACGGCCGGCGCCGCGACCTGCTGCGCGACGGGTCGGACGACCGGTGCCGCCGGGTCCCTCGCGGTGAGGGCGACGCCTCCGACGGCTCCGCCTCCGACGGCGACCGCCCCGGCGACGAGTCCTGTGACGACGGCGCGTCGCGACCGCCGCTTCCCCCGAAGCCGCTGCATGAATGAACTATCGCTGGCGATCGGGTCGAGGACAAGCGTCGCGCCCTGTCAGCAGCCGAACCGCACCGACACCGCTTCCGGATCGACCGCGTTGCGCGCGACGATCTCGCCCAGCGACCCCGTTGTCTCGAGGATCTGCATCCCGACCGGCGAGAACGTCGCCGCGGTGTAAACCCGCTTGCCGAGCAGCGGGTTGGTCAGCGCCTGGGTGAAGGCGTCGTGCGCGACCATGGTCGTCAGCAGCTCGCCCATCCTGCAGTAGTCCGGGTAGTCCTCGGCGAAGACACCGACGTACCACTCCACGTCGTCGATCGTCGGATACATCCGGCGCAGCTCGACCAGCGTCGCCGCGTCGGTCGTCAGCTCCTCGAAGCTCTCCAGCTTCGGCAGCGAGAACGCGCGGCGGTAGTCGTTGAAGGACGCGAGCTGCGCCGTCCGCATCAGCGCCACCGTGCGTTCCTCCACCGAGGGACGGTCCGGGGTCGAGCGGTCGGTGAGGTACCAGGGCGTGTTGTGCAGGCCGATGCGCCCGGCGCGGGCGCGGGAGCACTGCGCCATCAGCGCCTCGACGCCACGGGCGAGGACGAGGGGGTTGTTGTTGATGAACTGCGCCGGCCCGAGCGTCAGTTCGCCGGCCTCGGGGTTCCCGGGCACCTCGTCCGGGGCCAGCGGATGCCAGCGGTAGAGGAGGTCGAACTCGACGGCGCACCAGTTCGAGCGGTTCCAGCGGGCGCCGTCGGCGATGCCCTGCACCAGTTCGACCGGGAAGTCGAACGGGGCGATGTGGCGGATGTACTCCTCGACCACGAGCTTCAACGTCAAGACGATCATGATGTTCCGGGCCGTCTCGAAGAGCCGGTCGTCGTCCCAGGCCGGGTAGGCGTCGGCGAGCCGCCCCGCGATGCGGTTGTGCTCGCGGAAGAAGACGACGTTCATCACGGTCTGACCGAGCGTCGCGTTGCCGTGCTCGAGCCCGACCGCGAACACCGCGTCCGCGGCCTCGGCGGTGGCGCCCGCGAGGATGACGTCGATGAGGAACCGGTCGTCGTGCAGGCCCGCGAACTCGTCCTTCACGCGCAGCGGCTCCCCCGGCTGTCGTGGTTCGAACAGGAAGACGGGGTACTCCGCTGCAGGCTGGTCACCTGCTCCGTCGACGAGCTGCGTCTTGAGCCGCCCGCCGGTGTGGGCGCGCAGGAGCTGCGTCTGCACCTCGCTGAGCCCGTAGATCTGGCACAGGTCGATCTCGTGGTTGCTGGTGTTGCGGCGCGGGTCGGCCCGGCTGGTGCGCAGGAAGCTGTCGGTGAACCACTGCGCGAAGAACATGAACATCACGCTGGTGTCGGTCGAGGGCTGGAAGCTCTTCCGGCGGAACAGCTCGACGACGTCCGCGGCGGCGGGCAGCTCCGACTGGTCCTCCACCGGCGGCAGATGCCGACCGGTCCAGGTGCGGTCGGTCAGGCCCGCCCAGGTCGTGTACGGCGCCTGCATCGTGAGCGGTCGCGGCCGGGGCAGCGCAGCGGTCGCGTAGTGGTCGATCACCAGCTCGCTGGCGAGCCGCCGGAACCCGGGCAGCTTGCCGAGCGGGTCGATCATCCGCGGCAGCGCGCGGCTGAGGCCCGGCGGGAGATGCGGCGGCTTGAGGTGCAGCCGGGGCCGGGGCAGCTGGTCGGCGACCACGTCCTTCAGCCCGAGCTGGTTCAGGACCTTCGGCAGCTGGTCGGTCATCTGATGCGGCAGCACGGCCATCAGGGTCTCCTGTTCGTCGCGGCATCCGCCGCGGCGGCATCAACGCACAACCAGCCCGGTCCCGTACGACGCTTCACCCATCACGGGGTGCGCCGTCACCCTGCGGAGTCGGGCGCTCCGACGTGGCGGCGCAGGAAGGCGAGCTCGGCCTCGACGGCGTCGTCGTGCGCCGCGAGGAACGGGGCGTAGTGCCCGCCCGGTAGCCGGACGAGCTCGCCCCGCGGAGCCTTCTCGGCCGCGACGACGGCAGGCGCGGCGAGCGCGGAACGGTCGTCGTCGCAGACCACGACCAGCAGCGGAACGGTCACGCGGGCTGCATCCAGTCCGGGGCGATAGCTGCCCATCGGGAGGGTCGAGCGGGCGGCGACCTGCTGCTGCCACTCGGGGTACCGGCCGTCCGGGTCGAGGATGCGGCCTCCGTCGACGGCATCCGGGGTCGTGAGCAGGGCGACCGTCCCCGGAGGGCCCGCCAGTGCCACGAGCCGCGGTGGACGGCCGAGCAAGCCGCCGGCGGCGTCGAGCAGGCTGCGGCCCAGCAGACGGAGCATCGCGCCCGGTCGCTGGTAGCGCATCGCGTTACGGGTGGCGGCCCGGCCGTCGGCGTTCGGGGTCTGCGCGATGGCGGCGGCGAGGTGGGGGTTCCGGGCGGCGACCCGGAACACGTGCCCACCGGACGAGGAGAACCCCCAGGCCACGAGGCGGTGCGGGTCGACCCCCGGCAGCATCGCGGCGTGCGCGAGCGCGGCGTCCCAGTCCTCGAGCTGCTCCGGGATGCGCTGAACGAGGCGGGGCGCGCCGCCGCTCTCGCCGAGTCCGCGGTAGTCGAAGGCCAGCACGCTGAAGCCTGCGGCGGCGAACGCGTGGGCGAAGCGGTCGGTGCCGGGCTCCTTGGTCACCCCGAAGCCGCCGGCCATCACGACGCAGGCACCGGGCGTCTCCCGCGAGGTCGCGCCCGGGTAGAACCAGGCCGCACACTCGGTGGAGCCGCTGCGGAAGCGAGTCTTCTCGCGGAGGGACTCTTCGACGTGCTCCTGCGACGACACCATGACGACCTCCGGAACCCTGATGAGGCCCGAAGTGAACCACGTGGTTCAGTTTCGCGTCCAGGGGTTGAACGGCTGGTTCAGGGCGTCGGTCAGCTTTCGGCCGCCTCCTCGCGGTCGAGCGCGCGGGCGAGCGCCTCGAAGCCGGCCGCGATGCCGTCATGGTCCCCGCGTGTCCGCCAGTCGACGAGGAAGCCCCGCAGCGTCCCGAGGATCATCTCGGCCACCTCGTGCTTGCGTGACTCGGGCCAGGCGGGCGGACACAGCGACATCAGGCTCGGGAGGTACTGCTGCGTCGCATGGCGGGCCAGCCCGCGGTGCCGCTCCGGGTCGTACATCGCGAGCCCGATGGCCTGGTCGAGGGCGAGCTGGCCGATGTCGTCGGCCATGAGCACCGGCCAGAGGGCACGGACCCGTTCGGAGAGCGGGCGGGTGTCCTGCTGGTCGGCGGCTCCGGCCGCGAGCAGACCGCTGGCCGTCCTCCGGTCGCGCAGCCGGTCCACCGCTTGGCGGAGCAGGTCCTCCGCGCCGGTGAAGTGGTAGAGCAACACCTTGTGCGTCGTGCCGGCGGCGCGGGCGGCGCGGCGCAGGGAGAAATCGACGAGGCCATTGGCCGCGACGTCGTCCGCGACCAGGTCCAGCAGCTCCCGACGTCGGGCCTCGCCCCGCGGTGAGCCCGTGGAGCGGGGGTAGCCCGCAGGCTGGGCCGGGGGCGCAGTCACCTGCCCAGGGATACACCAGCGCCGCTCGAGTGACGAGCCGGACCGGCACGCCGGGGTCAGGTTTGACTATTGGCCTTCTCGGACGGATGTGTCAGCTTGCCGGCTGAGAGCGGCGGTCGGGATCGGCGCCAGGAGGACGCAGCCTTGGACCTGGCCGCCGCGGTCGGTTCCCTGCTACGCCCCGAACCCGGGCCACCCCGGCACGGACACCATCGTTGCCTCCTACTGCTAGGACAGCCGACGGGCAGCGAAGACCCATCCATCGACTAGCACTGAGGAGCGCGCCATGCCGAGAGGTCCCAATTGGCAGCGGGAATCTGTCACCGCCCTTACGGAAAAGCTGCAACAGCTCCACGAGACGCTCCCGGCGGATCAACAGTCGGTGCTCGAGGCGGTGCTCGCTCAGGCCGCAGAAGGCTCCCCCGCCCAGCCTCACCTCGCCGGAGAGGATCAGTCGATCATCATCGTGTCCGGACGGACGGGGCCGATCCGCATCCGACTCGACCCGGGTGGCTTCGTCAGCCTCAACCCGCAGCCGATCCCACCTGGGCGAGAAGCGCCTGCCACCACTGCCTGACCACCCGCCGCCGACCGCGCTATCGCGACTTTTCAGCGTCGACGTAGCGGGCGCGGATCAGTCTCCCTGCCGTCGGCTCGCCCGGACCTGAGGAGGCATCGAGGAGACCAGGTCGTTCTCGTCGTATATGTCCTGACACAACGAGACGATCGACCGGAGCATGGACCGTCGCTGTGCCAGTCCCAGCGAGATGTCTCCGGACAACTCGTGACCGGCCAGTTCAGCGGCGAGTGCTACCAGATCCGTGACCGGACCCCGTGGTGGCACGTGGATGACCGTTCCACCGGGAAGGACCACTATCCCGCCGCCACCGGCCTCGATCCCGCCATAGACCTGCCCCACGACGTCAGGCACTCGTGGGAAAGGAACGGCAGGTCGATGCGATACATGCAGCGTGGCGGTGCGGGATTCGCGGTCGATTTCGGTGACCAGGAGCCGGGAGTAGGTCACATACAGCCAGTCCGGGCGACCGACCTCGAACACGCTTCCGACGGTGAGCGCCTGTTGCCCCTCGCTCCCGCTCATCAGATAGGAGTGGTTGTCGTCGAATCGGTGCACGAGCACGCAAGGCTCGCCGATTGCAGCGTCCCACCTTTCCGGTACCCGGAACTCCGCGAGGTACGGGCCGAGCTCTGCGGCGAGGAAGCCGTTCAGGTCTGTCCGGTGCAATGGCCGGAGCGTGACGGTGGTGTCGAAGCCGCCGGGGCTGGACCACACACGGGCTTCGTCGAGCCAGCCCCGTGACCGCATGCACCAAGCGTTGAGGGCCGGCCCGATGTCCGTGTAGTTCTTGTCGGGCTCCTCCATCGATGGCCACCCGGCCGTCGACATGACGTCCCACGGGTCTTGGTAGTCGTCCGTCGAGCCATCCCGTCGGGCGTGGTCCAGGCCGTATCCATGCCCCATCTCCTGCCCGAGCAGGCTCGGTTGAAGGGAGAGCTGGTCGCAGATGGCGGCCATGCCGCCGACGAAGCCGCACAGATCGGTCGCGCCGTAAGCGCTGACGACGACGCCGGAGAACTGGGTCAGGTCCACGCCGGCATTGGTTGCGGCGGCTTTGGCTGCGTCGAGCAGGCCGTTGCGGTTGAGCTGCCCGGCCGGCTGGGGGTAGGCGTTGCCTGCGTAGGCCGCCCGATCGACCGGTAGTCGGTACCAGCCGAAGACCTCGCTGCCCGACAGGTCGAGACGGCCGTGCGACATCTCGTCGAAGAACGTGACCATGTTCTCGGTCCCGGCGCCGGCGACGGTGAACAGGTCCTCGTAGATGGTCCGATCAGGCGCCGCGGGAGGGTCGTCCGCGAATTGCACCAGGAGCACGGCCCACGGGCTCGGCGTTCTCACCCTCAGGTGCGAGGGAAAGGTGTTGTGAAGTACCGCCTCGACTCGGTTTCCTTCGAGCAGCGTGAGATCGGGCACGGCAAACCTCCGTACGACGTGAATCGCTGGCTTCTGAATTCCCTCCGACAGCATGTTCGGCCCGGAGAGCCGCGTCAGATTACGCGCGCGCTTATGCGAGCACTAGAGTCGATTGCATTACCGAGGTGCTACGCAGTGTCACGTGGCTCCTCGAGCCGACCTGGCCCGTTCTGGGACATTCAGGACGGTGATGGAATTGCGCGGATAATCCACACTTCGCCATCCCAGCGGTGTGCCGCCAGCCGGCCGTCCTCGTGACGCATCCCACAGAGCACGGCCGCGCGAGCATATGGTCCCGTCATGTTGATCTACAGGTCCCGTGCCGCCGCTGCCGCATGCGGTGTGCTGCTCGCCGTGACGATGACCGCGTGCAGCGGGTCCCGGCACTCGGGCTCCACGGCGCCGGGACCGGGCAGCGGTCACGGAGCTGACTTCGACTACGCCGCCTACGCCCGGAACATCCTTCCGCACGGTCAGTACGGGTCCGTGCCACCGCCGGTCGGCGCCGACACCCAGGCCAAGATGTACGACGCGCTCACGCCGCGGTTCGACCAGGTGAACCAGCAGGACCTGCTGGACGACTTCAAGTCGGAGGGCTTCGGCGTCGGAAGCGACGGGCCGGCCCAGCCGGAGCAGGTTCCGATGGCGGGGGTCCAGCTGGTGCGGGACCGCTTCCACGTGCCGCACGTGACGGCCACGTCCTACGACGGCGGTATCTGGGCGTCGGGGTGGATCGCCGCCGAGGACCGCGGCCTGCTGCTCGAGCAGGCCCGGTACAACTCGCGGGTCGCCGCGATCGGCGCTCCCGGTCTGGTCGCCCTCGACCTGATCTCCAAGCTGCAGAACTTCGAGCCCAGCCAGCAGACCGAGCAGACCCTGTCGGCGCAGAGCGCCGCGCTCGAGCAGGCCGGGCCGAAGGGCCAGGCGGTGCTGCACGACATCGACACGTTCTCCGCTGGCGTCAACGCCTACCACGCCGCGACCAAGTCGAGCGCCAAGCCGTGGACCCGGAACGACACGTTCGCGCTCGAGGCGCTCAAGGGCCAGTTCGTCGGCCAGGGCGGCGGGGACGAGGCGCGCCGGACCCAGTTCCTGGCCGGCCTGCAGGGTCGCCTCGGGAGCCAGCGCGGCATGTCCGTGTTCAACGACCTGCGGCAGCACGACGACCAGGGGCAGCCGACCAGCATCGACGGTCAGTTCCCCTACGAGCCGGTGCCGTCGACGGCCACCGGCAACGTGATCATCGACCCCGGCAGCTACCACACCGTGTCCGCCTCCGGCCAGCCGGCCCAGACCCCGGCGCCGGCCCGCGCGTCGAACGAGCTGATGGTCGACGCCCAGCACTCGGCGACCGGGCAGCCGTTGCTGGTCGGTGGTCCGCAGATCGGCTACTACTACCCCGGGCTGACCTACGAGATCGACATGCACGCGCCCGGCCTGGTGTGGCGCGGAGCGACCTCGGCTCCGTTCCCCGGCTACATGCTGATCGGACGCGGCGCCGACTTCGCGACCACGCTGACCTCAGCGAGCGGCGACATCGTCGACCAGTACGCGGAGACGCTGTGCGGCGGTGGCGACACGTCCTACCTCTACCAGGGCACGTGCCGCCCGATGGACACCTTCGACGCCGGAACCCTGAAGGGAAGCGGCGGGGCCCCCGACCAGAAGGTGTCGTTCCGGACCACCGTCCACGGGCCCGTCACCGGCTACGCCACCGTGCACGGCCAGAAGGTGGCGATCTCCTCGAAGCGGTCGGACTTCGGCAAGGACGCCCTCGACCTGCTGCTTTACCACGACCTCTCCACCGGCGCGGTCACGAGTCCGCAGACGTTCTTCGCCGCCGCCGGCCAGTCGCCGCAGACCTTCAACTCCTTCTACATCGACTCGAAGCACATCGCGGAGTACACGTCGGGTCTGCTGCCGCAGCGCCCGGCGTCGGTCGACCCCGGGCTGCTGACCGACGGGACGGGCGGCTTCGAGTGGCAGGGGTTCCTGCCCGCCGACGCCCATCCGCACGGCACCGATCCGCAACGCGGCCGGATCGTGAACTGGAACAACAACATCGCCGCCGGGCTTCGGTTCGGCCGATGACGAGTGGATGCGGTCCGGGCCGGACGGCCGCGTGGACCTCCTGAACAAGAACCTCGACCGGCTCTCGCAGAACGGCAAGTGGTCGCTGGAGGCCATGACGTCGGCCATGAACGCGGCCGCTACCCAGGATGTCCGGGCGATCGACACCGTCCCGCTGCTGGGCAGGCTGCTCGCCGGCTCGCCCGCCCCCGATCCGCAGGCCGCGCGGTCGCTGCAACTGCTGGAGGACTGGTCCGCTCACGGCGGCAGCCGCCTCGATCGTGACCTGAACGGCACCATCGACGACCCCGGGGCGGCGGTGATGGACGTCGCGTGGCCCAAGATCGCGGACGCCGCGATGGGGCCGGTGCTCGGTCCACAGCTCGACGAGCTGAACACTCTGGTGCCCCGGTTCGACGCGCCCCCGAAGGGCCAGTACTCGGGCTGGTACCAGTACCTCGACAAGGACCTCCACACCCTGCTCGGGGACCCCGTGGCTGCGCCCGACGCCACCCGCTTCTGCGGCAACGGCGACAAGGTCGCGTGCCAGAAGTCGATCTGGGCGGCGATCGACGCCGCAGCGACCCAGTTGCAGGCCCAGCAGGGGAGCGATCCGACCGCCTGGCACTCGGACGCCAAGGCCGAGCGGATCACGTTCACGCCGGGCCTGCTGCCCACGACCCTGCGATACACGAATCGTCCGACCGGCATCCAGCAGGTGATCTCCTTCTCCGGTCACCAGTAGGACGGTCTAGGAACCGCCGGTCAGCTCGCGGGCGGAGGCCTCTGCGCTCGCGTTGATGGCGACGTCGCCGATCCCGAGCCAGGAGATGCCCGGCAGGGCGACGGTGCGGTGCCCGGTGACGACGACGGTGTCGCCGCCGCGCACCGTGGCGGCGAGGGTGCCCTCGGGGTAGCTCGTCGACTGGTACCTGCCGACCGCGGAGCGGACCGCCCCGAGCGGCAGCGCTCGGCCCGAGATGCCCTGCCGGTAGACCTGCCCGGTGTCGACGGCTTGCGCTGCGCTGAGCGATGCCCCGTCGCAGGCGGACGCGAGCCCTCGTCGCGCCAGAAACAGCGCCGATGCGTCGACCACGACGAAGACCAGCGCGATGAGCACGACCGCATAGCCGAGCGTCAGCACCAGGATGCTGCCCTCGTCGTCGGGATCGACTGTCTCCCCCCGGGTCATCGGGACCGCCGATAGGTGTCGACAGCTACTGCGTAGCGGCCCCGAACCGGGATGCTGATGCCGGCGAATGGCAGCGTCGCGACCGAGCGGACGCAGACGGTGAACCGCGCCCCGGGCTGGAGCGTCGCCGCGTCAGTACCCGAACCCGCTCGGCAGTCCGACCCCTCCGGCGCGTACTGCACCGACGTCCGGTCAACAACCCCCTGGTCCCGCAACGCCAGCCGGGCCGCGAAGGCGGCGCGCTGCTGCCCGACCGACGACGACGGCGCCGTGCTGTAGGCCCGGCCTGCCTCGCGCGCCGCCTGCGTCACCGCGAACGCCGCCCGCTGCACCGCGAACACCGACAGCAGCAGGTAGAGCAGCGGCAGCAGGAGCAGCAGGCTCACGCCGACGAACTCGATCGTGGCAGTGCCCTCCTCGCCGGCGTCCTCGGGTGTCACGTCGTCTCGCGCACGGCGTGGCCGGTCACCGACATGCGGAGCTCCGGACCGAGCGGCACCAGCGTCAGCCGCAGCGAGCCCGCGCAGGTGACCGCCACCTGCGGCACTCCGGCCTCGCCGGTCTCGGGCCGGCCGCTGCACGAGATGCCCCGAGCCGCACCCGGCACGCTGCGGCGCAGCAACGCATCGGCGTAGGAACCGCCCGCCGCCGGAGCCCGGCCCAGGTCCGCGCCGTGCCGCGCGCCCTCCGCGGCGTCGGCCGACAGCACGTTGCGGGTGTGCAGCACGAGCGCGAGCTGCACGACCCCCAGCACCAGGAGCAGGAGCAGCCCGCCGACGAGCACGAACTCGACCACCGCAGCACCGTCGTCGTGCGACGGGGTGCGACGCGAGCTGCGCTGCCAGCGGCTCACCCGTTGACGGAGCTGATCGCCCGGTTGAAGGCGGACGTCAACTTCGGGCCGGCCACCGCCATCAACGCGACGACGAGCGCCGCGGTCATGACGGTGACGAGCACCCAGCCCGGCACGTCACCACGCTCGGGGTCGTCGCCCGCTCGCGCGCGGGCGGCGACCCGCGCGGGCAGGTCGCAGAGCACGGACAACAGAAGAAGATTCGGCATACGGCTCCTAGCCGGTGAAGGTGAGGCTGGACAACGCGGGATAGGCCGCGAAGAGGACGGTCACCGGCAGCACGCAGAAGACGACGGGGATCATCATCGCGATCTCCTTGCGGCCTCCGGCCTCGAGCAGCGCCTGTTTGCCGGCCTCGCGGACGTCGGACGCCTGCGCGCGAAGCACATCGGCGAGCGGGGTGCCACGTTCGACGGCGATGGCGAGCCCGTCGACGAAGCGGCTGATCGGGGCGACGCGGGTCCGGGCGGCGAGCTGCTCGAGCGCCGAGACGAGTGGCGTCCCCGCCCGGGTGTCGGCGAGTGCACGCTGCAGCTCACCCGCGAGCTCGCCGGTGCTGGTGCGGGTGACGCGCTCGAGCGCGTTGCGAGGCGACTCCCCTGCCCCGACCGCGAGCGCGAGCAGTTCGGCCACAGCTGGGAACTCGGCGATCAGGGCGGTCTCCCGGCGGCGGACGGCCCGGCTCAGTTCGGCGTCGACGAGCAGCACTCCCCCGAGCGCACCGACCACCACGAGCGCCGCCGCCGTCACGGCTGACGGACCGATCGCCAAGGTCAACCGGAGCGCGAGCAGCGTCGCACCGATCAGAGCGCCGAGCAGGCCGGCGAGCAATTGCCGAGCCCGGAACTGCTCCCGGCTCCGACGACCACCGGCCTGCGCCAGGCGTCGGTCGAGGGCCTCCCGCCCGCCGAGCAACCGGTCGAGGCGGCCGACCAGCTCGGAGGTGATCGGTCGGAGAAGCGTCCACCCCGGCCGATCGGTCACCGGGCGGGACGAGTCGACGCCGGAGGGCGCCGTCCCGGAGGAACGGGGCGATGCGGTCGGCCAACGTCACGCGCCGGGCCAGAGGGGTGCGCGCCGCTGTGTAGACGAGCGCACCGCCGCCGACGAGTCCGAGCAGCGCGCCCGTGGCGGTGGGACTCACGCGGCGACCTGCTCGGGCCGGTCGGCACTCGCCGGTCCGCGCAGCACCCGGGGCTCGACGGGCAGCCGTCCGACCTGCTTCATCACCAGGTAGGCGGTGACCGACAGCACGCCGCCGCCGGCCAGGACGGCGACGCCGACCGGGGAGTCGTAGACCTGCACCGCTGTGCCACGTAACGCGAGCAGGAGCAGAACCGTCCACGGTGCAGCGAGCGCCAGCCGGGCGCCGTTGACCGTCCAGCTCTGCCGCGCCTCGAGCTCTGCGCGTGTGCGGGCATCGTCGCGGAGGAACTGCGAAAGGGTGCGCAACAGCCGACCGAGGTCGGTGCCGCCGACCTCACGGGTGAGCCGCAGCGCCTCGACGAGCCGGTCGGCGACGGGGTCGGCCACGTCGTCGGCGAGCCGGTCGAGGCAACGTCCGAACGAACCCGTCGCCCGGTGGTCGGAGGCGAAGCGGGCGAAGGCCGGGCGCAGCGATTCCGGCCCCCGCTCGGCGAGCGCGCCGAGCGCCTCCGGTAGTGACAGGCCGGCCCGTACGGCGCTGGCAAGGTCGTCGACGACGTGCGGCCACAGCTCACGTCGTTCCTCGCGTAGCCGGTGGATCCGCTGCGTCACGAGCGCGCGTGGCCCCAGCCCCGCGAACACCCCGAAGGCGACGGCGAGGGCGAGGGTTGCGCTGACCACGAGAACCAGCACGGCGGCCACGAGACCGGCAGCGACGCTCAGCAGCCAGAACTGCACGGGGGCGAGGTCGCTGAAGCCCGCGGCGTCGAGTCGCGCCCGGGTCGCCTCCCACGGCGACCGGCGAGCCGGGCGCGCGGATACGGGGCGGCCGCTCGTGACGACGAGGAACAAGCCGGTGCCGAGCAGCAGACCGAGGAAGACGCCCATCAGCTGCGCACCCGATCGGTCCGCGAACCACCGAGAAGCGCTGCGAGGTCGTAGCCCGCCCAGGCATAGCGCTCGGCGTGCGGCGGGTAACCGTCGGAGCGGGTGAGCCGCCCCGTGGGATCCGTCGCGAACAGCTGCGCCACCTCGACGACGCCGTTCTCCGCGCGGCCCGGCAGTGCGACGACCTCACGTACCCGGCGCCGCCCCTCCCCGTCCTTGACGAGGTGGACGACGAGGTCGACCGAGCTGGCGACCGTCGGGACCACGAAATGGTGCGCCACGTTCTCTCCGGCCAGCAACGGCAAAGTGCAGAGCTTGGTCACCGCCTCGCGGGCCGAGTTGGCGTGGATGGTGGCGAGTCCGGGGATGCCGCTGTTCAGCGCGATCAGCAGGTCGAGCGCCTCCTCCTGACGGACCTCACCGACGATCAGGCGGTCGGGCCGCATGCGCAACGCTTCCTTGATCAGGCGACGCAGGCTGATCTCGCCGGACCCCTCGAGGTTCGCCGACCGCGTCTGCATCGCGACCCAGTCCGGGGCGGTGAGGCGGAGCTCGAACACCTCTTCGCAGCTGATGACCCGCTCCCGACCGGGGATCGCCGCGGCGAGGCAGTTGAGCATCGTCGTCTTGCCGGCCTGGGTACCTCCGGCGACCACGACGTTGAGCCCGGCTGCGATCGACGCCTCGAGGAACGCGGCGACCTGCGTGGTGAGCGACCCGCGCTCGACGAGCTGCTCGAGGTGGCTCGCGCCGAGCACGAACTTGCGGATGTTGACCGACCAGTGCCGGCGCGTGATGTCCGGGATGACCACGTGCAGCCGCGAACCGTCGCTCAAGGTCGCGTCGACGAACGGCTGGGACAGGTCCACCCGGCGGCCGGAGGTCTTCAGCAGCCGCTCGACGATGTCCTGCACCTGTGCGTCGGTCAGCATCGTCGTCGTCAGCTCACTGCGACCGGCCCGCGCCACGAACACGCGACCGGGGTCGTTGATCCAGATCTCCTCGATCTCCGGGTCGTCGAGATAGCGCTGCAACGGCCCCGCACCGGCGACCACGTCGAACAGCTGCCGTGCCGCGGCGTCGTGGTCGGCGATGGTCGGCAGCACCCCCGCCAGCGTCCGGTCGCCGTAGGCGGCGAGCGCCTCCTCGACCAGATCCCGCGCCAGGTTCGCGTCACGCGACGGATCGATCCCGCGGGAACGGATGAGGCGCCGGAGCTCGTCCTCGACCTCACCCAGCGCGGCCGCGGCCGGGTCCACGCGTGCGTCATCAGCGCGCAGCGTCACCAGAACCCCCGACAGACCCGGCCAAACCAGTCAGTCGGTCACAGTACGTAGCTGTACGGAGCATGACAAGAAGATGGACGCAAGCTGTGGACAACCTCCACGGTCGCCGGCGACCCGTGCGGACGAGCAGTGGCGGACCGCGTTGCCGTCGGCTCAACGCCGCCTTGTCACCGTGCTGACGGCGCCCGGACTGGTCCGCTACGGCTACCTGCCCCGGAGACCGTTGGCTGCGGCGGCACCAGCAGCTCGCGCAGCTTCCCCATCGCCGGCCGCAGGTTCCCGAGGTAACGCTGCAGGGCGTCCGACATCCGCGGATCGGACGCGAACTGGTCGACGCCGCGGAACAGGTTGAGACGCGAGGCCTCCAACCACTGCAACAGATCCGGTTCGTTTCGCCATGCGTTGGTGGCGAGCATCGTCGCTCCGAGCACCTGCAACCAGTCCCTCGGGACGTCCGGATAGCGGCTCACGGGGCACAGCCGGTTCTGCGTGGCAAGCTCGGTACGGGTGGCCTCGACGTAGCCGATCAGCGCCGCGTTGAAGGCCGGCGAGCAGTAACGGACCTGCTGGAGAGTGATACGGCCGTCCTCGAAGATCGGGCGTTCCGGTGGTCGCCGGAGGCCGGAGGCCGAGCAATCGATGTACAGGTCGGCGGGGCCCGCCTCCACGACCCCGTGCTCGAGGACGACGTCCTCGGGCCGGATCCGGCGGACATGACCCAGCCGGACGGAGTCCTCGATCGTGCGCAGCCGCTCCAGTTCGTTCCGGTCCACCATCGCGCAGTGGTACATGGCGGGTCTCGCCCGCGGGTCGATCCGCAGCATGCGCCCGCAGCTCTCGAGCCGGTCGAACACCTCGTCGACCGAGTCGGCGGAGGTCAGCGCCTCCAGGTCGAGCGCCAGCCCCTCCATCGTCGCCGGCAGCAGCTGCAGCGGCTGCCACCGTTCCCGGTCGAGCAGCCAGGGATCTCGCGGCCGGATCCACCGGATCGCGGCGGCGGGCACATCGTGCTCGAGCAGCCAGAGGCACGCATCGATCCCTGTCTTCCCGGCACCGATCACCACGTGGCGGATCCCGCGCTCGGGCGTCGGTGGCAACGCCGAGATCGGCACGCATCGCACCTCGTCCTCGACCGCGAAAGGGCGGGTGTGCGTCGCCGGCACGGACGTCTCGAGGTACGTCGCGTCCACGAGCCTGCGGCGGACCACAACGTCACGTGATTCACCTGTCGTCCGGGACGTCACGCGGAAGCCGCGGTCGTCCGCGGTGCCGAACTCGTGTCCGCCGAGGAACCGCACGCGCCCGGTCGGGAGGAACTGTTCGCGTAGGACGTTGCTGTAGTACTCCCTGATCTCGCTCCCGGTTGCACGCTCGTACATCCCGGCGTTCGGGCCGTGGTCCTCGAGTCGGTCCTCGCCGAGCGGGCGGGAGTTGACGCCGTAGACGGCCGACGGGAGGTGCAACCGGACGAACGGGTACGCGTCGTTCCAGTGCCCGCCCGGCTGGTCGCGACGGTCCACGAGGACGACGTCGGCAGCGGTGTGCGTGACGATCTCGTCGACGAAGGCCATGCCCGCAGCACCGGCGCCCACCACGAGGTAGTCGGTCTCGAGGGCCGTCATGCGCGGCAAACTACTGCCGTCCGACCCCGACCGTCTGCGTTTCCAGGGAGTGGGCGGCCGAGGGCGACGAGGGCGAGGTCCCCAGCGGCTCGTTCTGAAGCGAGTCGTCGACAGCCCCGCTCTCGGTCGACGGGTCGAAGCGGCCGTCGGCGATGGGGACGATGAGGAGGTTCTTACGCCTCCCGTAAAGAGGGTCGACAACGCAACTCAATGCCCCACACTGCGACAGGCGAAGGCGTGGAGGTGGCGATGCAGTCCTGGGTGCTGGCGGGCTTCTCGGAGTTGCGCGAGCTCGGTGCCGGCGGCAGCGGCCGCGTCGTCCTCGCTCGCCACGACGTGACCGGGACCGAGGTGGCGATCAAGTACCTCGCTCCGTGGCTCTCCGAGGACGAGGACCAGCTCGCGAGCTTCCGCTCCGAGGCGGAGCTGATGGCGGGGCTGGTCGATCCGTACCTCGTCGCCCTCTACGAGTACGTAGAGACCGACGCCGGGGCCGCCATCGTGATGCAGGTACTCGAAGGCGTCAGCCTCCGAGCTCTGCTCGATCGGGACGGCCCGCTGCAACCAGAGGGCGCGCTGTTGCTGTTGAAGGGGTCGCTGCTCGGCCTCGCGGCGCTGCATGACCGTGGTGTGGCACATCGCGACTTCAAGCCGGGCAACGTCGTGGTGACCGGCGACGGGATGACGACGCTGATCGACTACGGCATCGCGGTGCCGATCGGTCGGCTCACCCAGGCCAGCGGCACCCCGCTCTACATGGCCCCAGAACAATGGGCCGGCGAGCCGAGTTCCGCGGCGACCGACGTCTACGCCGCGACCGCGACCTTCGTCGAATGCCTGCTCGGTCACCCGGCGTTCTCCGGGGACACGGTGCCGGCTCTCTACCGCCAGCACCTCACCGTTCCGCCGCCGCTGGACGAGCTGCCCGAAGCGGTGAGACCCCTCGCCGAAGCCGGTCTGGCCAAGGACCCCACGATCCGTATCAGCGACGCCTCGGTGCTCATCGCCCGGCTCGACGCCGTCGCGGGAACGACGTACGGCGACGAGTGGGAGGTGCGCGGGCGCGCCGAGCTGGCAGCGAGGGCAGCCCTGCTCGCCTTCCTCTTCGCCCACGCCCGACCCGTCGGAGTCGACGACGCGACCGCCGAGACCGACCTCGGCCACGCTCAGGCGGCCGACGCCGGCGACTCGCTCGGCGTCCCCTTGACGCGTCGGCCGCCGCCGCGGCTCCGGCGACGATCCCGTGCGAGGCCGTCGAGCCGGCGACGGCTGGTCCGCAGCGGGATCGGGCTCCTGGCGCTCGCCGCCGCTGCGATCATCGTGATGGACGCGTCCGCCGGAACGGCACCCACGTCCGCTGCCTTCGCGTTCGAGACCGTGGTCTCCCCGGCGGCGACGCCCACACCCTCGGTTCACGTACTGGCGCCGCCGACGTCAGCGGCCCCTGCCGCCCTGCCGCCCGGTCCGCGTCCGGTGCCGATCCCCCGGCCCCTGCCGCGGCCGCACCTGCCGACGACGATCGCCCCAGCGGCCCCGACGACCACGCCGCCGCAGCCGCCGACCGTCATCACCCCGCCCAGCGTGAAGGTGCCACCGAACGGGCCGATCCGCGTCCCCGTCGATGCGCCTCCCGGGCAGGTGGCGCCCGGCGCACAGCCTGCGGGCAAACCGTGAGCAGCGGAGACGTACCCGACGAGTGGGACGGCCGCTTCGACCCCGACAGGACAGTTGCGCTGGAGCGGCCGGCAAGGTCCGCGGATGCGACGACGCGGGAGCTGCCGATACTGGCCAAGGACGATGCGACGTCCGACACCGGACGCATCCCGTCGCCCCGCGCCGACGCCGGGCCGATCCCACCTGCACCTGTCCGCCTCCGGTTCGGGCCAGGGGTTCCGGCTGCGGCACCGCAGCCACTTCGCGTGGACGCAACGCCGGCGTCGGATCCGACCGGGCGCCGGCGGAAGGAGCGGGCGCTCCACGTGGCCGTGACGCTCGTCCTGGTGGCGGTCCTGGTCTGGCTGCTGTGGCCGTCGGGCCCGGTGCGGGCGGAACGGGTCACCATTCCCCCGACGTCCCCAGCGCTCGCCTGCAACGGCACCGAGGATCTCGTGGCCACCGTGCACACCAATGGCCACTCAGGCCGACTCCGCTACCAGTGGGTCCGCAGCGACGGCACGGCCAGTGCCCCCTTGACCGCCCAGCTCAAGCGCCACCAGAGCAGTGTCGACCTGCCACTGCACTGGTCGTTCCGTGGCACCGGGAGCTACCCGGCCGAGACGACGATCATGGTGCAGCGACGCCAGGGCGACGCCGCCGCCCTGTCCGCGAGCACACGCTTCACCTACCGGTGCGCCGGCCCCTGACCTGCATCGGCTTCAGCCGACCGGCTGCCGTCCGACCCGCTCCCAGCTCACGGACCGGCCTTGGGGGACGAAGCACGCGCAATTCAGAGGGTGGACACGTCCCGCGGGCCGCGCGGAAGACGCTCGGCCGCTGCTGCAGCCGCCGGTGGGGCCCCGGGACCTTCGGCGATTGCGACCGCCGTCGGCTCGGATGCCGGGTCGGGGGCGACCTCCGCTCCGGACACCATCCGGGCGAAGCCGTCATTGGACCGACAGAGGTCCTCGAACGTCCCCGAGTCGACGATGTGACCCCCCTCGAGCACATGCACCCGGTCGCAGATCCGGACGTTGGCCAGGCGATGGGTCACCAGCACCAGGGACACCGAGCCCTTGAGCGCCCCGATGGTCTGCAGCACGCGCGTCTCGGTATCGGGGTCGAGTGCTGAGGTCGCCTCATCGAGGACGAGGACACTCGGGGAGGGAAAGAGGGCACGCGCCAGACCCAGGCGCTGCCGCTGCCCCCCGGACAGTCGCGCCCCGCCCTCACCGACGACGGTGTTCAGCCCATCCGGCAGCGATCGGACGAAGTCGGCGAGATCCGCCAGCCGCAAGGCCTCCCAGACCGCGGCGTCGTCGCCCCCTGAAGCGCCTGCTCCGAAGGAGACGTTGTCGCGGATGCTGGCGTCCAGCAGGCCGACGACCTGCGGCACGTATCCGACCGCTGCCTGCCACGGCCCGCGGATCTCGCGCATCGGCAGGCCATCGACGGTGACGACTCCGGCGCGGGGCTCGAGCAACCCCAGCATGACGTCGAGCAGGGTGCTCTTGCCCGCGCCGGACGCCCCGACGAAAGCGACCGATTCGCCGGGCCCGACCCGACAGGAGATGCCGACCAGGGCCGGCGCCGTCCGGGACTCGTAGGTGAAGTCGACGTCGACCAGCTCGAGTGTGGGTGCTCGGAATCGGGTGCTCAGGGTCCGGGCAGGCGCGCCGTCCCTCGTCTGTTCGGCCTCCGCCTGATCGGCCACGATCTGCATCAGCGGCGCGGCCGCGGCCCGCGCCGCACCGACCCCGACGAGCACTCTGTTGAGCGACGGCAGGCAACGGAGCCCCGCGACGAGGAACAGACCGAGCAGGGCGGTCGCGTGGCTCGTCGGCTCCGCCGAATAGAGGACGAAGGCCATGCCTGCCACGCCCACGATGAGTGCGACCTCGAGGTAGTAGCGCGGGATCTGCCCTAGCAGCAGAACCGTCCGGGTGGGTCCCGCCTCCGCGCGCTTGCTCGCCAGAAGGTTGGTGACGAAGAACTCCTCGCGGTGCCGCAGCTTCACCTCACGGATCGCCACCAGACTCTGCTGGACGGCCAGGTAGGAGCGGGCGCTCTGCCGGTGCCGAGCCGCTCCGGCTGCGCGGGCGCGGGGCTGCACGACCTTCGAGTACAGGAGCCCGACGATGAGGAAGTACCCGACGGCCGCAGCGGCCAGGACGGGATCGACGAAGAACAGGGCCAGGGCGACGACGGCGATGAGCACCGCGTCCGCGGCTCCGACCACCACCGAGACCAGCACCTCCGAATAGACCCAGCGCACGGTCTCCTGGATGGATCGCTGCAGGTCGGAACTGTTCGTCCTCAGGTGGAACGAGTACGGCGCGTGGAGGAAACTGCTCAGCAGGCGCCCCTCCATCGTGGCCTGGCTCTCGAGGACGATTCGGAGATTCCACCGGAGGAAGACCGCGGCGAGCACGCCCCGCGCCACGAAGAACAGGAAGAGCGAGCTCCCGAGGACGGCGGCCAACCTGAGGGGCGACGGATCACCGACCAGGTCGGCGATGCCCCGGACTCGGGACGGGACGGCCGGCGGCGTCGAGACCAGGAGTTGCACCAGGGGCAGGACCAGGACGACCCCCGCCGCCTCGAGAAGGGCGAGTCCCAGCGTGCCCCCGGCGGCGAGGAGCAAGCGAACCTTCGTGGTGCGCTCGAGAAGGGGCCACAGCGTCCGTAGGAAGCTCGTCATCAACGACGCGCACGGCGGAGCCGCAGCCGCCGGATGGTAGGTTCCGCCGCCATGAGTCCGGGCCGCGACGACGAAGCCGAGCGTCCTCGGGCTCCACGCCGCTCCGGGTGACTCGGAAACGGTGCCGATGCCATGAGCTTCCCCCGTTTGTTCGCGGTGCTGACCCGCCGCTGGTGGGTCATCGTCCTCGTCGTCGCGCTCGCGGTCACGACGTCGGCAGTTTTCACGGCTCGGCAAGCGCCGGTCTACGAGGCGACCACCATCGTCTTCACCGCTCCTTCACCGCTGCTCACCGAGCCGAAGGAACAGCTCAACGAGCTCAACCTGCTGTCCTACGGGTCGGTGCTGCAGACCCTTGCCGATATCGCCGGCAGCGCGACTTTCAGCCACCGCGTCGCCCCGACGACCGACGCGGACGCGCGGGACAGCTCGGCTTGCTCGGCGCAGGCACGTCGGTTGCCGTCGACGACGGAGCTGTACCTGTGGGTGGATTGCCCGACCCGAGAAACCGCCCTGACGCTCGCTGGCCGCCTGCCCGCCGCTCTGCAGGACGTCGCCACCGAGCAGTTCCACGGCATCGTTCGCGTGAGTCCGCTCGGCGATCGACCGACGAGCCGGCGGATCCGACCTGACCCGGAACGCAACCTCACGGTCGCGGGCTTGGCGGGCCTGCTGGTCGGCCTCGTACTGGCCGCGCTGCTGATGCCACGGCCGAGACAGCCGTCGGAGACGTCCCCGCCGGGCGATCCGGAAGCGTGACGGCAAGGGTGAGCCCGACAAGGATCCACAGGTACCGCGGGTATGCGAGCGGCAGGAAGGCGCTTCCGACGAGCGACGCCGTCACCGCCAGGAAGTAGCCGGCGGCCAGGTCCGCAACGACCGGGCGTGCCTCCCGCAGGGCACCGGCTCGGGCCTGGAGAGCACGCAGGAGCACCACGGCCACGGCGCCGAAGAGGGTCGCCAGACCGACCAGGCCGGTCTCGGCCGCAACCGCCAGGTAGAGGTTGTGGGCGTACGGCACGGCGTCCAGAGCGTGTCTCTCGAATGCGTACGGCAGGTAGGCGAGGTGGTAGTTGTTGGCGCCGACCCCGGCCACGGGATGCCGGATGAAGATGTCGAAAGCCACCAGGTCCGACTCGGTCCGGCCTGTGATCGAGTGATCGCCCTGGAAGATGCTCGCCGCCCGCTGCGTGAGCTGGTGAGGCACGAGGATCGAGAACGGCAGGAGCACGACGACGCACGCCGCGACCCGTTGCGGGCTGATCCCGGCCAGCAGCGTGAACCCGATGAGCACCGCGACCAGGGCGACCAGTGCACCCCGCGAGTACGTCAGGGCGATGCCCCCCAGCAGCATCAGGGCAGCGAGCGCTGCGACCGCCCGCAGCCGGCGATCGTGCTCGTCGCGCCAACGGAACAGCGCCAGGGGCACCACGACCACCAGCGCCATCCCGAAGAAGTTGGGGTCGCCGACCGGCCCTGCGCTGCGGAAGCCGTGGCTCTGCCCCACGATCTGCTGGACGGACGCCTGAGCAAGTCCGAAGTAGGACGTGTGGTAGGTCCCGGTCAGTCTCTGGAAGATGGCCAACGCCCCCAGGCCCCCGGCGATCACGATGACCGTCCAGGTCGCGAACCGCTGCCGCGCGGGCGAGTCGAAGATCTCCACGATCAGGTAGACGACGACCAAGTCGATCGCGAGGGTGTCGGCCTGGGCAACGGCTGCGCCACCGTCGACGGCCCACACGGAGGACGCGTAGAGCACAGCGAGATACAGCACGGTGAGTGCCCAGAAGCTGGCCAGCGCCATCAGACCGCGGGACCCGCCCTGACGCGAACGGACGACGAACACGACCGCCGCCAGACCGAGAACGACGGCTTCGGCGGCGCCGTGGACCAAGCGTCCCGCCCGCGGTGTCTCCGCGATCCGCGAGTACAGGATGGCGAGCACGAGGAGACCGACGGCGGTGCGGAACCGACCCCGCCCACGCTCGGCCGCCTGCAGCGCGCGCGCCCACGCGGTGCCCGCCGGGCCCTCGGCGCTCGCCTGCACGTCGGCAGAGTAGCGCCGTCGGCCGGTCGGCGACTGGGCTATCGGCCTGCGCCGGCTCCTCCACGACGGTGCTCCTCGACGACCCGTTCGAACAGCGCACTCCACTCGTCGACGACCCGCTCCCAGCCGAGGTCTCGCGTGGCCCGAACCCGTGCAGCTTCCCCGAGCGCCGCGCGGAGCGGAGCGTCGCGCAGGAGGCTCGCCATCGCGTCACTCAACCCACCCGCGTCGCCGGGGGCGACGAGCAGGGCGCACTCCCGGTGCGGGGCCAACTCCGGGACGCCCCCGACCCCGGTGGCGACGACGGCTAGGCCCGCGCGCATGGCCTCGATGAGGGCCAGCGGGGATCCCTCGACCACGGAGGCCATGACGAAAAGATCGAAACTCGTCAGCAGTGTCCCCACGTCGTCGCGGTGACCCAGGAACCGGACGCCCTCGGGGATCTGCCGAGCCTGGCGCTCCAGGGTGGAACGCTCCGGGCCGTCGCCGACGACCACCAGGCGGGCGTGCGGGAACTCCCGCCGCAGGCGCTGGAAGGCCGTGAGGATCACGTCCACCCGCTTCTGGCTGCGCAGCATGCCCACAGTCCCGATGATGAGTTCGTCCTCGGCACCGAGCTCGCGACGTATGGCCCGCACCGCAGGGTCGTCGGGTGGCGGGATCAGACGCGAGGACCCGTTGCGTACGACCTCGACCTTCACGGCGGGCAACCGGCACGTCTCGATGAGCCATCGGGCCGCCGGATCGGAGACGGTGACGAACCGGTCGCACGCCCATCCCACGAAGCGGCCGACCTGGACCGGGCGATAGGCCGCCGCGCCGTCCAGCGAGTGCTCGGTCGCGACGAATCGCATCCCCGGGCGCAACGCCCGCAATGCAGCACACCACTTGTTCGAGCCGGGCAGGTGCGCGTTGAGCACGTCAACCCGTTCCTGCCGGAGCGCCCGGACGAGTGGCCACCACTGGTCCAACCTCCAACGGGACGTGCGCCCCAGTGACAACAGCTCGACTCCCGCCGCCGCCAGAGCACCTTGCTCCTGCGGTTCGGGAGGAGTCCGCGTATGGCACAGCAGCACGCGGTGGCCGCGCCCGACCAGCGAGACCGCGAGGTCCTCCACCACTTTCTCGGCCCCTCCCCCGAACGCATGGTCGATCACCAGGGCGATGGTCGGGCGACCCGACCGGATCCGCCCGGCCGCCAGCGTCCGGGCGAACGGGCTCCGGCCTCGCGGCTGCGGTGTGCGCCGCCACCTCGACGTCGAATTGCTCATCCGCAGGAGTCGGCCCGCCAGTCGAGGACACGCCGTGGCGCTGCTCCCGCTGACCATGAGGGCCGCGATCACGAGGGCGCCGAGCCGGAGCGCCGGTACTCGAGCGGCGGTACAACGACGACTGAGCGCGACGAGCCGGATGAGCAGAACCAGGTTCCGGGGGCGCGCCTCGATCACCGCCGCCGCGGCGATGAGGTGCCAGGTGTAGCGGTCCACGTACTCGGAGTCCACCGGCGTGAGCGACCGGAGCTCAGCGAACTGGTCCCGGAGGACGAGCACCCCGCGGACGGCCTGGACGAGCCGGTCGCCCCCGGGGCGATCACCGGCCCGCTGCAGGCCCGCGATGTCCGGCGCAAGACTCGCCTCGGACCGGTCGGCCAGCGCGGAGGCGATGTTGGCCGCACTGATCTCACGGGCACGCCGGTCCATGGCCGCCCTCGCCGTCGCGTGCAGGCCCGTCGGCGCCATTTGGTAGGCGATCAAGGTTCGGTCCAGATTGCTGACGCGGTAGCGAGCGGCGATCCGCGACCAGAGGTCGTAATCCTCGGCGACCTCGTCGTGGTAACCGCCGACCGCGACAGCTTCCTCGCGGCGGAAGACGACGGCGCTGTGCACGAACCCGTTCTCGAAGAGCAGACGCCAGGCCAACGCGTGCTCCGATGTCGGATGTGCGAGGACGCCGAGCCGCTTGCCGACACCGTCGTGCATGAACGCGTGGGCTCCGACCAGGACAACGTCGGGGTGGGCATCGAGAAAGGCGACCTGAGCAGCCAGACGGTCCGGGTGGGCGATGTCGTCGGCGTCCTGCCGGGCGATGTATTCGCCACGCGCCCTGTCCAGACCGCGCCGGAGCGCAGCGCCCAACCCCTGGTGCGGTCCGGACAGCACGCGCAGGCGGCTGTCGGCGACCGACGCGAGGAACCCCGCCGTATCGTCCGTCGAGCCGTCGTCCACGACCACCAGTTCGAAGTCGGCGAACGTCTGTCCGAGGATGCTGTCCACGGACGCGCGCAGAGCGGCACCACCGTTGTGGACGGCGACGAGCACCGTGACTAGCGGCGGACCCTGCCCGGGCGTGGTCACCGCGCGAAGTTTCACAGCGTCACCGCGATCCCGCAACCGGCTGATGGAACGTCCCGGTTCTGGGAGCCTGTCGCCGTGCAGCCAGATCCGGTGCAGAAGCCCTCGGCCGGGATCCGCCGGGTTCTGGTCACCGTCATCATCCCGGTGCTCGACGAGCGGTCGACGATCGCATCGGCCGTACGCGCAGGTCTGGCGCAGCATCTCGAAGGCGCCGGACTCGAGGTCGTGGCGGTCGACGGCGGCTCGCGGGACGGCAGCCGCCAGATGCTCGACGCACTCGCGGCGCGCGACCCGAGGGTCCGCGTGCTGGACAACCCGGCCGGTGGCACCCCTCAAGCCCTGAACATCGGGTTGGCCGCCGCACGCGGTGAGTACTGGCTCCGGCTGGACGGCCACTCGCGGGTTCCCGACGACTACGTCCGCCGCTTGCTCACCCATCTGGACGACGGACGGGCAGAAGCAGCCGGAGGGATCGTGCACGGCGTCGGAGCCGGTGCTTTCGGCCGGGCCGCCGCGGCCGTCCAGGATTCACGATTCGGCGTCGGCAACGCCCGGCACCACTACGCGACCCGCACGACCTACGTCGACCACCTGTCCCACGGCCTGTACCGCGTCGACAGGTCCCGGGCCATCGGCGGCTTCGACGAGAGCCTCGTGCGCAACCAGGATTTCGACTTCGACTTCCGCTACGGCCTGGGCGGAGGCCGCATCCTGCTGGACGCGACCATCACCTTCGAGCGCCTGGTCCGCGGATCGGTCACCGGGCTGGCACGGCAGTTCCACCAATACGGGTACTGGAAGTACGTGGTGCTCCGGCGTCACCCCCGGTCGTTCCACCTCCGGTGGCTGGCCCCTCCCGCGCTCATCGTGGGCCTGACGACGGGGATCTGCCTTTCCCCGACGAAGGCCGGTCGGAGACTGTTCGCTGTCGTCGGTGGGAGCTATGTGGGCACGGTGATCGCCACTGCCGCCGCCCTCGGCGACCGGATGAGCCGGCCATCTCTCCGCGGCTGCGCGATGGTCACCATGCACCTCGCCTGGGGCAGCGGCTTCCTCCGGGCCGCGCTGGCCGGCGCCCATCGGACCGCGAGACCGTCCGTCCCCCGCTCGACCGAGTCGATCTCATCCGATGGCGTCGCGGAGAAGTCCGCCCAGCTGCGCGCTGGTCCTCCGCAGGTCGAACTGCTCCTCGACCGTCCGTACGGCCTCCCCCGTCAGCCGTCGGCTCAGCTCGACGTCGTCGAGGAGTCTCGCTAGGGCTGTCGCCAACGCCTCCTCGTCCCCGGGCGGCACCGTCAGCCCGTTGACCCCGTCGACCACCAGCTCCGGAACCGCGGAGACCCAGGAGGCGACCACGGGGACGCCGATCGCCATCGCCTCCATGAGTGCCACCGGAATGCCCTCCGTCAGACCGTTCGACAGCAGGACGCTCGGAAGGGCGAAGGCGTGCGCCATCTCGAGTGATCGACGCACCTCGGTACTGCAGAGCGCACCGCGGAATTCCACGTGGTCGTCGATCCCCAGCTCGGCTGCCGCGCGTTCGAGCGTCCGACGACGCGTTCCGTCTCCGGCGAGTTGCACGCGCACGTCATAGCCCTGGCGACGCAGCAGGGCGACTGCGCGCAGGAGGTGCAACTGGCCCTTCTTCGGCTCCAGCGAGGCAACGTTGAGGATCAGGAACGGTGGGCCGGCGGGTGCTGCCGGGCGATGGGGGAACCGCGCCAGATCTACGCCGCAGTGCACGACCCGGACCTGGGCAGGAGACCCCTCGAACTCGCGCTCGAGCGAGCGCTGGTTCAGCCGCGAGATGGTGGCCACGAAGGCGGCACCCGAAGCCTTCGTGCGGAGCATGGTGCGATCCACCTGGATGTCGTAGGCGTGGGCCGTGAAGCTGTAGCTGCCGCCGGTCAGCCGGGCGATGATCGCCGCAGCGAGAGCCGGCCCAGTCGCCCAGTGGGCGTGGGTATGCCTGATGCCTCGCCGGGCGATGTCGCGCGCGAACAAGCCGGCCACCGGGACCACGGTGATGGCCTGCCGCATCGCCCGGGCACTCGGCCAGGTGCCACGCAGCGCGAACCACCACACCGCGAGGTAGGCGCGGGGACGACGGCGCAACCACCACGCCTGGCTGCGCAGCACGGGACCGAGCCGAGGATGGACGCAGTCGATGCCGGCGTCCTGCACCTCGCGAGCCACCGACTCAGGGACGTCCGATCGTCCGAAAGCGTGCAGCAGGACCCGCCATCCTGCCTGCTCGAGCGCAAGCACCTCCCGGAAGACGAATGTCTGCGTCACCGAGGGGAAGCGGGTCGTCACGTACGCGACGCTCGATCTCCCCCCTCCAGCAAGCGGGTCCTTCCCTTCCGGGAGCATCTACCGCCCCGTCCGGGCCGCACGGACGACGGCGCCCGGGGTCCGGAGAAGCAGGGCCACATCCTTCGAGAAGGACCACTGAGCCGCATAGGCCACGTCGAGTCGGCGGCGCAGCGGCGCGGACACCCCCACACCCCGGCCGACCTGCCAGGGACCGGTCATCCCCGGCCGCACCCGGCAGTACCTGTCAGCGTCCTCCCCGAACAACGCGAGAAGTTCGTCCGGAACCACCGGCCGCGGCCCCACGAGAGCCATCGAACCGGCGAGCACGTTGAGCAGTTGCGGCAGCTCGTCGAGACTGGTCCGCCGCAGCCACCTCCCGACCCGTGTGATCCGGGGGTCCTCGTCCACACGCAGCTTGAAGCCGCCCCGCCGGTGGCGCTCGCGCAGCTCCGGATCGGAGTCGAGCAGATCCGTCGCTCCGGGCACCATCGTGCGCAACTTCACGATGTCGAACAGGCGCCCGTCCCGGCCGACCCGCTGCTGACGGAAGACGACCGGTCCCCCGGACGACAACAGGACGGCCAGGCACAGGAGCCCGAGGAGAGGCGCGAGCACCAGCAGCGCCACCGAAGCCGCGACGACGTCGAACGCCCGTTTGGTGAAACTCCAGCGACGGGTCTCCAACCGCCGGCCTCGTGATGTCGGGAGAAGGACGGGCAGCAGGCCCTCGTCTACGGCACTCATCACGCTTCTCTCGTCGCACGGAGCGAACCCCGATCAGCCCTCCGTAGCAACAGCGGGCCGCGCGCAGTATCGGGCATGCCGGCGAGCCCGCCAAGCCCTCGCTCTCAGACGGACGAAAACCTCCAGCGCGTCGACGACGGGCAGGCTCCGGTCGGCTCGCAGATCACGCACCGCGCTCCCCGTCGACGGGCCGAAGCGGCCGTCGACCTTGCGCCACGTGACCGAGCCGACGGTGCCGTCCGCGGACTGGTAGCGAGGGCGAGCAACGCCTCCTGCAGGTCCTGCGCGAGCCGATTTCCGCAGGATCAGACGCCTGATCTCCGGTCAGGTCCGCCAACTCGGGACGGGGCGCGGCACACTCCGGGAGCTGCGACCAGCGAGGCGAGCGGGGAGCCAGACGACCAGCTCGGCCAGGTAGAAGACCACCAGCGCGACGAGGACGACCGCGGCCGGCGGCAGCACGACCGGAGCGGCGAGCAGGCTCACCAGCACCACGAGCGGAGCGTCGCCGAGCCAACCGGACCTGCCACCCGGCTTCACGAGCGCGCCCCATCGCACCGCCGTCCACATCAACCAGCGCCGCAGCACCGGGACCGCCTGCGAGCCGAGCGCCTGGCGGAACAACCGGTCGGCGTCGCGGTAGGTCAGTTCGCCGGTGGGCACGAGATCCCGCCACAGATGGTCGTGCAGGATCGCCGACAGCGTGTACCGGCCGTAGCGCGGGAGCAGCCACACGAAGACGCGCGGCACCGACGCGAAGTCCGTACGCTGCCCCACCGGCACCGTGTACGAGCGGCTCGGAGTCCGGTAGCTGAAGGCCTGCAGCACTTCCCAGTCGACCTCGTCGAGCTGCCGGACGCGGACCTCGGCGTCGGGATCGAATCCGCTCATGGACGGCAGCCTCTCCTCAGAAGGGGAGGTCTTCGCGCTGCCCCGCCGGTGGCGTGTCCCAGGCCGCGAACACATCCGACAGCTTCCTGGTCTTCCTGGCGATCCGGCGCTCGCGGGCGGAGTCGCGGGCACGGCGTCGCTCCGTCCCGGCGGCCAGGTAGGCGTTCAGCGCCGGGTCGTCGTCGTGATGCTGCGGCGGGTCGTCGTAGACGCGCCCACAAGGAGACGTCCACCGGGCGGTGCCCTCGGGCGGCAGCGCGTAGCTCCAACCGCTCTCGTCGTGCTTGAGCGCGTGATGCGTCGGGCACAGGTCGCCGAGATTGCCCGCCACGGTCGTGCCGCCTTCGGTGTGGAACGCCCTCACATGGTCCAGGTCGCACTCCGACGCCGGCCTCCGGCAGGAGGGGAAGCGGCAGGTGACGTCGCGCCCGCGCACGTGCCGGGCGAGTCTTCGACCGGGCCGGTAGGTCTTCGCACCGGCCCACAGGAAGCGGCCGCCGCCGGACTCGACGACCCACTTCATCCAGTCCCCGTCGTGAGCGAGTTCGCGCGCGACCTCGGCCGGTATGGGTGCACCGTCGAGCTCCCCTGCTGTGTCGGACAGCCGGAGCAGCGTTTCGAGCGACACCGTCACGTTGATCGGGATCCGGTTCGGGCCGGCGCGACCGCAGGTGCCGCAGCGCCGGTGCGCTGGACGAGGCGAACCGCCTCGTCGCCGCCGGCGCTTGCGACGCCGCCCGCCCATCGGCTCGCCCGGGGACTCCTCGGCGGGAGTCTCACCAGATGGCTGTGCGTCGGTCGTCGTCGGCTTCGTGGGCGGCGTGTGGAGCGGCACCAACCCCAGCCGATCCCTGGCCCACTCCCGCAGCACGTCGAAGCGGCGCACGTTCAGCGACCGGCACTCGCCAGCGACGCGCAGCCGCGCGTCGAGGTCGATCGCACTCTTGATCTCCGCGATCATCTCGACCGGCCCCTGCACGGCCAGCCCGGCAAGCCCTTCGACCGCGTCCGTCCACGACGTCACCTCCCGCCTGCTGCGGCGCTCCTGCGTACGCCGCGCGAGAGCCTCGGGTGCGCGCCGAGCGAGGGCCGTTTCCAGCCGCCGCCCCAGGCCGCGGACCGACCCGGGCACCGCGTCGGCCTCGACGGCCTGCGCCACCGTCACGTCGAGTCCGCGCACCGCACGTTCGATCTTCTGCACTTGCGCCAGCGACAGTTCCCCTGCCTCGAGCCGCTTCAACGTCATCGGCAACCGACCGACGACACCTCGTGCGGTCGCAACCTTCGCTCCCGCGGTGGACGGGTGCAGGTTCAGCGCGACCGCCACCTCGTGGACCGCCTCGTCCATCTTCTCGCCTCCCGGCCAGGTGCCGGCCACAACCACCTGGACCTGCAGCGCCAGGGCAGCCAGCAGCCGCATCGCCTTCTCGATGCCGATGAGGACCGAGACGCCGTCCGCGCGGTCCAGCGAGGACGGGTCGACGTCGAGCAACAGCTCGAGGGACGCACGCCCCGGCGTCCCTTCCGCGAGCGCTCGGTCGAAGCCGGCCGCATCTCGGGGGTCGGCCTCGCCGAGGGCCGGGCCAACGGACGGATGAGCGTCGCGGGGAGTATCGAACACATGTTCGATTATGACATCGCTGATGACCGCTGTACATACCCTGACCTGCAGAGATGCTTGCTGTGGAACGGACAGCGTTGTCCACAGCCGCGTCGGGCGACCGGGGCTCGGAGCATGCCTGCCGTGGAATCCGGTCGAGCGGGCAGGCACCAGAGGTGAGCGTCGACCCCACCGCCCGGCCGCCCGGCTTCTTCGACCGGCAGGACCCCTCCGACGACGCCGACTTCTACGCCTCCCCCCGCTTCGTCACCCACATCGACGACGGGGCCATCACCGCCGTCTCCGCGCTGTACGACGAGCTCGGCGTCCCCGACGGACGGGTCCTCGACCTGATGTCGTCGTGGGTCTCGCACCTGTCGCGACGTCCGTCGGAAGGGTTGGTCGTGCTGGGGATGAATGACGCCGAACTACGCGCCAACCCGCTCGCGGAGTCGACGGTGCTGCAGGACCTGAACCGCGACCCGCAGCTGCCGTTCGAGGACGCCGCCTTCGACAGCGTCCTCTGCTGCGTCTCGGTCGACTATCTCGTCCGACCGGTCGAGGTGCTCCGCGAGGCGGCGCGGGTGCTCCGTCCCGGCGGGCAGGTGGTGTGCACCTTCAGCAACCGCTGCTTCCCGACGAAGGCGATCCGCGGCTGGCTGCTCACCGACGACGAGGAGCACGTCTCGATCGTTTCGAGCTATCTGAGCGAGGCCGGGTTCGTCGACGTCGCCGGCCAGCTGCGGACGCCCGCATCCGGGGGATTCCGCGGCTACCGCGACGATCCGCTGTACGGGGTGTGGGGGCGGACGGTCGCGTCGTGACGCCGATCGTGTGAAGCAGGTTGCACGAGGATGCTGACTGCGATGGAGTGGCGGCCATGGGAAGCCTTCTCGTCGAAATCTGCGTCGACTGCCGCGACCCCGGCGCGCTCGCCCGTTGGTGGGGCGAGGTGCTCGGCTGGCCGGTCGTGGAGGACCCGCGTGGCTTCAGGTGGATCTCGGCGACCGGCGGCTTCGACCAGCTGCCGCTCATCACCTTCCTGCCGGTTCCCGAGGGAAAGACGGTGAAGAACCGCCTGCACATCGACGTCAGCCCGACCGGGTGCGATCAGGCCCAGGAACTGCAGCGTCTCCTCGCCCTCGGTGCGACGCACGTCGACGTCGGACAGCCGGCCGATGCGCCCTTCATCGTGCTGGCGGACCCCGAGGGCAACGAGTTCTGCCTGCTCGGCCGCCGCGTCGACCGCTGAGAGGACGATGCTGCGGCCCTGAACGGTTCGTGAAGGCCTGATGTGCTGACAATTGGGTGACGACACGCGGGATTTTGATCGAAAAGCGCCCGCGCCGGTGAAGATCGCGGAAAAATCGCTCCAGCCGCGGCTGCGGAGCTTTCACCAGGGGGCCAAGGCGACGACGGAGCTCACGCTCCGCGTCCACGTCTCGAGATCGAAGGACGGACCATGTCGGAGAACCCCTACGGACAGCAGCAGGGCGGCGGCTACGGCCAGCAGCCCCAGCAGGGCGGGTACGGGCAGCAACAGGGTGGCGGCTACGGCCAGCGCCCAGCAGGGCGTACGGCCAGCAGCCCCAGCAGGGCTACGGCCAGCAGCAGGGTGGCTACGGTCAGCCCCAGCCAGGCGGGTACGGGCAGCAGCCGCCACAGCAGGGCTATGGACAGCAGGGCTATGGCCAGCAGGGCTACGGCCAGCAGGGCTACGGCCAGCAGCAGGGATACGGCCAGCAGCAGGGATACGGACCGGGCGGCTATGGCGGTGGGCCGCAGCTCGCCGGCATGGGCCAGCGGCTCGGAGCCCGCATCCTGGACGGGATCATCGTCGGCATCCCGGCCACGATCCTGCTGACGCTGATCTTCCTGCCGCTGTTCACCTCCAGCGCCCACTTCGACTCGAACGGCAACTTCCAGGCGGGCACGGGCGGCATCGCACGGCAGTTCATCACCACCCTCATCTTCATCGCCCTGTTCGCGGCGTACGAGATCTTCATGATCGGCAAGCGCGGCGCGACGATCGGCAAGCAGCTGCTCGGCCTCAAGGTCGTCGACGAGAACGGCGGCCCGGTCACGATGGAGCAGTCCGCCAAGCGCTGGGCGATCTTCCAGCTGCCGGGTCTGGTCCCGATCCTCGGCGGTCTCTGGGTGCTCGTCTGCGCGCTGTCGCCGTTGTTCGACAGTCAGCGCAAGCAGGGCTTCCACGACAAGGGCGCGAAGACGCTGGTCGTCCGCAGCTGACCCGAGCCGACGCACACCGGAGCCGGTGTCACCTCTCGAGGTGGCACCGGCTTCGTCGTGCGGGGGTGCTCAGCCCCGTCGCAGCACGGCCTCGGACGCCGCGACGGTGAGGCCGGTGACCAGCAGGACCGACGGCCACGGTCCGAGCTTGTGGGCGAGCGGGTGCGAGCCACCCATCGCCAGGGTGTAGACGCCGACGAGGGCGGCCGCCGGCAACGGGCCAGCCTGCTGCTGCCAGCCACGGAACGCGACCGCACCCGCTGCGGCGAACACCGCGCCGCCGAGGGCCCGGTTCTTGGTGTAGCGGGCTGCGGCGAAGCCGCCGATCAGACCTGCGGTCACATTCACCGACGGTGCGGACGTCTTGGAGGTGAGGGCGGAGGCAGCCATGCCTCCACGCTAACCTCGACCGACCCCTGCACGAACCTCACGCAAGGAGGAGCGATCGTGAGCACGGACGCCTCGCCCAGCCGACTGCCCGCGGCTGACCGCCATGACGTCATCCGGGTGCAGGGCGCCCGCGTCAACAACCTCCGCGACGTCAGCGTCGAGATCCCGAAGCGCCGGCTGACCGTGTTCACCGGCGTCTCCGGCTCCGGCAAGAGCTCGCTGGTCTTCAGCACCATCGCAGCGGAATCGCAGCGGCTGATCAACGAGACCTACAGCTCGTTCGTGCAGGGGTTCCTGCCGAGCCTGGCGCGCCCCGAGGTCGACCTGCTCGACGGGCTGACCACGGCGATCATCGTCGACCAGGAGCGGATGGGGGCGAACCCCCGTTCCACCGTCGGCACCGCCACCGACGCCAACGCGATGCTGCGGATCCTGTTCAGCCGCATCGGGCAGCCGCACATCGGCCCACCGACGGCGTTCGCCTTCAACGTCCCGACCCGCACCGCGAGCGGGGTCATGAAGACCGAGAAGGGCGGCCGGGAGGAGAAGCAGATCGTGCGGGACGCCGTCTACCAGGGCGGCATGTGCCCGCGCTGCGAGGGCACCGGCGCCGTCAGCGACTTCGACCTCACGGCCCTCTACGACGACGCGAAGAGCCTTGCCGGGGGTGCGCTGCTGGTCCCCGGCTACAGCATGGACGGGTGGTACGGCCGCATCTTCGCCGGCGCCGGCCTGCCGATGGACAAGCCCATCGCGCAGTACTCGAAGAAGGAGCTGGACAAGCTCCTGTACTCCGAGCCGGTCAAGATCAAGGTCGAGGGCGTCAACCTCACCTTCGAGGGCGTCATCCCGAAGATCCAGAAGTCGATGCTCTCCAAGGACGTGGAGGCGATGCAGCCGCACGTGCGCCGCTTCGTCGAGCGCGCCATCACCTTCCAGACGTGCCCGGACTGCGGCGGGACCCGACTCACCGCGGAAGCGCTGTCGTCGAGGATCGCGGGCAAGAACATCGCCGAGCTCTGCCAGATGCAGATCACCGACCTCGCGGACTGGCTGCGCGCCCTCGACGAGCCGGGCGTCGCGCCGCTGCTCACCGGGCTGCAGCGCCTGCTGGACTCCTTCACCGAGATCGGGCTCGGCTACCTCTCGCTGGACCGCCCGGCCGGCACGCTCTCCGGCGGCGAGTCCCAACGGACGAAGATGATCCGCCACCTCGGATCGTCGCTGACCGACGTCACCTACGTGTTCGACGAACCCACGATCGGCCTGCACCCCCACGACATCGAGCGCATGAACGCCCTGCTGCTGCAGCTGCGCGACAAGGGCAACACGGTGCTGGTCGTCGAGCACAAGCCGGAGACCATCGCGATCGCGGACCACGTCGTGGACATCGGCCCGGGAGCCGGTACCGGCGGCGGCACCATCTGCTTCGAGGGCGACGTCGACGGCCTACGACGCAGCGACACGGTGACCGGGCACCACCTCGACGACCGCGCGACGCTCAAGGAGTCGGTCCGCACCCCACGAGGCGTCATGGAGATCCGTGGCGCGTCGGCGCACAACCTGCGGGACGTCGACGTCGACATCCCTCTCGGGATGCTCTGCGTGCTCACCGGCGTCGCGGGGTCCGGCAAGAGCTCGCTGGTCACCGGTTCGGTCGCCGAGCGCGAGGGGGTGGTCGTCGTCGACCAGGGCGCGATCAAGGGGTCGAGGCGCAGCAATCCGGCGACCTACACGGGTCTGCTCGAGCCGGTCCGCAAGGCGTTCGCCAAGGCCAACGGCGTGAAGCCGGCCCTGTTCAGCTCCAACTCCGAGGGTGCCTGCCCCGCCTGCAAGGGCGCAGGCGTCATCTTCACCGACCTGGGCGTCATGGCGACGGTCGAGTCCGTCTGCGAGGAGTGCGAGGGCCGCCGTTTCCAGGCGGCGGTGCTCGAGTACCGGCTCGGCGGTCGCAACATCGCCGAGGTGCTCGCGATGTCGGTGGCGCAGGCGAAGGAATACTTCTCCGACGGCGAGTCCTCGACGCCGCCCGCCGCGAAGATCCTCGACCGGCTCGCCGACGTCGGCCTCGGCTACCTCACCCTCGGCCAACCGCTGACCACCCTGTCCGGCGGCGAGCGGCAGCGGCTGAAGCTGGCGACGCAGATGGGCGAGAAGGCCGCCGTCTACGTCCTCGACGAACCCACCACCGGCCTGCACCTCGCCGATGTCGAACAGCTGCTCGGTCTGCTCGACCGACTGGTCGACGCGGGCACGTCGGTGCTCGTCATCGAGCACCACCAGGCCGTCATGGCGCACGCCGACTGGATCATCGACCTCGGCCCCGGCGCCGGCCACGACGGTGGGCGCGTCGTGTTCGAGGGCACGCCGACCGACCTCGTCGCCGACGGCTCGACACTCACCGGTCAGCACCTGAAGACCTACGTCGGCAACTGAGCGCCGCCCTCGTCTCGCTGCGGGTCAGCGCAGGAACTTGTCCGCCGTGAGCGGCAGGTCCCGGACACGGATGCCGGTCGCGTGCCAGGTCGCGTTCGCAATCGCCGCCGCGGCACCCACGATGCCGATCTCGCCGATGCCCTTGGAACCCATCGGGTTGACCTTGTCGTCATGCTCGTCGAGCCACACCGCGTCCATGTCGACGACGTCGGCGTTCGCGGCCACGTGGTACTCGGCGAGGTCGTGCGTGACGACGTGGCCGAAGCGCGGGTCGGTGACGGCGTGCTCGTGCAGCGCCATCCCGAGTCCCATGGTCATGCCGCCGATGAACTGCGAGCGGGCGAGCTGCGGGTTGATGATCGCGCCGGCCCCGAAGACGCCGAGCATGCGTGGCACCCGCACCTCGCCGGTGTCGGCGTGGACCGCTGCCTCGACGAAGTGGGCTCCGAAGGCGTGCATCGCGTAGCTCTGCGACGCCTCGTTGTCGGGGGTCTCCCCCGTCACCTCGACGCCCGCCGCCGGGGTGCCGCCGTGCTGCTCCCGCAGCAGCCGAGCCGCCTCGTTGATGGCCGCACCCCAGCTCGTCGTCCCGGACGAGCCACCCGCAACCGTCGCGAACGGCAGGGCCGTGTCGGCGATCTGCAGCTCGACGTCGTCGTAGGCGGCGCCGAGCGCGTCCGCCGCGATCTGCCGCAACGACGTCCACGCGCCGGTGCCGATGTCGACCGCGCCGATCGCGACGCGGAAGCGGGCGTCGCCGAGTGCCGTGATGCGCGCCTGCGAACCGGGCTGGCGGTAGACCGGGTAGACCGAGCTGGCGACGCCGGTGCCGAGAAGCCAGCCGTTCCGGGTGCGGACGCCGGGAGTCGGGTCACGCTGCTCCCAGCCGAAGCGCCGGGCACCTTCCCGGAGGCAGGCCACGAGGTTGCGGCTCGACCAGGGCAGCCCGGTCTCCGGGTTCACCTCGGGTTCGTTGCGGATCCGGAGCTCGACCGGGTCGATGCCGAGCTCGGCCGCCAGCTCGTCGAGCGCCACCTCCGGTGCGAACATGCCGGGTGCCTCGCCCGGTGCGCGGAACCATGACGGCACCGCGACGTCCAGTGCGTGCAACCGGTGGCTGGTGGCGCGGGCAGGAGCGGCGTACATCATCCGCGTGGCGGTCGCGGTCTGCTCAGCGAACTCCTTGATGCGCGCGGTCTGCTCGATCACGTCGTGCGCGATCGCGGTGAGCGTCCCGTCCGGTCCGGCCCCCAGCCGGATCCGCTGCACGGTCGGCGTGCGGTAGCCGACCAGCGCGAACATCTGCTGCCGGGTCAGCGCGAGCTTCACCGGTCGGCCTCCGGCCCGCATCGCAGCCAGGACCGCGAGCACCTCGTGCGCGTGAGGCATGCCCTTCGAGCCGAAGCCGCCGCCGACATAGGGGGCGATGACGTGCACGTCCTCCGGCGCCAGCCCGACGATCGGCGCGAGCGTCTTGCGGACGCCGTGCACGTTCTGCGTCGAGTCGTAGAGCGTGAGCGCGCCATCGGCGTAGGTCGCCGTGAGGGCGTGCGGCTCCATCGGGTTGTTGAACTCGGCGGGGGTCGTGTAGGTCCGGTCCAGCGTGACCGCCGCACCGGCGAGCGCGGCCTCGAGGTCGCCCTCGCTGGTGTCGGTCTGGAAGCTCGGGTTGACCTTGTCCGGCTTGTAGAGCTCATCGCTCGCCGGGTCGAGCAGGACGCTGTGGTCCTGCTCGTCGTAGGTGACGCGGACGAGTCCGGCGGCCTGCCGGGCCACCTCGGACGTCGACGCGGCGACCACGCCGATGAGCTGGCCGCGGAAGTGGACGTCGCCGTCCTGCAGGACCGCGAGCTCGCCGTCGCCGGCATCGGCGAGCGCCGGTGCGTTGGTGTGGGTCAGGACGAACTCCACCCCGTCGAGCGCCTCGGCCGCGCTGCTGTCGATGGCGCTGATGCGGCCGTGGGCGATCGTCGCCTGGACCGGGTGGAGGAACAGCGGCGCGTCGACCGGGTACTCGACGGCGTAGTGCGCGGTCCCGCGGAGCTTGGCCGGGCCGTCGTCGCGAACGCGGGCTGTCCCGATCTCACGGCCGGCCTCACGGGCTGGGGCGGTCATGCGGACGCCTCCGTTTCGCCGCGGGCGCCGAGGCCGCGCAACGTCGCGACGATCGTGTTGCGGACCATGGGGATCTTGAAGGCGTTCTCGCCCTGCGGGACGGCGTCGGCGAGCTCCAGCTCCGCCGCCGCGCGGAAGGCCTCCTCGGTCGCGGGTCCGCCGCGGAGCGCGTCCTCCGCCCGGGTGGCACGCCACGGCTTGTGCGCGACCCCGCCGAGTGCGAGGCGGACGTCGGTCACGCTCCCGTCGCGGACCTCGAGCGCCGCGGCCACGCTGACCAACGCGAAGGCGTAGGAAGCCCGGTCGCGGACCTTGCGGTAGGCCGAGCGTCGCGCGAGCGGCAGGGCCGGCAGCTCGACCGCGACGACGAGGTCGCCGTGCTCGAGCACGGTGTCGCGCGACGGGTCGTCGCCCGGCAGCCGGTGGAACTCCTCGATACCGATCCGGCGCTCACCGGCCGGCCCGTGCACGACGACGGTCGCGTCCAGCGCAGTCATCGCCACCGCCATGTCGGACGGGTGCGTCGCGATGCAGGACTCGGACGCGCCGAGAATGGCGTGGTAGCGCGTGTAGCCCCCGATGGCGGAGCACCCCGAGCCCGGTTCGCGCTTGTTGCAGGGTGTCGTGACGTCGGCGAAGTAGACGCAGCGGGTGCGCTGCAGCAGGTTGCCCGCGGTCGTCGCCCGGTTGCGCAGCTGGCCCGACGCACCCGCGAGCAGCGCCTGCGCGAGCACCGGGTAGCGCGAGCGGATGACGGCCGAGGCGGCGAGGTCGCTGTTGGCGACGCCAGCGCCGATGCGCACCGTGCCGTCCTCGTTGGTGTCGACCCCACCGAACGGCAGCTTGCTGACGTCGACCAGCAGCTCCGGCTCGACGAGCCCGAGCTTCAGGTGGTCGACGAGGTTGGTGCCGCCGCCGAGGAAGGCGGCACCGGGCCGCTCGGCGACGAGCGCGACGGCGCCGGCGACGTCATCGGCGCGTTGGTACTCGAAGGGGTTCATGCCGTCGCTCCGGTCCCGGCGGGCTGGTTCCGGTCCTCGTGCGGGGTGCCGTCGGCGGCGTCCCGGATGGCGGCGACGATGTTGGCGTAGGCGCCGCAGCGGCAGATGTTGCCGCTCATGCGCTCGCGGATCTCGTCGTCGGTGAGCTCCGGTTCGGCCTCGAGGTCCTCGGTGACGTGGCTCGCGTCGCCGTTCTTCACCTCGTCGAGCATCCCGACGGCGCTGCACACCTGACCGGGCGTGCAGTAGCCGCACTGGAAACCGTCGTGGGCGAGGAACGCCTGCTGGACCGGGTGCAGCTCGTCGCCCTCACCCGCGAGGGCGCCGAGGCCCGCGGCGGTGGTGATCTCGGCGCCGTCCTCGGCGACCGCGAGGATCAGGCACGACACGACCCGGCGCCCGTCGAGCAGCACGGTGCAGGAGCCGCACTGGCCGTGGTCGCAGCCCTTCTTCGGCGACGTGATGCCCAGCCGTTCCCGCATCGCGTCGAGAAGGGAGGTTCGGGTGTCGACGGAGACGGAGCGCTGCTCGCCGTCGATCTTGTAGGTCACCTCGGCGTTCATGGCGTCTCGATGTCCGCTCGCGAGGTGCTCAACCGCGACCGACCACGCCGCCGGTGTAGTGCCACCGGCCGTCCACGCGCCGGAACATGCTGTTCTCCTCCTGGACACCGTTCCGACCGCCGTCGCGGTAGGACGCGCGGAAGCGCACGGTGCCCTCGGCGTCGAACAGGCCACCCCGGGTCGTTGCGACGATCTGCAGACCGGTCCACTGGCGCCGGAGGTCGAGCCGGAGCTCGCGGGGGCGCGTGGCCGGGTCCCACGTGTCGAGCAGATAGGTCTCGTCGCCCACCGCGAACGCGGTGTAGCGCGACCGCATCAACGCCTCGGCACTCGGTGGTTGCGCGCGACCGGCGTGGAAGGCGCCGCAGCACGCCTCGTACGGCTGGGGCAGTCCGCAGGGGCAGGTGCGCATCCGCCCAGTCTGCGTGTGCGCTACCTCGGACCCGCTGGGCTCAGACCTGCGCGTCGGGCGCCGTGCTCGGACCCGGCTCGTCGAGGTCGACCAGATCGAGCAGCGGCAGCGCCTCGAGCTCCTCGCGCGTGAGCGACGACGTCCCGGCGAACACCACCTGCTGCTGCTCGGTGATCCTGGTGTCGACCATGCGGCTCAGCTCGAAGGCGATCGCGCCCGTCTGCCGCACCGACACCTCGTCGACGAGCGGGTGCCGGGTCGAGGTCACCGCGACCCCGGCCGCCGTGCCCGCGTCGTCCCGGGCGACGCCGACCGAGAAGACCTCGCGCGGGTTCAGTGCCGGCTCGACGTAGTGCTGGCGGATCTGGCCGAGGGTGGCGTGCCACCCGGCGACGTCCCCGGTCAGCCCGGTGGCGGTCACGTCCTCGGCGGTCAGCTGCTGGCCGCGGTCGGTCGGGTCGAAGCAGCGGCCGTAGGAGAGCACCGCCGTCGTCCAGAACGCCTCGAGGGAGAGCTCGTCGGCCTCGCGCGGGACGGACAGGACGGCCATCAGCCGCTCGCAGCACCGGAGCACCGTCTGGAGGTCCTCGAAGATGCCGGCGAGATCGGCGAGGGCCAGCGCCGCAGGGGTGCTGACCTGCCGGACCTCGGCCGGGGTGGAGACGGGCATCGGTACCTCCAAGTGCGCTCGAGCCGGACGGCTTCAGGACGTGAACAGCTGCAGGACCAGGTAGGCGTTCAGGGCGATCACGAAGGTCGTGATCGCGACAAGGGCCCGGTTCGTGGCGGGCCGGTTCACGAACACGCCCATGATGTCGGCGCGTCGCGTCACCAGCGCCAGCGGCACCAGCGCGAACGGGATGCCGAACGACAGCACGACCTGCGAGACGATCAGGCTGTCGGTGGCGGGCAGTCCGAGGCCGAGCACGACCAGCGCCGGCGCCATGGTCACCGCACGGCGCAGGAACAACGGCACCCGCCGCCGCAGGAACCCCTGCATGACGACCTGGCCGGCGTACGTGCCGACCGACGACGACGACAACCCCGACGCGAGCAGGGCCACCCCGAACGCGAGGGCCGCGCTGCCGCCGATGACCTCCCCGAGCCTGGCGGAGGTCGCGTCGATCGGGTCCGCGCCGCCCAGCACGGCACCGGAGCCGGAGCCGGAGCCGGAGAACAGCGACGCCGCGAGCACCAGCATCGCGACGTTGATGACGCCCGCTGCGGACAGCCCGATGAGCACGTCGAGGCGGGTGAACCGCAGCAGCTCGCGCCGCTCACCGTCGTCGCGGCACGAGACGCGCGCCTTGGTCAGCGAGGAGTGCAGGTAGACGACGTGCGGCATCAGCGTGGCGCCCACGATGCCGGTTGCGAGCAGGGCGCTGTCGCTGCCGTCGAAGTGCGGCAGCAGGCCGCCGGCGACGCCGCCCGCGTCGGCCCCCACGCGGAGCAGGTCGTAGGCGAAGCCGCAGAAGACCAGGAACAGCAGTGCCGCGATCGCGAGCTCGAAGCGCCGGTAGCCCCGCTGCTCGAGGGCGAGGATCGCGAAGGCGACCACCGCCGTCATCAGGCCGGCCGGGAACAGCGGCACGCCGAAGACCAGATGGAGCCCGACGGCGGCGCCGACGAACTCGGCGAGGTCGGTGGCCATCGCGACCAGCTCGGCCTGGAACCACAGCAGGCGCGCGACCGGCCGGGGCATGGTGTCGCGGCACAGCTCCGGCAGGTCCTTGCCGGTGGCCACGCCGACCTTGGCCGACAGGTACTGCACGAGCATCGCCATGACGTTCGCACCGACGATGACCCAGAGCAGCGTGTAGCCGAAGGTGGCGCCGGCGGAGAGGTTGGTCGCGAAGTTGCCCGGGTCGATGTAGGCGACGGCAGCGACGAAGGCCGGCCCGAACAGGGCGATCGCGCCGCGGAAGCGGCCCCGTGAGCGGAGCAGGGCGAGCGCCTGCGCGGCGTCGGGCAGCGAGCGATCCTCGACGCTCACCGCTCCACCGTCCCCACACCCTCGACCTCCCGCCGACCGCCGCCTAGCCGACCGACGGACCGAGGCCCAACGATTGCGGCGTGCTGGCGTCCGGCGACGGCTGGTGCAACCCCTCGTCGAGGGCGCCGAACTCCGTCATCAGGGCGCGGCTGCCACCCCAGGGCGTCTGCTCCTCGGCGATGAGCGTGTTCGTCGTCAGCAGCAGCCCGGCGACCGACGCCCCGTTCTGCAACGCGGAGCGCGAGACCCGCAGCGGGTCGATGATCCCCATGTCGATCATGTTCCCGAACTGGCCGTCGAGGGCGTCGAAGCCCTCGTCGATCCCCATGCCGGAGACCTGCTCGACGATGTCGCTGCCGGAGTAGCCGGCGTTGCTCGCGATGAGGAAGGTCGGCGTCGGGAGCGCCTTGCGCACGATCTCGACGCCGATCGCGTAGTCGTCCTTGACGTCGAGGTCGTCGAGCACCGAGGCCGCGTGCAGCAGCGCGACGCCACCGCCCGCCACGATGCCCTCGGCCATCGCGGCCCGGGTCGCCGACAGCGCGTCCTCGACGCGGTGCTGGAGCTCGGCGAGTTCGGCGTTGGTCGGGGCGCCCACGTGGATGACGGCGACCTTTCCGGTGAGCGCACCGATCCGCTCGTTGAGAACGTCGGCGTCGATGCCGAACGTGGCCCGCTGCAGTTCGGCGCGCAGCTGCTCGGCCCGGAACTCGATCTGATCGGCACTGCCGACGCCGCCGATGATCGCGGTCCGCTCGGCGTTCACCCGCACCTGGCGGGCCCGGCCGAGCTGCGCCAGCGTCATGTTCTCCAGGGTGAAGCCGGAGTGCTTGCTCAGCACCTCGCCGCCGGTGATGGTGGCCATGTCCTCGAGCTTGCGGAGCCGTCGGTCGCCGAAGCCCGGCGCCCTGGTCGCGACGCAGGTGAAGATGCCGTTGACGTGGTTCTGCACGAGCATCGACAGCGCCGCACCCTCGACGTTCTCGGCCACGATCACCAGGGGCTTCGGGTCGCGCATCACCTTGTCGAGCAGCGGCATCAGCTGCTGCACCTTCGTGATCTTCTCCGAGCACAACAGGATGTAGGGGTCGTCGACGATGGCCTCGAGGCTCGCGGGGTGCGTGACCATGTAGGGCGAGACGTAGCCGTTGTCGTACTCGAAGCCCTCGATGAAGTCGACGCTCATGCCGTGGACCGGTGAGTCCTCGACGGTCACGATGCCGCCGTCGCCCACCGTGAACAGCGCGTGGGCGAGCACCGCGCCGACGGCGTCGTCGTCGTTGGCGGAGATGGCCGCGACCCGCGCGTAGTCCTGCTCCGTCTCCACGGGGTGCGCCACCTCGCGCAGCCGCTCGACGAGCCGGCCGACCGCGAGGTCGATACCGCGCTTGACCACGACCGGGTTGCCGCCGGAGAGGATGGCCTGCATCCCCTCGCGGACGATCGCCTGGGCGATGACCGTCGCGGTCGTCGTGCCGTCCCCGACGATGTCGTTGGTCTTGATCGCCGCTTCCTTCACCAACTGCGCGCCCATGTTCTCGAACTGGTCGGGCAGGTGGATCTCGCGGGCGATCGTGACGCCGTCGTTCGTCACGACCGGGGACCCGGTGATCTTCTCGATGATGACGTTGCGGCCCTTGGGACCCAACGTCGACTTGACGGCTTCGGCGAGCTTGTCGACCCCGGCGAGCAACTGGAGCCGGGCGTCCTCTCCGAAACGGAGTTCCTTGGCCATGGCAGCGCTCCGAGGTGGAAGTGGGGTCGTGCGGACGGTGAGGTCGGCGATCAGGGCACGAGGATCGCCCGGCCGCGCACCTGACCGGCGTCGAGATCGCGCAGGGCGTCGACGGCGGAAGTGAGGGGGTAGGTCGCGGTGTGCAGCGTGACCTTGCCGCGCTGCGCGAGCACCATCAGCTCGGCGAGGTCGTTGTACGTGCCGACGATGTTGCCGACGATGTTGCGCTCGGTGGAGATGATGTCGAGCGTCGGGACGGTGAGCTCACCGCCGTAGCCGATGACGTAGTCCGACCCCGCCTCCCGTGTCATGGCGAACGCGTCGGACTCGGCGCCCTGCTCGGCGACGAAGTCGAACACGACCTCCGCCCCGGCACCGTCGGTGAGTTCCTGCACCGCGGCGATCTGGTTGCCGTCGGCGACGACCGTCTCGTCCGCACCGAGCTGCTCGGCGAGCTTGAGCGCCTCGGCGTTGCGGTCGACGACGACGATGCGGGTCGCGGTCAGCGCGGCCAGGCACTGGATGCCGATGTGCCCGAGCCCGCCGGCACCGATCACGACGGCGGTGGTGCCCGGGTAGAGCAGCGGGATGGCCTTGCGCACCGCGTGGTAGGCGGTGATACCCGCATCGGCGAGGGCCGCGACGTCCTTCGGCTGCGTCGACGGGTCGAGCTTGACGCACGCCCGCGCCGAGGTCCGCAGGTACTCGGCCATGCCGCCGTCCCGGGACAGACCGGGGAACTCGCTCGCGACGCAGTGCATGTCGTCACCGCGACGGCAGGCCAGGCACAACCCGCAGGTCGGCGTCGGGTGGAGGATCACGGTGTCGCCGACCGCCACGTTCGTGACGGCGGAGCCGACCTCGGCGACCCAGCCGGCGTTCTCGTGGCCGATCGTGTAGGGCAGCAGGGCGCCGTCGGCGTCCATGGCGCCGGCCCACTGGCCCTCCAGGATGTGCAGGTCGGTGCGGCACACGCCGGCGCCGCCGATCTTGACGATGACGTCGAGCGGTCCCTCCAGCGTGGGCTCCGGAACGTCGGTGACCTCGGGCTGCTGGTGGTACGCCCCCAGGCGGACGGCCTTCATCTCGACTCTCCTCGTGTCTCGGGAAGCGGTGCGGTCGCGGACGGCGACCTCAGGGAGGTTCCAGTCATGCTGGGGCCGGCTCCGGTGCCTGCTCCACTCCGGCGACGCCGGCGTAGCGGGCGGCGAGCATCCCGCGGCAGACGCCACCGTTGGCCTCGATGCTGACCGCGGTCAATCGGGCCTTGCGCAGGTGCAGCGGGAGCGCGTCGACCCCGACCGCCGCCCCGGTGACGGGGTCGACGAGCAGGGGGGCGTCGTCGTCGCTGGACAGGCCCAGTTGAGCGCGCCGGCCGCGGAGCCGAGCGGCGTCGGCGCTCGCCGGCAGCTGCCCCAGGGTCGTGGTCGCGAGCTCCGTCGCGGGCACGCCGGCGGCGAGGAGCGGCCGGGCGACCTTGTCGGTTCCGGCGAGCACGGCTTTGCGGAGGAAGTCGGCCCGTAGGGACTCGAGCTCGTCGACGGCCTCGCCCTCGAAGGAGTCCACGAAGCCGGCGTGCGCCGCGACGCCGGAGTTGATGGCGTCGGAGGCGAAGTGGTCCTCGAGGACCACCTGTGCCCGGGCCACGCCCGGCACGGCGCTCACCGCGTCGTAGGCGTCGGCCACCATCAGGAAGGCGAAGTTCGGCGCGCAGAAGTACGTCGGCAGCCGCAGCCGGACGTCGACGACCCAGCCGTCCGGCGCTGCGGCGGCAGGTCCGGGGAGTCCGCCGACGGCGTTGCCGCCGGAACCGCCGGCGGACCCGCCGACGGTGCAGGACGACACGAAGCCCAGCGACGTCACGGGTTCGTCGAGCTCCGGGTCCTGCACCGTGTCGAGTGCGGCGAGGCAGCGACGCCGCACCAGCTCCTGCCGCACCCGTGTGCCGTCGGCCTCGGTCACACGCCCGCCTTGAGCGACTCGTCCACCAGCTGTGCGTCGTCACGGGCGGCCGGGACGCCGCCGTCGGCGGGCAGCCGGCACTCGGCCGGAACCTCGATGTCGTAGAGCTTCGCGGCGTTCAGGCCGAGGATCTTCTTCTTGCCCTCGACGCCGAGCCGCGGGTAGTCCGAGAACTCGTCGCTCGGGTAGTCCCAGTCGACGAGACCCTCGACCTGCCACTGCGGCTCCCAGATGCCGTAGTCGCTGCCGAAGGTCATCTTGTCCTCGCCGACCCAGAACAGCAGCTCGCCCATGACCTTCGCGAAGAACTTCGGCCGCGCGAACATCAGACCGCCGACGACGACCGACAGGCCGGCGTAGACGTTGGGTTCCTGCGTCGCCATGAAGCAGAAGTCCTCGATGCGCGGGAGCCCCACGTGCTCGACGATGAAGTTGAGGTCGGGGAAGTCGGTGGCGGCGTGGTCGACGTCGCTGACGTCGAAGGCGTCCTTGTCCAGCGGCCAGATGGTCGGGCCCTTGTGCACGTGGACGTTCTTGATGCCGAGCGACTGCGCCTTCTCCAGGTAGCGGTAGGCCGCCGGGTCCTTCAGCGTCCAGCCCCGGGAGCCGTCCTTCCACTCCGCTGTGTAGAGCTTGATGCCCTTCGAACCCCAGCGCTTGACGTTCTCCTCGAGCTCGCGGAAGCCGGCCGTCTCGTCGTCCCGCGGGTCGAAGCGGGTGTTGACGATGAACTTCCCGGGGTGCTTCTCGGCCAGCGCACCGTTCTTCTCGGTGGTGTTGAAGCCGTCGGTGTACCACTCCGTGAGGTACGTCGGCTGGAAGATCGCGACGTCGACGTGACCCTTGTCGAACACGTCCGACATCAGGTCGTCGGCGGAGTAGGACTGGAAGTGCTCGATCGACCAGTGCGTCTCCGGCGGCCCGAGCGCCTGGTAGGCGTGGAAGCACTCGATCCAGCCCTTGGCGTAGTTCTCGTGGCCCTTCACCCAGTTGGCCGGGCTGGCGTCCCAGTAGTGCATGTGGCTGTCGACAACGAAGTACTTCTCGCCGTTCTTCTCGTACATGGCTCTCCTCGGGCTGGCGAATCACGTGATCGGTGCCACAGCAGGTGTCCTGCGTCACACCGTCGTCCTTGGACACGGACTGTGCAAGGGCCGGGGTCAGCGGCTGGTTCAGCCGCTGACAGCCAGGTCGAAGCCGAGGTACTCGGCGGCGTCCTCGGGGTTGGCGAACATGATCGTCCGGTCGTCCTCGTGGATCATCCGGCCGTAGTGGGTGGACATGTTCTCCTCGAACTCGGCGTTGTCGAAGAACCCCTGCTCCTCGCCGAGCGCCTCGGAGATGTCGTCGTAGACGAAGTCCATCCGGTTGCTCGCGTCCACCCGGATCATCGACGGCAGCTCGGTGACGACCACGCCCTGCTGAGCGCCCATCACCTCGGCGACGACCCGCCCGACCTGGTTGTTCATCAGGGTGACGCCGCACTTGTTGGACGCGGTGCTGTCGACCGTGAAGGGACTGTCGTTCAGCCTCGCCTTCAGGTCGGCTCCGGTCCGATGGGTAGTGGTCACTGCGACAGCTCCTTCGGGGTCGGCAGGTCGAGCTCGGCGAGGATGTCGCCGAACCGGCTCTTGACGCGGTCGAGGGCGTCCTCGAAGCGCGGTGGCTTGTGGTCCGGCTGGGACCAGATCGGCTGCAGGGTGCGGGCCGCGGCGATGCACCGTCCGGTCCACACCGAGAGCCACTGGTTCAGCAGCTGCTTGTTGTGCTCGGAGAACTCGCGGTCGTTGGTCAGCAGCTCGAACATCGCCTTCGTGTAGCGCAGGTCGCGCATCGCGTAGTCGTGCTCGCCGGCGCCGATGACGGTGGGGGTGACGAAGTCGCCGTTGTGCGGCGCGGCCTGCTGCACGAGGTGGCTGCGGAACAGCTCACCGACGAGCGGTTCGAACACGACGTTGGCCGCGAAGATCGCCTCGCACCAGTCGTCGATCGCGGTGAGCTGCTCGGTCACCTGTCGTACGCCCTGCCAGGCCGGGTCGTTGTTCCAGGCGTCGAGGTGGGCCGCCCCGTCGAAGCCCGGGACCTCCTCGGTGAGGGTCAGGTTGTAGAGCGCCAGGTCCTGGGCGAAGCGGATGCGGTGCATCGAGTTCACCGAGATGGCGTTGTTGTGCATGTTGGTGGGCGCGCGCCGCTGTGCGTTGGCGAACAGGTAGAGCCCGAGACCGTGCTCGACGTGCATCCAGGCGCCGATGTTGCGCTCGACGAAGGTGACCCAGTTGCGGTTCCACTGCTCGAAGGCCTTGCTCTCGCGGGCGCTGTCGACGTTCGCGTTGATCTGCCGGACGACGTTGGAGTTGTACCGGTAGAAGGTGAGCTCCCACTCCTCGTTGGGGTCGCGGAACTCGTGCCAGCCGTGGGCCGGCCAGTCGTAGCCCTTCCCGCCGGAACCCGGGAAGCGTTCGGGGACGGGCCGATCGGAGCCCCACGCCTTCAGCGCCGTCCACTCCAGCGGGTAGCCGCCGCGACCGTCGGCGAAGCTGTAGAGCCAGCCCTGCGAGAGGTAGTGCCGCGGGTCGGGCTGCACCTCGACGGTGACGTCCTCGTAGTGCGACTGCTTGCGCTTCGACGGGACGAAGTAGTTGTAGTTGCGGGCCGTCGAGTCCGGGAACACCTTGGCGCCGGCCTCGGCATCGGTGAACTCCGGCCGGGGCGAGCTCCGCTCGGGTGCTGTCGTCATGAGGGACGCCTTCCGTCTGATTACGTTGCCTGTCGGGTTGATCTCGTCTGGTCGGTCCTGCGTCAGTTCTGGGGCTCGCCGGTGGTCGTGAACTTGTCGAAGTAGATGCGCTTGTCCTCGACGCCGAGCTGGCCCAGGACGGCCACGGCCGCCTCGACCATCGGGGGCGGTCCGCAGACGTAGGCGTGTGCGCCGGCGAGGTCCTGCTCGTGCCGCTTGACCACGTCGGTGATCAGGCCGGTCTCGCCGTCCCAGTCCTCGCTGCCGTCGGATTCGGAGAGCGCGGGCACGTAGTGGAAGTCCGGCAACGACTCCTCGAGCCGGCGGAGCTCCTTGTCGAAGCACAGGTCCCGCTTGGTCCTCGCCCCGTAGTAGAAGGTCGTCTTGCGCTCGACGCCGCGCTCGGCCATCGAGCGGAGCAGCGAGAGGATCGGCGCCATGCCGGCGCCGCCGCCGACGAAGACGAGGTCGGAGCTGCCCTCCCGGAGCATGAAGACGCCGAACGGTCCGGTCAGCTGCAGTCGCTCGCCGATCTGCAGCTGTGAGGCGAGGTACTCCGAGAACAGTCCGCCGGGGTAGACGCGGATGACGAACTCGACCTGCCCGCTCTCGCGGCTGGTGGTGTTGGCCATCGAGAACGAGCGCGTCTCCTCGGTGCCCGGCACCGCCACGTCCACGTACTGACCCGGGAAGAAGCGCAGGTCGGTGGGCTCGACGAGCTGCAGCACCAGGTGTCGCATGTCGTGGGTGACGGCCTCGTTGGAGACGACCTCACCCACCACGTGTTGGATCGGCAGACCCGAGCGGATCATGTCGGGGTCGTAGTTGAGGAGCTCGATCGTCAGGTCCTCGTACGGGTGCGCCCGGCACAGGAGGGTGAACCCCTCCTCCTGCTCGAAATCCGGGAGCGCGAAGGTCGAGTACTTGTCGAGTTCGATGTCCTCGCCGTCGAGGAGGAAGGACTTGCAGGAGGCGCACTGACCCTCCTTGCAGCCGTGCGGCAGCATGATCCCCTGCTCCGCCGCGGCCATGAGGATCGTCTGGTCCTCGCGGACCTCGATGTCGATCCCGACCGGTTCGAAGCGCACGAGGTGCGTGTCTGCCATGGGCTGCTCCGTCGCTGCTTCGCGGGATGGGATGGACGCCGGGGTACCGGGGGAGGAGGGGGCGAGCCCTCCTCCCCCGGTCCGAGCCGAGCGGCTACGCGTCGGAGGAAGCCGGCCGTCCGGCGGGCCCCTGCTTGACGTAGTCCGCGTGGAACGCCTGCTGCTCGGCCTTGCTCATCTGGTTGAGCAGCACGTTCGGGCTCTGCAGCGGCGGCATGCGGCGCAGGTGGTCGAGGTTCCACATCTTCTTCGGGTCGAGGTTCAGATGTGGCTGCGCGACCAGCGTGTGCCCGTCGTCGCGGACGTAGCCCATGTCGGAGACGACGTCGGCCCAGTTCCAGCCGTGGTAGAGCGTCTCCCACTCGCGGTGCCCGGTGAGCTGACCCATCGAGGGGGTGTCGCGACCCTGGTAGGTGGGTCGGAACGCCTCGACGTCGGTCCAGCGGCACGCCTCGTGGCAGTACGTCCGCGTCACCCCGTCGATGTCGGCCATGACCATGTCCTCACGGACCAGGCACGGCACCATGCACGTCCAGCAGCGCTGGGGGTACACGTAGTCGACGTTCTCGGCGACGATCGGGTGGTGCCCGTTCGGGGTCGAGAGGCGGTTGTAGTTCTCCCACCACGCGCCGTACTTGTCGTACCAGCCCGGGTACTTGTACTCGAACCACTCGAAGTCCTTGTCGGTCATCGGGTCCATCCGCCAGTAGTTGGCGAGCCACCCGGTGCAGAAGAACTGCGCGACCTCGTGGACGTAGCCCTTGTTCCAGATCTGGTTCCAGGACTCCTCGATGAGGTCGTGCGGGATCTCCAGGCCGTACTTCTCGAGCGGGACGAGGTAGCTGCGGTAGTAGTCGTCGTAGATCCACCGACGCCACATCTCCGCGTAGCTCTCGCGGTCCTTCCGGCGGTCCTTCGTGCCGTACTCGATGAACGTGCCGATCGCGGCGTCGACGACGCGGTGGTTGTTCCACCAGGCGTAGCGCAGGTCGCGCGCCAGGAGCTGGTGGTTGCCCTCGTCGGCGAGTGCCATCAGCAGGGTGGCGTAGCCGTTGCTGATGTGGCGCGACTCGTCGGACTGCACCGAGTGGAACACCGTCGGCAGCAGGTAGTCGCCGTTGGCGGCGGCCTCGGCCGGCATGGCCACGAACAGCGTGTTCGTGAACGCCGTCTCGGCGACGATCGTCAGGTAGATGCTCGCGGCGGTGATGGCGTCACCGGTGATGAAGCCCTCCGCGAACTGCCGGCCGATGGTCCCGCAGTAGTCGTTCTGGAAGTTCCGGAGCGAGCTGTTGAAGCCGGCCGGGTCGATGTAGTTGTTCATGTAGAGGCGCTTCAGGTTCTGCTGGATCGTCGAGTGCCGAACCTCGTCGATCATCTGGATCGCCTGGCCGTTGTGCAGCTGCGGGTTGGGCACGTTCCGGAACAGCAGCGGCATCGCCCGGGCCGCCGAGATCTCCGGCAGCGGGATGATCGACAGGAACAGCTTCTGCCACTCCAGCCAGCGCTCCTGGACCTGCCGGAACATGTTCCCGCGGATCGCGCCGTCCTGCGCGCCGTAGACGCGGTGGTCCTTCTCCTCCTGCATCGGGAAGTAGGACCGCAGGACCTGCTTCAGCGGGTCCTTCTTCTGCGCCTTGGCGAAGGTGTAGTCGGTGCCGTACTGCGAGACCGGCTCGTGGTACAGCGGCTCCCAGGACAATTCCTGGATCTTCTCGTGGGCCTTGGCCACACTCTGTCTGCTCATCGACACTCCTGTGCTCGGCGATGGCGGCTGGAGCCGATACAACGCCGATCCGGAGGTGGTCGCGGTCTCACAATGAGACGACGGTCACAGCCTCTGCCTCACAGGGAGTGACCACTGGTCACCCGGTCAGGAGGGGGCTTCACCCAGCACCGCGGTGCGGATCCGGTCGAGGTCGTTGTGCACGTCCCGCATCACCTGGCGGTTGCCTTCCGCCGCCGGCTCGATGCCGAGCGCCCGGAGCAGCGCCGCCGCGGGCGCCCCCGGATCGCCCGACTCCCCCAGGATGGGGTGCAGTCCCTGCGAGGCCAGGTGCGAGAAGACGAGGTTGACGACGCTCCAGGGGTTGAAGGTCTCCACCTCCGCCGACGCGGTTCGCGGTGTCTCGGTTCGCGCTGTCTCCGACATGGGCTCCTCCGATACGGCCGGTGCGGTACTCGCCTGGGCCACAGGCGCGCTCACGGTAGCCCCGCCCGGTCCCGGTCACCAGGTCCGGGCTCCACCCCCCTTGCGTGCGGAGCGTCACCGGAGCCATGCTGCGCCCACAGGCACACGACGGATCCGGAAGGGCAGCCGGAGCGGTCGTCGAGCAGCCCTCCGGGGCCGCCCGCCGTCCCGCACCGCTGCCCTGCCTCCGGCCGTAGGGGCCGGCGTTCCCGACCTGTCGCGTTCGCAGGAGACGGGAGACAGGTATGCCGCTGGGCCGCACGGGAGGGCACGGCACGAGCAGGAACCTCCGGGCGTCCGGCGGGCGCACGGAACAGGGGGTGGCGGAGAACCGCGTCAAGTTCCTGACCGACGAACCGGTCCAACCCGGCGGGGTCCGCGACGCGATCCTCGCCTCGTGGTGGCGGTCGCGGCACTTCGACGTCGCCGCCGACCGCATCGCGCTGCCCTACATCCGGGACCCCGACCTCGGCACCCCGCTCGCCCGCAGCGCCGAACCCGTGCTCCGCTCGCTCGTGGGCCAGCTCGACGGTCAACCCATCAGCGTCGTGCTCACCGACGCCTCCGGCATGGTGCTCACCCGGCTCACCGCCGACGCCGACCTCGAGCGCCACCTCGACCGGGTGCATCTCGCCCCGGGCTTCAGCTACGCCGAGGAGTTCGTCGGCACCAACGGCATCGGCAGCGCCCTCGAGGGCGGCCAGCCGATGCACGTCTTCGGCTCCGAGCACTACGCCGAGCGGCTCGAGGACCTCGCCTGCGCCGGAGTCCCGATCGCCCACCCCGTGTCGGGGAAGACCGTCGGGGCGCTGGACCTGACGTGCTGGCGGAAGGACGCGGGACCGCTGCTGGTCACGCTGGCCAAGACCACCACCGAGCAGATCCGGCAGGCGCTGCTCGCCGACACGAGCATGCGCGAGATCGAGCTGCTGCAGGAGTACCTGCGGGCCTGCCACCGCTCCACGGGCATCGTCTTCGCGCTCAACAACGACGTCGTGATGATGAACGACTTCGCGCGAGCGGTGCTGGATCCCGCCGAGCAGGACGCGCTGCTCCGACAGGTCGCCGACGGCTCGTCGACGACCCGGAGCACCACGGTGACGGACCTCCCGTCGGGCAAGCGGGCGCGGATCTGGACGCAACCGGTGCGCAGCAACCGGCTGTTCGCCGGGCTCGTCGCCCAGGTCAAGATCCTCGAATCCGACGCCACGAACTCACCGGACACGGGGTCCGCCGGAGGGATGCTGCTGCCGGGCCTGGTGGGCTCCGGCCCGCTGTGGCGGCGGGTCTGCGAGGAGACCCGCGCGATCTGCGCCGACGGCGACTGGCTCGCCGTCGAGGGCGAGGCCGGCACCGGCAAGTGGGCCCTGCTCCGCGCGGCCCACCAGCGCGCACGACCCGCGACGCGCATCACCGCACTCGACTTCGCCGAACCGCTGGCGGGACGGTGGCTGGACGGGCTCCGGGCCCCGCTCCGCGACCCGGGGACCAGCGTGCTGCTCCGCCACGTGGACCGGCTCGACGGCGTCCGGCTGCGCGCCCTGGCCGCGGCGCTGCAGGAGACCGTCGGCCTGACCGACGGACCGGGCTGGGTCGCCATCACCTTCGACTCCGGGGCCAAGACCGACGAGCTGACGCGTCTGCTGGAGCTGTTCCCGCGCACCGTGGAGGTGCCGCCACTCCGGCACCACCCCGAGGACGTCCACCCCCTGGTCGCGTTCTTCCTGACCCGTCTCGGCTACGGCGGCAAGCTGACCTGCTCCTCGGAGGTCCGGCAGCTGCTCGGCCGGGCGAGCTGGCCCGGCAACGTCGCGCAGGTGCTGCAGACGCTGCGTGAGGTCGTGAAGCACCGACGCAACGGCGTCATCGGCATCGACGACGTCCCGCCGGAGATCCTCACCATCAGCCGCCGCCAGCTCAGCCCGCTGGAGGCGATCGAGCGCGACGCCATCGTCCGCGGCCTGCTCGCGGCCAAGGACAACAAGGCCGAGGCCGCCCGGGCGCTCGGGATGAGCCGCGCGACGATCTACCGCAAGATCCACGAGTACGGCATCGTGCCCCGCCACGGCGCCTGAGGCCGGCCACTCCGGCCGGCGCCACCCGACAACCCGCGCACGCCGGACGGCGCGTCGCATCGTCGGTGGCGGCTACGCCTTGTCACAGTGCCAGCGTGCACGCCCTTCGCCGCTTCCTCGTGTGGTGGGTCGTGCTGCTCGCGCTCTGGATGGAGCTGGTCAGCAAGAACGACTGGTCGTACCTGATCGTCGGGCTCGGCACCTCGGCGGTCGCAGCGGGCTCGGCCCTGCTGGCCCACCACTCGATGCAGCAGCGGTACGCCCTGGACCGGGCCTGGGCCCGCTGGTTCGTGCCGGCGGTCGGCAGCATCCTCGGCGACACGCTCCGCCTCGCGCGGCTGTTGTTCCGCCCCACGGCCGAGCGTGCGGCCGGCTCCCTGCGAGAGGTCCGCCTGCCCCGCGAGGGCCCCCGCCGCGCGGCAGGACGACGAGCACTCTCCGTCGTCGTGCTGGGACTCGCCCCGGGAAGCTACGTCGTCGACGTCACCGACGACCGCCTGCTGCTGCACGAGCTGCCGAACAGCAGCACGGCCCTGACCGACGTGGTCTCGTCGTCGTGAGATCGGTGTCGTCGTGAACGCCGCCCTCGTGGCCGCCCTGGTCCTCACGGGTGTCGGCCTGCCGCTCTGCCTCGTCCGGACCGCGACCGGCGGCGTCCTCTCCCGACTCGTCGGCCTCCAGCTCGCCGGCACCGTCGTCGCCCTGGCGCTGTTGCTCGTCGCCGACGGGACCGGCCGCTCGTCCTACTTCGACCTCGCCCTCGTGCTCGCGCTGCTGTCCTTCGCGGGCTCGCTGGTCTTCCTCCGTTTCCTGCAGCGGCTGCCGTGACCACGGAACTGGGCAGCGTCCGCGGCGTCCTCGTCGCGGTCCTGATCGGGCTCGGGACCCTGACCGTCCTGCTCAGCTGCGTCGCCGTACTCCGCCTGCCGGGGCTCCCGGCCCAGCTGCACGGCCTCGCGCCCGCAGGCACCCTCGGGGCGCCGCTGATCTGCCTCGCCGTCGCGATCGACCTCGGCGTCGGGCGCAGCGCCGGAAAGGCCCTGCTCGTCGCCTTCATCCTGCTCGTGACGGGTCCGGTCGCCGCGACGGTGACCGCACGCACCGCCGTGCACGCGACGCGTCCGCCTCCCGGCTTCGACGCCGCCGCCCGGGATGAAGCGCGGGCCACCGAGGCGCGCTCGACCGAGGTCGACACGGGCGAAGCCGGCGGCGACCGGTGACCGCCCTGCTCGCGCTCGCCCTGGTGCTCGTGGCCTGCAGCGGTGGCGTCGTGCTGCTGACGAAGTCAGCGCTGGCCCAGTCCGTGGTGCTCAGCGTCCACGGGCTCGTGCTCACCGTCGCCTTCGTCGCCTTCGGCGCCCCGGACGTCGCGCTCTCGCAACTCGCGGTGGGGGCGGCCGTCGTCCCGCTGATGGTGCTGCTCGCCCTGGCCAAGACGCGCAGCGGACCGTCCCTCGACGACACCAGGCCTCCCGACCCGGCGGACAACACGGAGGAGTCCGCGTGACCCGTCGTGTCCGGGCCTGGCTGCTCGCCGTCGGGTTGGCGGGATTCGGGGCGCTGCTCGTCGCCGCCGTGCTCGCGATGCCGGCCAGCGGCCGTGCCTCGCATCCCTACGGCGACGCGACGGTGCGCAACGCGCTCGACCGGCAGAACACGCCCAACGTCATCTCGTCCATCAACTTCGACCAGCGTGGCTTCGACACCCTCGGCGAGGAGTTCCTGCTCTTCGCGTCCGTGCTCGGCGCGGTCGTGCTGCTGCGCCCCGGGCACTCCGACCGGGGCATCGAGGTCTCCGACGCCCCGGAGCCGCTCGACGCGGTCCGCGCCCTCGGGGTGCTGCTGCTGCCGGTGGTCGTGCTCGTCGGGTTCTACGTCGTCGCGACGGGACACCTCTCGGTCGGCGGTGGGTTCCAGGGCGGCGTCGTCATCGCCACCGGCATCCACCTGCTGTTCCTGGCCGGCGACTACCCGGCGCTGAAACGGGTGCGGCCGCTGAAGCTCGTCGACGTCGACGACGTGGTCGGGGCCGTCGGCTACATCGCGGTCGGGCTGATCGGCATCGCGATGGGCGGCGTCTTCCTGCAGAACACGCTGCCGCTCGGCCAGTTCAACGCGCTGTTCTCCGGCGGGACCGTCGACCTGCTGAACGTGACGATCGGGCTGGAGGTGGCGAGCGGGATGGTGCTGCTGCTCGGCGAGTTCCTGGAACAGGCACTCGCCCCGAGGCCGACGAAGGGAGAGACGGGATGAGCGTGCTGGCCTACCTGGTCGCGGCGTTCCTGCTGCTCGGCGGCCTCGCCGGTGCCGTGGTGAGCCGCGACCTGATCCGGACGGTCGTCGCCCTCTCGATCGCCCAGTCCGGCACCTACATCCTGCTGCTCGGCATCGGGTGGCGGCGGGGGGCGACCGCTCCGGTCTTCGCCGACATCGGTCGCGACCGGGCCGTGGTCGACCCGATCGTCCAGGCGCTGTGCCTCACCGACGTCGTGGTCGGCGCCACCGTGTTGTCGCTGCTGCTCGCCCTGGCCGTGAAGGTGCACCAGACCTCGGGTACCCGCGACCCGGACGCGCTGTCCGAGCTCGGCGGCTGACCGCGTGGCCGAAACGGACCGACCGACGTGACGCCCACGGTCGCCGCGATCGTCGTCCCGCTCCTCACCGCCGGGGCGCTCGTCGCCGTGGGGCAGTTCCTCCCCCGCATCCTGCTCGACGTCTTCGCCCTGATCGGCGCGGGCGTCACCTCGGTGCTGACGGTCGTGCTGCTGGTCCGGGTCAACTCCGCCGACGGCAGCCGGGTCATCACCTGGCTCGGCGACTACCGGCCGACCGGACCGCCCGGCCACGGGTTCAGCGTCGGCATCGTGCTCGCGCCCGACCCGCTCGGAGCCGCGATGGCCCTGCTCTCGTGCCTGCTGATGGTCACGGTCCTGGTCTACTCGTGGCGGCACTTCACGGTCACGAGCCCCGCGTTCCACGCGCTGATGATGCTGATGCTCGCCGGTCTGGTCGGCTTCTCGGTCACCGGCGACCTGTTCTCCCTGTTCATCTTCTTCGAGCTCACCAGCACGACGGCCTACGCGCTGACCGGCTACCTGACCGCGCAGGACCAGCCCTCGCAGGGCGCGCTCACCTTCGGCGCGACGACGACCGTCGCCGGTGTCTTCGTCCTCACCGGCATCTCGCTGCTCTACGCGCGGACCGACGCGCTCGGGCTCGCGCCGATCGGACGGGCCCTCGCCGCGCAGCCGCCGGACGTCCTCGTGGTCGCCGCGTTCGTCCTCGTCATCGGCGGTCTGCTGGTGAAGTCGGCGGTGGTCCCGTTCCACTTCTGGACGGCCGACGCAGAAGCGGTCGCGCCGACGCCGGTGTGCGTCATGCTCTCGTGTTCGCTGCTGGCCGTGGCCTCGGTGGCCGTGGCCAGGGTCTACTGGACGGTCTTCTCCGGGAGCCTCCGCCCCGAATCGGTGCGGCTGCCGCTGATCGTCATCGGCGTCGTCACCGCCCTGGTCGGCGGCGCGATGTGCGTGATGCAGCACCACCTCAAACGCATGCTCGCCTTTGCCACCGTGGCGCACGGCGGCCTGTTCCTCGTGGGGGTCGGTGCCGTCGAGCCGGACGGGATCGCCGGGGTGGCCGTCGACGCCCTCGGCCACGCCGGCGTCGAGGGGGCGCTGTTCTGCCTCGTCGGCATCCTGCTGCACCGGTACGCGGCGATCAGCGAGCGGGTCCTGCACGGCAAGGCCCGGCAGCTGCAGTTCACCGGCGGTGTGGTGGTGCTCGGCGGGCTCGCCCTCTCCGGTCTGCCGCCGTTCGGCACGGGGCTCGGCAAGGCCATCACCGAGCACGCCGCCGGCGGGTCGGGCCCCGGGGTCGTGGCGCTGGCCCTCGTCGGCATCACCACCGGCGCGCTGACCGGCTCGGCGGTGCTGCGGATGTGGGCACGGGTGTTCCGCGGGCTCGGAGCTCCCGCGCCGGAGGACCAGAGCTCGCGCAACTTCGACGAACCCGCCGACCGCGCCCGCGAGACCGGCGGCCCGCACCCCGGTGAGCGGCTCTCGGCCACGATGCTCGTCCCCGCCGTCCTCCTGCTCGCCTCGGCCCTGGTCGTCGGCCTCTGGCCGGGGCTGCGGGAGTGGGCCGCGCACGCCGGTGCCGTCCTGGTCGACCGCGAGGGCTTCGCCGGCGCCGTGCTCGACGGTGTCCGGCCGCGCCCGCTGCCCGACGTGCACGTCGAGGGCTGGACGCTCGAGACCGTCCTGCTCGGGCTGCTGGCGCCGGCTCTCGCCGTCGGGATGGCCGCCGCGACGGTGCGCGGGCTCGGCACCACCATGGAGTCCCGACTCGCCGCACCGCTCCGCGTCGTCCGGGGTCTGCACAGTGGCCACATCGGGGACTACATCGCCTGGCAGATCGTCGGCGCGGCCGTGCTCGGTGGGGTCATGGTGCTGACGGCGCTGTGAGGCGCACCGACCGTGGCCTGAAGCGGCTCCCGGTGCTCGGCGTGGACATCGGCGGGGTACTGATCCAGCGGGCGGCCGAGGACGACGACACCAGCTTCTTCGGCACCCGCCCGATGGACACCCCCGCCGTGGCAGGTGCCTTCGAGGCCCTGGCCGAGCTGGCGGCCGGCCCGTTCGCCTACCGGGTGCACCTCATCAGCAAGGCCGGCCCGTCGGTCACCGAACGCACGCTGGCCTGGCTCGCCCACCAGGAGTTCACCGCGGTCACCGGGATCGGACCGGCGCAGGTCCACTTCGTGCGGCACCGGGCCGACAAAGCACCCGTCTGCACGCAGCTCGGCGTCACCCACTTCGTCGACGACCGGTTGAGCGTGCTGAACCTGCTCCCCGACGTCGCGCACCGGTATCTGTTCACCGGCGGCCTGGGCACGGCCGACGCGCCCGTCCACCGCGAGCTGCCGGACGGCGTCGAACACGCAGAGAGCTGGGCCGGGCTCGTCGCGGTCCTGATGCGCTCGGTCTGAGCCGCCTCGCCCCGACCTGTTCGCTTCGCGCGGCGCACCGGGGTAGGACACGAGGATGACCATCGCCCGGCCCGTCCGTTGAACGGGGCCGAGAGCCTGCTGCGCACCGCGAGCGCCGCCGGCATCGACCTCTGCCTGGCCAACCCCGGTACGACCGAGATGCCGCTGGTCACCGCGCTGGATTCGCTGACCACAGCCGGTGAACCCGGCATCCGCGCGGTGCTCGGCCTGTTCGAGGGCGTGGTCACCGGCGCCGCCGACGGGTTCGGGCGCCTCGCCGGCCGGCCGGCGATGACGCTGCTGCACCTCGGCCCCGGCTTCGCCAACGGCATCGCGAACCTGCACAACGCGCGGCGCGCCGGTACGCCCGTCGTCAACGTCGTCGGTGACATGGCCACCTGGCACCAGCCCTACGACGCCCCGCTCAGCAGCGACATCGCGAGCTTGGCCCGCCCCGTCTCCGACTGGTTCCGTGCCACCGGCCGGCCCGAGGACGTCCCCGGGGACATGGCCGACGCCGTCGCGGCCGCGAGTTCCCGGGGCGGCGGGATCGCGACGCTCGTCGTGCCGGCCGACTGTCTGTGGAGTCCCTCGACGGCCCCCGCGCGCCCCCGCCCGCCCGCGGCGCGCACGCCCGTGCCCGACGCGGCCGTCGCGGAGACCGCCGCGGCGCTGGCCGGAGGCAAGCGGACGGCCCTGCTGCTCGGTCCGTCCGTCCTGACCGCCGACGGGCTCGCCGTCGCCGGTCGCATCGCGGCGCGCACCGGCGCGCGGCTGCTGACCGAGAAGTTCCCGACGCGGATCGAGCGCGGCCGCGGACTGGCCGCCCCCGAACGGCTCGGCTACTTCCCCGAGCAGGCCCTGGCCTCGCTGGCCGGGCTGGACACGGTCGTGCTGGTCGGCGCCCGCGCGCCGGTCACCTTCTTCGGCTACCCGGACACCCCGAGCCTCGAGGTGCCGGCCGACGTCGCGACGCTGCACCTGGCGTCCCGCTCCGACGACGCCCTCGCCGCGTTGACGGCCGTGCTCGAACGACTGCCCCGGCAGGACCCGCAGCCCGCGGCCGAAGCACCCGCACCGCCCGGGATGCCCACCGGGCCGCTGACCCCCGCCGTCGCCGGCGCGGTGCTCGCCGCCCTCCAGCCCGAGGACGCCATCGTGGTGGACGAGGCCCTCACCTCCAGCGCGCCGTACTGGGCCGCCGCCGCGGGTTCGGCCCGTCACACCGCCCTCAGCCTGACCGGAGGCGCGATCGGCCAGGGCCTGCCGAGCGCCACCGGCGCAGCGCTGGCCTCACCCGGCCGCCGCGTCGTCGCCTACCAGGCCGACGGCAGCGGCCTCTACACGGCGCAGTCGCTCTGGACGATGGCGCGCGAGTCGCTCGACGTCACCGTCGTCGTCTGTGCCAATCGGCGCTACCGCATCCTGCAGGCCGAGCAGCGGCGTGACGGGGTCACCGAGCCCGGCTCAGCATCCCGTCGGTTCACCGAACTCGACGGGCCGGCCGTCGACTGGGTGTCGCTGGCCCGGGGGTACGGCGTCGAGGGACGGCAGGTCGAGACCGCTGACGAGCTGGCCACGGCGCTGCGTGAGTCCTTCGCCGAGCCCGGTCCGCGGGTCGTCGAAGCCCTGCTCTGAGACGAACCGAAGTGAGCTCACGGCGTGGGTCTCACCCCGGAGAAACACAGGACTGGTTGGATCGGGGCCAGAGGACCGCGGACGTGCCGCGGCCCACGCGAAAGGGCTTCCCCATGCCGACCGCCGTCCGTCGTTCCATCGCGCTCTCCGCAGCCGCCCTCTCCGTGCTGGCCGTCGCCGGCTGCGGGTCGAGTTCCGGGGGCAGCAGCGCTGCCGCCCGCCCCTCGGCGAGTGCCGTCCCCACCGCCACGAAGGACGCCTCCATCACGCTGCCGCCCGAGCTGGCGGGGAAGAGCGAGCTCGTCGTGGCCGCCGACGCCTCGTACGCGCCGAACGAGTTCTTCGCCAACGACAACAAGACGGTCATCGGGCTGGACGTCGACCTCGCCAACGCCCTCGGCCAGGTGCTCGGCAAGCCGGTCCGCATCGCCAACGCTCCGTTCGACAGCATCCTGCCGGGCCTCGCCGCCGGGAAGTACGACCTCGGGATGTCGTCGTTCACCGACACGAAGGAGCGGGAGAAGACGATCGACTTCGTCACCTACTTCACCGCGGGCACCAGCCTGATGGCGAAGAAGGGCAACCCCGAGGGTCTGAACCCCGACGCGCTCTGCGGCAAGAAGATCGCCGTCGAGAAGGGCACGACCCAGTCCGACGAGGACCTGCCGGCCCGCTCCAAGGCCTGCACCGACGGTGGCAAGGCCGCCATCGAGTCGCTCGTGTTCCCGGACCAGGGCGGCGCCAACCTGGCCCTGCAGAGCGGCCGCGCCGACGGCGTGCTCGCCGACTCCCCGGTGATCGCCTACCAGATCAAGCAGACCAACGGGCAGTTCGAGCAGGTCGGTTCGCCGTACGCCACCGCCCCGTACGGCATCGCCGTCCCGAAGGGCAAGGGTCTCGCCCAGCCGCTGCTGGCCGCCCTGAAGTCGGTCCAGAGCCAGGGCGTCTACACCAAGATCCTCGAGGCCTGGGGCGAGCAGGCCGGTGCCCTGCCGACGCCGGGCATCAACGGCGCCACCTCATGAGCGAGCGCCCGGGAGGGCGACGGTGACCGCACCCGTGAAGGCGGAGCAGGACTCGTCCTCCCCCGACCGGCTCCGCGTCGTCCCCGTCCGCCACCCCGGGCGCTACGTGGCGGTCGCGGTGCTGCTGGTCCTGCTCGCCATGGTGGTGCACGGCCTGGTCACCAACGGACAGTTCCAGTGGGACGTGGTGCGGCAGTACCTGACCGCCGACGTCATCCTGCATGGCCTGCTCACCACGATCGAGCTGACCGCCATCTCCATGGCCGTCGGCATCGCGCTCGGCATCGTCATCGCGGTGATGCGGCTGTCGTCGAACCCGATCCTCTCCGGGGCCAGCTGGGTCTACGTCTGGATCTTCCGCGGGACGCCCGTACTGGTGCAGCTGCTGTTCTGGAACTTCTTCTCGGTCCTGTATCCGCAGCTGTCGATCGGCATCCCGTTCGGCCCGCATTTCGCCTCGGCCGACACCAACGTGGTCATCTCGCAGTTCACGGCGGCCATCCTCGGGCTCGGTCTGAACGAGGCGGCCTACATGGCCGAGATCGTCCGCGCCGGCATCCTGTCGATCGACGAGGGGCAGAACGAGGCGGCGGCGGCGCTCGGTATGACGCGGCTGCAGACCATGCGGCGGATCGTGCTGCCGCAGGCGATGCGCGTCATCATCCCGCCGACGGGCAACGAGACGATCTCGATGCTGAAGACGAGCTCGACGGTCTTCGTCATCGCGTTGGCCGAGCTGACGTACTCCGCGCAGATCATCTACAACCGCACCGCGCAGCAGATCCCGCTGCTGCTCGTCGCCAGCATCTGGTACCTGCTGGTCACCACCGTGCTGACGATCGGGCAGTACTACATCGAGCGGCGCTTCTCGCGCGGGTCGAGCCGCAACCTCCCGCCGACGCCGTGGGAGCGGTTGCGCAGGAACCTCTTCGACTCCCGCGGACGGCTCGCAACGGCCGGTCCCAGCTCCGGATCCGGCTCCGGCTCCGGCTCCGCTTTCGGAAGCAGGAGTGATCGCCGATGAGCGCGTCCCCCACGCCCGCGCTGGTCCGTGCCGAGGGCGTCCGCAAGAGCTTCGGCCGGGTCGAGGTGCTGCGCGGCATCGACCTGACCGTCGAGAGCGGCGAGGTGATGTGCGTGGTCGGGCCGTCCGGCTCCGGCAAGTCGACGTTCCTCCGCTGCATCAACCACCTCGAGAAGATCGACGGCGGGCGGCTGTGGGTCGACGGCGAACTCGTCGGCTACCGGCAGGACGGCGACGTGCTGCACGAGCTGCGCGAGTCGGAGATCGCCCGCAAGCGGGCCGAGATCGGCATGGTCTTCCAGCACTTCAACCTGTTCCCGCACCTGACCGTGCTCGGCAACGTCGTCGAGGCGCCGCTCCGCGTGCGGGGCGAGGCCAAGGACGTCGTCGACCGGCGGGCCCGGGCGCTGCTCGGCCAGGTCGGGCTCGCCGACCGGGCCGACGCGTATCCCGCGCAGCTCTCCGGCGGGCAGAAGCAGCGGGTGGCGATCGCCCGGGCGCTCGCGATGCAGCCCAAGCTGATGCTGTTCGACGAACCGACCTCCGCGCTCGACCCCGAGCTCGTCGGGGAGGTCCTCGACGTGATGCGCTCGCTCGCCGACGACGGCATGACGATGGTGGTCGTCACCCACGAGATGGGCTTCGCGCGTGAGGTCGGCGACGAGCTCGTGTTCATGGACGAGGGTGTGATCGTCGAGACCGGGAAGCCGCGCGACGTGCTGTCGGACCCGCAGACCGAGCGGTGCCGCGACTTCCTGTCCAAGGTGCTGTGAGCGCCGACGGGAGCCCGCCCGCACCGGTCCCTGCGCCCGTCACCGCCGCGCTCGTCGACGAGGCCGCCGCCCGCCTGGCCGGCGTCGTCCCGGCGACGCCGCTCGAACGCAACGAACGGCTCTCGGCCCTCGTCGGGGGCGAGGTGTGGCTCAAGCGCGAGGACCTGCAGGTGGTCCGCTCCTACAAGGTGCGCGGCGCCTACAACCTGATCGCCCAGGAGCAGGATCGCGCCCGCGTCGCCGGGGTCGTGTGCGCCAGCGCCGGCAACCACGCCCAGGGGGTCGCGTGGGCCTGCCGCGCCCTCGGCCTGCCGGCCCGCATCTACGTCCCGGGCACCACCCCGCGGCAGAAGCGCGACCGCATCCGGAGCCTCGGCGACGCCTTCGTGACGCTGCTCGTCGTGGGTGAGACCTACGACGAGGCGGCGGCCGAGGCCGGAGCGGACGCGGCGCAAACCGGCGCCGTGCTCGTCCCCGCCTTCGACGACCCGCGCACCGTGGCGGGCCAGGGCACCGTGGGCGCGGAGATCCTCGCGCAGCTCGGCCAGCCCCCGGACCGCGTCGTCGTGCCGGTCGGCGGCGGCGGACTGCTCGCCGGGCTCGCGACCTGGTTCCGCGCCACCGTGCCGGACGTCGCGACGATCGGCATCGAGCCGGCCGGGGCCGCGTGCATGACCGCCGCGCTCGCGGCCGGCGAACCGGTCCGACTGGCCACCGTCGACCCGTTCGTCGACGGCGCCGCAGTGCGGCTGGCCGGGTCGGTCACCTACCCCCTGGTCCGCGATTTCGCCGACGCCGTCACCACGGTGGCCGAGGGCCGGGTCTGCACCGAGATGCTGCAGCTCTACCAGAGCGACGGCATCATCGCCGAGCCGGCGGGAGCCCTCGCGACGGCCGCGCTCGGTGACTCGGTCCGGCCGGAGCCCGGCGAGGTGACGGTGTGCATCCTCTCCGGCGGCAACAACGACGTCAGCCGCTACAACGAGGTCGTCGAGCGCTCGCTGATCCACGAGGGGCTCAAGCACTACTTCCTCGTCGAGTTCCCGCAGGAGCCGGGCGCGCTGCGCCGCTTCCTCGCCGAGACCCTCGGCCCGGACGACGACATCACGCTGTTCGAGTACGTGAAGCGCAACAACCGCGAGTTCGGGCCGGCGCTCGTCGGGCTCGAGCTGAGCCGCGCCGACGACCTCGCCGGCCTGCTGGAAAGGATGGAGGCCTCGCCGCTGACCTGTCGGCGCCTCGAGCCCGACGACCCGGTGTTCCGGTTCCTCATCTGATCGGCCTCATCTGATCGGCCTCATCTGATCGGCCTGATCTGAGGTGCTCAGCCGAGGCTGGCCAGCTCTACGAGCACGAGAGCAGCGGCAGCGAGGAACCAGACCGCGGCTGCCTGCCCCAGCAGGAGGCTCCCGACGCCGACGGCCGCGCAGAACTCGGCGAGCCCGAGCAGGATGACGTCGCCCGGACGGAGCCGCCCGTGCGTCGCTGCGCCACCCCGCGTCCGACCCGTCAGCTCCGTGGCCATCTGCGTCGTCCTTCCCGTCCGCGCGACACGTCCGGTGTAGCACCGTGGGGACGGTCGCGCGACCCGTTCGGCACGACCAGCTCCGATAGGGACACCCGGTCGACGGCTCTCTGCGGGTGTGTGTCGCTCATGTAGCACTCGTCATGCAACATCGAACCTGTCGGATCGACCTCGTGTTACGACGTGTTTCCCCACTGGTCTCCTGCTCGTCGGGATGGTTAGAGTCCCCTCCGGAGTCCACGTCAAAGCTGCGTGGCCTGCAGGAATGGAGCACAATGCGTCGATCTTTCGCGCGTACGGCCAGCACGATGCTGGCCGTCGGCGCTCTGGTGTCGACGGCGGCCGCCTGTGGCGGCGGTTCGTCGAAGAGCAACAACAGCAACGGTGGCGGACAGACCATCGGCACCCAGGTCCAGCCGCAGGGCAACCTGCCCCGGGGCGGCACCCTGAAGATCGTCTCGCAGGGCGACCTCACCAACCTCGACACCAGCCAGGAGTACGAGGTCGTCGGGCAGTACCTGTACCGCGCGATGACGCGTCAGCTCGTGAGCACCGCCGGTGACCCGGCGTCGCTGCCCAACGACAAGACCCCGGTCGACGACCTCGCCGCCTCGCACACGATGACCCCGGACGGGAAGTCGTACACCTTCACGCTGCGCGACGGTGTCCACTTCAGCGGTCCCACGACCCGGGCGATCACGTCGAAGGACTTCACCTACGCCCTCAAGCGGCTCTGCGACCCGAACGGCACCTCCGGCGCCATCCAGTACTACACGCAGACCATCGCCGGCTTCCAGCAGTTCTGCGACGGCTTCAAGAACGTCAAGACCGGTGACCCGGCGGCGGTGAAGTCCTACATCGACGGCAACCAGATCAGCGGCATCGTCACGCCGGACGACAAGACCATCACCTTCAACCTGCTGGCGCCCGCGAGCGACTTCCTCAACATCCTGGCGATGGCCTTCGCGACGCCGGAGCCCGAGGAGATCCTCTCGAAGTCCCTGACGGACTCCCCGGAGATGCGGCAGAGCTTCGTCTCGAGCGGTCCCTACACGCTGACCAGCTACGTGCCGGACAAGAGCTACACGCTCAAGCGCCTCCCGGACTACAACAAGGCGACCGACCCGCTGCGGGAGGCCTACGTCGACGAGATCGACGTCGACCTCGCGGTCGGTTCCGACGACGCCGAGTTCCAGCAGATCCAGGCCGGCTCGGCCGACCTCTCCCTGGACGTCACCGCTCCCCCGCTGCCGACCGTCCGTCAGCTGGCGCAGGCCAACGACCCGACGCTGCGGGTCAGCCCCGAGGGTCGGCTCGACTACCTGGCCTTCAACACCAAGCCCAGCGCGACCAGCGAGTGCGCGACGGCGCTGAAGAAGCCGCAGGTCCGGCAGGCCTTCGCCTACGCGGTCGACAAGAACCACGTGGCGCAGGTGCTCGGCGGCAACATCATCGCCAAGCCGACGGGCCAGATCGCCACCGCGTCGATCAACGGCTACACGCCGAACGACCCGTTCGCGACGCCGAACAGCGCCGGTGACCCCGCCAAGGCGAAGAAGATGCTCTCCGACGCCGGTTACCCCAACGGTCTGACGTGCAGCTACCTGTTCCGCAACGGGAACGTCAGCCGGAGCCAGGACCTCGCCCAGGCCGTCCAGCAGGACGTGGCCCGCGCCGGGATCACGCTGAACCTCAACGGCGTGCCCAGCAAGGACTTCTACGGCAAGCACCTGCAGCTGCCCAACGTCAACGACTGGGACGTGGCCTTCCCCGGCTGGTCCCCGGACTGGCAGGGCAACGCGGCGCGCACGTTCTTCGCCCCGCTGCTGCTGCCGAACTGCACCTCGGGCACGGTCAACTACGGCTGCTACGACAACCCGACGCTGACCGGGCAGATCAACGCCGCCCTGACCGCCACCGGTGACAACTCGTCGCTGCTGCAGCAGGTGGACAAGACGGCGACCGCCGACCTGCCGATCCTGCCGATGATCCAGCGCAACTCCGTGCTGATCAGCTCCAAGCGGGTGCAGGGCTGGCGCTGGTACGCCTACGCGATCAACCCCGACATCGCGAACATCTCCGTCGGAGGCTGACGCATCCGACCGGCGGCGGACATTCGCTCCGCCGCCGGTCGTCAGACCGGGTCGGTCCTTCTCGGACCGACCCGGTCTGGCGTCCGGACCCGGCTGGGGGCAAGCTGATCACCGGTGAGCGCCGGTCCGCTACGCCTGACCACCCCGCCTGAACCACCCCCACCGCAGGAAGTTCCAGGAAGGAACGGCACCCAGTGGCCCTGCTCGAGGTCGACGACCTGCAGGTCTCCTTCGACACCGAGGACGGACGGCTCCGCGCGGTGCGCGGGCTGTCGTTCACGGTCGAAGCCGGCCAGACACTCGGCATCGTCGGCGAGTCCGGCTCCGGGAAGAGCGTCTCGACGCAGTCGATGGTCGGCCTGACCCGCGGTGCCCGCATCACCGGGCGCGCCCTGTTCGACGGTCAGGACCTGCTCACGTTGGCGCCGGACAAGCTGCGGGGCCTGCGCGGCAACCAGATCGGCATGGTCTTCCAGGACCCGTTGACCAGCCTGCACCCCCAGTACTCGGTGGGTTGGCAGATCGAAGAGGCCATCCTCGCCCACGAGCAGATCCGTAAGGGCGAGGCCCGTCGGCGCGCGGTCGACCTGCTCGGCCAGGTCGGGATCTCGCAGCCGGAGCGGCGCGTCGACGACTTCCCCCACCAGTTCTCCGGCGGTATGCGCCAACGCGCGATGATCGCGATGGCGCTGGCGCTGAACCCCCGGCTGCTCATCGCCGACGAGCCGACGACCGCGCTGGACGTCACGGTCCAGGCGCAGGTCCTCGAGCTCATGAAGAAGCTGCAGGCCGAGTACGGCACGGCCCTGATCCTCATCACCCACGACCTCGGCGTCGTCGCGGACATGGCCGACGACGTCCTGGTCATGTACGGCGGACGCGCGGTCGAGAAGGCCGATCGGCGCACGCTCTACTACCGCCAGCACCACCCGTACTCCAAGGGTCTGCTCGCCTCGGTCCCGCAGTCGGCGGCGCACGCTCCCGGCGAGCGGCTCGTGCCGATCGCCGGGCAGCCGCCGTCCCTGCTGAACCTGCCGAGCGGCTGCGCGTTCCACCCCCGCTGCCCGTACGTCATGGACGTCTGCGTGACCGACACCCCCGAGCTGCTCTCCATCCCCACCGCTCCCGATGACTCCGGGACCGGGAGCCACCGGCCGGCCGGCGGCCACCTGTCGGCCTGCCACCTGCCCCCGGAGGCGGTCGGCCCGTCCCCCGACGCCGAGGCCCGGCGCGAGCGCGCCGTCGCCGCCGGGCGGGTCAGCCCGGTCGAGGTGCTGCAGGACGAAGGAGCCGCATGACCACGCCGTCGCTGGACAAGTCGACCTCGGCCACCGGCGCGCCCGCCGGCGAGCCGATCCTGAAGCTGTCGGGGGTCACGAAGAACTTCCCGGTCCGGTCCGGTGTGTTCGGTCGGACGACCGGCTCGGTGAGCGCCGTCGCCGGCATCGACCTGGAGCTGCACCGCGGCGAGACGCTCGGGTTGGTCGGCGAGTCGGGCTGCGGCAAGTCGACGCTCGCGCGCCTGATCATGGGCCTGCTGCCGGTGAGCGCGGGTTCGGTCGAGTTCGAGGGCCAGGACATCACGAAGCTCTCCCGCTCGGGCATGCGCCCGCTGCGCCGGGAGATGCAGATGATCTTCCAGGACCCGTACGGCTCGCTGAACCCGCGGCGTCGGGTCGGGTCGATCATCGGGGAGCCCTTCGCCATCCACAAGATCGCCGACGGCGAGGAACGGGTCCGACGGGTCAAGGAGCTCATGGAGCTCGTCGGGCTCAACCCGGAGCACTACAACCGGTTCCCGGCCGACTTCTCGGGCGGTCAGCGCCAGCGCATCGGCGTCGCCCGCGCGCTCGCCCTCCGTCCGAAGCTGCTGGTCTGCGACGAGCCGGTCTCCGCCCTCGACGTCTCGATCCAGGCGCAGGTCATCAACCTGCTCGACGACCTGCAGGACGAGCTCGGCCTGTCCTACATCTTCATCGCCCACGACCTGTCGGTGGTGCGCCACGTCTCGGACCGCGTCGCCGTCATGTACCTCGGCAAGGTGGTGGAGCTCGGCACCGCGGAGCGGCTCTACACCGCGCCGCGCCATCCGTACACGAACGCGCTGCTCTCGGCCGTACCGATGGCCGACCCGGACCGTGCCGCGCAGCGCAAGCGCCTGGTGCTCGTGGGCGACGTGCCCAGCCCGGTGAACCCGCCGAGTGGCTGCCGCTTCCACCCCCGGTGCCCGAAGGCGCAGGAGAAGTGCGTGAGCGACGTGCCGGACCTGCATTCCGGCGTGGGAGTCCCGATCGACCCCGACGACCTGTCGGCCTGTCACTTCCCGGTGCTGCCCGGCGAGGACCTCACCCTGGCGCGCAGCTCGCTGACCGGTGTGCAGGCGACGCCGGAGGCGGTGTTCGGGGCCATCGGGTCGCGCGGGCCGGCCGGGTCCCCCGATCCCCGGGCCGGCGAGCCCACGTCCACCAGCCCGACGTCCAGCAGTGGAGAGGACTCATGAGCGAGCAGGCCGGACCCGAAGCGACGAGCCCGTCACCGTCGCTGGGTTCGGGGTCGGGGTCGGGGTCGGGGTCGGGGTCGTCCGCCTCCGCGGCACCGCGCGCGGCGGTCACGGCCCGCACCCCGCTGCAGCTGGCCCTCGCCCGGCTGCGTCGGGACAGGGTCGCGCTCGGCGCCGGCGTGCTGCTGATCGTCCTCATCGTCATCGCCGTCTGTGCTCCGCTGATCGCGAAGCTCGTCGGTCACGACCCGACCACCAACTACCCCGACGGCATCGACTCCTCAGGCCTGCTGCCGGTGCCGGTGACTCCCGGGCCGGGCTTCCTCCTCGGGGCGGACCAGCTGGGTCGTGACGTGTTCGTCCGCACGCTCTACGGAGCGCGCATCTCGCTGTTGGTCGGCATCGTCGCGACCGCGATCTCGCTCGTCGTCGGGACCACGATCGGTCTGATCGCGGGCTTCGTCGGCGGCCGGACCGACACGATCCTGTCCCGGGTCATCGACATCTTCCTGTCGTTCCCGTTCCTCGTGACCGCCCTGACCCTGGTCGCGCTCAACCGGGACGCGTTCGGGCAGCCGCGGATCAGCCCCGTCCTGCTGGTGATGGGCGTGATCTCCCTGTTCACCTGGACGTTCTTCGCCCGGCTCGTCCGCGGGCAGGTGCTGTCGCTCCGCGAGCGGGAGTTCATCGAGGCGGCCAGGTCGCTCGGCTCGTCGAACCTCCGCATCATGGTGGTCGACCTGCTGCCGAACCTCGTCGCGCCGCTCATCGTCTACGCGACGCTCCAGATCCCGCTGAACATCGTGTTCGAGGCGACGTTGTCCTACCTCGGCGTCGGGGTCCGGGCGCCGACGGCCTCGTGGGGCAACATGCTCTTCGACGCCCAGGCGAGCGGTTACTACCAGACCCAGCCCGGCTTCCTGCTCGGCCCGGGCATCGCCCTGCTGCTGACCGTGCTCGCGTTCAACCTGCTGGGGGACGGCTTGCGCGACGCGCTCGACCCGCGCTCCTCCCGGACTATGGCCAAGGACTGAGGGACCCCTTCCGTGCTCCGCTTCCTGCTCCGCCGCTTCGGCTACCTCGTCTTCGTGCTGTTCGTGATCGCGCTGGTGAGCTTCGGCCTCAACTCGATCGCGAACAACAACCCGGCCGCCCTGCTCGCACCCCGCGGGGCCAGCGCGGACGCGATCGCCCAGATCAAGGCCAACCTGCATCTGAACGACCCGCTCTACCTGCAGTTCTGGCACTTCCTCACGCGGGGGCCGGACATCCGCGGCACCAAGAGCGGGCTGATGCAGTGGCCCCCGAGCCTGGGCTACTCCTTCGTCAAGCAGCGGCCGGTCACCGCGGTCATCCTCGACAAGCTGCCGGCGACCGTCTCCCTGGCCCTCGGCGCGCTGGTGTTGTGGCTCGCCATCGCCCTGCCGATCGGCGTCCTCGCGGCGACGAAGGCACGCAGCCTGCTCGACCGCGTCTCGACCTTCTTCGCGCTGGTCGGGCTCTCGTTCCCGACCTTCCTGCTCGGCCTGCTGCTGCTGTACCTGCTCTACTACCAACTGACGACAGCCGGGTTGAACGTCTTCCCGGCCGGGGGCTACGTGGCCCTCACGAAGGATCCGGTGGAGTGGGCCCACCATCTGATACTCCCGTGGTTCACGCTCGCCCTGACCGAGGCGGCGATCTACGTCCGCGTCACCCGGTCGTCCATGCTCGAGGTGCTCGGTGAGGACTACATCCGCACCGCACGGGCGAAGGGGCTGCCGGAAAGAAGAGTCGTCTACCGGCACGGGCTCCGCAGTGCGTTGACGCCGGTGGTGACCCTGGCCGGGCTCGACGTGGCGACGCTGCTCGGTGGAGCCATCGTCACCGAGCAGGTGTTCGGCCTCGACGGGGTCGGCCGTCTGGCGGTGCTGTCGGTCAACGACGGCGACCTGCCCGTCGTCGTCGGGGTCACGTTGGTGGCGGCCTTCTTCTTCGTCGTCATCAACGTGTTCGTCGACCTCATCTACGCACTGCTCGACGCGCGGGTCCGCGTCAACTGAGCAGGCCGGACCCGGTCGGCCGAACTCTTCAGACCTCGTCCGCCGTCGCCGATGAGGGTTCTGTGGCAAGCCAATCCCTTCCCGTCCCGGCCCTCGCGTGCGCTCCCGAGCGCGGGGTGTGGCTGCTGCGCACCGTCCTGCTCGCCGTGGTGATCCTCGTGGCGCTCGCGGTGGCCATCGGCGGACGGCCCGCACCGGTGGCGCCCGCGTCCACCGTCGGCTTCAGCGGTGTGCAGTCGGGTTTCGTCGGCGCGTCGCAGACCGACGTCTCCGTCCGATAGCTCGACGGGCCGCCGGCCCGGAGGCAGGATCAGCGCATGACCTCCCCTCCGTCCGCCGCCGACGCCAGCCCCGCGGACCGCACCGCCGCCGCCTTCCGGGCGGCGGTCGAGAGCGACGACATGGCTGCCGGCGTCGCGCTGCTCGCGGAGGACGTGGTGTTCTCCAGCCCGATCGTGCACCGCACCTACCGCGGTCGTGAGCAGGTCGCGCCGGTGCTGTTCGCCGTCGGCACGGTCTTCGAGGACTTCCGTTACACCGCCGAGTTCTCCTCCGCGGACGGCCATGTCCTCCGGTTCTCCGCCCGCGTCGACGACCGGGACATCGACGGCGTCGACATCCTCACCGTCGCGCCCGACGGACGGATCGTGGAGTTCGCGGTCATGGTCCGCCCGTACTCGGCGGCGACCGCCCTGCGCACCCGGATGGCCGCGCTGCTGGCGGGACCATCCGCCGGCTGACGTCCCGCGCGGCGTCTTCTCGCCCCGGCCGCTACGGCGAGAACTGGCGCGGCGCCCGGTAGCCGGGGCCGATCTCCGGCGGCCCGGTTCCGGAGGTCCAGCGCCACTGCACCGAGATGCGACCCGCCCGCAGCCCGGGCTGCGGCGGCACCCCGTGCAGCCAGTCCGCCTGAGCCCGACCGCCGAGGACGAGCAGGTCACCCGCGCGCGGCGCCAGGTCGACGGCCCCGGCAGGCGCCCGTCCGGTGTCGGTGGCGCCTCGCGGAGTGAGGACCCAGGGCCGGGTGGCGCCCAGGCTGAGGATGACGATGAGCGTGTCGCTGGTGTGCCGCATCTCGCGGTCGCGGTGCGCACCGAGGGCGTCGCGTCCGTCGCGGTAGAGCGCGAGCGCCGGGCCGTCGAACTCGACGCCGTAGTGGCGGCGCAGTGCCTTCGTCGCCTCGAGGACCGCCGGGTGCGCATGCGGACGCGTGCCGGCGGTGAGCCGGGGCTCGGTGACGTAGTGGTCGTAGCGCCACAGCCGGGCCTGCCGCCAGGGCAGCCCGTCGCGGAGGGCGTGGTAGACGTCGTCCGGGTCCCGGAGCCAGCCGGGCGTCAGGTCGACCCAGCTCGTCGCGTCGAGCCAGTGGCGCTTCGGGGAGCCGGAGACCCACGGTCTCCCGAACGCACCGGTGCCGCCGTCCACACCGACGAGCGTAGTGAGCCGGGCAGGCGGATGCGGGTGGCGCGCGGCCCCCCGACCGCGCACCACCCGCACCGCACGGGTCGCCGGCGAACAGCGGCACAGCGACCCGGTGTTCCCTCCCCCCGAGGCAACACCCCGAGAACCGGTTCGCCGCGGCCCCCGTGACGGCCACGTCGGTGGGTCGTGCGGGGATCACCCGTTCGGGTCCGCGGTGTGGCGTGGGTCAGAACTCGTCGTTCTCCTCCAGCAGGCGGCTGGCGAGTGCGGCGACGGGCGAGCGTTCCGACCGGGTGAGTGAGACGTGGCCGAACAGGGGGTGGCCCTTGAGTCCGTCGACGACGCTGACGATGCCGTCGTGCCGCCCCACGTGCAGGTTGTCGCGCTGGGCGATGTCCCAGCAGAGCACGGCCCGGCTGTCCTCCCCCAGCCGCGACAGCGCGGCGAGCAGGACGGTGCGCTCGAGGTTCTGCACCTCGTCGACCACGACCCAGGCACCGGAGAGGGTCCGGCCGCGGATGTGCGTCAGCGGCACCACCTCGAGCAGGCCACGGGCCCGCACCTCCTCGACGACCTCGCGGGAGGTCACCGCCTCGAGCGCATCGGTCACCGCCATCGCCCAGGGCTCCATCTTCTCGTCCTGGCTGCCGGGCAGGTAGCCGAGGTCCTGGCCACCCACGGCGTACAGCGGCCGGAACACGACGAGCTTGCGGAACTCGCGCTGCTCGAGCACCGCCTCGAGCCCGGCGGCGATGGCGAGCACCGTCTTGCCGGTGCCGGCCGGCCCACCGAGGGAGACGACGCCGAGGCTCGGGTCGGCGAGCAGGTCGAGCGCGACCCGCTGCTCGGCGCTGCGTCCGGACAGACCGAACACCGGCCGGTCGGACGGGATGAGGTGCAGCCGCTTGTCGGACCGGAGCCGCGCGAGCGCGCTCTGGCTCCCGGCGTGCAGGACCACACCGGTGTTGACCGGCAGGTCGAGCAGCGCGGGCACCCCGGCGTCGGCGAGGTCCGCGACATCGAGGGACCGGGCGGCGAACAGCGCGTCGACGGTCCCGCCCGGGACGTCGACCTCGACCAGACCGGTCCAGGACGCGTCGACCGCCTGCCGCCGCCGGTAGTCCTCGGCGGCGACACCGGCGACCGATGCCTTGAGCCGCAGCGGCAGGTCCTTGCTGACCAGCGTGACGTCGGCCCCTTCCGCGGCGAGGTTGGCCGCCACGGCGAGGATGCGGACGTCGGCGGTGTCCCCGCGGAGGCCGGCGGGGAGACCGCCGAGATCCCGGTGGTTCATCTCGACGCGCAGCGTGCCACCGGCGTCGTTCACCGGGACCGAGCTGTCGAGGCCACCGTGCTCGAGGCGGAGCGACTCCAGGCGACGCAGCGCCTGCCGGGCCGCCCACCCGAGGTCGGGGTGGTGGCGCTTGCCTTCCAGCTCGCCGAGGACCGGGAGCGGGAGGACGACGTCGTGTTCGTCGAAGGCGCCGAGCGCCCGCGGGTCGGAGAGCACGACGCTGGTGTCGAGGACGTACGTCTTACGAGCGGGCAACGGTCGGCCTTGTCTTGGAGGAGGGGCAGGAGGCGGATGCTGCGGTCCCACCCTGCTCCGGGCCTTCGTGCTGACCTGGGAACGGCGGGAACCGGAGCCGGCCGCGCGCCGGTGGTGACCGGCCACGGACCAGGTCCGCGCGTCGGCCCCTCCTGGGACGTCCGAGCTGTGTGCCCACCGAGGGCCACGGTAGGACGCGCCCCACGGCCGGGCACGTCGACGCGCACGAACGTCGCGTTACATCCTGGAGTCCGCTCGGCGTCGGGCGGCTCGGTCAGCGGGCCGGCTCAGCCGCGCAGGCGGCGCAGCAGTGAGCGGTGCGGCTCCTCGACGCCGCCGCCTCCGGACGGCCCGGCCCCGGCCGGCCCGGCACCGGACGGCCCGGTCGACCGCTCGTCGATCCAGGGCAGCGCTGCCTCCCCCGTCTGCCCGGGCCGCGGGTCGCTGCTTCCGTCCGACCTCCCGCTCGGGACGTGCGGCAGCGGCGTCGTCACGGTCAGCGCTGTGTCGCCGCCCGATGCGACGGGCTGGACGGGAGCCGAGGGCAGCACGACGTCGACGATGTCGAGCACGACCACCGTGACGTTGTCGCGACCTCCGTTCTCGAGCGCTGCGCCGACGAGCACCCGGGCCGCCTCGTCCGGGTCCGGCGTCCCGATCAGCACCTGCTCCAGCGTCGAGAACGGCACCTCGTTGGTCAGGCCGTCGGAACACAGCAGGAAGCGGTCACCGACCCGGGCGTCGAGGGGCCAGCTGTCGACCTCGACCTCGTCGGCCGCGCCCAGCGCGCGGGTGATGACGCTGCGGCAGGGGTGGACGAGGGCCTCCTCGGCCGTGATCTGCCCGGCACGCAGCAGTTCGTCGACCAGCGAGTGGTCCTCGGAGACCTGTACCAGCGAGCCCTCGGAGAGACGGAACGCCCGGGAATCGCCGACGTTGAACACGAGCAGGACGTCGCGGCTGCCGAACCAGCTCAGCGCGACGCCGACGATGGTGCTGCCCATCCCCCGGTCCTCGCTGACCTCGCCGGCCTGCCGCCGGATCCGGGAGTTGGCGTCGTGGACAGCCTCGAGCACCGCGGCGGGCTCGACGGCCGGGGTGCCGGCGAAGCGCCCGAGCAGCTCGACGGCCAGGCCGCTCGCCACCTCCCCGGCGGCATGACCGCCGACCCCGTCGGCCACGACGAACAACGGCGGGTTCGCGAGGAGGCTGTCCTCGTTGAGCTCCCGTACCCGTCCGGCGTCGGACCGGGCCCCCCACCGCACGACGATCGCCACGCCGAACCTCACCTGAGCCACGCTGCCGGACCGGTTCCCGCCGCCGACCGGCGGCGGCCCCGGCGAGGACTCAGACGATAGGACTACCGCACCCGCTCCGCCGGGCAGTCCGGAAAATCGCCCGCACCAGCTGCCCGGCGAGGCATGACGGACCCCAGCCCGGGTACGCCGGAGTCGAACACCCGTTCGATGAACGGCTGACGACACGAATGACGGGGAGCGGAACCATGAACCAGTCCGACCAGTCCGACCAGCTCGACCAGTCCGACCAGCTCGACGCCGCCGGCTCGGCCGACACCCTCGGTGCCGGCGGGTCCGAGGACATCAAGGCCGAACAGAACCCCGGCTCGAACACCGAGAAGGACCCCGACCACTGGGTGACCGGCGGCGAGCCGGCGACCGGTGCGCAGCGCTCCTACCTGCAGACCCTCGCCGAGGAGGCTTCGGAGACGGTGCCCGCCGACATCAGCAAGGCGGACGCCTCGAAGAAGATCGACGAGCTGCAGTCCAAGACCGGGCGCGGTAACTGAAGAACGCACGCGTAGCGGCCCCCTCCTACGGGGTAGGGGGCCGCACAGTGTGCGAAAGCACAATGTCCGCCCGCCGTTCTGTCGGGGCGGGTGAGCCGCAGGACGACGAGGGGACGAGCGCGTGGCTGACGACGAGGAAGAGAAGACCGGGAACAGCGAGGAAGAGCACACCGACGAGGCGACGGACTCGGCTGACGAGGGTGCGCGCGACGAGGCCTCTTCCGACGCCTCCGGCGACGAGGACTCGGACGGCGAGGAGTCGGACGCGAAGACCGGCAAGAATTCCGAGGACAAGACGCCCAAGAGCGACGTCGACGACCCGGAGTTCGGCAAGAAGGACGACGAGCCCGCCAACGAGGTGCAGATGAAGTACCTCCGTCCGCTCGCCGAGCACATGGGCGAGGACATCCCGGACGACATGAGCGAGTCCGATGCCGCCGAGAAGATCAACGAGATGCAGGAGAACGCCGCGAGCTGAGCCCGCTGGCCGCGTCAGCGGTTACCGTGGGGGTGCCGTTCCCACCGCCGGAGGTCCCGTGGCTCGCAAGGTGTTCGCCGTCGTCACAGCGGCGATCGCAATCGTGTTCTTCCTTGTCGGCCAGGGCGTGCAGAACGGCGGCCGGCTGATCCTGTCGCAGAGCGTCTACCTGATCTCGGGTATCTCGTTCGCGCTGTTCGTGGTCTCGGTGCTCCCCGGCCGGGACAAGTCCGACCGGCGCTGATCGCCGCCTGACGGACCTTTGCCAGCGCGCCGTGAGCGGCGCCGAAGGCGGATCCGGTGGAGTTCGGGTCGTTCGAGCAACCGCAGATCGACCGACCCTGTCGCTCACGGTGGGCCGGACGGTCGATCAGACCGACGCGGTCAGCTCGTCGATCTCCTGCGTGGCGTACCAGAGCAGGTGCGCGTCCTCGAGGTCGCCGGCCGCATCCTCGTCCTCCGGGTCGATGAGCACGGCCCTGACGAGGGGGACGGATTCGGGCTCGTCCACGTGCACGGCCTCGATCGCGCGGATCGCGACGGGCCCGACGACGCGGACCTCCCCCGGGTCGGGCGCGAGCTCGTCGTCGGAGGCGGGAGCCACGGCGGCATCCGGCACCTCCGCCACGAGGACGACCCGCCGGCGAGGTGCCCGGACGTCGTCGGCCAGCAGCTCGAGCGACTGCTGGGCGGCCCGCGCCAGGACGGCGTACTCCAGCTCCTCGCTGTCGCCGCTCGCGTAGGACTCGCGTAGCGCCGGGGTCACCGCCCAACCGGTGCCACCGGCGACCTCGCGGTCCCGCTGCAGCGCGGCGACGGTGGTCAACGTCGACGGCAGGTAGACCCGCATCGGCTACCGGCCCGGCCGTGCCGACGTGCTGGACGGAGACCCGAGGGGCAGTCCCTGCAGCGCTGCGGCGCTGGTGCGCAGCGACGTCTCGAACACCCGGAGTCGGCGGCGGCCGTCCATGAGGTTGACGCCGATGGCCTGCAGGTCCTCGGGACCCGGGCCGAGCATGCTGACCTGTGTGCCGGCGGCCCGGACGATCGCCGCTTCGCGGAAGAGCCGTTTGGTGGTCGCGCGCCGGATGCCCCGCTCGATGCGCGCCGCGCCCTTGGGGCGGTCGTAGGCGAAGGACGCCATCGGCGCCAGCACGACGACCTCGTCCAGGCCCAGTCGCGAAAGCAGGTCGAGCGAGGTCGGCGAACACGTCCCGCCGTCCACGTACCGGTGCCCGCCGATGGTCACCGGCTCGTACCAGCCCGGGATGGAGCAGGAGGCGGTGACCGCGTCGGCGAGCTCGGCCTGCGGCGAATTCTCGCGACCGAACACCACCCGTCGACCGGTGTCGTAGTCCATGGCCACGATCCAGGGCGTCGGTCGCTGCGGCCACGGCGCCTGCGAGCTGCGGAGACCGCGGGCGAGGGCCTCGTCGCCCACGTTCTGCACGAGGTCGCCGACCGCGCGGATCGAAGCCCGGCCCGGTGGCAGCAGCGAGGACACCGCCGCGAGCGGCCGGACGCGGGACGGGTGCCGGGCTGCCAGCCGCAGCAGCTGTGGCGAACCGAGGTGGCCCAGCCGTGGGCGTGGGGGCAGCGGTGCCTGCGCGTCGTAGTCGTAGTTCGCCTCGAGGTCACCCTCGCCGACGACGCCACGCTGGTGGTGCGCCAGCTGCTCGGTGCTGACGCCGAGGCCGAGGAAGGCGCTGAGCACCGAGCCGGCGCTGGTTCCGACCACGACCTCGACGCTGCCCGGATCCCACCCCGTCGTGGTCTCCAGGGCCCGCAGGGCGCCGACGGTCCATGCGGCTCCGAGAACTCCCCCGGCGCCGAGGACGAGTCCGCGGCGCGGCTGCCGGCCGGCCGAGTCGGCCTTCGGGCCGACCTCGAGGATCGCGCTCATCGGGGATCAGCGTGCATGTCGCACCTCATCGTGCTCGTGGCCGACGGACCTGCGGGTCCGCCCTGCAGGAAAGAACCGGGCGCCGGGCACATCCGTGACGACCCGGCCCATCGGCCCGTCCCGCCCCCGGAGAATCGATCCGCTCCGACCGCCATGGGCCCCAGTGTCCGCCATCTGCAGCGGACAGGCGGCGAAGCGCGCCGATCAGCCCGCGCGCGCCTGCCGACGGCGCCACCCGGAGGCCCGGGGCCGGTCACTTCCGGCCGCCTCGGGGACAAGCCGGGCGGCGAACGCCTCGAGCGCTGCCCGGGCCGGGGACCGCGGCGCAGCCTCGCAGAGCGGCGTGCCCGCGGCGAGCGCCCGGTCGGCGGCATCGAGGTCGAACGGCACCACCACGTCCGGTTCGACGCCGGCGTGGCGGGCCAGCGCCATGGTGATCTCGCGCTGTTGCCGCCGGTTCCCTCGGGCGCGGTTCACCGCGACCCGCACGACGGGGTCGACGCCGAGCGCGTCCAGGGTGTCGCGCAGTTCGGCGATCGCGACGACGAGCCGGCGGACGCCGACCGCGTCCGCGGAGCCGACGACCAGCACCTCGTCCGCCGCCGCCAGCACGGCGGTCGTCGCCCCGTTCCGACGGGGCGCGAGCGTGTCGTAGGAGAGTTCCTCGTCCTCCTCGAGGTTGAAGCCGCAGTCGACGACGGTGAAGGACGCTGTCCGCCGCGCGATCTCCAGGACACGGGTCAGCGCCGCGGGACGGAGCTCCGCCCACCGCGCGGCCGACCCGAGCCCGGTGAGCAGCGACAAGGACACGGAGTCGGGCAGATCCAGCCGCCGTGCCTGTCCGACGAGCCGGGCGACGTCGAGCGCACCGGCGTTGGCGGCGCGACAGGCTGCGACGAGCCCCGGCGCCTCGTCGGTGACGTCGGCCTGCTGCGCGAGCGTTCCGCCGTAGACGTCGGCGTCGACGAGCAGCACGGAGGACCCCCCGACGGCGAGTTCCGCGGCGAGGTGCCAGCTGACGAAGGACCGGCCGGGCGCGCCGGTCGGTCCCCAGACCGCGAGCACGCGGCCGTGGTCGTCGTCGTCGGCACCGGCATCTGCGACGTCGACGCCCTGGCCCTCGAGGGCCGGGAACGCCTCGTCCTCGTCGGGGACGGAGTCGAGCTCCACCGTCGCGGGCGGCCGCGGACCACGGCGTCGCTGCTCCGACGCAGCAGCCGCCGCTCGCACGGTCGACGCGATGTCCTGCGGCCCACCGGGCGGCACGGTCAGGACGTGCTCGACCCCGAGCTGCCGCAGTGTGCGCTCCGTCTGCTCGTCGGCCGTGGCGTCGAGGACCCCGACCACGGCGACCCCGGCCTCGCCGAGCCGGGCGACGGCGTCCCGGTCGAGTCGACGTAGCCCGGCGGAGACCAGGGCGACCCGGGCCCTGCCGGCGAGCGCCGCCGCGAGCAGGTCGGGCAGGTCGACGCACCGGCGCACCACTGTGAGACCGCTGCGGCGGTCCGCGAGCCGGGCGAGCAGCGGTTCCTCGACAGCCGGCTCCGGGACGGCGCAGAGCACCGGCAGCGGCCCGCCGTTCTGCTGCTCGCCCATCGTCAGCCTCCCAGGCCGGGGGCTTCGGTCGGCGCGGCGGCGGAAGCCGCGACGGGACCGTCGACCCGGACGAGGTCGACACGGTCCGAGCGGCTGGCCGCGACGACGCGGACGGCGTCGCTCACCGCGACCCGGAGCTGCGCGGCGGTGTCGCCGGAGCCCAGCACCTCGCCACCGAGGAACTCGACGCCGGCGACGACGAGCACCTCGCGGTCGGCACCGGGCTGCGCGCCCTTGACCAGGGCGTAGACGTCGACGTGGTCCCCGGGCTGCAGGGCCGGGAGCCGGCCCGCCTGCACCAGGACCGGGACGACCCGGGACGCCGGCGCCCCTCCGGCGGTGACGGCGGCTGCCGGAAGGAGCGTCCCGCCGGTGACCGGCCGGACGAGGGCCCGGCCGACCAGCGCCGAGCGGCTCTCGTCGCGGAAGTACTGCCGACCGCCGTCCGCTCCGAAGCGGGCGTCGAACGTCGTCAGGTCGCCGGCCGTCAGCACGTGCCCGGCGGGCAGGTCGGTGCGGACAGCGACCCAGGGCGCCGAGGCGTCGGCGGAGGAGACGACGCGCGCTCCGACGACGACGGAGAGCAGGACGAGGAGCAGGCCGACCACCAACCGCGTGTCGCGCCACCGGGGCCGCGACCCGCGCCCTGCCGGGGGCGACGCGGGCGGCGACGCCGACGGCGACGAGCCCGCGTGGGGCCGACGAGTGGGGGCAGCCACGGCCATGCGGTCCTCCGTCCGATGAGCTGGTCACCGATTGTGCCGCAAATCCGGCCCTACCGTCACGCTCCGTACCGACCTGGGGAGAACTCCGTCCACAGCACCACTCGACCGCAGGTCAGTGCGTGCAAACATGGTCGTCGAAGCGCAACCGATCGCTGTGCAGCCCGCAGCAGCCAGGAAAGGACGCCGTGACCCCGAGGTTCCTCCAGTTGAGCGACGTCGCCGAGGTCCTCAACATCTCGTCCAGCCAGGTCTACGCGCTCGTCCGCAGCGGCGACCTGCCCGCCATCAAGATCGGTGGCCGGGGGCAGTGGCGCGTCGAGACGAGTGCGCTCGAGGACTACATCGCCCGCGCGTACAGCGAGACCCGTGCCTTCGTCGAGGCGAACCCGCTCGGGCGGGGCGAGCTCCCCGACTGACGTCCCGGTTCAACTCGAGCGCTGGACCAGGCTGAGGCCGGCGAACGGCACGACCGGGCCCGAGCGGTCCCGGGACTCCGCGGGCAGCTCGAGATGGTCGGCGCCGACCCGGCCGACGACGCCGCCGAGCAGCGTCCCGTCGTCGGTCGTGACGCGCACCGGCGTGCGGTCGCGGGCGATGCCGCGCAGGACCGACCGCAGGTCCAACCGTCCGGCGACGGGTCCACCGCTCGCCCCGTCCGTCACCGACCCGGCGGCCTGCGACGCCGGGCCGAGACCGCGCAGCACCAGCACGGCGCGGAGCGGGACCAGCAGCTCGCGGAGCGGAGCGCCGCCGTCGTCGGCGTGCACCAGCAACCAGTCCGCGCCGCGGGACGCCAAGGTGCCGCGGAGCCGGTCCCCGGAGCGCAACTGGACGTCGAGCGACGAGCCCACCGCGCTCCGCAGCCGGGCCATCAGGTCGATGCGGGCGAACTCGGAGCGGGTCCGGTCCCGGACCTCGGCCTCGAGCTCGGCGGCGTCGGCCGCCTCGAGCTGTGCCTCGAGATCCTCGAACAATGCCGTCCACCGCATCCGTCGACCCTGCCCGGCTTGTCGGGCCCGCACGCGTCGACGCTCCGGAGCGCGACCGTCCGAGCTGGTCGGCTGGGTAGCGTCACCCGCCGTGAGCAGTGCCGACGACCTGGACCTCGCCTTCCGCGTGGCCAGGGCGGCGGCGGAGCTGGCGATGGCCTACTACGAGGCCGGTGTCTCGGCGACGGCCAAGGCGGACGGCTCCCCGGTCACCGAGGCCGACCGGGACGTCGAACGTCTGCTCCGGACCCGGCTGGCGGAGGAACGCCCCGAAGACGCCTGTCTCGGCGAGGAGTTCGGTCGGCGCGGCGCATCCGACCGAGTCTGGGTCCTGGACCCGATCGACGGGACGGGGTTCTTCAGCCGCCGCGAGCCGCACTGGCGGATCCACCTCGCCCTGCAGGTGCAGGGGACGACCGAGGTCGCGCTGGTCGTCGCGCCGGCACTGCGGCGCTGCTGGTGGGCCGTCCGCGCCGGCGGCGCCTTCGAGTCGTCCTGGCCGCGAGACGGCGCTACGCCGCAGCGCCTGCGGGTCAGTGCGGCGGCGACCATCGACGAGGCCCGGTTGACCGCCCTCGACGACGCGTCCCGCGCGCGGCTGCCCCAGGGCGCCCCGACACCGCCGACCGGCCCGCTGCCTCTGGTCGAGCTGGTGCGCGGGGAGGTCGACGCCTTCCTCGCCGAGCGGTACCACCTCTGGGACCACGCCCCGTGGATCCTGATCGTCGAGGAAGCGGGCGGACGCTTCACCGACCGCACCGGGGGCCGGGCGGGTGACCAGGGCGGCGGCCTCTACTCCAACGCCGCCCTGCACGAGGGTCTGCTCAGCGGGCTCGACTACCCGCGCAGCTGAGAGCAGCGGTCGGGCGATTCGGTCGCCGGGACCGGGTCGGTCGTCGCTCGCCGAGTTCGTGGTCGCGTCCGGCGGTCCCGGCACTTCTCCACACCCCCGGGCGACGGCGCTCGGCCACCTGATGCATACTCAGGCCTCCGCAGGCAAACGTAGGCAAACGGAGGGCAGCGGCCGTGAAGGGAGCGTACGGCTGTGTGGCCGCCTGGTCGGCGGCCACCGCGACCCTGCTGCACGACGGCCCCGGGCCGCGCGACCTCCGTCGCATCGCTGCTGTCGGTTCGGGCTCGGTCCTCAGCGGTGCGGCGGCCCACCCGGACGAGGCACTCGTCCTGGTCGCCGGGGTCCTCGCCTGGCTGCTTCTCGGCTACCTCGGCCTGGCTGCCCTCGTCGTACTCGGCAGCGAGGGTGCCGGCCGCGGTCACCGCTGGTACCGACGTGCGTCGCGCGTGCTGATCCCCCGCGCGCTCCGGCACACCCTCGGGGCAGCGCTCGGCCTCGGATTCGCCGCACTCACCGCCACCCCCGCGCTGGCGGGTCCCGCCGGATCCGTGCCCGCGGTCCCATCACTGGACCGGGCCCCGGCGACCGCCCTGCGGCTCGCCCCGCTGCCCGCCGTACCCGCTCCCCTGCTCGCACCGTCGCCGCCTCCCGCATCGGCTCAACCGAGCGAGCCGGCGCCGTCGATGCCGCTTCCCGACTTCGATCGGGCCGGCACGTCCCGCACCGACCCCGGACTCACTGGACGCCTGCCACCGATCGACGAGGTCGTCGTCCGTCGCGGCGACTGCCTCTGGGACCTCGTCCACCGCTCGCTCGGACCGGCCGCGAGCGACGGCGACATCGCCCGGGCCTGGCCGCGGTGGTGGGCCCACAACCGGACGGCGATCGGTGACGACCCCGACCTACTCCTGCCCGGCACCGTCCTGACCCCGCCGCCGGCCGCGGTCCCCACGCCCTGACGACGACGTCCAAGCGTCCCCGACAACCACCCGCCGCAGGAACCTTCCGCCCCACCAACCATCCAAGAAGGAGTTGCCGTGTCCCGGTCCCCCCTCCCCCGCCGTCCCGACCACCTCGTCGACGGGTCACTCGCGCTGGCGGCGCCGCCCCGGCGGGCACCGGCCCCTCGCGCCCCACGGCTGGTCGCGGTGCCGGACCTGGCACCACCGCCGACGACGGCCGTCCCCCCGCCACCGGTACGGATGCTGCTGCTCGGCGTACTCGAGGTGCTCAGCGGCCGTCGTGCGGCGAGCCAGCTGATGCTGCGGACCAGCCCCGAGATCGCCCAGGAGCTGCTGGCCCGGCCGTCGAGACGGAGCAGCTGCCCCGCTCAGCTCGTACGCGTCCGCGTGCTACGGGTCGCCGACCGCGCGGTGGAGACCTGCGCGGTGATCCGCCGCCCGGGCCCCGAGGGACGGTGCGGCGCTCTCGCCATGCGCATCGAGTACAACGACGACCGCGGCTGGCTCGTCACCCGGCTCCAGGTCGGGTGACCCGGAGCGGGGTGACGATGCCGAGGTCAGGCCTGCTTGCGGCTGGGGTCGCCGTGGCAGCGCTTGTACTTGCGTCCCGACCCGCACGGGCAGGGCGCGTTGCGGGACGGCTCACCGCCGGTCGCATCGATGACCCCGTCGCCGAGGTCGGTCTCCGGGCCCGACGCCGCGACCGGACCACCGGAGGAGTCACCGTCGATCGCCGGGGCGCTGTACTGCAGCCGGGCCGGCCGGTTGCCCTCGAGCCCCTTCGCCAGGGGTGCCGACGGACGCTTGATCTCGGCCTCGGGTGCCGCCGGCTCCGCAGGGGTCTCCGCGCCTGCCGCCCAGTTCTCGATCGGCTGCGCCACCGGAGCCGGCTCCTCGTTCTGGACCTCGAGGTTGAACAGGAAGCCGACCGACTCCTCCTTGATGCCGTCCATCGCGGAGGCGAACATGTCGAAGCCCTCGCGCTGGTACTCGACCACCGGGTCGCGCTGGCCCATCGCGCGCAGGCCGATGCCCTCCTGGAGGTAGTCCATCTCGTAGAGGTGTTCGCGCCACTTGCGGTCCAGGACCGACAGCACGACGCGCCGCTCGAGCTCCCGCAGCACCGGGGTGCCGTTCGGGTCGACGCCGAGCGCGTCCTCGCGGCGCTGGTAGGCCTCGAGCGCATCGTCGATCAGGTCCTCGAGCAGCCCCTCGGAGGTCAGGCCGTCACGCTCGCCGGCAGGCGGTATCTCCACGCCGACCGGGTAGAGCGTGCCGAGCGCGGCCCACAGCTGTTCCAGGTCCCACTCCTCCGGGTAACCCTCGCCGGTCGCGCCCTCGACGTAGCTGGTGATGGTGTCGCGGAGGAAGTGCTGGATCTGCTCGTGGAGGTCCTCGCCCTCGAGGACCCGGCGACGCTCCGCATAGATCACGGTGCGCTGCTTGTTCATGACCTCGTCGTACTTGAGGACGTTCTTGCGGATCTCGAAGTTCTGACCCTCGACCTGGGTCTGCGCCGACCGGATCGCGCGCGTGACCATCTTCGACTCGATGGGCACGTCGTCCGGGATGTTCAGCCGGTTCATGATCGATTCGACCATCGCCGCGTTGAACAGCCGCATGAGGTCGTCGCCGAGCGAGAGGTAGAAGCGCGACAGCCCGGGGTCGCCCTGCCGGCCCGAGCGACCGCGGAGCTGGTTGTCGATGCGGCGCGACTCGTGACGCTCCGTCCCGAGCACGTACAGGCCGCCGGCGTCGACGACCTTCTCGTGCTCGTCGGAGACCTCCTTCTTCTTCTGGTCCAGCGCCGCGCTCCAGGCCGACTCGTAGGCCTCCGGGGTCTCGAGTGGGCTGAGCTTCTGCTGCCGCAGCTCGAGGTCGGCGAGGAAGTCCGGGTTCCCGCCGAGCATGATGTCGGTGCCGCGGCCCGCCATGTTGGTGGCCACCGTGACCGCGCCGAGCCGCCCGGCCTGCGCGATGATCACGGCTTCACGGTCGTGCTGCTTGGCGTTCAGCACCTCGTGCTTCACGCCCCGCTTCTCCAGCAGGTTCGACAGGTACTCCGACTTCGCGACCGACGTGGTGCCGATCAGCACCGGCTGACCGTTCTCATGCCGTTCGGCGATGTCCTCGACGAGCGCGTCGAACTTCGCCGGCTCGGTCTTGTAGACGACGTCGGCGGCGTCGTCGCGGACCATCGGCTTGTTCGTCGGGATCGGCACGACGCCGAGCTTGTAGATCTGGCTGAACTCGGCGGCCTCGGTCATGGCCGTACCTGTCATGCCCGAGAGCTTGTCGTAGAGCCGGAAGTAGTTCTGCAGGGTGATCGTCGCGAGGGTCTGGTTCTCCTGCTTGATCTCGACCTTTTCCTTGGCCTCGATCGCCTGGTGCATGCCCTCGCTGTAGCGCCGGCCGGACAGCACGCGGCCGGTGAACTCGTCGACGATGAGGACCTCACCGTCTTTGACGATGTAGTCCTTGTCCCGCTGGTAGAGCTCCTTGGCCTTCAGCGCGTTGTTCAGGTAGCCCACGAGCGGCGTGTTCACCGACTCGTAGAGGTTCTCGATGCCGAGCTGGTCCTCCACCTTCTCGACCCCGGACTCGCTGATCGCGACGGTGCGCTTTCCCTCTTCGACCTCGTAGTCCTCGTCGCGCTTGAGCAGCGGCGCGATGCGGGCGAACTCGAGGTACCAGCGGGTGGGGTTGTCGGCCGGACCACTGATGATCAGCGGGGTGCGGGCCTCGTCGATGAGGATCGAGTCGACCTCGTCCACGACGGCGAAGTGGTGGCCCCGCTGGACGCACTCCTCGATCGACCACGCCATGTTGTCGCGCAGGTAGTCGAAGCCGAACTCGTTGTTCGTGCCGTAGGTGATGTCGCACTCGTAGGCAGGGCGACGCTGGTCGGGCGACATCGACGGGTGGATGACACCGACGGTCAAGCCCAGGAAGCGGTGGACACGGCCCATGGCCTCGGCGTCACGCTGGGCGAGGTAGTCGTTGACCGTGACGACGTGCACGCCCTTGCCGGGCAGCGCGTTGAGGTAGGCGGCGAGCGTGGAGACCAGGGTCTTGCCCTCACCGGTCTTCATCTCGGCGATGTTGCCCAGGTGCAGCGCCGCGCCGCCCATGAGCTGCACGTGGTAGTGCCGCTGGCCGAGGGTGCGCTTCGCGGCCTCCCGGACCGTCGCGAAGGCCTCGGGGAGCAGGTCGTCGATGCTCTCCCCACCGGCCTCGGCCGCGTCGCCGGACCCCTTCCTGCCGCGCCGCTTGCGACCCTTGCGGTCGTCGTCGGCGTCCAGATCCGCGTCGGCGTCGGCGTCGGCCGACAGCGCGTCCGCCTCGGCGACCTCGTCGGCGGCGTCGGCCGCCTCGGCCTCGAACGGCTCGTCGAGGTCGGCGTCGGCGGTGCCCGCGCGGGACCCGGAGGGGGCGACCTTCAGCCGCGCCCGGAACTCGTCGGTCATCGCCCGGAGCTCGGCGTCGGTCATCTTCTCGAACTCCGGCTCGAGCGCCTCGACCTGGTCGGCGAGACCCTTCAGCTTGCGCAGGATGCGGCCTTCGCCGGCGCGGAGGAGTCTGTCGAGAACCACGGGCCACCTTCTGATGGGCGTTACGGTCGGGCATCCGGTCTGTCGCGCGTCCGCCGCGGGAACGTCGTCCGCAACGAGCAGGCCGGGCGACGAGCCCTCATGGACCCGTCGGCATGTCGAGTTCGCATGGTAGGCGCGACGGGCGATCTACGCCTCGCACGAAGGACGCGCGGCGGGTCCGACGCGTTCCCGCGAGCCCCCCGGCACACGCAGACTGTCACCGTGGAACCCGCCGAGATCACCGCCGGAAGCCTCCACCTGCGTGCGCCGCGGCTCGGTGAGGTCGAGCAGATCGCCGCAGCGTGCCAGGACGCGGAGATCGCCCGATGGACCCGGGCGCCCTCCCCCTACGGCACCGAGGACGCCGTCGCCTTCGTTCACCGCAGCGTCCAGAACTGGGAGTCCGACCGGGCCGCGACGTTCTCGGTGCTCGACGCGACGACGGCCACGCTGCTCGCCAGCGTCCGCCTGGCCTTCGACCCCGCCTACGACCCCGATACGCCGGGTGGGCCGGAGGCCTCGATCGGCTACTGGACGGTGCCGCAGGCCCGCGGAACCGGCGTGGGCCGCCGCTCGGTCGCAGCCCTGTGCCGGTGGGGATTCGGGTTCCTCGGCCTGGAACGCATCGGCTGGACGGCCGCCGTCGGCAACGACGCCTCCCGTCGCCTCGCGGAGTCGGTCGGCTTCACCGTCGAAGGTGTCGCGCGGCGCGGCCTCGTCGTCCACGGTCGGCGCGTCGACGGGTGGACCGGTTGCCTCCTGCCGGGCGAGGTCCGCTGAGTCGGGCGAGCCGAGCGCCTCAGCCGGTCGCAGCCGCGGCGGGAGTGACGCCGCCCAGGCCTGCCGCCGCGGCGACCTTGTCGACGGCCGCCACGGTCGCCGTCGCGTAGCGCTGACCCCGCAGAACCGGAACGCCGTGGTCGCCCGCGATCTCGATGGTCTCCGCGGAGAGAGCCTCGGCGAGCTGGCGCTGCTTCTGCGGGCGCACGAGCCGGTCCTTCGTCGTCACGCAGACCACCGCGGGGATGCCGAGGCCCGACGCGAACGGCCGGGCGTCGAACTCCGAGAGGGCGCGGCCGGCCTGGGTGAGCCAGGAGGCGAAGCCACGGCGGAACTCGGCGACGAGCCACGGGGCGTACGGCTCCACCTCGGGCGCGTACTTCACCGCCTCCCGCACGATCCGCTCGACGACGACGTCGAAGGTGCCGAAGCGCCGGTTGAGCTCCCAGAGCGCGAGGCCCTTCCAGACCATTCGCTCGTAGGTGGTGCCCCGCCACTCCAGAGCGGTCGCCTGCGAGACCAGCGCGGCGGCGAGGTCGGGGTGGCGCTGGGCGAGCAGCAGCGCGATGGGACCACCCATCGAGTACCCGAGCACGATCGCCCGGTCGATGCCGAGTTCACGGAGAACCGCGGCCGCGTCGTCGGCGCAGTCCTCGAGCGTGAAGCGCTCCACCGACCGCAGGCCGCGCCCGTGACCGCGGTGGTCGATCCCCACGACGCGGTAGCGCTCCGCCAGCGGGCCGTAGACGGGGAAGAAGTTCAGGTCGGCACTGGCCGTCCAGCCGTGCAGCAACAGGACGGTCGGTGCGTCCGGCCGGCCCTCGACCGGCCCGGAGTCGCGGACGAAGACCTCACCGCGGCCCGGAAGCAGCAGGACCTTGCCGGGCGGGGTCGGCGGCGGCAGCGGTGCGCCCACTCGCAGCGCGGGCAGCGGGCCCGCGAAACGCTTCGCCTCGAGCACTTCCCGCCGGACGATCGGGCTCCGGCGGTACGCGACGCCCGCCGCGGCGGCGCCGGCCAGTGAGCCGGCGGCAGCGACGGTCGCCCAGCGGGGCAGGGAACTGCGGGAGCGCAGGGAGTTGCGGGGGCGCAAGGAGCTGCGGGACGTCAGATCAGGTGCTCGCACGGGCCACTGTTACCCCGGGGAAACAGTGCTCATCCCCGACCGGCCACGGCGGGGACGTCAGGTGATCTCGAGCAGCTTCTCGCGGACCGCGTAGACCACGGCCTCCATCCGGGAGTGCAGCTGCAGCTTCTCGAGGATGTTGCGGATGTGGTTCTTGACGGTGTTCTCGCTGATGAACAGCTGCTTGGCGATGTCGCGGTTGTTGAGGCCCTTGGCGACGAGCTTGAGGACCTCCATCTCGCGCTCGGTCAGCCGGGGCGTCGGCACCTGCTGCCGGTCGTCCGTCTTCTTGATCATGGTCGCGAACTCGGTCAGGAGCTTGGAGGCCATCGACGGGCTGATGAGGCTCTGCCCGTTGTGCACGGCCCGGACCGCTGAGGCGACCTCCTCGATGGAGATCTCCTTCAGCAGGTAGCCCATCGCACCGGCCTTGATCGCGTCGTAGAGGTCGGCTTCCTCGTCGCTGATCGTCAGCATGATGATCTTCGAACTCGGGACCGCGTCCTTGATGGCCGTCGTCGCGTCGATCCCGCCGCGGCGAGGCATGCGGACGTCCATCAGGACGATGTCCGGGGTGGTCTCGGTGGCCACCGAGATGGCCTCGGCGCCGTCGCTCGCCTCACCGACGACCTCGATGTCGTCCTCGGAGCCGAGCACCATCTGCAGGCCACGCCGGAACAGAGCGTGGTCGTCCACGACGAGCACGCGGATCGGATCACCCGAGCCCGCCGCGTCGACGTCCGCCACCTGCTCGCTCACGCAACCTCCCGGGACCGGCAGCTGAGGACTAGTCGAACCGGATCAGCCATGGGAGACCATGAAACCACCTACCGTGGCCAGATCCGCACCGCCGTGCGAGTGGTTCCTCCGGTCGTTGCCTCCGGACGATCGGACAAATGCGACGAATGGGCAGCTGGCGGCGCAACCGGACGCACGAACGGGCGGTGCCCGGATGATCCGGACACCGCCCGACGTGATCAGGCGGAGTTGACCACAACTGGTGGTCCGCCGCCGGTCAGGCCGTCGGAGGAGCCACCGCCGCCGGGGCGTGCATCGTCGCGGTCTTCGACATCCCGCCGTTCCGGGCCGAGCCGTTGGACGCAACCTCGGGAACGGCCCCGAGCTGGGTGTCGAGCCGCAGCACCCCGTAGGTGTAGCCGCGGCGCCGGTAGACGACGCTCGGCAGTCGGGTGGCCGAGTCGCAGTAGAGGAAGAAGTCGTGGCCGACGAGTTCCATGTGGTGCAGGGCCTCGTCGAGCGTCATCGGCGGAGCGCTGTGCATCTTCTGGCGCACCACCAGCGGACCGTCCGCGACGAGCACGTCACCGAGGTCCTCGGCGTCGGGCTGCTCGTCCGCGGGCAAGGCCGGCTGGTCGGGTATCGACGCCTCGGCGACCGTCGACTGGGCAGGTTCGCCCAGCGGCGGGGTGGGCACATCGGGCGCCACGAGATCCGGCGTGCCCTTGACCGACGGCGAGCCCGCTCCTGGGCCGTGCAGGTGGCCGTGCTGCCGCGTGTGTCGACGGTCTGCCGCACGGCGGAGCCGCTCCTCCAGCTTCGCCGAGGCGAGATCGAGGGCTGCGTAGACGTCGCCGGCCGAGGCCTCGGCGCGGATCACCGGACCCCGGGAGTACACCGTGAGTTCGATCCGCTCGCAGGCACCGGCCTGACGGGGATTGCTCTCGTGGCACACCTCGACGTCGATCCGGAACGCCTTACCGTCCAGGCGCGCCAGCCGCGAGAGCTTCTCCCGCACATGCGCCCGGTAGCGCTCCGAGACTTCTGAGCGCCGGCCTTTGACGACGATGTCCACGTTGCCTCCTCGTCGGAACCGCCGGCCGCGAAGCTGCGCGAACTGCAGGTGCTGATGCCCGGCGGCGGGGATGGGGTTCCACCCGATACCCGAATCGATGGGTGACGGCTTCGCGGACCGGTAACGCTAGACCCCTTCCCGCGCCACCTCCAGTGGGGTCACCCGTCCGGGCGTGGCGGCCACGACAGCGCCACCCAGCATCGGCCAACCGGCCCCGTCGAGGGCCCGGAAGGCCTCATCGAGCGTCGCGCCGGTCGTGACGATGTCGTCGACGACGACGCTCCGGCAGACCCCGCGACCGGCCGGCCGCGGCTGGGCGACGAGGGTTCCGGCGACGTTGCGTTGCCGCTCGTCGCGACCGAGCCCGGCCTGGTCGACGCTGCGGGCCCGGTGCCGCAGGAGTGGGGCGACAGCGGCCGGCCAGCCGAGCGCGCGGAGCTCCTGCGCCGTGCGTCGCGCGAGCAGCAGACCCACGTCGGCCCCGCGCCGACGGCGGCTGCGGGGGCGTGACGGAACCGGCACCAGCCAGAACGACGGCGGACCGTCGGGGCCCAGGACCGGCCCGGCTCCCAGCAGGGCCCCGAGCACCGCCCGCGCCAGCAGTGGTGCGAGGACGCCCACGAGCTCGTGGCGCCCCTCCTCCTTGTAGGCGAGCAGCAGCCGCCGGGCCCGGTCGGCGTACCGGGTCGCCGCGACGACCATCCGGTCGGGCGCACCTGGCGTCGCCGCACCCCGGACCAGCAGGCCGACGGGCACCGCCTCCTCGCAGGCCGGGCACCAGGGGCCGCACGATGCGCCGCACCCGGCGCACGGCCGCGGCAGCAGCAGGTCGAGGAGGCCGAGCGAGGTCTGGTGGCCGGACGAGGTCCGATGGTCGATCGACGCGGACGACATGCCAGGGACGATGCCGCGCCGCGGGCACCGGTCGACGGTTACCCACAGGTGACGCCACCCGGGCTGTCCGGGGACGGGCCGCGTGGCTACCGCGGCTGGGCGACCCCGACGGCTCCGGTCAGCCGCGTCCAACGCTCCCCGTCGAGCCGCCACAACTGGCCGCCGGCGACGGCGAGCATGTCCCGGCCGGGCGCCGCACCGACCTGCGTCGGCGCCGCGGGCAGACCGTCGAGTCCGATGCGCTCGGGCTCGGACAGCCGATCGAGGAAGAGCCGCCACAGGCCCGGCGCCCCACCCGCCCGACGGCCGGTGACGACCAGCGACGTCTGGCCCGACCAGGAGAGGTGGCCGACGTCGTCCAGCCCCGTCGCCCACCGGAACCAGCCGTCGACGACGGGCCGACCGTCCTTGCGCCCGACGCGCCCCACCCACACCGCGGAGCCACCGCCCGAGCCCGTGCTTGCCGAACCTGCCTCGCCGGGCACCGCACCCGTCCGCACGACGATGCGGGTGCCGTCCGGGCTCACCGCCATGTCCCGGACGTCGCCGAGCGCGGTCAGGTCCGCGAGCGGCACCTGCTCCCCCGCCGCCGTCGCCAGGACCAACCGCGCGGCACCGGGACCGCCCGCGGCCACCACCGCGACGCCCTGCCCGGGCAGCCAGCTCGGACCGATCAGCCGCTCCGACCGGACCGCGGTGGACCGCAGCGCCCCGAGCGGACCGACCAGCAGGTGCGACGTGGTCCCCTCGCGCCGGATCGCGGCGAGGGTGCCGCTCCCCGACGGGTCCGGGGCGGCGGCGGTGAGGTCCGTCGGCCCGCCCGGGACCCGGAGCACGGCTGTGGGTGTCTCGCCCGGCTGGGCGTCCTCGATCCGGAGCAACCCGCCGTCGGTCGCGACGGCGTAGGTCGGACCGTCGACGGTCGGACGCAGACCCGTCGGCTCGCTCGCGCCGACGACCGGCTCGCCTTGCTGGTACGCCCGCCCCTCGACCTGGACGCGCACCGACTCGACGCCGGGCACCGTCCCCAGCGTCGAGGCGAGCTGGCCCACCACGAGAGGACGTGTGGCGCCCGGGACCCCGAAGGCGGCCCGGTCGAAGTCGACGAGGGCGGTGCCGTCGGCGGAGACGACGACGCTGCCGAGCGGGGCCAGACCGGCCGGGATGGCCGAGCGCACCGCGGGCGCGAGCCACCCGGACGGTCCCGCCACCAGTGACCGCACCGCCACGCCGGGCGTCGAGCTGCGGGTGCCGCCGACGTAGAGCGGGTCGGGCACCAGGACGTCGCGGTCGGGAGCCAGCAGGAATCGGGTGACAGGGCGGTAGCTCCGGCTCAGATCCCGGGAGGTCACGGCGAGTCCGGCCGGGAGCCGGTCGATGCGCCACTCCCGATCGCTGCGGACGAGATGGAAGCGCAGGTCGATCCGACCGGCCGCCGGCAGGTACGACCCGTCCGCCGCGACCGTCGCCACCTGTGCGGCCTGCAACCGCAGCTCGACGAGGTCAGCAGCCGCATTCGGGCTCGGAGAGGCAGTCGGAGAGGCACCGGGGGAGGTAATCGGAACGGCCGGGCCGGTGGACGGAGCCGGACGCCGGACCTGCTGCACCGTGAGCGACGCCGGGTCGTAGACCGTCGCGCCCGCCAGGTCGTTCCACGTCGTCCCCGGGGCCAGGAAGCCCCGCGCGAGGCCGTGCCCCGCCTCGGGTGCCGCTGCTGCTGCTCCGAGGAACCCGCGGACGACTTCCTCCGGCGAGTCGCCCGGGCGAGGTCCCGACGGCAGCCGGCGGATCTCCGGCTCCTCGAGCCCGCCGGCCACCCGCCGGTCGACGCGGACTCCGTCGGGTGGGCTGAGCCCGCAGGCGGTCGCGCCGACCGTCGCCGCGGCCAGCAGGAGAAGTGCGGGGCGCAGCCGGGTTCCCGCCCGCCTGCTGCCGGCCGTCATCGGGCGGTCCCCGGGACCAGAGGAAGCGGGGACCGGCCGGGCGCGACGCCGGACCGCCTCGGCAGCACGATCAGGAAGGAGGCCCCTGCCCCGGGGCTGCCCCACGCCCGCAGGTCGCCGCCGTGCAGCAGCGCGTCCTCGCGGGCGATGGCCAGCCCGAGGCCGGTACCGCCGGTGGTGCGGGCCCGGGAGGGGTCGGCCCGCCAGAACCGGTCGAAGACATGGTCGATCTGCTCGGGTCGCAGGCCGACGCCGTCGTCGGCGACCCGTAACGCCACGGCCGTTTCGGTGGCCGCGAGGGTGACGGTCACCCGTCCGCCGTCGGCGTGGTCGACGGCGTTGCCGAGCAGGTTGCGCAGGATGCGCGCGACCCGTCGGACGTCGACGTCGGCGACGATGGCGCGGGTCGGGACCCCGGTGATGTCGAGGGTGCACGACACCTGCTCCGCGGCGTACGCGAACTCCCCGACGGTGGTCCGGACGAGTTGGGCGAGGTCCGCGGGCTCCGGCTCCAGGACGGCGGCCATCGCGTCGTGTCGGCTGATCTCCAACAGGTCGACCAGCAGCTGCTCGAAGCGGCCCAGTTCCCGGTCGAGGAGCTCGGCGCTGCGCGCCACCTCCGCCGGATACGTCGCCCGAGCGGCGTGCAGCACGTCAGCCGCCATCCGGACGGTGGTCAGCGGCGTCCGCAGTTCGTGGGAGACGTCGGCGGTGAACCGACGCTGCATGTCGGAGAGGTCCTCGAGCTGGCCGATCTGCCGTTGGAGCGCTGCGGCCATGTCGTTGAAGGACGTGGCGAGGCGCGCGAGCTCGTCCTCGCCGTTCACGCGGATCCGGACGTCGAGCCGACCGGCCGCGAGCTGCTCGGCGACGCGTGCCGCTTCCCGTACGGGCGAGACGACGGTGCGGCTGATCAGGGCGGCCACCGCTGCGACGAGCAGGACGAGCACGCCGCCACCGACCGCAAGGGTGCTGCGGACCAGCTCCATCGTCCTCTGCTCGGTGGTCAGCGGGAAAAGGTAGTAGAGCTCGTAGCGGCCGGTGGGCGCCGAGAGCGGCGCGCCGACGAGCAGGGCACCGGGAGCACCACGTGGCCGGTCGGGAGCGAGCCACGTGTCGGCCGACGCGCCACCCCGGACCGCACGACGCAGGGCGTCGGGGATGGTCGCCGGGTCGAACGGCTCGGTGCGGAAGCCGTCACGGTTGCCGTCCACGGGCAGGACCGCGACCTCGAAGAGCCCGCTGGGACTGCCGCGACGGCCGAGGTCGGTGGTGACCGTCTCGAGCAGTGCGTTGACCGCGACCTCGTCGGTGCGATCGGTCGCGGTGAGCTGTCCCTGGGCGTAGGTCAGACCGGACCCCGCGTCGGCGAGGGCGGCGCGGCGCTTGTCCTGGAGCAGGCCGTCCCCGACGCGGTCGAGCAGGAGCAGGCCCAGCAACGTCACGACGACCGAGGTCAGGACGACGGTCGCGAGGACGACGCGGAGCCGCAGGGATCGGCGCCAGTACCGGGAGAGGCCGCGGCCGCGGCGTCGGAGCCCCCCTGGGGCGGTGCGGCCGGGACGGCGCGGGTCCTGCGCGGGCCCGGATCCTGCCGGCGTTCCGGACGCGTCCGGGTCAGCCGACGCCGGTCCCGACCTCGCCGGAGCGGCGGCGTCGGATGCGCGCGACCCGGTGTGGGTGCTCACGGCGGTCCGGCGCGATACCCCACCCCGCGCACGGTGAGGACGACCCGGGGCTGCTCCGGATCACGCTCGACCTTCGCGCGGAGTCGTTGGACGTGCACGTTGACCAGGCGGGTGTCGGCGACGTGCCGGTAGCCCCACACCTGCTGCAGCAGCGCCTCGCGGCTGAAGACCTGGCGCGGCCGGCGCGCGAGGGTGACCAGCAGGTCGAACTCCAGCGGGGTGAGCGAGAGCGGACTGCCGTCCCGCATGACCTCGTGGGCCTGCACGTCGATCGAGACGTCGTCGATGCCGAGCGTCTCCGGCCCGTCGTCGTCCTGCCGCCGGAGGCGAGCACGGACGCGGGCCACCAGCTCGGCCGGCTTGAACGGCTTCACGACGTAGTCGTCGGCGCCGCACTCCAGGCCCCGGACGATGTCCTCGGTGTCGCCGCGTGCGGTCAGCATGACGATCGGCACGCCGCTCTCCCGGCGGATCGCCTGACACACCTCGAGCCCGCCGAGCCCGGGGAGCATCAGGTCGAGCAGGACGAGATCGGGCTGCGCCTGCCGGAAGGTCGCGACCGCGGCGCGCCCGTCGGACTCGAACAGCGGCTCGAACCCCTCGCTGCGCAGAACGATGCCGAGCATCTCGGACAGGGAGGCGTCGTCGTCGACGACCAGGACCCGTTGCGTGGACTGCGTCACGACCACCTCCAACGACCGGTTCCAGCTCCGTCGTGCCCGGATCGAGACGATTCCGTGACACCGACCGGACACATTGTCTCAAATGCGTCACAGCCGCGACGCTGTGGCCGTTCACCGACCACGTCATCGACGTCCCCGGATGAGGCTCCTCGACGACGTCTCCGCTGCTCCGGGACATGCCGAGAAGGCAGGCAATGGCGACCGACAAGGGCGGATCTGGCACGATCAGGATTCCGTCCGCGAGGAGGATCGATGACCGACGCCCCGGAAGGGCAGCACGGTGACGACCGGTACCCGGGCGGACCCGACAGGACGAAGCGGCTCGAGGGCGAGCCGGGGTCGATCGCGGGCCAGCAGCCGGTCTACGGCCAGCCCCAGTACGGGCAGCAGCAGGCTTGGGGCCAGCCGCAGCAGGGGCAGCAGGGCTGGCAGCAGCAGGGCCAGCCCCAGCAGGGTTACGGCCAGCAGCAGGGCCAGCCCCAGTACGGGCAGCCCCAGCAGGGTTACGGCCCGCAGCAGGGCTGGCAGCAGCAGGGCCAGCCCCAGTACGGGCAGCCCCAGCAGGGTTACGGCCAACCCCAGCAGCAGTACGACCACCCCGGCTTCCCGGGCTTCGCCGGCTACTACAAGCCCGGCGTCATCCCGCTGCGTCCGCTCGGGGTCGGCGAGATCCTCGACGGCGCCTTCACGACCATCCGCAAGAACCCCGCCGCCACGCTCGGCATGTCGTTCGCCATCAACGCCGTGGTCAGGGTCGTCACCCTGATCGCGCAGATCCTCCTGAAGGACAGCGGCAACGCCGCCCGCGTCAGCCTCGGCATCGTGAGCAGCGTGCTCGGCTACATCGCGGGCCTGGTCCTGGCCGGAGCGCTGGTCGTCGTGATCAGCGAGGCGGTGCTGGGGCGCCGCATCACGATCGGCGCCGCCCTGGCGCGCTTGAAGGGCCGGATCGGGGGCCTCGTCGGGCTCTCCCTGCTCGTCGGGCTCTGCGTCGCCGTCGGGTTCCTCGGGCTGATCATCGGCGGGATCTACGTCTACGTCATCTTCGTGCTGGCCGCCCCCGCTCTCGTGCTGGAACGGGCGCCGGTGACGACGGCGATGCGGCGCAGCCGAGAGCTCGTCCGCGGATCGTGGTGGCGGATCTTCGGTATCTCGCTGCTCGGGGCCTTCATCGCCAGCGTCGTCGCCGGCATCCTGAGCGTCCCCTTCACCCTGGGGGCCGCGAGCTCGAGTGGGATCTTCTCCGGCAGCACCAGCGGCCAGGCCAGCCTGGGGACCGGCTCGCTGATCCTGGTCGCCGTCGGCAACCTCCTCGCGGGCACGATCAGTGCACCCATCTCCGCCGGCATCATCGCATTGCTGTACATCGACCAGCGGATGCGCCGCGAGGGGCTCGACCTCACGCTCGCCCAGGCCGCCCGTGAGAGCGAGAACGCCCACTGGAACGGCGGCGGCACCGGGCAGCAGGGCCAGTACCAGCAGGGCCAGTACCAGCAGGGCCAGTACCCGCAGCAGGGCCAGTACCCGCAGCAGGGCCAGTACCCGCAGCAGGGCCAGTACCCCGGCGGCAACTCCTTCCCGTCGTGACCCCTCCCGGGTGGGCGCGCCGCCGGAGCCGCCGGTGAGCGCGCTGCGTCTCGTCGCGGCCGACGCCCTCACCCGGGACGGTGCCCGGAGCGAGGCGAAGCACGAGCTCTCGCGGAAGATCTACGACGAGGCCAAGCCGTCGCTGCTGATGCGCGCCCTGAGCTGGGTCATCGACCACATCCGCGAGCTGCTCGACCGCGCGTCCTCGGCGACACCCGGGGGCGTGTTCGGGCTGCTGCTCATCGTCGCGCTGCTGGCCGTCGGCGTCGTGGTCGCCGTCCGCCTGGGAGCTGTGCGTCGCCCGCAGAGCGCCGGAGACGGTCTGGACGCCCCGGCCGCGATCACCGCCGACCAGCTCCGGAGCGAGGCCGAGCAGCTGGCCCGGGACGGACGCTTCGCCGACGCGGTGCGCGCCCGGCTGCGGGCCGTGGTCCGGACCCTCGAGGACCGGGCCCTGATCGAGCCGCGTCCCGGTCGTACCGCCACCGAGGTGGCCCGGGACGCGGGGACGGTCGCCCCCACCCTGCGTCCCGCCCTGGACGCGGCGGCCGGCACGTTCTCCGAGGTCTGGTACGGCGGACGCACGGCCTCGACGGACGACTACCGCGTCGTCGTCGACCTCGACGACGCGCTGCGCCGCTACCGCCCCGGCCCCGGCCAGGCGCTCCCGCCGGTCGACCACCCGGTGCCTGCGTGACGACCACCGCCCCGCCGACCACCGAACCGGGCGGGGACACCCCGACGACCGACGAGAGGCCCGTTGCGCCGCCCGGCGCGCAGCGGTCGCGGTGGTGGCAGGTCACCTGGGTGAAGGCGCTGATCGCCAGCATCCTCGTGCTGACCCTCGTCGCCCTCCTGACGCTGCTCGCCACCGACAGCTCGCGCGGCGACGACCTCGACCCCCGCTCGGCCGGCCCGAGCGGCACGCTCGCCCTCGCCGAGCTGCTGCGGCACCGCGGCGTCGCAGTCGAGCGCGGCGGCACCGCCGGGGCCGGCGCGACGCTCGTCGTGCCGTTCTCCGGGCGCCTCGATCCCGCGGAGCTGGGACGGATCCTCGACGACTCCTCGTCGGCCACGCGCATCGTGCTGCTGACTGCCGGTGACGTCCCCGGCACACCGCTCGTCGAGGGCCGCCTGCAGGGCATCTCGACCCGTGCACCCGACTGCGGCCTGGGCGCAGCCACCACGGCCGGAGACGTCCGGATCGGCGGCCGGACCTACCGCAACGCCGGCACCTCCTGCTACGGCGGGAGCCTCGTGACGGCCCGACGAGGCGACACCGAGCTGATCGTGCTCGGCAGCCCCGTGCTGCTCACGAACGACGCCCTCGACGAGCAGGGCGACGCAGCACTGGCCCTCGGCCTGCTCGGCGGGATCGGCGTGCCCGGCGAACCGTCGCACTCCGTGGTCTGGTACCAACCGACCCTCGACCCGCAGCGCGCCTCCCCCGGTCTGCTCAGCCTGCTCCCCGACGGGGTGCTGTGGGCGACGCTGCAGCTCCTGGTGGCAGCCGTCGTCGCCGCGCTCTGGCGGGGCCGTCGGCTCGGGCCCGTCGTGGAGGAACCGCTGCCCGTCGTCGTCCCGGCCGCCGAGACCGTCGAGGGCCGGGCCCGGCTCTACGCCGCCGGCCGGGCCCGTGGCGCCGCGGCCGCCGCCCTGCGCGCCGGTGCGCGCGCCCGCCTCGGAGCCGCGGTGTCGCACGGCGGCGAACCCGACCCGACCGGGCTGGTCACGACGGTGGCGGCGCGGACGGGACGGCACCCCGGCGAGGTCGCCGCGCTGCTGTACGGTTCCGCCGAACCCTCCCGGACGTCCGGTTCGTCCGGATCCGGGGCAGGTGGCAGCGCCACGCCTGCCGACATCCCTGCCGACGACGCCGGGCTCCTCCGGCTCGCCGACGAGATCGACCGACTGGAGCGGGAGGTGCGCGCGCGGTGAGCGAGGCGTCCACAGGACAGGCAGAACAGGCGTACGGCGCCGCAGCGGGAGCCCACGCCGAGAACCACCGGGCCGGCGACCCCGAGGCGGCCCGCGAGGCCCTGCTCGCGTTGCGCCGCGAGGTCGGCAAGGCCGTCATCGGTCAGGAGCAGGCCGTCTCCGGGCTGGTCGTCACCTTGCTGTGCGGCGGCCACGCGCTGCTCGAGGGCGTGCCCGGCGTGGCCAAGACACTGCTCGTGCGCGCCCTGGCGCGCTCGTTGTCGCTGGACACCAAGCGCGTCCAGTTCACGCCCGACCTGATGCCCGGCGACGTGACCGGGTCGCTGGTCTACGACTCGCGCGACTCGTCCTTCGACTTCCGCGAAGGCCCGGTCTTCACCAACCTGCTGCTCGCCGACGAGATCAACCGGACGCCGCCGAAGACGCAGGCGTCGCTGTTGGAGGCGATGGAGGAACGGCAGGTCACGGTCGAGGGCCGCGCCCGGATGCTGCCCGACCCGTTCCTCGTCATCGCGACGCAGAACCCGCTCGAGTACGAGGGCACGTACCCGTTGCCCGAGGCCCAGCTCGACCGGTTCCTGGTGAAGCTCACGATGCCGGTGCCGCCGCGCGAGGACGAGGTCCGTGTGCTCGCCGCCCACTCCGGCGGGTTCGACCCGCGCAACCTCGACGCGGCCGGCGTGACCGCGGTCGCCGGGCCGGCCGAGCTCGCCGCCGGCCGGGCCGCCGTCCGTCGCGTCGAGGCACGGCAGGACGTCCTCGGCTACATCGTCGACCTGGCCCGCGCCACCCGCTCCGCCCCGTCGCTCTCGCTCGGCGTCTCCCCCCGGGGGGCGACGGCGCTGCTGTCGACGGCCAAGGCGTGGGCGTGGTTGTCGGGCCGCAGCTACCTGACGCCCGACGACGTGAAGGCCCTGGCGCGGCCGACGCTGCGGCACCGGGTGGCGCTGCGGCCCGAGGCCGAGCTCGAGGGCGTCACCGTCGACGCGGTGCTCGACGGCGTACTCGCCACCGTCCCCGTCCCTCGCTGACGGGCCAACCGTGCTGAGGGGCCACCCATGGTCGTGACGGGCCGCGCCGGTGCGGTCGCGCTGGCGCTCGTCGTCGTCGTGGCCGTCACGCCGGCGCCGTTGGCGGCGTTGCTGGTCGGTGACCTGGTGCTGCTCGTGCTGATCCTGATCGACGTCGCTCTGACGGCGAGTCCGAGGAAGCTGCACGCCGAGCGGCAGCTCCCGGTCAACGGCCGGCTCGGGGAACCGCTCGAGACGTCGCTGTTGATCCGCAACGACGGAACGCGCCGGCTGCGGGGTCGTGTCCGCGACGCCTGGCCGCCGTCCGCCGGCCTGACCCCGTCGACGACGTCGCTGGCCCTCGGCGCCGGCGAGCGGTTCCGCGTGGCCGCGACGCTGCACCCGACACGACGCGGGGACCGCCGGGCCCGCACGCTCGTCGTCCGAACCGTCGGTCCGCTGGGTCTCGCGGGTCGGCAGCGCAGCCTCGACGTGCCCGGACGGGTGCGGATCCTGCCGCACTTCCGCTCGCGGGCCCTGCTGCCGGAGAAGCTCTCGCGGCTGCGTCAGGTCGAGGGGCTCGTCGCCGCCCGCGGAGCGGGTCGCGGCACCGAGTTCGACAGCCTGCGCGAGTACGTGCCCGGCGACGACGTCCGCTCCATCGACTGGCGCGCCACCGCCCGGCGCTCGGCGGTCGCCGTCCGCACCTACCGCCCGGAGCGCGACCGCCGCGTCGTCCTGGTCCTCGACACCGGCCGGACCTCCGCCGGTCGCGTCGGCGACGAGCCGCGTCTGGACCACGCACTCGACGCCGCCCTGCTGCTCTCCGCCCTCGCGTTCCGCGCGGGCGACCGCGTCGATCTCATAGCGCACGACGCCGTGCCGCGTGCCGTCGTCGAGCGGGCGTCGCTGGCTTCGCTGTCGGACCGGATGGCGCTGCTCGAACCGGCGCTGCTGGAGACCAACCACGAGGCGACGCTCGGCCAGACGCTGCGGATCGCCCGGCGCCGCAGTCTCATCGTGCTGTTCACCGACCTGGTGCCCGCGGTCGTCGAGGAGAGCCTGCTCCCCTCGCTCGCCCCGCTGCTCCGGCGCCACACGGTGCTGATCGCTGCGCTCGCCGATCCCCGGGTGGCGGAGCTGGTCGGCGCCCGGGGTGACGTCTCCGACGTCTACGGTGCGGCCGCCGCCGAGCGCGCACAGGCCGAGCGCCGGCGCCTCGCGGGGCTGCTGCGGCGGCGGGGCGTCGAGGTCGTGGACGCGCCGCCGAGCCACTTCCCGTCCGCTGTCGCCGACGCCTACCTGGAGCTCAAGGCGGCCGGACGGCTGTAGGTCCGCTCATCGTCGGCGCGGCGCCCGGTGTGTACTTCCCCGATGACACCCACAGAGACGGTCCTGGCGTTCCAGGAGGCGCTGGAGCGCGACGACGACTCGGCCTACGCGTATCTCGCCGAGGACTTCGTCCAGCACGCGGCGGGGCCACAGGGACGCGAGGGGTTCCGGCAGACGCGCGCGACGCTGGCGCACGACCTGGGCGAGCTGACGGCGACGGTCCACCATGTCGTGGCCGAGCACGACCTCGTCGTCGTGCACCTGACCCTGCACGGGCGCCACGTCGCATCGACGATGCCGCTGCTCGCGCAGGTGCCTCCGACCGGCGGCGCGGTCGCCTGGGACTTCATCCACATCTGGCGGGTCGCGGACGGCTCGATCGTCGAGCACTGGGCGTGCCGGGACGACGTGGGCCTGCTGGCCCAGGTCGGCGGCTGGCACTGAACCCGCTCGTCGCCGGACGGCCCGGGGTCAGACCGAGACGGGCGCCCGTGCCTCGATGTCACGGTCCTCGAGGTCGCCGGTGGCCCCGCCGCGCACGGCCCGCCGGCCGAGCAGGAGCGTGCCGCCGAACACCACTCCCCAGACTCCGAAGCCGATGGTCAGCCGGGCCCACCCCGGCAGCGGCGACGGGGTCAGGAAGGCCTCCAGCACGCCGCTGACCGCCAGGAAGACGATGAGGCCGAGCGCGATGCCCACGGCGGCCCGGCCTTCCTCGGCCAGCGCCTCGGAGCGGCGCCGTCGCCCGGGATCGATGATCCGCCAGCCCATCCGCAACCCGGTCGCGCCGGCGATGAACACGGCGGTGAGCTCGAGCATCCCGTGCGGGAGGATCAGCGTGAAGAACTCACCGGTCTTGCCGCACGAGGCCAGGTAGCCGCCGGAGACCCCGACGTTGACGCTGTTCGACAGCAGGACCGCGATCGTCGGCAAACCGAGCAGGACACCGAAGCAGATGGCGATGGCCGAGACCCAGACGTTGTTCGTCCAGACCTGCGCCGCGAACGACCCGGCCGGGTGGCTGCTGTAGTAGTCGCGAAACTCGGTGTCGCAGAGCGCCCGCACCTGGTCGGCGGGCTGCAGGGCACCCGCGACGTAGGCATCGTTGGCGATCCAGAGCCCAAAGGCGAGCGCGACGGCGACGCTGACCAGCGTGGTGCCGAGGATCCACCAGCGACGCAGCCAGACCGCGGCCGGGAAGGTCACCAGCAGGAAGCGCGACAGCGCGCGCCAGCTGGGGTCACGGGCCCCGGCGACGACCGAACGGGCGCGGGTGACGAGGCCGGAGAGCGAGTCGACGAGGCTCGGGTCGGGTGAGCGGGTGCGGATGACCGACAGGTGCGTGGTGGCGCGCTGGTAGAGGTCGACCAGCTCGTCGAACTCGTCGCCGGACAGCCGGCGGGGGCGCGCGCCCTTGCGGACGAGCAGCTCGAGCCGGGACCATTCCCCGCGGTGCCGCGCGACATAGACGTCGACGTCCACCGCCACCCCCGTACGGATCGGTCAAATACCCGGTCAGGTCGTCGCAGACCGGGCCGCTGCAGGGAATGCTAGAGCCATGAGCCAAGTGATCACGGGTGAGGCCGTCGCCATCGACCTGCGCGTCGCCCGGGTCGGGTCGCGCATGGTCGGTGCGGCCATCGACATGGTCGTGCAGCTCATCATCTTCAGCCTGCTGCTGGTGGTCGCCGCCAAGAGCGCCGGTGACAGTGCCCTCGCCGCCGCGCTCGGCCTCGTCGCCTACGTGCTGGCCGCAGTCGGCTATCCCCTCGTGCTCGAGACGCTGTGGGGCGGCAAGACGCTGGGCAAGGCCGCCATGGGTCTGCGGGCGGTACGCGACGACGGCTCGCCGATGCGCTTCCGGCAGGTGCTGGTCCGCGCGCTGATGCGGGCGATCGTGGAAGGGCCGACGCCGCTGTTCGGGGTGCCGGCCGTGGCGTCGTCGATGATCTCCGACCGTGGCAAGCGGCTCGGCGACCTGATGGCCGGCACCGTGGTGCTGCAGGAGCGGGTCCCCACCACCGGTACCGACACGCTGCAGATGCCGCCGCCGCTGGCGGGCTGGGCCACGACGCTCGACCTCTCCGGCTTCGACGACGGCATGGCGCTAACGACCCGCCAGTTCCTCGGCCGGGCGGCGCAGCTCTCCGCCACCGCGCGGGAGTCGCTCGGCGCACAGCTCGTCGCGTCGGTCCAGGCGGTCGTGACGCCCCCGCCGCCGCCCGGGACGCCCGGTTGGGCCTACCTCGCGGCGGTGGTGGCCGAGCGGCGTCGGCGCGACGAGCAGCGGCACGGCGTCCCACCGGCATGGGGCGGGGGCTGGGGGCAGCAGCAGGGGGCTCCGCAGCAACCCCAGTACCAGCAGGCCCAGCCCCAGTACCAGCAGCCCCAGTACCAGCAGCCCCAGTACCAGCAGCCCCAGTACCAGCAGCCCGCCTACCCGCCCGCTCCCCCGCAGGCGGGGCAGGAGAATCCCTTCACGCTTCCGGGCTGAGTCGACAGCCGCTGGGAAGCGCGCGATCGGCCCCGGCTACGGTGCTCCGATGAGCAACCACACCTACCGCATCACCGAGATCGTCGGCACCTCTCCGGACGGGGTCGACGCCGCGATCCGCAGCGGTATCAGCCGCGTCAACGAGACGCTGCACGGCCTCGACTGGTTCGAGGTCACCAACATCCGCGGTCACCTCACCAACGGCGAGATCTCCCACTTCCAGGTCGGCCTGAAGGTGGGGTTCCGGCTCGACGCGCACGCGGCCACCGACACCGCCTGACGGGAGTACGTCGTCCCTCCCGGCCGTTGTCCCGGGTGTGGCCTACGGCGTCCGGATCGACGATCTCGGGGACCGGGACAGCTGGGTCTGCTGGGTGTGCGAGGGCCAGGTGGACGGGGACTGTCCCGTCGGCTCGCCGCACGCCGCATCGGTGGACCACGTGATCCCCCGCTCGCGGGGCGGCACGAACGACCCTGCCAACCTTCGTCTCGCCCATCGCCGCTGCAACGGCCAGCGCGGCTCGCACCTCCCCGAGCTCGAGTGGCCCGCCGAACTCGGCGTCCACGAACCGGCGCCGCTGTGGGACGTGCTGCAGCGGGCGATGCGCCGTCGCGGCGACTGGGAGGTGGTCGCGGCCGTCGCCGCACACGGCGCCGAGCGGGCCGAGCACTGGCTCGCATCCGCCGTCGCCAGCATCGTCGGGCCCGGCTGGGAGACGCGGCTGCAGCCGCTCGGTCCGTCGCTCGCCACCCTCGCGTTGCGCACCGAGCCGACGGCCGGCGCCCCTCCGGGGCGTCATGCGCGGCGGCGCTCCCGCCGCCGCTGAGCGGCGGCGGACCGCTCAGACGGCGATGCGGGCCTTGAGGTCCTGGATCGCGACCACGGGCGTCGGGTCGATCCCGAGCGCCAGCCCGAGGTAGACCGTCGCGTAGTCGATCGGCCCCACCAGCGACGCCAGCCGCTCGAAGCGGGAGACCCCCTCGGCCTGCAACGCGGTGACCGCGACGCCACGGTCCTCGGCGATCACCTGGGAGACCTCGGCCCGACGGGTGACCTGCGGATGCTCGTCGGTCGGGTCGCGGAGGAGCACCAGGCGCAGCTTCTGCGTCGGCGACCCGATCTCGTCGGGGTCGGCGAAGATGTCGTCGGCCGAACCACCACCCGCCGGGCCGTCGAAGGCGACGACCTGGTTGTGGTTCGCCTCGGGCAGGACACCGGCGATGCCGGGCAGCTTCGCGTTCTCGGCGAGCTGGCACAGCATCCGGTAGGCGGCGACCCCGGCGATGTCGGTGGTGCCCCAGGTCATCGGGAGCCGGTCGCCCAAAGCCAAGGCCAGTGACTTGCCGGGGTTGACGAAGGACTCGCTGTCGGGCCGGCAGGCCGCGGCGATCTCCTCGAGGCGCATGGCGGTGGCCTCGATCTCGTCCGGCGGGATCTCGGCCAGGCCGAGCGCGTCGGCGGCGATGGCCAGGGGGGTGGACAGACCCCACATCATCGAGCGGGGCTGGCGACCGCGGGCGTCGACGCCGACGAACAGGGAGCGGCCGGCGTTCGCGAGGTCGTGCACGGGCGAACCGGCCGCGCCGATGACAAGCGTGCGGCTGCCGCGACGGACCGCGGCCTCGAGGGCGGAGAGCGTCTCCTCGGTACCTCCGCTGCAGGAGACGGCGATGACGAGGTCGGCCGCGCCGACCCACCGAGGCAGCCCGTAACCCTTGTGGACCACGATCGGTACCGGCGACTCCGGACCGGCGAGCGCGGCGAAGACGTCGCCGGAGATGCCCGAGCCCCCCATGCCCAGGACGACGACGGCCCGGGGCCGCCCCTCCTCGGCGAGTCGCGCGATGCCGGCTTCGTGCGCGGCCGCCGCGGACTCGCGCACCTGGGCGGCCGAACTGGCCACGGCCCGCAACATCTCGCCGGGATCACCGGCCTGCAGCCGCTGCGCGTCCTCCAGGACCGACTCGTCGAGGCTCACGGGGCCGGGCTGGTCGGCGCCGGCGAGCCGCTCGAGGGCACGGGACCCTGCTCGGCCTCGTCGATCAGCATGACGGGGATGTCGTCGCGCACCGGGTAGCGCAGGCCACAACCGGTGCACACGAGGCGCGCCGCCGCGTCGTCCACCGTCAGCTCGGCGTGACACTTCGGGCAGGCCAGGATCTCCAGCAGGGCCGGGTCCAGGTTCACGCGATCTCCTCGGGTGTTCGGGTGGTGCCGGTCTGGTTTGGGCTCGGTCAGCCGCGGATGACGGCGAGCAGCTCGTCGCGCAGCGCCGCCATCGTCGCCTCGTCCGGGGCCTCGACGTTGAGCCGCAGCAGCGGCTCGGTGTTGGACGGCCGGAGGTTGAACCACCGGCCGTCGCCGAGGTCGACGGTGAGCCCGTCCAGATGGTCGACCGTCGCACCGTCGCGGCCGCCGTAGCTCTGCTCGATGCCGCGGCTGACGGCCGCGGCATCGTCCACGGTGGAGTTGACCTCGCCGCTCGCGGCGTAGCGCTCGTACTGCGCGAGCATCTCCGAGAGCGGACGGTCCTGCCCGCCGAGGGCGGCGAGCGTGTGCAGGGCGGCGAGCATGCCGGAGTCGGCGCGCCAGAACTCGCGGAAGTAGAAGTGGCCGGAGTGCTCGCCGCCGAACACGGCGTCGGTCCGGGCCATCTCGGCCTTGATGAACGAGTGCCCGACGCGGGTGCGTACCGGCTCGCCGCCCGACTCGCGGACGATCTCGGGCACGGCGTAGGACGTGATCAGGTTGTGGATGATCGTCGCGCCCGGGTGCTTGGCGAGCTCGCGGGTCGCGATCAGCGCCGTCAGCACCGACGGGGAGACGAGTTCGCCCCGCTCGTCGACGACGAAGCAGCGGTCGGCGTCGCCGTCGAACGCGAAGCCGATGTCGGCACCCGAGGACCGGACGGCGCCCTGGAGGTCGCGGAGGTTCTCCGGGTCGATCGGGTTGGCCTCGTGGTTCGGGAAGTTGCCGTCGAGCTCGAAGTAGAGCGCGTCGTAGGTGACGTTCAGCGGCTCGAAGACCGGCGGAACGGTGAGGCCGCCCATGCCGTTGCCGGCGTCGACGACGACGCGCAGCGGGCGGATCTCGCCGAGGCCGTCGACGAGGCCACGCAGGTAGGCGCCGTAGTCGGCGAGCAGGTCGACGCTGGTCACCGAGCCGGGTGCACCGTCATAGGCGGGCACGCCCTCCTCGAGCATCCGGCGGATGTCGGCGAGCCCCGACTCCTGCCCGATGGGCGAGGCGCCGGCGCGGCACATCTTGATGCCGTTGTACTTGGCCGGGTTGTGCGAGGCGGTGAACATCGCACCGGGCAGGCCCAGCGTGCCGGACGCGAAGTAGAGCATGTCGGTCGACCCCAGCCCGGCCTGGACGACGTCGGCGCCCTGGCTGGTGGCGCCCTCGGCGAACGCGGCGGCCAGCGGGATCGAGCTCTCGCGCATGTCGTGCGCGGTCACGATGCGGTCGGTGCCGACGAGCCGCACGAAGGCGGCACCGGCATCCCGGGCGATGGACTCGTCGAGTTCGTCGGGGACGACACCTCGGACGTCGTAGGCCTTGACGATCGTCGACAGGTCTCGCACGCCGCCGAGCCTATCGTCGCGCCGACCTCCGGCCGGGGACGCCGACCGGTGTCGTCATCCGGGCCGCGGTCAAGCCTTCCGTTACGGGCGCGGCTTGCGGGCCCGGGTCAGGACGCCGTCGAGCTGCAGCGTGCCGTCGCTGTTCGCCCAGTGCTTGTGCTCGCAGTCGTGGCAGGAGACGAAGTCGACGGGCGAACCGTCGGTGAGCAGCATCGAGATCTTGGTGACGCGCCGTCCGGCGCACTCGGGGCACGAGGTGCCGCGCAGCGTGACCGGGTCCGGGCGCAGTCCACCCTCGCTCGCCTGCTGCGGGATGCGCGTGCCGGCTTCCGACCTGCTGGCAGTGTTCCGGCTCGCCATACGCCACCTCTTCGTCCGCACGTTCGCCCGGGGCGGCGGGACCGCTCCGGGAAGGATGCGGACCCATCGGCACGGGACCACGCTCGGCGACGACACAATCGGGTGAGACGAACGGAGCGTGACCACGCCTCCCGGCTGCCCTCGGGCTGCGCGGGCTCGGCGGGGACTGTCGGGCGCCGTCAGGAGATGTTCGGGATGACCCGCAGGTGACCGCGCCCGCGGCCGGGAACGGCGCTCGGGGGGGCCGGCGGCCGGGCCGCTTCCCGGACCGCGTTGGCGAGTGCTTCGAGATCGTCCGAGCTCGGCGGCCGCGGCGTCGGGTCGGCCTCGATGTGCACGACCTCCCACCCACGCGGGACGGTGAGCCGGTCGGCGTGCGCGTCGCACAGGTCGTAGGAGTGCGGCTCGACGTACGGCGCCAGCGGCCCGAGGACCGCCGTGGAGTCGGCGTAGGCGTAGGTGAGGGTGGCGACGGCCGGCGCACTGCAGGCCGCCCGCGAGCAGCGCCGGGGCATCACTGTCCGAAGGTAGCCCGAACCGCCGCGCGAAGGGCGCTAGGGCCCCCGATCAGCCGGGGCGTGTCGTTGCGGGGCCGGGGACGCAGGCAGGTCGGCGGCCGGCGAATGCGAGCGGGACGGCGTCCGGACTCGTACTGTTCTGCCGTGAGCGCGGAGGTCTGCCGGTGAGTGAGGACGTGCCGCTGCGGGTGGCTGCCCCGGATCCGGCTCGGCGGGTGCGGCGGCGTCGCGACCGTCGTGGCCGAGGGCTGCGCGGACGGCTCGCCGGGAGCGACATCCCGCTGAACCGCACGCGGGCCGAACAGTTCGACGACCTCGTGCTCGACGCCGTCGAGCATCTCGAGCAGCGATGGGCGCGCGAGCTGCACGGCGTCGAGTTCGCGGTGGAGGAGGTCCCGATCGCTGACAGCGTCGTCGACCTCGACGACGCCGATGTCGACGACCCGGTTCCGCTGAGCCGCCTGCAGCCGGCCTCGGGCACGGGCCGTGCGACGACTCCACCGCGCATCGTGCTCTACCGACGTCCGTTGGAGGCTCGGGCGACCGACGCCGACGATCTCGGCGACCTGATCCTCGACGTCCTCATCCATGAGGTCGCCGCCATGTTGGACGTGGATCCCGAGGTCGTGGACCCGGAGGGACACGGCTTCGGCGAGGACTGACCGTCCGAACTGCTCTCGGGTGGTCAGGCTGTGCTGGTCGGTTTGCGCTGATGGGGCTCTGCTGCCCAGGCTCAGCCGGTCGAGCTCAGCCGGTCGAGCTCAGCTGACCGGGCTCGGCGGCGGCGCGACGCAGACGGCGACGCTCCCGCTCCGAGAGCCCGCCCCAGATACCGAACCGCTCGTCGTTGGCGAGGGCGTACTCCAGGCACTCGGCCTTGACCTCGCAGTCGGTGCAGACCTTCTTGGCCTCCCGGGTCGATCCGCCCTTCTCCGGGAAGAACGCCTCGGGGTCGGTCTGGGCGCACAGCGCCCGCTCCTGCCATTCCTGCGCCTCGCCGGTGAGGTCGAGGGCAAAGCCCTCCAGCTCGAGTTCCGTCATCACTGGACTCCTCCAGACCCGAATGGTGCGCCGTTGACTGCCGGGCGCGGGTGGCAGGTGTCCACACCGAAGGGGTTGTGCGACGAGCACACTTCCCGAAGCGGCGGGGGGAATGACACGCGAGTAATTACATGCACAGACGATGCTTACGTCAACCCATCCGACGCCTCGTCATCGAACAAATACTCCCCGTGACCGACACGCCCCGTGACACGCACGCGAGGTCACCGTTCGTGCCCGCGTGGCGACAGCCCGGCCCGGAGCCGAGCAGCGTCAGGAGGCCTCGCGGGTGAGCAGCGGCAGGCTGCGACCGGCTGCCGGCATCACCGGCGTCCCCGGGCCGTCGGCCCGACGCGCCGCGGCGAACCGTTCGTCGGAGACGGTGCCGTAGGTGGTGGTCCGCTGCCGCGGGGTCCGGCCGGCGCCGGTCACGATCGCCTCGAGCTCCTCGACGCTCTTGCGGGAGCCGTGCTCGGAGCCTGCCATCCGGCTGATCGTCTCCTCCATCAGCGTGCCGCCGAGGTCGTTGGCCCCGCCGGCGAGCACCTGGTGGCAGCCGTCGACGCCGAGCTTGACCCACGAGCACTGGATCGAGTCGATGGACCCGGCGAGCAGCAAGCGGGCCATCGCGTGCACCGAGCGGTTCTCGATCACGGTCGGACCCGGCCGGGCCAGCCCGGCGAGGTAGATCGGCGCGTTCGCGTGGACGAAGGGCAGGGGCACGAACTCGGTGAACCCGCCGGTCTCGTCCTGGATCCGTCGCAGCAGCCGGAGGTGGCCGACCCAGTGCTCCGGGGTGTCGACGTGGCCGTACATCATCGTCGCGCTGGAGCGGAGCCCGACCCGGTGCGCGGCGGTCACGACCTCGACCCACGTCGCCGCGGGCAGCTTGCCCTTGGTGAGCAGCCAGCGGACCTCGTCGTCGAGGATCTCGGCGGCGGTGCCGGGGATGCTGTCGAGCCCGGCCTCCTTGGCCGCGGTCAACCACTCGGTGAACGAGAGGCCGCTGCGGACCGAGCCGTTCAGCACCTCCATGGGGCTGAAGGCGTGCAGGTGCAGGCCGGGCTGCCGGCGCTTGACCGCGGCCGCGAGGTCGAAGTAGGCGGTGCCCGGGAGGTCCGGGTGGATCCCGCCCTGCATGCAGATCTCGGTCGCCCCGACCGCCCAGGCGGCGTCGGCGCGCTCCCCCACGTCGTCCAGGGAGAGCGAGTAGGCGTCGGCGTCCGTGCGGCGCTGGGCGAAGGCGCAGAAGCGGCAGCCGGTGTAGCAGACGTTGGTGAAGTTGATGTTCCGGTTGACGACGTAGGTGACCTCGTCGCCGATGCGGTCCCGGCGGACGTCGTCGGCCAGCGCGGCGAGCGCCTCGATCTCGGCGCCGGGCAGCGGGTCGAACAGGGTCAGCGCTGTCGCGTCGCTCATCGCCCCGAGCTTCGACTCGGCCTCGCGGAGCGCCGCGGCGTAGGCGGGACGGAGCCGCTCGGCGGCGGCCGGGGCGGGCACGGCCGAACCGCGGCGCTGCGCCTCGGGGGTGACGGTCAGCTCGTCCCAGTCGCCGTAGGCGGTGTCGAAGTCGCCACGCCGGTCGGTGCGGCGGCCCTCGTCGTCGATGGCGGTGTCGAGGTCCGTGCGTCCGGTGCTGGTCAGGCCGCCGCCGAAGCCACCGTCGGGCTCCTGCCACGGGCGGCCGACCGGTATCGCCTGCTCGTCCGCCAGGCCGGTCGCGGGGTCGACGAGGGCGGCGACGTGGCCGGCCAGCCGCGGGTCGAGCCACGGCTCGGCCAGGTACTGCGGGTGCGCCGTGAGGCGTTCGGTGAGCCGGAACCCGGCGGCGGCGGTCGCCGCGGCGAGGGCGTCGAGCTGCGGCCACGGCCGCTCCGGGTTCACGTGGTCGGGCGTCAGCGGCGAGACCCCGCCGAGGTCGTCGGCCCCGGCGGCCAGGAGCTGCGCGACGTCGTCGAGGTCGACGAGGTTCGGCGGCGACTGCACCCGTGCGGACGGACCGAGCACGAGCCGGGTCACGGCGACGGCGGCCAGCAGCCCGTCGGTGGACAGGTCGTCGACCTTGCGCATGGCGGTGTCGTCCTTGGCCCGGAAGCCCTGGACGATGACCTCCTGGATCCCGCGGTATCGGCGGCTGACCGCGCGGATCGCGAAGATCGCCTCGGCGCGCTCGGCGAGCGTCTCGCCGATGCCGACGAGGATGCCGGTGGTGAACGGCACAGCGCTGCGGCCGGCGTCCTCGAGGACCCGCAGCCGGACGGCGGGGTCCTTGTCGGGGCTGCCGAAGTGGGCGCCGCCGGGCTCTTCGAACAGCCGTCGCGAGGTCGTCTCCAGCATCATCCCCATCGACGGCGCGACGGGCTTGAGCCGCTGGAAGTCCTCCCAGCGCAGCACGCCGGGATTCAGGTGCGGCAGCAGGCCCGTCTCCTCGAGCACGCGGATCGCCATGGCGCGGACGTAGCCGAGTGTGGAGTCGTAGCCGTGGGCGTCGAGCCACTCCCGAGCCGCCGGCCACCGGTCCTCCGGGGCGTCGCCGAGCGTGAACAGCGCTTCCTTGCAGCCCAAGGCGGCGCCCTGACGCGCGATCTCGAGCACCTCGTCGGGGCTGAGGTAGGGCGCCGGCACCCGCTTCGGTGTCGTCGCGAAGGTGCAGTAGTGGCACCGGTCGCGGCAGAGCCGGGTGAGCGGGATGAAGACCTTGCGGCTGTAGGTGACCGTCGCCGGCCGGCCGGCCGCGGCCAGCCCGGCGTCGCGGACCCGGGCCGCGCTGGTCATCAGGTCGGCGAGGTCGTCGCCGCCCACGCCGAGCAGGATCTCGGCTTCCGTGGCGTCGAGCGTGACGCCGTCCCGCGCGCGCCGCAACGCCCGGCGGATCGCGGAGGCGGCCGGGGCGGGGGCCGGGACGGCAGGCTCACTCACGCTTGCACAGTAGGCCGTCCGCGGGAGGCGGTCCGTGGGCTGCGCCGCCGTGTGCGGCTGATTGACTGCACCCATGCGGATCGTCGCGTTGGCGGGCGGGATCGGTGGGGCCCGGTTCCTGCGTGGACTGCGGCGGACAGAGCCCGACGCCGAGGTCACCGCCGTCGTCAACACCGGGGACGACATCACCCTGCACGGTCTGCGGGTGTGTCCGGACCTCGACACCGTCATGTACACGCTCGGCGACGGCATCTCGGTCGAGCGCGGCTGGGGCCGTGAGGACGAGACGTTCGTGGTGAAGGAGGAGCTCGCCGCCTACGGCGTCGGGCCGGCGTGGTTCGGGCTCGGGGACCGGGACCTCGCGACCCACCTGGTCCGGACCCAGATGCTCGACGCCGGCTACCCGCTCTCGCAGGTCACCACGGCGCTCTGCGACCGCTGGAAGCCCGGGGTGCGGCTGCTGCCGATGACCGACGACCGGGTCGAGACGCATGTCGTCGCCGAGGTCCCCGCCCGCGACGGCCGGCCCGCGGGGCGCCAGGCCCTGCACTTCCAGGAGTGGTGGATCCGCTACGGCGCGAAGCTGCCCGCCGAGCGGATCGTCGGCGTCGAGGCGGACAAGGCGACGCCGGCGCCCGGCGTGCTGGAGGCGATCGCCGAGGCCGACGTCGTGCTGCTGCCGCCGTCGAACCCGGTCGTCTCGATCGGGACGATCCTCGCCATCCCCGGCATCCGCGACGCCCTGCGCGCGACGAAGGCGCCGGTCGTCGGGGTATCGCCCATCATCGGTGGCGCCCCGGTGCGCGGCATGGCCGATGCGTGCCTGGCCGCGATCGGGGTGGAGGTCAGCGCGGAGGCGGTGGGTCGGCACTACGGGGCCCGCTCGCAGGACGGGCTGCTCGACGCGTGGCTGGTCGACGGTCGAGACGAGCACGCCGTCGTGCCCGGCGTCGAGGTCGTCGCCCGTGACCTGCTGATGCCCGACGTCCCCTCGGCGGCGGCGCTCGCCGGCGCCGCGCTCGAGGTGGCCCGTGCTCTGCGTTGAGCCGGTCCTCGGCATCGGCGAGGTGCAGGCCGGCGACGACCTGGCCGCGCTGATCCTCGGCGCCACCACCGTCCAGGACGGCGACGTCGTGGTCGTGACCTCGAAGGTCGTGAGCAAGGCCGAGGGACGCCTGCTGCCCGCCGAGGGTGACCGGGCCGCTGTTCGTGACGCCGCGGTCACCGCCGCCACCCGCCGGGTTGTCGCGCGGCGCGGCATCACCCGCATCGTCGAGACCCACGACGGGTTGGTGATGGCCAATGCGGGTGTCGACACCTCGAACGTCGCCACCGACACCGTCGCCCTGCTGCCCGTCGACTCCGACGCCTCCGCGGCCCGTATCCGCCGGGACCTGACCGCCGCGAGCGGGGCCGACGTGGCCGTCGTCGTCACCGACACGTTCGGCCGGCCGTGGCGGCAGGGGCTCGTCGACGTCGCCATCGGGGTCTCCGGCCTCGCCGCGCTGCGCTCGCTGATCGGGCAGAAGGACGGCTACGGCAACCAGCTCGGCATGACCGAGGTCGCCGAGGCCGACGAGCTCGCCTCCGCCGCCGAACTGGTGTGCGGGAAGCTCGACGGGGTGCCGGTGGCCGTGGTACGCGGGTACCGGGGGTTGCCGGACGACGGGCGTGGGGCGCGGGCCCTGGTGCGGCCGGCGTCGGAGGACATGTTCCGGCTCGGGACCGCCGAGGCCTTGCAGGAAGGGCAGCTCGGTGCCGTCGGCGCGCGGCGCACGGTGCGGTCGTTCACCGATGCCCCGGTCGACCCGGGCGCGGTGGAGCGGGCGGTGGCCGCCGCTGTCACCGCCCCCGCCCCGCACCACACGACGCCGTGGCGGTTCGTCGTCGTCGAGCAGCGGCGCGAGGAGCTGCTCGACCGCATGCGCGAGGCGTGGATCGCCGACCTGCGCCGCGACGGGTTCGACGAGGCCGCCATCGCCCGGCGGACCGCGCGGGGCGACGTCCTGCGGCGCGCGCCGGTGCTGGTGGTGCCGTTCCTCGTCGCCGGTGTCGACGGGGGCGCTCACGCCTACCCCGACGCCCGCCGGGCCGCGGCCGAGCAGCGGATGTTCCTCGTCGCCATGGGCGCCGGCGTGGAGAACCTGCTGGTGGCCCTGGCCGCCGAGGGGCTCGGCTCCTGCTGGGTGTCCTCGACCCTGTTCTGCGCCGACGTCGTCCGCGAGGTGCTCGACGTGCCCGCCGGATGGGAGCCGATGGGCTCGGTCGGCATCGGCCACGCCGCCGCTCCCCCGGTCGACCGCCCCCCGCGGCCGCTGGACGGCTTCCTCCTCCACCGCTGACCCCCCGCCCGCCCACCCCAAGCCCAGGCGGCTTTCGTAGAGATCTCGGGCGCGAAGCCGCGGGTGGGACCACGGAGACGTCCACGCCTCGAGCCGACGGCGGGGGCCGCCAGACGTCCGGCGCCCCAGCTCCGCTCCACCCCCCGTTTCGTGGAGATCCTGGGCCTGAAGCCGCACGTGGTGCCGCGGAGACCTCTACGCCTCGGGAGCGATCTGCTCCGCTGTGGTGCGCTCGGCCCGCCGGAAGGCGCCGACGATGTCACGCACGACCGCTTCGGGCTCGTCACGGATCTGCCTCGGCGTCACTCGGAGCACGAGCACGCCGTAGGTCCTCATCAACCAGCGGTCACGGGCCTTGTCCCGCTCAGACGCGTCCCGCGAGCCGTGCGTCTCCCAATCGTCGACCTCGACGGCGAGACGGAGCGCCCACCAGCAGAGGTCGATGAAGATGCGCGGACGGTCGGCGGGCACCCCGCGTTCGAGCTCGGGTGCCGGCAGGCCAGCAGCGACGAGCAGCCGCACCAGCATCCGGACCCATCTGTCGTGGCCCTCGCTCTGCAGCTCCTCGACGACCGACCGCAGAGCAGCGGATCCCGGTACGCCGCGTCGGCAGAGGGCGAGAAGGTCCTCGAGCCGGCACCGGCGCTTCCGCACCGCTTGGGAGACGAGGGAGACGAGCTCGTCGCGCGAGAGCTCGAGCGCGCACTGATGGAGGGCGACGGCGAGCGTAGGAACCGGATGTCCCCGGGCTCGCCCGAGCAGGGGCAGCTTGCGGGCAGTACGGATCACCGCTCCGCGAAGCGCCGGGCGGCTGCTGCCACGGACTACGACGACAAGTGGCTTCTCCGGCACGTCGAGCCCCCAGAGGCGAACCGCCGTCGTCCCGCCGAAGCACCAGGGCAAGCCGCTCGACGCGCGCGACTCCGTCGCCGACCGTTCGGCCAGTGCGAGACCGACCGCAACGAGCTGCTGCTCCGCAGTGAGAGGCATGACGACGGGGGCGAAGACGGCAGGCTGGACCTCCGTCCAGTCCGAGTCGCGCGGACCGAGCTGGCGAGCGGTCAACAGTCCCGATTGCCGTTGGGCGAGATGGACTCGATCCGGGCGCATCCTGTGATCGTGGTCGACCGCGTCAGTGGGTAGCCGCCGTCGTCCACAGACCGCGCACGCCCCCGGTCGTGGCCCGCCTCGACCAGGCGGAAGCGTGGACTCGGCGGGGCGCTGACCACCGCTTTCGCCCGCAAGATCTGCACGAAACGCGTGGGGGCGAGGGGGCGAGGGGGCGAGCGATCGAGCGGGGCCCTCGCGGGGCGGGGCGTCCGACGACAGCATCGACCTACCCGAGGCGGAGACATTGCCGAGCGCTGACCAGCGCGTTCACCCACAAGATCTCTACGAAACGCGAGGGTCGGGGGCGCGGGGGCGCCGCTGCCGGGGCCACGCCGGGTGGGGGAGGCGGGTCAGATGTCGGCGTAAGAGCGCGGCGAGAGCTTGGGGCCGAACTTCTGCGGACGGGAGGCGCCGAGCTCGAGCAGCCGCACCACGCGCTGGCGGTAGGGGCGGTAGCGCTCCAGCAACTCGATCATCACGTCGTCGTCGCTGCGGGTTCGGCCGGCGAGGGCGAAGCCGATGAGGTTGGCCAGGTGGAAGTCACCGACGGAGATTGCGTCGGGGTCGCCGTGGGATCGTTGCGCGATCTCCGCGGCGGTCCAGACACCGATGCCGGGGACCTGCCGCAACGCCGACGCCACCGCGGCGCCGGTGCCGAGCGCCAGCGTCCGCTCGAGCGCGGGCGCCACCGCGCAGGCCGCGAGGATCGTCCGCGAGCGCTTGGCGTCGACGCCGGCACGGTGCCAGTCCCAGGACGGGATGCGGCGCCACACCTCGGGGCCGGGCATCACGCGCATCCCCTCCGGCGCCGGGCCGGGTGCGGGCGTCCCGTGCCGCGACACCAACCACCGCCACGCGCGGAACGCCTCGATACCGGTGACCTTCTGCTCGAGGACCGCCGGCACGAGGGCCTCGAACACGCGCCCCGTCCGGGTCAGACGCAGCCCCGCGTGGCGCAGAGCCAGGTCGCGCAGCAGCGGGTGGTCGACCACCAGCGCGTCGCTCTGGTCGCGGGCACCGAGCAGGTCCGGGACGCTCCGCAGCGCCCCTTCGGCGCCGGGGCCCCAGGCGTGCACGACGGTCGTCCCGTCGGGGGCCTGCTGGAAGCGCAACGTCGCCGGTCCGGCGGCGCCCGGAACCGTCCGCCACACCGCGCCGTTGACCGTTCGATGGGTCGGATCACCCGAGCCGTGCCGCAACGGGGCCAGCGTCCGCATCAGGTCGAGCGGCAACCGGGACCGGTAGCGGAGGGCGTGCACCGGCCCATTGTCCTCGACCGGCCGTCGAAGCGGCCACGCCGCGGCCACGCTGCGGCGGAAAGAGCGCGTGTCGTTCGTAAACTCGCCGCCGGAGCGCAGACCGGCGGAGCCGGTCGGATGCACGTGCCCAGCCCACATGGACGGCCAACGCAGATGCACCCTGCCAGGAAGGGACCCGATGGCGAAGTCGAGCCGGAACGAGCGGCGTGAGCGCGTCGAGGCGATGCGCCGCGAGCAGCGTCGCAAGGAGCGTCGTTCGTCGTTCCTGATCTACGGGATCGGCAGCGTGCTGGCCGTCGCCGTCCTGCTCGCGGCCATCATCCCGTCGATCCTGCAGAGCCGCTCCCGCTCCGAGCAGCGCACCGTCGGCTACGTGAAGGCAGCCAGTTCAGCGGCGAGCGCAGCCGGATGCACCGGGGTGCGGAACGACGTGCAGATCAGTCGTGACCACACCACCGCGACGGTCGACTACGCGAAGCTGCTGACCGAGAAGGGCGAGCAGGTACCGCCGTCCTCCGGCCCGCACGACCCGAACCCGCTGCCCGACGCCATCCGCTTCTACCAGCGGGCCGACAAGCCGAAGATCGAACGCGCGGTCCACAACCTGGAGCACGGCTTCATCGTCGCCTGGTACGACACCGCGCTACCGCAGGACCAGGTCAGCAAGCTGGAGAACATCGCGAACCAGGCCGGCCAACGCTTCATCGCCGTGCCCTACGACCGATCGGTCTTCCCCGACGGCCGCCACTTCGTCCTCACCGCCTGGGACCGCACGCAGCGGTGCAACACGGTCGACGCCGACGTCGTCGCGAGCTTCATCAAGACCTACTCCGACCCCAACACCGGCCAGACCTGGAAGTCGCCGACCGCGGGTGAGGCCGGCGGCACCGGCGGCACGCTGACCGACACGAGCGGTGCCGCCACCGCTCCGACTCCGGCGGCCCCGACCACCGCGGCCCCGACGACTGCAGCCCCCACGACGGCGGCGCCCAAGGGCACGGCACCCACGACGGCCGCACCGAAGGCCTCGGCCAGCGCGGCGCCGTAGCCCCACCTCGACCGCAGACGGCGGCGCGCGGTTCAGCTCTGGTCGGAGCTGAACCGCACGCCGGCGTCGGGGAGGATGACGCCCGGGAACACCCGGGCACCGTCGCGCAGCTCGTTCCGCTCGCCGAGGCGCACGCCGTCACCGAGTACGACGTCGGTCAGCTCGCAGCCGGCGCCGACGACGGCACCGACCCCGAGGATGCTGCGGGTCACGATTGCGCCTTCCCCGATCTCCGCCCCGTCGAAGACGACGCTGCGCTCCACGGTCGCACCGGCCGCGACGTGGGCGTGCCGCCCCAGGGTGGTGCCGCCGGAGACGGAGGCGCTGTCGGCGGAGGCATCCGCGAGCAGCAGCGCCTCGCCGACCGGGCCGGGCAGCGCGCTACTGGAGATGAGTCCCTGCACCAGGTCGCACGAGCCCTGGACGAACGCCGCCGGTGTGCCGAGGTCGAGCCAGTAGGACGAGTCGACGTGCCCCCGCACCAGCGCGCCCTCGGCGAGCAGGCCGGGGAACGTCTCGCGCTCCACCGACACCGGTCGGCCGGCGGGGATGGCGTCGATCACCCGACGCCGGAAGACGTAGCAGCCGGCGTTGATGCGGTTGGTGGGCGGGTCCGGCGTCTTCTCGAGGAAGGCCGTCACGCGGCCGTCGTCGTCGATGGGGACGACGCCGAAGGCACGCGGGTCCTCCACCTCCACGAGGTGCAGCGTGACCTCGGCACCGCTGGTCCGATGGGCCTCGACCTGCCCCGCGAGGTCGACGCCGGAGAGCACGTCGCCGTTGAAGATGAGCACCGGCTCGTCCGGACCGCTGCGCAGGTGGCCGGCAACGTTGCGGATGCCGCCGCCGGTGCCGAGCGGCTCGGTCTCGGTGACGTAGGTGAGCTCGAGGCCGAAGGCGGACCCGTCGCCGAAGTACTCCTCGAACACCTCGGCCCGGTAGGACGTCGCGAGCACGACGTGGGTGACGCCGGCGTCGCGCGCCCGGGCCAGCTGGTGAGCGGTGAAGGGCACCCCCGCCGTCGGCAGCATCGGCTTCGGCGCCGAGATGGTCAGCGGCCGCAGCCGCGTCCCCTTGCCGCCGACCAGCATGATTGCCTCGAGACCCGGAGATGACATGGCCGGGAGTCTCCCAGATTTCCCCAGCCCCACCGGGGAGCAGCGCGCCGCCCGTACCGTGGCCGTTCGTGGGTCTGGAGACGAGCGCGGAGTCGCCGCTGCCGGTGCGCACGGTCGCCCGCTCCATCGCCGGCTGGGTCGGCCGCCTCGGCCGGGTGTGGGTCGAGGGCCAGATCACCGAGGTCTCCCGCCGCCCCGGGATGCGGACGGCGTTCCTGACCCTGCGCGACCCGGTGGCCGACGTGTCGTTGCGCGTCGCCTGCGGCACCGCGCTCACCGTCGGGTTGGAGGACGGCGCCCGCGTCGTGCTCTGGGGCCAGCCGGAGATGCACCTGACCCGCGGCTCGCTGCAGCTCGTGGCCTACGACATCCGTCCGGTCGGCGTCGGCGAGCTGCTCGCCCGGCTCGAACGGCTGAAGGCCGTCCTCGGCGCCGAGGGCTTGTTCGCGCCCGAGCGCAAGAAGAAGCTGCCCTTCCTTCCCGGCACCGTCGGGCTGATCACCGGCCGCGGCTCGGCCGCGGAGCGCGACGTCGTCGAGAACGCCCGCCGCCGTTGGCCCGCGGTGCGGATCGCGCTCCGCGAGGTGGCCGTGCAGGGTGGCCTCGCCGTCGGTGAGGTGTCTTCGGCGCTCCGCGAACTCGACCGCGCGCCGGAGGTCGACGTCATCGTCATCGCCCGGGGCGGGGGCTCCCTGGAGGACCTCCTCCCTTTCTCCGACGAGGCCCTGGTGCGGTTGGTGTCCGCGGCCCGGACGCCGGTGGTCAGCGCCATCGGCCACGAGCAGGACAGCCCGCTGCTCGACCTCGTCGCCGATCTGCGTTGCTCGACGCCCACCGATGCGGCGAAGCGGGTCGTGCCGGACGTGGGCGAGCAGCTGGCGCTGGTCGCCGGACTGCGCGACCGGGCCTTCCGCTCCGTCGCGCACCGACTGGACGCCGAGCAGCACCGGCTCGACGGGCTCCGGCACCGCCCCGTGCTCGCTGATCCGGTGCGCGAGATCGACCGGCGGGCCGAGCAGGTCGAGGCGCTGCGGACCCGGGGCGGACGCTGCCTCACCGCAGCGCTCGACCGGGCCGAGTCCGGGCTGGAGCACTCGGTCGCACGGGTCCGGGCGATGAGTCCGCTCGCGACGCTGGAGCGCGGCTACGCGGTCGTGCAACACCCCGACGGGCGGGTGGTTCGCGACGCCGGCGAGGTCGCTGTCGACGGGACGTTGGACGTCCGGGTGGCGGCCGGGCGGTTGCAGGTGTCGGTGGAGCAGGTGTCAGCCCAGCAGGGAAGCCCGGAGGCGGCGGCATGAGCAGCGCGAGTACGACGGAGACGGCCGGCGGGGCCGAGTTGACCTACGAGCAGGCCCGGGCGGCGCTCGAGGACGTCGTCCGACGCCTCGAGGCCGGCGGGGTGCCGCTGGAGGAGTCGCTCGCCCTGTGGGAGCAGGGTGAGAAGCTCGCGCAGCAGTGCCAGCAGTGGCTCGACGGCGCCCGCGCCCGGATGCAGGCGGTACGCGAGAGCACCGACCCCGAGACGGACTCCGGCCAGGGGCCGACGGCGACCTGACGCCTCAGCTGGGGGCGAGCGGCGGCAGGTCGCGGAGCGACCCGGCCAGCGCGACCAGCTCGTCGTAGGTGACGCCGTTCTCGCCGCCGCCGTCGGAGAGCGTGACGGCCCCGCCGCCGGTCAGCTTCCGGACGAGCCCGACGTGACCGTCCGCACGACGGACCTCGTAGGTCGCACCGCCCGCCTCGACGGAGCCGGCGGCCTGCGACGGGACCTTCGCGTCGGTGAAGAACGACTGCCCAGGCGTGCTGATCTCGTCGAGCTGCGCGAACCGCTGGCGATCCCGGACGAAACCCATGTGCAGCTCGGTGCCGCCGGTGTTGCCGATCCGCGTGTAGTTCACGTCCCAGCCCGGCGGGAGCGGCTGCGGCGCGACGACCGGCATGGTCGCAGAGCGCCGCAGCAGCTCGATCTGGGCCTGGTAGTCGACGGTCGGCACCGGGTCGTGGTCGTTCTTGGGCTGCAGGACGACGAAGAGCAGCACGCCGGCGACGATGACGCCGAGCGAGAGCAGCATGTCGCGGAGGGTCTCGTATCCCCGCTTCTTCGCGCCGGCCGCCACTCCCCCATTCTGCCTGGCCCGGGGTCCGCCGGACCGGCGGGACGTGCTCAGGACGAGGCGTGCCGCACGTCGCCGAACTGCTCCACGTCGATGCGCTCGACGGAGAAGACGGTGCCGAGCTCGGCCCAGAGCGAGCCGCCGAGCCGTGCCACCGGCGCGAGCAGATCGGGGGCGACGACGCCGTCGCGCACCACGGCCGGATCGACCGCGATGTGCAGCACCTCGCCGAACACGACCGTGCTGTCGCCGAACGACCGTTCGTCGACGAAGCAGCACTCGATGGCGACCGGCGAGTTCGCGGCCCGGCGGGGGGCGACCATCTCGGAGGGCTCGGAGGGCACGCCGGCGGCCAGGAACTCGTCGACGTCCGGCGCGAAGCGCGTCGCGGTCCGGTTGACCTCGTCGACCAGCGCGCGGCTGGAGACGTTGACGACGAACTCCCCCGTCTCACGGACGTTGCGCAGCGAGTCCTTCACACCGACGGAGGTGAACTGCACGACCGGCGGGTCCACCGAGGAGACGGTGAAGTAGGAGTGCGGTGCGAGGTTGTCGACGCCGCTGCTCGACCGGGTGGAGACCCAGGCGATCGGCCGCGGCACGACGATGCTGTTGAGCAGGGCGTAGACCTCTCCGCCGAGGGCGCGGGGGTCGTAGTCGATGCGCGGCATGGACCTGGGTGTGCCCCGACGCAGCCGAACGGTGCATTTCGGGCAGCAACGGCCTTCGTGCGGCTGCTCACAGTGGCCGGGCCCCCCGAGCCCGGCCACCACCCCCCGAAGAGGGTTCCGAGGCCGCCGACCCCCCAGCCGGTCTACGGCCTCGGAACGTTCGCGGGCTGTCCTGCCGGAGCAGTTGCCCTGCCTTCGTAGTTCGCCATGGGCGTGGGGTCTCCTCCTGGAAACTTCCGGCCAATACGATCCCCGCTGTGACAACCGATCTCGCCGTGGCCGGTCAGGCCCCGGACCGCAACCTCGCCCTCGAACTCGTCCGCGTGACCGAGGCCGCCGCCCTGGCTGCAGCCCGTTGGGTCGGGCGCGGCGACAAGAACGGCGCCGATGGTGCCGCCGTCGACGCGATGCGCCGCCTGGTGGGGACGGTCTCGATGAAGGGCGTCGTCGTCATCGGCGAGGGCGAGAAGGACGAAGCGCCGATGCTGTTCAACGGCGAGGAGGTCGGCGACGGCAACGGGCCGGACTGCGACGTCGCCGTCGACCCCGTGGACGGCACCACGCTGACCGCGAAGGGGATGAACAACGCCGTCGCCGTGATGGCGGTCAGCGAGCGCGGCTCGATGTACGACGCGAGCGTCTGCTTCTACATGGACAAGCTGGTCACCGGCCCGGAGGCGGCGGATGTCGTCGACATCGACGCCCCGGTCGCCGACAACATCGCGGCCGTCGCCAAGGCCAAGGGCGTCGCCCCGCGCGACGTCACCGTGGCGATCCTGGAGCGGCCGCGCCACGAGGGGCTGGTGAAGGAGGTCCGGGACGCCGGCGCCCGGGTCAAGCTGCTCAGCGACGGCGACGTGGCCGGCGCGGTCATGGCGGCGAACGAGACGCCGGGCGTCGACCTGCTGCTCGGCGTCGGGGGCACGCCCGAGGGCATCATCACCGCCTGCGCGATGCACTGCCTCGGCGGCGTCATCCAGGCGAAGCTGTGGCCGAAGGACGACGACGAGCGGCGGCGGGTGCTCGACGCGGGCCACGACCCGAACCGCGTCCTGCTCACGTCGGACCTGGTCAACAGCGACAACGTCTTCTTCGTGGCCACCGGCATCACCGACGGCGAGCTGATGGACGGCGTCACCTACCGCCCCGGCGGCGCCACCACCGACAGCCTGGTCATGCGCAGCAAGAGCGGCACGATCCGCCGTGTCCAGAGCCAGCACCGGCTCTCGAAGCTGCAGGCGTACTCCACGGTGCCCTTCTAGGCCGACCGCCCGAGCCGAACCTGTGTGGGCTTTCGCCGGCCCTGACCGGCACGAGCCCACACAGCGTCCTGCGCCGGAACTATCGTCAACCGCTGGGTTGACATTCGCTCGACAGCTTCCCAGACTGTTTGTCAACCAGTCGGTTGAGGGAGCGGGATGGCGGACCCGATGTCGCAGATCTTCGCGGCCCTGGCCGATCCCACCCGCCGCGACCTGGTCGCGCGGCTGACCGAGGGCGACGCCACCGTCGGTCAGCTGGCCGCGCCGTACGCGGTCAGCGTGCAGGCCATCTCGAAGCACGTGAAGGTGCTCGAGCACGCCGGCCTCGTCAGCCGCGGTGCCGAGGGGCACCGCAGCCCGGTTCACCTGGAAGCGCAGGTCCTCGACCTGATGACCACGTGGATCGAGCGCTGCCGGCAACGGGCCGAGGCCCGGTACCGGCGGCTCGATGCCGTGCTGGCGGACACCTACGACGAGAAGCACGAGGAGACGGCATGAACGACACGGCCACGGCGGCGAGGATCGAGGCGGACGCGATCGTCCCGGTCATCCGCATTCTCCGGGACTTCTCCGCCACCCCGGCGCAGCTGTTCCGGGCGCACACGGACCCTGAGCTGTTCGTCCGGTGGGCCGGCCCGGACGGCATGACGAACACGCTGGACCACTGGGACGCCACCACCGGCGGCAGCTGGCGCTACGTCGCCACCACCCGGGACGGCATGGAGTTCGCCTTCCGCGGCTGCTTTCACGAGGTGCGGCCGGACCGGATCGTGCAGACCTTCACCTACGAGGGCGATCCGGACGGTGTCGCGTTGGAGACGCTCGACTTCATCGACCTCGGCGATGGGCGCACCCGCCTGCGTACCCAGTCGCTCTGCGACAGCTTCGAGAGCCGCGACGCGTGGCTCCGCAGCGGCATGGAGGTCGGGGTGGACCAGGGTTACGCCAAGCTCGATGGCCTGCTCACCACCGGCCAGGTGCCCGCATGACGCTGCCCACCGACCCCGCCGAGCGGCACCGCGCCGTAGCCGCCACCTTCACCGCCCGCGTGCAGGGCGCCCGCGACTGGAACGCGCCGGCGCCGGTGCCCGAGTGGCGCGCCCGGGACGTGGTCGCGCACCTCGTCGAGTGGTTCCCCGACTTCCTCACCAGCGCGACCGGCCTGGAGCTCGAGCGCGGCCCGTCGCCCGAGACCGACCCCGTCGCCGCCTGGCAGGCGCACACCGACTCGGTACAGCGGCTGCTCGACGGCCCGGACGCCGCGACGCCGTTCCGTCACCCGTTCGTCGGCGAGATGCCGCTGCCGGAGGCGGTCGACCGCTTCTACACGACCGACGTCTTCATGCACACCTGGGACCTGGCCCGTGCGACGGGGCAGGACGAGCAGCTCGACCCGGAGCACTGCGCCGACCTGCTGGGCGGCATGGAGCCGATCGAGGAGCTGATGCGCTCCTCGGGCCAGTTCGGACCACGGGTGCCGGTGCCGGACGACGCGGACGCCCAGACCCGCCTGCTCGGCTTCATCGGGCGCGACCCGCAGTTCGGCCGGGGCTGACCCGCAGGAACTCGCCTGACGGCTAATCTTCGAGCCGTGAGCGAGGACGAATTCCGGGTCGAGCACGACTCGATGGGCGAGGTCAGGGTTCCCAAGGACGCGAAGTGGCGTGCGCAGACGCAGCGGGCGGTGGAGAACTTCCCCGTGAGCGGCACCCGCGTCGAGGAGCGGCTCGTCGCGGCGCTCGCGGCGATCAAGCGCGCCGCCGCGGGAGTGAACGCCGAGCTCGGCGTGATCCCGACCGACGTCGCGCGGTCGGTCGAACAGGCGGCGGGCGAGGTCGTCGACGGGCGGTGGACCGACCAGTTCCCGCTCGACGTGTTCCAGACCGGCTCCGGCACCTCGACGAACATGAACACCAACGAGGTGCTGGCCGGCCTCGCGTCGGACAAGCTCGGCTCCCCGGTCCACCCGAACGACCACGTCAACGCGTCGCAGAGCTCGAACGACACCTTTCCCTCGGCCATCCACGTCGCCGCGGCCCGGTCCATCGAGCAGGAGCTGCTGCCCGCGATCGCCCACCTCGCCGAGTCCCTCGGCCGCAAGGAGGCCGAGTTCGCGGAGGTCGTGAAGAGCGGCCGCACGCACCTGATGGACGCCACCCCGGTGACGCTCGGCCAGGAGTTCGGTGGCTACGCCGCCGCGGTCCGCTACGGGGCGGAGCGGCTCGAGTCGGCCCTCCCCCGCGTGCGCGAACTGCCGCTCGGCGGCACCGCCGTCGGGACCGGGATCAACACTCCCGCCGGCTTCGCCGCGAAGGTCATCGAGCGGCTGTCGGCCGACCTCGGCCTGCAGCTCACCGAGGCCCGCAACCACTTCGAGGCACAGGCCTCGCGGGACGCCCTCGTCGAGTGCTCCGGCCAGCTGCGGACCTACGCGATGTCGCTGTACAAGATCGCCAACGACCTGCGGTGGATGGGCTCCGGCCCCCGCGCGGGCTTGTCCGAGATCCGCCTCCCGGACCTGCAGCCCGGCTCGTCGATCATGCCGGGCAAGGTCAACCCGGTCATTCCGGAGGCCGTCTGCCAGGTCGTCGCCCAGGTGGTCGGCAACGACGCCGCCGTGGCCTTCGGCGGCAGCGCCGGCACCTTCGAGCTCAACGTGATGCTCCCGGTGATCGGGCGCAACCTGCTCGAGTCGATCCGCATCCTCTCGACCATCTCGCGCCTGCTCGCCGACCGTTGCGTCGACGGCATCGAGGCCGACGTCGAGCGGTGCCGTCGCTACGCCGAGTCCTCCGCCTCGATCGTCACCCCGCTGAACCGTTACATCGGCTACGAGGAGGCGGCGAAGGTCGCCAAGCAGTCGCTGAAGGAGGAGAAGACCATCCGCGAGGTCATCGTGGAGCGGGGCTACATCAGCGACGGCAAGCTGACCGAGCAGCAGCTCGACGACGCCCTGGACCTGCTCGCGATGACCCGGCCCGCCGCCGGCTGAGGACCCCTCGACCGGTTCGGCCGACTTCCGGCGGGTTCGTCCCTCGCGCCGCCGGGCAATTTCTCGGGCCCACCCTCCCGGAAGGACTAGCCCGCGTCTGTGCAGGGCACAAGGGGGTTCAGCGGATGTGATCCGCGTGACCGTAGTGCTGGTTGCTCGTTGGAGGGGACATGGCGACCGAGACAGAGGCCGAGAACGGCAATCGACGACCCACGATGAAGGAGCGCTTCCGGGGGGCCAACGCGGGCTCCCAGTTCAAGACGGGGGCCGGCTCCGTCGCGGGCATCCTCGCGACCATCGTGATGGTGATCGCCGGTATCGCCGCAGCCATCCTGGTGCTGCACATCGTGTTCGTGATCTTCAAGGGCAACCCGTCGAACAACATCGTGTCGCACGTGCAGGACTACGCCGACAACCTCGCGGGTCCGCTGAAGGATCTGTTCAGCTTCAAGAACCCGAAGACGAACACCGTGATCAACTACGGCATCGCCGCCCTCGTCTGGGTGGCGGGCGGCCGTCTGATCGCGAGCATCCTGCAGCGCATCAAGACCTGATCCAGCACCTGCTCGACACGGACGGGCGGTCACCCCTGGGGGTGGCCGCCCGTTTCGTGTCTCGGGGCGGCCAGTTGCTCAAGACAGCAGCCCAAGCGCCGACCAGGTGAGACCCTGCCTTGATCACGAGACGTCGCCGGCGGCGGAGGCTCAGCTGCCGAAGCGACGGCTCCGAACCGCGAAGGCGCGTAGGGCACGCAGGAAGTCGGTGCGGCGGAAGTCGGGCCAGTAGGCCTCGCAGAAGTGGAACTCGCTGTGGGCGCTCTGCCACAGCAGGAAGCCCGAGAGCCGCTGCTCGCCGCTGGTACGGATGACGAGGTCGGGGTCGGGCTGGCCCTTGGTGTAGAGGTGCTCGGCGATGTGGTCGACGTCGAGGAAGGACGCGACCTCCTCGAGCGTCGCACCGTTCGCGGCGTGCTCCTGCAGCAGCGACCGGACCGCGTCGGCGATCTCCTGCCGCCCGCCGTAGCCGACGGCGACGTTGACGTGCAGCCCTGGCTTGGCGGCTGTCGCGACCGCCGCCTCCTTGAGAACCGTCGCCGTGGAGGCCGGGAGCAGATCGAGGGCGCCGACCGGGTGCACCCGCCACGGTTCGTCGGAACCGGCGAGCTCGGTGACGACCTTCTCGATGACCTCGAGCAGCGGGTCGAGCTCCTCCCGCGGGCGGGCCAGGTTGTCGGTGGAGAGCAGCCACAGCGTGACGACCTCGACGCCGGCGTCGGCACACCAGCAGAGGAACTCCTCGACCTTGTCCCCGCCACGGGAGTGGCCCTGCGAGACGTGGCTGGCGCCGCGCTCCCGCGCCCAGCGACGGTTGCCGTCGAGGATGACACCGACGTGCCGCGGGACGGGGGCACCCTTCAGCTCCCGCAGGAGCCGCCGTTCATAGGAGCGGTAGGCAGCTTCGGTCACCGGTCCGGTGATGCGATCCGCGAGCCCCACGAAGGAGAAATCTACGCCGGTCCGTCGGAGCGGCGACGTCGACGTGCCTGACGGCTCCGCGTGCTCATGGCCGACAGACGCCGAAGGGCCCTGCCGGTCGGCAGGGCCCTTCGGAGCGGTCAGGTGATGCGGTGGAGCGGAACTCAGCTCTCGAGACGACGCAGCAGGGCGTCGTGCTCCTCGTAGAGCTCCTTCGGCAGGTGGTCGCCGAACTTCTCGTAGTCGGCCGGGATGAGGCTCGCCTCTTCCTTCCAGACCGCCTTGTCCACCGTGAGGAGGACGTCGAGCTGCTCGTCGGTGAGGTCGATGCCGTCGAGGTCCAGGGCGGCCTTGGTCGGCGTGTTGCCGATCGGGGTCTCCTGGGCGTCGGCCTTGCCGTCGAGCCGCTCCACGATCCACTTGAGGACGCGGGTGTTCTCGGCGAAGCCCGGCCAGATGTACTTGCCGCGCTGGTCCTTGCGGAACCAGTTGACGAAGTAGATCTTCGGCAGCTTGCTCTGGTCGGCCTGCGCGCCCATCTTCAGCCAGTGGCCGAAGTAGTCGCCCATGTTGTAGCCGCAGAACGGCAGCATCGCGAACGGGTCGCGACGCAGCGCGCCGACCTTGTTCTCGGCGGCGGCGGTGCCCTCGGAGGCCACGTTGGAGGCCAGGAAGACGCCGTGCTGCCAGTTGAACGACTCGGTCACCAGCGGCACCGCGGTGGCGCGGCGGCCACCGAACAGGATCGCGGAGATCGGGACGCCCTTGGGGTCCTCCCACTCGGGGGCGATGGTCGGGCACTGCGACGCCGGGACCGTGAAGCGCGAGTTCGGGTGCGCGGCGGGCTCCGGGCTGTCCGGCGTCCAGTCGCGGCCCTTCCAGTCGGTGAGGTGCGCCGGCGGGGTGTCGGTCAGGCCCTCCCACCACACGTCACCGTCATCGGTCAGCGCGACGTTGGTGAACACCGAGTTGCCCCAGAGGGTGTCGATGGCGTTCTTGTTCGTCGAGATGCCGGTGCCGGGTGCGACGCCGAAGAAGCCGGCCTCCGGGTTGACGGCGTAGAGCTGGCCGTCCTCACCGAAGCGCATCCAGCAGATGTCGTCGCCGACCGTCTCGGCCTTCCAGCCCTCGAGCGACGGCTGCAGCATGGCCAGGTTGGTCTTGCCGCAGGCGCTCGGGAAGCCGGCCGCGATGTACTTCACGACACCCTCGGGCGACGTGAGCTTCAGGATCAGCATGTGCTCGGCGAACCAGCCCTCGTCACGCGCCATGACGCTGGCGATACGCAGGGCGTAGCACTTCTTGCCGAGCAGGGCGTTGCCGCCGTAGCCCGACCCGTAGGACCAGATCTCGCGGGTCTCCGGGTAGTGGACGATGTACTTCTCTTCGTTGCACGGCCACGGGACGTCGGTCTCACCCGGGGCCAGCGGTGCACCGAGCGTGTGGACGGCGGGGACGAAGAAGCCGTCGGTGCCCATCTCGTCGAGCGCCGGCTTGCCCATGCGGGTCATCACGCGCATGGAGATGGCGACGTACGCACTGTCGGTGATCTCGACACCGAGCGCGCTGATCTTCGAGCCGAGCGGCCCCATGCAGAACGGCACGACGTACATCGTCCGGCCGCGCATCGCACCGGCGAAAAGGCCGGACAGCGTCCCGCGCATCTCCGACGGGTCGACCCAGTTGTTCGTGGGGCCGGCGTCCTCCGCCTTCTCCGAACAGATGAAGGTGCGGCTCTCGACGCGCGCGACATCCTTGGGGTCGGAGGCGGCGTAGAACGAATTCGGACGCTTCTCCGGGTTCAGCGGGCGCAGGGTGCCGGCGTCGACCAGCATGCTGGTCAGCCGCTCCCACTCCTCGTCGGAGCCGTCGCACCAGACGACCCGGTCCGGCTGCGTCAGTTCCGCGATCTCGCGGACCCAGGCCACGAGTTTCTGGTGGTTCGTCGGGGCCTCATCGAGACCAGGAATGGTGGCAGCGGTAGTCACGAGCGCTCTCTCCCTCAACACATCGACCCGAAGGCGCTCCGCTGCGGCCCCCGGGTAAGGGGACCTTACCAACGGTGATGTCTTCCACCCTCGACGAGGGCGCATTCGCGCCGGAGTGTGAGCAAGTCACTGATTCGGGTAATGCGGTCCCGAGTCGCCGGGCGCGGGCATGACCGTCATGTCCCAGCCGGAGCCACCGGCGACCCGCGAGCCAGTCAGGCGGACACTGTGAGCTTCTCAGGGACCGGACCAGGGACCGATCCGGGGACTGCCCCGCGCAGCGCCGGGGCCTCGGCGCTCGGCGTCATCGAGCCCGTCCACCCGACCGACCTGCTGCGCCCCCGGCTGCGGGGCTGGCTGCACCTGGTCGCGGCGCCCGTGGCCCTGGTCGCCGGCATCGTGCTGATCGTCTTCAGCGCCCCGCACCGGCTCGCCGAGACCGTCTACACCGCCAGCGTCGTCGGGCTGTTCTCGACGAGCGCGCTGTACCACCGCGTGACGTGGACGCCGCGTGCCCGCCGCCGGATGAAGCGGCTCGACCACTCCATGATCTTCGTGTTGATCGCGGGCTCGTACACCGGGTTCGCCGCCTTCGCCCTGCCGCCGCACGAGAACCGTGAGGTGCTGGTGATCGCCTGGGGCGGGGCAGTCGTCGGCGTCGCCTTCCGCATGCTGTGGCCGTCGGCGCCACGGTGGGTGATGACACCGCCCTACGTCGCCCTCGGGTCCGTCGCCGTCTTCTGGCTGGCCGAGATGATCCGCGGCGCGGGCGTCGCGGCCGTCGTCCTGGTCATCGTGGCCGGCTTCTTCTACACGATCGGTGCGGTTGCGTACGCGACCCGGTGGCCTGACCCGCGCCCGGCGACGTTCGGCTACCACGAGGTCTTCCACGCCTGCACGCTCGTGGGCGCGCTCTCGCACTACCTCGCCATCTGGCTGGCGATGTCCTGACGGCAGCCCTAGGTCGGCACCTGTGCGGGGATCACCCGGCCGGAGCCGGTCGTTCCCCACACAGGTTCACCGCGTCCCGCGCCGCGGCGACCGCCGCCTGTCCGAAGCTGATGCCACCGTCGTTCGGGGGAACCTGGCGGTGGCGGAGCACCTCGAACCCCGCGCGCTCGAGGCCGGAGGTGCAGAGCCGGAGCAGCAGCACGTTCTGGAAGACGCCACCGGACAGGGCCGTCGTCGAGAGACCGGCCAGTTCGCGCAGCCGCAAACACGCGGTGACGACGCCCGCCGCCAAACCGCGGTGGAAGCGGGCAGAGACGGTTCCAGCCGGTGTCCCTGTGTGCAGGTCCTCCGCCGCGGCGGCGAACAGGTCCTCGCCGCAGAGCCGCAACGGCGAGCCCTCGATCACGCGCATCCCGTAGGTGCCCCCGGCGTCGGAGTCGGCGCACTGCTCGAGCTCGACCGCGGCCTGACCCTCGTAGCTGACCTCGTCCCGGATACCGAGAAGCGCGGCGACGGCGTCGAAGAGCCGGCCGGCGCTCGAGGTGCTCGGGCTGGAGACGCCGGCGCTCGCGAGCTGCTGCATCTCGGCCCACCTTTGGCCGTGTCGCTGCGCGACCGACAGCTCCGGCAGACCCTGCTGATTCACCAGCCGGGCGTAGGCCGCCGCCATCCGCCAGGGTTGCTGGATCGCGCGGGCGCCCCCGGGCATCGGCACGGCCGTGAGGTGCCCGGCCCGCTCGAAGCCGAGCAGGTCGGCGATCAGGAACTCCCCACCCCAGAGCGTCCCGTCCGTGCCCATGCCGAGCCCGTCGAAGGCGATCCCGAGCACCGACCCCGTCCGGCCGTTGTCGGCTAGACAGGACGCGATGTGGGCGTGGTGGTGCTGCACCCCGACGAGGTCGAGGCCGGGGTCGGCCTCCGCCATCTCGACCGCGTGCTTGGTCGAGAGGTACTCGGGGTGCAGGTCGTGGGCGATGATCACGGGATCGATCGCGAACAGGCGCCGGAAGTGGGCGATCCCGTCGAGGTAGGACTGCAACGTCTCGTAGTTCGCGAGATCACCGATGTGGTGGGAGACGAAGGCCCGCTGGCCGCTGACGAGGCAGAAGGTGTTCTTGAGCTCGGACCCGCAGGCAAGGACGGGCCGCTCCGCCGGGACGGGCAGCGGAAGCGGCATCGGAACGAAGCCACGGGACCGGCGGACGGGCTGCAGCCGGCCGTCGACCGACCGCACCACCGAATCATCCACCCGCGTACGAATCGGGCGGTCGGAGGTCAGGAAGCCCTCGACCAACGGTCCCAGCCGCGTCCGGGCGTCAGCGTCGTCGAAGGCGATGGGCTCGTCGGAGACGTTGCCGCTGGTGAGCACGAGCGGCGCTCCGAGAGCCCCGAGCAGCAGGTGGTGCAGCGGCGTGTAGGGCAGCATCAGACCCAGCGAGGACTGCCCAGGGGCGACGGTCGCCGCCACCACCGAGCGGCCCGGCGCGCGGGGCAGCAGCACGATGGGCCGGGCCGGCCCGGTCAGCGCACCGACGTCGGCCGACCCCACGCCGCAGAGCTTCCGGGCGGAGTCGGTGTCGGGGACCATCAGGGCGAACGGCCGGTCCTCGCGGTGCTTGCGCCGACGCAGAGTCGACACCGCGGCCTCCGAGGTGGCGAGCGCCGCGAGGTGGTAGCCGCCGAGTCCCTTGACCGCGAGCACCGCACCCTCGTGCAGCAGCGCCGCGGCCGCCGCGATCGGCTCGCCCGCCGAGAGGTGCGGCCGGCCCTCCGCTGTGAGCAAGCGCAGGTGCGGCCCGCAGGCCGGGCAGCAGACGGGCTCGGCGTGGAAGCGTCGGTCGAGCGGGTCCTCGTACTCACGGCGGCAAGCCGCGCACATGGGAAAGGCGGCCATGGTGGTGGTCGCGCGGTCATAGGGCACGTCGACGACGATGGTCAGCCGCGGCCCGCAGTTCGTGCAATTGATGAACGGGAAGCAGAAGCGGCGATCAGCCGGGTCCCGGAGCTCGCGCAAGCAGTCCTCGCAGGTCGCGATGTCGGCGGCGATCAGGGCTGACCGCAGGCCTGCGGTCGTGCTCGGCACCACGCGGAACCCGTCACCGAACGTGACCGGTAGCTCCTGAGAGCGCACGGCTTCGACCGCTGCCGACGGCGGACCGTTGCGCAGCGCGCGCAGCAGCGAGTGCAACGCCTCATCGTCACCCTCCGCCTCGGCGAAGACGCCCCCCACGTCGTTGCCGACCCATCCGGAGAGCCCCAGGCGCGTCGCTTCCCTCGCGACGAACGGCCGGAAACCGACCCCCTGGACGAGACCTTCCACGCGGATGGCCAACCGGCGGCGGGCCACCACAGGAACACGCTCTGTCATTTCTTCGCTAACCACCCTTTCCATTGACAGGGTCAAACTGTGGGGTATATCACCGTCTTGCGTCGCGCACCCCGGCTCCCGCCGGAAGGCCCACGCCGTGCCGCACTTGAACAACCAGGTGCGTATGGGGGAGGGCTCCATGCCCACTGCGGAAGCCATCCAGGCGGAGAGCACCACCGTCCACGTTCTGTGGATCAACGCCGGGCTCAGCTGCGACGGAGACTCGGTGGCGCTGACCGCCGCGACGCAGCCGAGCATCGAGGAGATCGCCCTGGGTGCGCTCCCGGGCCTGCCGAACGTGGCAGTGCACTGGCCGCTGATCGACTTCGAATGCGGGCCGACCGGCGGCGCCGACGACTTCCTCGAGTGGTTCTGGAAGGCCGACCGGGGCGAGATCGATCCGTTCGTGCTCGTGGTCGAAGGCTCGATCCCCAACGAGTCGCTGCACGACGAGGGGTACTGGTCCGGCTTCGGCAACGATCCGATGACCGGACAGCCGGTGACCACCAGCGAGTGGCTGGACCGGCTGGCCCCCAAGGCGCTCGTCGTGCTCGCCGTCGGCACCTGCGCCACCTACGGCGGTATCCACGCGATGGCCGGCAACCCGACCGGGGCGATGGGCGTGCCTGACTACCTCGGTTGGGACTGGAAGTCGAAGGCCGGCATCCCGATCGTCTGCGTGCCCGGGTGTCCGATCCAACCGGACAACCTCTCCGAGACGATCACCTACCTGCTCTACCAGGCCACCGGGCAGGCCCCGATGATCCCACTGGACAGCGCGTTGCGGCCGACCTGGCTGTTCGGTCAGACCGTGCACGAGGGCTGCGACCGGGCCGGCTACTACGAGCAGGGCGATTTCGCGACGGAGTACGGGTCGCCGAAGTGCATCGTCAAGCTCGGCTGCTGGGGACCGGTCGTCCAGTGCAACGTCCCGAAGCGCGGCTGGATCAACGGCGTGGGCGGGTGCCCGAACGTCGGCGGCATCTGTATCGGCTGCACGATGCCCGGCTTCCCCGACAAGTTCATGCCGTTCATGGACGAGCCCCCCGGCGCGAAGATCTCCACCAAGGTCCTCGGCGTCTACGGCTCGACCATCCGCGCGCTGCGCGGCACGACCAACAAGACGCTGGACAAGGAGCCGCGGTGGCGGGTCCGCGGTCCGGAGCTGAAGACCGGCGCCACCCGCACCTGGTGAGGCCGCCCCGGCCGCTGCGGCGGCCGGGTCGAACGACCCTGCGGCGCGCCGCCGCCCGCCGGAACCAACCCCGTAACCCACTTCCGCCGCCCGAGGGGGCCCCGTTCATGACCGCCACCATGCCCAGTCGCGCACCGTCCGCCACCGACGACAAGGGCCTCGTGGAGATGGCCTGGGATCCGATCACCCGCATCGTCGGCAGCCTCGGCATCTACACGAAGATCGACTTCGCGAACAGCACGGTGGCCGAGTGCAAGAGCACCTCGTCGATCTTCCGCGGCTACTCGATCTTCATGAAGGGCAAGGACCCGCGGGACGCGCACTTCATCACCAGCCGCATCTGCGGGATCTGCGGGGACAACCACGCGACCTGCGCCTGCTACGGGCAGAACATGGCGTTCGGGGTGAAGCCGCCGCACCTCGCCGAATGGATCGTCAACCTCGGCGAAGCGGCCGAGTACATGTTCGACCACAACATCTTCCAGGAGAACCTGGTGGGGGTCGACTACTGCGAGCGCATGGTCGCCGAGACCAACCCGGCGGTGCTCGCCAAGGCCGAGAACACTCGCGCGGCCGGCTCGGACGCCCATGGCTACCGGACGATCGCGGACATCATGCGGGCGCTCAACCCCTTCACCGGTGAGTTCTACCGCGAGGCGCTGCAGGTGAGCCGCTCGACGCGGGAGATGTTCTGCCTGATGGAGGGGCGCCACGTCCACCCCTCGACGTTGTACCCGGGCGGCGTGGGCACCGTCGCGACCGTCCAGCTGATGACCGACTACGTGACCCGGCTGATGCGCTACGTCGAGTTCATGAAGAAGGTCGTGCCGATGCACGACGACCTGTTCGACTTCTTCTACGAGGCGCTCCCGGGCTACGAGCAGGTGGGCCTGCGCCGGACGCTGCTCGGCTGCTGGGGCGCCTTCCAGGACCCCGAGGTCTGCAACTTCGAGTACAAGGACATGACCGAGTGGGGCCGGAAGATGTACGTGACCCCAGGCGTCGTCGTCGACGGGAAGCTCGTCACGAACGACCTCGTCGACATCAACCTCGGCATCCGGATCATGCTCGGCAGCTCGTACTACGACGACTGGGCCGACCAGGAGATGTTCGTGACCCGGGACCCGCTGGGCAACCCGGTCGACCGGCGGCATCCCTGGAACCAGCACACCAACCCGCACCCGCAGAAGCGCAACCTCGACGACAACTACAGCTGGGTGATGTCACCCCGCTGGTTCGACGGCACGGACAACCTCGCACTGGACACCGGCGGCGGGCCGCTCGCCCGGCTGTGGTCGACGGCGCTGTCCGGTCTGGTCGACACCGGCTACGTCAAGGCCACCGGCCACAGCGTGCTGATCCACCTGCCCAAGACCGCGCTCAAGGGGCCGGTCGACTTCGAGTGGCGCATCCCGCAGTGGAGCAACACGCTCGAGCGCAACCGCGCCCGCACGTACTTCCAGGCCTACGCCGCCGCCGCGGCCCTGCACTTCGCCGAGAAGGCGCTCGAGGAGATCAGGGCGGGCCGCATCAAGACCTGGGAGCCGTTCGACGTCCCGGACGAGGCGATCGGCTGCGGCTTCACTGAAGCGGTCCGTGGCGTTCTGTCGCACCACATGGTCATCCGGGACGGGAAGATCGCGAACTACCACCCGTACCCGCCGACACCGTGGAACGCGAGCCCCCGGGACAGCTCCGGGACCCCGGGCCCGTACGAGGACGCGGTGCAGGACCAGCCGCTGTTCGAGGAGAACAACCGCGACAAGTTCAAGGGCATCGACATCATGCGGACGGTCCGCAGCTTCGATCCCTGCCTGCCGTGCGGGGTGCACATGTACCTGGGGGACGGCAAGACGCTGCAGAAGCTGCACTCCCCCACCCAGGCGGCCACCGGCGAAACGGTGACCGAGGGAGTTCTGGGTGGCTGAAGCCCTCACCGAGGTTCCGGTTGCGCCTGATCTGCGCGACACCGGCCGACGCATCGAGGCACTGCTCGAGGCCAGCGGCGCCGGGGGGCCGATGGTGCGGGAGCGTTCGGAGGAGCTGGTCCGGCTCGTCGTCGAGCTGTACGGCGCGGGTCTCGAACGTCTCCTGGAACTCGTGGACGAGGCGGGGGGACTGACCGGGCACCTGCTCGACCGCTTGGCGGAGGACGAGCTGGTGGCGAGCCTGCTGCTCGTCTCCGGCCTGCATCCCTACGGCGTCGAACAGCGCGTGGGGCGCGCGCTCGACTCGGTGCGGCCCTACCTCGGGACCCACGGCGGCGACGTCGAGCTGGTCGGGATAAGCGAGGACGGCACCGTGCAGCTGCGGATGCTCGGCAGTTGTGACGGCTGCCCGTCGTCCGCGGTCACGCTGGAGCTCGCCGTGACCGAGGCGATCCAGGCAGCGGCGCCCGAAGTGACCAGCATCGAGGTCGAAGAGCCGGCCGCCGTCCCTGCGCCGACCGCCGGGCTCATCTCGGTCGAGTCGCTGCGGACCAGGGTGCAGGAGCAGGTGCACGAGCAGGAGCGGGCGGGTTCGCCCGGTCGGGCCGTAGTCCGGGAGCCGCTGGACGATTTGGTGGACCTGGCCTCGCTCGCCGACGGGGCGATCCGACACCTGTTCGTCGACGGCGTGCCGATCCTCCTCTGCCGGTGGCGGGACGCCCTGTTCGCCTACCGCGACCTGTGCCCCGGTTGCGCGTCGGACTTCACCGGCGGCACCGGGGTGGGCTCGCTGATCCGGGAACTGGGCACCGGAGCTCCGCTGGCGACGTGCCCGGCCTGCGCGCGTCACTTCGACGTCCGGCGCGCCGGGAAGGGCATCGAGGCCGAAGCCGGACACCTCGAACCCTTTCCGCTGCTCGAGCACGGCGGCCGGCTGGAGATCGCCCTGCCTGCCGCCCCACCGTCCGCTGCCACACCGTCCGCCGCCACACCGTCCGCCGCTGCCAGAGCGTCGGTGCTGTCGTGACGTCCGGTGCTGCTGCGACGACGGGTGCGGAGGCGGGCGGCGACGCGCTCGCCGTGCTCCGGCGCATCCGGGGCGGCCGCCCGCTGCCACCGCCGGGTCAACGGTGCGAGATGTGCACCGCTCCGATCCCGCCCGACGAGCAGTCCCTGCTCCCCAGAACCGGCGGGAGCCTCGCGCACTCTCACGTGGTCGACCTGAAGCACCGCCGGCTGCTATGTACCTGCCGGCCGTGTGCGCTGCTGTTCTCGAACGACGCCTCGACCCTGGCCTACCGGACCGTGCCGGACCGCTACCTTGCGCTGCCGGCGGTCGAGGTGGACTGGGACGCGCTGCAGATCCCGGTAGGGCTCGCCTTCTTCTTCGTCAACTCGACGCTGGCGCGCACCGTCAGCTGCTATCCGAGTCCAGCCGGGGCCACCGAATCCCAGTTGTCGTTGGAGACCTGGAGCGAGCTGGTCGACGCCAATCCCGTCCTGGCCGAGATGCGGCCCGACGTCGAGGCGCTGCTGGTCCGGACCACCGAGCGCGGAGAGGGTGGCTGCTACCTGGTCCCGATCGACGCCTGCTACGCCCTGGTCGGGCATCTGCGCCAGCTGTGGCGTGGCTTCGACGGCGGCACCGAGGTCCGCAGCCTGCTCGAATCCTTCTTCTCCGACCTGCGCTCGGTCGGTCGGACCGTCAGCCCCGTGCCGGCGGAGGGCCGCCGATGACGCTCTCCTTCACGGTCCTGGACGTGACGCCCGAGCCGTACGCCGCGGCGCCGACGCTGCTGTTCCGCCTGCGCGTCACCGACGACGCCGAGCCGCCGATCTCCGCCGTCGCCCTGCGCGCGCAGATCCGGATCGAACCGCAACGGCGGGACTACAGCGACGCCGAAGCCGCCGGCCTCGTCGATCAGTTCGGTGGTCGGGAGCGCTGGCGGGACACCCTTCGCCCCTACCTGTGGGTCCACGCCGGCGCGATGCTCCCCGGCTTCTCCGGCGACCTCGAGTTCGACCTCCCCGTGCCCTGCACCTACGACCTGGAGGTGACCGGCACGAAGTACCTCCACGCGCTGCGGGACGGCGAGGTACCGCTCGCCCTGTTGTTCAGCGGCACCGTCTTCCGGCCCGGCGGCGACGTGCTCGGGCTCGGCGTCGAACAGATCCCGTGGCACCTCGAGGCGTCCTACCGGCTCCCCGTCGCCGTGTGGCGCGCGCTGATGGACCGGTACTTCCCGGGCAGCGGATGGATCCGGTTCGACCGGGACACGCTCGACCAGTTGCTCCGGTACCGATCGGAACACGGCCTCATCTCGTGGGAGTCGACCGTCGACCGGCTGCTCGGCAATGCTTCGGACGATCGGGCGCTGCGGTGACCGCCCTCGACCCCGGCGCACCGTCGCTGACGGCGGCCCGTCTGATCGCCGACACGGTGCTCTACGAGGGCTACCTGCTCTACCCCTACCGCGCGTCGTCGGCCAAGAACCAGCTGCGCTGGCAGTTCGGCGTGCTCGGTCCGCACGGGGGCGCCGACGCGGGCGTCGGCGAACCGTCGCACCTCGGTACCAGCTGCCTGCTGCTCGTGGAGGACACCGCGACCTTCTCACTGGACGTCCACGTCCGGTTCCTGCAGGTCCAGGCGCGGCAGGTCGAACAGATCGTCCCGGAGCAGTCGGTCGGGCCGGTGCGCTCCCGCTTCCAGCCCGTCGACGAGCTGCACGCCGGTGGAGCCAGCTGGCTGACGTGGCAGGAGGCGGTGGAGCAGGAGGTCGTCGTCGCGGGTCTCACGGTCGGCGAGCTGCGCAAGGGCCGGACGCTGCCGGTCTACGTCGCCGGCCGGGACGACGTCGAGAGCGTCGCCGACGCCGCCGGGCATCCGGTGGGTCGGCTGGTCCGGACCCGCCGGCCGCTCGAGGCGTCCCTCGAACTACGAGCCGTCGACGCAGGCCTGCCCTCCGGCACGTACCGGCTCGAGGTCCGGTTGACCAACCTGGTCCCGTGGACAGTGCTCCCGACCGGCGGGAGCCCAGGCAACTCTCCGGCGGCGGACCGTGGCGCGCTGCGGGCGCGGGCCGCCGAGGACTCTTTCGTTGGGACGCATCTGCTGTTCGCCGTCAGGGGCGGACGGTTCGCGTCCGTCATCGACCCGCCGGTCGAGCTCGAGGCCGCCGCCCGGTCCTGTGTCGCCGACCGCTGCTGGCCGGTGCTGGTCGGTCCGGACGCCACCGCCGGAACGAGCCCGGTGGTGCTGGCGGCACCGATCATCCTCGAGGACTCTCCGGCCATCGCTCCGGAGAGCCCCGGGGACCTGTTCGACGCGACCGAGGTCGACGAGATCCTGACCCTGCGGATCCAGACCCTGACCGACGACGAGAAGGCGGCGGCCCGGGCCACCGACCCGAGGGCCGCCGCCATTCTCGACCGCTGCGACGGGTTGTCGAATGCGGAGATGGCCCGGCTGCACGGGGCCCTCCGCGAGCCCGCCGCCACAACCAGGAGCGAGGACGTGCAGTGGTGGGATCCTGAGGTCGACGCCGCGGTGGACCCGGGTACCGACGTGGTCCGCATCGCCGGCGTCCCGGTGGCGCGTGGCAGCCGCGTGCTGCTGCGCCCCAGCCGCCGCGCCGACGCGCAGGACCTCTTCCTCGCCGGACTCGTCGGGGTGGTCGCCGGCGTGCACTCCGACGTGGACGGCCTGACCCACGTCGCCGTCACGCTCGAGGACGACCCGGCCGCAGACCTGCACGACTGGTACGGCCGCTACTACTACTTCGGTCCGGAAGAGCTGGAGCCCCTGACCGCCGAGGCGAACTCGTCCGGGCCGGGGGGCGAGCGATGAGCACCAGGCAGATCCTCGTGGCCGGCGTCGGCAACATCTTCTGCAACGACGACGGCTTCGGACCCGAGGCTGCGCGAGTGCTCGCCGCCGACCTCCCGCGGCCAGGTGTGCGGGTCGTCGACTACGGCATCCGAGGTATGCACCTGGCCTACGACCTCCTCGGCGGGTACGAGCGCCTGATCCTGCTCGACGCGCTCCCCCGGGGCGGCGAGCCCGGCGACGTCGTGGTGCTCGAGGTCGGCCCCGCAGACCTCGCCGGACCCCCCGGGGCAGCCGAGATCGACGCGCACGGGATGGCCCCGGCCGCCATGCTCAGCAGCCTGGGTCAGCTCGGCGGGGTCCTGCCTCCGACCGTCGTGGTCGGCTGCGAACCGGCTGACGTCGACGAGGGGATGGGGCTGAGTCAGCCCGTCGCCGCCGCGGTCGAGGTCGCGGTGGACGTGGTCCGGCGCTTGCTCGACAGCTACCTCGGCACCGACCCGTCCCTCAGCCCCGCCCACACCCCGCTTCGTTCGTCCACGTCCCACCAGGAGGTCCCGTCATGAGAACCGTCGGTGTCATCACCACCCTGCTCCTGTCCGGCGTCGCCGCCGGCGCGCTGGTCCTCGGCGTCCAGAGCTGGCCGGATGTCCAGCGCTACCTGCGCATGCGGTCCATGTAGCGGAGAGGAGCCACGGTGCACGAGATCAGCTACTGCGAAGGCGTCCTCGAAGCCGTCGAACGGCGGGCAGCCGGCCGGCCGGTCGCCCGCATCGGGGTACGGGCCGGCACCCTGCACCGGTTGGTACCCGACGCGTTCGAACAGTCGTTCCAGCTCGTCGCCGCGGGTGGGATCGCGGACGGCGCGACCACCGAGGTGGTCCTCGTGCCCGCCACCGCGGGGTGCACCACCTGCGGACTCCGGTTCGAGACCGCCGACCCCGCGGCCACCTGTCCCTCGTGCGCCGGCTTCGACATCGAACTCGAGGGCGGCGACGAGCTCACCCTCGCCTGGGTGCAGTACGTCGACACCACGCCCGAACCACGCTCCGGGGACCCCGCGGGTCGCGTCGACGCGACGGCCGAGCGCATCCCGGAGCACACCCACGAGAGGACCTGACATGTGTCTCGCAATCCCGGGTGAAGTCGTCGAGCTCCCCACCGAGCACGATGCGAACGGGCCACCCGGCGCCGATCAGCTGGCGCTCGTCGACGTGCTCGGAGTCCGTCGGCGCATCAACATCGGCCTGTTGGAGGAGGACGAGACGCTGCAGATCGGCGACTGGATCCTGATCCATGTCGGCTTCGCGATGTCGAAGATCGACGAGCAGGAAGCCGCCGAGGCCCTCTCCATGCTCGAGATGATGGGGCAGGCGTTCACCGACGAGCTGGATGCCGTGGCCGCATCGAGGATCGAATGACCGCCGTCCGGCTCGACCTCGAGGTGACCCCGGGTTCCCTGTCCCTGGAGCCGTTGCCGGCGACCGGGCCCCTGTCCGACGCTGGGTCATCGTGCGACGCCGGGGACGGCTGCATCACGTGCGGGGACGTCGCTGTCGATCTGGTCGTCGTCCGCGTGCTCGGTACCGGCAGCTCCGACGCCGAATGCTCCGACGCCGAATGCAGAGACGACCGGGAGCGCACCGAGATCGTCGCCACCGAGCTGGTGGGGCCGGTCGAGGTCGGCGACCACCTGCTGGTGCACGCCGGCGTCGCGCTCGAGCGCCTGAACGGAGCCGGCCGATGACCGGGCTCCGCTTCGCCGACGAGTACCGCAACCCCGAGCTCGCTCAGGCGGTCGGTGCGAAGATCGCCGAGCTGTGCGAGCCGGGCCGGACCTACAAGTTCATGGAGGTCTGCGGCGGCCACACCCACACCATCTACCGCTACGGCGTCCAAGATCACCTGCCCGACAACGTGGAGCTGGTCCACGGTCCGGGATGCCCGGTCTGCGTCATCCCGATGGGCCGGGTCGACGACGGCATCGCGCTCGCCGAGCAGGAGGTAGCGGGCCCGGACGGCCGGAAGTCCTCGGTCATCCTGACCTGCTTCGGCGACATGATGCGCGTGCCGGGCGGCAACGGCTCGTTCCTGGACGCGAACGCCCGCGGTGCCGACATCCGGATGGTCTACTCACCGCTCGACGCGCTGCGGATCGCCCGGCAGAACCCGGACCGGCAGGTCGTCTTCTACGCCATCGGCTTCGAGACGACGGCGCCGTCGACCGCCCTGACGGTGCTCCGGGCCAAGGCCGAGGGCATCCGCAACTTCTCGGTGTTCTGCAACCACGTGACAATCATCCCGGCGATCAAGGCCATCCTCGACTCCCCCGATTTGCGCCTGGACGCGTTCATCGGTCCGGGGCACGTCTCGACGGTGATCGGCTGCCGACCGTACGAGTTCATCGCGCGCAAGCACGGCAAGCCGCTGGTCTGCTCGGGGTTCGAGCCGCTGGACATGCTGCAGTCCGTCTACATGATCATGCAGCAGCTGGCCGAGGGCCGCTCCGAGGTCGAGAACCAGTACGGCCGCGTGGTGCCCTGGGACGGGAACCCGACGGCATTGCGGGTGCTCTCCGACGTGTTCGCGCTGCGGCCCTACTTCGAGTGGCGCGGTCTAGGCTCCATCGCGTCGTCGGCCCTGCAGCTCTCCGACCGGTACGCCGATTTCGATGCCGAGCGGCGCTTCACCGTCCCGGGAGTGCGGGTGGCGGACCCCAAGGCCTGCCAGTGCGGCGAGGTCCTGAAAGGCGTGTTGCGGCCGTGGGAGTGCAAGGTGTTCGGCACCGCCTGTACCCCGGAGACGCCGATCGGCACCTGCATGGTCAGTTCGGAAGGCGCGTGCGCGGCCTACTACAACTACGGCCAGTACGCCAAGCAGCGCATCCACCTCGAAGTCTGACCGGAGAAGTGGGGACGGGGCGACGACTGACATGGCCAAGGAACTGACCGAGGATCTGGTAGGGGAGCGCATCGAGGCGATGCGACGCCGGCGGCCGCGCTTCCGGGACGAGCGGGTGACGATGGCGCACGGCGCCGGGGGGAAGGCGAGCCGGGCGCTCGTCGAGGGGCTGATCCTGCCGCACCTGGAGAACCCGGCGCTCTCCCAACTGTCCGACGCGGCGCTGCTCACCGTGGGCGGCGTGCGCCTCGCGTTCACCACCGACTCCTTCGTCGTCTCCCCGATCCGGTTCCCCGGCGGCTCGATCGGTGAGCTGGCGGTGAACGGCACGGTGAACGACCTCGCCGTCTCTGGCGCCCGTCCGGTCGCGCTGGCGGCAGCCTTCATCCTCGAGGAGGGGTTACCGGCCGAGGTGCTCGAGGCGGAGGTCGAGGCGATGGCGGGTGCCGCCGCCACGGCCGGCGTGCCGGTGACGTGCGGCGACACGAAGGTGGTGCAGCGCGGGAAATGCGACCAGCTCTACATCACCACCACCGGCGTCGGCCTGCTCGACGAGGGGGTCGTACTGGCGCCCGAACTGGTCCGGCCGGGCGACAAGGTGCTGGTCAGCGGCACCATCGGCGATCACGGGGTGGCGATCATGCTGGCGCGCGGCGGGCTGGACATCGAAGCCGATGTGCGGAGCGACACCATGTCTCTCTGGCCGCTGATCGAGGCGATGCTGGCCGCGGTCGGCACCGGCGTCCACTGCATGCGCGACGCGACCCGCGGCGGCGTCGCCACCGTGCTGAACGAGATCGCCCTGTCGGCGGAGGTCGGCGTGGTGATCGCCGAAGACCGCGTGCCGCAGCTTCCCGCGGTCGTCGGCGCCGGCGAGATCCTCGGCATCGATCCGCTCTTCGTGGCCAACGAGGGCAAGTTCGTCGCCTTCGTCGCACCCGACTCGGCGGACGCCGCCCTGGCAGCCCTCCGTTCCGTGCCGGGCGGGGAGCAGGCGGCCATCATCGGCGAGGTGCGGGACGAACCGCCCGGCCGGGTGTTGGGTCGGACGGCCTTCGGCGGCCACCGGATGATCGACATGCTGGTCGGCGACCCCCTGCCCCGTATCTGCTGAGCCGTCAGCCGGCGAGGGCCGCCTGCACGAGTTCCCACAGGACGTCGTACACGGTCGTCTGCGCCTCCTGGATGCGGTGGACCGACGGAGACGGCACGACGAACAGGTGATCGAGTCCGGCGTCCCGCATCTTGCCGCCGTCGTATCCGGCGAGACCCACGGTCAGCAGGCCCTGCCGCCGCGCGTTGTCGAAGGCGCGCAGCACGTTCGACGACCCACCACTCGTGGACAGGCCGAACGCGATGTCGTCCGGCCGGGCGAAGGCGGCCAGCTGGCGGGCGAACACGACGTCGAAGCTGACGTCGTTCGCCAACGCCGTGAGCACCGCGACGTCGTTCGGCAGCGCCACCGCCGGCAGCGGTCGCCAACCGGGCCCTGGTGCGCAGAACATGGCGACGACGGCTTGGGCGTCGGTGCTGCTGCCACCGTTGCCGAAGCAGTACAGCCGCCCGCCCGCCGCGAAGCGGGCGGCCATCGCGTCGGCACATGCCGCGAGGTCGACAGCGAGGTCGACCGCGAGTCGGTCCCGGAGCGCGACGATGTCCGCGGCCTTCTCGGCGGTCGATCGGCGGACCTCCTCCAGAACCGCGTCGGGTCGGTTCGAACCTGTGGACGGGGCGGCGAGAAACGGATACAGCGCGTCGAGGTCGCTCGGCGAAGCGCTCATGCCGCTCGCTCCCGTTGCTCGAGGAAGACATGAACCAGTTCCCAGAGCACGTGGTACGTCGTCACGTGTACCTCCTTGACGACGCGGGGATCGGTGCTCCGCGCCAACAGCAGGTGGTCGACGGTGCCGTCCGCGGCCAGGGCCGCGCTGTCACCGGAGCTGAGCGCGACGGTGAGCAGCCCCAACTCCGACGCCGCGGAAAAGGCTCGCCGCACCGCGACCGCGTTCCCGTCGTCGGTCAGCCCGAGAGCGATATCCCCAGGTCGTGCCATCAGCCCTAGCGAGTTCGCGAAGACCTCGGTCGGCTCGGCGGCGGATGCGGTCGCGGACAGACCGACCGGGTCGGCGGACAACGAGAGGGCGGGGAGCGCGCGTTTGCCGACGATGACCGGGTGCAGGAACTCGACCGCGACGTGCGCAGCGTCAGCCGCCGGCCCACCGCTTCCGAACGTCAGCAGGGTCGCACCGAGGGCGAAGCGGTCGGCCATGGCGCGACAGGCTCGGGCGACCTCGGCGGCATCGTCGGCCAGACCCAGACCGGCCTCACGTCGTCGAGCGAAAACGGCAGCCACCATAGGCAATAGATCGGGCATCGACACCCCAGGGCCGGACGAGGAACTGGCGTCCTGCCCCGGCTCTGCGAGCATCCCTCCGCCCTCGGGAGCTGACAACCCCCGCCCCCGGGGGCGGCTGCCGTTCAGAGGTTCGGGCCGGTGGCCCGCACCTGCTCGACGGCCTCCATCGCCTGGCGGAGCTGGCCGAGCCAGTCCTCCGCGTGCTCGCCGACCAGCCGGACGCACCAGGCCAGCGCGTCGCTGCGGCTCCGCGCCACGCCGGCGTCGACGAGGGTGTCGAGCACCTGCCGCTCCGGCTGCCGCAGCCGCGTCATCACCGGGACCGAGAGAGTGGTGAACGACAGGGTGGTGCCGCCGGCGACAGCGCCCCAGGCGATGCGGCGGCCGTAGCGGTGCTCCGCCTCGCGGGCGACCTGCATCCGCTCCTCGCGGGTGTCCTCACGGAAGCGGGAGATGCGCCCCGCCTCGGCGGCCGCGCGGTCGGCGACCTGCTCGGACTCGACGGCGGGCGCCTCCAGCGCGACGGCGATGAGGATCTCGTCGCGGTCGACCGACACCTGCGGCGTGCTGCGCAGCCACGGGTCGGGCAGTCGGCCGGCGAGCCAGGCGACGACGTCCTGGGCGATCTGGGCGTCGGAGCGGTCGGCGGGGCGGGAGCGTTCCTGGGTCTTCATGGCGTCCTCCGAGAAGCAGTGCTGCTTGTATTACAGCGTTACACCGCTACGGGTGCAAGCGTTTCCTCCCCCGGATCGTCGAGATCTTGGCGGACCCACCAGCGCGGCCGGCCGCAAGATCTGCACGAAACGGATGGAACGGGTGCTAACCGACGCGCACCCCGAGCCGCTCCCGCACCTCCGCGGCGTCGACCAGCGGGCGCTCGCAGGCGAAGTGCCGGCAGACGTAGACCGCAGCGTCCGGCCGGTCCTCGGTCAGCGGACCGGTGGTGACGACGACGGCGCCGGGCGAGGTCGAGAGACGCGCGAGGCGCTCCAGTTCGGGGCGCCGGACCACGGCGACCTCGGCCGGGCCGGCGAGCATCGCCTCGGCGACCGCCGCGGACTCCCCCGCGAACCGGGCGTTCTCGGCGAACAACGGGGCGACGCGGGCGATCGCCGCCTCGGCCGCCTCCCGGTGCCGCATCGAACCGGTGAGGGCGGCGTAGGTCAGCAGGGCGCCGGCGACCAGTGCGGTGCCCGACGGCGTCGCCCCGTCGGTGACGTCCTGCGGGCGGCGGACCAGGACCTCGGCGTCGTCGGCAGTGTCGTGGAAACCGCCCTCGCCGTCGGCGAACCGGGTGAGCGCGGTCTCCAGCAGCCCCTCGGCCTCCGTCAGCCAGGCGATCCCGCCGGTCACCTGGTGGACGGCGAGGAAGGCGGCCGCCACGGCGCCGTGGTCGTCGAGGACCCCTGCAGGCGAGCCGACGACGCCGGCGCGACTGACGCGGCGCAGCCGCCCGTCGACGAGATGGGTGTCGCGGAGCAGCTCGGCGGCACGGACCGCGGCGGCGACCCACTCCGGCTCTCCGAACAGGGCCCCCGCCTCCACCAGCGCCGAGATCGTGAACCCGTTCCAGGCGGCGACCACCTTCTCGTCGCGGGCCGGCTGCGGGCGGTGTTGCCGCGCCTCGAACAGTGCGGCCCGCACCCGCTCCAGGCGGTCCGGCTCAGCGGGGTCGACGAGCAGCTGCAGCACCGACCGGCCGTGCTCGAAGGTGCCGTCCGGGGTGACGTCGAACAGCCGCGCGGCCCAGGCCCCGTCGTCGTCGCCGAGCACCTCGACGAGTTCCGCCGGTGTCCACACGTAGGTCAATCCCTCGACGCCCGTCCCGGACCCGTCCGGGGTGTCGGCGTCCAGGGCGCTCGCGAAGCCGCCCTGCTCGGTGAGCAGGTCACGGAGCAGGAAGGCGACGGTCTCGCGGACCACCCGCGCCGCGAGGTCTGATCCGGTCTGCCGCCACAGATGCAGATAGGCCCGCAGCAGGAGCCCGTTGTCGTACAGCATCTTCTCGAAGTGCGGCACGATCCACCCGGCGTCGGTGCTGTAGCGAGCGAACCCGCCCCCGAGCTGGTCGTAGATGCCGCCCCGCGCCATCGCCTCCGCGGTGCGCTCGACCATGGCGAGGGCGCCGACGTCCGGGTTGCGCGCGGTGGCCCGGAGCAGGAACTCGAGCACCGACGACGGCGGGAACTTCGGGGCACGACCGAAACCGCCGAGCTGGCTGTCGAAGCTGCGCGCCAGCGACGCCACCCCCCGGTCGAGCAGCTCCGCGCTCGGCACCTCGCCGGCGACCGTCGGCCCGCCGAAGCGCTCCACGAGCTGTCGGACGATGTCGGCGCCCCCGCTGCGGACCCGCTCGCGGTCGGTCTCCCAGGCCCGCGAGACCGAGGTGAGCAGCCGTCGGAACGGGATCTGCGGGAAGTAGGTGCCGCAGAAGAACGGCTCCCCGTTCGGGGTCAGGAAGCAGGTCATCGGCCAGCCGCCGGACCCGGTCATCGCCTGGGTGGCCTCCATGTAGACCGCGTCGACGTCGGGCCGCTCCTCCCTGTCGACCTTCACGCACACGAAGGCGGCGTTCATCAGCTGAGCGGTGTCGAAGTCCTCGAAGGACTCGTGCGCCATCACGTGGCACCAGTGGCAGGCGGCGTAGCCGACCGAGAGCAGGATCGGCACGTCCCGACGACGGGCCTCGGCGAACGCGTCAGCGCCCCACTCGTACCAGTCGACCGGGTTGTCACGGTGTTGCTGCAGGTAGGGGCTGGTGCTGGCCGCTAGACGGTTGGGCACGAAAGGCTCCTCAACGAGCGGTCGGTCGGTGGTGGCGTGCAGCCGGTGATCTCGACGCGGACCGAGATCGGTCCACCAGCGTGCGGACGGCGGTCGAGCATGACGCCAACCTTCCCGAGGGCTACAAGCTCGACCCGGGATCCGGTGGTCCGCGCGATGGAGGTTGCCCCGCTGCGCGCCGGCGGGTATGCGCTCAGGGTGTGAGCGTCCGGACCGCGTCCGCGGCGGTGAGGATGCCGGTGAGCCGGCCGACCGCCGCGCCCGCATAGAGGGGCGTCACGTCCGCCAGGCGGTCCTGCTCACCGCGCAACAGTGCCGCCGGGCTGAACAACGGGACCCCCACGCGTTGCATGCGCATCATCCGACCGGCCTGCGATACAGGCACTCGCCGCGCGACCGGGAGCGTGATCCGGCTCAGCAGACGGGGCAGTTCCCGCTCCAGGCCGTCCGCTCGACACCAGCGGCGGACCGCCTCGTTCGGCACTACGCGATGCGGATCCCGCCATCCCAGCGCGAACAGCCGGGTCAGGACGGTGTGCTCCGCGTCCAGCACGCGCTGCTGGTAGGCGGGGTGAGCGTGGCACTCGCGGGTGAGCAGGAAACGTGTCCCGGCGACGATCGCGTCCGCTCCGGCCGTCAGGGCAGCTCGGGTGTCGCTGCCGGTGCAGATACCCCCGGCGGCGAGTACGGGACGGTCGGGCGCCAGCGCCCGGACGGCGGGCAGCAGCGCGGCCAGCGGGCGTTCGGCGAGCACGTGGCCACCCGCCTCGATCCCCTGGACGACCAGGCCGTCGGCGCCGTCGGCGAGGGCGTGCTTCGCCTGCGCCACGGAGCCGACCTGGTGCAGCACCGTCGTCCCGACCTCGTGGAGGCGCGCGACGAGCCGCGCGTCGAACCCGCAGAACAGAACCACCACCGGCGGCCGCTCCTTCGCGCAGACCTCCGCGTGTTCCCGCGTCACGAACGGCATCAGCAGGTTGACCGCCACCGGACGTCCAGGTGCCCGGTCACGGGCGAGGCGCAACTCCCGTCGCAGCAGCGGGGCCGGGAGGATCCCCACCGTCCCGAGCCCCCCGGCGGCGGACACCGCGCCGGCCAGCTCCCCACCGGAGATGCCTCCACCCATCCCGGCCTGGACGACCGGCACCTCGAGCCCGAGGCGGTCGAGGAGGTCCACGCCGGAAGTGTGCACCGCGAGGCACAGGACGGTTCTCGGGCAGCGGACGGACCTGCAGAACGTCCCGCTACCGGGGCGCGGGCGGTTTCGGCACCCGTCGGAACGGCGTCGCGGGAACGTCGACCGCGTTACGGGATTGCTAATCCTCGACTATTCGCACATGGGAATCGCGTACTCGGGCATAGCCCGACCATCGTGGCAACGACCAGAGCTTTCCGATCCAGCATTACCGAGCCACCCCCTTCTCCGAGCCTCTCCCAGTGCGATCACGCCTCGTGGTCGCCCGAGCCGACGGATGCGACCCATGGCTGCCGCTGATATCTCCTCCAACTATTCCGGGCGCGTTCTGCAACGGAATGCCTTCCGGTCCCTCGTGGGGCGCAAGCGCACCCCCGGCTCCGCGATCGGTTCGATTCTCAGCGGGGTCCGCACCCTCCCACCGAGGCCCGACCCGCTGCCCGCGGCGCTCGTCGACGGCGACGACGCCCCCGAGTCGGCCTGACCTTCGCGGGCTCGGCGCCCGACGCGGGCGCACCAGCAGGATCACGGTTCGCTGGGAAGTCGGTGGAGCGCGTTGCACGACTCCCGATCACCGGGGATGATTGCACCCTCAACCGGTTCCGCAGCGCAGGAGTTGCCGATGACCGCCACACCCCCCGCTCCCGACCGCCGCCGCGTGCTGCTGGGGGTGGGCGCCGTCGTCGGAGGTGTCGCAGGCTCGACGCTGCTGACGGCCTGCGGCGGGGGCGACGCGAGCGGACCGGCACCCTCCGCCGGCGGCGGTACCGCTGCCAAGGGACCGCTGGCCACCCTCTCGTCGATCCCGGACGGCGGGACCGTCGCCGTCCAGAGCCCTGCCGGCGGCACCGTCCTGCTGACCCGCAACGGAACGGCCGTCACCGGCCTGAGCGCGGAGTGCACCCATCAGGGCTGCACCGTCGCCATCAAGGACGGCGTCCTCGCCTGCCCGTGCCACGGCTCGAACTTCGCGCTCGGAACCGGCGCCGTGCTCAACGGGCCGGCATCCACGCCGCTCGCCCCGGTCCGGGTGACGGTCACCGGAAACGACGTCACGCTCGCGTCGTGAGGTCCTGACCCGGAGCGTCGCGGCCCGGGTCGACGGAGGGACGCCGAGCCCCCAGGACGTCAGGGGCGCCGGGGCGTGGTGAAGACGGGTGCGACCTCGGGGCGGACGCCCCCGACCTCGGTGACCAGGTCCACCGCCACGTCCCGGAGCTTGCGGTGCGAGTTCTGCGACGCCCGCCGCAGCAGGTCGAAGGCGGCGTCGGCGTCGCAGTGCTGCTGCGCCATGAGGATGCCGAGAGCCTGGTCGATGAAGCGGCGCGACGCCATGGCCGCCTTGAGGTCTTCGTTGAGCGCGAGCTGCGCCGTCACCCGCCGGGCGACCTCGAGGGCACCCCCGCAGGCTGAGGCCATCGCGCGGGAGCGCACGAGGCTGACGTCGTGGAACAGCGACGGCTCGGTGGCGTAGAGGTTCAGGGCCCCGAGCGCCTTGGTTCCGTCGGACAGGGGCAGCGCGGCGACCGACCGCAGCCCGAGCGCGACCGCCTTGGCCGGGTAGTCGCCGAAGCGCGACTCGGTCGTGAGGTCATCGACCAGGATCTCGGTGTTCTCGGTCAGGGCCGTGAGGCACGGACCCGTCTGCTCGCCGTACTGACCCTCGTCGGCCACGGTGGCGATGTCGTCGCTGCTCGCCGCCGTGAAACGGCGGCCCTCGGCCAGCACGGTGACGCTGCAGGCGACCTCGCCGGAAAAGGAACGCTTCGCGAGCTCGCAGACGTCGTCGAGGAATCCGGTGAACGTCTCGGTCGAGGTCAACAGCGCCTGCAGCTCGGCGAACGCCGCGGTCAGGTCGGCCACCAGATCGCCCGGTGCGGCCCCGGCGGAGGTCACGGCCGGCCTCGGGGAGGACGACGATGCGTCCTCGATCGGTGCGTTCGTCGGCACGTCGCTCGCCACGGTTCGGACTCCTTCGTTCTCACGGGCCGCCAGCCGCGGCGAGGAGTGCGTGCGTCGGGCCGACGATCTGGTCCACACTGTAAACCTGCCCCGTCCGCGATCCCGACCGGGAGCTGGACGGCATTCTGGAGCGGTGGCGGACATCACCGTGCGGCCGGGGCTGGTCGTGCCGGACCGGGAGCTCAGCTGGCGCTTCTCGCGGTCCAGCGGCCCGGGTGGCCAGTCGGTGAACACCTCCGACAGTCGCGCCGAGCTCCGCGTGGACCTCCGATCGCTGCCCGAGCCGCACCGCACGCGGGCGTTGACCCGGCTTGCCGACCGGCTCGTGGACGGCACCGTCCTGTCGGTCACGGCGAGCGAGGAGCGCTCCCAGCTGCGCAACCGGCAGCTCGCCGAGCAGCGACTCGGCGAGGTGCTGCGGCGCGCCACCGCCGCACCGCCACGGCCGCGGCGCCCGACCCGCCCCACCCGGGGGTCGAACGAGCGGCGGCTCGGCGCCAAGAAGCGCCGTGGCGACACCAAGCGGCTCCGCGGGCGCGGCGCCGAGGACTGAGGCCGGCCGTCAGCTCTCGGGGCGACCGCGCGCCGGATCGGTCGGCTCGGCCGCCTGGGGCGCGGTGCCGTCCTGCGCCTCCGTGGCACCGAAGACACCCCGGTCGGCGTTCGACCGCATCCGCTTGAGGCTCCGGGACATCGCGAAGAAGATCGCGATCGCCACCACGATGAACAGCACGAGAATGAGGGCGCCGAAGCCACCGGGCCCCGCGTCCGCGGCGTGCAGCATGTCCTGTCCGTTCCGGGGAGCCGGCGTGTCCCGGCTCCCCCGCTACCTACCCGTGAGGGTCAGAGGTCGAATTCGGCCGGGTTGAGGTTCACCGCGTGGCAGGCGTCGCGGACGACGCGCTTCTCGTTCTCGTCGAAGTTGCCGTCGGCGCCACCGATGATGATCCCGATCTGGATGACCGCCCGGGCCTCGGTGTCCTTCTTCTTCACCTTGGCGATCTCCTGCAGGATGCTCACCTTGCCGAAGTCGAAGTCGCGGGTGAGCTTGTCGACGTCGTCGTTGAAGATCTGCTGCAGCTGGTCGGCCGGGAAGTTCTGCAGCACCTCGTTCTGGCTGATCAGCGATGCGACCTTACGGCGCTCCTCGGCGTCGACCGAGCCGTCGGCGGCCGCGATGAGCGCGCACATCGCCATGGTCGCGTCGCGGAAGCCACCGGATTTGAAGTCGTTCTTCTTGGCGACGAGCGTCTGCTGCATCGACTGGGTCTGATTCCGGAGCTGGTTCCAGAGGGCCACGGGTGTTCCCTTCGCAAGAGGTCGGTCGCGGAGCAGCCTAGGGCGTACGGGGGTCCGCGTCTGCCGCGCGCCCACGTCCTGAGGACAACGTGCGACGGGCGGAGCTTCGTTCCGAGTCGGCGCGGTGCCGGGCAGCTCAGTCGTCGCGGTCACTCGCCGTCGAGCGGCACGCCCTCGAAGAGGTCGGACTCGGGGAAGCTCCCGACCTCGACGTTGCTCCGGGCGAGCTGGAAGTCCTCGGTCGGCCAGACCTGCTGCTGCAGTTCCAGCGGGACGGCGAACCAGCGGCCCTCCGGATCGACCTGCGTCGCGTGCGCGAGCAGCGCCCGGTCCCGCAGCTCGAAGTAGTCGGCGCAGGGGACCTTCGTCGTCACGCGGTCGGCGTCCTCCGGCTTGTCCTCCCACTTCTCGACCCACTGCGCATAGGGCGACTCCAGCCCGCGCGCCAGGACCGCCTGGTGCAGCGCGAACACACGCTCCCTGTGGAAGGTCGTGTTGTAGTACAGCTTCGACGGCTGCCAGGGCTCGCCGGCGTCGGGGTAGGCGGCGGGGTCGCCCGCGGCCTCGAACGCGGCCACGCTGATCTTGTGGCACATGATGTGGTCCGGGTGCGGATAGCCGCCGTTCTCGTCGTAGGTGGTGATCACCTGCGGCCGGAACTCGCGGATCATCCGCACCAGCGGCTCGGCGGCGACGTCCACCGGCTGCAGGGCGAAGCAGCCCTCCGGCAGCGGGGGCAGCGGGTCGCCCTCGGGGAGGCCGGAGTCGACGAAACCCAGCCACTGCTGCCGGACGCCGAGGATCTCGCGGGCGCGGTCCATCTCCTTGCGCCGCATCTCGGTGAGGTTCTCCCAGACCTCCGGCCGGTCCATGGCGGGATTGAGCACGGAGCCCGCCTCGCCACCGGTGCACGTCACCACGAGCACGTCGACGTCCTCCCGGACGTAGCGGGCCATCGTGGCGGCGCCCTTGCTGGACTCGTCGTCGGGGTGCGCGTGCACACACATCAGCCGCCGACGGGCGGGCGGGGTCGCCGGGGTGGACGCCGATGTGGTGGAGGCGGCAGTCGTGCTCGGGGTCGTCATGGCTTCGGCCATGCGACCATTGTTCCTGATGACCGGACCACGTGACGGCGACCACCGCGACGGCGGACGCGTACCCGTCGTCCCCCGGGCCCGACCGACGGGGGACGATGATTCGTCCGACACGTCAGACGCACGGCCCGGACGCATCGCCGCGGCGGAGCCGACCTCCCGCACCTGGCGGGAACGCGGCTGGGACATCCCCTGGCTCGGCGGCCGCTCCACCGCGCCGTGGGTGGTGTTCGCCACCGTCGCGATCCTCGCGATCGCCGTGGTCGGCCAGCTGTTCGCGCAACACCGGTCGGACCGGCTGGGCTGGACGCCGAAGACCATCACGGCCACCAGCGACACGTCGATCGTGTTCAGCTTCAGCGTCTTCAAGGCGCCGAAGGCGGTCGCCGCCTGCACCATCCTCGCCGCCGACCAGAACGGTGGGGTGGGGTCGCTGCGCGACATCCCGATCCCGGCGCGGGCCGACGGCGGGCAGAACACCGACCTGACGGTCACGATCCCGACGACCCGTCGTGCGGAGACGGCCGTGCTCGACAGCTGTCGGATCGTCACCCCCGGCTAATGGGGCTGCATCGCGGTCCGTCTGGGACGGTGGTGTCCGAGCCGTCGATGGGTCGAGCACTGTTCCCGGCGGGCCTGAGGGTTGAGGCCTAGTTCTAGATCGTGCCGCCCATCGGCTGCCGGGCAGGGCAGGACGACTGGTGGGATGACGCGCCGCCAGCCCGCTGGGCTGGTCGAGCACTGATCCATTAGCGAGACGCGGCCCTTCCCGCAGGCTCGACGCTCATCGGGTCGAGACAAGGAGGCGGGTGCGGGTGCTGTTCGTCGGGGACGACTGGGCGGAGGCCCATCACGACATCGAGATCCAGGACGAGACCGGCCGTCGGCTGGTCCGGAAGCGGCTGCCGGAAGGCATTGCCGGGATCGGCGAGCTGCACGACCTGATCGGCCGGTTCGCCGGCGAGAACGACGAGCCGGGTCAGGTCGTGATCGGCATCGAGACCGACCGGGGGCCGTGGGTGCGGGCGCTGCTTGCGGCGGGCTACCAGGTGTTCGCGGTCAACCCGTTCTCGGTGTCGCGTTATCGGGACCGGCACGTGACCTCGGGTGCGAAGAGCGACCCGGGGGATGCGAAGGTGCTGGCCGATCTGGTCCGGACTGATGGGGACCAGCACCGCCCGATCGCTGGTGACAGCCAGCTCGCCGAGGCGGTCAAGGTGCTGGCCCGTAGCCATCAGACTTTGTGCTGGATGCGGGGCCGCACCGCGAACACTCTCCGGTCCACGCTGCGCGAGTTCCACCCCGCCGCGATCGAGGCGTTCGAAAGTCTGACCAGCCGCGACTCGCTGGCGGTGCTCGAGCTCGCCTCGACACCGGAACGTGGCCGGCGGTTGTCCCGGTCGAAGATCGCCGCGGCGCTTCGCCGCGGCGGCCGGCAACGCTATGTCGAGAGCCGCGCGGAGCAGATCCAGACCGCGCTTCGGAGCCCGCAGCTCGAGCAGCCACCCCTGGTTGCCGAGGCGTTCGGTGCCTCGGTGCGGGCCTACGTCACCCTGCTTGCCACAACCGTCGCTCAGATCACGACCCTGGAAGGTGAGCTGGAGAGCTCTTTTGGCCAGCACCCGGCCGCTGAGATCGTGCTGTCCCAGCCCGGGCTCGGCACCATCCTCGGCGCCCGGGTGCTCGCCGAGTTCGGAGACGACCCCGACCGCTACGCCACCGCCAAAGCCCGCAAGAACTACGCCGGCACCTCCCCGATAACCCGAGCCTCCGGCACCCGACGGGTCGTACTCGCCCGGTTCGCGGTCAACGACCGGCTCCGCGACGCCCTGCACCTCCAAGCCTTCGCGGCCCTGTCCGTCTCACCCGGCGCCCGTGCCTACTACGACGCCCACCGCGCTGCCGGCGCCGGCCACCACCAAGCCCTACGCGCCGTGTCCAACCGGCTCGTCGGCATCCTGCACGGCTGCCTGCGCCACGGCACCTCCTACGACGAAGCGACCGCCTGGCCGAGGCACCAACCCACGGAAGATCAACAGGCCGCCGCTTGACACGTTACAGCCGTGGGATGTCTAGAACGCCCCGGCCATCCTTCCTCGCCGCTCCACGACGCGGCCCGGCACGGTCTCGACGCCGAACGGCAACGTGCCGTTAAAATCCGTTCTTCTCGCCCGGATCCGCTCCGGGCCCGACACCATCCGACCGGACCCTCACAGTTCCCGGTCGGCCCGTCAGGAGCGTGCATGTCGCAGCAGCAGGTCTGGCTCACCCAGGAGGCCTACGACCGACTCCGTTCCGAGCACGAGCGTCTCTCGGGTCCCGGCCGTGCAGAGATCGTCTACCGCATCAACGAGGCCCGCGAGGAAGGCGACCTCAAGGAGAACGGCGGCTACCACGCCGCCAAGGAGGAGCAGGGCAAGACGGAGGCCCGCATCCGCCAGCTCGAGCAGCTCCTGCGCGACGCCATCATCGGCGAGGCACCGGCGACGGGCGGCTTGGCCGGCCCCGGCATGATCGTCGAGGTGCGGTTCGCCGGTGACACCGAGACCGAGCGTTTCGTGCTCGGTTCCCGCGAGGACCACTCGACGCCTCTGACGATCTACTCGCCGCAGTCGCCGCTCGGCTCGGCCGTGACCGGCCACGGGCCCGGCGAGACCGTCGACTACTCCATGCCCAACGGCCGGAAGGCGTCGGTCGAGATCGTCGCGGTCGAGCCGTACGTCGCCTGAGCCGACCGAACCGTCACGGCTTGTCGGGTCCCGGCCGCCACCGGTTCCGGCGGGGAGCGGCGAGCATTTCGTCGTAGAGGGCGCGGTAGGACCGGGCCATGTGCCCGACGGTGAAGTGCCCGGCCGCCCGCGCGCGGCCGCCGGTGCCGAGCCGCGCGCGTTCCGATGCGGAGCCGACGACGGTGGCGAGGGCGCGGACCAGGCCCTCGACGTCGTCCTTGGCGACCAGCAGGCCGGTGGCGTCCGCCTGCACCGCTTCGCCGACGCTGCCGACGTCGCTCGCCACCACGGGGAGTCCGGCGAGCATCGCCTCGACGACCGAGAGCGGGAAGCCCTCGGAACGCGACGGCAGGCAGAACACGTCCCACTCGGGCAGGCGGCGGCGCGGGTCGGGCTCCCACCCGGGGAGGTGGACGCGGTCGGCGATGCCGAGGCGGCGCGCCCGCGTCTCCAATGAGGCCCGCTCGGCCCCGTCGCCGAGCACCTCCACCCGTGCCCCGTCGACGCGTGCGAGCGCGTCGAGCAGCAGGTCGTAGCCCTTCATCCGGTCGAGCCGGCCGAAGCTGCCGATGACGACGGGACCAGCGTCGGCGCCGTCCCGACCGGCCGCGCTGCGGCGGAGGTCGGCCGGGACGTCGGGGACGCCGTTCGGGATCGACCGGACGCTGTCGCGGCCGAGGGCGTAGAAGTCCTCCGTGCGGCGGCAGCTCGCGACGCCGACCGCGACGTGCGCGTCGACGCGGCGCAACAAGGCCCGCGTGCGCAGCCAGATCCCGAGCTCGACGGTCCGGAGCGGCAGCTGCTGCACGGCCAGCACCCGGGTGCGGGGCAGCGCCAGCGCGGCGGCGAGCACCGGAGAGGCCGCCCACGGCGTGGGGAGGTTCGCGTGCACGAGATCGGGCCGGTGCCGGGCCAGGACAGCAGGGTGCCGGCGCAGCGGTGCGACGATCGACGCCACCCCGGGCGGCGTCACCCGGCGCACCACCGCCGTCGTGCAGCCCAGAACGGTGATGTCCAGCCCGGGGTCGGCGACGAGCTCGTGCAGCAGGTTGCCGAGGCTGATCTCGGCTCCACCGATGCCGGTGGAATCGGTGTAGGCGAGCAGGCGCACCCGCCGAGCTTGCCCTGCTGACGCCCGAGGTTGTCTGCCGGGGCGGGCTAGGGTGCCGGAATGCCCCCGCCCGACGCCCACCCGCTGCCCGGCCGCGAGATCGTCGTCCCGGCGGCCGCGCTCCGGAACGGGACGGGTGCCGGCGCTCTGCGGCTGCACGTCGTCGAGCACGGCGCCCCGTCCGCCGACGGCACGACGCTGCCGCTGCTGATGCTGCACGGTCTGCCGGGGACGTCCTACCTGTGGCGCGACGTCGCCCGTGACCTCGAGCGCGACCGGCTCTGCGTGATGCCGGACCTCGCCGGCTGCGGCGAGTCCGAACGCCCGCAGGTCTCGGGCGGGACGGCGACGGGCTACCGGCTGGAGGACCAGGCGTCGCTGCTCCTGCGGCTGCTCGACCGGCTCGGGTTGGAGCGGGTCGCGGTGCTCGGGGCCGACCTCGGCGGGACCGTGGCGGTGCAGCTCGCGGCCCTGGCCCGGGATCGCGTCGCCGCGCTCGCCCTCGTCGGGGCGCCGATGCACCCGCTGCTGTGGCCGACCCCGCCGGTGGTGCCGCTGCTGGTCCCCGGCGTCGGCGAGGCCCTGTTCGCCGGCTTGCGACGACGGCCGCAGCTCGGACGGCGGGTGGTGGCCCGCGCCCTGGGCGCGCAGCTGACGGACCGGGAACTCGACCGCTATCTCGCCGCGCTCCGCACTCGGGACGCCGCCGCCGCGTTCCTCCGCCTCGTCCGCGCCGTCGACCTTCGCCCCGCGGAGCGGGCGTGGCAGCAGCTCTGTGCCGACCCGCTGCCCACGATCGTGCTGTGGGGCTCCGCCGACGCCCTGCGCTCCCCCGCCTACGGCCGGCGGCTCGCCTCGGAGATGCCGGGGGCGGTGTGGGCGCCGGTGGCCCAGGCAGGCCACCTGCTGCCGGCCGAGCGCCCGGAGCGCGTCGCCGAGGAGGTGGCGGGCTTCCTCGCCGAGCTCCGGCTCTGACCGGACGGACCGGGAGGTCGGCTACTGCAGCAGTGCGGCGGCGCCGAGCAGACCCGCCTCGCCGGGACGCTCCGCCGGCACGACCCGCAGCCGCCGTGTGAAGGGCATCCGGGCGTGGACGGCGAGCGCCTCCTGCAACGGGCGGAAAAGCAGGTCGGCCGCGGCGACCATGCCGCCGCCGATGACCGCGACGTCCAGGTCGAGCAGCGCCGTCGCGCCCGCGAGTGCCACCCCGATCGCGTGGCCGGCCCGGGCGAGCGCGGCCGTGGCCACGTCGTCACCGGCACGCGCAGCGGCGACGAGCGTCTGGCCGTCGGTCCCGGTGAAGCCGCGCTCCCGCGCCCAGGCGACGCAGGCCGGACCCCGCGCGATGGATTCGAGGCAGCCCCGGCCGCCGCAGGTGCAGGACGGCCCGTCGGGCTCGACGACGACGTGACCGAGGTGCCCCGCGTTGCCCGTACCGCCGTCCCGGACCCGGCCGCCGAGGACGAGCCCGGCTCCGACGCCGGTGCTGACCACCATCCCGAGCAGGTCACCGGACCCGCGGCCGGCGCCCCAGCGGTGCTCGCCGAGCGCGAAGGCGACGGCGTCGTTGTGGACCACGACGGGTAGCCCGTCGAACAGCTCCGACAGCCGGTCCCGCAGCGGGAACTCCCGCCAGCTCGGGATGTTCAGCGTGCTGACCACGCCCTCCGGCCACCGCATCGGGCCGCCGCAACCGACACCCACGCCGGCGATCGGCAGCCGGTCGGACCCGCCACCGACCACGTCCTGCAGCAACCCGGCGAGGGCGCCGAAGGGGTCGTCCTCCGGAGTCAGTACCTGGCGGCGACGCTCGAGGCGGCCGTCGTCGGTCACCAGCGCGGCGGCGAGCTTGGTCCCGCCGATGTCGACGGCCAGAACGGGGTGCACCGCCCCATTCAACGGGGGGGTCGGGCTGGACGGGTCGGGGTCAGGGAAAGGCGAGGACCGAGGCGGTCAGACCGTGCAGGTAGTTGCGCCCACCGACCGGGCCGACCTCGCCGCCGCCGAAGAAACCCGCGACGCCGGAGGCGCCGAGCACGCTGCGGACCGAGAAGGCGTCGACGTCGGCGTTGCCGAACAGGCCGGCGCCCCGGCCGACGCAGCTCGCGACGAGCGCACCTCGGGCGGGGCCGACCGCTGCGAGCCGGTCGACGAGGTCGGCACGGGCGGCCGCCGGGTCGCTGAGGTGGAAGCGGACGGTGCAGCCGACCTCGACGACCTCGGAGACGGCGACGGCCTCACGGGCCTCGTCGACCCCGGTCAGCGGACGCACGACGAAGTCGCCGTGCGCCCGGTCCTCGGCGTACTCGTCCATCGCGATACCGATCTGCGGCGCGGCGCGGAAGCGGGCCTGATCCTCCGCGCTCAGCTCGGCGAGGGTCTCCTTGAGCTTCGCGAAGGCGGGCTTCCCGGCCAGCTCGAGCAGCACGTTGCCGTCGGCCTTGGTCACGACCATGTCGATCCCGACGGGACGGGCGCCCTGGCTGACCACCGTCCGGAGGCCACCGCCGCGGAACAGGGCTCCGACAGCACCACGGTTGAACGCCTGGCCGTCGAGGAACAGCCGGGTCGACCCGGGCCCGGCCGGACCCGCGGCCAGGCCGCCGAGCAGCTCGAGTCCGGGCAGCGCCGCGTTGGACCGGGCGACGAAGCTGTCCAGCGGGAAGCTGAACGGGTCGGCGAGCAGCAGGCCCACCTTCTCGTCGGGCTCCCGGTCGGGCAGGCCGATCACGGCCAGACCCGTCTCGGCCCGCATCACCTCCAGGTGGAAGACGCGGAGCTGCGTCTGCGGGAGCACGGCGGCCCACACGCTGACGGCGGGCAGCGGCGGCTCGGTCGGCTCGCCGAAGACGCCCCGCCCGGCGCCCAGCACCCCGGAGGCACTGCACCCGACGACGTGGCGGGCTCCGCTGCGCTCGGCGAGCACCGGCGCGAGCTCCCCCATCGCGTCGGGATCGGGGCCGGAGACGAAGACGGCCAGCAGATCCGGCTGACCGCCCAGGGGCGCCACGGCGTCGTCCACGGCACGGCGGGCCGCGGCCCGCAGATCCGGACCGGTCGCCAGTCCGTCGCCGAAGAACGCCATGGCTCCATCGTTCCCCACCGGCGTGCCGGTTGCGCGGCTCCGAAGGGTGACTGTTGCGCACCGAACGGGTGGTGGCGACCGTGAGCGGTGCCGTCGGACGGACCCGGCCATCCGCCGGTCATCCCCACCGGAGCCCAGATGTCCAGCGGGTTTCCGGCCCGTCCGGGCTTGCCACCAGCACGTCCGGCAGGCGTACGTTGAGGAAGTGAGAGCTTCCACGCTCGGTGCCCTGCGCGACAGCGGCCACGTCCACAAGACCGTCAAGACCGAGATCCGCGACAACCTCCTGGCCCGGCTCGCGTCCGGCGAGGAGCGTTTCCCCGGCATCCTCGGCTTCGATGAGACCGTCCTGCCCCAGGTCGAGCGGGCGCTGCTCGCCGGCCACGACTTCGTCCTGCTGGGCGAACGCGGGCAGGGCAAGACGCGTCTCATCCGAACCCTGATCGGTCTGCTGGACGAGGTCACCCCGGTCGTCGCCGGCTGCGAGATCCACGACCATCCCTACGAACCCGTCTGCGGCCGTTGCCGCGCCCTGCTCGTCGAACTCGGCGACGAACTACCCGTCGACTGGCTCGGCCGCGACGCCCGCTACGGCGAGAAGCTCGCGACCCCGGACACGAGCGTCGGCGACCTCATCGGCGACATCGACCCGGTCAAGGTCGCCGAGGGTCGCAGCCTCGGCGACCCGGAGACGGTGCACTACGGCCTCGTCCCGCGCACGAACCGCGGCATCTTCAGCGTCAACGAGCTGCCCGACCTGGCCGAACGCATCCAGGTCGCGCTGCTCAACGTCCTGGAGGAACGCGACATCCAGGTCCGCGGCTACGCGCTGCGACTGCCCCTGGACCTGCTGCTCGTCGCCTCGGCGAACCCGGAGGACTACACCAACCGCGGCCGCATCATCACGCCGCTGAAGGACCGCTTCGGCTCCGAGGTCCGCACGCACTACCCGCTGCGCCTCGACGACGAACTCGCCGTCATCGCGCAGGAGTCGGTGCTGTCCTGGCGGCAGCCCGGCACCGAGCCCGCGGCCGACGACGCTCCCGGTGGCGGCTCGGTCGTGCCCGAGTTCCTGCTCGAGATCGTCGCCCGCTTCACGCGAGCGGTCCGCGAGGCGCCACAGGTCGACCAGCGCTCCGGCGTCTCGGCCCGCCTCGCCGTCGCCGCGGCCGAGACGGTCGCGGCCTCCGCGGTGCGCCGGGCCGCGGTGGCCGGGGAGTCCGAGCCGGTGGCCCGGGTCACCGACCTCGCGGCGATGATCCCAGCGGTGCGCGGCAAGGTCGAGTTCGACTCCCTCGAGGAGGGGCGGGAGATCGACATCCTCGCCCACCTGCTCAAGCGGACCGTCGCGGACACCTTCCGGGCCCGGCTCGCCGGCGTCGACCTCTCCGGTCTGCAGAAGCGCGTCGAGTCCGGCGGCCCCATCGAGACCGGCGACCTCGTGCCGGCGACGGCGCTGCTGACCGAGATCGGCCCTGTTCCCGGCCTCGCGCAGCTGCTCACCCGACTCGACCTCGACGGTGCGGAGAGCCCCGGCATCGCCGCGTCCGCGCTCGAGTTCGCGCTCGAGGGCCTGCACCTGCACCGCCGGCTGTCCAAGGAGGAACTGCCCGGCCGAACGGTCTACGGCTGATGTCGAGCCTGCCCGGCTACCGGTACGGCCCGTGGGACGGCGGGCCCGACCCGCTCGCGTCGCCGTTCGACGTCGGCGGCGCGCTCGACGAGATGGGCGAGTCGATCCTCGACGGCCGCAGCCCGCGCGAGGCGCTCGACGACCTGCTGCGACGCGGGACGCAGAACCGCAAGGGCCTCGACGAGCTGCGTCGCTCGGTCGAGAAGCGACGCCGCGAGGCCCGCGAGCGGGGCCGGCTCGACGGCACGCTCGAGCAGGTCAAGGAGCTGCTCGAGAAGGCAAAGGACGCCGAGAAGCGCGAGCTGTTCCCCGATCCGTCCGACGACGCCCGCATGCGCGAGATGAACCTCGAGACGCTGCCCGACGACCCCGCCCGGGCCGTGCGGCAACTCGCCGAGTACGACTGGCGGTCCGAGGAGGCGCAGCAGGCCTACGACGAGATCAAGGACCTGCTGCAGAAGGAGGTCCTCGACTCCCAGTTCAAGGGCATGAAGAACGCCCTGCAGAACGCGTCCCCGGAGGACATGCAGCGGGTCAAGGACATGATGGCGGACCTCAACTCGATGCTCGAGGCCGACGCCCGCGGCGAGGACACCGACGAGACGTTCGCCGAGTTCATGCAGAAGCACGGCGAGTTCTTCCCGGAGAACCCGCAGTCGCTGGAGGAGCTCACCGACGCGCTCGCCCGTCGCGCCTCGGCGGCGGAGCGGCTCATGCGCAGCCTGTCGCAGGAGCAGCGCAACGAGCTCGCCGACCTGATGTCCACCGCGATGGAGGACCTCGGCCTGCAGGCGGAGATGTCCCGGCTCTCGCAGGCGCTGCGCGGCGCCCGGCCCGATCTGGACTGGGGCGGCAAGCGCGGACGGGGATCCAAGGAGCGGATGACCGGCGACCAGCCGCTCGGTCTCGGCGAGGCGACCGACGCACTCGAGGAGCTCGCCGAGCTCGACGAGCTGGCAGGCGCCCTCAACCAGGACTACCCCGGCGCATCGCTCGAGGACGTCGACGCCGATGCCGTCGCGCGGGCGCTGGGCCGCTCCGCCGTCGACGACCTGAAGGCGCTGCAGGAACTGGAACGCGAACTCGAGCGGCAGGGCTATCTGAACCGGCGCAACGGGCAGCTGGAGCTGACGCCGCGCGCGGTGCGCCGGCTCGGCGCCTCCGCGCTGACCAAGGTGTTCAAGCACCTCGACGCCCGCGGCCGGGGTGCGCACGACGTGCGCGACGCCGGCTCCGCGGGTGACCTGACCGGGTCCAGCCGCGAGTGGCGGTTCGGCGACGAGCAGCCGCTGGACGTCGTCCGCACGGTGCGCAACGCCGTGCTGCGGCGAGCCGGTGAAGGCGCCCACCCGGGCAGCGAGGTCCGGCTGGCGGTCGAGGACTTCGAGGTCGCCGAGACCGAACGTCGCACCTCGGCGGCGGTCTGCCTGCTGGTCGACCTGTCCTACTCCATGGCGCTGCGCGGCACCTGGGGCATCGCCAAGTCGACGGCGCTCGCGCTGCACAGCCTCATCACCACGAAGTATCCGCAGGACAAGCTGCACGTCATCGGCTTCTCCGACTACGCCCGCCAGCTGAACCCGACCGAGCTCGCCGGCCTCGACAGCGAAATGGTGCAAGGCACCAACCTGCAGCACGCGTTGCTGCTGGCCGGCCGGCAGCTGGCCAAGTACCCCGACAGCGAGCCGGTGGTGCTCGTGGTCACCGACGGCGAGCCGACCGCGCACCTGCTACGCGACGGGACGCCTTGGTTCCACTGGCCCGCGATGCCGGAGACGCTGGAGCTGACCCTCGCCGAGGTCGACAAGCTGACCCGGCGCGGCGCGACCATCAACGTCTTCATGCTCGACGACGAGCCGCGGCTGGTGGAGTTCGTCGAGGAGGTCGCCCACCGCAACGGCGGACGGGTCTTCTCCCCCGACGCGGAGAACCTCGGCTCGTACGTGGTGCAGGACTACATGCGCTCCCGCGGTGGACGTCGCGCGCGTGCCTGAGCAGCCCGACCCGCACCAGGGCTGATGGTGCGGCTACCCGTGGTGGTCGAGCAGGTTCGCCCCGAGGTCACCTACGACCTCCGGGCGCGGGTACTGCGACCGGGTCTGTCGCCGATGCGGGCGCGCTTCCCCGGTGACGATGCGTCCGACGCGCTGCACTACGCCGCCTACGACCGTGCGGACCGGATCGTCGGGGTCGTCGCCGTCCTGTCCGAGGCGACGCCGGCGGGGTTGCCGGGGCACCGCCTCCGCGGGATGGCGGTGCACGCCGACGAGCGCGGCTCCGGCGTCGGAGCCGCGCTGCTCGTGCGGGTGTTCGACGGCGTCGCACGCATCGGCGGCGGGCTGCTCTGGTGCAAGGCTCGGGTCCCGGCCCGTGGCTTCTACGCCCGGGCCGGGTTCGCCGAGGTGGGCGAGGTCTGGCAGGACCCGGACTTCGGGCCGCACATCGAGATGCACCGGCAGGCCGGCCCCGCCGACCTCATCGCAACCCCGACCGACGTCGAGGACGGGTAGGTCAGTAGGCGACGGGGCGCTTGCTGGGCACGATCAGCACGACGATGAGCGTGATGATCGTGAAGAAGAACCCGAGGATTCCCCAGAGCGCCGGTCGACGGCCCTTCCGACCGGCGATGTAGCCGCAGAGCAGGCCGATCAGCACGGCGATGACCAGGCCGCCGAGCCGGGTCGAGGTGTTGAACCCGCTGCCGGCGAGTGCCTGCACGCTGTCGGATGAAGCAAGAACCGCGGTGAACATGAAATCTCCCCTCGTGGCCCCGAGGCCGGGGCCCGGCAGGTATTCCCCGTCGTACCGAACGGGATGTCACCCGCAGTGATGAGATTTCGATCCGGTCCTGCGCTCAGCGGCTGCTCCGGACCGCCTCGCCGAGGTTCGCGTTCTCCCGCAGCCGGGCGATGCGCCGACGGCGTCCGGACGCGATGAGCCGGTCGAGCCCGAGCCAGCCCGCGACGCCGGTGAGTGCGGCGCAGACCACGAGCACGGCGGGATGCGGTTCGGTCGCCCCGGCCAGCCACGCGAACGGCACCAGCAGTGCGCCGGCCGCTGCGGCCAGCGCGATCAGTCCGATGCGGCTCGCCCACGAGACCTTGCCGTTGCGCCACACCGGCCGGGCCAGCGACTCGGCGTAGGCGAGCAGGGCCAGCAGCGCGACCAGCAGCAGGGCACCGGGCACGCTCGCCCACGACCGGCCCGAGGTCACGGTCACCGATTCCGCCGCGACCACCGCACCGTTGCGGTCGAGCAGGCGCACCTGCCCCGTGGCGGGCCCGGCGAGCAGCAGCCGGGCCCCCGTGGCGTCCAGCGCGGCCGCGCGGGACCGGCCGTCCGGAGTGGGCACGAGCGCCTCGACCGGAGTCGTCACGACCGGGATGCCGCCGACCGTGACGGCGAGTTGCGCCGACGCCGCGGACGGCGCCGCCTTCGCCCCGACGACCAGCGGCGTGGGGCTGCCCAGATCGAGGCGGATGCTGCCCCCGGTGACGTCGGCCCCGGCGAGCGTGACGGTCCCCTTCGCCACCTGCCCGTCGGACCCGTCGTGGCCGCCGAGCGGAGCCAGCAGGGCGACGGCTGCGGCGACCACGACCAGCCCGCCGGCGGCGAGCAGCCGGGAGCGCTTGGGGTCGGGGACGTCCAGCACGTCGCGGACCCGGATCAGATCGCCGCTCCCGGAACGGGCCGACGGGATCCGGCCGTGGCCGAGGACCTCGCTGGGGCGCACCAGCGGTGCCGGCCCCGTCCGGGGGCCGGCCACCGGCTGCGACGGGACCATGCCGGGCGAGCCGGGGTGGGGATATGGCGTGACGGGTGCCCCGCCGGGGCCGCCCCACGGCCCGCTCGGCACGGGGCCGCTGGGGTACGGCGTACCGCTCAGCGGTCCGCTGCCACCGACCAGCAGCTCGCTGCTGCTGGCGATCGGTCCACCGCTCACGAGCTTGACGTCCGACCGGTTCAGCCAACCGGCCCCTTCGACCGAGGCGACGGCTGCGCCGAGCGCGATCCCGAACTCCTCGGCGGTCGCGTACCGCTGGTCGACGCGCCGGGCGATCGCCCGCATGACCACGTCCGCCAGCACCTGCGGCACCTCGGGCGCCACCGTCCGCAGCGGCGTCGGATCCTCGTTCATGTGGCGGACGACGACGGCCAGTCCCCCGCCGGCGCTGGAGAACGGGAGGCTGCCGGACAGCATCTCGTAGAGCATCACGCCGGTCGCGTAGACGTCCGCGGGTGGTCCGAGGTCGTCGCCGCCCTCGGCCTGCTCGGGCGCCATGTAGGCGGGGGTGCCGAGGATGTCGCCGTTGCTGGTGGCGAGGACGTCGCCGCCACCGACCACCTTCGCGATGCCGAAGTCGGTGACCTTGAGCTGGCCGTCCCCGGTGAACAGCAGGTTCTCGGGCTTGATGTCGCGGTGCAGGACGCCGTGCGCGTGCGCGTGGTGCAGCGCCGCGCACGTCACCATCGCGACGCCGCACGCGGTGGTCGAGGAGATGCCGGTGGTGCGGAACAGGTCCCACACCGTGCCGCCGGGCAGGCTCTCCATCACCAGGAGGCAGACGCCGTCGGTCTCGACGTAGTCGTAGACCGGGACGATGTGCGGGTGGTCCAGGGAGGCCAGCACCCGGGCCTCGACCGCGAACCGCTGCCGGACGTCGTCGGACTCCGCGAGGTGGGAGACCAGCGTCTTGATGGCCACCGGCCTACCGAGCCGGAGATGGCGCCCGGCGTGGACGACCCCGAAGCCGCCTCGACCGAGCTCGGTGCCGATCTCGTAGCTGGGCAGCGCCGTCGACATGGTCGCGGCCGCGACCGAGCTCATGGGTGCGCCTTGCGCGGCAGGGTGACGGTGCTGTCGCCCGCGGACCCGACCGACTCGTCCGGAGTCGCCGGCCCGACGACCGTCTCACGGGTGGCGGAGCTGCCGTACCCGACCGAGGACGCCGGGTCCTCGACCGCGGTGAGGTCCACGAGGTCCGGCGCGGCGGGGCCCGGAGCCGAACGCCCCTGCGTGGGCAGCGCGACCGTGGACGGCGCGCCGGCCTCCGCCTCAGACCCCTGCTGCGGATCCGGCCCCTCCTGCGACTCGTGCGCGGACGGTTCCCGCGGCGCGACGACGTCGCCTGCGCCGAAGGGCGCGGGGGGCGGCGTCATGGGAGCAGGCATCGGAGCAGGCATCGGTCCCGACTGCTCGATCAGCGGCTGCGGGACGACGCCGGGTGCCGGAGTGAAGTCGGCGGGCTCGAGAGGTGGCGCGTCGGCGGGGCGGACCCGCCGGTCCCCGAGGCTGATGTGGTGGGGCTCGTCCATCGGCGGACCGGCCGGCGGACCCGCCGGGGTCCCGAAGCCGCCGAACCCGGCGAACGGGGAGGCCGCGGGTGCTTCCTGGAAGGCCGACGACGACCCCCAGTCAGCGACGCCGGGGGCGCCCGCTCCGACGAGCGCGAGCCGCTCCTGCTCGCTCGCCACGTCGTCGTCGACATCCGGCGACGGCGTCAGGTACCCGAGGACGAAGCCGATGATTCCGCCGACCACCACGGCACTGAGGCTCTTCGTCGGGCTGGGCACGAGCAGCTCCAGGACCGACGCCGTGAAGCTCAGCGTGAGACCGACGCCGAGCCCGGGGATGCAGAAGCGCATCGCCCGGCTCCAGCGGTTGGCGGGCAGGCGGCCGGCGGCCAGGCGGAGGAACGCGGCGAGCAGCAGCAGGACGGTGATGCCGCCGACCGCGAGCCCGAAGACGCCGTAGATCGAGGTGACCGAACCCTGCACCCGGATCGGGAAGCTGCTCTGGTCGAGCACGCTCCGGTTCGGGCTCAGCAGGGCGATGCGCCCGGGCAGCAGCCCGTAGGCCTGCCCGCCGACGTCGTCCACGTCGAGCCGGAACTCGCGCTGGTCGGACTGCCCGGGCGGCAGCACCATGTCGACGCGCGTCGCGTAGGTGATGAAGGTCAGGCCGACGAAGTGCGAGTCGAGCCGGACCGTCTTCACCGTGACCGGCTTGCTCCCGGCGTTGGTCGCCATCACGTGGACGACGAGCCCCTGCTTGGCGTCGATCACCAACGGGTGGGATGGACGGACCGTCGAGATGTCACGCCCGTTCACCTCGATGACCGACCGGATCCCGGACCCACCCGCAGCCACGGGTGCGGCACCGGCCGTACCCCCGAGGGCGAGCAGCGCAGCGGCCGACGCGAGGAGACAGACGAACAGGCAGACGAGCAGTCGCACTGCTCGGGCTGGCGCATTCACGCGGCGAAGGTTAGCGCCGCCCCGGCGGCGATATCCGGCGAACGCGAGAATTCGACGAACTCGTCGAATCCCGCCCGCGGGCGCCCGGTCCCCGCTACCTTTCTCCCGATTCCGCTCCGCGCGGTCCCCGGCAGGCCGAATAACGATCATTCGTCCTCCGGCCGCGGGCCGCGAGACGGGCGGACGCACACCGATGAGGGAGAGTCATGGACCGCCAGGGTTCGCCGATCATGAGGCGCTCGCGCCTCGCCCTCGCGATCGCCCTCTTCGGGCTCGTCAGCTTCCCGGCACTCGCCGTCGCCGAGGGTTCCGGCGGCACCGGTGACACCGCGCGTACGGGCACCGTGACCGCACTCGCGACCCCGACGCAGACGCCCACCCCGACACCTTCGGCGCACGACGTCACCGCAACAGGTGGCTCCGGCACCGGTACCGCGCAGAGCAGTAGCAGTAGCAGTAGCAGTGCCGGCTCGGGCACTGGCTCCAGCACCAGCGCGAGCGGTGGCAACGCGGGCTCCGGTGGTAGCACGACGCGGTCGACGACGCCGCCCATCGGTCAGCACACCGGCTCCACGGTGACGAACCCCCAGCCCACGGGCGGTGCAACACCCACCACGACGCCCTCGGCCAACTCGTCCGCGACCCCGGCGCCCCGGGCCGCCCTCCGGGCCGCGCCACTCGTCGCCACCGGCAACCTCCCGACCACGCTCACCCTGGACCCGCCGGCGTCGGCGCCCTACTCCGACCCCGTCACCGTCCGGGCCACGCTCACCGGCGAGCCGCCGACACCGACACCGACCGACACCGCGACGCCGAGTGACACCTCGACACCCACGGACACCCCGACCCCCGCGGCTCAGGTGCCGCTCGCCGGCGAGACCGTGACGTTCGCCCTGGGGAGCTCCACGGCGCATGCGGTGACCGACGCGAACGGCGTCGCCACCACCACCATCCAGAACCTGGAGTCGGCGGGGGCGTCGTCGTCGCTCGACGCCAACTACGCCGGGTCGGCGACGTACGCGCCGTCGTCCACTTCGTCCGAATTCTCGGGAACTCTCGAGTCTTGCGATCTTCGATACAGCGGCGCGACCCAGGGCTTCGCCAATTCACCGGTAACGATCTCTGCTGATCTCTCCGACGCTCCGCCGGACGCTAACTCGGCCGATAAGTCCGGGGTGCCGGTGACCATCACCGTGTCGCAGGGCGAGACCACCCAGCAGACCCTGGACCTGACCACAGACGCATCTGGTCACGTCTCGCAGCGACGTCACCGGCCTCGGCGAGGGCACCTATTCGATCCACGTCACGAGCCAGCAGACCGATCATTACGACGTCTGCAGCCCCGCGAGCAGCTCCCTGCAGATGGCCGCACCCCCGCCGGCACGCGTTATCGAGTCCTCCGGCGAACTGTCGTCGATCACCACCAACCCCGACCTGAGCTGCGCCGTCCGGCACGTCGACGACACCGCAGGCGAGTTCTTCGGCAACAACGCCTGCGGCACGTTCGTCTCGATCGACGGCACTCTCTACGGCCCGACCGTCCCGGCAGGAGGAGAAGCACACGTCACCCCCTATCGCTTCCTGTCGAGCGTGGGTCCGACCGGGACGGGCACCCGTGGCGACCCGTTCAAGATCGTCACCACTGTCGCCCTCGGCGAGACCGGCGTGACGCTCGTCCAGACCGACACTTACGTCATTGGCGACGACAACTACCTCACCGAGGTCACGTTCCCGGGAGTCTCGGGGTCGCACCACGTCGTTCTGTACCGAGCGGGCGACTGCTTCCTGCAGAACTCCGACTCCGGGTTCGGACGCGTCGATAACATCGGCGGCACGACGGCCAGACAACCCTCCCCGGTTCGCCGTCGCCTGTGTCGCGATCAACAGCAGCGGTACCGCTGGCACGCGGCTGGAGCAGTTCAGGCCGATCACCCTCGGCAGCAGCTACTTCGAGGCCCGCTACTCCGAGGTCTGGGGCGCCATCAATACACAGCAGCCGTTCCACAACATGTGCACCTGTGACCAGGGTATCGACAACGGTGCGGGGCTGTCCTGGGCATTTCTCTTGGCCGGTGAGGAGCAGAGCTTCATCAACGCCCTGCGCATCGCCCCGTTCGGCCTCACGCCGGTGACGCTCGGGCTCGCGGCGGATGCGCCCTCCATCGCTCCCGGCGGAGCCGACGGATACACGTTCACCATCAGCAATCCGGGGCAGAGCCGCGAGCCACTTGAGCTCGGAGTCGCTGACCCTGCGGCCGCGGCTTCACCTTTGTCCCCGGCTCGGAGAGCGGGGCGCTCCACGGAGCGACGGTGAGCGGTCAGACGATCAGCTTCGCCGGCCTCGACCCTCACACCGGGTCAGACGCTCACCGGCCATGTCAACGTCCTCGGCAGCACGGTGCCGGGTACCTACACGGCCGACGCAGCAGCCGCTGCGGTCAACAGTCAGCCGGTGACCCCGGCCAGCGGCGTCGCGCCGATCACGATCGCCGCTGTCGTGCCGACCCCGACCCCGACGCCCACGATTCCGATCCCGGTCCCCACGCTGGTTCCCCCGCCCATCGTGGGTGGCGGGCCCGGCACGGTTCCTCTCCCGGTCGTGAACCCGGTCCCGCCCGCAGTGGTCCCGCCTGCGGTCATCCCTCCGGTCACGGCGGCGCCCGCCCCCGCCGTGCTGACGCCCCCGACCACACCTCCGGTGTCGCTCGTGGTGCCGGTCCCGCCGGCATCAGGTCCGACGCAGCAGGCCGCGCCGCCGCTCCCCACGGCGCAGCCACCGGCTCCCCCGGCCGGAACGGTGCTGCTGAGCCTCGGGCGACCGGACAGTTTCCCGGGTGGCTCGGCCACGCTCAACGGAACGGGATGCCCGGCCGGTAGCCCGGTCCAGCTCCGGACCGGCAACCTCGACCTGGGAAGCACCACGGCCGGCCCCGACGGCAGCTTCTCGGCCTCCGTGCTCCTGCCGTCGCGGCTGTCGGCGGGCCGGATCACGGTCACCGCGATCTGCGGCGGCCAGCAGGCGAGCAGCGAGCTCGACCTGGTGCTGACCACCTCGAGCGGCTCGTCGGCGGGTGCGTCGGCGGTGACCGCAGCGGCGGCCGTGGCCTTCTTCGTGCTCTTCGGTCTGCTGCTCTCACAGGGTCGGCAGACGCCCGACGCACGTCGGCCCAGCTGAACGACCGCGACTCGGACCCATCTGGTCCATCACTGCCAGCGACGTTCCGGCTCGACCTGAGAAGGACGGTCCACCCCGGCGACTAGGCCGATCGGGCGAGATCCTGCAGGCCGAGCGGCTTATCGGCCGCTCGGTCGAAAGCAACCGGGTCCGCCTGCCGAAACACGCAGCGTGAGTATCACCGTGTCGGACCCGGCTCCGGCCGCTGAACCCGTCGTCGCCCCTGACGTCGAGCAGCCGCGGCCCGGGCGTCGGCAGGTGCTGACGGTGGCCGGTGCCGGCGTGGTGACGGCAGCGCTCGCGTCGTGCACGCCGCTGGCTCCGGTGACGTCGGCTGCGAGCTCCAGCTCAGGTTCCGCGGGTTCCGGTTCGTCGGTGGCGCCGAAGGTCGTGGCGACCGATCCTGCAGCGGCGGGGGTGGCCGGTGTGGCGGGGGCGCCGCGGACGTCGGCGCAGCTGCCGATCCTGCGGGCGCAGTCGGTGGTGGCCGACGGCGCGCCGGTGCCGAACCTCGTCGGGACCGACCCGGTGTGGCACCTGCTGCGCCGCGCCACGTTCGGTCCGACGCAGGCGCTGGTCGCGGAGGTCCGCGCCTCGGGCAGCAGCGCCTGGCTCGAGCAGCAGCTGAACCCGGCCTCGATCGACGACAGCGCCTGCGACGCCTACCTCACCCGCTACCCGGCCTTGCCGATGACCACGATGCAGATCCGCGCCGCCTACCCCGCCTACAGCTGGGGCCCGATGTACGAACTCGGCCGCGCCACCCTCGCGCGGGCGCTGTTCAGCAAGCGGCAGCTGTTCGAGGTGATGGTCGAGTTCTGGTCCAACCACTTCAACGTCACCAGCCCCTCCGGAGAGGCGTGGGACCTCAAGGTCGTCGAGGACCGCGAGGTCATCCGCCGCAACGCCCTCGGCAAATTCTCCGCGCTGCTGCAGGCCTCAGCGCAAGAGCGCCGCGATGGGCCGCTACCTCGACAACTCATCCAGCTCGCAGGACACCCTCAACGAGAACTACGGCCGCGAACTGCTCGAACTCCACACCGTCGGCCAGGCCGCCGGCTACACCCAGGCCGAGGTCGTCGACTCCGCCCGCCTCATGACCGGCTACACCGTCGGCCGCCACGGCGAATTCGCCTACTACAACGACTGGCGCTACCTCGGCCCCGTCAAGGTCCTCGGGCTTCAGCAGCCCCAACGACAACGACTTCAACGGCCTGCACGTCGCCGAGGCCTACCTCGACTACCTCGCCCACCACCCCGCCACCGCAACCCGCATCGCCACCAAACTCGCCACCCGGTTCGTCTCCGACACCCCACCGGCCAGCCTCGTCACCCTGCTCGCCAACACCTACCTCGCCAACGACACCGCCATCGTCCCCGTCCTGCGGACCCTGTTCGCCAGCGCCGAATTCGCCGCCAGCATCGGCCAGAAGACCAAGCGACCCCTCGAAGACCTCCTCGGCGCCCTCCGCATCGTCGGCGTCACCCCCGCCGCCGGCGACGCCAACAGCCTCGCCAACATCTACTGGACGGTCGGCGACCTCGGCCAGCAACCCCTCAACTGGGGTCCGCCCAACGGCTTCCCCGACGTCGCCGGCGCCTGGCTGTCCACCAGCGGCCTGCTCGGCCGGTGGAACACCCACATGGGCGTCGTCCAGGGCTGGTGGAACGACGGCATGACCATCCCCGCCGTCGCCACCCTGCTCGGCGGCGCCACCCCCGCCGACAACGGCGCCCTGATCGACCTGCTCAGCAACCGCCTGCTCGGCGTCCGCCTCGCCGACGCGCAGCGCAACGCGGTACTCACCTTCCTCACCGCCTCCGGCACCCCCGGCATCACCGAAACCCTCAAGTGGCGCGTCGACATCGTCGTCGCGCTCCTCCTCGACTCACCGAACTGGATCCAGCGATGAGCCTGCTCCGCAACCGTTCCGACGTCGCCGGCTCGGACGACTCCGCCGAGAGCTGCGGATGCCCGACCGACGCCGCCGGTCTGGTCCCGCAGCAGCGCGGCTTCAACCGCCGCACCATGCTCAAGGGCATGGGCGCCGCGGGTGCCGCGGCCGCGGTCGGCGGCTCGGTGCTGTCCTCGCGTCTGGCCTACGCCGCCGACGCCACCACCGGATCGCCTACGACCTATAACGGCGACGTGCTCGTCGTCCTCTCGCTGCGCGGCGGCGTCGACGGGCTGTCGGTCATCCCGCCGGTCGGCGACCCGGCCTACGCCGGGCTGCGCCCCACCATCGGGATCCCGTCGAGCCTTGCGCTGCCGCTCGGCGGCGTCTTCGGCATGCACCCGGCGCTCGCGCCGCTCAAGCCGTTCTACGACTCGGGCAAGCTCGCCGTCGTCCACGCCGTCGGCCAGCCCACCGGTAGCCGCAGCCACTTCAAGGACACCGAGGAGATCGAGCGCGCCGCCCCCGGCACCTCGCTGCGCACCGGGTGGCTCGACCGCGTCCTCGGCGTCCGCGGCGCCGGCACCGCGTTCCAGGCCGTTCAGCTCGGCTCCAACATGCTCCCCGGCAGCTTGCTCGGCCCCTCCCCCGACCTCGCGATGAACTCGATCGACAGCTTCACGCTCAACGTCTGGGACGGCTACCGCCCACAGGTGCTCACCGCTCTCGCGGCGATGCACGCCGGGGTGCAGCACCCCGTCGCGCAGCAGGCGGCGACGACGCTCGCGGCGTTGTCCACCGCCGCGACCATGAAGACCGCCGGCTACACCCCGGCGAACGGCGCCGTCTACCCGACCAGCGCGCTGGGCAAGGCGCTCCGCGACCTCGCCCGCCTCATCAAGAGCAACGTCGGGCTCCAGGTCGCCACCCTCGACTACGGCAACTGGGACATGCACAACGGGCTCGGCCGCCCCGGCGACACCAACGGCTGGATGCACCGCCAGCTCGCCGACGTGGCCGCCTGCCTCGCCGCCTTCGGCACCGACCTCGGCGCCGGCCTCGCCAACGTGAGCGTGGTGACCCTGACCGAGTTCGGCCGCCGCGCGAAGGAGAACGGCGACGGGGGCGTCGACCACGGCTACGGCCAGGCGGTGCTCGCCCTGGGCGGCGGTCTGCGCGGCGGCCAGGTCTACGGCCGCTGGCCCGGCCTGGGCGCCGGCCAGCTCGACAACGGCGATCTCGCCATGGCGACCGACTACCGGCAGATCCTCACCGAGATCCTGCAGAAGCGCTGCCGCGTCGGCGACGTCAGCGGCATCTTCCCGGGGTTGTCCGTCGCGCCGCTCGGCCTCGCGAACCTGCGTCCGTAGCGCGGACGCAGCAGTGGGACCGGCCCCGTCAGCGGGGGTCGGTCAGGTCGATCGAGGCCGACGCACCGCCAGCGGGATGAGGCGGGCTCGACTGACCCGGCTGGGCCGGCAGCGTGGGAGCGGACGCGGGAGGCGATGCCGCGTCGCCCGACGCTGAGCCGGCCATGCGGGATCTTGGTGCCGCAGGCCCGGCAGAGGCTGTAGTGACGAAGATCGGTGCGCGGCACCCCGCGGCGAAGCCGGCCGGAGAGGCCGCTCACCACGAGATCGTGAGCCGTCGTCTGCCCGCACACGATGCACTCGACCTGCTCGGACCCGACCTTCACGCGTACGTACCTGCCGTCGGACACAAGCCACGAACCTAGAGCAGATGCATTGCCACATCGTGTCGTTCGCGGAACTGTCGGACGAGGTGTCGGCCACTGGCGTCCGACCGCCGACCCCGACCCCCGGCCGTCGCCCACCGCGAGCTCGACGAGGTCGCACCGAACGCCCGGAAATGTCGGATCCGTAGCCTGCAGCCCATGCGGCACGGGCAGTGGCAGGTCCACGGCGAGAAGACGGTCTACGCCTCGGAACGGCTGGCCGTCGTGCTCGCCGACGTCGAGGAGCCCGGCGGCCACCGCGTCCCCGAGCACCACCTCATCCGCTGCCACATCCCGGCGTCGGCGGCGCTCGTGGCCGTACCCGCCCGGGGCGTCCTGCTGATCCACCGACACCGCTTCATCCCCGACACCTGGGGCTGGGAGGTGCCCGGTGGCGGCATCGAGGTGGGCGAGACGCCGGAGCAGGCCGCGCGGCGGGAGGCCGAGGAGGAGACCGGCTGGCGTCCCGTCGGCGCGATGACGCCGCTCGTCCGGTTCCATCCGTCCGCGGGGCTGCTCGACCAGACCTTCCACTGCTACCTCGCCTCCGACGCCGAGCACATCGGGGACCCGACCTCGATCGGTGAGGCCGCAGAGGTCGCCTGGGTGTCGCGGGAGCGTGTCGTCGAGCTGCTCACCGACGGCGAGATCACCGACGGTCTGACGGTCACCGCCCTCTACGCCTGGCTGTACCGCACCGAGGCGGACGGCCGCACCGGTGCCGGCTCCCGCCCGGGCTCCGCGCAAGCAGGCTCGCCGACCTGACCGGGTGAGCACCGGGTGAGCTGGATCGGCCGTTCGGGTGGTGTCCGAGAACGCACCACGCAGCGGCTTCCCAGCGCTTTTCGTCGCCCTGTCCGCGCCGATCGGACTGTGAGATGAACGTCTTGGATCTGCGCCTGCTAGGGCGCCTCGGTGGCACCGGCCTGATGGTCGGCGCGGTGGCCAGCCTGCTGCTCGTCGTCCTCCCCCACTGGGGGACCTTTGCCGGCGTCGCCGGCCTCGTCGTCGTGCTGCTCGCCGGGACCGGCGGCGTGGTCGCGATCCGCAGCCGCTGGGAGCACCGGCCGGAACTCGCCGGCATGGCGCTCGCGGTGGGCACGTCGCTGTTCATCGGCGTCAACGGGCTGATGACCTCGGCCGACGCGATCTACGGGCCGTTCTACGTCGTCGTCTTCGCCTGGGCCGGCCTCGCGCTCGGCCCGGGGCGGTGCCTCCCCCTCGTCCCGAGCACGTTCCTCTGCTACCTCCTGCCGTCGACGATGGGCAACCTGGCGCAGCTGCCGCCGGCCCTCGGCGTCCTGGTGATCGCCACCTTCGCCGGCGAGGTGCTGGCCCACCTCGCGCAGCAGATCCGGCTGGACGCGCTGCGCAAGCGGGGTCGCGAGCGCGACCTGCAGCGCCTGGTCTCCGGACAGATCGAACTGGCCACCACCGTCGACCCGCAGCAGGCTGCCGAGGCGACCGTGCGGCTCGCCGTGAAGCTGCTCCGCGCCGAGAGCGCGGCCCTGCTGACCATCACCGACGGTCACCGCGAACTCGCGGCGGTCTGGCCACCGCTGGCCGCCGACGACGTCGTCCTCGACGGCTCCGGCTCCGAGGACCACGCGACCGGCCTCGGCGACGAGGACTCCGAACCGACGGGCGACCAGGCGGTGCTCGACCTGCGCGACCTCGGTCGCGGGCTCGACGACACCGACCCCAAGCTGCTGAACGCCACCCTCGAGATCGGCGTCGACCCGACCCCGACCACCACGTCGCCGCGCGCGGTCCCCGGCCTGTCCGGCCGCGCCGTCGTGGAGGTGCCGCTGCGCGGCCGCCCGGACAGCGGGGTGCGGGGCGTGCTCGCCATCCGCACCACGCACGGCCTGCGTCCCGACGCCTTCCGCGCGGGCCTGCTGCGCAGCCTCGTCGCCGCGACCACCGCCGCCCTGGAAAGCCTCGCGCTGGCCGAGCGGCTGCGGCTCTCGGCCGAGATCGACCCGCTCACCGGTCTGGGCAACCGCCGCCGGCTCGGTTCGCTGCTCGCTCGCATGGCTCCCGGGGACGCCGTCGTCTCCCTCGACCTCGACCACTTCAAGGCGGTCAACGACACCCTCGGGCACGCCGCCGGCGACGAGGTGCTCCGCGACTTCGGCGGCTTCCTCGACTCGGTGACCCGCACCGGCGAGCTCGCCGTGCGCACCGGGGGCGAGGAGTTCGTCCTCATCGCGACCGCCGAGGCCGGTGTGGGCACCGGCGCCGAGCCGCTCGTGGCGCTGCTGGACCGGCTCGGCCGGGCGTGGGCCCGCCGCTACCCGGTGACGTCGTTCAGCGCCGGCGTCTCGGTCTACACCGGCGGCAACCCCGACGTCGTGCTCCGGCGGGCCGACGAGGCGCTCTACGAGGCCAAGGACCACGGCCGGTCCTGCGCCTGGATCGTCGATGCCGGCCGCGCCCTCGACGAGGGCATCCTGCTCCCCCTGCCCGGCGTTCCCTTCGACCCGGCGAGCCGGCCCTCCGACAGCCGCAGCGCGGGCACCGTCGATCTCACACTCGCCGGAAGACGCCGCCGGGCCTGATCGGGCGCACGTACATTCGGGTCTCCACTTGAAGTCCGCCCGATGGTCGTGTACTGGCCGGGTGGCCAACCGCGAAGGAGCCCGAGCCAATGCCCGAGGCCGTCATCGTCTCTGCTGCCCGTTCCCCGATCGGCCGGGCCTTCAAGGGCTCGCTGAAGGACCTGCGGCCGGATGACCTCGCCGCCACCATCGTCGCGGCCGCCCTGGCCAAGGTGCCCCAGCTCGACCCGCACGACATCGACGACCTGCACATGGGCGTCGGGCTCCCCGGCGGCGAGCAGGGCCACAACATCGGCCGGATCGTCGCGATCCAGCTGGGCTACGACTTCCTGCCCGGCACCACCATCACGCGCTACTGCAGCTCGTCGCTGCAGACCACGCGCATGGCGCTCCACGCCATCAAGTCGGGCGAGGCCGACGTCATCATCTCGGCCGGCGTCGAGATGGTCAGCCGCTTCATCAAGGGCAACAGCGACTCGCTGCCGGATACGCAGAACCCGCTGTTCGCCGACGCCCAGGCCCGCACCAACGAGACCGCCGGCGCCTCCGGCACCTCCTGGAGCGACCCCCGCGAGGCAGGCCTGCTCCCCGACGCCTACATCGCGATGGGCCAGACCGCCGAGAACGTCGCCCGGCTCAAGGGCATCTCGCGCCAGGAGCAGGACGAGTTCGGCGCCCGCTCGCAGAACAACGCCGAGAAGGCCATCGCCAACGGCTTCTTCGACCGCGAGATCACCCCGGTGACCACCCCGGACGGCACCGTCGTCAGCAAGGACGACGGCCCCCGCGCCGGCGTCACCGTCGAGGGCATGGCGGGCCTCAAGCCCATCTTCCGTCCCGACGGCACCGTCACCGCCGGCAACGCCTGCCCCCTCAACGACGGCGCGGCCGCGCTCGTCATCATGAGCGACACCAAGGCCCGCGAGCTCGGCCTCACCCCACTGGCCCGCGTGGTCTCCACCGGCGTCAGCGGCCTGTCGCCGGAGATCATGGGCCTCGGCCCGGTCGAGGCGTCGAAGAAGGCTCTGGCCAAGGCCGGGCTCTCCATCGGCGACATCGACCTCGTCGAGATCAACGAGGCCTTCGCCGCGCAGGTCATCCCCTCCTACAAGGAGCTGGGCATCGACCTCGACCGGCTGAACGTCCACGGCGGCGCGATCGCCCTGGGCCACCCGTTCGGCATGACCGGCGCCCGCATCACGAACACGCTGCTCAACGGTCTGCAGACGCAGGACAAGCAGTTCGGTCTCGAGACCATGTGCGTCGGTGGCGGTCAGGGCATGGCGATGATCATCGAGCGGCTCGGCTGAGCAACAGCCACTGAACGGCACGATCACGCGATGAGGCCCGCGGGCGCGGGGACTTCGGTCCCCGCGCCCGTTCGCCTTTGCGGCTCCAGCTGCGCAGGACGCGGCCGCGCCTCAGCCGAACAGGGCGCTCCGGGCCTCGGCCACGGCGGCCCGGGCCCGGTCGAGCACGGCGTCCGCGTGTGGCGTCGCGAACAGCTCCCCCCCGACGACGGCCAGCTGATCAGCCAACGCGTGCACACCCGTTCGACCGGGTGCGGCGTCGTCGGGTGCCCCCGAGCCGGCCTCGCGTCCCAACGCGGCGAGGGCCGTGACGAGCTCGCCCAGCACGTCCGCGGCCGACCGGCCGGAAGCGCCGGGAGCGGGCCCTAGCCAGCGCGTGGGCGACCAGTGGACGACGGCTGCGTGCAGCCGCTGCAGGTCGTCCCGGAGCCGTTGCAGGTCGGCGCGGGACGGGGCGTCGCTGTCGTCTGCCGTACCGGGCATGGCGTTCCTCGGACGGGACTCGGCGGGCCGACCGCACCGGACGGAGCGGGGCGAGCGCCGACGCTACGCGGCACGCCGGAAACACTTGTCGTGACGGGTCGGGTACGTCAGGCTGCTGGCCATGGACCGCTGACCCGCTCGACCTCGGAGGCGCGCATGTCGCTGCACCACTCGTCGGAGACCCACAAGACCCTGATCGAGAGGGTCCCCACCGTGACGGGATGCGACCTCCCGACATGGTTCGGACGGCTGGAGGGCGGCCCGGCGCTCCTCCGCTTCGAGGAGCGCGTGTCGTGGCTCCGTGACGAGCACAACCTGCCGCACGGCTTCGCCTCGGCGATCGTCCACGAGCAGGATCTGCGGCGCAGCGCACTGCGCGCCGGCCTCTGACCGGCCGCCGGCGAGGACCCCGCGAGCGGGCGTCGGGAGGCCACGTCGTATAACGGCGGGGTGGACCTCGAGGACGCCCGCCGCTACATCCGCTCCAACGCGCACGCCGTGCTGGCCACGCAACGCCGCGACGGCACGCCGCAGCTCTCCCCCGTCGCCGCCACCGTCGACGACGAGGGCAACGTCGTCGTGAGCAGCCGGGAGACGGCCTTCAAGGTCAAGAACCTGCGCCGCACCGGGCGAGGGTGGTTGTGTGTGTTCCCGGACGGCTTCTACGGACCGTGGGTGCAGGTGGAAGGTCTCGTGAGCATCTGCTCCCTGCCCGAGGCGATGGAGCCACTGGTGGACTACTACCGCCGCGTCTCCGGCGAGCACCCCGACTGGGACGCCTACCGCCAGGCCATGGAGGCCGAGCAGCGCTGCCTGATCCGCTTCGAGCTGACGCGCGCCGGACCGGACGTCGCGGGCTGAGTCGGCGCGGCGCCCCGTCGGGCGCTGAGCCGGAGCCGCTGGCTCAGGCGCCGAGCTCGAACCAGACGCTCTTGCCGTCCTCGGTGCGATCGGTCCCCCACGCGTCGGCGAGCAGCGCCACCATGGCCAGGCCGCGGCCGCCGGTGGCCTCGACGTCGGCCCGGATCGGCCGCGGGACGACGATGCTGGCGTCGCGGACGGCGACACGCACGCGCCCTGCGGTCGTCGCGACGGACACCTCTGCCGCCCCGGCGACATGCACGACGGCGTTCGTCGTCAGCTCGCTGGTCAGCAGCATCGCCGTGTCGCGACGGTCGCCGGTGATGCCGGCGTCGCCGCACGCCCGGTCGACGAAACGCCGCGCGGTGGCGACGGCGCTGGGCTCGGCCTCGATCTCCAGGGAACGCTGGACCTCGACGCCGATCGGGGCCTCGTTGCCGACGACGGCGAGGGAGACGGGTAGCGCAGGGACACCGATCCGCTGCGGGCGGACCGCCAGCAGGGCGACGTCGTCCTGCGCGGTCGGCCGGAGCCGTGCGGTGAGGGCACCGCAGAGTTCGTCGAGCGCGAGGTCCCCGAGCTCCTCGAGGGCCGTGGCCAGCCGGTCGATGCCCACGTCGAGGTGCTCGTCGCGTCGCTCGACGAGTCCGTCGGTGTAGAGCAGGAACGTCGAGCCCTCGGGCAGCTCGACCGCGCTGTCCTGCCGGGAGATGCCGGCGGACAGTCCGAGCAGCAGGTCGGGCTCGGTGTCGAGGATCCGGACGGTTCCGTCGGCGAGGCGCAGCAACGGCGGCAGGTGCCCGGCGTTGGACCACCGCAGCCGCAGGCTCCCGGAGGCGGCCGCTGGCGGCAGCGACTGCACGAGGACGGCCGTCGCGAGCACGCCGAGCTGCAACCCGAGCAGCGCCGCGTCGAGCCGGTTCAGCAGGGCAGCAGGGGAACTCGCCGAGTCGTAGGCGAGGCCCCGCAGGATGTTGCGGACCTGCCCCATGCGCGCGGCGGCGTCCCGGTCGTGCCCGGTCACGTCACCGATGACGAGGGTGGTCGCTCCCTGCGCGGTCGTGAAGGCGTCGTACCAGTCGCCGCCGACCTGCGCCTGCTCGGCGGCGGGTTGGTAGGCCACGGCGATCACCAGGTCATCGGGGTCGGACGGGCGGGTCAGCAGACTCCGCTGGAACGCCTCCGACATCCGCTGCGCCGCGACCGCGACCTCGCGCTGGACGAGTTGCGTCTGGATGCGGTGCAGCGTCTGCGCGCACTGGGCGGCGAGCCCCTGCAACAGGACGACGTCGCCGTCGTCGAAGGTCCGTTCCTCGACCCAGGAGACGACGAGCGCCCCGAGGAGGCGACCGCCGACCGCGAGCGGCAGCGTGGCCCAGGCGTTGCGGCCGGTGGCCTCGTAGACGGGGATCATCTCGTCGGACCAGGCGAGCCCGGTGGCCCGGTCCGGGAACAGCACGGTCTCTCCGGTCCGCGCGACGTAGGCCCCCGGGATGCGGCTGGTCAGCGGGATCTGCGCGTAGGAGACGGGCACGCGAGGGTCGAGGTCGACGCTCACCGAGAGATGGACGACGTCCCGCTCGTCGTCGCGGACCGTCAGCGCGCCGCCGTCGGCACCCAGCACGGCGACGCCCTTGCTGATGACGACCTCGACGAGCTCGTCGACGGTGCCGGCGGCCGCGAGGTCGAGGGAGACGTCGACCAGACGGGACAGGCGCTGGGCGTAGTCGGTGGCGGTGTCGACCGCGGCTCTGCCGGTCCCGCTCCTGCCGGTCCCGCTGGATCGCCAGGGTGGCGGTGCGGGCGAACATCGCCGACAGCTCGAGGTCCTCCGCGCTCGGCAGGTGTGGGCGCGGGTAGTACATCGCGAAGGTGCCGAGCAGCTCGTCACCGGCGAGCAGCGGGGTCGACCAGCACGCCCGGATGCCGGCGTCGCGGGCCGCCGAGCGCCACGACTCCCACAGCGGGCTGACCTGGACGTCCTCCACGAAGACGGGTTCGCGACGGTGGGCCGCGGTCCCGCAGGACCCTGCCGCCGGGCCGATGGGCAGTCCGTCGATCGCTGCCACATACTCCGGCGGGAGGCTCGGGGAGGCCCCTTGGACGAGGTGCCGACCGTCGGCGTCGGCCAGCAGCACGGAACCGATGAGCCCGTCGGACGACTCCGCCTCGATGAGCCGCACGAGCCCGGCGAGCAGCTCCGGCAGCGGCGCATCGACCGTGACGTGGTCGAGCAGCAGGCGGGTCTGCGACAGCAGCCGCTCGGCCCGACCGGCCGCGGGCGCGGGGCCGTCGGCGACGTCCCGGACCGACGGCGTCGGGTCCGGACGGTCGGTACCGATCTCGATCACCAACGATGTTCCTCCCCGCGCAGGCAACTGAGGGTAACGGCATAAGCCCTGCGTTGTCGCCGGATGTGAAAGGGCCCCCGCCCGGAGTACCGGACGGGGGCCCTTCCCGCGGATCAGCGGCCGGGTCGCGACCTTCTCAGCCGCGGAGCTTGCCCAGCAGACGCAGCAGTTCGAGGTAGACCCACACGAAGCCGACGAGCAGGCCGTAGGCCGCGCGCCATGCCTCCTGCTTCGGCGCACCGGCCTGCACCGCGCGCTCGATGTAGTCGAAGTCGAGGATGAACATGAAGCTCGCGATGACCAGGACGGCGACCGAGAACAGGATGCCCAGCGGCGACGCGTCGTTGATCACCGGGAGGTGGCTGCCGGTGACCCCCCGCAGCACCAGGTCGATCAGCCCGAGCGCCACGACGGCGAGCAGCGAACCGAACACGATGCGCGCCATGCGGGGCGTCGCCCGGAGCCGGCGGCTGCGGTAGAGGCCCAGCATGATCACGAAGATCAGCCCGGACCCCAGCAACGCCTGCAGGACGATGCCGTTGTAGTACGACTCGTAGTAGCGCGAGATCGCACCGACGGCCAGGCCCTCCAGCACCGCGAACGCGATGATCAGCGGCGGCCGGACGACCCGGCTGAACATGACCGCGAGCGACAGCGCGAAGGCCGACAGCCCCGCGACGAGCGGCAGCGCCGGGGTGCTCGGCGCGAACGCCCACCCGACGGCGCCGAGGACGGCGAGAATGCCGAACAGGCCGAGCGTGTGCATGACCACGTCGTCGTAGGTCATCGTGCTGGGCTGGCGGTACTGGCGGGACAGGTCCTCCGCCGACGGCGGCGGGGCGTACCCCTGCTGGCCGTAGCCGGGCTGACCGTAGCCCTGCTGGCCGTAACCGGGCTGGCCGTAGCCCTGCTGGGCTTGCTGCTGCGACCCCTGGTGCGCGTACGCCTGCTGCGGGTTCGCGAACGGGCCCCGCGTGAACGCGGGGTTGCTGGACCGCATCTGGTTGAACCTCACCGTGGGTTCCTCTCCCTCCGGCACGGGCGGACTTCACCCGTCGTCTGATCAACGATGCTCATGCCACCGGCGTTCCCGCAGGTGACGTCCACAGGACGGTACGCAGGGGTGATGTCCGGGCGGTGACCATCCTGAAGACGGGCCCGCTACCCGCACCACCGCCGAACCTGTGCGGGCTTCCGCCGGTCCCGGGCGGGCGAAGCCCACACAGGTTCGGGAGCGCCGGCCGCTCAGGGCTGGAAGACGACCTTGACCGCACCGTCCTGCTTCTTCTGGAACATCTCGTAGGCCTGCGGGGCCTCGGTGAGCGGCAGGCGGTGGGTGGCGAAGTCGTCGACGCCGAGCGGGTCGCCGCTGCCGGTGAGCAGCGGCAGGATGTCGTCGATCCAGCGCTTCACGTTCGCCTGACCCATCCGCAGGGTGATCTGCTTGTCGAACAGCGTCAGCATCGGCAGCGGGTCGGCCATGCCGCCGTAGACGCCGGACAGCGAGATCGTCCCGCCCCGCCGCACCATCGTGATCGCGGCCTGCAGCGCGGCGAGCCGGTCGGCTCCACCGGTGCGCATCAGCTTCTCGGCGACCTTGTTCGGCAGGAACCCGACCGCGGTGTGCGCCGCCTTGCCGATCGGAGAACCGTGGGCCTCCATGCCGACGGCGTCGATCACCGCGTCCGGGCCGCGACCACCCGTCAGCTCCTTGACCGCTTCGCCGATGTCGTCGACGGCGGAGAGGTCGACGGTCGTGACCCCGCGGGCGCGGGCGCGCTCGAGACGTTCCGGCACCAGGTCGACGCCGAGAACCTGCGCTGCGCCGAGGTGCATCGCGATGCGGGTCGCCATGTCACCGATCGGCCCCAGGCCCAGCACGGCGACGCTGCCGCCGGCGGGGATGTTCGCGTACTGCACCGCCTGCCACGCGGTGGGAAGGACGTCGGACATGAAGACGAAGCGGTCGTCGGGGTGCTCGTGCGGGACCTTGATCGGCCCGTACTGCGCCTGCGGCACCCGCAGGTACTCGGCCTGCCCGCCCGGCACCTCGCCGTAGAGCTTCGTGTAGCCGAGCAGCGACGCACCCATCCCCTGCTCACGGTTCTGGGTGGTCTCGCACTGCGACTGCAACCCCTGGCCGCACATGTAGCAGTGCCCGCAGGAAACGTTGAACGGGATGACCACGCGGTCGCCCGGCGCGATGTGGGTGACCTCGGGCCCGACCTCCTCGACGATGCCCATCGGCTCGTGGCCGAGGATGTCGCCCTCGCCGAGGAAGGGGCCGAGCACCTCGTAGAGGTGGAGGTCCGAGCCGCAGAGCCCCGTCGTCGTCACCTTGATGATCGCGTCGGTCGGCTGTTCGATCCTCGGGTCGGGGACCTCGTCGATGCGGACGTCGCGCTTGCCGTGCCAGGTCAATGCCTTCATACGAAATCCGTGTCCGTCGGGGACAACGTGAAACGGGCCCGACGTTCGCAGGCGGCGCCGTGCCGAGGGTGTGGCCCGGGTCACGGCGGGGAGGGATCCGAGTGTTCCGCGTGGCAGACGGTCCCATCCGGTACCGCTCCCGCCGAAACCCTCACGCTGAAACCCTCACGCCGAAACCCCCCCGCCTGCAGGAGGCCCCCATGTTCAACCTGGCCACCATCCTCCGGGAGTCCGCCTCCGCCACGCCGGACAAGCCGGTCACGCTGCTCGACGGCAACCCGATGAGCTACGCCGAACTCGACGCCGCGTCCGACCGGATGGCCGTCGGCCTGCAGGGCCTCGGTGTGGCCCCGGGCGACACGGTCGGCATCCAACTGCCGAACATCCCGCAGTTCCTCATCAGCTACTTCGGCGTGCTGAAGGCCGGTGCCGTCGCCGTGCCGATGAACGTACTGCTCAAGGGCCCCGAGGTCGCCTTCTACCTGGGCGACTCCGGCGCGAAGGTGCTCATCACCTTCGCCTCCTTCCTGACCGATGCCGCCAAGGGTGCTGCCGAGGCCGGGGTGAAGGACGTCTTCGCCGTCGGCCTCGACGAGGGCAACGAGGCCGCGCAGCCCTTCGAGCAGCTGCTCGCGACGGCACCTGAGCAGCCGGTCCTCGAGTCGCGCGAGCCGCAGGACACCGCGGTGATCATCTACACCTCGGGCACGACCGGGAAGCCGAAGGGCGCCGAGCTGACGCACTTCACGCTCTACATGAACTGCGACATCCCGGGCCGGCTGTTCGACATGCAGGACAACGACGTGACCGTCACGGTGCTGCCGCTGTTCCACGTCTTCGGCCTGTCGAGCGTCCTGAACGTCGCCGTCCGCTTCGGCGGCACGATGTCGCTGATCCCCCGCTTCGACGCGAAAACCGTGCTCGAGACCATCCAGCGCGACAAGGCGACGATCTTCGAGGGCGTGCCGACGATGTTCGTCGCGCTGCTGCACCACCCCGACGTCGACTCCTTCGACGTGTCCTCGCTCCGCATGGCGGTCAGCGGAGGCGCCCCCATCCCCGCCGAGGTCATGGACGGCTTCGAGAAGAAGTTCGGCGTGGTCATCCTCGAGGGCTACGGCCTGTCGGAGACCGCGTCGACCACCACGTTCAACGTCAGCGAGCAGGAGCGGAAGGCCTACAGCGTCGGCAAGCCGATCTGGGGCACCGAGACGCAGATCTGGAGCGAGGACGGCAAGCTCCTGCCGCGCGGAAAGGACAACGTCGGCGAGCTCGTCACCCGTGGGACGCACGTGATGAAGGGCTACCTCAACCGGCCCGAGGCCACCGCCGAGGCGTTCGCCGGCGGCTGGTTCCACACCGGCGACCTCGGCTACCAGGACGAGGACGGCTTCTTCTTCATCGTCGACCGCAAGAAGGAGCTCATCATCCGCGGCGGCTACAACGTCTACCCCCGCGAGGTGGAAGAGGTGCTGTACGCGCACCCCGCCATCAGCGAGGCCGCCGTCATCGGCATCCCCGACGACCGGCTGGGCGAGGAGGTCCGCGCCGTCGTCGTGCTCAAGTCGGGCGAGACGCTGGGCGAGGACGACGTGATCGCCTACTGCAAGGAGCAGCTGGCGGCCTACAAGTACCCGCGCTCGGTCGAGTTCCGCGACGAACTGCCGAAGAACGCCACCGGCAAGATCCTCAAGAAGGAGCTCAAGGCCTGACCCGCAGCTGCGCCGCCGCGCCGGCCGGTACCCACCGGCCGGTTACGACGTCGGCGCGCCCCGTCGCTCGGCCAGGGCGGCGAAGCGCGCGAGGCTCTCGACGTTGCGCCGTGCGATCAGGGCCTCGAAGGCCGGGTTGTGCAGCGCTGCGCCGATACCGGTGACGGGGTACTCGTCGATCGAAACGCGGCAACCCCCCGCGCGCACCTCCTCGAGGGTCAGCTCGATGCGGGCCTGCCCCGCCGGCCAGGCCCGGGCCTGCAGCACCAACCGGTGCGGCGGGGAGCATTCGAGCACCTCGGTGCGGTCGCGGATCATGAGCGGCCATGCCCCGAAGGCGTGGTGGATCGAGCTGCCGACCGATGGCCACTCGTCGTCGACGGCGCGGATGTGCGAAGCACCCACCACCCACAGGCCGTACAACCAGCCGTCGCGGAGGACGGCGAACGCCTGCTCGGGCGGGACGGGAAGGTCACGGGTGACGACAGCCATCCCCGGCGCCTCCCCCGTCAGCGCAAGGCGAACCAGGGTGGGCGATCATCGACGGCCCTACCAGCGCACCCAGCTGCACCGACGGCACGCGATGCTTGCGGTGAGGGGGTAGAAAGTCGGCATGCAACGCGTCGGGTTGGTCCTGGGAGCAGGCGGAATCGTCGGGCAGGCCTGGCACGCCGGCGTCCTGCAGGCGTTGCACGAGCAGGGCTTCGACCCTGCGGCCAGCGAGGTTGTCGTCGGAACGTCCGCAGGCTCGCTCGTCGGCGCGATGCTGCGACGTGGGCTGTCGGTCCGCGAGCTCGCCGACGGCAGCTACCGCCGCGGTGCCGTCGGAGGCCGCGCCGGCGCCCGGCCGACCGGCGCGGGGATGGCCGCGACCGCGGAACGGGCCGTGCAGGCCGCCGCGCGCACCTCCGGCCGCCCCCGGATGGGCAGCCGCATCGCCGGCATGGTTCCGCGCGGGCGGGTGAGTCCCGGGGGCATCGTCCGGCTCGTGCAGCTGGTCGGCGGTGACGACTGGCCCGACGAGACCACCTGGATCTGCGCGGTGCAGCGGCGCACCGGGGCCCGCGTCGTGTTCGGCAGCGACGGCGCTCCGCCGGCGCCGTTCTCCAAGGCCGTCGCCGCCTCCTGCGCGATCCCCGGCTACTTCCAGCCGGTGCGTATCCCGAGCGGGTCCGCCGGCGGCACACCCGACGACCGGCCGGCTGCCGGCCGACCTAGTGACGGCCGACCTGCTGACGGCCGACCCGCTGACGGCCGACCCGCTGACGGCCGACCCGCTGACGACTACGTCGACGGCGGCGCGCACTCCCCCACGAACCTCGACCTGCTCGCCGGAGCCGGGCTCGACGCCGTGCTCGCGCTGAGCCCGATGTCGTTCTCGGGGGTCCCGTCGGCCCGCCTCGACCTCGGTGCCCGGGCGCTGTTCCGCGGCACCCTCGCGCGTGAGGCCTTGGCGGTACGCCGACGAGGCACCCCGGTGATGACCTTCGCGCCGGGCGCGGCCGAACTGCGCGTGATGGGTCTGAACGCGATGAGCCCGGCGCGGTGGGCCGACGTCGTCGAGATCGCCGCCGCCTCCGCCCGCAAGCGTCTGCAGGGCCCCGAGGCGTCGTCCGTACTGGCCCGCGCCCTCGGCTGACCTGGCAGCCCCACCCCACCACCGCCCCACCCACCTTCCCCGAATCGTGGAGATCTTCGGGGCAGACGCGCAGTTCAGCGGCCGCGTAAGTCCACGCCTCGGCCGGTCGCCGGGCGGAGTGCGGGCTCAGCGGGGGTGCAGGCCGCCGTCGAGCAGCATGACCTGGTTGGTCAGGTAGCCGTTCGACAACACCGCGACGGCGAGGTCGGCGACCTCGTGCGGCAGCCCGAGCCGGCCGACCGGGATGGGCAGCGGCATCCCACCGTCGGTCGCCTGGGGCAGCATCCCCGTCTGCTCGATCAGCGCGGGGGCGATGCCGTTGACGGTGACGCCCTCGCCGGCGAGGCGACCTGCGAAGTAGTGCACGAGCCCGTTGAGCCCGGCCTTCGACGCGGCGTAGTGCGGCCCGACGACACCACCGGTGTAGGCAGCCACCGACGACAGCGCGAGGATGCGGCCGAAGCCGCGCGTCACCATGCCGGGCGCGACGGCCTGCACCAGCAGGAACGGGGCACGGAGGTTGACGGCCTGCGTGCGGTCCCAGAGCTCGACGTCGACGTCCTGCCACCCGCGCTGCTCGCCCGCACCGGCGTTGGCCACCAGCACCTCGACGGGCCCGAGCAGCCGCTCGGTCTCCGCGACCAGATGTGCCGGAACCGCGGGGTCGGCGAGGTCTCCCTGCAGGACGGTGACCCGCCGGCCGAGCTGCCGCGCCTGCTCGGCGACGCCGTGGACCGGGTCCGGCGAGCGGGAGAAGGTGAGCGCGAGGTCCGCCCCGGCCTCGGCCAACGCCAGGGCGACAGCCCGACCGATGCCTCCGGAGGCGCCGGTGACCAGGGCGACGCGCCCGGCCAGCGGTCGACGTCCCAGCTCTCCCGAGGCGGTGCCCGGTTCGCTCATGGCCGCCGGCTCGGGACGATCTCGTCGAGCGCGGCCAGGTCGTCCGCGCTCGGCTGCCAGGCGCCCGCGGCGACGTTGCTCCGGATCTGCTCGACCGAGGTCGCTCCGGCGATCACCGAGCTGACGGCCGGTTGCGCCGCGAGCCCGCCGATGGCGAGGTGCAGCATCGTGACCGATCGCTCGTCGGCGAAGGCCTGCAGCTTCTCGAGCACGTCGAAGCGGTCGTCGGTGAGGGCGCCGGTCATGTTCCAGGCCGCGAGGCGGCTGTTCTCCGGCACGTCCGCTCCCCGCTTGTACTTGCCGGACAGCAGGCCGCTGGCGAGCGGGAAGTACGGCAGCAGGCCGACGCCGAACCGCTCGCAGGCACCCACGAGCTCGGCCTCGGCGCCCCGCTCCAACAGGCTGTACTCGTTCTGCGCGCTGATGAAGCGCGGCGTGCGGAGCGTACGGGCGGTCCAGTCGGCGTCCGCCACCTGCCAGCCGGTGGCGTTGGAGCTGCCGATGTAGCGGACCTTGCCCTCGTCGACGAGTTCGCCGAGGGCCGCGAGGGTCTCCTCGATCGGGGTCAGCGGGTCGGGCCGGTGCAGCTGGTAGAGGTCGATGTGGTCGGTGCGGAGCCGCTGCAGCGACCGCTCGACGGCACGCCGGATGTAGCGACGGCCGCCGCGGGCGCCGCGATCCGGGCCGAGTGCACCCTTCAGGTGCGAGCCGAACTTGGTGGCGAGGACGATGTCGTCCCGGCGGTTGCCGAGCACCTCGCCGAGGATCTCTTCGGAGTCGGCGTAACTGTCCGAGGTGTCGAACAGCGTGATGCCCGCCTCCAGCGCCGCCTCGATGACCGGGCGGCTCTCGTCGAGCCCCAGCTTCATCCCGAAGTTGTTGCAGCCGAGGCCGACGGCGGACACGGGCAGACCACTGGTACCGAGACGCCGGATCTCCGGGGATTCACTCATGCTCGAATCCTTCCGGTTGCACTGGCGGCAAAACCCGCGCTCAGCCGGCGGTCCCCTCCGACCAGTCCCAGGTCTTCACGTCGACGACGACGACCGGGCCCGGTGGCGGTTCCAGCTCGTAGCGGCGGTACTTGGCGGAGAGCCCCGCGAGCACGACGCGGAACGTCGGCCCGGCTTCGAGCACCCGAGCCTCTCCGTCGGCCCGCACCCACCAGGACCGCGACCAGTCCTGGTCGTCGCAGTGGTCGTCGTAGTGGTCGTCGTCGTGGTCGACCAGGACACTCACCCGGGGCTGCGCGGCGACCTGCTGCAGGGTCCGGAAACCGGACGTCGAGGTGGAGTCGACGGCGAAGGCGATCGCATCTCCGTCCGGCCCGCTCCCCATGGCGAAGGCGACCGGGACGACGGATGGCTGGCGCCGCGGCGCGAGGGATGCGAGTCGTGCGACCCGCCCCGCGGCGAAGCGGGCCCGGGCCTCGGTCTGGTCCATGAGCCGGGCCGCTCCTGTCGGGGTCGGGGTCGGGGTTGCCGGTCGGGTCGGCGTTGTCGTCGGGCCGCTGTTGTCGTCGGGCCGCTGTTGCCGTCGGCTCGGTGTTGCCGTCGGGTCGGGGACGTCGACGTGATTCTGCGTCCCGCGGACCCGGAGAGGCCAACCGCGGCGGAGTACGGTCCGCCTCGTGGCTCTCCCCCGGCTCCGGCAGGTCGCGTTCGCGGCCTCCGACCTCGAGGCCGTCGCCGGCCGGCTGCGGTCAGCCCTGCAGCTCGACGAGCCGTACCGCGACCCCGGCGTCGGCCACTTCGGCCTCGCCAACGTCGTCTTCACCGTCGGCGACACCTTCCTCGAGGTCGTCAGCCCCATCCGCGAGGGGACGGCGGCCGGGCGCTACCTCGCCCGCCAAGGCGGCGACTCCGGCTACATGGCGATGCTCCAGGTGGCCGACGCCGCGGCGGCCCGGGAACGCTTGGCCGAGCTGGGCGTCCGCATCGTCTGGGACCACACCGAGCCCGACATCGTCGACCTCCACCTGCACCCGCGGGACGTGCCCGGGACGTTGCTCGCCCTCGACGTGGCGGTCCCGGAGGGCAGCTGGCGCTGGGGCGGCCCGGCCTGGACGGCCGCCGTGCCCGAGCACCGGCCGGGCGGGATCCGCGAGCTCGTCATCGCGGTCGACCGGCCCGCCGAGGTGGCGGCACGGTGGGCCGCCGTGATCGGCACGGGATCGGGCACCGCCGACGAGGCCGCGCTGCAGCTCGACGGCGCCGTGGTCCGCTTCGTCGCGGCGAACGGCCGGCAGGGCATCGTCGGTCTCACCGTCGCCGTCCCCGATCCGACACCGTCGCCGGTCGAGGTCGCGGGCGTGCTCGTCGAGCTCGTTCCGGTCTGACCGCCCCGCCACCGCCCCGCCCGAGAAGGAGCCCCCCGATGCGCGAACTCGACACCGGCACCGACGACCTGCTGGCGACCGTCGACGAGGGGGTCGCCACCCTGACGATGAACCGACCCGCGCGGCGTAACGCGCTCTCGCAGCCGATGCTGGAGGCACTGGCCCGCACGCTCGCGGCCGTCGAGGTCGACGACGAAGTCGGCTGTGTCGTCCTGACCGGCGCCGGAGAGGCGTTCTGCGCCGGCGGCGACGTCCGGGCGATGGACGAGGGCTACCAGGGTGGCGACGCGGGAGCGGTCCCGTTCGACGTGAAGGTCCACCGGCAGCGCCTCTCGCAGCGGGCCACGAGCGGAGCGATCTGGGCGATGCCCAAGCCCGTCATCGCGGCGATCCCGGGACCCGCAGCCGGCGCCGGGCTCTCGCTCGCGCTGGCGTGCGACCTGCGCTACGCGGCCGACTCGGCCGTCCTGACCACGGCGTTCGCGAAGGTCGGCTTCTCCGGCGACTACGGCGGCACCTGGTTCCTCACGCAGATCGTCGGCACGGCGAAGGCGCGGGAGCTCTACTACTTCTCCGACCGGATCGGAGCGCCGGAGGCGGCGTCGCTCGGCCTGGTGAACCAGGTCTTCCCTGCGGCGGAGCTCGCGGCCGAGGTGGAATCGCGGGCACGCCGCCTGGCGGCCGGCCCGCGTGTCGCCCACCGCTACATGAAGGACGCCCTCAACCGGGCCGTGACCGGCGAGCTGGTCGAGTGCCTCGACCTCGAGGCGTCGTTCCACAACCACACAGGGCGCACCGAGGACCACCAGGAGGCGGCCCGGGCCTTCGTCGAGAAGCGTCCACCGGTGTTCCGCGGGCGCTGATCGATCAGCGACACCGACCCCGGACGGCACTGCCCGGGCCGGCTCGCCAGCACGGCCCGGGCAGCAGCTGGAAACCTCAGGCAGCCTGCGCCTGGGCGGCGTCGACCCCGGCCTCGACCAGGGACGCGACCTCGTAGCTCACCGAGCGCGCCGCGGTGACGACCTGCTCGACGATCGCGAACACGGCGTCGACCGTTGCGGTCGGGCGCACGAGCACCGCCGGAACCAGGGAGACAGCGGTCGTGACCGCACCTCGGACGAGCTCGGTGACGGCGCTCTCGGTCGCCTCCGCGGCCCCGGTGAAGTGCAGGACGGCGCGGTCCTCGGCGTGGTCGGCCGACCGGTTGCGCGAGCGCGAGGCCCGGGCCGATGAGGTGCGGTCCGGCGTGTTCTCGGTGGCAGTGGTAGTCATCGGGTGATGTCCTCTCTGATCGGTCCGGGCGGATCTCGGGACGGTCTGCTGCGATGCCCGGACTGGACCACCGTGGACGCCGGAGGTGTCGGCCGGCTGACGTCGCGGTGCCGTCGGTCCGAACGTCGTCACAAGGCTCGACACCGCACCGCCACGATCAGCTGAAGGTGAGCGGTACCTCGAGCACCTTGTCGCCGGACCGTTGGACGTCAGCCACAACGACCGGCCGTTGGGGACGACCGAAATGCGTTAGCTGATTCATATGTGCAGCATCATCCGCAGGATGTCGCATGGCAACCCCGTAGCGTCGCCGACCGGTCACGGATCGATGTCGTCGCGGCCCGCTGTCCACACGCGTGTGACACGGGAACATCCAGCATGAGGCGAGAGAATCGGCCCATGCCCAGCGACATCTTCGGCGTCCCCACGCACCCGCTCGTCGTCCACGCGGTTGTGGCCCTGGTCCCCCTTGCCGCGCTGCTCGGCGTGCTCGTCGCGGTGTGGCCCCACTTCCGTCGGCAGTTCGCCCTGCCCAGCGCAGTCGTCGCGCTGCTGGCGCTCGTGTCGGTGCCGTTGGCCACGAGCTCCGGCGAGAACCTGCGAGCCCGTCTGCCCGAGACCCCGCTCATCCGGCGGCACGCCGAGCTGGCCGACGGACTGCTGCCCGTCGTGATCGTCCTCGCCGTCGCGCTGGTCGGGCTCACCGCCCTGCAGCGCTACCGCCCCGTGGCCACGAGCAGTTCCACGACCCGGCCGGCGTCCGCGGTGGCGGACGCATCGACGGCGACCCGAATGGCAGCCCTGGCCCTCGCCGTCGTTGCCGGACTGGCGGGCATCGCCTCCGCCGTCCAGGTCGGCCGCATCGGGCACGCCGGCGCGAAGGCCACCTACCAGGGCACCCCGACCGAGCCCCGGCCGGACGCGCGGCACGGCTGAGCCACGGCTCGACCGTTCAGTCGAGGACCACGACGGGGGCGTCCGGCCGCTGCGGGTCGAGCCGGTGCGCGGCCGACTGACCACGGCGGCCGACCGGCACCGAGCCCAGCGCCGCGAGGAGCCCCCGCGGCGGCATGTTGACCGAGATGCTCTCCTGACCGGACGCCGGCACGACGTAGGTCTCGTGGAAGATCCCGACGTCGCTGTGGCCACGAGCGCGGCGGTTGAAGGCGCGCCAGGCCGGGAGGTGCTCGAGCTCCGCGGCCCGGCTGTAGGCGTAGAGGTCCTCGGCCGACCGCCAGTACTGGATCACCTGGACGGTCCGACCGGACAGGAAGGTCTGCGCGTGGAGCAGGCCGAGGTCGGGTTGCCGCGCCAGCTCCCGCAGCATCCGCGGCATGGCCAGGAACACCGGAAACCATTGACGCACGCTGCGCAACCGGTTGATGCGCATCCCGATGTGGAAGACGACCACGTCCCGGTCGCCGATTGCGGTCATCCGCTCCGTCACGATCTCCGACATCAGCGTTCTCCTCGTTGCTCGCCTATGTGAACGTCGTCAACATGACAGGCGATGTGAACGATGTCAACATGGGACACATGGCCACCCCCCGCCCGCACTACCACCACGGCGATCTCCGCAACGCCCTGCTGGTGACGGCGACGGAGCTCGCCCGGCACGACGGCCCCCGCGCCGTCACCGTCCGCGAGGTGGCCCGCCGCAACGGCGTCTCGCCGTCGGCGGCCTACCGGCACTTCGTCGACCAGCAGGCGTTGCTCACCGCGGTCGCCCAGGCGGTCCTGCTCGACCTCGCCGCCCGGATGCGCGCCGACGTCGCTGCCGTCGAGGGTGCGGACCCCGCCGACACGGCCGCGACCGCCCTCGAGCGGTTCCGGGCGGTCGGCCTGGCCTACGTCGACTTCGCCCTCAGCCATCCAGGGCTGTTCCGGACCGGCTACGCACCGGGCATCGCCATCCCGGACGCCGACGACACCGCCCTGCCCGATCATCCGCAGCGGGTGCTGGGCGAGCATCTCGACGAGCTCGTGCGCCTCGGGATGCTCGCGTCCGAACAGCGCCGGTTCGCCGACGTCGCGGCCTGGTCCGGCGTCCACGGCATCGCCGTACTGCTGCTCGACGGCGTCCTCGGCGCCGCCGCCGACGCCGCACCGATGGTTTCCGCGACCCTCGACATGATCGGGATCGGCTTGTGCGGGCCTGCGCTGTTCGCGACGACGGTCGCACCACCGGAGTGACATCAGGATGTGAAGCGCTCAACCGCTTGAAGACCTTCGCTGCGGAGACATCCTCTGCATGATCGAGGCGCGCAACCTGACCAAGCGGTACGGGGACAAGCTCGCCGTCGACGACCTCTCCTTCGACGTCCGCCCCGGCGTCGTCACCGGCTTCCTCGGCCCCAACGGCGCCGGCAAGTCGACGACGATGCGGATGGTGCTCGGGCTCGACCGCCCCACCTCCGGCACGGTGCGCGTCAACGGCAAGCGCTTCGCCGAACACGCCGTCCCGCTGCACGAGGTGGGCGCCCTGCTCGAGGCCCGGGGCATCCACACCGGTCGCTCGGCCCGCAACCACCTCCGGGTGCTGGCGGCGACCACCGGCATCGGTCGGCGCCGGGTGGACGACGTGATCGACATGGTCGGGCTCGGCGACGTCGCCGGTCGCCGCGCCGGCACGTTCTCGCTCGGCATGGGTCAGCGGCTCGGCATCGCGTCGGCGCTGCTCGGTGACCCGCAGACCCTGCTGCTCGACGAACCCGTCAACGGCCTCGACCCCGACGGCGTGCGCTGGATCCGCCAACTGCTGCGCGGCCTCGCCGCCGAGGGCCGCACCGTCTTCCTCTCCTCGCACCTGATGAGCGAGATGGCACTGACCGCCGAGCACGTGATCATCGTCGGACAGGGCCGGCTGCTCCGCGACCTGCCGATGGCGCAGTTCATCGACGAGGCTGCGACGCCGTCGGTCCGCGTGCGTTCGCCGCAGGCCGACCGGCTGGCCGAGCTCGTCAGCGGCGAAGGGGTCGTCGTCCGGCGCCCCGCCCCCGGGACGCTGGAGGTGGAGGGGCGCAGCAGCGACGACATCGGGCTCGCCGCCGCTGCCGCCGGCCTCACGCTGCTGGAACTGGCGCCGCAGGGCGCCTCGCTCGAGGAGGCCTACATGGCGTTGACCGAGGACGCACGGGACTTCCGGTCCCCCACCTCCGCACCGACGTCCTCCCAGACCCCGGAGCTGGCCGCATGAGCGTCTCGACCGCTGCCCCCACCGCACCGGCCGCACCGTCCGTGGCGGATCAGGCCGACGCCGCCCGGCCGGTCACGCTGCGCCGCGTCCTGCGCGCGGAGTCGATCAAGTTCTGGACGCTGCGCTCCACGGTCGGGGTGCTCCTCGCCGCCGTGCTCGGCATGGTCGCCATCGCGCTGATCGTCGCCTACAACACCCGCAAGGTGACCGGCGACGTCCAACTCGAGGACGTCGTCCCGTCGGCCACCCTCCAGGGCTACTACCTGGGCCAGCTGCTCATCGGCGCGCTCGGCGTCCTGTTCGTCACCGGTGAGTACAGCACCGGCATGATCCGGTCGACGCTGGCCGCGGTCCCGACCCGACTCCCGGTGCTCGTCGCCAAGCTGCTGGTCTTCCTCGCCGTCGTCGCCACTGCGATGATCGCGGCCTCGCTCGTGGCATTCCTCGCCGCTCAGGCGTTGCTCGGGCACTACCGGAACGGCTTCTCCCTGGGCGACCCCGGCGTCCTGCGGGTCGTGCTGGGCACCGGTATCTACCTGACGCTGGTCGGTGTCATCGGGATGGCCATCGGCTGGATCGTCCGCAGCACGCCCGGTTCGCTCGTCACCTACATCGCCGTGGTGCTGGTGCTGCCGGGGATCTTCTCCTCGGTGCTCGGCTCCTGGGGCAAGCACGTCGCGCAGTACATGCCGAGCCAGGCCGGTGCCGCGTTCTCGACGAGCCTGCACTTCCCGCCGAGCCTCACGCCGTGGGTCGGCCTCGGGGTCATGGTGCTGTGGGCCGTCGGCGGCATGCTCGTGGCCGTGGCCTGTCTGATGCGGCGCGACGCCTGAGCCCGTCCCCCGGGCTAACGGCGGGACGGTCGGTGCGCTGCGCGAGCCACCAGGACCGCCGTGGGAAGCGCAAGGCCGACGGTGAGCACGAGCAACGGTAGCGATCCCGGTCGCACCAGGTGCAGGGCCTGAGCGGTGAGGTCGGCCAGAACCGCGATGGCCAGGACGAGCCGGAACGCGACCCGGAACCGCGCCTCACCGGTGGAGGGGCTCGCCGGCGCTGTTGCGACGAAGGGTGGTTCGAGGTCGAGCGGAGCCGGGGCGGGTGTCACGGCGCACCTCCGAGGGTGAGTTGTTCCTGTTGACACTCCGCATGCTGGACCGCTCACCTTGACCCTCTCCATGAGCGGGCTGTGCGCTCCCTGTGAGGGGGCGGGCGCTAGGCTTCCGCCGTGCCCGATCTGCAGGACGTCCGCTCCCTCGCGGCTCGCGAGCAGTACCTGGCCGTGGTGGCGACGCGGCGGGCCGACGGGACGATCCAGTCCTCCGTCGTCAACGCCGGCGTCCTGGCCCACCCGACCTCCGGCGAGGACGTGGTCGCCTTCGTGACGTACGGCCACACGAAGCTCCGCAACCTCCGTTCCCGGCCGGAGATCACGCTGACCTTCCGCTCGGGGTGGCAGTGGGTGACCGTGGAGGGCACCGCGACCATCGCCGGGCCGGACGACCCGCTGGCCGGGGTCGACGACGAGCGGCTCCGCCTCCTGCGCCGCGAGGTGTTCACCGCGGCGGGCGGGAGCCACGACGACTGGTCGGCCTATGACGAGACCATGGCCGCCCAGCGTCGCGCTGTCGTGCTCGTGTCGCCGACGCGGATCTACAGCAACCGCTGACCTCAGCGGTGGAGCCGTCACAAGTCGCACACACTGATCCACCCCGTCATGATCGAATGCCAGGTTCGCCCAGGTTCGCGGAGGGTCCGCAACGCTGAGTGTGTGCGGCTTGTGACCGCAGCTGCCTCGGGACCGCGCCGCCACTCAGCTGCCGTGTAGCAGCGGCCCCACGAACGCGAGCTGACCCGGCGCAGCGTGCCGCCACCAGGCGACGTCGTGGCCGCCGCCGGCGATGTCGTGCTCGGCGTGCGGCACGGCTGCGAGCAGCGCCCGGACCCCGGGCAGGAAGGGGTCAGCCGTTCCGCAGGTGACCCGCACCGGGATCTGCCCGAGCGCTCCGACCCCGCGGAGCACGTCGTGCCCGGCGAAGTCCGCGGCACTGTCGAACGCCCCGGGAGCGCTTTCGCCGGCCCGCTGCCAGATCGCAGGGCTGTCGACGGCGACCGCCGCGATCCGAGCCGGGCCCAGCTTCTCGGCGAGCAGCAGCGCGCCGTAGCCGCCCATCGACCAACCACCGACGGCGAAGCGGTCGACGCGGAGGCCGTGTGACGCCACGAGGGGCAGCAACTCGTCCAGCAGCATCTTCTGCGCGTCCGTACCGGAGGCGCGCGGATGCCAGTAGTCGTGGTCGCCGCCGTCCACCGCGACGACCGCGAAGGGCGGCGTGCCTGCCCGTACGGCCTGACCGAGAAAGTCGCCCAGTCCATGGCTGTCGAGCACCGCACGGTGGTCGTCGCCGCGCCCGTGCAGCACGAGCAGGAACGGCAGCGTCGCCCCGTCGCCTGAACCCGGCGGATAGGCGATCGACCAACCCGTCGGCGCCTTCCGCGCGACCGAGTCGAAGCTGCCGGAGACCACTGAGGCGCGCGGCTCGACGCCTGAGATCGCGTTCCGCAACCCCGGCGGCACGATCGTCCCGTCGTCGGACGCCAGGCCCTTCTCCAGGCCGAGCGCTCCACCGCCGAGCAGGACGGCAGCCCCACCACCGAGCAGGAGCCGACGACGCGTCGGGCCCCGGGCAGCGCGATGCCGCGGCTTACCCGTCGGTGCGTTGACCACGGCCCCCTCCTGCTCGGTCGGGCTCAGCATGTGTGAACGATCCATCGGTTCCTGGGTTCGACCCTCCTCGGGCGACCCTTACACAGCGGCTCCGTCACCCCCGGAGCCGCGGGCTCAGGTCGGCAACGGCCCGATCTCCGCGGCTCGCGGGAGGCCGACCGGGTCGGACTGGGCTGGGTCTGGTTGAGCGGCGGCGGCCATCTGCTGCAGTGCGGCCAGATGGCCGGCGAAAGCGCGACGACCGGCGCTCGTGAGGCCGATCCAGGTCTTGGCGCGCCCGCCGGCGCCGGTCGGCTTGGACAGGCGCACGTAGCCGGCATCGGCCAGGACCTTCAGGTGCTTGCTGGTCACCGAATCGGCCACGCCGAGGCTGTCCCGCACCACGCCGAACTCGGCGCTGGTCGTCGTGGCCAGTAGTGCGCAGATGCGCAGCCGCTGCGGTGCATGAACGATCTCGTCGAAGAGGGGCTCCGCCACGGCCGCGTCAGCGTCCGCCGTGGACGGTCAGCGGCGAGCGGAGCCGGCGGCGCAACGCACGGTCGATGCTGTGCCCGAGCACGACGGTGCCGGCGAACGCGAGGACCGCCATCGCCGCGGTCACCACAGCCTGCTGCACCACCAGGACCACCGCGAAGGCCGCCATGAGGATCAGGAACAGCGCGAGCACCTCCTGCCAGGCCAGCCGGCTGTACTGCGTGCTCCAGGCGCTCAGCCCCGTCCGGCGCGACCAGGCGCCGGCCAGCGCACCGACGGCGATCGAGGCGACAAGGACCAGGCCGAGCCGGATCGGCCACGCGTCGTTCGGGAGGCCGACCGAGATCACCAGTGCGGCCTCGGCAAGGCCGAGACCCGGGTGGTACCACCAAGGGGTGACGAGCCGGGCGGCGAGGTCGGCGTTGGCTCCCTCGACCAGCGCGAGGGAAGCGGAGGCGTCGGCGGGATCGAGCCGCGGCTGACTTTCCACGGCGGAAAGATAACTCATCAGTTTCCGCATTGGCAAGTCTTCAGGACCCGCGCAGCCGCTCACCCGCAGACTGACGTCGGCCGCTGGGGCTCCACGACGCCGCTCCGCTACTCCGGAAACGACTTCGCTGTGCGCGGGCCGGTGCCTCCGGTGGGGTTCGAACCCACACTGCCACCCTTTTAAGGGGCGTGTCTCTGCCAGTTGGACTACGGAGGCGGTGCTGCCGTTCTATCCCAGCAGTACCGCCGCCGCGTCCGCGTACGGCCTGCTCAGCCCTCGGTCTTGCCGGAGCTGGTCTGGTACGGCCGCTCCGGCGGCGGGGTGCCGCCACCGGTCACGCCCGCCATCTGCTCGTTGTCGGCGATCTCGCCGGCCTCGTCGCGCGGACGGTCGCCGGGCACGGATTCCGACGCCTTGGGGTTCGGGCCGGCCGCTGCTCGGAAGTCGGCCCGCGGGTCGGCGAAGGTGCCGAGCGAGACGATCTCGCGGCGGAAGAACAGGTCGATCGTCCAGTCGGTCAGCACCCGGACCTTGCGGTTCGTGGTGGGCACGCGCGAGAGGTGGTAGGTGCGGTGCATGAACCAGGCCGGGTAACCGCGGAGCTTGACGCCGTAGATCTCGGCGACGCCCTTGTAGAGGCCGAGCGACGCGACGGAACCGGCGTACTTGTGCTCGTAGGGCATGACCGGCTTGCCACGGAGCTCCCGCAGGATGTTGTCGGCGAGCACCTTGGCCTGCCGCACCGCGTGCTGAGCGGACGGGCCGGTGGTGGAGCCGTCGTCCTTCGACAGGTCGGGGACGGCGGCGCAGTCACCGGCGGCCCACGCGTCCGGGACGCCTTCGACCTGCAGGAACGCCGTGCACTTGATGCGCTTCTTGTCGTCGATGGGCAGGTCGGTCGACTCCAGCATCGGGTGGGGCCGCACGCCGGCGGTCCAGACGATGGTCTCGGAGTCGAACTCCTCGCCGTTGTCGAGGACGACGCGGCCGCCCTCGAGCGACTTGACCCGCGTCTCGAGCTTGACCTCCATGCCGCGGTGGGCGAGCTGCTCGATCGTGTACAGCCCCATCCCACGCGACACCTCGGGGAGGATGCGGTCGGTGGCCTCGACCATGACCCAGCGCATGTCGCCGGGCTTGACGCTCGGGTAGTAGCGGCACGCTTCGCGGGCCATGTCCTCGAGCTCGGCGAAGGCCTCGATGCCCGCGTAACCGCCACCGATGAAGCAGAACGTCAGGGCGCGACGGCGGAGCTCCGGGTCGGTCGAGGACTCCGCGGCGTCGAGCCGGGCGAGCACGTGGTTGCGCAGGTAGATCGCCTCGGCGACGGTCTTGAAGCCGATGCCGTGCTCGGCCAGCCCGGGGATCGGGAGCGTCCGCGCGATGGACCCGGGGCAGATGACGAGGATGTCGTACTCGACGTCCCGGGCCGGGCCCTCCAGCGGCGTGATCAGCGCGCGCTTCGACGCGTGGTCGATCTTCTCGACGCGGCCGCTGATCACCTCGCACTTGTCGAGGGTGCGGCGCAGCGGCACGACCAGGTGACGCGGCTCGAGGCTGCCGGCCGCCGCCTCGGGCATGAACGGCTGGTAGGTCATGTAGGAGTTCGGGTCGACCACCGTGATGCGACCCTCGCCGGGCTTCAGCTTCCGCTGCAGACGCAGCGCGGTGTAGAGGCCGACGTAGCCGCCACCGACGACGAGGATGCGGGGACCTGACTCACTCATGCGTCTGGTGCTACCCGCGGTTCGGTGGGCTTCACGCTCCTCACACGGCGGGTTGCGCCACATTCGACGATTTTTACGTCCGCGTCACAGCGCTCGCCGTGCCAGGCGGAACACGTCGTCGGCCATCTCCGGCGTCAGCTTGCCGGTGAACGTGTTCTGCTGGCTCGGGTGGTAGCAGCCGAGGACGAGCAGCTCACCCGCGTGCACGGCCGCGCCGTGCCCGAAGACGGGACGACGGCCCGGTAGCTCGGGGTAGCCGGCGGCGGCGAGGGCCGGCCAGATCGTCTGCCAGGCGTAGCCGCCCAGGGCCACGACGACCCGGACCGTCGGCTGCAGCAGCTCGAGGTCGCGCAGCAGCCACGGTCGGCAGGCGTCCCGTTCGGCCGGCGTCGGCTGATTGGCCGGTGGCGCGCAGTGCACGGGCGCGACGATTCGGACGTCGAGCAGCTGTTGGCCGTCGTCGATCGCGGTCGAGGTCGGGGAGGTGGCGAACCCGGCCCGGTGCAGGGCGGCGAAGATGAAGTCGCCGCTGCGGTCACCGGTGAAGATGCGACCGGTGCGGTTCCCGCCGTGCGCGGCCGGCGCGAGCCCGACGACCAGCACCCGCGCGTCGGACGGTCCCCACGACGGCACCGGACGACCCCAGTACTGCTGCTCGCGGTAGGCGGCGCGGCGCTCGCGAGCTACTTGTTCCCGCCAGTCCACGAGTCGTGGGCAGGCACGGCACACGCTGACCGCGGCGTCGAGCTCGTCCGCGGACGAGCAGGCCGACGCCAGCCTGACCACCGTGGCGGCATCGGTCGCGACCGGCGTTCCCCGTCCGGCCGGGTCCCGCGGCCAACGACCGACGGGGACCGGGCCCGGGACGGACGGCACCCGCGATGCGTCGGACTCAGCCACCGTCATCCCCTCGCCTCGAGATCAACCGCCCGATCACGGGTCGGTCCGCCCCTCAAGCCGCGCAGGAGGACGTGATCGGTCGGTTGATCATGGCTGAACGCGTCAGCGGCCGGCGGCGACGGGGGCGTCCGGCGTCGCGACCGGCTCATCCGCCGCCGGAGCACGCCGGGCACGGATGCGCTCCACCACGGCGGCGATCAGCACGCCGCCGGCGATGCAGCAGAGCACGTCGAGCGGCGCACGCAGCCGTGGCGGCGAGACCGTGATCAGCGAGACGGCGGTCATGTACGCCGCGGACAGCACGATCAGCGCGCCGAGCCGTTGCCGCCGCATAACCCACAAACCGGCGGCGCCGAGCAGCAGCACGAGCCAGACGAAGGGCAGCGTCGCGTGCCGGAAGGCGATGTTGCGGCCGTCGAGCCCCTCGGCGCGGTCGTTCGTCCGCCAGTAGTAGTCGGACAGGTAGAGCACGTTCTTCGCGATGATGCGGGGCACCTGCCCCGGCTCCTGCCGGATGCCCTTCAGCCCCTGCTCGCGCAGGGTCGTGTCGAGCGTGGCCTCGTCGAGGTTCTCGAGCTGGCTGAAGCGCGTGATCGGAGCGAAGCGTTCGTCGTGCACCGGGTCGACGAAGTGGCCGGTCTGCAGCGCGATGGGCGAGTAGATCGCCGCCAGGTTGAAGCCGTTGGACGTGACGAGCACCGGCTTGCCGAACACGACCTCGTTGCGGATGACCCACGGCAGCGTGGTGGCGACGGCGACGAGCCCGAAGACCAGCGCCGGCTTGAGCCCTGCGCGCATCCCGGCCCGGAAGCCCGAGGCAGGACCCGATCCAGGGGCCGCCTCGGAGCCGGCCTCGGAGCCGGCCTCGGAGCGGGCGCCACGCCAGCCGACCCGGCGCCACGCCGCGAGCAGGAGGTAGGCGGCGACGACCGGGACGAACAGCTGCGCACTCGGCCGGGTCAGCACCAGCAGGCCGGCGAGCAGGCCCGCCAGCGCGTAGCGGTCGCGGTCGAGCGCGACCAGCGTCGCCAGCATCAGCAGCAGCGCGAGCGGCTCGGTCAACACGACGCCGTCCCCGGCGAGCAACATCGGGTGCAGCGTCGCGAGGACCGCGGTGACGATCCCGGCGGTGCGGCCACCGAGCCGGAACGCCAGGATCGTCGCGAGCACCACGACGCCGGTCCCGAGCAGGACGTTGAACGCCTGCGCGATGCCGACGTGCTCGCCGAACACGGCGTAGAGCCCGCCGAGCAGCACCGGGTAGAGCGGCGGTCGGAACGCCGTCGCGTGCGTCCAGATGTAGGGGAACTGCGAGGCGACGCCCTGGCCCTGGCTGACCTTGAGCGCGATGTCGTTGTAGTGCGCGGCGTCGGTGCTCGGGACGTAGCCGGGGATGACGACGACGCAGTACAGGATGCGGACGAGCAGTGCGGACGCGGCGACGACCAGCAGCGTCGGTCTCCCGGGGCCGGGGGTCCCGCTCGTCGCGCCGAGCGCCCGGTCATTCCGGTGCGAACCGGTTCTCGCTGCCACCCGGCCAGGGTAGGCGACCCCCGCCCCGGCTCCGCGGCCACCAGGGCCGTTCGGCCGAACGGGTGCATCCTGCGGGCGTCTTTTCATCCGCAGCTCCGGTGAGCCGACCACTTCGGGGTGAGCTCCCGCGCAACCGCCCTCCGAGTCCGTCGATCGGGCCGGCTCGTCCGTCTCGGCCTGCTGCTGATGGCCCTCGTGTCGTTCGCCGCCGCGTGCGCCCCGGCCAACACGCTGCCGGCCTCGCCGCCCCCGCCGTTCAAGGACGCACCGAACGGCGGCGCCGGCGACCACGGCTGGTTCGAGGGCGGCAAGCTCTGGTCCGGCGACTTCGGCGACCCCCACGTGATCCGCGTCGGCGGCGTCTACTACGCCTACGCCTCCCCCGTCGGCGGGCGCTACCTCCCCGTCCTCACCAGCACCGACCTGCAGAACTGGACGATCCACCGCAAGTGGTCGGCGGCCGGTCCGCCCGGTGCCTACGGCTACGACGTCGCCACCGACCCGGCGATCCCGGCCGAGATCCGCGCCTCCGCCGACTCCGCGTGGGGCAAGTACGACAACAACGACGCGCTCGTCCGCCCCGCGTCCTGGGGCCTGACCCACCCCCAGGGCCCGTGGATCAACAAGGACCTGTGGGCGCCCGGTGTCTTCAACATCGGCTCGACCTGGTTCGCCTACTCCGCGGTCCGCACCAGCTACACCTCCGACGACCCGCACGGCTTCGGACGCTTCTGCCTGACCGTGGCCTCGGCCCCGAGCCCGCTCGGCCCGTTCCGCGACATCAGCGGCGGCGGCCCCATCCAGTGCCAGCCGGTCAGCACCGACCCCGCCGGCTCCATCGACCCGTACCCCTACCGCGACCCGGCGACGGGCCGCAACTACCTGCTGTGGAAGGCCGCCGGCAAGGTCGGCTCCCACGAGTCCGCCCTGATGAGCGTCGAGCTCGGCACCGACGGCAAGCCGAAGCCGGGCGCGCCGTGGGTCAAGCTGCTGGAGACCAACCGCGCCGCGCCCTGGGAAGGCGGGACCGTCGAGAACCCGGCGATGATCAACTACAACGGGACGACGTACCTCTTCTACTCCGCCAACTACTCGGGCGTGCTCGACAGCGCCGGGCACAGCAACTACGCCACCGGCTACGCGATCTGCCCTCGCGGCCCTCTCGCCGCCTGCAACCGCCCGCAGCCGGGCTCCCCGCTGCTGGCCAGCAACGGCAACGACCAGGGCCCCGGCGGTGCGTCGGCGTTCACCGACACCACCAACCACCTGAAGCTCGCCTACGCCACCTTCTGGCTCGGCGAGAACCGCAACGGCTACCACCCGCGCCGGATGCACACGCTGACGCTGGTGCAGAACGCCGACAAGACGCTGCACATCGGCTGATCCCTCGCACGGCCGGAATCGCGGAGCCGCTGCCGTCGCCGCGAGCGACGGCAGCGGCTTCCGCCGTTCGGGACGGCGTCGTCGCGGGCCTCCTTCGCTCACACTCCCGCTCGTCGAGGCGAAGGAAGAAGGTGACAGCTTTCCCGCCCGGACGACCCGGGCCGACGGCGCAGCTTCCTGGCGCGCACGAGGACGCCGGGAGGGTCACGTCGGCTCGACCGCTGCGGGTCGCGGTCGTCCACAGCTTCTACGCCTCCGGCCAGCCCAGCGGTGAGAACCGCGTGGTCGAGCAGCAGGTCGCTGCGTTGGAGCGGGCCGGCGTGGACGTGAAGCTCGTCGCGCAGGAGACCGACGTCCGCTCCGGGCGACGCCTGTACCCCCTGCACGCCGGCCTGACGGTTGCCACCGGCCGGGGACCCAGTCCACTGGAAGAGGTCCGGGCCTTCGGGGCCGATGTGGTGCACGTGCACAACCTGTTCCCGAACTTCGGCCGCAGCTGGGTGTCCGGGTGGGACGGCGTGCTCGTGGCCACCCTGCACAACTACCGGCCGCTGTGCCCGGCCGCGACGTTCTACCGCGACGGGAAGGTCTGCACCGACTGCCTCGACAAGCGGTCAGCGATGCCTGCCCTCCAGCACGGGTGTTACCGCGGCCGGATACAGACCCTGCCGCTGGCCGCCTCTACGCGATTCGGGGCAGACCCCCTGCTCGAGCGCGCCGACCAGCTCGTCGCGCTGAGCCCGCTCGCCGCTGAGCTCTACGAGGCCTCGGGGGTTCCCGCCGACCGCCTGCGGACCGTGGCCAACTTCCTGCCCGACCCGGGCTCACCTGGTTCGGGCGGCCACGAGTGGCTCTTCGCAGGACGGTTCGTCCCGGAGAAGGGCGTGCTCGAGCTCGTCCGCGAGTGGCCGGCCGACCGTCGTCTGACATTGGTCGGCGACGGTCCGCTCCGCGGGGCCGTCGAAGCGGCTGCCGGCCCCAACGTCACCCTGCTCGGGACCAGGCCCGCCACCGAGGTCCGTCGGCTCATGGGCCGGGCGCGGGGACTCGTGTTCCCGAGCCGTTGGTTCGAGGGATCGCCGATGGTCTACCTCGAGGCGATCGCAGCCGGCACGCCGGTGCTGGCGTGGCGGCCCAGTGCCGTCGCCGAACTCGTCGACCGCGACGGGACCGGACTGGTCGTCGAGGATCTCCGCGCTGCCCTCGACCAGGCGGACGCGGTGTTCCCATCGCTCCGGACGCACTGCCGCGCCGTCTTCGACCGCAGCTACACCGAGGCATCGTGGACCCGAACCATGCAGCGGCTCTACCGCGAGATGGCCGAGAACCGGACGACTCCGACGGCCGCGAACCTCATCCCGCGGCAGGCCGGCGTCCAGATCGTGCCGCGCAGCTCGGCGATCCGGTGACCTTCACGGTCCGCGCCGGACGCCGATGGGGCGGGGTGACGATTCGGCAAGGGTCCCGCGACGCCGGTGACCGGACGTCGGACGTCCTACTGGTGACCAACGTGCTCACGCACTACCGCGCCCCCCTGTACCGGATGCTGTCCCGCACGCTGCCGGCACGGCTGATCTTCTTCTCGGACGGCCTGGAGCCCTATTGGGGCAAGGGCAACCGACCTCTCGAGGACCTTCCCGGACGCGTGCTACCAGGCCGGTGGATCGGTCGCACCCGCATACCTCGCGGGCTGCTCGGAGCGGTCGTCCACGGCGACCACGACGTCGTGGTGAAGTGCTTGAACGGCAAGGCGGCCCTCCCGCTGACCTACGCCGCTGCACGGCTGAGCCGACGCCGCTTCGTGCTCTGGACCGGTGTGTGGCAACACCCGCAGGGCCGCATGCACCAGATCGGACGCCCACTGGTACGCCACATCTACCGGAATGCGGATGCGGTGCTCACCTACGGCCGTCACGTGAGCCGCCACGTGGTCGACGAAGGAGCCCGACCCGACCGTGTCGTCGTCGCGGTGCAAGCCGTCGACCTGGAGCTCTTCTCGCTCGGGGGCCCCGCAGAGGTTTCCGAGCCCGACGTCCTCGACGTCCTCTACGTCGGCCGGTTCGAGCCTGCCAAGGGACCCCAGGTCCTCCTGGAGGCCTGGCGCGCCGTCGCCGACACGGAGATCCCCGCCCGGCTGACCTTTGTCGGTTCCGGTCCGTTACGGGAGTCGCTGGAGGCACGCGTCGCCGACCTCGGTCTGACCGGCTCCGTCCGGGTCCTCGGACCCCGGGAGAACGCCGAGCTCCCCTCGCTCTACCGGTCCGCGGCGGTGACGGTCGTGCCCTCTCTGCTCGCCCCGGACTTCGCCGAGCCCTGGAGTCTCGCTGTGAACGAGGCCATGGGCTGCGGTTCAGTCGTCATCGCGAGTACCGCCGTGGGCGCCGTGCGAGACGGCCTCGTCGACGACGGCTCGACAGGCCTCACGTTCCCGTGGGGCGACGACGCTGCGCTGTCCGACGCTCTTCTCCGCGCGCTGACGTCGGTCGAGTTGCGCGACCGTCTCGCCGCAGCCGGCCACGCGGCAGTGCAGTCCTACTCGTTCGAACACGCGGCCGCCGGATTCCGGCAGGCCGTCGGCATCGCCCGTCGGCGACCGTCGAGATCCGTGCAACCGCCCGACGCCGAAGAAGCCGCTCCGACCGCGACGCTGGAAAGGTTCGCCTCGTGCTGAACACCATGGACAAGCTCGGCTCACGAGTCCGGGGAAGGATGTTCCCCGTCGTCTTCCGCAAGGGAATCGACGTACCACTCGTTCGGCTCGGCAGCGGTTACGGCGGCTGGTGGGTGCCCGATGACCTCGGACCCGACTCCATCTGCTACCTCGCCGGAGTCGGCACCGACATCACGTTCGACGTCGCGATGATCGAGCGCTTCCACTGCCGCATCTGGGCATTGGACCCGACTCCCCGCAGCGGCGAGTGGGTCGCACGTCAGCAGCTGCCACCTGAGTTCACCTTCCTACCGAAGGGGCTCGCAGCTTCACCGTCGACGTTGCGCTTTTACGCACCGGAGAACCCGAACCACGTGTCCCACTCGGTGACGAACCTGCAGCGGACTGACGACTACTTCGATGCGGAGTGCACGAGCGTGCGCTCCTTGATGGAGCAGCTCGGCCACGGTCGGGTCGACGTGCTGAAGATGGACATCGAAGGCGCCCAGCACGCCGTGATCGACTCCCTCATCCGGGACCGCATCTACCCGGGTGTCCTCTGCATCGAGTTCGACCAGCCCGAGCGGTTGAGCGTGACCTCCCACAGCGTGCAGGCGCTCCAGGCGGTCGGATACGCGGTCGCCAAGGTGGAGCGCTTCAACATGACGCTCCTCCATCGGGACCGCTGACCAGACGATTTACCTATCGGGCTGCAGCCCACGGCCTGGCCCTCAGCGGTCAAGGCCGCCCGCCGAAGGGACGAGGAAGGATCGGAGAAACCCGCGATGCCCGCAGCCGGAAACCGTCGATGATGCTCGTCCCGCCGACCATCGACGGCGACGGCGATTTGCCGACGCCCAAATCTCCGTCCGCCGTGGTCGGCCCCGTTACCGCAGACGCGCCAGCCGTGCCGCTTCCGCGCCGCCGGAACCCCCGCGATTGCGGGACTCCGGGCGCGATCGATCTCCGGCGCCGTCGCCCTCAGCGTCCGCCAGGGAATCGGCATGGTGCTGGGGCTGATGGGGGTCCTCTTCCTCACCCGCTCTCTCGGTCCCTACGACTACGGGATCTACGCGGTGGCGCTCGGAGTCGCCACATGGATGCAGACGCTCGGCGACTGGGGCGTGAGCGTGTACCTCGTCCGGGCCGACGAGGAACGGATGGACCGGGTCGAGGCGTCGGCCACCACGGTGCTCCTGGCCCTCGGTTTGGCCGGAACAGCCCTCGGTCTCGCCCTGCTGATTCCGCTCGGGCACCTGCTCTGGACACACGCCGTCGTCTCCGCCGCCGTCGTGCTCGTCGCCAGCACACCCCTCGTACTCGCTGCCCAGGTCCCCATCGCCCGGTTGGACCGGGAGTTGGCCTTCCGCCAGGTCGCGGTCGTCGAGATCGCCTCCCAGCTGACCCTCTACGCGGTCGGGATCCCTCTCGTGCTGCTCGGCGCCGGGCCATGGGGACCCACCCTCGGAATGGTGGCCTCACGCGGGGTCCTGCTGGTCGGTGCCGCGGTCGCGACCCGCTGGCGACCCCGCCTCCTGTGGGACCGCCAGATCGCGAAGGACGTCCTCGGCTACGGCTTCGGCTATTCCGCCTCGGTCACGGTCTGGCAGCTCCGTGCCCTCGCACTTCCCTTCATCGTCGCTCCGCTGGCCGGGCCGGCCATCGCCGGGCAGGTCGCCCTCGCCGTCCGTCTGGTCGAGATCGCCGGGTTCATCCGTGCCGCCACCTGGCGGCTGGCCCTGGCGGCCCTGGCCCGTGTACAGCATGACTCCGTCCGCACCTGCCGGGCGGTGCGCGATGGCGCCGTCCTCCAGGTGATGGCCCTCGGGGGCGCCCTCGGCGGGCTCGCGCTGCTCTCCGGGCCGGTCATCGAAACGGTGTTCGGACCCAAGTGGACGCCGCTGGAGAAGGTGTTCCCCCTGATCGCGCTGGGCGCCGTGGCGAACGGCGCCTTCAATCTCCACGCCTCGGCCCTGTACGCCCGCCGCCGGAACTGGGCCGTCACCTGGTTCCATGTCGGTCACGTGACCCTGTTCCTCGGAGGCGCTGCCGCAGCCGTCTCCCACTTCGGCCTCGTCGGCTACGGCGTCGCTGAGCTGATCGCGTTGCCGGCCTACGCCCTGCTGGTGCGGTCGTTCAAGCAGAGCATCGGTTCCGCGGAGCTGGCCGTCGTCCTTCCCTGGCTGGCCGCGGCCCTCGGGATACTGGCCACTCCTCTGATCGGCCCGGGGAGCCTCCTCCTCCTGTTGACCCTGCTCGCACCTCGCTGCCGGGTCGCATCACGAGCGCTCGTTGCCTCGGTCCTCGCCACCGTGAGAGGTAGGTCCCCATGGCGCCCACGATCAGCGTTCTGATCACCAACTTCAACTACGCACGCTTCCTTCCCCAGGCCATCGACAGCGTCCTGGCCCAGACGGTCCCCCCGCACCAGGTGGTCGTCGTGGACGACGGCTCCACCGATGATTCGCTCGCTGTCCTGCGGAAGCGGTACTCGTCCACGGTCGAGGTGCTCGCGAAGCCCAACGGAGGACAGGGCTCGGCCTTCAACGCGGGTTTCACCCGCTGCGACGGGAACGTCATCTGCCTGCTCGACGCCGACGACTACTGGCGTCCGGGCAAGCTGGCTGCAGTGGCCGCGGCGTTCCGTCGTACTCCGTATGCCGCCATGGTGCGGCACGACCTCGTGTTCGAGGAGCTGGGTGGACCGCAGGACGGCCGGCGTGTGCTGGGGCTCCGCCCCTCGACGCATCGAGCCGTGCACCGCTCTCGGGCGTTGACCGACCGTCACCACGCACCAACGAGTGCCTTGGCCTTCAAACGCGAGCTGCTCGAAAAGATCCTGCCGATGCCCGAGCTCGATTTCCGGATCTCGGCCGATGCCTACCTATACACGCTCGCGTGCACGGTAGGGGAGGTCGTGGACCTCGAGGAAGCCCTGGCCGTCTACCGGTTGCACGGGAACAATGGATTCGCCAACGACGGCGAACGCTCCCAGCGTCGCGCGCTGCGCACGGAGCTCGCCCTTCTCCACGTCCTGCAGGCTCGCGGTGCCGACCCCGTCGTGCCGCACCATCTGTACCGCAGCGCTCGTCGCCTCGGTGATCAGGACGCAGCACACACCCTGCTACAGGGCCGTTCGCGCCTCCGGCGTGTCCGGGACTGCGCCTCCGTGGGCCCGGGGACCTCCCGACGACTGGCCCACGCGCTGGGCGAGGCGCTCGCTCGCACGCCGTCCTTCTGACACGGGGCAGCTCGACGCTGGCTCAGCAACGAGCGGCGTCTTCCTATTGCTCCGCGAGGACTCCCACACCTGTTGGCGACCACCTCATGGGTGATCGCCATCAGAGTGGCGTCAGTGACCGATCGTCACCTGCACCGGCACAACGCCGGTGTATGCGGTGCCGCCCGCGTACGCAGGCACCCAGCGCCCGCCGAGCGTCTGAATACCGGTGGTCTTCGCTGGAAGCGTGAAGCTGCCGGTGCCCGCCGTCGTCCAATAGAAGTTGCTCGTTGATCCATTCCGGACGACGGTGCATTGCGAAACACCTCTGGCGTCCGAAAGGCAGCTGGTCACGGCCGCACCGTGGAGCTGGTAATACATCTGCCGGTAGGCAAGACCTGCCGGCGACACCGTCCGGCTGTCGTTTGCAGTCATCCGAACCGCGACCCAATCGTGGTTGTCCCAGGCATACCAGAACACCCGCTGCACGCCCTGGGCCGCGAGCAGCATGAACGTGCGCATGACGATGCCGCGCTGCTCATCTGTAGGCAACGGCAGGTTGCCGTCCCTGTGGAAGCCGACCTCCGTGATCCACACCGGCTTGGCGTCGAGGCGGAGGTCACGAAGCGCCTGCCGGACATCCTGGTACGCGTCGACAGCTAGCTCAGGAGTGGCGCTGTACAGATGCATGCCGATCACGTCGACGGCGGCGCCCGCTCCCGCACCCAAGTACGCGCGGAGCCACATGTTGCGGTCGCCGACGCGAAGCGCATAGGGCGCCGCGGAGATGACACGCGCTGTCGGGTCGACCCCGTGGATGGTGGCCGCGGCGGACACGGTCATCCGGGCGAGGACGGCAGGGGTGCCGCTGAAGTACTTCGTCTCGATCGGCTCGTTCCACACCTCGTAACCGGAGATGCGGCCTTGGTAGCGCTGCACGACGGTGGCTACGTATCGCGTCCAGTCGGCCATGTCGCGCGGCTCCGCAGAGGCGCCAGCACCGTACGCGCTCTTTACCAACGGGCGGGCCGAGGCCCAGGTGGGCGTCTGGCCCAGGACCAGGACGACATCGGCCTGCTTCGCCCGGGCCTCGTCGACCTGCGCGTCGAGCGATGTGAAGTCCCATGTGGTCGGGGTGGGCTGCAGCTTGGCCCACGTCGTGCCGGTGTCCCACAGCCGGAGCGAGCCAACCGTCGCGTCGGGCCAGGGGGTCGGGTCCGAGGCATCACTGAGGCGGTGCACGTGCATCCCGAAGAAGGTGTCGCCGAGGACCGCACGTGAACCACCGCTGGTGCAACTGACGAGGAGAGTGAGCATCGTCAGCACGATCGCCAACCCGGCCAGGTGCCACCGGTGACGTCGTCGTGCCGGTGGCTCACACGTGCCCAACTCACTCATGGCGCGGCTATCGGCGCAAGGCACTCGTCTCTGAAACCGATCTCGCCCTGACCCCGGCACACCACCCGACCGGGGGGCGGCCGCCCGCTCCCGATCGGGACCAGCTTGAAGATCCGCGTCCGACCCCGATGGGGCAAGGATCGGCGGGTGTCAGCACCTGCCGCGAAGCACCCCAGGAGTTTCCGTGAGTGGTTCGTCGCTACCCCTTGGGAGGATCCCTCAGCGGGGGGACGCTCCTGTCGAGGAAGCGACTGCTACCGGCGGCGGACTGCTACTGCCCCATCCGCGTCCCCGAGAAGGCGCTGCCGTCGAGGTTGGGCCGAACTCCGACTCGGCGCCTGGGCCGACGACGCCGTTCCGCGGGGGCCCGGAAGCGCAGTCAACGACCTCGCACGTCCTTGCCACGAAGCACGCCGCTGACCATCGCCTCGAACGCGTGGCCGAGCTGGCCACCCGTGCGGCCCTCTCCATGCTGCTCGGGGTCTGTGCCGCTGAACCGCTCCTGCTCCAGATCCTTCGACGGCGGGTTCTCGACGAGCGCGTCCTCCCCCCTGCCCCTGTCTGGCAGGCTCGCCTCGACGACTTCACCCACGTGGGGACAGCAGTTCTGCTGGTCCTGATCGGTATTGCGCTGCTCCGGCCGCGGCAGGTGCTGCGGGCGGCGCATCTGCCGCTGGCTCTGGCCGCGGTGCTCTGGATGGGTGCCTCGGTGGCCAACACGCACCTCGGTGCCCGCACCGGCCGGATGGACTACACCGTCTTCGCGCTCGTCGTCGTGGCGGCGCTGGGAGTGCTTCGCCCGGCGGCGTCCTTCGTCGTGCCACAGATCCGCTGGTGGCTCGGCGTCTACGTCTACGGGAGTCTGCTCGCCCTGCTGGTCGCCCACGACTGGGCGATGATCCCGGTACCCGACGGACTGGGCCGGCCTGCCGGGCAGCCGCGGCTGTGGGGGATCTCCGACCATCCCAACCATTTGGCACCCCTCGCAGCGTTGCTGGTCACGATCGAGCTGACCTCTCGAGGCTCGCGGCTGCGACGGACACTCAATCTCCTGGCGGGTGCCGCGGTCATGCTGCTGACCGGTACTGCCACGGCCATCGCCGCCGTCCTGCTCGTCGTCGCCTACCTGGCGGTGCGGCACATCCGCAGCGCGAGCTCCCGCCGAGGCGTCGGGAAGGCGGTCCTCGGCTCCGCGATCGCGACGGCGCTGGTGGTGGGGATGACCCTTGCGATCCGTCCCGAGTTCGCCTCCGAGTGGCACGTGCTCCTCACCGCCGACGGACGGACCACGATCTGGAGCGCCGCGATCCACGTCTGGCGAGACCATCCGCTGCTGGGCTACGGGCCCTTCGTCTTCGACCAGCAAGCGCAACTGGCCTATCTCGGACCACACTCCGCGAACCTGGACTCCGCGCACAGCCAGTACTTCCAGGCCTTCGCGCAAGGCGGCCTGTTCCTCGGAAGCGCTCTCGTCGTCTACGTCGGTTCGCTCGTCGTCGCCGCGAGACGAGGCCCCGTCGGGCCGGAGGGAGCACAACGCGTCGCGGCGCTGATCCTGCTGCTGACCACCATGGCGACGGAGGTCGTCCTCCGCGTGGGACCGAGCTCCAGCTTCTTCCTGTTGCACATCGCGGTGCTGCTCATCCTGCTAGGCCGACCCGGACTGATCCGCCCCTCCCGCTCGGGAGACGTCCTTCGATGAGCGCCTACACGTTCCTGTTCATCACCCAGGCCGACGGCCGGGAGGTCGAGTCGGGCGACCTGTCCCGCCTGCTGGAGAGCATCGCTGCCGCCTCGCCTACTCCCGGGTCGGCATGCGTTGTCACCGTGCTCCGCGGGGTATCGGACACCGTCGCGGAGACGGTCGCCGCAGGCCATGGCAGCGTCGTTGTCCAGGTCGTCCGGGTTCCCCATCGAACCTCCCTCAGCGCCTGCCGCAACGCCGGGTTGCGCGCGGCGCAGCCGCTCCTGGAGAGCGACGATCTCGTGGTCGGCTTCCCCGACGACGATCTCTGGTTTCCGCAGAGCCTCCTGGCCGAGGTCGCTTCCACGTTCCAGACGACGGGAGCAGACGTCGTGTGTGGGCGGTATGCGCCCGATGAAGAGGTCGCTCTGCCCGAGGTCGGCATTCGACCAGGTTGGCTCACACCCGCGACGACCGCCGCGCTGAGTTGCAATGCGTTCTTCATGACCGCAGCCTTCGTGCGCCGCGTCCGATATTTCAACGAGAACATCGGCGCCGGTACACGGATCCCCGCCGGGGAAGACCTGGATCTCCTCCTGCGCTCCGTCTCCGCCGGAGCGCACGTGTGGTACTCACCCGAACTCCGCCTTCTCCACGAGTGGCGCGTCAGACCGAGCTACTACCGGCGAGCACTCTCGTGCTCGCCACCCACGTCCTGGCAGGCGCGCGAGGGCTCCGGACCCTGCTCTTGAGATGCGTTCTGCACGGCTTCCGGGCAGCTCTGAACCGCTCGCTGCCACCGACCGTGCTGCTCGAACTCGGGCGCAGGTTCATCGGTCGGGAGTGGAGGATCGTCAGGTCCGGCTGGCCGGTCGAAGGCCTGGCAACCGAGGACTGCACAACCGCGGTGGTCTGACCCGACCGCGCCATGCTCGCCGCGGCGAGCAACAGACCGAGCGTGAAGTCGGCATCCGACAGTTCTGCTGCCGGACGGGTCCGCCATTCCTTCGCCTTTGTCCTTTGCCGTCTGAAGGCGTCGAGAAGGCACTGCAGAAGCGACAGGTCTTGGCATCTGAACGGGAGCGAAATGCGCTCCATCGTCAGTCCGGCCGTCTGGTCAAGCATCTTTCAGGGCTTCAGTTCAAGCGTGGCCCGTCGAAAATCACAGCGTTCACGAGGACGCGTCGCGCCCGAGAGGGACTCAAGCCGTGACTACAGCTGCTCAGGAGCGGAACCTCCCATGACCTCACTGGCCGACCGCGCCCACTTCGACTTCGCACCGCCGGCGCCCGTCCCTGCCTTCGCGACGGCAAGCCGACCCGCTTCGCGTTCAGGGATCACCTTCGCCGTCGACGTTCTACTCAGCATCGTGACCGGCCTCAGTGCGATCGTAGCCGCCTCACCTCGTGGGTTGGCCGAGCTTGCCTTCCTCGCAGCCCTCCCCATTCTCTGGGTCGCAGCGCTTGGTTTCGCGCGGGGCTACCGCTCCGGCGACGAGCTGTGGTCGGGCAGCTCACTGTGCCCCGTCTGGCGTGCTTTCGCCTTCACAGCAGCGCTTTCGATCTTGCCTGCTCTGCTCGTCCGCGACGACGTACAACGAACCACCGCGGCTGAGCTCGTCGCGCTCGGCATCCTCACCGCCGCTGCTCGGTCAATCGCGCGGCTCCGCGGCACGGACCACGCCGGCCCACGGATGCTCCTCGTCGGCTCGGCGACCGCGGCGCGCCGGATACGGGAGAAGCTGGATTCAACGGCTCCGCAGCGGGGCCGTCGTCTCGAGATCCTCCACAGCGCGGTGGCTCCCATGGCCGGCCGGATCCCGGCCCAGCGCGTCGCTGCGCAGGCTTCCGAGCCCCGGTCGCGAGAAGCGTGCCCTCTCGACACCCTGCTCCAGGAGGTGGACGACACCGGCGCTCAGGCCGTGATGCTGGCGTCGGGCTCCACGCTCAGCGACACCGATGCGCGCCGTCTTGCATGGGAACTCGCCGAGCGTGGCGTCGAACTGCTTCTCTCCACCGAGGCGTTCGGGGCTCATAGCAGCCGCACCGTTCCCGTGTCCATCAATGGGACGCATGCCGTGCGGATCGCGCCTCCTCAGCTGGGCGGCCCTGCGAAGTTCGTTAAGGCGGCGTTCGAGCGCACAGCTGCCCTCGGGGGCCTGGTCGTCCTTTTACCGCTACTCGCGACGATCGCCGTCCTGATCCGCCTCACCAGCCGCGGACCCGCCCTGTTCCGTCAGGAGCGCACCGGTCGGGACGGGAAGGTCTTCGTCGTCTACAAGTTCCGGACGATGCGGCTGGGCTCCGCCGAGGAGTTCCTCGCTCTGGCGGCGGAGGCCGGTCAGAGCTCGCTCTTCTTCAAGCTCGAGCGCGACCCGCGGATCACGCGACTGGGGGCATTCCTCCGCAAGACCTCGCTCGATGAACTCCCCCAGCTGCTGAACGTCGTGCTGGGCAACATGGCCCTCGTTGGACCTCGTCCGCTACCCGTCGAGGTCGACCAGTCCGATGACGTCGTCCAGCGTCGGTTGCGGGCTCTGCCCGGCATCACGGGACAGTGGCAGGTGAGCGGCCGATCGTCGCTCAAGGGCGACCAGGCCGTCGAACACGACGTCGACTACGTCGACAACTGGCGCCTCGGACTCGACGCGGACATCCTCCGCCGCACCGTCAGCGCGGTTCTGCGCAGCGACGGGGCCTACTGACGGTCATCGCCGGCCAACGGGGATCGCTCGCCGGGCGCGCTTCCTGCGGGCCGGTAGCCGCGACGTGTCGTACCGGTACGTCGCGCGTTGCGGCCGCCTTTCACTCGACTCGAACAACGTCGTCGAGGTGGACACCCTCCGGCACACCAGTACAACGGACCTGTCCATACGTGGTCACCTACGACGACAACGCACGCCAGAGGAACCCGTTGGTACAGGCTGACGCGGTCTGCCGTGCGAGGCGCCCCCGGTGCACGACGAGGCCTGGGGCACCGTGTGCAGGACGACGCCAGCCGACGGTGCAGCGCGCCCGCAGCTCGGCTGCTGCCGCCACTGTTCACCAGCATGAGATCGAGCAGCCCGTAGGCCAGTCAAACGAGCCCGCATTCCCGCCAACGGATCTCAGGGCGCGTCGGCTCTGCGAGCGCACGCCGACGACGAGCCGGCTGGTCCACCCCCGCCCTGCGGTACCGACGCCGGCAGGACGGTCGGAGTCGTGTCATCGGGCACGGCCGGAGTATCTGCTCCGTGCCTCCGGGGTTCCGTCCGTACTTCGGATGGTCCCAACGCCCTCGGCGGACGGTGGACAGCAGAACGGCGGTCTGCCGCTCCCCTGTCGGGAGCGGCAGACCGCCGCTGTGCTGCCCGGATTGTCAGCGCGAAGCGAGTTCCTCGAGCCCGACGCTGGGACGGCACGCGACACCGCGCGACGACGAGCCGGCGACCATCTGGTCGTAGATCCAGGCGTAGGTGCGCTCGAGCCCGGTCGCGCAGGCGTGATCGAGGGCTCCCAGCCGTAGCGTCGCTGGATCATCGGTGTTGTCGCTGTTGCGGCCGCGGACGCCCTGCGGCGCGGCGAGGTCGTAGTTGCGCTCGAGCTTGATGCCGGCGATGTCCTCGACGATGTCGACCAGCTGGTTGATGGTGACGAGCTCGCTGCTGCCGAGGTTGATCGGCTCGCGGACGTCGCCGCGCATGATCAGCTGGGTGCCGTCGACGCAGTCGTCGATGTACATGAAGCTGCGGGTCTGCTCGCCGTCGCCCCAGATCTCGATCGCGTGGTCGCCGGACAGCATCGGCCTCGGCGACCTTGCGGCAGATCGCCGCCGGCGCCTTCTCGCGGCCGCCGTCCAGGTGCCGTGCGGGCCGTAGACGTTGTGGTAGCGCGCGACCCGCGTCTGCGAGCCCGAAGTCCTCGCGGAAGTGCCGGCACATGCGCTCGGTGAACAGCTTCTCCCAGCCGTAGCCGTCCTCGGGCATGCGCCGGGTAGGCGTCCGCCTCGCGCAGCGCGGTGACGTCGGGCGCGGTCTGCTTGTCGGCCGCGTAGACGCAGGCCGACGACGAGTAGAAGAAGCGCTCGACGCCGGCGTCGCGCGCGGCCACGAGCATGTGGGTGCTGATCAGCACGCTGAGAGCATGCACAGCGCCTTGTTGTTCTCGATGAAGCCCATGCCGCCCATGTCGGCGGCGAGGTTGTAGACCGTCGCCGACGCCCTCGGACGCGGCGTGGCACGCGCTCGAGCTCGGACGAGGTCGCGGACTGCGTTCTCGGCGTCGGGGTGGACCTGGTACCACTCGTCGAGCGGCTTGCGGTCGACGGCGCGGACCGTCGATACCCTGGCGCGAGCAGGTCGGCGACGAGGTGGCCGCCGATGAAGCCGCCGCCGCCGGCGACGAGAACGGTCGGGTTTGCTGAGGACATGGCCTAGCCCTTCGGGTTGCTGGCGGCGGAGCGCGCAGCGGATTCGCCGGTGCGCTGGGTGGGGACGAGCGGACGGGGGCCGACGGCCGCGTCGCGCGCGAGACCGGCGAGGAAAATGGTGTTGCCGACGAGGTAGCGGCGCCAGAGCGGCGCGGTTCGGTCGCGAGGCGGAACGCCCATTCCAGGCCGTGGTCCTGCAGGAAGGGCGGGGCCATCGGCTTGGTGCCGGCGTGGAAGTCGAAGGCGGCGCCGACAGCGAGCAGCGGCACACCGAGCACCGTTGCGGCCTCGCGACAGAACCGGTCCTGCCGGGGGGAGCTGATGCCGACCCAGACGATGTGGGCGTCGACGGCGCGCAGCCGTTCGGCGAGCTCCTGCTGCTGCTCGGGGGCGACGTCGCCGAACGGCGGCGACTCGATGCCCGCGATCTGCAGCCCGGGGATCTGCTCGGTCAGGTTCGCGGCGAGCGCCTCGACGACCTCAGGAGTGGAGCCGTAGAGGTAGTGGCGCAGGCCGGATCCGACGCCGAGCCGCATCACGTCGAGCATGAGCGTCGGGCCGTAGACGCGCTCGTCCATGACCTCGTGCCCGGCACGGCGGCCGGCCCACGCGACGGGGAACCCGTCCGCGAAGTTGTATGTCGAGTCGTTCAGCAGCTCGCGGTAGCTCTCGTCGCGCATGGCGACCGAGAGGTTGTTCGCGTTGCAGAGGTGCACGGCGGCCGCCTGCCGGGCGACGGCGAGGTCCCGGACGGCGGCGGCGGCCTGCGCAGGACCCATCGGGTCGATGCGCACGCCGCAGCACACGAACGGGCCCTGCTGCTGGGCGGGCGAGGAGCGTTACGGGTGCCACGAGGCCTCCGACAGATCGAGGATCATCTACCGGATCTGTCGGCCTAGCTGGGGCTTCGGTAAGCCGACGGGCCGTCACCCGAATGGGTGACGGCCCGTCATCGTCGTGCGTCCCGCCGTCCTGGTCCGGGCGGGAAAGGGAGGTCAGACGTTCTCGCGGAACCAGTCGATGGTGCGCTTGAGCCCGTCGCGGACGTGCACCTTCGGCTCCCAGCCGAGCACCTCGCGGGCGAGGGTGATGTCGGGCTGGCGGACCATCGGGTCGTCCGTGGGACGCGGGATGAAGGTGATCTCCGAGCTCGACCCGGCGATCTCGCGGACCAGCTCGGCGATCTCCAGGATCGTCAGCTCGTGCGGGTTGCCGATGTTCATCGGGCCCGGGTGGTCGCTGAGCAGCAGCCGGACGATGCCCTCGACCAGGTCGTCGACGTAGCACGACCGACCGGGTCTGGCTGCCGTCGCCGGCGACGGTGATCGGCTCGCCCGGCCAGCGCCTGGGTGGCGAAGGCCGGGATGGCGCGGCCGTCGTTGGGCCGCATCCGCGGGCCGTAGGTGTTGAAGATCCGGACGATGCGGTGTCGACGCCGTGGTGGCGGCGGTAGGCCATCGTCAGCGCCTCGGCGAAGCGCTTCGCCTCGTCGTAGACGCCGCGCGGGCCGACCGGGTTGACGTTGCCCCAGTAGCCCTCGGGCTGCGGGTGGACCTGCGGGTCGCCGTAGACCTCGCTGGTGGAGGCGAGCAGGAAGCGGGCGCCGCTTCTCCTTCGCCAGGCCGAGCGCGTGCAGCGTGCCGAGCGAGCCGACCTTCAGCGTCTCCATCGGCAGCTTGCAGGTAGTCGATCGGGCTCGCCGGGGAGGCGAAGTGCAGGACGTAGTCGACCGGGCCGGCGACGTGGACGTAGTCGGTGACGTCGCCCCGGATGAGCCGGAACATCGGGTTCGCGAGCAGGTGCTCGACGTTGTGCGGGCCGCCGGTGAGGAAGTTGTCCAGGCACGACCACCTCGTGCCCGCGGTCGAGCAGGCGCTCGCACAGGTGCGAGCCGAGGAAGCCGGCACCGCCGGTGATCACTGTGCGGGGCATGTCATCCGATCTCGGGAGAGGCGATTCGGAGGCGTCGCACGCGTCGGCGTGCTCAGCCTGCTGTATCGGCCGTCGGGGCGGGTGGCTAGCCCTGCGGCATCAGCGGTGCGTCGAAGCCTGCTCGGGCCGCATCGAGCGACGGGCCCGGACCCGCTCCCGCGTCAGGATCACCAGCGCCTCGACCCCGTCCTTCCAGGTCAGCTTCTTGCCGTCCTCGCGGCTGCGGGCCTTGTAGGTGATCGGCACCTCGTAGGGCCGGATGCCGCGGCCAGCAGGCGCGCGGTGACCTCGGCCTCCATGCCGAAGCCGGCGGCCCGGATGTCGAGCTCGCGGTAGAGCGCGAGCGGCATCAGCTTGAAGCAGGTCTCGAGGTCGCGGATGTAGCCGTTGAACAGCATGTTCGCGGCGAGCGTCACGCCCTTGTTGCCCATGCACGTACCAGAACGAGTAGGCGCTGTGGCTGCCGAAGGTGCGGGTGCCGTAGACGACCTCGGCGTCGCCGTCGAGCACCGGCGCAGCAGCGCCGGGATCTCCTCGGGCGCGTACTCGAGGTCGGCGTCGCAGATGATCATGTAGTCGCCGGTGGCCTGCTCGCGCCGCGGTGCGGATCGCGGCGCCCTTGCCCTGGTTGCGCTCGTGGAAGTACGCCGACAGCCGGGCGTCGTCGGATGCGCCTGCAGCAGGGCGAGCGTGCCGTCGGTGCTGCCGTCGTCGACGATCACGAGCTCGATCTCGCAGGGGTAGTCGACGTCGAGGACGCGCTTGACCGCCGCAGCACGGTCGCGGTCTCGTTGTAGACCGGCATCAGGACGGACAGCAGCACGCGACCACTGTAGAGCGAGACGTGCCGACGGCAAGGGAGCCTTGCCGGGGGTCGGTCAGCGGTTGACGGTCACGTCGTTCAACCCGAGATGAGGCTCGACCAGCGGGAACACGAACAGGAACAGCACCGCGAGAACGACGAGGAACAGCAGCAGCGCACTCGCGGATTTCCCGGCACGGCCGCCCGGCAGGACCCGCCATATCCATCCGTACACACCGAAGACTCTAGCCCGGGTAGACCGAGGCGGTGTTGTCCCGAGCGGGGTGAGCGCGGCCGGCCGGCCCGGCGGCGATTGCCTCGAGCAGGTTCGTCGTCACCTTGGTCGCGAAGGCCTTCGAGACCGGCCCGTCGTAGTCCGTCAGACCGGAGATCCAGCCGATGGAGCCCGCGTCGAAGACGCCCGCTCCGCTCGGGGTCGAGTAGAAGGCGGAATCGGAGAACGTGCGCTGCCCTTCCATGACCACCGGCGAGTGGGTCAGTACCTCGATCGGGCGTGGCGTCGGGGAGCTGAGGTCTACGCGGTCGAACTCGATCGAGACCATTCGCGGGAGGACCATTCCTGCGGTGGCCGCGGTGCCGGCGAACAGCCAGTTGCTTGGGTCCACGACGACGAGGTCGGCCGACGGGAGGGAGCCCTCGTGGAAGTAGCCGACGTAGGTCCCCCCGACGATCGCGCTCTCCGGACGGGGGTCCGGGGCGTTCCGCCACTGGCCTGTCGTGTCCGCAGGGTTCGTGGCCGTCAGCGGGTCCTCGGTCGGGTCCTTGTAGCAGACCTCGACCCGGTCGGGGCCGGTCACGTTCGGCTGGAGCCGGATGTGGCGGTAGCCGTTGTTCGCCCCGAGGAAGCCGAGGTTGATGCCCCGGTCCCGGGCGGAAAGCATCGCCTGCCGCATCGCCATCGACCAGTACTCGTCGTGGCCGGTCATCACCACGGCCCGCGCCCCGTCGAGCAGGTGGGGATCGGTGTCCAGATCGGTGTCGCTGACGTAGTCGAGCTCCAACCCCAGCTTCTCTGCGAGCGACACCAGCGGGCGGGCGTATCCGAAGTACTCGCTAGCGCCATTCCCGTCCAGAGGCCTGTCGAAGGAAACGGCTCGAGACCTAGTGGCGTATGTGCCGTCGGGCCCTTGGTAGAGGCTGTAGCCACCGTAGGCGTTGTAGGCCTGGGCAGTGGTGTCGGAGCTGACGACCACGACGGCTCCCTGAGCACTGGGTCGTCGCACCTGCAACGGCACGTAACGCTGCGCACCGCTGGCCGCGTCCAGCCGCAGCAGGTAGTTCCCGGCTGGCCATCCGGTCGTCGACAGCGTCAACGAGGAGGGCCAATCGGTGACGACGGTATGCAGGGGCCCGACGACCGAAGCCGGCGCCTGGACGACTCCACGCTGCGCTGAGGAGGCCCAGACCTGTCGTCCGAGCAGGCCGCCGTACCAGCCGACCCGGATCGCGTGCACGGTCCACGCGGCGGCGGTCGTGGAGACGTGCAGGTCGAGCGACTGCCCCGCGAGCACGCTGGTGCGGCTTCCCCAACCCTCGATCTCGTGCCCGGCGCCCAACCGGGTCAGCTGCCAGCCCGGGGTACCCGGGCGGGAGTTCTCGTCAACGACGTCGTTGGTGCGGGTGCTGACGGCCAGCAAGCCGGCGGCGATCTCGCTGCGAGCGAAGGCGGTGCGCTCGGTGGCGGTCGCGACCAGCGTCGTCTGTGTCGCGAGGGCGGGGGCGTTCCCCGGGTAGCCCGCGACGGTGAGGGACAAGGCGGACGACCGCGCCTGCCCGGCCGCGGCCGTGGCGGCGGACAGGGCGCCCGTCGCTGCTTGAAGGTGTCCCTGCGCCGCGCCCATCGTCTGACCGGCGGCGACCGCCGCGCTGATCGCCGAGGTGAGCTGTGCGAGCTGCGTCCTCTCCTGCTGGGTGGCTGCGAGCTGATCGTCGGCGGAGAGCACGTGAGATGCGCGTGGGAGAACGATGGTGAAGACGCGCAGGCCCTGCAGCGCGGCGACGTCCTGATTCACCGAGGTGAGCGTCGTGTCGCGGGCCAGCCGAGCTCTGATGGCGGTGAGCCATCCGTCGACAGCCGTCAGGTTGGAACCCAGCGACGCCCTCTCGGCGGGGGAAACAGCTGGGTCGACGGCGATCTGCCAACGCCATACCGCGTTCCAGTGCTGGGCGTCGGCGACCTGCGACAGCGCCGCGGCACGCGCCTGGACGACGGCCACGACCGGTGTGACGGACGTCGAGTCGGGCCCGCAGGCCGCCAGGAGCGGCCCGGCCAATGCGACCAACGCCGTCGCGCTCGTGAACGTGGCACGGCGGAAGCGGCTACGGGACATAGAAGCCTGCCTGGTGATGGACCGTTCTGATGACGGCGTTAGTCCCCGTTTCGGCGCGATTCAGTGAATCTGAATGACGATTCGAAAGATGTGTGCGGATACAGTTTGATCAGGTTCTATTTACATTAAAGAGAGTGCGATGCCGTCCAGGATGTCGTGCTCGCCGGCGACGACGCTGCCGGTGCCGGCGGCGCGGACGACCTCGCGCAGCACGAGCGCGCCGGCGGTGATGACGTCGACACGCCCCGGGTGCATCACCGGCAGGGCCGCGCGTTGGGCGGCGTTCATCCCGAGCAGCTGCTCCGCGACCTCGTCGACCTGCTCGGCCGAGATGCGGGAGAGGTGGATGCGGTCGGCGTCGTACTGCTCGAGACCGAGCGCGATGCCGGCCACGGTGGTGACGGTGCCGGCCACACCGAGCAGCGTCGCGGCCGTGTCGATGGCGACCGTCTCGCGGACGACGTCGAGCGCCCGGGTGACGTCGGCGACGAGTGCGTCGACCTCGGCGGCGGTGGCCTGCTCCCCCGTGATGTGGCGTTCGGTGAGGCGGACGCAGCCGATGTCGACCGAGCGGGCGGCGGAGGCGCCGGAGTCGTCGCCGAGCACGAACTCGGTGGAGCCGCCACCGATGTCGACGACGAGGTACGGCGTCCCGAACTCGCCCCGCGTCCGCAGGTCGCCGGTGGCACCGGCGAAGGAGAGCGCCGCCTCCTCGTCGCCGGTCGCGACCTCGGGGTCGACGCCGAGGATCTCGCGGACGCCCGCGACGAAGTCGGCGCGGTTGTCCGCGTCCCGCGTGGCGCTGGTCGCGACCATCCGGACGCGCTCGGCGCCGAGCTCGCGCGCCTCGTCGGCGTAGCCCTGCAGGGCATCGAGGGTCCGCTGCAGCGACGCGGGGTTGATGCGTCCGGTCCGGTCGACGCCGGCGCCGAGGCGGACGACCTCCATCCGTCGGCTGACGTCGGTCAGCGTCGCGGGTTGCTCGCCAGCGGCGGTGACGTCGGCGACGAGCAACCGGATGGAGTTGGTGCCACAGTCGACGGCCGCGACCCTCATGACGCCTCCACCTCGCTCACCGGCACCGTCACGCAGACCCCACGGCGCGACCAGTCCGGCAGCATCGCCAGCGCCTCGTCGCCGAGCGGGTTGACGCCCGGTCCGGCGGCGAGGGAGTGGGCGACGAGGACGTGGAGGCACTTCACCCGCGTCGGCATGCCGCCGGCGGAGATGGCGCCGGGCAGGACGCCGAGGGTGTCCCGGCGGCGCAGGTAGTCCTCGTGGGCGCGGCGGTAGGCGGCGGCGAGGTCGGCGTCGACCTTCAGCCGGTCGGTCATCTCACTCATCACGCCGCCGGCCTCGAGACGGCTGATCTCCTTCGCCGCGCGGGGACAGGTCAGGTAGTACAGCGTCGGGAACGGCGTGCCGTCGGGCAGCCGGGGCGAGGTCTCGACGACGTCGGGCAAGCCGCATCCGCAGCGGTGCGCGACGTCGCGGATCGCCCGGGGCGGCCGGCCGAGCTGCTCACGGACGACGGCCACGTCGTGCGGGTCGAGTTCAGGCGCGTTCATGCGGCTCCCGCTGGCAGTTGGCTGTTCCGTAGAGATCTTGCCAGCGTCGCCGCAGGTCAGCCCGTCACCAGCTCCACGAAACGCGGCGGAGGACGCTACTTGCTGGTCTCGACCGCACTTCCCCAGAGCTGCGAGTACCAGGGCTCGCCGGCCTGGTTCGGCAGCGCGGGCGTGTGGACCTGATCGCCCGTGGACGCGACCGGCGCGGGCGGCGGCGGCAGCAGGAAGATCTTCTCACCGGGCAGCTGGTAGTGCAGCCGCAGCCGCGCCTCGTCCTGGACGCTCGTCGGGTTCTGGTAGCGCGCGACCTCCCGCTGCAGGTCGAGCACGGCCTGCTGGTCCGCCCGCTGCTGAGCCTGCAGGGCCGCGATGCCGGACCGCTGCGAGACGTAGGCCCGGATCGGGTAGGCCATCGTCAACGCGACCAGACACACCGTCAGCGCGAGCAGCGCGGCCCGCGTCGTGACCGTCAGCCGGACCCGCGTCTCCCCGCTGGGCGTGCTCCGTATCGAGCGGCTGCCCGGCCGGCGGATGGCCGGGCGCGGCGCGGCGGCCCGGTTCGGACGGGCCGTGGCGCCGCGGACATCGCGTCGACCACTGCCGCCCGCGGTACCGCGGCGGTAGCTGGACGCAGGCGCCGCCGTCCGGCGGGTCGCGGTGCGTCGGTCCGGCAGGGCCGGCCCACGGGTCGTCATCCGGCGGCTCCGGCGGGGTCTACGGCGGGATTCTGTCGACCCGCTGCGCGCGGGAAGGCGGCGGCTCCGGCGTAGCGGGCGGCGTCGCCGAGCAGCTCCTCGATGCGCAGCAGCTGGTTGTACTTCGCAACGCGCTCGCTGCGGGCGGGGGCACCGCTCTTGATCTGGCCGCAGTCGGTGGCGACGGCGAGGTCGGCGATGGTGGTGTCCTCGGTCTCGCCCGAGCGGTGGCTCATCATGCTGCGGTAGCCGTTGCGGTGGGCGAGGTTCACGGCGTCGAGCGTCTCGGTGAGCGTCCCGATCTGGTTGACCTTCACGAGCAGGGCGTTGCCGCAGCCCTCGGCGATCCCGCGGGCGAGCCGCTCGGGGTTGGTCACGAAAAGGTCGTCGCCGACGAGCTGGATCTTGCTGCCGAGCTCGCTGGTGATGGTGTTCCAGCCGGCCCAGTCGTCCTCGTCGAGGGGGTCCTCGATGCTGACGATCGGGTAGTTCGCGACGAGGTCGGCGTAGTAGGCGGTCATCGCCGCGCTGTCGCGCTGCTGGCCCTCGAACCGGTACGCGCCGTCGGTGAAGAACTCGCTGGCGGCCACGTCGAGCGCGAGCGCGATCTGGCTGCCCGGCGTGAAGCCGGCCTGCTCGATCGCGACGAGGATCAGGTCGAGCGCCTCCCGGTTGGCGGGCAGCTCGGGCGCGAAGCCACCCTCGTCGCCGATGCCGGTGGGCAGGCCGCGGGACTTCAGCACCTTCTTCAGCGCCTGGTAGACCTCGGCGCCCCAGCGCAGCGCCTCGGCGAACGTGCCGGCCCCGACGGGGGCGATCATGAACTCCTGGATGTCGACGTTGGTGTCGGCGTGCGCACCACCGTTGAGGATGTTCATCATCGGGACCGGCAAGAGGTGGGCCGTCGGACCACCGACGTAGCGGAACAGCGGCAGGCCGAGGCTCGTGGAGGCGGCGCGGGCGACGGCGAGGCTGACGCCGAGCACCGCGTTGGCGCCGAGGTCGGACTTGTCCGGGGTGCCGTCGAGGTCGAGCAGCGTCTGGTCGAGGAAGCGCTGCTCGGTCGCGTCGATGCCGATCACCTCGGGGGCGATGCGCTCCTCGACGGCGGCGACGGCCTTCAGGACGCCCTTGCCGCCGTAGCGCTCGTCCTCGTCCCTGAGCTCCTTGGCCTCGAAGGCGCCCGTGCTCGCGCCGCTCGGGACCGCGGCCCGGCCGACGGTGTCGTCGTCCAGCAGGACCTCGACCTCGACGGTCGGGTTGCCCCGGCTGTCGAGGATCTCGCGGGCGGAGACGTACTCGATGGACGGCACGGCTGGACTCCTCGACACCGGACTACGACGCGGACGGCGCGCTGCGTGAGTCGTCCGACGACGCAGCAACCGGGGCCGAGCCTAGCCGGGGTACCCGCCGGATTCGGGCGCGCCCCGCCGTGACACGCGGCGGTCTGTCGGCTGGCTCCCCTGCCTGGACGGCTCAGGGCTTCGACGGCTTGCCGGGCTTGGTCTTCGCCGGCGCCGGAATCGCGGCCGTGGTGCTCGGCGTGGTCGACGCCGCGGTGTGCGGGGGCTTCGAGGCGCCGGTGGACGCGTTCCCGCTCGAGGTGTGGCCGTAGGCGTTGCCGTTCCCGTGGGCCTTCCCGTCGACGCATTCCCGCTCGAGGCGTTGCCGTTGCGACCGTTGCCGTTGCCTTGCCGTTGCCGTTGCCGTTGCCGTTGCCGTTGCCGTTGCCGTTCGCCTTGCCGTCGGAGGCGTTGCCGTTCGACCTGCCGTTGGCGGAGTTGCCGCTCGATGCCGGGGCCGATGCCGTCGGCGTGGCCTGTGGCGCGGTCGTGGCCGAGGAGTTCACCGATCCGGTTCCCCCTGCTTGATTCGCGGGCTGGACGCCGGACGCACCCGGAACAGCCGGAGCTGGCGGCCGACGGCTGCGGAATCATCGAGGACGAGGCCGCCGACGGGTCCCCGCCGGCTGCGGAGGAAGCGTGCGCCGGAGCGGTCCCGGTCAGCCGCGCAAGGGTGGCCGCCGAGCCGACGAGGCCCATCGAGGTCGGCCTCGCCGTAGGGGCCGAGATGTAGTTCCCCGACGATGCCGAGTTCGCGACCGTGGTGCTCGGCGGCGTCGGGGACACGACGGCCACGGTCGCGACCGACGCTGCGGTCAGGCCGGCGGCGACGGGTGCGGCCGCCTGCCCGGCGACGGCCAGCAGGCCGAGACCCGCGTCGGGGACCCGGGCGAGGAACGGCAGGTGCACGAGGAACGAGAGCGGGCCGATGCCGTAGAGGATCCGCGGGAGGCCGACGGCCAGGAACGCCCGGACGACGAAGGGGTCGAAGTGGGACCCGGCGCAGCGCGCCAGTTCCTCCCGTGCGCTGGCCGCCGCGACCGCACGCTTGTAACTGCGGTTGGCCGTCATCGTCTCGTAGGCGTCCGCCACGGCCACGACGCGGCCGGCGGGGCTGATCTGCTCCCCCGCGAGTCCCCGCGGGTACCCGGTGCCGTCGAAGCGCTCGTGATGGTCGGAGATGCCGCCGGCCCAGGGCCCGAGCCAGGCGGCGAGCGGACCGACGAGCGCCAGCCCGGTCGCCGGGTGCTGCCGCAGCACGTCCCACTCGGTGGCCGTCGGCTTGCCCGGCTTGTTCAGGACCGTCGCCGGTACCTGCAGCTTGCCGATGTCGTGCAGCAGCGCCGCCCAGCGCAACTTGTCGCGGTCGAGGCCACTGATCTGCATCTGCTCGGCGATCAGGTCCGAGTACACCCGGACGCGCTCGGAGTGGCCGCGGGTGTGCCGGTCGTGCTTCGCGAGCTGGGCGACCCACGCCAGAACGTGCGCCGCAGCGCGGGAACGGGGGCTGCTGCCCGCGGCCAGTTGACGGAGGCGCTGCGGGTTGCCGGCGCTCCGGGCCACGCGGTACCGGGACGGGGCTTCGTCGGGGAACAGCAGGGTCAGCTTGAACAGCACGGCGAGCGGCAGGAGCCGGCGGGTCTGGCGCTCGACGAGCAGCGCGACCGCGGTGCTCACCGCGAGCAGCAGCAGCCACCAGCCGAGCTTTCCGAGCAGCGACGTCGGGCTGGCGACGCCCCGGTTCAGCAGCGCAGTGACGGCGATGGCCGCTCCCGCGGGCACCAGAACGACGAGGGCCTTGACAGCGAAGGCGAGCAGCGGCCGGCTGCGCCAACGGTTCTCCGAGCCCGCCTCGTGGACGGACGGGTCACGGCGCCAGCGGGGCGGACGCTGCGTGGCGCCCTTGCTGCGCCCGGAACTGGTGACAGCACGGCCAGCTGCTCGCTGCGGACTGCGGCGTCGCTGCGCTCGTCTACCCCGACCCTGGCGTTGACGGCAGGTCATCAGCGGAGCACCCGGCGGTGGTATGGCCGTAGGCGCGTACTTACGCGGGCGAGCCGCAAACGAGAACTGGTCACGTTCGCCCCGATCACAGACGTCGACTGATTACTGCTAGTTCTTCGGTCGCAGCGACCTCCGCCTGTGCCCCGAACGGGTCACTTCTTCGAGTGTCTGCTGGGCTGTCCTCTTCGCGTCCATGGTCTTTCGACGTGCCATGCCCGGGGGACGCAGCCTCATGGGAATGGCCTGCCGCTCGTCCCCAGTCGGCCGCGAGGCTGCTCTCCCGGCCCTTCAGCAGCGGGTGTAACGCATCCGTCCCGGAGAAGGCTCCGGGATCGACGGGGTTGAGGACTCGCGAACGGGCTCGATCGACTGCGCGGTCGGGCGGCGCCTGCCGCGCCACCCGACCGGCGATCCCGAATTCTCCGTGGTGGAAGTCGACGGACGGTCGATCAGCTGACCGACCTGAACGACCACGTGTGGGACCGACGAACCGAAAGCCCGCCGGGGAGCGACACTCGGGAACACCGTTGATACCGATGATGGCGCCTGGCCGGACCCCGCGGTGGCTTTGGGGGAGACGGACGACTCCGTGAAGGGAGTCCGTCCTCGCGCTTGAAGTGATTGCCGCTGGGGTCGTGGACTGGCTGAAGGTCCTCCAGCCCACCGAAGTCGGAGCGGGTAGGGAGGCCTCTGATCGCCGTAAGCCCGGAACCCCGAATCCGCCTACCGGCGGAGCGGCGCCAGTGCGCGCAGGGTGGGCGTCGGGCTGCAGCGCCGCCATCGACACGATTGCGACGCCCGCGACGATGGCGAGAGCAGCCGCTGCGGTCCCACGGGCACCACGCCACGTGCTCGGTTGTGGGCGATGTTGCCCGCCCCAGGTTGGCAGGATGTCGCGAGCTCCGCCGACACGAAGCACCGCTGCCTCCCCGAAGGGCGCCAAGACAGCATCATCGGCGGCTTCGGGCAACTTGCAGGACTGGGTCGCCGAGAGGGATCTGGTATGCGACGGGTTCATGCGGGAGGAACGGGTCGATGTCACTCACTGTGACGCTCCATAACGGACCGGGCCCAGCGGTTCTCACCGCCGGGCCCGGAGCGTCAAGGGTCAGATGCAGCCGGCGGCCGGCCCACGAGGCGCAGCCCGGTCAGGTCGCCGGCGGTGTAGTGCTCGCCGTCGAGTCTGTGACCACCGGATACATCAGTTCCTGGTCTACTTCGCGTGGTTCAACCCCACGGCGTGGCCAGCTCGTGGAGCAGCGTGCCGGTCTGGACCGAGTGCCGGGAAGCGGTAGGCGTCGATGTCGACGACGATAGCCCTTCGTGATCGTGTACTTGACGCCACCGCCGACGTCCACGCCCGGTGGCCTGGTAGCCGCCGTAACCGACCATCGTCCCCCGCTGAGGTAGTTCGACGCCGAACGGACGGCCCGGAGCCGCCCGAAGTCACGATGACGCGACGACGGCTGTAGCGAGCCACCTTGCTGGGGGACGTAGGAGTCGCCGCCGTCGTAGACGAACGTCATGCCGGTTGCGCCGCCGAGGTCGCCACCGCCTGTCTGCACGGCCGGCGAGCGTGTCCGGGCGGGGCGTTCCGGAGGTCGGCCCGCCAGTGCACCGTTGCGCAGGGGTTCCAGCGCAGGCGCTGCCCCTGGTGGTGTTCAGCGAGTAATCGGTCGGGTTGCCGGCGACGGCAGCAGGACCGCAAGCGGCGAGGACGGGGACCACACGAGGAGCGCGACGAGCACCAGCGCGCCCGGCGAGAGAGGGAGCGCAGGGTCATACACGATTACTCGGAGTAATCGCGGCGGTCTTGACTTGACTTCGTTCGAGTTCTGCCGATCACGCGAACGGCGTAGCGGCGAGCGACGAGCGGCTCTGGCCCGCTGGACCAGGAGCCGAACCACCCCGGCGGGTGGGTCATTCGACACCACCCGGGGAGGCTGGCGGCCCGGTCCTGTCTAGTCCCTCTGGGCCACGGACCGGCCGCTCGCGTGGCCCGCTCGACGTCGGCCCGGAATCGGCGGGCCTGGCCCGCAGCGCGGTCTCCGCGTCGACGTCCAGCTGCCGGCGAGGGCCACCACCGCGAACAGCAACGCGCCGAGCCGTTCTCAGCCGAGCCGGTCCCGGCTGCCGGGGCGCAGCAGCGTCACCGGCGACCAGCGCCGCGAACAGCTGCGCGAGCTCCTCCGGTCGTCGGCGGCGGCTCCCCCACGCCGGCCTTCGCCGCCCGGGACTGCAGCTTCGCGGCGAGGCTGAGCGCGGGCATCCCCATCGGCACGCCCGCGAGCGGTGACGGCGCCGCCGCGCCGGCCTGGCCCGCCTTGTCCCGCCGTTCCTGCTCCTTGATGACGTCCCAGTTGGTGACGACGTCGTCCGCCCCGGACACCGCGACGAGCGACGCGTCCCGCCCGACCGGCGCCTCCGGTGCCGGGAAGACGTGCGGGTGGCGCCGCACCAGCTTGGCGACGAGGGTGGCCGCCACGTCGTCGATGTCCCAGCCGGACCCCGGACGACCCCCCTCGGCCGCGACGCGGGCGTTGAACAGCACCTGCAGCAGCACGTCGCCGAGCTCGTCGCGGAGCGCGTCGAGGTCGCCGTCCTCGACCGTCTCGTAGGCCTCGTAGGCCTCCTCGATGAGGTAGCGCTTGAGGCTCTCGAAGGTCTGCTCCGCGTCCCACGGGCAACCGCCCGGCGACCGCAGCCGGTCCATCACGTCCACCGCGTCGAGCAGGCGGGCACCGACCGGATCACTCGACCCGACCACCGTCTCGGCCCCGGCGGCCAGCAGTGCGTCGACGAGCGCGGCGTCCGCGGCGGGACGGCCGTACCGCGGAGCCTCGGCCAGCCACACCAGCGGTGCCCCCGCGGTCAACGCGTTTGCGGTCGGGGTATTCGCCACCGTGACGGCGACACCGGCCTCCAGCAGAGCCCGCCGCTGCGGGTGGTCGTCGGTGAGGCAGAAGACGGGCCGGGTCCGCAGGACGTCCCAGGCGGCCGCCGACAGCATCCCAGGAGGCACGGCGGCGCTGGTCCGGAGGACGACGAGCGCGCCCGGCCGGGTGGAGGGACCCGTCATGCCTGCCGCATCAGCCGGACGGGGCCGGTCCGGGCGTCTCGCCGCCCTCGACCGGAGCCGGCGCGCCGGACGGGGCCACGGCCTGCGCGAGGTCGGTCGGGGCCGCGCCGAGGCTGAAGGTGTCGGCGTTCCAGGTGCCGAAGCGCGGGTTCACCCGAACCCCGACGCGTCGGGACTCGTCGCGCATCGCCATGAGAGCCACGTTGCTGCGCTGGTCGAAGACGAGCAGCTCGCGGAACAGCGGGTTGGCCTGGTCGTAGGTGATGCCGGGGAAGAACTGCTTCTGCTGGGCGAAGGCCTGCCGGGCCGCGGCGTCGGGCGCGACCGTCTGCGGGGCGATCTTGCCGGCGATGGCGTTCTCGAGCGCGAGCGTCTCGAAGACCACCGGTAGGTCGCGCTCGGCGATGCCGTTGCTCGCCGCCCGGGCACGCAGGGCGTCGAGGCCACCGCCGCGGCTGGCGGCGAAGCGGCTGAGGAACACGTTGACGTCGCCGGGTGAGACACCGACACCCTGCTCGCGTGCGACGTGGCGGGCGACGTCGCGCTCGATCAGGTTGCCGAGCCACGCGGCCTGCACGTCGGCCCGCTGCGCCTGCACGCCGGTGCCGGACAGCGCCTGCAGCCCGCGGTCCACGTAGCCGGTGAGGTCGCTCGTCGCGATGGAGGTCGAGCCGACGAAGGCGGCCACACCGCTCTTGCTCTCGCATCCGGTCAACGTCCCGGCACCCAACGTGGCGGCGAGGGCGACGGCCACGGCGCCGGCCTGGAGACGGGCGCGCCTGCGGGAGTGAGGTGTGCGGGTCACCCGCTCACCGTACTGTCGCGGGCCCCTCACGACCCCGAGCCACGCGGCGCCTCCTCCCCCGCAGCCCGCCGATCGAAAGCGACCTCCCAGCCGCCGCACCGGTTGGGAGGTAGCCGGCCCGGGCATTGCAGCAAGATCGGCCCGGGCGGAACCAGCCGGGCCACGGGGAGTGGAGCAGGGCATGCGCGGAAGGCTCGGCTCGGCCGACGGTGGGAGACGGGCAGGCGCTGCGGCCGGAGCGGTGCTGGCCGGCGTGCTGCTGACGGCGGGGTGCGGGCAGGAGCCGCCGCCGGTGGCGCCGCCGCACACCGCCGCCTCCGGCGCTGCGGGCTCGCTCACCGTCCAGTCCATCTACGTCGTCCCGCCGCCGAAGGGGAAGTCCTACGCCGCCGGGTCCAGCGCCTACGCCGACGTCAGCGTGTTCAACTCCGCCATGACACGCGACGTGCTGCTCAGCGCCAGTAGCCCCCGCGCCTCATCCACCTCGGTGCAGCTCGACGGCCAGCCGAACAACATGGTGAACATCGCGGCGGACGGCGCGAACACCCGCGGGATCACGGTCATCCTCAAGGGACTCACCAGCGCCGTCTCCTCCGGGCAGACGGTTCCGATCACCTTGACCTTCCAGATCGCCGGCCGACTGACCCTCGACGCCCCGGTGCGGAGCCAGGGCAACTGACCTCAGGCGCCGACGGCCGTCACCGGCGGAGCCACCAGCTCCAGCGCCTCGAGCACACCCCGGGCCCAGCTCAGCAGGTCGCGGTCCCGGAGCGGCGGTGACCCCATCCGTCCGGTGGTGGTCGGCGTCGGGATCAGGACGGTGCCGACGGCGGGCTTGACCAGCGACCCCTTGTAGAGCCGCTGGAGCCGCAGCTGCTGGCTCTCGCGGAGCTGCAGCGGCGCGAACCGGATCTGCTTGCCCTGCACCGAGACCTCCGTGATGCCGGCCGTGCGGGCGAGCACGCGGAACGACGCGACGGCGAGCAGGTTCTCGACGACCTCGGGCAGCGGCCCGTAGCGGTCGACGAGCTCGGCCCGCACCTCCTGGATCGTCTCCTCGGAGCTGACCTCGGCCACGCGACGGTAGGCCTCGAGCCGCAGCCGCTCCCCCGGCACGTAGTCGCGGGGGATGTTGGCGTTGACCGGCAGCTCGACCTTCACGTCGGCGAGCTGCTCGTCCTCGCCGCCGCCCTTGAAGTCCGCCACGGCCTCGCCGACCAGACGCATGTAGAGGTCGAACCCGACGGCCGCGATGTGGCCGCTCTGCTCGCCGCCGAGCAGGTTGCCGGCACCGCGGATCTCGAGGTCCTTCATGGCCACGGCCATGCCGGACCCGAGCTCGGTGTTCTGCGCGATGGTCGCGAGCCGGTCGTAGGCCGTCTCGGTGAGCGGCTTCTCCGGCGCGTAGAGGAAGTAGGCGTAGGCGCGCTCGCGGGCCCGGCCGACCCGGCCGCGCAGCTGGTGCAGCTGCGAGATGCCGAAGTTGTCGGCGCGCTCGACGAGCAGCGTGTTCGCGTTCGGGATGTCGAGACCGCTCTCGACGATGGTCGTGCAGACCAGCACGTCGTACTCGCGTTCCCAGAACGCCACCATGTGCTGCTCGAGCACGTCCTCGTTCATCTGACCGTGCGCGACGCCGATGCGCGCCTCGGGGATGAGTTCCCGTAGCCGGGCCGCGGTCTTCTCGATCGAGTCGACGCGGTTGTGGATGTAGAAGACCTGGCCCTCGCGGAGCAGCTCGCGGTGGATCGCCGCGGCGACCTGCTTGTCCTCGTACGCGCCGACGAAGGTCAGCACCGGGTGGCGCTCCTCCGGCGGGGTGTCGATCGTCGAGAGCTCCCGGATGCCGGTGACCGCCATCTCGAGCGTGCGCGGGATCGGCGTCGCACTCATCGTCAGCACGTCCACGTTCGCGCGGAGGTGCTTGAGCTGCTCCTTGTGCTCGACGCCGAAGCGCTGCTCCTCGTCGACGATGACCAGGCCGAGGTCCTTGAACTTCGTCGCGCTGCTGAACAGCCGGTGGGTACCGATGACGATGTCGACCTCGCCCGCCGAGAGCTGGTCGAGGATCGCCGTCTGCTCCTTCTGGGAGTTGAAGCGGCTGATCGACTTCACCGTCACGGGGAACTGGGCGTAGCGCTCCGAGAAGGTCTGGAAGTGCTGCTGCACCAGCAGCGTCGTCGGCACGAGGACGGCGACCTGCTTGCCGTCCATGACCGCCTTGAACGCGGCGCGCACGGCGATCTCGGTCTTGCCGTAGCCGACGTCGCCGCAGACGACGCGGTCCATCGGCACGACCGACTCCATGTCGCTCTTGACCTCGTCGATGACGCGCAGCTGGTCGGGCGTCTCGCGGTAGGGGAAGGCGTCCTCGAGCTCACGCTGCCAGGGCGTGTCCGGGCCGAAGGCGTGGCCGGGCGAGGCCATGCGGGCGCTGTAGAGCTTGATGAGCTCGGCGGCGATCTCCTTGACCGCCTTGCGGGCCCGGCCCTTGCGCTTGGCCCAGTCGGCGCCGCCGATGCGGTCGAGGCTCGGGGCCTCGCCGCCGACGTAGCGGGTGACGAGCTCGAGCTGGTCGGTGGGCACGTAGAGCCGGTCGCCGCGGGCGTACTCGAGCACCAGGTAGTCGCGGGTGGCGCCCTGGACGGTGCGCTGCACCATCTCGACGTAACGGCCGACGCCGTGCTGGTCGTGGACCACGGCGTCGCCGGGCTGGAGCTGCACCGGGTCGATCGCCTTGCCGCGGCTGCGCGGCATCTTCGTCTTGTCGCCGGCGGCCGAGACCCCGCGGGCGCCGGCGAGGTCGCCCTCGGTCAGCACCGCGAGCTTCAGCAGGTCGCTGACCCAGCCGGTGGCGAGGCACCCGGTGGTCAGGGTCGTGACGCCGGGCTCCAACGCGTCCGGGCCGACCAACTGCTGGGCCTCGACGAGGCGGCTGCCGAGGTCGGCGTCGCGCAGCATCTCGCCGAGCCGCTCCGCCGGACCGTGGCCCTGTGTCATGAGCAGCACGCGCCAGCCGTCGGCCAGCCAGCCCTTGATGTCGGCCATCGCGGCGGCGGTGTCGCCGCGGTAGGCGGGCGCCGCCTTCGCCGCGGCGGTGAGGCTCTCGTCCTCGAGTTCCTCGTCGCTGGTGAACGGCGTGACCGACCACCACGGCATGCCGATCTCGCGGGCGTGGTCGCGGACGTCGGTGAACGTGCGGTACGCGGCCGCACCGAGGTCGATGGGCGCGTGGCCCCCGAAGGCGGCGGCCCCCCACGCGGCCTCCAGGAACTCCTGGCTGGTGCGGGTGAGGTCGTGCGCACGGGTGCGGACGCGCTCGGGGTCGGCGACGACGACGTGGGTGCCGACCGGCATCTCGTCGAGCAGCAGCACGAGGTCGTCGACCAGCACGGGCGCGAGCGCCTCCATGCCGTCGACGGGGTTGCCGTCGGCGAGCTTGGTCAGCATCTCGGCGATCTCGGGGTGCTCGACCAGCAGGGCGGCGGCCTTCGCCTTCACCGCGGGGGTCAGCAGCACCTCGCGGCACGGCGGCGCGAGGACGCCGTCGGGACGGCCTTCCCGGCCGTCGGCGGCGGCGATGCTCCGCTGGTCGGCCACGGAGAACGTGCGGATGTCCTCGATCTCGTCGCCGAAGAACTCCACCCGCAGCGGGTGCTCCTCGGTCGGCGGGAAGACGTCGAGGATGCCGCCGCGGACGGCGAACTCGCCGCGTCGCTCGACCATCTCGGCGCGGCCGTAGGCGAGGTCGACGAGGCGCTCCACGGTCTGGTCGAGGTCGGTGTAGTCACCGACTCGCAGGCGGATCGGCTCGAGGTCGCCGAGCCCCTTCGCCTGCGGCTGCAGCACGCTGCGCACCGGCGCGACGACGACCGAGAGCGGGCCGCCGTCCTCGGGGTGGTGCAGCCGGCGCAGCACGGCGAGACGCCGGCCGACCGTGTCGGCACGGGGCGACAGCCGCTCGTGCGGCAGCGTCTCCCACGACGGGTAGGTCGCGACGAGCGCGGAGTCCATGACCGTGCCGAGCGCGGCGACGAGGTCGTCGGCCTCCCGGCTGGTCGCGGTGACCACCAGCACGGGGCGCTGTTCGGCCAGCGTCGCGACGGCGAGCGGCCGCAGGCCGGCCGGGGCGGTCAGGTCGAGGGTCGGAACACCGGCGTCCGCCACCCAGCGGGCGAGGGACGGGTCGGCGAGGGCAGCGGCGAGCAGCGCGGATCCAGTCATGATGCGGTTCCGAGTCTACGGCTCCGCCGATTTCGGACGGTCATTCCGACAGTTCCGTGACAACCGGAGCAGCGCGGCACATCCGCAGGCCGTGGTTCGTTGAACCTGGTGAACGATCACCCACTGAAAGGGGTCGTCACCATGACCGCCACATCGACGGCACTGACCGTCGTCCTCATCGTCGCTTTCGTGGGCCTCGTGGTCCTGCTGAGCGCCGTGAAGATGGTCCAGCAGTACGAACGCGGCGTCGTGCTGCGCTTCGGCCGCCTGCTCTCCGAGGTGCGCCAGCCCGGGCTGCGCCTGATCATCCCGTTCGTCGACCGGATGCGGAAGATCTCGATCCAGACCATCGTCCTGGACGTCCCGACACAGGGCACCATCACCCGCGACAACGTCACGATCGGCGTCGACGCCGTCGTCTACTTCCGCGTTGTCGACCCGGTGCGCGCGCTGATCAACGTGCAGAACTACCTGCAGGCCACCTCGCAGGTCTCGCAGACCTCGCTGCGGTCGGTCATCGGCCGCGCCGACCTCGACACGCTGCTGAGCGACCGCGAGCAGATCAACGGCGAGCTGAAGGCCGTCATCGACGCGCCGACCGAGGACTGGGGCATCAGCATCGACCGCGTCGAGATCAAGGACATCTCGCTGCCCGAGGGCATGCGCCGCTCCATGAGCCGGCAGGCGGAGGCCGAGCGTGAGCGTCGTGCCCGCGTCATCGCCGCCGACGGTGAGTTCCAGGCCTCGACGAAGCTCTCCGAGGCCGCCTCCGCCATGAGCGCGACCCCGGGTGCGCTGCAGCTTCGTCTGCTGCAGACCGTGGCCGACGTGGCGTCGGAGAAGAACAGCACGCTGGTCATGCCGTTCCCGGTCGAGCTGCTCCGCTTCTTCGAGCGGGCCGCCGGCACCGATGGTCCGGACATCGCCGCTCCGGCTGCTCCGGCTGCTGCTCCGACTCCGGCGACACCGGTCGTCCCCGTCGACTAGTTGATCAAGGCAGCCCCTCCGGCTCGTTCTGCCGGCCAGGGGCTGCCTTCGTCATGTCCGCCGGCTCACCACAGGTGGCCGGGCAGGTCGCGGACGAGGTCGGCGAGCTCGCGGTGCGTCCGCGCGGCGTAGGCGTCCGCGCTGCGTTCGTCGAACTCCTCGGCCGTGAGCCGGCCCTCCTGCAGCGCCCGCACGAGCCGTTCGACGACGGCCTCGCGCTCCGCGTTCGAGGCACGGGTGTGCGGGTGCACGTCGCCTCCTCCTCCGAGCAGCTCCGCCGGGAGCCCCTCAGCTCCTAACGCTCGCGAGTGACGTACCGATCCGCGGAGCTACGGGCGGGTGGTGTCGCCCTGGTGCCGGGAGTCGCGCACCGCGGATGAGAAGCAGCTCGGGCAGCGCTCCCAGCCCTGCTTCGCGGCCCAGGCGGGCGGCGGCTGCCGGCGGCTGCGGGCCCGACGACGGGCGGAGCGGCGGAACCGCAGCGTCATCACCGACGCGTCGGTACCCGGCTGGCCGACCCAGCCGCTGCGGCAGTCGTCGCAGCGGCGCTTCCTCGCCGTCCCCCCGACGGACCCCGGCTCGCCGAACCCGGTCGGTGCCTCGGCCACGCGGGGCCGGGGCCGGCCGCCGCCTCGGGCGAGCCGCAGCAGGCGCAGCAGTCCGAGCACGACGAGCTGCAGCACCAGCGCGACGACGAGGACGTCGAGCAACAGCAGCAGAACCGACACGAGCGTGGCCATCGCTGTGCAGGATGACACACCCCGGCCGGCGCCGAAGCGGCAAGCATCAGCTCCGCGGCGGCTCCCCGGTGCGGTCGAACCACAGCAGCACGGCGAGCACGAAGGCGACGAGCGAGAGCAGGTCCGCCGTCGTCACTCCATGATCCGGAGCGAACGTGAACAGGATCGGCCCTTCCTCCGGGCCGTTGACCAGCACCCAGGTGACGCCGAGCACCACCAGGACGACCGCCAGTGCCCGACGGTTCGCCACCGCCCCATCCTCCCGGGCGGACATGTCAGACGGATCAGCCGGAGCTGTCGGTGTAATCACCGGGCTGCAGCACGCCGGAAACGATCATCCGCTGTGCTGCCGAGAATCGCGGATTGCACGTCGTCAGCGTGAGCAGCCGTTGCGTCGGGGCCACGCCGGGCTGGGCCGGCACCGGCAGCAGCACCTCGGCGGCGTTCGGCGAGACGATGCGGGTGCCTGTCACGCGGTAGTGGTACGTGCGGTACCGCACCTGGACGTCGACGACGTCACCCGGGCGCAGCTGGTCGATGTCACTGAACGGCGCGCCGTAGGTGGTGCGGTGCCCGGAGAGCACGAGGTTGCCGACCGCGCCGGGCAGCGCCGTGCCCGGGTAGTGCCCCGGGCCCTTCTTGAGGTCCTCGTGCGTGACGCCCTCGACGACGACGCGGGAGTAGTCCGTCCCGAGCTTCGGGATGCGCACGACGGCGAGGGGCTGACCCTCGGCGGGAGTCACCACGGGATCGGGACCGTTCGGCCCGCGCCGGCCGGTCGCCGGCCCATGCCTTGTTGAGCTGGCTCTGCAATCCCCGCTGCGTCGCGGCGGTCCGCAGGTTGGTCACCTCGAGCTCGTAGACGGCGAACAGCAGGACGATCACCCCGAAGGTGATGAGCAGCTCGCCGATCACCTGGACGACCAGCCGGACCACGTCGCCGGCGCTGCGCGTCCGCGGCGGAGGGGCAGCCCCCGCCGGGGCCTCGGTGCGCACGCTCATGGCCCCATTATCGGGGATCCGCTGATCCGAAACAGCTCTCGCGTACCGACTTCCGGTACTCAATCGGCTCACCGGCCCCCCGCGCTCCTTGCCAACAGCCGGTTCTTGCCGACGAGAGGCTATGCCCGTGTACTCCGCTCGGTACCGCCCGTGCCGCAGCAGCGTGACGGCGCTGAGTGCTGCCGTCATGCTCTCGCTTCTCCTAGGCGCATGCGGCGGTCACGGCGCTGCCAGACCGAAGCCACGGGCCACGGCCGCACCGTCCGCGCGGGCAGCCGGTGTCGTTCCGGCAGTTGGCAACGACGGCGGCGACACCGGGCTGCCCCCGCTGGCCCGTGCCGCGGTCGCACCCGCCGCCGCGCGCGCCGCCGCGAGAGCAGTCGTACCGACCGTGGCAGCGACGCAGGCACCCGTCTCCACCACCGCGACCGGACCGGCAGTCCCACCGGTCTGCGCCCTCGCCGGCTACGCGGCCCCCGACCCGGCCCGCCCGGTCGTCGGACTCACCTTCGACCTCGCTGCCGACCACCGGTCGGTCGCCGGCACCGAGCACGTCACCTTCACCCCGGACCGGCCCGTCACCGAGCTGGTCTTCCGGCTCTGGCCGAACGGCCCGGAGGGCTACCGCAAGGACGCCGCCCTGCAGGTGCAGTCGGCGACCAGCCCCGGCGCACAGCCCTTCCGCACCAGCTCCGCCGGCGGCCGTCCCGGTACCCAGGGCACGCTGCTGACCATCCCGCTCGGCCGCACCGCCGCAGCAGGTGAGCCGATCGACGCCGACCTCGCCTTCACGCTGACGCTGCCCAAGGCCACCTGGGACCGCTACGGCACCGACGGGCGCACCGCCTTCTGGGGCTCGGGTCACCCGATGCTCGCCTGGCAGCGCGGCGCCGGCTGGATCCGCGACAACGCCTCCCCGCTCCCCGGCGAGACCCAGGACGGCGCCGCCTCCGACACCACCGTCGCCGTCACGGCTCCGGCCGGCGAGACGGTGCTGGCCCCGGGCGCCGGCGACGACCCGGTCCCGGCCGACGCCGGCCGCACGCTGTGGCGCTTCCACGCCGACGCCGTCCGCGACGTCGCCGTCGTCGTCGGGCCGCTCGCCACCGAGAGCTCCACGATGACGATCCTCGGCAAGACCGTCCGGATCGTCGCCGCCGTGGCGCCCGGGTACCCGACCATGAGCACCGGGCTGCTGATGGCCGAGGCCCGCCGTTCCCTGCCGGTGCTCGCCGCCACCTTCGGCCCGGTGCCGTTCGACACCGTCCGCGTCGTCGGGATCCCCGGCGTGGTCGCCTCCGGCCTCGAATACCCCGGCATGGCCTGGGTGCTGCCGCAGCCCGACCCCGCGAGCGCCCGCGTGGTCACCACCCACGAGCTCGCCCACCAGTGGTTCTACGCGATGGTCGGCAACAACCAGGCCGAGCACCCGTGGCTCGACGAGGGCTTCGCGACCTACGCCGAGTCGCTCGTCGACGACGACGCCGCCGCCTACGAAGTTCCCCTCGGGCAGGACCGGCTCGACCGGTCGATGGCCTCGTTCGGCACCGACTACAACCTGCTCCAGTCCGTCGTCTACGGCACCGGGCCGACCGCGCTGCACGCCGCGCGTGCGGCTGTCGGGTCCGCCGCGTTCGACGCCGCCGTCCGCTGCTACGTGCGGACCAACGCCTGGTCGGTGGCGACGCCCGCCTCGGTCGCCACCGCGTTCGCAACACTGCCCGCGGCGCTGGCCGTGCTGCGCAAGGCCGGCGCGCTGCCGTAGACCACGCGGCCGCCGCTCGATCAGCCGGCCAGTTCGGCGACTCGGGCGCGCTGCTCGTCGTCGAACACGACCTCGCCCGCCGCCGCGTTCTCGGCAGCCCGCTCCCGCTTCGACGTCGCGGGGATCGCGACGGTCACGCGGGGGTCGCTGACGACCCAGCGCAGCAGCGCCTGACCCCAGGTGTCGACACCGAGGGCCGCGAGGTCGGCGGCCGCCGGGGTCCGGCGGGCGAGCCCTCCCCCACCCAGCGGACGCATGACGACGACGGCGAGGCCCAGGTCGGCGGCGAGCGGCAGGATGCGTTGCTCGACCGTCCGCTCCCGCGGGTTGTACGGGATCTGGATCGCGTCGATGCGGCCGGAGCGCATCACGGTCTCGAGCTCGTCGAAGGCCGACGACGAGTAGTGCGTCGCGCCGAGGAAGCGGACCTCGCCGTCGCCCCGGAGGCGCTCGAGCAGGTCGAGCCGCTGCCGCCACCGCACCAGGTTGTGCACCTGGTACAGGTCGACCCGGCCGCCGAACCAGGCGAGTGCGCGCCGGGTCTGGCGTTCGGCCTCGGCGTCGTCGGGCGTCCAGACCTTGGTGGCGACGAACGCCTCATCGCGCCGGCCGTGGCCACCGTCCGCTCCGCTCAGGGCCTCGCCGAGCACCCGTTCCGCCTCGCCGTACATCGGTGACGAGTCGAGGACGATGCTGCCGGCGTCGAGCACGGCGTCGACCACCCGGTGCCGGTCGGCTTCGTCGCGGCTGCGGACGTCGAGCACCTGCCAGGTGCCGAAGCCGATGACCGGCACGTCGATGCCGGTGGATCCGAAGGGGCGGGTCAGCATGGTGGGGTGATAGCCGCAGCGGGCGGGAGCAACCCCTCTAGTTCGGGTCACACCACATCAGGTGTGTCCGCGACACCTGATGTGGTGTGGGGCGCGCATTGGACCGGCTGATGCCGTCGCCGGTCGACGAGCGCCTCGCGTCGCAGCTGCTGAGCCGGCCGTCCGATGCCGGTCCTGTCAGCGTCGTCGAGCGGCTGCTGGCCGTCCAGGCGCAGGACGCCCGCGGCTTCCGGCTGGCGGTGCGGGTCCGCAGCGCCGGGCGACCGACCGTCGCTGACCTCGAGGCCGCGCTGGACGACGGCTCCCTCGTCGTCTCGTGGCTGAACCGCGGAACGTTGCACCTCGTCCGCGCCGAGGACTTCTGGGAGCTGCACGCGCTCACCACCCCACAGCTCGTGTCGGCCAACACGCGCCGGCTCCGGCAGGAGGGCGTCGACCCGGAGCAGACCGAGCGGGGCATCGCCGTCTGTGTCGACGCCGTCGCCGACGGGCCGAGGACCCGCACCGAGTTGCGTGAGGCACTGGACGCCGCCGGGGTGCCGACCGCGCGGCAGGCGTTGATCCACGTCCTCTACGCGGCGACCTTGGCGGGGCACCTGGTCCGCGGGCCGATGCGCGGCGGCGAGCAGGCGTTCGTGTCCGCCGTCGGAGTGGGTCGGTCCGCAACCGTCGTTGGACCGGCCGGCGGCGCTGGCCCGGCTGGCTCGTCGCTACCTCGCCGGTCACGCCCCGGCTGACGCCCGCGACCTCGCGCGCTGGGCGGGCATCACCCTCACCGACGCCCGCGCCGGATTCGCTGCGCTCGCAGGCGAGACGCGAACCCGCGACGACGGGCTGGTGGTGCTGGAGGGTCGGGAGCCGGTGGCGTCGCCCGTGCCACCGCGGCTGCTCGGCGCCTTCGACCCGCTGCTGCTGGGCTGGACCTCCCGCGCCGACATCATCGGCGCCCACACCACGCTGGTCACCGACAACGGCATCTTCCGGCCGTTCGTCCTGGTCGACGGTCGAGCCGTCGCCACCTGGGGGCTCGCCGGCGGTGTCGTGACCGTGACCGCCCTGGAGCCGCTGGCGGCGGACCTCGAACCGGCCCTGCAGCAGGAAGCCGCCGCCGTGCTGCGCTACCTCGGGCTGCCCGAGCGGCCGGCCGTGTTTCGTCGATAGCCGGCGTCCGCCTTTCGATCGGACGGTGGTGTCCGATTGATCGGTATGCAGACCGCCGGAACGACTGAGCCCCTTCGTCGCCGTGTCGCTCGAACGCGACTTGCTCCCGTCGCCGCCTTCCCGATCCGCGCGGCGACCGTCGCCCGGTACGACGCCAAGCTCCTGCAGCAGTCGGGCCGGTGGCTGTTCGGCTCGCAGGAGACGACGAACTTCACCTACGACCTCACCGCCCTCAACCGCGAGCACCTCGCGTGGTGGGTCGTGGGCGCGTCCGGTGCTGCCATCGGGCAGGTCCGGGAGTGGTTCGCCGAGCTCGAGCAGGACGACGTGCTGCGCTCGCACATCGAGCGGGGCATGGCCGACAGCCGCCGCAGCGGCCTCGCCGACCGGCAGGCGCGCTACGGGCGGCGGCTCGGCTGGTATGCGCTGATCCGCGCCTTCCAGCCGAACCACATCGTGGAGACCGGGACCGACAAGGGCCTCGGTTCCTGCGTGCTCGCTGCGGCGCTGCTACGCAACGGCCACGGCCAGCTGACCACCCTCGACGTCAACCCCGAGGCTGGCTACCTCATCGACGGGCGGTACGCCGAGGTGACCACGCTGCGGATCGGCGACTCGCTGCCGGTACTGGACGGACTCGAGAAGCCGGTCGACCTGTTCCTCCACGACAGCCTGCACTCGCCAGAACACGAGCGCAGTGAGTTCGACCGCGTGCGGCCGCACCTCACCGACGCCGCCGTCGTGATGTCGGACAACTCGCACGCGACGGACGTGCTGCCCCGCTGGGCCGAGGAGACCGGTCGCACGTTCACCTACTTCCACGAGCGCCCCGCCGGCCACTGGTACCCGGGCGCCGGCATCGGCCTGGCTCAGCCGCTAGACATCGCCACGAGCGCCGGTCGGCTCAGACCGTCAACACGATCTTCCCCCGCGTGCGGTGGCTCTCGACGCGCTCGTGCGCCTCGGCGGCGCGCTCCATCGGCATCACATCCTCGACCTCGAGCCGCAGCCGGCCGTCGCCCACCATCGCAGCGAGCTCTGTCGAGCTGCGCGGAGTCCGGGCGCACGAAGGCGTAGTGCCCGCCCTGCTCGAGCACCCCGGGGTCGACGATCGAGCAGAAGCGCCCGTCCGCTCCGGCGCGCAGCAGCTGCGGGGCGGCCGCGAGCCCGTCCCCGCCGACGAAGTCCACGACGGCGTCGACGCCGTCGGGGCGGATGCGGCGGAGCTGCTCGGGCAACGGACCGGCGGAGTAGTCGAGCGTCGCCTCGGCCCCGAGGCCGCGGACGTAGTCGTCGTTGCGCGCGCTGTTGACGCCGAGCACGGTGACGCCGCGGGCGGCGGCGAGCTGCACCGCGATCGTCCCGACGCCGCCGGAGGCGTTGAGCACCAGCAGCGTCTCGCCGGCCTGCAGGTCGAGGGTGGCGAGCGCCTGCATCGCCGTCAGGCCGACCAGCGGCAACCCGGCCGCGGCGACGAGGTCGACGCCCGCCGGTACCGGGGCGAGGTGCCGCAGATGGCAGGCGACGAGCTCGGCGCAGGTGCCCGCGCCGATCGAGTCCTTCCGGACGTAGCCGACGACCTGGTCGCCCGCGGAGTAGGCCTGGGCCGCCGGACCGGCGGAGACGACGGTGCCGGAGACGTCCCAGCCCGGGATGCACGGGAACGACGTCGGGAAGGCACCCGCGAGCGCCCCCTGCCGCACCTTGGTGTCGACGGGGTTCACGCCGGCGGCGGTCACCTCGACCAGCACGTAGTCGGGACCGACCTCGGGGTCGGGCAGGTCCTGGATGCCGAGGACCTCAGGTCCGCCGAACTGGTCGTAGGCGATGGCTCTCACGA
>CAVVZN010000003.1:0-44940 GCA_963752645.1 uncultured Actinomycetota bacterium | reverse complement strand
TGACCCCGCCGGCGGTTCCGGCGGAACCGCCGCCTCGGGCAGCGAGCACGACGGTCACGGCGGCGGTGCCGCCGCCGAGCACGCCGGCCGGAGCCGAGAGCGTGATCGACCTGCGCGACGGCGCTGCGCCGCGCGAGGGCAGCGCCTGAGCCGCCGCGGGTGGCAGTCTGGGAGGGGTGGCCTCGCACATCTCCGTTCGTCGGGCGTCGTTCGACGAGGTCGCCGGGCTGTTCGCGGAACTCGACGTCGACCTCGCCCGCCGCTACGGCAGCGAGGGGGAACCGGTGCACGTCCGCCGGGCCCAGTTCGACCCGCCGGACGGAGCCCTGCTCGTCGCCGTGGACGCCGACCGGCCGGAGTTGCTGCTCGGCTGCGTCGGGGTCCGGCACCTGCCGCGCCCCCTCGCCGACGAGTCCGGCGAGTCCGGGGACGGGCCCGTCGCCGAACTGAAGCGGATGTACGTCCGGCCGGTCGCGCGTCGCCGCGGGCTGGCGCGGACGCTGTTGACGGCGGCCGAGACCACAGCCCGCACGCTCGGCTACCGGCAGCTCTGGCTGGAAACCGGCCTCCGGCAGCCGGAGGCGGTCGATCTCTATCGTGGCGCCGGCTACCTGCCGGTGGAGCGGTTCGGTCAGTTCGCCCACCAGACGGAGAGCGTCTACCTCGGTCGACCGATCACCAGCTGATCGGACGCTCGGCCGGCTCGGCTCAGCTGCCCGCCGACGAGTGGTGCCGCAGATCCTTCCGTGGGTCGACCGGCGTCGAGTCCGCGGTGAGCTTCTTCGCGAAGGTGGACAGGGGCCCGGCAGCAAGGCCGAACGCGACGTCGGCCGCCATGCGCAGCGGCTGGACCTGCAGCAACCGGGCGAGGCCCATCACGCGGGGAACGCCGGCGGTCCGACTGTAGGGGCGGCGCAGCGAGCGCTCGATCGCGGTCGCGACCCACTCCGGCGGAACGCCAGGGTTGCGGCTGACCTCGCTGTCGTGCTCGGCGGGCTGCAGGCCCTGTGAGCGTGCGAGCCACTCGGTGGCGACAGGACCCGGGTTGACGGTGGAGACGACGATGCCGCGGCGGCCGACCTCCCGGCGCAGGCCCTCGACGAAGCCCTCGACGGCGAACTTGGTCGCCGAGTAGACCGTCAGCGGCGGGAAGGAGAACCAGCCGGCCGACGACGACGTCATGACGATGTGGCCGTCGCCGCGCTCGAGCATGTGCGGCAGGACCAGGCGGGTCAGGTCGATGAGGGCGGTGACGTTGGTGTTCACCATCTGCTCGACGTCCCCGGTCTCCATCTCCTCGACGAGGCCTTCCCAGCCGATGCCGGCGTTGTTCACCAGGGCGTCGATGCGGCCGTGCCGCGCGAGCACGCCGTCGATCAGTGCCGCACGGTCCTTCGCGGAGGAGACGTCGCAGCGCTGCGGCTCGAAACCGACCTCGGCGGCGACTTCGGAGAGGCGCTGCTCGTCCCGGGCACAGCCGATGACCACGGCACCGTGACGCACGAGGCGTTCCGCCGTCGCGCGGCCGATGCCGGAGGTGGCGCCGGTGACGATGATGATGCGGCCGTCGACGGGGGTGGGTCCGAGGTTCATGCCCCGTTCCTGCCCGGACGCGGCGATCTCACGTCCCGGGCGCGGCGCCGGAGGGGACTTTTCGGTCACAGCGCGGCGTTGACCTGTGTGAGTGGGCACGAGTTGACCGGGTTTTGAATTAGTCGGACCCGGAGCGTCTCAAGATGCCCGGAAAGAGGGACACTATGTACGTGCCACCACGGAGCAGACGCAGGTCGACCGTGATCACCAGTCTCGCCGGCTCCCGTTCGGACGACATCCGCGATCGCGAACGCCGCTACATCGCCGCCATGCTCTTCCGCGTCGTGTGCCTGGTGGGAGCGGTCCTCCTGTTCTCCGGGCCCGTCCAGTACGTCGCGATCTTCATCGCGGTGGTCATGCCCTGGTTCGCGGTGCTCTTCGCCAACCAGCCCCGCCGCGCACCGCCGGCTCCGGCGCTGACGGTCGAGGACGCTCTTCCGCGCGATCGTGGCCTGGCCGCCGGACGCAACCCCCGGGTCATCGACGCCGACTGACCGAGCCGCACGCGCGTCACGCGCTGGCTCTAGCCTGGGCCGGGTGCCGAGCCCCGAACTCCTGCTCGACCCCGATGACCCGCGCCTCTCCGATTACCGCGACCTGACCGACACGACCCTGCGTCGGCTCATGGAGCCGGCCGGTGGACTGTTCATCGCGGAGGGCGACTGGGTCGTCCGCCGCGCCCTCGCCTCGGGTCACCGGCTCCGGTCGTTGCTGCTCGCGGACAACCGGGTCGACGCGGTCACCGATCTCGTCGGTCTGGTCGACGGCACCGGCTGCCCGGTCTACGTCGCGCCGCTCCCGGTCCTGAAGCAGCTGACCGGCTTCCACGTGCACCGGGGGGTCCTCGCAGCGGTCCACCGCCGTCCGGAGCTGACCGTCGATGAACTGCTCGCCGGCGCCGGTGGTCGCCCGGCACCGCGCCGGCTCTGCGTGCTCGAAGAGCTCAGCAACCCGACCAACCTGGGGGCGGTCTTCCGCTCCGCGGCCGGGCTCGGCATCGACGCCGTCCTGCTCGCGCCGACCTGCGGCGACCCGCTCTACCGCCGGAGCGTCCGGACCTCGATGGGGGAGGTGTTCGCGCTGCCCTACGCCCGCATCGACGACTGGCCGGGGGGTCTCGAGCGACTGCGTACGGCAGGGTTCCGGCTGCTCGCGCTCACCCCCGCCGAGGAAGCCCTTCCCCTCGACGAACTCGGCGCGGTGGTCGGAACCGGGGACGACGCGCGGCTGGCGCTGCTGCTCGGCGCCGAAGGGCCGGGACTCACCGAGCAGGCACTGACCTCGGCCGACCTCCGGGTCCGCATCCCGATGGCGGGCGGCGTCGACTCGCTGAACGTCGCGGCGGCGGCCGCCGTCGCCTGCTGGGTGGTGGGCCTCCGACCGGAGTGAGATCACGGACCGGGCGGTCGTCCGACGCGGACGCGGCGGGGAGTCGCTCGTCGCGTCCGAGCGGTCTGCGACCGCCGACCCCGAGCCGCGGTTCGGATTCTTCGCGCCACTCCTGCCCGCCTGCCCGCTGCGACCAGGTGCGGTCGACGAATTCCCTCCGGGGCCACCGGCGCGTTGCTGCCCGTTCGCCCGGCCCTGCCCGGCGTGCGCGGACCCGTTGCCGTTGCTGTCTCCGTTGACGCCGCCGCCCGATGCGGTGGTCCCGTCCGTCGAATCACCGGTCGCTGTCGCCGACTCGGACCGTCCGGTACCGGTCGGCGGGGACGACGGCGGGACCGCACCGGTGGTGACGACGCCCGGCAGGGTCCGGCTGTCGGCCACGGCACCGGCCCCGGGAACGATCGAGGAAGGCTGCCCTGCCCGCTCGGGCAGGACGGACGGTGACGCCGCACCCGCCGCGGACTGGTCCGGGCCCGCGGGGCCTTCGACGTCGACGGGTCTGGTCGAGGAGCTCCCACCGTGACGGGAGGACGGGTCGTCCGGCGAGGGGACCGGGATCCCCACCGTGCCGAGCACTCCGGAGACGAACCGCTGGGCCGGTGCCGGAAGGACGTCGGCTGCGGCCAGTCCGCCGCCGAGCACGACGGACGCCAGCAGCGCCGCGGCGGCGACCCGGACGCCGCGGACCGCCGTCGGCAGCGCCTGCCGCGGAGACGGTGTCCGATCGGTAGCGGCCCGCTCGGCGGGGGAGCGCGACTCACGCGAGACGGCGATGAACGCGGCCGTCGCCGCGGCCTGCTCCCGGAACTCGTCCGCGGCGGGCGGGGCGGCAGCCTGCTGCAGCAGCAGCACGACCTGGCCGGACGCAGCCGGTACCGGCAGGTCGCCGACGTGTACGACGTCGTCCGACGATCGAGTCATCCGTTCTGCACCGCCCTCCGGGTCGCGAAGGTCTGCTCGAGCCGTCGCAGACCGCGATGGCTGAGGACCCGGATGGTGCCGGTCCGCTTGTTCATGATGCGAGCCACCTCGCTCACGTCGAGCCCGAGGACGCTGCGGAGGATCACCGCCTCTGCCTGGAGCGGCGGGAGCGTGCGCGTGACCAGGTCGACCGCCTCGTGCGCCGAGAGCGCCTCAACCACGACCACCGCGGGGTCCGGTGCCGGCGCCGGATGGTCGTCGAGTTCGTCGTCCGGGCGCAGCACGACCGGTTGCCGCTGCCGGCTGCGGCCGTAGTCCATGGCGCGGTTGCGCGCGATCGTGATCAGCCAGGTGCGGAAGTTCTGCTCGTCGCCCTCGAAACGGGACAGCGCCCGCACCACCGCGATCCAGGTCTCCGACGCCACATCCTCGGCTGCGTCGGGAACGAGCACGCGCAGGTAGCGCAGCAGCATCGGATGGTGGCGCCGCCACAGCTCGCCGAACGCCACCTCGTCGTGGCCCTGGATGCGCTCCAGGGCGACGGCGAAGTCGAACGCCTGCATCCGGCTCCCCACCTGTTCTGCAGCGTCGTCGGGGAACGACCCGGTAGCCGCCCGACAGGCCGCCGCTGGTCACAGCACCTACCCAACCGTCACCCCACGTCACACCCGCAGCGCCCGGTGACCTGGGCGTGTCTGAGCCCAGCCATGGCGTGGCTGCGACTCGGGTTATGTCGCAGCGGCGCGGCGCACGGCGGCCTGCACCTCGGTCATACCTCCCGCAGCGCAGGTCGAGTCACCGAACCCCCGTCGAGCACGGCGGCGAGGTGTGCGGGGCTGCTCGCCACAGTGCGTCAAGGCCCAGCGCCCGGCGTCGGGCTTCGAGCTCCAGACGCCATCGGTCACCCAGCGCAGGCCGCGGCAGGCGTTGAGCACGGCGTTGCGCCGCTCATGCGGTCCGGCCGCGCGGTGCCAAGCCAACGACGAGACGAGTGCGTCGAGTACGTCGCGGCGCGCCGGCTCGACCACCAGATCGATGACGGGCGGTCCGTGCAGTGGGCGACCCACCGCCCGGAGGATCGAACGGTCGAGGACGTACCAGAAGTCGGCGGCGCCGGCCGGTCGGTCGCACGGACAGAGCGCGGCGGAGAACGGCATCCTCGGTCCGTCGTTCAGCTCGAGCACGAAGCCGGGCGCGGCTGCGGCCCCTTGCGCGGTTGACCATGGGTAGACGAGCAGCTCCAGGCCCCGGGCAGGACAGGGAAGAGCGTCGTGGCGAACGAGGCCGACGACCTCCTGCCGCTGCGCGAGCGACGCCGTGTCGGCACAGATCGCAGCGACGTCGAGGTCGCTGTCATCCGGCGCGAAGGCACGCAACGCTGCCGAACCGGTCAGGTAGACGCCGAGCAGCTGCCCGTCGAAGGCCGCCGCCAACCGGCCCGTCAGTTCCGTGAGGTAGTGACCGATGGCCTCCGGCAGCTCGGCCGGCGCAGTCAGTTCTGCCTCGGGTCGTCCGGAGCGGTCGATGCCCAGGCGGCCCGCCCGTTCTGTCGGCGGAGGACGCGGCGCCACAGGGTCTCCGGGGCACTGGTGAAGACGTCGTCCGCGGTTGCTGCCACCACGTACCAGCCGCCGGCGTCGATCTCATCCTCGAGCTGACGCCGCCCCCAACCCGCGTACGCCGCGAAGACCCGCACGCACTCGACGCCCGAGGTCTCGGGGCGTTCGTCGACCGAGATCGCGTGCCACGAATCCCCGTCCCGGCCCAGACACATCGCGGTGTCCGGCGCCACCGGCCCACCCACGAACACAGACGTGGGTTCCGCGGCGAGAGGCGCCCACTGCGGAAGGATCTCGCTGACCTCCAACCCCCCCGGACGGTTAAGGACGATCCCGAGTGCTCCGCCGTCTCCTGCGGCCAGCAGCAGTACGACGGTGCGTGCGAAGTGGGGATCGGCGAGCCCGGGACTCGCGACGAGAAGCCGACCGGTCGCAGGCGTTCGCAGCACCTGGAGATTGTGCGCCGTCGGGGCCGCGCCCAGCTTCAGTCCGCCGAATGCTCAAGCGGTCGGCGGATACCGCCGATCGAAGCCTGAAGCGCGGAGCCGGCACCGTGTGGATGGGAGCGACGTGGAGCAGAACAACGACGGTCGACGTCCGGAGGAGTCTGGCACTCCGTCGGAGTCGTCTGCTCGACCCGTGGGCCCGGCGGGACCGGTGCCGTCGCTGGCGCCGCCCCTGAGCGGACCTGCCGCCGGCTCACACGGTGCTCCGCTACCGCAGGCCCCACCGCCCCCCAGCGGGTACGTCCTCGCTCCCGCGATGCCGGCGCCGCACGCCGGTACGCCGCTCTCACAGCTCCCGCCTCCAAGTGGGCCACTGCCAGCCGGCTCGAGCAGCCCGCATGTGCCGTTCCAAGCCTCGCCTGGTGCGCCCACGCACGGGCCGACGATGGCCGGTCCCGTTCCCGCTCGTTCGGCCGCACCGGCGATGCCGGCTCCGCTCCAGCAGGCCGCGGCCACTTCGGCCGTACCCGAGACGCGAGCCCCCGGGCAACCGATGCCCCGGACCGGCGATGCCCGGACCGGCGATGCCCGGACCGGCGATGCCTGGACCGGCGATGCCCGGGCCGGTCATGCCTCCCCACAGCCAGCAGCTGAAGTCAGCCGGTCCGCCTGTGCCAGGCCAGCTGATCACTCCGTCCGTGCCTGGGCAGGCCGGCGAGGTAGGCGGCACCCCGGTTACCGGCCAGCCGACAGGTGAGGCCTCCGCGGCGGCTCGACTCACCCGTGGTACGGAGCCCGACTCCGACGGCGAGGAACTCGTTCTCACCGACCTTCTCGTCGAGGTGCTCGCTCGAGGTGCGTCCGACCTACATCTGACGGCGGGCGCACCTCCCACGCTGCGGCTCAACGGCCACCTTCAACCCATGGAGGATCGGCCGATCCTTGTCCCGCCGGTGATCCAGAAGATGCTGTACGCAATCGTTACTCAGAAGCAGCGGGAGAAGTTCGAGGCTGAGCTCGAGCTCGACTTCGCCTACGCCGTCCCGGGTAAGGCTCGCTTCCGAGTGAACCTCTACAAACAGCGCGAATCTGTCGGGGCCGCCTTTCGTCTCATCCCTTACGAGATAAAGAAGCTCGAGGACCTGGGCGTTCCTCCGGCGGTGGCCAACTTTGCGATGCTTCCTCGCGGATTCGTCCTGGTGACCGGACCCACCGGTTCTGGCAAGTCGACGACATTGGCGAGTCTCATCGACCTCGCGAACCGGCAGCGCCGCGATCACATCATGACGTGCGAGGACCCGATCGAGTTCCTCCACCAGCACCGGTCGAGCTTGGTCAATCAGCGAGAGGTGGGTGAGGACACCCACTCCTTCCAGAAGGCGCTGAAGCATGTGCTCCGACAGGACCCTGACATCATTCTGGTTGGCGAGATGCGTGACCTCGAGACGATCTCGGTGGCGTTGACAGCGGCAGAAACGGGACATCTCGTCTTTGCCACACTGCACACCCAGGATGCCGCGCAGACCATCGACCGTGTGATCGACGTCTTCCCGCCGCACCAGCAGCAGCAGGTGCGTGTGCAACTCGCTGGCTCGCTCCAGGGCGTCGTGTGTCAGACGCTGGTGAAGACAGCCGACGGGCGTGGGCGAGCCGTGGCTTGTGAAGTCTTGGTGGCAACGCCCGCAGTGCGCAATCTGATACGTGAGGGCAAGACCCACCAGATCTACTCGTCGCTCCAGGCCGGCGGCAAATTCGGCATGCGGACGATGGACCAGAGCCTGGCCGAACTGGTCAAAATGGCGAAGGTCAGCTACGAGAGCGCGCTCGAGAAGTCACACCATGCGGAGGACTTCCAGCGCCTCTGCGGACGCTGACGGCGGCGGCCGCACGCAAGGTCGTCTGGTTGGGCGGGGAACCCCGGTTGCTCGGAAGTGTCGACCGGCCCTTGAAGGCGGCTCGCTGTCGTCGTGCTCGTGTGCGCCGTCCTTGTCGCCATGGTCCTGTCGATCACGACGCTGCGGCGCGCCTTGCGTGTGGGGTCGGTCACCGACGTCGGCCTTCGCCCGGCACATCACGAGACCGTGCTACAGCCGTGCGGGTCGGCGGGGCAGGATCGCGGCGTGCGCGAGGCCGTCCCGAGGAGTTCGGCCTCAGTTCCGGCGTTGCCGCACCCGGCTTCGTCCAGCGATGGCGGACTCACAGCGTCGAGGTTCCCCGCCCTCGGGGCATGAGCCGCGGCCCGTGCAGCTCATGCGCCAGCTTAAGGCGCAGGGACATTGCGTCGAAGGACGGAGGAAGGGCTGACGACCGGCCCGCCTAAGAGGGACGGGGTCTTCTCGCTGATGTCGACGACCTATGCGTACACGGTCCGGGACCGCGCCGGAATGAAGATCAGCGGCACGCTGGACGCCGACTCGACCGGAGTGGTGGCCAAGAAGCTGAAGGGCATGGGGTATGCCCCCTTGTCCATCGAGGCGACCAACACCGGCATGAAGCGTGAGATCAAGATCCCAGGCTTCGGCGGCAAGGTGGGCATGAAGGACCTTGCCGTCATGTCTCGGCAGTTCGCGACCATGATCAACAGTGGTCTGTCGCTGCTCCGGGCACTGAACATTCTTACGGAACAAAGTGAGAACAAGGTCCTGGCTGATGTGCTGGGGGATGTCCGAAACGAAATCGAGGCGGGAACGTCCCTGAGCGTCGCGATGGGCAAGCACTCGCCGAAGATCTTTCCGCCGCTGATGGTGAATATGATCAAGGCCGGCGAGATCGGTGGCTTCCTGGACAGCGTGCTCATCCAGGTAGCGCACAACTACGAGTCCGAGGTGAAGCTGCGCGGCAAGGTCAAGAGCGCCATGACCTACCCTGTCGTCGTCTTCGTGATGGCGATGCTGGCGGTCACGGGCATGCTGCTCTTCATTGTCCCGATCTTCGCCAAGATGTTCCAGACGCTGGGCGGCAAGCTGCCTACGCCAACTGCACTGCTTGTCGCGGCTAGTAACGTCTTGCGCTCGTACTCGCCGGTGCTTGCCGTGATCCTCATCGCTGGCTTCATCGCCTGGGGCAAGGTCAAGCACAAGCCAGGTGTTCGAGACGTGGTCGATCCGATGAAGCTCAAACTGCCGGTCTTCGGATCTCTGTTCCGCAAGATTGCGCTGAGCCGCTTCGCACGGAACCTCGGGACGATGATGAGTTCAGGCGTTCCCATCCTCCAAAGCCTCGAGATCGTGGCCGGCACTACGGGCAACGTCGTGCTCACCCGCGCTGTTCGCGACGTCCAAGAGAGCGTGCGTTCCGGCGAAACCTTGACGGGACCGTTGACCAAGCACCCGGTATTCCCAGCCATGGTGGTGCAGATGATGGCCGTCGGGGAGGAAACCGGCGCTCTCGACGGGATGCTGGGCAAGATCAGCGAGTTCTACGATCAAGAGGTTGAAGCCACCACCGAGGCGCTGACTGCTCTTATCGAGCCGTTGATGATCGCCTTTCTGGGGGCGGTCGTCGGGTCCATGATCGTGGCCATGTACATGCCGATCTTCAAGATCTTCGACCTGATCAACTGACTTGCCGACCGAGTTACCCGGCTCCGGTCCTTCAGGTCCCCGGTCGGCGACCTTCGGGCGCCGAGCCGGGAGGCAGGCGTTCGGAACGGGCAGCGCGTCGCTGAGGCCTGAGCGGTCGCGCCGAGTCGCGGGTAACGCGAGCCGAGGCGGCTGCGCGATGCTTCCTTCTCACATGTAACCCGATCGGGTTAACAGTCTCGCCGCGGAGCCGCCGAAACAATTGTTGTCGTGGGTCGCCCGGTCGGACCGGGGGCCGCATCTCGGTCCGAGGAAGGACGCAAATGTTCGCTCGTATGCGCAAGGCCCGCGAGGAGGGTGAGGGTGGTTTCACCCTCATCGAGCTCCTGGTCGTCATCATCATCATCGGCATCCTCGCCGCCATCGCCATCCCTGTCTTCCTGAACCAGCGGAAGAAGGGCTACGAGGCGTCGGAGAAGTCGGACCTGCGGTCCATCGCCAACGAGATGGAGAGCTACTTCACCGACTTCTCGACCTACCCCGCGGCTGCCGGCTTCACCGTTGCGACCACCTCGGTGACCGTCGGTTCGACAGCCGTCAAGCTCAGCAAGAACAATGTGCCCGCGCTTGTGCAGAGCGGGACCAAGGGCTTCTGCGTCTCCATGTCGAACAGCGGTGTCAGCGCCTCGGCGAACTGGTACTACGACAGCATCAACGGTGGCCTGAACAGCACCGGTTGCTCAGCCGCAGCCAGCTACACCTGAGCATAACCAAAAGGCGAGCCGCCGACCGGGAAAGCCCGGTCGGCGGCTTTCCTGCGTTCGACCTCATGCTCCAGCACTTGGACCGCTCGTGAAGTTAGTCCGGATGGAGCATCGAATACCGATCCTACCGCACCGAAACTATCTCTGAAACGCAAGGGGCGGCCGGACGGACCGGCAGCTCGTCAAATCGGTCCGAGAAGGGACAGCACCATGCTGGCAGCTCGTATGCGCAAGGTCCGCGAGGAGGGCGAGGGTGGGTTCACCCTCATTGAGCTCCTGGTGGTCATCATCATCATCGGCATCCTCGCCGCTATCGCGATCCCAGTCTTCCTGAACCAGCGGCAGAAGGGTTACGAGGCCTCGATGAAGAGCGACCTCCGTACCGTTGCCAATGAGATGGAGAGCCAGTTCACCGACACCCAGACCTACCCGGCGGTGACCACCGCCGGAACCCCCCCGGTCGTCTCCGTCGGCACCCAGGTCGTCAAGACGAGCGCAGGAAACTCGATCGTCAGCGCGACCACCCAGCCGGCAAACGGCTACTGCATCAACGCCACCAGCAGCAAGACCTCGACGACGTGGCACTACGACAGCACCGCAGGTGGGCTGGCGACCGGCGCCTGCCCCTGATAGCACCGCCTGCCCGAAGCGCCGCCCCCCACGGATTCGTGGGGGGCGGCGTTCTACGTGGCTTCGAAGATCAGGGCTGCGAGCTCCCGCCCCTGCGACTCAGGTTCCGCCTCAGAGCGACCGATGAAGACGTGAAGACGCGTTTGCGCAGACGCTTTCGACAGGAGACGCCGTGCTGGGATCAGCTCCCCGACGCCTCGTCGACCACGTGTCGACCGAGGGCGATGACGGGTTCTCGCTGATCGAGGTCATCGTCGCGCTGAGCATCCTCGTCCTGGTGATGATGGGCTCCGCCGGGTTCTTCGTGTCGTCGCTGAAGAAGACCAGCGGTCAGGGGCAGCGTCAAGCCGCGGTCACGCTCGCAGAGCAGGCGATCGAGTACACCCGTAGCGTTCCTGCGAGCGCCTTGTTGAAGGGCCGGTCACAGAGCTTGGTCGCTTCGTTGAACGCCTCGCCAGGCACTGTCAACCTGTCCCAAGACGTGACGACGGCGTTGAATTCCGATGGCTCGCCATCGAACTTCGACAGCACAGCCACCGGGACTTCATCGCAGGTCGTGCCGATTACGCAACAGCCCATCGTCTCCAGCGTCACGTACACGGTCCGCACCTTCATCAACCGCTGCTACGTGGCCCCCGATGGTTCTTGCGGGGCGAACAGCGCCGGTTCGAACGGTTGGATGTACCGGATCAGCGTCGGCGTGCAATGGTCGCTCAACGGCGGCCAACAGTGCTCGAACGCCGGCGGACTCTGTGAGTACGACGTCAGCTCGCTGCGTGACGCCGGTACTGATCCGTGCTTCAACAGCAACGCCTCGTTCACCGGGTGTCTCGGGGTCTCCTCGGCCACCTCCCAACCGATCATCAGCAGCATCGCCCCCGCGAGCGTGACCGCTGGCAGCACGACAACGCTGACTCTCAACGGCAGCAACTTCGTGTCGGGTGCAACCGTTGCCGTGGACAGCGGTGGTTCTCTAAGCAATGTCACCTTCGTCAGCTCATCCCAGATGACCGTCAAGTTCACGGCGACCGCGGGGCTGACCGGAACGCGCACTTTGACGCTGGTGAACCCGGATACCGGTACCGCGAAGGGCACCTTCACGGTCGGCATCGGCTCCGTCTCGGTGGGCAGCGTGAGCCCCAGCACCGTCGCCAACGGCGCCACTCAGACGCTGAGCATCAACGGCACCGGTTTCGTCAGCGGGGCGACGGTCGCGATCTCGAGCACGGCCGGGACTATCAGTGCGATCACCTGGAAGTCATCGATACTGATGACGGTCACCTTCCTGGCTAAGTCCGGCGCATCAGCGGGCGGCTCATGGCCCTTGACGGTGACCAATCCGGACGGGGGCACCGCCTCGACCAACCTCACGGTCGCCGCCCCGGTGGGCACTTCAGTGCAGCCGGTGACGCTGACGTCGGTGGCTTCGAACCCCACGCCGATGACGGCTGGGTCCGCTTACTCGGTGACCCTCACCGGCACCGGCTTTGCCGCCGGGGCGTCGGTCTCCGTCGACGGCTCGGGTGGCACCATCAACAGCGCCACCCAGTCCGGGAGCACCACGATCACACTGAACTTCACCGCCGGAGCCGCGGGGACGCACACCTTCACCGTCACTAACACGGACACGGGAGCCGCGAGCAAGACCTTCACAGTCAACGCGGCACCGACCTACCCAGCGCCGAACATCACGGGCCTGGGCATGAGCGGGTCGACCGTCAACATTTCCGGAACGAACTTCCGATCTCCTCCCACCGTCACCGTCACCGGCCCCGGCATCAACAATCAACCCTTCGCGTCCTCGTTCGTGAGCTCCACCCAGGTCAACTTCACAGCGACGACAACGCCCCAGCGGGGCGCTACGTACACGGTGACGCTCACGAACCCGGACGGCAAGAGCGACTCCTACAGTCTGACGATCCCGTGATGGCTGTCTACCGCAGGCCGTCCCGGCGCGAGGACGAGGGGTTCAGCATCATCGAATTGCTCGTGTCGATCATGCTGTTCTCGGTGGTGATCAGCGTCTTCATAGGGGCGACGAACAGCATGTTCAGCAGCCTGCGCAAGCAGCAGGGAGTCGCAGATGCAGCCGACGGCAACCGCAGGGCCTTTCTTCTCCTGGAGAAGCAGGTCCGTTACGCGAGCGCCATTAACACGCCCGGACTCGGCACTGACGGCAAGTATTACGTGGAGTGGCAGGCACCGAACTCGGCCGCGCAGCAGACCTGCGTCCAATGGCGCCTCGACCCTTCGTTGTCGAAGCTGCAGTGGCGAACCTGGGTGATCACCGGAGGAAGCGTGACAGCGCCTGCTTGGACGACCGTGGCGACCGGCGTGGTCAACGACGTGAACGCGACGACGAAGCCCTTCGCCTTGCGCAGTACCACTTCCGCCGGAGTGACCTTGAATTACCAGCAGCTGCAGGTCCACTTGGAGAGCGCGCGCAACAAGCCCGCCGGCAAGGCCGTCACGGACACTGCCTTCACGGCGCTGAACACGCCGAACAGTGCGGCACCGAGTCCTGCCGTCTGTCAGCAGGTACCTCGCTCATGAGGCGACCACTTCGTCGCCGCCCGGGTGCTGCGGAAGACCGGGAAAGCGGCTTTGCGATGATCACCAGCCTGCTACTGATCATCATCGTCGGGGCGCTCAGCCTTGCCGTTGCCGGCGTCGTGCTCAGCGAGACCAAGCCCACGCAGGCAGCTCGCAAGGACGTCGGGACCCTCAACGCTGCATCCAGCGGTTTCGAGGTCGCTCTACACCGGCTGCGAGCCGCGACCGACGCGGCAGGCAACGGCATCCGCGGTCAGCTGCCGTGCACCATGACGGACCGGACGCTGGGCACCCGGCTCACCGGTTCCGTGGGGCCAAACTCTGGCAGTTTCACTTACGACGTGTACGTCAGGTACTACTTCAGCGACCCGACGAACCAGACCACGACATGGCTACGCGACAACACGATCGCGTGCAGCGGCAGCGCGCCGGTGGCGGTGCCGCAGTTCGCCTACCTGCAGTCGAGTGGGCAGGGCGCGGCGATCGGAGGTGCGTCGGCCAACCAGGGCGACCGCAACCTACACACCACCTACACGTTCCGCACCTCGAACTACAACGTTGCCGGGGGTCGGCTGCAGGAGAATGGCACCACCCTGTGCATGGACGTCGGGACGAGTCCCGCCGTAGGCAGCCCGGTGTACGTGAAAAGCTGTCAGCCGGTCGGAACGCAGTCGCAGAGCTGGTCCTATCGCGCTGACCTCACGCTCTACTACACGGGGAGTGGCTCGCCCGGGCTCTGCCTCAACGACGGCACCGCCACCGCCGGAACAGCGCTCAAATTGCAGACGTGCCTCACGGCCGGGTCGAACTACCCGTACAGCCCGTCGGCCTCCCAAGCTCAGGAGTGGAGCTTCGACGACAACGGCAAGTTCGAGGGCGCGGGGAGTTCTGGCGACATCAACGGCCGCTGTATCGCGCCCAACTCCAGCGGCCCGATCTCCGGAGCTCAGCTGTACCTGCAGACCTGCAGCGGCGGGGGTTTCGACTACATGACCTGGAACCCGGATCCGCAGGTGGGGGCCGGCCCCGCCGGGGACGTGACCCAGCAGCTGGTCAACTACTACGAGTTCGGCCGGTGTCTCGACGTGACCGACCAGACCGTGAGCCGGACGTGGCTGATCGATTACCCGTGCAAGCAAGCTCCGGACAGCAGCAAGATCACCTGGAACCAACGCTGGCTCTACAAGTCCGACGGTGCCGGCTACAAGACCTTCGTCACCTACAACGGCGGCAGTGCGAGTTCGCCCTACTGCCTGACCTCCCCGGCATCAGGCAATCAGGTTACGACCACCACGTGCGACGGGTCGGCGCGCCAGCGGTGGACGAAGACCGGCGAGGTAGCCGGCGACTACGGATCCTCGTATCAGATCCTCAACAGCGCGGGCCAGTGCCTATCGCTGGCTGCTGGACAAGGCGACACATATCACCAGCAATTCGCCACCATCATCGTCGAGACCTGTTCGGGGCAGCTCCGCCAGAAGTGGAATGCTCCGGCCAACTTCATCGACTCCAGGTTGAAGAACACTGTCGAGGACCAGGGCGGGTGAGCGCTATGTTGATCGTCCTCGCGGGGATCCTCGGGTTGACCGTCGGGTCGTTCCTGAACGTGGTCATCCATCGGGTGCCGCTCCGGCTCTCGGTTGTCAGCCCGCGCTCGCACTGTCCGGTCTGCGAAACGGAGCTCCAGCCCCGGGACAACGTTCCCGTGCTCTCCTACGTGGCCCTTAAGGGGAAGTGCCGGACCTGCACGACGGCGATCAGCGGGCGATATCCGGCGATCGAGCTGCTGACTGCGATCGTGTTCGTCGTACTGGCGCTTCGGCTGCAGCATCAGGCGGCGGCACTGCCCGCGTTCCTCTATTTCGGCGCGCTCGGCGTCGCGTTGGCGTTCATCGACCTCGACGTCCGGCGACTTCCCGACGTTCTGACTCTCCCGGCATATCCGGTGACCGGCGCCCTGCTGGCCCTGGCCTCGGTGCTCGGCGGCAGTTGGGACAGCTTCCTGCGCGCGGCGGCTGGGGGTGCAGCCCTCTACGGCTTCTACTTCGTGATCGTCTTCATCAAGCCGGGTGGCATGGGTTTCGGTGACGTGAAACTGGCGGGATTGCTCGGCGCTTATTTGGCCTGGTTGTCCTGGGGCACGTTCTTCGTAGGCGCTTTCGCCGGCTTCTTCCTCGGCGGTGTGACGAGCATCGTCCTACTGTTCTCGGGACGGGTCGGTCGCAAGAGCAAGATTCCCTTCGGTCCCTTCATGATCGGGGGCGCTTTCGCGGCGATCCTCGTGGGTGGACGTCTGGCTTCGGCCTATCTGGGCCTCACCGGCCTCTGATCGCTCGACTCGGCTGCCGTTCCTGCATCCGTGCTCCCCGCGTCGCCGGTCGCGTGTCGCGATACCGATCGGAGTCTTGCTCTCAAGGGGCTGCTCCGATTGGCCGAAGGGACTGTAGAGCGACCGGCCGATCGATCAGCAGGTCATCCAGGTGAGTCATGGGAGGGGCAGCAGTGGCGACACGGAGAGCCGTCGGGCTCGACATCGGGACGACGAGCGTGCGTGCTGCGCAGGTCGCTGTTTCGCGCAGCGGGCTCACGCTCGAGCGCATTGGCCAGGTTGCTCTGCCCGTCGGTGCGGTTCGCGACGGTGAGGTCGTCGACGCGCAAGCGGTCGCCGGGGCGCTGCGTGAACTCTGGCGTCGCAGCAAGTTCGGGACGAAGAGGGTCGTCGTGGGCGTCGGCAACCAGAAGGTTGTCGTTCGTCAGGTCGACCTGCCCGCCATACCGCTCGTCGAGCTGCGCGCCGCCCTGCCCTTTCAAGTGGCCGATCTCATTCCCATGCCGATCGAACAGGCCGTCCTGGACTTCCACCCGCTCGAGGAGATCATCGGCGATGACGGCCACCCCAGGCAGCGAGTGCTTTTGGTGGCGGCGGTTCGCGACATGATCTCCAACCTGACCGACGCGGTGGCACTCGCCGGCCTGACGCCGGATGCCGTCGACCTCACGCCATTTGCTGTGCTCCGCGCCGCAGGGACCCCGGACGGGCTGGGTCTCACCTCGACTGCCGAGGCACTCGTCGAGGTCGGGGCCGGAGTGACGAACATCGTCGTGCATCAAGGTGGGGTGCCCCGCTTCGTCCGCATCCTCCTGCAAGGAGGGACTGACATCACGGCTGCCATCGCCGATCGCCTAGGACTGCCAACCGAGCAGGCGGAACAGATCAAGCAGACCTCGGCGCTCCCGACGGGCTCGGCTGCAGCCGGAGTCCCCCCGGCGAGTCGGGTGCTCGAAGCCGCGGCGGCTTCCTGGGTCGAGGAGGTCCGCGGCTCACTCGACTACTACGCAGTTCAGCCCGACGCCGTACGCATCTCTCGGATTGTCCTGTCCGGGGGGTGCAGCATGCTAGCTGGGCTCGCGGAGCGGCTCTCCACTGCGACGCGGATGCAGGTCAGGCCGGTCGACATCTTCTCGCGGATCGAGGTGGGTCGTACAGGCCTGACCGATTCACAGCTGGCTTACATGGCGCCCATGGCGTGCGTGCCGGTCGGGCTGGCACTAGGAGCTGCCGCATGACCGCGCTGCTCTCCGAGCTGCCTCTCGAGGACGAACCGATCGCGATGGTTCAGTCCGACGGCGTCCCGGTGCCGCGCGTCAATCTTCTGCCGCCTGAGCTGCTCGAGCGACGAGCGCTGTCCCGTCTGGGACGTGGTCTCGGCGCGGCAGTCCTCGCTACGGTCCTCATCGGGGCCGGCGTGGGCTACCTGGGTGGCAACGGAGGTAACGAGGCTCAAGGAAGCCTCGACAGCGCTACCGCGCAGAACGTCCGCCTCCAGAAGCAGGTGAACTCGCTTGCGCCCGCTGCTACCGCACTCGCGCAGGCGCAATCAACCCAGACCTCTCTGCGCGCCGCCTTGGCCAATGAGGTGCTGTGGTCTCGCTACCTCGATCAGCTGAAGCTGCAGCTACCCCACGGCGTCCGCTACTCGTCCGTGCAGGTAGCTCCCGTCACGAGCACTGGGGGCGTGGCGACGGGCGGCTCGGCGCCTGTGGCGCTCCCTCGACCCGTCGGCGGTGGCCTGAATGCCTCGGGCGGGACGAGCGGGTCCTCGAACGGCGCAGCCATCGCGACCATCACGTTGAACGGCGTAGGGGAGAGCCAGAATGCCGTCGCCGACCTCCTGCAGTCGCTGGGGTCCGTACCGCAGTTCGCGAACGTCTACCTCACGAGCTCGACCGCTGGCACGACGCCGGGGTCGCAACTTGTCACCTTCGTCATCACTGCAGACGTGACGGGCAATGCGCTGTCACACCGCTACGACGTGAATGGGAGTTGACGTGTCGCGTCGGCACCAACTAATGGCGGGCTGCGCCGCGCTCTGTCTCGCCATTCTCGCCGCCAGCTGGTTCCTGGTGGCCAGTCCGCGCAAGGCACACGTGGTGGAGCTGAAGAACCAGGCACAGGCCGAGCAGGGCGCGAACCAGCAGCTGCAGATCAAGGTTTCGATGCTGCAGGACGTGGCCGCCAAACTCCCCGCGCAGCAGGCGAAGGCCCAGCAGCTGGCCAGTCGTATCCCCACCGACCCGGCGTTGGCCCCTCTGGTCAGGCAGCTCTCGGATGCCGCGGGAGCCAGTGGAGTCCAACTGACAGGCATCTCGCCGCAGAAGCCGGCCGCACTGCCGGTCGCGCCCGGGGTCAACGGAATTCCGCTCTCCTTGACGGTCAAAGGCGCCTACACCGCGATTGAGGAGTTCCAACTCCAGCTGGAAGCCCTGCAGCGAGCATTTCTGGTGACCGGGGTCAGCATCACCGGTGCTACCGGTGCAACGTCTAGCGCTCAGGCCGACGGCCTCAACGCCACCATCACGGGACAAGTCCTCAGCGGTTCGCCGGTCACGGCCAATTCAGCTCCGACGGCCGCATCGGCCCGCCCCACTCCCACGTCCTGATCGACCTTCCGGAGCGACCATGTTTGGCCTGATCCCGCGCAACCGCGTCGATGCTTCTTCCTCCGAAGCCGATGAGGCTTCCGACACGCGAAAGGTCGTGTTGCTGGGCGCCGTCGCGGCGATCCTCGTGCTCGCCTTGGGCTACTTCCTGATCCTCCCGCTCTTCTCCGGATCGTCGAGCCGTAGCCAAGCCGGCCCTGTGGTCCCCCACAAGGTGCTTCCGTCGGGGACCACCACCCCCACCAGCGCCGTCCCGACCCAGAGCCCGGTCGCCACCGTGCCGGCCCTGTCGGCGGCCGACGCAGGTCGCGACCCCTTCGCTCCGCTGCCGGCTGAGGCGGCTGCGGCTGCGGCTGCCGCGGCCACCACGGCAGCGTCGTCCGCTTCCAGTGCGCCAGCGACCACGACGGCGACTCCGGGCAGCGGGCCGACTTCCACATCTACGGGCACTACGTCGTCTACTGCGACGGCCACTGCGTCCCCGAGCCCGAGTGCGACCACCGGTACGACGCCGTCCGGCGCCACCGGCGCCTCGACGCGTACCGCCTCGTCGGCCGCGGTCACCGACAACACCCCCTCGACGGGCTCGGCGGTGCAGGTCATGGCCGTGCGCGGGAGCACCGCGGACATCCAGATCGACAACAAGCCGTTCACCGTGACCGCCGGATCGTCGGCCACCGCGGGCTACTCGGTCGTGTCGGTCGGCAACGGTTCCGTGGTGATCCGTCACGCGGGCGTGAACCACACGCTCATGGAGGGCGAGCTCCAGACCTTCTAGAGGCCGCCGGGACCACAGCCGTTCTGGAACACTGGGGCGCATGAACACAGGCCGCCTCCGCTGGCTGACCGCCGGTGAGTCCCACGGCCCCGCCCTCGTCGCCACGCTCGAAGGTCTCCCGGCCGGCGTCGGCGTGACCAGCGAACAGGTCGCGGACGAACTGACCCGTCGCCGTGCCGGCTACGGTCGCGGCGCGCGGATGAAGTTCGAGCGCGACGAGGTCGAGATCCTCGGCGGTGTCCGGCACGGTCGCACGCAGGGCGGCCCGGTCAGCATCGTCGTCCGCAACAGCGAATGGCCGAAGTGGTCGACGGTGATGAGCCCCGACCCCGTCACCGACGAGGAGCTCGCCGGCCTCGCCCGCAACGCACCGCTGACCCGTCCCCGTCCGGGGCACGCCGACCTCGTCGGGATGCAGAAGTACGGCTTCGCCGACGCCCGCCCCATCCTCGAACGCGCTTCGGCCCGCGAGACCGCCGCCCGCGTCGCGCTGGGAACCGTCGCACGGAACTTCCTCCGCGAGGCGTACGGCATCGAGGTGCTGAGCCACGTCGTCTCGATCGGGTCGGTCGGGATCGCCGAGGACGCCCCGCTGCCGCTGCCGGGCGACCTGCCTGCGATCGACGCCGACCCCGTGCGCGCCGCCGACGCCGCGAGCAGCGCCGCGATGGTCGCCGAGATCGATGCCGCCCGGCGCGACGGCGACACGCTGGGCGGTGTGGTCGAGGTCGTCGTCTACGGCCTGCCGCCGGGGCTGGGCAGCCACGTGCACTGGGACCGTCGACTCGACTCCCGCCTCGCGGCTGCGCTCATGGGGATCCAGGCCATCAAGGGCGTCGAGGTCGGCGACGGCTTCCGCACCGCGGCCCGCCGGGGCTCGCAGGCCCACGACGAGATCGTCCGCGACGAGTCGGGCGTCATCCGTCGCGTCACCGGTCGCGCCGGGGGCACCGAGGGCGGGATGACCAACGGTGAGGTGCTGCGGGTCCGCGCGGCCATGAAACCGATCTCGACCGTGCCGCGGGCGCTGCAGACCGTCGACACCGCCACCGGCGAAGCTGCGGTCGCCATCAACCAGCGCAGCGACGTCTGCGCCGTCCCCGCGGCCGGCGTGGTCGCCGAGGCGATGGTCGCCCTGGTTCTCGCCGACGCGGCACTCGAGAAGTTCGGCGGCGACTCGGTCGAGGAGACCCGGCGCAACGCCGAGGCCTACCTGAAGGCGGCGGCCGCGACCGTCGCCGAGGCCCCTTCACCCGACCTCGCCACGAACCCCGCAGCCGAGGCATGACCGGCCCGAGGCTCGTGGTCGTCGGCCCGCCCGGCGCCGGCAAGACGACGGTCGGCACGTTGGTCGCCGCGCAGCTCGGCGTCGCGTTCCTCGACACCGACCAGGTCATCGAGGCCGAGGCCGGCAAGACGGTGGCGGACATCTTCATCGAGGACGGTGAAGAGCGCTTCCGTGCCCTCGAGCACGACGCGGTCGTCCGCGCTCTTGCCGAGCACGACGGGGTGCTGGCGCTCGGCGGGGGAGCAGTGATGAACGAGGGGACGCGGCACGCACTCCAGCCGGCGCGCGTCGCGGCCCTGCAGGTGACGCTGACGGACGCGGTCGCCCGCGTGGGGCTGGCGCGGGACCGGCCGCTGCTGCTGGACTCGCCGCGCGCCCGCATCGCCGCAATGCTCCGCGACCGCGCACCGCTCTACGACGAGGTGACGACGCGCGCCTTCGTCACCGCCGACCGTTCACCCGACGACATCGCCACCGAGATCGTGACGTGGCTGGAGTCGGCCGAGCACGTGACCCAGGAGAACGCATGACCGCCCCTGCGGACGTGACCCGCATCGAGGTCCGGCCCGCCGCCGACCCCGCCTACCTGGTGCAGGTGGGCCATGGGCTGCTCGACGAGATCGCGGGTGCCCTGACGGGCGCGACCCGCGTCGCCCTCATCCACCCCCGCGCTCTGCGGACCCCCGCCGACGCCATGCGGGACGAGCTCTTGCGCACCACAGGGCAGCAGGGGCACGGCGTCGAGATCCACGCCCTGGAGGTGCCGGACGGCGAGGACGCGAAGACCCTGCAGGTCGCGAACTACGCCTGGAACGTGCTCGGATCGGTCGGCTTCACCCGCAACGACCTGGTCCTCGGATTCGGCGGGGGAGCGGTCACCGACCTCGCCGGCTTCGTCGCCGCGACGTGGCTGCGTGGCGTGCGCGTGGTGCAGGTGCCGACGACGCTGCTCGGCATGGTGGATGCCGCTGTCGGCGGCAAGACGGGCATCAACACCGACGCCGGCAAGAACCTCGTCGGCTCCTTCCACCAACCGAGCGCCGTGTTCTGCGACCTCGGCACGTTGGAGACCCTGCCCCCGAACGACTTCGCCGCCGGGCTGGCCGAGGTGGCCAAGGCCGGCTTCATCGCCGACCCCGCGATCCTCGAGCTGCTCGAGGACGACGCGACCGGCCACCGCCATCTCCGTGAGCTGATCGAGCGGTCGATCCGCGTGAAGGCCGAGGTCGTCAGCGGCGACCCGAAGGAGGCCGGACGCCGGGAGATCCTCAACTACGGCCACACCCTCGGCCACGCGGTCGAGAAGGTCGAGCGCTACAACTGGCGCCATGGTGCCGCCGTCTCCGTCGGCCTCGTCTACGCGGCTGCGCTCTCGCGGCTCGCGACCGGCCTCGACGACCCGACAGCCGACCGGCACCGCGCCCTGCTCTCCGCGATCGGGCTGCCGGTGAGCTACCCGCAGGACCGGTGGCCGGCTCTGCTGGACGCCATGCGCGTCGACAAGAAGGCCCGCGGCAACCGGCTGCGGTTCGTCGCCCTCGCCGGTCTCGCCAGGCCGATCATGCTCGAGGACCCGGACCCCGGGTTGCTGACCGCCGCGTACTCGGAACTTTCCGGAGCGTGAGCGACATTCCCGTAGATGGAACACCGGAGGTGTTGCAGTGAGCATCGGATTCACCCGCTCCTCGCCGGCCCGGCCCACGGCCGACATCTGGGTCCTGTCCGGCGTCAACCTCGGCCGGCTCGGCAGCCGCGAACCCTCCGTCTACGGCGCGGGCACCTACGCCGAGCTCGAGAACGCGGTGCGCGCGACGGCGGCGGAGCTCGACGTCGTCGTCGACGTGCGGCAGACCGACGACGAGACCGAGATGATCCACTGGCTGCACGACGCCGCCGACGCGGGCGTGGCCGTGGTCCTGAACCCAGGTGCCTGGAGCCACTACTCCTATGCACTGCGCGACGCCTGCGCCTCCCTGCCGGGTCCGCTCGTCGAGGTCCACCTCTCGCAGACGGCGGCGCGCGAGCAGTTCCGGCACCGCTCGGTCGTCTCCGAGGTCGCCGCCGGGACGATCACGGGCCTGGGCTTCGACTCCTACCGACTCGGCGTCCGCGCCGCAGCCGGGCTGCGGGCGGGCGGACCATCCGGGGAGTAGCTGTGGGTAACGCCCGAACCGGGCGAAGCGCTCCTTTATCGTGACACCATGCCTCCCTCCCGACGGTCAGCCGTGATCGCCGTGCCGCCGGACCTCGACCTGTTGCTGGACGGCCCGCACGCAGCGCCGGCCCAGCCGGCTGCGGTCGGCCAGAGGCGTGCTGATCGAGGGGCCGCTGCCGACAGCGCATCGGTTCAGCGAGCCACCGCAGCGAACGCGGTTGCGGTCGTCACCGCGCCGAACCGGGTCGCGTTCCGGCCGGGTGCGATGCGGCGCCACGGCCCCGTGGTCGTCGGCGGTGCCGCGGGCCTCCTCGCGGTTGGCCTTGTGCTGGGCCCGGTGCTCGGACATTCCTCGACCGAGCCGCGGGTGACGAGCGCAGCGACGAACCTCACCGAGGTACCTCAGTCGTCGTCGTCGTCGGCTGTGCCCGTCCCGTCCGGCCTCGGCTCCCCGAGGGTCCTGAGCAGCGTCACCGCCGGCATCGCCGCCGCCCAAGCCGCGGGAACCACGGCGTCCACGGGCGTTACCACGATTGCTGGGGCCGCCGCGTCCTCGGACCACCGGTCCGCTGTCCGATCGGGGTCCCGGGCGGTGCAGGCGCCGGTGCAGACGAATGCGACCAGGACACCGCAGACCCCGGTCGTCGGCCCGCCGACAGCGACGCCCGGTCCGGCGTCGGCGTCGTCCCCGACGAAGGCCGCCCCTGCCCCGCCTCCGCGCTCGACCAGCACGGCGCCGGCACCGACCACGACCCAGCCGCCCGCAGCACCGAGCGCCCCGCCGCACGGTCGGGATGGACGTCACCGGCACCGAGGCTGAGCGTGCCTTCGACCCCGGCTCCACCTGAACGCCCGCTGAAAGACCCGGCGCGGAGGAACCGGCGCTTTGTCCGGCCCATGCGTAGCGTTCCCGGACAGATGCGACCTGCTTGCGGTTGCACCGCGCCGTGACCGGCGTGATCCAGATAGACGCCCAGGTGCTGGCTCAGTCGTGCGCCGTGAAACGCCCGAGGATCTTCTCCACGTGTCCGTATTGAGTTATCCGGAAGCCGCCGTCATCGGCCTGCTGCAGGGCGTCACCGAGCTGTTCCCGGTTTCCAGCCTCGGGCACAGTGTCCTGCTCCCTGCCGTCATCGGCGGTCAATGGGCCAAGGACCTGCAGGTCAACAGTGCCGAGTCGCCCTACCTCGCCTTCATCGTCGGGCTCCACGTCGCCACCGCCATCGCCCTCATCGTGTTCTTCTGGCGGGACTGGGTGCGCATCGTCGGCGGACTGCTGACGTCCATCCGGGACCGCCGCGTCGAGACGTCGGCCCAACGACTGGGCTGGCTGTTGGTGCTCGCGACCATCCCGGTCGGGGTCACCGGTCTGCTCCTCGAGCACACCTTCCGCACGGTGCTGTCCAAGCCGGTCCCGACCAGCCTCTTCCTCGCGCTCAACGGCCTCATCCTGCTGCTGGGCGAACGCCTCCGCCGACAGGCCTCGGCGCGTGTGCCGGTCGGATCGCGCACCGCTGGCGGCGGCGCTGCCGCCGCACCGGCTCGCACCCTTCCGCCGGGTGAGTCGGACGCCACGCTGGGACGGCTGCCGCTCGGCCGCGCCGTGCTGATCGGCTGCGCGCAGATCGCCGCCCTCGCCCCGGGGATCAGCCGGAGCGGCGCGACGATGACGGCGGGTCTGTTGCGCGGGCTGGACCACGAGGACGCTGCCCGCTTCTCGTTCCTGCTGGCAACGCCGGTGATCCTCGCGGCGGGCGTTCTCAAGCTGCCGGACCTGTTCGGTCCGCTGGGTGACGGCATCCACGGGCAGGTGCTGGTCGGCAGCATCCTGTCGGGTGTCGCCGCCTACCTCTCGGTCCGCTTCCTCACGAAGTACTTCGAGGACCGATCACTGCGGCCGTTCGGCGTCTACTGCATCGCTGCCGGCCTCGCGTGCTTCGTCTGGTTCCTGGTCCGATGAGCGGTTCCGCGACCCTGCTGGCGCTCAATCCGCTCGACGGCTCGAGCCTGCTCCACAGCTTCGGGGCCATCGGTGTGCTCGTCGTGCTGTTCGCCGAGACGGGCCTGCTGATCGGGTTCTTCCTCCCCGGGGACAGCCTGCTCGTCACCGCCGGCCTCCTGGCCGCGACCTCGTCGGGCAGCCAGTTCCACCTGAACCTCGCGGCCGTGCTGGCCGCGGCCGGGGTCGGCGCCGTCGTGGGTGGGCAGGTCGGCTACCTGATCGGCTGGAAGGCCGGTCCGCCGCTGCTCGCACGGCAACGCAACCGACGGCTGCGGGAGGGGTCCGAGCGCGCCGGGGAGCTGCTGCAGCGCTACGGGTACGGACGGGCGCTCGTCCTGGCCCGCTTCATCCCGGTGGTTCGCACGGTCCTCAACCCGCTGGCCGGTGCGGTCGGTGTGCCCGCGCGGGTGTTCGCGCTGTGGAACCTCATCGGTGGCCTCCTGTGGTCGCTTGGCATCGTGCTCGCCGGCTACGTCCTCGGCAGCTCGGTCAAGGGCATCGACCACTACCTGCTGCCGATCATCGCCGTCGTCGTGATCGTGTCGCTCATTCCTCTGGTTCTCGAGGCCCGGAAGCAACAGCGACGCTGAGCGGAGTTCCGGACGACGGCCGCGCCAGCAGCGGGAGCCGGAGCCGGAGGCGGGCCCCACCCCACTCGTTCGCGGAGGCGGACAGCTCACCGCCGTGGGCCGCGGCCAGTTCCCGAGCGATCGCCAGCCCCAGCCCGCTGCCGCCGGTCTCCCGGGTGCGGGCATCGTCGAGCCGGGTGAATCGTTCGAAGACGCTCTCCCGATCCGCGGCCGGGATGCCGGCCCCGTCGTCGTCCACGTCGAGGATCGCGCTGTCGCCCACGACGCGGAGCGTCAGCCGGACGCGGCTGCGGCTGTGTCGTTCGGCGTTGGCGCCGAGGTTGCGGATCAGCCGGCCGAGCGCGTTGCGTTCGCCGCGGACGTAGGCCTCGTCGAGGCATCCGACCTCGACGGTGCGGCCGCCCTGTTCCTGAAGGCGTTCCGATTCCTCGAGCAGGAGGTCACCGAGGTCGATCTCGCTGCGCCGGGGATCGGGGGCGTCGGACGTGCGGGCGAGCAGCAGGAGGTCGTCGACCAGGGCGCACAGCCGCTCGATCTCGTGCAGGAGCGTCCCGGTGGCGCGCGGCCAGTCCGTGCGCTCCGGATGCGCGAGGGCGATCTCGGCCTTGGTCCGGAGAGTCGTCAGGGGGCCCCGCAGCTCGTGCGACGCATCGGCGATGAACCGGCGCTGCTGGTTGTAGGCGGCGTCGAGGCGACTCAGCATCCCGTTCACCATGCGGGCGAGTTCCGCGATCTCGTCGCGCGTCGCGGGTTCCGGGACCCGGGCGGTGAGGTCCCGGCTGGTGATGGCCGCGACCTGCGAGCGGATCGCCGACACCGGACGGAGCGCCCGGCCGGCCATGAGCCAGGTCGTGAGGCCGACGACGGCGAGCAACAGCGGCAACCCGACCAGGAGCTGAGGCACCGCGGCCGACAGGGTCGCCTCGACGGGCTCCAGCGACTCGGCGAGGGTGAGGACGCCGGGACCGGAGGTTGTCTTCACATTTCGCGCGGTGACCCGGAAGTCCTGACCTTCCTCCCCGACGGGCAGGTCGGACTCGGTCGCGATGGTGGTGCCTCTCCCGGGCCGGAGCGTCGTCAGCACCTGGCCGGGCGGGACCGTCGAACTGCTCGCCAGGATGCGGCCGGAGGCGTCGGTGAGTTGGACGTAGAGACCGTCCCGGCCGCTGCGCGTCGCCTGGCTCGGGGAGCCTCCCGACGCGAGGACGGCGGTTGCGTCATCGGCCCGACTCAGCAGGGTGTCGTCGATGTTGCGCGTGAGCGTGCGTTGCAGCGCGAGGACGAAGACGCCCCCGGCCAGCGCCATCGCCACAGCGACGACCGCCGTCGCGATCAGGGCGGTCCGGCCGCGAACGGTGGCGGGGCCCCTCATTCGGCCTCCACCGACAACCGGTAGCCGGCCCCGCGTACCGTCTCCAGGCACGACCGGGCGAACGGCTGGTCGATCTTGCGTCGCAGATGGCCCATGTAGACCTCCACGACGTTCAGGTCCCCGTCGAAGTGGGCGTCCCAGACGTGGTGGACGATCTCCGTCTTGCTGACGACCTCGCCCTTCCGTCGCAGGAGGAACTCGAGCAGCGAGAACTCGCGGGCGGTGAGGCGCACCTCGGTGCCGGTCACCCAGCACCGCCGGGCAGCCGGGTCCAGTCGCAGCGCGCCCGCCGCGAGCATCGGGGTCGGCTCACCCTGGCGTCGTCGGAGGAGTGACCGGATGCGCGCGAGCAGGACGATGAAGGAGAACGGCTTGGTCAGGTAGTCGTCCGCCCCGGTGTCGAGGGCTTCCGCCTCGTCGTACTCACCGTCCTTGGCGGTCAGCATGATGATCGGCGTGTGGTCCTCGCGGCCCCGCAGCGCCGAGCAGACCTGGTAACCGTTGCCGAGGGGCAGCATGAGATCCAGCAGGATCAGGTCGTAGGCGCGACCGTCCGTCAGTGCCAGGGCGGTGGCGCCGTCGTGCGCCACGTCGACGCTGAAGCCTTCGGCCTCCAACCCTTCGGCCAAGGTGGCGGCGAGCTCTCGTTCGTCGTCGACGACCAGCAGCCGCATGGCGCCTCCTCCGTTCGCGGTCCTGGCTCACCCGAGGCCATCGTGCCGCTTCGGGCTTCTGATCTCTGCCCTCGGGCCGTCCGGCCTGTCAGTCTGGACCTTGCACGGGGGACCGGCGCGCCTCCACGCGGCGTCGACCGTTCACAGATCCCGTAGGGCGGACGGCCCGGCCCGGCCTCCCAGCCTCCCGAACACCGCCACGACCACGGCGGTCACCGCCACGACGCTCCCGATCAGGCCCAGGAGATAGGTCGTCGGCACCGTGGCTGCTGTCGGGGCGGGGTCGAAGATCCCGGTGAGGACCTTGACCAGGAGGTAGGAGATGGTTCCGGCGATCACGAGTCCGCCCGAGACGCCGGCGACGAGCAACGCCCACGCTTCGGCGGCGACGAAGCGGCCGCGTTGATGCGCCGTCGCCCCCAGGGCCGCGAGCAGGACGAGCGCGCGCCGTCGCTGCCGGGCCCCGAGCAGCAGCGCCAGGCCCGAACAGGCGAGGGCGAGGGCGAGCCCGAAGAGCAGCTCGATGCGGGAGAGGCCGGCGAGGTCCGCGGCCGCCAGTCCGGAGGCCGTCGTGACCGCCGACCGGGAGGACACCACATCCGCGACCTGGGCGCCCGAGCCCACGACCTGCGGGCGGAGAGACGCCGAGGTCCGCGTGGGGTCGGAGGATGAGACGAGGAGCGTGTTGACATCCGCGGACGACGTCTGCGCAGCCAGATAGGAGCTGTTGGCGACGATGAACGAGTCCTTCGGCGCGGTCGGGAACTCCTTGATGAGCCCGACGACGTGGAAGTCGATCGCGCGGTACTGCTTGTCCGGTCCGGTCTGCAGCCGCAGTCGGACGAGGTCTCCGGGATGCAGTTGGTAGTCCTTCAGCGTCTCGGCCGAGAGCAGGGCGCCGTCCTGGGTCCGTTGCAGGGTCGACATGGTCTGCCGGATGCTGCTGCCCGGGGTGAAGGAGTCCAGCAGGGGTGCTGCGCGTCCGATGGTGGCTGGATCGATGCCGTAGACGTCCTGGAGGTCCGGCCCGACGTAGGCGAACCGGTGCTGGACGGCTTCGACGGCACGGACGCCGGGCGCCTGGTCGACGGCCTGTCGGACGGTCACGGGAAGTGCTGCCGACGGCGGAGCGGTGACGGCGACATCGGCACCGACGGTGAGGGCGACATCGAGGGTGGCCTGGTGGTCATAGGTCGCCGTGAAGATGGCGGTGGAGGCGGCGAGCCCGAGCGCGACCGCGAGACCGGTCGCCCCCCGTGCAACGACCTGGCGACGTCGGCGCAGGGACGCCGCCTGCAACTCCGGCGCCTGGCCCGGGCGGTCCCGCGAGAGGCGGCCGGTGCGTCGGTGCAGTGAGAATGCGGTGAGCCGCCAGGCCAGCAGGGCCAACCCGGGCCACGCGAACGCCGGCCCGAGCAGGGCTGCGTAGTTGACCGAGGTCGTGGCCAACCCCTCGGGGGCGAGGACCACCTGGTAGCCGCTGCGTGCAGCGAGCCAGAAGACGATGCCGGCGACGGCGAGCAGGAGGAAGTCGAGGCCGATGCGGAGCGGCCAGGGGTTGCGCATCGAGAGCGCCGCGGCGGTGGAGTCGGTCCGGACGCTGCCTCCGCCCCGGCGCAGCAACGTCAGGCCGGCGGGCAGCAGTTGCGTTCCGACGGCGACGAGGAGTCCGGTCGCCACAGCGAGCGCGACACCCGTCGCCGTCAACCCGGCGGCGTGGCCGGGGATGGCCCAGCGGATCGCGAGTACCGCCAGCGGCAGTCCCAGCGCGACGCCGACGGCGACGGTCATGGCCGTCTCGCCTGCCACCAGGCGGAAAACGGCGGCGGGTGAGGCGCCGCGGAGTCGCAGCAGCGCCACCTCCCGTCGCCGACGCTCGCCGCGGAGCGAGACGACCAGGCCCGCGACAACGGCTGCGAGCGCGACTCCCGGGACACCCAGGAGCAGGACGAGCAGCAGGCTGTAGAGCGCGTCCTCACGAGCTGTGGTCAGTGTCGCCTGCAGGTTGTCCCCGACCAGCGCCCCGCCGGCGACGGCGACCTGGAGGTTGTTGTCTCGCCTCGCCACGAGCGTCGCTGCGGCTCCCGGATCGCTCGGCAGGGTCGCGTGGTCGAAGCCCAGGTGGATCTGGCGGGTGGTCGGTGCGTTGCCGACCACGCTGCCGAACAGCTCGGGCGGAACGATGACGACGTTGTCCGGCGGTGCGGTCGCCCCCGCGTTGGCCGGTGCGCCGATGACCTGGAACAGCGAGTCGGCCGCGGGGAGTTCGACGACACCGGCCACCGTGAGCGTCGTGGAGTGACCGTCCGGTCCCTGCACGATGAACGAGCCACCGGGGGCTACGGCAAGGTTGGCGGCGGTCTGCTGGGCGAGGAGCACTCCTCGAGCGGAGCCGACCAGGGGTCGGATCTCGCCCGGGAACAGCGACTGGTAGGTCGGGGGTAGCGACAACACCCTCGCCTGCCCCGTCGTGCGGACGCCGGCTGCACCTCCTCCGCTCAGGCCCGGGACCGCAGCCTGGAGGACGTCGGCCCGGGCTCGCACATCCGGGAGAGCAGCCACGGCGCCGTCGACGGTGGCCGGGTCCGCCGACGGGGTGAGCTGGACCTGCCAGTCGACCGGCACGCGGGCGGCGGCCCGTACGGTCAGGTCCGCCCGGCTGTTGCTCACGAAGCTGCAGAGAGCGGCCACGAAGGCGACGGTGACCGCGAGGCTGAGGCCGGTCCCGAGGATCAGGAGCGTGCTCCGCCGCAACAGGCCGACGCTCCAACGGACGGCCCTCACGCGCCGACTCCGACGCCGGTGCTGCGCGCCGCCGGACCGACGAGCCGGCCGTCGGCAAGCTCCCACCGGTCGGCAAGGTCGCCGGCCAACCGCTCGTCATGCGTGGCGATCACCAGTGCCCCGCCTCGCGCCGTGACCGCGCTCCGGAGAACCCGGACCACCTCGCGAGCGGTCTCGCTGTCGAGGGCACCGGTTGGCTCGTCGGCGAGCAGGACCAGTGGATCCCCGGCAAGGGCCCGGGCGAGCGCGACGCGTTGTTGCTGACCTCCGGACAGCTCGTCGGGGAGCGCGGTTGCGGCGGCCGCCAGACCGAGCTGGTCGAGTGCTCGGCCCGCCGCCTCGTACGCGGCCTCCCGGGACGTGCCCCGCAGGCGGAGTGGCAACGCGACGTTCTGCTCGGCCGTGAGTTCGCTGAGCAGCGACGGAGCCTGGAAGACCAAGCCAAGCTGTGCGCGCCGATCCTGCGGGTCCTCCGACAAGCCGGGCCAGCGGACCGCGCCGCCGTCCGGACGCAACAGTCCGGCCAGCAGGAGGAGCAGCGTCGACTTGCCGCTGCCGGACCGGCCCACGAGAGCCAGCTCCGCTCCGGCGTCGAGCGAGAGGTCCACCCCTTCCAGCACGGGTCGCGATCCGAACGCGATCCTCAGGCCGGCGGCCTCCACCAGCGAGCTCACACGATTCTCCCGTCGTCCAGGGAGATGACCCGGTCGGCGGCCCGTGCTACGGCTGGCGAGTGCGTCACCACAACCGTTGCCGAGTGGCCTGGCCGGTGTTCGGTCAGCAGCCGGAGAACGGCTGCCTCCTCGGCTCGGCTCACCTCCGCGGTGGGCTCGTCCGCGAGCAGGACGAGCGGGTCACCGACGAGGGCCACCGCGAGGTTGGCCCGGGCTGTCTCGCCGCCGGACAGCGTGGTCGGGCGGGCATGGCGACGTTCGGACAACCCCAGCCGACCGAGCAGCTCGGCGGCCTGTGCCGGGTCCGGTCGCGGCCGCCGGAAGGTGCCGGCCAGCATGACGTTGCCCAGGACGTCGAGGTGGTCCAGCAGCCCGCTGGCCTGGGTCAGGACCCCGATGTTCGCGCCCCGCATCCGGGCCTGCTCCGCGGGTCTGCGATGGGATAGCCGGTCGCCCTGGACCCAGACACTTCCGCCGCTGGGGTCGTCCAACCCGGCCAGGAGGCCCAGCAAGGTCGACTTGCCCGAGCCGGAGGGTCCTACGACGGCTACCAGCTCGCCACTGTCCACGGACAGGGTCACATCGCGGAGGGCGGCCACCTCGTTGTCCAGACGTCCGTCGCGTCGATAGAAGCGGTGGACGCCGCGAGCCTCCAGCACGGGCGCCGCCGGAGCCGACTCGCTCGGGGCACTCATGACAGCTGCAGGGACTGGGCGATGGTGCGGTAGGCGTCGACGTTGTCCGAACCGACCGCGCCGAACAGTTCGAGGCGCACGTGCCGGGGACCGGCGCCGACCAGATAGGACTCGACCTCGTCGCGGAACTGACGGCCGGTGACGGGGTCGGGCGCCGAGTTGCGGCGGTAGACGACGCGCACGGCGGGACCGGCAGGCAGGGTCACGGCGTCGACCGACTTCAGCTCGAAGGCCGGTTCGGTTCGCTGCAGCCGCGGGACCTCCTGCTGCTGGACGCCCGCCACCGTCAGTGCCGACGGGAAGTCCGCGGTGTCGGCTGAGATGCCGTTGAGCTTCTCGGTGATCGTCACCCGCGGCCCCTGCTCGGCGACGGTCCAACCCTCAGGGTGCGTGAAGCGGTACCCGGCGGCCTTGTTCTGGTAGTTGATGAAGGCCACGTTGTCCGGGATGTCCCCGGGAGGGTTGCTCTCCACCGGTACGGGGGCCTGCGCCGCCGCCCCCGCTCCGGCCGGACCCGAAGCGGTCGGAGCGGTTGATGCCGTCGTCCCGCGGGAGGTCGGTGTGCTCGACGACTGACCGCCGCAGGCCGTGAGAGCACAGAGCGTCGTCAGCCCTGCAACAGCTATCCGAACGGTTGTCTTCGACGTCGGGGTCACGCCACGGAGCGTGCGACCGGGATGCTGAACGGATGCTTAAACCGCTCCTGCGGACCGCTTCCGGGTGTTGCTCGGGGTCTGGCTCACTGCGTCAGACGCCGGCAGCGGTGACGATCGCGTCCGTCGCGAAGCCGGCCAACAGCCCCACCAGCAGGCCCGCGGCGACGAGGTCGGAGCGCTTCGCCTTCGCGGCGACCCCGAGAAGCTGCATGACCACGTACAGGATCGAACCCGCGGCCAGGGTCAGGAAAGCGACGCTCACCGGTTCGCTGGTGAAGCCGTGACCGATCGCGGCCCCGAGGAAGGTCGGACCACCACCGATGACACCCATCGCGGCCAGGAACCCCCAGCTCGGTCGCTCGTCGCCACCCGTCAGCGGAGCCACGATGCCGAAGCCCTCGGTCGCGTTGTGCAGGCCGAACCCGATCACGAGCAGGGTCGCGAGGGCGATGTCGCCCTTGGCTGCGGACTGCCCGATCGCGAGTCCTTCGGCGAAGTTGTGCAGACCGATCCCCACGGCGATCAGCAGCGCCATGCGGCGACCCGCGGACCAGCCCGCGATACCGACGCGGCGCGCGGTCAGCTCACCGGCGGACATGGCTCCCGGGCCGAAGTTCCTGGTGAAGGTCTTGGCGCGACGGCTGAGCCAGTTCTCGTAGGCGACGAGGCCGAGGAGCCCGACGGCCAGTCCCGTCGCGAACAGCAGGCCGTAGCCGGCCACGCGCGCACCGCCGCCCCTGCCGTCGTGCACGTCACCCAGGGCCTTGTCGAGGGGCTCCCAGGCCGCTGAGAACACGTCCCAGACCAGGAAGACGAGGACCCCGACGGCCACGGCGTTCAGGAAGATGCGAAGCCCCGGACGCATGCCGCGCAATCGTCCGACGGGCAGGCCGAGGAAGATCGTGCCACCGGCGATGAGGCCGAGCAGGATCGTGCGCGACAAGCTCAACGTGCTTCCCTCCGAGAGACCGCCTCGGACGTTAGGTGAACCTTAGTAGATGTGCAAAGGTGCCGTGCCCCGGATCACTCAGCGTGGTGACAGGTCAGGTTGCGGAAGGTCGGTGAATGCCGTCCCGCCGCGTTCGTCTGCTTCCGGTCGGACGCGGTAGCCGACGGCTGCTCGTCCTGGCGTTGGTCGTCGCGCTCATCTCGCCTGTCGGGTACTCGTTGGGCCGCGCCTTCACCTATCCGGGCAGCGCGAGCTGGTCGCTCCGACTCGTCGAATGGATGCGGGACCACGGTGGGGCCCCGGTCGTCGACAAGGTGGAGAACTGGTACTACACGCGCCAGAAGCCCGGGTCGGGATCGCCGGATCCGGCGCAGACGGTGCTTGCGCCGCCGCCCGCATCGGCGTCGTCCGCCGGCCGTCCGGTCTCCATCCCTTCGCTGCTGACCCCTGCCGTGGCCGGCGAGGGGCAGTGGCAGGCCCTCGGGCGCCTCGACGCCCGCCGCCGCCCCTACGTCTGGGCCAGCTGGTTCCGCCCCGATCCGGAGAACACCTCCGTCACCGTGACCGTCGCGAGCATCGACCAGAACGCGACCCGGGCCCAGCTGATCGCCGGCACCCGCGACCCCGGAGGTACATGGCCCGAGGGTGCACGCGTCCCCGTGAACGAGCAGGGCCGCCTCGTCGCGGCGTTCAACGCGGGATTCAAGTTCGGCGACACCCAGGGCGGCTTCGCCACGGACGGCAGGACGACGAAGCGCCTCGTGAACGGCCTGGCGACCGCCACGATCGACAGCCGGGGGCGGCTCGCGATCGCGGCCTGGACGGGCGGACCGTCCCTCCCGCCAGGACTTCGTGCGGCACGGCAGAACCTGAATCTCGTCGTGGCGGACGGCCGGGTTGTTCCGGGGCTCCGCGACTCGTCCGAGCGGCGGTGGGGCAACAGCCGCACCCAGCTGCAGTACACCTGGCGGTCCGGCATCGGCACGACTGCCGACGGCCGACTGCTCTACGTGGCGGGGAAGAACATCGACCTCGCCGATCTGGCGGCTGCGCTCGCGGACGCCGGAGCCGTCACGGGCATGCAGCTGGACATCCATGCCGCGCTGGTCACGTTCAACGCCTTCCACCCCGGCCCGCAGGGGCCTGTCGGCGAGAAGCTGCTCGCCTCGATGACGCGCCCGGCGAGCCGTTACCTGCTCGCCGACCAGCGGGATTTCTTCGCGCTGCTTGCTCGCTGAGGTCACCGACCGGCCGCGAAGCCGGAGATATGAGTGCCCGGCCTTCAGCGAGGCTTCAGAGTGCGCTCGGCACGGTTTCCTGCATGACGATCACCTGCCACCGAGTCCCCACGGCCGAGCTGTGAGCCGGACTGCCGGCGACGAGACCGTCGCCCCACGCCCCGCGGCGCCTGCCGTCGACGCGCGATCGAATGCGCGACCGCTGTCGCCCGGAACGATGCTGAACAAGGTCCCCGAGGTCACGGTCTACTTCTGGATCATCAAGATCCTCTGTACGACCGTGGGTGAGTCGCTGGCGGACTACATCAACACCACGCTCGGGTTCGGCCTCGGCGGCACGGCGCTGTTGTTCACCGTCCTGCTGGGCGTCGCGCTCGGGGTGCAATTCCGTACGCGCGAGTACGTGCCGTCGGTCTACTGGCTCGCTGTCGTCCTGGTCAGCGTGACCGGCACCCTCTACACCGACATCCTGACCGACCAGCTCGGCGTGCCGCTGAGCGTGAGCAGTGGCGTGTTCACGCTGGTGCTCGTCGCGGTCTTCGGCACCTGGTACGCCCGGGAGCGCACGCTGTCCATCCACAGCATCAACACGACCCCGCGTGAGGGCTTCTACTGGCTCACCGTCCTGGTGACCTTCGCCCTCGGGACCGCGACCGGCGACTGGATCCTCGACCTCACCGGGTGGACGCCCGGCCAGTCGGTCCTTCTGCCCGTCGCGCTCATCGCCGTGGTCGCCGTCGGATGGCGCCTCGGAGCCAACCCCGTCCTCGCGTTCTGGCTGGCGTACATCCTCACCCGCCCGATGGGCGCCAACCTCGGCGACTACCTCGGTCGCGACGCATCGGAGGGCGGCCTCGGTCTCGGACTGTTCGGCACCAGCGCCCTGTTCCTGATCGCCATCGCGGCCATCGTGGTCTACCTCAGCCGCACCCGGGTCGACGTCGTCGCGCCTGGGCAGGAGAAGGCCCCGCTGCCCACGACTCCCCGTCGCGAGATGCTCGTGCTCGCCGGACTCGTGGTCGCCGCCGTGGTCGCGGGGGTTCTCGTCGCCAAGGCGGCGAGCCAGAACACCGGGGGAGCTGCCCTCTCCGAGACGCCGACGCCGGTGGCCACCCTGGCGCCGGGTCAGCAGGCCCGTCCGGTCACGGCCGGCGACCTGGCTCCGATCACGACCATCAGCCAGGACATCCGCGGCCTCGTGCAGAGCGGGCAGCAGAAGAAGGCAACGGCCCGGGCGACCGATCTGGAGACGGCCTGGGACGACTCCGCCGCCACGCTGCAGGCCAAGAACCCGGCTCGTTGGACCAGCCTGGACGGGCAGGTCGACGCCGTGCTCAAGAGCGTGCGGGCGAGTAACCCGGACAACGCCCGCGAGCTGACGAGCCTGGACGCCCTGCTGCGGGGCCTCGCAGCATAGGTGTAGGCCCACTCGTAGGGCTGACTTGTTGCGAGCCAGTGATTCTCTCGTCCAGTCGATATGACTTAGCGTGAGGTCGTGCCCCGGCTGCTTCACGACCCGAAGGTCGGCGGCGGGCCTTCCGGGTCCGCCGCCGACGTGCTCTCCGTCGTCCCCGTCGGGCCAGCAGGGCGCTCGGGACGTACGCGGCGCGCGGGTGCGATCGGACGGGTCGGTATCGCCGCTATGGCGGTGGGCCTGGCCTGCCTGAGCGTCGTCGACAGTTCGAGGGGTGACGCCCACCGGCCCGGCGGCCTGCCGCCCCATGTCGTCGGAGCGGGGGGCATCGCCACGCTCGACTGGCTCGTCCGGCCGGCGCAACCGACCATCGGTCCCGCGGGGGCGCCAACCGATGCCGCCGTCGTGGCGGCGCCCGGCCGAGCGGCTCCCGGCGTCGCGGTTCCCGAGCCGTCGGCCCGCGATCTGTCTCTCCAGGTCGCCACAGGTGCTCGTGCGGCGGCCGGGCCGGCGGCCGTCCCCGGCGCGACGGGGCCGTGGACCCCGGCGACGTCGGCCCCCGCGGCATCGACCTCGGCGCGGATGCCGGTCGGTTTCGGCTTGCCAGCAATTCCCTCGAAGTCGGCCGCGGCCTCGGCGATCAAGCCCGCGAAGGCACCGCCCGGCCGAGCCGCCGACGCGCCGCCGAAGAAGGCGAAGCCGGCTGGGGCCAAGGGGCCGAAGGCCGACCCGAACCGGGGGTCGGCCGCCGCCAAGCACGTGCCGACGGCCGCGCACCACGGCTCCCATTGACACTCGTTCGACCCTGAAGGCCTGCTGTCAACCGCCAGCTGCGGCATCGCCGTCGCCGCCTGGATCGCCCCTCCGGAGCAACCTGCGACCGATCGCCGAAAGCGCTTCCGCATGAGCCGATGGTGACTTAGCGTAATCGTATGACCCGTGGGCTTGAAGAGGCGATGAGCATCCTGGAGCCTGCTCGGATTCCGGTCGGCTCCGAGGCCTCGACCGCCAGGCGGTCCGCGCGCCCAGGCGGTCGCGCCGGCGCGGTGGGGCGAGCGGGAGTGGCTGCCGTCGCTGTCTGTCTCGCCTGCGTGAGTGTGGCCGGCCGTCCGGTCGGTCACGAGCACCAGTCCCAGGGCGTGCTCCCGGGCATCGCGGACGACGCGGCCAGCCATGCGGGGATCCCGAGGTGGTCCGCGGCAAGGGGCATCGGCCCTGCGCAGGCCCCGGACGCCACCGCGGTCGTGGTCCCGGGGACAGCGGCGCTCGGGGTGCTGGCGCCGGGGGCTGTGGCGCCGGGGGCTGTGGCGCTGGGGACCTTGGGAATGGGGACCTTGGGGACGGGGACCTCGGCGCCGGCGACCTCTTCGCTGGGGACAGTGGCGCTCACGCTCGACGGTGCGAACGGGGTGCGGCAGATTGCGGCGGGCGCTCCTGCCCTCATCGGCGCCTCCGGCTTCCTCGACGTCACCGGCAATGGCGGAGCGGCCCCGCACTCCTCGGCGGCGGCACCCGGTGCTCCTACCTCGTCGTCCCCGCCGTCCGCGCCGCAGATCCCCGTCACGACGTCGATGCCGCCTGCTCGACCGGTACCGCCCTCGGGCACCGAGGGGAGACCGGCGCCGGTCGGATTCGCGCCGCGTCCTGTCGAGGCGCCACAACCTGCGGCCGGGCCGGTGCAGAAAGAGAAGAAGCCGAAGAAGGACAAGGAGGCGGCGCCCTGGAGGCGTGCGTGGGCGCAGGGCGACGCGGGTCGCGGGGACGGCTCGCACTCGTCGCACGGGTCGGGTCGCGGCGGCTCGCGGGACTGAGCACCAGGGTCCGTCGGCCGTCCCGCGCGCTTCCGTAGACTCGCCCGACGTGCCTTCCGTCAACGACCTGAAGAACGGCGTCACGCTCGACCTCGAAGGTCAGCTGTGGAACGTCGTCGAGTTCCAGCACGTCAAGCCCGGCAAGGGCGGTGCCTTCGTGCGCACCACGTTGAAGAACGTCACCTCCGGCAAGGTCGTCGACAAGACGTTCAACGCCGGGACGAAGGTCGACTTCGCGACGGTCGACAAGCGCGAGATGACCTACCTCTACCGGGAGGGTGAGGACTTCGTGTTCATGGACACCGAGTCCTACGACCAGATCAGCATCCCGGAGACGGTCGTCGGCTCGGCGGCCGACTACATGCTCGAGAACACCAACGCCACGGTGGCGCTGCACGAGGGCAATCCGCTCTACGTCGAGCTCCCGGCCTCGGTCGAGCTCGTGGTCAGCTACACCGAGCCGGGTCTGCAGGGCGACCGCTCCAGCGGGGGCACGAAGCCCGCAACGCTGGAGACCGGTGCGGCCATCAACGTGCCGCTGTTCCTCACCACGGGTGAGAAGGTCAAGGTCGACACCCGCGACGGCCGGTACCTCGGCCGCGTCAACTGACGTCGCGCTCCTTCGTGCCTTCCTCCCGCCCTCGCTCAGCCGCCCGACGCGACCCGGACGCGCCCCTCTCCGCGCGTGGCAAGGCCCGTAAGCGCGCGCTCGACGTGCTCTACGAGGCCGACCTGCGTGGGACCGACCCGGTCAGCACCCTGGCCCTGCGCCTGGCGCAGTCCGATCCGCCGGTGCCCGAGTACGCCGTCGAGCTCATCGAGGGAGTCGTCGCGCACCGCGCAGAACTCGACGCGCTGATCTCGACCAGCGCGCAGGAGTGGACGATCGAGCGGATGCCGCCGGTCGACCGCAACCTGCTGCGCATCGGCGGCTACGAACTGCTCTTCCGCGACGACGTCCCGGACGCGGTCGCCATCAACGAAGCCGTTGAACTCGCAACCCGCCTGTCCACCGACGACTCGGCGTCGTTCATCAACGGTGTGCTGGGCCGGCTGCTGGAGCGCAAGCCGGGCCTCAACAGCGACGCCTGAACCCAGCCCCGCGTCAACTGCCTTACGCGGCGGCAGGCTCGGTCAGACGATCTCGACGGCGCGACGCGCCTCGGGCTGCAGGACGCCCCAGTTGATCAGCTGCTCGGTCAACGAGGTGGGGGTGGCGTCGTAGATGACGGCCAGCGAGCGCAGGTCCTCGTGGCGGATCGAGAGGACGCGCCCGTTGTAGTCGCCCCGCTGGCTCTGGATGGTGGCGGCGTACCGGGCGAGGGGCGCGCCCTGGTCCCGGGGGACGGAGGCGAGCTTCTCGAGGTCGATGACGATGCGGGGCGACTGCTCGACCGCGATCACGGCTTCCCGCTCGGGGAGCAGCTCGTTGACGGGGACGCTGTAGAACTCGGCCAACTCGGAGAGCCGCTGGACGGTCACGGCGCGGTCGCCGCGCTCGTAGGAGCCGACGACGACGGCCTTCCACCGGCCCTGGGACTTCTCCTCGACACCGTGCAGCGACAGTCCCTGCTGCGTGCGGATGGACCGCAGACGGGCACCGAGCGCCTTCGCGTAGTCGGAGGACATCCGCCTGCTCCACTCCCCAGATACTGCACAAAATGCTGCCGGACCGACTGGCTCCCCAGCCGACGAGCCCCCGTGGCTCGTGGTCACCAACTGTAGTACCGATCGTGACGAAGCTGTCACCCTTCGACACTAATGTGGCGATTTGGGTTGATCAACCTAGCGCGACAGCAACTGCCCGGAAACTAGGGTCCGGGCGGCCACCGGGTCAAGCGATACGGGCGCGTGTCGCACCGTTGCGTACGCGGTCAAGCTGGTTGGGACGCCCTCGTCCCGAGTGACCCGAACCTACCGCAGTGGCCCACCCGACACCCTGGCTTCCGGTGAGGTCCGGGCAGGTGGGGGCTGGTAGCGTGCGCTGCGGCTTGCTCCTTTAAGGATCCGTCCCGTGAGGCGGAGAAGGAGGGAACGGAATCATGCAATCGAACGGCTCCGACACTGACATCGAGACCGGCTCTGCGTCCGGTCCCGAGCCCGATGCGGGGCGGCCTGCATGTCGGTCGACCCGATGACCGCGGGTCGCGATTCGGCGGATCCCGGCGTCCCCACCGACACCTCGGCGGCTCCGGCGGCCGGTGACGACGCGTCACCGGCGGACTCCGCCGTGACGACGCGCCAGGTGCTGTCCGACGCCGACCTCGGCCGGACCCTCACCCGCATCGCCCATCAGATCCTCGAACGCACCGACGGCGCGCGCGACGTCGTGCTGCTCGGCATACCGACGCGAGGGGTCCTGCTCGCGCACCGGCTCGCCGCCCGGATCGCCGAGTTCGAGGGCCGCACCGTCGCCGTCGGGTCGCTGGACCCCACGATGTACCGCGACGACCTCCGACTCCGCGGTGTCCGTCCCCTCGCGTCGATGGACGTGCCGGAGGAGATCGACGGCGCTGTCGTCGTCCTCGTCGACGACGTCCTCTACTCAGGACGCACCGTGCGGGCGGCGCTCGACGCCCTGAACGACTTCGGCCGCCCGCGTGCCGTGCAGCTGGCCGTCCTCATCGACCGGGGGCACCGCGAGCTGCCGATCCGCGCCGACTACGTCGGGAAGAACCTCCCCACCTCGCGGCAGGAGTCGGTGCAGGTGCTGCTGACCGAGACCGACGGACGCGACGGCGTGCTGCTCGCCGAGACCGGCGACGAGCCGCGGGGCTACGCCGCACTGGCCCGGGCCGATCGGGCCGGCGAACGGGCCCCCCTCGACCCGACCGCTCGACTCCGGGGGAGTGCCTGATGCTGCGCCACCTGCTCTCCGCGGGCGACCTGTCCCGCGACGACGCCCTCCTCGTGCTCGACACCGCCGAGCAGATGGCTCTGGTCGCCGACCGCCCCATCAAGAAGCTGCCGACCCTGCGTGGCAAGACCGTCGTCAACCTGTTCTTCGAGGACTCGACGCGCACCCGCACGTCGTTCGAGGTCGCCGCGAAGCGCCTCTCGGCCGACGTCATCAACTTCTCGGCCAAGGGCTCGAGCGTCAGCAAGGGCGAGAGCCTCAAGGACACCGCGCTCACGCTCGAGGCGATGGGCGCCGACGGCATCGTCGTCCGGCACGCCGCGAGCGGCGCCCCGTACCGGCTCTCCGCCTGGGTCCGGGGCAGCGTCATCAACGCCGGTGACGGCACCCACGAGCACCCGACGCAGGCCCTTCTCGACGCCTTCACCATGCGCCAGCGGCTCGGCCGCCTCGACGGCCTGCGGGTCGCGCTCGTGGGCGATGTCCTGCACAGCCGGGTCGCCCGGTCCAACGTGTTGCTGCTCGCGACCCTTGGCGCCTCGGTCACGCTCGTCGCACCGCCCACGCTGCTGCCGGTCGGTGTCGAGGCGTGGCCCGCGGACGTCTCCTACGACCTCGACGCCGTGCTGCCCAAGTGCGACGTCGTCATGATGCTGCGCGTCCAGCGCGAGCGGATGAACGCGGCCTTCTTCCCCACGGTCCGCGAGTACAGCCGGCGGTACGGGCTCGACGCCGACCGGATGGCGACGCTGCCCGAGCACGCCGTCGTCATGCACCCCGGGCCCATGGTCCGCGGCATGGAGATCGCCTCCGAGGTGGCCGACTCGCTGCGCAGCACCATCGTCGATCAGGTCGCGAACGGAGTGAGCGTGCGGATGGCCGTGCTCTACCTGCTGCTGGGTGGTCCCCGCCCGGTGGACCCGCCGTCCGGGCTCGAGGTCGCGGCATGAGCATCTCCTCCGTCTCCGGCCGTGGCACTGCGCCATCGACCGTGTCCACGTTGTCCGGCCGCTTCCTGCTGCGTGGCGTCTCGCTGCTCGGCGGCCCGGCCACCGACGTCCTTCTCGAAGCGGGCCGCGTCGCCGAGATCGGCACCCGCCCGGACGCCGCCGGCGCCGAGGTCCTCGACGCGGCGGGCCTCGTCGCCCTCCCGGGCCTCGTCGACCTGCACACCCACCTGCGCGAGCCCGGTCGCGAGGACGCCGAGACCGTCGACTCGGGCACCCGGGCCGCCGCGCTCGGTGGGTTCACGGCCGTGCACGCGATGGCCAACACCGACCCCGTCGCCGACACCGCGGGCGTCGTCGAGCAGGTCTGGCGCCTCGGCCGCGAAGCCGGTCACTGCGACGTCGCTCCCGTCGGTGCCGTCACCGTCGGCCTCGAGGGGCAGCGGCTCGCCGAACTCGGCGCGATGGCCGACTCCGCCGCCCGCGTCCGCGTCTTCTCCGACGACGGCAAGTGCGTCTCCGACCCCATGCTGATGCGCCGCGCGCTCGAGTACGTGAAGGCCTTCGACGGCGTCGTCGCGCAGCACGCCGAAGAGCCGCGGCTGACCGAGGGCGCCCAGATGAACGAGGGCGTCGAGTCGGCCCGGCTCGGCCTGACCGGATGGCCCGCCGTCGCCGAGGAGGCGATCATCGCCCGCGACGCGCTGCTCGCCGGGCACGTCGGGTCCCGCCTGCACGTCTGCCACGTCTCCACCGCCGGCTCGGTCGAGATCATCCGCTGGGCCAAGTCCAAGGGCTGGGCGGTCACCGCCGAGGTCACGCCGCACCACCTGCTGCTCACCGACACCCTCGTCGACGGATACGACCCCGTGTTCAAGGTCAACCCGCCGCTGCGGACCGCCGAGGACGTGGAGGCGCTGCGGGCCGGCCTCGCCGACGGCACGATCGACTGCGTCGCCACCGACCACGCCCCGCACGCGCTGGAGGACAAGGAGACCGAGTGGGCGGCGGCCCGTCCCGGGATGCTCGGCCTGCAGACGGCGCTCTCGATCGCCGTCGAGGCGATGCGCGGACGCGTCGCCGACGACGCGCTCTGGCCGCTGCTGGCCGAGCGGCTCTCCGTCGCCCCGGCCCGGATCGGCCGGCTGACCGACCACGGCCGGGCGCTGGAGGTCGGTTCGCCGGCGACGCTCACCCTCGTAGACCCGTCGGCGACCTGGACGGTGTCCGGTGCCGCGCTCGCTTCCCGGAGCCGCAACACCCCGTACGCCGGGCGCAGTCTCCCGGTCTCGGTGCGGGCGACGTTCCTCCGTGGCCGCCCCACCGTGCTCGACGGGGCGGTCGTCTGAGTGGCGGCTCCCGATCCCCTCGCCGCGCTCCTGGCGGCCGCCGTCCCGCCGTCCCGTCCGCCGGACCGGCTCGGCGAGCACCTGCTGCTCACCGCCCTGGTCGTCGTCGCACTGCTGATCGGCTACCTGCTGATGTGGCGCGGCTGGCGGCGCCGGGTCCGCCGCGTCGAGACGCTGCCGCCGCTGCCGGAGCGCGTTTCACCCCGACCGGAACCCGTCGCCGGCGAGCTGCCCGCGCCGCTGGCCGCCCCTATGCCCGGCGTCTACATCGGCAGCGTCGGCGAGGGCGGCTGGCAGGACCGGATCGCCGGCCGCGGCCTCGGCCGTCGTGCCGGGGGAGACCTCGTCGTCACCGCCGCCGGGGTCGACCTGGCCGGCCTGTGGCTGCCCCGCGAGTCACTGCGTTCGGTCCGCGTCGGCCCGGGCCTCGCCAACAAGGTCGTTCCCGGCCCGGGGATGGTCATCCTCGGCTGGGACTGGGACGGCCACCGCTGCGAGTCCGCCTTCCGCGGTCAGGCCTCCCGCTACCCCGAGATCACCACCGCTGTCGAATCCCTGCTGACCGGAGCCCGTGCATGAGTTACCCCCGTTCCGTCCGGCGCGCCCCCGTGGTGCTGATGCTCGAGGACGGCCGCAGCTTCACCGGCGAGGCCTTCGGTGCCACCGAGCGCCTCGACGGCAACGGCAATCCTGGAGGAGCCGAAACCTTCGGTGAAGCCGTCTTCGCCACCGGCATGACGGGCTACCAGGAGACGCTGACCGACCCGTCCTACGCCGGCCAGATCGTCGTCCAGACCTCGCCGCACATCGGCAACACCGGTGTGAACGACACCGACCCGGAGAGCCGCGCCATCTGGGTCGCCGGCTACGTGGTCCGCGACCCCAGCCGCATCCCGAGCAACTGGCAGTCCAAGCGGACGCTCGAGGACGAGTTGCGCGAGCAGGGCGTCATCGGCATCTCCGGCATCGACACCCGCGCGCTGACCAGGCACCTGCGGGAACGCGGCGCCATGCGGGCGGCCATCGCGCCGGCGGAGGCCACCGACGGTCTGCTCGACCGGGTGCTCGCGAGCCCCGGCATGGTCGGCGCGAACCTGGCACCGACGGTCAGCACGCCGACGACGTACACCGTCTCGCCCTCCGACCACGGATGGGACGGCGCACCCCGCTTCCGGGTGGCGGCACTCGACCTCGGCATCAAGGCGCGGACCCCCGCGCGGATGGCCGCGCGCGGCATCGAGGTCACCGTCCACCCCGCCACCGCGAGCGGTGCCGACCTGCTCGCCGACGCCCCCGACGGCGTCTTCCTCTCCAACGGACCCGGCGACCCGGCCACCACCGAGTACGCCGTCGAGGCCTGCCGGCAGGTGCTGGACTCCGACGTCCCGCTGTTCGGCATCTGCTTCGGCAACCAGATCCTCGGCCGCGCGCTGGGCTTCGGCACCTACAAGCTCCGCTACGGCCACCGCGGCATCAATCAGCCGGTGCAGGACCGCGCGACCGGCCGTGTCGCCGTCACCAGCCACAACCACGGGTTCGCCGTCGACGCACCGCTCGATGGCCGTGCCTCGACGCCGTACGGCGAGGTCGAGGTGAGCCACGTCGCCCTCAACGACGACGTGGTCGAAGGCCTCCGGCTGCTCGACCGTCCGGCCTTCTCGGTGCAGTACCACCCGGAGGCCGCGCCCGGCCCGCACGATGCCGACGGCCTGTTCGACTCGTTCCTCGCGCTCATGAAGGGTCGTGCCTGATGCCCCGCCGCGACGACATCCAGAGCGTCCTGGTCATCGGTTCCGGTCCGATCATCATCGGCCAGGCCAGCGAGTTCGACTACTCCGGCACCCAGGCCTGCCGGGTGCTGCGCGACGAGGGCCTCCGGGTCATCCTCGTCAACTCCAACCCGGCGACGATCATGACGGACCCGGAGGTCGCCGACGCCACCTACGTCGAGCCGATCACCACCGACGTCGTCCGTCGGGTCATCGAGAAGGAGCGGCCCGACGCGCTGCTCGCCACCCTCGGCGGGCAGACGGCGCTGAACACCGCCATGGCACTGCATGACGCCGGCCTGCTCGAGAAGTACGGCGTGCGGCTCATCGGCGCCGACATCGAGGCCATCAAGAAGGGCGAGGACCGGGAGGTCTTCAAGTCGATCGTCGACACGCTGCCCGACGAGCTCGGCGCCGAGTCGGCCCGCTCGGCGGTCTGCAACACCCTCGAGGAGTGCTTCGCCGCGGCCGAGGACCTCGGTTACCCGATGGTCGTCCGGCCCAGCTACACGCTCGGCGGGCGCGGCGGCGGTTTCGCCTACGACGCCGAGGACCTGCGCCGCATCGCCGGTGGTGGCCTGGCCGCGAGCCCGTACTTGCAGGTCCTGCCCGAGGAGTCGA
>CAVVZN010000002.1:0-42285 GCA_963752645.1 uncultured Actinomycetota bacterium | reverse complement strand
GAACATGATCAGAGCTGACGGTCTCACCAAGCGCTATGGCGACAAGACCGCTGTCGACGACCTCTCCTTCACCGTCGCCCCGGCGATCGTCACCGGCTTCCTCGGGCCGAACGGCGCGGGGAAGTCGACGACGATGCGGATGATCACTGGGCCTGGACGCGCCACCGGCGGGCAGCATCACGGTGAACGGCAAGCGCTACGCCGAGCATCCGGCTCCGCTCGCCGAAGTGGGCGCGCTGCTGGAGGCCAGCGCCGTGCACACCGGCCGCTGCGCCTGCAACCACCTGCTCGCGCTGGCCCAGACCCCGGCATCCCGAAGCCGTCGCGTGACCGAGGTGCTCGGGCTCGTCGGGCTCAACGACGTGGCGCCGAAGCGGTTCCGGCAGCTTCTCGCTCGGCATGGGCCAGCGGCTCGGCATCGCGACCGCCCTGCTCGGCGACCCGGCCACGCTGCTGCTCGACGAGCCGGTCAACGGCCTCGATCCCGAAGGCATCCGCTGGATGCGCAACCTGCTCAAATCGCTCGCCGCCGAAGGCCGAACCGTCTTCGTCTCGTCGCATCTGATGAGCGAGATGGCTCTGACGGCGGAACACCTCATCGTCATCGGCCGCGGCAAGCTGATCGCCGACGAGTCGGTCTCCGCATTCGTCCGACGTGCGGCGCGCGACGCCGTCCGGGTGCGCTCACCGCAGGCCGCCCGGCTCGCCGAGCTGGTGACCACCCCCGAGGTGACCGTCCGTCCGCTCGACGGCGGCGCGCTCGAAGTCAGCGGGATGACCGCCGAGCAGATCGGCGACATCGCCGCTGTCCACCATCTGACGTTGCACGAGTTGAGCCCGGTCTCGGCCTCGCTCGAGGAAGCGTTCATGGATCTGACTCGCGACTCGGTGGAGTACACCGGCACGGCCTCCCCCGAGCACCACGACACCGCTGGAGCGACAGCATGACGACCACCGAGCACCGCGTCGCAGCCACTGAAGCCGGGCAGCCCCGCCGTGTGGTCGCCCTACCCGTCACCCAGCGTCGCGTCCTGCTCTCCGAATGGACCAAGCTGCGAAGCCTCCGCTCGACCGTCTACTCCCTGTTGGCGGCCGTGCTCCTCACGGCCGGCCTCGGCATCGCCATCTCCGCGGCACGGGCCGGCCACTGGGCCCAGGAGGACCCGCGCGAACGGCTCTTCTTCGACCCGACCCTGACGAGCCTGTCCGGCGGCTTCCTCGCCCAGCTCGCCATCGGGGTGCTCGGGGTCCTGCTGGTCACCGGCGAGTACGCCACCGGGTCGATCCGCTCCACCTTCGCCGCAGTACCGCGCCGGCTGCCCGTGCTGTGGGCCAAAGCAGCCGTCTACGCGGTGACCGCATTCGTCCTCATGGGCATCACCGCCGTTGTCGCATTCCTCGGCGGCCAGGCCATGCTCTCGAGTCAGCACATCCAGACCTCGCTCTCGCACCCTGGTGTCGCGCGGGCGGTGCTCGGAGCGGCGCTCTACCTGACGGTCGTGGGACTACTCGGCATCGCCCTCGGAGCCCTGCTCCGGAACACGGCAGGTGCGATCGCCGCCCTGTTCGGACTGCTGCTCGTCCTGCCGCTCATCGTCCATTTCCTCCCCTCGAGCTGGTCGGACGCCATCAGCAAGTACCTGCCGAGCAACGCCGGACAGGCGGTCATGCAGGTCGTCCGCGACCCCACCTCGACAGCGTTGGCCCCGTGGACGGGCTTCGCCGTCTTCTGCGGATACGCGCTCGTCGCACTCGTCGCGGCAGCCGTCGCGGTGAGGCGCCGCGACGCTTGAGCTGCCCGTGCGCCCGAAGTGCGTCACGATGGCCCGGGGCGTCGCCCCAGGCCCGAGCAGCGCGATCTGGTCGTCCCTCGCACGGTCCTGCGGTTCAAGCCTGGGGTCCAGCTTGTCGATGTAGGAGCGGGGCGAGCCAGGAAGGCTCGCACGAGGTCGCTCGCGGGAGACACGGATGTCCATCGGATCAGTCGGATCGAACACGTCCGCAGCTGCGGCCACCGCGCAGCGTCAGCTGCGCGTGGACCAGGCCAAGCTCGCGCAGGACACCCGCCAGAAGGCATCCGTGACGACCCTGAAGGCTGACCAGGTCAGGGTGACCAAGGATCAGCAGGCCCTGGTACAGGCCGGCAGCAACGGTTCTAACGGTGGTGCGGCCACCGCACCTGCTGCCAAGTACCTCTGACCCCGGCGATCAGGCTGCTCTCGCGTCGCCTGGTGCACGGCCCGGACTGTGACCAGGGCTTTCGGCTGCAAGCCCGGCTCCTCGGTACGACCAGCGGGTCGGTGCGTGACCCTCCCTCCCCGGGAAGGATGCGGGCGTGCCGTCAGCGGAACCAGGCGTCGGCGGCGCGGGGGACGTACGGGCACCGGAGACCAGCAGGGCCAGCACTGCGACGAGGTACACCGCGCGGATCAGGCCGATGTCGTGAGGCGGCAGGACGAACGTGCCCAGCTCGGTGACGGCGTAGAAGGACACGGCGCCGGCGCTCCACAGGGGGAACTGGCGACCAGGCCTCAGCAGGTCGAAGGCGGCGGCAGCGACCACCAAGCCAGCGGTGTAATAGGGATACGTCTGAGGATCGAGCAGCATCCGCGCGGCGACGACCGCCAGCGGCACCGCCGCCCACTGGCGCCGTCTGACCAGGACGACGCCGACCGCGAGCGCCAGCCCCAGCTGAGCGAGCCGGTCCCAGGACGGGGTGCCCGGGTCCTGGACGCCGATCGCCCGTAACGCGGAATCAGCGGCGTTACTGATCGTGAACTGGCTCGCCGACAGGGTGCCCGGATCTCCGACCACGAAGGGCAGCCAGACCGCCGCCGCCCCGCCCAGCGTCGCCAGCAGGGCTCGAAGGCGGCGATCCGAGGGCAGGGCCAGCACAAGCGGGAGGAACCCTATTGCCCATGGTTTGCAGCCGATCGACGCCGCCAGGAGCAGTCCGGTGGCGACGGGCCGACCGGTGCGCACAGCACGCAACGACAGCGTGGCGAACGCGAGCGCCAACCCGTCGTCGAGGTGCGTGTAGTGCGTCGCCAACTCCGCCCAGACCGGCACGAGGAGCAACCCGGCCATCAGCACCAGGGAGTCCGGCAGGCGCCGGTCGAGCTCGGCGACGGACACGAGTTGCGCGAGAACGCCCAGGCCCAGCAGCGAGAGCGCCACGATGGCGGTCCATCGGCCGAGAGGTGAGCCCAGCGCCTGGAACGGCTCGGCGACGGCCAGCGTCAGCGGCCCGATCTGGAGTTCCGGATGCGCGGTGTAGAGGTGCGTGCCCGCGCCGTGAACGGTAGAAGGCGACGTCAGCAGCCGGGCGCCGAGCGCGAAATAGTGCCAGGAGTAGGCGGCGGATCGCGCGTGCACCGCGCTCCAGAGGACCGTCCAGACACCCAGCGCCGCCCACACGGCCCTTCGCGCATGCTCCCGGCGCAGCCCCCGCGAGCGCCGGTCGAGTGCCACATCCATGTACCGGTACCTGCCCCTCGCGCATGTGCGTCGGGTGTACCCGGTGGCGGCAGGAGCCGGCCTCAGGCCCTGCTGACACGGGCAGGGAGCCGTTGGACGCTACCCGACGTCCGACGCGGGATTCGAACGATCCACTCGTGCCAAGTGAGGCGTTCTTTCAGCGACTCGCGGCTAGCGTCCGGAGGACGACGCCTCGGCCATGCGGTCGGCCCGACCGGCCCAGCCCGTCAGGCCGACCGCAACCGACAGAACTGTGTCCGATGAGCAAGGTGAGCCGCTGTGACCCTGACGGATTCGCCCGTCGACCAACCCGACATGCCCGGATCGGCCCGGTCGGACGATTCGGGCGATCAACGGCGACGGTTGGCCCGGCTCAAGGCTGCTCGGCTGGTCGGCGTAGCCATGCTGCTGTTCGCGCTGTGTACGGGCTACTCGATCGGGTCGGTGTTGATCCGGCCGGGCGCAGACAGCACGTCGGCCCGGTTGGCGGAGTGGGCTCGCGACCACCATCTGGGGTCGCTGGTCACCTGGGCCGAGAAACAGCAGTACGCAGCCAACCAGCCTCGAGACGGTGGCGACCCAGCCGGGGGCATCCCCCTCGCCCAGAGCGACGACCCCGGCTCGTCGACGTCGCCGGACTCACCCCGACCACTGCCGGTCCTGGCCCGAGGCGCCCCCCTGCCCCACGAGGGCGAATGGCAGGCCGTCGTCCACGACCACGGCCAGCCGGCCGTGGACGTCGCCTTCCTCCGCCCGGACGACCTGCACACCTCCTTCGTGGCGTCGCTCATGTGGCTCGACCCGCATCTGCTGTCGATGCGTCTCCACCCCGGCTACCAGGATCCCGGAGGCCAGTGGACGACCCCGGACCGGCTCACGACGGACCTGCAGCAGCACGTCGCTGCGACCTTTCCCGCCGGATTCCGGTTGAACGGCGCCTCCCGGGGCGGGTACTACGACCAGGGCCATGAGGCGCGTCCCCTCCGCACCGGCGCGGCTTCGACCGTGATCTACCAGGACGGCTCCGTCAAGATCGGCAGCTGGGGCCGGGACGCCGTCATGACGCCGGCCGTGCGTTCCGTGCGGCAGAACCTCGATCTGCTCGTCGACAACGGGCAGGTGAACCCTTCCTGCAGCGACGACCATTCGCCCGTCTGGGGCAAGACCCTCGGCAACCGGAGCTTCGTCGCGCGGACCGCCCTCGGGCAGCGAGCCGACGGCACGCTCGTCTTCGTCAACAGCCCCGCGACCTCGGTCTGCTCGCTCGGACGCCTGTTGCAAGCCGCCGGCGTCGTCCGCGGGATGGAACTCGACATCAACCCCGAGTGGAGCATCGGCTACTACTACACCCACAACGCAACCACCGTGACCAGCCACAAGAGCCGACCCGACCAGTCCCAACCCGAGAACCACTACTACCTGCCGCAGAGCCGGGACTTCCTCGCCCTCTACCTGCGCTAGCGGGGCCGCACAGAGCGGCAGCAGAGGCGACCCGGGCTGAGCTGGTCCCCCACACCCGTCCGACCTCGAAGCCCGGCGGGTCGTTCGCCAGGCGGGTGGACAACGTAGGAACACGAAGCCGTGACCTGCGGCTTCCTGTGTCGGGCTGACAGGATTTGAACCTGCGACCCCCTGACCCCCAGTCAGGTGCGCTACCAAGCTGCGCTACAGCCCGCGACACAGCGAGGTTACCCATCTCCTGCGCCCCGCGCAGAGCGACGCGGCGGCCGTGGCTCAGCCGAGCATCTCCAGGCGGCCGAGCACGTCAACGGGCAGGGCGACCTCGCCGGCGCCCCAGTTCTCCTCGAGGTGGCCGACGCTGGAGGTGCCGGGGATCAACAGGACGTGGGCGTCGTGCGCGAGCAGCCATGCGAGCCCGACCTGCACGGCCGTCACGCCGGTCTGCTGTGCCGCAGCGATCACCGTGGGATGTTCGGTCACCTTCGGCATGTGGTCGAAGGCGGAGCCCAGCGGGAAGAACGGGACGTACGGGATGCCGCGCTCCGCGCAGAGCTGCAGCGTCGGCTCGTCGTCGCGCTTGAGCAGGTTGTACGGGTTCTGGACGCACGCCACCTCGACGCCGCCGTCCAGCACCGTGCGCAGCTCGCCGGCGGTGACGTTGCTGAGCCCGACGCCGCCGATGAGGCCCTCGTCGCGGAGCGCCGTCATCTCGGCGAGCTGGTCGTCCATCGGGACCTGCTGGTCCGCCGATACGCCATGGCCGGCGTCCATGCGCCGGAGGTTGACGACATCCACGCGCTCGACCCCCAGGCTCGCCAGGTTGTCCTGGACGCCGGCGCGCAGGTCCTCCGGCCGCTGGGCCGGATTCCACTTCCCCTGGTCGTCGCGGACGGCCCCGACCTTGCTGACCAGCACGAGGTCGTCGGGGTAGGGGTGCAGAGCGGTGCGGATCAGCTCGTTGGAGACGTCGGGTCCGTAGTACTGCGCGGTGTCGATGTGGTTGACGCCGAGCTCGACGGCTCGGCGCAGCACGGCCAGTGCGGCGTCGCGATCGCGGGGCGGCCCGAAGACGCCGGGGCCGGGCAGCTGCATGGCGCCGAAGCCGACGCGGTGCACGGGGCGGCCGACGAGGTCGACGGTGGGGGAACTGGTGCTCGTCATGGGTGTCCCCTACCCGGCGTCCGCCCCGTCAGCGGCTGCGGTCAGGTGCGCTGACGCCGGGCCTCGAGGACGATCGGGACGAGCGACAGCACGATGATGACCGCGATGATCGGCAGCAGGTAGTGGTCGATGCCGGAGACGCTGTTGCCGAGGACGTAGCCGGCCAGCACGATGCCGAGCGACCACAAGAGGCCACCGACCAGGTTCCACAGCGCGAACGTCCGCGGCGGCACCCGAACGGCGCCGGCCATCGGGTTCATGACGGTGCGGACGAGCGGGATGAAGCGGGCCAGGACGAGCGCGCGGCCGTGGCCGTAGTTCTCGAGGAACTCCGAGGCACGATCCGCGGCGGCGCGCAACCGACGGTTCTTCTGCCGCGCGAGCAGCCGCGGGCCGGCCTTCCGGCCGATCTCGTAACCGGTCTGACCGCCGACGACGGCGCCGATGGCGGCACAGGCGAGGATCGCGACGATGTTCTGGTGGAACCGGTCGCTCGCGGGGAGGGCAGCGAGTAGCCCGGCCGTCACCAGCAGGCTGTCGCCGGGCAGGAAGAAGCCGATGAGCAGACCGGTCTCGGCGAACAGGACGACGAGTACGCCGATCGCACCGAAGCTCTGAAGCAGGCTGTGGGCATCGAGGGGGTTCAGCGCGAGATAGGTCATGAGGCCACGAAATATACGAGGCTGGCGAGGCCCGCCGCGAGGCAGTACACGCCGAACGGCCGCAGTGAGCGGCTCTCGAAGTACCGGGTGAGGAAGCGGACCGACGCGTACGCGGCGAGGCCGGAGAGCAGGCTGCCCACGAGCACCTGCCCCTGGATGCCGGCACCGAGCGGGCCGAACAGGTCGGGGAGCTTCAGCACCCCGGCCGCGAGGATCACCGGTGTCGCGAGCAGGAACGAGAAGCGCGCCGCGTCCTCGTGCGACAGCCCCTTCAGCAGGCCGGCGGTCATCGTGGCGCCGCTGCGGCTGATGCCGGGTGCGAGCGCGGCGATCTGCGCGCAGCCGATGAGCACCGCCTGCAGGACCGGGAGCCGGGCGAGGACGCGGTCGGACTCGACCGCCGTCGCCTCGGGGTCCTGCACCGCTGTTCCGCCACCGTGCAGCCGACCGGCCGCTGCCGCGGTCGCCTTTGCCGACGTGCGGCGGCGCAGCTGCTCCCCGCCGAGCAGGATCAACCCGTTCAACGCCAGGAAGATGCTGGTCGGGACCGGCTTGGACAGCACCGTCCGGAAGGTGTGCTCGAGCAGGAGGCCGGTCACGCCCACCGGGATGGTCGCGAGCACGAGCAACCACCCGAGCCGCTGGTCCGGGGTTTGCACCCGACGGTCCCGGACCGAGGTCAACAGACCTCCGACGATCCGCACCCAGTCCTTCCAGAAGAAGATGATCAGGGCGATCGCGGTCGCCACGTGCAGGCCGACGATGAAGGCGAGGTAGGGCGACTCGGGGGCGTTCACCGAGAGGTCGCGGCCCCAGGAACCACCGATCAGGGCCGGAAGCAGGACGCTGTGGCCGAGGCTGGACACCGGGAAGAGCTCGGTGACGCCTTGCAGCAGCCCGATCACGGCGGCTTCGGGATAGCTCAGTACGGACAACGCGGTACCTCTCCTGATGACGGCGCACTGCTGCCGGGAGCCCGGCATCCCGGTGGGATGCACGGCGCCGGGCGTGCGTCGTCCACGAACGACTCCCTCCAGTGTGGGGTGTGTGCCATCGCATCTCCATGTGCGTGACATGTGGTCGGCTTAATGTTCGGGTTCCGCGCAGCTCGGCGCGGTTCCGCGCCGCTCGACGAACGCGGTGGCGGCCTGCGATAGCGTCCCGTGCCGATGACGACCTCGGAGCCGGCGCTGCTCGTCCGCGGTGTCGTGCTGCCCGAGGGCGAGCACGAGGAGCTCTACCTCGTCGACGGCCGTGTGAGCCGGACGCCGGTCGCCGGTGCCGAGCTGGTCGCCGACGGCTGGATCGTCCCGGGTCTCGTCGACGCGCACTGCCACGTCGGTCTGGACAGCACCGGCGGGGTCGACGTCGCCGAGCAGGAGCGTCAGGCGCTCGCCGACCGCGACGCCGGCGCGCTGCTGCTGCGCGACTGTGCCGTACCGGTCGACACCCGGTGGATCGACCAGCGCCCGGACCTCCCCCGCATCCTGCGGGCCGGCCAGCACCTCGCGCGTCCCCGGGGCTACCTCCGCGGGGTCGGTGTGGAACTCGAGCCGGAGGACCTCGCCGCGCGGGTGACCGTCGAGGCCGGCCACGGCGACGGCTGGGTCAAGGTCGTCGGCGACTGGATCGACCGGGGCCGCGGCGACCTCGCCCCGCAGTGGCCCGCGGAGGCCCTGCGCGCAGCCGCCGACGCCGCGCACGCCGCAGGCGCGCGCATCACCGCCCACACCTTCAGCGAGGACGCGCTCGGCGACCTGGTGCACGCCGGCTTCGACTGCCTCGAGCACGGCACCGGCCTCGACGACGCGCTCATCGCCGAGATGGCCCGCCGCGGCACGGCGCTCGTCCCGACCCTGATCAACGTGCTCGACAACTTCTCCGGCATCGCGGACTCGGCGACCCGCTTCCCGGCCTACGCCGCGCACATGCGGCGGCTGCTCGCGACCGCCCCGTCGGTCGTCCGGCGTGCCGCGGAGGCAGGCGTGCCCGTCTACGTCGGCACCGACGCCGGCGGCAACGTGCGCCACGGACGTGTCGCCGACGAGATCCTCGCGCTGCACGACGCCGGCCTGTCCGCCGAGGCGGCGCTCGCCGCCGGTTCGTGGGCGGCGAGGGCCTGGCTCGGCCTACCCGGCGGGTTGGACGAGGGCAGCCCGGCGGACCTCGTCGTCTACGCGAGCGACCCGCGGCGGGATCTCCGCGTGCTCGCCGACCCGCAGCGGGTGGTGCTGCGGGGCCGGGTCGTGGCCTGACGAGCCGCCACTGACCCGGGGCGGGTTCGGCGCGTGCCTCAGGAGGTCCGCTTGCCGTCCCGTTCCTTGCTCCGCACGCGCACCGAGATCTCGATCGGCGTGCCGACGAACCCGAAATCCTCGCGGAGCCGGCGCTCGAGGAACCGCCGGTAACCGGCCTCGAGGAAGCCCGTCGTGAACACGACGAAGCGGGGCGGCCGCGCGTCTGCCTGCGTGGCGAACAGGATCTTCGGCAGCTTGCCGCCACGCGAGGGCGGCGGCGTGGCCGCGGTGACCTCGGAGAGCCAGGAGTTCAGCCGGCCCGTCGGGATGCGCTGCTCCCAGCTCGCCAGCGAGGTACGCAGGTTCGCGGCGAGCTTCTCGACGGCGCGGCCGGTACGGGCCGAGACGTTGACCCGCGGTGCCCACGCGTAACGGCCGAGGTCGCGTTCGATCTCGCGGTCGAGGTCGTAGCGGCGGTCCTCGTCGACGAGGTCCCACTTGTTGAAGGCCAGCACGAGCGCCCGCCCGGCGTCGGCGGCCATGGACAGGATCCGCTGGTCCTGCTCCGTCAGCGGCTCGCCCGCGTCCAGCAGGACGAGCGCGACCTCGGCGTCCTCGAGCGCCTGCTCGGTCCGCAGCGAGGAGTAGTACTCCGCACCGGAGGCCTCGCGGACCTTGCGGCGCAGGCCGGCGGTGTCGACGAAGCGCCACGTCTCGCCACCGAGGTCGATCAGCGAGTCCACGGGGTCACGCGTGGTGCCGGCGACCGAGTCGACCAGCACCCGCTCCGACCCGGCGAGCCGGTTGAGCAGCGACGACTTGCCCACGTTGGGCCGGCCGAGCAGCGCGACCCGGCGCGGGCCGCCGCTGGGGGCGTCGAGCAGTTCGGCGGGCGCGTTCGGCAGCTTCGCGAGGACGGCGTCGAGCAGGTCCCCCGACGAGCGGCCGTGCAGCGCCGAGACCGGGTACGGCTCGCCGAGTCCGAGACCCCACAGCATCGCGGCGTCGGCCTCGACCCGCTCGGAGTCGACCTTGTTCGCGGCGACGACGACGGGCCGGCCGGAGCGCTGCAGCACGCGGGCGACGGCATCGTCGGCGTCGGTGGCCCCCACGGTCGCGTCCACGACGAACAGGACGACATCGGCCGTGCCGACGGCCAGCCGGGCCTGCTCCGAGACAGCTGCGGCGAGGCCCTGCGCGTCGCGCTCCCAGCCGCCGGTGTCGACGAGGGTGAAGCGGCGGCCGCTCCAGGCGGCGTCGTAGGCGACGCGGTCGCGGGTGACGCCGGGAACGTCCTCCACGACGGCGGCCCGCTCCCCCAGGATGCGGTTGACCAGCGTCGACTTGCCGACGTTGGGTCGGCCGACGACGGCGACGACCGGCACGGCGTTGCCGCTCCCGCTCCCGCTCCCGTCGTCGGTCTGGTTCCGGGTCGCCTGGTTCTGGCTGGTCTGGGCCACGGTCACACCCGCGCTTCGGTGACGCGCGAGACGATGATGTCGGCGACCTCGTCGGCCGCCATGCTCGTCGAGTCGATGACCAGCGCGTCCTCGGGCTGCACGAGCGGGCTCGCCGACCGGCCGCTGTCGAGGGTGTCGCGGCGTTCCAGCTCGGACTGCGTGCGGGCGACCGCCTCGTCGTTCTGCTCGCCGAGCTCGGCACTGCGGCGCAGCGCACGGACCTCGGTGCTGGCGGTGAGGAACAGCTTCACCTGCGCGTCCGGCGCGACGACGGTGCCGATGTCGCGACCCTCGACGACGATGCCGGGGCGGGCGGCGGAGACGAGCTCTCGCTGCCGTCGGACGAGTTCGCGGCGCACCGCGGGGACGGCCGAGACCGCGGAGACGGCGTTGGTGACCGAGCGCGTGCGGATGGGCTCGGAGACGTCGGTGCCGTCGATGGTGATGGTCGGGGCGTCGGGGTCGGTGTCGATCGACAGCACCACCTGCTCGGCCATCTCCGACAGCGTCTCGGCGTCCTCGACGTCGACGCGGCGCTCCAGGGCCAGCCACGTCAGCGCCCGGTACATCGCGCCGGTGTCGAGGTAGCGCAGACCGAGCCGCCGCGCGACCGCACGGGCGACCGTGCTCTTGCCGGAACCGCCGGGTCCGTCGACCGCGACCACCAGTGGAGCGGAGGAGTCGGGATCGGGACCGGACTGCTGCACCTTGACCTGCTTCACGAGAGAAACGGCACGATTCGGCGTGCCACGGATGTCAGCCGTCGCTGGGGCGGACCTCCCGACGGACAGACCTCCCAAAGATACGTGGGAGGCTGATCAGTCCCGGCGGTACGCGGTCCAGCCGTCGCCGGCGAGACGCCCCAGCAGCGTCGGGGCCGCCTCGGGGGCCACGGCCAGCTCGAGCACGCCGCGAGGGGCATCCCGGCTGTGTTCGACGCGCATGTCCTCGACGTTCACGCCCCACTCACCGATGGCGGCGAACAGCAGGGACAGCTGCCCCGGCTCGTCGGAGATGACGACGCCGACCCAGGTCCAGTCCGGGGTGACCTGCCCGACCTTCGTGGGCAGCCGACGGCGTGCGGACCCACCGACGGCGAACGAGTCCCGGACCGCGAGACCGATCGCCTCGGGGCTGCCGTCGCGGAGCACGGACGCGAGAGCCGACAGCGCGGTCGCCAGCCGGTCCAACCCGTCGGCCACGGGCTTGCGGTTGCCCTCGAGGATCGACGCCCACAGGGCGGGGTCGCTCTCGGCCAGCCGTGTCGTGTCGCGGAAGCCCTGACCCGCGAGTTGGAAGTCGTCGTCGGCCAACGGCGAGCTGAGTCCGGCCAGCAGACTGCTCGCGACCTGCGGCACATGGGAGAACAGCGCCATCGCGGCGTCGTGCTGCTCCGGCGGGGCCAGCACCGGCACGGCACCGCAGGTGCGGGCCACGAAGTCGGCCCCGCGGGTGGCCGAGGCGGAGGTGTCCGGGGTCGGGCACAGCACCCACGTCCGGTCGCGGAACAGGTCCCCCCGCGCCGACGCGGCCCCGCCCCGCTCGCGGCCCGCGACGGGGTGAGCAGGGCAGAAGGTGGTGAGGTCGCAGCCGAGGGCGAGGGCCTCGGCGACCGGGGTGACCTTGACGCTGGCGACATCGCTCGCGGTCGCGGCCAGGTCGCTCTTCTGCAGGTCGAGCAGGACGGCGGCGACGGCGTGCGGCGGCACCGCGAGCACGGCGTGCTCGACCGGTTCCCCGGCGGGCCACGGCCGGCCGGCGCCGAGCGCGCAGGCGAGGCGCACCTGCTCGTCGTCGGTGTCCCGCAGCAGGACGTCGACCCCGGCGGCGGACAGGGCGATGCCGATGCTGGCCCCGATCAGGCCGGCGCCGACGATGCCGATGCGCTGCGGCGCGGCTTCCGGCTGCGACACGTCGGTCAGTGCGGCAGGTCGGTGCGCAGCGCAGCAGCGCCGCGCAGGTAGGCGTGCCGGATCTCGCCGCGCGGCACGTCGGTCTCGACGTGCGCCATCATCCGGACCACCCGCGGCATCGCCCCGTCGACCGGGATCTCGATCGAGCACATCATCGGCACGTCGGTGATGCCGGCCTTGCGCGTCGCGTAGGCGGGGAACTCGGAGCGGATGTCCGGGGTGACCGTGAAGAAGATGCTGATCAGGTCGTCGGCGTCGAACGCGTTCCTCGACAGGACCGCGTCGATCATCTCCGCCACGGCCGAGATGATCTCGTCCCGCTCGTCCACGTCGACCTGGATCGCCCCGCGCACCGCTCTCACCGCCACGACGGATCACCTTAGCTTTCCAGTCGCACACGGAAAGGCGGAGCACCCCGCCGGCAGGACCGTCGAAGCGCGTCCTCCCGTCGACTACAGGCCGACGAGCTTGTACAGCGCGCCGACCTCGACGCGGGTCAGGTGCCGCACGCGGTTCGCGCGCAGGGTGCCGATGTGGACCGGCCCGATCCGCGTCCGGACGAGCTGCCGTACCGGGTGGCCGACCTCGTCCATCATCCGGCGGACGATGTGCTTGCGGCCCTCGTGCAGCGTCATCTCGAGCAGCACGCGGTTACCGGCGGCTTCGAGCACGCGCACGTCGTCGGCCTTGGCCGGTCCGTCCTCGAGCACGACGCCCTTGCGCAGCTTGCGCATGACCTCCTTGCCGACGGGGCCGGGCACCTCGATCAGGTAGGTCTTGTCGACCTCGAACGACGGGTGCATCAGGCGGTGCGCGAGCTCGCCGTCGTTCGACATGAGGATGAGTCCCTCGCTGTCGGCGTCGAGCCGTCCGACGTGGAAGAGCCGTTCGGTCCGCTCCGCGACCATGTCGCCGAGCGACTCGCGGCCCTTCTCGTCCGACATCGACGAGATCATCCCGCGGGGCTTGTTGGCGGCGAGGTAGACCATGCCGGTCTGCGTGACGACCCGGACGTTGTCGACCTCGAGGACGTCGGTCTCCGGGTCGACGCGCAGGCCCTGCTCGCGGACGACGACGCCGTTGACCTTCACCCGCCGCTTGGCGATGAGCTCCTCGCAGTGCCGACGCGAGCCGACGCCGGCCGAGGCCAGCACCTTCTGGAGGCGGATGCCGTCGTCGCGCTCCTCGTGGACCTCGGTGTGCCCCGCTCCGCCGCCTCCCCGTGGTTCGGAGCTGCGGGGGCGGGGACGTCGGTCAACCATCGTGGCGGGGCTCCTGCGGTTCTGCGCGGTTCGTGGTGTCGAGGTTCGCGGTGTCGGCGTTCGTGGTGTCGGCGTTCGTGATGTCGGGGCCGGTGGGCTCCGGGCGGATGAACTCGGCGGGGTCCATGACGACCGGGACCGGATCCATCAGCTCGGCCAGCTCGTCGTTGCCGGGCAGCAGCGGCGCCAGCGGCGGCAGCTCGCTGAGGTTCCGCAGCCCCATCCGCTCCAGGAAATACCCGGTAGTGCGGTAGGTCAGCGCGCCACCCTCGGCATCGGGGCCGGCTTCAGCGATGAGTTTACGGGTCAGCAGGGTCCGCACCACGCCGTCGACGTTGACCCCCCGCACCGCGGCGATGCGGCCACGGGTGACGGGCTGCTGGTAGGCGACGATCGCGAGCGTCTCCAGGGCCGCCTGCGAGAGCCGAGCCGTCTGGCCGGACAGCACGAACCGCTCGACGTGCGGGGCGCATTCGGCAGCGGTGTAGAACCGCCAGCCCTCCGCGACGTCCCGCAGCGCGAACCCGCGCCCGGCCGCGGCGTACTCGTCGGCCAGGCTCCGCAGGGTCGTCGCGACAGCATCGGGGTCGGCGTCGAGGCCCTCGGCCAGCACCTCCACCGACAACGGCTCCTCCGCCACCATCAGTACCGCTTCGAGCCGGGCCGCGAGCGGCACGTCGGAACCCGGCACCGAGACCTCGAGGTCGGAGGTCACCGTCAGGTCGGCCGTGGTCGAGGCGCCGGCCGCGACCGGTCCGTCGCCGAGCTGACCGAGTTCGAGCGTCATCCGGAATCCTGTCCGTCGTCTTCTTCGATGTCGGCGGCGTGGGGGTCGTCGCCGGCGATCCAGGACACCGAGAGGTCGCCCAGCGGTGTCGGCTGGTCGAACGACACCGAGCCGTCGCGGTGCAGCTCGAGCAGGGCGAGGAAGCGGACGACCACCTCGATCGTCTCGGTGCAGCCGGCGCAGAGGCTGCGGAACGACGCCGTACCGACCGCCATCAGCCGCTCGACCACGGCCCGGCTGTGCGCCTTGATGTCGACCCGGGGGGCATGGACGTGGTCGATCGCGACCTGTGGCGGTTCCTTGGGTTCCCGGAGGCCGGCGGCCAGCACGGCGAGGCCTGCCGCGTCGATCGGCAGCACCACCTCGGGCAGCGCTGCCGCGTACTGCTCCTCGAGCGCGACGCTGCGGGGGCGGTGACGGGTCTCGAGGAGTTCGAGGCCGGCGAACAGGCCGGCGGCTCGCTTGTACGCGCGGTACTGCAGCAGCCGGGCGAAGAGCAGGTCGCGCGCCTCGAGCAGCGCGAGGTCCTCCTCGTCCTCGACCTCCTTGACCGTCGGCAGCAGCCGCGCCGCCTTCAGGTCGAGCAGCATCGCGGCGACGACGAGGAACTCGGTGGCCTGGTCCAGGTCGAATCCCGCGGTGCGGATGTGGGCGACGAAGTCCACGGCGACCTCGGCGAGCGCGAGTTCGGTGACGTCGAGCTTGTGCTTGGCGATCAGCGAGAGCAGCAGGTCGAAGGGGCCGGAGAACATCGGGGTGTTGACCTCGAAGGTGCGCTTCTTCGAGGGTTCGCGGACGACGGCCGGGGCCGGCGCCGAGGTCACACCCGCGCTCCGAGCAGGTTCTGGAAGCCCTTCAGCAGCTCCGGCGCGAGCTGACCGACCCAGGAGGGGAAGCCCGAGAGCAACACCGGCAGCAGGATGAGGCCGAGCACGATGCCCACGCCGAAGTTGCGCTCCTCCAGCTGGTAGCGCGCCTTCTGCCACCCCATGGTCTGGCCGCCCAAGGTGAAGATGACGCGGCCGAGGTCGGTGGGCGGGCACGGGATCAGCGAGACCACGCAGAGCGCGGCAAAGCCGGTCGCCATCGCGAAAACGAGGGTCGCGCCGAAGCCGCCCGTGGTCTCGATGATGGGCTGCGTCCCGCTGAGCGAGACGGCGCCGATGACGTTCGCGGCGCGGACGCCGATCATGCTGACCAGGCACAGCAGCGCGTACACCAGCGGCCGGGCCATGATCGCGGTGACGACGTGGAAGCGGCGGGCACGCCAGCGGTCGTTCATCGGCACCGGCTCGGCCCAGCCCCAGCCGGCGAGCAGCACCGCGATCCCGCTGAAGACGCTGAGCTGGCGCTTCGGCTGCGGCTTGAGCCAACCGCCGCGCATCGGCATCGGGTCACCCAGGGCACGGGCCGTCAGGGCCTGCGCCGCCGTGCCGAGGTAGGAGCCGACGACGACGGCGATCAGCAGGCCCAGCAGGACGGCGGGCTTGGCGAGGAAGAACAGCACAGGGGTGGTCCCCCGCCTCAGCGGCCGGGCCGGCGGGCGAGCATCTCGCGCGCCAGGGCCCGGTAGGCGTTCGCCCCGGTCGAGTTGGCGGCGTAGGAGGTGATCGGCTCGCCGGCGGCGGTCGTCTCCGGGAACCGGACCGTGCGGCTGATGACGGTGTGGAAGACCTGGTCCGGGAACGCCTCGACCACCCGGTCGAGAACCTGGCGACCGTGCAGGGTGCGCCCGTCGTACATGGTCGCGACGATGCCGGTCACCTCGAGCCGCGGGTTCAGCCGATCGCGCACCTTGTCGATCGTCTGGATCAGCAGGGCAACGCCGCGCAGGGCGAAGTACTCGCACTCGAGCGGGATGACCACGCCGTCGGCGGCGGTGAGCGCGTTGACCGTCAGCAGCCCCAGCGAGGGCTGGCAGTCGATGAGGATGTAGTCGTACTCCTTGAGCAAGGGACGCAGGGCCCGGGCCAGGGAGTGCTCGCGGCCGACCTCGTTGACCAGCTGCACCTCGGCGGCGGAGAGGTCGATGTTGCTGGGCAGCAGGTCGAGACCTTCGACGTGGGTCTTGAGCACGGCCTCGTGCGGGTCGACGGCGTCGCCGGAGGAGATCACGAGGTCGTGGACCGTCAGGTCGAGCGAGTTCGGGTTGATGCCGAGCCCGACCGAGAGCGCGCCCTGCGGGTCGACGTCGACCAGCAGCACCCGGCGGCCGTATTCGGCGAGCGAGGCACCCAGGTTGATGGTGGTCGTCGTCTTCCCGACGCCACCCTTCTGGTTGCAGACGGCGAGGATGCGTGCGCCGTCGTGCGGCGGCACCGGACCCGGCTCGTCGAACAGCGGCATCGGACGGCCCGTCGGGCCGAGTCGCGACTCGGAGGCAACGGCCACACCGGGGAGCGTCTCGGCGACACCCGCCGGCACGTCGGCTGTCATGACCGCAGACCTCCCGGGACGCCGACGCGGGCCGTTCCCGCATGTGCTGCCCGCAGCCTAACGAGAGCGGCCCCGTTCTGTCGGGTCCGACGCCCGGTCACCCGCCGGCCAGTGCGCGCGGGTGCGCCGCGGCGTAGACCTCCCGGAGCCGGTCGACCGTGACCAGCGTGTACACCTGCGTCGTCGTCACCGACGCATGCCCGAGCAACTCCTGTACGACGCGCACATCGGCACCGCCGTCGAGCAGATGGGTGGCGAAGGAGTGGCGCAGGACGTGGGGGCTGACCCCGGAGCCGAGCCCGGCGCGCGCTGCGGCCTGCTGCAGGATCGTCCAGGCCGTCTGCCGGCTCAGCCGGCCTCCCCGGGCATTGACGAAGATCGCGGCGGACCGCGGAACGAAGCCTGGCCTGCCCCGGACGAGCCATGCGGAGACCGCAGCGCGGGCGAACGAGCCGACGGGCACCACCCGCTCCTTCGAGCCCTTGCCGCGCAGCAGGACGGTCCCGGTCTCCAGGTCGAGGTCGTCGACGTCGAGCCCGACCGCCTCCGAGATGCGGGCACCGGTGCCGTAGAGCACCTCCAGCAGTGCCCGGGCCCGCAGCGCAGCGGGGTCGTCGGCACCCGCCACCGCTGCGTCGGCGGACCTTGGGTCGCCGACACCCGTCGCCTCGAGCAGCGCCTCGACCTCGCTGACGCCGAGCGCCTTCGGCAGTCGTCGTGGGGCCGAGGGAGGCCGGACCGGGCGCGCTGTGTCCTGCGCCACGTCACCTTCCCGCAGTGCGAAGCGGTGAAGGCCACGCACCGTGACCAACGTGCGGGCGGCCGAGCTCGGCGACAGCGGCCCGTGCTCCTCGGTACCCGTGCGCAGCATCGCGAGGAAGTCGCCGAGCGTCGTCTCCGACACCATGTCCAACGCCCCGATGGCGCGCTCCGCGAGGAACGCGCGGTAACGCCGCAGGTCACGGCCGTACGCGCGGAGACTGTTGACGGCGAGCCCCCGCTCGACGGTGAGGTGGTCGAGGTAGCGGCGACACAGGTCGGCCACGCCGTCGAGCGGCTCGGAGTCCGTCCGGGGATCCCACGCCGGGAGCGCCGTCACGCCGCCTCCCTCCTGGGTCACGTCGGCGCCCGACCCCACGCCGCCCCGCTCCGGTCACGCTCCGTCAGACTTCCGGTGGGTCGCCACCCGGTCGGACAGGTGAAACCGATGTCAGCGGGGTACTGCTCCTGCCATGTCCGGGCCATCCTCTCCGGCGTCCACCGCCGAACAGCGACGGCTCGCCGAGCGCTACCTCCTCGAACGCCCGGTGGGCCGGGGCGGTGCGGGCGTGGTGTGGCAGGCGACCGACGAACTCCTCGGCCGTACCGTCGCCATCAAGGAGTGCATGCTCCCGCCGACGGTCGACGACGCCGACCGCGAGAAGCTGCTCAGCCGCGTGATGCGCGAGGCCCGGACGGCGGCGCGGCTGGACCACCCCGCGCTGGTGACGGTCTTCGACGTCGTCCAGGAGAGCGGCCGGCCGTGGATCGTCATGGAGTACGTCGAGTCGCGCTCGCTCGCCCAGGTCGTCCGGGAGGACGGCCCGCTTCCCCTGACCCAGGTCGTCGACATCGGCCTGACCCTGCTCGACGCGCTGCACGTCGCCCACTCCGCCGGCGTGATGCACCGCGACGTGAAACCCGCGAACGTGCTGCTCACCCCAGCCGGCACCGTGGTGCTCACCGACTTCGGCATCGCGGCAAGCACCGGCGACCCGACGCTGACCACCAGCGGCATGCTGCTCGGCTCACCCTCCTACATGTCGCCCGAACGCGCCCGCGGTGAGGCCGCCGTGGCCGCCAGCGACATCTGGTCGCTGGCCGCGACGCTGTACACACTGGTCGAAGGGGTCACGCCCTACACCGGCGAGCACCCGCTCGCCGTGCTGTCCGCCGTCGCCGACGGCCGCCGCCGCCCGATGCAGGTGGCCGGTCCGCTCGAGCCGTTGCTGGCCGAGATCCTGGACTCGGAGCCCGAGAAGCGTCCCACCGGCGTGCAGATGCGGCGACGCCTCGAGCGCATCCGGGCCGACATCTCCCAGCCGTCCGGACCGGCCACCACCGGCGGCACCCCCATCCGCACGTTGGGCAGCGTGGCCGGGCTCTCGGCGGCCGAGCAGACCTCGCGCTTCGCGGCGCGACGACGCCGCAAGCGTCAGGAGAAGGACGCCGCCGACGCGGTCCTGCCCGCCGAGGGAGCTGCAGCAGCGGGCGCGGCGGGCGCCGTTGCCGCAGGCGCTGAGACGGCGCTGCCGACGGAGGACGCCGCCGCCGAGGCCCCTGCGGCCCACGATCGAGCCGTGACCGCTCCGGCTGACACCACCCCCGAACCGGAGGTCGCCGCAGCGCCGCAGGCTCCGACGACACCCGAGCCCGCGACGGCACCCGAGCCCCCGGCAGCGGCGGCCGCTTCCACCCCGACGGCCGCTTCACCACCTCCTGCGGCCGCCTCGCCCGCAGGATCGCCCACCCGCACGGCACCGGAACGCCCGGTCCGTCGTTCCGCTCCCCCTGCTCCTCCCCGGCGCGAGCGACCAGCCTCGGACCGGCGCCGGAGGCGGGGGGCGGCACTGCTCGGCGCGGGAGCGCTGGCCCTGGTCGTCCTGCTCGTCGTCGGCCTGCTGCTCGTCCGCGGTAACGGGAACAAGCCGTCTCCCGCTGCCGCACCCTCGGCCCTGCCGTCGGCCGGCAGCACCGCTGGCGGGGCGGCCGGGTCCGGCTCGGGCACGCCGAGCGGCGCGACCCCGAGCGCCAACGCGTCCGCCGGCGCGACCGTCCCGGCCGGCTGGCAGGTCCAGAAGGGCAGCAGCGGCTGGAGCATCGCGGTGCCCCCGGGCTTCACGCGGGCGGAGGGGCGCAACGCCAACCAGACCGACTTCCGCAACGCCGACGGCATTCTGCTCCGGGTCGAGATCGCCCCGAAGGCCAACGCGTCGGCCATCGGCGACTGGCGTCGCTACGAACCGACCTTCGCCAAGCAGGTCAGCAACTACCAGCGCATCCGCATCGACCCGGCCGACGGCGGCGACGGCACGCAGGAGGCCGACTGGGAGTTCACGTTCAGCGGCGGCAGCACGGAACTGCACGTGCTGAACCAGGGCAAGATCGACGGCGTGTCCGCCCACGCGCTGTACTGGCAGACGCCGCAGGGCGTGTGGGACAGCTCCCAGCAGCTCCGCGAGCAGATCTTCGCGACCTTCCAGCCCCCGCCGCAGTAGCGGCGGGAGCCGACGGACGGCCGGGGATCCGAACGGATCCGGCTACTGCTGCGGCGTGGCTGCGCCCTCGGTGTCGACGAGCTGCGGCACCCGGCGGAACCGGTCCGGCCACGGCGCGTCCTGCTCGCGCAGGTTCTCGAAGTCCTTCTCCCGGGCGCGGGCGGCGGCGAGCAGCCCGACCACCGCGAGCGAGTTCCGGATGCCACCGGACATGACGCTGAGCAGGCCCTCGTCGAGGTCGACCCACGCGAGCTCCAGGTCGGCTTCCTCGTCCACGGAGCTGCGCTCCCCGGAGGCCTCGGTCACGTCCCGGGCGAGGTAGATGCGCGTGGCCTCATCGGTCATGCCCGGGGAGGTGAGCAGGTCGATCAGCACGTTCCAGCGCTCGGCCTGCAGGCCCGCCTCCTCGGCGAGCTCGCGCTGCGCGGTCGCCAGCGCCTGCTCGCCGTCCACGTCGAGCAGGCCGGCCGGGATCTCCCAGATGGACTGACCGACGGGATGCCGGTACTGCTTGATCATCATGACCTTGCCCTCGTCGTTCATCGCGACGATCCCGACCGCACCGGGGTGCTCGATCACGTCGCGCTGCGACGCATCGCCGCTCGGCATGATCACGTGGTCCGTCCGGACCTTGATGATCTTCCCCTCGAACGCGTTGACACTGCTGCGGAGTTCGTAGTTGTGGGCCACGAGGCGAAAGCCTGCCAGATCGCCTCAGGTCCGCCCACACCCGGTCCCCGACCTCAGCTCTTGCGGTGCCCGGCCCCCGTACCACTCCGGCGCCGTCGGACGGTCATCTCCTGCTTCCCGCCCGTGCGGAGAGCCAGTGGTCGAGTTCCGCGGCGGGAACGGGACGCGACAGGTAGAACCCCTGCGCCTCGTCGCAACCGTGCCGGGTCAATTCGGCGAGGGATGCGGCGTCCTCGACGCCCTCGGCAACCATCCGCAGCCCGAGGCTGTGCGCGAGAGCGATGGTCGAGACGACCAGAGCGGCGGCGCGGGCGTCGTCGGCCATGGGGAACACGAACGACCGGTCGAGCTTCAGCTCGTCGATGGGCAGCTCCCGGAGGTAGCTCAGGGAGCTGTAACCCGTGCCGAAATCGTCGACGGAGATCTCGACGCCCCGCTCACGCAAGCGGTGGAGGATCTGTCGGGCCCGGTCCCGGTCGCTCATGAGGAACTCTTCGGTGATCTCCAGCTGCAGCGCGCTGCTGGGGAGCCCGCGTTCCGCCAACATTCCCATGACGTGCTCGGGGAGTTCGTCGTCGACCAGCGAGCTCGCCGAGATGTTCACCGCGACCGTCAGCGGCCGGCCGTCAGCGTGCCAGGCCGCGGCCTGGTCCAGCGCGATCTCGAGGACGAGGTCCGTGCAGGCCGGCATCAGGCCCGCTTCCTCGATGAGCTCGAGGAAGGAGCCGGGGTAGAGCAACCCACGGGTCGGGTGGTCCCACCGGACGAGGGCTTCGACGCCGCGGACATTCCCGGTCGCGAGGTCGACCTTCGGCTGGTAGTGCAGCAGCAGCTGATCCTCGGACAATGCGGTCCGGAGGTCCTGCAGGAGCCGGAGCCGCTCGTCACCGGAGTGGTCGTCCACATCCGCATAGATGCAGTGGCCGCTGCGCTCACGCTTGGCCTTGTACATCGCGATGTCGGCCCGTCGCAGCAGCTGGCTGAGCTCGCTGCCGTGATCGGGCGCGAGGGCGATGCCGACGCTCGCGGTGGCCGTCAGCATGATCTCGCCGACCGGGAACGGTGCCGCCAGGGCCGCACGGATCTTCCCGGCGACCACCTCGGCCTGCGATTGGTCGGCGTCGGCCAGCAGCAGTGCGAACTCGTCACCGCCGAGGCGGGCGAGCACGTCGGAGTCGCGGAGCTGCATGGCCAGACGGCCGCCGACGTCGACGAGCAGCTGGTCACCGACGTGGTGCCCGAGGGTGTCGTTGACCTCCTTGAACTTGTCGAGGTCCAGCAGCAGCATCGCTGCGGTCGATGACCGACCCAGTTCCCGGCGCACGTAGGACGAGAAGGCCCGGCGGTTGGGAAGGCCGGTCAGCTCATCGGTGGCCGCCTGCCGCCGCAGGTCGAGCAGACGGCGCTGCTGCCGGAAGGCCAGCTGCGTCCGCACGGCCGTGAGCACGATGGTGACGGCCGCCAGGATCGTGGCGGCGACCGGGATCCGGGTCCGGGTACCGAGCAGGAGGACGACGAGCCCGGCACCGGTCGCCAGCGCCGGCACCAGGAGGGACCCGGGACGGAAGGTCGGCATCACGCGCTGCCGACCGGCTGACCCGACCGCCCACACGGACATCAGGGCCAGTCCGACGGACCACAACGCGTCCAGAAGCGTCCCGACGGTGTACGTGCCCTCGGCGATCCGCCGGTCGTAGACGACGTCGGCGAGGGTGAAGACGGCGAAGCCGCCGATGAGGGCGAGCCAGCGTCCGTGCAACGGTCGTTGGGTGACGGCGACGGCGACCAGCATGACGACCAGCGCCAGATCGAAGACGGGGAAGGCCAACGACACCCCCGCGGAGAGGACCCCACCCGTGACGTTGCGGAAGGCGGGGGCGAGTGCCAGGGCGATACCTGCAGCCGCGGCGATCCCGCCGAGCAGTCCGTCGAGCCACAGCGCCCAGCGTTCGGCGGGCTGCTCGCGGCGCACGGCGAGAGCGACGGCGACGAGGACGAGCGGGTAGAAGCCGAGGTAGCCGATGTCGGCGGTCGAGGGCACCGGCAGAGTGCGGTGCTGCGCCTGCGCGACGACGAGCACGACATTGCCTGCCGCGAACGCCGAGACGCCCAGCGCCAGCCACGTGACCTCGCGTCGCCGACCTCCCGCCTCCGGTAGGCAGAGCCAGCAGACGAGCGCGGGCAGGAACTGCGTCCCGACGTCGAGCACCCCGTCGACCCAGAGGTTGAACCCCGAGCCGTGGAAGAGCAGGCAGACGAGATAGACGCCGAGCGACCCCCACATCAGCAGCTGGACGATGCGGCGAGATGTCCTCGGGGTCAACGCTTCGGCCGGGTCGCCCGCGCCACCGGTGCTCGCAGACGGTCGCGATCGCGTCGCGTCATGGTGGCTCGTCCTGCCCGTGGGGGGATTCGACGTCAGCCGCCCTGGGGACCGGTCGGTCGGCGACAGCACAGCCATGGTGCCACTATCGGCACGCCCACGCGACCCCCTGAGCGGACGGACATGTCAGAAGAATCTGGATGCCGTCTGAGCTCCTCCCCGGACGAGCAGCAGTTCAGGGCGTCCCGACGAGGTCGAGCAGCACCTCTTCGGATCGGGCCACCGCCGCGGCGACGAGGCCACGGAACAGCGGGTGGGCCCGGGTCGGGCGCGACTTGAACTCCGGGTGCGCCTGCGTGCCGACGTAGTACGGGTGCACCTCGCGGGGCAGCTCCACCATCTCGACGAGACGTCCGTCGGGCGAGGTCCCGGAGAACACGACGCCGGCGGCGGTGAGCCGGTCGCGGTAGGTGTTGGCGACCTCGTAGCGGTGCCGGTGGCGCTCGTAGACGGTCGTCTCGCCGTAGGTCTCGGCGGCGACGCTGCCGGGCGTGAGCTTCGCGGGATAGCGCCCGAGACGCATCGTGCCGCCCATGTCGCGCTCACCGGCAACGACGTCGAGCTGGTCGGCCATGGTCGAGACGACCGGATGCGGGGTGTCCGGACCGAACTCGAGGCTGTTCGCGTCGGCGAGGCCACCGAGGTTCCGGGCCGCCTCGATGACCATGCACTGCAGACCGAGGCAGATGCCCAGAGTCGGGATCTTCCGCTCCCGCGCGAACCGCAGCGCGTTCAGTTTGCCCTCGATCCCACGAACGCCGAAGCCGCCGGGGACCAGCACGCCGTCGACGCCGTCGAGGATCCGGCTGGTCTCCTCGTTCGAGCTGCATTCGTCGGAGGCGACCCACCGCAGCTCGATGCGGGCGTCGTTGGCGACGCCGCCGGCCTTCAGGGCCTCGGTGATCGAGAGGTAGGCGTCCGGTAGGTCGATGTACTTGCCGACGACGCCGATCGTGACGCTCTTCGCCGGCTTGTGGACCCGGCGGAGCAGGACGTCCCACTCCGACCAGTCCACGTCGCGGAACGGGAGGCCGAGGCGGCGGACGACGTAGGCGTCGAGGGCCTCACGGTGCAGCACCTTCGGGATGTCGTAGATGCTCGGCGCGTCGACGGCGTTGGCGACGGCCTCGGTGTCGACGTCGCAGGACAGCGCGATCTTGCGCTTCATCCCGTCCGGGATCGGGCGGTCGCTGCGGCAGACCAGCGCGTCGGGCTGGATCCCGACCTGGCGCAGCGCCGCGACCGAGTGCTGCGTCGGCTTGGTCTTCAGCTCGCCGCTCGGTGCCAGGTAGGGCACGAGGCTGACGTGGACGAACAGGCAGTGCTCGCGGCCGACCTCGTGGCGGACCTGCCGGACGGCCTCGAGGAACGGCAGCGACTCGATGTCGCCGACGGTCCCGCCGACCTCGGTGATGACGACGTCCACGTCGTCGGTCGCGAGCGCGCGGATACGCGACTTGATCTCGTCGGTGATGTGCGGAACGACCTGCACGGTCTCGCCGAGGTAGCCGCCTCGCCGCTCGCGGGCGATGACGTTGGAGTACACCTGCCCCGTCGTGACGTTCGAGCTGCCGGGCAGCTCCACGTCGAGGAAGCGCTCGTAGTGCCCGACGTCGAGGTCGGTCTCGGCGCCGTCCTCGGTGACGAACACCTCGCCGTGCTGGAACGGGTTCATCGTCCCGGGGTCGACGTTCAGGTACGGGTCGAGCTTCTGCATGATCACCCGCAGCCCGCGGGCCTTGAGCAGCATGCCGAGGCTGGACGCCGTCAGACCCTTACCGAGACTGGAGGCGACTCCCCCCGTGACGAACACGTGCCGGGGAACATGGGCCGAGGGCATCGGCGGGCCTCCGTGGTGCTAGACGATCGCGCCGGGCGGTGAAGCCGGGCTGTCCACGGGAGTTCATGGTACGTCGGCTCGGCCGACTCGCTGAGACGGCACGCCGTCGAGATCGTCGCCCTCGGCGTCGGGACCAGGCTGACGGAAGTGCGACGCCACCTCGACCGCGGCCGGGACGACCAACAGCATCATCACGGCGGGGATGACGATGCCCGAATCGTTCAGGAGGAAGCCGAGGGCACCGGCCAGGATGGTCGCCCCCAGTCCCGGCCGCAGCCCCGGCGAGCGTCGCAGTGCCCGGGCGAGTGGACCGAGCCCCGGTAGCCGTTCGGTGCGGGCCAGCACGACGACGAACCCGGCCGTCACGGGGACGACGAGCAGGGTGGCGACGTTGCGGGTCAGCAGTGCCCAGTTGGCGGCCGCCTTCCGCGTGAGCGTCTCCCCCGCCCGCCCGGCGAGCAGGTCGGAGGCGAAGCGGCCGAGGTGGGTCCGGCTGTCCGGCGCCCGCGCGAGGTCCAGAGCGGCGAAGGCGACGAGGACGGCGACGGCTCCGACCCCGGCCAGCAGCAGGGTGCGGATGCGCACCCGCCGCCCGGCCGCCGCCCAACCGAGCAGCGCGAAGGCCGGGACGAGCGAGAGCACCCCGCCGACGTCGCTGCCGAACATCGGCGCCCCGTCGACCACGATCGCCACGAGGCCGACGGCGACGATCGCGAGCACACGACGGCTGGGACGCGCAGACACCTGACGGCTCGGTCCGGCTGCTCCGGCGAGCGCTCCGGCCGCGAGCATCGCGCTGAGCAGCACCGCGGCGGCGAACGCCCCGAACGCGGGGTTGCCCAACCCGGCGAAGCGCCCGGCGACCAAGGCGGAGTAGCCGAGCACGCTGTGCAGCTGCAACGGCGCCCCGAGAACGACGTCGACCGCGAGCACGACCGCCGTGACGACGGCCACCAGCGCCACCCGTCCGCGACACAGCAGCAGCACGACCGCGTCGATCGCGAGGATCAGCCCCCACAGCACGGCGAGCCGCACCGCGTCGGACGAGCCCCACGACTCGTAGGGGGCGAGGCGGGCGAGGAAGGTCGCGACCGGCGTCGCCGCAACCAGCCGGCAGTCCCACCGGGCGACGGACCAGGCCAGGTCCCGACGACCGCGCCAGGACAGCAGAACCGCGAGCCCCAACCCGAGGACGAACACGACGACCAGCGGCAGCACCACGCCGAGCACGGCGGTCGGCATGAACCGGGCCCGCTCGTCGGCGCGGAGGTAGGCCGCCCGGTCGAAGGGCTTGCTGTCGGCGACGCGCATCGGCTGACCGATCATGGACGACGGCACCGGCCGGCCGAGGGCAGTCAGGATCGTCGGTGCAACATCGACCAGCTGTACGTACGGCGTGCGCCGGGTGCTGCCCGAGGTCAGCTGCCCTCCGGAGAACCCGGGACCGGAGACGATGGCGACGTTCAGGTGGGCGGGCGAGACGAGGGGCGGTCCGTCGCGGCCACCCGGGTCGACGCCTGCCGTGTCGACGTCGCCGAGCCCGACGACGATCAGCAGTGACGCCCGCGGACGCCAATAGCGGACGAAGGTTTCGGCTCGCACGTCGCTCGGCACGCTCAGCAACCTGACGGAACACGTGGACTCGTCGGCGGCGATTGTCCCGGAACTGGTCGCAGCAGCGAGGACAGCGCCCGCGTCACCGTTGCTCGCGGCGCAGTCGGGCGCGAGCCCGTCGGCCAGCGCTCCGATGCGCGCCCCGGTCCTGGCCGGCGTCGTCTGCTTCTGCGCCACGGCGGTGCCTGGGTCGGAGACGTTGTCGAGCGGGGTTGCCGCTGGGCCGACAGGATCTGGCAGGTCGTGCGCGCGGGCCCGGTTGCCCGCGGACAGAGTGGCCCAGGCGTCGAGGACCGTCGTCTTCTCGTCGGCGCCCCGGCCCGCCAGCAGCCCGGTTGCGCCGCTTTTCGCGAGGTCGGATAGGGCAGTCAGCTCCGGCGTGACCTGACCCCAGTTGAGTCCGTCGACACCGAGGACGACGATGGGATGGTCCGCGTCCGGCCGCAGGGCGGGTGTGACCGCCTGCGCCACGGGGTTGGTGAGCAGCAGCGGCGCCACGGCGACCAGCGCGGCGAGCCATACGACGATCCGGCGGCTCATGACGCGGCTCCAGGAACCAACTGGGCGTAGGTGTCGCGGACAGCGGCGACGGTTCGGGCGGCGTCCGGCCACGCCGCGGCGCGGAGCAGCGCCCGCTCGGCGAGCGCGACCCGCTCGGTGGGGTCGTCCAGCAGACGCGTCAGCGTGTCGGCGAGCGCAACCGGGTCCTCCGCGGGGACCAGTACGGCCGGCGCCGGGTCCGCGTCGCCGACCAGGGTCGGCACCCCGCCCACGGCAGTGGCGACGAGCGGCCGCCCGGCGAGCAACGCCTCGTGGGCGGCGAGCGGGCTGCCCTCCCACCGGGACGGCAGCACGACGACGTCGGCGGCGGCGAGCAGGTCGGCGACGTCGTCGCGGGCGCCGAGCAGCTGCAGCGGCGGGCCGAGGCGGTCCCGCTCCGGGCCGTCGCCGGCCACCACGACGTGGACGTCCGGACCGAGCCGCCCGGCGGCTTCCTGCAGCACGTCGAGGCCCTTCTGCCGGTTCAGCCGCGCGATCGCCACGACGAGTCGTTGTCCGGCGTCGAGGCCGAGCTCGGCGCGGACCTCGTCGACGCCGCGGCCGCTGCGCTCGCGGCGGGTGCCGCCGACGGGCGCGAGTCGCGCGGTACCGCCGAGGGCACGCACGTGCTCGACGAGGTCGGGCGAGACGCACAGCGAGACCACCGCGCGCCGGGCGACGACACGCTGCCCGAGCCGCCCGAGCCGGCCGCCGGTGCCGACCAGGTTGTGCCAGGTGACCACGAGCGGCACGCGCTGCCCCAGCAGGGCGACCGAGGCGACGAGCCCGGCACGGACGCCGTGCGCGTGAACGACATCGGCGCCACGGGCCGCAGCGCGCACGCGGCGGACCGTGAGGCCCGCGGCCGGGGCGACCATCGGGAAGCGCTCCAGCGTCTCCGCCGGCCCGAGGGTGACGACCGCATCGCCTTCGTCGGCGAGGAACCGGCCGAGTGCGGCGACGTGCCGGCCGATGCCGCCGGTGGACGGACCCAGCACGAGGACGACCTTCACCGGTGCACCAGCCGCGCCAGCTCGCCGCGGTCGAGGACGGCCAGCACGGCGACCAGCCCGACGCCGCCGAGCAGGGTGGCGAGAACCAGCGCCGGCAGGCTCGCCGCGACCAGGGTGCCGCCGCTCGCACCCGACACGGCCGCGACGGCCGCGGCGACCAGACCGATTCCGCCGGCACGCACCAGACCGGCGACGGCGGCCGCCCCGGCAGCGCGCCGCACGGCGAGCAGCAGGCCGAGCCCGGCGACGGTCATGCCGATCGCGTTGCCGGCGCCGAGGGCCGCTCCGCGCCAGCCGTCCGGGGCGATCAGGACGAGGACGACGTCGGCGACGACGACGACCAGCCACCCGGCGCTGGTGGCGCCGGCGGCCGCCCGGCTCCGGTTGCGGGCGTAGAGCGCCCGCGTGGCAAAGGCGAGCACGGCATAGCCCGGCAGCCCGGGAGCGAAGGCGACGACGGCGCGCCGCAGCTCGGCGGTACCCGCGCCGGGCGCCGACTCGAGCAGCAACCGCGCGAGCGGGGAGGCGACGGCGACGAGCAGCCCCGCGCCGGCGAACCCGCACAGCAGCACCAGGCGCAGGCCGCTGCGGGCCACCGACGCGTAGCCGGGCTCGTCGCCGGCGGTGATGGCCTTCGAGAGTTCCGGGAACGAGCTGGTGGCGACGGGTACCGCGAGGACGGCCCACGGCAGCAGGAACACCGCCGTCCCCAGCGTGAACACCACGACGGCGCCACGTTCCCCCGCGGCGAGGCGCAACGCGACGAACAACGACACCTGCTGCGCCCCGACCCCGACCACACCGGCCAGCGCGAGACGACGGACCCGCGGCGCCACGCCGGGCGGGAACCGGAGGCTGAGTCGCGGACGCCAGCCGGCCGATCCCGCGGCGACCGGCACCGCGACGGTGAGCGTCAGCGCGACGACTCCCAGCGTCGTCCCGACCGAGAGCAGGAGTTCGCCGGTCCGCGTCACGGTGTCGATCTCGCGGCCGCCCCCGGCGCCGGCGAAGGTGAGGTAGGCGCCGATGACGACGACGCTGGAGAACAGCGGGGCCAGCGCCGCGGCGAGAAAGCGCCGGTTGGCCTGCAGCATCCCGGTGCAGACGATGCCGACGCCGTAGAGCACCACCTGCGGTGCGAACACCGCAAGTAGCCGCGCTCCCACGTCCACCTGCGCGGCGGCCTGGGGCGAGGCGCCGAGGAGCAGTTCGGCGAGCGGGCGCCGGAGGACCACGCCGAGCACGGCGAGCGGGCTGAGGACGAGCACCGTCCAGCTCAGCAACGCTCCCGCCGAGCGGCGCGCCGTCTCGGCGTCGACCCCGGCGAGCACCGGGACGACGAGGCCGGCCAGCGCACCCCCGGCGACGATCTCGTAGACGACGTTCGGCAGCGCGTTGGTGGCGGTGTACGTATCACCGAGGAAGGTGGCGCCCAGCACCCGGCCGAGCACGGCCGTACGCAGGAAACCCACGAGCCGCGCGACGATGGTGACCGCGGCGACCAGGGCGGCGGCCCGGACGACCGTCCGCGCGACGGTGGCGCGACCAGCCTCAGACACGACCGAGCCGGTCCAGCCGGGCCAGCATCGGCATCCCGTCGATGACCGCCGAGAAGCTCACCCGCTCGCTCGCCGCCGTGAGCGCCAATACGCCACCGAGCAGCGCCGTCCGCGTGGCCGAGCCGACCGTCTGCACGGCCGCGAGGCCGAGCAGCGAGCCGAGCCCGTTCGCGCCGGCATCGCCGAGCATCGTCCGTTCCCGGACGTCGGCCGGCAACACCACCAGGGCGGCGAGCGCCGGCGCGGCGAATCTCCGGCGTGCGGCGGGTCCGGTGGCGAGCGCGCCCCCGGCGCCGACGAGCGCTACGACCTTCAGGGCGCGTCCCGGCCGGAGGTCGAGCAGGTTGACGAGGTTGGCCGATCCCGCGACCAACGCCGCGTCGCGGAGGACGCCGACCGGCGCTCCGATGCGGTCGCGGTCGAGCGCGCGAGCCGCCAACGCCGCGGTGACGATGCCGATGACCTTCACGGCCCCACTCGACACCCGCCCGGCGCGGAGGGCCCGGAAGTGGCCGGCAACGCCCTTGTCGTTCCGCTGCTCGGCCCGAGCGCCGGCGACGTCGTCGTAGCGACCCGCGGCGAGCGCACCGAGCCCGGCGACCGCTGCCGCGGGCGACGGGGCGCCGCCGAGCGCGAGCAGCACGACGGCCGGGCCGCCGAGCAGCGAGACCGGGCGGCCACGGTAGTTGGTCACCGTCCAGGCGCCGGAGGCCTTCACTTCGAGGGAGGGACGGGCAGCGGTCCTCGGCTCCCCGGGCCGGCACCGTACTGCCCGGACCTGCCGCCGAGTTCGGCCTGGGCGGTGCGGATCAGGCTGACACGCCCCCACGACGTCTCGATGGAGTCCTGCGTCGAGACCCGTGAGGTCAACTGTCCGGTCCCACGCACCGCACTGACGAGTCCGTTGTTGTCGGCCGAGTCGAGCGGTCCCGCGACGACCGTCCCAGCGTCGCGGGCGTCGAGCGCGCCCACCAGGGCGACGACCTGTCCGGTGAGCACGTCCTGCGATGGCTGGGGGGCCGGTGGGGACCCCGTCAGGACCAGCGCGAGCTCGCCGACGCCGTCCTGCTGGTCGACCGTGAGCAACCCGGCGGACCGCCACGGGTCGAGGGCGCGCTGCTCGGCCGACACGGCGGAGGCGGAACCGAGGTCGGAGCCGCTGCCGTTGCCGACCACGGCGGCCCCGAGCGACGCGGCGACGCGGCCGGAGACGGAGGTCTGCCCGGCGAGCGAGACGCCCTGCACGTGGGCCGCGTCGGTCGCGACACCCTCGATGTCCGAGACGCGCTTCGGGTCGGTGAATGCGTCGCCGAGGCGGATCCGGGTGGTGACCGTCGCCCCCGCCTGCTGGAGGACGTCGAGCACGTTGGCGCGGTCGTCCGGGGACACCCCCGGCGCGCTGATGACGGTGACGCGGCGGCCGGTGAGCTCGCCCGCGACCTGCTGCGGTGTGAGGGCGGACGCGAAGGCCCCGGCGCCGGCGAGCAGACGCTGCTGCTCGTTGATCGTCGTCTCTCGGGCGCGCTTGTCGGCGGCGAGTCCGTCCACGCGCTGGCGGAGGTCGTCGACGATGACGCCGTTCAGCGCCGTGGTCCCGACGACGATGCCGACGGCAAGGGCCAGGAAGACCGAGATGATGGAGACGAGGTGGTACCGGAAGTCGATCAACGATCCGCCTGCGTGCCGGTCCCGGGGCCGCGGGTCACGATGTCAGTCCCGTGATCCAGAAGGTGAAGTCGTGCCACTTGTCGTTGAGCAGCGCGATGTACGCGCGGCCCGCCGCCGACAGCGTGATCGCGACGACCAGCGTGACGAGCGTGGCCAGCACGAGGAGTACGAGGGAGGACGTCCGCACCCGCGAGTGGTACAGCCGGCTCACGCCCTTGGCGTCGACGAGCTTGCTGCCGACCCGGAGCCTGGTCAGGAACGTGCTGGCCATACCGGCCCGGCCCTTGTCGAGGAACTCCTCGAGCGTCGCGTGCGTACCGACCGCGACGATCAGTGAGGCTCCCTTCTCGTCGGCGAGCAGCATCGCCGCGTCCTCGCTGGTACCGGCCGCCGGGAACACGGTGCCGGCGACCCCGAGAGACTCGACGCGGGCCATGCCCGGCGCCCGGCCGTCAGGGTAGGCGTGGACGACGACCTCGGCCCCGCAGCGGAGCACGTCGTCGGAGATCGAGTCCATGTCACCGAGGATCAGGTCGGGCGTGTAGCCCTCCTCACGGAGCGCATCGGCACCCCCGTCGACCCCGATCAGGACCGGTCGGTACTCGCGGATGTAGGGACGCAGGGACGCGAGGTCCTGCTTGTAGTCGTACCCACGCACCACGATCAGCACGTGGCGGCCGCTCATCGCCGTGCTCAGGGTCGGGACTCCGACGCCCTCGACGAGCAGGTCGCGCTCCCGCTTGAGGTACTCCATCGTGTTGTCGGCGAAGTCCTCGAGCTGCTCCGCCAGCCCGGCCCGGGCCTCGGCCATGGCCGCCGAGACCGACTCGCCGGTCATCAGCGTGCCGCCGCCAACGGGACTGCCGTCGACGCTGAGCGTCGCCCCTTCGACCTGGACGACGGAGCCGTCGGTCAACAGGTCGAACAGCTCCGGGTCAGCGCGGTCGAGCACGGTGACGCCGGCGGCGAGCAGGATCTCGGGCCCGAGGTTGGGGTAGCGCCCGGAGATGCTCGGGGCGACGTTGACGACGACGGAGACGCCGCGCGCCACGAGGGCCTCGGCGCTGACCCGGTCGATGTCGGTGTGGTCGATGACCGCGACCTCGCCCGGCCGCAGCCGCTTCGTGAGGTTCTTCGTGCGACGGTCGACGCGGACGACGGCGGTGACCATGCCCTTGACGTCGGGCTTCGGGGCTCGACGGGTCGCGAGTCGTAGCGCTCCCCCACCGCCACGCCCCAACATCGTCCTTGCTCCCACCGGTCGCCGATCTCCACCCGGCCCCATCGTTCCACCCCGCAGGCCGGTCCCGCCCCGTCGCCACGCAATGCGACGGAAACGCGACCGGGGCCACGCGAGGTCGTCCGGACCGGGCTGCGGCGGGTCAGGAAGCCTTGGCCCGCGCGGCTTCCCCGAGCAGCTCCTCGGCGTGACCCTGCGCGAGGCTGCTCTCGGAACGACCGGCGAGCATGCGGGACAGCTCGCGGATGCGGTCGCGGTGGTCGAGCCGCCGGACGCCACTGGTCGTGACCGACCCGTCGTCGGACTTCTGGACCATCAGGTGCCGATCGGCGAACGCAGCCACCTGCGGCAGGTGCGTCACGCAGATGACCTGGCGGTGCTCGGCCAGCTTCGCCAGCCGACGTCCGATTTCGACCGCGGCCGAGCCACCGACGCCGCTGTCGACCTCATCGAAGATCATCGTCTCGGCTCCTCCGTCGCCTGCGGCATCGGCGAGCACCACCTCGAGGGCGAGCATGACGCGGCTGAGCTCACCACCGGACGCCCCCCGTCCGAGTGGGCGCGGCTCGGCCCCGGCGTGCGCGCCGAGCCGGAACTCGACGTCGTCGACGCCGGTCGGCCCGTAGGCCAGGCAGCGGGGACCGGTGCCGTCGCCCACGTCGACGAGCAGGCCCTTCTCGTCGCTCCCTGGCGCGAGCTCCGTCGACGAGACCGCCACCGAGACCTCGGCGTTGGCCATGGCGAGCGTGGCCAGTTCCGCCGTGACCGCGACACCGAGGTTGGTGGCCGCGGTCCGGCGGGCGACGGCGAGCGCAGCGGCGTCCCGGGCCAGGTCGGCCTCGAGGGTCGCGACCTCCGCCTCCAGCTCACCCCGTCGGGCGCCCGAGCCGTCCAGTTCGAGCAGCCGACGAGCGGAGCGCTCGGCCCAGGCGAGGACGCCGTCGATGGTCGTGTCGTGGGTGCGGCAGAGCCGCGCGAGCGCGGCCGCCCTCTCGGAGGCCGACTCGATCCGCGCGGGGTCCAGCTCGACCGAGCCGGCGTAGGACGCCAGGTCCGCGGCGACCTCGGCGGCGAGCACCCGCACCTCCTCGAGGCGCACCCCCAATGCGGTGAGCTCCGCGTCGTGCGCCTCCACTGCGGCGAGCAGCCGACGCGCTGCGCTCAGCCCGACGAGCGCCGGCGCCGAGTCGTCGGCGTCGTCGGCCCCGGCCAGGGCGTCGTGGGCGCCGGAGGCGGCGGTCAGGAGCGATTCGGCGTGGGAGAGCCGGGCGATCTCGGCGCGCAGCGCCTCGTCCTCGCCGGGCTGCGGATCGACCCGCTCCACGTCCGCGAGCCCGAGCCGCAGCAGCTCGGCCTCGGCCGCCCGCTCCCGCTCGCGTTCGACGATCTCCGCCAGCTCCTTGCGGGCGGCGAGCAGCCGGGTGTAGCCGGCGGAGTACGCCGCCGCCGACGACGCGACGGGAGCGCCGGCGTAGGCGTCGAGCGCGGCCCGCTGCTCCGTGGCGCGCAGCAGGCGGAGCTGCCCCGACTGCCCGTGCACCGCCACCGAATGCCCCACGAGCTCGCTCAGCACCGCCAACGGGACGGCGCGACCGCCGAGCGCGGCCCGGGAACGGCCCTCGGCGGAGACGAGGCGGTGGACGAGCAGGACGCCCGTGTCGTTACCGGCCTCGTCGAGCTCGGCCCCCACCTCTCGCGCCCGTTCCGCGACCTGACCGGTCAGGTCGACGACCAGCCGGGCCTCGACGACGGCCCGGGGGCGGCCGGAGCGGACGGCCCCGCCGTCGCCACGGGCCCCGCTGAGCAGGCCGAGGCTCTGCACGACCATCGTCTTGCCGGCACCGGTCTCGCCGGTCACCACCGTGAAGCCCGGAGCGAGGTCGAGGACCGCGTCGTCGATCACGCCGAGCGCACTGATGCGCACCTCTTCGATCACATGTTCGAATATAGGACCATCAGCGGTCTCCGCGCGACCTCCCACGCCAACCTTCGACCGGGAGTTCGAATTTCGCGACGAGCCGGTCGGTGAAGGGCTCCGGGTGCACCCGGGCCAGCCGGACGGGCCGGGCACCCCGCGTCACCTCGACGCGGCTGCCGGGCAGCACGTCGTAGGACCGTCGTCCGTCGCAGGACAACACGGCCTTCTCCCGACCGAGGACCTCGAAGGCGACCATCACGTCGGGACCCACCACCAACGGCCGCGCGAACAGTGCGTGCGCCGACAGCGGGACGACGAGCAACGCCTCCACGGTCGGCCAGACGACCGGACCGCCCCCGGAGAACGCGTACGCCGTCGATCCGGTCGGTGTCGCGCACACCGCTCCGTCGCAGGCCCAGCGGGACAGCGGGCGTCCTTCGACCTCGACGACGACGTCGAGCAGCTTGCCCGGCTGCCCCTTCTCGAGCGACATCTCGTTCAGGGCCCAGTTCCGCCACTGCACCTCCTGACCCTTGCGGATCGTGACGTCGACCGTCATCCGCTCCTCGACCGAGTAGTCGCGCGCGATGACGGCGGCGACGGTGTCGTCGAGGTCCTCGGACTCGGCCTCGGCCAGGAACCCGATGTGGCCGAGGTTCACCCCCAGCAGGGGGGCGTCCGCCGAGCGGGCGAGATCGGCCCCCCGCAGCAGGCTCCCGTCACCTCCGAGCACGAGCACCAGCTCGACGCCGGCCGCGGCGCGTGCGTCGGCCTGCACGACGTCGGCGCACGACAGGTCGAGCTGACCGGCCTCGTCCCCGAGCACCCGGGGCCGGATGCCGGCGGCGGTCAGCTGGTCGAGTACGCGCTGGGCGCTGTCGCGGACGAAGGGCCGCCGGGGGTGGGCCACGACGAGGACCTCGCGGACACCGCGCGACGTCGCCCCGACGGCGTCCGAGCCGTCGCTCACCGACGGGAGGTCCTGCTGCTCCACGGAAACGTCCACGTGCCCCAGACTCTCACCTGTCGGCGGGTCCCGGCTGAGATGGTGGCGTGGCCGGTTCTGCGGTCGGTCCTGCGGTCGGTCCTGGAGCCGTTGGTGCGACGACCCGTCCGATCTCGCGATCCAGCTCGTCGCCCCGCAGCGCGGTGCCCCGGTCGTCCGCCTCGTCGGCCGGGTCCACCGCGGCCAGCCAGAGCAGGAACTCGACGTTGCCCGCCGGCCCGGGCAGCGGACTCTCCGCGATGCCGCGGACCCGGAGGCCGCGGTCGAGGGCCGCCCGCGCGATCGTCGCGACGGTCTCGGCGCGCAGCTCGGGCTCCCGCACCACACCCCCCTTGCCGACCCGGGCCCTGCCCACCTCGAACTGCGGCTTGACGAGCAGCACGAGGTCGGCGGTGCGACCCGGAGCAACGGCGAGACACCCGTGCAGTGCGGGCAGCACGACGAGCAGGGAGATGAAGGAGAGGTCACCGACGACGACGTCGACCGGTCCCCCGATCTGGTCGGCCGTCAGGTTCCGGACATTCGTCCGGTCGACGACGCGGACCCGTTCGTCGGTGCGGAGCCGCCACACGATCTGGCCGTAGCCGACGTCGACGGCGACCACCTCGCTGGCTCCCCGCCGCAGCAGGACGTCGGTGAAGCCGCCGGTGGACGCGCCGGCGTCGAGGCAGCGCCGCCCCTCCACGGTCAACGGGACGGGGTGGCGGCCGGCGTCGCCGAAGGCGTCGAGGGCTCCGAGCAGCTTGTGGGCACCGCGGCTGGCCCATTCGACGCGGTCGGGGTCGGTCAGGGTCACCGGCGTGTCCGGGGTGACGGCGGTCGCGGCCTTGCGTGCCGGCTGCCCGGCGACGAGCACGCGGCCGGCCTCGATGGCCCCGGCAGCCTGCTCCCGGCTGCCGAACATCCCGCGTCGGACCAGCTCGGCGTCGAGCCGGGCCCGGGTGGCCATCGGTCAGGAGCCGATCAGGAGCGAAGTGCTCGGTCCGTGCCGTCGAGGGCGGACCTGAGCAGGGAGTCGATGGACGTGAACTGCTCGGGATGCTGCTCCAGCGGCACGTCGTCGAGGGCGTCGAGCCGGGCACGGACCTCGTCGAGGGCCGAGACGCCGAGCTCCTGCGCTGCGGCCGGCGCCGGGGGCCCAGGGAACGCAGCATCCACGGGCCGGAGTCCCGCAGAACCGGGAGGTGGCCCGGGTACGGGCATCAGCTGCTACCGCCGGATGCGGCCTTCTTCGCCGGCGTGGCCTTCGCGGCGGTCTTCCTCGCTGCCGTCGCCTTGGCTGCCGTCTTGCGTGCCGGCGCCTTGCTCGGGGTGGACGCACTCGAGGTGGACTTCGTCGCCGACGCGGACTTCCTGGGCGTCGTCGCTTTCGAGGCCTTGCGGGGCGCGGCGCTACCGGTCGCCGAGGCGTCACCGGCCTTGGCGGCGAGCGCCAGCGCGCCTTCGAGGACGGTGACCCGCCGCTGCAGCGAGGTGACCTCGTCGGCGGTCGCGAGGCCGAGCCGGCTCAGGGCGCGGTCGAGCTCGAAGCGGACCAGGGCGAGCATGGCGTCACGGTTGTTCCGACTGTTGACCACCAGGTCGTCGGCGAGGTTCGAGACCTGCTCGGCGGTGGCCTCACCCGACGCGGCGAGCGCCTTGGCTGCTGCGGTCGCGCGCTGGCGGGTCACCTCGGTGACCCCGCTGGCGAGGCTGAGGTAGTTCTTGACGGCGTCGAGCATCGGGCTGTGCTCCTCCTGTTCCCGGCCCCGGAGGCCGGTGCGTGTGCGCGGACGGTATCGCGAGTGCGGCGGCGCATCACGCAGGCACCCCCGCCGGAGGGTCCCCTGAACTTCACGAGACCGAAATGGCAGACTCCGATCCGATGGCAACCAAGAAGGCGTGCGAGGCGGCGCTGGTCGAGCTCGCCGAGCGGCTCGACGGGATCCCCGACGCCACGAAGCGCCGCCACTCGGTCGACCGCACGATCACGTGTCACCTGCCTGACCTGCGGACCACCTACTCCGGACGGCTCTGCGACGGGTCGTTGTGCGACGTCGTGGAGTCGCCGCTGCCGGACGCCCAGATCCGCCTGACCGTCAGCAGCGACGACCTCGTCGCCGTGACCGACGGGACCCTCTCGTTCGGGACCGCGTGGACCACCGGACGGCTGCGGATCGAGGCCAGCATGCTCGACATGCTCCGGCTGCGCGCGATCCTCTGACCGGACCGCTCGGCTCCCGCGCCTAGCCGTCCGAGGCAGCGAACAGGTCGTCGCAACCGTCCGGCACGTCACCGTCGACGGAACCGACCGGCGTCCCGGCGTCCGCGGCCGCCCAGGCCGCCGCGCAGGCGGCCCGCAGCGCGTCGAGGCCGTCGCCCTCTCCTGCGTCCCCCTGTCCATCGGCCCCCTGTCCATCGGCCCGCTGCCAGGTCAGCACCCCCGCCTCGGCGCGGCAGCACCAATCGACCGCACCGGCTTTCGACGGCGCCGGAGGGTTCGGTCTCGACATCGACGTCCGGGGCAGGCCGCAGCAGGGCGCGGAGGTCGGAGCCGAGGAAGCTCGGCCGCTGCCCTGCCGGCGCGGCGACGGCTGCGGCGGAGTCCACGACGCCGGTCAGGACGAGCAGCGACGGCGTGCCCGCCCGGACCGCGCCTTCGATGTCGGTGTCGAGCCGGTCCCCGATGACCAACGGGTGCTTCGCGTCCGTGCGGCGGATCGACTCCTCGTGCAGGGCGCGTTCGGGCTTCCCGGCCACCAGCGGCGTCTTCTCGGTCGCGGTGCGCAGCAGCGCGACGAAGGAACCGGCACCGGGCAGGAGCCCACGTTCGGCCGGGACGGTGCTGTCGAGGTTGCTCGCGATCCAGAGGCGGCCCGCGCGGATGGCGAGCGCCGCCTCGCACAACCGCTCGTAGGTGAGTTCGGGGTCGTAGCCCTGGACGACGGCGGCGGGGTCCTCGTCGGCGGAGTCCACCGGAACGAACCCGCGTTCGCTGACCGCCTGCCGCAGCCCGGCACCGCCGGTCACGAGCACACGGCTGCCCTCGTCGAGCCGTTCGGCCAGCATCCGGGCGGCGGCCTGCGCGGACGTGACCACGTCGCTCGTCTCGGCGGGGACGTCCATGCCGGTGAGCTTGTCCGCGACGGCCCCGGGCGGCCGCAGCGCGTTGTTCGTGACAAAGGCGAGCCGCATCCCGGCTTCCTGTGCCGCCTGCAGCGCCTCGGCCGCGTGCGGCACGGCGTCGGAACCGCGGTAGATCACCCCGTCGAGGTCGAGCAGGGCGACGTCGAACACCTCCGCCAGCGGCGTCGCCGACCCGCTGAGCGCGTCGACGGACGGGCTGTCGGTGGTTGACCGGCTGTCGGTCACTGGCGGGCCCGCTCGGCGCGCGCTCCGCGGAGTTCGCGGCCGTAGTGGCCGAGGTCCGGACGCATGGCGGCCGCGAGGGCGAGGTGCTCGACCGCTTCCCGGAGGTCGCCGAGCTTGCGGGCCGAGAGGCCCCAGCCGAACTGCGCGTAGTCGTCGGCTGGGTCGGAGGCCACCAGGTGCGCGAAGTTCCGCCGCGCCTCGGGGTAGCGACGGGCGTCGTACTGCGCCCGGGCCAGGGCCTCCCGCAGGTGACGGGAGCCCGGCTCGGCCGAGACGGCGTGCTCGAGCACCTGGACGGCGGCTGCCGGGTCTCCACCCGCCAGCAGCCTCACCCCGCGCTGGTACCAGTCGTAGACGTCCCCGGCGGGTGGTCGGGCACCGCGGTCCTGTTCGACGGTGCCGTCGCCGCCGACGATGTCCTCGCCGTCCTGCGCCACGTCGCCTCCAAGCTGTCGAGCCCGACCGGCCGCAACGGCCCGGACGACCTACGATTCACCAATGTCTTCGGACGGTTTGCCGACCCCACCCGGCCTCGTACTGCAGCCTTTCCGGGCCCTGCGCTACGCGGCCGGTTCCGACCTCGCCCCGGTGCTCAGCCCGCCGTACGACGTCATCAGCGACGCCGCGCGGGCCGACCTCGAGGCCCGGTCGCCCCACAACGCGGTTCATCTCATTCTCCCACGCGAACCCTCCGACGGGAGGTCCGGCGGTCGCTACGCCGCAGCTGCTGCGCTGCTGCAGACGTGGCAGGACGAGCGGGTGCTCGTCCGCGACGAATCGCCCGCGCTCTACCTCTACGAACAGTCCGCGGGCAGCGCGGTGTTCCGCGGCCTGCTCGGCGCGGTCGCACTGGCCCGGGCGGAGGCCGGCATCGTTCTGCCGCACGAGAACACGATGACCGGACCGGTCAGCGACCGGCTCGCCCTCACCGAGGCGACGGGGGCCAACCTCGAGCCCATCTACCTCGTCTACGCCGGGGACGGTGGCGTCGCAGGCCTCGTCGAGCGGGTACTCGCGACCGAGCCCGTGCTCGACGTCCAGCGCGACGACGGCACCGGCGTCGTCCGGCACCGGCTGTGGGCGATCACCGACCCACAGGTGCTCGCGAGCATCGCCGCCGACCTGCTGCCCCGCCGTGCGACGATCGCCGACGGACATCACCGGTATGCGACCTACCTCCAGTACCAGGAGGAACAGCACGCGGCCGGTCGGGGTACCGGTGAGTGGGACGCAGGGCTTGCCTGGCTCGTCGACGCCACGAGCTCCGGGCCGGAGGTCCACCCCATCCACCGCGTCGTCCCCGGCCTCAGCTTCGCCTCGGCCACCGACCGCGCACGGCGCGGGTTCCGGGTCCGCGGCCTGCCCGTGGACGCCGACATCACCGACCAGCTCGCCCTCGCCGGAAGCGAAGGGCCGGCCTTCGTGGTGACCGACGGCGCGTCCGCGGCGCTGCTGACCGACCCGGAGCCGTTCGCACTGGACGCCACCGTGCCGCGCGACCGTTCCGTCGCCTGGCGCAACCTCGATGTCAGCATCGCGCACCACCTGTTGATCCGCGACCTGTGGGAGCTCGACGACCGGGAGGGCGTGGTCGACTTCGCGCATGACGTCGGTGAGGCCCTCGAGCAGGCCCGCGCCCGTGCTGGTGTCGCTGTCCTGCTGAACGCGACCCCGGTGGCCAGCGTGGCCGCGATCGCCGAGGCGGGCGAGCGTATGCCGCGCAAGTCCACCTTGTTCGTGCCGAAGCCCGCGACCGGCCTGCTGTTCCGCCTGCTCGATCCCTGAGTCGTCCGGGCCCGGCCCGCGGTCCGCAGGCCGGAGGGATCAGTCGGCCTCCAGGGCCTCCGTCGGCGCCAGGACTTCCAGCCGCTCGTCGGCGTCGGTCTCCCCGTCGTCGATGGCGCTGACCGCGGTGAACCAGCGGATCGCATCCGCCGTCCGTCCCGCGTGGGCGAGAGCATCGGCGTAGGCGTACCAGAGCCGAGCGGTCCAGGGGCGTACCGCGGAGCTGTCGAGTTCCCGGACCTCCAGCAGGGAGATGGCCGCGGAGTCGTCGCCGAGGTCCCGTCGCGCACCGGACGCGACGATGAGCAGCTCGATCCGTGCCGAGGGGTCGAGGCGACTCACCTCGGGGTCGTCGAGCATGGCGAGGGCACGTTCCGGCCGACCCATGGCGCGTTCGCAGTCGGCGAGGATCGCCAGGTGCTCGGCGCTGCCTCCCATGCGTCGGAAGGCGCGCAGTTCCGCCGCGGCCTCCCGGTATTCGCCGGCGGCATACGCCGTGAGCGCCGCGGCTTCGCGGGTCACGGCGAGGCGGGCTCCAAGGGCGCGTGCAGTCCTCGCGTGTTCGAGGGCGAGGGCGGGGTCGTCATCGATCAGCGCACCGGCCGCGGCCAGGTGACCGGCGACTTGCTCGGCACGGTCGACGGAGAGTCCTCGCAGGTCGCGGCGGACATCGGCGTCGAGGCTGAGCGCGGTGATCCCCTCCGGTAGCTCGGGCCCGGTTATCCGTGGAGCACGAGGCGCGTCCTCGTCCCGACGCCCGGCACCGCCGCGCGGACTGCGCGGCGCACCCGCAGACGGGTCGCGCGTCGAAGCACTGCGACCGCGGCCGTCTCGCTCTGGTGGTCGTGCGCCGCCGGATCGACCTCCGGTAGGCCGACCCCGCTGGGTCGGCCTCCTCCGTCGCGTCGCCGGGGATCGTCGCTGCGGTTCGGCGCGGAACCTCGAGGTGCTTCTCCGCGACGGTTGTCGCGACCACCGTCCGATCGGTTCCCCCGTTGGCCGTCGTCGCCGCGGTAGCCATCGCGACCACCGCCGCCGCTGGCTCGCTCGCCATCTCTCGGTCTGCCTGCATTGCCGGCGCGACCGGTGGTTCCGGAACGTCCGGCATCGCCGGAACGGGCGGTGCCGGAGAAGGTTCCGGACGCGCCGGACCGCCCGCTCGAGCTCGACCGCCCGGAGGGGTTCGATTGCCTCTCCGAGTGCGAAGACCGCTCGGAATTGCTCAGTGGACGCGATGGGGATCCTGAACGGTCTCCCCGGTCGTACGACGGCCTGCGATCGTTCGAGGCGCTACCGGCTCGGTCGCCGGTGCGATCGCGCCCGGCGCCGTCACGGCCGCTCCGGCCGGTCGAGCCGGCCGACGGTGCGTCACGACGAGGCCGTCCGGTACCGGACGCACCGGCACGCGGCGCGGCCCCGCGGCTGTCTGCACGCGGACGGCGGGGTTCGCGCCGATCCGGACTTCCGGACGACGACGGACGCCCCTCGTCAGATCGGGGTGGCTCGAACTCGCTCATGACCAACTCTCGGCGGAACACATCGGGCCTGACGGCTCGACGGACGGA
>CAVVZN010000001.1:12500-382000 GCA_963752645.1 uncultured Actinomycetota bacterium | reverse complement strand
ACCGCGCTGCATCGTTGTGGCTCCGTGAAGCTCAGGCCGGGCCGAGCCCTGTGACGCCGCCGGACAGCGCTTCGGTGACCTCGCCGTCCGGCCAGACAAGTCGGACGCCGGGTGAAGCGGTGAGGCGTCCGCAGCGCATGCTCACCGCCGGGCCGGCGGGCGACGGAGCACGCCCGGGCTCGTCGGCCGTCAGCATCGCGAAGCCGGGAAAGCAGGTGAACCAGTCGCCGACGGTGGCACCCACAGGCCGGGGGACTGCCGCGACCTCGAGTTCGGCGCCGCACCCCGAGGCCTCGGCGAGCATGCCGAGCGTGCCGACGAGTCCGGCCATCGAGACGTCCTTCGCCGCTGCCGGCCGGCTGCGCCTGACCATCGACGTCATCGCCGCGAGCTCTGCGGCAGTTCGCCGGGACGAGGAGTCCCACTGCCGGCCGTCGTAACCGGTGCGCCAGCCGCCGCCGAGGTCGGCCGTGAGGGTCACGTCGAGTTCAGGGCGGCCGGCTCCACGTACCGGAGCGGCGGTCCGGCCCAGGGCGGTGACGGACAACGACGGCGCCACGCCGAGCTGGGTGTGACCGCCGATGACCGGCATACCGAACGCCTCGGCCCCCGCCCGGATGCCGGCGAGCACCCGGGCGGCGTGGGAGGCGTCCGGTGCGCCGAGGGCGTCGAGCAGCCCCGTGGGCGCAGCGCCCATGGCGGCGAGGTCGTTCGCGCCGACGAGTACGCCGCACCAGCCGGCCCATTCCGGGTCGGCGGAGACCATGGCCGGGAGGATGCCGTCGACGCTCGCCAGCACGTCGCTGCCGCTGACGGGAGCCGCATCGTCGCCGACGAACCCGATGCCACCGGGCTGCAGGCCGGCGAGTAGGGCACCGAGCGGGTTCTTCGTCCCGGCGGCCAACCGCGCGATGCGGCCGACGGGCCAGCGCACGAGGTCATGGCGTGTGCCGGCGACGGTGACCGAGCGGATCGCGGTCCAGCCCAGCCGCTCGAACAGCGCCGTGTTGCCGGGCAGCACGGTCGCCTCGAAGCGCAACGCCCCCCGAGCTTCCGCTTCGGTGCAGGCGGCGCGGACGAGCGCCGACCCGACGCCGAGCCCGGCGCGTGCTGCGGGGGAGACAGCCAGCCGACCGCCCTGCCACCAGCCCGGGCAGTTCTCGTACAGACGGACGCCGCCCACGACGGCGCCGCCGTGCCGGGCGACGAGCACGACGGCGGAATCGTCGTGCTCGTCGAGATCGCCGCCGGCCCGCTCGTCGAACAGGCCGAGTTCGGTGCAGAAGGCCGCCCGCCGCAGCCCGCGGTAGGCGACCAGCGCGTCGTCGTCGGCGAAGCCGACCTCCAGCGCCGACGGCGCCGGCCCGAGCAGGGCCTCACACATCTCCGTCACCACACCGACCTCTCGTCGTTCTGCCTCCCAGCGTCCTCGGCCTTGTTGACGGCGGCGTTCGGGACCGATTACGACAGCGTTCCGCCGACGAGTTCCGCCCGATGAGTTCCGGGCCAGCCGCCCGTCGGTACGGCATCGTGTCCGCACCGCAAAGGAGACCTCCGTGCCGAACACCATCACGCCCAACCTCTGGTTCGACGGCAACGCCGAACAGGCGGCGGAGTTCTACATCTCCGTCTTCCCGAACTCGCGGATCCTCGCGATCGCGCGCTACCCGGAGGACAGCCCCGGCCCTGCGGGCACCGTCATGACCGTCGACTGGGAGCTCGACGGCAACCGCTTCACCGGCATCAACGGCGGCCCCCAATTCCCGTTCAGCGAGGCGGTCTCGTTCCTCGTCACCTGCAAGGACCAGGACGAGCTCGACTACTACTGGGAGAAGCTGACCGCTGATGGCGGGCAGGAGGTGCAGTGCGGCTGGTGCCGGGACAAGTTCGGAGTGTCCTGGCAGGTCGTGCCGGGCGGGATGGACGCGATCTTCTCCGACCCCGACCCGGCCCGCGCGCACCGGGCCATGCAGGCGATGTTGCAGATGACGAAGATCGACATCTCCGCGCTCCAGGCGGCGGCGGACGGGTCGTCGATCAGCGCGTGAGCGTGGGATCCACGAGGATCTTCGCATTCGGTCGGGAGGGGTCACGCAGCTCGTCGAAGGCGCCGGCCACACCCTCGAGACCGACGGTGCCCGTGACGAGCGGCGTCGCGTCGACCGCACCCTCGGCCAGCAGATGGAGGCTGTCGCGGAACTCGAGGGGCGTGTAGGCGAGGACGAACCGCAGGTCGATCTCCTTGTTGATCGCCATCGACGGCCGCAGCGTGTCCTGTCCCATGCAGACGCCGACCACGACGATGCGCGATGCCAGCGGGGCGGCGCCGATGACGCCGTCGATCATCCCGGGGACGCCCACGCATTCGAAGATGACCGGCCGCTTGAGGTCGGTCGCGCCGAGGGCGTCGGCGGCGCGGTAGACGTGGGACCAGCCGGGCAGGCGGCGCAGCTTGGTCATGGCGTCGACGGCGAGGTCCAGCACGTCCGGCGCCGTCGTCATCCAGCCCTTCGCCGGCGCAGCCGTGTACGGCGACTCCGTGGTCGGGTCGACCACGACGTGCGCGCCGCAACGCCGGGCCAGTTCCCGACGGCTGGCCGACGGGTCGCTGGCGACGATGGTGCGGACGCCCCGAGCTTGCAGGTGGCAGATGACCGCGAGGCCGACCGGGCCACAGCCAAGGACGATCCCGACGTCTCGCTTGCCGATCTCGCTGCGCCGGACGGCGTGCAGGGCGACAGCCATCGGCTCGGTGAGCGCGGCGAGGTCGGGGGAGAGCCCGTTGGGCACGGCGAACGTCAGGGACGCCTCGGTCAGCACCTGCTCGGCGTAGCCGCCCGGAGCGAGGGGGGACAAGCCGGTCGGATGCGCCCTCCCGTCGCGGCGGACGACCGGGAAGGCAACGACCGACGCCCCGGGCTTGAAGCGCTGCGCGGCTCCGCTGCCGCGTTCGGTCACCTCGCCGACGAACTCGTGACCCATCACGACGGTGTTGGTCGCGCGCATGAAGTCGGGGTAGGCGAGCTCGTCCATCACGTCGGCAAGGGCGTCCGCCGAATGCTGTGCGTGCAGGTCTGAGCCGCAGATGCCGCACCGCGTGACCGCGAGGACCAGTTGGCCCTTCGCCGGCCGCGGATCGGGCACCTCGGCGATGGCGAGTTCACCGCCGGTGCAGGTGACGGCCTTCATGCTGCAGCGCCGGCGTCAGTGCTCATGAGCCGCAGTATGCCGGGGCCGGGTTCTGTCGGACCCCGCGGATACGGTCCGCGCCATGACGCGATGGCCCGACATCATCTCCGCGGTGACGCTGACCCTCGGCGGCGACGCTGCCGGTGGCAGATCGGCGCTGCTGGCGTGCTGGCAGGCGAGCGGCGTCGACGACCACGCCGAGCGCTGCGTGCTGGCGCACTACCTCGCGGACCTGCAGGCCGAGCTGCCCGACGAGGTGGCGTGGGACGAGCGGGCACTCGCGGAGTTCGCGTTCGTCACCGACGATGCACTGACTCCCGCAGGCATCCCGCACGCCGCCGGCCTCGCGCCGAGCCTGCACCTCAATCTGGGCGACGGTTACCTCCGGCAGGGCCGGCTCGGCGACGCAGCCGACCAGTACCGACGGGGTGTCTCGGTGCTCGACGCTCTCGGCGAGGACGGTTACGGCGCCATGATCCGTCGCGGCCTTGCCGGACTGGGCGAGCGCATCGACGCCGCGCGCAGCGCCGAGGTCAGGCTCGAAACCGACGAAGGGCGGAGGAGCCGCGGCGTCGACCTGCCGTCGAGGGTTCCGTCCGACGGCCACGGAGCCACTGCACGGCTCCCACCACGATGATCCCGAGCATGACGACGAGCGCGCAGAGCTCGCCACGTCCAGCGTGCCGGTAGGCGAGCGGGCCTCGCGCCTCGATTCCCGACTCCCGACGCCCGACACACAGGCCGGTTGGCCACGACAAGACGAACGCGGACCCCCGAGGGGGCCCGCGTCCGCATCGTTCCTGCCAGTCGTCGTTCGCCGACGCTCAGCGCCGGTGGAACTCAGCTGTCGTAGTTCTAGATGTCGTAGTACAGCTCGAACTCGTGCGGGTGCGGCCGCAGACGGATCGGGTCGATCTCGTTCTCGCGCTTGTACGAGATCCACATCTCGATGAGGTCCGGGGTGAACACGTCACCCTTCAGCAGGTACTCGTGGTCCTGCTCGAGCCGGTCGAGGGTGGCGCCGAGCGAGCCCGGGACCTGCGCGATGCTGGCTGCCTCGTCCGGCGGGAGCTCGTAGAGGTCCTTGTCGACCGGGTCCGGCGGCTCGATCTTGTTCTGGATGCCGTCGAGGCCGGCCATCAGCATCGCCGAGAAGGCCAGGTACGGGTTGCACGACGGGTCCGGCACGCGGAACTCGATGCGCTTGGCCTTCGGGTTGTCACCGGTGATCGGGATGCGGATGCAGGCCGAGCGGTTACGCGCCGAGTAGACCAGGTTGACCGGGGCCTCGTAACCGGCGACGAGCCGGTGGTAGGAGTTCACGGTCGGGTTCGTGAAGGCCAGCAGGCTCGGGGCGTGGTGCAGGAGACCACCGACGTACCAGCGGGCGATGTCCGAGAGACCGCCGTAGCCGAGCTCGTCGTAGAAGAGCGGCTGACCGTCCTTCACGAGGGACTGGTGGCAGTGCATGCCCGAGCCGTTGTCGCCGAAGACGGGCTTGGGCATGAACGTGACCGTCTTGCCGTTCTTCCACGCGACGTTCTTGATGATGTACTTGAACAACATCAACTTGTCGGCCGAGAGCCGCAACGTGTCGAACTTGTAGTTGATCTCGGTCTGGCCGGCGGTGCCGACCTCGTGGTGGGCACGCTCGACGCCGAGGCCCTGTGCCTCGAGAGCCGCGCTCATCTGGTCGCGCAGGTCGGCGTAGTGGTCGGTCGGCGGGACCGGGAAGTAGCCGCCCTTGTACGGGGTCTTGTACCCGAGGTTGCCACCCTCCTCGATGCGCCCGGTGTTCCAGGCGCCCTCGATGGAGTCGATGTGGTAATAGCCCTCGTTCTGCGACGTCTTGAACCGGACGTCGTCGAAGATGTAGAACTCCGCCTCCGGAGCGAAGTACGCGGTGTCGGCGATGCCGGTCGACCGCAGGTACGCCTCGGCCTTGTTCGCGACCTGGCGCGGGTCGCGGCTGTAGGGCTCACCCGTGAACGGGTCGACGATCTCCATGTTGATGTTCAGCGTCAGAGCGTCGCGGAACGGGTCGATGTAGGCCGTCGTGGGGTCCGGGATCAACTTCATGTCGGACTCGTTGATCGTCTGGAACCCGCGGATCGAGGAACCGTCGAACATCTGTCCGTCGGTGAAGAAGTCCTCGTCCAGCGACGCAGCGGGCACGTTGAAGTGCTGCATCACGCCGGGCAGGTCGCAGAACCGGACATCGACGAACTTGACGTCGTTGTCCTTGAGGTAGGCAAGTACCTCGTCAGTGCTCTTGAACATTCATCCTCCGACGCTCGCGCTGAGCTGTGGGTCCGGCGCCGGAAGCCGGACCTCTCAGGGGACGAAGTTAACGGAGAAGGGTTCCGAGAGCGTCTCCGGGTTGTTTCCCACCCGTTACGTGGCGCGGTCATTCACATGTCCGAAACCTCGCGGTGCCCTCCCGCGGGGTGTGCGCTCGACCGTTGACGTACGCGTCGCAGCCCTCTGACCTGCGGTTCCATGAGACCGACGGCTACCTGGACGCCATCACCGGGACGGCCCGGTCCGGCCGTAGCCTGGAGGCGTGGCTCGGGAGATGCGGCACGCAACGGGATCGTGGCTCGAGGGCCCGGCCTTCAACCGGACCGAAGCGCGCGGCGGCCAGCTGGGCCTGCCCGCCGAGGGTCCCGGGTCGCTCGCGTCGCCGGGTGCACGGTTGCTGGCGTTCGTCGTCGACGGCGTCGTGGCCAACCTTCTCGCCGGGCTGCCGTACCTGTTCGGCGTGACCTACGGGCCGGGCGTCCGCGGCTACGTCGTGTACGCGGCCTTCCTGCTGCACGAGTGGATCCTCGTCAGCCTCACCGGCGCCACCATCGGCAAGCAGCTGCTCGGCATCCGCGTCGTCTCGCTGGCCGGCGGAAGGCTGCGATGGCACTGGGCCCTCGCCCGTACCGTGCTGCTCGGCTTCCTGATCCCCGCCGTGATCTGGGACCGCGACGGCCGAGGGCTGCACGACAAGGCCTCGGGCGCGCTCACGCTGCGCGTCGGCCGGTCCGTTCCGACCGCAACCGCGCCGACACCGGCAAGGAGGCAGCCGGAGCCCACCGCCACGGCAGCCCGCCCGACCGGTCGTCCCGCCGCGAAGCCGCGCCCCGCGTCGAAGAAGCGCAAGCGCCGCTGACCTACCGACCGTCGGCGTCAGGTCAGCGCATCTTCCCGCCGCGCGGGACGCTTTTCGGCATCGGCCCCTTCGGCAGCGGCATCGCTACACCACCCAGGGCCTTCAGCCGCCGGTCGAGAGCGTTGACCTGGTCCTTCTTCAGGGCGCGCGGCTTGCGCATCAGTGTGTTCTGCAGCTTCGGCAGCGGCACCTCGCCGGGGCCGTTGCCGATGATGATGTCGTGCAGCGGCGCGTCGCCGATGACCTTCTTGACCCGTCGGACCTCGGCGCCGAGGAGATCGCGCGGCCCGCGGCCGCGGCCCTCGGCGATGAGCACGACACCGGCGCGGCAGACGACCCGCGAGACCAGGTCCTGGTTGCGGTTCACCTGCACGGGGGCGGTCAGCCGCCAGTCGCCGCGCATGCGCTCGATGACGCCTGCTGCGGCGCCGGGCTTGCCCTCGATCTCGGCGTAGGCGGTCTTCTGCACCCGTCGGCTGAAGACGTTCAGCCCGAGGAACAGCCCGACGATGAGGCCGAGCACTGTGAACAGGACGATGCTGCCGAGCAGGATCCCGATGACTATGCCGACGACCAGCGGCGCCAGAACAGCCAGCAGCAGCCACGGCAGCATCTTCGGGTCGCGCTGCTGCGTCATCCGGAAGACGGTGACGATCTGCTTCAACCGCTGCAGCCGCGACGGCTTCGCCGCCTTCTGGTCCTTGCCACCGGCGCCCGCGCCACGACCCGAGCCGGCCGGCGTGCCCTTCGGCGCCGCCTTCGCCCCGGACGGGGCCTTCGCCCCGCGCGTACCTGCGGCGTTCCCCCGGCCGGTGGCTGGCGGCGCCGCTGGAGTATTTCGTCTCAGCGCCATGGTCGGAGAATATCCGCGGGGGCACGGCGGGGGAGCGACGGGCGGTGGACCGGACCCACAGGGGGCTGCCAGGGAACCAACAGGGGTCGCGCGTAAGGTTCGACACGGTCGGTGAGCCGTCCGCCGCCGGCCGTCGGAGCAGGTCCGCGCAGGCGAGAAGGAGACCGAGATGGGCGTCGCCCTGACCAAGGGTGGGAACGTATCGCTGTCCAAGAGCGCACCCAACCTGACCGCCATCATGGTGGGTCTGGGCTGGGACGCCCGCTCGACGACGGGGGCCGACTTCGACCTCGACGCGAGCGCGCTGCTGCTCGGGGCCTCGGGTCGCGTCCTGTCGGACAACCACTTCGTCTTCTTCAACAACCTCCGGAGCCCTGACGGCTCCGTCGAGCACACCGGGGACAACCTGACCGGTGAGGGCGAGGGCGACGACGAGTCGATCCTCGTCAACCTGGCCATGGTGCCGAACGAGGTCGATCGCATCGTCTTCCCGGTCTCCATCTACGAGGCCGACACCCGGGGTCAGAGCTTCGGTCAGGTCAGCAACGCGTTCATCCGCATCGTGAACCAGGCCGACAACAACGAGCTCGCCCGCTACGACCTCTCCGAGGACGCCTCCAGCGAGACCGCGATGATCTTCGGGGAGCTGTACCGCCGAAACGGTGAGTGGAAGTTCCGTGCGGTCGGTCAGGGCTACGCCTCCGGCCTGCGCGGGATCGCCGTCGACTTCGGCGTCAACGTCGGCTGAGCGCCGCGCCGACGGAACTCTCCACCCGGTCGGCTCGTCCTACCCAGACCACAGCTGAACCACAGCGAGCACCTCGACAGAAGGGTCCCGAGCATGACGAATCCAGGCCAGCAGGGCGTCTCGCTGAACAAGCTGACGCTGACCAAGTCGGCCCCGTCGGTCTCGCTCTCGAAGCAGGGTGCCGTCGGCGGTCGGCTCCGCGTGAACCTCAACTGGAACGCGCGCCCGCCGGGTAGCGGCGGCGGCGGCTTCCTCAAGCGGCTGACCGGGGGTGGCGGCGGCGCGATCGACCTCGACCTCGGCTGCCTCTACGAGCTGACCGACGGTCGCAAGGGCGTCGTCCAGGCCCTCGGCAACGCCTTCGGTGCCCTCGACCGGCCGCCCTACATCCAGCTCGACGCCGACGACCGGAGTGGCTCGAGCACCGGCGGCGAGAACCTGTTCATCAACCTCGACCATGCCCGCGACATCCGCCGCGTGCTCGTCTTCGCCTTCATCTACGAGGGCGTGCCGGCCTGGGACCAGGCGGACGGCGTCGTCACGCTGTTCCCGGCGACCGGCCAGCCGATCGAGGTGCGGCTCGACGACACGACGCCGGGTGCCCGTAGCTGCGCGATCGCGCTGATCGACAACAGCACCGGCGACCTGTCGATCCGTCGCGAGGTGCAGTACATCAACGGTGCGCAGGACGCGCTGGACCGCGCGTACGGGTGGGGCATGAACTGGCAGGCCGGCCGCAAGTAGCGCCGGACCTCCTGCGAAGCCCGACGGTCAGACCGCGGCGGCCGGCTCGGTCGTGGCGGCGCGACGGTCGAGAGCCTGCTGGTACAGGCGCCCCGCCCGGTAGGACGAGCGCACGAGCGGCCCGCTCATCACCCCGGCGAAGCCGATCTCCTCGGCCTCCTCGCCGAGTTCGGCGAACTCCTCGGGCTTGACCCAGCGGTCCACCGGGTGGTGGCGCACGGTGGGGCGGAGGTACTGGGTGATCGTCAGCAGGTCGCAACCGGCCTCGTGCAGGTCGGTCATGGCCTCGGAGATCTCGGCGCGGGTCTCGCCCATGCCGAGGATCAGGTTGCTCTTGGTGACCATCCCGGCCGCACGTGCCTGCGTCAGCACGTCGAGCGAGCGCTCGTAGCGGAAGCCGGGACGGATCGCGCGGAAGATGCGCGGCACCGTCTCGAGGTTGTGCGCGAGCACCTCGGGACGGGCATCGAACACCTGCTGCAGCAGCGCGGGGTTCGCCGAGAAGTCCGGGATCAGCAGCTCGACGCCGCAGCCGGGCAGCGCCCCGTGGATGGCGCGGACGGTCTCGGCGTAGAGCCAGGCGCCCTCGTCGGGCAGGTCGTCCCGGGCGACACCGGTGACCGTCGCGTAGCGCAGCCCCATCGTCGCGACCGACTCGGCGACCCGCCGCGGCTCGTCGGTGTCGAGCGGCTGCGGCTTGCCGGTGTCGATCTGGCAGAAGTCGCAGCGCCGGGTGCAGGCGTCGCCGCCGATGAGGAAGGTCGCCTCGCGGTCCTCCCAGCACTCGAAGATGTTCGGGCAGCCGGCCTCCTCGCAGACCGTGTGCAGACCCTCGCGCTTCACCAGGCTCTTGAGCTCGGTGTAGTCGGGGCCGGTCTTCATCGTGGTGCGGATCCACGGCGGCTTGCGCTCGATCGGGGTCGCGCTGTTGCGCGCTTCGAGGCGCAACATGCGGCGTCCCTCGGGGGCAGCGGTCATGAGCTGCGTCCGGTCATCAGGCGGCTCCGGTCATCGAACGGTGCGCGGGTGCGAGGAAGGAGCCGAGGGTGGTGACCACGGAACGCTCCACCACATCAAGAGCATCGGCAACGGTCACCGTCTTCCCGAGCTCCTGGGAGAGGCTGCTCACCCCGGCGTCGACGATCCCGCAAGGGACGATCGAGCCGAACGCGGCGAGGTCGGGATCGCAGTTCAACGCGAAGCCGTGCATGGTCACGCGACGGGTGACGCGGACGCCGATCGCCGCGACCTTGCGCTGACCGTCGAGGGTCCAGACGCCGGACCGGCCGTCGACACGTCGGGTCGCGAGACCGAACTCGCTGCACACGTCGATCAGTGCGGCTTCCAGGGCGCGGACGTAGGCGACAACGTCGAAGGGCTCCGGCAGCAGCACGATCGGGTAGCCGACGAGCTGCCCCGGGCCGTGCCAGGTGATCTTGCCGCCCCGGTCGACGTCGACGACGGGGGTGCCGTCCAAGGGCCGCTCCTCGGGGGCCGTGCGACGTCCTGCGGTGTAGACGCTCGGGTGCTCGAGCAGCAGCAGGGTGTCGCCGGAGCGTTCCTCGGCCCGCGCTGCCGCCAGGTCTCGCTGCAGGGCCCACGCGTCGGAGTACGGGACGAGTCCCAGCCGCCGGATCTCCATTCTTCGAGGCTACGCCTGCCCTCCGACGACCTCCGGGACCCCAGCTGCGGTTGTCCACAGCCTCGACGGCGGGGGAGCGGCTGGTCGTTCTAGCGTCCGACCGGTGATCGACCTCGCGGCATCGACGGCTCCCGCCCGGCTCGGCGATGCGGCTCGGGACCGGGGCAGCGGCCGCGTCCTCACCGGCGAGTGGAACGACGGACCCGTCCTCGTCCGCCGGCTGCCCGGCTCGCCGGACCGCGGCGTCCGGGCGCGGGTCGAGCTGCTGGCGACCGCCCTGGTCGGCCTCGACGGACCGGGGCTCGTGCCGGTCCTCGCCGTCGCCTCCGACTGGCAGGCCCTGGACCTGATCCAGGAGAGCCCGGCGGTGGTGGGCTCGCTGGCCACGTGGAGCCGGGAGCATCCGCTGCGAGCCGGCGAGGTCGTCGGTGTCGGCACCGCTCTGGGGCTGGCACTGCAGCGGTTGCACGCCGCGGGTCTGACGCACGGCCGGCTGCACGCCGGCGACGTCCTCGTCGGCACCGACGGCGAGGTACTGCTCACCGGCTACGGAGTCGCAGGGATCCTCGGCTCGGCCGGCAGCCCGACCGAGGACGTGCGGGACCTCGCCGCCCTGCTGCTCCTGCTGTGTCCCCAGGACGCTGCCGCCGACGTGCTGCGGCGTCGGCTCCACGACGTGCCGTCGACCGAGGCCGGCGCGCTGGACGGCCTCCTCGACGCGCTGGAGCACTGCGGGGTCCGGAGCGAGGCACTTCGGGTGGGAGGCGGTCGTCTCCCGGTGCCGAGGCCGGCTCCGGAGCGGAGATACCGCGGCCGCTCGTCGGCAGCGCGGTGGCTGATGCCGTCGGGGACGCCGTGGCATGCGTTCGGACGGCTGCTGCCCGCCGCACTCGGCGTCGTCATCCTCGCCGGCTGGTTGGGCTCCCGCGCCGTGCCCGAGCAGCGGCCGGCCGCGGAGCCCGGGCCGGTGGCGTCGCCGGCGCCGTACGCGGCGGCGCCTTCAGCACCGGCCCCTTCAACACCGGCCCCTTCAGTACCCGTCGGGCCCGTACCGACGGCGGTCGCTTCGGCTCCACCCGACTGGCGCGCCGTGGTCGAGGACCTGAACCAGCGGCGGGCGGCGCTGCTCGCCCATCCCGACCCGGCCCGCGTCGCCGACGTCGACGCCCCCGGCAGCAGCGCCGCCGCATCCGACGCGGCGCTCGTCCGGGCCCTGCGCGCCCGGGGAGCGACCGCTCGCGGGTTCGAGACGACGCTGGTGTCGCTGCGTGTCCGCTCCTCCGGACCGGTGCGGACCGACGTCGAGGTCGTCGACCGACTCGCCCCCCACACGATCGTCACGGTCGGTGGGCAGGTGGTCGAGCGTCGCCCCGGTCGTGGTGCCCGCACGACCGTGCTCGCGCTCGTGCACGGCGCCGCCGGGTGGCGCGTCGCGCAGGTGCTGCCGGCGTGAGCCTCAGTGGGCGAGCGCGGTCTGCAGACCCTGCTCGAGCGTCCGGGATCCGAAGGTGAAGCCCGCGTCCTCGAGAACCCGCGGCTGGAGCCGCTGCCCGATGAGCAACGCCTCCCGGCCGAACTCGGCCAGTCCCAGCCGGACCGCGATGCCCGGGATGACGAACAGCCTCGGCCGGTGCAGCGCCTCGGCGAGGGCGTCGGCGAACGCCTGCTGCGTCACCGGCTCGGGCGCGACGAGGTTGACGGGCCCGCTGATGTCGGCGGTCAACAGGAACCGGATGGCGTCGACCTCGTCGTCGAGCGTGATCCAGCTCTGCCACTGCTTGCCCGAGCCGATGCGAGCGCCGAGGCCGAGCTTCCACGCCAACCGCTGCGGCGGCAGCAGGCCGCCCGAGCCGTCGATCACCAGTCCGGTGCGGAGGAAGGCGGTGCGGATGCCGGCGTCCTGCGCGGGCTTGGCGGAGGCTTCCCATTCGCGGGCGACCTCGGCGAGGAAACCGCCGCCCTGCGGCCCGCTCTCGTCGAGCAGGGTGTCGCCGGTGTCGCCGTAGAACCCGATGGCGCTGCCCGAGAGCAGGACGCGAGGCTTCGGATCGAGCTGGGCGAGGGTGCGGGCGAGCAGCGTCGTGCCCTGGATGCGGCTGGCCCGGAGCTTCTGCTTGTACGCCTCGGTCCACCGGCGACCGACGCTAGCCCCCGCCAGGTGGATCGCGGCGTCGACGCCGGCGAGGTCGGCGGGGTCGAGCCGCCCCGTCGTCGGGTCCCACCGGATCTCGTCGGGCGCCTCGGGTTGCCGGCGCACGAGCTTGACCACGTCGTGGCCGTCAGTGAGCAACGCCGGCGCCAGGGCCGAGCCGATGAACCCGGATGCACCGGTGATGGCGATCTTCACATCACCGGACTGCCCGCCTCACAGCTCCCCAAAGCCGCGAACCGTGGAGATCTTGGGAGCGAACCCGCAGGTCAGCCCGCCAAGATCGCCACGGTTCGGGCGGAGGGTGGGGTCAGAGGCCGAGGTCGCCCTCGAAGGCGCCTTCCTCGAGACGCTCCTTCATCGTGGTCAGGAAGCGGGCCGCATCCGCGCCGTCGACGATGCGGTGGTCGTAGCTCAGCGCGAGGTAGATCGTCGAGCGGACCGCGATCACCTCACCGAGCTCCGGGTCGTCGACCACGGCAGGGCGCTTCACGACCGTGCCGGTGCCGAGGATGCCGACCTGCGGCTGATTGATGATCGGGGTGTCGAACAGCGCACCGCGGCTGCCGGTGTTGGTCAGCGTGAAGGTGCCCCCGCCGAGCTCGTCCGGCGTCACCTCGTTGCTGCGGGTCCGGTTGGCGATGTCGGCGATCTTCCGCGCCATGCCGCCGAGGTTCAGGTCGCCGGCGTCGTGGATGACCGGGACGAGCAGGCCACGCTCGGTGTCGACCGCGATGCCGAGGTGCTCGGCCTCGTGGTAGGTGACCGTGCCGCCCTCGAGGTCGATGCTCGCGTTGACCTTCGGGTGCTGCTTCAGCGCCTCGCAGGCCGCCACCGCGAAGAACGGCAGGAACGACAGCGGGACGCCTTCGCGGGACGCGAACGACTCCTTGGCCTGCTTGCGCAGCCGCGCGATCTTCGTGACGTCGACCTCGACGACCGTGGTCAGCTGGGCGCTGACCTGCAGCGACTCAACCATCCGCTTCGCGATGACGGTGCGCAGCCGCGACAGCTTCTCCGTCTTGCCGCGCACCGAGGTGTGCGGCGCGGCGACGGCCGGCTCGGACGCCTTGACGTCGGCCTGTGGGGCGCTGGCCTTGGCCGGTGCCTCCTGCTCGATGCTGCCGGAGTCTCCGCTGGGCGCGGAGTCCGACGACGAGTCCGCAGCGGCCTGGCCCGAGGAGCCCGACGAGCTGGCGGAAGCGGCGGCGTCGAGCACGTCCTGCTTGCGGATGCGCCCGCCCACACCGGTGCCGGTCAGCGACGCGAGGTCGACACCGTGCTCGGAGGCGAGCCGGCGGACAAGCGGCGTCACGTACGGCGCGTCACCGTCACTGGACTGCGACTGCTGGGACTCCTCCTGCTTCGGCTGCTCCTGCTTCGGCTGGGACTGCTGGGCCTTCGCGGGCTCGGGCTCCTTCGCGGGCTCGGGCTCCTTCTCGGGCTCGGGCTCCGGCTCGGGCTCCTTCTCGGGCTCGGGCTCCGGCTCGGGCTCCGGCTCGGGCTCGGTCTCGGACTCGGACTCGGACTCGGAGCTCGACTGCTCCTCGCCACCACCACCGCTGCTGTCGCCGTCGCTGCCGTCACCGATCACAGCGAGCTCGACGCCGACCTCGACGGTCTCGTCCTCCTGCACCTTGATCGACTGCAGGACGCCCGACGCCGGCGCCGGGATCTCGGTGTCGACCTTGTCCGTGCTGACCTCGAGCAACGGCTCGTCGGCCTCGACCTGCTCACCCTCCTGCTTGAGCCAGCGGGTGACGGTGCCTTCGGAGACGCTCTCTCCGAGGCGCGGCATGGTGACGGAAACCGCCATGGGTCCAGTTGCTCCTTGAGTTGGTGCTGGTGAGGCGAGGACGGTGGACTGACAGGTCGGGCTCGGCGCTCGGGCTGCTGCCTACCCCACTCGGGGGCGGTTTCGAACCCGCGGCCCGGCGCCGTCAGCTGTGACTGTGCAGCGGCTTGCCGGCCAGGGCGAGGTGGGCCTCGCCGATGGCCTCCGACAACGTCGGGTGCGGGTGGATCAGCGGCGCGACATCGTCGGCCGTGGCCTCCCAGTTCACGATGAGCTGCGCCTCGGCGACGAGGTCACCGACGCGCTCGCCGACCATGTGCACGCCGAGAACGGGACCGTCCTTCGCCGCGACGAGGTTGACCGAGCCGGCGGTCTGCAGGATCTGCGCCCGACCGTTGCCGGCGAAGTCGTAACCGGCGGTGACCACGTCGTAGCCACGCTCCTCGGCCTGCTTGGCCGTCAGGCCGACCGAGGCGACCTCGGGGTGCGAATAGGTGACGCGCGGGACGCCGTCGTAGTCGATCGGCACCACGTGCTGCCCGGCGAGGCGCTCGGCGACCATGATCCCTTCGGCGAAGCCGACGTGGGCGAGCTGCATGCCCGGGCGGAGGTCGCCGATCGCGGAGATGGTCGGCACGTTGGTCTGGCAGTAGGCGTCGACCTTGACGTAGCCGCGGTCGACCTCGACGCCGTTCTCCTCGTAGCCGAGGTCCTTCGAGACCGGGCCCCGACCGACGGCGACGAGCAGGATCTCCGCCGACGCCGTCTTGCCGTTCTCCAGGGTCACGGTGACGCCGTCGCCGGAGGTGTCGACGTCGCTGACCTTCGTGCCGAGGTGCGAGGTGATGCCGGCCCGGCGGAAGGCGCGTTCCAGCAGCTTCGAGGAGGTCTCCTCCTCGGCGGGCACGAGGTGCGGCAGGGCTTCGACGATGGTCACGTCGGCACCGAAGGAGTTCCAGACCGACGCGAACTCGCAGCCGATGGCGCCGGCCCCGAGCACGATGACCGACGCGGGCACACGGTCGAGCTTCAGCGCGTGCTCGCTGCCGAGCACGCGCTCGCCGTCGATGGTGATGCCGGGCAGGGACTTCGACTCCGAGCCGGTGGCCAGCAGCACGTGCTTGGCCTCGATGGTGCGGTCGCCGACCTGCACCGACGTCGTGCTCGCGAGGCGCCCGGAGCCCTCGACGACCTCGATCTTCCGGGACTTCACCAGGCCGGTGAGGCCCTTGTACATCTTGCTGACGACGCCGTCCTTGTAGGAGTTGACGCCGTCCATGTCGATGCCGTCGAAGGTGGACTTCACGCCCACCTTGCTGCCGTTCTTCGCACTGTCGGCGACCTCGGCCGCGTGCAGCAGGGCCTTGGTCGGGATGCAGCCGCGGTGCAGGCAGGTACCGCCGACTTTGTCGCGCTCCACCATCACCACGCTCTGCCCGAGTTCGGCAGCGCGCAGGGCAGCGGCGTAACCGCCACTGCCGGCGCCGAGGATGACGAGGTCGACCGGATCTGCCACGAGCAGGCTCCTTCGCGAGGCCGGGGGAGTGTCGTGACCTAGTTTTCCACGTCCGGCAAATCGAAGGCGCCCGAGGCGTCGCGAGGACGCCCCGGGCGCCGCCGGGGAGGGTGGGGAGCTGGAGCTCCGGGGTCAGTCGCGTCCGCCGTGCTTGCCGGAGGCCGACTTGCCCGACGACGAGCGCTGCGGTTCGGGCTTGGCGTGCTCGGGCTTGGCGTGCTCGGGACCGGTTGGCTTCGCGGGCTTGCCGTGATCCGGCGTCGCGTTCTCGGGCTGGCCCGGCTTCGCGGGCTTGCCGTGCTCGGCCTTTCCGTGCTCGGGCGTGGCGTGCTCGGTCTCGGTCCCGTCGGCGGCGTGCTTCTTGCCGCAGTCGCTCTGGGCGGCCGCGGCGCGCTGCCCGACCGGGACCGACGAGACGAAGGCCCCGTGGTTGCGGATGTCCGCGGGGCAGGGCGGCAGGTCCGTGGCGGTGGGCGTGGAGGTGGTGGGCGGGGTCGCGCCCGTCGTCGGGGTGTCGCCCGCAGTCGCCGTCCCCGTCGTCCCGGTCGTCCCGGTCGAGGGCGTCCCGGTCGTACCGGTCGACGGGGTCGTGCCGTCGTCACCGGTGCTGCCCGTCGTCCCGGTACCAGCGGTGTGGGTGCCCTCGGAACCCGACCCGTCCGAGGTCGAACCCTCGTGGGTGCCGGCCGACGGGCTCGTGCTCGGGTCCTCCGACGGCGCCGTCACGGTGCCGGTGTGGGCGGAGCTGTTGGTCATCGACATGACGACCGGGGCGCCGACGACGGTCCCGACGGTCGCCGTGGCAGCGACGGTCACCGCGATCTTGAGCTTGGCGGCAGCAGCGACGAATGCGAACGACACGAGAACTCCTCAGCAGGTTGTTGCCTGGAGAAGTTCGGGTGCGGCGCCCCTGGGTCCGTACCGCCGAACGGGTCTTCCGAGCTCCCGAACGGTCCGGCGCCCGCGCGTCCGGCTCAGCCGGCCTGCGACTCCAGCAACGTCACCAGCGACCGCACGGTGACGCCGGTGGCGCCCTTCGGCGTGTAGCCGTAGGGCTCCCGCGGGTTCCACGACGGCCCGGCGATGTCCAGGTGCGCCCACGGCAGCCCGTCGGGCACGAAGGCGGCGAGGTAGTGCCCGGCGGTGAGCATCCCGCCGTCGCGCCCGCCACCGGCCGGCACGTTCGCGAGATCCGCGATCGGGGAGTCCAGCCCCTTGCGCAGCTCCTTCGGGAGCGGCATCGGCCAGGCGTCCTCGCCGGCCGCATCGCACGCGCCCACGACGGCCGCGCGCCACTCGTCGTCGTTGGCCATCACGCCGGTCGTGCGCATGCCGAGGGCCACGATCTGGGCCCCGGTGAGCGTCGCGACGTCGACCATCGCGTCGGGCTCCTCCTCGGCCGCGCGCACCAGGGCGTCGGCGAGGACGAGGCGGCCCTCGGCGTCGGTGTTGAGCACCTCCACGCGCTTGCCGCCGTACTGGGTCAGCACGTCACCGGGACGCTGCGCCGAGCCACCGGGCATGTTCTCGGCGAGCGGGAGCCAGCCGGTCACCCGGACACCGATCTCGAGGCGCGCCGCGGCCAGAACGGTGGCCAGGACGGCGGCCGCGCCGGCCATGTCGGTCTTCATCCACTCCATGGACCCGGCCGGCTTGAGCGAGAGCCCGCCGGAGTCGAAGGTGATGCCCTTGCCGATCAGGGCGACGGAGCGGGTCGCGCCCTCCGGCTGCCAGGTCAGCCGGACCAGGCGCGGCGGTCGGGAGGAGCCCTTGCCGACGCCGAGGATGCCGCCGAAGCCCTGCTCGGTCAGCGAGTCCTCCTCCCAGATCTCCACCCCGACGCCGGCCTCGGCGGCCTCGGCGCGGGCGCGCTCCGCCAGATCGGCGGGCGCCAGGTCACCGGGCGGGGTGTTGACGAGGTCGCGGGCCAGCGCGACCGAGCGGGCGACGACCTCGGCGCGGGCCACCGCCTGCGCGGCGTCACCGTTGCCGGCCGCGTCGGCGCCACCGGTGCCGAACCCGAGCAGGACGACGCTGCCGACGGGAACGCTCTTCGGGTCCTTCTCGCGATATCCCTCGAAGGCGTAGGCGCCGAGCAGCGCGCCCTCGGCGAGCGGGCCGGCCGGGGCGTCGATGGCGACGGCTGCGCAGCCGCGGCCGCGGCTCGCGCGGACCGCGGTCCCGATGGCGCGTCGGAGCGCTTCGTCGCCGGGTGTGGTCGACCCGAGGCCGACGGCCAGCACGAGCCGCACGCCGAGACCGGGCGGGGCCGGCAGCCGGACGAGATCGCCCTCCTTGCCCGTCGCCCGGAGGTCGTCTAGCAGCTCGCCGAAGCGGCCGTCGAAGGCCGACGCGACCGCTTCCGCACCGGCGAACAGCACGGCTCCGTCCTCGCCGGGTGCGGTACCGACGACGACGACGTCGGCGGAGAGCTCCGAGAGGGGCTGCGTGGACAGGGTGACCGTGGTCGGGGCGGCCGCCTCGGAGGTTGTGCTCATGGATCGAAGCCTAAGCCGTGGGTGTTTCCACGAGCAGCGCCCGATAGGTTCCCCCGTCATGGACCAGCTTCAGCGCTCCCCGCTGCACGACCGGCACGTCGCCCTCGGTGCGAAGCTCGCCCCGTTCGGCGGGTGGGAGATGCCGCTGGCCTACGCGGGCACGGTCGAGGAGCACCACGCGGTGCGGAACGGGGTCGGCGTGTTCGACGTCAGCCACCTCGGCAAGGGCAGGGTCAGCGGGCGGCGGGCGCGGGAGTTCGTCAACGCGAGCCTCACCAACGACCTCGGCCGCATCGACGAGGGCGAGGCGCAGTACACGCTCTGCTGCGACGAGAACGGCGGAGTCGTCGACGACCTGATCGCCTACCTGCACAGCGACGAGGACGTCTTCCTCATCCCCAACGCCGCCAACACCGCCGAGGTCATCACGCGGCTCGCGGCGGCCGCCCCGGCGGGCATCGAGGTGACCGATCTGCACCGCTCACTGGCGGTCCTCGCCGTGCAGGGCCCTCGGAGCGCGGAGGTGCTCGACGCGCTCGGGCTACCGAGCGGCGGGGACTACATGTCCTTCGCGCCGGCTGAGTGGAACGGGTCGCCGGTGGTCGTGTGCCGCTCCGGTTACACCGGTGAGCGCGGCTACGAGCTGCTGCCGCGGTGGGACGACGCGGGCCCGCTCTGGGACGCGCTGCTCGAGGCGGGCGCCGTCCCGTGCGGGCTCGGCGCACGGGACACGCTTCGCACCGAGATGGGCTACCCGCTGCACGGGCAGGACCTCTCGCTCGAGATCACCCCGGTGCAGGCGCGCCTCGCCTGGGCGGTCGGGTGGGACAAGCCGCACTTCTGGGGCCGCGACGCCCTCGTCGCCGAGCGCGAGGCCGGCCCCCGCCGTCGCCTCTGGGGCCTGCTCGCCCGGGAGCGGGGCATCCCGCGCCACGAGATGGAGGTGCGATCCGGCCACGGCATCGGCGTCGGCGTCATCACCAGCGGCACCTTCAGCCCGACCCTGAAGAAGGGCATCGCCCTCGCGCTGCTCGACCGTGGCGTCGCCGAGGGCGACGTCGTCCACGTCGACGTGCGGGGGAAGTCGTCGCCGATGCAGGTCGTGAAGCCGCCGTTCGTGGAGGCAAGGACCCGCTGACCCGACCAGGGTGTAGGGCTGGCCCGGTCGGCGCCGAGTCGGTGCCGCTGCGTCTCAGCGGAACGGGTCGGCGGCGATCAGCAGCAGCGTGACGGTGGTGGCGGTCTCGACCATCGCGCCGAGCACGTCACCGTTGATGCCGCCGAGCTTGCGGACCGCGAGCAGCCGGAGCCCGGCCGCGGCGAGCAGACCGCCGCCGAGTGCGGCCACGGCGTGCAGCGCGATGCCGATGCCTCCGCCGTGCGGGTCGAGCAGACCGAGCACGACCGCGAGCAGGGCCGCCGAACCGACGACGACCAGCGCCCGGCGGGGCGGGACGCTCCCGGCCACCATGGCCCCCAGCCCCTCCGGCCGGGCCGGTGCCCCGGGGAGCGCGCACGCGACGGTGACGGCCGTGCGGCCCGCGACGAGAGCGACCACGAGCGCCACCGTTCCGTGATGACGTCCGACGGCCAGCGTCAGCGCGGAGGCCTGCAGCGCGATCGCCATCACGACCGCGACGACGGCGAAGGCGCCGACCGTCGGGGTGCGCATGATCATGAGGGTGCTCTCCCGGTCCTGCCGGGCGCCGAAGCCGTCGGCGAGGTCGGCCAGACCGTCCAGATGGAGGCCGCCGGTGACGACGGCGAGGCCGAGCAGGGTCACGAGCGCCGGGACGAGGCTCGCGTCGGCGAAACCGAGCCCGGCGCGCACGGCGAACAGCAGCGTCGACGCGACGACGCCGAGGGCGAGGCCGACCAGCGGGGCGCAGGTCATCGCCCAGCCCGCGCGTTGCCGGTCGATCGGGCCGTCCGTTCCGCCGCGGCGCGGGAGCGGGACGATCGTCAGCAGTGTGACGGCGAGCCGCAGACCGGCGATCACGCCGGGCGGTCCCCGCTGTCGTCGTCGTGCACGGCGGCCCCGGCCAGGTCCACCGCCGCCGCGAGGACGGGTACCGCGAGCAGCGCGGCAGCCCCGCTCCCGGCCCGGATGTCCAGGTCGAGCAGCGGACGGAGTTCGAGATCGGTGAGCGCGGCCCGTCCCGCCGGTTCGGCGGGGGAGGCGGCGGCCAACCACCACCGGCGGGATTCCGGCGCCAACTGGTCGGCGGCGAGCGCCGCCGCACAGGTGACCGTCCCGTCGAGCAGCGTCGGCGTCCGGCGCTCGGCGGCTTGCTGCAGCAGCCCGGTGAGGACGGCGATGCGCGGCCCACCAACGGTCCGCAGCAGCGCGACGGGGCCCATCGGCGTCCCGACCCGGGTGCGGCGGAGCACGTCGCGGACCCCGGCGACCCGCCGCGCCCAGCTGCGGTCGTCGAGGCCGAGCACGTTGCCCGTCGCGGTGTCGGTTCCGATGAGCGGCAGCGGCTCGCGGCCGAGCAGCGCCGCCACCAGGGCCGTCGCCGCCACCAGGTCCTGCGCGGCGGTGGCGCCGCCCGCGCCGACCAGCAGCAGGTCGGTGCCGGAATCGGCTTCCTCGTCGGCGACGTAGCGGCCGAGCTCGTAGGCGGCCTCGAACTCCTCGTCGGTCAGCTCCTCGACGAGGACGGGTCCGCGACGGGCCGATCCGCGGGTTTCCTGCGCTCCGGCGCCGGTGACCACGTCGACGATGCGGCGGGAGACGCCGGCGCGCTCGGCGAGCAGGCCGAGGGTCAGCTCCTCGTCCGAGGCGCCCGTGGGACCGGGCCCGGCGGCGGGAACCGGGCTGTCGACGAGCACGGCGCGGATCCGCCGGAAGGCCTCCGGTGGGTCCTGCCGCTGCACACGCGCCGCCCAGGCCGCGAGCCCCGGCAGCCGTCCCAGGTCGGCGGCGACAGCGCCGTCGCTGTAGGTCGTCACGCGATCCCCATCTCGATGTGCACGTCGTCGGTCACTCACTTCACCTGCCGGGCGATGCCCGCCACGCACAGCCACACCTCGTCGGCCTCGGCGGCCAGCTGCGCGTTCACCGCGCCGAGCTCGTCACGGAACCGTCGTCCGGCGGCGCTCGAGGGGACGACCCCGCTGCCGACCTCCCCGGTGACCACGACCACGGGTCGTGCCGTGTCCCGGAACGCGCCGACGAAGTCCTCGACGCTCTCCTCACCGCGGGTGACCCAGAAGCCGACGTCGTCGATGAGCACCGGCGGTCCGGGCTCCCGCAGCAGGGGCGCGAGCCGTCCGGTGGTCACCGTCGCCCACGCGGCCGGTCGCCGTTCCCGGTGGGCGGTGAGCCTCGCGGTCCATTCGGCGTCATCGGGGAGCTCCAGCGCCGTCGCCGCGTAGACCACCGCCGGTTCCCCCAGCAGGCGGCGCTCGGCCTCCTCGGACTTGCCGGAGCGACTGCCCCCGGTCACCAGGACGCGGCGCGGCCGCGGTGCCGGAGGGTCGGCCGGGCCGTCGAGCTGCAGCAGCGTTCCGTCGGGATGCAGCTCCGCGCCGAGCATCGCCAGACGGCGCTCGAGCTCCGGGCCGCGCGGATTGGCGTGGCCGAGGTGGACCGCGACCGCCCGCCCGCCAGCGTTCAGCGCCCCCCGCCCGCGGAGCGCAGCGAGGGTGTCGGCGAAGGTCCGCAGGCCGAGGTGGTCGCCGAACGGTGGCCCGTCGCCGTAGGTCTCCTCGAGCAGGACGAGGTCGTAGGGGCCGGTCGGCAGGTCCTCGCCCGGCAGCGGCAGCGTGTCCGAGCCGTACAGGAGACGTCGGCCGGGCCGCTCGCCGCCCCCGGGCCGCTCGACGTCCCAGAGCAGGGAGGGCCGGATCGCCGGCCCGCCGTGGTTCGCCTCCCAGGCGCGCAACCGGTAGTCGCCGCGCTCCAGGACTTCGCCGGGCCGCACCTCGGTGAGTGCGACCGCGTCGTCGGGGTGCTCGTCGAGGAATGCACGGCACGCTGCGATGGCGGCGGGTGGGCCGAGGATCTCCAACGGAGCGCCCGCGGACGTCCCCCACGGTCGCCACAGCAGCGACTGCGGCCCGGTGTGGTCGGGGTGCGCGTGGCCGAGCAGGATCCAGCGGACGGAGGCGAGGGCGACGCCGGCCCGGGAGGCTGCGCGGGGGACGTCGGGGCCACAGTCGAGCAGCAGGACGTCGTCGACGAGTGCGGCGGTGTGCGTGCGCAGCTCACCGGCCCGGCGGGCCCAGTCGCACGACGCGCAACGGCACCACGGGTTCGGCCAGCCGTCCGCCGACCCGGTCCCGAGCAGGCGCACCTCCACCGCGAGCACGTTACCGGCCCTGTTCCCAGGCTCGACCGGGCCGGCCTTCAGCCCGTCTGCCGCCGGCGCCGCAGCACGTAGAAGCCGCCGATCACCACGAGCGCACCCACCCCGCCGCCGACCAGCACGCCGCCCGAGAAGCCCTGGGAGCCGGTCGTCGTGCCGTTGGACCCGGTGGCGGAGGACGTGTCCCCACCGGACCCGCCCGAGCCGTTCCCGCCAGGCTCGGGCTGCGGACCGCTCGGCAGCAGCGGGAGCGGTTGGCCGGCGGCGGCGATGGCCACGCGTGCCGTGACCCCGGGGTCCGGCATGCTCGACTGCACGGTGGAGAAGCCACCGGAGTTGCCGCTGAACCGCAGCAGCGCCAGGAACGGTGTGGAGGCGTCCGCGCCGCTGCCCTTGCGCCAGCGGTCGGTGTTCGGGTCGACGCCGGCCGCGATGAGGCCCTGCAGCGCCACCGCGGTGGCCAGGGCGTCGCTCTCCGGGAAGATCTGCCCGAAGCCGCCGTCGGGCCGTTGCAGCTGCGAAAGCGCCCTGACAGCGCGGCGCGGGACCTCCCGGCCGACCGCGGCGAGGCCTTCCATGGCGTAGCCGGTCGTGTACGGCGAGGCGACGCAGGCCTTCGGGGCATCGATCTGCTGCAGCGCCCAGCCGCCGTCCGGGCACTCGCGCCGTTCCAGCCAGGTGGCGGCGTCGGCGTCGGTCCGGCCGGCGGCCCCGAGGGCGCTCAGGACGAGGGCCTGCCGGATCGCGACGTCGCCCAGGGGGTCGTAGGAGCCGAGCCCCGTCCCGGCAGGGCCGTAGAGGCCGTCCTTCCCGCGCAGCGCGAGCAGCCGGCCGACGAGGTCCTGGCCGCCGAAGGTCTCGAGCGGCAGTTGCTGGGTGTGCGCGACGAGGACGGCGAGCGCCAGGCCGGTCGGCGACTCGCCCTGGCCGTCGCGGGCCAGCAGTCCGATGTTCTGCTGCAGCCAGCGGGTCGGCGCGTCCGCCTCGCTGGTCAGGCCGGCGGCACGGATCGCCAGTACGGACCAGGCGGTGGCGACCGGGTCTGGCTTGCCGGTGGGGTCCTTCAGTGCGCCGTCCGGGCCGAACTGGGTACCGGCGAGCCAGCCCGCGGCCTGGCTCGCGACGCTCAACAGCTCGTCGGGTGCGAGTGTCGGCCGGCTGTCGGCCACCGCCCCCGGCGTCGGGCCGAGGGCCAGCGCGGTCGTGACGGCGATCGCCAGCAGCGCGCCGCGGCGGCGCGGGCGGACGGGTCGGCGGAGCACCGCGTCGAGGGTAGTCGCCGCCCCTGCTCGCGCCCGTCGGGCAGCCGGGACGGTGTCCGTTCGTGTGAGCACCCGATGGCCGGGGAGGATCGTCGCGGAAGACCCCTGCACTGCACGAGAGAGCGACAGAGAACGGAGATCCCGGTGGCGTGGACGTGGCGGTACGAGTCGGCCGACGGCGAGCCGGTGGAGACCGACGAGGCTCCGCAGGTCGAGACGTTCCCGTCGCAGGGCGACGCGGAGTCCTGGCTGGGCGAGGCGTGGCAGGAGTTGCTGCACGCCGGCGTCGCGCAGGTGACGTTGCTCGACGGCAGCCGCGAGGTCTACGGCCCGATGAGCCTGTCGAAGGAGTAGTCGAGCCTGTCGCAGGAGCAGCGCCTCAGCGGCGACGCTGGAACTGCGCGCGCACGGCCTCCGGCAGCCAGCCGGCGGTCGCCACCCGCGGCCGCGGCATCCGGAAGCGGCCCGGGAGCAGCGCCCGCTGCACGGAGTAGACCTTCACCGGCACCGTGCTCGCGGGGAAGCGCTCGCGGACCGCGTTGCCCACCGTGCGGGCGAGCAGCAGCGCGTCGAGCACGAACAGGATGAGCCCGAGCATCAGCAGGTAGGTGAACAGCACCCGGATCCCGACCGACTGCACGACACTGGTGCCGAAGTTGAGGATCAGCAGCAGGAGGAAGACCGGTCCGAAGTTCCGGCGCCGGTCGACGAGGTCGCGCGCGAGGATCCGCTCCGGCACCCGCTCGCGCGGGGGGAGACGGCTGACGTCGCCGCTCATCATCGCCTCGCGGTACCCGGCGGCCTGCTTGCGCCGCTCGTCCCGGCTGGCGCGCTTGGCCTCCTTCGGGTCACCGCCGGCAGCCGGTCGGCCGCGGCGGGCCGCTTCGGCGTCCTTGCGGCTGGGCGTCGCGCGGCCCTTGCCGCCGGGCTTGACGATGACCACCGGCTCGGGAGCGGGCGGGGTGGGCTGCTTGCGCAGCGACGGCATCTTGCGGAGCGAGGGCATCAGGGCAGCGCCAACATCTGGTCGAGGGCGGCACGGGCGTGCGCCGAGGTCTGCGGGTCAACGGAGATGCGGTTGACGACGTCGGAGTCCACCAGGGACTCGAGGGTCCACACCAGGTGGGGGAGGTCGATCCGGTTCATGGTGGAACAGAAGCACACCGTGCGGTCGAGGAAGACGATGGTCTGCTCGGGGTGCGCCTTCGCCAGCCGCTGCACGAGGTTGAGCTCGGTACCGATGGCCCAGGCGGTGCCGGGCGGCGCGGCTTCGACGGCGCGGATGATGTATTCGGTCGATCCGACCTCGTCGGCGGCGGTGACGACCTCGTGCCGGCACTCCGGGTGCACGAGCACGCGCACGCCGGGGACCCGGCTGCGGACGTCGTCCACCGACTCCAGCGAGAAACGGCCGTGGACCGAGCAGTGCCCCTTCCAGAGCAGCATCTTCGCCCGGCGGATCTGCTCGACGGTGAGGCCGCCGTTGGGCTTGCGTGGGTCGACCAGCGCGCAGTCGTCGAGGGTCATGCCCATCTCGAGCACGGCGGTGTTGCGTCCGAGGTGCTGGTCGGGGAGGAACAGCACCTTCTCGCCGCGCCCGCCCTCGGGGTCGAAGGCCCAGTCCAGTGCGCGCTTCGCGTTCGACGACGTGCAGATGGTGCCGCCGTGCCGTCCGGTGAACGCCTTGATGGCCGCCGAGGAGTTCATGTAGCTGACCGGCACGGTCGCCTCGGCCACTCCGGCGTCGGCGAGGACGTCCCAGATCTCGTCGACCTGCTCGGCGGTGGCCATGTCCGCCATCGAGCAACCGGCGGCGAGGTCGGGCAGGATCACGGCTTGCTCGGGCGCGGTGAGGATGTCGGCGCTCTCGGCCATGAAGTGCACGCCGCAGAAGACGACGAACTCGGCCTCCGGACGGGCCGCGGCCTGCTGAGCGAGCTTGAAGGAGTCGCCGGTGACGTCGGCGAAGGCGATGACCTCGTCGCGCTGGTAGTGGTGGCCCAGGACGAACAGCCGGTCGCCGAGAGCGGCCTTCGCCGCCCGCGCCCGTTCGACCAACGACGGGTCGGACGCGGCGGGCAGCTCGCCGGGGCAGGCCACACCGCGCTCGCTGGCCGGGTCGGCGTCGCGTCCCAGGAGGAGCAGTGCGAGCGGGGACGGCTCGGGCTGCGGGACGGTGCCGGGCCGGGTCAGCGGACCCGGCAGCGTGACTCGCCCGGATGGTTCGAGGTCGACGGTCATCGCTCGCGCTCCTCGGTGCTGCGGTCGCCGTTCCCGGAGGTGCGGCAGTCCGACTTATCGTCAGCCTGACTTATTCTGGCACGGACTCCTGCGCCCGGGGGAGCCCCGAAACTACTGTGCGAGGCGTCTCATGCGCGTCCTGATCTCGCCGGACAAGTTCGCCGGCACCCTCTCCGCCACCGAGGCCGCCGATGCGGTTGCGGCCGGATGGCGGGCCGTCGACCCGGACGGCACGACCGTGCTGGTGCCGCTGTCCGACGGGGGGCCGGGGCTGCTCGACGTCGTCGAGCGCGCCCGCGGCGGGGAGCGGGTGCCGGTCGTCACCACCGACCCGTTCGACCGCCCGCTACCGGCCGACGTGCTGGTGACCGACGGCGAGGTCTTCGTCGAGAGCGCCCGGGCCATCGGGCTGCACCTCGTCGCGCCGACGGAGCGCGACCCGGAGCGGGCGAGCAGCGCCGGCCTCGCCCCGTTGCTGCGCGAGGCCTTGCGGCACAGCCGCGAGCCGCAGCGTCGCATCGTCGTCGGGCTCGGCGGCTCGGCGACGACCGACGGTGGGCAGGGCCTCATCGATGCGCTCACCGCCGATGAGATCGACGCGCTGCGGCAGCGGCAGCTCGTGGCCCTGTGCGACGTGGACAACCCCCTGCTGGGTCCGAACGGCGCAGCGGCGACCTTCGGGCCCCAGAAGGGAGCGGACGCCTCCGCGGTCCAGCGGCTCGACGCCCGGCTGGGGGAGTGGGCTCGACGCATCGGCCTGCCCGCCGACGCCCCCGGGGCCGGTGCCGCCGGCGGCCTCGGGGCGGCGCTGTTCTGGCTCGGCGCGACACGGGCGGCCGGGGCGGACGAGGTGGCCGCGATCGCCGGGCTCGCCGAGCGGTTGGCCGAGGTGGACATCGTGCTCACCGGCGAGGGGTCGTTCGACTTCACCTCGCTTCGCGGCAAGCTCGTGGCCGGCGTGGCGCAGCTGGCCCTCGCCGAGGCGGTCCCCTGCCTCGTGCTCGCCGGCCAGGTGAGTGTCGGAAGGCGGGAGATGCTCGCCGCCGGGGTGAACGCCGCATACGCGCTGGTCGACGAGCCCGGCGGACTCGAGCGGGCGATGGGTGACCCGGCCGGCGCGCTCACCGACCTCGCGGCCCGGGTGGCGCGGGAGTGGGCCCGGTCCTGAGCTCCGGGTCCACGGCGCCCACGTCGACCCGTCACGGTTGCCGGCGGCGGAAGGCGGCGGGTGCGCGGGGTGGCGAACGGGTACGGGGAATAGCCAGGGCGCCGATGGTGTCCGTACGATGGACGCGTCGGGAAGGAGCACCCACACACATGAGCCTCGATACGCACGATCACGCGGCACAGACGCCCGCGACCGAAGCGGCGACAGCGACCTCCACTGCTGTCAACCTCACCGAGAACGCTGCCCTCAAGGTCAAGGCCCTGCTCGACCAGGAGGGCCGGGACGACCTCGCCCTGCGCATCGCCGTCCAGCCCGGTGGCTGTTCGGGGCTGCGCTACCAGCTCTTCTTCGACGAGCGTCAGCTCGACGGTGACGAGCGGACCGACTGGGGAGGCTTCGACCTCGTCGTCGACCGGATGAGCCTGCCCTACCTCGGTGGGGCGAGCATCGACTTCGTCGACACGATCGAGAAGCAGGGCTTCACGATCGACAACCCGAACGCCACCGGGTCCTGCGCCTGCGGAGACTCCTTCAGCTGAGGGTCGATTCACCACGTACGACAAGAGCCCCGCACAGCTACGGCTGTGCGGGGCTCTTGTCGTTCTTGCCTTGGCGTGTCGTGCTTGCCCGCGCGGGCGGCCCGCGCCGGTCAGCGACCGTGCGTCGCGAACCCGACGAGCGGCCCGGTGACGAGGGCGCCGGCCTCGTCCGGGATGGCGATGACCCGGCGCTCGTCGGGGGACATCTGCCGGGGGAGCACCCGCTCGCGCGGCAGGGCCGCGTAGGTCGCCGCGTAGGACTCGGTGTCCTGCGCAAGCCGCATCAGGGCTTCGTGATCTTCGGGAAGGTCGTCGCTGGGGTGCATGTGCCCACGCTAGAAGGTCGACGTGACCTGGAACACCCCTTACCGATCGGTAGCTTGCCGGAGCGCATCGTCACTGCTCAGAGGACTGCTCTGTGCGGGAGGCGCGGCGCAGGGCCGGTTTCGCCCCACCCCGTCGCGATTCGGCCGGACTCCGCCCGCTAGCGTTCCGGCCCGTGCGTATCGCTGTCACCGGGTCCATCGCCACTGACCACCTCATGACCTTCCCCGGGAGGTTCGCCGAGCAGCTCCTCCCGGACCAGCTCGCCCACCTCTCGCTGTCCTTCCTCGTCACCGACCTCGACGTGCGACGCGGCGGCGTGGCGGCCAACATCTCCTTCGGGCTCGCCCGCCTCGGGTTGCGCCCGGTGCTCGTCGGCGCCGTCGGCGAGGACTTCGGGGACTACCGGTCCTGGCTCGACCGCGCCGGCGTCGACACCTCGTCGGTCCACGTCAGCGAGCTGGCCCACACGGCACGCTTCGTCTGCACCACCGACAGCGACCAGTGCCAGATCGCGTCCTTCTACCCCGGCGCCATGGCCGAGGCCCGCGACATCGAGCTCGCGCCCATCGCGGAGCGGCTCGGCGCGCTCGACCTGGTCCTGGTCAGCCCGAACGCCCCCGATGCGATGGTCCGGCACTCCGAGGAGGCCCGCGAGCGCGGCTTCCCGCTGGCCGCCGACCCGTCGCAGCAGCTCGCGATCATGGATGGCGCGCAGATCCGCTCGCTCGTCGAGGGCGCCCGCTTCCTGTTCTGCAACGAGTACGAGAAGGGCCTGCTGGAGAGCAAGACGGGCTGGTCGTCGGACGAGGTGCTGAGCCGCGTCGAGTACCGGGTCACCACCCGGGACGCGAACGGCGTCGTCATCGAGGGCCGCGACGGCTCCCGGCTCGAGGTGCCCGTCGTGCCGGCGACGCAGATCGCCGACCCCACCGGCGTCGGCGACGCCTTCCGTGCCGGCTTCCTGGCCGGGTTGTCCTGGGACCTCTCCCTGGAACGTGCGGCCCAGGTCGGGTGCCTGCTCGCGACACTGGTGCTCGAGACCGTCGGTCCGCAGGAGTACGAGGTCGTGCCGTCGACGATGCTCGAGCGCTTCCGCAGCGTCTACGGCGACGCCGCCGCGGCCGAGGTCGCCGGCCACCTCGGCGACGTGGTGCCCGCGGTGTCGGTCGGCTGAGCCCGACGTAGGTCAGCGGAGGCGGACCTGGTGGGCGAGAGCCGCACCGGGTCCGCCGTCGTCGTTCCCGTCGTCGCTCCCGGCGTCGTCCGCGAGCTCGACGCCGAGGTAGGCATGACCGCGCATCCGGCACCACGCCGGGATGTCGGACGACGCCGCCGGGTCGTCGGCCAACACTGTGATCAGTGCTCCCGCCGGCGCCGCCGCTGCCGCGCGGGCGAGGTCGATGACCGGGAGCGGGCAGCGTCGCCCCCGGGCGTCGACGACGATCGGCTCCGGACCGGTCACAGCCCCGCCACCCCGGCCTCGGCGCGCAGGTCGGCGACGATGCCGGGCAGTACCGCGAGCAGCCGACCCACCGTCGAGTCGTCGCTGTCGCGGCCGAAGGCGATGCGCACGTTGCCGTGCGTCAGTGCGCCGACGGCTTCCAGGACGTGGCTCGGGGTGACCGAGCTCGCGGTGCAGGCCGAGCCGCTCGAGACCGCGAAGCCGGCCGCGTCCAGCGCCCCCACGAGCCGCTCGCCGTCGACGTAGAGGAACGAGGCGGTCAGCAGGTGGGGGAGTCGCGCGGCAGCGTCCGCCGGGCCGGCCAGCGCGACGTCCGGGACCTGTCGCGGCAGTGCCTCGCGCAGACGCTGCACGTATCCGGTCAGCCGTTCGCCTTCGGCGGCGAGCTCACGGCTGCGCGCCAGCAGCGCCGCGGCAGTGGCGACGACCCCGGGCACGTCCTCGAAGCCGCGAACGCGACCGCCGCCCCGTTCGTCGGCCGGATCCGGGCTGCGCCACCGCGTTCCGGTCCGGACGACGAGGACGCCGACGCCGGGCGGACCGCCGAACTTGTGGCCGCTGGCGCTCAGCAGATCGGCCCCGAGGTCGGTCATCCGGACGGGCACACGGCCGGCGGACTGTGCGGCGTCCACGTGCAACGGCACCCCGGCGGCGTGGCACAGCTCGGCCATGGCGGCGACCGGTTGAAGGGTGCCGAGCTCCTGGTTCGCCGATTGCAGGCTCACCAGTGCCGAATCCGCCGGCAACCGCTCGGGGAGCTGCACCCTGCCCGTCGCGTCGACCGCGAGCAGCTCGACCTCGCCGCCCGCCCCGGCCAGCTGTTCACCGGCGGCGAGGACGCAGGAATGTTCGACCGGGCTGGTGACCAGCCGCCTTCCGACGCGTCGGCGGGCCCCGGCCGTACCGAGGACGGCGAGGTGAGCCGCCTCCGTGCCGCTCCGGGGGAAGAAGACCTCGTCGGGTCGGGCGCCGAGGACGTCGGCCACGGTGCTGCGGGCAGCGTCGAGCAACCGGGCCGCCTGCCGACCCTCGCGGTACAGACGCGTCGGGTCGCCCCAGCCCTCGTCCCAGGCCGCGAGCAGGGCGGCGCGGGCGGCGGGGTGCAGCGGCGCCGTCGAGGCCCAGTCCAGATGGGTCCGCCCGGACGGGAAGGCGGGGTGGTCCATCCCGACGGCACGCTCCACCCTGCAGACGCTAGTCCTGCCCCAGCTCGGGCCGGCCGCGCCGGAACGACGCGCCCGGCAGCCCCCTGACGTGCGGATTGTGGTCCTCGTGACAGCCTTCGCCACGGCACGGCTGAGCGGGTCGTGAGGATGGGCCTGGGATACGCTTCGCAACGGCGTCCCTAGCCACATCAGGTGTGGCATGCGGCATCGGGAGGACAGCTCTTGACCGGCACATCCCGTCGTTCCGACGGCGAGCGGCACCGCGGCACCAGCCGCCGTGGCCGCAGCCTTCGGATCGGCATCCTGGGCGCAACCGTCCTGCTGAGCGCGACGGCGTGCGAACTGCCCAGCTTCGGATTCCCGCACGGGATCACCCCGCAGGCGACGCGCATCTACAACATCTGGTCGGGGTCGACGATCGCGGCGCTCGGCGTCGGTGTCTTCGTCTGGGGCCTGATCCTGTTCGCGAGCTTCTTCTACCGGAAGAAGACCGACGAGCTCCCGCAGCAGGTGCGGTACAACCTGCCGGTCGAGGTCCTCTACACGATGGTCCCGTTCGTCATCGTGGCCGGCTTGTTCTACTTCACGGCCCGGGACGAGATCTTCGTCAACAAGACGACCCCGAACCCGGACGTCACCATCTCCGTCATCGGCTTCCGCTGGCAGTGGCAGTTCGGCTACGTCGAGAACGGCCGCGTCATCGGACAGGTCACCGGTCGCCCGGGCGAGACCCCGGTGCTGGTGCTGCCGAAGGACCGCAGCATCCGCTTCGTCGAGTCCTCGCCCGACGTCATCCACTCCTTCTGGGTGCCGGAGTTCCTGTTCAAGCGGGACGTCATCCCGGGCAAGATCAACCAGTTCGAGATCAGCAAGATCGACCGGACCGGCACCTTCGTCGGGCGGTGCGCCGAATTCTGCGGCACCGACCACCCGCGCATGAACTTCACCGTCAAGGTGGTGGAGCCGGCCGAGTACGACGCCATGATCCAGAGCTTCCGCACCTCGGCGCAGACGCAGGCCGCGCCGCAGCCCTCCCTGGCCCCCGGGAATGGACAGTGAGCCCGCGACGGGTCACCGTCCCGGAAGGGACGGTCGGCTTCGCGCTACCGGCCCCCACCAGCTCCTCGACCCTCGTGACCTCAGCGATTGAGAGTGGAACATGACCCTTCTCCACGATCCCGCAGCGTCCGTCCAGCAGGTCGAGGCCGAGGTCTCGCACGCTCCTGAGCGCACCCCGCTGCTGGGCTACATCACGACGACGAGCCACAAGACCATCGGCATCATGTACACGGTCACGTCGTTCATCTTCTTCGTGCTGGCCGGCATCATGGCCGAGCTCATGCGCGCGGAACTGGCGCGGCCGGGCCTGCAGTTCCTGTCGAACCAGCAGTACAACCAGCTGTTCACGATCCACGGCACGATCATGATGTTCCTGTTCGCGCCGGCTCTCGCCTTCGGGTTCGCGAACTTCCTGATCCCGCTGCAGATCGGCGCCCCGGACGTCTCGTTCCCGCGCCTGAACGCCCTGGCCTACTGGATGTACGCCTTCGGCGGGACGATCGTCGTGGCCGGCTTCCTGACGCCGGACGGCGCGGCCGACTTCGGCTGGTTCGCCTACGCGCCGCTGAACAGCATCCAGTACTCCTCGCACGTCGGCTCCGACATGTGGATCCTCGGTCTGACGCTCTCGGGCCTCGGGACCGTGCTCGGCGCGGTGAACCTGGTGACGACGATCATCACGCTCCGGGCCCCCGGCATGACCATGTTCCGGATGCCGATCTTCACCTGGAACATGCTGATCACCGGCATCCTCGTGCTGGTCGCGTTCCCGGTGTTCGCCGCGGCCGGCCTGGCCCTGTTCGCCGACCGTGCCTTCGGGGCCCATGTCTTCGACGCCGCGAACGGTGGTGCGCTGCTCTGGCAGCACCTGTTCTGGTTCTTCGGGCACCCCGAGGTGTACATCATCGCGTTACCCTTCTTCGGCATCATCACCGAGGTCATCCCGGTGTTCAGCCGTAAGCCGCTGTTCGGCTACAAGGGGCTGGTCTTCGCCACCATCGGTATCGGTGCGCTGTCCATCGCGGTGTGGGCGCACCACATGTACGTCACCGGTGGTGTCCTCCTGCCGTTCTTCGCGCTGCTGTCGTTCCTGATCGCGGTCCCGACCGGCGTGAAGTTCTTCAACTGGATCGGCACGATGTGGCGGGGCCAGATCACGTTCGAGACCCCCATGCTGTGGGCGGTCAACTTCCTGATCACGTTCCTGTTCGGTGGGCTGACCGGCGTGCTGCTGGCCAGCCCGCCCATCGACTTCCACGTCAGCGACTCGTACTTCGTCGTGGCCCACTTCCACTACGTGGTGTTCGGTTCGGCCGTGTTCGGTGGCTACGCCGGCATCTACTTCTGGTTCCCGAAGATGACCGGTCGGATGCTCGACGAGCGGCTGGGCAAGATTCACGCCTGGACGCAGCTCATCGGGTTCCACATGACCTTCCTGATCCAGCACCTGCTGGGCCTGCAGGGGATGCCGCGCCGCGTCGCCGACTACAGCCCGAGCGACGGCTTCACCACCTTCAACACGGTGTCGACAATCGGTGCGTTCCTGCTCGGGGCGTCCCAGATCGTCTTCTTCTACAACGTGTTCAAGTCCTACAAACACGGTGAGCTCGCGGTCGGTGACGACCCCTGGGGTCACGGCAACTCCCTGGAATGGGCGACGTCGTGTCCGCCACCGCGGCACAACTTCGTGTCGCTGCCTCGCATCCGCTCGGAGCGGCCGGCCTTCGACCTCCACTACCCGGAGACCGTCGGCCGCAAGGAGTTCCACGCCTCGCCAGAAACGGTCTGACGCATGAAGGTCGAAGGACTGGTCTTCGCGGCCTACGCAGCCTTCCTGGGCATCGCCGCGACGGTCTACTGGATCCTCGTCTCCAACAAGGGCGACCGGACCGAGACGGCGGGCATCGTCGCCCTGTTCGTCACGATGGGCCTCGGCCTGCTCATCGGGGGGTACCTGCTGTTCACCTCCCGCCGGATGGAGCCGCGTCCGTCGGACCTCGCCGACGCCGAGGTGGCGGACGGTGCGGGCGAGCTCGGCAACTTCAGCCCGCGGAGCTACTGGCCGTTCTTCATCGCCTTCGCGCTGTTCCTGGCGATGCTCGGTCTGATCGTGGGTGTCTGGCTCGGTCTGATCGCCGGGGTGATCGTTCTGTACGCCGTGATCGGCCTGGTCTTCGAGCAGTACCGCAACCAGTACTCGCCCGAGGACAGCTGACCGCAGCGACCGACCTCGCACGACGAACGGCCCCGCCAGATCACCTGGTCGGGGCCGTTCGTCTTTGTGGTCCGGCCGGCGGGCTGACGCCCGTCGGGGGCCAGGGCTATGCCAGGTCGTCGCTGGCCCGGAGCCAGTCGCGCACCGCATCCAGCCCGTCGTGCAGCGGGTCCAGCACCGTCGTCCCGTCACGGAGGTGTCGTGAAGGGGACGCGCTGATGATGAGGACGTGTCCGGGATGCCGTCGGCTGAGGTGTCCGAAATCGCCGTCCCCACTTGCGACCACGAGCGGACCCGTGTCCGGCGTGTAGGCCGCCGCGAGCTCGAGGTCGGCCCGCTGCCACCCCGATCGCGGTAGCTGGGTGGTGGTCGGGGGCCAGGCAACCTTGCCGAGCGAGGCGGGGCTGCCGGCAGCGATGACGACGGCGTCGTCCGGCAGTGCCCGGAGCAGCGCCGCAAGCCGTGCGCGATGAAGATTGTCGGCGTCGACGAGCACCTGCAGCACGAGCGGTCACGCTAGCCCAGGCGCTCGTCCCTCCGGCTGACTTCTCAGCTTCACGGCAGCGTCCGGACATGCGCCTCCCATGCCGCGCTCATGGTTGTCGAGAAACCTGTCTCCCGGCTGTGCTTTTCCGCTGGCACACAAGGAATTGCCAGGCTGTTGCCAGGCAAGCCATCGAACCTTTCTCCGTGGTGCCCCGGGTGATCGTCGCCCGGCTCGATGCTGTGGTTCCAGGAGATGACGTTGCGCGTCCCGTTGCAGGGGTCCCGTCGGTGGCTGCCGATCGCGGTGGTGGTGGTGCTGCTCGCGGTCGGAATCGGAGTCGCGCTGGACCTGACCTCGAGTTCGTCGGCCGCGCCGGCTCCCCGTCGCGTCGCGGCCGCGCTGACCACATTGCAGCAGTCGGTGTCGGCCACGGGAACGGTGGCGGCGCTGCACGAGGCGGATCTGACGTTCGCCGTGCCGGGGCCGGTCACCGCGGTCACCGTGAAGGTCGGTGACACCGTCACCAGTGGCCAGACCCTGGCGACAGTGAGTGCGACCAGTCTGGCGGCCACCTTGGCCTCGGACCAGGCGACGCTCACGAGTGCGCAGTCGAAGCTCACGACGGACACGTCCGCGGGCGCCTCGAGCGCCCAGCTCACGGCGGACTCGGCCGCGGTCACCGCTGACTCCGCCGCGATCACGGCCGCCCAGACCTCGGTCGCCGACGCGCGCTTGACCTCGCCGATCAACGGCACGGTCGCGGCCGTGAACCTGACGGTGGGGCAGCAGGTGAGCGGTTCCGGGTCCAGCGGTTCCGGAGGCGCGTCCGCGTCAGGTGTGTCATCCGGGGGTGGGTCGAGCACCGGCGGTTCCGGCGGCAGCGCGGGAGCCGGAGGCGGGCAGGGCGGCGGCGCCGGTTCCTCGAGCGGCTCCGGATCGACGAGTTCCGCGAACTCGGCCCAGATCGTCGTCATCGGTTCCGACGGCTACCAGGTGAATGCCACCGTCGACGACACCGAGGTCGGTCAGCTCAAGAACGGTGACGAGGCGACCGTGACGGTCGACGGGCAGACGCAGCCGCTCTACGGCACGGTGAGCTCGATCGGGCTCGTCGCCTCGTCCACCGGCGGCGTCGCGAGCTTCCCGGTGGTCGTGACCGTCACCGGCAAGCCGGGCGGCGTGTTCGTCGGCGAAGGCGCCCAGCTCTCGATCCTCGTCAAGCAGCTGACGGACGTCCTCGCCGTGCCGACGGTGGCCCTGCACGTCTCGGCCACCGGCACGACGGTCGACCTCGCCTCCGGCAGCCACACCGTGACGCGGACGGTGACCACGGGGATGAGCTCCGGGGGCCGGACGCAGATCCTTTCCGGACTCAACGAGGGTGACACCGTCCTCGTCCCGCAGAGCGCGGCCGGCACCCGCACCCGCACCGGCGGCACGGGCGGGACGGGCGGGACGGGCGGCACCGGTCGCACCGGCGGCGGCTTCGGCGGAGGCGGCGGATTCGGTGGGGGAGGCGGCGGGGGAGGCGGCGGATTCGGCGGCGGCACCCGCGGCAACGGCGCAACCGGTGGCGGCGGCTGATGGTTCCCGTCATCGCTCTGCGCGACGTCACCAAGACCTACCGGAACGGCAGTCTCGCCGTGGACGCGCTGCGCGGCGTCTCGCTCGACATCGCAACCGGCGAGTACGTCGCCATCACCGGCCCCTCCGGCTCCGGCAAGTCGACGCTCATGCACGTCATCGGCTGCCTCGACGTGCCCAGCACCGGCACCTACGAGCTCGCGGGTGAGGACGTCAGCCGCCTCACCGAGGAGGAGCTGGCCGTCATCCGCAACCGGCGGATCGGCTTCGTCTTCCAGCAGTTCCACCTGCTGCCGTCACTGAGCGCGTGGCGCAACGTCGAGCTCCCCCTCTGCTACGCCGGCGTCGTGGCCCAAGAGCGTCGTCGTCGTGCCATCGACGCGCTGGAACGCGTCGGACTCGGTGACCGGGTCGACCACCGTCCGGGTGAGCTGTCCGGTGGGCAGCAGCAGCGCGTCGCCGTGGCGCGCGCCCTCGTGACCGACCCCGCGCTGCTGCTCGCCGACGAGCCGACCGGCAACCTCGACAGTTCGTCGACGGCGGACGTGCTCGGACTGCTCGCCGAACTGCACCGCGCCGGGCGGACCATCGTCACGATCACCCACGAGCCGGACGTGGCCGCCGCCGCCGATCGCATCGTGCGGATCGGGGACGGGGCCGTGCTGCCCGAGGTCGGTGCCCGATGAGCTGGTGGGAGACCGTACGCACCGGTGTCGACGCGGTGCGCTCGCACCGGCTGCGCTCCGGGCTGACCATGCTGGGCATCCTCATCGGCATCGCTGCCGTCATCCTGACGGTCGGGCTCGGCGAAGGGGCGCAGCAGCAGGTCAGTTCCCGCATCAACGCGCTGGGCAGCAACCTGCTCGTCGTCTCGCCGGGCAGCACCACGAGCAGCTCGGGGGTCCGCGGCGGAGCCGGCTCGGCGTCCAGCCTGACGACGGCTGACGCCGCCGCGCTCGCCGACCGCACCGACGCCCCCGACATCGCCCAGGTCGCCCCCGTCGTGCAGCGTTCCGAAGCCCTCACGGCCGGCTCGTCGAACTGGACCACCACCGTCGTCGGCACCACTCCGCCGTGGCTGTCGGTGCGGGCCCGCACCGTCGCGGAGGGGCGCTTCCTCACGCAGGAGGACGAGCAGAGCGACGCAGCAGTGACCGTGCTGGCGCCCGACACCGCGTCCGAGCTGTTCGGCGCCCGCGACCCGCTCGGTCAGACGGTCACCGTGGCGTCGGTCCCCATGCAGGTCGTCGGCGTCCTGACGTCCGAAGGGGCCTCCTCGGGGTCGACCAACCAGGACGACCAGGCGATCGTGCCGGAATCGACGGCGTCGGTCCGCCTCTTCGGTGGCTCCACCCGCACGTCGGTGCAGACGATCTACGTCGAGGCGGGGTCGTCCTCCGGGTTGTCCGCCGCGTATCAGGAGGCGCAGGGCGAGCTGTTGTCCCTGCACCACATCGCGACCCCGGCCGCCGCCGACTTCACGATCGCGAGCCAGCAGTCGCTGCTCTCCACCGCGACGTCGGTCGACAAGACCCTGACGGTCCTGCTCGCCGGGGTGGCCGGCATATCGCTGCTGGTCGGCGGCATCGGCGTCATGAACATCATGCTGGTCTCGGTCACCGAGCGGGTGCGCGAGATCGGGCTCCGGAAGGCGCTCGGCGCCCCGCCGCGCATCATCCGTCGTCAGTTCCTCGTCGAGGCGTCCGTGCTCGGGCTGGCCGGCGGCCTGCTCGGCGCCGTGCTCGGTGTCGTCGGTGCGCTGACGCTGCCCGGGGTCCTCGGGCAGCCCATCGCCATATCCGGTGTCGCCACGGCGGCAGCGATCGTGGTCGCCCTCGTCATCGGCGTCGGCTTCGGGGTCTACCCCGCAGGCCGAGCCGCCCGACTCGCTCCCATCGACGCATTGCGCAGCGAATGATCCGCCCGCATCGCGCCGTCGACGCCCTCGCTGCCCGGCCCCTCCCGTCCCGGCCCCTTCCGCCCCCTCGTCCTGTCCCTCTCGGAGGCCTTCAGATGATCCCGTCCAGTCCCGTCCACTCCTCGGTCGGTTCCGCCACGCCGGTCCGCCGGCGCCGTACCGTCCCGGTCGCCGGAGTGGCGGTACTCGCCGCCGCGCTGCTGGGGCTGACCGCCTGCGGCGGGTCGTCGGGTTCGTCGTCCTCCACGACGGCTGCGCCGAGTGCGGCGCCGAGCAGCGGTGCCGGGCGGCAGGGCCCGCCCGGGACGTCCGGGATGATCGCTGCCGTCTCACCCGGGATGCTGCAGCTGCAGAGCCAGCAGTCGGGGCAGGTCGAGGTGGACTACACGCCGTCGGTTCCGGTGACGGCGACGGTGAGCGCGACGCGGGCGGCCCTCGTCGCCGGCGTGTGCGCAACGGCGTTCGACGGTGCAGCCGGTGGCGGTGGAGCCGGCGGCGGGTCGCCAGCGCCGGCGACCGGCCCGGTCACGGCATCGACCGTGACGATCAGCGCGCCCACCGCGGACGGATGCCGTGGCGGAGCCGGCGGTGGCTTCGGTAGGCGCGCGGCAGGAGGCGCCACGCCGTCGGCAGCACCCGGCCGGGGTGCCCGCGGGGGCGCCGGTGGCGGAGGAAAGGTCCTCTCCGTCACGCCGACGAGCTTCGTCGTCGAGCGGACGACCTCATCGGGGACCAGCCAGACCACGGTGCTGACGACGGCCTCGACCACCTACCAGCAGACGAAGCCCGCCACCGATGCCGCTCTCGTGGTCGGCCAGTGCGCCACCGCCATCGGCAAGCCGAACGACACCGGTGCCATCGCGGCGACAGCCATCTCGGTCCGGGCTCCGGGCCCGCAGGGATGCACCGCCGGCTTCGGGCGCCGCAACGGCGGTTCCGCGTGACCGAGCGCGACGTCCACCAGATCGAACCGGACGTGGAGGTGCCGTCGTGGACGAGGTGACGGAGGACCCGGCCGAGGGCTGGATCCTCGGCTCCGAAACAACGCAGTCTGACCCTGTGCCCGGCCCGACGGCGGCCGGCGGCACCGAGGCATCGCGTCTGCCCTCCCGCCGTCCCGGAAGGGCAGTGCGCCTGCTCGCTGTGGCTGCCGTGCTCGCCCTCGCCGGCGGCGGCGTCGCCTACGCAGCGACCGGTTCATCGGGACCGACCTACCGGACGGCCGCCGCCTCCACGGCAGACGTCGAACAGACGCTGGCGGCGACGGGCACGGTGCAGCCCGTGTCCTCCGCGTCGTTGAGCTTCCCGGTCGCGGGCAGGGTCGCCGGCGTCTCGGTCACCGTCGGCCAACACGTGACGGCGGGGCAGCCTCTCGCCGCCCTCGACGCGACGAGCCTGCAGCAGGCCCTGGCGAACGCCCAGGCCGGCCTCGCCTCGGCGCAGGCGAAGCTCTCCGCCGACCTGGCGGCCCAGGCCGCAGGAGTCCCCTCGACCAGCGGATCGGCCGGTGGCAGCGGTGCCGCGGCAGGCGCGGCCGCCTCCGGTGGCAACGGCGCCACCGGTACGCCCTCGGTGACCACGGCCGCTGCAGTGATCCATCTGGTGGCGGTCACCCTTCCCGGTCCGTCCGGTGCCTCGGCCGGCGTGAAAGCCGATCAGCAGCAGCTGGTCGCCGACCAGCACCAGGCCGACCTGGCGCTCGCGGCGGCGTCGGCTGCCCTGGCCTCGGCCCGCTCGGACTGCGCGCCCGTCGTGGGCGGGACGACGGGGGCGCACACGGCTGCCTATGTGACCCCGACCCCGTCCTCGTCGGCGAGCTCGTCCACGACGAACCCGGGAGCGTCGAGCTCCCAGCCGTCAGGCGGGTCGACGTCGTCGTCGTCGACACCGGCGCCGGGCCGCGGGTCCTCATCCGGAGCCACCGTCACGGAGTGCTCGGATGCGCTCGCCGCGGTACTCGCGGATCAGTCGACGGCCGCCGCCGATCTGAAGCAGGTTGCGTCCGACGCGTCCGCCCTGGACGCGGCGGTCTCCGCCCTCGCGGCGAACAGCGGCGGCCCGACGCAGGGCACCACCCCCGGCCGTACGCGGGCCGGCTCCGCCGGACCAGCCACGGGTGCTGCTCCGTCCGGAGGCAACCGCGCGGCCGTGCCGAGGGCCGGTAGCAGCGCTGGATCCGGCAAGGCGGGCTCGGCTGGGGCGGGCGCGGCGAAGGCCGGTTCGGCCAAGTCCGGCACGGCGAGCTCCTCCGGCAAGTCGGGCGCGGGTGGCGGACTCGTGACGGCGGCGCAGATCGAGAGCGACCAGGCGGCGGTGGACACCGCATCCGCCCGGGTCCAGAGTGCGACGCTCTCCGTCGACCAGGCCCGGCTCGTGAGCCCGATCGACGGCACGGTCGCCGAGGTCGGCGTGACGGTCGGCTCCGCGGTCGGCGCCTCCTCCACGACACCCGCCGTCGTCGTCATCGGACCGGGCAGCAACCAAGCGGTCTTCCCCGTTCCGTCGACCAGCATCGCCCAGATCCACGTCGGGCAGCGGGCCAGCGTCCTGCCCGACGGCGCGCCGCAGCCGGTCGGCGGGACCGTCGTCGCCGTCGGCATGCTGCCGACCTCGACCACGTCGGGCACCTCGGGCGCCGCGGCGTCGTCGGGGTCCGTCAGCTATCCGGTCACGGTCACCATCGACGGCAGCGGACCTCCGCTGTTCGACGGTGCGGGCGCGACCGTCTCGGTGGTTCTCGCCGACGCCGGGAACGTCCTGACGGTCCCGACGTCCGCGGTGCGGACCCTGGGCTCCAACCACCTCGTATCGGTCCTGCGGAACGGGAAGGCGACGGTCGTCCCGGTGACGATCGGCGCGACCGGGCCCGATCGCACGCAGATCGTCGACGGTCTCTCCGCCGGTGAACAGGTGGTTCTGGCGAACATGGCGACGCCGCTTCCCACGAGCGGCACCACGTCGATCCGCGGCCTCACCGGTGGGGGCGGTGGAGCCGGTGGCCGTACCGGTGGGGGCTTCGGCGGGGGCGGGACCACCCGTGGCTGACGCCGGGCACGGCTGACTGGATGGGCGGCGACGCTCCATCAGCCGCCCGGCGGGACACCGCGGGGGAGGGGTGGCTCCTCCCAACGGGAACGGGCCCCGGAGCAGCTGCTCCGGGGCCCGTTCCAGGTGTTGCTCGGGGTCAGCTGCGCCGACCGCCGATGCGCTCCTCAGGGGTGCGCGAATCCTCTTCCTCGCCGCGCTCGACGAAGAAGTTCTTCATCGCACGGCCGGCCTTGTCGAGGACCCCGCCCGGCGCCTCCACCTCGTGCGAGGTGATGTCGTCGTGCGGCACCGGCGTGAGCTCGATGTGCGGCGGTGCCGGCTTCGGGATCGTGACCTCGACGAACTCACCGCTGGGCAGCTGCCGGATGATGCCGGTCTCGATGCCGTGTTCGACGAGCTCGTGGTCGTGCCGCTGGAGGGCCTCGCACACCCGCTTCGCGATGAAGAAGGCGATCGGTGGCACCACGAACAACCCGATACGTCCGGCCCAGGTCATGGTGTTCAGGGATATGTGGAACGTCGTCGCGATGACGTCGTTGCCGCCCGAGATCACCAGGACCACGTAGAAGGCGAGCGAGCCCACGCCGACCGCGGTGCGGATCGGGTTGTCCCGCGGCTTGTCGAGGATGTTGTGGTACTTGCGGTCCTTCGTGATGAAGGACTCCAGCCACGGATAGACCATCAGCAGCGTGAACACCATGCCGGCGAACACGATCGCGGGCCAGAACAGCGGCGAGATAGTCACGCCGAAGGCGCGGAACTCCCACGGCAGGAACAGACGGGTCGACCCGTCGAGGAACCCGACGTACCAGTCCGGCTGCGAGGCCGCCGACACCTGCGACGGGTCGTACGGCCCGTACATCCAGATCGGGTTGATCTGCGCGAGGCCGCCGAGCAGGGCGCACATGCCGAAGACCAGCATGAAGAAGGCACCGGTCTTGGCGGCGAACACGGGGTACATGCGCGAACCGACCACGTTGTGCTCGGTGCGGCCGGGGCCCGCGAACTGGGTGTGCTTCTGGTGCCACAAGATGCCCATGTGTGCGCTGATCAGCGCGAGCAGTACACCGGGCACGAGCAGGATGTGGATGACGTAGAGCCGGGGGATGATCTGCGTCCCCGGGAACTCGCCACCGAACACCAGGAACGCCGCCCAGGTACCGATGACCGGCAGCGACTCCGCGATCGAGTACGCGATGCGCAGCCCGGTGCCGGAGAGCAGGTCGTCGGGGAGCGAGTAACCCGCGAAGCCTTCGACGATCGCGAGGATCAGCAGGAAGACGCCGATCAGCCAGTTGATCTCGCGGGGCTTGCGGAACGCTCCGGTGAAGAAGATGCGGCACAGGTGGACGACGATGGACGCGACGAACAGCAGCGCGGCCCAGTGGTGGATCTGCCGGAACACCAGGCCGGCCCGGACGTCGAACGACAGGTGCAGCGTCGACGCGTAGGCCTGGCTCATCTGGACGCCGTGCAGAGGTGCGTAGGACCCGTTGTACGCCGTCTCGGTCATGCTCGGGTCGTAGAAGAAGGTCAGGTACGTGCCCGACAGCAGCAGGATGACGAAGCTGTAGAGGGCGATCTCGCCGAGCAAGAACGACCAGTGGTCGGGAAAGACCTTGTTCATGCTGCGCCGCAGGAAATTGGCGCTGGCCATCCGGTCGTCCAAGCCCTTGGAGACCGTCTTCGCCGCCGTGCCGGTCAAGCTGCTCATCCGCGCTCCCAGAAGGATGGTCCTACAGGTTCTGAGAAGTCGCCCCTACCGACAAAGTACCCCTCTTCGTCGACCGCGATGGCCAACTGCGGCAACGGTCTCGCCGCCGGTCCGAAGATCGGGCGGGCGTGGTCGAGCACGTCGAACACGGACTGGTGACACGGGCAGAGCAGGTGGTGCGTCTGCTGCTCGTACAGCGACACCGGGCAACCGGCGTGGGTGCAGATCTTGGAGTACGCGATGTGGTTGTCGTAGGTCCAGTCCTCGCGCCCGGGGACGGGCTTGAGCTGCTGGTCCGAGCGCAACCGGATCAGGATGACGGTCGAGTCGGCCTTGGTCTGCACCTCGGGCTTCTCGTACTCGGTGGTGCTGCCTTCCTTGAGCTGACCCGGGAAGACGGTGAGCAGGGCGCCGCCGGCCAGGTCGCCGAGGCGCACCGGGATGCCGTCCTGCGTCACGAGTCGCTTCGGCTTCTCGCCGGGCGCGATCTTCCACGCGGTCTCTTCGAGGTCCTTGTGGCTGCGGCCGACGAGCTTGCCGAAATTGAGCACCGGGACGACGGCGATGAGGCCGAGGGCGCCACCGGCGGCGAGCAGCGTGCGACGCAGCAGCGGACGCCTGGCGAAGCCGAACTCGTCGAGGCCCTTGACGAAGGTGGCCTGCGTCGCTTCGAGCTCCTCGGGCTTCGAGTGGTGCGGCTCGCGCTCCTGGACCGCTTCCTCGTCGGGCATGAGGCGCTTCGCCCAGTGGATCAGCCCGATGCCCAGGCCGGAGACGGCGAAGGCGAGGGAGACGCCGAGTACAGGCGTGTAGTACTGCTTGTGCGAGTTCCCGGCGAAGTTCATCGATCACGAACACGAATGTGGCGATGATCGAGACGACGAACCAGAAGAACACGACCAGCTCGGAACGGCGCTCGCGGCGGCGGTCGACGTCCTCGGGGCGGGGCCCCTGGAAGTCGACGTCGTCGGCCACGCCGCGCCGGCCGACCATCGATTCACCGCGGGAGCCGCGGGCGTGCTCGCCGCGACTCGAGTCGGTCTGCTGGAAGTCGCCGCTGGTGATCGCGCGACGGCCGCCGGTCAAGGCCTCCTCGCGCTCGCGCGGCTCGGACTCCTCACCGTCCGGCGCCTCGTCGTCCCGGCTCTCGGGGGAGGCGCTGCGGCCCCCGCCCTTGGCGGTGCGGAGCCGACCGATGACGGACCCGGTCGCCTGGGCGGCCGTCTCGCCTTCGTGGCCGGCGACGCGACGGGTGTTCGGGTCGTGTCCGCCGGTGGAGCCGCCTGCGGGCAGGTCGGGCGATCCTTCGGGCTGGTGGTCGCCCCGGGGCTTGCCGGTCATGTGATCCTCGATCCGATCCAGAGGGTCGCGACGACGAGACCGCCGATGCCGACGAGCCAGGCCACGAGGCCTTCGGGGACCGGGCCGTAGCTGCCGATCGGGTGGCCGCCGGGGGCGTTCGGGGTCTTGAGGAACTCGACGTACTTGGCGATCGAGTTCACCTGGTGGTCGTTGAGCTGGGCCGGGGAGAAGACCGGCATCGACTCGGGGCCGGTACGCATGGCCTCGCCGATCTGGGTCGGCGTGGCCTGGCCGAGGTTCGGCGCGTACTTGCCGTTGGTGAGCGCCCCACCCTGGCCGGAGGCCTGGTGGCACTGCGCGCAGTTGGTGCGGAACAGCTCGCCGCCGTAGGCGAGGTCGCCGTCGGCCAGGTTGACCGTCGGGATCGCGGGACCGGGGGCCAGCGAGTCCACGTAGGCGGCCAGCTGCCGGATCTGCGTCTCGTCGTAGAGCGGCGTCTTCCGTGCCGCCTGGGCGCCGGGGGCGGCCAGCGGCATGCGGCCGGTCCCGACCTGGAAGTCGACGGCCGCAGCCCCGACACCGATGAGGCTCGGGGCCTGGTTGCCGCCCTGGGCCGCGAGGCCGTGGCAGGACGAGCAGCCGACGAGGAACAGTGCCCGGCCTTCGCGGACCGCGAGGTTCGGGTCCTGGGCCTCGGCCGCGGAGCTCCTGCTGGGAGCGAAGGCCGCCCAGAGGACCGCCAGCGCGATGAGCGCCAGGAGGAGAAGGAAGGTGGTGGGCAGACGGCGCGGACGGGCCGACCGGACAGCAGTCATGGCGCTCACTGGAGGATGTAGATGGTGGCGTAGAGGGCGATCCAGACGACGTCGACGAAGTGCCAGTAGTACGAGACGACGATCGCGGACGTGGCCTGCTCCGGGGTGAAGGGGCCGTAGGTCGTGCGTATCAGCAGCAGCACGAAGGCGACCAACCCCGCGGTCACGTGCAGACCGTGGAAGCCGGTGGTCAGGTAGTAGACCGACCCGTAGGCGTGGGACGAGATCGAGAACTTGTTGTCGTGGAACTCGTTCGCCTGCCCGGCGACGAAGGTCGCGCCCATGATCAGCGTGACGACGAACCACCGCCGCAGGCCATGGACGTCGCCACGTTCCGCCGCGAAGACGCCGATCTGGCAGGTGACGCTGGAGAGCACCAGGATCGTCGTGAAGATCAGCGAGTACCCGATATGGAGCTCGACCGGCCCCACTCCGTTCACCCCGTGTACGGGTGGCCACATGGCGGACGGGGTGACCGCCCGGATCGTGAAGTACATCGCGAACAGCGCCGCGAAGAACATCAGTTCGGAGGACAACCAGACGATGGTGCCCACCGACACCATCGAAGGCCGGGTCAGAGAGCCATGAGGGGGTGCTTTTTCCAGCACCGGGGCTGCGCTTGCCACAAGCCGCATTCTGGCAGATGTTCCGCCGGACGCGGCCCTCCGGGTGCGGTGCTTCACAGCCAGTTCTGTCCGGGTCCCCACGATCTACCCTCAGGGGTGTGCTGGTCGCCCACGAGTTCATGCCGCCACCGCCTTCGGTGGGAAGGCTGCTGCTCGACTGGTCCTTCGAGCCGATCCCGCTGATCTCCCTGGCGCTGGCCGCCGTCCTCTACGTCGCCGCCGTGGTCAAGCTGCAGCGGCGGGGCGACGCCTGGTCGCCCGGCCGGACCGCCGCCTGGCTCGCCGGCCTGCTCGTCATCGCCTACGCGACCTGCGGTGGGGTGGCGCTCTACGACCACGCCCTGTTCTCCGCCCACGCGGTGCAGCACATGCTGCTGGCCACCGTGGCGCCCATCCCGCTGGCCCTCGGGGCCCCGGTCACCCTTGCGCTGCGCGCGCTACCGTCCCGGCCGCGACATGCGCTGCTGTGGGTCCTGCACACGCCGGTCGCGAAGGTGCTGAGCTTCCCGCTCGTCGGCTTCGTCGTGCTGGTGGTCAGCATGTACGGGCTGTACTTCACGTCGCTCTACGGCCTGTCGCTGCGCAACGAGTCCGTCCACCAGGTGATCCACGCCCACTTCCTCGCCGCGGGCTGCCTGTTCTTCTGGCCGATCATCGGCATCGACCCGTTGCCGGGGCGGCTCCCGCACTGGGGCCGGCTGATGCTGCTGTTCCTGACGTTCCCGCTGCACGCGCTGCTCGCCCTGGCGATCATGAACTACAGCGAGGTCTTCGCGCTCGACTACTACCTGGCGCACCCGCGGCCGTGGGGGACGAGCCTGCTCACCGACCAGCACAACGGCGGCGGGCTCATGTGGGCGGCCGGCGAGTTGGTCGGAGCCGCCGTCTTCGTCGCCCTGTTCGCGCAGTGGTCCCGTGCCGACGAACGGCAGGCCAAGCGCGAGGACCGGCGGGCCGACCGCAGCTCGACCGGCGAAGGTGACGAGCTGGCCGCATACAACGCCTACCTCGCCCGGCTCAACGGACCGCGGGTGCCGGCGGCGGCTGAGGTCACACCCGAGCCGACAGCCCCGGTCTCGGTGAGCCTCGTCAGCGACGGCGTCGAGGAGCCGACCGCCCCGCGTCGGTGAGCATCCGCAGCGGCCTCGCCCGGCTCGTCCGCCGGCGCCCGCCGGCCCGGGTCGTCCTGTCCGACGATGGCAGCCTCGTGCTGCTGGCCCGTGCCTACGACGTGGAGCGCGGCGATGCGGCCGTGCTCGACGACCTCGTCGCGTGCGGGCACGACCCCTCCCGGCCTCTGCTCGTCCGTCACGTCTTCGAGGTGGCGCCGGGCGGCGACGTCGGCGCCCTGTCCGGTGGGCTCGCCGCTGACGGCTTCGACGTGTCCCGCCCCGGACCCGGGGTGCTGCGGGCCTCGACCACGACCGTGTTGACCCCGCTGGCCGCCGCGCAGATGCGGGCGCGCATGACCGGGCTGACCACCCGGCACCCGGTCGACTACCTGGGCTGGGAGGTGCTCGGGCCGCCGGGCTGAGTCGAACCACGGGAGGCCGTGCGCGGTTGGACGCACGCCGCCCCGGGCGCCGGTGCGGCGCGCATCCCCACCAGGGCTGCTCGGGTAGCGTGCCTCCTGGTATCCGCACTGGTCAGTCGCGCCAGAACGCCGTCGGAGGTCCTCCCGCGCATGAGCACCGTTCTCGTCTACAGCGACGACCCCAGGGTCCGGGAACGCGTTCTGCTCGCCGTGGGCCGTCGTCCCGACCCCGACATCTCGCCCATCGAGTGGGTCGAGGCAGGTGACGCCGGAACGGTGACCCGGCTCGTCGACGCCGGTGGCATCGACGTCTGCGTGCTCGACGCCGAGGCCGCGCCCACCGGGGGCATGGGGATCAGTCGCGCCCTGAAGAACGAGATCCCGCGGTGCCCGCTGATGCTGCTGCTCGTCGCCCGGCACGACGACCGGTGGCTCGCCCGCTGGTCGCTGGCCGACGCCGCGCTCAAGCACCCGGCCGACCCCGTCGACCTCGCCGAGGCCGTCGTGAAGCTCATCAAGCTTGCCGAGGACCGTGCACCCGTGCAGTCCTCCGGCGGCTTGTTCCGCCGCCGCTGAGGCTCTGCGGAGCAACCGTGGCCGACGACCGAGACGTGAGCCGATCCTGGCCGGACCTGCTCTCGGCACTGCTCAGCGGAACCGCGCTGGACCGCGCGGACGCCGCGTGGGCGATGGGCGAGGTCATGGACGGCGAGGTCAGCCCTGTCCGGGTGGCGGCGTTCGCCGTCGCGCTCCGAGCCAAGGGGGAGACCTCCGACGAGGTCACCGGCCTGGTCGAATCGATGCTCGCGCGCGCCGTCCGCCTTCCCGTGCCGGCCGAGACCGCCGCCCGGGCCGTCGACACCTGCGGCACCGGGGGCGACCGTGCCGGCACGGTCAACATCTCCACGCTCGCGGCCCTCGTGGTGGCCGGAGCCGGGGTGCCGGTCATCAAGCACGGCAACCGCGCCGCGTCCTCGCAGGCGGGATCCGCCGATCTGCTCGAGGAGTTCGGCGTGCAGATCGACCTCGACGCGGCCCAGGTGGCCGCCTGCATCGCCGAGGCCGGCATCGGCTTCTGCTTCGCGCCGCGCTTCCACCCCGCACTGCGGCACGCCGCCGTCGCCCGCCGCGAACTCGGGGTCCGGACGGTGTTCAACGTCCTCGGCCCGCTGACCAACCCGGCCCAGCCCGGCGCCCAGGCCGTCGGGGTGGCCGACCTACGGCTCGCGCCGGTGCTCGCCGGGGTGCTCGCCACCCGCGGCGTCGCGGCCCTGGTGCTGCGCGGCGACGACGGCCTGGACGAGCTGACGACCGCGACCACCTCGCGCGTCTGGGAGGTGCGGGACGGGCAGGTGCACGAGTACGTCCTCGACCCCACCGAGCTCGGGATCCCCCGCTCGGAGCCAGGTGCCCTCCGGGGCGGTGACGCCCGGCGCAACGCCGAGATCGGACGGCGGCTGCTCGACGGCGAGAGGGGGGCGGTGCGCGACGCCGTCCTGCTCAACGCCGCAGCGGCCCTGGTCGCCGCCGATGCCGCTAGCGCCGCGACGTCGGCCACGGCGAGCGGCTCCTCCGACGCGCTGGAGGAGCGGTTGGCGGGAGCGCTCACGCGTGCCGCGGAGTCGCTCGACTCGGGTGCGGCGGCGTCGGCTCTCGAGCGGTGGGTCCGGAGCAGCAGGAACGTCGCCGACGACGCGTGAGACGTCCTGCTCGTCGCGTCATCCTGCCGCTCGCGGTGAGCCTGGTCCTGCTCGTCTCCGGAACGGGCGGCACTGCTCTCGCTGCAGTGACCGTCCCCGGCGGACACCCCACGGCGCCGGCGCTCGGGGACCCGTCGACCTACTGCGAGCTCGCCGACCCGATGATCGATGAGTCGAGCGGGTTGACCGTCAGCACCCGCGACCCGGAGCGGCTCTGGACCCACAACGACTCCGGCGACAGCGCGCGGATCTTCGCCCTGGGTACTCCGCAGGACGGTAAGTGCTCGACGGTGGGGATCCTGCAGTTGGCCGGCGTCGACGCCTTCGACGCCGAGGACCTCGCCGCCGGCCCCGGCAACACCCTGTGGCTCGCCGACATCGGCGACAACATCGGGCAGCGCACCCGCATCGTGCTCGACCGCGTCGTCGAACCGGCGACCATCAGCGGAACGGTGCCGGTGCCGGCCTCGCGGTTCCGGTTCTCCTATCCCGACGAGGCCCACGACGCCGAAGCCGTCCTCGTCGCGCCCTCGGGCCAGGTCGTGATCGTGAGCAAGGGCTCGACCAGCAAGCCGCGGATCTACGCGGCACCCGGCCGTCCGGCGGCGGTGGGCGCGACCGCCCCGGCCGAGGTGGTCCCGCTGATCGGCCACGGTGAGCTGAACGCCCCCGGAGCCGGCGGGACGTTCTCCGCGGTGACCGGCGGCGCGGTCTCGCCCGACGGCCACCTCGTGGTGCTCCGGACCTACCTCGGCGCCTACGTCTACCCCGTGGTCGGCGACGACCTCGTCGGCGCGCTGCTCGCGACGCCACGCAGCGTCAGCCTCCCGCCGCAGCCGCAGGGCGAGTCCGTCACCTTCACGGCGGACGGCCGTGCCCTCCTCGTCTCCAGCGAGGGAGTCGACACCCCTGTCCTCCGGATCCCGCTGGTGCCGGGCGACGGCGGCGGGGTCGTGCGTTCGCTCGTCGGGACGCAGGGCTCGCGGCGACCGCTGGTGGTGACCGGGGCGGCGGCGGTGGTGGCGGTGCTGGGCCTGGTCGTGCTAGGTCTCCGTCGGCGTGGCCGCTACCGCTGAATACGACGGCACCGTCGGCGAGCGTCTGCCGCTGAACGGGCGCCCGCCCTCGGGGGACGGCATCGAGCGGGTCCTAGTCGGCGTCCTCGACGCCGATGCTGAACGCCGCATCGAGGTCGTGCTGGCTGTAGGTGCGGAAGGCGATCAACGTCTCGGTGCGCTTGACGCCCGGGAGCTTGGTCAGCCTGTCCGCGATGACCTCGGCGATCTGCTCCTGCTTGCGGACCCGGACCATGGCCACGAGGTCGATCTCGCCGGTGACCGAGTAGACCTCGCTGACCCCGTCGAGATCGGCGATCTGCTGGGCGAGCTCGGGGATCCGCTCCACCGACGCGGTGATGAGCACAACTGCCGTGACCACGGGTTCTCCTCGGGCATCCGGATGCGACGACCCCGAACCTATCCAGGCCGGCGCCGGGTGCATGGCTGCTAGGGGCGACCCACCCGGGCGGGGCGGCTCTGCGGCCGGAGCCCGCGCCGGTCCTCCGACGGGCTCCCCGGACGTCGGCCGGACGTGCCGACGTCGACGAGCGGTCGGAAGCGGGCGGCGCCGAAGGCTGGGGAGCGCCAGGAACCGTCGAGCTCGACCAGCCGGGTGCCGGGGCGGTCGAGCCAGCGGAGGATGCATTCGGTCTCCTCGGCGGTCGTCGCGGGCAACGGCCCCGGACCGGGTTCGACGGTCTCGGCGGTCGCCACCAGCGCCGCCAGGAAGGGCCGGACGGCGGCCCCGCGCGGGGCGTCGCCGGAGGCGACGAGGCGCCCGTGCCGGATCACCGAGAGCTCCCAGCCGCCCGAGCCGTCCGGTGCCGCGGCGACCAGCTGCGTGATGGACGTCAGGGAGGTGAGCCGCTGCAACCGGGAGGCGACCCGCACGAAGGCGGCGAGCCGGTCGCGGTGGCCGGCGGCCTCCTCGAACCGACCGGTCGACGCGAGAGACGCCATCCGTTGCTTGAGCCGGGTGACCAGCTGCTCCGGATCGCCTTCCCAGGCGCGACGGGCCGCTCCGACGTGGACGGCGTACGCCTCCGGGGTCTCGCGCCCGTCACAGGGGGCGCCGCACCGGGCGAGCTCGGCCAGCACACAGGCGGGGGAGCGGGTGCGGACCGACAACCGGCCGGTGCACTGCCGCAGCGGGAAGGCCTCGTGGACGGCGGCGGTGACCAGCTCCGCGGTGCGTCGGGATCCGAGTGGGCCCAGGTAGACGGCGCCGTCGGGCCGCACCTGCCGGACCTGCGAGATACGGGGGAACGGCTCCACCGTCAACTTCAGGAAGATCGACCGCTCCGGGAAGCGCGACCGCCGGTTGTAGCGCGGTTTGTGCTCGGCGATCAGTCGCAGCTCACGGACCTCCGCCTCGAGCGCGTGGGCGCAGGGGACCGCGTCGACGCTCTCGGCGAGGCCGACCATCTCGGTCATCCGGGCCCGGGGTTCGCTGGCGGTGAAGTAGGAGCGGACGCGGGTGCGCAGGTTGCGCGACGTCCCGATGTAGAGCACGTGGCCGCGGCCGTCCCGGAACATGTACACACCCGGCGTCGAAGGCAGCCCGTCGGCGAGGTGGCGCTTACGTCGGACGGCCTGCGGGACGAGGGCGCTGAAGGCCTGCAGCTCCTCGAGGGTGTGCACGCCGAGGTTGCCGAGCCGTTCGAACAGCCCGTGCAGGACGTCGACGGTGGCCCGGGCATCGGCCAGCGCACGGTGGCACGGCGGCTCGGTGGCCCGGAAGAGCTTCGCCAGGGTGGCGAGCTTGCAGTTCGGCGCCTCGTCCCGGGTGAGCACGCGCCGGGCCAGCCGTGCGGTGTCGAGCGACTCCGCCCCGGGCCACGGCACACCGACCCGGGTGCACGCAGCCTTGAGGAAGCCGAGGTCGAACGGGGCGTTGTGCGCGACGAGCACGGCACCGCGGGCGAACTCGAGGAACGCCGGGAGCGCCGACTCCAGCCGCGGGGCGCTTGCGACCATCGCGTCGGTGATGCCGGTCAGCACGGCGATGAAGGCGGGGATCGCGGTGGCGGGCCGCACCAGGGTCTGCAGCTCCCCGAGGATCTCGCCGCCCCGGACCTTCACCGCGCCGATCTCGGTGATCTCGCAGGACGCAGCCGACCCACCCGTGGTCTCCAGGTCGACCACGACGAACGTGGTGTCGCGCAGCAGCCGGGACGAGACGTCCAGCAACTCGTCGAAGGCGCCTTGCTGCGGCCCCGCGGCCGGACCCGTTCGACCACCCGAGCCGCGTCCGCCGGCGGCACCGGGAGCGCTCCCGAGGACGGCGGGGGAGGACGGGCGGCGGCGGGCGTCGAGTGCTGCGGTCATGGGCCGGACGGTAGGAGGGCCCTCCGACATTTTCCCGGACGTCGCAACTCGTGTCGGGCCAGGAGCGGTCGTGACCAGCCGGCGCCGTCGGGACCGTCCCGCCGGTAACTTGCCGGAGCATGGCCACCGTCTTCACCAAGATCATCGACGGGGAACTGCCCGGGCGTTTCGTCTACTCCGACGAGTCGGTCGTCGCCTTCCTCACCATCGCCCCGCTGAAGCCGGGCCACACGCTCGTGGTCCCGCGGCGCGAGGTCGCGTCCTGGCTCGAGCTGTCGCCGGACGAGGTGACGGCACTGTGGGCGGCCTGCCACACCGTCGGCCAGGCGATCGATGCGGCCTACTCGCCGGGGCGCGTCGCCGCGCTGTTGCTCGGCCTGGAGGTCCCGCACGTCCACGTGCACCTCGTGCCCATCGACAGCGAGGCCGAGGTGCGCTTCGACCGGGCCGACACCAACCCGGACCCGGCGGCCCTCGACGAGGCGCAGCAGCGCATCCGCGGGGCTCTGGACCGCCCGTCCCCGGCTTGAGCGCCGAGCGACGTGACGCCGCTGACCGGAGGGCCTGAGCTCCGGAGGGCAGGGTAGATCAGCATCACAGCGACCGGAGGTGAGGACGATGAGTGCCGCCTCCGAGACCTCCGGAACCGGCTCGGTCGTGCTCGCTCCCGCCGTCCGCGCGGCCGTACTGGGTTTCGCCGCCGCCGCGCTCCGGGCGGCGCCCGAGAACGACGTGCCGACGTCGCTGCGCGCGGTGCGCCGCTTCACCCCGGCCAAGCAGCTGCGTCTCGGCGGGAGCGCCCTGGCCCTGGCGCTCGAGACCGACGAGGCGTTCCGAGCGATGGTGGCCGAGTACGTCCGGGCGGTGCAGCCCGAGCTGGTGGCCGCCCTGGACGAGGGTCACCGACCGGCCGCGGTGTCCCCGGTCGATCTGGCTGCGATCGCCTACGTGCTCGATGCCCCACCGTGGCGGGAGCTGTCCAGCCAGGTGCAGCAGGAGTCCGCGCGGGCGGACCGCGACGGCGAGGACGGTGCGCTGGGCCGACTGCGGGTGGAGATCGTCGAGCTCCGCACCGCGCACAAGGCTGAGCTCGGACGGCTGCGGGCAGAGCTCGTCGAGGCCCGCAGCGATGCCGAGGACCTCCGGCGTCGGCTGCGCACCGCCGAGACCGCGGCGGCGCGGTCCGTTGCCGAACTCGCCTCCGTCCGGGCGCAGGCAGCGACGCGGGTCGCGGCCGAGCAGGAGGCGACGGCCCGGACCGCGCGGGAGAGCGACGCCGAGCTGCGACGCCTGCGCGGGCGCCTGAGCGAGCTCGAGACCGCGCTGGGCACCGCCAAGCGTTCGGCGCGCGAGGCCCGGGGTCTGGACACCGTCCGGCTGCGGGTCCTGCTCGACACCGTGCTCTCGGCCACCGCCGGCCTGCGCCGCGAGCTCGACCTGCCGCTCGTGGTCGAGCACCCCGCCGACGTCGTGGCCGGCGCGGCCGGGGCCGGCGCCACCGGTGACCCGCTCGCCGCGGTGTTCGCCGCCCGCGGGCAGTCACCGGCCGACCCAGCCCTCGTGGACGGGGTGCTCGCCGCACCCCAGGTGCATCTGCTGGTCGACGGCTACAACGTCACCAAGACCGGCTATCCCGACACCACGCTCGAGTCGCAGCGTGCGCGCCTCGTCAAGGGTCTCGGGGCTCTGGCCTCGCGCAACCCCGGCGCGGAGATCACCTGCGTGTTCGACGGCACCGCCGCCACCGCGAGGCCGACCGCCCTGCCGATGCCGCGAGGGGTGCGTGTGCTGTTCAGTGCCGTCGGCGAACTCGCCGACGACCTGCTCGTGCGGCTCGTACGGGCCGAGCCCGCCGGCCGGCCGGTCGCCGTCGTCACCAACGACGGGGAGATCATCGCGGCGGTGCGGGCAGTCGGTGCGCGACGGCTCGCGAGCGAGGCCCTGCTGGCCCGGCTCGAGCGTTCCTGACGGTCGCCGGGACCCGCCGGCGAAAAATTGTCGGACGTCGGACCTAACGTTCGCCCCGTTCTCCGGAGAGCTCCGGAGCCGTCCCGCGGCCACGCCGTCGGGGAACGAGAGGAGACGATCGTGCTCATCGACTGCGACACCTGCGTCGGCCGTGGCATCGCGTGCGGCGGCTGCGTTCTGAGCGTGATGCTGGAGGCTCCGCCGCAGGGCGTGGAGCTCGACGACGAGGAACGCCAGGCGTTGGCCGTACTCGCCGACGGTGGGTTGCTGCCGCCGCTGCGGCTCGTCCCCAGTGGACGGGAGAGCCCGCCGGCCCGTCGACGGGCCGCGGGCTAGGGGCGCACCCGTACGATCCCGGGCGTGCCGCCTGCCCGTCGCTCCGGCCGAGCCCTGGCTCCGGCGATGCCGCGGTGAAGGTCCTCGTCGTCACCAACGACTTCCCGCCCCGCCCCGGCGGCATCCAGGCCTTCGTCCACGCGCTGGCCTCCCGGCTCGAGCCGTCGGAGGTCGTGGTCTACGCCTCGGCGTGGTCCGGTGCAGCGGCCTTCGACGCCGCCCAGCCGTTCCCGGTCGTCCGGCACAGCTCGTCGCTGCTGCTGCCGACACCGGGCGCCCAGCGCCGGGCTGCGGGGTTGGCGAAGGAGCACGGGTGCGACGCGGTGTGGTTCGGAGCCGCCGCTCCGTTGGCTCTGCTCGCCGGGCCCCTGTTGAAGGCCGACGTCGGGTTGCAGCGTGCGGTGGCGACGACCCACGGCCACGAGGTGGGCTGGGCTCTGCTTCCGGGCGCACGTCAGCTGCTTCGGCGCGTCGGGTCGACGACCGACGTGGTGACCTACCTGGGGGAGTACACGCGCTCCCGCCTGGCGCCGGCTCTCGGTCCGCGCGCGACGCTGGCGCAGCTGCCGAGCGGGGTCGATTCGTCGGTCTTCCGTCCCGGCTCCGGTGGCGATGAGATCCGGAGTCGCCACGGACTCGGCGACCGACCCGTCGTCGTCTGCGTGAGCCGCCTCGTCGCCCGCAAGGGTCAGGACATCCTCATCCGGGCGTTGCCCGCCCTGCAGCGGCAGGTCCCCGGCACGGCCCTGCTGATCGTGGGAGGTGGACCGGCGCGTCCGACGTTGGAACGGCTCGCTCGCGAGCAGGGGGTGGAGCGCGACGTCGTGTTCACCGGATCCGTCCCGTGGGAGGAGCTCCCCGCCCACTACGACGCCGGGACCGTCTTCTCGATGCCGTGCCGCACCCGCCGCGCCGGTCTCGAGGTGGAGGGACTCGGCATCGTCTTCCTCGAGGCCAACGCCACGGGGTTACCGGTTGTGGCGGGCAACAGTGGTGGCTCACCGGACGCGGTCCGCGAGGGCGAGACCGGCTACGTCGTCGACGGCACCTCCGTCGAGGAGGTGGTCGCGCCGATCGTCCGACTGCTCACCGACGACACCCTCCGCGAGCGGATGGGTCGTGCCGGCCGGGCCTGGGTCGAGCAGCGCTGGCGCTGGGACGTCATCGCCGGTCGGCTGCGCGGGATGCTCGACGGCTCGGCTCCGACGCCGCCGCCGCTCTGAAGCCCGGCTCTGCTGCCGCGGCTCCCACGCCGCCATGTCGTCCCGGTTCCGACCCGGGAGCACGGGAGCCGCCCGAGACCGTGCCTGGCCAAGCGGCTCCCGCGCGACGCGGACGATCAGGGGTCGGTCAGTTGTAGAGGGCCTCGACGTCGGAGGCGAAGTCCTTCATCACGACGTTGCGCTTGAGCTTGAGGGTCGGCGTCATCTGACCGCCCTCCTCGGTGAAGTCGACGGTGAGGATGCGGAACTTGCGGATCGCCTCGGCCCGGCTGACCGCCTTGTTCGCCTCGTCGACGGCCTTCTGCATCTCGTTGCGCAGGTCCGGGTCGTCCACCAGGTCCTCGACCTGGGCCGACTCGGGCTTGCCGTGCTCGCGCTTCCACTGCGGCAACGCCTCGGCGTCGATGGTCAGCAGACAGGCGATGAAGGGCTTGTTGTCACCGACGACGATGCACTGCGAGATCAGCGGGTGGCCGCGGAGGCGGTCCTCGAGCACGGCCGGCGCGACGTTCTTGCCGCCGGCGGTGACGATGAGCTCCTTCTTGCGGCCAGTGATCTTCAGGAAGCCCTCGTCGTCGAGCTCGCCGATGTCACCGGTGTGGAAGTAGCCGTCGCCCTCCAGCACCTCGCTGGTGGCCTTCTCGTTCTTCCAGTAGCCGCGGAAGATGTTGTCACCGCGCAGCAGGATCTCGCCGTCGTCCGCGATCTTCACCGTGGCACCCGGGATCGGGCGGCCGACCGTCCCGATCTTGACGGCGTCGGGCAGGTTGCACGTCGCACCGGCCGTGGTCTCGGTCAGGCCGTAGCCCTCGAGGATGGTCACGCCGACGCCGCGGAAGAAGTGACCGAGCCGGGCCCCGAGCGGGGCACCGCCGCTGACGGCGTACTCGACCTTGCCGCCGAGCAGCCCGCGCAGCTTCGCGTAGACGAGCTTGTCGAACGCGGCGTGCGCGATCCGGAGGTGCGGCGGCACGGAGCCGCGGCCGAGCGCCTCGCTGTACTGCACCGCCACCTTCTCGGCGGCGGCGAAGATCTTGGCCTTGGGGCCACCCTCTTCGCGGGTCTTGGCGACGGCGCCGTTGTAGACCTTCTCGAAGATGCGGGGGACCGAGAGCAGGAAGGTCGGCTGGAAGATCGCCAGGTCGGGGAGCAGGTTCTTCACGTCCGACGAGTGGCCGAGCGTGACCCGGTTGATGACGCAGCCCACCTGGATGATGCGGGCGAAGACGTGCGCCAACGGGATGAAGACCAGCGTCGAGGCGTCCTCGCTGAACAGGTGCGAGAGGCCTTCGGTGGTGGTCGTCGCGTCGAAGACGAAGTTGCCGTGGGTGAGCTCGCAGCCCTTCGGCCGGCCGGTGGTCCCACTGGTGTAGATGACGGTGGCCAGGCTCGACGTGTCGAGGGAGCCGCGACGCTGCTCGATGTCGTCGTCGGAGACGTCCTTGCCCGCGCCGACGAGCTCGTCGATGCCGCCGGCCTCGATGACGTACAGCTCCTTGAGGTCGTCGAGGTCCCCGCGGACCTGCTCGACCACGCCCTTGTGGAGCGGCGTCTCGACCAGGACCGCAACGGCTCCGGAGTCGCCGAGGATCCACGCGACCTGCTCCGGGCTCGACGTCTCGTAGATCGGGACCGTGACGGCGCCGGCGGTCCAGATGGCGTAGTCGGCCAGCGTCCACTCGTAGCGGGTCTTGCTCAACAGACCGACCCGGTCGCCCGGCTGCACGCCGCGGGCGACGAGGCCCTTGGCCAGCGAACGGACCTCGTCGGCGAACGCGGCGGTGGTGACGGGCTTCCAGTCCCCGTCGACCTTGCGGCGGAACGCGACGACGTCCGGATGCTGCTTCGCGTTGTCGAAGACGGCGTCGGTCAGGTTCGCCTCCTTGGCGACCGTGACCTTGGCGGGGACGCTGAACTCGCGCACGAAAACTCCTCGTCTCGACCGGTGGTTCCGGTCTGCACAACTGGCCAGACGGTAACAGTGTGTCGTCCGATGGATCGCCGGAGCAGCCCGGTTGTCACCCGACTGGCACGATCGAACGGTGCCGACCGTCGACCTCATGGACGAGACCTTCATCGTCGCCACCGCCGAACACGTCGCCGAGGCCCTCCGCGCCCCGTCGTTGTGGCGCTCGTGGTGGCCGGATCTGCGGCTCGTCGTCGACTCCGACCGGGGGGTCAAGGGGCTGCACTTCTCGGTGAGCGGTCCGCTCATCGGCACCGGGGAGCTCTGGCTCGAACCGTTCGGCGACGGCGTGATCGTCCACGTCTTCCTGCGCGCCGACCCGACCGACCCGGGGACCGGCCAGGTCGCCCAACTCCCGGTCCGGGCCGTCTGGCGTGAGGCCCGCAAGCGGGCGTGGCAGACCAAGCGCGGGATGGGTCTGCTCAAGGACGCGCTCGAGGGTGATCGTCCGGCGGGCGAGCGCCGCGAGGACCTCGTCGAGCCGATCCCGACCGTCTGACGGGCTGCTCCGGCCGTTCTCCCGGTCGGCCATCCGGGCGGTGTCGCCGTGCCGGCGCGACCGCAGGGCTGTAGACGGACCGGCGCCGTCCGATACAAGCATCGTGGACCGCACCCGTTGCCCCTCCTGTTCGGCTGCCCTGCGGCCGGACGCGCAATGGTGCGGTCTGTGCTTCCGCGACCTGCGGACCGCTCCCGAACCGGAGCCGCCGCCGGCTCCTGCACCCGTCATCCCGGCACAAGCCCTGCCCGCGCAGCCCCTCGCGGCCCGGCAGGAGCCGCCGCGGCAGCCCGTCGCGACACAGCTCGCATTCCTGGACCTCCCAGCCGACGTCACCGGCCCCGCAGGCATACCCGAGCCCACCGGAACTTCCGACGGGGCGTCCACCACGCGGGGTGGCTGGCCCTGCAGCATCTGCTCGATCCTCGTCCCGATCGACGCCGAGGTCTGCCCGTCCTGCGGCACCTCGTTCCTCGCCACGCTGCAGGCGGAGACGGGCGCAGCAGCTCCCGCCCCGGGGGCCCTCATGCGACTGCCCCGCGCGGCCCGGCTGGCGACCGCCGTGGTGCTGAGCCTCCTGGTGGCGGTCGTCGTCCCGCTGCTGCTGACGCTGCTCGGCTGACCGGTCGACGCCGACGACCCGACGCCTGATGTGTCCGTCGTGAGAGCCACGCCGACGGTCCCGTCGACCGCCGCGAGCAGGGACGCAGGGGTCGGATAGCCTCTGCCAACACGCTCCGGTGGACGCCTCACGAGGGCTTCGTCACATGGCCGGACGACCAGAACCAACTGCGGCGCGACGACGAGGTCCGCCGCAGCGTCGAACGGAGGCAGTCGTTGCCCGACCACGCGCACGAGTCGATCGACATCGCGGGTGACCCGGCCACGGTGATGGCGGTCATCGCCGACTTCGGCGCCTACCCGCAGTGGGCCGGCCCGGTGAAGAAGACCGAGGTTCTGGAGCCCGGCGGCGACGACGGTCGCGCGCGCAAGGTGCGGATCGACGTCGAGCTCATGGGTCTGTCGGACAGCTACGTCAACGAGTACACGTGGGACGGCGACCGCAAGGTCAGCTGGACCATGCTCGAGGGTCGGTCGCAGAAGTCGCAGATCGGTTCGTACACGCTGGAGCCGAGCGGCACCGGCACGAAGGTCGTCTACGACCTCACCGTCGAGGTCGCGATCCCCGTCCCCGGGCTCATCCGCCGCCGCATCCAGAGCAAAGTCGTCGACGCAGCTCTGAAGGACCTCAAGAAGCGCGTCGAGGGCTGACGGCCGGCATGCAGGTCCTGCTGTTCACCGGGAAGGGCGGCGTCGGGAAGACGACGGTGGCCGCCGCGACCGGTGCCCTGGCGGCCTCGAAGGGCGTGAAGACGCTCGTCATCTCCACCGACCCCGCGCACTCGCTCGCCGACGCGCTCGGGGTGCCGCTCGGCGGCGAGCCGACCGAGGTCGAGCCCGGGTTGTCCGCGCAGCAGGTCGACGCGCAGGCGCGGTTCGAGCAGACCTGGCGCGAGGTGCAGAGCTACCTGCTCTCGGCGCTGGAGAAGGTGGGCGTCGACCCGCTGGAGGCCGAGGAACTGACTGTGCTGCCCGGCGCCGACGAGGTCCTGGCCCTGCTCGCGGTCCGCGAACAGATCGAGTCCGGCCGCTACGACCTGGTCATCGTCGACTGCGCGCCCACGGCCGAGACGCTGCGCCTGCTCTCGCTGCCGGACGCCCTGTCCTGGTACATGAAGCGCATCTGGCCCGTCGAGCGGCGGGTCGTGCGGTCGCTGCGTCCGGTCCTGAACCGCGTGACGACGGTGCCGATGCCGACCGACGTCGTGTTCGACGCCGTGGAGAAGTTGCACGCGGAACTCGCCGCCGTCCGGGCGGTGCTGGCCGACGCCGACCAGACCGCGGTACGGCTCGTGCTCACCCCGGAGGCCGTCGTCGTCGCCGAGGCGCGACGCACCATGACCACCCTGTCGCTCTACGGCTACCGGGTGGACGCGGTGCTCGCGAACCGCATCATCCCGCCGGGCGACCCCTGGCGCGACCGCTGGGCGCAGGCCCAGGAGGTGCAGCTCGCCGAGGTCCAGGAATCCTTCGCTCCGCTGCCGGTGCTGCGCGTGCCGTACCAGGCCGCCGAACCGGTCGGGCTCGCTGCACTGACCGAGGTCGGGCGCGCCGCCTACGGCGACCTGGACCCGATCGGGCTCCCGCCGCAGGGGGAGCCGATGGAGGTCCGCCGCACCGACGGCGGCTTCACGCTCAGCATCCCGCTGCCCTTCGCCGAGAAGGACCAGCTCGACCTGAGCCGCCGCGGCGACGAACTCGTCGTCACCGTCGCGTCCTGGCGCCGGTTGCTCACCCTGCCGTCAGCACTGCGCCGGTGCGACATCACCGGCGCCCACCTCGTCGACGGGCGCCTGCTCGTCGATTTCGTCCCCGATCCCGCGGTCTGGATGACGTCATGACAGCTCCTGAAACCCCGACCCCCGACGCCGACCCGACGGGCGCCGGCCCCTCGGATGCGCACAGCCACGCGGCGGGCAGCCTCTCCGAGGAGGCGCTGAAGCTCGCCGAGACGCTGCAGACCTGGCTGAACACCGGTGCGGCGATGACCGGCGCCGGGTCGGCCAGCGAGTGCAAGGTCTGTCCGCTCTGCCAGCTCATCGGCATGGTCAACACCATGAAGCCCGACGTGCTCGCGCACCTGACCGAGGCCGGGTTCTCCCTCGTCTCGGCCTACAAGGCGGCGACGGAGGCGGCGGAGCGTTCGTGGTCGAGCGGGAACCGCCCCCCGGTGCAGCACATCAAGGTCACCTGAGACACGGCACGCGCCCGGCCGCAGGTCGGTCGGGCCGACGTGACAGACTCGCCGCCGTCGAGAGCCGGTGCAGGCACCGATCCGGGTGCCCGCCCACTAGCCTCGCCGGGAACGCGTCGGTTCCGGGTCGGCGCGTCGAACAGCTTCCCGTGGAGGGCATGCACACATGGGTCGAGCCATCGGGGTCGACGTGGGCGGCACCAAGATCCTCGCGGGCCTCGTCGACGAGAACGGCGAGCTCTCGGCGACCACGAAGTGCCCGACGCCGAGCACCGACCCCGAGGCCGTCGCCGACGTCATCGCCGACCTGATCACCGAGCTGCGGGGCAAGGCCGGTGAGGACGAGGTCGAGACGGTCGGAATCGGCGCGGCGGGTTTCGTCGACCGGGCCCGGTCCACCCTGCTGTTCGCCCCCAACCTCGCATGGCGCGACGAGCCGCTGCGCGACAAGGTCGCCGATCGCGTCGGCCTGTCGGTCGTCGTGGAGAACGACGCCAACGCCACCGCCTGGGGCGAGTTCCGCTTCGGTGCCGGTCGCGACCGGCCGGATCTGATCTGCCTGACCGTCGGGACCGGCATCGGCGGCGGCATCGTGCTCGGCGGTGCTCTCTACCGCGGCAGCTTCGGCATCGGCGGCGAGTTCGGGCACATCCGTGTCGTGCCGGACGGCCGACGCTGCGGCTGCGGCAACCGCGGCTGCTGGGAGCAGTACTGCAGCGGCCGTGCCCTCGTCCGCGAGGCCCGCGAGATCGCCGTGGTGAACCCGCCCTACAGCCGCCGGTTGCGCGAGCTCGGCGACGGCGTCGACGGCATCCAGGGCGGCCACGTCACCACTGCCGCACTCGAGGGCGACGCGGCCGCCCTCGAGTGCTTCGCCGAGATCGGCACCTGGCTCGGCCAGGGACTCGCCGACCTCAGCGCCGTCCTCGACCCCGGCACTTTCGTCATCGGCGGCGGCGTCTCCGAAGCCGGCGACCTCCTCCTCGCGCCCGCCCGCAAGGCGTTCGCCGAGCGGCTGACGGGGCGGGAGCACCGCCCGCACGCCGATGTGCTCGCAGCGGAACTCGGCGAGAACGCCGGTCTCATCGGCGCCGCCGACCTGTCCCGTCAGCCTGACTCCCCGCCGACGCAGCTGTGAGTACGCCGGTCGACCTGACCGACGAGCGGCCGACCAGTCCGCCATCGGAGGGTCGTCGGCGTCGTCTCGTGGCCGGGGGACCGGTCGACGCCCGCGCCCTGGTGCTGCTCGTCGGGGTCGCGCTGCTTGTCCGGGTCGTCTACTGCCTCGTGGTGCTCCGCCACTACACGCCGATCTCCGACGCCTCCGACTACTACAAGATCGCCGTCAACGTCGGCAACGGGCACGGTTTCTCCACGACCTTCCCCTACGGCTACGAACACGCCACCGCCTTCCGCCCCCCGCTGTTCCCGGCGCTCCTCGGAGCCGTCTTCGCCGTCACCGGCCCGAGCCTGGGCGTGGCCGAGGGCGTCAACGTCGTCCTCGGGTGCGCCGTCGTCGGGCTCCTCGCGCTCGTGACCGCGCAGTTCTCGGGGAGTCGGCGCGCCGCGCTCATCGCCGGCGGCATCGCTGCGGTCTACCCACCGCTGCTGGCCGACGACGGGCCACCCCTGACCGAGGCCCTCGCCCTCACCCTGCTGCTGGGCGGTCTGCTCGCGCTCGGCAAGCACCGGTGTCTCGTCGCCGGGCTCGCGATCGGGCTGCTCGTTCTCACCCGTCCCAGTGCCCAGCTCCTCGTCCCGGTGATCGGGCTGTGGCTGCTCGTGACCGTGGGATGGCGGCGCACCGCCGTCTTCGCGGTCGCTGTCGCGGTGGTCGTGCTGCCCTGGGTCGCGCGCAACGAGGCCGTCTTCGGCAAGCCCGTGCTGGTGACCTCGAACGGGTTCAACATCGCCGCGAGGTACTCCGAGATCTCGCTCGCTCAGGGCAGGACGGCTGACCCGGTCTACGACCCCCGCTTCGCCTTCCTCCGGGTCGGTGCGGCGGCGACGAACGAGGCCGACCTCGACGCCGCCTTCCGCGCGGAGGGGATGCGCGGTCTGCGCGCACACCTCGACGAGGTGCCGCTGGTCGTCTGGCGCAACACCCGCTACCTGCTCGACCTGCACGTGGACCGGGAGAACGGCGCCGAACGCTACGACGGCCGCAACCTGACCCTCCGCTTCTACGCGGTGCCGGTGACGTGGGTGGTGATGGTGCTGGGCGTGGCCGGCATGGTGCAGCTGCGTCGGCGTCGCCACCCCGGCGCGGGCCTGCTGCTGCTGTCCGCGGGCTATTTCCTCGTGGTCAGCGTCGCCGCGGTCTCGCCGCCGCGGCTGCGCGTGCCGCTCGACGCCCTGTTCGTGCTCGGCACCGCCACGCTGCTGGCGGCCGCCTGGGAGCGGTGGCGCCCGGCTGGCACCGGGTCCGGTTCAGATTCCGACGCGGGGGAGGACCTGGACGCGGATCCGGGCAGGGCGACGGCGAGCAGGACGAGCGACGACGCAGCGCTGCCGGCATGACCGAGGCCGTGTCCCGCGGCCCCTCGGTCGGCGGGTCCGACGTCGCCACGCACGTGCCGGCGAGCCTGCCGCCGGCCGAGGAGCTCGGATCCGCCGATCCCCGGGTCCAGCGGGGCTGGACCGCGTCGGTTCTGGGCCTGATCGTCGTCGGCGGCACCGCGGTGCAGCTGCTCCGCATCCCCGGTGTCCCCGCCTGGCGGTCACTGCAGGCCGAGGACGGCGGGATCTTCCTGACCGAGGCGCTGAACCGGCCACTGATCACCACGATCGGCCGGGCCTACGAGGGCTACCTGCACGTCGCCCCGCGCCTCGTCGCCGCCGTCGCGTCGCTGTTCCCCCTGCAGGACGAGGCCTGGGTCGTCAACACGGGCGCGTCCGTCGTCGTCGCGCTGCTGACCCTCTACGTCTACGACGCCGCCCGGCACGTGATGCCGTCGCGGTGGGGCCGGTTCGCGCTCTGCGGGCTGTTCCTGGCCCTGCCCGCCTCCGGCTACGAGGCGAACGCGAGCATCAACAACCTGCACTGGTACCTGGACTTCGCCTGCTTCTGGGTCTTCGTGGCGCGGCCGCAGACGCGGACGAGGGTGGTGGTCGGGATCGTCGTCGCGGCGGGCACGGCGCTCAGCGACCCCCTGGCCGCGCTGCTGTTCCCGCTCGCGCTGTACCGGATCCAGCAGGCGCTGCGGCAGCGGGACGGCGTCCGTCGGGACGCGGTGCTCGCGCCGGTCGTCTTCGGGATGGGGTTGGTGCTGCAGGCCGTCTACGGCGTCTCGCAGAAGCCACCTCGGTCGTTCGTGGAGGTCGACTGGCGCGAGATCCCGGGGACCTACGGCCTGCGGGTGGTCGGGTCGCTGCTGCTCGGCGACAAGCACCTGCTGCCGACGTTCGTGCGGTACGGGCGGGCGTTCGCGCTGGCGCTGCTGGCCCTGGCGGTTGTCGCAGCCGTCGCCTCCTGGCTCGTGAGTCCCGGCCGGCGGGTGATCGTCGGCGCCGCGTTCGCCTACTCGGCGGTCTTCCTGGTCGTCCCGCTCTCCATCCGGGGCACAGCGATCTACCTCGACACGGCGGCGCCGACGCTGGACGGCTCGCGGTACATGATCGTGCCGTCACTCCTGCTGGCCGCGGGCCTGCTCATCGCGGCCTTCCGCGTCCGGCGGGGGTCGGGCTGGGCGCTGCTCGGTCGGGTGGCGGTCTCGGTCCTGCTCGTCTCCGTGGTGGTCGGCAGCTACCGGATCCCGTCGAGCCGCAGCGAAGGCCCGGACTGGGTCGACGGACTGCACGCGGCCCGCCAGCGCTGCCTCGACCACGGGGGCGACCCGCCCGGGAGCGTCGGCTCGGCCCGGAGCACGTTCGCGACGATGGTGGGGCCGGGCCAGGTGGCCATTCCCACCGCGCCGGGTCAGGCGGACTCGTCGGCCTGGAACGTGGTCGTCGACTGCACTCGCGTGCGCTCCGACGTCGGCTGAGTGGAGCAATTCCACGAACTCGCTCCGGGGCTCCGTCGGATCGGCTCGTCAGATCGGCTCGGTGACGTCGGCGACCGTGACCCCGGCGATCGTGCGGAGGGCGGTCAGCGCCTCGTCGGCGTCCATCGCGGCGGCGACCCCGTGCGCACCGGCCCCGAGCGTGATCTGGCCGCCGAGAAGGCGCTGGTCGGCGACGACGGGCCAGGCGGTGGTGCTGCCGAACGGCGTGATGGTGCCGCGCTCGTAGCCGGTCGCCGCCCGCGCGGCCACGGCGTCCGGCATCGACAGGCGGCTGACGCCGAGCACCGCCCGGAGCTTCGGCCAGGAGATCGACCGGTCGCCCGGCACCAGTACGAACAGGTGGTCGTCGGTGCCGCGGCGGACCACGAGGGTCTTCACGACGGCAGCCGGCGCCACGCCCCTCGCCTCCGCCGCCTCGGCGAGGCTGCCGACGGGGCCGTGCCGCACGACCCGGATCTCGAGACCGGCCTGCTCCATCGCGGCGAGGGCACGCTGCTCGTTCGCCGATGCGGGCTCGCTCATCGGCCCAGTCTGCTCCGGGATGACGCCCGGAACGGCCGAACGCCCGCCCCCTGGTGCGGTGGGACGGGCGTTCGATGTGCACGGGCGCAGAGCCCGAGGCTCAGGCGAGCGAGGCCTTGAGGCTGATTTCGACGCCGGTCAGCGCCTTGCTGACGGGGCAGCCGGTCTTGGCGGTCTCGGCGGCCTTGATGAAGCCCGCCTCGTCGAGGCCGTCGACCTCACCCTCGACGGTGATGGTGATGCCGGTGAGCTTGAAGCCACCGTTCTCCTTGTCCGGGCCGAGGGAGACCTCGGCCTTCACGTCGAGGCTCTGCGGCGTGCCGCCGGCTTGGGCGATCACGTTCGACAGCTGCATCGCGAAGCAGGCCGAGTGCGCCGCGGCGATGAGCTCCTCGGGGCTGGTGGTCCCGCCGGCGTCGTCGGCGGCGCGCTTGGGGAACGACACCTCGTAGGTGCCGACCTTCGAGCTGGTCAGCTCGACCTGGCCGGAGCCCTCCTGCAGTGAGCCGTTCCAGGCTGTCCGAGCGGTACGCGTGGGCATGGGTTCTCCTTCGAGCCGGTGCGGTCGCCTCCGTTGATCAGGCAACCACCGTCTCCCTGCCCCTGAACGCGCCCGGCATGCCCAGCGGCCCGGGTCCGCGTCAGCGCAGCCGCAGCACCGAGACGGCGTAGCCGCCGGGCCCCGGGAACGGCTCGGCGTCCCAGGTCGCGTACCGGGCCTCGAGGGTCAGCCCGGCCGCCTGGCACCAGCTGTCGAAGGTCTCGGGTGCGATCACCCGGGCGCTGCGGGGGAGGTGCGCCCGGTCGAGGCCGAAGCCGCAGACCAGCAGCCCCCCGGTCCGGAGTTGCCCGGCCATCGCGTGCACCACGTCGGCCACCCGGGACGGCTCCACGAGCGGGACGACGTTGCCGGCGCAGACGACCAGGTCGAACCCCTCGGACGTCTCGAGTCGGTCGGCCACCGCGGACAGGTCGGCCAGGTCCGAACGGACCCACGACAGGTCGGGCGCGGCTTGTTCGGCCTCGGCGAGCATGGAGGCGTCGACGTCCACCCCGACGCAGTCGTAGCCACGCCGGGCGAGCTCGATGGCGACGCGGCCGGTACCGCACCCGGCGTCGAGGATGCGGGCGCCGGGGGCGACGAGGCCGGCGCAGAACGTCGCCTCGCCGTGCATGGCCTTCCCGGACTCCGCCAGCGCTCGGAACCGGGCCGCGTACTCGGCGCCGCCGCCCTCGGGCCAGAGCGTCACGCCGTACCTGCCGTCATACCGACCCCCGGCTGCAGGATGCCGTCGAGGAAGTCGATCGCCCGCGGATAGGCGTCGAGGCGGTTGTGCAGCCGCGCGAGCCCGTGGCCCTCGTCGGGGTAGACGAGCAGCTCGCACGGCACGTCGCGGCCGCGCAACGAGGCCACCAGCTGCTCGGCCTCCGAGAGCGGCACCCGCGGGTCGTTGGCGCCGTGGATGACGAAAAGCGGAGCTCGGATGGCGTCGACCTTCCGCATCGGCGAGGCCGAGGTCAGGAACTCGCGGTCGGTCGCGAGGCTCCCGTACTCCCGCTCGCGGGCGGCCCGCCGGTAGTCGGAGGTGTTCTCCAGGAAGCTGACGAGGTCGGAGATGCCGACGATGTCGACGCCGGCCGCCCAGCGCTCCGGCTGGAAGGCGACGCCGGCGAGCACCATGTAGCCGCCGTACGAACCGCCCCAGAGCGCCGCGCGGCGGGCGTCGAGGCCGACCGACGGCAGCCAGTCGGCGAGGGCGCCGAGGTCGGCGACCGAGTCCAGCCGCAGGGTCGTGTCGTCGAGCCCGTAGTAGCGCTTGCCGTAGCCGGTCGAGCCCCGCACGTTCGGTACCGCGACGGCGTAGCCGCGCGCCGCGAGGGCCTGGACGATCGGCGAGAACAGCCGCTGGGACTGCCCCTCCGGCCCGCCGTGGATGACGAGCACCACCGGCGGGGGAGCCGGCGCCTCGGCGGGCCGGTACAGCAGAACCGGCACCTCCACGCCGTCGAAGCTCGGGACGACGTGCCGTTCGGGGCGCGCGAGGGTGTCGGCGTCGGGTGCTCCCGGGCTCGTCGTCATGCGGGTCAGCGAGCCGGTGCCGACGACGTAGCGCCAGACGTCGCCGGGCACCGTCGGGGAACAGACCGAGAAGGTCACGGCCTCCCCGTCCCACGCGACGACCGGATCCGGCAGGACGTGGCTGAACGCGACGACCGCCTCGTCGGGCAGCGGCACCGGCCCGACGGGATCGAGCTCCAGGACGCCCGCGACGCGCTCGAGGCGGAACAGCTCCGCCCGGCTCGCCTCGTCGAGGTTCTCCACGACCAGCAGCGTCGATCCGTCGGCGCTCGTCCAGCCGTCGACGTCGTGGTCCCGCTCCACGACGACGACCGCGGAGCCGGCGGTGAGATCCACCGCGAACAGCGCCTGGGTGTCGCGTCCGACGTTGCTGCTCACCAGCAGGAGGTCGTCGTCCACCCAGGCCGGGGCGCCGACGACGGCCGCCTCCTCGGGGTGGTCCAGGACGACGACCGGCTCGGTCCCGGCCGCGGCGGCGACGTCGAGCAGCAGCAGGTCGGTGTCCATCGGTCGGGGCCCGGTACGCAGGACCGACACCCGGCGCCCGTCGGGGGAGAAGCCGGACGCGGGCATGCACCATCCGCCGCCGTCGTAGAGGCAGCGCTGCTCACCCGTGGCGATGTCGTGGACCCAGACGTCGAAGTCGATGCCGTTGCGCCGGTTGCTCGTGAACGCCAGCGTGCTGCCGTCGGCGCTCACGCCGGCGAAGCTGTGCACGAAGCGGGGGTCGTCGGTCACCTGCTGCAACCGGCTCCGGTCGGCCAGCGGCGGGGCCTGCAGGTCGAGCAGCGACAGCTGGTGCCGCTCGTCGCCGCGGGTGTCGGTCGACAGCACGACGTGCTCGGAACCGGGGACGTAGCGCCCGACCGGGACCGGGCCGTCGAAGTCGGTCAGCTGCCGGAGCGCCCCGGCGTCCCACTCGTAGAGCTGCGCGGTGCCCGAGAGGTCACTGCGGAGCAGCAGCCGGACCTCGCCGTCGTGGCCGCGACGATCATCGAGGACGGCGGTGGTGCGGCACTGAAGGAGGTCCCGGAGTTCGGGCGGGGGAGCGGTCACGGCTCCCTGCTTACCCCTTCGCGGCAGCCTCGTCGGGCGGATCGTCGCCGGCGCGTGCGAGGCTGCACCCAGTGCGGCGCCCCCTGCGCGTCGCCCGGCGAACAGGAGTCCGTGATGGTCGAGTTGATGCCCGGGGCCGAGCCGTGGGACTCCGAGGGCAGCGGCATGCTCGGCGACGTCGGCGTCCTGGTGCTCCACGGGTTCACCGGCAACCCGCAGTCGATGCGCCCATTGGCCGAGGCGTTCGCCGCCGCCGGCTTCACGGTCGCGTTGCCGCTGCTGCCCGGGCACGGCACCTCGGTGGACGACATGTTGCTGACGCGCTGGGCGGACTGGTCGTCCGCCGCCGAGGTCGTCTACGAGGAGCTGGCTGCCCGGACGCGCACCGTCGTGGTGGCGGGGCTCTCGATGGGCGGGACGTTGACCGCCTGGTTGGGGACCCGCCATCCGGAGATCGCAGGGCTGGTGTTCGTCAACCCGCTGATCGACGGGGAGCAGCCCGGCGTGACGGGGATGGTCGCCCAGCTGCGGGAGGCCGGCGTCGAACTCGTACCGGGCATCGGCTCCGACATCGCGAAGGAGGGTGCGACGGAATCGGCGTACCCGATGACGCCGGTGGCGCCGTTGCTCGATCTGCACGCTGCCCTGGCGCCGCTCGTCGCCGACCTCTCCCTCATCCGCTGCCCGTCGCTGATCTTCACGAGCACCGACGACCACGTCGTCGAGCCCGCCTCGTCGGAGACGTTGGATGCCGGCGTCTCCGGTCGGGTCGAGCGGGTGACGCTCGAGCGCTCGTTCCACGTCGCGACGCTCGACAACGACGCACCGGTGATCGAGCAGCGGGCGGTGGAGTTCGCGACGCAGGTCGCGGGCCGCTAGTCCGTCGCCGTCATCACGCGGGTCAGCGCGGCCTGTACCTCGTCGTCGGGCACGTCGCGGACGTGCTGAGCCAGGGTCCAGCGGTGCCCCGACGGGTCCAGGACCTGACCGGTCCGCTCGCCCCAGAAGGCGTCGTGCAGGGGTTCGAAGACGGTGGCGCCGTGGGCCAGCGCTCGCTCGACGGCGGCGTCGGCGTCGCTGACGGCGAGATGGAACGCGGCGGGTGAGGAGCCGAGCGTCACCGGGGCAGTCATGCCGCGCTCCGGCATCTCGGCAGCCAGGGCGAGCCGCACGGCGGGTCGCCCGTCGGCGCCGGGAAGGTCCATGTCGATGAGCATCGGACTGCCGTCGGGGAGGAGGAGCCGGCGCGTTTCCTGCGCCCCGAGGGCGTCGTGGTACCACGACGCCGCCTGTTCGACGGGTGCGGTGACGACCAGGTGGAGCGCGAAGGGGGATGGCATGCCCGGCACCATACGAGGTGTCCAGACATGTTGTACAGACCTCTCGGCTCGACCCTTCGCACGGACATGCCCGTGTGGACAGGCTGTCTAGTCTTCGGGTGTGCCCAGTCCCCGCTCCGGCCGTCCGTCCGGGTCGTCGCCGGCCGCCGGAAAGGACGCCGGGGACGTCCGCGAGCGGGTGCTGGCCGCCACGTCGTCGCTGCTGGCGACCCACCGGTTCGACGAGCTCAGCGTGGCCGACATCCTGGCCGAGGCCGGTGTGTCCCGGGCGAGCTTCTACTTCTACTTCGCGAGCCGGCAGTCGGTCCTCGCCGAACTCGTCCGACGCGCCGTGGGGCGCGGGCACGAGGCCGCCGCGCCCTGGCTCGACGCGGACGCCGATCCGCTCGCAGGGCTCCGCGCCGGGATCACGGCCGGCGCGCGGCTGTGGCGCGAGAACGCCGGTGTCCTCGTCGCGATCGTCGACGCCTGGGGGTCCGACCCCGAGCTCCGCGAGCTCTGGCTGAGCCTGATGCAGGGCTTCACCGACGCGACGAGGCAGCGCCTGCACGGCGACGAGGCCGCCCTGCGGCATCTCGAGGGGGTCGATCTCGACGCGGTCGCTGCGTCGTTGACCTGGCTCGGTGAGCGGCTCTACTACCTCGCCGCGGCCGGGGTCGCTCCCTTCAGTGACGAGCAGGTGCTCGTCGCCACCCTGCTCAACGCCTGGACCTCGACCCTCTACGGGAAGACGGCACCGCTCAGCTCGTGACGGCTGGCCGTCGGCCCCGGCTGGCGTACGGGTCCTATTCGCGCAGCCGCCGGCGGCCGAGGAAGCCGAGGTCGGTCCGGTGGTACCAGGCCAGCTCGGCGTCGCCCTCCAGCCAGCACAGCAGCACGTCCTCGCCGTCGAGGTCGCTCGGGAAGTCCAGCAGCAGCGGGGCGAAGCCCTTCACGGTCACGCCGGTCTCCTGGATCGTCGTCATCAGCTCGTCCAGCAGCGCCTCGAGGGCCTTGAGCTCCGGGCGGCCGCCGAGGGGACTGGACTCGCCGACCCGGACGGCGGCGGCGAGCTCCGCGGCGTCGGCTCGGAGGGCGACGAACCGGTCGAGATCTCCGCGGAGCTCGGCCAGCGTCTCCCGCGCCTCGGCGAGCGTGAACAGACTCATGACGACCATGATCCTGCCCACGTGCAGCGCCGGGACGCAGCGGGGTAGGAGTCAGCCGACGGCGGCCTGTGGCAGGTCCCGCGGAGGGGACCATGACCAGCCAGCGCCGGTCGGTGACGCAGCGGCTCGACGACTACCAGCGGGAGCACCGCTGGGCCGGGTTCCCGCTCGCGGTCGTCTACAAGTTCTTCGACGACCAGGGTCCGTTCCTGGCCGCGCTGCTGACCTACTACGGCTTCCTGTCGCTGTTCCCGTCGCTGCTGCTGCTGACGACGATCCTCGGCTTCCTGCTGCAGCACGACCCGCTGTTGCAGACCCGGATCCTGGATTCGGCCCTCGGCCAGTTCCCGCTCATCGGCAACGACCTGCCGCGGGGTCACCTCGGCGGGTCGACCTGGGCCGTCGTGGTCGGCCTGCTCGGCATCCTCTACGGCGGGCTCGGTGTGGCGCAGGCGGGCCAGAACGCCATGAACGTCGTGTGGGCGGTGCCGCGCAACCGGCGGCCCAACCCGTTGAAGTCCCGTGGCAAGAGCCTGCTGCTGCTGCTCACCGTCGGGCTCGGCGTCGTCGCGACGACAGCGCTCAGCGGCCTGGTGAACGCGACCGAGGCGTTCGGCGCGCGCATCGGCCTGGGCCTCAGCGTGCCGGCCTTCCTGATCTCGGTGGCGCTGAACTCCGGGATCTTCCTCGTCGCGTTCCGCGTCGCCACCGTGCGCGACGTGGGCTGGCGGGAGATCGCGCCCGGCGCCATCGCGGCCGCCGTGGTCTGGCAGATCCTGCAGATCGCGGGGGCGAGCTACGTGCAGCACACCCTGAAGACCACGAGTGCCACCTACGGAACCTTCGGCCTGGTGCTGGGCCTGCTCGGCTTCATCTACCTCGAGGCGCTGGCCGTGGTGTTCGCCGCCGAGGCCAATGCGGTCCTGGCCCGCCGGCTGTGGCCCCGGGCGCTGCTGACCCCGTTCACCGACAACGTCGAGCTCACGGCCGCTGACGAGCACGCCTACGCCAGCTACGCCGAGGCGCAGCGGCTCAAGGGCTTCGAGTCGATCGAGGTGACCTTCCGCGACCGGCCCGCGCGACGACGCCGTCCCCGCCGCCGGGTGGCGCGGACGCGCCGCACGCGCCGCTGACGTCCCCGACCAGCGCCGTCCGCCATCCGCGGTTTCGTCCAGTTCAGGAGCCGAGGTGTGCCAGCAGCAGGCGGTTGACGATCTCCGGCTGGTCGACCTGCATCCAGTGCGAGGCGTTGCTGACGCGCTCGTAGTGCCACGGCCCGGTGACGAACTGCTCGGAGCGCTGCATCGCCTCCTCGGTCAAAGCCACGTCGCGGTCACTCCACAACCCCAGGGTTGGCGCGGCCACGGACGGCACCTGCGGCCGCTCACCGAGCTCGCGGGCCGGGTGCTGGTTCGCGCGGTACCAGTTCAACGCCGAGGTCAGGGCCCCCGGGCGGCTGAGGTCGTCGATCCAGAGCTGCTGGTCGACCGACCCCGCCGTCCACTCCTTGAACAGGGCCCAGTCGTTACGGCTGAGCAGCTCCTCGGCGATGCCCTCGAACTGGAACAGCAGCATGTACCACTGCTTCTGCCGCTGCTCGATCGTCGGGACGCGTGCGCTGTTGGGATGACCGACGGAGAGCGCGGCGAGCTTGTCGACGCGATCGGGCTGCAGCGCCGCGAGCAGCCAGCCGACCACGGCGCCGAAGTCGTGGCAGACCACGTGGGTCCGGCCGACCCCGAGGGCGTCGAGGACCGCGACCATGTCCTTCACGCTCGCGGTGAGGCGGTAGCCGTCCAGCGAGTCCGGTCGGTCGGACTCGCCGAGGCCGCGCAGGTCGGGCGTCACCGTGCGGTAGCCGGCCTCCCGCAGCGCCGGCACCTGATAGCGCCAGAGCTTGTGGGAGTCGGGGAAGCCGTGGAGCAACAGGACGGTCTCGGCGTCGGTCGCGCCGCTGGCCGGCTCGCCGACCTCGACGAACAACGACAGCCCGCCGGTGTCGACGCGGAGCTGGTTCATCCGACGATCGCCTGCCCCACCAGCTGCCGGAGCTGGCTGCGGAGCGGGTAGGTACTCGAGGGCAGCAGCTGGGTCATGAAGATGACCTCCAGCTCCTCGACGGGGTCGATGTAGAACGCGGTGCTGGCCGCGCCGCCCCAGTTGAACTCGCCGGGGCTGGTCAGGGTCCGGAAGGCGACCGGGTCGTGGACGACCGCGAAGCCCAGGCCGAAGCCGACGCCGTCGAAGCGCACCTCCGAGAAGATCCGTCGGCCGAAGGTCTCCAGGTCCTGCCCACCGGGCAGGTGGTTCCTGGCCATGTAGGCGACGGTGCGGTTCCCGAGCAGCCGGACGCCGTCGACCTCACCGCCGCCGAGCAGCATCGAGGTGAAGCGTCGGTAGTCGGCGAGGGTCGACACCAGGCCGCCGCCGCCGGAGAGCCACCGCGGCTTGTTGCGGACGCTGTCGCCCATCGCGTCGTAGCGGACCTTGCCGGGCAGCCCGGGCGCCATGGCGTAGAGCGCGGCGAGCCGGTCCTGGCGGTCCGGTTCGACGGAGAACCCGGTGTCGGTCATCCCGAGTGGTTCGAAGATCTTCTCTTCGAAGAACGCGTCGAGCGGGCGGCCGGAGAGCACCTCGACGACGCGGCCCAGCACGTCGGTGGAGACGCCGTAGTTCCACTCGGCGCCCGGCTGGAACAGCAGGGGGAGCTGCGCCCAGCTGTCGACGGCGGCGGCGAGGTCGGTGTCGTCGGGCACGTCCCACTCGTAGCCGGCGTTGCGGTACATCTCGTCGACGACGTGCATGTGGTGGAAGCCGTACGTGAGGCCGGAGCAGTGTGTGAACAGGTGCCACATCCGCACCGGCTCGGTCGCGGGCACCGTCAGCGGCTTCGCGGCGGTGCCGCCGTCGTAGACGCGGACGTCGGCGAAGCTCGGCAGGAATTTGCTGACCGGGTCGGTGAGCTCGAAGGCCCCCTGCTCCCACAGCATCATCGCGGCGACCGACGTGACGGGCTTGGTCATCGAGTAGATGCGCCACAGGGTGTCGGCGGCGACCGGTCGGCCGGCCTCGATGTCGGCCTGCCCGTAGGACGACAGGTGCGCGACCTCCCCGCGTCGGGCGACGAGCGCGGAGTAGCCGGGGAGGCGTCCGTCGTCGACGTAGCGGGCGAAGTGCGTGTCGATGCGGGCCAGCCGGGCGGCGGAGAGGCCGACGGAGGCAGGGTCGACGAGCGTGAGATCAGCCACGTGCCGAGACTGTCACACCGGTGCGCCGCCGTCGAAGGACGCGTCGAAGAACCCGAGCTCCAGGCTCATGGCGCGTCGGTAGCGCGCGGCGACGGCGCCGGTGGGACCGTCGGCGACGGCGTCGAGCAGGGTCTCGAGCCGCTCGACGAGCCCCGCGAACTCGGGGTCGGCGTAGGTCGTGATCCAGGACCGGTACGGGTTGTCCTCGTCCACCCCGTCCTCGGCCATTGCGCGGCCGAGATGCGTGTAGAGCCGCATGCACGGCGTCATCGCGGCGCAGATCTCCGCGAGCGTCCCGGTCGACGCCGTCGCGAGGAGGAACTCGGTGTAGGCCAGGGTGGCCGGCACGGGCTCGACGTCCGTGAGGTCGACGTCCCAGCGGGCCGCGTAGTCGGCGTGGAGGGCGAGCTCGTCGCGGACCCCGGCCACCAGTCCCGCGAAGACCAGCATCGTCGCGGTGTCCGGGCTGCGGACCAACGCCGATGCGTACGCGCGGGCGAAGGCGTCGAGGAAGAACGCGTCCTGCGCGACGAAGTCGCGGAAGGCGTCGCGGGGCAGGTCGCCGGCGCCGATGCCGCGCACGAACGAGTGCTGCAGCGCCGCCTCGGCGAGGTCGGCGTTGGCGGTCCAGAGCGAGGCCGCGGTGCCCGGGGTCACGGGCGGACCGCCGGGGCCGGGTCGGCCAGGGCCATGTCCCAGAAGGCGATCTCGGCGTCGAGCACGCGTGCGACCACGTCGCCCAGGTCTCCGCCGGGTGCGTCCTCGTCGGCTGCGGGCACGTCGCCGAGGGCGGCGTCGGCTGCCGCTTCGAGCGCGTCGACGTAGTCCGCGAAACCGGGGTCGGTCCAGTGCTCGACGGCGGCACGGTGCTCGGGCGCGACGGGGCCGCGGCCGGCGAACCGCCACGCCTCCAGGTAGACCCGCTCGAGCACCCATAGGCCCAGCAGGGCCGCCGGGTACGCCGCGCCGTCGAGGTCCGCGAGCAGCGCCCGGTAAGCCAGGGTCGCCGGCCTCGTGGGCTGCTCGACGACGATGCCGAGCGGTGCCGCGACCTCGTCGAACCAATCGAGTTCGGCGAGCAGCCCGGACAGGCCGTCGGCCAGGACGCGCGGCGGCCGCCCGGGGGAGCGGCCGAGGAGCCGGGCCTGGAAGCGGACGAGGTCGTCGACGAACGTCGCGTCCTGCGGGAGCCAGCCGGCGAAGGCGGACCGGTCGCCGTCGGCGACCGCGGTGAGGAACGGGTGCTCGGTCGCCCGGTCCCACCGGTCGGGGAACGTGCGTCGCCACTCGGCGCAGGTAGCCATGCGAGAACCCTAGGCAGCGCCCGTCGGAGCCGCGGGAAGTCGTTGCGTCAGCAAATATTCGATGCGTGTCATACATCGTTACGGGCACACAGAAGACATGACTTCTCCAGGACAAGCCAGTGGCACCGTCACCCTCGGCGGTGACCTCACCGTCAACCGCCTCGGCTACGGGGCGATGCAGCTCACCGGTCAGGGCATCTGGGGTCCGCCGGCCGACCGCGACGAGTGCATCCGCGTGCTCCGCCGCGCCGTCGAACTCGGCGTGAACTTCATCGACACCGCCGACTCCTACGGCCCCTACGTGAGCGAAGAGCTCATCGCCGAGGCGCTGCACCCCTACGCCGACGACGTCGTCATCGGCACCAAGGCCGGCCTGCTGCGCTGCGGCCCCGGCGACTGGCGCCCGCTCGGCAAGCCGGACTACCTGCGTCAGGAGGTGGAGATGAGCCTCCGCCGCCTGAAGCTCGAGCGCATCGACCTGTTCCAGCTCCACCGCTTCGACCCCGAGGTCCCCGTCGAGGACTCGCTCGGCGAGCTCAAGGCGATGCAGGACGAGGGCAAGATCCGCCACATCGGCATCTCCGAGACCACGGTCGACCAGGTGAAGCAGGCCCGCAAGGTGGTCGACGTGGTGTCGGTGCAGAACATGTTCAACCTCTCCGACCGCGGTCACGAGGACGTGCTCGACTACTGCACGAACGAGGGCATCGCCTTCATCCCGTGGTTCCCGCTGGCGACCGGCAAGCTCACCGGCGAGGGCAGCCCGCTGACCGAGGCCGCCAAGCGGCACGACGTCACCCCGGCGCAGCTCGCGCTCGCGTGGGTGCTCCACCGTTCGTCGCAGATGCTGGCCATCCCCGGCACGAGCAAGGTCGCGCACCTCGAGGACAACATGAAGGCCGCGACCGTCGAGCTGTCCGACGAGGAGTTCAAGGAGCTCGAGAGCGCCGTCTGATCGTCGGCTGCCAGAGCAGTCAGTTCGACAGGGCCCCTGGGCCGCCGAGGCATCGACGGTCCGGGGGCCGCTTCAGGTGCTGACGTGACCGGACGCCGTCCCGGACGAGGACTCGTCAGACGACGGCGCCGTCGTCCGGACCGTCGTCGTCGGGTGAACCGCTGGACAGTCGCGACACCAGCAGGCCCACCCCACCGAGGATCGAGAGCACGGCCGCCGCGTCGACGGCCGTCGTGTGCCGGAGCCCGAGCAGGGTCGGGAAGATCAGCAGGACGACGCCCAGCCCGAGCGCGACCAACCCCCACTTGGTGACCGGGTGGGCCGGCGGCATCGGCTCGATCGGCGGGGGGACGTAGCCCTCGTCGTCCGGCTCCAGGTTCGTGACGTCCTGACCGCCCGACGCGTTCCCGGCCGGCGTACGGGTCGGCTTCTGCAACGACGGCTTCGGCGGGGCGTCGTCGCCCGACCTCTCACCCGGGCCGGCACCGGCAGGCGCTGTGCCGGTGGAGTCGGTCGAGTCGGCGGCCCCGGGCCGGGGACCGGCCGCGTCGGGGGAGGTCGGCGACCGCTCGCCCGTGGGGCCGTCGGTCCGGCGACGCTGGGGCCGCCCGGATCCTTCCGCGGGCGGAACCGGCGGTGGGGAGACGTCGAGGTCCTCGGAGCTCGGCCAGTCGTGCGTCGTCGGCTCGGTGTCGAAGCCGGCGACCAGCGCAGCGAAGATGTCCTCCTCCGCGATCGAGGGGAGTCCCGTGGTGAGGTCCGGCATGGTCTCCTCGAGCACGCGCCGGGCATCGGGACGTCGCGTGCTGTCGACGTGGACGGCCTCCAGCGGCCGCGCGGAGGGCCGGGCCGGCGCCGGAACGGCGGGGCGCTGCGGCGCCGGGGTGGTGTAGGCCGCCACCCCCGCAGTGGCGAGCGCGGCGAGCAGCGCGTCGGAGAGCCGTGGGTCGACGTCGAGCAGCAGCACGTAGGAATCGGCGGTGAGGCCGTTGCCGCGCCGCCGGACGCTCACGACGGCACCTTCGCCCGCGCGGAGATGAAGGCGAGCGTCTCGGTGAAGATCGCCGGGGCGTCCGCGTCGAGCGTCGCCACGTGGTAGCTGTTCTCCAGGATCCGCTCCGTCACGTCCGACGAGCGGGCCCCCTCCAGCAGGTAGCGCCCACTCACCGGGGGCACGACGTGGTCGACCCGGCTCCGGAAGACGAGCATCGGCGCGGTGATGCGGTGCAGGTCGGCGCGGACGACCCGCCACGCCTTGGCCAGCGAGTGCGCGGGCTTCAACGGCAGCTTGGCGTAGCCCAGCTCGGTCTCCGTGCCCGACTTGACGTCGTCGACGATGCCGGGGAAGGCGGGGATGAACAGTTGCGCCAACGGCAGGATCCTCGCGTCCGGCCGATCGGTCCCCAGCGAGGCGTTCACCACGACGACGCCGGCCACCGCATCGGGTTGCAGCTCGGCCAGTCGCAGGGCGAGCGTCCCGCCCATCGACAGGCCGCAGACGAAGACCTGGTCGCAGCGGGCCTGCAGGGTGGCGAAGGCACGCTCGACCTCGCCGTACCAGTCGGCCCAGCGGGTGCGTGTCATGTCCTGCCAGCGCGTCCCGTGGCCGGGCAGCCGTGGGGCATAGACGGTGAGCCCCGCGTCGGCGAGCGACTGCGCCCAGCCGCGGATGCTCTGCGTCGTCCCGGTGAACCCGTGGATCACCAGTACGCCGACCCGGCCTCCGTCGGCCGCGAAAGGCTCTGCGCCCGCCAGAACCGTCACCCGGCCCACCTCCACTGTTCCTCGTCCATGCTCGCACGGACGGCGGGGTGCCGCACCGTCGATGTGGCTCGCCACCGTGCGTCGCCGCTGCGAAACGCCGACGACATCGTTGTCGGCTCGTCCGACCGCCGTCAGCACACCCGAGCGGGCGGACCCACCGAGTGGCGTATGGACGTGGCCCGGGCGCGCTCCTACTGTCATGACTTCCGACGCACGCGTCCGGTGTCGAGCACCGGAACGGGTCTGAGGCACGGATGATGCGGGCAGGCCGTCCGATGTCAGCAGCGGCTGTCGGCAGCGGGCCGTGCGGGATCTCAGAGCGACGTGAAGGAGGCGTGCCGGTGTTCTACTGGATGGTCCGGGCGTTCCTCACCCCGATCCTCCACCCCCTGTTCCGACCATGGGTCGAGGGTCTGGAGAACCTGCCCGACGACGGCCCCGCGATCCTCGCCAGCAACCACCTCTCGTTCCTCGACTCGATCTTCCTGCCGCTGATGGCCCCGCGCCGCATCACCTTCCTGGCCAAGAGCGACTACTTCACCGAGCGCGGCATCAAGGGCTTCCTGAAGAAGCTGTTCTTCACCGGCGTCGGCCAGGTGCCGATCGACCGGAGCGGCGGCGCGGCCAGCGAGGCGGCGCTGCGCACCGGCGTCCGGATCCTCAGTGGTGGCAACCTGCTCGGCATCTACCCCGAGGGCACGCGCTCGCCGGACGGCCGCCTCTACCGTGGGAAGATCGGCGTCGCGCGGATGGCCCTCGAGGCGAACGTCAAGGTCATCCCGGTGGCGATGATCGGCACCTTCGAGGTGCAGCCGCCCGGGCAGGTCCGGCCCAACATCCGCCGGGTGGGGATCCGGATCGGCAAGCCGCTCGACTTCACCCGCTACGCCGGGCTCGAGGACGACCGCTTCGTGCTGCGCAGCATGACCGACGAGATCATGTACGAGCTGATGATGCTGTCCGGTCAGGAGTACGTGGACACCTACGCCGCGAAGGCCAAGGAGGAGCAGGCCGCCCTCCGCCGGGGGCAGGGCCCGCAACGGGACGCCGACCACGCCTCGCCCGACCGCGCCGCCGCCTGAGCGAGCGACCATCCGCTACTTCTACGACTGCGAGTTCATCGAGGACGGTCGCACCATCGACCTGGTGTCGATCGGCATCGTCGACGAGACGGGGACCCGCGAGTACTACGCCGTCTCGACCGAGTTCGACCCCGACCGGGCCGTGCCGTGGGTGCGACGCAACGTGCTCGACAAGCTGCCCTCGCCGGCGTCACCGCTGTGGCGGTCCCGCAGCCGGATCCGTGACGAGGTGCTCGAGTTCCTCACCGCGGGCCCGGGGCGCGTGGAGCTGTGGGCCTGGTACGCCGCCTACGACCACGTCGCGCTCTGCCAGCTGTACGGCTCGATGACCGCCCTGCCTCGCGCGTTGCCGCGCTTCACCCGCGACCTCCGCCAGCTGTGGGACGAGGTCGGCAACCCGACGCTGCCGGCCGAGCCCGCGGACCAGCACGACGCCGTCGCCGACGCCCGTCACAACCTGGCGCGGTGGGCCGTCCTGGCGCCGTTGGCGGGTTACCAGCCCCTCGACTGACCCGCCCGGTCGGCGTCCGCTGCTAACCGGTGCCCGTGGGGCGCAGCACCTCGATGCGGACCTGCCCGAGACCGAGGCCGAGGATGCGGTTGGCCCGCATCGACACGTCCAGGATGCGCGGCCCGACGTAGGGGCCGTGGTCGTTGACGAGCAGGACGACGCTGCGGCCCGCCGTCGTCGTGACCCGGACGACCGTGCCGAGCGGCACCATCAGCATCGCGCAGGTGAGCTTCTCCGGGTCGTACGGGACGCCGGTGGAGGTCGGGCTGCCGATGAAGCCTGGCCCGTACCAGCTCGACAGGCCGGTGAACACCTGCCCCGTGGTCTGGTAGCCGGTGGGTAGGCCGCCCATCGGCGTGTTCTCGAGCAGCTGCAGCACCGAGGCCTGTGCCGCCGACGACGCGTCAGGCCTCGTCCCGTCCGGGAACGCATCCACCGCCTGCGGCAACGGATCGGTGGAGCCCGCCGGGGGGAGGGGGGAGGCGGCCTGCTGGATCGGCGCGAGGGCCTGTACCAACGCCGCATTGAGCGCGTCGAGGGCCTGCTTGCGGGCGGCCAGTTGGGCCCGGATCGCCGCGTTCGAGGCGGCGGTCAGTTCCCCTTCGTCGAGCAGCCGCCGGGCGCGGTCGGCGGCGAGGACGGCGGTCGCGGCCTGGCGGGTGGCGTCGGCGCGCTGACCGTCCAACGCCCGACCGGCGTCGTCGAGGCGCTGCAGGGCGTCGCGGAGTTGCGTCACGCGGTCGGCCTGCCGGACCACGGTGCGGCGTCGCATCGTCCCCAGCAGCTCGGCGGCCGCCGGGTCGGGGCTGACGACCCAGTCCGGCAGCTGCGTGAGCGGTCCGTCGGTCAGGGTGCGACGCACCTCGTCGCGGAGCTGGAGGCGGGCCCGGTCGGCGTCGGCGCGGGCGGCTTCCAGCGCGATCTGCGCGTTGACGGTGCGTCCGGCCGCCTCCATCGCGGCGGCGGTGGCGGTCGACACCTCGGTCCGGGCGGCATCGAGGTCGGCCTGCAGCGTGGCGAGATCCGGTTCGGGAGCGAGTGGTCCCGGTGCAGCGGGGACCGCCGCCGCAGCAGCGGCGACAGCCGGAGTCGTCGGTGTGGCCGGTGTCGCGGCGGACGCCAGGACACCGGGGCTCAGCAGCGCGAGGGTGGTCAGGCCGAGGACGGCGGACGAACGCACCAGCCGCCGACCGGCGGACGCGCGCCGGCCGCACCGGTCGTCGAGGCACCCCACCGGTTCTCCATCGTCCGACAGTGCGGCTCCGGTGAAGGGGCCCGGGGGAGCGAAGCCGGAGACAGGTTCCCGGCACCCGGGGCTACTGGTACGTGATCAGATCCGGTTGCGGCTGCAGCGCCATCGCCTGGGCCGGCGACATGAGGCCGGTGTCGGCCTTGTAGAAGAGCTTGAAGCCGATGTGGAAGGGCGGCCCGGGCAGCGCGAGCGCCTTGTAGACCTCCTTCTTCTCCTTCTGTGGGCCGAAGCCGTCGGCGTGGAAGACGATCGCGAGCCCGTCCCGCGGAACGATCTTCGACCGATCGGGGAGCATGTCGAGCCGGAACTGGTGCACGAGGAAGAGCTTCTCGGGCAGGTTGTTCGCCTTGACGAGACCGGCGACGTAGTCCGACACCCCGTTGATCTCCGCGGCGGTCGCCGACCCGTAGGTCTTGCCGGGGATCTGGCCCTTCTTCATCCGCCACTCGGCGTCGAGCGCGACCCCGACGTCGGGCTGCGTCAGGAACTTCTCGAACCGCTTCACCTGCGGCAGGAACTCGCCCTGCCCGGGTTGGAAGTCGAGGATGAGCATCATCTTGTTCTTGCGGGCGACGTCGAGGTAGCGCTGGACGACGTCGGGGTTGCCGTCCGAGGAGTAGGTCCCGGTGGGCCCGGGGGAGCTCAGCGCCACGGTGGTGATGAGCTCCATCGCAGGCAGGATCTTGCGCCCGGACGGGGCGTAGGCCTGCGCCTGCTTGATGACGTCGTCGGCCGACTCCTGCGGCGGCTTCTTCCCGAGGACGCCCAGACCGGGGAACTCGCCGCTGCCGTAGTAGGCGATCACGCGGTGGTCCGGGAACAGGACGCGGCCGCCACCCGGCAACTCCGGCAGCGGCGCCGGGGCGGTCGTGGCAACCGTCGTCGGGCCGCCGTTCGACGACGTACCGGCGGCGGCCGCACCACCGGCGGGAGCGGCGGGCGAACGCCCGGACCCCCCGCTGGAGCAGGCTGCGACGAGGGCGAGTGAGGTGAGGGCGAGCAGAGCCGTACTGATCCGTCGGCGCGCCGGTACCGGGGCAGGGGGCCGAACGCGCTGGAGAGGCACAGCCGGAACCTACCGACGTGGAGTAACGGGAACCCGGTCCGACACCGATCGTTGTGGCGACGGCCGCCCGGGGGTCTCGGGACATCGGCGCGGCTGCGGTCTAGCCTCCGGCTGTGCGCATCGGAGTCCTGACCGGCGGGGGAGACTGCCCCGGCCTGAACGCCGTCATCCGGGCCGTCGTCCGCAAGGGCGTCCAGTCCGGCGACCACGAGTTCGTGGGCTTCCGCGACGGGTGGCGCGGAGCCGTCGAGGGTGACGTCACGCCGCTCGACGTCGACGCCGTCCGCGGCATCCTGCCCCGGGGCGGCACCATCCTCGGCTCCAGCCGGACCAACCCCTACTCCGAGGACGGCGCGGTCGACCGGTTGCGGGGTTCGCTCGACGGCCTCGGTGTCGAGGCGATCGTCGCGATCGGCGGCGAGGACACCCTCGGCGTCGCCAGACGGCTGCACGAGGACGGCGTCCAGGTGGTCGGGGTCCCGAAGACGATCGACAACGATCTCGGCGCCACCGACTACACGTTCGGCTTCGACACCGCCGTCACCATCGCGACCGAGGCGATCGACCGGCTGCACACCACCGCCGAGAGCCACCGACGCACGCTCATCTGTGAGGTCATGGGCCGTCACGCGGGGTGGATCGCGCTGCACAGCGGCATGGCCGGTGGGGCCAACGTCATCCTGATCCCCGAGCGGCCGTTCGACATCGACCAGGTCTGCGACTACGTCAACCAGCGCTTCGCGACGAAGCGGTACGCGCCGATCGTCGTGGTCGCCGAGGGTGCGGTGCCGCTGGAGGGGACGCTCGAGACGGCGGGCGCCGGAGAGGTGGACGCGTTCGGCCACGTTCGGCTCGGCGGGATCGGGCAGCGGCTGGAGTCGGAGATCGCGTCACGCACCGGACACGAGGCCCGGACGACCGTGCTCGGTCACGTGCAGCGCGGTGGGACGCCGACCGCCTTCGACCGGGTGCTCGCGACCCGCTTCGGGCTCCACGCGATCGACGCCGCACTCGACGGTGCCTGGGGGTCGATGGTGGCGCTGCGCGGCACCGACATAGTCCGCGTGCCGCTCGCCGAGGCGACGAAGGAGCTCAAGACCGTCCCGGTGGAGCGCTACGCCGAGGCCGAGGTGTTCTTCGGCTGAGGTACGGGCGGGCGGCTCGTTCCGTCGCGCAGCGCTCGCCACGGCAGCAGCGGGGGCGGGGCTGCTGCCGTGCGAGGGCTTCGAGACCTACATCAGGTGTCCCGGACGGACGTCAGCGGGTGACGGCCTCGCCCCGACGGGCACCGACCCGCTCCCAGACCAGGAGCACGATGATCGCGCCGATGACCGAACCGATGATCCCGGAGGGCTGGAAGAAGCCGTTGGCCGCGTCCTTGTGGAAGATCAGGTAGCCGAGGAAGCCACCGACGAACGAGCCGACGATGCCGAGCAGGATCGTTGCCGGGATCGACATGTGCTGCCGGCCGGGAACGAGCAGCCGGGCGAGGGCTCCGGCGAGGAGACCGACGACGATGAGACTGACGATGAGACCGAGCATGACGAGCCCTTCACGATGAGCGCCGAAGCGCATCGGGTGCCCCGCTGTTGCGGGGAGATCCACAGAACCCGAAAACGGACAACCCGGACTACACCCCTAAGTAGGTATTTCTCTACGGTGGTCGCGTGACCGCCGCCGGCACATCACCCGACAGCTCGTCACCGATACTCGTGGCACTGGTCGACGACTACGACGTCGTCCTGGCCGGGGTCGCACGGATGCTGGACCCGTTCCGCGACCGCATCGTCATCGCCGAGCTCGATGCGAACGAACCCGTCGAGGACGAGGTCGACATCGTGCTCTACGACTCGTTCGGCCAACCGGAATCGGACCACGACCAGATCGCCATCCTGGTGCGGAACCCGCGGGCGCGTCGCGTCGTCGTCTACACCTGGAACTTCCACCGTGAGCTGGTCGACAACGCCCGGGAGCTCGGTGCCTGCGGCTACCTCTCCAAAGCGCTTCCGGCAGAGGACCTGGTCGCCGCCCTCGAGGCCGTGCACGCGGGGGAGATCGTCGTGAGCGACCCGCCGCGGCATGCCGGCAGCGCGCCGGGCCTCGACTGGCCCGGACGGACCGAGGGGTTGTCCGACCGGGAAGCCGAGGTGTTGGCACTCATCACGCAGGGCTTCAGCAACGCCGACGTGGCCCGGCTGGCGTTCCTCTCGCCGAACACCGTGAAGTCCTACGTGCGCACCATCTACCGGAAGATCGGGGTCGAGAGCCGCACGCAGGCGGTGCTCTGGGGGCTCGACCACGGGTTCCGGCCGGACCACCGACGGATCGAACACTGGCGCGGCGGCCCCTGAGGCAGCTTTCGGGCAGGGCTGGAGATGCGGAAAACGGCTGGACCTGCTCCCGTAACGTAGTGAGACGTGCCTGCCCGTCTCGCTCTCGATACCTGGCGCGACCTGCCCGCGGCGCAACAGCCCGCGTGGCCGGACGCCGCCGTTCTCGCCCAGACGGTCGGTGAGCTCGAGACCGTGCCGCCGCTCGTCACCGGCCCCGAGGTCCGCCGGCTGACCGAACGGCTCGCCGACGTCGCCCGCGGAGAGGCCTTCCTGCTGCAGGGCGGCGACTGCGCCGAGACCTTCGTCGGCAACACCGCGAACCAGATCCGTGACAAGGTCAAGACCTTGCTGCAGATGTCGGTCGTACTGACCTACGGCGCCTCCCTACCGGTGGTGAAGCTGACTCGGATGGCCGGGCAGTACGCCAAGCCGCGCTCGACCGACATCGAGGCTGCGACCGGGCTCATGTCCTACCGCGGCGACGCGGTGAACAGCCTGGAGCCGACGCCGGCCGCCCGCGTGCCGGACCCGCGGCGGCTGATGCGCGCCTACCAGAACAGCGCCGCGACCCTCAACCTGCTCCGCGCGTTCGCCACCGGTGGCTTCGCCGACCTGCACCAGGTGCACGCGTGGAACCAGGACTTCGTCCTGCGGTCGCCGGCGGGGGAGCGCTACGAGCTCATCGCCCGCGACATCGAGCGCGCGCTCTCGTTCATGCGCGCGATCAACGTCGACCTCGGCCCGGCCGGCCACATGGTCGAGCTCTACACCAGCCACGAGGCGCTGCTGCTCGAGTACGAGCGAGCCCTCACCCGCACCGAGGACGCCACCGGCCTCGCCTACGACACCTCGGCCCACATGGTCTGGGTCGGCGAACGGACGCGGCAGCTCGGCGGCGCGCATCTCGCCATGGTCGCGGGCATCGGCAACCCCATCGGGGTCAAGCTCGGCCCGACGACGACCCCCGAGGACGCCGCCGCCATCGTCGAGCAGCTCGACCCCGACGGTGTCCCCGGCCGGCTGACGCTCATCTCGCGGATGGGCGCGGGCAGGATCCGCGAGGCGTTGCCGCCGCTGGTCGAGAAGGTCCGCGCCACCGGCCACCAGGTCGTGTGGACCTGCGACCCGATGCACGGCAACACCCGCACCGTGGGCGCCATCAAGACCCGGCACTTCGACGACGTGCTCGACGAGGTGCTCGGCTTCTTCGAGGTCCACCGCGAGCTCGGCACCTGGCCCGGCGGCCTGCACGTCGAGTTCACCGGCGAGGACGTCACCGAGTGCCTCGGCGGTGCCGACGAGATCCGCGAGGGTGACCTCGAGACCCGGTACGAGACGGCGTGCGACCCGCGCCTCAACACCTCGCAGGCGCTCGACCTCGCCTTCCTCGTGGCGGAGATGCTGCAGCAGCGCTGATGCAGATCGCGTGGGACTCTCCCGTCGCCCTGACGACGGGAGAGTCTTACGCGGCCTAGAGGATCGGCGTCCCACCGGTGACGGCGTAGCGCGCGCCGGAGATGTAGCTGGCCTCGTCGGACGCGAGCAGGACGTAGACCGGCGCCAGTTCGGCCGGCTGCCCCGGGCGGCCGAGCGGTGTCTGCTGCCCGAACCCCTCCACCGATTCGGCAGGCATCGTCGCCGGGATCAGCGGCGTCCAGATCGGACCGGGCGCCACGCTGTTGGCGCGGATGCCCTTCGGCCCGAGCAGCTTCGCGAGCGACGCGCACATGTTGGCGATGGCGGCCTTCGTGGCGCTGTAGGGCATCAGGTCCGGGACGGGGTTGTCGGAGTTGACCGACGAGCTGCCGATGATCGAGGCGCCGGGCTGCATGTGCGGGATCGCGGCCTTGGTCAGGTGGAAGAACGCCGACAGGTTGGTCGCGAGGGTGAAGTCCCACTCCTCGTCGGGGATCTCCTCGATGGTCTGGTGCGACATCTGGAAGGCGGCGTTGTTGACCAGCACGTCGACGCGTCCGAACTCCTCGACGGCCTTGGCGATGATCGCGCGGCAGTGCGCCGGGTCGCTGATGTCGCCGGCGACGAGAACGGCCTTGCGCCCGGCCTTCTCGACCCAGCTCGCGGTCTCGCGGGCATCGTCGTCCTCGTCGAGGTAGCTGATCAGGACGTCCGCGCCCTCGCGGGCGTAGGCGATCGCGACGGCGCGGCCGATGCCGCTGTCGGCGCCGGTGATCACGGCCTTCTTGCCATCGAGGCGACCGTGGCCGACGTAGCTCTGCTCGCCGTGGTCGGGCGTCGGGGTCATCTCGGCGGTCGTGCCGGGCGGGGTCTGCTGCTGTGCTGGCTGGGTCACGTTCGGCCCGTCCCCGGCAGCGACAAGGGAAAACGACGGTCGCCCGAGGTGGAGGCGACCGGCTCGGTCCGTCCGTGTCGGTCCGGAGACGCCGGGTAGGCGCTACCCGAGGAGCCAACGCGAGGGGACACCATGAAGATCGGCCTGAAGATCGCCACCGAAGCCTTCGGCCCGAAGGAGGTCGTGCGGCAGGCGCAGGCCGCCGAGCGCGCCGGGTTCGACTTCGTCGAGCTGAGCGACCACTACCACCCGTGGCTCGAGAGTCAGGGCCACTCGGCCTTCACCTGGTCGATGCTCGGGGCCATGGCGCAGTCCACCGAGACGATCGGCCTGGTCACCGGTGTGACCTGCCCGAGCTTCCGGTACCACCCGGCGATCATCGCGCAGGCCGCGGCGACGGTGGCCCTGCTCTCGGACAACCGCTTCACCCTCGGCGTCGGCTCGGGCGAGCGTCTCAGCGAGCACATCGTCGGCACCGGCTTCCCGGGCGTGCACGAACGGCAGCGGGTGTTCCGCGAGGCGCTCGAGATCATCAAGCTGCTCTGGCAGGGCGGCTACCAGAACTACGACGGCCGCTACCTCAAGCTCGAGGACGCCCGCGTCTTCGACCTGCCGAGCGAGCCGATCCTCATGCCGGTCGCCTCGGGCGGCGGGGACGCCTCCCGGATCGCCGCCGAGATCGGCGACGGCCTGTTCGCAACCGAACCGAAGGCCAACATCGTCTCGGCCTATGAGAAGGCCGGCGGCACCGGACCGCGCTACGCCGAGGTGCCGCTCGCCTGGGCGCCGGACGAGGACACCGCGGCGCAGGCGGTACTCGAGACGACCCGGTGGGCGCTGACCGGCTGGAAGGTGATGTCCGAGCTGCCGAACCCGGTGAACTTCGAGGCCGCGAGCGCGACCGTGCGGATCGAGGACATCAAGGGCCAGTTCGCCTGTGGCCCCGACGCCGCGAAGCACATCGCGAACGCGCAGCAGTTCGTCGACGCCGGCTACGACCACCTCGTGCTCATGAACGCCGGCCCGGACCCGGACGGCTTCATGGACTTCTTCTCGAGCGAGCTCGACAGCCAGATCCGGGCGCTGACGCCCAGCAGCTGACGCCTTACCGATGCTGTGTGGGCCTGCGCCGGTCAGAGCCGGTGGAAGCCCACACAGGTTCGGGGTGCCGGCTCAGGGGGTGCGCCCGAGCAGCGGCGCGAAGTCGCGGACGGCCACGGCGAGCTCGTCGAGTTCCTCGGTGCGCAACGCCTGCGGGCCGTCGACCAGGGCGGTCTCGGGGTGCGGGTGCACGTCGACGAGCAGTCCGTCGGCGCCCGCCGCGATCGCGGCCCGGGCCAGCGGCACGACGAGTTCGCGCCGCCCCGCGGCGTGGCTGGGGTCGATCATCACCGGCAGGTGCGAGCGGGCCTGCAGCATCGGCACGGCGCTGACGTCGAGGGTGTTGCGGGTCGCGGTCTCGAAGGTGCGGATGCCGCGCTCGCACAGCACGATGTCGAGGTTGCCGCGCTGCGCGATGTACTCGGCGGCCATCAGCCACTCCTCGTAGGTAGCGGTCAGGCCGCGCTTGAGCAGCACGGGCTTGCCGACCGATCCCACGGCCTGCAGCAGGCCGAAGTTCTGCATGTTGCGGGTGCCGATCTGCAGCATGTCGGCGTGCTCGGCGACCACGTCGACGTCGTGCGCGTCGACGACCTCGGTGACGACGGGCAGACCGACCTCGTCGCGCACGTCGGAGAGGATGTGCAGGCCGCGCTCGCCGAGCCCCTGGAACGCGTAGGGGCTGGTCCGGGGCTTGTAGGCACCGCCGCGCAGCAGCCGGGCACCGGCGGCCTTGGCCATCTGTGCGGCGGCGAGCGTCTGTTCCGGGGTCTCGACGGCGCATGGCCCGGCGATGAGCGTGAGCGTGCCCGGGCCGATCGCCACCTGCATCCCGGGCGCTCCGACCTGGACGATGGTCCGCGCCGGGTGGTGCTCACGGCTCACCAGCTTGTACGGCGAGGTGACCCGGATGACCTCGGCGACGCCGGGCAGCACCAGGGCCTCGAGCTGCGCGAGCACCGGCTCGTCGCCGATGACGCCGACGATCGTCCGCGCCACACCGCGGGATACGAACGGAGTGCCGCCCGCCGCCTCGACGGCCTGCACCACGGCGTCGAGCTCGTCGGACCCGGCGTCGCTGCGCAGCACGATGACCATGCGCCGACGGTATCGGGGGCGGCCGTGCCGCCGCCGGGCCGAGTGGTGCTAGTGGCCGAGGCCGGGCACCGGGACGGTGCTCGGAAGGGAGAGGCCCGGTCCGTTGCCGGTCACTCCGTCGAGCACGCCGTTGACGGTCTGGCCGACCGCCCCTGCCGTCCCGCTCACCGCGCCCCCGGCCTGCCCGCTCGTGGGCCCCGTCGCAGCGGGATCCGGCAGCGGGAGCGGTACCGGCACGGTGGGGATCGACGCCTTCGGCACCGGGCGACCATCGGTCGGGATCGGCAGCGTGGGAACGCTCGCCGGTGTGTTTCCGGGGGCAGGGGCCGACGGGTTCCCACCGCCGTTCGACGGTGTCGACGGCGTCGAGGTGGACGGCGTCGTGGCTGAGCTGCTGGTCGGTGCGGGAGCCGCGCCGGACGCGACGGTGGGGAGCGGTAGCCCGAGTGTCGACAGCAGCCGGGCGACCTGCACGGGGTTGCCGAGTGCAGTGTCGATGCGCTGCAGGTAGGCGAAGGCGCTGCCGGTGTAGGACTGGAGCTGCGTGTTCGGCAGCTGCTGGACGGCGGAGGCGAGCCCTCGCGCCTGGCTGTCGGTGAAGTGGACGAGGGTTCCGCGGAGGGCGAGGACGTCGCCCTTCCCGGCGCTGAGCTGCTGGAGCAGGACGGTCGTTCCCGCGGACGTATCGGCGGCCCAGTCGGTGAGCACCTTCGCCAGCCGCTGGCTCAGATCAGCCGAGAGCGGCGCGTCGCCGTTCTGGCGCAGGAGGGTCTGGAACTCGTGCAGGCGCGCGGCGGCGAACCCGAGCTGCGCCCGGGCGGTGTCCACCGCGCCCCCCGCCAGCTCCTGCTGGATCGTCTCGATCTGCTGCTTGACGCCGTAGAAGGGGTCGCCGGGCAACGAGATCGATGCGCCGGCGGCGACCCCGGTGATGGCGATGCCGGTGGCCGCGACGAAAGCGGTGAAGGGCATCCAGACCGAGGACGCGGCGGCGGCGACAGCCGACGTGAACGCCGAACCGGTGGTCGCCGCGCCTGCTGCTGCGGAGCTGCCCGCGGCGGCCGGGGCGGCTGCTGACGTCGGACCGACAGCGGCTGCCGTGGTCGGCGCCGTCGACGAAGCGCTGCTGACCGCACCGGCCGTCCCGCCGCCCACGGTGGCCGGAATCGAGGACGTCGCCTCCGAGATCAGGCGTTCGCGCAGGGCGGCGGTGAAGTCCGGCCGCGGTTGCGGAACCGACGAGAGCCGCTGCGCGAGCGCGCTGAGCGTGCTCAGCTGGCCGGTCCCCGCGGCGGGGGAGCCGTCGAGGAGGGCCGCGAACGCCTCGGCCTTCTTGGCAGCAGGGAGCAGGGGCATGCGCACCTCCTCCCACCCGACGTACAGCTACGTCAGCGCACTCTGTCTGTCCAGCTCAACGAAGGACAGTTCCCATGATGATGCCTCTTTCGGGCTCATCCCATGGTTCTAAAGGTCCAGAGGGTCCGCGCGGGTCCTCCCGGGGTCACCGGGCCGAGTCGCGCAACCGCTGCAGCGCCCGCACATCGATGCCGTGCTGCCGCTCGCCGCCGGGGGTCTCGACAACCACCGGCACCCCGCGCATCGCGGGGTGCACGAACAGTTCGGCGAACGGGTCGACGCCGATGGTGCCGACCCCGATGGGCGCGTGCCGGTCGCGACCCGAGTTCAGCGGATCTTTCGAGTCGTTGGCGTGCACCAGCCCGAGACGGCCCTTGCCGACGCCCTTGACCAGGTCGTTCAGCGTGCGGCGGACTCCACCTGGCCGGGCGAGGTCGTGCCCGGCCGCGTAGGCATGGCAGGTGTCGAGGCAGACGCCGAGGCGGGGATGGCCCTCCAGCGTCGCGAAGTAGGCACTGAGGTCGTCGACGGTCGCCGCGAGGGCCTCGCCGCCCCCCGCGGTCGGCTCGACGAGCAGCCGTAGGTCGGCGGGCCCCTTCGCCTCGAGCGCGTCGAGCAGCGGGAGCAGCAGCTCGCGGACCTGCCGCATGGCGGCGTCGCGGTGCGAGCCGTCGACGGCGGATCCGCTGTGCATGACGACGCCGACGGCCCCGAGGTCGGCGGCGCGACCGAAGGCGTGCTCCAGCGACTCCGCCGACCGTTCGACGGTCGTCGCCGTCGGGGACCCGAGGTTGATCAGGTACGGCGCATGCAGGAAGACCGGCATCTTCTCGGCGGCGCAGGCGGCGCGGAACTCGGCGTCCTGTGCCGGGTCACCCGCCGAGAGGGACCAGCCGCGCGGGTTGCCCGCGAAGATCTGCACGGCCTGCGCGTTGACACGCTTCGCGTAACCCAGCGCGCCACGGACCAGACCGGCACCGGTCGGGACGTGCGCGCCGACGGGAGACGGCTTGCGCGGGGGCATTCGGGTCGCTGACCTTCGGAGGTCAGGCGAGAACGAGGGTGATCTGTGAACCGCGACGAGCCTTCGTCCCGGCGGAGGGAACTGCGCGAGCGACGAAGCTGTCGAAACCTGGCACGTTGAGCACTCTTACCCGAAAACCCTGTGCTTGGAGTGTCGCGACGGCACTGGATCGGCTCTGCCCGATGACGTTGGGGATGTCGATCAGCTCCGGCCCCAGCGAGAACACCAAGGTCACCTGCTGCTTGCGGTGCAGCGCCGTGGCCGGCTGCAGGTCGGTGACCTGGTTCAGCGGCACGGTGTCGCTGAAGGCTCCCTTGCGGGCCACCTGGAGCCCGAGCCCCTCCAGGGTGTGCTGGGCGGCGTCCACCGGCTGACCGACCACGTCCGGTGCGGTGACCGGCGCCGGTCCGTCGCTGACGACGAGCGCCACCGGCGTCCCCGGCCGCAGGACGGCGCCGGGGGCGGGGTCGGAGCTGACGACCGAGTCCGCCGGGATGTCGTCGTCGAAGGTGCGGGTCACCGCGCCGACCTGCTGCTTCTGTGTCCCGAGCGTGGCGACCGCCTCGCCGTAGGGCCGGCCGCGCAGCGGAACGAGGGTGTACCGCTCCGGGCCGCGGGAGACGCGCAGGCTCACCGTGGAGCCCTTGTCGGCGTGGTCGCCGGCCGCCGGTGAGGTCAGCGCAACGGTGCCACGGGGAGCGGTCTCGCTGTACTCGTCGGCACCGCGCACCACGGCGAAGCCGGCCGCGCGGAGGCGGCTCTCGGCCGCGACCGGGTCCAGCGCCGTCGTCGTCGGGACGGCGACGCCCCGCCCGGCGACGACCCACCACACGCCTCCGACGGCGAGCGCCGTGGCGAGCACCAGTGCGATCCAGGTCAGTGTCGCCGGCCGGAGCCGTCGCAGCCTGGCGAAGGGCGCCAACAGGCGGGACCACCGAGAGGCGCGGGGGTCGGTAGCGTCGTCCCGGGCCTCGTCGTCGGCCTCGTCGTGCGCGTCATCGAAGGTGTCGAGGTCATCGGTCGATGCGTTCCGGTTCAGGTCGACGGCGTCGGTGACCTGGTCGTCGCCGGGGACGTACCGCCTGCTCCCGGACGGCGCGGCCGATCGGACGGCGCGGAGCTTGCCGTCCGCGCCGCGGGTGAAGCGGACGGTGGGCGAGCGGACCTCGCCGCTGGGGGAACCGAGCTCGTCGGTCTCGTCCGCGCCGTCGTCGGCCGGCTCCTCCGGCTTCGCGGCTCGACTCGGTGCGGCGGCGTCGGGCAGCAGCACACGACGCAGCCGCACCCCGCGGGCCGGGGGCAGCCCGGCGGCGACGTCCCGCAGTTCGACCAGGAGTGCTCCGGCATCGACCGGCCGGTCGTCGGGATCGGGCTCGGTGGCCTGCAGCACCAGGTCGTCGAGCTCCTCCGGAAGGCCCGGCACGAACGTCGACGGCGCCGGCACCCGGTCGTGCAGGTGCTGGTAGGCCACGGAGATGGCCGTGTCGCCCTCGTAGGGCGGCCGGCCGGTGAGCACCTCGAACAGCAGGACGCCGCAGGCGTAGACGTCGGTGCGGGCGTCGGCCACCCCGCGGCGCACCTGCTCCGGCGCGAGGTAGGCGACGGTGCCGAGCAGCAGGCCCGCCGTCGCGGTGATCGGCGACTGGTCGACGGCCCGGGCCAACCCGAAGTCGCCGACCTTGATGGACCCGTCGTGGCCGATCAGGACGTTCTCCGGCTTCACGTCCCGGTGGACGTAGCCGGCGGCGTGCGCGGTGGCGAGCGCCCGCACCACCGGTTCGAGGACGGCGACGGCCTCCTCGGGGGCGAGCCGGCCCTCGCTGCGGAGCACCTCGCGCAGCGTCGAGCCGTCGACCAGTTCCATGACGAGGAAGACGACGGTGCCGTCCTGGCCCTGGTCGCTGACGTTCACCACCGTCGGCGACGACAACCGGGCCGCGGCCTTGGCCTCACGGCGGAAGCGGGCGATGAACTGTTCGTCGGCGGCGAGAGCCGGGTGCATCACCTTCACCGCGACCGGCCGGTCGAGCCGGGTGTCCACCGCGGCGTAGACGGTGGCCATGCCCCCGGTCGCCAGACGACGGCGGATCGCGTAGCGGCCGTCGAGGAGCCGCCCGAGCAGCGGATCCGCGACGGTCGTCGACATGGGCAGAGTCTAGGAGCACCGGCCCGGTATCACCCCGGACGACGAATGTTCGGCGTGCCGTCCGCGGGGCGTGATGGCGGGCCGCGGTGGTGAGAGGCTTCGGAGGTGGACCAGCAGGCGCAGGCCGACCCCGCCCCTTCGAGCGCAACGCCTTCCCCCGCCGGGTCAGCCCGGTGGCGGTTGCTCTCGCTGCCGCCCCTGCCCGCCGAGGCGGTGACGGGGATGGTCGGCGACCTGCCGATCGACGTGACCGCTCCCGAGATCCGTACCCGCGCCGACCTGATCGCGGCGATCGCGGACGCCGAACTCGTCCTCGGCGACTGGCGGACGGCGCAGCCCGGGCTCGACGCCGAGGTGGTCGCGGCGGCGACCCACCTGGCCTTCGTCCAGCAACCCAGCGTCGGGGTGCAGGCCCACGACGGTGACGCCCTCGCCGCCGCCGGCATCGCGCTGTCCAACGTGGCCGGCTTCAACGCGCCCAGCGTGGCCGAGTGGGCCATCGGGGCGCTGCTGGCACTCGCCCGGCTGATGCCGTGGGCGCAGGACGAGATGCGGGCCGGGCGCTGGCCGCAGACCGAGGTCGTGCAGCGGGGTGCCGTCGAGATCGCCGGGCGCCGCGTCGGGATCGTCGGGTTCGGCGCCATCGGGCAGGCGATGGCGGTACGGCTCGCGGCCTTCGGCTGTGCCGTCTCGTACTGGTCGCGCCGGCAGCGGCCGCCGGAGCAGGAGGGCGCCGCGACCTACGTCACCGACCTCGCCGACCTCGTCGCGACCAGCGATGTGCTGATCAACGCGGTCGCGTTCACCGCGGACACCCGCGACCTGCTGGGCCGGGACCTGCTGGAGCGGCTCCCGGCCGGAGCGCTGCTGGTCAACGCGAGCCGGGGCGGCATCGTCGACGAGGACGCCGTCGCGGCGCTGATCGAGGGCGGGCGCCTCGCGGGCGCGGCCTTCGACGTCTACGCGACCGAACCGCTGCCCGGCGACAGCCCGTTGCTGCGGCTGCCGCCCGAGCGGGTGCTGCTGACCCCCCATATCGCCGGCAGCACCGCCCAGGCCATCACCCGGCTGCTGCAGCGCACCGTGGCGAACCTCGGCCGGGCCGTCGGTGGCGACCCGGTGGAGGACGTCGTCAACGGCGTCGATCCGGTCATCCGCCGCCGCCAGGCGGGATCGCTAGGCTGACCAGCATGCCGACGTCGTCTTCCGCGGCCACCCGCTGGGGGCTGCTCGGCGCCGGTCAGATCTCCCGGACGCAGAGCCTGGTGCTGCCCGCCGCGTCCGGTGCCGAGCTGTTCGCCGTCGGTGCCCGCGACCGCGACCGTGCCCGTGAGCTCGGTGCCCCCCGCTCCTACGGCAGCTACGCCGAGCTGATCGACGACGCCGAGGTCGACGCGGTGTACGTCGGACTGGCGAACGACGCCCATCTGCCGTGGGTGGTCGCTGCGCTCGAAGCCGGCAAGACGGTCCTGTGCGAGAAGCCGATGGGTCTCACCGCGGCCGAGGTGGTGACGATGGCGGCGACCTCGGCCCGTACCGGCAGCCTGCTGGTCGAGGCGTTCTGGTACCGCTGGCACCCGAGGACGCAGCGTTTCGAGCGGATGCTCCGCGACGGTGCCGTCGGTCCCGTCACCTCGGTGAGCGCGGGCTTCAGCTTCGGTGGCGTCGCGCCCGGCAACTTCCGGCTCGATCCCGCGAAGGGCGGCGGCGCCCTCTACGACATCGGCTGCTACGCCCTGTCCGGCGTGCTGCTCGCGGTCGGCGACGGGCTGCCCGAGGAGGTCACCTGCCGCGTCGCGCGCAGCGACACCGGTGTCGACCTCACCGCGGACGTGCTGTTGACCTGGGCGAGCGGGACGACCGCCGAGGTGCACGTCAGCATGGCCGAGCCCGAGCGGCAGTGGCTCGTCGCCCGCGGTGAGCGCGGTGAGGTCGAGCTCGACGCCCCGGCGTTCACCGCCTCGTGGGGCGCGCCCGCGATGCTGTTGGTCAGCGACGGCCGGGGGACCGAGCGTCTCGAGATCGCCGCCGCCGACCCCTACAAGCTGATGTTCGAACACACCTCCGCGCGGACCCGCGGGGAGGACGGCTGGGTCGTGCCGCTGCAGGAGTCGCTCGAGGTCGCCGCGGTGATCGACGCCGCCCTCGCCTCGGCGGCCGACGGCTCCGCAACCGTGACCCCGACCCTGCCCACCGCGCCCCGAGGGGAGACCTCATGAGCGAGCCCACCACCGGCACCGGCACCGGAACAGCAGTCGGACCCACCGAGTGGCTGGCGGTGCCCGACGCCGCCGAGCGGCTCGGCGTCCCGGTGACCAAGATCCGGCAGATGCTGCGGGAACGGCGGCTGCTCGCCGTCCGTACGAAGGGGGTGCTGCAGGTGCCGTCCGACTTCATCGGTGAGGGCGTCCTGCTCAAGGGCCTGCCCGGCCTGCTGACGGTGCTGTTCGACGCCGGCTTCGACGACGAGGAGGCGTTGCGCTGGCTCTACACGCCGGACGACTCCCTCCCGGGGACGCCGGTGCAGGCCCTCGCGGAGAACCGCGGCCGCGAGGTCACCCGGCGCGCGCAGGCGTCGGCCTTCTGATGTCGGCGTCCTCGTGGTGAACAGCCGGGCACGTCTCGCTCTCACGGCCGACGAGGCGGCGAGCTACCTGCGCGACAGCCGCACGCTGATCCTCTGCAGCACCGGTCCGGACGGTCTGCCCGATCCGGTGCCGATGTGGTTCGTCGTCGACGAGCCCGACGGCGCCGGCGGCTCGGGGCCGGGCGTCGTGTCGATGACGACCTACGGCAAGTCGCAGAAGGTCGTCAACCTGCGGCGCGACCCGCGGGCGGTCGGTCTCGTCGAGGACGGCGAGGCCTACGGCGAGCTGCGTGGCTTGCAGCTGACCGGACGCATCGAGGTCGTCGACGACGACGCCGCGGTGCTCGAGACGCTGGTCCGCGTCGCGGCGAAGTACTCCGACACCCCCGACTCCCCGGAGCTCCGCGAGGGGCTGGCGCCGCAGGCGAGCAAGCGGGTGCTGATGCGGCTCCACCCCGACGAGGTCGTGTCGTGGGATCACCGGAAGATGTAGCGGCGGCGCGGCCGCTGGACCGCGCGCAGCGGCTGGCGAAGCTCGCGACCTCGCGGCTCTACCTCTGCACGCCGCGGCCGTTCTGCCCGGCCGGCGTCGACCTCGTGCAGCTGCGGCGCAAGCAACTGGAGTGGTCCGACGAGGTCGCGCAGCTCGCCGAGCTCGCCGCCCTCGCGCAGCCCGTCGGGGCACTGGTCTCGGCCAACGACCGGGCGGACATCGCCGCTTTCGCCGACGTCGACGTGCTGCACGTCGGGCAGGACGACCTCCCGCCGCGGCTCGCCCGGCAGCTGCTCGGGCCCGACGTGCTTCTCGGGCTCTCCTCGCACGACGAGGCCGAGATCGAGGCCGCGGCGGCCGATCCCGACATCGACTACTTCTGCGTGGGGCCGGTCTGGGAGACCCCGACCAAGCAGGGTCGGGCGGGCGTCGGGCTCGACCTGCTGAAGCGGGCCGCCGAGATTGCGCCGCCCTTCACGGCCGGGGTGAAGCCCTGGTTCGTCACCGGCGGCGTCGCCCCCGACACCCTCGACGCGGTGCTGGAGACCGGTGCGCGCCGCGTGGTCGTGGTCCGGGCGCTGACCGAGGCCGCCGACCCGGACGCCGTCGCCGGCGAGCTCGCGGCCCGGCTGGCGGCGGCCTGACGGTGCGGCACCTGATCTACGTCGGCGTGCTGGCGTTCTGCCTGCTCGGCACGCTGCCGCTGGAGATCGTGCTGCGGGCCCGGGTCTACCGACGGCCGTTGCGGCTGCTGCTCACGCTGCTGCCGGTGGTGGTGGTGTTCGTCGTCTGGGACCTCTACGCGATCGCGGCCGGGCACTGGACCTACGACCGGGCGCAGACCACCGACGTGCTGTTGCCCGGGCGGCTCCCGCTCGACGAGGTGCTGTTCTTCCTGGTCATTCCGATCTGTGCAGTGCTCACCCTCGAGGCGGTGCGGGCGGTGAAGGGCTGGACGGTGGGGGACGAGCCCACCGGGAGCGCCGAGTCGGTGGAGGAGCGCCGGTGAGCTATACCGCGCTCGCCCTGCTCGGGGTCGGCCTGACCGTCGTGTTCGACATGTTCGTCCTGCGCACGCGGCTGCTGACCCGGCGCATCTTCTGGGTGTCCTACGCCATCATCGTGTTCTTCCAGCTGGTCACGAACGGCATCCTCACCGGCCGCGACATCGTCACCTACGACCCCGACGCCATCCTCGGCCTGCGCATCGTCTACGCGCCCGTCGAGGACCTGCTGTTCGGCTTCGCGCTGGTGGTGCAGACCCTCGCGTGGTGGGTCTGGTGGGGGCGCAGGGGAGTACAGCCCCGCTGACGTCCCCGCCACGGCCTTCCATTGGGGTAGGCCCGTGGGAGCCACAACGGCTCATTGCCACGGGTGCCCGCGACCTCGACCATGCGGCCCATGCCCAGCCTCCCAGGCGTCGGCACTGTCAAGGTTCTCTTCGGGGCCGTCCTCGCCAGTGTGCTGTTCGTCGGCCCGTTCTCCACGCCGGCTTCGGCCAGCGGCCCCACGACTACCTGCCAGCTGAGGGCGGTGAGCAATCCGAGCACGGTCGGCCAGCCCGCTAGATTCCGTTTTTTCGCCGCCGCCACGCTTGTCGAGAACTTCCCACCGTCTCCGTCGGGGGTGGTGACCTTCTTTGACGGTCTCGGCGGAGGAATCTTGGGGGTCGCGTTCTTGGCCCCGGCCTTGATCAAGGACAACAACGATGTGACGTTTGAGACGAACAGTCTCTCGCTCGGCGACCACACCATCTACGCCGTGCTCGTCGGCCCGAGCGGTCCCTGTCCGGGGGTGCCGCCGAGCGCGAGTCAAACCGTGAACCCGCCACCGGCTGCACCGAGTACCACCGGCGTCGGATCGTCGGCGAACCCCTCGAGCTACGGGCAGAACGTGACGTTCACCGCGACGGTCGCGAGGCAGGGCGGGGGTGCGGTGGCCGGGACGGTGCAGTTCCAGGCCGACGGCGCTGCCCTGGGCGGGCCGCAGACCGTGGACGGTGGTGGCCACGCCATGGCGAGCAGCTCCGCGCTCGCGGTGGGCGGCCACTCGATAACCGCCGCGTTCACGAGTAGCAATCCCAACACCCTCGACAGCAGCGGCACCCTCCCCGGCGGCCAGACGGTGCAACGGGCGGAGACGCAGACCGGGGTGACCTCCTCGCTCAATCCGTCCGAGTTCGGGCAGGCGGTGACGTTCACGGCGCAGGTGAGCGCAGTCTCCCCGGGTGCGGGCACTCCGGGTGGAACGGTCCAGTTCAGCGACAGCGGCAGCGATTTCGGAGCGCCGCAGAATCTGGACGGCTCCGGCAGGGCATCCGTCCCCGCTACTGGGCTCACGGTCGGCGGTCACACGATCACGGCGACCTACACGCCCTCCGGTGGTAACTACAACGCGAGTGCCGGCTCGGTCAGCCAGACCGTGGAGCGTGCCAGGACGACGCTGACCTACACCGGCGCAGCGTCGGGCGACTTCCACGACCCGGCCGTTCTCTCAGCGACGCTCACGCGCCGGTACGACGCCTCGCCGATCGCTGGGAAGCCGGTGCACTTCACGATGGCGTCCGAGAGTTGTGATGCGATCACCGACGTGGCCGGGCAGGCGTCGTGCATCGATCACGCCGCAGGAGCCGGTGGCCGGCTACACCGTCACGGCGTCCTTCGCCGGTGACGCCGGCACCCAGCCCAGTTCGGACAACAGAGCTTTCAGCGTCACGCGGGAGCAGACGTCGCTCAGCTACACAGGCGACACGGTGATCGCCAACGGTGGCACCGCGCACGCCTCTGCGCTGCTCAAGGAGGACGACGGTTCCCCGGCGATCGCCGGGCGAAGCGTCACCTTCACCTTGGGCAGCGGGGCCACGGCGCAGGTCTGCACGGCCCTCACCGACGCGACCGGCCGTGCGGCGTGCGACATCACGGCCGTCTCCCAACCCCTCGGGCCCGGGAGCGTGCAGGCGGTGTTCGCCCAGGACGCCTACTACCTCGCCTCCTCGGACCGCGCCTCGACCATCGTCTACGCGTTCCCGAGCCGCGGCGCTTTTGCGGTCGGTGATCGTGGGGCGGCATCGACGACGCCGGTGACGTACTTCGGCGCGCAGTGGAGTACGGACAACCCGCTCACCGGCGGAGCGGCTCCGAGCGCCTTCAAGGGCTTCGCGACAGCACCCGGCAGCCCACCGAGCTGCGGTCACAGCTTCGCCGCGGACCCGGGCAACAGTGGCTCCCCGCCCATGTCCGTGCCGAGCTACATGGGGACGCTCGTCACGAGCCAGGTGACGAAGTCGGGGTCGAGCATCGTCGGCACCGTCACCCGCCTCGTGGTCCTCAAGACGTCGGCGTATGGGCCCTCACCAGGGGCGGGCGGCAAGGGGACCGTCGTCGCCGTCATCTGCTAGTCGACGGCGGCGCTACCGCCATCCATGCTCGCCTGGATGACGCGCTGCACCGGCGATGGAGAACGGACGCCTACGACCCCAGCGACGCGATGATGTTGGCGATCGCGTAGCCGATCACGCCGATCACCAGGATCGCGAGCGCGGTGAGGCCGATGATCTGCGGTTTGCGGCTCGGCACGACCGGCCCCTGGTTCGGGGTGTAGGCGCGGCCTTCGGCGGCCTCGGACTCGGAGCCGGCCGCCGGCGGGGTGTCGCCGGGACGGACGCCACCGCCGGCCTCGAGCCCGGCGACCCTGCCGGAGTCGCGACCGGGGTTGTCGGACGGGGTCAGGCCTGCGGTGCCGCGCTCGGTCGTGCCGTCGACGCCCGCGGCACCCGGAGGGGCGATGTCGGCGGGGGAGATCTCGGAGATGGGGGTGCCGGTGGGCTCGTGGTCGTCGTCCTCATGGGCGCCGGCGGCGCCGGAGCTGCGCGGGTCAGGCATGGCTAGGCCCTACCCGACACCACCGAACGTGCACGCGCCGCCCGTAACAGGCCCGGCACCGCGACCCCGAGCCGCTTCGGCAGTGGTACGGAGACCCGACGGTCGAGCACCTGGTAGTCGGCCTTCTCGATCTCGTCGAGGATGCCGCCGTAGAGCGTGAAGGCGGTGCGGATGCAGTCCCGCGAGGTCGGGTGCAGCAGCCGGATGCCGGGTGCTGCGTTGCGGAACAGCTCGCGGCACCGCGCGATCTCGTAGGCGAGCAGGCGTCGGATCGGGCCGTCGACGACCCCGCGGGCCAGCCGCTCCCGGTCCACCCCGAAGAGCTGCAGCGACTCCTGCGGCAGATAGACGCGGCCACGGGAGAGGTCCTCGCCGACGTCGCGCAGGAAGTTCGCGAGCTGGAACCCGACGCCGAGGTCCCGGGCGTATTCGTAGGCGGCCGGGTTCAGCGGTTCGAGGATCGGCACCATCTGCAGTCCGATCACCGCGGCCGAGCCGTAGACGTAGGTCTGCAGGTCGTCGAACGTCTCGTACTCGGTGACGGTCAGGTCCATCTGCATCGAGGTCAGGAACGCCTCGAAGTGCTCCCGCGGGATCGACCAGCGGGCGATGGTGTCGCGAACGGCGGGCAGGACGTCGACCCCGCGGGTGGCGTCGGGCGCCGGTTCGCCGGCGAGGAACCGGTCGCCCCAGACCCGTAGGGCCTCCGCCTTCTGTCGGGGGGTGAGCGTCGAGGCCAGGTCGTCCACGATCTCGTCGGCGTAGCGCGCGAAGCCGTAGAGCGCGTGGACGTAGGGCCGCTTCCAGGCCGGCAGCAGCAGCGTCGCGAGGAAGTAGGTCCGGCCGTAGGCGGCGTGCAGCCGGCGGCAGGCGGCGTAGGAGGCGGCGAGGTCGGGATCACCCGCAACCTCGGCGGGGATGCGCGCGACAGAGGAACGCGTGCCGGGGAGGGCGGGCGCGGTCACGGCAGCTTGGCGCTCCACAGCACCGACAGCGTCGCGGCGAGCAGACCGAGCACGAGCGCCACGCCGACGAACCAGCGGCCGATCTCGACGGTCTTCTTGTCGTAGCCGATCGAGCTCCCGATGTCTGCATAGACGTTCTTCAACTCGTCGCCCGTCTCCGCGGTGTAGGCGGTGCCGTTGGTCTGCTGGGCGAGCGCGTCGAGCGCGTCGACATTGACCGGCACGGGGATGCGCTGCCCCTGGATGGTCACTTCCCCATCCTGTGTCCCGTAGGCGATGGTCGACACCGGGATGTTCTTGGCGGCCGCCTCCTGCGCCGCCAGGTCGTTCGGCAGGCCGCGCGTCGTCTCACCGTCGCTGAGCAGGACGATCCGACCGGGTGCCGGAGGTTGCCCGGGGTCGCCGGGGACCGCTGCGATGGCGCGCACGCCCGCGTCGACGGCGTCGCCGATCGCCGTACCGGGCCCGAGCGCGAGGCTGTCGATGGCGTTCCGGACCGCCTCCCGGTCGGTGGTGGGGGAGACGAGCACCGAAGCGGTGCCCGAGAACGCGATGAGCCCCAGGTTCAACCGCGGCGGCAGCTGGCCGACGAACGACCGCGCGCCGTCCTGCGCCGCCTTCAAGCGGGTCGGGCTGACGTCGTCGGCGGCCATGGAGTTGGAGACGTCGATGGCGAGGATGACGGTCGCCCGCTCCCGCGGCACCTTCTGGCTGTCGGTGGGGCGGCCGAGGCTGATGACCAGAGCGAGCAGGCTCAGCAGCAGCAACGCGGCCGGCAGGTGGCGCTTCCACCAGGCGGGTCCGCGTGGGGCGACCGAGGCGAGCAGCGACAGGTCGGTGAAGCGCGCGGCGTACTGCCGACGCCGGATCAGTTGGACCAGGTAGAAGCCGAGGACGGCCAGCAGCGGCAGGACCAGCAGCAGGCGCAGCGGCGATACGAAGCCCATCAGCGACAGCCCGCCGGGAGCGGCTTCGTCGGGAACGGCCCCATCATGCGGCCAGCCCCCGCCGCCGGCGCGTGCTCGCGACGTGGCGGACGATGTCGAGCAGCCAGTCGCGGTCGGTGCGCAGGATGAGGTGGCCGGCGCGTCCCCGACGCAGCGCGGCGGCCACGTCCCGGCGTTGGGCCTGCGCGGCCTCGGCGTAGCGGGTCCGGAGCTTCGCGGAGCTGGTGTCGACCTCGAGCAGCCGGCCGGTCTCCGGGTCGACGAGGCTGAGCAGGCCCATGGACGGGAGCTCGAGCTCGCGGGGGTCGGTGACCTCGACGGCGAGCACCTGATGGCGGGCGGTCAGCGCGCGCAGCGGGCGCTCCCACGCGGTGGGGCTGCCGAGGAAGTCGGAGGCGACGACGACCAGACCTCGGCGGGTCGGCGTGCGGGCGAGGCGGTCGAGGGCGTCGCCGAGCCCGGGGCCGGCGGCGCGTGGCGCGGGCAGCGCGCGGTCGAGCCCACTGCGGGGGGTCTCGGCCATCCCGCGGATGACGCGGCGCAGCGCGTCGCGACCGGTCAGCGAGGGCAGCCGTCGCACCGGGCGCTCGGCGTCGCCGGAGAGGAGCACCGCCCCGAAGCGGCTGCCCAGCCGGGTGGTCAGCGTGCCGAAGGCGGTGGTCGCGGCCATCGCGAGGTCGCGCTTCTCCCAGGTGGCGGTGCCGAACTCCATGGATGGGCTGAGGTCGACGACGGCCATCGTGGTGAGCTCGCGGTCGGCGATGAGGTCGCCGACGTGCGGGATCGTGGTGCGGGCGCTGACCGCCCAGTCCATCCGGCGGACGTCGTCGCCGATGCGGTACTCGCGGCTCTCGGCGCGCTCGCTTCCGGCGCCGGGCAGCAGCCCGAGATGGTTGCCCTGCAGCAGGCCCTCGAGCCGCCGCAGCACCAGCACCTCGAAGCGCCGGAGCCGTGCCTCGATCTGCTCGGGCGACGACGCCGGGGCGACCGTCGCCGCGGTCGGAGACGGGGCGGTGCGGCGGGTCGCGCGGCTCATGCGCTCCGGGGCCCCGCGTCGCGCGTTTCCGCCCAGCCGGACCGGCCACCAGGCTGACCGGACTCCTGGGCGATCTCGCGGGTGAGGGCAGGGCCGGGGCTGTTCGGCATGACGGCGGGCTGCGGAACGGCCCGCAGGATCTCGGTGACGACCTGCTCCGGGGGGAGGCCGTCGGCGAGCGCGTCGTAGGACAGGACGAGGCGGTGCGGCAGGACTTCGGGGGCGACCGCCGCGATGTCCTCGGGCAGGACGTAGTCGCGGCCGCGGATGAGGGCGAGCGCCCGCCCGGACGCGACGAGCCCGAGGCTCGCACGGGGCGACGCGCCGTAGGCGAGGGCGCCGGCCATCGACGGGATGCCCGCGGCGGCCGGGTCGCGGCTCGCGAGCACCAGGCGCACCGCGTAGTCGGCGACGGCGTGGTGGACGAAGACGTCGTCGGTGGACTCCTGGAGCCGCTGCAGCTCGCCGGGCTCCAGGACCTGTTCCGCCGAAGGCGGCCGGGTTCCCATGCGCCGGACGATCTCGAGCTCCTCGGCGGCGCTGGGGTAGCCGACGCCGACCTTCATGAGGAAGCGGTCACGCTGCGCTTCGGGGAGCGGGTAGACGCCCTCGGACTCGATGGGGTTCTGCGTGGCGAGCACGAGGAACGGCCGAGGCAGTGGGTACGTGGTTCCGCCGAGGCTGACCTGCCGCTCGGCCATCACCTCGAGCAGGGCCGACTGCACCTTCGCGGGTGCGCGGTTGATCTCGTCGGCGAGCACGAAGTTGGCGAAGACGGGTCCGAGCTCGACGTCGAACTCCTCGCGGCCCATGCGGTAGACCCGGGTGCCGACGACGTCGCTCGGCACCAGGTCCGGCGTGAACTGCAACCGCGCGAAGCTCCCGCCGACGGCCTTCGCGACGGTGGAGACAGCCAGCGTCTTCGCCACGCCGGGCACACCCTCGAGCAGGCAGTGCCCGCGGGCGAGCAGCGAGACGAGCATGCGCTCGACCATCCGGTTCTGGCCGACGACGACGCGGCTGACCTCGGTCAGCACCCGCTCGAGCACGAGGGCGTCGGAGTCGCCGCGGCCCCGGTTGTCGACGGCTCCGCGGGGGGTGCCCGTCGGCGGGGTGTCGTCTGGGCTCATGCATCCCGAGTCTGGCAGGAAAAGCTGCACGTTGGCTGTGAGGCCGCCGTTCAGCAGAGCTGGTGTCAGGCGGCGGGCCAGGCCCGGCTGCGGTAGGTGCGGTCCTTGCCGACGATGCGCTCGGCGGCGAGCCGGCCGGACAGCAGCACCATCGGTACCCCCACACCGGGGACGGTGCCCGAGCCAGCGAAGACGACGTTCTCGAACCCCTCGGCGAGGTTCGCCGGCCGGAACGGGCCGGTCTGCAGGAACGAGTGCGCCGCCGCGAACGGGGCCCCCCGCTCCATGCCGCGGGCCCGCCAGTCGGCCGGGGTGGTGATCTCCTCGACCTCGATGCCGTCGCCGAAGCCGACGTAGCCGCGCTTCTCGAGCGTCGCGACCGCCTCGTCGCGGTAACGCGGTCCGACGACGTCCCAGTCGATCGGGGCATCGAGGTTCGGCGTCGGGAACAGCACGTAGTAGATGTGGCGGCCGTCGGGTGCGAGGTCGGGGTCCGAGTGCGTGGGGTTGGTGACGAGGATCGACGGGTCGCTCATCAGCTGACCGTCGTCGATGATCTCGCGGAACGTCCGCTTCCAGGCGCGCCCGAAATGGATGTTGTGGTGGCCGATCTGCGAGTAGTTCGCCGACGAGCCGGCCAGCAGCAGGAAGCAGGACGGCGAGTAGGTGAGCTTGTCCACGCGGCGGTGCAGCCGGTCGAGCAGGCCGCGCGGCGCACTCGTGGGCGGCAGCAGGTCGCGGTAGGCCACCGGGAGGTCGGGGGTCATCACGACGACGTCGGCGGCGTGCCGGGTGCCGTCGATGGTGTGCACGGCGACGGCCCGCTGGCCCACGGTCTCGACGCGGCTGACTTCGGCGCCGTAGTGGAACTCGACGCCGGCCTTCTCGGCGGCGGCCGCCAGCGCGCGGGGCACGGCGTGCATCCCGCCCTTCGGGAAGTAGACGCCGGCGACGGAGTCCATGTAGGCGATGACGGCGTAGATCGCGAGCGCGTCCTGCGGGGCGAGGCCCGCGTACATCGCCTGGAACGAGAGCACCCGTTGCGTCCGGGGGTCCTTGAGGTAGGAGTTGACCTTGGGCGCGAGCTTGCGCATCCCGCCCAACGCCACCAACTTCGCCAACGAAGGCCGGACCAGGTCGAGCGGCGAATCGAGGTTGCGGTCGATGAAGTCCCGCATCTCGAGCTTGTAGAGCTCGGAGACGAACTCGACGAAGCGGAGGTAGCCGCCCGCCTCGTCAGGGCCGCAGACGCGTTCCACCTCGGCGGCCATCGCCGCCGGGTCGGCCTTGACGTCGAGGATGCTGCCGTCGGGGTAGTGGGCCCGGTAGAGCGGGTCGACGGGCGTGAGCTCGAGGTGGTCCTCCATGCGCTCGCCGACGCAGTCGAAGGCGTCGCGGAGCAGGTCCGGCATCGTCAGCACGGTGGGGCCGGTGTCGAAGGCGTAGCGGCCGGAGTCGGTGACGTGCTCAGACAGCCCTGCGCGTCCACCCGGCGTCTGCTCGCGCTCGAGGACCGTGACGGTCCGCCCCGCGCCGGCGAGCCGGAGGGCGGCCGAGAGGCCTGCCAATCCGGCACCCACCACGACAACCCTGTCGGTGGGACCGACTACGGTGCGCACAGCCACATGCTAGTTGGCGACTCCTGACATCCCATGCGCTGCGCCCGCCGACGAGGCCGTGCCAGCGAGAAGAGGCGGCGATGAGCGACGCTCCGAAGCACCAGCACGGCACCCCCTCGTGGGCTGACCTGGGCACCACCGATGGACTGGCGGCCGTCGGCTTCTACGCGGGCGTGTTCGGGTGGGAGGCAGAGAACACACCCAGCGGCCCCGCCGGCGTCTACACGCTGCTGCGGCAGAGCGGCAAGGACGTCGCGGCGATCTACGAGCAGAGCGACGCGATGAAGCAGCGGGGCGTGCCGCCGCTGTGGCTCGTCTACATCGCGGTCGACGACGTCTCCGAGGTGGCCCAGAAGGTCATCGACGCCGGCGGCACCGTGCACGCACAGCCGTTCGACGTCGCCGACGCCGGGCGCATGGCCCTTGTCCAGGACCCGACGGGCGCGATGTTCGGCTTGTGGCAGGCCGGGTCGCGCATGGGCGCGGAGGTGCTGCACGAGCCGGGATCGATGGACTGGTTCGAGCTCGCGACCAGCGATCCGGAGGCGGCCGGCACCTTCTACGAGACCGTGCTGGGCTGGGAGGTCTCGGCCCAGGAGCTCGACGGCCAGGCCTACACCACCTGCTCGCTCGACGGCGCACCGGTCGCGGGCATTCTGCCGGCCGAGGCGCTTGGCGAGAACGTGGCGCCCAACTGGACCCTCTACTTCGCGGTCGAGGACTGCGCGGGCGTGGTCGAGCAGGTCAAGCAGGCCGGTGGCGAGCTGCTGTCCGGGCCGCACGACATGCCGTCGGTCGGGCAGTTCGCGGGGCTGCGCGACCCGCAGGGAGCGACGTTCGGCGTCCTGCAGCAGGCGGCCACCGAGGAGCAGACCGCCGCGCAGGAGGAGGAGAAGGACGACAGCTCCGACGAGTCCGAGGGTGAGGGCGAGTCCGAGGGTGAGGGCGAGTCCGGCGACACCTCGGAGAAGCCGGACGACGGCGAGACCGCGGACGAGGGCGAGAAGTCGGACGACGGCGAGAAGTCGGACGAGGGCGAGAAGTCGGACGAGGGCGAGAAGTCGGACGAAAGTCGAGAGGACGAGACGTCCGGATCCTCACGACTCCGGGCTCTCGCGGACAGGTTCAGAGGTAAGAGTTCCAAGGACGAGAAGTCCGAGGACGACGAGGAGTAGCGGCTCAGACGTGGCGGGTCGTCGCGGCGACGGCGAGGTCCTGCAGGACCTCGGCCGCCTCCGCGGCGATCGTGCCGCGACGCGCTGCGGAGTCCAGGGCGTTGAGCGCCTGCTGCGTCCGCTGCTCGATGAGCGCCTCGACCTTGTCGAGCGCGCCGGTGTCGGCGATGACGGTGCGCAGCGCCTCGACCCCGTCGCGTTCCAGCCCGGCGTCGCCGAGGAAGCGGTGCACGACGGCGGTCTGGGAGTCGTCGGCGTGGTCGAGCGCCATCGCGATCAGGGCGGTGCGCTTGCCCTCGCGCAGATCGTCGCCGGCGGGCTTGCCGGTGACCTCCGGGTCGCCGAAGACGCCGAGGACGTCGTCGCGCAGCTGGAACGCCTCCCCGAGGGGGAGGCCGTAGTCGCTGAACACGGTCCGGACCTCGGGGTCGTCGCCGGCGAGCGCTGCGCCGACGTGGAGCGGCCGCTCGATCGTGTACTTCGCGCTCTTGTACCGGGCGACCCGCAGGGCGCGGGCGATGTCGTGCCCACCGCGCGCCTGCTCGAGCAGGTCGAGGTACTGGCCGCTCATCAGCTCGACGCGCATCTCGTCGTAGACGCCGCGGGCGCGCACCAGGGCGGTCTCCGGCAGGCCGCTCGTGGTGAGCATCTGCTCGGCCCAGACGAGGCAGAGGTCGCCGAGCAGGATCGCGGCGCTCTCGCCGAAGCTGTCCGACGAGCCCTCCCACGCCTGCTTGTCGTGCAGGACCGCGAAGCGGCGATGGACCGCGGGATGGCCGCGGCGGGTGTCCGACCCGTCCATCACGTCGTCGTGGATCAGTGCGCAGGCGTGCAGCAGCTCCAGGGAGGCCGCCGCGCGGAGGATGGCGTCGCCGTCCTGACCGCCGGCGCCGCGGTACCCCCAGTAGGCGAACGTGGGTCGGAGCCGCTTGCCGCCGTCGAGGAGGAACTCGCGGAGCGCGTCGGTGACGGGGTCGAGGTCGGTCCCGATGGTCGCCAGGACCGTGGACTGTTCGGCGAGGAAGCTCGTCAGTACCGTCTGTAAGCGTTCGCGCAGGTCAGCCGCGAGCAGCGAACGATCGGCGGAAGCTGTCTGGCCGGCCGTCATAGTGGGACGATACGTCGAGCACGCCGTTCATGAACCGGTCGAGTCGTTGAACGACGTGCGACCCATCCATCTCGGAGCGTCACCACCGATGGCCCAGCCCTTCTCGTCCGCCCGTAGCCGCGATACCGCACGTGATACCCGCTGGGTCTCGGAAACCACCGACGAGCGCCTGACCGGTGTCCGGCGTGTGGAGGTCGTCCTGCGGGCCGGTCGCATCGAGATCGGACGCCGCCCCCGCGACACCCGGTTGCGCACCACCATCGCGGTCACCGGCTGGCGCGCGACGCTCGCCCGGTTGCGGCGACCGTCGGGTGTCACCGTGCGACGAACGGAGGACGTGCTCCAGGTGAGCGGCGGCAGCGGACTGGTGCGCGTCCGGCTCGACGTCACCGACGACGCGACGCGTCACCGCCCGCATCGCCGCCGGCGACATCACGCTCTGGGGCGTGGGCGCCGACCTCGACCTGCACGTGGGCAGCGGGACGTTGGCCGGTCGTGAGCTCTCGGGGGCCGCCGTGACCGCCACGAACGAGGGTGGCGAGGTCAACCTCCATTTCGCCGCCGCGCCGCGTCGCCTGCAGGCGACTGCCCGCGGCGCCGCCGTCGTGGTCCTGCCGCCGGGGCGCTACGCCGTCGACGCCGTCAGCGACTTCGGTTCCGGCGCTGGTTCCGGCGCTGGTTCCGGCGCCCCAGCAGGCGGTCCGGAGGTGACCGTCGAGCAGGCCGACGCTCCCGCAACGGTCGTCGTCCGGGGCACGACGCGGGCCGCGGTGCTCGCGAGCACCGGTTCGGAGCCGATCTGATCGGTGGGCGCACAACGGTCCTGAGTTGTGTCCCTCGAAGGTGGGGTGGCCGCGTTGCCGGACGTCGCGACGTTTATGCTGCGCGAATGGGAGTGGCGGAAATGACGGTTGCACGGACGGCAATTCCGACGGACTGCATCGAGCGGCGGCGAATCGCCCGGTCGGACGAAGACGGTGCGCGACCTGCTCGCCGCGGGACGCACCGCGTACTCCTTCGAGTTCTTCCCGCCGAAGACCGACGAAGGCGAACGTCAGCTCTGGCAGGCCATCCGGGAGCTCGAGCCGCTGCAGCCGACCTTCGTCTCCGTGACCTACGGCGCCGGCGGTTCGACGCGTGACCGCACACTGCGCATCGTCGAGCGCATCGCCACCGAGACCTCGATCACGCCGGTCGGGCACCTGACCGCGGTCGGCCACAGCCGCGCCGAACTGCGTCGCATCATCGGGCAGTTCGCCGGAGCCGGCATCCGGAACGTCCTCGCCCTGCGCGGGGACATGCCCGGCGGCCCCGGCCAGGCGTGGGAGGCCCACCCCGAGGGGTTGTCGTACGCCAGCGAACTCGTCGAACTCGTCAGTTCGCTGGGGGACTTCTGCGTCGGCGTCGCCGCTTTCCCGGAGAAGCACCCGGAGTCGATCGATTACGAGTCCGACGCCGAGCGCCTCGTGCAGAAATTCCGCGCGGGTGCCGATTTCGCCGTGACGCAGTTCTTCTTCGACGCCGACGACTACTTCCGGCTACGCGACAGCGTCGTCGCCACAGGGCTGCGACAAGCCGATCCTGCCCGGGATCATGCCCGTGACGAACGTCAAGCAGATCGAGCGGATGGCCGAGCTGTCCGGGGCCGCGTTCCCCCGGCCCTCGCGGAGCGGCTGCACGAGGTCGCCGACGACGAGGCCGCGGTCCGCGCCATCGGCATCGAGGTCGCGAGCGAGCTGTGCCGCCGTCTGCTCGACGGTGGCGCGCCGGGCGTGCACTTCTACACGCTGAACCGGTCGACCGCGACCCGCGACATCATGGCGACGCTGCCCCGTCAGTGATGCGCGGCGGCTCGGCGGGCGCCGAGCGACCAGTACGACGACGTCGCGCGGCCACGGGCGCGCCGTTATCAGCAGGTCACCCGGCCCGACGTCAGTCCTCCTCGTAGGCCTCGAAGACGCACAGCATCCACTCGTCGCGGAACAGCTGCTCGCGGACGAGGCCGAAGTCGTTCCGGTTCGCGACGTCGACGACCTTCATCAGCAGGCCCAGGTCGACCTGGCCGTAGACCGGCGTGATCCGGACCGCGAGGACCACCTGGTCGCGGTCGGAGGTGAAGATCTCCGCCGACGGCAGGTTGTCCGCGTTGTCGATGACGTAGGGCAGAGGCTCGATCACGTCGTGGCCCGGGGGAGCGGCGTCAGCTGCACGATGGTCCTGTTCGTCGGGGTTCGGTCGCGGTACGCCGCGGGGCCGGTCGCTCGGGACCGTGTGGTGATTGACGCTCCGGGAGCCGGGAACGATCTGCCCCCACACGACCGGCGAGGCCGAGGGGCAGGGGTCGCCGCGCGGCGGCCCCTGACACACTGGCCCCGTACACTCGAGCACACTACGGGCAGGAGGCTCATGAAGGTGTTGTCCGCGGTGGCGCCGACGCGGCTGCTGCCGAGCCGGGTCGCTGCCGACCCGCATCCACCACCAGATCCTGTGCGAGGCGACGCCCCCCGACGTCTGGACGGTGCTGCGGGACCCGCGCCGCTGGCCGGAGTTCGAGGCCACGCTCGCCCGGGTCGAGGGGGCCGCAGGCCACGCCGTCGAGGGTCAGCGCCTGCTCGGCGTCGGCCGCGCCGTCCCCATCCGCATCCCGCTCGACGTGCGCCGGGTCGTGCCGCGCAAGGCGCTGCACGTCACCGTGCACAGCATCCCGGGGCTCCGCGAGGAGATCGACATCGTGCTGGTCCCGGCGACGCGCGGCGGCACCCAGATCACGGTGCTCGTGCGCCTGACCGGCCCCCTGGCCGCGGCCATGGTCCTGCCGGTCTGGCTCGGCTCCGGGATGACCGCCCGGCTGCTGGTCAAGGCCGCGGAGCGCGAGCAGCGTCGTCGGCTGCGGGAGACGCCCGGGGTCGCGTGACGCGACCCGTCCCGGACCGGGACGCCTACTTCGACGGCTGGTCGGCGCTGCACGGCGGCTTCGACCCGCGCACGGCCTTCTGGCCCCGCATCTGGCTCGGGATGACCTACCGGCTGGGCCGGCCGTTGGCCGCGTCGGGGGATCGCCCCCGACCTGGTCACCGCGCTCGCGGTGCTGGTCACGGCGGTGGCGTTGCTGCCCGCCGCGGCCGGGGGCGCGCTGGCCGGTGCTCGCCGATGGTCATCGTGATCGCGAGCGGTCTGCTCGACAACCTCGACGGCTGCGTCGCCGTGCTGCAGGGCCGCACCTCGCGGTGGGGCTACCTCCTCGACTCGCTCGCCGACCGGGTCTGCGACGCGCTCTACCTCGTCGCCCTCTGGTTCGCCGGCGCCCCCGCCGGGCTGTGCGTCGGCGCCGGTGCCGCCGTGGTCCTGCTCGAGTACGCGCCGCGCCCGGGCGACCGGCGCCGGTTTCGACGACATCGGGCTGGTCACCGTCGGGGAGCGGCCCACGCGCATCGTCGTCACCTGCTTCGGCCTGGCCTTCGCCGGCTTCGTCGCCGCGCTACGCCGGCTGGTCGGCGGGCGCGGGGGCGGCGGCCACGCTGGGCGTCTCGCTGATCGGCGCCGCGCAGTACCTGCCCGTCGCCCGACGGGCGCTGCTCGGGCTCGGGGCCGCTCCCGGGCGCGGCGTCAGTCCTCAGGCAGGACCGACCAGCCGCGCGACCGCGGCGCCGGAGAGCGCGACCAGCGGTAGGCCGCCGCCGGGGTGGGCCGAGCCGCCGACGAGGAACAGCCCGGGCACCGGGGAGCGGTTCGCCGGGCGCAGGAACGCGGCCGTGCGCCGTTGCCCGAGGTGCCGTAGATCGACCCGCCGGGCGTCGCGGTGCGGCGCTCGAGGTCGGCCGGGCGTGAGCACGCGCCGGACAGACGATGCGGTCGGCGACGTCGAAGCCGCGGCGGGCGAGCCGGCCAGGACGGCGTCGGCGGCACGCTCGGTCGCCCCGGGCGCGTCCCAGTCGAACTCCTTCGCGCCCGCTGCCGTGGCGCGGCGCGTTGACCAGGACGAACCACGCCTCGCACCCCGGCGGCGCGACCGCGGGTCGGCGGGCGCGGAGACGTAGATGGTCGGGTCCTGCGGCATCCGGCCGGAGAACACGCTGTCGAACTCGTCGTCGTAGTCGGCCGGGAACAGCACGGTGTGGTGGCCGCGAGGCCCGGGGTCGCGTCCGCCGCGCAGGCCGAGCAGCAGGACCAGGCCGGACAGCGACGGCTCGCCCCGCGGGAGCAGGCGCGGCCGGGGGAGCAGGTCGCGGTAGAGCGCCGTGGCGTCGGCGTTGGCCACGACGACGTCGGCGGGCAGCCGGCCGCCGTCGGCGAGCAGGACGCCGCTGACCCGCCCGCCGGCGAGTTCGATGCCCGCGACACCGCGTCGCCGGTGCGGACGGTGCCGGACGCGCTGCGGCGAGCGCGCAGGGCCAGCCGGTGCAGCCCGCCCTCGACGTACCAGCCGCCGAAGGTGTGCTCGGCGTACGGGACGGTGGCGAGCACCGCCGGCGCCCGGCGCGGATCGCTGCCGGAATAGGTGGCGTAGCGGTCGAGGAACATCCGCAGGCGCGGGTCGCCCAGGTACTGCCGGCCGAGCTGCGCAGGCTGCGGTGCGGTGCGATGAGCGGCAGGTCCCGCGGCGAGCGCCAGCGCGAGGCCGGTCAGCGAGGGTGGGCCTGCGCGCTTCCAGGAACGGTCGGCGCGGTGGCGTGCCACATCCGCCCGGCCCGCTGCCATCAGCCGTCGCCAGCCGTCGTCGTCGGTCAGGGCGTTCGCGTCGGCGATCGGTGCCGTCGGCGAAGCGGTAGGGCGCCATCGGGTCGAGCCGGCGCAGGGCGAGCGTGCGCTCGAGCGGGTCGCCGGTGGCGGCGAACAGGTCGCGGAAGACCTGCGGCATCGTCAGCAGCGACGGCCCGGTGTCGAAGCGGAAGCCGCCCTGCGGGGCTGTCGAGTCCAGCCAGCCGAGCTTGCCGCCGACGGTCCGCCGACGCTCGACGACGGTGACCGCGTGGCCCTGCGCGGCGAGCCGGGCCGCGGCGGCGAGGCCCGCCGATGCCGGCGCCGATGACGACGACGCGGGCCATGACGTCACGGTACGGCGCACGTCCTCCGCCACCGCCCGGGCTCAGCGCCGGTCCGGTGCGGACGCGGCCCTTCCACGTCGCGGTACCGCGCGGCGGTGCCGGAGCCACGACAGCCGGTGAGCGCCGGCGTCAGGCCAGCGACCGAGAGCCGGGTGGGCCAGCGCGTCCGGCCAGCGCCCGGCCGCCCGTCCGCCGGGCGGCGACGAGCCCGGCCCGGCGACCCCGCGGCGCAGCAGACCGGGTCCGGCCAGGCGTAGACGCGCGAGCAGCAGGCCGCACCTGCGCCGCGCTGCGCGGCCGGCGAGCCGCCGCGCCGCCCACAGCGACTTGCGCGTAGCCGTCGCGGAGCTCGCGGCCGCCGCCGTACATGCGGCAGTCGGCGACGTCGGTGCCGTCGGCCATCCCGCCGTGGCCGCCCGCCCGCGCGCAGCACGCGAGCGAGCGCGACGTCCTCGAGCACCGCGCCGCCGACCGCGGCGTGGCCGCCGCTGCGCCGGTAGAGCGCGGTGTCGACGGCGAGCAGCTGGCCGTTCGCGACGGCCAGCGACGGCCGCGGGGAGTGCTCGGCCAGCCGCAGCGGCAGGAGCGCGAGCCAGGACCACTGCAGCAGGGGCTGGACCAGCCGCTCGGCCACGGTCCCGGCCACCTGGCGCGGGTACGGGCGAGACGAAGCCGAGCTCGGCCTCGCGGAGCAGCCGGACGGTGCGGCTCAGGCCGTCGGGGGCGAGCACGACGTCGGCGTCGAGGAAGACCAGCACCGTGCTGCCCGGGTCGGCGAGCTCGGCGAGCTGCGCGCAGGCGAACGGCTTGCCCAGCCAGCCCGGCGGCGGCTCGGTGTCGCTGCAGACCACCCGCAGCCGCCGGTCGTCGCCGGCCAGACCCGCGCACGAGGTCGGCGGTCCCGTCGGTCGAGTCGTCGTCGAGCACGACGATCTCCAGCGCGGGCACGTGCGTCGGAGGCCAGCAGGGCCGCGCAGCGCCGGGCCGATGCGCTCGCGCCTCGTCGCGCACCGGCAGCAGCACGCTGACCTGCTCGGGCACAGCGGCCGCCGCCGGGGGCGGCGGCAGCAGCCGGGCGTTGACGACGGTGTGCGCGGCGACGCCGAGAGCCGCCGCCCGCAGCAGGAGCGTCGGCAAGCGCGGTCCGGCTCATCGACGCGCGGCCGAGGTGCCGCGCAGCCGCGAGCGACGAGCAGCGCGCACCGGCACGCCCATCACCATGCCGCCCGGTCAGCGCGACGCCCGGGCCGGCCGAAGAAGGCGAGGTTGGCCAGCAGCGACGAGGCGTAGGTCCACAGGTACAGCCCGAGCGGCACCGGGTCCGTCGCCCAGGACGGTCGCCGCCGTGCTCGGGCAGCAGCAGCTCCAGCAGCCGTCATCAGCAGCACCGCGACCAGCAGCCAGCCGGCGAAGTTGACCAGCGGGATCCCGGTCAGCGTCGGCCCGTCGTGCGCCGCGAACCGCCAGTGCCCGGCGTCGGTCATCTGCGGGTCGAGGAACACGTCCCAGCTGGCCAGCGCGACGGCGCCGAGGCCGACGCGGCCGGCCCGCCCGCGGGCGCAGACCCGGCCGACGACGCAGCGCCGGACAGGCCATCATCGTCCAGGCCAGCGGGATGACGAGCGGGACGCCGAGCAGCCGCGGACCCGAGGGAACCGGCGTAGGCGTAGCGGCCGAAGGGCAGTCCGGTCGCGACGCCGACCGCCTCGGCGACGAACCCGCCGACGGCCGTCACGGCGAGCAGCACCGCGGCGTACGCCGTCCCGTTCCGGAGCCGGGCGGCGGTCAGCGACGCCGCGGCGAACAGCAGCACCGTCAGCACCGTCAGCGCGTCGCGCAGCCCGCCGCCGGTCAGCGGGTACCCGATCTGCGCCAGCACGGTCGCGGCGGCGAGGGCGAGCGGGTACCTGCGACCGCGAGCGGTGGGCCGCTCCGAGCACCGTCATCTCGGACAGCCGCCTCAGCCGGCGAGCGGCTGGTCGCGGGCCACGGTCGACCACCAGGCGTAGAGCGACGCGGCACCGGCGGCCTCGCGTCCTCGCCGACGGCGGTACCTCGACGACGGCCGTGTCGTACTGCCACAGCAGACGACGCTGCTGGTCGGCGCCGGGAAACAGGCGAACGCGCCCTGCCGGGCCCCGCCGCGGGTCCAGAAGCCGCCGAGTTCCCCGTTTCGTCGGCGCATCGCCGGGTCACGAGCCGGCGGTCGGCGGTCAGGTTCGGCGAACCGGGCCGAGAGCAGCGGGGCCCGGCACCTGGACGACCTCGAGCCGGGCCACCCGCGGGTCGGTGCCGCGCAGGACACCGCGGCCATCGTTGCTGCCGGCGTGTCCTCCGGGCTGCAGGTGCCGAACACGTCCGCCGGGAGTCGGGCCTGCGAGCGCGCGGGCCGCGGCGGACCCCGTCCGGAGTCCGCCGGTCGACCGCGAGATGCCGGCCAGCACCGGCGAGGACGAGCAGGCCACGACCAGGGTGAGCAGGAGGCGACGGCGACGGCGGTGGTCGCCGCGACGTGGCGTGCAGCGGGTGCCGCGGGCGCTTCCGGCCGCGAGCCGGCTCCGGGCGTCGAGCCGGGCTCGGGCGGGGGCCAGCCGCCCACCGGATGCTGACCGCCGAGGCGGGTGCTGCCGACGTGCGGGCCGCCCTGGTGCGGGCCGCCGAGGTGCGGGCGCCGAGGCGCGGGCCGCCGAGGTGCGGGCCGCCCTGGTGCGGGCTCGCCCGGGCGAGACCGCCCGGACGCTGGTAGGGCGGGCGCCCCCCGCGGCCCGCCGGAGGAGGGACCGAAGGGTCCGCCGGACGGGGTCGGAAGCTGCCGGAGCGGAAGGCACTCCGGCAGGCCGCGGCGAGGTCTCCGGCCGTGGCGGGCCGCTGCCGGGGATCGCGGTCCATCGCCCGTCGCAGTGCCTCGTCCAGTCCGCGGGGGAGGTCGGGGCGCCGGGCGCGCAGGCGCGGCGGGTCGACCATCTGCCGACGGTTGATCTCCTCGGGCGGCGCCTGCTGCGGCCACGGCCGCTGCCCGGTGAAGCACTCGTAGAGCACGCAGGCGAGGCCGTAGACGTCGCAGCCAGGACCGCCCGGTTCCCCGGCGAGCCGCTCCGGAGCCATGTAGGCCGGGCTGCCCAGCACGACCACGGGCCGGGTCAAGAGGAGCTCCTGACCGAGGGAGCGGGCGATGCCGAAGTCGGTCAGGTAGACGTGCTCGCTGCGGTGTCGGTCCCGCGTGGGGGCCAGCAGCACGTTGCCCGGCTTGACGTCCCGGTGCACCAGCGAGTTCCGGTGTGCTTCGTCCAGCGCGCCGGCCACCGACTCGGCGATGTCGAGGGCCCGCTCCGGGTGCATCGGGCCCTCGCGGAGGACCGTGGCCAGGTCGGTACCGGGGACGAGCCGCATGGCGATGTAGAGGTTCGGGTAGCCGCCGACGTCGTAGATCGGGACGATGTTCGGGTGCTCGACCGGGCCGCGAGTTCCGCCTCCTGGGCGAAGCGGGCCCGGTAGTCGGGGTCGGTGCCGAACTGCGAGGAGAGCACCTTGAGTGCGACGAGACGCTTGGTCCGCTCGTCGAAGGCGCGGTAGACCACACCCATGCCGCCGGTGGCGAGGCGGGCCTGCAGCGCGTAGTGCGCCACCCGCTCATTGGTCTCGGGCTGCACCGGCATCCCTTCGGGATCCGGACCGACCGGCCACCCGGGCGGCGCGGGACGACGTCCGTTCGAGCAGCTCGCCAGCGGGCGCTCGGTCCACGCGGCGCCACCCGCGCCGCCGCCGACCGGCCGCTGGCGCCGAAGACACCGCCGCCGGGGTGGGTCGAGGCGCCGCAGAGGTACAGCCCGTCGACCGGGCCGCGGTAGCCGGCCAGCTCGGGCAGCGGCCGCCACGCGAACATCGCGTCCAGCCCCATCTCCACGTGCATGACGTTGCCGCGCAGCAGCCCCAGCTCGCGCTCGAGGTCGAGCGGCGTCTGCACGTACATCGTGCTCGACCGTGTCCGCGAAGCCGGGCGCGACCCGGTCGACGGCCTGCGACCAGCTTCTCGCCCTCCCGCTCGCGGATGTCGTCCCAGCTCGGCCCGTCGGCCAGCTCGTACGGGTGCCACTGCCCCCAGACGGTCACGTTGTGCTTGCCCGGGCGGCGCGATGCGTCGGGTCGAGGGCGCAGAACGCCATGCCCGAGCGCGGCGGGCTGCTCGGGCGGCGATCGCCGGCGCTGAAGTCGCCGTAGGCCCGCCGCAGCGCCGGTTGCGGACGGCGACCGCGAGCACCAGCCCGGCGTTCACGTCCTCGGGGCGCGTCGGGGTAGCGCGGCAGGTCGCGTGGTGCCCAGGCGGACGACCATGCCGATGCCGTTGCCCGACCCGACGGTCCGTCGGACGCGCTCCTGCTCGGCAGGCGGCGACGGCGTCGCCCAGCAGCCCGAGGTGGTGAGCACGTGGCACCCGGCGACCACGGCGGTCGGCGACGAGCTCGGTCGCCGGAATCGGTCCGCACGGCCCGCACCGCGCCGTCCGCGACCTCGATGCCGGCGGCACCGTCGCCGAGCCGCACCCGGCCCGCCGTCGGCCGCAGCCGGGCCGCGCAGCGCGGCGGTCAGCGCGCCGCGAGCCGCCGACCGGCCGGCCGGGCGGGCGCGGTGCATGAGCGTGTTCCAGCCGACGAGGTCGGCGGTGGCGACCTCGTGGTCGGCGGTCCGGACTGCGCGCCCAGCCAGGCCAGCGCGGTCTTGAGCCGCTCGCTGTCGAACAGCGCGTCGAGCAGCGCGTCGGCCGGCGTGAGGAACTGCCGGGCCAGCTCGAGCGCCGGCGCAGACCGGTGCCCTTGCCGGTGCCCCACAGCGCCCGGCCGAGGCGGCGCCGGTCGGCGGCGGCGGTGAAGGCGGCGAAGATGCGCTCGTTGCGGGCCGACCAGTCGGCGACGAAGGCGCGGTAGGCGTCGGCGTCCCGGTCGCCGCAGACCGCCTCGATGGAGGCGCAGGTGCGGTCCAGGTCGGCGCAGAAGGTGATGCCGCCGCCCGGCGCGCCCGGGAACGGGTGCGAAGCCCCACGGGTCGCAGTCGAGGTAGCGCAGGCCGAACTCGTCGAGCTCGAGCTCCTCGACGATGCCGGTGTGCGGACCATGATGTGCGCGCTCGAGCCGCGGTCGACCAGGTAGCCGGGGAAGCGCTCGACGGTCGAGCACCGCGCCGCCGACCACGGTGTCGCGCTCGACCACCTCGACGTCGAGGCCCGTCGCGGGCGAGGTAGCAGGCGGCGACCAGGGCGTTGTGGCCGGACGCCGACGACGACCACGGTGTCGCGCCCCGAACCCGTCGTGGAGGTGCGGCTCGTCGCGGAGGTCCCGCTCACGCCAGCGACTTCGACGAGGACGGCGTAGGCGGTGTCGCCGCCGGCGAAGCGGAAGTCGCTGAGCAGCGGGACGAAGCCCTCGCCGGCGTAGAGGTGCCGGGCCGGGGAGTCCGGCAGCTCGAGGGCGGACAGCGCCGCGGTGCGGCGCCCGCAGCCGGCGAGCAGCTCGCGCAGCAGCTGGCGCCCGAGCCCCGGCCCTGGTACTCGGGCAGCACGTGCAGCTCGACGATCTCGAAGACGTCGGCCGAGCCACTGCTGTGCGCGGTCGCGGGCGGCAGCGCGGCGCACGACCGTGTCGTGCCACCACTGGCCGCGCGCACCGGGCTGGCCGTAGGCGACGCCGACCAGCGGCGCCCGGTCCCGGGGCAGATCGGGGTCGGGGGCCAGGGCGGCGACGACCCGGAGACCGGGCCGGTGGACGTGGGTGCGCGCGTGCGCCGTGCGCTCGCCTCGGCCCGCGCCGGGTCCCGCTCGTGCAGGTCGAGGAAGGCGCGCCGGTACACCGTCATCACGTCCGGGAGCCGTGCGGCCATCCGGTCGGGGCGTCCAGCTCTCGATCTCGACCGAGCCGTCCGCACGCATACGCCCAGACTGCCAGCTCGAAGCTGGACGCGCGAGCTCGCGCGGAGCCTGGGATCGACTCAGCGCGGGAGATGCGACCCCAGCGGGTCCCGACCGGCGTAGCTGCCGCTGGTCCCGACGACGCGGAAGCGCGCGAACAGCTCCTCGGAGTACCAGCCGAGGCGGGCCGTGTCGCTCGATGACCTTGCGTGCGCGGCGCGGCCGTAGGCGAAGGCCTGGAGCGCGGACGCGTCGTCCCAGACGCTGAACGTCCCCTGCAGGCCCAGCGGTGCCTCCCCGATCCCGAGGGCGAAGCGCAGGCCGGGAACCTGCCGGAGGTCGGTCGAGACCGGCGGCACGGCGCGCCAGAAGGCCAGGGCCCGCCGCGGGACGAGTCGGGCCCGGGTGATCGCCGCGACCGGGCCGTCGCTCCGAGGCGGACGGGTCGCCGAAGGGCTCGCGGCCGGACCACGGCCCGCGGGCGACGATCGGCGCGAGGTCGGCCCGCCAGTGCTCTTCGGAGCGCCGATGCCACCCCGCCACGAGGAGCGAGGTGTCGAAGCGCTCCGGGCCCCGGGGTCTGCCCAGGTGGTCAGCAGCGCCCAGTGCCTCAGGTCCGAGTCGCGGAGCGTGAAGGTCCGGCCGCTCCCGGTGCCCATCAGCTTGGCGAATCCGAGACCGCGGGTACGACGCAGGGCCGGCCGGTCGAGCGCCATCCTGGCCAACGCGGCGGGGACGGCACGAGCCGGTACGCCCCACACGTCCAGCGTGACGAGCGCGGGCGCGGGCGCGGGGGGCGGGCGCTGGGGTCACCCTCCCAGTCTGCCCGGTCGGCGCGAGGGGTCAGGAGCCCTGACGGGTAGGGCGAGCGGAACGGGTCCCGCATCGGCGGGGTGTGCAGGGCGGCCCGCGGGCAGTTCGCCAGGGTCAGCCCCGCGTATCCGAAGGCCTCGTTGCACAGCTGGTCGGTGTCCCAGCCGGCTGCGGCGGCTTCGGCGGAGATGCTGGCCCGGTAGACGGTGATGCTGGCGCGGGTGGGAGTCCCGTAGACCACGGCGAGCGAGCCGATCAGCAGCGCGCTGCCCTTGCTGCCCAGCGCACCGTCCCAGGGGCGGTCGTAGCGCTGCCACAGGGTGGTCGTGGTGTTCCAGACCCCGCCGCGGCGGACGTCGGAGTTGGCCAGGGCGGCGAGGATCTCCTGGGCGGCCCGGTCGGGCAGCACGGCGGCCGGCCTGATCACGGTCTCCAGAGCTGGCATGTCCCCATTGTCGGCACCCGGTGGCTGGTCCTTCAGTACCAACCGGGTGGCTCCGTTCGGAGTAGCCGCCGGTTCCGCCGCACGGCGCAGGCGCCGGGTCCGCGGTGCGGCGCAGCCGATCAGCGGCCGGCGGCGACCTGGCGGTACCGGGCGAGCACGAGGTCGGCCACCGCGGGATGGTCGCCGAGGGGCCGGGTGACCGCTCCGGCGGCGTCGGGCAGGAGCCCGGGCGCGAGGAAGTAGCTGACGACGGCGGGTCGACCCGGAGGCGGCGGTCGGCTCACGATCGCTTCCGCGACGGTCGGCCCCGCCGCCGTGACGAACGCGCCGGCGACGGCGGCCGACCAGCGCTCGGGAGCATCGCAGCCTGGGCCGGACGTCCGACTGCCCCTCGGGGGTGGCGGAGCCGGTGCCCGCCAGCACCAGCGGGGTGCCGGGGACGATCCCGGCCTCGGCGATCCGGTCGAGCAGCACCTCGGTCAGCACCGGATCCGGGTCCGAGCGGCCGGGCGGCCTCGGCGGGGAGGTCCCGGCGACGTGGGTCCCGCGGTGAAGCAGGAGCGGGACGACGACGGGATCGTCGAGTTCCGGCAGGACGTCGGTGAGCAGCGGGTCGGGCCAGTTCGATGAAACCGAGCCGGACCTCGACGTCGGGGAGCCGCGCGGCGACGTTGGCCATGAGGACCCGGAGCATCGCGGCCGACCGGGACCCGGCTGCCGTGCCCGACGGCCAGCAGCGGCCGACCGGCCGGGTGCCGACTTCAGCTCTGCGACCCGCGTGCCAGTCAGACGTGACAATCCCGCCCCGCATCAGACGTCGATCCGCACGGTGTCAGACGTGCAGCCCGCACTCGGTCTTGTTCTGGTTCGGCCCAGCGCCCGGAGCGGCCGAGCGCCCTGCGCGTGCACGGCGCGCAGCCGACGCTGCCGTAGCCCTCGGACAGCAGCGGGTTGACCAGGACGCCGTGCTCGGCGATGTAGTTGTCGATCTGCTCGTCGGACCAGGCCACGATCGGGTTGACCTTGACCATTCCCCTTCTCGTCCCACTCGACCGCCGGGCGCTCTGGCGGCTCTCCGCCTCGTCGCGGCGCAGCCCGGTGGCCCAGGCGACGTAGGCGGCGCATGGCCTCCTGCAGCGGCTGGACCTTGCGCAGCGCGCAGCACAGGTCGGGGTCGCGCTCGTAGAGCCGCGGGCCGTACGCCTCGTCCTGCTCGGCGACGGTCTGCTTCGGCGTGATGCGCAGGAGGTTGAGGCCGTAGACGGACTGGCGGCGTCGCGCGTGCCGATGGTCTCGGCGAAGTGGTAGCCGGTGTCGAGGAAGATCACCGGGACGCCGGGACGCACCTGCGAGGCCATGTGCACCAGTGACCGTGTCCTGCATCGAGGCGGTGATCGCGAAGGCCGGCGAGAAGCTGTCGATGGCCCAGCTCGAGCATCTCGATGGGGGGCGCCCTTCGAGCTCGTAGCCGGCCCGGGCTCGGCCAGCTCGCCGAGTCGACGAGCTCGGTCAGGTCGGTGGAATCCGCGGGCACGGCTTTACAGCCGCGGCCGGACATCGGCGGTGAGTGCCCACGGAACTGTCGGCCCTTCGCAGGATCGGTCGAGGTCGGCGCGCAGGCAGCGCCTCGTGGCAGGGGAGGCGCTACTCCGACCGTGCGCACGAACAGACCGCGCTGGTGACGCGCTGCAGAGTCGACGTGGAGCCGAGCCACGAGGTCGCACGGACATGCACCCGAGGTTAACAGCCACGCTGAAGTCGACTTCCCTGTCGCGACCCGGACGCACCTGGGACGAGCACCGTGGACGTCGCCCATCGCCGGGGTATCGGCATCTGTCCGGGCTCAACGAGAGGTCCCGATCCCGTATTCCGACTCGGGGCACTGCGTCGGACGGCGCCGCCGGTATGCTGCACATCGACGGTGCAGACCGTTCCCGGCAGCCTCCTCGTCGCGCGCCTGCACGTCGACCTCATGAGGTGCGAGCGCCGTCCGCTCGCGAACGCTGACGACCTGCATGCCGTCCCGCGCCGCGACCGACCGGGCACGCGCGACCGCCCATCTCGGAAGACCGTCTCGGAAGGAACGTCTGCGATGCCGCCCGTGACCGGGCAGGGCCAGTGGGCCCTCGGCCACCGCGAGCCGCTCAACCGCCAACGAGCAGATCAAGAAGGACGACGACGGCGCTCAACGTCCGGGCCCGGATCGAGACACATCTACTCCAGACCGGGGCTTCGACTCGATCGACCGCGCCGACCTGCGCGGCCGGATGCGCTGGTGGGGCCTCTACACCCAGCGCGCCCGGGCATCGACGGCGGCCGCACCGGCGCTGCTCGAGCCCGAGGAGCTCGAGGACCCGTACTTCATGCTGCGGGTCCGCATCGACGGCGGCCGGCTGACCACCGAGCAGCTGCGGGTCGTCGCCGGCATCGCGACCGAGTTCGGCCGCGACGTCGCCGACATCACCGACCGGCAGAACGTCCAGCTCCACTGGATCCGCGATCGAGGACGTGCCCGAGATCTGGCGCCGGCTCGAGGCGGTCGGCCTGTCGACCACCGAGGCCTGCGGCGACACCCCGCGCAACATGCTCGGCTGCCCGCTCGCCGGCGATCGACGCCGACGAGATCCTCGACGCGCACACCGGTGATCGACGCGACGGTCGAGCGCGTTCGCCAGGGCGACACCGGCGTTCTCCAACCTGCCCCGCAAGTTCAAGACCGCGATCTCCGGCTGCGCCGACCACTGCACCGTGCACGAGATCAACGACGTCGCCTTCGTCGGCGTGCACCGGCCCGGACGGCGACGCCCGGCTTCGACCTCTGGGTCGGCGGCGGCCTGTCGACCAACCCGATGTTCGCCGAGCGGCTCGGCGTCTTCGTCCGCCCGGAGCGAGGTCCAGGAGGTCTGGGCCGGCGTCATCTCGATCTTCCGCGACTACGGCTACCGCCGCTCGCGCACCCGCGCCCGGATCAAGTTCCTGATGGCCGACTGGGGCCCGGAGAAGTTCCGCGAGGTGCTCGAGAAGGAGTACCTCGGCCGCGCGCTGCCCGACGGCCCGCCGCCGCCGCCGCCGGTGCCGAGCGCCGCGACCACGTCGGCGTCACCGCGCAGAAGGACGGCAAGTTCGCCGTCGGCGTCGCGCCCGCGGCCGGTCGGGTCTCCGGCACGCTGCTCGCCGCGGTGGCCGACCTCGCCGACCGGTACGGCGAGGGCCGGTCGCGCACCACCGTCGAGCAGAAGCTCGTCATCCTCGGCGTCTCCGACCGGACGACGTCGAGCCGCTGGTCGCCGAGCTCGAGGCGCTCGACCTGCTCGTGCAGGCCGTCGCGCCTTCCGTCGCGGCACGATGGCCTGCACCGGCCTCGAGTTCTGCAAGCTCGCCATCGTCGAGACCAAGGCACGCGGCCGGCGACCTGATCGACGAGCTCGAGCGGCGGCTGCCCGACTTCGACGAGCCGGTCGGCATCAACGTCAACGGCTGCCCCAACGCCTGCGCCCGCTTCCAGGTCGCCGACATCGGCCTCAAGGGCTCGATGCTGATCGGCGGCGAGGAGGGCTTCCAGGTGCACCTCGGCGGCTCGATGGGCCGAGGAGGCCGGCGCTCGGCCGCAAGGTCCGCGGGCTCAAGGTGACCGGCGGCCGAGCTGCCCGACTACGTCGAGCGGATGCTGCGTCGCTTCCAGGACGACCGCACCGACGGCGAGACCTTCGCCGCCTGGGTCCGGCGGGCCGACGAAGCCGCACTGGTCTGAGCCGGAGCCGATGACGGGGCGGGGACATGGGCTGCGCCGACGGGTGCGCTCCGCCGTGCTCCGGGCGGCAGGACGCGGGGTGCTCGCCCGGTACACACCTGCGTGGCTGACGCCGGCGCTGCGGTCCGCGGCGTCCGGTGACGCCGTGGACGCCGCCGCACAGATCTGGCCCGGTGCGCTCGTCGCGCCGTGGGCGGCGGTCGGCCCCGGTGCCGTCGTCACCTCCGGCGCGGTGCTGGCTCCGCTGTCGGCGATCGCCCCGGGTGCCGTCGTCTGCCCCGGTGCCGTCGTCGGACCCCTCGTCGCGCTGGCGCCCGGGGCGGTCCTGGGCCCGGGCTGCGTGGTCGCGCCGTTCGTCGTGGTCTCGCCCGGTGTCCTCATCGGCCCGGGCGCGTTCATCGGGCCGGGCACGGCGATCGCTCCGGGCGTCGTCATCGGCCGCGGCGCCGTCCTCGGCGCGGGCATCGCCCTCGCCCCCGGGGTGCGCATCGGTGCCGGCGCCGTCCTCGAAGCCGGTAACGCGCTCGGACCCGCGGCGGTCGTCGAGCCCGGGGCCTTCCTCCCGCGCGGCACCGCGCTGGGCCCGCGCGAACGCTTCGCGGCCACCGCCCGGCCTGGCCTGCCCGAGCTGCCGGTTGTGCCGGCCCTGCCGGGCCCGTCGTGAGCGAGACCGGCGGCCGCTCCGTGCCGTTCTTCTGCCCGTACTGCGGCGAGGAGGACCTCGAGCCGGTCGGCTCGCACGGCAGCTGGTGGTGCCACGACTGCAACCGCCGCTGGTCGCTGAAGCTCGTCGGCGCCGGCCCGCCCGCGGAGAGCGCTCCCCGTCGGAGCGGGCTCCAGGTGTCGCACCCGAGGGAGGCGTAGCCTCCGCGCGTGATCACTCCGGCACACGAGCTCGCCCGACAGGTTCGCAGCGGAGCCGCGACGGCTCGCGCCCTCACCGAGCAGGCGCTCGACCGCATCGCCCAACGGGACCCGCGAATCGGCGCCTTCCAGGTCGTCCGCCACGACAAGGCGCTCGCCGAGGCCGACGCCGTCGACGCCCGGACCGACAAGGCCGACCTGCCGCTCGCCGGCGTGCCGCTCGCCATCAAGGACAACGTCCCGGTCGCCGGTGAGCCGATGCGCGACGGCACCGAGGCGTCCGACCCCACCCCGCAGACGACCGACCACCCGGTGGTCACCCGGCTCCGCGACGCCGGAGCGGTCGTCGTCGGGCTGACGCGGGTGCCGGAGCTCTGCGTCTACGGCGCCACCGACTCCTCGTTCGGCATCACCCACAACCCGTGGGACCACGACCGCACCCCCGGCGGCTCGTCCGGCGGCAGCGCGGCGGCCGTCGCCTCCGGGATGGTCGCCGCCGCGCACGGCAACGACGGCATGGGCTCCATCCGTATCCCGGCCGCGTGCTGCGGGCTGGTCGGCATCAAGCCCGGCTCCGGGGTCGTGCCGAGCGAGCTCGGCAACGGCTCCTGGTTCGGCTTCGCCGAGAACGGGCCGCTGACCACCACCGTCGCCGACGCCGCCCTGCTGCTCTCGGTCATGGCGGGCGACGCCGCGCTCGCCGACTCGGCCACGCGCGAGCCGGGTACGCTGCGGATCGCGGTGTCGATGAAGGCGCCCTCGCCCGGCCACCCCGGTCGACGCCGAATTCGTCGGCGCCGCACGGCGCACCGGGGAGCTGCTGCGATCCGCCGGCCACCAGGTGACGGACAAGGAGCTGGTCCAGCCGCTGTCGGCGGGTCTGGCCTCGTTGGCCGTCTGGTTCGCCGGTACCGAGATGGACGCACGGCTGATGGCCGACCGGTCCAAGCTCGAGAAGCGGGTCGCCCGCCACGCGGCGATGGGTCGCGCCGTGATGCGGACCGGCCGGCCGAACGAGTCGGCCCGCGAGGCCTGGCGCAGCGTCGCCCGCCGCTTCTTCGACGACGTCGACGTCCTGCTCACCCCCGGCCTGGCCCAGATCCCGCTCGAGGCCGTGCGCTGGGGGCAGCGGAGCTGGCTCCGGAACCTCCGGGCCAGCAGCGGCTACGCGCCGTTCGGTGCTCCGTGGAACTTCGCGGGCTGGCCCGCCATGACGGTGCCGGCGGGCGTGCACTCCAAGGGCGTGCCGTTGTCGGTTCAGCTCGTCGCGCCACCCGGCAACGAGGCGCGGTTGCTCGCCGTTGCCGCGCAGCTCGAGCAGCTCGCGCCCTGGCAGCCGGTCGCGCCCGCCTACGCCTGATTGCCGCGGCCGTTCGACGGACCGACCCTCCTGCGTGACGGTCCGCCGGGGATGCGAGGCTCTCGGCGAGGCCGGCGGACGTCGTGCCGACGGCCCGAACGGGCGAGCGAGGAGACCGACGTGCCACAGCACAAGTTCCTGCTGGACGAGTCCCAGATGCCGACCCACTGGTACAACATCGTCCCCGACCTGCCCGTCGCCGCCGCCCGCCGCCGCTGCACCCGGGCACGCTGCCAGCCGGTCGGGCCCGGACGACCTCGCGCCGCTGTTCCCGATGGACCTGATCCTGCAGGAGGTCACCACCGAGCAGCTACATCGACATCCCCGGACGAGGTGCTGCGACGTCTACCGGCTGTGGCGGCCCTCGCCGCTGTACCGGGCGCACCGGCTGGAGCGGGCGCTCGGCACGCCGGCGCACATCTACTACAAGTACGAGGGCGTCTCGCCGGCCGGGTCGCACAAGCCGAACACCGCCGTCCCGCAGGCGTTCTACAACGCGAAGAGCGGCGTCCGGCGGTTGACGACCGAGACCGGCGCCGGGCAGTGGGGGACGGCGCTCGCGTTCGCCTGCGCGCTGTTCGGGCTCGACTGCGAGGTGTGGCAGGTCCGGGCCTCCTACGACCAGAAGCCCTACCGGCGCATCGATCATGGAGACCTTCGGCGGCACCGTGCACCCGCAGCCCGTCGGAGCTCACCGAGGCCGGGCGCGAAGATCCTCGCCGAGCATCCCGACTCGACCCGGCACGTCTCGGCATCGCGATCAGCGAGGCGGTCGAGGTCGCGGCGCAGGACGCCGACACCAACTACGCGCTCGGCAGCGTGCTCAACCACGTGCTGCTGCACCAGACGGTGATCGGCGAGGAGGCGCTCCTGCAGATGGGGATGGCGGGTGAGCAGCCCGACCTCATCGTCGGCTGCACCGGCGGCGGCTCCAACTTCGCCGGCCTGGCCTTCCCGTTCCTGCGCGAGAAGCTCGCCGGCCGGATGAGCCCGACGATCCGGGCGGTCGAGCCGGCGTCGTGCCCGTCGCTGACCCGCGGCGTCTACGCCTACGACTTCGGCGACACCGCCGGGCTTCACGCCGCTGATGAAGATGCACACGCTCGGCCACGACTTCATCCCCGACCCGATCCACGCGGGCGGGCTGCGCTACCACGGCATGAGCCCGCTGATCAGCCACGTGTACGAGCTCGGGCTGATCGAGGCGATCGCGATGCCGCAGAGCGAGTGCTTCGCGGCGGGCGTGCAGTTCGCCCGGACCGAGGGCATCGTCCCGGCGCCGGAGCCGACGCACGCGCTCGCCGCCTCGCATCGAGGAGGCGCTAGCGGTGCAAGGAGTCGGGGGAGGAGCAGGTCATCCTCACCGCGCTGTGCGGCCACGGCCACTTCGACATGGCCGCCTACGACGCCTACCTCGGTGGGCGCATGGTCGACGAGGAGCTGACCGAGGAACGCTTCGCCGAGCCGCTGACCCGGCTGCCGCAGAGGCAGACCGCGTCCGCCCTTGTGTCGGGCGTCACAGTCGGACAAGCTCCGGGTACGGCGTCGGTCCAGGAGGAGCTGCCATGAGCGAGATCAGTGATGCGGTCCAGAACGTGCTCGACCGGGCCGTCGACGGCACCCCGCGCGTGCCGGGAGTCGTGGCCGTGGTGACCGACCGGGACGGCAACCTCGTCGAGGGCGTGGCGGGGGAGCGGACGCTGGGCGGAGGTCAGCCGATGACCGCGGACACCGTCTGCGCCATCTTCTCCACGACGAAGGCGATCGCCGGCACGGTCGCGCTGCAGCTCGTCGAGGACGGGCGGCTCGACCTGGACGCGCCGGCGAAGAACTACGCCCCGGCGCTCGGCGAGATCGAGGTGCTCGACGGCTTCGACCCGGCGGGGGCACCGGTGCTGCGGCCACCGAAGCGGGACATCACGACGCGGATGCTGCTGCTGCACACCGCCGGGTTCGGCTACGACTTCTTCAACGAGAACTACAACCGGCTCGCCACCGAACACGGCCAGCCGAGCATCATCGCCGCGTCCCCGCGCGCGCTGCGGACGCCGCTGCTGTTCGACCCGGGTGAGCAGTGGGAGTACGGCAGCAACATCGACTGGGCCGGTCAGGTCATCGAGGGCATCACCGGGCAACGGCTCGGCGAGGTGATGACCGAGCGGGTCCTCGACCCGCTGGGCATGAGCGACACCGCCTTCTCCCTGACGCCCGAGCTGCGGAAGCGGCGTGCCGGCATGCATGCCCGGCAGGCCGACGGCTCGCTCGCCGTGATGGAGGGCTGGGAGCTGCCGCCCGACCCGGAGGTCCACATGGGCGGCCACGGCCTCTATTCGACCGCTCTGGACTACGCCAAGTTCCTGCGGATGTGGCTGAACGACGGCGACTCGCCGGGTGGCCGGGTACTCGCTGCCGACACCGTGCGGATGGCCGAGCAGAACCACCTCGGCGACCTGAAGGTGAAGGGGCTGCCCGGCGTCATCCCGGCGCTGTCGAACGACGCCGAGTTCTTCCCCGGCATGTCGAAGTCCTGGGCCCTGACCTTCATGATCAACGACGAGGACGCGCCGACGGGCCGCCCGGCCGGCTCGCTCGCCTGGGCCGGGCTCGCGAACCTCTACTACTGGATCGACCGCCGCAACGGCGTCGCCGGCTTCTGGGGGACGCAGATCTTCCCGTTCGCCGACGCCACGTCGGTCGGCGGCTACCTCGCGTTCGAGACCGCCACCTACACCGCTCTGCAGCGCGCCGCAGCCTGAGCTCCGCACCTGCGGGGCAGCGGGCAGCGCTGTCAGGTCTTGCCGACGGTCCGTTCGTAGACCTCGCCCATCGCGCGTGCGGCGGTCGGGGTCGGGTGGATACCGTCCTTCGTCCACCCCGGCCGGTAGGCGCCGTTGTCGACGACGGCTCCGTAGAAGTCGAGCAGACCGACATGTTCCGCGGCGGCGAGTTGACGGATCCGGAGGTTCAGGGCTTCCCCCTTCGGACGGAGCACCGGATCGTTGAACGGCGGGATCGTCCCGATCCACACGCGCGGGGCGACGGCCTTCGCGCGCGTGATGAGGTCGGCCAGGCGCAGCGTCGTGATGTCGGCCGGGACACTCTGGAAGACGTCGTTCGTCCCGCCGAGCACGACCACCTGCCGTGGGTGGTGGGCCTTCACGTCGGTGTCGAACCGCGCGAGCATCTGCGCGGTGGTGTTGCCGTTGATCCCGGCGTTCCATCCGTAGCCGCCGTTGCAGGTCGCGTAGCTGAACCAGGAGGTGTTGCCCTGGAAATGCCAGCCGGGATCACCCTTGCCGAGGGTGATCGAGTCGCCGAGGGCGACCGTCCGGCCGTCGTGCGGGCCTTCGAGGCACTGCTCCGCGGTCAGGTCGTCGACGAGCCGGAAGCCCCAGCCGCTGACGGCGAGCAGCAGGATGACGAGCACGGCGACGAGCACGATCGTCGGCCGCTTCTCCACCGGAGGAGGCTATAGGGGACCGACGGGCGGGCCGTGCCGCGGGGGGTCGGTCAGCGGGGGCCGGTCAGCAGGGGTCGGTCAGCAGGGGTCGGTCAGCTGCGGTCGGTGAGCTGGGGTCGGTGAGCTGGCGGCGGTCAGCCGACGACGAGCTCGATGGCACCGACCGCGACCGTGTCACCGCGCACGAGTTGCCGCCCGCGCCGGTTCTCCGGCTGCCCGTTGACCGTGACCTCACCGGTGGCGATCACGGCTTTGGCGTCGGCGCCGGAGTCGATGGCGTTGGCGAGCTTCAGGAACTGGCCGAGGCGGATGCTCTCGCCCGAGATGGCCACCTCGGTCATCGGCCGGAGCCCCGGGTGGTTGCGGACGTCATCCGTCGATTGTGCCCGGCTGCGGTCCGGGGGCGGTCCTTCGACGTTCCACCGCGAGCTCGTCCTGCAGGGCGGCGACGGTGTTCTCGAGTTCGAGGATGCGACGGATGCCGGCGAGGCCGAACCCGTCGGAGGCCATACCGGCGACCCGGGCCACGGTCGTGACCTCGGAGCGGCTGTAGCGGCGCTGGCCGCCGAGGGATCGTCCGGGACGCACGACGTCCTCGGAGTCCAGGCGCCGGAGGAATGCCGGCTGCACGCCGAGCATGTCCGTCACCTGGCCGACGCTGTACAGCGGGGCGTGTTCGTCGTCGATCGGCAGGTCCATCGAGCGTTCCTCCGGGTCGGTCGTGGCGGGCGGGCAGCGGGCCGGACCCGCTGCCCGCCCGTGGCCCTCAGGCGTCGACCGCGACGCGGTTCTCGGCCGCCGACACCTTCGTGCTGCGGCGCTGGGCGTTGATCGTCACCTTGCGCGGCTTGGCGCGTTCGGCCACCGGGAGGCGGAGCGTGAGCACACCGTCGGTGTAGTCGGCCTCCATGGCGTCGAGGTCGAGCGTGTCGCCGAGGAACAGCTGCCGGCTGAAGGTGCCGTGGGGGCGCTCGGCGGCCAGCATCTCGACGCCCTCGCCTGTCGGCCGGGTGCGGTTGGCGTGGACGGTCAGGACGTTGCGCTCCACGGTGAGGTCGATCGACTCGGGGTCGATCCCCGGCAGGTCGAACTGCACCAGGAACGTGTCGCCGGAGCGGTAGGCGTCCATCGGCATGGCCGACGGCCGGGTCGGGGTTCCGAAGACCGAGTTGGTGAGTCGGTCGAGTTCGCGGAACGGGTCGGTGCGCATCAACATTGGTGGTCCTCCCTCCACCTCGTGGGACACCAAAGTTATAGCTCCGGATCGCAGAAACCTGCAACCCCAGTTGCAACTTTTCTTCGCCGAGTCGGAAGGTTCCCTGGGGTTCGGCGCGAGGAGCCGGGGGTTCGGTGGATACGCGGTCGTCCTGGCGACCCGAACTCCACCGGACCCGAGGCCCGTGCCGCGTCGGGCATCGCGGAGTTGCCGGATGGTGCTGCCTGGTGGTGCTGCCCGGTGGTGCTGCCGGTGGTCCGGCGTGTCGCCCACCGGACTCGCCGGAGTCGTTGCACCCGGCGGCGGGAGGGGTTTACTCTCACCGTGTTCGAACATATGTTCGAGGAGCGGATGAGGCCCTGCGCAGCCAGCGTACGGCTTCCGTGCCGCTCACATGTCGGGTCGGGCGGAGCGTGGGGAAGCGCTCCGCCTGACCCGGCTGCCGCCTTCCCCCGGCGTCATCAGTACGCGTACGGCCTGTTCGCACAGGTCAGAGGGAGGGTGAGATGAGCCGCCGCCATGCCGACACCGTCGAGGTGCGTCGCCGGGACGACGTCCCCGAGCAGTTCCTGTGGCACGGCCGGCTCTACCAGGTGCGTGAGGTGCTGGGCCGTTGGGTCGAGGCCGGCGCCTGGTGGCGCTCGGCGCCGAGCAGCGCCCTGTTCGACGGGTCGGAGGCTCCGGCCACCGCCGGTCGCACGGCCGAGACGCTGACGCTCGCCCCCATCCCGTCCTCGCCCGCCTGGGCGCAGCGCGCCTGGGGAGAGCCCGCTCCCGACGTGGGCGCCGCCGTCGGTCCGATGACGCTCGACGACGGTGAGCGTGAGTTCTGGCGGGTCGAGGCCCAGGCCGGACGGGCCGCGTCGCCGGGCGTCTACGACCTCTGCTTCGACTGGTCGGCCAACCGGTGGCAGCTCGTGCGGGTGGTGGACTGATGGCCACCGCGACCTCGCATGCGACGGAGCCGGCTGCCCTCCCGGCCAACTCCCGCCCCACCCTGTCGGTGCCGGCGTTGTTCGCCGCCGCCCGCAGCGGCCTGGTGGACGCCGAAGCCGCCCAGGTCCCGCGGGAGCGCTATGCCCTGGCCCATCTCGCTGCGCTGCGGGCGGCCGCGGCCGTCCTCGCGGCCCGCGCCCGGCCGGCCCAGACCCGTCGACGCCCGGTCAGCGCCTGGCAGGTGCTCTCCTCGGTCGCACCCGAGTTGCGGGAGTGGGCCGAGTTCTTCGCTGCAGGGGCGACCAAGCGTGCGGCAGCCGACGCCGGCCGTCCGTCGGCGTCCCGGCGGGAGGCCGACGACCTGATCCGCGACGCGGCCCGGTTCCTCGCCGAGGCCGAGGCGTACCTCGGCTACGCGCACCAGCCCGTCCTCCACGCGAGCTGACGACGTGTCCGACCCCTTCGTGCATCTGCACGTCGCTTCTGGTTACTCACTGCGACATGGCGGCTGCGCTCCGTCCGTTCTCGTCGAGCGAGCGGCGGGGCACGGCATGTCCGCCCTGGGGTTGACCGACCGCGACGGCGTCTACGGCGCGGTCCGGTTCGCCAAGGCGTGCCGGGCCGCGGACATCCGCCCCGTCCTCGGAACCGATCTCGCGGTACGTCCGACGTCGCTGGAGGTGCCGCGCGGCGGGGCCGTCGGCGCGGCCGGGCGGTCACCGGCCCGTGGGGGTGCGTTCCTCGACCCCGGCCTGCCACGGGTGACCCTGCTGGCCGGGGGCCGCGAGGGATGGGGCGCGTTGTGTCGTCTGGTGACCGCCACGCACCTCGCGGGTGAGCGGGGCCAGCCGGTCACGACCCTCGAGCTCATCGCCGAGCACGTCGCCCTCGCCGCCGAGCGGGGCGGGGCACTGCTGGTGCTGCTCGGCCGGAACTCGGAGGTGGGGCGCGCGGTCGCGGCCCGCCGTCCCGACCAGGCCCTCGCCCTGCTGCAACGCTGGCGCTCCGCCGTACCGGAACCGGGCGACCTGCTGGCCGAGGTGACGTCGCACCGGGCCGCGGGGGACGCGGCGCAGGCCGGCCGGTTGGCGGCGTTCGCCGCCGAGGTGCGGCTGCCGGCCGTGCTGACCAACGAGGTGCGCTACGCCGACCGTTCGGACGCCCCGGTGGCGGACGTGCTCGACTCGGCCCGCCGGCTCGTCGCACTCGACCCGCGCCACGTCGACCGCCGCAACGCCGAGGGTTACCTCAAGAGCGGCAAGGAGATGGCCGAGGTCGCCGAGGAGGTGGCCCGGTTCGCCGGCCTCGGCGATCACGGCCGGGGCCTGCTCGTCCGCACCGGACTGGTGGCCGATCGCTGCGCCCTCGACCCCCGTGCCGACCTCGGCATCGGCGAGGTCCACTTCCCGGAGCTCGGTGCAGGGTCGGTCGGCGGCCCGGGTGCCGGTACGTCGGGCGGTGACGCCGACGCCGTGCTGCGTGAGCGGTGCCTCGCCGGGCTCGGTCGGCGGGGGATGACCGGCTCGCCGGAGCTGCTCGGCCGGCTCGACGACGAGCTCGGGGTGATCCGGACGCTGGGCTACCCCTCCTACTTCCTGACCGTCGCCGACGTGGTCGACCTGATCCGCGGCATGGGGGTGCGCTGCGCCGCCCGCGGGTCCGGCGCCGGCAGCCTCGTGACCTACCTGACTCGGGATCTCCGACGTCGACCCGATGCGCTACGGGCTGCTGATGGAGCGCTTCCTCTCCCCGTTGCGCCACCAGCTGCCCGACATCGACATCGACGTGGAGTCGGCCCGCCGTACCGAGGTCTACGAGAAGGTGCTCGGCCACTACGGCGGTGAGCGGACGGCGTGCGTGGCGATGATGGACACCTACCGCGCCCGGCACGCGATCCGCGACGTCGGTGCCGCGCTCGGGCTGCCGCCCGGTGAGATCGACGCCGTCGCCAAGGCGTTCCCGCACATCCGGGCCAGCCAGGTCCGCGCCGCGTTGCGGGACCTGCCGGAGCTGCGCGCCAGCGGGTTGTCGGCCGAGCGGCTCGACCTGATGCTGCGGCTCGTGGAGCGGCTCGACGGGCTGCCCCGGCACATCGCCCTGCACCCCTGCGGCATGTTGCTCTCCGACCTCACCCTGCTCGACCGCACCCCGGTGGAGGCGAGCTACCTCGGCTTCCCGATGAGCCAGTTCGACAAGGACGACGTCGAGGACCTCGGCCTGCTGAAGCTGGACCTGCTGGGGATCCGGATGCAGTCCGCGATCTCCCACGCCCTCGGCGAGGTGCAGCGGGTCGACGGCGAGCAGGTCGACATCGACGCGGTGCCCCGCGACGACCCGGCGACCTTCGCGCTGGTGCAGTCGACCAAGACCCTCGGCTGCTTCCAGATCGAGTCCCCGGGGCAGCGCGAGCTGGTCGGCAAGTTCGGGCCGGAGACGTTCGACGACCTGATCATCGACATCTCCCTGTTCCGCCCGGGGCCGGTGAAGAGCGACATGGTCACCCCGTTCCTGGAGACGCGGCAGGGCTGGCGCGAGGCGTCCTACCTGCACCCCGCCCTCGAGCCGTACCTCGCCGACACCGGTGGGGTGGTGGTGTTCCACGAGCAGGTGCTGCAGATCGTCTCGACCTTCACCGGCTGCTCGCTCGCCGAGGCCGACGAGGCCCGCCGTGCCCTGGGCGACCCGGAGGGTCAGCCGGAGGTGCGGGCCTGGTTCGTCCCGGCGGCATTGCGGGCGGGCTTCGACCTCACCTCCATCGAACGGGTCTGGGAGGTGCTGAAAGCCTTCGGCTCGTTCGGGTTCTGCAAGGCCCATGCGGCCGCGTTCGCGCTGCCGACCTACCAGTCCGCGTGGCTGAAGGCGCACCACCCGGCGGCGTTCCTCGCCGGGGTGCTGACCCACGACCCCGGGATGTATCCCAAGCGGCTGATCCTCGACGACGCCCGACAGTTCGGCATCGCCGTCCTGGGGCTCGACGTGAACTCCTCCGACGCCTCCTACCGGGTCGAGAAGGTCGGGGTACTCGACGAACCCCCGCCCGCGATCCTCGGGGAACCACCCCGGCGGGCGCCGGACGACCTCCGTCTCCCCGACGGCCGGGCCTACGGCATCCGGATGGCGCTCGCCGACGTCAAGGGCATCACCGAGGCCGAGATCGCCCGGATCGTCGCCGGCCGCCCCTACGCCTCGCTGTCAGACTTCTGGCACCGCGCGGCGGTCTCCCGTCCGATCGCGGAACGGCTGGTGCTCGCGGGGGCCTTCGACAGCGTCTACAACATCGGGGGGATGGCCCCCGTTCGTCGTCGGGGCCGCATCACCCGCCGCGACCTGCTGCTGCAGGTCGTCGAGCTCGACGCGTGGAGCCGGTCGATGGCCCGGGGCCGCGGCCGTTCCCGCGGCCGGGTGCAGGCCGCCCCGCCGCCGCAGCCCACCGACGTGGTCGGCCGCGCGGCCCAGCAGTCGCAGGCCGCCCGACCGGTCGCCCCGATCGACACCCAGCTCGCCCTCGACCTCGGGGACGACCCGTCGGAGACGCGGCCCTCGGGGCTGCCGGAGATGACGGGGGCCGAGCAGGTCCGGGCCGAGCTCGAGGTCCTCGGGCTCGACGTCAGCCGTCACGTCGTCGACTTCTACGAGCCCTTCCTCCGGGCGATGGGGGTGACCCGGGCCCGGCACCTGCTGCAACGGCGGAGCCACTCCGAGGTGCTGGTGTGCGGGGTGAAGGTCGCGACGCAGACCCCGCCGATCCGCTCCGGCCGCCGGGTCATCTTCGTGACCCTCGATGACGCCACCGGCCCGCTCGACGCCACCTTCTTCGAGGACGCGCAGGTCGGGTACGCCTCCACCGTCTTCCACTCGTGGCTGCTGGTGGTCCGCGGGATCGTGCGGCGCACCGGGCCGCGCGGCATCTCCATCCGGGCCACCGGCTGCTGGGAGCTCCCGATGCTGCGCGACCTGTGGGAGGTCGGAGGCGTCGCAGCAGTCGAGGCCGAGCTGGCCCGCCCACCGGTGGGCTTCGGTGCCGAGCAGGGGCTGGGCGGGGTCGAGAGCGCGGTCCACGGCGCGGCGGAGAGCCGCTCCACCCGTCCCGTCATGACCAAGCCGCCGACCTCCCGAGCGGGGGAGAACCGTCCGCTGATGGGGCGCCCGCACGTCCATCCCACCGGGTTCAAGCAGTCGCCGTACTCCGACATCGCACCGTCGGGCGGAGACGCCCGCAGCGCACCGCGTCGGCTGTGGCATTCGAGCTCCGGGAGTTCCGGTGGCTGACCCGTCCGCTGACCCGTCTGCGGTGTCGGCCACTGCGCCGATCAGCCGGGCCGAGTGCTCCATTCCGCAGAACCGGATGCCGACAACTCAGGGGATCACCACCCTGACGAGCCGCTCGGCTCCTGTCGCCCCGGAGCACCCTCGTGACCCTGCCCCTGACCACGGATGGTCCGCGTCCCAGCCTGCCCACCTCCCGGCGCCTGCGCCGGGCCGCGGCAGCCCTGCTGATCGGGGCGTTCGGCCTGGCCGGCCTGGCGGCCTGCGCCCCGGCCACGCCCAAGCCGATCACCCCCACCTTTGCCGCCGGCGCGGCGATCGAAGGTCGGATCGACGACGAGCCGGCCTTCTGCGACCCGGCCGACGCCTACGACAAGCCGGGCCCGCAGGCGCTGCGCAGCCTGCTGAACGCGACCTACGGCACCATCCCCGCCGGGATCACCCGGCCCTGCGACGGCTCGGTCAGCGACCACCACGAGGGTCGTGCCCTGGACTGGATGGCCGACTACCGCGACCCGACGCTGCAGCCGAAGGCCCTCGCGGTCATCGACTGGCTGCGCGCCAGCGACGCGTCGGGCAACACCAACGCCGTCGCCCGGCGGCTCGGCCTGTCCTACTGGATCTACAACAAGCAGATGTACGGCTCGTGGAACGACTTCAACCCCACGCCCTACGCCTGCGGGACCGACCCGACGACCTGCCACGTCAACCACATCCACTTCAGCTTCAGCTGGGCCGGCGCCTACAAGCAGACCTCGTTCTGGCGTGGCTCGGTACAGCCGACCGTCCCGACCGCGGGCACCACCATGGTCGTCGACTCCCGGTCGGCGGCACCTGCGCTCTCCCCGACCCGTCTCGCCGCCGGCCGGAGCTACACCATCGAGGTCACCGGCACCTACAAGTACGGCACCGGTGCGACCCAGCTCGGCGACGCCGCGTGCAGCCTCAGCGGCACCGCCTGGTCGGGCAGCCGCCCGGCGGCGCCGTTCGGTGCCGCAGCGCTCAAGCTCCGCATCGGTGGCGGCTACGGGATCAGCAGCACGAACTGGACGCCGGTCATCAGCACCGGCGGCGGCTGCAACACGCGGGACCACCGGTACCGGATGACGGTCCGCTCCGGGACCTCGCTGCCGATCACCGCCCTGGTGCTCGACGGACGGACCGACGACAGCGGCACGCTGACGGTCCGGATCCTGCCTGCCTGACGCCCTCACCCGTCGCGGGTCCGCCGCCGTGGTCCTACGGCGGTGGACCGGCACTAGTGTCTGGCGCGTGCCCCTCAGCCCGCCGTCCTCGGTGCCGTCCTGGGCGGCCCTGCGCCTGTCCACGGTGTGGCACGAGCTGCGGCAGGCCTTGGACGCGGATTCGGAGTTCGCCGACGGGGTCACCGTCGTCGATGCCGGGGGCGGTAGCGGTGGCCTCGCCGTCCCGCTCGCCGCGCTCGGTCACACCGTGGTCGTCGTCGACCCCAGCCCCGACGCCCTCGCCTCGCTGGAGCGGCGTGCCGCCGAGAGCGGCGTCGCCGACCGGGTGTCGGGCCACCAGGGCGACCTGTCCTCGCTGGCCGATGTCGTCGCGCCGGGTTCGGCGGACGTGCTGCTCTGCCACGCCGTCCTCGAAGTGGTCGACGACCCGGCCGACGGTCTCGCCGCAGGCCTCGACGTGGTGCGCCCCGGGGGTCTGGTCAGCATCCTGTCGGCGAACCGGCACGCCGTTGTCGTCGCCAGAGCGCTCTCCGGCCGGTTCGCCGCCGCCGAGGCCGCCCTCGAGGACCCCGACGGGCGGGCCGGGGCGGGCGACCGGCTGCTGCGCCGCTTCGCTCCCGACGACCTCGTCGCCCTCGCCGAATCGGCCGGCCTCACCGTGCACAGCCTCTCCGGGGTCCGGGTGTTCACCGATCTCGTCGCCGCCGGTGCACTCGATGTGGATCTCGACGCGCGTGAGGCGCTCGAACGGCTCGAGCTGGCCGCTGCCGTCGACCCGGCTTTCCGCGCACTCGCGACCCAGCTGCACCTGCTCGGCTCCCGCCGCTGAGCTGAACGCCCTGCTGCCGGCCCGCCCGCCGACGATGGGGGCCTGTCGTGTCCGCTGACCAGATGCTCTCCGGGCCCGGTCGGGAGGCGCCCCGGGACGAGGGCTGCCCCATCCTGCACGTCGACATGGATGCCTTCTACGCTTCGGTCGAGCTGCGGCGCCGGCCGGATCTCCGCGGCGTCCCCGTGATCGTCGGCGGCTCCGGGTCGCGGGGCGTGGTGCTCTCGGCGACCTACGAAGCCAGGGCCTACGGGGTCCGCAGTGCGATGCCGATCATGCGTGCCCGTCGGATGTGCCCCGACGCGGTCGTCCTCCGGCCGGACTTCGCCGCCTACAGCGAGGTGTCGGCCGGGGTCATGGAGCTGTTCCGCACCATCACCCCGGTCGTCGAGCCGCTGTCGCTCGACGAGGCCTTCCTCGACGTGGGCGGCGCCCGGCGTCGGCACGGGACCCCGGAGCAGATAGCCACCTGGATCCGTGCCCGGGTCGCCGACGAGCAGGAGATCACCTGTTCGGTGGGGATCGCCTCGACCAAGTTCGTCGCGAAGCTGGCGTCCACCCACAGCAAGCCGGACGGGTTGCTCGTCGTCCCGCACGACGGGGTCGTCTCGTTCCTGCACCCGCTGCCGGTGGAGGCGCTGTGGGGCGTGGGCGAGAAGACCGCCGAGGCGTTGCGACGTCTCGGGCTGCGGACGGTCGGCGACATCGCCCGTACCCCTGTCACCACGCTGCAGCGGGCCCTCGGTCCGGGGGTCGGGTCGCACCTGTCCGCATTGAGCTGGGGTCGGGACGAGCGACGCGTCGTGGCCACCGAGCCGGACAAGAGCATCGGCCACGAAGAGACCTTCGGTCGCGACGTCGACGACCCGGCGGTGGTGCTGCGCGAACTGCTACGGCTGTCCGAACGCACTGCGGCCCGGCTCCGGGAGCAGGGTTGGGCGGCCAAGACGATCTCGATCAAGGTGAGGTTCTCCGACTTCACCACCATCACCCGCTCGCGGACCCTCCGGTTGCCGACCGACACCGGTCGCGACGTCTACGAGGTAGCCCGAAGCCTGTTCCTGGCGCTCGGCCTGCAGCGTGCCCGCCTCCGGCTCGTCGGCGTCCGGGCCGAGTCGCTCAAGCCCTCCGGGCAGGCGGCGCGGCAGCTGACGCTGGGGGAGCGGGAGTCGGGCTGGCGCGAGGCAGATCAGGCCGTCGACCGCGCGTCGCGCCGCTTCGGCGCCGGTGCGGTCCGGCCCGCGACGCTGCTCGAACCCCCCCGGCCGTCGTGACGGCGGCGCAGCCCTGCAGTCGATGGGACGAGTTGCCCGGAACCCCGTGCCGAAGGGCGCAACACCGCAGTAACGTTTGCTCATCGGGTCGGCTAGCCGATGAGATCGAGACGTTGGTCGGCTACCAACACCTGTCGGGTGTGCCTATCCTGAGAGGGACCACTTCCGGTCGTCCTCTGCCGTGGCGTGGGAGGAGCGCGAATGCCGCTCTCGGAGCACGAGCAGCGCTTGCTCGAGCAGATCGAGCAAGCGCTCTACGCCGACGACCCCAAGCTGGCGAGCACCATCCGCTCGACGAACCCGCGGGTCTACGTCGTCCGTCGGCTGTGGCGGTCCTTCGCGCTGTTCCTGCTCGGTCTGGCCACCCTGGTCGCGGCCGTCATCATCACCCACGTACCGGGTTTCGTCCTGGGCCTCGTCGGCTTCGCGCTCATGCTCCTGGCCGCTCTCCGCCTCGCCTCCGACCTCAAGCGCCTCTCCGGTCGCCCGGACGTCTCCACCCGGCAGACCCGCACCACCAAGACACCCTCGCGAGCGTCCTTCATGGAGCGCGTGGAAGAGCGCTGGCGTAAGCGCTGGGAAGACCGTGACGGTCGCTGACCGTCCCCGCTCCGCCGCACCTCCCTTCAGCTAGGAGTCCGTCCGGCGAGGCCTGTCGTCAGCTCGTCCGGCGCCTCAGCCGCCGTACCTGCGACGTCAGCTGCTGACCGAACCCGGACGTGCGCCGGGCCGCAGCGTCCCGGACCGTCCGCGGGGCGAGCCACGCCACAAACCGGCGTCGACGACCGCTGGCGCGCTCCATCGCCGCCACGGCGCGCTGCGGCGACGCGGTGCCGTCCATTCCCTCCGGATCGCCACCCGGACGACCCGCACTACCGCCGTACCGGAGCAGTTCCGCCTCGCGTGCCAGTTGCCGCACCGCGCGGCCCGCCGAGCCGTCGGCGTCGACCCCGCTGATGTGCTCACCCCACCGGCGCGCGGCGGCGCGGGGCGACTCGGTCGCCTGCACCCCGAGGCCGAGGTCCGTCGCCGTGTCGGACAGCTCCGCCCAACCGGCGGCGGGATCGGTCGAGGCGAAGCGCCGCCGACGACGGCCCAGCCGCGCCAGCGCAGGCCCCACCAGTGCGGCGGCGAGCACCACGGCGGCTGTCCCACCGAGGAACCACCGGCCGGAGGACACCGACGAGCCGCCGGCCGTCGCACTCCCGGGAGCGGGCGCCGCCGGCAGGTCCGGCAGGGGTGCCGACCGGTTCGGCAGGTCCGATCCGGCGGTCGAGCTCGAGCCCCGGTCCGGGAGGCCGGAGTCGAGGCCGCTCGAGCCCGGTGGCGGCGGGACGCTGTAGGCCGGCGGGGCGTCGGCGGCGTCGTCGCGCGGCGTCGGCTCGAACCGCACCCATCCGGCACGCGGGAACCACACCTCGGGCCAGGCGTGCGCGTCGCGGTTGGTGATCACGTAGTCGCCGGAGGAGCCGCGGGTCCCCGGGGTGAAGCCGATGGCGACGCGAGCCGGCACCTGAATCGCGCGCACCAGGACCGCCATCGCCGACGCGAACTGCTCGCAGTAGCCCCGCCGGGTCTCGAGCAGGAAGGTCCGGAGCGGGTCGGGGGTGTCGCGGGGCGCCCCGTTCAGGTCGTAGGTGAACAGTGGCGAGCGCAAGTACTGCTGGATGGCGGCGACCTTGTCGTAGGTGGTCGCCTGCCCGGCCGTGATCTTCTGCGCCAACGCGATCACGGAGGGGTCGAGCCCCGGCAGCCTCCGGTCGATCCCGATCTCGGCCGGCAGGGAGACCGGGGCGGACTCGTCCCGCAGGTCGGCGGCGGTCGGCGTCGGCACCTGCGAGGTGTAGGAGTAGCGCGTCCCGCCGGTGTCGGTGCGTCCCGAGAAGACGGTCCCGGTCGCAGCCGCGAACCGCCAGTCGCCCGGGACCGAGACCCGCGACGGGGAGTACGGCACCGGGAGGTAGCGCTGGCGGTACATGTCGCCGACCCGGACCTCCGCGGTCGCCGTCGTGGTGCGGACGTTGCCCACAGGCGTGATCCCGTTGCTGACGCGGGCCGAGGCGTCCGCCTGGAGCCGGCCCAGCGAGAAGCGCTGGCCGTCGAACAGCTCGAGCGCGGTCAGCCGCAGGTACTCGGGGGTGTCGGTGTGGACCTGCATCAACGGCACGACATCGTTGGACCGCAGCTGCTGGTCGAGGGTGACGAACGGTTGGACGACCCTCGCCCCACTGCCGGCGCCCCCGAGGCCGCCGTCACCCGTGTCCGACGGGACGAACAGTCCCCGGCCGGGTCCGGGGAGCAGCGACGGTACGACGATGGCGGCGACGAGCGCGAGAAGGGCGATGCGAAGGGTGCCGGGGCTGCGGGCCGGCAGGCCGTCGGCCATCGGGCCTCCGGTCCGTGCGCGCAACGTGCGACGGCCGTCGGCGCCGAGCAGCAGCAGATACCCGACGGCGCCGGCGAGGAAGGGCCAGACGCCGATGTCGCCGGGGACGATCGCCGCGGGTACGGCGAGCAGCGCCAGCAGGGGCAGACCCGCTGCGGCCGGGGACCGGAGCCGGGTGGCGGTCACGTCGACGGCGGCACCGACGGCATAGATGCCGAGGACGACGAGCAGCACCAGCCCGGGCCGGACCGGAACGGGCACAGCGAGACGCCGCACGTCCTCCGTCCCGACCCCGAGCAGTGCCGTCAGCGCATGGAGGCTCGCCGTCGTCGGCAGCGGCCCGAAGGTGGTTCCCGGCGCGCTGACCAGCGGGACGTAGAGCGCCAGCCCGAGCGCGTAGAGAAGAGGTAGGACGACGAGCGGCGCGCGGACGAAGCGCCCGACCATGCCGGCAACGGCGGCAGTGAGGACCGCTCCGACCGCGGGCCAGAACCACCAGCCGACGCCGTCGAAGACCCGGCTCATGCCGAAGGAGGTGAGCAGGGTGGCCACTGCTCCGAACAGGCCCATCCCGACCTGCGTATCCCCTGGGGCGCGGTCGCGGTGCGGCCCGTCGGGAGACTCGTCCGCGGACCGCGCGGTGGGGTCGGCCGCGGGCGGGTCGAGCAGCGCGCTCGTCATCGAAGTCCCCGCTGGATGAGGCCGTCCATCCCGGCGCCGACCTGCTGCCACACCAGCGGCAACGCGTCGAGGCCGGGGACGTCGGCGGTGCGCCACCCCGGCAGGACGGAGCCGCCGCGCCCGTCCGGCCCTGCGACGACACCGACACCGCCACCGGCAGTCCCGCCGACGAACAGGGCGAGGCCGGGCCCGGCGCTCGAGGTCGGCAGCATCACCGTGTCGGCTGCCTGCCACCGGCCGAGCACGGCGACCAGCACATCGGTGGACGTCCCGATCGCCACGGGGAGGTGCCCCGGCCGCGGGGGGAGGCCGGAGTGACCGGAGCGGCGGCCCGGGCCGTCGAGGGCACCGTCGGTGGGTTCCAGGGTCGCGAGCCGGTCGAGCAGGCGGTTCAGATCGGTCGTCGACGACCAGCGCCCGGCGGCGACGGTCGCGATCTGCTCGCCGCGCAGCGTCACGAGCCGGACACCGCTACCGGCGGCACTGAGCGCGGAGGCGACCGAGGCCGTCACCGACACCGCCGTCTCGAACCCGTCCTCCCGGCCCCGCACAGCCGGCCACGAGCCGGGCCGGACGTCGAGGACGAGCAGGACCGAGCCCTGGCGCGGCTGCTCCTCGCGGCGAACGCTCAGCTCACCGACGCGGGCCGTCGTCCGCCAGTGGACGCGGCGCAGCTCGTCGCCGAACCGGTACGGCCGCGTGCCGAGGTCGTCCTCGCCGCTGCTCCCGGCCCCGGAGCCGCGCACGGCCGACCCGGCGGTCCACCGACCGTGGGGGTCGACGCGGGGGAGCGGAATCGTCTCGGGGGTGACCAGCAGCCGGTCGTCGGAGGCGAAGCCGCGGGGCAGCTCGCAGAAGCCGAAGGGGTCGCAGAGCCGGACCGCCAGCGGGCCGAGCTGGTACTCGCCGCGCCGTGCGGGTCGCAGCGTGTAGCGCAGGACGGTGCGTTCACCGGGCTCCAGCCGGTCGATGGCGAACTCCGGCGACGGGTCGCCGTCGGGGCGCAGCAGGTCCTCGACGAGCAGGACCGGGGTGGAGCGTCGGCCGGCGTTGACGAGTTCGGCGGCCACCTGCACGGCCGAGCCCGCCGGGACCCGGCGCGGGGTCACCGTCCGGGCGCACTGCAGCCGCAGCGGAGTACCGGCCAGGACGGCCGTCGCCGCCAGCGGCAGCACGACGAGCAGGACGCCGGCACGGACGAGATCCTGTTCGCCGAGCGCGACGGACGAAGCGATGCAGGCGAGGCCTGCGGCGATCAGCGAGCGACCGCGGACGGTGAGGCCGGACAGGGCCAACCGCAGCCCTCCCGAGTCCCCGCGGGTGGTCAGCGCCCTCGCCTCGACGGCGGGGTCGGCGACGGCGTGCCGGGCAGCGGGACCCGTCGGATCAGCTCGTCGACGACATCGAAGGGGGTGCGCCGCGAGACCTGGGCCTCGGCAGTGGGGAGCAGACGATGCCCCAGCACGACGGAGGCGAGCGACTGGATGTCGTCGGGCACGACGAACGGACGGCCGTCGATGGCGGCCGCGGCCCGCGCCGTGCGCACCAGATGGAGTGTCGCCCGCGGGGAGGCCCCGAGCCGCAGGTCGGGGTGACGGCGGGTGGCGGTCACGAGATCCACGACGTACCGGCGGACCTCGTCGGAGACGTGGACGGTGCGCACCGTCTCGATCAGCCTGCTCACCTCGGCCGCGGTGGTCACCGGCTCGACGTCGTCGAGCGGCGATCCGGCGCCGTGGCTGTCGATCATCTCGAGTTCGGCGGACGGGGACGGGTAGCCGATCGTCAGCCGCGCGGTGAACCGGTCGCGCTGCGCCTCCGGCAGGGGATAGGTCCCCTCCATCTCGACCGGGTTCTGGGTGGCGACGACCAGGAACGGCGGACGCAGTGGGTAGCCGACGCCGTCGACCGTGACCTGGTCCTCCTCCATGCATTCGAGCAGGGCCGACTGGGTCTTCGGGCTGGCGCGGTTGATCTCGTCGGCGATCAGGACGTTCGAGAACACGGCGCCGGGCTTGAACTCGAACTCGCGGGTGGTGCCGTTGTAGATGCTGACGCCGGTCACGTCGCTGGGCAGCAGGTCCGGCGTGAACTGGATGCGCCGGACGGTCGCGTCCATCGACGCCGCGAGCGCCTTGGCCAGCATCGTCTTGCCGACACCCGGTACGTCCTCGAGCAGCAGGTGGCCCTGGGCGAGCAGAACGATCAGTGACGTCCGCACCACGCCGGACTTGCCGTCGATGACGGTGGAGACCGCGTCGTGCATCGCCTGCGCGGTCTCGGCGACCGCGTCCACGTCGGGTAGCGACGGAGCTGCGGGGCGTGGCACCAGGGAAAGGGCCGGGTCCGTCGCCATGGGGAACCTTCCTGCCTGGGGCGGGGGCACCTGTCCAGTCTGCGCCGTGCAGCGGCGCAGCACGACCTCTGGTCGCACTTTCGCTCAACCGACGGCGGTTGCGGCAGGTTCCCGATTCCCGTCCCGGCCTCCCGTTCCACCTGGTCGGTACGGCTCAGCTGTCGTCGGTGTCGAGGCCCTCGCTCAGTGCGTAGCGGGTCAGCTCGACGCGGTTGTGGAGCTGCAGCTTGTCGAGCGTGTTCTGCACGTGGTTCTGCACGGTGCGGTAGGACAGCGAGAGCCGGGCGGCGATCTGCTTGCTCGACAACCCGGTCGCCACCAGGCGCAGCACCTGCGTCTCGCGGTCGGTGAGCTGCGGCGTCGGGCGTGCGGACAGGGTCGAGCTGACCGTCGCACCCGCGAGCCGGCGGTACTCGCCCAGCACGAGCCCCGCCATCCCCGGCGTGAAGACGGCCTCGCCGGAGGCGGTGCGGGCGACGGCGTCGAGCAGCTCGGCCGGCGTCGCGGACTTGACCAGGTAGCCGGTGGCGCCGGCCTTGACGGCGTCGAGGACGTCGTCGCGCTCGCCGGACGCGGTGAGCACGAGGACGTGCGGGGTGAGGCCGCGTTCGGCGACCTCGCGGAGGACCTGCACGCCGGAGCCGTCCGGCAGCTGCAGGTCGAGCACCACGACGGCGGGCCGGGTGGCGAGCACGACGTCGATAGCGGCGCGGACGGTGCCTGCGGTGCCGACCACGTCGTGCCCGGCGGCGGTGAGGTCCCGCGCCAACGCCTCGCGCCACATCGGGTGGTCGTCGACCACGACGACGCGGGTTGCCGGATCACCGGAAGACAACGAACTCCACCTCCACGCCCTCGCCGGGCGCCGATGTCACGGTCACCGTCCCGCCGAGTTCCTCGATGCGTCCCCGCACCGACCGTGCCAGACCGAGGCGGCCCTCGGATTCGGCCTGCTCGGGCCGGTCAGGTGCCATCCCGACGCCGTCGTCGCGGATGGTGACCCGGACCGCGCGGTCCTCGTCCTCCACCAGCACGAACACCTGGGCGGTGGCGCCGGCGTGCCGGACCACGTTGTCCACGGCGGCCCGGAACGCGGCCGTGGTCTCGCGGACCATCGTCTCGGGGAGCAGGACCGGTTCGGCCGGGCGGGAGTAGGACGCCCGGGTCGCCGGCACGGTGGCGGCGAGGGCACCGGCGACGGCCGCGGCGAGATCGTCGCGAGCGCCGTCCTGTCGAGCTCCCGCGTCCCGGTTGCCGCCGCCGGGCCCGGTCAGCAGCAGCTGCCGCAGCGATGCCTCCTGCTCGTGCGCGAGCTGCGCGACCTGTTCGGCGGGCATGCCGTGGGTCGCGTCCCGGGCCAGCAACGCGAGCGCCTGCAGCGCGCCGTCGTGCACCTCCCGGGCGAGGCGTTCCCGCTCGGCCGCGGCCGACTGCGCGACCACGACCCGGCGCAACGCCGCCTCGGCCGCGTCTGCGGTCGCCACCAGGTACCCGACGACGGAGCCTGCGACGACCACGAGCACCACCGAGCCCACGGTCGAGGCGGTGAACTCGCCGCGTTCGCCCAACGTCGCGAGCCCGATGACCGACGCGCCGGCGAGGCCGCCGAGCGTGCCCCCGACCAGCGCGACCGCGAAGACCCCGCCGGCGGACCACAGCCCGGGCAGCGTCGGTGCCCCGCGGTCGATGGCTCCGTCGGTCTCCACGGCCCGGGTCAGCAGCACGGCGGCGGCGCCTGTCGCGACGTCGAGCAGCGCGAGCGTCCACAGCGTGCGCCGACGGTCGGTGCGGTCCGCGCCCGGTTGGGCCACCGCCATCGCCAGGGACCACACGGCCATCAGGACGAGCAGCAGGGCGGCGAGCCACGGGCGGCTGTACCTCTCCGCACGGTGGATGGCGAGGCCGGACGCGTAGACGACGCTCAGCAGGCGGAAGACCGCGAGGGGACGCCACAGCGATCCGCGGATGCCCTCCGGGCCCCGGGTCAGCTGCCAGATCGACGCCACCGGGGCATCGTGCCGCACGAGGGTGCACATCACCGGCAGCAAGCGCCTCTCGGTCCCAGGAGCAGTGGTTCGGAGCGGGCGTGAGTGCCGGTACACAGGGGTGAAGGTGGGGGATGCAGTGGACATGCCACGCTCCCGCGCCGCCGCCTTCGCCGTGCTCCCGCCGCTGGCCGCGGCGGTCGTCGGTGGGATCGGTTCCCGGAACGCACCCGCGGTCTATGCGCGGCTCGACAAGCCGATCTGGGCCCCGCCGGCGTCGGCGTTCGGCCCGGTCTGGACGACGCTCTACGCGATGATCGGCGCTGCGGGGTGGCGGCTCGCGACCCGGCCGTCCGACCCGCGCGTCCGCGCTCTGCATCTCGTTCAGCTCGCGGTCAACGCGGTGTGGCCGTGGGCCTTCTTCGGATCCGGTCGGAAGGGGGTCGCGCTCGGCGTCATCGGGCTGCTCGATGCGGCCGTCGCCACCGAGATCGCGCTGCTCACCCGTCGTGATCCGACGGGCGCCGCGCTCCTGGCGCCGTATCTGGCGTGGGGGCTGTACGCGACCGCGCTCAACGCCGCCGTGGGCGATCCGGGCTGAGCTCCGACCGCAGCGGTCACCGCACCAACCGCAGGTGCTGCGCCGCGGCCGCGATCCGGACCGACTGGCCCCAGCCCAGCGCGAGTGCGTCGCCCTCGACGCCGTCGCCGAACGCGACGAGCCGGTCGGAGCGCACCGTGAGCTCCAACGCATGCCCCGGGCCGTAGACCCCCTCGGTGCAGCTCGTGCGGGTGGCCGGGGACGGCCAGGCCTCCCGGACGAACCAGGCGAGCCCGGGTTCGACCGGGCCCGGCAGCCGCAGAGCGCTGTGCCGCTCCAGCCAGGCGGAGCGGCACCAGCCCGTCGCACCCGTGCCCGTACCGACCAGGACGCCCGAGGACGCCTGCGGCTCGCCGGCGGTCCCCGGTGCGTGCAGCTCGTAGCGCGCCGTCTGATGCGTGGGGGAGCCGACGTAGATCTCGTTCAACGCCCGCAGCTGCTGGCCGTCGTCGGTCGTGACCTCCACCATGGTCCGCAGCTCCACCGGTCGGCCTCCGGAGAGCACGTCCGCGAGCAGGCCGGCGACCGCGTCCGGCCGGTGGGGGACGAGCACGCCGGGGTTGCGGGCCGGCTCCGGGTCGACCCCGACGACCGGCTGCCCGTCGAGGTACTTCGCGGTGTTGGCGACGAGACCGTCCTGCCCGACGACGACCACGACGTCATCGGATGCGAAGAGGAACCGTGAGACGTCCTCGCGATCCAGCAACCCCCGACGCCAATCGGCCGGGACGGCGGCGGAGACCGTCGCGAGTGCCGCCTGCTGGGCCTCGTGCCGCTGCTCGACCTCGTCGAGCGTGCGCCCGCGGGTGCGGAGGAAGAAGGCCGCCTGGCCGCGGGTGCCGTGCCGGGCCAGCAGCTCGTCGAGCTCGGTGCGCCGGGAGATCAGCACGGCGCGCGGGGCCAGGCTCATCTCAGCGCGCCTGCTCGGGGGCCGGACCGGTCGCGGCACCAGCACCGGCACCGGCAGCGAGCCGGGCCAGCAGCGGCGTGATCATGTCCGGGCTGAGGACGAGCGTGTCCACGGCGGGCAGGTTGCCGGCGAGCTCCTTGAGAGCCAGTGCGAGCAGGGTGGCCTGATCCAGCTCGCGGTAGGTCGCGAGACGGGCGGTCTCCGCCGCTCCGTCGGCCTCGCCGACCACGCGGGTGGCGGCGGCCTTCGCCTCGGCCAGGCGCAGGTTGCGGCTGGCCTGGCTCGCGGTCTCGATCTCGGCGGCTGCCGCCTTCTCCTCCGCCGTTCGGCGGGCGTTCGCGCCCCGTTGGCCGACGAGGTCCTCCTCGCGTCGGGCCAGGTCGATCTGCGTGGCCAGCTCGTTCTGCGCGATGGCCCGCTCCCGTTCGACGGCGAGGGCGCGCCGTTCGAACGTCGCCTTGTCGGCGTCCTGCTGCACCTGCTCGCGGGTCGTCGTCTGCAGCGCCCGCTCCATCTCGGGTTCCGGGCGGAGCGCGACGACCCGTACCTCGACGATCGCGATGCCGATGTCGGTGAGCCGTTGATCGGCAGCGGTCCCGGCGACGACCGCCTCCCGGACGGCGGAGACGCCGTCACGGAGCACCTCCTGCAGCGTGCGGCGGGCGAGCAGGTCCAGGGCGTGCTGCTGCGCGGACTCCGTCAGCACGCCGGCCAGCTGGTCGAGCGGGCTGCCGCGCCAGCGGCCGGTGTCGGGATCGATGGCGAAGTCCAGGCGGGTGCCGGTCAGGGCCGGGTCGGCGACGCGGTAGGTGACGGTGGACTGCACCGCGACGTCCTGGAAGTCGGCGGTGCGGGCGTGGAAGAGCAGGGGGAGTTCCCGGTCGTCGACCGGCACCTCGGACAGCGCGGCAGTCAGGGGGCGGAAGAAGAAGGAGAGGCCCACTCCCTCGCGCACCACCTCGCCGCGGCGCAGGTGCCGGATGTGGGTGGTGGGGGTCGCGCGGAGGTGCCGCACGAAGGGGTAGCGCGTGATGTCGGCCATGGATCGTCCTTCCGATGTCGTGTCGTTGTCGTCATAACGACGATAAGCGGTGCCACCAGTTGTCGTCAAGCAGACGAATAGTCGCTAGGCTCCGGACATGGCCCGCGCCGACATCCCCACCGGATACGAACCCCGCGCGTACCCGCCGTTCGCGGTCACCGTCGACCTGGTCGTGCTGACCGTGCGCGAGGAGCAGCTCGTGGTGCTGCTCGTCGAGCGGGCCGAGCCGCCGCACGGACTGGCGCTGCCGGGCGGCTTCGTCCACCCCGACGAGGACCTCGTCGACGCCGCCCGTCGCGAATTGCGCGAGGAGGCCGGGCTCGCTGCGCCCGGCCACCTCGAGCAACTCGGCACCTACGGGGCGCCCGACCGCGACCCGAGGATGCGGGTCGTCACGGTGGCCTATCTCGTCCTCGCCCCCGACCTGCCGTCGCCGAGGGCCGGCACCGACGCCGCCGCGGCGCGGTGGGTCCCCGTCGACGCCGTGCCCCAGCTGGCCTTCGACCACGACGCCATCGTCGGCGACGGTGTCGAGCGCGCCCGCGCGAAGTTGGAGTACACACCGCTCGCGGCGGCCTTCTGCCCGCCGGAGTTCACCGTCGCCGAGCTGCGCCGCGTCTACGAGACCGTGTGGGGGCGTCCGCTCGATCCGCGGAACTTCCACCGCAAGGTGACCGGCACACCGGGCTTCCTCGCCCCCACGGGGGAGACGACGACCCGCGACGGCGGTAGGCCGGCCCAGCTGTACCGGGTGGGATCCCTCGTGACGCTCTATCCGCCGATGCTGCGGCCCGGCGCCTGAGCGCCCTGCGACGGCCCGGTGCGGCGTCGGCGATGAGCAGGCGAATGCGAACGGAGCACTGAGCTCGATCGGGAAGTCGTTTCCGGGTCGCGTCGCCCTCGCCGCGACCGCTGCGGGCTTCGCCGCCTTCGGCGTCGTCCGCTCCCTCCGTGGTCCTCATGAGGGGCCGGAAGGAGCCGACAGGTGTGCAGGTGGGGGCAAGTGGGGTAGCGTGGGGGACAGTGGTGAGTGGGGGAGGTGCGACCGATGTTTCTGGGCACGCATCGTCCCCGGCTGGACGAGAAAGGGCGTCTGGCACTCCCCGCGCGGTTCCGCGACGAGTTGCCCGAGGGGGTCGTGATCACCAAGGGACAGGAGCGGTGCCTCTACGGCTTCCCGCTCGCCGAGTTCGCGGCCATCGGGGACAAGCTCCGGAACCAGTCGCTGTCGGCCAAGGCGCTGCGCGAGTACTCCCGCACCCTGTTCGGGTCGGCGACCCAGGAGCTGCCCGACCGGCAGGGCCGCGTCACGGTGCCGCAGGTTCTGCGCACCTACGCCGGCCTGGACCGCGACGTCGTCGTGGTCGGACTGAACAACCGCTTCGAGATCTGGGATGCAACGGCGTGGGACTCCGCGTCCGAGCAGACCGACGAGACCTTCGCCGAGCTCTCGGAGGAGGTGCTGTCCGGAGTGATCTGAGAGCCGTACCGGCGTACGGCGAGGTTCCGGCCCGCTCCCATCCAGACGCACCTTCCCCGGTGGCTGGCGGTAGAGCGGGTCAGGACCTGACTGGACGCCCATCCCTGCGGACCTGCCACAGGTCCCGGAGAACAGGCACGGACAGGGACAGGAGCGCGGCATGACCGATCCGCATGCCGGACGCCATGTCCCCGTGATGCTCGACCGGATCGTCGAGCTGCTCGCCCCCGCGCTGCAGGCACCGGGCGCGGTCGTCGTCGACGGCACCCTCGGGCTGGGGGGTCACGCGCAGGCTTTGCTGCGCGCGGCCCCGCAGGCCCGGCTCGTCGGACTCGACCGGGACCCCGACGCGCTCGCGGCGGCGGGCGAACGGCTCGCAGAATTCCGACATCGGATTGAGCTGGTTCCGGCGGTATACGACGAGCTGCCCGAGGTTCTCGAGAGCCTGCGAATCACATCGGTGTCATCCGTTCTGCTCGACCTCGGCGTGTCGTCGCTGCAGCTGGACGAGGTGCAGCGAGGCTTCTCCTACGCCCGGAACGCGCCGCTGGACATGCGAATGGACCAGACGGCCGGCCGTACCGCGGCGGACATCGTCAACGGCTATGCCCCGGGGGATCTGGCTCGCGTGTTGCGCATCTACGGCGAGGAGCGGTTCGCCCGCCGCATCGTCTCCGCCATCGTGCGGCGTCGTGCCGAGGGGCCGCTGTCCGACACCGCCGAGCTGGCGGAGCTGGTGCGCAACGCGGTCCCCGCCGCCACCCGCCGCACCGGTGGCCACCCGGCGAAGCGGACCTTCCAGGCGCTGCGCATCGAGGTGAACGCCGAGCTCGAAGCGCTGGAGGGCGTCATGCCCGCCGCGGTGGCGGCCCTCGCGCCCGGTGGTCGGGTGGCCGTGCTCGCCTACCACTCGCTCGAGGACCGCATCGTCAAGCGCGTCCTCGCCGCCGGGGCCCACCCCGACGTCCCGCCGGACCTGCCGGTGATCCCGGCATCGATGGCACCCACCCTCCGCCTGCTGACCCGCGGTGCGGAGCGTCCGTCTGACCCTGAACTAGAGGTCAACCCTCGAGCAGCCTCGGCCCGCCTCCGTGCGGCCGAGCGGATTGTGCAGGTCGCATCATGAGTGCAGAACCCCTCCCGGCGCCCGACGGGTCGGCAGCCCGCCGTCGCCGGACAGAGGGCCTCTCGCGGTCCGCCTTCGCGCGCCCCGTCCTCGCCCTGGTGCCCAACCCGGTGCGTGCGCGGCGGGCTCCGTTCGTGGCGTTGATCCTCGGGGTGCTGCTGCTCGGGCTGCTCTCCCTGCTGCTGCTCAACACCACCACCGCGCAGGACGCGTTCAAGCTGCACCGGCTGCAGGCCAGCGCTGCGAACGTCGCCGACGAGCGGCAGGCGCTCACCGAGCAGGTCAACCAGCTGACCGGCCCCGGCGGCCTCGCGGCGCAGGCCGTGGCCATGGGCATGGTCCCGGCCGGGCCGCCGGTGTTCTGGAAGCCGGGTGACCCGCTGCCGCCCGGTGCGCGGGTCCTCGACGGCATGATCGTCGTGCCGGCCGGTTCCGGACCGGCCCCCGCCGCCAGCGCCCCGGCCACCCCTGCGCCCGTCGGCGTCGCGGTGACCGCGGTTCCCCGCCCCGGGCAGGCGCCAGCAGCGAAACCCTCGACGTCAGCTGCACCCCCGGCCAAGGCCTCGGCGAAACCCTCGACCTCGCCGTCAGCTGGAGCCTCGGCCAAGCCTCCCGCGAAGACTCCGACCCCTTCGAGCACCAAGCCTTCGTCCGGGGCGTCGACGAAGCCCGGCGCGAAGGCCGCCACGGGCACCGCGGGGACGGGCCGATGAGCCCCACCGCGACCGGGACCGACCGGTCGCGCCTGCACGTGGTCACCGACGTCCCGCGGCAGTCGAGCGGTGCGCGCACGAGCGGCACGGGTACCGGTGGGGGCCGGTCCGGCCCGCCGCGCGGCCCTCGCCGGCCGTCGAGCACCTACCGGCTCGGCAACCCCGGGCGTCGCCTGCGCGGTGCCGCGATCCTGCTGCTCGTCATGTTCCTGATCCTGTCCAGCCGGTTGATCTGGCTGCAGGGTTTCCGATCGCAGTCCTACACCGCGATGGCCGAGAAGCAGCGGACCCGGTCCATCACCCAGGCCGCGCACCGCGGCGAGATCACCGACCGCAACGGGGTCGTGCTCGCCTCGGACGTCGACGCCCGCGACATCTACGCCCAGCCGCCGAAGATCGACAAGAAGCCGGAACGCGCTGCCCAGCTGGCTCCGTTGCTCGGCATGTCCACCGACGACGTCCTGGCCAAGCTCAACAGCACCGAGCCCTTCCTCTACCTCGCCCAGGGAACCGAGCCGTCGGTCGGCAAGGCCGTCGACAAGCTCGGTCTCCCCGGCATCGGCGTCCTGCCGGAGCGCAAGCGCATCTACCCGAGCGGCGACCTCGCGGCGAGCCTCGTCGGCTTCACCGGCCACGACGGCCACGGGCTGACCGGCGTCGAGACGCAGTTCGACAAGACCCTCGCCGGCAAGGACGGGCGTCTCGTCCTCGAGGAGGACCCGTCCGGCCGGCCCATCCCGGCGGGAACGCGCCGGGAGAAGGAGCCCCAGCCCGGGCAGAGCGTCCAGCTCACCATCGACCGTGATCTGCAGTGGAAGACCCAGAGCGCGCTGCTCGCCCAGGTCGAGAAGGCCAAGGCCGACGGCGGCGTCGCGATCGCCATGGACGCCCACACCGGCGACGTGCTCGCGATGGCGAACGCGCCGACGTTCGACCTCAACGACCCCTCGAAGGCCACGGCCGCCGAGATCGGCAACAAGGCCACGCAGTGGACCTTCGAACCCGGCAGCGTCAACAAGGTCATCACCTTCGCCACCGCACTCGACCGAGGGCTGATCAACCCGCTGACGCCGGTCACCATCCCGCCGAGCATGACCATCGACGGGTTCAACATCGCCGACTCCCACGCGCACGGCACCGAGACGCTCACCGCGGCCGGCGTGCTGGCCACCTCGAGCAACCTCGGCACCATCGAGGTCAGCCGGCAGCTCGGCCCGTACTCGCAGCTCGAAGGCGCGCTGCGGAACTTCGGCCTGGGCTCGCCGACCGGCCTGAACTGGCCGGGGGAAAGCCAGGGCATCCTCGCCCCGTCGAGCACCTGGGCCGCGACCACGGCGGCGACGGTCTCGTTCGGCCAGGGCATGTCGGTCAGCGCGATGCAGGTCGCGTCCGTCTACGCCACGATCGCCAACGGCGGCGTCCGGGTCACCCCGCGGCTGGTCAACGGCCTGATCGACCAGAACGGCGACGTCCACCCGACCGAGCCCGGGCCGACCCGTCGCGTGATCAGCCAGCAGGCTGCGAGCACCGTCACGCAGATGCTCGAAGAGGTCGCGACCCCGCAGGGCACGGCCCCGCAGGCCGCGATCCCCGGCTACCGCGTCGCCGGCAAGACCGGCACCGCCGACCGGATCGACCCGAAGACGGGCAAGTACAACGGCAAGGTGGCCACCTTCGTCGGCTTCGCCCCCGCCGACAACCCCGACATCGTCGTCGCGGTCGTGCTGGACAACCCGACCAACGGCTACTTCGGTGGCACCGTCTCGGCGCCCGTCTTCTCCGACATCATGAGCTTCGCCCTCGCGCAGCGCCGCGTCGTCCCCTCCGGCACGCAGCCCCCGACGTTCCCGATCATGGCGCCCTGATCGTCTCCCATGATGAGTCGGCTCCTGGCGTGCTGCCGTGGTTAGCCTGCTCGACGTGACGACTTCCGGCCTCCGCCCCGCCGAACCGGCGTCGCGGGACCTGGCGGAGCTGCTCCGGGTCTTCCCGGACGTCTCGGTCGCCGCCGGACCGTCCGCGAACGTGCAGGTCACGGGCTGCACCCTGAACTCCCGCGAGGTCGTGCCCGGCGACCTCTACGCCGCCCTGCCCGGGGCGAAGGTGCACGGGGCCTCGTTCGTCGACCAGGCCGTGACAGCGGGCGCCGTCGCCGTCCTGACCGACGGCGAGGGGGCCCGACGTATCGCCGAGCAGGGGACCGACGCCACGGTTCTGGTCACCGACGACCCGCGCGGTCGCCTCGGAGCCGTGGCGTCCTGGGTCTACCGCGACCCCACGGCCGACCTCCGGCTCCTCGGCGTCACCGGCACGAACGGCAAGACGACCGTCGCCTACCTGCTCGACGCCGGCCTGCGGGGCGCGGGGGAGACGACCGGCCTCGTCGGCACCGTCGAGACCCGGGTGGCCGGTCGCACGCTCCCGAGCACGCGGACCACTCCGGAGGCGCCGGCGTTGCAGGGCCTGTTCGCCGCGATGCGCGAGGCCGGCGTCACCTCCGCGTCGATGGAGGTCTCGAGCCACGCGCTGGCGCTGCACCGCGTCGACGGCTGCCGCTTCGCCGGAGCCGCCTTCACCAACCTCAGCCAGGATCACCTCGACTTCCACGCCGACATGGACGACTACTTCGAGGCGAAGGCCCAGCTGTTCACCCCGGAGCGGGCAGCCGTCGCGGTCATCGACGTCGACGACGCGGCCGGTCGGCGGCTGCTCGAGCGTCGCCCCGACGCGGTGCCGGTCTCGAGCGACGGCGACCCCGGCCTGCCCGGCGCCTACTGGGCCGACGACGTCGTCGGTGCGCCGGACCGCTCGCGCTTCGTGCTGCGCGGACCGAACCGCCTGGCTCTCGACGTCGAGGTCCCCATGCCCGGCCGCTTCAACGTGGCCAACACCGTGGTCGCGCTGGCGTTGCTCGCCTCCACCGGGGTCGACGTCGTGGCGGCGGCGTCCGGCATCGCCCGGCTCGGCGGCGTCCCCGGCCGGATGGAGAAGGTCGAGGCCGGCCAGCCGTTCCTCGCCGTCGTCGACTACGCGCACACTCCCGCAGCGGTCGAGACGCTGCTCACGGCGGTGCGGACGGCGACGCCCGGCCGCGTGATCGTCGTGCTCGGCTGCGGTGGCGACCGCGACAGCGCGAAGCGCCCCCTCATGGGTGCCGCTGCCGTTGCGGGGGCCGATGTGGCCGTACTCACGAGCGACAACCCCCGCTCGGAGGATCCACAGACCATCCTCGACGCCATGGTCCGTGGAATCGACACCGTCCCCGTCGCCGAGCGGGGACGGCTCGTGCTCGAGCTCGACCGCCGGGCCGCGATCGCCGCCGCAGTGGCGGAAGCCGGCCCCGGTGACGCCGTCGTCGTGGCGGGCAAGGGCCACGAGACCGGGCAGACGATCGGTGAGGTCGTCACTCCCTTCGACGACCGCGAAGTGCTGCGGGGCGCGCTGACGGCCGCCGGAAGCGGTGCCGCGTGACGCCGATGACCCTCGCCGAGGTCGCCGGCTCGGTCGGCGGCCGGCTCGCCGGTGGTGCGGACGCGGACGCGATCGCCCACGGCTTGACCATCGACTCGAGGAACGCCGCCGACGGCATGCTGTTCGCGGCGCTGCCGGGGGAGCGGGTCGATGGTCACGATTACGGCGGAGCCGCCACCGAGGCCGGCGCGGTCGCGGTCCTGGCGTCCCGTGAGATCGCGGTGCCGTGCGTCGTCGTCGACGACGTGCAGGAGGCGATGGCCTCCCTCGCCGCCGAGGCGCTGCGCCGGCTCCCCGACGTCCGGGTCATCGCGCTCACCGGCTCGGCCGGCAAGACCAGCACCAAGGACCTGCTGGCCGGGCTGTTCGAGGCGCTCGGTCCGACCGTGGCGCCTCCCGGTTCCTTCAACAACGACCTGGGCGTCCCGCTGACCGTGCTCAGCTGCGACTCCTCGACGCGCTACCTGGTGCTCGAGATGGGCGCGCGCGGGCTGGGCCACATCGCCCGGCTCTGCCGCATCGCACCGCCGTCGGTCGGTCTCGTCCTCAACGTCGGTAGCGCACACCTCGGCGAGTTCGGGTCCCGTGAGGTGACCGCGCAGGCCAAGGGCGAGCTGGTCGAGGCGACCCGCGACGTCGCCGTGCTCAACGCCGACGATCCGCTGGTCGCGGCGATGGCCAGCCGGACGCAGGCCGCTGTCCGCACCTTCGGCCAGAGCCGTTCCGCCGACGTCCGTGCCGACGACGTCGACCTCGACGAGCAGGGGCGGCCGGTCTTCACCCTCACCACCGGGAGCGACGGCGACGAGCGGTCGGCCCCCGTCGCCCTGCGGATGTTCGGTGAGCACCAGGTCGCCAACGCGCTCGCCGCCGCTGCCACCGCCCTCGCCTGCGGCGCCGACCTCGACGCCGTCGCGGCCGGTCTGTCTGCGGCCGAACCCCGGAGCCGGTGGCGCATGGAGGTCACGCGTCGCGACGACGGGTTGACCGTCGTCAACGACGCCTACAACGCGAACCCCGAGTCGATGCGGGCGGCCCTGAAAGCGCTGGTCGCGATGAGTGCCGGTCGCCGCAGCTGGGCCGTGCTCGGGCAGATGGCGGAGCTCGGGCCCGATGCGGACACCGAGCACGAGAACCTCGGCCGGCTCGTTGTCCGGCTCGGCGTCGACCGCCTCGTCGTCGTCGGGGACGAGGCAGGACGCCTCCACGCCGGGGCGGTTCTCGAGGGTTCCTGGTCCGGTGAATCGGTGCACGTCGCCGACGTCGATGCGGCCGTCGCACTGCTCGTCGACGAGGTGGGTCCCGACGACGTGGTCCTCGTCAAGGGCAGTCGGGTGGCGGGGCTCGAGCGCGTTGCCGCGGCGCTGACCTCGGCGCCGGCCCCCGCCGCAACCGTCACGTCCGCGCCGGGCACGGCGACCTCGACCTCAGGAGCGGCCGCCGAGTGAAGAGCATCCTCATCGCTGCTCTGGTGGCGCTCGCGGTGTCGCTGACCGCGACCCCGGCGGTCATCCGGCTGTTCCGGCGGCAGGGTTACGGCCAGGAGATCCGCGAGGACGGCCCGCAGACCCACCAGACCAAGCGCGGTACCCCGACCATGGGCGGGGTCGTCATCCTGCTCGCGACGCTGCTCGGCTACGGAGCCGCGCACCTCATCCTCTGGCGTGGTCTCACGGCCAGTGGCCTGCTCGTCCTGCTCGTCATGGTCGGGCTCGGGCTGGTCGGGTTCGCCGACGACTACATCAAGATCCGTAAGCAGCGGAGTCTCGGGCTCACCGCCCGGACGAAGTTCATCGGCCAGCTGCTCGTCGCCGCCGTCTTCGGGGTGCTCGCGACCAAGTTCCACAACAACGCGGGCTTCACGCCGGCCTCCACGCATCTGTCGTTCGTGCGTGACCTCTCGCTCGGCGTCGGTGCCATCGGTTTCCCGATCCTCGCCTACCTGATCATCTCTGCGACCTCGAACGCCGTGAACCTCACCGATGGGCTCGACGGGCTCGCCGCCGGCTCGTCGGCCATGGTGTTCGGCGCCTACGTGATCATCTCGTTCTGGCAGTTCGGCAACACCTGCCTGGTGGGGGCGGTGCAGCACGGCCAGTGCTACACCTCGCGGGACCCGTTGGACGTCGCCCTGGTGGCCGCCGCCGCCATGGGAGCCTGTTTCGGGTTCCTGTGGTGGAACGCCAGCCCGGCGAAGATCTTCATGGGCGACACCGGGTCGCTCGCCATCGGAGGAGCCTTCGCGGCCCTGGCGGTCACCACCCGCACCGAGCTCCTGCTCGTCGTGCTCGGCGGGTTGTTCGTCGTCGAGACGGTGTCGGTGATCCTGCAGGTCGCCGGCTTCAAACTGACCCGCAAGCGGCTGTTCAACATGGCGCCGATCCATCACCACTTCGAGCTGTCCGGCTGGCCGGAGACGACGGTGATCATCCGCTTCTGGATCATCGCCGGGTTGGCCGTCGCGTTCGGGCTCGGCCTGTTCTACGCCGAGTTCCTCTCCTACGGCCCGTATCCGTGAGCCCCGGCCCCGACCCGGCAGCCCCCGACTCCGCAGCCCCCGACTCCGCAGCCCCCGACTCCGCAGCCCCCGAACCGTCCGCCTCCGACCTGTCCGGCCGCCGCGTCCTGGTCGTCGGAGTGGGCCTGTCCGGCGAGGCCGCCGCGCGTGGGCTCGCGGCCCGGGGGGCGACCGTCGTCGCGGCGGACGACTCCGACGGTGTCCGGCAGCAGGCGGCGGCAGCGCGGCTCCGCGCGGTCGGCGTCGACGTGCGCCTCGGCGGTCTGCCCCTCGAGCCGGACCCCGACGTCGACCTCGTCGTCACCAGTCCGGGCCTGCGTCCGACGACGCCGCTGCTGACGGGCGCCGCCGACCGCGGCCTCGAGGTCTGGGGTGAGGTCGAACTCGCCTACCGCTGGAAGCCGCCGACCCAGCAGTGGCTCGCGGTCACCGGCACGAATGGCAAGACGACCACCACGCAGATGCTCGCCGCGATCCTCGCCGCCGACGGCCGTCGCTCCACGGCCGCGGGCAACATCGGCGTCCCGTTGCTCGACGCCGTGACCGCGCTCGACGACGCAGGACGGCCCCGGCACGACGTCCTGGCGGTCGAGCTCTCGAGCTTCCAGCTCCACTACACGTCGACGGTGACGGTCGCGGCCGGCGCCGTGCTCAACCTGGCCGAGGACCACCTCGACTGGCACGGCTCGATGGAGGCCTACGCGGCCGACAAGGGCCGCGTCTTCTCGGCGGGTTCGACGGCGGTGTTCAACGCCGAGGACGCGCGCACCGAGACGCTCGCCGCCCGCTCCGCCGCCGTCCGCCGGGTCGGGTTCCGGCTGGGGGCGCCCGCCGACGGCGAACTCGGCCTGGTCGACGGACGGCTCGTCGACCGCGCCTTCGACGGGGGAACCCTGCTCGCGCGCGACGCCCTGCAGGTCCCCGGTCCCCACAACGTCGCCAACGCCCTCGCCGCCGCGGCCCTGGCCCGGGCCGCCGGCGTGGATCCGTCCGTCGTCGGTACGGCGCTGGCCGCGTTCCGCCCGGGCGGACACCGCAACGAGGTCGTCGTCCGCACGGCCGGTCGCACCTACGTCAACGACAGCAAGGCGACGAACCCGCACGCCGCCGCCGCCAGCCTGGCGGCCTACGAGTCGGTGGTCTGGATCGCGGGTGGGCTCAACAAGGGTCTGGCCTTCGACGACCTGATCGTCGGCGCCGCCGGCCGGCTCCGCGCCGCGGTCCTCATCGGCACCTGCGCCGACGAGATCGCCGACGGGCTCCGGCGACACGCGCCGCACGTCCCCGTCCTGCGGGCCGCGTCGATGGACGATGCCGTGCAACAGGCGACCGAGGTGTCGCAGCCGGGGGACACCGTGCTGCTGGCCCCGGCGGCGGCCTCGATGGACATGTTCACCGACTACGCGGCGCGCGGCGAGGCCTTCGCCGCGGCGGCGCGACAGCAGGAAGGGGCGCGGTGACGACGCTCGACGCGGACGCGCTGAACTCGGCAAGCACGACGGCGAGCACGACGTCGGGCCGGACGGCCACACCGGCTCCGCGTAGCGGACGGGACGAGCCTTCCGGACGCCTCGGCGAACCGGACGTCGACGAGCGCGTCGCGCTCCTCGCGCGGCCGCTCGCCTCGTACTACATCATCCTGTCCACGACCGGTCTGCTCTGTGCCCTCGGTCTGGTCATGGTGCTGTCCGCGTCCAGCATCGTCGCGTTCGCCACCTCGGGCTCGCCGTGGGGCTTCTTCGCCAAGCAGGCGCTCTGGGTCGCCATCGGCCTTCCGCTGATGGCCTTCGCCAGCCGGCAGTCGATCGCCCGGTTCCGGAGTCTCGCCTACCCGGCCCTCATCGTCACCGGTCTCGGACTCCTCATGGTCCTGGTCCCCGGCCTCGGCGTCTCCGCCAACGGCGCGACCCGATGGGTGGGTGTCGGGCCGCTCGTCCTCCAGCCGAGTGAGCTCGCGAAGCTCGCCCTGGTGCTGTGGGGCGCCGACCTGCTCGTCCGGAAGCGCCGCATGCTGCTCGAGTGGCGACACCTGCTGGTGCCGCTGCTGCCGGTCGCGACCATCATCTGTCTGCTGATCATGCTGCAGCCCGACCTCGGCACCGCCATGGTCACCTTCTCGGTGGTCCTGGCCCTGTTGTGGGTCGTCGGCGCGCCCAGCAAGCTGTTCGGCACGGTGCTGGGCGCGGTCGCCGTCGCCGGAACGCTGCTCGCGGTGCTCGAGCCCTACCGCCTGCAGCGACTGACCTCCTTCGCGGATCCGTTCGCCGACGCGCAGAACACCGGCTACCAGGCGGTGCAGGGGCTGTTCGCGCTGTCATCCGGTGGCTGGTGGGGTCTCGGCCTCGGTGCCTCCCGCGAGAAGTGGTCCTACCTGCCGCACGCCCACACCGACTTCATCCTCGCGATCATCGGCGAGGAGCTCGGTCTGGTGGGCACCCTGCTCGTCATCGTCCTGTTCGGTGTCCTGGCCTACGCCGGCATCCGGGTCGCGCAGCGCTGCGGGGATCCGTTCGGACGACTCGTCGCCGCCGGGATCACCACCTGGATCACCGCGCAGGCACTGATCAACATGGGCGCCGTCGTCGGGCTGCTGCCGATCACCGGCATCCCGCTACCCCTGATCTCCTTCGGCGGGTCGTCGCTGGTGCCGACCCTGTTCGCGATCGGCATCCTGCTGGCCCTGGCGAAGAACGAGCCAGCGGCCCGGCAGGTCGTCGCCGACCGCGCCGCCCGCCGTTCGGCCAGCCGACGGGCCCCGTCGGCCCGCGGCCGCCGCGGCACCGCGTACGAGCGGGGTTCGGCCTGGGTGTCGGGTGCCCGCAGCGCGTCCGCCCGTGGTGCCCGTCCCGTCCGTCGCCGCAAGCCGCGCCGTCCTAGTCGATGAGCACCGGCCCCTCCGAGCCGTCCCCCGCACCGACGCCAGAAGCACCCGCAGGCCGGGCTGACCACACCGGCTTGTCGGTGCTGCTCGCCGGTGGCGGCACCGCCGGTCACGTCGAGCCCGCGCTCGCCGTCGCCGATGCCCTGATGGCGGCCGACCCGACCACCCGCGTGACGCTGCTCGGCACCGCCAGCGGCCTCGAGACCCGGCTGGTGCCGGCCCGTGGCTACCGGCTCGCCACGATCCCGCGCGTCCCGCTACCCCGGAAGCTCACCGGGGAGCTGTTGCGGGTCCCCGCCCGGCTGCGAGGTGCCGTCACCGAGGCGGGGCGCGTCATCGACGCCGAACAGGCCGACGTCGTCGTCGGCTTCGGCGGCTACGTGGCCCTTCCCGCCTACCTGGCGGCGCGCCGACGCAGGCTGCCGGTGGTCGTCCACGAGGCGAACCCGCTACCGGGCCTTGCGAACCGCGTCGGGGCGCGACTGACCCGCGCCGTCGCCGTCAGCTGGCCGGACACGAAGCTCGCCCACGCCGAGCTCACCGGCATCCCGTTGCGTCCCGCCATCCTGACCCTCGACCGTGCCGCCGAGCGGGCGTCGGCGCGGGCCGAGTTCGGTCTGGACGCCGACCGTCCGACCCTGCTCGTGTTCGGCGGTTCGCAGGGCGCACGACGCATCAACCAGACGCTGCTGGCCGCGGCGGCCGCGCTGACCGACGCAGGCGTGCAGGTGCTGCACGCGACGGGCGCGGCGTCCTACGACGAGATCGCCGCCGCGCTCCCCGCAGACCTGTCCGCGCCGTACGTGGTCGTGCCGTACCTGAACCAGATGCAGCGGGCCTACGCCGCCGCCGACCTGGCGCTGTGCCGTTCCGGGGCGATGACCTGCGCCGAGCTCGCGGCCGTCGGGCTCCCGGCCGTGTTCGTCCCGCTGCCGATCGGCAACGGGGAGCAGCGGCTCAACGCCGCACCGGCGGTGGACGCCGGTGCGGCACTGCTCGTCGACGACGCCGCACTCACCGCCTCATGGGTGGAAACCGAACTGCTTCCGGTGCTGATCGATCCCGCCCGGCTCGCAGCGATGTCCGAGGGCGCCGTGCGCGCCGCCGCGAGGACGGGTCACCGAGAGGCCGCGCAGGCCCTCGTGCACATGATCACAACGGCAGCGCGGCGCCCCGGCGCCGGCGACGCCGTGCGACCATGAACGGCGTGTCGAACCCGCCCGGGGCCACCCCGCCCGTCGCCTCGCCTCCGGAGGGCGATCTGCCCGCCGACCTGCGGCACGTGCACCTCGTGGGCGTCGGCGGCGCCGGGATGAGCGGCATCGCGCGCATCCTGCTGGCCCGCGGAGCCGCCGTCAGTGGGAGCGATGCCCGGGAGTCGCGGGTGCTCGCAGCCCTCCGCGCCGCCGGCGCCACCGTGGTCGTCGGCCACGCCGCCGAGAACGTCCCGGCGGGCGCGACCGTCGTGGTGAGCACCGCCATCCGCGAGACCAACGCCGAGCTCAGCGCCGCCCGCGCAACGGGCGCGCACGTGCTGCGGCGAGCGGAGGCGTTGGCGGGGCTCATGCTCGGCTCACGTGGCGTCGCGGTCGCCGGCACGCACGGCAAGACCACCACCACCTCGATGCTGACCGTCGCGCTGCAGCAGGCGGGGATGGATCCCTCGTTCGCCATCGGTGGCGACCTGAACGAGGCCGGGAGCAACGCCCACCACGGGTCCGGCGACGCATTCGTGGCCGAGGCCGACGAGAGCGACGGCTCGTTCCTCCTGCTGTCGCCGTACGGCGCGATCATCACCAACGTCGAGCCCGAGCACCTCGACCACTACGGCAGCGGTGAAGCGGTCGACCAGGCCTTCCGCGACTTCCTCGGGCGGATCGACCCCACCGGCTTCGTCGTCCTGTGCCTCGACGACCCCGGTACGGCGAAGCTGGTCGACCCCGCCCGCGCCGCCGGGCTGCGGGTCGTGACCTACGGCGAGAGCGACGCCGCCGACGTGCGGGTCGTCGGGGTGACGGTCACGGGCCGTACGACCAGCTACGAAGCGGTCGTCCGCGGCCGCCGCCTCGGCCCCGTCACCCTGGCCGTCCCGGGTCGGCACAACGCGCTGAACTCGGCGGCGGTGCTCGCGGCCGGGCTGGAGCTCGGCGTCGGGGCCTCCGCCCTGCGCGACGGCCTCGCCGCCTACCGCGGGGTGCGCCGTCGGTTCGACTTCCGCGGCAGTGCCGCCGGGGTGCGGGTCGTCGACGACTACGCCCACCACCCGACCGAGATCGACGCGACGCTGCGGGCGGCCGCCTCGGCCGCCGAGGGTGGTCGGGTGCTCGTGGCCTTCCAACCGCACCGGTACAGCCGGACGGCGGCGTTCACCTCGGAGCTGGGGGAGGCGCTCGGCCTGGCCGACGGGGTCGTGGTGATGGAGGTCTACGCGGCGGGCGAGGACCCCATCCCCGGTGTCAGCGGGGCGACGGTGGCCGCGGCCGTGCCGCTGCCGTCCGACGACGTGGCCTTCGAGCCGTCGTGGTCGAAGGTCGCGGGGCGGCTCGCGGCGATGGCGCGGCCGGGGGACCTCGTCCTGACGATGGGCGCCGGCGACGTGACGCTGGTCGGTCCCGAGGTGCTGCGGGAGCTCGAAGCTCTCGCCGGACCCGGAGTCTGAAGCGCCACCCGCGCGTCCAAGTCTCAACCTGAGGTGAAGACCTACCGTTGCTTCGCGGGGCGATTCGCCGTCCGACATGCGGTAAACCGTCCGGCTCCTTGACCCTGCCTCGACCCGTCCATAATGTGCGGCCCAAGCGCCGGTTGACATAACGCTAACTCTTGAGTAGAGGGTCAGGGTTACCTCCGGGGCACGTTCGCAGCGTGGCGGACGACGTTCGGGGGGCTTCTGGTCCACCGTTCTCGCACCGCCAGGCCCGCACATCTCAGACCTGCACCTCACGCTTCAGACACTCCGCCACACTTGTTCCTGGAGGACTCCCGGATGGCCGCCCCTCAGAACTACCTCGCCGTCATCAAGGTCGTCGGAATCGGCGGAGGCGGCGTCAACGCGGTCAACCGCATGATCGAGGTCGGGCTCAAGGGCGTCGAGTTCATCGCGATCAACACCGACGCGCAGGCGCTCCTCATGTCCGACGCCGACGTCAAGCTCGACGTCGGCCGCGAGCTGACCCGCGGTCTCGGCGCCGGCGCCAACCCCGACGTGGGGCGCCAGGCCGCCGAGGACCACCGCGAGGAGATCGAAGAGGTCCTCAAGGGCTCCGACATGGTCTTCGTGACCGCGGGGGAGGGCGGCGGCACCGGTACGGGCGGCGCGCCCGTCGTCGCGAACGTGGCCCGCAGCCTCGGTGCCCTGACTATCGGTGTCGTCACCCGGCCGTTCACGTTCGAGGGTCGCCGCCGTGCCACCCAGGCCGAGAACGGCATCGAGGCGCTCCGCGCCGAGGTCGACACCCTCATCGTCATCCCGAACGACCGGCTGCTCTCGACCGGCGACCGCGACGTCAGCGTCATGGACGCCTTCAAGGGCGCCGACCAGGTGCTGCTGCAGGGTGTGCAGGGCATCACCGACCTGATCACGACCCCGGGTCTGATCAACCTCGACTTCGCCGACGTCAAGGCCGTCATGTCCAACGCCGGCTCCGCCCTGATGGGCATAGGCCGGGCGCGCGGGGAGGACCGCGCCGAGGTCGCGGCGCAGCAGGCGATCTCCTCGCCACTGCTCGAGGCCAGCATGGACGGCGCCCAGGGCGTGCTCCTCAACATCTCCGGCGGTTCCGACCTCGGCCTGTTCGAGATCAACGGCGCCGCCGAGCTCGTCGCCGAGGCGGCCCACCCCGAGGCCAACATCATCTTCGGCGCCGTGATCGACGACGCCCTCGGCGACGAGGTCCGGGTCACCGTCATCGCCGCCGGCTTCGAGTCGACGATGCCCGACCGTCGCCCGAAGGGTTTCGCCGGGCAGCAGGGCTACCCGCAGGGCCGTCGTACGGGCCCAGACGGTCGCGTCATCGACGTCCGCGACGAGCCCCGCCGCCCCGCAGCCGCGCCGACGACCGAGACGCAGCGTCCGGCCACCCGTGGCGCCACCGAGGCGACCCGTCCGGCGACCCGCCCGTCGCGCTACGCCGACACCCCCCGCTACGGCGAGGGGCCGCGGGGCACCGACCCCCGCGCGGACGAGCAGCGTTCGGCGGAGCCGCGTTCGGCGGAGCCGCGTTCGGCCGAGCCGCGCCAGGCGGAGCCCCGTCAGGCCGAGCCGCAGCAGCGGCGTGAGCCCCCGGCGCGCCGTGTGGTCTTCGACGACCTCGACGTCCCGGACTTCCTGAAGTAGGTCGTGGAGAGCGCCCACCGGTTCACCGACCGGCACGGCGGGGTCAGCTCCGGGCCCTACGCCAGCCTCAACCTCGGCGACCACGTCGGTGACGACGCGCGCGCCGTCGCCGAGAACCGGGCCCGAGCGACCGCCTCCCTCGGCGACCTGCCGACGGTCTGGATGCGGCAGGTGCACGGCCGCGCCGTCGCCGTCGTCGACGCGCCGACCGACGAGCCCGTCCCGGACACCGACGCCCTGGTGACCACCACGGCGGGCTTGACCCTCGGCGTGCTCGTGGCCGACTGCGTTCCCGTGCTGATCGACGCGCCCGGGGTGGCGGCGGTCGCCCACGCCGGACGCAAGGGGCTGCAGCTCGGCGTCGTCCCGGCTGTGCTCGACGTGCTGGCCGACCTCGGCCACGCACCGGCTGCGCTGACGGCCCGGCTCGGGCCGGCGGCCTGCGGCGCCTGCTACGAGGTGCCGGCACCGATGCGGGCCGAGGTGGCGGCGGTCGCGCCCGCGGCTGCGGCCACCACCCGCGCCGGGACCGCCGGCCTCGACATCCGCGCCGGTCTCGCCGAGCAGCTGCGCACCGCCGGCGTCGGGCGGGTCGAGGTGTCCGGCATCTGCACGATCGAGTCCAGCGACCACTTCAGCTACCGGCGCGAGGGCACCACCGGACGGAGCGCGGGTCTGCTGCGCTGCTCGCCCGCCGTCCCGTGACACCTGCGGAGCGGCTGGCGAGCGTCCGGAGCCGTGTCGCCGCCGCCGCCGCGGCGGCGGGCCGGGCGCCGGAGGAGCTGACCGTGGTCGTGGTGAGCAAGACCCACCCCGCGACCTCGATAGTCGAACTCGCCGCCCTCGGCTGCACCGACTTCGGCGAGGCCCGGTGGCAGGAGTTGGCGGAGAAACTCGCCGACCCCGGGCTCGCCGACCGGCCCGAGCTGCGCTGGCACTTCCTCGGCCGCCTGCAGCGGAACAAGGCCCGCTCGGTCGGCGGTGCCTGCGCCGTCGTGCACAGCCTGGACCGCGTGGCGCTCTGCGCTCCGCTGGGCCGCGGCGCCGTCGACGGCGGCCGCACCCTGGAGGTCTTCGTCCAGGTCAGCCTGGACGGCGACACCGGACGCGGCGGCGTCGTGCCCGACGGCCTCGAGGAGCTGGCCGATGCCGCCGCCGGCACCGACGGCCTCCGGCTCGCCGGTCTGATGGCCGTCGCCCCGCTCGGGGCCGAGCCCCGCCCTGCCTTCGCGCAGCTGCGCGAGCTCGCCGAACAGGTGTGGCGCTCGCACCCGGAGGCCCGGGGGATCTCGGCGGGCATGTCCGGCGACCTCGAGGCCGCCGTCGCGGAAGGAGCGACACACCTGCGGATCGGTACCGCTCTGTTGGGTCCGCGGGCTTAGAGTCGTTGTCATGGGTGTTGGGCGTAAAGCGATGGTCTACCTCGGGCTGGCCGAGGAGGACGAGGGCTACATCGACGACGACTACGACCGTGCTGATGAGCCGGTTCGTGAGCGTCCGATGCGGCGGGTCGAGTCCGAGGATCGTGAGCTCGAGACGGTGCCCCGTCGTTCGGAGGGGCGCATCGAGCCGCGGATCGACAGCCGCTCGAACCTGGCGCGGATGCCGGAGCCGGTGCGTGCCGTCGCGGCCGAGCCGGCGGCCGCGTCGTACAAGATCACCACGCTGCAGCCGTCGAGCTACAACGAGGCGCGCCAGATCGGCGAGGCCTTCCGTGACGGCATCCCGGTGATCATGAACCTGACCGAAATGGCCGACGGCGACGCCAAGCGTCTCGTCGACTTCGCGGCCGGCCTGATCTTCGGCCTCCGCGGGAGCATCGAGAAGGTAACGAACAAGGTGTTCCTGCTCTCGCCCAGTAACGTGCGGGTCAGCGCGGAGGACAAGCGGCTCATCGCCGAGGGCGGTTTCTACAACCAGTCCTGAGCGGCCGCTCCGCTGGTTCGTACCGGCCGCCGCGCGATCCCGGAGGCCGGTCGTGGTCCTCCGGTGGCCCATTGGTGAGCAGGACCGCTAGGAGGCATCATCTCTCCCCTCGGCGGCATCCTGGTTGCGCTGCTCTACATCTTCCTGATCCTGCTGTTCGCGCGCTTCATCATCGATCTCGTGATGGCGTTCAGCCGGGGCTTCCGGCCCACGGGCGTCCTGCTCGTCCTGTTCGAGGTCGTCTTCACGATCACCGATCCGCCGATGCGCTTCCTCCGGCGCTTCATCCCGCCGCTACGGCTCGGAGGCATCGCGATCGACCTCAGCTTCCTGCTGCTGTTCATCCTCACGCAGGTCGCCATCAGCTACGCCGGCCGCCTCTGAGCGTCGGGTCTTCGTCCCGACGAGGACCGCACAGCCTGCTGCCCGGCCGGTCGAGTGGCCTTCGGTAGACGATTCGCGGCACACTCGGGCTTCCAGCCGTCGTCACAGGAGAGGCCGATGCCGCTCACCCCGCAGGAAGTCCACAGCAAGGTCTTCGGGCCCACCCGCTTCCGTCGCGGGTACGACGAGGCCGAGGTGGACGCCTTCCTCGACGAGGTGGAGGCGGAGCTGACGCGGCTGCACCGCGAGATCGACACGCTGCGCAGCCGTCTCGGGGCCGACGGGGTCAACACTCCGCCCGGAGGCGACGCGCAACCGGTCTCGGACCGGACCGCCGCCGGTGACGCACCGGAGGCGATGACGTCGCTGAGCAAAGCCGACGACTCCGGCGATCTCGAGCAGCGCGTGGCCCGCACCCTCGTTCTCGCGCAGCGTGCCGCCGACGAGGCCCTGCACGACGCCGAGGCGCAGGCCGAGGAGATGCGGCTCGCCGCGCAGGCCGAGGTCGAGCGCATGCGGGCCGAAGCCGACGAGTCCGCCGCGCGCGAGCGGGCGATGCTGGAGCGCGAGCGCAGCACCGCGGAGGACGACGTGGAGCAGCTGCGCGCCTTCGAGCGGGAGTACCGGACGCGGCTGCGCGCCTATCTCGAGCTGCAGCTGCGCGAGCTGGACGGGTCCGGCTCGGCGCAGGTCGAGAACCGACCCGCCCCCGCCTTGCCGGCCGACGGCGCCCGCATCGCCTCGGGCGCCGGGCCCGCGAACGGCGAGCACGCGACGGTCGGTCCGGCTGGCTCCGGCGACTCGGACGGCTCAGGGAGCTTGGACGGGTCAGGGAGCTCGGACGGCACGGGGGGCTTGGAGGGCTCAGCGGGCTCGCACCAAGCCGACGGAGCGACATCATCCGGGGTCGCGGCCGAACCCGCCGTCGGCGGAGCGGGCGTCGCCGCGCCGGAATCCGTCCCGGAAGGGGTCAGCGGGCGGGCAGCGGGGGAAGAGCAAGGCCACGAGCCCCCGCGCTACGGCGTGTGACGACCGCTGTCATAGCATCGCGGACGCTCGAGGAGACGTGAACCCGGTTCAACGACAAGGTGGCAGCTCGTGATCGTGATCAGCGGCGCTTTGGTGGTGATTGCTGGTGTCCTGCTCGTGGCGGGCTTCGTCGCCAACAATCTCACCTTCATCTACGCCGCCATCGGTCTGAGCGTGGTCTCCGGCCTCTTCCTCCTGTTCGGCATCCTGCAGCCGCAGCCGCCGCAGCGGACTCCCCGCCAGGGTGAGCGCCGTCCGCGCGGCGACGGCCCGCGTCGTCGCCGGCCCGAGGGCGAGGGCGCCCCCCGTCGCCGTCGGCCGGATGCGGACAGCGACGGTGGAGGCGAGCGGAGCGACGCGCCCGACAAGGCCACCGCCGCTGCGAAGCAGGGCGACGACGCCCAGACCGCTCCGATGCAGCAGACGGACGGGTCACCGCAGGATGCCTCTGCCGAGTCCGGCGGTCACGGCAAGGCTGCTGCCGGCGTGGCTGCAGCTGCTGCCGGCGGCGCCGCCGTCGCAGCGCACGAGAAGGACGGCGACCACGACGACAAGCACGACCAGGACGGCAAACCGGACGACAGGCACGACGAGAGCGACCAGGCCGCCGAGGCCGAGCACCAGGACGGCGGGCAGGACGAGCACGACGAGGGTCGTAACGAGGACCCGTTCGCGGGGGAGCCGGACGTCGAGCAGGTCGCCCAGGACGTCGCGGAAGCGGCGGCCGCCTCCGGTCAGGACGTCCATGTGGTCTCGGGCCATCCCCGCTACCACCTCGAACACTGCAGCGTGATCGTCGGCGACCCCGAGCTCGAGCCGATCGAGATCGGTGAGGCCAAAGAGCTCGGGTTCACCCCGTGCGCCGTCTGCGCCCCCGACAGTCACCTCGGCGCGGGCAGCGGTCCGGCCTCCGGCGCGTCGGGTCAGCACGGTGCCGAGACCCACGACGCGGCCGCCACGGACCAGGCCGGGTCCTCCAACGGCGTCCAGACGTCGTCCAACGGCGCAGCGGCCGCCGGAGCCGGAGCAGCCGGCGCGACCGTTGGTGCCGTCGCCGCGAACGGCCAACCGTCGTCGCAGGACCAGGCGGGCCACGACGACCACGACCGCGGTCATGACCATGATCAGGACCACGAGGGACAGGGGTACTCCCCGGCCTCGGCGGGTGTGCCCACCGCCACGGCCCAGCAGACCGACGAGCTGCCGGCTCAGCCGGCCCAGCGGGCGGAACCGGTCCGGACCGAGCAGCCCCCGGCCGGGAGCAGTCAGAGTCAGGTGGTGGAGACCGTCCCGCCGCCCGCGTCCGAGCCGGCGCCGGCAGCGGCTGCTGCCCAACCCGAGCCGACGCCCGCGGCCGCACCGGCAACCCCCGCTGCATCGGGGAGGGCCAAGTCCGTCGTCACCGTCAACGGTCGGAGTGACTACCACCGCGCCGAGTGCCCGCTGATCCAGGGCCAGGAGCAGGACAGCCTCTCCCGGGTCGCTGCGATCCGCCAGGGCTACTTCGCCTGCTCGAGCTGCAAGCCGTAACCCTCAGCCGTACCGCGCGGGAACGCGCAGTCGCCGAGCTCTCCCGGAGGTCCCGTGCCACTCGAAGGCGAATACGTCCCCAGCTCCGCGAAGTGGGTCCGTGACCAGGTGGAGCTCTACGAGAGCTCCGGCGGCACTGAGGGTACGACGCTCATGGACACCGGGCTGCCGGTCGTCATCCTGACCAACGTCGGCGCGAGCAGCGGCAAGCTGCGTAAGACGCCGGTGATGCGCGTCGAGCACGACGGCAAGTACCTCGCCGTCGCCAGCAAGGGCGGAGCTCCCGAGCACCCCTCCTGGTACGCCAACCTGCTCGCGCACCCTCACGTCGAGATCCAGGACGGTCCCCGCAAGTGGGACGCCCAGGCCCGCGAGATCGACGGTCAGGAGCGTGAGCAGTGGTGGGAGCGCGCGGTCGCGGCGTTCCCGAACTACGCGGAGTACCAGACCAAGACGGATCGTCTGATCCCCCTGCTGCTGATCGAGCCCGAGGCCGAGATCAGCTGAGGCGTCAGCGTCCCCGCGAGCGGAACGGGTCGCGACGCGGCGGGGACGGCAGGTCGATCCGGCCGCTGTCCAGCGGGACGCCGGTCAGCGCCAGTACGCGGGCCAGCACCGACGCCGTGGTCTCACCCGCGTCGACGCCGGCCGCGGTGACCATCGAGCGGTAGATCGTCGCGTAGTGCCGCGTCGGGGTGTCGTAGCTCCAGTCGACCGAGCCCAGGTGCACGCGGGGCTGACCGGCTCCGGCGGGTCGGGCGGCGAAGATCTGGATGCCGGCGGGGCCTGCCGAGAAGCAACCGCCGGAGCCGACGTCGAGACGCGAGGCCGCCTGCAGCAGGGAGCGGGTCTCCCGTTCGGGCAGCACGATGGCGGGACGTACCTGGCTGCACAGGGCCGGGGAAGCGAAGGCGGCCGTACCGGGCATCTCCGGGGCGGATGGGCCGGCCGGGGACGACGACATCACCTCGTCGCCTCCCTTCCTGCTTCGTCGATCACGCAGAGCATTACTCGGCTCCGCCGATGGTCGTACTGAAGGTCGGCCGGACAGCTCAACCCGTGAGCACCCGTTCGGCCGAATCCCCGCCGCCCAGCCCGCCGACGGCCCGTCACCCGGGGAGGACGGACTCAGCCGCCGGCGACCCGCAGCCAGTAGGTCAGGCCGAGCTCGTCGGCCGACTGCTCCACGATGTCCACCGACGGCGGACCTTCGGCGAAGGTGGTCGCGAGGACCTCTTCGGCGACGGTCGCCGCCGACTCGCGCAACGCCTGGGCGAGGTCCGGCTTCGTCGGCGCCGCCCACCACAGCTCGATGCGGTCGCTGATGTCGAGACCGGTCCGCTTGCGGGCGTCCTGCAGCACGCGGACAACCTCGCGTGCCAGGCCGGCACGGCGGAGCTCCGGCGTCAGCTCGAGGTCGAGGGCGATGGAGGCGCCGCCCTCGTTGGCGACCGTCCAGCCGGCGCGGGGCGTCTCGGTGACGATCAGCTCGTCCCCGGAGAGTTCGACCTCCTCACCGTCGACGACGACCGCGAGTCGACCGTCGACGGGGGCGCCGGCGACGGCCACCGCCGCCGCGACCTGCTTCGTCCGGCTGCCGAAGCGCTTGCCGAGCGCGCGGAAGTTCGGCTTGACCGAGACGTCGACCAGCTCGCCGACCAGCGGCTCGACGACGCCGACGTTCAGCTCGTCGGCCACCTCCCGGCGCAGTTCGTCGGACAGCTCCGAGAACCCGGTTGCGCTGACGAGCGCGCGCGACAGCGGCTGGCGGGTCTTCACCTTCGCCGAGGCACGCGACGCCCGGCCGAGCTCGACCAGGCGTCGCACCAGTGCGACCTGCCGGCCGAGGGCGTCGTCCACCAGCGAACCGTCGGCCTCCGGCCACGTCGCCAGGTGCACGGAGTCGGGTTGCGCTGACGCCTCCTTCGGGGCGGCGTCGACCACGAGCGCCTGCCACAGCCGGTCGGTGAGGAACGGGGTGAACGGTGCGAGCAGCCGCGTCAGGACCTCGAGGCACTCGTGCAGCGTTGCCAGTGCCGCCGGGTCCCCGGCCCAGAACCGCCGACGGCTGCGTCGCACGTACCAGTTCGACAGGTCGTCGATGAGTTGCGCGAGCCGCTTGCCGGCGCGCGCCGAGTCGAAGTCCTCGAGGGCCGCGTCGACCTCGAGGACGGTCGCGTGCAGTTCGGAGATCGCCCAGCGGTCGAGCAGCGGTCGCTCCCCGACCGGCGGCACCTCGGTGACGCCCGGAACGAAGCGGGCGCTCTCGGCGTACAGGAGGAAGAACGAGGCGGTGTTCCAGTAGGTCAGCAGGATCTTGCGAACGATCTCCTCGATCGCGTCGTGCCCGACCCGCCGGTCCATCCAGGGTGAGCCACCCGCCAGCATCAGCCACCGCACCGCGTCCGCGCCGTGCCGGTCGAACAGGTCGAACGGGTCGAGGACGTTGCCCAGGTGCTTGCTCATCTTGCGGCCCTCGCCGTCGAGGAGCAGGCCGAGGCAGAGCACCGTCTCGTAGGACGACTCGTCGAACACCAGCGTGCCGATGGCCATCAGCGTGTAGAACCAGCCGCGCGTCTGGTCGATCGCCTCGCAGATGTACTGCGCCGGGTAGCTCGCCCGGAACTCGGCGTCGTTGCGGTGCGGCGCGCCCCACTGCGCGAACGGCATGGCGCCGGAGTCGTACCAGACGTCGATGACCTCCGGAACCCGTCGCATCGTCGCCTCGATTCCGTCGGCGGCGCAGGCGGAGCAGGGGAGGACGACGTCGTCGACGTAGGGGCGGTGCGGGTCGAGGGCGGAGTGGTCCTCCCCGGCGAGCTCGGACAGCTCCGCGAGCGAGCTGACGCAGACCAGATGGCTGCGGTCGACCGCGCAGCGCCAGATCGGCAGCGGGGTGCCCCAGAACCGGTTGCGTGACAGTGCCCAGTCGACGTTGTTGCGCAGCCACTCGCCGTAGCGACCGTTCTTGATGCGGGCCGGGTGCCAGTCGGTCTTCTCGTTCTCGGCGAGCAGCCGGTCCTTGACCGCCGTCGTGCGGATGTACCAGGACGGCAGGGCGTAGTAGAGCAGCGCGGTGTCGCAGCGCCAGCACAGCGGATAGGAGTGCAGGTACGGCTCGTAGCGCCAGAGCACCCCGCGCTCCCGCAGGTCGTCGACCAGGCGGGCGTCGGCGGTCTTGAAGAAGACGCCGCCCACCAACGGGACGTCGGGGGAGAAGGTGCCGTCGGCCTCGACGGGGTTGACGACGCCGAGGCCGTACTGCCGGGCGACGGCGAGGTCCTCGGCACCGAAGGCGGGCGCCTGGTGCACGAGCCCGGTGCCGTCGTCGACGGTGACGTACTCGGCGAGTACCACCTGGTGGGCGCCGTCGCCGAAGTCGGCGGCGGGCAGCAGGTCGAAGGGCCGCCGGTAGCGGAGGTGCTCGAGCTCGGTGCCCGGGATGCGTCGCAGCACCTCGGCGCCGTCGCCGACGGCCTTCGTGAGCAGCGGTTCGGCGACCAGCACCGGCCGCTCGTCCGGCGCCGCCTCGGCCCGGCGCGCGACCACGTAGGTGACTCCGGGGTGCACGGCGACGGCGGTGTTGGACACGAGCGTCCACGGCGTCGTGGTCCAGACCAGCAGGTCGAAGTCCTGCGCGTCGACCGGCATCCGCACGTAGACCGACGGGTCGACGACGTCGTGGTAGCCCAGCGAGACCTCGTGGTCGCTCAGCGCGGTCTGGCAGCGCGGGCAGTACGGCGCGACGCGCGAGTCCTCGGAGAGCAGACCCTTGTCGAAGATCTGCCGGAGCGACCACCACACCGATTCGATGTAGGAGGTGTCCATCGTCCGGTAGGCGCTGGACAGGTCGGTCCAGTAGCCCATCCGTTCGGTGAGCCGCTCGAACTCGTCGACGTGGCGCAGCACGGACTCGCGGCACTTGGCGTTGAACTCCGCGACGCCGTAGGCCTCGATGTCCTGCTTGCCGGTGAAGCCGAGTTCCTTCTCGACCGCGAGCTCGACGGGAAGGCCGTGGCAGTCCCAGCCGGCGCGCCGGGGGACCGAATAGCCCTTCATCGTCTTGAAGCGCGGGAACAGGTCCTTGAAGACCCGGGCCTCGACGTGGTGCGCGCCGGGATGACCGTTGGCGGTCGGCGGACCCTCGAAGAAGACCCACGGGGTGCCCCCGGCGGTCTGCTGCAGCGAGCGGTCGAAGACCTTCGTCTCGTTCCAGCGGTGCAGCACCTCGGCCTCGAGAGCCGGTAGGTCGGGCGGGCCGGGCAGGCGGCGGAACGACATCGGGGTACCTCCGGATCGGCCTGCCTCGGCAGCAGGTCAGCGCGACCGGAGGGACGACACCGCCCCTGTCGGGGCCGCGCCGCGGTACCACCCTCCTTGGCGACCGAGCCGATCGCTCGACCGGACGCCCACTCGTGGCTGCGGGCCGGATCTACTCAGGGCCCACCGACCCGAAGGACGGCAGCGGCCCCGTTCTCCCGGCAGCTCCGGGGTGATGTTCACGGCGTGCTGGCCCCCGGGCTTCCACCGTCCCCGGATCGCTCTGGCTGCACGCGCCGCTACTCGTCCCCATCGGCACCTGTTCCGCAACCCGAGCCTAGCGCAGCGGCGCCGTCGGTCCGTCGTCGTCGGACGCCGGGGCGGCACCAGCGACCGCTCCCTACAGTGGAGGACATGGCGGAGCGGAAGACGGCACCCGGAGCGGCGGTGCCGCTCGAGGGGGAACGGCCGATAGACCGTCCTGTGAGCACCGATGCGGCACCCGCCGATGCAGCAAGGAACGACGCAGCACCGGACGACGCAGCAAGGAACGACGCAGCACCGGACCACGCAGTACCGGACCACGCAGTACCGGACCACGCAGTACCGGACGACAGCCTTGACGACGCGCGGCCGGTCCGGCCCCGCCGCATCGGTCTGCTCGCGCTCGCGACGGTGCTCGCCTTCGCCGTCGACCTCGTCACCAAGCTCGTCGCCGTCGCCGAACTGACCGACCACGCGCCGATCTCGCTGGTCCCACGGGTGCTCGACCTGCAGCTCATCCGCAACCCGGGCGCCGCCTTCGGCCTCGCTGCCGGGGGGACGATCATCTTCACGCTGGTCGCGGGAGCGGTGGTCGTCTTCATCCTCGCCACGGCGCGGCGGCTGCGCTCGCGGGGCTGGGCCGTGTCCCTCGGGCTGCTGCTCGGCGGGGCACTGGGCAACCTCGGGGACCGGTTGTTCCGCGACCCGGGTCCGCTGCGCGGCCACGTCGTCGACTGGATCCACCTGACCCACTGGCCAATCTTCAACGTCGCCGACTCGTGCATCGTCGTCGGTGGCCTGATCGCCGTCCTGCTCTCGATGCGCGGCACCCGCCTCGACGGTGCCGTCGAGGTCGTCGCCCCGACGCCGTAATCTGGGCCCGATGACCGACCGGCGCTCCCTCCCCGTCCCCGACGGGCTCGAGGGCCTCCGGCTCGACGCGGCCGTCGCGCGCATGTTCGGGTTCTCCCGGACGACCGCTGCCGCCCTGATCGACGACGGTCACGTCCAGCTCGACGGGGCCGCGCCGTCCCGGTCCACCCGCGTGCACGCCGAGGCCTGGCTCGAGGTCGAGCTGCCGCCGGCGCCGGGAGCCGACGAGATCCCGCCGGCGATGACCGTCCCCGGCCTCGCGATCGTCCACGACGACGACGACCTCGTGGTCATCGACAAGCCCGCCGGCGTCGCCGCGCACCCGAGTCCGGGGTGGGACGGCCCGACCGTCACGCAGGGGCTCGCCGGCGCCGGCTTCCGCATCTCGACGAGCGGTGCCGCCGAGCGTCAGGGCGTCGTCCACCGGCTCGACGCCGGGACGTCGGGCCTCATGGTCGTCGCCAAGAGCGAGGCCGCCTACACCGAACTGAAGACGGCGTTCCGGGAGCGCACCGTCGACAAGCGCTACCGCGCCCTCGTCCAGGGCCATCCCGATCCGCTGCGGGGGACCGTCGACGCACCGATCGACCGGCACCCGTCCGGCAGCTACAAGTTCGCGGTCGTCGCGGGCGGCAAGCCGAGCATCACCCACTACGACACGGTCGAGGCGTTCCGGGCCGCGAGCCTGCTCGACATCCGGCTCGAGACCGGCCGGACGCATCAGATCCGCGTGCACATGGCGGCGCTGCGGCACCCGTGCGTCGGCGACTCGCAGTACGGCGCCGACCCGACCCTGTCCGCACGCCTGCACCTGACGCGCCAATGGCTGCACGCCTGGCGCCTCGGGTTCGAGCACCCCGCCGACGGTCGGCACGTCGAGTTCACGAGCGCCGATCCGCCGGACCTCGCGGCGGCACTCGACGAGCTGGCCGAGGACTGATGGCTCCGCAGGCCCGCCTCGCGGCGCTGGCCGACCTCGACCGGCGGCTGGTGCCGGTGTTCGCCGTGCGGCTGCGGTCTGCGGTCACCCGCCTCGAGCAGGCGCGCGACGACGTGGGGGACGACGTCCGGCGCCAGCGGACCGTCCTCCAGGACGCTCGCAGGCAGCACCAGGTGCGGTCACTGCGTCCCGTCCTGCAGGTCGGCTCGCAGCGCGTGCTCGGCGGCCTGGCGCTCGTGCTGTTGGTCGCGGCGGTCGCGCTGCTCGTTCTCGGAGGTTGACCGTGCAGGCCGTACTCGTCACCGACCCCGCCGGTCGTGCCGCCGCCGTCGCGCTGCGGATGGAGGTCTTCGTCGTCGAGCAGGGCGTCGACGCCGACATCGAGATCGACGGCCGGGACGACGAGGCCGAGCACGCCGTCGTCCTCGACCCCAGCGGGGACGGTTCCGCCGTCGCGACCGCGCGGCTGCTCACGGTGCAGGGCGTCGGCATCGTCGGCCGGGTCGCGGTCCGGCAGAGTGCTCGGGGGACGGGGCTCGGGGCCGTCGTCATGCAGACGATCGAGGACCGGGCCCGCGAACTCGGGCTACCGGTGCTGGAACTGCACGCCCAGTTGGCCGCGGAGGGCTTCTACGCCCGCCTCGGCTACGAGGCGTTCGGCGAGAGCTACCTCGAGGCCGGGATCCCGCACGTCTCGATGCGGAAGGTGCTTTCGCCGGCGTAGAGGCTGGCCACGGCGCGTCGGCAACGCGCGAGCACGATCATGAGCAGCACGGAAGATCGGCTCGCCGGGCCAGGCACCGCGATACGCGTCAGTGGATCTTCCTCGCTGCTCATGATCTTGTCGGCAGCGGTCGGTCAGAGCCAATCCGGAAGCGACCGCAGCGACGTGATGCGCGCGTCCTCGTCGACGGGCTCGGCCTGTCCCCGGTCGACGAGGACAGCACGGAGGCCGGCGGCGCGGGCCCCGATGATGTCGACCTCGTGCTCGTCGCCGACGTAGAGCACCTCGGCCGCGGGCAGACCGAGCCGGTCGCACACCGCGGCGAAGGCGTCGGGATGGGGCTTCGCCACCCCGATCTCGGCGGCGCACAGCACCGGCCCGATGCGGTCGAGCACCCCGAGCGCCACGAGCTTGGCCTCCTGCAGTTCGCGGGTGCCGTTGGTCAGCACCGCGGTGGCGAGGCCCCGACCGACCACCGCGTCGAGCGCGGCGTCGACATCGTCGAAGCCGATCCAGCTCGCCTGGTAGGCGGCGAGGTACTCGCGGAACACGGCGTCGAGGGCGTCGTCGTCCCCGACGGGCCGCCCGACGGCGGGCAGGAAGTCGCGGAGCCGGCGGCGTCGCTGCTCGGTGTGGCTGATCTCGCCCCGTCGCCAGGCGCCGAAGTGCTCCTCCTCGGCCCGGAACCAGGCGCGCTCGATGTCCTCGGTCCAGACCTGCCCCTGCTGCTCGAGCCACCGCGTCAACCCGGCCCGGGTGGAGCGCCGGTGGTCGAGCAGCGTGCCGTCGAGATCGAAGACGACGGCACGGAGCGCGGGGGAGGAGTCCACCGGCTGAGCCTAGGCAGGACGGCGATGGGGCGACCCCACGCGTTTCGCTGCGCAGGAGTCGGGGTCCGGTCGGCGCGGCGACCTCAAGTCACCGGCCGGATCGCCGATCCTTGGCTCTGAACCGACTGAAGGAGACGCTGTGTCCACGTCCGTACCGGCCGGCTGGTTCGCTGATCCCTCAGGTGCGGCTCCTTACCGCTGGTGGGACGGCGAGACCTGGTCGGAGCACACGAGCGCCGGTCCGTCGTCGGTCGAGGGCGCCGGCCACACGGGCATGGGCGCTGCTGAGGCGGCGCCGACGGCGAGCGCGACCACGGTCGGCCAGCAGTCGTACGACCAGCAGCAGCCCCAGTACGGCCAGGCTCAGTACGGACAGGCGCAGCAGTACGGGCAGCAGCAGTACGGGCAGCAGCAGTACGGGCAGCAGCCCCAGTACGGGCAGGCTCTGTACGGGCAGCAGCAGTACGGGCAGCGGCAGTACGGGCAGGCTCGGTACGGGCAGCAGCCCCAGTACGGGCAGCCCCAGTACGGGCAACAGCCGTACGGTGCCCAGCCCTACGTCCACCAGCCGTACAACGGCGGTCGGCAGGGAGCGGCGGGGAACCGCCTGGCCTACATCACGCTCGGGGTGGTGGCGCTGTACGTGGTGGTCGCCCTCACCGTGCACATCGTCTTCTTCGGCATCTTGCCGATCATGATGGCGTTCCGCAGCCGGAGCGCGCGGGAGCCGTTGGCACCGCTCGCCATCGGCGCCGCGATTCTCGCCGTCGTCCTGGCAGCCGCGCTTCTCCTCTGAGGCACGCAAGCGGCGTCGTCCGCGGTCAGCTACCCGCTGTCGTCCGCGTCAGAAGAAGTCGAGTATCGCCGGTGCCGATCCGGCTGCCGCGGCGTCGAGCACGGCGTCGGAGTCGGCCGGTCCGGAGAGCAGACCCGCCTGGCGCAGCATCGCGGCGGAGCCGGCTCCGGCGTAGAGCACCGAGAGCCCCCGGACGTCGAGGTGCACCTCACCCGAGCCGCCGGGGACGAGTGACGCGACGCCGTCGGCGAACGACCAGCGGCACCGTCCGTCCGGTGCAGCCGTCGCTGACGAGGGGGCAGCGCCGTCGGTGAGGGTCAGGTCGACGGTCGCCGTCAACAGCCGGGGCCAGGACCGTTGGGCGACGGCCCGTTCGGCGTCGAGGATCCTGAGCATCCACGACTGCTGCGACTCGACCGTGAGATCGCCGACGGGCAGCAGCCAGCGCAGCGGATCGGGGTCGGCGATCCGCAGGGAGACCGTCGGCAGCACGCTCGCCCAGGTGCCCAGCGACGCCGCGAGTGCTGTGGATGCACGGCGGGTCGTCGCGAGCAGGTCCCACACGGTGAGGCGGGCGCTGCCGCTCCAACCGGTGCCGCGGTCCCAGGCGCAGTAGCCCTCGACGACCTCGGTGCCCTCGACGTCCCGGGTGACGGCGAGGGTGATGCCGTCACGGACCGCGAGCGTCTCGGCGTCGTCGGGGAACAGAGGGCCCTCCCGCTCCACCATGCCGGAACGGGTGCGCGCCACATCCTCGTAGAGGCGGCGGACCGCCGGGACGTCCGCGACCGTGGCCGCCCGCAACGTCACCGTAGCCGGAACCCGCATGCCCGCGAGGGCTGACGTCGGGGTCGTGTACCAGGTCAAGGTCCCGACGTGCTCGAACCCGAGTCGGCGGTAGAGGTCCGGAGCGGTGCGGAACAGCGTGGCGACGGCGGCGCCCCGGCCGCGGGCGTCGTCGAGCAGCTGCTCGAGCACGAGGCGGGCCAGCCCGCGACCCCGCGCCTCGGGGGCGACGGCCACCCCGGCCACCCCGCAGGCGTCGACGGGCCGGTCGCCGAACCAGTGACGCTGCTCGCGGTCGGTCGCCTTCGCCAGGAGTCGGCCGTCGAGGTCCAGCACGCCCCACCGCCGTGCGGGTGCCACGGCGCGTGGCCGGGCCGGGTCCGGCCGGCCGACCCCGAAGGCGATGTGGCTGAGCTGGTCTCTCGACGAAGGCCTCGTCGTCGGTCAGCAGCCGGACGGTGAGCCCGTCGGGGACGGTTCCGGAGGCGGGCGGGGAGGGTCGCACCGCTGCAGTCTGCGACGCGGATCACGCCGCGCGCGAGGAGAATTCGCAGGACACGCCGGTCCACCTGCCGAGCGGAGGGCGAGGCCGGTTTTTGTCGGAGCCAGGTGCTAAACCTAGAGGTGTTGCTCGGCCGTCTTCCCCCGGCTCGGGAGCCCTGGTCCCAGGTCGGGACCGTGTAGTGGTGGGCTGCGCGTGCGCCTCTGCGTGCGCGGGAGATGGCTGGGAGGTCTTTGCTCATGGGTGACTCGTTCGTGCACCTGCACGTGCACACCGAGTACTCCATGCTCGACGGGGCCGCGCGGCTGAAGGACCTGTTCGCAGGCTGCGAGCAGATGGGCATGCCGGCGCTCGCGATGACCGACCACGGCAACCTCTACGGTGCCTACGACTTCGCGGGCAAGGCGAAGGCTGCCGGCATCAAGCCGATCATCGGCACCGAGGCCTACATCGCGCCCGCCAGCCGCTTCGAGAAGAAGCTCCCCGACGGTGGCAACGCGAAGACCGACAAGTACAGCCACATGACGCTGTGGTCGGAGAACCAGGAGGGCTACCAGAACCTCATCCAGCTCTCCAGTCTCGCGAGCCTCGAGGGCTACTACTACAAGCCGCGCATGGACCGGGAGCTGCTGGCTCGGTACGCCAAGGGCATCATCGCCACCACCGGTTGTCCCGGTGGTGAGGTCAGCCAGGCGCTCGAGCGCGGCAACTACGAGCTGGCGAAGCGCACGGCCGGCGAGTATGCGGAGATCTTCGGCAAGGGCAACTTCTTCGTCGAGCTGATGCAGCACGGCATCGGTATCGAGAAGCGCACCTTCCCGGACCTGGTGAAGATCGCCAAAGAGCTGAACCTGCCGCTCATCGCGACCAACGACCTCCACTACACCGACCAGAAGCAGTCGACCGCCCACGAGGTGCTGCTCTGCGTCCAGACCGGCGCGACGCTCGCCGACCCCACCCGTTTCCGGTTCGAGGCCGACGAGTTCTACCTGAAGTCGCCCGCCGAGATGCGGGAGCTGTTCGCGGACTTCCCCGAGGCCTGCGACAACACGCTGCTGATCGCCGAGCGCGTCGAGCCGCCGTCGTTCGCGCCGAAGAAGCTGCTGCCGACCTTCCCGGTCCCCGAGGGCGAGGACGAGGAGTCCTGGTTCAAGAAGGAGGTCGAACGCGGCGTTCGGCAGCGGTATCCGAACGGGCCGACCGAGAAGCAGCGCGCCCAGGTCGACTACGAGGTCGGCGTGATCCTGCAGATGGGCTTCCCCGCCTACTTCCTCGTCGTCGCCGACCTCGTCGAGTACGCCAAGAAGGCCGGGATCCGCGTCGGTCCCGGCCGTGGTTCGGCGGCGGGCTGCATGGTCAGCTACGTCCTCGGCATCACCGAACTCGACCCGCTGCGCTTCGGCCTCATCTTCGAGCGGTTCCTCAACCCCGACCGCGTCTCGATGCCCGACATCGACATGGACTTCGACGAGCGTCGGCGCGCCGACATGATCCGCTACGCCACCGAGCGGTACGGCAGCGACAAGGTCGCGCAGATCATCACCTACGGCACGATCAAGGCCAAGGCTGCGATCAAGGACTCGTCGCGGGTCCTGGGCTATCCCTACGCGATGGGCGACCGGCTCACCAAGATCTTCCCGCCGGCGATCATGGGCAAGGAGGCGTCGCTCGACGACTGCTTCAACCCGAGCTCGAAGCGGTACTCCGAGGCCGGCGAGCTCCGGTCGGTCTACGAGACCGAGGCCGACGTCAAGCGGGTCATCGACACCGCCCGCGGCCTCGAGGGGCTGAAGCGGCAGGTCGGCGTGCACGCCGCCGGCGTCGTCATGTGCCGCGACCCGCTCACCCAGCACGTGCCGGTCTGGCGCCGGGACGCCGACGGCGCCGTCATCACGCAGTTCGACATGGGTGCGGTCGAGAGCCTCGGCCTGCTCAAGATGGACTTCCTCGGCCTGCGCAACCTCACGGTCGTCGACGACTGCCTCAAGAACATCCAGGCCAACCGCGGCGAGACGGTGGTGCTCGAGGACCTCGACCTCGACAACGACGTGCCGACCTACGACCTGCTGCAGCGCGGCGAGACCCTCGGCGTCTTCCAGCTCGACGGCGGCCCGATGCGCTCGCTGATGCGCTCGATGAAGCCGACCTCGTTCGACGACATCTCGGCCCTCATCGCGCTGTACCGGCCCGGCCCCATGGGCGCCAACGCCCACAACGACTACGCCGACCGCAAGAACGGCCGCAAGCCGGTGGAGCCGATCCACCCGGAACTAGCGGAAGCGCTGCAGGACATCCTCGGCGAGACCTACGGCCTGATCGTCTATCAGGAGCAGGTCATGGCCATCGCGCAGAAGCTGGGCGGCTACACCCTCGGCCAGGCCGACCTGCTGCGCCGCGCGATGGGCAAGAAGAAGAAGGAGATCCTCGACAAGGAGTACATCCCGTTCTCCGACGGGATGAAGGCCCAGGGCTTCTCCAGCGCGGCGATCAAGACCATCTGGGACATTCTCGTCCCGTTCTCGGACTACGCGTTCAACAAGGCCCACAGCGCGGGCTACGGCCTCGTGTCGTTCTGGACGGCGTACCTCAAGGCGAACTTCCCCGCCGAGTACATGGCAGCACTGCTGACCAGCGTGCGCGACGACAAGGACAAGACCGCCCTCTACCTGCAGGAATGCCGGCGGATGGGCGTCAAGGTGCTGCCGCCCGACGTCAACGAGTCCGACAACGACTTCACGCCGACCGGCACCGACATCCGCTTCGGCCTCGGGGCCATCCGCAACGTCGGCAGCAACGTCGTCGAGTCGATCGCCCGCACCCGGCAGAACAAGGGCCGGTTCGCGGACTTCGCGGACTTCGCGGCCAAGGTCGAGATCGTCGCCTGCAACAAGCGGACGGTCGAGTCGTTGATCAAGGCGGGCGCCTTCGACTCCCTCGGGCACCCGCGGCGGGGGCTGGTGCAGATCCACGCCGACGTCATCGACGCCTGCATCGACATCAAGCGCGCCGAGGCGGCCGGGCAGTTCTCGCTGTTCGGGGCCGACCCCGGTGACACCCCGGCGGCGGAGGACGCCTTCAACGTCGCGGTTCCCGAGGGGGAGTGGGAGAAGAAGCTCCTGCTCGCCTACGAGCGCGAGATGCTGGGCCTCTACGTCAGCGACCACCCGCTGCTCGGTGTCGAGCACATCCTTGCGAACGCCGCCGACCACACCATCGCCGACCTCTCCGAGGCCACCGACGACGGGGCCATCGTGATGGTCGGCGGAATCCTCGCCGGGCTCACCCGCAAGGTGACCAAGCAGGGCAGCCCCTGGGCGGTCGCCCAGCTCGAGGACCTCGACGGCGGGGTCGAGACGTTGTTCTTCCCCGCCACCTACGCCGCCGTCGCCCACCAGCTCGTCGAGGACGAGGTGGTCCTGGTCAAGGCCCGGGTCGACAAGCGCGAGGACGTCCCGCGCCTGATCGCGATGGAGCTCACGGTCCCGGACCTGACGCAGGGGCCGCGGGGTCCGTTGACGGTCAGCCTCGCCGCCACCCGCTGCAATCCGCCGTTGGTGGCGAAGCTCAAGGACGTGCTCGGCACCCACCCGGGGACGACCGAGGTGCGGATGCAGCTGGTCGGCAATTCACGGGTGACGACGCTCCGCCTCGACGACCGCCTCCGGGTCAGTGTCAGCGCCTCGCTGGTGGCCGACCTGAAGGAGCTGCTCGGGCCCGGGTGTGTTTCGGGCTAGAGCTGTCAGGATGATCAGGCGGGCGCATCCGCCCGCTCAGCAGGTCGATCCCAGTCAGGGGGCTGTGTAGTGAGGTTGGCCATGGGCGCCCATGAGGTGCTCGACGCCGAGCGGTTGGTGCGGGAGTACCTCAGTCCCCGGAAGCGGGGGTTGCGCTACGCCTATCCGTACTACGACGGGCTGGTCACCAACGGCGACCCCACGAGGTTGTGCACCGGCGACCTGCTCGCGCCCACCCTGCTCGGCGTGCACGTCGACCAGGACCGCATGCACACGCTGACCGCCCTGATGCCGCTGCTCCAGCGCGGCCTGGACCAACTGCTTCCCGTCGACCTCGTCGAGGCCGACGACGACACGTGCGGCCAGGTCGCCGCGCTTTACGACCCGCTGGACGACCCCTCGGTCGAGGACCGCGACGTCAAGGGCTCGCTGCTGGCGAAGGTGCTGCACCGCAAGCGGCCGGGGCTGGTGCCGCTGTTCGACAGCAAGGTTCAGATCTTCTACCAGCACGAGGCGTGCGTCCCGCCGGCGCCGCCCGGCGGCCGGACCGTCCGTGAGTTCATGGGGCTGCTGATCCGGGCGATGCGGCAGGACCTGCGGGACAACGCGGACGAGTTCGAGGCCCTGTGCCGGCTGGCGCCGGAGAACGGGCCCACCGTCACGCCGCTGCGGGTACTGGACATCGTCGTGTGGATGAGCAGCCTCGTCTGAGGACCAGCCGGTTCTGTGACCCCGATCGTCGAGGCCGGGGTCACATACGCTCGCCTGCCACACTGGACGGGTGCACGTGACGACGCCAGAGCGGCGGTCGCTCGACCGTCCGCTCACCGCGGACGACGCAGGCGGCCGTGGCGACCCCGACAGCTCGTCCGGCGTGCCCGCCTATCGGCTCCGCGGCGTGGTCCGCCGGCACGGGACCGTTCTGGCGAACGACGGCATCGATCTCGACGTCGGCGTCGGTGAGGTGTTCGGCCTGCTGGGTCCGAACGGCGCCGGGAAGTCGACGCTCGTGCGCCAGCTGGTCGGGCTGCTGCAGCCCGACGCCGGGTCGATCGACCTGTTCGGCACCGCGCTGTCCGCCCATCCCGCGCTCGCGGCCCGCACCGTTGCCTACCTCCCGCAGGACGAATCCGCGATCGGCGACCTGACCGTGCAGCTGGCCATCGAGACCACCGCGCAGCTGCGGGGTCTGCGGCGGCGCGAGGCCCGGCGGGAAGCGGCGGCGCTGCTCGACGAGCTCGGGCTCGCGTCGTTGGCCGACCGGGTGGTCGCGCGGATGTCCGGAGGACAGCGGCGGCTCGCGGGGGTCGCCACCGCACTGGCTGGTCCGCGCCGCGTGCTCGTCCTCGACGAGCCGACCAACGGCCTCGACCCGACCGCCCGCCGTGCCGTGTGGGCCGCGCTCGACCGGCGCCGCACCAACCTCGGCGTCACCGTCGTCCTCGTCACCCACAACGTGCTCGAAGCCGAAGCGGTCCTCGACCGCGTCGCCTTCCTCGACCACGGCCGCGTGCTCGCCTGTGACACCCCGGGACGGCTGAAGGCCCAGGTCAGCGAAGAGGTCAGGCTCGACCTGGTCTGGCGTTCCGACCCGCCGACCGACGACCCGACCGTCGCCGCACTCGGCCCGCGGGCGTCGCGCAGCGGTCGTCGCTGGAGCCTGCGGCTGCCCGTCGACGAGGCCCGGGATGCGTTGAGCCGGCTGACCGGCGGCCCGGCGTTCGCCGCCCTCGACGACTTCACGTTGGCCACGCCGTCCCTCGAAGACGTCTACCTCGCCCTCGGCGGCGCGGACGACGCCGGCTTGGAACGGCAGTGACCGACCTGCTCGCCGCCCGGCCGGCGTCGCGCCCCCTCACGGCCGGGTCCGCCCCGTCCGGCCCCGGGTTCGGTGTCGCGGTACGGGTGATCTACCGGCAGCAGCTGCTCCGCGTCCGGGTGGCGCGGGTGCCGCTGTTGTTCGTCGCGGCCCTGCAATCGGTCGGCATCCTCCTCCTGCTGCGCGGCGTCGTCGACAGCAACGACCCCGTCGTCCGGACGCCAGGTCGTGGCGGGTTCGACCGTCCTCGTCGTCGCCTTCGTCGCCCTGAACCTGCTCGCCCAGCGCTTCGGATCGATGCGGGCCGGCGGCGCCCTCGACTACTACGGGGCCCTCCCGGTCCCGCCGGCAGCGGTGGTGCTCGGCACCGCCGCGTCCTACGCGACCATGGCCGTCCCCGGGACCATCGTCACCGCCGTGCTCGGCATCCTGCTGTACCAGCTGCCCTTCGCCGGGCTGTGGCTGCTGCTGCCGGTCGTGCTGCTCGCCGGCGCCTCGTTGGCCGGGGTGGGGGCCCTGCTCGGCCTCCTCGCACCCAAGCCGGAGCTCGCGACCGTGGCGGGACAGCTCGGCATGAGCGCCGTGCTGTTCCTCGGCATCATCCCCGCGGGCAAGCTGCCGCTGCTGCTGCGGCCCATCCGCGCCGCCGTGCCGAGCACCTACGCGGCCGACGCCTTCGCCGCGGCGTTGCGGCCCTCCCCGTCCTGGGCGTCGATCGCGGTGGACCTCGGTGTCTGCGCCGTCGTGGCGGTGGTGGCGCTCGCGCTCGGTGGCTGGGCGATGCGCCGTGCCGTGGGTCGGTGAGCAGCCGCCACGCGGCGCGCGGCGCGTCCCGGCGCCGGATCTACGCGGAAGTCGCGGAACTCTTTGCTTGACTGGACCGTGTGACCACCCCGGGACCGGACCGCGACGTGTGGAGCGCGCCTCAGCCGCCGCCGTCCGCGCAGGGCTGGGGTGCGACCGCACCGCAGGGACCCGGCCAGGAGGGCTCACCGCCCGGCTACGGGCAGCAGGTCTACGGCACCCCCTTCGGAGCGCCGACGGTGCCGCCGCGCGCACCACGGAGCGCGCTCGCGTCGCGCGGTGACGTCGTCGCCGCCGTCGTGGCCGGGGGCGTCATGCTGCTGGCCGGCGTACCGCTCGGCCTGCTCTGGGGCGCCACCGTCCGCACCGTCGATGTGGCCGACCTGCTCACGAACAGCAGCGAGACCGCCCTCGAGGCCCAGCCCGCGGCCGACGCCCGGTTCGCGCTCATCGCCGTCGTCTTCGGGCTCGTCGGGGGGCTGTTCGCGGCCTGGCGCGGTCGGAAGTCCGGGTGGCCGCTGCCCGTGGGACTCGTCCTCGGCGGGGTCGGCGGGTCGCTGCTCGCCGCCCAGATCGGGCATCTGGTGAAGAGCCAATCGGTGCTCGACAAGGTGCCCGCGACGGCGAACCCGCTGGTCCGTGAGCTGGTCGACGTCACCATCCGAGCCGACGGCGTGCATGCGGTCTTCCCGCTGGTCGCCGCCCTCGTCTTCCTCGCCGTCGTCGCGGTCACCACGAAGGCCGAACCGCTGCAGGTGTCGCCCGAGCCGCAGGCGGGCGCCTGGTGGTCCACACCGCGCTGAGGACCGCCCGTGTCCGGCCGATTCCGGCGTGCTCCGACCGCGTCGGTCAGCCGAACAGTGCGATGCCGAACCGGGCCGGCAGGTTCACGCGGAGATCGCGCGCGGTCGCCATCACGTAGTAGTTCGCCAGCTGGGCCTTCGCGCGTCCGGCGAGGGGCACGCGGGCGAGCCCCGAGACGTAGCGCGAGACCGTCCGCAGGTGCTCGGCGGTCGGACGGTCCGGAGCGGCCTGGGCGGCCTTCTCGAGGGTCGCGGCCCAGCGCACGAGCGAACCGGCGTCGGGGCGGGGGGAGGTCGGCCGGGCGGCGAGGCTCACCGCGAGGGCGTGCCGAAAGGCCGGTGCTGCGTCGGTCGCCGCAGCTGCGGGGAGCTGCTTCGCGGGCAGGACGAAACCCGGCATCGTCCAGTTCGCCGTGCGCATCGGCGGCTTCGCGGCCGGCGTGCCCGGCGCCGCCGGTGCCCGGTCGTCGGGCTTCGCATCCGGTCCCCGCGGCGGAGTCTCCGGGAGTGGTGACGGCTGGGCACCCGGGGCCGTCGAGGCCGACGCCGGCTTCGTCGCCGCACCGGCTGTTGCCGAGGCGGTCGCGGTGGGGTGGCCGGCGCCGTCCGCCTCGGGGCCGGCCCCGTTCGCGGCCCGGTCACCGGCCGACGACGGCGTCAGTCGCACCAGGGCGGCAGCCGGGTCGGTGAGCGCCACGACGAGGGACGGTCGGGGACCGGTGCCGCGGGGCGCGCTGCTGGCCCGCGGAATGTCCGACGTGCGCTTCGCCTGGCCCGGCGCGAGAACGGACGGGCCGGCGGCATGCAGGGCCGTCGCGGGAGCCGGCGTGCTGACGGCGGTGGGCTTCTTGGGCGCCCGGTCGGCGAGCAGCGCGGCCCAGGGAGCGCGGGAGCCGATGTGGTCACCCACCGCGCGTGGGCTGGCGGCGTCGGCGGCCGGCACCGGCCCGGCCAGGGGAACCGCCACCCCCGACGCGCTCTGGGCGTCGCCGCTGGCTGCGGCTCCGGAGGGGGCCCGTCCCGTGCCGATGGTCGGCGGCATGCCGGGCACGTAGCCGGGTCGGGTCGTGAGGTCGCCGCTCGGCGGGGAGCTGGGTGGCGGTGCCGTGTTCGAGCCCACCGAGCCCGATCGGGGTGCCGTCAGGGCCGGCGGGGCGCCGGGGACGTCCCCGCCGGGCGCGGCGGGGACAGGCGTGCCGTAGGGCTGCGCGACGGCCGCTGGTGGCAGCGATGCCTGACTCTGCGTGGTCGAACAGGCTGCGAGGGCAGGCACGCCCGTCGTCGCAGCCAGCGCAAGAAGCAGGAGTGTCCGCTTTGTCACGGCACGTGACGTTACCTTGCGTAGTCAGATCGGACCGCAGTTGTCCACAGATCGGAGCGCAGGCTCGCCCGAGCCCGGCCCGGGTCGGGTCAGTTCGGGCTGGGGGAGACCCGGATCAGATCCGGCGCGCTGACCGCCGCCAGCTGCTCGAGCAGCACCGTCTCGCGTCGCAGCAGCGACAGCAGCCGACGGAGCCGACGTGCGGCGTCCGGGGCCTCGAGGAGGACCTGCCGCTCGGTGAGCGGCAGCAGCAGCGCGCCGCTGACCAGATAGGACAGGGCCAGGGCCTCGGTCGGCAGCTCCGGGAGGTCGACCTCGGCCTCCCCGGTGGCGACGAGCCGCTCGACGTAGCCGAGCATCGCGGAGCGCACCGGCTCCACCAGCACCGCGGCGCGGTCCCCGATCGGCTCGGGCAACCACTCCACCTGTCCCACCAGGTACGCCCGGCTCGCCGGGTCCACCCCGAGCAGGCGGAACCGCCGCACGCCCACGCTCACCAGGTCGTAGCGGCCGTCGGGGTACGCCGAGACCGAACGGATCTCGACCGCGCACCCGATCGCGTGCAGGTCCGGCAGCACCGGCCCGGCTTCGCGGCCCGAGCGGATCGCGATGACGCCGAAGCGACGGGATGTGGCACCGGTCTGCTCCACGAGGTCCCGCACCAGATCGCGATAACGCTGCTCGAAGATGTGCAGCGGCAGCGGCGCACCCGGGAACAGCACCGCCGAGAGCGGGAAAAGGGGCAGCATCTCGCTGGCAGGACCTGCCCGACCCGCTGCGGCGCCCGGCGGCTCGCTCATCGGCCAACCGTAGCGGTTGCCGAACAGCTGACGGCCGTGGCCGATAACGAGTTGCCCGGCTCGCTACTGTCGAGGGGTGCTTCCCCGTCTCGACCTGCGTGCTTCGTCCCCCTCGACCGACCAGGCCGCGCGCGGGACCGGCCGCCGCGGTGCCAGCTCCTACCGCGATGTGCTGCCGCGGGCGGCGCTGGACGTCGGCGCTGCGCTCGAGGCCGTGCGCGGGGTCTGCGACGACGTCCGCGACCGGGGCGACGCCGCCGTCCGTGAGGCGACCGCCCGGTTCGACCGCGTCGAGCTCACCGACCTCCGCGTGCCGGCGGCGGCGTTGAAGGAGGCGCTCGAGCGGCTGGACCCCGCCGTCCGCGACGCACTCGAGGAAGCGACCCGGCGCGCGAAGCTCGTCCACGACGCGCAGCGGCCCCGGGACGTCACCGTCGAGGTCGCGCCCGGGAGCCGCGTCACCGAGCGGTGGATCCCCGTCGGCCGCGTCGGGCTCTACGTCCCGGGCGGCCGGGTCGCCTATCCCAGCAGCGTCGTGATGAACGTCGTCCCGGCCCTGGCCGCCGGCGTCGGCTCGCTCGCCGTCGCCTCGCCGCCGCAGGTCGAGAACGACGGGCTGCCGCACCCGGTGGTGCTCGCCGCCTGTGCGCTGCTCGGGGTCGAAGAGGTCTACGCGGTCGGCGGGGCCCAGGCCATCGCGATGTTCGCGCACGGCACCGAGACCTGCCCGGCGGTCGACATCGTCACCGGACCCGGGAACGTCTACGTCGCTGCTGCGAAGCGCTACCTCCAGGGGATCATCGGCGTCGATGCCGAGGCCGGAGCCACCGAGGTCGGCATCCTGGCCGACGACTCCGCCGACCCGGTGCACGTCGCCGCCGACCTGGTCGCGCAGGCCGAGCACGACCCGCTCGCCGCCTGCCTGCTGGTCAGCGACAGCGAGCCGCTGCTCGACGCCGTCGAGGTCGAGCTGCAGCGCCAGGTGCCCGCGACCCGGCACCGCGAGGGCGTCGAGACGGCCCTGGCCGGGCAGAGCGCCGGCGTGCTGGTCGACGACATCGAGCAGGGCCTCGCCGTCGTCGACGCCTGGGCCGCGGAGCACCTCGAGATCCAGACGCGTGACGCGCCGTCGGTCGCCTCCCGCGTCCGCAACGCCGGCGCGATCTTCGTCGGCTCCTACGCGCCGGTCAGCCTCGGCGATTACCTCGCCGGCTCGAACCACGTCCTGCCGACCGGGGGCACCGCCCGGCACACCAGCGGGCTGTCGGTCTACTCCTTCCTCCGTCAGGTGCACGTCGTGGAGTGCACCCGCGAGGCGCTGGAGGCGATCGCCCCGCGCGTCGCGGCGCTCGGCGGTGCCGAGGACCTGATCGCCCACGTCGACGCCGTCAAGGTCCGCGTCGACCGGCCGAACGGGCAGCCGGCGCAGACCGACCCGGACCGCGAGCCGGACCCGACATGACGGGCCCGGAGACCGCCACGACCACTCCCACCGGCATCCCGGACTGGTTGCCGCTCCGCACCGACCTGCGCGGCCAGAGCGCCTACGGCGCACCGCAGCTCGACGTCCCGGTGCGGCTGAACACGAACGAGAACCCCCACCCGCCGTCGGTCGCGCTCGTCGACGCGCTCGGCCGCGCCGTCCGGGACGCGGCGGCCGGCCTCAACCGCTACCCCGACCGGGAGGCCGCGGCGCTGCGCGCGGAGCTCGCCGAGTTCCTCACCGTCGAGTCCGCCGGCGCCGGGCAGGTGCTGACGCCCGCCCAGCTCTGGGCCGCGAACGGCTCCAACGAGGTGCTGCAGCAGATCTGCCAGGCCTTCGGTGGCCCCGGCCGCACCGCACTGGGCTTCGGCCCGTCGTACACGATGCACCGCCTGATCGCGCTCGGCACCAACACCCGGTGGGCCGACGCCGGCCGCTCCGCCGACTTCTCGCTCGACCTCGACAGCGCCCTCGACGCCATCGCCCAGCACGCGCCGTCGATCGTCTTCCTCTGCTCGCCGAACAACCCGACGGGCACCGCGCTGCCGCTCGATGTGGTCCGCCGCGTGCACGACGCCGCGCCCGGCGCGGTCGTGGTCGTCGACGAGGCCTACGCCGAGTTCCGGCACGCGGGGGTCCGCAGCGCCGTCACGCTGCTGCCGGACGCCCCGCGCCTGATCGTCACCCGCACGATGAGCAAGGCCTTCGCCTTCGCGGGGGCCCGGCTGGGCTACCTCGCGGCCGCGCCCGAGGTCGTCGAGGCGTTGCACCTCGTGCGGCTGCCGTACCACCTCTCGGCCCTGACGCAGGCCGCCGCCCGCACCGCGCTCTCGTTCCGCGAGGAGCTGCTGAGCAGCGTCGAGGCGGTCCGGGAGCAGCGCGACCGGATGCTCGCCGAGCTGCCCGTACTCGGGTGTGAGGTGGCGCCGAGCGACGCCAACTTCGTCCTCTTCTCGATCGACGGCGGCCACGGCGACAGCGCGGCGGTATGGCAGAAGCTGCTCGCCCACGGCGTGCTCGTCCGCGACGTCGGCATCCCCGGCTGGCTCCGGGTCACCGCCGGCCTGCCCGAGGAGACCGACGCCTTCCTCGCCGCCATGGAAGCCGTGCTCATCGAGACACCGAAGCAGTCCGGACCCGCAGACCAGATCGAGGAGACCGCGTGAGCCGCAGCGCCCGTATCGAGCGCACGACCAAGGAATCGAAGGTCCTGATCGAGCTGGAGATCGACGGGACCGGCGAGTCGTCGTCGGAGACCGGCGTCCCCTTCTTCGACCACATGGTCGCCCAGCTGGGCAAGCACGCCGGCTTCGACCTGCACGTCCGCACCGAGGGCGACCTCGAGATCGACGCGCACCACACCGTCGAGGACACGTCGATCGCGCTGGGCTCGGCGTTGAAGCAGGCCCTCGGCGACAAGGCCGGGCTGCGTCGCTTCGGTGACGCCCTCGTGCCGTTGGACGAGACGCTGGTGCAGGCTGCGGTCGACCTCTCCGGCCGGCCCTACTGCGTCCACACCGAGCCCGCCGGCATGGCGCCGATGATCGGTCACAGCTACGACACCACCCTCACCCGGCACATCTGGGAGTCGATCGTGGCCAGCGCGTCGATCGCCCTGCACGTCCGGGTCCTCGAGGGCCGCAACCCGCACCACATCGTCGAGGCGCAGTTCAAGGCCGTCGCCCGGGCGCTCCGCGACGCGACCGCGCTCGACCCGAAGGTCGTCGGCATCCCGAGCACCAAGGGCGTGCTCTAGGCCCATGTCGTCGAAGAGCCCGGGCCCGCGCGTCGTCCTGTTCGACTACGGCAGCGGCAACCTGCACTCGGCCGAGCGTGCCCTGGCCCGGGCCGGCGCGTCGGTCGAGGTCACGGCCGACCTCGACGCCGCCCGTGAGGCGGACGGGTTGGTCGTCCCCGGCGTCGGCGCCTACGCCGCCTGCATGGCCGGCCTGCTCGCGGCCGGGGGAGACGTGCCGGTCGCCGACCGCCTCGCCGCCGACCGTCCCGTGCTCGGCATCTGCGTCGGGATGCAGGTGATGTTCGCCTCCGGCGACGAGTTCGGGGTGCCGACCGTCGGGCTCGGCCGTCTGCCGGGCGCCATCCGCCGGATCAGGGCGCCCGTGCTGCCGCACATGGGCTGGAACACGGTCCGTCCGGCCGAGGGCTCGGCGCTGTTCGCGGGAATCGAGGACGAGCGCTTCTACTTCGTCCACTCCTACGCGGCGCGCCCGTCCGGGCCGGACGGTGTCGCCGGCCCCGGGGAGACCACCGCCGAGCACGGCGAGCCGTTCCTCGCCGCCGTGGAGCACGGACCGCTGTCCACGACGCAGTTCCACCCCGAGAAGTCGGGCGACGCCGGGGCGCAGCTGCTCCGCAACTGGCTCGCCACGCTCTGACCCCGCAGGGGCCGGAGCGCATCGCGTCAGCCTCTGGCGCCGGGAGGGCTACTCGCTCCGGCTGAACTGCGCGATCGCGACGCCGAGGAAGGCGAGGGCGAGCACCGCCACCACCACCAGCTCCAGCAGGGTCGGCACGTGCCACCCGTTCCAGGTCATGCCCGGGTTGAACCGCTCCCGCGCTGCGGCGGGGACGGTCAGGTGGGCGAACACCACCCGGCGCATCGGGTCGACCGCGTAGCTCAGCGGGTCGATCCGGTTGAGGACGGTCAACCAGCTGGGCAGACCCGTCGCCGGGAAGATCGAGCCGGAGAGGAAGAACAGCGGCAGGATCAGCATCTGGGTCAGCGCCATGAACGACTGCATCTGCCGGATGCGGGCGGCCATCATCACGCCGAAGGTCGTGATCATGAAGGCCAGGAGCAGCTGGATCCCGAGGACCGCGAGGATCAGCGTGGGGGCGTAGGGCACGCCCACCAGGCCGGCGATGGCGATCACGATGACGCCCTGGAACGCTGCGACGGTCGCCCCACCCAGGCACTTGCCGAGGACGATCGAGCTGCGGCGCACCGGCGCGACCAGCATCTCCCGCAGGAAGCCGAACTCGCGGTCCCAGACGACCGACGCCGCCGAGAACATGGCCGTGAACATGACGGCCATCGCAAGGACACCCGGGTAGAGGAAGGTCCGCAGCGAGAGCCCGCCCGTGCTCGCCTCGGTGAGCTTCGACAGGCCGCTGCCGAGGACGAACAGGAACAGGAACGGCTGCACCAGCGAGGTGACCATGCGGAGCCGGTCGGAGAAGAACCGGATCAGCTCCCGCTGCCACACGATCTTCACCGCGCGCAGCTCGCTCCCGGCCGTGCGCACCGGCACGCGGATGCGGGCCACCTCGAGCAGCGCCGGCCCCGTGCCGTTGCGAGCCGCCCGCTCCGGGGCTGCGGGGGTGTCGGCGCGGGTGTCGGTCATCAGCGCCCTCCCCGGGCTCCGGCGCGGAACATCTGCATCTGGTCACGGCCGCGCTGGGCGGCCGTCGTCTCGGCGTCCCGGATGGTCGAGCCGGTGTAGGACATGAAGACGTCGTCGAGGGTGGGTCGGGAGATGTTCACCGATCGGATCGGGACCGGCAGCTCGGCGAACAGGCGGGGGACGAAGGCCTCGCCCTGCTCGACCGGGAAGGTCACCATGCCCTCCGCCATCCGCGCCTCGACCCCGAAGTGCTCGTGGAGCGCGGCGATCGCGGCCGGATCATCGTCGGTGCGGATCTGGACGCGGTCCTTCCCGACGCTGGCCTTCAACGCCTCCGGGGTATCGAGCGCGATGATGCGCCCCGAATCCATGATCGCGATGCGGTCGCAGTACTCCGCCTCGTCCATGTAGTGCGTGGTGAGGAAGATGGTGATGTCCTCCGCGCGCTTCAACTCGCGGATGTAGCTCCATATGGAGCTCCGGGTCTGCGGGTCGAGTCCGACCGTCGGTTCGTCGAGGAACAGGACCCGCGGCGAGTGCATCAGCCCGCGGGCGATCTCCAGCCGGCGGCGCATGCCTCCCGAGAAGGTGCTCACCTTGCTCGCACGCCGGTCCCACAGGCCGACCATGTCCATCACCTGACGGAGCCGCTCGTCGACGAGGTGGCGGGGGATGCCGTAGAGCTCCGCGTGCAGCCGCAGGTTGCGCTCGGCGGTGAGATAGCCGTCGAGCGTCGGGTCCTGGAAGACGAGCCCGATGTTGCGACGGACGTCGTCGCGGCGACGGACGACGTCGAAGCCGGCGACCTCCGCCGTCCCCCCGGTGGGTGTGATCAGCGTGCACAGCATGCTGATCGTCGTCGACTTGCCGGCACCGTTGGGGCCGAGGAAGCCGAAGGTCTCGCCCGACGGGATGGTCAGGTCGATGCCGCGGACCGCCTCGAACTCGCCGTAGCGCTTCGTCAGTCCCCGGACGGACACGGCCTCGGTGGTCGGTGCGGTCATCGCACCGCTGCCAGGATTTGCACGGGGTGCACCGTAGTCCTCGGTCCTGGGAGAACGCGCGCATCCCGGCCCCGTAAATTCTGCGGACGTGAGCCTCCAGCTGCTACCCGCCGTCGACGTCACCAACGGACAGGCCGTGCGCCTGGTGCAGGGCGAGGCGGGCAGCGAGACCGGCTACGGCGACCCGCTGGAGGCCGCGCTGCGGTGGCAGGACGACGGCGCCGAGTGGGTGCACCTCGTCGACCTCGACGCCGCCTTCGGCCGCGGCACCAACCGTGAACTGCTCGCCGAGGTCGTCGGCAAGCTCGACGTGAAGGTCGAGCTCTCCGGCGGCATCCGCGACGACGCGTCCCTCGACGCCGCCCTCGCGACCGGCGCGGCGCGGGTCAACGTCGGCACCGCGGCGCTCGAGAACCCCGACTGGGTCCGGGCCGCGATCGACCGCGTCGGCGACCGCATCGCCGTCGGTCTCGACGTTCGCGGCACCACGCTCGCGGCCCGCGGCTGGACGTCCGAGGGCGGCGAGCTGTTCGAGGTCCTCGCCCGGCTCGACGCCGACGGCTGCGCCCGGTACGTGGTCACCGACGTCCGCCGCGACGGCACGCTGACCGGCCCGAACCTCGAGCTGCTGCGCTCGGTCACCGCCGCCACCGATCGGCCCGTGGTCGCGAGCGGTGGCGTCAGCAGCCTCGCCGACCTGCAGGCGATCGCGACCGTGCCGGGCGTCGAGGGCGCCATCGTCGGCAAGGCGCTCTACGCCGACGCCTTCACCCTGCCGCAGGCCCTCGAGGCGGTCAGGCGCACATGACGGCCGGGAAGCCCCGATGACGCTCGTGATGCCCCGATGACGCTTGTGATGCCCCGATGACGCTCGCCGTCCGCGTCATCCCCTGCCTCGACGTCGACGCCGGCCGCGTGGTCAAGGGCGTCAACTTCCAGCAGCTCCGCGACGCCGGCGACCCGGTCGAGATGGCCCGCATCTACGACGCCGAGGGCGCCGACGAACTCGTCTTCCTCGACATCACGGCGAGCAGCGGCGACCGCGCGACCACCTACGACATCGTCACCCGTACCGCCGAGCAGGTGTTCATCCCGTTGACCGTCGGCGGGGGGGTGCGCAGCGTCGACGACGTCGACCGGTTGCTCCGCGCCGGGGCGGACAAGGTCGGCATCAACACCGCCGCCATCGCTCGACCGCACCTGCTGACCGAGTGCGCCGAACGCTTCGGGGCGCAGTGCATCGTGCTCTCCGCGGACGCCCGCCGCACGCCGGAGGGCTCGGACCCGACGCCGAGCGGCTTCGAGGTGACGACGCACGGCGGCCGTCGCGGTACCGGGATCGACCTGCTCGACTGGCTGCTCCGCGCCGAGGACCTCGGTGCCGGCGAGATCCTGCTGAACTCGATGGACGCCGACGGCACCCGCGCCGGTTACGACCTGGAGATGATCCGCGAGGCGCGCGCCACCGTCGGTGTCCCCGTCATCGCGAGCGGCGGCGCCGGCAAGGTCGAGGACTTCGCGCCCGCTGTGCACGCTGGCGCCGACGCCGTGCTCGCCGCGAGTGTCTTCCACTTCGGTCAGCTGCGGATCGGCGAGGTGAAGGAGGCGCTCCGCGCCGACCACCTGCCGGTGCGCTGAGGGGTTTGCGTCCGCTGTAGCAGATCGCTACGCTGTAGCAGTCTGCTACCAGCTGGAGCGTCATGACGACCGCACCCGATCGCCCCACCCGCGTCGCCGCGGACCTCTTCGAGTCCGCGACGGTCGAGGGGGCCCGCTCGAGTCGCTCCGCCAAGCAGCAGATCGACCACTGGGCCCGGGTCGGCCGGGCCGTCTCGATGACGCAGACGGTCGCCCGCCGCCGCGTCGAGGCCGCCCTCGCGGGCCGGCTGGACGAGCGGGAGCTCACCTCCGACGAGCGGATCGTGGTCGACGCGGAGATCGACGCCGCCATCTCCGAGCGGGGCCGGACCGTCTCGTTCGGCGCCGAGCTCGCGAAGCGCGCCGTCACCACCGTCGCGTTGGACGACGCGGGCGTCCTCACCCGCTACCACCCGGACGGCACGACCTCGCCGTACGCCTGAGCGGCCGGCCCGACACGCGTGCGCCTCGATCTGATCGTCGGGCCCAACGGCGCCGGCAAGTCGACCTTCGTCGAGTTCGTCCTCCGCGGGGTGCGCCCCGCGGCACCGTTCGTCAACGCCGACGAGATCGCGAAGGTCCGGTGGCCCGACGACCCGGCAGCACACAGCTACGAGGCGGCGCGCGTCGCCGAGCGGACGCGTGCCCACCTCATCGCCTCCGGGCAACCGTTCATCGCCGAGACCGTCTTCTCGCATCCCTCGAAGCTCGAGCTGATCGACAGCGCCCACGGGGCGGGATTCACCGTCTCGCTGCAGGTGCTCCTCGTGCCGGAGGAGCTGGCCGTGGCACGCGTCGCGCAGCGGGTCGTCGACGGTGGCCACGCGGTCCCCGAGGAGAAGATCCGCAGCCGTCACCGGCGGCTCTGGCCGCTGGTCGCCGACGCGGTGCTCCGCAGCGACACCGCCCGGGTCTGGGACAACACGCGCGCCGACGGACCGGACGAGATCGCCCTGTTCGCCGGCGGGGTCCCCCTCGGGCCGTGCCGATGGCCGGGGTGGACGCCCCCGGCCCTGCCCGAGCGGCTGGGCTGCTGAGCCGATCCGGAAACGCCTTGCCCCAGCTGGCAAAATCGCACGGGTGAGCACCCCGACCAGCAACCTCGACCCCGCCATCGCCGCCCGTCTCAAGCGGGACGAGCACGGCCTGTTCGCGGCCGTCGCGCAGCAGCACGACACCGGCGAGGTGCTGATGGTCGGCTGGATGGACGACGAGGCCCTGCACCGCACGCTCACCACCGGCCGCTGTACGTACTGGAGCCGCAGCCGCCAGGAGTACTGGGTGAAGGGCGACACCAGCGGCCACCAGCAGTGGATCAAGTCCGTCGCGCTCGACTGCGACGGCGACACCGTGCTCGTGAAGGTCGACCAGGTCGGCGCCGCCTGCCACACCGGCGACCGCACCTGCTTCGACGCCGACGTGTTGCCGGCGGTCGAGGGCGAACGCCCCGCCGCAGCGTCGTGACGAGCCCGACCCCGTGAGCGCCCGACGTGTCGGCGCGCCCGACGGGACGCTGGTCCCGGACCGCGAGACGTTCGAGAAGCTCGCCGCCGAGTACCCGGTCGTCCCGGTGACGCGCCGTGTGCTCGCCGACGGCGAAACGCCGGTCGGGACCTACCGCAAGCTGGCGGGCGGTCCCGGCACCTTCCTGCTGGAATCCGCCGAGCCGGGGCGTGCCTGGTCGCGCTACTCGTTCGTCGGGGTGCGGTCGATCGCTGCGCTCTCGGAGCGCGACGGGCGGGCCGTCTGGTCCTCGACGCCTCCGCTCGGGTTGCCGACCGACGGCGACTCGCTGGAGGTGCTGCGCGCCTGCGCCCAGGGCCTCCGCGCGCCACGGCTGGAGGGCATGCCACCGCTGATGGGCGGGTTGGTCGGCTACCTCGCCTACGACTTCGTCCGCCGGATCGAGCGCCTGCCGGAACACGCCGTCGCCGACCTCGACGTCCCCGAGCTGACGATGCTGCTCACGACCGACCTCGCGGTGCTCGACCACCAGGACGGCTCCTGCCTCCTGGTCGCCAACGCACTCGACGGCGACTACGACGACGCCGTCAGGCGCCTCGACGCGATGACCGCCGGGCTCGCGCAGCCGGCGGCGCCGACGGTCGCGACGACGAGCCGCGAGGCCGCGTTCGACTTCCGCTCCCGCACGCCGGAGGGCAGCTATCGGCCCGCGGTGGAGGCGGCGCTCGAGTACGTCCGCGCGGGCGACATCTTCCAGGCCCAGATCGGCCAGCGCTTCGAGGTGACGACTTCGGCCGACGCGCTCGACATCTACCGGATGCTCCGGGCCACCAACCCCAGCCCGTACATGTACCTGGTCCGGCTCGACGGGCCGGACGGTCCGCTCGACGTCGTCGGGTCGAGCCCGGAGTCTCTGGTCACCGTGGTCCGCAACGACAGCGGCGATGGCAGCGGCCCGGACGCGGGCCTCACCGCGCGCCTGCACCCGATCGCCGGAACGCGTCCCCGGGGGGCGACGCCCGAGCAGGACGCCGACCTCGCCGCCGAACTCGTCGGTGACGCCAAGGAGCGGGCCGAGCACATCATGCTGGTCGACCTCGGTCGCAACGACCTCGGGCGCGTCTGCCGGCCCGGGACCGTGCGCGTCCTGGAGTTCGGCGCCGTCGAGCGGTACTCGCACGTCATGCACATCGTCTCCACCGTCGTGGGCGAGGTGGCGGCCGAGCTGACCGCCGTCGACGTGCTCGCCGCCTGCTTCCCGGCGGGGACGCTCTCGGGCGCGCCGAAGGTGCGGGCGATGGAGATCATCGACGAGCTCGAACCGGTACGCCGCGGCATCTACGGCGGGGGCGTCGGCTACCTCGACTTCGCCGGTGACCTCGACATGGCCATCGCCATCCGGACCGCCGTGCTGCGGGGCGGCACCGCCTACGTGCAGGCCGCAGCCGGCATCGTCGCCGACTCCGACCCGGCGATGGAGGAGGCCGAGACCCGGCACAAGGCCACCGCCGTCCTGCGCGCGATCGCGATGGCGGAGAACCTCCGCAGCCCCTCGTGACCCGCTCGTGAACGCCACCGGCCGCCGCGCCCTCGCCCTGGCCGTCGCCCTCGCTGTGCTGGGACTCGTGCTGGTGGCGATCGCCGCGCAGGCGCGATGGGTGACGCTGCTGCCGCTCGACCCCGAACTGCCGGGCTCGTCGCCGGTGCGGCTGACCGGCCGTGCCCTCGTGCCGGCCCTGGTCCCGCTCGCGCTGGTCGGGGCAGCGGGCGTCCTGGCGGCCACCGCTGCCGGGAGGATGGTCCGCGGCGTGCTGCGGACGGCGGCGGCCGCCGTGGTCGTGGCCGCAGGCGTCGGGCTCGCCTTGCTCGCGGCCGGAGCCACCGCCTCGCCGGCCTCGTCCGGCCGGAAGCTCGACGTGGCCCGGCAGGCGTCGGCGAGCGTCGGATCGATGCCGTCCGCGGTCGGCTGGCTCGCGGTGGCCGGGGGCGTGTTCGTCGCGCTCGCCGGCGTCGTCGCGCTGCTCGGCGGGCGCAGCTGGCCCGGCCTCGCCGCGCGCTACGAGCGCGACCCTGCGGCACCCACCCGGACGACCGCCGCGCCCGCGTCTCCCTGGGACGCCATCGAGCGGGGCGACGACCCCACCCGCTGACCGTTCCGGGCTCCTCGCAGACATGACCGCCGGAAATTTGATGCGGCATGAGGGATGGCTCACCGTCGGATGGTGGGTAGGCAGGGCGGGACCCGACCGGCGCCCTGCCGGGCGGCCCGTCCGCACGAACGGCAAGGAGCCACCGATGGCGACCGAAACCAACGAGACGTCCTCCCAGGACGAGCAGGACGGGAAGGACGCGCAGGGCGCGAAGGGCCGTTCGGAGGCGAAGGACGACGACGGCTCCAAGAGCGGCCGCACCTCCAACGACGGCTCCCCGGACGAGCGGGCCGACGACGACATGCCCTTCGACGACGAGGAGGAGCAGAGCCAGGCCGAGCTCGCGGAAGAGGCCGAAGCGGCCCAGCGCAAGCAGGAGGAGGAGAGCAAGAAGAAGGCCGGGAGCATCATCCTGGTCGCCAGCGTCATCCTCGGCGCGATCGGACTGCTCGTCCTGCTCTGCAGCACCTCGGTGACTCAGGCGGCGAAAGCCGGCGGCCCACCGGTCGAGCACCCGCTGGTCGAGCAGATGCTCGCTGTGCTGGGGATCGTGAACCTCGGGCTCGCGGGGGCCGTCTTCATCCGCAAGAACTGGCCGCGGGCGCTGGTCCTCACGATCATGCCGCTGACGATCGTGCTGCTTCTGCTGAACCTCAGCCTCATCGGTCCCACGCAGTTCGTGGTCTACATCCTGTGCGTGGTCGAGATCTACGTGATGTTCCGCCAGCCCATCCTCGACGAGTTCGACGCTCCGAAGGAGTAGCCGCCTCCCACCGATCCCCGGGCCCAGGACTTACGGTCCGCCGGGGCGGCGTCGGGAGGAAGCGCGTGTCGGGGTACGCAGGACGGCTCGTGAGCCGCGTGGAGCAGGGCGGCGCGACGGCCACGCGGGTCGTCGCGATCCTGCTCCCCGTCAGCGGCGGCATCACGGCCCTCGGCGCGGTGCTGTTGTTCACCATCGCCGTCCTCGGCGCCGCGGGCTCGTTGCTCGCGCTGCTGTCGCTGGGCTGCGGCCTGCTGCAGGTCGTGCTCGGGACCCAGCAGCTCGAGGGCGAGCCGGGGGTCCGCCGCGCCACGGTCTGGTGCTGTCTCGGCAGCAGCCTCGTCGCGGCGATGCTGCTCGGCGTCGGGAGCGGGGCGACACTCGTCGCCCTCGTGTTGCCGCTGGTCGTCCTGGCCCTGCTCGGAGCCCCCGAGGCGGCACGTCTTCTCCGTATCGCCACCGCCCGGCGGCCGCGGCCGGCTCGACCGGTCGCGCGCACCGGAGGGCTCCGCAGCCGACCGTAGGGCTCTCCGACCGTAGGATCAGTGCCATGCCGTCGGTCCTCGATTCCATCGTGGACGGCGTCCGGATCGATCTCGCCGCCCGCGAGGCGGCGCTCCCGCTCGACCGCCTCGCCGCCGAGGTACGCCCGGCCGAGCCCGCCTTCCGGGGTCTCGCCGGGCTGACGGGTCCGGACGTCGCGGTCATCGCCGAGGTCAAGCGTCGCTCGCCCAGCAAGGGCGCGCTCGCCGAGATCCCGGACCCCGCCGTTCTCGCGTCCGCCTATGCCGACGGCGGAGCGGCCGCCATCTCCGTCCTGACCGAGCAGCGGCGCTTCGGCGGCAGCCTGGCCGACCTCGACGCCGTCCACGCCGCGGTCGCCGTGCCCGTCCTGCGCAAGGATTTCGTGGTCAGTCCGTACCAGGTGCTCGAGGCCCGCGCCCATGGTGCCGAGCTCGTCCTGCTCATCGTCGCCGCGCTGGACCAGCCGCAGCTCACCGATCTGCACCAGCAGATCGAGTCGTTGGGCATGACGGCGTTGGTCGAGGTCCACGACGAGGCCGAGGCCGAGCGGGCCGTGGCCCTCGGCGCCCGGCTGATCGGCGTCAACGCCCGCAACCTCAAGACGCTCGAGGTCGACCGGACCACGTTCGCGCGGGTCCGGCCGCTGCTGCCGCCCGAGGTGGCTGTCGTCGCCGAATCCGGCGTCCGGGACGCCGACGACGTCCGGGCTTACGCCGCCGCGAACGCGGCCGCGGTGCTGGTCGGCGAGTCCGCGGTCACCGGCGCCGACCCACGCGCCGCCGTCGCCGCGCTGGTCGAGGCGGGCCGGGCCGGGAGCTGGCGATCGACCAGCCCCGCCGAGCCAGCCGCCCGTCCCGCCAGCACAGGAGTTCCACGATGACTGCCGTCCCGCTCGCCGACCAAGGTCCGGAGCGCACCCGCGTGCCCGACGAGACCGGCCACTTCGGCCCGTACGGCGGCCGCTTCGTGCCCGAGGCCCTGGTCGCGGCCCTCGACGAGCTCGTCGCCGAATACGCACGGGCTTCGGCCGACCCCGCGTTCGCCGCCGAGCTCGCCTCGCTGCAGGCGAACTACGTCGGTCGGCCCACGCCGATCACCGAGGCCGGGCATCTCCGGGCGCTGATCGCCGAGTCCTTCGGCGGCCCGGTCGCCCGCATCGTGCTGAAGCGCGAGGACCTGGCCCACACCGGCTCGCACAAGATCAACAATGTGCTCGGTCAGGCACTGCTGACCAAGCGGATGGGCAAGTCCCGCGTCATCGCCGAGACCGGAGCCGGGCAGCACGGCGTCGCGACCGCGACCGCCTGCGCGCTGCTGGGCCTGGACTGCGTGGTCTACATGGGCGAGGAGGACACCCGGCGCCAGGCGCTCAACGTCGCCCGGATGCGCCTGCTCGGCGCCGAGGTCATCCCGGTCACCACCGGCAGCCGCACCCTGAAGGACTCGATCAACGAGGCGATGCGCGACTGGGTCGCCAACGTCGACGACACGCACTACTGCATCGGCACCGTCATGGGGCCGCACCCGTTCCCGTCGATGGTCCGCGACTTCCAGCGCGTCATCGGCGACGAGGCCCGCGCGCAGCTGCTGGCGACCGAGGGCCGGTTGCCCGACGCCATCGCGGCCTGCGTCGGCGGCGGTTCCAACGCGATCGGCATCTTCACCGCGTTCCTCGACGACCCCGGCGTGCAGCTCGTCGGCTTCGAGGCCGGCGGCGACGGCGTCGACACCGACCGCCACTCCGCCACGATCACCGGTGGGAGCGCGGGCGTCCTGCACGGCATGCGCAGCTACCTCCTGCAGGACGAGGACGGTCAGACGTTGCCGACCCACTCGATCTCGGCCGGCCTGGACTACCCGGGCGTCGGTCCCGAGCACGCCTGGCTGCACGACACCGGGCGCGCGTCCTACCGGGTGGTCGACGACGCAGCGGCCATGTCCGCCTTCTCGATGCTCTCCCGCAGCGAGGGGATCCTCCCGGCGATCGAGAGCGCCCACGCCGTAGCCGGCGCCGTCGGCCTCGCGCAGGAACTCGGCCCCGACGGGCTCGTCCTGGTGAACCTCTCCGGCCGCGGCGACAAGGACGTCGACACCGCCGCCCGCTGGTTCGGCCTCGTCACCGGCGAGCAGGTCGCCGAGGCCGAGCTCGCCTCCGACGTCACCATGGGCGACGCCGGCGAGTCGGGGGAGGGCTGGTGAGCAGCACCGTGACGGGCCGGCTGGCCGAGACCTTCGGTCGCGCGCGGGCGGAGAACCGCGCCGTTCTCGTCGGCTACCTGCCGGCCGGTTTCCCCTCGGTCGAGGGCTCCGTGCACGCGCTGCAGGCGATGATCGACGGTGGCGTCGACGTCCTCGAGATCGGCCTGCCGTACTCCGACCCGCTGATGGACGGTCCGACCATCCAGGACGCGGTCGACACGGCGCTCGCCCGCGGGGTGCGGACGCGGCACGTGCTGCAGGTCGTCGCCGCGGTCGCCGCCCAGGTGCCGACGCTGGTCATGACCTACTGGAACCCGGTGGAGCGCTACGGTCCGGCCCGGTTCGCGGCTGATCTCGCCGCCGCCGGTGGTGTCGGCATGATCACCCCGGACCTGGTGCCGGAGGAGGCGGACGCGTGGCTCGACGCCGCGCGCACGACCGGCCTCGACCCGGTGTTCCTGGTCGCGCCGTCCTCCACCGACGAGCGGATCCGTGTCGTCGGCGAGGCCAACCGCGGCTTCGTCTACGCCGCCTCCACGATGGGCGTCACCGGCGCCCGCACCACGGTCGGCAGCCGGGCGAAGGAGCTGGTCGGCCGGGTCAAGGGCCTGACCGACCTCCCGGTGGCCGTCGGCCTCGGCGTCAGCACCGGCGACCAGGCCGCCGAGATCGGTGCCTACGCCGACGGCGTCATCGTCGGATCGGCCTTCGTCCGGGCGCTGTTGGACGCACCGGACGAGGCCGCCGGGCTGCAGGCGCTGCGGACGCTGTCGGAGGAACTCGCCGCGGGGGTCCGCCGCCGCTGACCGCCGGAACAAGGCCGCGCCCGCGACCACGGCGGCGGCACATCCCGTTTCCGGGGCGAAGCCGGGCTAGCGTGGTGCCGTGCTGATCGCGTCGTTCCCGAGCCCGTCCTCCGGCGTCCTGCATCTAGGGCCGCTGCCGTTGCGGGCCTACGCCTTCTGCATCGTGCTCGGCATCATCGTCACGGTCTGGCTGGCCGAGTACCGGCTGCGGGCGCGTGGGGCGCCCGAGGGCACGGCGGTCGAGATCGCGACCTGGGGTGTGCCGTTCGGCCTGATCGGCGCCCGGCTCTACCACGTGGTCACCACGCCGGAGCCCTACTTCGGCGCCGGGGGCCACCCCATCGACGCCCTGAAGATCTGGAACGGCGGCCTCGGCATCTGGGGCGGCATCGGCTTCGGCTTCCTCGGCGGAGTGATCGCGGTGCGCCGGATGGGTCTGCCCGTCCTGCTCTGCGCGGACGCGCTGGCCCCGACGATGATCGTCGCGATGTCCATCGGGCGGTGGGGCAACTACTTCAACCAGGAGCTCTACGGCCGCGCGACGGACCTGCCCTGGGCCCTGCGGATCGACCCCGCCTTCCGCGTCGACGCCAATCAGGCCACCTACCAGCCGACCTTCCTCTACGAATCGCTGTGGGACCTGGGGGTCGCGGCCATCTGCCTCTGGGCCGACCGCCGTTTCCGGCTCGGCAAGGGTCGCGTGTTCGCGCTCTACGTCGGCCTGTACTGCCTCGGCCGCGGATGGGTCGAGGCGCTCCGCGTGGACCAGGCCCACCGGTTCTTCGGCCTGCGCCTGAACGACTACGTGAGCCTCCTGCTGTTCCTCGCCGCCGCCACCTACCTCGTCCTCCGCCGCGGTCAACGGGAGCCCGAGGCCGAGCTCGCACACGGCGGCGGCGTTCCCGTGAGTGCCTCGGCGGGGAGCACGGCGGCGGCGGTGGACACGTCCGAGGACGGACGCGACGCAGAGCGGACGACCAGCCCGGCCGGCGCGAGGGAGCCCACGTCCCGGGTCACACACACTTCCGACGATGATCGGGGAGAATAGGGCCATGGCCACCACCGATTCCGCAGCCGCCGGCGCCGGTGCCCCTGCGCGGGCTACGACCCCTGGGCGAGCCGTCGAGGTCGAGCGCGTCGAGCACGACCACGACCACTCGCACCGGGACGTCAGCGGCGGCTGGCTCCGCGCCGGGACCTTCGGCGCGATGGACGGCCTGGTCACGAACTCCGCATTGATCGCCGGGTTCGCCGGCGGCAACGCCTCGAGCAAGACCGTCGTGCTCGCCGGCATGGCCGGCCTCGTCGCCGGTGCCTTCTCGATGGCGACGGGGGAGTACACCTCGGTCCAGTCGCAGAACGAGGCGATGGAGGCCGAGGTCGACGTCGAGCGGCTCGAACTCCACCGGCACCCGGCCGCGGAGCTGCAGGAGCTCGCCGACGCCTACGTCGGACGGGGCCTCGAACCCGAGCTCGCGCTCGAGGTCGCCCGCCAGCTCTCCCGCGACCCGGAGCAGGCGCTCGCGGTCCACGCCCGCGAGGAACTCGGCGTCGACCCGGACAAGCTGCCGTCGCCCTGGGTGGCCGCGGGCTCGTCGTTCGCCGCCTTCGCGGTGGGTGCGTTCGTGCCGCTGCTGCCCTACCTGCTCGGCGCGACCTCGGTCCTGCTCTCGCTCGTGCTCACCGGCCTGGCACTGTTCGGGGCCGGCGCGGTCGTCGCCCGCTTCACGTCACGCTCCGTGCTGTTCAGCGGGAGCCGCCAGTTGTTGCTCGGCGGCATCGCTGCGGGTGCGACCTACCTCGTCGGAACTCTCTTCCAAGCCGGTCTCGGCTAGCCGATATCACGGTCCCGCGTCCGAATTCGCCGTTATGGGCGGCCTCGTACCGCCGGAACACAGGCCCGTCACAGGTCGCTGAGCTGCGACGACACGCCCCGGTTCGCCGACGGCGGACATTCGGGTGAGAGAGCCGACAGGGCCGGTCACAACAATCGCCCTGCGGGGTCGTACCGTATGTCTCGGCGGACTTTCGACGCGACGACCTCCAGCTCGGTGAACAGCAGTCTCGACACGTGTCGGAAGGGACACGTAACTTCCGGGTGACAGCCCCGGGTTCACCTCAGAAGCCGGACCGGGACAGCGTCGTCCGCTCTGTGACCTTCACCAGACGGACGGGAACCGCTGAATGCCGAGCATCTCGCCCCAGCTGAACCACCAGCAGGGCCCCCGCTACAACCCGGCCGCACGCTTGCCAGCCAAGCAGGGCCTCTACGACCCCGCGAACGAGCACGACGCCTGTGGCGTCGCGTTCGTCGTGGACATGCACGGCCGTCCCAGTGCAGATCTGGTGGCCAAGGGCCTCACCGCCCTGCGCAACCTCGACCACCGCGGGGCGAGCGGTTCCGACCCGCGCGTCGGGGACGGCGCCGGCATCCTCGTGCAGATCCCGGACGCCTTCCTGCGTGCCGAGGTCGCCTTCCCGCTGCCACCGCTCGGCTCCTACGCCGTCGGCCTGGCCTTCCTGCCGCGCGAGGCGTCCCAGCGCGACCATGTCATCCAGCGCATCCGCGGCCTGTGCCGCCAGGAGCGGCTGACGCTCGTCGGCTGGCGCGAGGTGCCGACCGACAACTCCACGCTCGGCGACGCCGCGACCGAGGTCGAGCCCGTGATGCGCCACCTGTTCGTCGGCGGCGCCGACGGCATGGACCTCGAGCGTCGGGCGTTCGCGCTCCGCAAGCGCATCGAGCGCGAGCTCGGCGTCTACCTGGCGAGCCTCTCGGGACGCACCGTCGTCTACAAGGGGATGCTGACCACCAACCAGCTCTCCGAGTACTTCTGCGACCTCGTCGACCCGCGCTTCGAGAGTGCGATCGCCCTGGTCCACAGCCGGTTCTCGACCAACACCTTCCCGAGCTGGCCCCTGGCGCACCCGTACCGCTACGTCGCGCACAACGGCGAGATCAACACCGTCCGCGGCAACCGGAACTGGATGGCCGCACGCGAGGCATTGCTCGAGAGCGAGCTGCTCGGCGGCGTCAAGAACGAGGACGGGCACGAGACGGGCAGCGGCAACGCCGACCTCTCGCGACTGTTCCCGATCTGCACGCCCGGCGCCAGCGACTCGGCCAGCTTCGACGAGGTGTTGGAGCTGCTGCACCTCGCCGGCCGCAGCCTTCCGCACGCCGTGCTGATGATGATCCCGGAGGCGTGGGAGAACTCGAAGGAGATGGACCCCGCGCTCCGGGCCTTCTACCGCTTCCACTCCTGCCTCATGGAGCCCTGGGACGGCCCGGCGAGCATCGCGTTCACCGACGGCACCGTCATCGGCGCCGTGCTCGACCGCAACGGCCTGCGCCCGAGTCGTTACTGGGTCACCGACGAGGGTCTCGTCGTCATGGCCAGCGAGGTGGGCGTGCTCGACATCCCCGCCGAGCGCGTCGTCTCCAAGGGTCGCCTGCAGCCCGGCCGCATGTTCCTCGTCGACACCGCGCAGGGCCGCATCGTCGACGACGCCGAGATCAAGGCCGGCCTCGCCGCCGAGCACCCGTACCAGCAGTGGCTCGACGCCGGGATGATCGAGCTCGCCGACCTCCCGCAGCGGGCGCACATCATCTACCCGCACCAGTCCGTGCTCCGGCGCCAGCAGGTCTTCGGCTACACCGAGGAAGAGGTCCGCATCCTGCTGCTGCCGATGGCCCGCGACGCCGCGGAGCCGATCGGTTCGATGGGCACCGACACCCCGGTGGCGGTCCTGTCGAAGCGGCCGCGGCTCATCTTCGACTACTTCACCCAGCTGTTCGCGCAGGTCACCAACCCGCCGCTGGACGCGATCCGCGAGGAGCTCGTCACGAGCCTCGGCGCCGCGCTCGGCCCGGAGGGCAACCTGCTCGTGCCCGAGCCGAGCGACGCCCGGCAGGTGTCGGTGCCGTTCCCGGTCATCAGCAACGACGACCTCGCGAAGATCACCGGCATCAACGACGACGGCGACATGCCCGACTTCGCCTCGGTCAAGGTCTCCGGGCTGTACGACGTCACCGGCGGGTCCGAGGCGATGGCCGCGCGGATCGCCCAGATCTGCGCCCACGTCGACGAGGCCATCGAGGACGGGGCACGCATCCTCGTGCTCTCCGACCGCGACTCGTCCAAGACGCGCGCACCGATCCCGAGCCTGCTGCTCACCGCCGCCGTGCACCACCACCTCATCCGGGCCAAGACCCGCACCCGGGTCGGCCTCGTCGTCGAGTGCGGCGACGCCCGCGAGGTGCACCACATCGCGCTGCTCGTCGGCTACGGCGCCGCCGCGGTCAACCCCTACCTGGCCTTCGAGTCGGTCGAGGACCTGATCGCCACCGGCGACCTGCCGAACATCACCATCGAGAAGGCCCAGCAGAACCTCATCAAGGCGCTCGGCAAGGGCGTGCTGAAGGTGATGTCGAAGATGGGCATCAGCACCGTCGCGTCCTACACCGGCGCGCAGGTGTTCGAGGCCATCGGCCTGTCGTCGGAGCTGGTCGCGACCTACTTCACCGGCACCGCGAGCCGGCTCGAGGGCGTCGGGCTCGACGTCGTCGCGGCCGAGGTCGCCGCGCGCCACGCGCGTGCCTACCCGACCAACCCGGCCGAGGTCGCTCATCGCGGACTCGAGGTCGGCGGCGAGTACCAGTGGCGCCGCGAGGGTGAGGTCCACCTGTTCAACCCGGAGACGGTGTTCAAGCTCCAGCACGCGACGCGGGCGAAGCGGCACGACGTCTTCTCCGACTACACCGCCCAGGTCGACCAGCTCTCCCGCGAGGCGGGCACGCTGCGCGGTCTGTTCAAGCTCCGTCAGGGGCTGCGCAAGCCGGTCCCGATCGACGAGGTCGAGCCGATCAGCGAGATCGTCAAGCGGTTCGCCACCGGCGCGATGAGCTACGGCTCGATCAGCGCCGAAGCGCACGAGACGCTCGCCATCGCCATGAACCGCCTCGGCGGGCGCAGCAACACCGGTGAGGGCGGCGAGGACGTCGAGCGGTTCACACCGATGGCGAACGGCGACTCGAAGCGCTCCGCGGTCAAGCAGGTCGCGTCGGGCCGCTTCGGTGTCACCAGCGAGTACCTGACCAACGCCGACGACATCCAGATCAAGATGGCGCAGGGCGCCAAGCCCGGCGAGGGCGGCCAGCTGCCCGGCCACAAGGTCTACCCGTGGATCGCGGAGGTCCGGCACTCGACGCCCGGGGTCGGGCTCATCAGCCCGCCGCCGCACCACGACATCTACTCCATCGAGGACCTCGCCCAGCTGATCCACGACCTGAAGAACGCCAACCCGGCGGCGCGGATCCACGTGAAGCTCGTGGCCGAGGTCGGCGTCGGCACCGTCGCCGCCGGTGTGGCGAAGGCGCACGCCGACGTCGTCCTGATCAGCGGTCACGACGGCGGCACGGGCGCCGCCCCGATGACCTCGCTGAAGCACGCCGGCGGCCCCTGGGAGCTCGGCCTGGCCGAGACCCAGCAGACGCTGCTGCTCAACGGGCTGCGCGACCGCATCTACGTGCAGGTCGACGGTTCGATGAAGACGGGCCGCGACGTGCTCATCGCGGCGCTGCTCGGCGCCGAGGAGTTCGGGTTCGCCACCGCGCCGCTGGTCGTCGCGGGCTGCATCATGATGCGGGTCTGCCACCTCGACACCTGCCCGGTGGGCGTCGCGACGCAGAACCCCGTCCTGCGGCAGCGCTTCACCGGCTCGCCCGACTTCGTCGTCACCTTCTTCGAGTACATCGCGCAGGAGGTCCGCGAGGGCCTGGCAGCACTCGGCTTCCGCTCGATCCAGGAGGCCGTCGGCCACGCCGAGATGCTCGACATGGCCGCGGCGATCGACCACTGGAAGGCGCAGGGGCTCGATCTCACCCCACTGCTGCACGTGCCCGAGCGGCCGTTCGGTGGGGAGCTGCACCGCACCCGCGCACAGGACCACGGCCTGGACCGGGCGCTGGACAACACGCTGATCCAGCTGTGCGAGGGCGCGCTCGAGGACGGCCGGCCGGTCACCCTCGAGGTGCCGATCCGGAACGTGAACCGCACCGTCGGCACGATGCTCGGCCACGAGCTGACCAAGCGGTACGGCGGCAAGGGCCTGGCTGACGACACCATCTCGCTGCACTTCACCGGCTCGGCCGGCCAGTCGTTCGGCGCCTTCGTGCCGCGGGGCATGACCCTGCGCCTCGAGGGCGACGCGAACGACTACGTCGGCAAGGGCCTGTCGGGCGGCCGCATCATCGTCCACCCGCCCCGCGATGCCGTGTTCCGCGCCGAGGACAACATCGTGGCCGGCAACGTCATCCTCTACGGGGCGACCGCCGGTGAGCTGTACCTCCGCGGGATGGTGGGGGAGCGGTTCTGCGTGCGCAACTCCGGCGCACACGCCGTCGTCGAAGGCGTGGGCGACCACGGGTGCGAGTACATGACCGGTGGTCGCGTGCTCGTCCTGGGCAAGACCGGCCGCAACTTCGCGGCCGGTATGAGCGGCGGCATCGCCTACCTGCTCGACGCCGACCCCGACCGGGTCAACCGCGAGATGGTCGACGTCGAGCCGCTCGACGCCGACGACGAGGACACCGTCCGCGACCTGCTGTCCCGGCACGCGACCGAGACCGGCTCGCCGGTCGCGGCCGCGCTGCTCGAGGACTGGCGCCCCGAGCGCTTCACCCGCGTCATGCCCCGTGACTTCAAGCGTGTCCTCGTCGCCATGCGCGAGGCCGAGGAGTCGGGCCAGGACGCCAACGAGCTGATCATGGGAGCACTCCGTGGCTGACCCGACCGGATTCCTCAAGTACAAGAAGGCGACGCCCGAGCGGCGGCCCGTCGAGGAGCGGCTGCACGACTGGAAGGAGGTCTACAAGACCTTCCCGATCGAGTCGTTGCAGACCCAGGCGACGCGGTGCATGGACTGCGGCATCCCGTTCTGCCACAACGGCTGCCCGCTCGGCAACATCATCCCCGAGTGGAACGACCTCGCCCGTCGCGGGCTGTGGGACGAGGCCATCGACCGGCTGCACGCGACGAACAACTTCCCGGAGTTCACCGGCACCCTGTGCCCGGCCCCGTGCGAAGCGGCGTGCGTGCTCGGGATCGCCGACGACCCGGTGACGATCAAGCAGATCGAGGTCACCATCATCGACCAGGCGTGGAAGCGCGGCCTGGTCACGCCGATCACCGCCGACGAGTCCACCGGCAAGAGGGTGGCGATCGTCGGCAGCGGCCCCGCCGGGCTCGCCGCCGCGCAGCAGCTGACCCGTGCCGGGCACGAGGTCGTCGTCTACGAGCGGGCCGCCCGCATCGGTGGCCTGCTGCGCTACGGCATCCCCGAGTTCAAGATGGAGAAGCGCCAGCTCGACCGGCGTCTCGCCCAGATGGAGCAGGAAGGCACGAAGTTCGTGACCTCGTGCACCGTCGGCGAGGACGTCTCGGTGGAGGAGCTCGAGCACTCCTTCGACGCCGTGGTGCTCGCCGTCGGCTCGACCGTCGGTCGTCAGCTGCCGGCCGAGGGCCACGAGCTCGCCGGCATCCACCTGGCGATGGAGTACCTCACCCCCGCCAACCAGGTGCAGGAGGGGACCCTCGCCGAGACCCCGATCTCCGCGGCCGGTAAGCACGTCGTGATCATCGGTGGTGGGGACACCGGCGCCGACTGCCTCGGCACCGCCCACCGGCAGGGTGCCGCGTCGGTGACGCAGCTCGAGATCATGCCGCGGCCGCCGGAGCAGCGGTCCCCGTCGACGCCGTGGCCGACCTGGCCGTTGATGTACCGCACCTCGAGCGCCCACGAGGAGGGCGGCGAGCGGCTGTTCGCCGTCTCCACCGAGCGCTTCAACGGCGACGACGACGGCCACGTCCGCTCGCTCGACCTCGTCGAGGTCGAGAACCGCGACGGGAAGTTCGAGCCGATCGAGGGCACGGAGCGGCAGATCCCCGCCGACCTGGTGCTGCTGGCGATGGGCTTCACGGGCCCGGAGCCGACGGGCCTGCTCGCAGCGCTCGGCGTCGAACTCGACAACCGCGGCAGCATCGTCCGCTCCGCGCAGTGGGAGACGACCCAGCCGGGCGTCTTCGTCTGCGGCGACGCGGGGCGTGGCCAGTCGCTGATCGTGTGGGCCATCGCCGAGGGGCGCGCGTGCGCCGCGGCGGTGGACGAGTCGCTGATGGGAGCCAGTCTCCTGCCGGCGCCGATCACGACCACCATGCGCTGACGGGACTGCGCTGACGGGACTGCGCTGACGGGACTGCTCCGACCGGGGGTTCCTGACGGCGGTCACTCGACAGCGACGAGAGGCTGCCGATGGAAACCGGAGACGCAGTACGCCGGGTGACCCTCGGCGTAGCGTCTGCCCGGGACCTGCGGTGGAAGGCGGCGGAAATGACCGACGTAGTCGTCGACCTCGATCCGGCTCTGGCGGAAGGTCTCACCGACGGCCATCGCACGGCGGCCGAGGTGCACGTCCTGCGCGGCCGCGCCGAATCGCTCCGTGGCCCTCGGAGCGGCTCCCGTGCCCTGGTCCTGGCGATGCGCGCCTCCGAGCTCGAGCAGGGGCTCCTCTCGTCCGCCGGTCTCGACCGCGGCGCCGAGCTGCTGCGCGAGATGGAGCACCACGCCGTCACCGTCGCCGCCCTCGACCGGTGGCGCTACGCGCAGGACCTCGCGAACCGCCTCATCTTCGACTGAACGGGCGCCCTGCCGGGTCTGCTCGTCGGCTCAGCCGTGCCGTCGTCGATCCAGCCGGAAGCTGCTGCGCAGCGTCGGGTTGCGCGGCGGAGGTCGGCGCGGGCGGTGCACCGGGATGTCCACCGGGACCTCCCGCGCGCCTTCGAGCTCGCCGAGGATCCGGCGCAGATCGGTCAACACGCTGCCGATCACCAGCCAGGTCCCCGGCGTGAGGTCGGCGTTGCGCGCCGCCCGGATAGCCTCGCGCACGGCGCGGCGCGTGTCCGGTAGCTGCTGCGCCAGCGCGTGCATCGCGGCGGCGGAGCCGATCTGGTTGTCGTCGTCCACGGCTGCGTGACCGAAGCTGCGCAAGGCCGTTGCGACCTGGGCCAGCACGGTCACCAGCTCCTGGCGCAGGTCCGGTGGGGGAGGCTGGAGCGGGGAGGTGTCCTCCGGCGGCCGGCGCTGCAACGCCCCGCTCTCCGCCGCGGCCACGGCGGCCGAGCCGGAGACGGTGGTCGCGAGCAGGGGGCCCGAGTTGGTGAGCGCTGACTCGCCGGCCAGCCGTTCGATCTCGCCGGCCCGCGCCGCCTCGTCGGCGAGCGTCCGGGCGATGCCGCGTACCTGCACCTGGATGTGGGAGAGGGCGTCGACTTCCCGCCGGTAGAGCCGTGCGGCGGGGCGTGCCCGGCGCGCGCGGGGGTTGAGGCGGACGCTGTCGCCGACCCGTTCCACCGCTTCCTGGGCACGGGCGAGGTCACCGGTCAGACCGCGGGCCACCGCGAGCCGCCTGCCGGCGACCGGGCTCGGCCAGGCCCCGGAGCGCAGGTCGTCGGCGATGGTCTCGAGCAGCTCCGCCTGGCCCTCCGCGAGCCGACGCACGGCTCGTCCGCTGTCCCGCAGGTGCAGTGGAGGCACCAGGACGACGCTCACGATCACGCCGATGACGGCGCCGAGCAACGTCTCCAGCACCCGGGCGTAGGCGTAGCTCGTCGTGGTCGCGCCGAGACCGAGCACGAGCAGGGCGCTGACCGGCACCTGCGTCGAGCCCGAGATGCCGAGGGCCAACGCCTGCCCCAGAGCCATCGCGGCGAAGATGACCAGGGCGATGCTCCACCAGTGCAGGCCGACGAAGCGCGAGAAGGCGTAGGCGAGCAGCACGCCGGCCACCACCCCCGAGGTCCGCTGCACCGCCGAGCGCAGCGACTCGAAGGCCGTCACCTGGATCGTCAGCATCGCCGCGAGCGGCGCGAAGACGGGCGGCGACTTGCCGGGCAACGCCTCGGCGAGCTCCCACGCGATGGCGGTCGCGATCGCAGCCTTGGCCACCTGGGGCCACCGGATGGGCTCGTCCCGCGCCGCCCCGACCAGCGTCGTCAGCCGTTCGCGAACCTTTCCGAAGGGTCGCCCGCGGAACCGGGGGAGTCGCAGACGGGGCCACACGCCGCAGAGCCTGCCAGACACGTCCGGAGCCGTCGTACGGTCGCCCGCGTATCAGCTACCGCTCGACACCACCACACCGTCGGTGTCCTGCAACGCCTCCTCGGCCGCAGCGGTGCGTCCGGCCAGCAGGTGACGGCGCCAACGCTCCCGGTCGTAGGCGGCGGGTTCGGTGGCGCCGAGGAAATCGCGGAGGACCCGAAGGAAGCGGTCGGGGTCGGTGTGGTGCGGGAAGTGTCCGGCGTCGTCGAACACCTCCAGGTGGCTGCCCGGCATCGCCTCGTGCGCCCGCTCGGCGTGCGCGAACGGGGTGACGCCGTCCCGGGCACCCCACACGAGCAGCACGGGGACGCCGTCGGCCAGGTAGCAGCGGTCGAGCCCGGTGACGACCTGCCCACGGACGTCGACCACCGAGCGGAGCGTGCGCAGGAATGCACGTCGGCTGGTCGCCCGCGCGAGCCGGTCGTAGCTCGCGAGCATGAACTCGAGGTCCTGCGTCGCGCTCGTCGCGCCGAGGACCCCCACGGTCCGGACGACGCCGGACAACGCACGGGCGAGCGCCCGCACGGGGGCAGCCGTCGCGATCGGCATGACGAGCTCGGCGCCGGGCACCGATGCGAGCCGTAGCAGGGGATGGACCTCCCGGCCCGCCCCGCCGCTGCTGACCAGCACGAGCCGCTCGCAGCGCTCCGGGAACTGGTAGGCGAACTGCATCGCCACGCCCCCGCCCAACGAGTGCCCGACGACGGTCACCCGGTCGACCCCGAGGACGGTCAGCAGGTCGCGCAGCCCGCAGGCGTAGGCACCGACGGCGTAGTCGGCCCGCGGCTTGGCCGAGGCGCCGTGCCCGAGCAGGTCCGGCGCGATGATCGTGTGGTCCCGGGCCAGGTCGGCGAGAACCGGTGACCAGGTACCCGAGTCCTGGCCGATGCCGTGGACGAGCAGCAGCACGGGTCGGCTCCCGTCCAGCGGGCCGGCACTGCACGAACGCCCGTCGGTAGCCGTGCACGGTGCGGAAGCGCAGCGCAAAGGGATCGTCGTCCCGCGGAGCCGGGACGGCGGCGCGGCGCCGACCGGACCGGGGCTTGCTCGTCGGCGCCGACGGAGTCGTCGAGGTCGTCGTCGTCGACGGCTGGGTCTGTGGCAACGACGGCATGTCCCTGTCCTAACCGACGCGTGTTACGTCCGCGTTGCCGGCTTCTTGTAGACGGTGCCCTCGGTGGGATTCGAACCCACACTGTCGGTGGTTTGAGCACCGTGCCTGCTGCCGGTTGGGCTACGAGGGCGTGCGCACCAGACTAGCCGGGTAGCTTTGCCACTTCAGTCGCGCCGCCGGTTCGGCCGGTGTCCACGAGCCTCCAGGCAGGAGCGCAGACCATGAGCACCCGACCGTCGGCCGAGGCCTCCGCCACGGGTGCGGCGCCGGCGGCCCGGCGCGTGCTCATCGCCGAGGACGAGGCGCTCATCCGCCTCGACCTGAAGGAGATGCTCGAGGAGGAGGGCTACGCCGTCGTCGGTGAGGCCGGTGACGGCCAGACCGCGGTGTCGATGGCCGAGCAGCTGCGCCCAGACCTCGTGATCCTCGACGTCAAGATGCCGGTGATGGACGGGCTCGCCGCCGCCGAGCAGATCGGACAGGCCCGGCTCGCCCCCGTCGTCATGCTCACCGCCTTCTCGCAACGCGAGCTCGTCGAGCGTGCCCGGGACGCCGGGGCCATGGCCTACCTGGTCAAACCGTTCCAGAAGAAGGACCTGCTGCCCGCCATCGAGATGGCGGCCAGCCGGCACGAGCAGATCGTCGGGCTCGAGGCGGAGGTCAGCGACCTGTCCGCCCGCCTGGCGGCCCGCAAGCTGCTCGACCGCGCGAAGGCGCTGCTGCAGAACGAGCACGGGCTCAGCGAGGCGGAGGCTTTCCGCTTCGTGCAGCGCACGTCCATGAACCGTCGCACGACGATGGCCGCGGTCGCGGACGCCGTCATCTCCGGGGGCCTCAAGCCCGAGGCCTGAGGCGGCGCGGGCCGGCGCGGTTTCGGGGGAATTGCAGGCAGAGGTCCGGCTGATGTGAGATGCCCGGGATCGGCCGACGTCAGGTCTCGACCAGGTTGCGACACACGCCGTTATCCGCGTGTTCAGCCTCGGAGCGGTCTAACGTCCTGCCCGATGGGGTGGTTCCCGACCCCCTGACCTTCCCTAGGAGATCTCGTGCGTCAGTCCACGACCCGGCGGTTCGCATCGCTGGCTGCCGGCGCGCTGGTGGTGCCGATGGCCCTCACGGCCTGTAGCAGCAGCAGTAACAGCAATTCCGCCGGTGGCGGTAGCGGCTCGAAAACCCAGTGCGGCACCGGCGCCGGCATCGGCAAGCCGTCCGGCGGCACGCTGAAGATCGGGTTCCAGGGCCCGCTCTCCGGCGACAACCAGCAGCTCGGGATCAACGCCCGGGACGCGATGAAGGTCGCGATCCAGCAGGCCAACGACAGCAACGCGCTGCCCTACAAGCTGCAGCTCGTCGAAAGCGACGACATGGGCTCGCCGGACCAGGGCCCGACCGCGGCGCAGAAGCTCATCGACGACCAGGGCGTCGTCGCCGTCGTCGGCCCGATGTTCTCCGGTGCGACGAAGGCCTCCGAGCCGATCTTCTGCCAGAACGGCATGCTGTCGATCTCGCCGTCGGCGACCAACCCGGCGCTGACCAGCCTCGGGTTCTCGAACTTCGTCCGCGTCATCGCCCCCGACACCGTCCAGGGCAAGGCCGCTGCGGACTACGCGGTGAAGGCGCTGCAGGGCAAGAAGGTGTTCTCGCTCGACGACAAGAGCGAGTACGGCACCGGCCTGTCCAGTGCCCTCGAAGCGCAGCTGCGGTCCGACGGTGCGCAGGTCGTCCACGACGGCATCAACCCGACCAAGGACTACACGTCCGAGGCCACGAAGATCGTCGGCGAGAAGCCGGACGTCCTCTACTACTCCGGCTACTACGCCGAGCTCGCCCTGCTGGCCAAGGCCCTCAAGGCCAAGGGCTACGCCGGCAAGATCATGAGTGGTGACGGCGCCAACGACAACCAGTACATCGCTCAGGCCGGTGCCGATGTCGCCGAGGGCAGCTTCCTGACCTGCGCCTGCGGGGACGCGAACAGTGACCCGAAGGCCGCGCAGTTCGTCCAGCAGTACTCGCAGCTGAACGGCGGTCAGAAGCCGGGCACCTACTCGGGGGAGGCCTACGACGCGACCAACGCGCTCGTCCAGGTCCTCAAGGGTCTGGGCCAGAACGTGGACCGCTCCTCCATCACCACCGCCTTCAAGAAGGTCGACTACACCGGGCTGACCAAGCAGGTCAAGTTCCAGGCCAACGGCGAGGTCGAGGGCGACGCGGTGTACGTCTACCAGGTCAAGGGCGGCAAGCGCGTCGTCCTGGGGCTCACCAAGGACCTGATCAAGTAGCTCTGCCGAGCAACACCCCGGCTTGCAGCACCTCGTGAGCCAGGGCAGGTAGCGTTCCGCGGCGGGTCGAACCTCCGGATGGTTCGGAGGATCGGCCCGCCGCGGCGCGTCCGGCGACGACGCCCGCCTCGCCCTCCCGTCTCCCGCACGGCTCGCACCTCGACGAAGGATGTCCGACTTGCCGTCACTCCCGTTGTCCGACCGGCAACGGAAGGTCGTCTACAGCGGCCTCACCGTCGTGGTCGTCGTCCTGGCTGTCGCCGCGCTGATTTCGCGCACCGGCTTCCAGCAGTTCCTGCAGCTGACGGTGGACGGCCTCACCATCGGCGCCCTGTACGCCGTCATCGCACTGGGCTACACGCTGGTCTACGGCGTGCTGCAGCTGATCAACTTCGCGCACAGCGAGGTCTTCATGTTCGGCGCCTTCGGTGGGCTGTTCGCGGCGCGTGGGTTGCTCGGGAACGGTGGGCTGCCCTCCGGGCTGGAGTCGGTCGGCCTGGTCGCCTTCGGCCTCGGCTGCGGCGCGATCGCCGGCGGAGTCGCCGCGTTCGTCCTCGAGCGCACCGCCTACCGGCCGCTCCGCAAGCGGGGCGCCCCCCGCCTCGCCTACCTCATCAGCGCCATCGGAGCGTCGCTGTTCGCGTCCAACCTCGCCGGCAAGCAGTTCGGACGCCAGAACGTCCCGGTGCCGCCGCTGTTCACCGACGGAGTGCTGTTCCGCTTCCTCGGCGCCGAGGTCACGGTCGTCACGCTGTTCATCTTCGGTACGGCCATCACGATGCTGCTGCTGCTCGAGCGGCTCGTGAACGGCACGCGGCTCGGTTCCGGGATCCGCGCGGTGGCGCAGGACGCCGACACCGCTTCCCTGATGGGCGTCAACGTCGAACGCATCATCGTGGTCACCTTCGTCATCGGCGGGCTGCTCGCCGGCGCCGGCGGCTTCCTCTACGCCGTCGTGTTCAACGCGTCGTACAACATGGGCTTCGTGCCCGGGGTCAAGGCGTTCACCGCGGCGGTGCTCGGCGGCATCGGCAACGTCCGCGGTGCCGTCGTCGGCGGTCTGGTACTCGGCCTCGTCGAGAACTACGGCGGTTTCGTCACCCAGGCGTCGTACAAGGACGTCATCGCCTTCGGAGTGCTGGTGCTGGTGTTGCTGATCCGACCGAGCGGCCTGCTCGGCGAACGCCTCGGACGTGCGGCATGACCGTCAACGCCCCGCCGTCGTCCTCGGGCTCGAGCCGCGGCGCCGTCGCCTCGCCGCTCAAGCGACTGGGCGCCCTGCTCGGTGTCGCGCTCGTCGTCGCCCTGATGACCGGTCCGCCGGGCGACAGCCCCACCCCGCTGAACGGCGTGAAGGGGTCGATCTTCGACCCGCGCGTCTTCCTGTTCCTCGGGGGCGCGGTGGTCCTCTGGGCGATCAGCCTGCTCTACGACCGGTTCTCGCTGCAGATCCGCGAGGTCCGGAGCACGGTGGGCGGTGCCGGTGCCCGCGCCTTCGCCAAGCCCGGTTCGAAGCAGGTCACGTACCTGCTGCTGCTGGTGATCGCCATCCTCGTCCCGCTGCAGCTCTCGCCGGCGGCACAACAGTCGGCGGTCACCGACGTCGGCATCTACGCGCTGCTGGCCCTGGGCCTCAACGTCGTCATCGGCTACGCCGGTCTGCTCGACCTCGGGTACATCGCCTTCTACGCCATCGGTGCCTACACGACGGCGTACTTCACCTCGGACTCGGCGCTGCCGGTCCACTCCACGCTCCTGTTCAACCCGTTCGCGGTCTTCCCGATCGCCCTCGCCATCGCCGCGTTCGCCGGCATCCTGCTGGGCGGCCCGACGCTGCGGCTCCGGGGTGACTACCTCGCCATCGTCACGCTCGGGTTCGGCGAGATCGTGCAGAAGGTCGCCAACAACGCCGACGGCTTCACCAACGGCTCGCGCGGTGCGTTCGGCGTGCCGAAGCTGTCGATCCACCTCGGCCCGATCAACTACGACTGGGGCATCGACCCCCTGCCGTACTACTACGTGCTCCTGGTGCTGATCGTGCTGGTCATGCTGGCGTTCTCGGCGCTGGAGCGCAGCCGCATCGGCCGCGGGCTCGCCGCCATCCGCGAGGACGAGGTCGCCGCCGAGGCGACCGGTGTCCCGACGCTGCGCTACAAGCTGCTGGCCTTCGCGATCGGCGCGAGTACATCAGGCATCGCCGGTGTCATCTTCGCGACCAAGCAGTTCTTCAACCCGCAGACGTTCAGCCTGCAGGCCTCGCTGCTCGTGCTGACCGTCGTCATCTTCGGCGGCATGGGGTCGCTGTTCGGCGTCGTGCTCGGAGCGATCGTCATCCAGGGGACGTTCTTCATCCTGCGCGACGTCGTCCCGCCGAACGACCGCTACATCTACTTCGGGGCGCTCGTCATGCTGATGATGGTCTTCCGGCCGCAGGGGCTGCTGCCCTCGCGACGACGAAGTCAGGAGATTGCCCTGGTCGAGAGCGGGGGAGCGACGCCGGAGATGCTCGGCTCGGGACCGGCGGCCGAGCGATGACCACCCCCCTGACCAAGGACGTCCCGCCGTCGTCGACGGCTGACGACCTCGTTCTCGACGTCCGTGGCGTGACGCTGCGCTTCGGTGGTCTGACGAGCCTGAACGACGTCAACCTGCAGATGAGGCGCGGCACCGTGCTCGCGGTCATCGGACCGAACGGCGCCGGTAAGACGTCGCTGTTCAACTGCCTGACCGGCGCGTACACGCCGCAGGAGGGCTCGGTCGAGTTCACCCCGTCGACCGGGAAGAACGCGGGCAGGACGGTCGGCCTGCTCGGCAAGCGGCCACACAAGATCGCGCGGCTCGGGGTGGCCCGGACGTTCCAGAACATCCGGCTGTTCCCCGCGCTGACGGTGTTGGAGAACGTGCAGGTCGGTGTGGAGACGCGGCAGAAGAGCGACGCGTTGAGCGCCATGCTGCGGCTGCCCAACGCTCGGCGCGATCAGAAGAACAGCGTTGCCGAGGCCTACCGGCTGCTCGACCTCGTCGGCCTCAGTGGCAAGAGCAACGAACTGGCAGCAGCGCTGCCCTACGGCGAGCAGCGCCGCCTCGAGATCGCCCGGGCCCTCGGGACGGTGCCGTCGCTCCTGCTGCTCGACGAGCCGGCGGCCGGTACGAACCCGACGGAGAAGGTCGAGCTCTCGGCGCTGATCCGCCGCATCGCCGACACCGGCGTCAGCGTCCTGCTGATCGAGCACGACATGCCGCTGGTGATGGGCCTGGCCAACGAGGTGGTGGTCCTGAACTTCGGCAAGGTCATCGCCACCGGCCGCCCGGAGCAGGTGCAGCGCAACCCTGCCGTCATCGAGGCCTACCTCGGGGCGGAATCGGAAGAGACCGCCGTCGACGCGACCGATCTGCCGGACATGACGAAGCACGACGGCGCGCGGGCCCACGATCAGGCCGCCCGGACGCCGGACGCCCAGCCCGACGACACGAGCGGGGACGCCCGATGAGCCTGCTCGAGGTCGACGACGTCGCCGTCCGCTACGGCGCGGTGCAGGCGCTGCGCGGGGTCTCGCTGACCGTCGAGGAGGGGGAGATCGTCACCCTGCTCGGCGCCAACGGCGCGGGCAAGACGACGACCCTCCGGACCGTCTCCAGCCTGCTGCGGCCGGTCACTGGAGCCGTGCGGTTCGAGGGCAGGCGCGTCGACACGCTGCCCGCGCACCAGGTGGTGGGCATCGGCATCGGCCACGTGCCGGAAGGGCGTCGCGTCTTCCCGACGATGACGGTCCAGGAGAACCTCCAGATGGGGGCCTACCGCGACCGCAAGCACGTCAAGGAGGACTCCGAGCGGATGCTCGAGATGTTCCCGGTGCTGGCCGAGCGACGGAAGCAGGACGCCGGCACCCTCTCGGGTGGCGAGCAGCAGATGCTCGCGATCGGTCGTGCGCTGATGGGTCGACCGCGCCTGCTGCTGCTCGATGAGCCGTCGATGGGTCTCGCCCCGCTGATCGTGGCCCGCATCTTCGAGATCATCCGGCAGATCAACGCCGACGGGACCACGGTCCTGCTCGTGGAGCAGAACGCCTCGCAGGCGCTGCGGCTGGCCACCCGGGGCTACGTCCTGGCCAACGGCGAGATCGTCCTGGAGGGCACGGCGAAGGAGCTGCTCGCCGACCCGGCCGTCCGGTCGGCGTACCTCGGCGAAGGCGCCTAGCCGACCTCGGCGGAGACGCCGGGCAAACAGAGAGCTACGCCGCACCCACTATCCGGTCGCCGTCGGTGACCGGTGGGTAACGTGAGCGGAGGACCGGACAACGGGTGGGGAGACCTGTGCCGGTTGCCGTCCGCGAACGACGACAGATCCGGGAGTTGGAGCGACGTGGCGCGAGCGGTATGTCGTGCTCGTCCGGCGACGTCGGCCGACCTACCCGCCGTCCTCGAGTTGTTCGACGCGCTGCTCGCCACCAGCTCGCGACGGGGGGCCCGGCCGGGCACCGCCGCCGGGGCCGTCGACCCGCGCGCCGAGGCCGAGCAGCGCTACGCCGCGGCCCTCGACGACGTCGACGCGCGGCTGTTGGTTGCGGTCGTCGACTCCGAGGACGGGCAGCCCGGTGGGGCGACGGAGTCGCTGGTCGGGTTGACGCTCTGCTCCGTGGCCGGCTCCGGCACCTTCGTCGACGCCCCGGTCGTGCAGATGAACCACTTCTTCGTGACCCCCGATGCCCGTCGCTGCGGGGCCGGCCGGGCCCTGCTCGCCGCGGCCACGGCGTGGGCCGAGCAGCGTGGCCTCGAGGGCCTCGGGGTCGCGGTTCCGCCGGACTCCCGCGAGGCCAACCGGTACTTCGCCCGGCTCGGCTTCGCTCCGAACTACATCCACCGCGTCGCCTCGCTCAACGGGCTGAAGCGCGTCCTCGGTTCGGCGGTGCCGGCTGCGGCCCGGGAGGAGTCTGCCTACGGCGCCCGTCGCCGGCGTCGCGTCGGCATCACCGGCGCGCGGTCCGTGGGCCGGACGCGTCGCTACCCCGTCTGACGTCCCCTGTCTGACGTCACCTGTCCGACGTCACCTGGTCCGGTCGACGATGCGGTCGGTCGGTAGCGCCCGAACTGTCGGAGCTCATCTCTAGACTCGGCGCCGTGGCGGACACCGGAATTACCGAACCCGACGCAACCTCGTCGGTCGTGCCGGCGGAGGTCGCACCGGCACCGCAGGCCGAGCCGACCGTCGAGCCGCTGGCCGTGCCGACCGAGCCGGCCGGGGAACCCGAGCAGGCACCACCGCCCCGCGCGCGCCGCCGTCGGGCCCCGCAGAAGCCGGTGGCCGACGTGCCCGCCAAGGGCAAGGGCGCCGACGTCCGGCCGCGGCTGCTGCTGCTCGACGGGCATTCGCTGGCCTACCGCGCGTTCTTCGCCCTGCCCGTGGAGAACTTCTCCACGACCACGGGGCAGCCGACCAACGCGGTCTACGGCTTCACCGCGATGCTGATCAACATCCTCCGGGACGAGGCGCCGACCCACGTCGTCGTCGCGTGGGACGAGAGCCGCCCGACCTTCCGCCACGAGGCCTACGCCGAGTACAAGGCCACCCGCAGCGAGACGCCGTCGGACTTCCGCGGGCAGGTGTCGCTGATCCGGGAGGTCTGCGAGGCGTTGGCCATCCCGATGGTCAGCGCACCGGGCTACGAGGCGGACGACGTCATCGCCACATTGGCCACCGCGGCGGCGGACGGCGGCATGAGCGTGCTCATCGTCACCGGCGACCGCGACGCGCTGCAGCTGGTCACCGACGACGTGACCGTCCTGATGACCCGCCGCGGCATCAGCGACATGACCCGGTTCACGCCGGAGGAGGTGCAGGCCAAGTACAGCCTGACGCCGGTGCAGTACCCCGACTTCGCGGCCCTCCGTGGCGACCCGAGCGACAACCTGCCCTCGATCCCCGGGGTGGGGGAGAAGACGGCGTCCAAGTGGATCCAGCAGTTCGGCTCGCTGGACGCGTTGATCGACCGGGTCGACGAGGTGCCGGGCAAGGCCGGCAACGCGTTGCGGGAGAACCTCTCGAACGTCATGCGGAACCGGCAGCTCACCGAACTCCGCCGCGACGTGCCGCTCGACGTCGGCCCGACCGACCTGCGCATCGGCCAGTGGGATCGCGAGTCGGTGCACCAGCTGTTCGACACGTTGCAGTTCCGGGTGCTGCGGGAGCGGCTCTACGCCACGTTGTCGGCGGTCGAGCCGGAGGCCGAGGAGGGCTTCGACGTCGAGAGTCGTCTGCTCGGCGCCGGGGAGGTCGCCGAGTGGCTCGACGAGCACGCCCGCACCGGCCGCGTCGGGGTCCACGTCGCCGGCACATGGGGCCGGGGTGTCGGGACGATCACGGCGCTGGCGCTCGCGTCCTCGGACGGCACCGGTGCTTCCATCGACCCGACGCAGCTCACCGCGGACGACGACGCGGCGCTGGCCGCGTGGCTGGCCGACCCGAAGGTCGCGAAGGCGACCCACGACGTCAAGGGCCCGCTGCTCGCGCTGCAGGCCCACGGGTGGGAGCTCGCCGGCGTCACCAGCGACACCGCCCTCGCCGCCTATCTGGCCCTGCCCGGGCAGCGGTCGTTCGACCTGGCCGACCTGGCGCTGCGCTACCTGCGTCGCGAGCTGCGGGCCGAGGGCTCGCCCGCGGCGGGCGAGCAGCTGACCCTGGACGGGTCCGGTGAGCAGGACGAGGCACAGGCCCAGGTCGTCCGCGCCCGGGCGATCCTCGACCTCGCCGAGGCCCTCGACGCCGACCTCGAGCGTCGTGGCGGCACCCGCCTGTTGCGGGAGATGGAGCTGCCGCTGACCTGGGTGCTCGCGCGGATGGAGCGGATCGGTATCGCCGCGGACACCGCCCACCTGGAGAGCCTCTCCGAGGCCTATGGCGCTGAGGTCCGCACGGCGACCCAGGCCGCGCACGACGCAGTGGGCCGGGAGTTCAACCTGGGCTCTCCGAAGCAGCTGCAGGTCGTGCTGTTCGACGAGCTCGGGTTGCCCAAGACGAAGAAGATCAAGAGCGGCTACACCACGGACGCCGACGCCCTGGCGTGGCTCGCGACGAACAGCGACCACCCGGTCATCCCGGCGCTGCTGCGCAACCGCGACGTCTCCCGGCTGAAGTCGGTCGTCGATTCGCTGCTGCCGATGGTCGACGAGGCCGGCCGCATCCACACCTCGTTCCAGCAGATGATCGCGGCTACGGGGCGGTTGTCCTCGACCGACCCGAACCTGCAGAACATCCCGATCCGGAGCGCCGAGGGCCGGCAGATCCGGCAGGCCTTCGTCGTCGGGCGCGACAACCTGGACGGGGGCACCGGCGAGCCGTTCGAGTCGCTGCTCACCGCGGACTACAGCCAGATCGAGATGCGCATCATGGCGCACCTGTCGAAGGACGCCGGGCTGATCGAGGCGTTCGCGTCCGGCGAGGACCTGCACACCTGGACGGCGTCGCGGGTCCACAACCTGCCGCCGGAGTCGGTCGACCCGGAGCTCCGCCGCCGCATCAAGGCGATGTCCTACGGGTTGGCGTACGGGCTGTCGGACTTCGGGCTCGCCCAGCAGCTCGGCATCCCCCGCGACGAGGCCCGCGAGCAGATGGAGGCCTACTTCGACCGCTTCGGCGGGGTGCGGGACTACCTCCGCGAGGTGGTGGCCGAGGCGCGGATGAACGGCTACACCGAGACCATCCTCGGGCGCCGCCGCTACCTGCCCGACCTGACCAGTGACAACGGCCAGCGCCGGTCGATGGCCGAACGGATGGCCCTCAACGCCCCGATCCAGGGCTCGGCCGCCGACATCATCAAGATCGCGATGCTCGGCGTCGACCGTGCGCTCCGGGAGGAGTCGCTGCGGACGCGTCTGCTGCTGCAGGTGCACGACGAGCTCGTCCTCGAGGTGTGGCCGGGGGAGCGGGAAGCGGTCGAGACCCTCGTCCGTCGTGAGATGGCGGCGGCCTACTCGATGAGCGTGCCGCTCGAGGTCAGCATCGGCGCCGGACGCACCTGGGACGACGCCGCGCACTGACCCGCGAGGTCACGGCGCGGGCCCCGACCAGGATTCGTGCGGTGGCAGGATCCCGTCGTTAGTTGTCTTTCCTGCCACTCGTGCGGGTCGGTGACGGGCGACAGCATGACCGCATGACCACACGCGCTTCCCGGGTCCCGCCTGCTCCCGCCACTTCGACCGCCTCGACCGCGTCGGCGGCGCCGATCTGGCATCGGGCTCTGGCCCGGCTCCGCCGCAGGTGCGCGGCGCAGGTCGCCCTGTGGGAGCGCGCGCAGCACGGTCTCGAACCCTGGCGGGACGTCGGCGACCTGCGGTGGAGCCGTGGACGCCTGGACGGCGTGGTCCTACCGGAGGACGGGTCGGCGCCCTCGTCATGATCAGCGGCAACAGAGTTGATCGTTCATGCGGCGTGCCGGCTCCCGACACGACGCATGTGGATCTCCTTCGTTGCCCGCGATCTCCCGTGGGGACGCGACCGCGGCCACCGTCCGCGCTCCGGATGAGCTCGGGGCAGGCGGGCAGACTCTCCGGGTGACTTCGACACCTGACCCTGCCGCTTCCGCACCATCGACTCCGGGCGCCCGGCATCCGCTCCCGGAAGCGCTGAACCTCCTCGACGGCAAGTGGGTGCCGTCCGCCGACGACCAGACGATCCGCCTCGTCGACCCCTCCACCGGTGAGTTCCTGGCCGACGTCCCCGCTGGCTGCGCCGCTGACGCCGAGGCAGCGGTCGCCGCGGCAAAGGGCGCCCGCGACCTGTGGTCCCGCACCTCTCCCGGTGACCGCTCCGGTGCGTTGAAGGCGGCTGCGCGCCGTCTCCGCGAGAGCGTCGACGAGCTCACCGAGATCCAGTCGCGGGAGAGCGGCAAGCCCCCGGCGGGCTCGCGAGGTGGTGTGATGGCCGGCATCGAGACCCTCGAGCAGTACGCCGAGCTCGGCCCGCTGCACCGCGGCCAGAGCCTGCAGGGCAACTGGGGCGCGACCGACCTCATGGTCTTCGAGCCCCGTGGCGTCGCTGTGGTCCTCACGCCGTGGAACGACCCGATCGCCATCAGCGCCCAGCTCGTCGCGGCCGCGCTCGCCGCCGGCAACCCCGTCGTCTTCTCCCCGAGCGAGCGGACGCCGCTCTCCGGCATCCGGTTCGCCGAGATCGTCGCCGCCGAGCTGCCGCCGGGCGTGCTCAACGTCGTCCTGGGCGACCGTCGCGTCGGCCAGCCGCTCGTCGAGAACCCCGACGTCTCGCTCGTGCTGCACATCGGTTCGTCGGCGACCGGCCGCTCCATCGCCGCCGCCTGCGCCGTCACCGGCGCGCACGCCGTACTCGAGGGCGGCGGCAAGGACCCGTGCCTCGTCGATGCCGATGTCGACCCCACCTGGGCGGCGGGCCAGGCCGCGCTCGGCGCCTTCGCCAACACCGGGCAGATCTGCACCTCGGTCGAGCGGATCTACGTCCACCGCGACATCGCCGAACCCTTCATCGCCGGCCTGGTCGACGAGGCCGGTCAGCAGGTGATCGGCAACGCGCTCGACGACGCGACCACGATGGGCCCGATGGTCGACGAGGCGCAGCGTGCCGTCGTGGACCGTCACGTCCGGGAGGCCGTCGCCGCCGGCGCCGAGATCCGCTGCGGCGGCGAGGTACCCGACGGCGCGGGGTCGTTCTACCCGCCGACCGTGCTCGTCGGCTGCACCCCGGAGATGGCGGTGATGCGGGAGGAGACCTTCGGCCCGGTCGCCGCCGTCCAGATCGTCGACAGCTTCGACGATGCGCTCGCCGCCGCGTCGATCAGCGACTTCGGGCTGGCGGCCACCGTGCTCACGGCCGACCTCGACCACGCGCAGCAGGCGTGGCGGGAACTCCCCGTCGGCACGGTCAAGGTCAACGCCGTGTTCGGCGGCGCCCCGGGCGGGTCGGCGACACCCGGCCCCGGCAGCGGGCAGGGCTTCGGCTACGGCCCCGAGCTGCTCGACGAGTGCACCCGTGTGAAGGTCGTCCACCTCGAGCCGGCGCCGCGTCGCCGCTGACGGACCCCCACGCAAGAGCCCCCACGCAAGAGCCCCTGGTGTCGCGCGAGCGACGCCAGGGGCTTTCTGCGTTCGGTGAGCGGGCAGCGCTGGACCGGCTCAGCTCCCGGTGGCGGGACCGCCCTCGTCGGTCCCGGCTCCGCCGACCGTGTCAGCGAGTTCGTCGTCGCTGACCTGCTTGGTGGCCGGTGCGGCGTGCTGACCGGGGAGACCCCCGGTGCCCCCGACGGTGGGTTCGACGGTCTTCGGCTGCTCTTCAGTCATGCCGTCCGCCTACCCGACCGCGGGATCGGTAAGCCGCGACGGTTCGGCGGGCCGGTCGGGACCGGCGGGCAGGGACGGGGTGTCAGAGCCGCCGCGGCCCCGGCGGTCCTGCACCCACCCGAGCAACGAGTCGGAGACCAGGAACGCCACGGACAGCCAGGAGACGGTCGCGACCTTGCTGAACGCCGCGACCCAGCCGCCGTTCTCGGGCAGGTGGAAGCGGGCCTGCACCTCCAGCACGTACAGGGCGGCGATGAGCAGCCCGAGGACCGCGCCGACCCGCAGCACGACCCTCGTCCGGGGCACGAGCCCGGCGACGGCGGTCAGGACGGCCACCAGCAGCCCGGCCCACGGTCGCACGAGGACGGCCGTCAGCACTCCGGCGCCGACCGCGGCGCCGAGCGTCGGGAGGACCCCGGCGCGGACACCGCCCGTGAGCGGCGACGTCAGGACGGGTTCGGGGTCGAGCACCGGGTCATAGGCCCGGGCCCGGGCGCGCCGGTTCCGGGGCGCGAAGGCGAGGAGCAGGACCACCAGCAGCGCGACGGCGGACACGCCCAGGCCGATCCACACCTTGCGCTGGGGTGTCCAGCTCAACGCGACGTCGAGGGCGCCGGCCTTGTTCGGCGTGACGAGCCAGCCGTTGGCGTAGCCGTCGATCAGCTGCGGCTCACCGAGGTTGCCCAGGCCGGCGGCCTGCGCCGTCCAGCCCGGCGACCGGCTCTGCCCGAGCACGAGCCAGAACGGCTTGCCGGGGGTCGTGCCGGTGACGTGGAGCTTGTAGGAGACCGGACCGTCGCCCTGCACCTGGACCGTCGGGGTGCCGGCGGTGCGCGCAGGCCCGGCGAAGGGTTCGGCCGCGTTGCCGGCACCGCCGCCTGCCGCGGAGGCGAGGACGAGGCGGTCGATGTCGACGCCGGTGGTACTGCCGCGGACCGAGCGGAGGTCATGGTTCCCCGCGCCGAGCTGCGGTGCGGGTCCGCACAGCGCGATCGGCAGGCCGTTGCGCAGTTCGGCGTCGTGCACCGTGCCGGTCAGCCGCACCGGGACGGGCTTGCCGTCCACCGTCAGCAGGTCGGAGCGGCAGGTCGACGGCAGCGCCGCACTGGGTGCGAGCCGGGGCACGGTCAGGCCCGCGGCTCCGACCTCGGCGATGCCGATCGGCAGGGTCAGCGGCTGCCCGCCGAAGTAGTCCTTCGTCGTCTCCTGCCGGATCCCGGTCACCGTCAGCCGGAACGTCGTACCGGTGACCGGTGCGAAGTGGACGGGTGCCGCCACCGTCCCGTTCTCCTGCGCGACGTCCCTGGTCGCCGGCAGCGTCAGCTCACGAGCCGGCTTGCCGTCGACCTCGAGCTTCAGCGTCGTCGGGACGGAGTGTCGACCGTCGGCGACGAGCTGCAGGTCCAGTGACGACAGGGTCGTCGGCTTCGGGGCGGCGAGCTGCAGGTAGTTGTCGGTCTGCGTCCCGAAGTGTGGCGACCACGCCGTCGTCGGGTCACCGTCGTCGGCGGCCGACGCACGATCACCGATGGAGCCGTCGAGCCGGGCCGACGACGTCGCTCGCACGACGGCCGGGCTGATGTCGCGCCCCAATGCCTGGTCGACGGTCAGGTCGTCGGCGGAGGCACTGATGCGGGCCGTGCCCCCGATTCCGAAGCTGCGGGCGGTCGGCAGCGAGAAGGTGCGGGCGATGTCGAGCTCGGTGTCGGACTTGAACGGCTCCTGCGGGTCGGCCCGGTCCCGGGCGACCTGAATGGCGAGCCGGTGGTCCAGTGAGGCGTTCCCGGCGTCGGCGAGCACGTCGGTCGGCAGCCGCAGCACCTCGTCCATGTGCACGCCGGGTACCGAGATCTCGGCGAATCCGACACCGCTGATGCCGTCCCACTTCTGCAGGACGCCGACGTTGGTGTCCTTCACCTCGAGGTCGATCGAGGAGAAGGTCCGTGTCGGGAAGGTGATCTTCTGGCCGGCGGCGGTGCGGGACGCGTCGCCGAGGTCGATCGTCGTCGCCTTGGCCGAGCTGCCCTTGGCATCGGCGTCGAAGGTCAGGTCGGCCTTGGTGATCCACCGGTTGCGGGGCCCGGTGACCGGCTGGACGAGCGTCAGCTGGTCGGTGGTGACGGGCTTGTCGAAGCGCACCCGGATCCGTTCGCCCCGCACGTCGGCGAACGCGCCGACGCGCCAGGCGGTGCTCGTGTCGCCGTCGAGGGCGTTCGACGGGCGGTCGGCGGGGGCGTAGGCGACAGGGTTGCCGTAGTCGGTGGCGTCGACGCCCGCGATCCCGCGCTGTTCCGCGACGGTCTGGTCGGCGGTGGTCTGGTCGGGGAAGACGGGCAGTCGCGCGTCGGTGGGGTCCTTGCGCAGCGGGGACTCGTCGGCCCGCTCGGTGTAGCCGTAGTTCTCGCGGACGGTTCCCCAGCGCTCGGCGCGCTTGCGGTTGGAGTCGGTGACCAGGATGTCGGCCGACTGCCCGAGCGCGGCCTGCATCTGCCCCGGGTCCAGCGAGGCGGCGTACCGGACGACGCCGGTGCCGTCGAGCACGCCGCCGGCGGAGGCGTCGACGAGTCCTTCGCCGTCTCCGGCCATCAACAGCGGGGCCGTCGCGCGCTCGGCACGGACGATCGGCGACGGGTCGGTCACGCCGAAGACGCCCATCGCCGGCGGGTCGGCGGCGTTCGTCGCGGTCCCGAGGGTGACCTCGTCGGTCAGCGGGATCTCGGGCTTCTCCTGCACCGGCGGGCCGAAGCCTTCCGGCGCGGTGAGCCCGGACGGGACGGGGGAGGTCAGCTTCTGCCAGGTCGAGCGGGGCCGCGGGGTCCGGAAGCGCTCGTACTGCAGGTCGTTGCGCATGACGATGTCGCCGACACTGAGCAGCCGGGCGATGTCAGGGAGCGCGGAGGGCTCGAAGACGCCCTCCTGCATGCGCCTGTCGAGGGCGCGGATGAGCTCGGCGGAGGCCGGGGTCCCGTAGGGGATCAGCTCACGGGAGACGTACGAGCGGTCCATGAGGCCGGGTAGCGGCGGGTCGAGCGTCGCGCCCCAGCGGTAGTGCGAGAAGTCGGCGCCGGGGAGCTCGAGGACCCGCGTCGCGTCGTCGGGACTGCGGGCGTCGAGCGCCTGCGCGGCCTGGGTGACATAGGCGGGGATCTGCTCCGGACGGCGGAGGCCCTTCTCGACGAACTGCCCCCGCCACAGCGGCAGCATGTCGACCAGCACCAGCAGCAGGACGAACCCGTAGGCGGCCGCGGCGAGCCACGGACGCCGCGCGAGGCCACCCAGGCGGTGGGAGCCACCCCCGGCGGTGGAGGCCGCCGAGCGGCCCGCGGACACGGAGCTCCGGAGGGCGGCGAGGCGCACGGCCAGCGCCTCGAGCGCGGCGGCGAGCAGCACGGCGAAACCCAGCGTCACCAGCGGCACCGCACGCGGCGTCGAGCGCAGGGCGAGCCCGGCCGTCGAGCCCTCGGCGAAGGCCTTGAACAGGCCGCCGGCGAACGATGGGGACGCGTAGGGGTAGACACCGACGGCCACCGCCGTGCCGACGAGGATGAGCGTGACGAAGTAGGCCTTGTGCTTCCAGCGCAGGCACACCGCGGCGGTCAGTGCCAACAGCGGCACGGCGAACGAGACGGCGATCAGCGGCAGGCTCTGCGTGTAGGACTCCGACGGCTCGACCCACGGGCCGATGCCGTCGCGGCCGTAGAAGTACCAGTTGCCGAGCCCGCGCAGCACCTCGGAGGCCTGCGACCCGCTGGCGACCGTCTTGACCGTCTCGGAGTAGGCGAGGACGTCGAGCCCGTAGCCGGCCTGGCTGACCAGCCCGCCGATCCACCAGAGCGAGACCGCGATGGTCAGCAGCAGCGTGCGGCCGACGAAGGCGGCGGCACCGCGGAAGGTGACCTCGCGGTGGGCGAGGGCGAAGGGCAACCAGAGGGTCGGGGCGAGGCCGGCGTAGAGCAGTGACGTCGCGTTGGTGCCGCCGACGAGTGCGACGACGAGGGCGAACAGTGCGGGATGCCGCCAGCGGCTGCCGACGGTCCGCGCGACGGCGCGCACCGCGGCGCGCCGGGCGGACGTGTCACCGCCGGCGACGCGCACCTCGGCCCTGGCCGCCGAGCGCGCGGCCTGCGCCCGCAGCCCGCGGGCCATCAGCGCGACCATCCACGGCATCCCGGCCCAGGGCAGCAGGATGGCGGAGATGCGCGACTCGTACTCGAGCACGTACGGCGAGAGCGTGTAGGCCAGCGCGGCGAGGAAGGCGGTGCGGTCCCGCCAGCCGAAGGTGCGCAGCAGCGCCAGCACACCGCAGCCGGCGGCGAACAGCAGCGTCGCCGCCCAGAGCCGCTGCGCGACCCAGTCGGGGGCGCCGATGGTGTCGAAGAACCAGTACCAGGGCCCCTGCGGGAACAGGTAGCCGATGTTCTGGTGGGTGACCGATCCGGCGCCGATGTGCTTGTCCCAGAGATACGGCGCGCGGGACAACAGGCGGGAGGGGTCGAGGTAGAGGTACTGCTTGGTGTCGGCGCCCACGTAGCCACGACCGGTGAACAGCAACGGCACGTAGCAGAGCAACGCCAGCAGCGGGATCGGCCACGAGGGACGGCCGGGGAATCGACGGGAACGCGGCCCGGCGGCGGGCTCTCCGGGGACGTCGGCGTCGCCGGACCCGGTACCCCGGCTCAGGCGGCCGGCCAGCAGTGTCATCCGATCACCGGGAGCGTCGCCCGGGCGAGCGGCGGCGTTCGGCCTCGGCGGCGAGCACGCCCAGGGTCTGGCGGGCCGTCGAGTTCCAGGTGAAGCGCGCGGCGTGCTTCAGGGCGCCCTCGGTCAGCGACGCGCGCAGCGTCGCGTTCTCGAGCACGGTGGAGATGGCGCCCACCAGGTCCGCGGGCTCATCGACGAGCAGTCCGCCGGTACCGACGGCGACGGCGTCCCGGTGCCCGGCGATGTCGGTGACGACGGACGGCGTGCCGCAGGCGGCGGCCTCGGTCAGCGTCATGCCCCAGCCCTCACGGGCAGAGGCCGAGGTGACGAGCCAGGCGCGCTGGTAGAGCGCGACGAGCTCGGCGTCGGAGACGCGCCCCGGCAGCGTGAGCCAGTCCTGCGCGTCGGCGGCGGTGATCTGGGCCTCGAGGGCCTCCCGCTCGTAGCCCTCGCCGACGATCGTGGCCTCCAGGTCCGGCACGCGACGCTTGGCGGCGATCAGGGCGTCGATGAGCAGGTCGACCCGCTTGACGGGGACCAGCCGCCCGACCGCGACGACGAGCGGGCGCTCGGACTTGCCGGCGACCCCGCCCGCGGGCGGGGTGTAGGACGGGTCGATGCCGGGCGGCACGACGTGGACGTTCTCGCGCGGCAGCCCGAGCAGCTCGTGGATCTCCTCGCGGCTCGACTCGCTGAGGGTGACGATCTGCGTTCGCTTGTACAGCGGCGGGGCGAGCTTGAACTCCATCGCCTCGCCGACGCGGGCGAGGTGCGGCGGCAGCACCATGCGCCACATCTCGGCGTGGACGTGGTGCAGGAAGACGATGCGTGGGCAGTGCGCCCACAGCGGCGAGAGGAACGGCATCCCGTTCCAGATCTCGACGAGGCCGTCACGCGGGCCGGTGCGGCCGAGTGCACCGGAGACGGCGGTGCGGGGGAAGACCGAGTAGCGGCCGGCCTTGCGGACCACCGAGTACCCGTTGCGCTTGCCGTAGGTCTTCTGGCCCGCGGCGGCCGCCGTCCGCATCGTGACGTCGAGACCGGCGGCGGCCCATGCGGTCGCGACCTTGTCGGCGTGGACCTCGCTGCCGCCGGCTTCCGGGTCGGCGAGGTCACGCCAGGCCAGGAAGTGGACGCGGGTGAGTCCGGAGCGCTCGACGAGTGCTTCCAGGTCCGGATCGGGCGCTGGGACCGCCGAGACGGTGCCGGCGGCTCCGGGGACGGACCGGTCGGAAGGGAGATGGACCGCTGTCACCGGCTCCTCGTTCGAGAACAGGGGGCACGCTCCCGGTGCGGAACCGGGGAGACCGCCCCGAGGGCAATCGCTTCGGCACCACTCGGTCGTGACCAGTGGTCCCGCAACGTGGGTGCGAGCCTCGGGTCCGACGTCGTCAGCGCCCGACTGTCGGGCGACCGGGGCCGGGCGGCCCCGCGTGCGGGACGTTACCCGCCCCGCCTGCGTGCGACGGTCATGAACCGCCGGGTGTGGCGCAGCCGTAGGACTGCGCATCTGCTGCCGCGGACGGGCGGTCAGGCGGCCGGCGAGGTCCGCCGGAACGCCGCATGCAGGACGAGGGCCCCGGCGACGACCATGACGACCGACTGACCGAGCAGGTCCGCCCGGGCGGTGGCGGTCGGGTCGCCGGCGGCGCGGACGAGCAGGATGCCGGTGCCCACGGCCCCGACGGCCAGCATCGGGACCACGACGGTGCGTCCGACGGCGAGCAGGTAGTGGCTCAGCAGCACGGTGGCGGCGAGACAGGTCATCGCGGCGGCGAGCATGCCGAAGGCCGGTGCCGCAGCGGTCAGCCGCTCGCCGAACGCGATCGACAGGACCGTCCGGGGGGCGGCGAACGCGAGGGCGAGCAGGACCGCCGCGGGCACCGCGAGGATGCTCAACGTCACTCCGAGCTGACGCAGGGCGTGCTGCCCGAGGTGGCGGCGCGCAGCGGCCTCCGGCAGCAGGAAGCCGGCGAGGACGAACGCGGCGAGCACCAGGGCCTTGCAGGCCACCGAGATGGCGGCGTAGAACCCGGCGTTGGCCGGCTCCTCCCGGCCGAGGACGACGACGTCGAGGTTCTGGAGCAGAGCCAGGAGCGCCAGGGCCGCGAGGGCGGTGCCGACATCGGCCGCGAGCGAGCGCCGCTCGCGGGACCTGGCGACGCCGGTGACCTGGAGCTCGGGCTCGACGACCGGTTCGGCTGCGTCACCGGGGGCGGTCCGGCGGCGCAGCGTGTACAGCGCGTGCAGCTCGGCGAGGACCACGCTGATCAGCACCGCCGTCGCGGCACCTCCGACGCCGAAGCCGACCCCGACGAGGGCGACGGTCAACGCGCCGCGGAACAATCCCTCGACCAGCAGGTTCGCCGCGAGCGAGCGGTAGGCGTGCCGGGCCTGCAGCAACCCGCGGTCGACGCAGAGCACACCCCAGAACGCTCCGGCCACCAGCGTCTCGGACAGCCCCGCGGGGCTCGCCAGGCCGAGCTGGTCGGCGAGCGGGCCCCGGATGGCGACGGCGAAGACGGCCCAGGCCGCGACGACGACCAGGGCGCGTCGGCGGGTCCGGAAGGCCCAGCCGGCGACGCGGGCGGCCTGACCACCCCGTTCCCAGGCGGTGATCCGCCGGACCACGCCGACGAGCAGGGCCGACCCGGGCATGGACAGGACGAAGAAGATGGCGATGAGCTGGGCGTACGCGCCGTAGCCGCGGGTGGTGAGCAGCCGCGCGACGAGCAGCGTGACGCCGATGTTCGCGAGGTTCGCCGTGAGGCCGGCCAGGGCGATCGGGCCGGCACCCCGCAGGGCCCGCGCACCGAGACTGGTCGAGGTGCCGTCACCCGGGCCGTCCGGTGCGGCCGTGCTCGTCCCGCCGGGCCGCGTCCCGCGCGACCGGGCGGCGGCATGCTCGCGCACGGACACCTCTCGTCGCACCCCTCGCGGTCCATCCGACTGGCGGGACGGTCCCGTCCCGGACGGCCGGATCCCGACCGTCAACTCACGGTACCGGCGACGTCCCGTTCGTCCGGGCGACCCGCCGGGGCCGGAGCGCGCGGGCGCGGGTCAGCCGGGGGATCGGGCGTTCGACGTGGCTGTGGTGGGCGACGTCGAGGTCGAGGAGCCCGCGGCCGATGCCGAGCTCGGCGTCGGGTGCAGCTTGCGGTAACGGGCCTCTTCCGCGATCGCGCGCAGCGCCGGGAGGAGGCTGCGGCCGACGAAGCGGGCTCCGGCGCGGGTGAAGTGGACGCCGTCGCGCTCGCGCACCTGCACCCCGTCGATGGAGCGGGCGTAGTGACCGCCGGGGCAGATGAGCGAGGCGAGGTCGAGCAGCTGCACCTCGCCCGGGTGGGCGTCGGTGACCTCACGCTGCAGCTGGGCCAGGCGCAGGGCGCGGGCCGGGTCGTTCTGCGGCCACACGCCGCCGTCCGGCCGTTCCGGGTCGTCGAGGCACGGCGGGTTGAGCAGCGTGACCTGCGCGCCGGTGCTGCCGGCGATGTCGACCGCCTTCTCCAGCTGGTCGTGCACGTAGGCGTCGAAGACCGGGTCGCCGAGGTGCCGCCACGCGCCCTGGTAGTACCGGTCGGTCATCTCCCAGCGCCCGATCAGGATGGCGACGACATCGGGGCTGTAGGAGGCCAGGTCCTTCCCCCAGCGCTGCGGCCAGCTCGCGCACTCGGGCGGGTCGGCGATGAGCTGGTCGCGGTCGTTGTGCTGGCCGAGGACCAGGCCGCAGCCGAGCGGGGCGTCGAGGTAGACGTCCGTGCCCGTCTGACCCTGCACCGGGCCGAGGTTCCAGCCGAGCGTCGCGGCCACCGAGTCGCCGAGCAGCATGATGCGGGTCGTGCGACCCAGCGGGGTGCGCGGAGCGCTGCTGCTGGCGGTCAGCGAGCGGGTCGGGATGGTGGGCTCCGGCACGTCGGCGCTGGCCGCAGCGGCCGGGACCAGCCCGGAGGTGCCGATGGACGACTCGGTCGGGGCGGTGACATCGCGCTGCGCGGGTGGCGCCGCGACGGTCGTCCCGAGCACGACGACGGCGAGCGTCCCGGCGATGGCAGCGACCGCGATGCCACGGCGGCGCGGAGTGGCCCAGCCCAGCCGGCGGACCGGGCGCTCGAGGAGCACGTAGCTCGCCGTGGCGAGCACCACGGTGATGAGCAGGCGGGTGACCAGCAGGGCCACGCCCCCGAGCTCGGTCCGGCCGCGCGTGACGATCAGCTGCACCGGCCAGTGCCAGAGATAGATGCCGTAGGACACCCGGCCGACGAGCCGCAGCGGCGCGACGGAGAGCGCGCGGGCGAGCGGTGAGCCGGGCGTTCCGGCGGCGGAGGCGATGACGGCCGCGGCCGCCAGGGCGACGACGAGGAAGCCGCCCCGGTAGAGCACCGGGTCCTCGCCGTGCACGACGAGCATCGCCACGACCAGCGCTGCGGCGCCGAGGACGCCGGTGACGGTGACCCCGCGTCGGAGCAGGAGGGCGGTGCGGCCGTCGGCTGTGGCCAGGCGGGCCGGGCGGAGCGTCGCCAGGGCGGCGCCGACGAGCAGGGCGGCCACCCGGGTGTCGGTGCCGTAGTACAGCCGCGACGTCCCGACGCCCTCCAGTGCCAGGTGCGTGAGCCAGGCGGTGGACACGGCCGCGCCGCCGAGGGCGACGTACCGCAGCCACCGCTCCCCGTCGCGCAGGCGCAGGAAGAGCACCACCAGCAGGGGCCAGACGACGTAGAACTGCTCCTCGATGCCCAGCGACCAGGTGTGCAGCAGGGGGCTGTCGGCGGCCAGCGCCCCGAAGTAGTCCTGGCCGGAGGCGGCGAAGTGCCAGTTCGCGACGTAGGCGAGTGTCGCCAGTGCGTCGTCGCGCAGCGAGTGCGCGTCGGTCTGGTCAGGGAGCCAGCGCGAGCTGACGACCACGGCGACGATGAGCAGGAGCAACGCCGGCAGCAGCCGTCGGGCGCGCCGCCCCCAGAACTCGCGGAGCCGGATCGTGCCCCGGCGCACGTGCTCGTCGAGCAGCAGGCTCGTGATGAGGAAGCCGGAGAGCACGAAGAAGATGTCGACGCCGAGCAGGCCGCCGCGGACGAAGCCGACACCGAAGTGGAAGGCGACGACGGCGATCACCGCGACCGCGCGGAGCCCGTCGAGTGCGGGGACATGTCCGGCCAGTGCCGCACCGGGAGTCCGCCCGGGCCGGGACTCCTGCTCCGCGGAGTCCGGCTGACGCGGATCGAGAAGCAGGGCCATTACCGTTCGACCATAGCTGCAATCAGCCGGTCGCCGAAGGATGACGGCCGAGTTTCATCCGGATGAGCACACGGGTTGAGCGATCGTGGTGCCGCGCGCCGCCGGTTCGGCGCGCGGCGGACGCTCAGCGGCGCTGGTGCTGCTCCAGCTCCAGGTCGGAGTCGACCATCCGGTGCACGAGTTCGGTGAACCCGACTCCGGGGGTCCAGCCCAGGACGTCGCGTGCCTTGCTCGGGTCCCCGACGAGCAGGTCGACCTCCGCCGGGCGGAAGAAGCGAGGGTCCTGCGTCACGTAGTTGTGCCAGTCGTCGATGCCGACGCGCTTGAAGGCCAGGTCGAGGAGCTCCCGGATGCTGTGGGTCTCGCCGGTGGCCACCACGTAGTCGTCGGGCTCGTCCTGCTGCAGCATCCGCCACATCGCCTCGACGTAGTCGCCGGCGAAGCCCCAGTCGCGCCGGGCCTCGAGGTTGCCCAGGGCGAGGGACTCCTGCAGGCCCAGCGAGATCCGGGCGACGGCGCGCGTCACCTTGCGGGTGACGAACTCGTGGCCCCGACGCGGGCTCTCGTGGTTGAACAGGATCCCGGAGGTCGCGTGGGCCCCGTAGGACTCGCGGTAGTTGACGGTCATGTAGTGGCCGAAGGTCTTCGCCACGCCGTAGGGGGAGCGCGGGTGGAAGGGGGTCGCTTCGGTCTGCGGGACCTCGCGAACCTTGCCGAACATCTCCGAGGACGACGCCTGGTAGAAGCGCACCCGGCTCATGTCGTTCTGCGTCGAGATGCGGATCGCCTCGAGCACCCGCAGCACACCCATGCCGGTGATCTCGCCGGTGAGCTCCGCCTGGCGCCACGAGAGACCGACGAAGCTGATGGCGGCGAGGTTGTAGACCTCGTCGGGCTGGGCGATCTCCATCGCGCCGATGAGGCTCGGGAGGTCGGTCAGGTCACCCTCGAGCAACTGCACCCCGGGGATGATGCGCTCGACGGTCGCGATCTTCGGGTTGCTCTGCCCGCGGACCAGGCCGAACACCTCGTAGCCCTTGTCGACGAGCAGCTCGCCGAGGTAGAGGCCGTCCTGTCCGGTGATGCCTGTGATCAGGGCGCGGGGCACAAGGTTCCTTTCTCGCGCCGGGCGGGGGCGCCGGCGTTCAGGTGGGCGTTCAGGTCTGGCGTTCAGCGGAGGCCGGTCGGGATCAACGGCGGGAGGGTCAGGGTAAGCCGGGTCAGGGCCCGGACACGTGAGCCAACTGCCGGCGTCGTCCCCAGCGGAGCACGGGCCGCTCGAGCAGCAGGTAGGACGTGCCCGCGACGGCGAAGGTCACGGCGAAGCGGAGCGCCTGGAGCGGCAGCCAGTCCAGCGGCACGCGGCCGCCGTTCAGGATGATGAACACCGGCCAGTGCCACAGGTAGAGGCCGTAGGAAATGGCTCCTACCGCCGCCAGCGGCCGCCACCCCAGCACCGCGGCCAGGCGGCCGTCGGGTGCGCCGACGATGCCGGCGACGATCGCGGCGGCGGCCAGGGCCGTCAGCACGAAGCCGCCTTCGTAGGAGAAGCCGTCGAGATGGCCGTCGAGCCGGATCTGGCCCACGAGGAAGGCGCCGCCGAGCAGAGCCGGTAGGGACGTCCGCGGTAGCCGGATGCGGCTGGCGAGCAGGGCCAGCGCGCAGCCGACGAGCAGCCCGTCGGAATGGGTGTCGGGGCCGTAGTAGACCCGGTGCACGTCGCCGGGCCCGGTCCAGAGGTGGGCACGCCACACGGCGACGGCGACGACGGCGACCAGCACGACGGCGAGCACGTGCCGGACCCGGGCACCGAGGGCGAGCAGGGCGGCCAGCAGCAACGGCCAGACCAGGTAGAACTGTTCCTCGATCGCGAGCGACCACATGTGCGCGACGAGGCTGAACGGCGGCAGCTCGCCGAGGAAGGCGACCTGGATGTCGGCCGCGTAGCCCACCGTGAACAGCAGGCCGCGGCGCAGCTCGGAGCCCTGCTGGGCGCCCAGGCCTCCGACGAACGACCACAGCAGGAGGAAGCCGAGCAGGAGCAGCAGGGCCGGCAGCAGGCGTTGGGCGCGGCGCAGGTAGAACGACCCGAGCCGGAAGCGGACCGTCCCGCCGACACCGGCGCGGCGCTCGTCGAGCAGGAGCCCCGTGATGAGGAAGCCGGAGAGGACGAAGAACACGTCGACGCCGATCCCGCCGCCCGGGAACCACGTCGCGTTCGCGTGGAAGAACATGATCGACAGCACGGAGAGGCCGCGCAGCCCGTCCAACGCGGGGATCTTGCCGGCGATGACTCGCCGACTCCGGGCGGACGCGTCGCCGTGACCGTGCCCCGGTGCCGGCTCGCCGGCCCGCGGAAGCGGATCGACGGAGCGGCGGGAGGAAGCCGGGTGCGCGGTGATGGCCCCCAACCTAACCGCCTAGTTCGCGGCCGCAGGCTCGCTGGGGAGTCCGACCATGCGGCGCGTCGCGCCGAAGATGAGCGGGGCGAGGACGGGCCCCGCGTCCGGATCGATGTGCACCCCGTCGCGGTCCCGGACCGACGTCCCCTGCAGGTCGTTGGTGAACTGCCCGTCGGGGCACAGCGCGGCGTGCAGGTCGATCGTCTCCGCGACGTCGGGATGGTGGGCGACGGCGTCGGTGATCAAGCCGTTGTAGACCGCCGTCCGGAAGGCGCTGCTGGTCGGGTCGACGCTCCCGTCGGCCCTCAGGCGCGGCTCCACGCAAGGGGTGGTCAGCATGCCGACCCGGGCACCGTCGCTGCTGAGGATGCCGATGCCCTGGTCCAGCGAGGCGGCGAGACGCTGGTCGAAGTCGGGTTGGCCGATCCGGACCCGCTTGCCGTCGAGGTAGCGGTCCGAGGTCTCCCAGCGGCCGCTGAGGAACAGCACGACGTCGGGCCGGAACCGGTCGACGGTCGTCTTCCACCAGACCGGCCACTGCGAGCACAGATCCTGGCCGGGCAGGCTGCGGTCGGGGGAATCGGCCTCGCGACTCCCGGGACCGATGCCACAGCCGGCGATGCCGCCGTTGAGCAGCTCCACCCGCCACTGGCTCTGCACGCGCCGGAGCGCGGCTCCGGCGGTGAGGCCGATGGAGTCGCCGACCACCAGCACGCGAACCGGCTCGGACGCCTTGGGGCGTACGGGCTGCTGCGGCAAAGCGAGGAGCCGCTCGCGGTCGGCCTGTTCGCCGGCCGCCAGACCGTCGAGGTCCTGCGTCGTCCGGCCGACCGAGGTCACCGGCAGCACCCCGGGCATCGTCGCGACCGTGACGACTGCGGCGGTCAACGCGGTGGCGGCCACCGCGGCGACGGGCAGGCGGAGGCGCCGCCGCTCCGGGGCGCGGTCGGTCGGGCTGCCGTCGGCCGGGGCGGGGTCGGTCTGGACGACCGACCGGCCCCGCCGGCGGATCGGGCGTTCGACGAGGACATAGGACGCGACCGCGAAGGCCAGGGCCACAGCGCAGCGCAGGCCGAGCAGGGCGGGGCCGGCCAGACCCGTCCGCTTGCCGTCGAGGACCAGGAAGACCGGCCAGTGCCAGAGGTAGAGCGCGTAGGAGACGCGGCCGAGGCCGACGAGCGGTGCCAGGCCGAGCAGGCGGGCCACCGGTGCCCGCGGAGCAGCGACGACGGCGACGACCAGCGCTGCCGCGGCGAGGGCGACGGCGCCGAACCCACCGTCGTAGAGCCGGGCGTCCTGGCCGTCGACGGTCAGGAAGGCGTAGACGAGGCCGGTGCCGCCGGCGACGCCGAGCAGCGTCATGGCGACGGGGAGGGCGCGCTCCGCGGCCCGGCGACGACGGTGCCGCGGCCGGGGCCGGCCGGCGCGGGGGAGCACGCACGCGGTGAGGGCCCCGACCAGCAGGGCCAGGGCCCGGGTGTCGGTGCCGTAGTAGAGCCGGGAGGTCGACACCCCGGCGTGGTGGAGCCCCGCGAGCAGTGCCGTCGAGCCGAGGGCGAGGACCGCGGCGAGAAGCGCCACACGCCGTCCCGGACGCCGGGTGGTTCCGGTGCCTTCCGGTGCGGCACGCCGACGTCGGCGGACCAGGCCACCGCCGACCAGGAGGACGAGCAGCGGCCACACCAGGTAGAACTGCTCCTCGACCCCGAGCGACCACAGGTGCAGCAGCGGTGACGGGTCGGTGAAGCGCTCGAAGTAGCTCTGCCCGGAGTAGGCGAAGCGCCAGTTGCCGACGTAGAACAGCGAAGCCAGGGCGTCGTCGCGGAGGCTCTGCAACCGGTCGGCGGTGACCAGCAGCGGAGCTGCGGCGACGGTCGCGACGAGCAGGACCAGCAGGGCCGGGAGCAGCCTTCGCACGCGTCGGCCCCAGAAGCGGCCGAGTCGCACGGTGCCGGTCCGGCGCCGCTCGTCGAGCAGCAGGCCCGTGATCAAGAAGCCGGAGAGGACGAAGAAGACGTCGACGCCGAGCAGGCCGCCGGGCACGCTGGTCAGCCCCGCGTGGTACAGCAGCACGGCGATCACGGCCACCGCGCGCAGCCCGTCCAGGGCCGGCCAGTAGATCGGCCCGACGGTGGCGGTCGGCTCCTCGGGGGCGCTGTCGGTGGGCGGCGGCTCGGCCGCGAGGAGCAGTCCCGCGCTCACCGGCGCCGCAGGACCAGGAGGAGGTTCCAGGTCGCGATCTCCCGGGCGCCCGGCACCCGCACGATGCCCCGGGCCCAGCGCGGGTGGTACCGCGGGACGGCTTCGACCAGGGCCGCCCCCGGGTGGCGCCGGCCCCAGCGCAGCATCCGCGCCACCGACACCGGGTAGAGGCTGCGGCCGTAGTAGTTCTTCGGCGGCCGGCCGTTCTCCCGCTCGAAGCGGCGGCGTGCGCGGTCGCCCCCGAGGTAATGCCAGGGCGCCGTCTCGTGACCGCCGTTGGGCGCGAGCCAGTTGTTGAAGCTGAGGAAGATCAACCCGCCGGGGCGGGTCACCCGCACCATCTCGTCGCCCATGCGCTCGGGGTCCGGCACGTGCTCGAGGACGTTGGAGGAGAAGCAGATGTCCAGGCTGCCCGATCGGAACGGCAGCTCGAGGCCGCTGCCCTGGATGGTGATTCCGGGCTCCGGCCGTCGGCCGTGCAGCGCCATCTCGCCGGCGTCGGCGTCCAGGCCGAGATAACGGGCACCGGCGGCGCGGAAGGCGTCGGCGAAGTAGCCCGGGCCGCCACCGACGTCGACGACCAGCTGCCCCGCGAGCGGCTCGTAGGCGGCGACGTGGGCCACCGAGTCCTGCGCCAGTCGGGTGTAGAAGCGGTTCGGGTCGGTCTGCTCGACGCGGAACGCCTGGAACAGCGCGATGCTTCGTCGCAGCCCCGGCTCGAAGACGTCGATCGCCTCCCGATCGGCGGCGTCCCCGGCGCGGTCCTGCGGGTCCGCGACGGACGCCTGGCTTCGCACGTCCACATATCGACCCTAACCGGAGCTGGCTGAGCCGGTCCGGATCAACAGGTCAGGGCGATCCGAGCAGCCGGGCGAGCTGGTCCTCGGTCTCCGGGCTGGTGGCCACGGCCAGGACCTCGTCGCCCACCTCGAGGGTGCCTTCGGGCGCGGGGATGATGACCCGTCCCTCGCGCAGGATCGCGACCAGTGCGGCGTCCGGGGGCAGCTCGACCTCGCCGATCGACCGGCCGGCCAGCGGCGAGTCGTCGGCCAGCGTCAGCTCGACGAGGGACGCCGACCCCTGCATGAAGCGCATGAGGCGGACGAGGTCACCGACCGACACCGCTTCCTCGACCAGCGCCGTCAGCATCCGCGGGGTCGAGACGGCGACGTCGACGCCCCAGGCCTCGTTGAACAGCCACTCGTTCTTGGGGTGGTTGACCCGGGCGACGACGCGTTTGACGCCGAACTCGGTCTTCGCGAGCAGGGAGAGGACGAGGTTGGCTTTGTCGTCGCCGGTGGCGGCGACCACCACGTCGTAGTCCTGGAGCTGCGCGGTCTCGAGCGTCGCGAGCTCGCACGCGTCGGCATGCAGCCAGTGCGCCCGCTCGACGGTCGCGGTCTTCATGGCGCGGGGCATGCGCTCGATGAGCAGCACCTCGTGGCCGTGGTCGAGCAGCTCGTTGGCGATGGAGCGGCCGACGTTGCCGGCCCCGGCGATCGCGACCCGCTTGCCGTGCATCACGCGCTCTCCTCCGGTCCGCCGGTCAGCACGGTCTCGACGCGGCTGACGTCGGCGCGCGGGATGAGCAGATGGATGAGGTCGCCCTCCTGCAGGACCGTGCCCCGGTCGGGGATCGATCCCTCGCCGTAGCGGGTGAGGCAGGCGGCCCGGACCTTCGCCGCCTTCTCCAGGGCGGTGACCGGCTGCCCGATCCAGCCCTGGCCGATGAGCACCTGCGCGAGCACGACGTTGCCACTGGCGTCGAACCACTCCGGCGCGGCACCCTCGGGGAGGATGCGCTGCAGGATCTGGTCGGCCGCCCAGCGGACGGTGGCCACGGTCGGGATCCCGAGCCGCTCGTAGACCTCGGCGCGCTTGGGGTCGTAGATGCGGGCGACCACGCGGTCGACCCCGAAGGTCTCGCGGGCGACGCGGGCCGCGATGATGTTCGAGTTGTCGCCGCTGGACACGGCGGCGAAGGCGTCCGCGCCCTCGATGCCGGCCTCGGTGAGTGTGTCGCGGTCGAAGCCGATGCCGTTGACCATCTGCCCTGGGAAGTCCTCGCCGAGCCGCGCGAACGCGGTCGCGTCCTGGTCGATGACCGCGACGGTGTGGTCGCGTTTGACCAGGCTGCGAGCGAGAGTCGAGCCGACCCGGCCGCAGCCGAGGATGACGACGTGCACGGTTCTCCCGAGGTCATTCGTTGCCGCGGACGGGCTGCGGTGGTCACGATGCGGCGCGGCGGATCCGCTCCGGGAGTGATCGTGGCACATCCGACGGTGCTGCAGCCCTGCGAGTGGCACCGGTGCTCGTAGCATTCCGCTGCGTGGGTGTCATGACCAGCGTGCTCAAGCGTGGCTTCGTCGGCCGCCCGGTGAGCAGCGACAAGCTCGAGGGCACGCTGCTACCGAAGAAGATCGCACTTCCGGTCTTCGCGAGCGACGCCCTGTCCTCGGTCTCCTATGCGACCGAGGAGATCCTTCTCGTCCTGACCCTTGGTGGCCTCACCTTCATCCACTTCACCTGGTGGATCGCCGTCGGGGTCGCCGTCCTGATGCTCACGGTCGTGGCGAGCTACCGGCAGAACGTGCACGCCTACCCGAGCGGCGGCGGCGACTACGAGGTCGCGACGACGAACCTCGGCCCGAAGTTCGGGTTGACCGTCGCGAGCGCCCTGCTCGTCGACTACGTGCTGACCGTCGCGGTCTCGGTGTCGGCCGGGGTGGCGAACTTCATCTCGGCGGTCCCGTCGCTCTCGCAGCACCGGGTGCTGATCGCAGCGCTCGTCGTCGCGGTCATCACCCTGCTGAACCTGCGCGGGGTCCGGGAGTCCGGGACCGCTTTCGCGATCCCCACCTACGCGTTCCTGTTCATCGTGCTGCTGATGATCGCGGTGGGCCTGTTCAAGGCCGCGACCGGTGCCGACCTGCATGCCGAGAGCTCCGGCTTCAGCGTCGCGCCGCAGGCGAGCTACGGCGGTCTCGCGACGGTGTTCCTGGTCCTGCGGGCCTTCTCCTCCGGTTGCACCGCACTGACCGGCGTCGAGGCGATCAGCAACGGCGTCCCCGCCTTCAAGAAGCCCAAGAGCAAGAACGCCGCGACGACGCTGCTGCTGCTCGGCACCCTGGCCATCGCGATGTTCGCGGGTGTCACCGCCCTGGCGCTCATCGCCCACGTGCACATGGGGTCGCCGGAGCAGCTGATCGGCGCGCCCGCGGGCTACCAGGAGCGGACGGCGATCACCCAGGTGGCCGCCGCCGTGTTCGGCAGCACGCATTCGATCGGCTTCCTGCTGGTCGCCGTGACGACGACCCTGATCCTCATCCTCGCCGCGAACACCGCCTACAACGGCTTCCCGGTGCTGGGCTCGATCCTCGCGCAGGACCGGTACCTGCCCCGCCAGCTGCACACCCGCGGCGACCGGCTGGCCTACTCCAACGGCATCCTCGTGCTCGCCGGCTTCGCGCTGCTGCTGATCGTCGCGTTCCAGGCCGAGGTGACGAAGCTGATCCAGCTCTACATCATCGGGGTGTTCGTCTCCTTCGTCTGCAGCCAGACCGGGATGGTCCGGCACTGGCAACGGCTGTTGCGCACCGAGACGGATGTGAACAAGCGGCGCCAGATGCGGCGCAGCCAGACCATCAACTCCATCGGCGCCGGCATGACCGGCTTCGTCCTCGTCCTGGTCCTGGTCACCAAGTTCACCCGCGGCGCCTGGATCGTCTGCGTCGCGATGCCGCTGATCTTCCTGTTGATGCGGGGCATCCGGAAGCACTACGACAAGGTGTCCCGCGAGCTGGAACCGGAGCCCGGCCCACCCACGCTGCCGACCCGCGTCAACGCGATCGTGCTCGTCAGCAAGATCCACCAGCCGACGCTACGGGCCCTCGCCTACGCCAAGGCGACGCACCCGCACACCCTGAAGGCCATCACGGTCAACATCGACGAGAAGGACACCCTGGCGCTGCAGGAGGAGTGGCAGCGACGCGGCATCAGCATCGACCTGGTGTCGGTGGGCTCGCCCTACCGGGAGATCTCCCGGCCGGTGCTCGAATACGTCCGCAACATCCGGCGAGCCAGCCCGCGGGACGTCGTCTGCGTCTACGTGCCCGAGTACGTGGTGGGTCACTGGTGGGAGAACATCCTCCACAACCAGAGCGCGCTGCGCCTCAAGGGGCGCCTGCTGTTCGAACCCGGCGTCATGGTGACGAGCGTGCCGTGGCAGCTGCAGTCGTCGCAGGCCCGGATGGACGACGTCGACCGCGTCGAGACCCGCGCCGGCGACGTCCGGCGCGGAGCGTGAGCGACCGCCCCGCTCCGCGAACCCGCCGACCGGCCGCGACGAAGCGGCAGTCGGCCCCCGCCCGTCACCTGGAGTTGCAGATCGACCGCGTCGCCACCGGCGGCGCCTGCATCGCGACGGCCCCCGACGGCCGCGTCGTCTTCGTGCGGCACACGCTGCCGGGGGAGCGGGTCCGCGCCAAAATCACCGAGTCCACGAAGCGCTTCCTGCGCGCCGACGCCGTCGAGGTGCTCGAGGCCTCGCCCGACCGGGTCGACCCGGCCTGTCGCTACGCCAAGCCGGGGCGGTGCGGCGGCTGCGACTTCCAGCACGTCGCCCTGCCGGCGCAGCGGCGCCTGAAGGCCGACGCGACCCGCGACCAGCTCGTCCGGCTCGGCGGCGTCGACCCGGCGGAGCTGGTCGACCTGGAGGTCGAGGAACTGCCGTCGGTGGTCGACGGCCGGTCCGACGACGAGCTGGCCCGGGGCCTGCGCTGGCGGACCCGGGTGCAGGTCGCCGTCCGCCCCGACGGCCGTACCGGGCTGCACCGGTACCGCTCGCACGCCATCGAGCCCGTCGACACCTGCCCCATCACCGTGACCGAGATCGAGGCCGCGGGCGCGTTCCGGACGCCGCGCCCCGGACGGCAGCGCGTGGAGTTCGCCGCGGTGCCCGGCCGGCCGGGGGTGGCCGTCGACGGCGACCGCGAGCTCGTCCACACCGCCCTCGGGCGGCAGTTCCGGGTCTCCGGCGGCGGCTTCTGGCAGGTGCACCCGGCTGCGGCCGAGGTGCTCTCCGCCGCCGTTCTCGACGCCGTCGCCGCACAGCCGGGGGAGCGGGCCCTCGACCTCTACGCCGGTGTCGGGCTCTTCTCCGCCGCGTTGGCGCAGGGCGGCTGCTCGGTCACGGCCGTGGAGTCCTTCGTGGTCGCCGCTGAGGACGCCCGGCACAACCTCGCCGACCTGCCGGTGACGGTCGTGGCCGGGGACGTGGCCGAGGAGGTGGGTGCGCTCGCCGCGACGGCTGATGTCGTCGTCCTGGACCCGCCGCGGACCGGCGCGGGCCCGGAGACGATGGCGGCGCTGCTCGCGGGCTCACCTCGTGTCGTGGCCTACGTCAGCTGCGACCCCGCGACCTTGGCCCGCGACCTGCGCACCGCGCGCGAGCACGGGTACCGGCTGCGGTCACTGCGCGCCTTCGACCTGTTCCCGATGACCGCGCACGTCGAGTGCCTGGCGGTGCTGGAGCCCGATCACTGACCGCGCGCCGCCCCCTCCTGATGACCAGGGGTGCGTGGGCGGTCCGTGCACCGACGAGAGTCCGCTCTTGTTCACAGCGGACGAGCCTCAGCGCCGGGCCGGGTGAACGGTGATGGTGCGGCGCGCGGCCGGGGCTTCCGCCGCGGTGGGGAATCCCTCGGTCCGGGCGGTCGAGCCGTCCGCAGCCACCGTCATCGCCTCGTAGCCGTCCAGGCCCGCGACCCAGGCGAGCGCTTCGGCTCCGAGGACGAAGGCGGCGGTGGCGTAGGCGTCCACCTCGGCCAGCCGGGGTCCGGTGACGGTGACCGCGCGCAGCGTGTGGGCCGGCGCGCCCGTCGTCGGGTCGGTGATGTGACCGCCGCGTTCGGCGGTGCCGGAGGTGGCCACGGCGAGGTCGCGCCCCTCGACCACGGTGAGGACGCGCTGATGGTCGGCGGGGTCGGCGATGCCGACGCGCCAGGGCCGGTCGGGCGCGGCGCCGCCGAGCAGCTGCATGTCGCCGCCGCCATTGATCGCTCCGTTGACGACGCCGGCGTCGCTGAGCAGCTGCGCCGCCCGGTCGATCGCCCAGCCCTTTACGTAGCCGCTGGGGTCCAGCCGGCCGTCGGGCGTGACGGTGAACGCGCCGCGCGTGGTGCCGGCGAGCTGTTCGCAGGCGTGAAGTACCGCGCGGACCTCGGGACCGGCGTCGGCGGTCGTCGTCTCGCCGCGGGCGAGCCGACTGATGACGCTGTCCGGCCGGTAGGTGCTGAACACCTCGTCGACGTGGTGCAGCCAGGCGACGACGTCGCCGATGGCGTCGGACCAGATGCCCTCGTCCCGGATGTCGATGCTGAACACGGTGCCCATGCAGTGCTCGACGTGCACGGTGCGGGGGAGCTTGCCGGGGGACACCGGCATCAGACCTTGTCCAGCGCGCTCTGCAGCGAGGAGATGTAGCCCTCGCTGGTGTAGGTGGCGCCGGAGACCTGGTCGATCTGCGCGGTGCCGGCCGAGGTGGCTTCCTGGTTCAGGGTCGGGATGGCGTAGGAGTTGATCTCCTGGTCCCGGCCGCTGTTCTGCGGGTAGTCGATGGCCTCAGCCGAGGAGATCTTGCCGTTGGTGACGGTGATCCGGACCTGCACCGGGCCGTACCGGGTGTCGACGGAGCTACCGGTGACGGTCTTGCTGCCGGACGAGCCGGAGCTCCCCGATGAGCCGGAGCCGGACGACGAGGCGGACGACGAGCTGCCGGACGAGGCGGACGAGGAGCCCGTCGACGGCACGGTCGCCGCCGAGGAGCTGCCGGTGGCGCCGAGCACGGGGGCGTTTCCCCCGTTGCTGCTCGTCTTGAAGGTGAGGAGCAGGACGAGGCCCGCGATCGTGCTGAGGACGGTGAGGACGGCGCGGCGCATGAGTGGCTGCCTTCTGGAGAGACGGGTCGGGGTCGGGTCGTGGTCGGGCCGACGTCAGGATCAGAATTCGAACGACTCGACGTGGATCTGGCGGCGCGGCACCTTGGCCGTGCGCAGGGCCCGGACCGTGGTCTCGGTCAGCCCGGCGGGGCCGCAGACGTAGACGTCGTGGGCCGGCAGGTCGGCGATGTTGGCGCGCAGCGTCCGGGCGTCGAGCGGGTCGACGCCGAACTCGGTGCGTCGGCCGACGACGATGTGGAGCCGGGCACCCCGTGAAGCGGCGAGCGACTCCAGTTCGCGGCGGAACACGACGTCGGACTCGCGGCTGGCCCGGTACAGCAACGTCAGATCACCGGGCGCGGCGGGCAGGGTCTCGAACAGCGCCCGCAGCGGCGTCACGCCGACCCCGCCGGCGACGAGCAGCACCTTCCGCTGCCGGCGACGGTCGGCGACCATCGCGCCGTACGGGCCCTCGGCGAACACCCGGGTCCCGGGCCGCAGGGCCGCCAGGGCACCGCTGTGCTCCCCGAAGGTCTTGACCGTGATCCGCAGCAGGTCTGCCGAGGGCGGCGCCGACAGCGAGTACGGGTTCGATGCCCACCACAGGTCCCGCGTGACGAAGCGCCAGCGGAAGAACTGGCCGGACTCGGCGCGGAGTTCGTCGAGGTGGTGGCCACCGATCAGCACCGAGACGATGCCGGGGGCCTCGGGGTGTACAGCGACCACCCGGAACCGGTGCCGCAGGGTCTGCCGCACGGGGACGACGAACCGGTACCAGAGGATGGCCGCGCCGACGGTGGCGTACAGCGCCGCCCAGGCGATGCGGGCCGGTCGGTTGTCGACGAAGTCGGCACCGGTCGCGAACTGGTGGCTGAAGGCCAAGGCGGTGGCGAGGTAGGTGTAGAAGTGCAGGTAGTACCAGGTCTCGTAGCGCATCCGCCGTCGGGCTGCGCGGGCCGAGACGACGCCGACGCCGACGAGCAGCAGGCCGGCGACCGTCGCCATGAGCACGTCCGGGTAGGTCAGCACCAGCGTCTTCGTCTGCGAGACGACGTCGGTGTGGCCGGTGACGGCGTAGCCCCAAATGATCAACAGGGCGTGCGCGACGACCAGGGAGACGCTGTACCGACCGCCCATCGCGTGCCAGCGGGCGAGCCGGTCGGCGCCGACCCCGCGCTCCACCGGGGGGATACGGGCCATCAGCGCGACCAGCACGACGATCCCGTAGCCGGCGAGCAGACCGGTGATGCGCCCTGCGTTCGTCAGGATGTCGCCGAAACCGGAGACCGACGGGGTGTCGAACCACCAGAGACCGATGGTCGCGACAGCGCCGGCGGCGATGAGGCAGAGCAGCAGCTCGGGGGCGAGCGCCGCCGGACGTTCCGGGCCGGCCTGGGGAGCGACGGCTGGTGCAGGGCGTTCGAGCACGGCGGTCATCGCGTCGGGCCGTGGGGGTGGCGGCTGTTCGGAGTCACTCCACTGTTATCGGTCGTGGAGATGAGCGTCGACTGCGGTTCAGCTATGCGTCAGCTGTGGACGGCTGTGACCGGGTTGTCCGGGGGCGGGGCGAAGCCGCCGCAGGCCATCTCGTAGGTGTGCGCGACCCGCAGCACGTTGGCGTCGTCGAAGTGGCGCCCGACGATCATCATTCCGCAGGGCAATCCGTCGACCAGCGGCGCCGGCACCGAGATGGCGGGGTGCCCGCTGACGTCGAAGGGTGCGGTGTTGCCGATCATCGACAACGCGCGCGGCAGGTAGTCGGCCAGCGGTGCGTCGTGCGGGAGGATCTCCTGCGCGGTGAACGGCAGCGTCGGCAGCACCAGGACGTCGTAGACGCCGAGCGCGTCGTCGTAGGCCTTCCGCAACTCGAAGGCCAGGTTGCGCGCCATCCCGTAGTAGCTGCCGTGACCGACCTCGAACGCGTGCCGTCCGGCGAGCGCGACGAGCTTGACGGTCTTGGAGAACTTCCCGGCGCGCTCCCGCCACTGCCGGCCGTAGAACGCCATGAGCTCGGGGTCGTACTGACCCGGTGAGTTCATCCCGAAGGCGTTGCCGTCGAGCATCTGGAAGGCGGCGCCTTCGGTGGCGATCACGTTCCAGAGGTGCATCGCGTCGGTGTGCCAGGGGATGGAGACCTCCTCCGCCGTCAGACCGGCGCCGCGTAGGACGTCGATGGCGGAGCGCACCGCGTTGTCGACGCCGGGGTCGGAGACGGGCGTGCCGAACCCCTCGCGCAGGATGCCGACCCGAAGACCGGCCGCGGAGGGCTCGAGCGCGGCGACGTAGTCGACCGAGGGGAGGGCGACCGGCTGGCGGGGGTCGAGACCGTCGACGCCCGCCATCACGGTCAACATCAGTGCCGCATCGGCCACGGTGCGCGTGATGGGACCGACGTGGTCGATGGTCTGCTCGATCGGGAAGGCGCCGGTGTAGGGCACCAGGCCGTGCGTCGGTTTGTGCCCGACGGTCCCGCAGAACGAGCTCGGGATGCGGACCGAACCACCCTGGTCACCCCCGGTGGCGAGGTCGACCGCACCGATGGCGACCAGGGCGGCGCTCCCGCTCGACGAGCCCCCGGCGTTGCGGCTCTCGTCCCACGGGTTGCGGACCGCGGCAGGTTGCGAGGTGAAGCTCGCGCCGGAGAAGCACATGTCCTCGCAGACGGCTTTGCCGGCGATCGTCGCGCCCGCCGCGAGCAGGCGCGAGACGATGGTCGCGTCCCGGGTCGGGACGAAGCCCTCGACGCTGCGGGAACCGTTCATCATCGGCACGCCGGCGACAGCGGTGTTGTCCTTGACCGCGACCGTCCGGCCGGCGAGCGGTCCCTCGCCGCCCTCGACGAGGTTCGTCGTCACGTACCAGGCACCGAGCGGGTTGTCCGCAGCGCCGGGCGCGGTCCACGTCCGCTGCGGTGCGCTCGGTGCGGTGCGGGCGTAGAGCTGTTCGACGGCGTCCCAGTTCTCCAGCACCCCGCCGACGAACGTCCCGTAGTCGGCGAGCTCCTCCCGGGACATCCCGAAGCCGTAGTGCGCGTCGAGTGCGGCCAGCTCGTTCTCGTTCGGCGGGTTCAGGGGCACGGCTCTCCTCCGGTCGGTCAGGGCGGGGTCAGTCCTGCGCCATCAGCTCTCTGAGGTGCTCGTCGATGACGGCGTTGTCCGCCGGGTTCATCCCCAGGCCGCCGAAGTGGCCCCAGGTGGTGTCGAGGACGCGGACCTCGCCCCGGTCGATGAACTGCGACCAGTGCTTCTCGTCCTCGGGCGGGAAGTACAGGTCGGTGCGGGCCGGCATCGCGATGAGCGGGCAGCGGATCGACCGGAGCGCGGCCTCGGTGTCACCGCCGAAGCCGGGGGTGAACGCCGAGGTCGGGGTGTTGCCGACGTCGCCGTGCTCCCAGCACCACAGCATGGTCAGCAGGTCGTTGGCGTCGCGGTCGAGCCAGTAGCCCTCCCAGAACCCGACCAGGAAGTCCTCGAGCGACGAGTGACCCATCCCGCGGTACTCGCGGTTCCAGTAGAAGGCCTGCGAGAGCCCCCACCCCGCGTAGATGCGGGCGAAGGCGCGGAGGCCCCCGTTCGGCGGCCGCTCCGGCGGATACCAGCCGTCGGCGAAAGCCGGGTCGAGGCGCAGGGTCTCGCGGAGGCTCCGCAGGAACACCTGGTTGTGCTCGCTGGTCTGCGGGGCCCCGACGATCGGCGCGGCCCGCTTCACCATCTCGGGGTGGCTGACGGCCCACTGGTAGGTCTGCGCCGCGCCCATCGACGAACCGGTCACCAGCTCCAGCGAGGAGATCCCGAACTGCTCGGTGACGAGCCGGTACTGCGCCTCGATCTGGTCCGAGAACGTCACCCGGGGAAACCGTGCCCGGTCGTACGGCGGCGGGGTGTTGCTCGGCGACGACGAGAGTCCGTTGCCGAGCATGTCCGGGACGACGACGAACCAGCGCTCGGCGTCGAGCGCGGTGCCGGGGGCGAACATCCACTCGTTCTGGTCGTGCCAGGACGAGTACCAGGTCGGGATCAGCACCGCGTTCGACTTGTCCGCGTTCAGCGTGCCGAAGGTCGTGTACGTGAGCTGCGCGTCGGACAGGGTGGCGCCACGCTGCAGCGCGACGTCGCCCAACGCGAACCGTGAACCGTCGGTCGGAGCCGGCATCCGTGCCTCCCTCGGGTCGAGCTGGTGCGGGCGGACGCTACGCCGCCCGTGTTTCGCCGACGAGGCGCTGAGGCGCATCAGTCGACGGCGACGACGAACATCCGCGAGCCGGGCGGCGCGATCTGCTGGTAGTCGGCAGCGGTCTTCTGACCCTGTTCCGAGCCGAGGCCGGCGTCGAAGGCCTGCTGGTCGGCGAAGGAGAGCTCGGCGAAGCGGTAGTAGGACAGCTCACCGCCGTCGGCGGCGGCAACGAAGCGACCGGCACTGAAGTCCTGCAGGCCGGGCACGGCGGCGGCCAGCGGCGCGTGGACCTCGCGGTAGTGCTTCTCGAACCCGTCCGGGTCGGACGGCGGGGTGTAGAGGACGACGAGCTTCACGGTCATGGCCTGACCGTAGCGCGGACAGCTGACGGTTGTGCAACGGGTCACACGATGGGTTTATCGAGGCACGTTGCGCCCGCCGGCCGAGGTCAGCCGATGCGCACCGAACCGGCGCCGGACGGGAGCTGCACGACGGCCGTCCCCGACCCGTCGGCCCGGACCGCGGTGGTCCCGATGCGGACCGTGGTCCCCGGCGCGAGGCCGGTGAGCCGCAGCTCGACCGGGCCGTCGGTCGTGGTGGTCACGGTGGAGGCCTGCCCGCGGACGAAGCCGGCCCGGAGCATGTCCACGGTCAGCCGCGCGACGTTGCCGGTGGTGAGGAACAGGCACGGCTGTGCCGGCGGGGTCGAGCCGTAGCGCCAGGTGTTGTCGACGACGAGCGCCGGCGACGGGTCACCGGGCACGTTCGCCGATTCCGTCTTCTGCCACGGTGTGGGACGGTTCCGGTCGCATGCTGGAGACGGCCTTCACCCACGCCTGCGAGCCGGGGGCCGTGCTCCGGGCCACGGGGGAGCGAACCCAGTAGTCGCCGGTCGTCCCGATGCCGAGATCGGCGCGGGACAGGTTCGGGTACCAGCGGTAGTCGACCGTGCCGGGGTTGACCGTCCGGGTCGGGTTGCCGATCTGCGAGACCTCCGAGGAGAAGCCGTCCTGCGTGGCGTAGACGAGGTGGTCCTCGGTCGGGTAGCTCTCGAAGTGGTAGCGCAGGCCCGCGTCGTCGAAGGCCTTCACCTGCTCGAGCACGCTCGAGTACGGCACGAGTTCGTCGGCCACCCCGTCGGCGAGCACATAGGGCACCTCCCGCGCGTTCGGCACCAACGCGGTGGTGCTGCCGTCGGTGGTGCAGCGGCCCGGACCGGCGGGGCCCTCGGCGGCTCCCGCGACGCGGACACCGCAGATGGGCGGGCCGGCCAGGGGCATCGCCTTCGCGAACAAGTCGGGGTAGCTGAGGCCGAGCTTGTAGGAGGCGTAGCCGCCCATCGAGTACCCGCTGATGACGGTCCGCTCCGGCGCGAGCGAATATGCCGCGCCCAACGACCGCCACACCGACCAGAAGTCGTTCTCGGCCTCGTCGAAGTACCAGCCGTCCGGGCCGTAGCCGAGCGTCGTCGCGCAGATGGAATGCCGCTGCTCGCAGAGCCCCTGGAGGAATTTCGGTCCCAGCGCCGAGTACTGGTTGTGGTTGACGCCGAGCGAGTGCAGCACCCACGTCAGCGGGGCCGGCGTGCGGGGGTCGTAGGTCGTCGGGACGTAGACGCCGTAGGGCTGGATGCGGCCGAGGTAGTTCGGCCGCAGGTCGCCGCTGCCCGCGCCGGTGTTCGCCACCACGCCCTGGCCCAGGTTCAGCGAGCTGACGTACCAGCGGGTCGACCAGCCGGTGGGACGGGGCTCCGGAGTGGCGCGGCGGGCGCCGAGGGCCGCCCAGTCGACCGGTGTGGAGAAGGCGCTGACGTCCGATCGGGCGAGGGCCGCTGCCTGCGTGTCCTCGGACCAGAAGTTGCCGTACTTGACGCCGCGGAGCAGACCCCCGCCGGCGGCCGGGGGCAGAGGTGGCTCGGAGCCGGAGATCGGTGGCTCCTGCGCCGTGCTGCGGTAGCCGACGTTGTAGACGGCGGGCTGGCCCGGCAGGGCGCCGTTGATCGCGGTCACCGGGAGGAACGCCTGCCCGGCCGGGTCGGCGAGGCCCGTCGCGAGCCGCGTCGTCCAGGTGCCGCCGAGCGGCAGGGTGCTGCGAGCGACCTTGACGACGAACGAGCGGGCGGCGGTGTCGACGGTGACCGGAAGCGTCGCGAGCACGGCTCCCGTGCGGGCGTCGAGCAGGCGGGCGCCGGTACTGCTGACAACGAGGGCCTTCTCGATACCGGGGCTGTTCACGCCCGCGCCGGCGGGCCACGCGGTGGCGCCGGTCGCGGGATCGTGGTCGGTGTCGAAGGTCCACTCCGCGATCGGCACCCGCGGGTCGACGAGCGTGTTCCAGTCGATGCGCCAGTACGACGCAGCGCTGTCGACACCGACGGCGCTGCGGAAGATGTCGGCCCCGTTCATCTTCGCCGGGCCGTCCGGGTAGGTGTACGTCCCGTCGGTCGGCGCCAGGTCTGAGATGGGCGGGGCCACCGTCGCGCCGACGGCGCCGTGGTCGTCGTAGACGAAGTCGCTCCAGTAGGCGGCGCCGCCACCGAGGCGACCGGTACCGCTTGTCCGCGGGAAGCTCTCGGTGAACGGCCAGCCCCGCGGCACGGGCAGGGTCGGCTCGGCACGGGTGGCGGCGGCGGGGACGCCGGTGGGGAGCCCGTTTGTGCTGGTGCCGGTGCCCGTGCTGCCGCCGCTCCCGCCGCTCCCGGAGCTGCCCGTGGCCCCGGTGCTGCCCGTGCCGGTGTGGCCCGTGCCGGTGTGGCCCGCGCTCGTGGGGCCTCCGCTCCCGGTGGAACCCGAGCTGCCGCTCGAACCGGAGCTCCCGCTCGAACCGGAGCTCCCGTGCGTACCGGAGGTCCCGTGCGTGCGCGGAGCGACGCCGCAGGCCCCGAGCGCCAGAAGGACGAGCACGGCAAAAGCAGGAAAGAGCAACAAGCGACGCATCAGGACCCCCGCGCGGCGAGTACCCGCGTGCGATGCGGGTCACTCCTGCAGGCGACGCACACTGGAGAGGATGAGCGCGCAGGGGTCGGCGGGGCGGGCGGGTGCCCGCGACGGCGTCGCGCCGCCGGAGTGGCCGGCCGAGGTGCCGCCTCCGGGCGTCCCGGGGTGGGAGCGACGCGCGGTGGCGTGGCTGTTCGACGCCTGCCCGCCGGACTTCCGGGGCTACGAGCTGCTGCGCCGCCAGCCCGTGGTGCTCGCCCGCGTCGCCGCCGGCCAGGTGGCGGCGTCGGTCGAGGCCTGCCGCCGCGGGCTCGCCACGGTGCGGGCCGACCTACGCGGGATCGTTCCGCCCGAGGTCGTCGACGAGACGATCGCGCTCTACGAGACCGAGGGGGCGCGGCTCTCGGCGGTGGCGCGCGGCATCGCCGTCGTCGCCCAGGCGCTCGAGGGCCGGCGTTTCGTCCCGCGCCTCTGACCCCCGGCCCGACACCGCGGGTGTTGAAGGATCCGTCGCGCTGTCGCCGACATTCCCTTCACGACGTCGGGCCGGTGTCACCCGCGCAGCCGGGAGTGGGTCGCGGCCCGTTGGTCAGCCCACCGCTGAGCCCGCGGTGCCGGAAGCTTGATCAACCACCCGATCATGGCCAACGACGGCAGTCGGCTGCGCCAGGATCTCGTGATCGGGCGGTTGATCGTGGCGCCGCTCGCCATATCGCGACAGAACCTTCACGTCTTCCGCCGACCCGACGGCGGCCCGCTCGTTACGCTCGGACGGAGAAGGCGGAGGTGACCGGATGGCGCAGGAGACGGGGTCCGACGGTCCGGAGCGCTACGGCGTCGAGGCCGAGATCGAACGCCTGCTGCGCTGCCCTGCCTGCGGGAGCAGCGCGGTCCGGCCGGTCCTCGGCAGCTACGGGCTGCTCGGTCTGAAGGCGCTGGGGGAGTTCGGCTCGCCCAAGGAGGTGCAGTGCCGACGCTGTGGGGCGCAGTGGGCCAGAGCACCCATGCGGGAGCTCCGGCGTGAGGCGCAACGGCGCATCGACGCCCGCTACGACCAGGTCGACGTGGAGAACGAGCGCCTCAAGCAGCAGCTGGCGTCCTACCTCGCCGCCAACCCGCACCCGTCCGCGGACGCCGCTGGCGACGGCGAGGCCGACAACCGGGGCTGACCTAGACTCGGAGGGGCAGGAACCGCGGTAGCGCGGGACCGCCAGCGGTAGAAGGCAGTGGGAGGCGACGTGGGATTACTCCCCGGCATCAAGGGGCCCGCTGACGTGCAGCGCCTCCGCGCCGACCAGCTGCCCGTGCTGGCGGCGGAGATCCGCGACCTGCTCATCTCAGCCGTGAGCCGCACCGGAGGCCACCTCGGCCCCAACCTCGGCGCGGTCGAGCTGACCATCGCCCTGCATCGCGTGTTCACCTCGCCGCGGGACCGCATCCTGTTCGACACCGGCCACCAGGCCTACGTCCACAAGATGCTGACCGGACGGTCGGGCCGCTTCGACACGCTGCGCAAGGAGGGTGGTCTCTCCGGCTACCCGAGTTCGGCGGAGTCCGAGCACGACGTCATCGAGAACTCGCACGCCTCCACTGCGCTCTCCTACGCCGACGGGCTCGCCAAGGCCTACCGGCTCCGCGGGGAGAAGCGGCCCGTCATCGCCGTCGTCGGCGACGGGGCCCTCACCGGCGGAATGTGCTGGGAGGCGTTGAACAACATCGCCGCCTCCGACCGGCAGGTCATCGTCGTCGTCAACGACAACGGCCGGTCCTACGGGCCGACCATCGGCGGCCTCGCCGCGCACCTGGCGAACCTCCGGCTCAACCCGCAGTACGAGGTCGTCCTCGACGTCGTGCGTGGTGCGCTGGCCAGGACGCCGCTTGTCGGGGCACCGCTCTACGAGGCGCTGCACGGCATCAAGCGCGGCCTCAAGGACCTGGTCCAGCCGCAGGTCATGTTCGAGGACCTCGGCCTCAAGTACGTCGGGCCGGTCGACGGCCACGACGTCGCCGCGCTCGAGCTCGCGCTGCGTTCGGCCCGCGACTTCGGCGGCCCCGTGATCGTCCATTGCGTCACCCGCAAGGGCTTCGGCTATGCACCCGCCGAGGACGACGAGGCCGACCGGCTGCACGGCGTCGGCGTGATCGACCCGCTGACCGGCAAACCGCTCGTCGTGCCCACCGCCCGGACCTGGACCTCGGCCTTCGGTGACGAAATGGTCGCCGTCGGTGCGGAGCGGGAGAACGTCGTCGCGATCACCGCCGCCATGCTCGAGCCCGTCGGGCTCGGCAGCTTCGCCGCAGCCTTCCCGGACCGGGTGTTCGACGTCGGCATCGCCGAGCAGCACGCCGTGACCTCGGCGGCCGGGCTGGCCATGGGTGGCATGCGCCCGGTGGTCTGCCTCTACGCGACCTTCCTCAACCGCGCGTTCGACCAGCTGCTGATGGACGTCGCGCTGCACCGGCAACCCGTCGTCTTCGTGCTCGACCGCGCCGGCGTCACCGGCGACGATGGTGCGTCGCACAACGGCATGTGGGACCTGTCGTTCCTGCCGCTGGTCCCCGGCCTCGTCGTCCACACCCCGCGCGACGAACCGGCGCTCCGCGCTGCGCTGCGCACCTCGCTGGACCGCACCGACGGCCCGTCCGTGCTGCGGTTCCCGAAGGGCGCGCTGCCCTCCGAGATCTCCGCGCTGCGACGGGCCGGCAACGCCGCCTCGGGCGTCGACGTGCTCCGTGAATCCGGCTCCGACGTGCTGCTCGTCGCCTACGGCGCGATGGTCGTCACCGCGCTCGAGGTCGCCGACCGCGTGGCCGACCAGGGCATCGGCATCACCGTCGTCGACCCCCGGCGGCTCGCCCCGGTCGACGACGCACTGCTCGACCTCGCCCGCCGCGCCGGGCTCGTCGTCACCCTCGAGGACAACGGGCTCGCCGGCGGTGCCGGAGCGACGCTCGCGGCGGCTCTGCGCAGCGCCGAGATCGACGTGCCGGTCCGGACCCTCGGCCTTGCGCAGGAGTTCCTGCCGCAGGGCAAGCGCAACTCGCTGCTCGCGCAGGCGGGCCTGTCCGCGCAGGCCGTCGCCCGACGGATCGTGGAGGCCGTCGCGCAGCGCGAACCGGACCTCCAGCCTGCGCCCGAGGTCTGAGCCAACATCAGGTACGAAGGGTCAGCTCCAGCGTGAGCGGGGCTTCTGGTCGCCGAGATGGCGCAGCGGATGCCCGCCGGCGGGGACCTGGGCGACCTCGTACTCGGTGACGAGCACAGGCCGGGGGAAGCCGCGGGTCTGCTCCGGCGTCGCGGCCGCCGCGGCGGGGCCGAAGGCCGGGTCGATCGCGGCGGTCGACACCCACCCGCGGCTCAGCATCGGGACGATGAGGCCCGCGAGGCCGGTGCTGGTCTCCGACGCGAGCTCGAACCGGAAGCGCCGGCTCCCGAGCAGCGTGACGACATCGGCCTCGGCCAACGAACGCAGCGGGTCGCGCGGACGTCGCCGGCGGCGCGCGGCGGCCAATCGGCCGAGCTCCTCGAGCCGGGCGACGGCGCGGGGCCAGACCGCCGCAGCGTCGAGCCCGACCTCGTCGAGGAGTCCGTCGGGGAGCGGGACGGGGGAAGCGGCGGCCACCGCCGGAACAGGTCCGGTGCCACCGAGCAGGTCGGCGGCGTCGGTCAGTTCGGCGGGGACGGTGCCCGGGGCGAGGTCGGGCAGGAGGCCGAGGCCGAGATCCAGCGAGGCACCCGGGACGCGGACGCGGGCCCACCCCGGCCCGGGGTGCTGGGCGTGCCCGACCGGCAGTCCGACGACGCGCAACGCCTCGACGATCATGGTCTGCGGCGTCGATTCCAGGGCGCGGCGGAGCTGGAGCCAGCGCGCGAGGAAGCCGACGGTCGCGGGCTGCTCGAGATCGCGGCCGTCCAGCAGTGCGCGGAGCCGGGCGGACGGGACGAGCACGGGCGGCTCGCCGACGACGGTGAGGTCGGGGTAGCCGCCACCGGCGGAGTCGCCCGACGACTCCCACTCGAGATCGAGGTCGTGGAGCACGGTCACGGCGAGCAGGCACCGACGCAGGGCGAGGTCACCGCGCTGCGGAAGCGGGTGCGCACCACCGGGCCGCTCTGGGGCTGACATGGGTCTCCTCGGTCCACTGCTCCATCGGCGGACGTCGCGGACGGCTGAACCGGCGGACGGCCCAACCCACGGCACAGCGGATCAGCGGAGGTAAGCGACCGGAGCACCCTCGTTGCGATGATTTACACCGGAAACACATTGCTTGGTCTGCGCCGGGGTAGTCCGCCGGGCAACGCACCGCGACTGGAGGCACCCCGTGAGCCAAGTGATGGCGACGAAGACCATCGAGCAGTCGATCTCGGACACCGAGGAACCGACCCACTCGTTGCGCAAGCGGCTCGGTGCGTTCGATCTGACGATCTTCGGCGTCGGCGTGGTCATCGGCACCGGCATCTTCGTGCTCACGGGGGAGGCGGCCGGCACCGCCGCCGGACCTGCGGTCGCGATCTCGTTCGTCATCGCCGGGTTCGTGTGTGCGCTCGCCGCCCTCTGCTACGCCGAGTTCGCCAGCACGGTGCCGGTGGCGGGTTCGGCGTACACGTTCTCGTACGCCTCGCTGGGTGAGCTGGTCGCCTGGATCATCGGCTGGGACCTCATCCTCGAGCTGGCGCTCGGCGCCTCGACGGTCGCGAGCGGCTGGTCGGACTACTTCAAGATCGTGATGAAGTCGGTGGGCTGGAACGTTCCGGATTCCATCCACGGCGACGGGCACAACCTCGTCGCCGCGGTCATCGTGCTGCTGCTGACCGGGGTCATCTGCCTCGGCATCAAGGTCTCCGCGCAGGTCAACACGGTCGCGGTGGTCGTCAAGGTCGGGATCGTCCTCTTCGTGATCGTCGCGGGCTTCTTCTACATCAAGTCCGCGAACTACCACCCGTTCATCCCCCCGGCCGGCACGCCGGAGGCTCCGGGCGCGACGGCGTCGTCGTCGGTGCTGCAGGACATCGGGTTCAAGCCGGGGCCGTTCGGCATCGGAGGCGTGGTCAGTGCGGCGTCGCTGGTCTTCTTCGCCTACATCGGGTTCGACGTCGTCGCGACGTCCGCCGAGGAGACGAAGAAGCCGCAGCGCGACCTGCCGATCGGCATCATCGCCTCGTTGATCATCTGCACCACGCTCTACGTCCTGGTCTCGATCGTGGTGACGGGGATGGTCAAGTTCAACAAGATCTCGGTGGAGGCTCCGCTGGCCGAGGCCTTCCGCTCGGTCGGCCGTCCGGGATTCGCGACGGTGGTCTCCGTCGGTGCGCTGATCGGGCTGACCACCGTGATGATGATCCTGATGATGGGCCAGAGCCGGGTCTTCTTCGCGATGAGCCGCGACCGGCTGCTACCGGCGGCGTTCTCCGCGGTGCACCCGCGCTTCGGGGTTCCGGTGCGCGTGCAGGTGACGACCGGTGTGGCCATCGCGGCCATCGCCTTCTTCGTCCCGTTGTCGTCGCTGGCGAAGCTGGTCAACATCGGCACGCTGTTCGCCTTCATCGTCGTGGCAGCCGGTGTGCTGGTGCTGCACTACAAGCAGCCCGACCTGCCCCGCGCCTTCCGCACCCCGCTGATGCCGGTGCTGCCGGTGGTGTCGATCATCGCGAGCTTCTACCTGATGCTGAACCTGCCGGGCGCCACCTGGTTGAGGTTCATCATCTGGATGGGCTTCGGATTCGTCGTCTACTTCGGCTACAGCCAGCGGCACAGCCGGATGCGGCTGGACGCCGACGGTGGCTACGTCAACGGCGGCCCCGGCACGCGACGCCCGGAGGCGGGCGGCCAGCAGGCGGGGGCCACCACGCTCGACGGCACCCGCTCCTGAGCGGCGGAACCGGCTCGCATTAACAACGCCTCGCCAACCGTCTGCCCAACGCTGCCCCTGCTGCCGATAGGAACAGCAAGCTGGGGCGGGTTCGGCAGTGGGAGGCGGCATGGGCGACAGCGTGATGTTCGGTTTCGCGGTGACGGTGCTGGTGAGCGCCGTGCTCGTCGTGGTCTGGCTCGCGGGCAGCTTCATCCGGCGCAGCCGGCTGCACGCCCGCCGTCCGCACCTCCCCGCCGAGGACCGTCCGCCGCAGGGCCTCGGTGCCCTGCGCTCGAGCGAGATCCCGCGGGAGGTCGACGCCGGTCTGGCGATGTTCATCGGCTACCTGCGCCGGCGCACGCTTCAGGGCTGACGGTCCGCGGCGCACCCGCCGCGAGCAGAGAAGTCGTCATAAAGACCGAATCCGGTGACGGATCGGTCGGACTGTTCTAGCCTGCCCGCATGCCGGCCTGGGGTTGGTGGTTGCTCGTCGCTGCGGTGCTCACCGCCGGCGAGTCGCTGTCCATGACCTTCGTGCTGGGTCTCGCCGCCCTCGCTGCCGCCGCAGCAGGCGGGGTCGCTGCGACGGGTGCCGACGTGACCCTGCAGGCCGCCGCCTTCGCCGGAGCCGGCCTGGTGCTGCTCGTCGGCGTCCGTCCTATCGCGCAGCGGCACCGCCGGATGCCCGCGACGCTCCGCACGGGCGCCGAGGCCCTCGTCGGCATCGATGCCCTGGTGCTCGCCGAGGTCGACCGCTACCGCGGGCAGGTACGCCTGCGCGGCGAGGTCTGGTCGGCCCGGCTGTGCGAAGGCAGCTCCGCCGACGGTGTCGTCAATGCGGGCAGCACCGTGCGCGTCCTCGCCATCGACGGGGCGACCGCCCTCGTCTACCCCGCCGAGCTCTGAACCCAGGAGGTTCCCGTGGCCGCACTCGTGGTACTCGCCGTCGTGGTCGTGCTCAGCCTCGTCGTCGTCGCCCGGACGGTGCGCATCGTGCCGCAGGCGCGCGCCGGCGTCGTGGAGCGGCTCGGCCGCTACTCCCGCACCCTGACCCCGGGCCTGGCCATCGTCGTCCCGTTCGTCGACCGGGTCCGCGACGTGCTCGACCTGCGGGAACAGGTGGTGTCGTTCCGGCCGCAGCCGGTCATCACCCAGGACAACCTCGTGGTCAGCATCGACACGGTCATCTACTACCAGGTCACCGACCCCAAGGCGGCGACCTACGAGATCCACGACTACGTCCACGCCATCGAGCAGCTCGTCGTCACCACGCTGCGCAACGTCATCGGCGGGATCGCCCTCGAGCGGGCACTGACCAGCCGGGACGAGATCAACGGCGCGCTGCGCGGCGTGCTCGACGACGCCACGGGCAAGTGGGGCATCCGCGTGAACCGGGTCGAGATCAAGGCCATCGACCCGCCGGCCTCGGTCAAGGACTCGATGGAGAAGCAGATGCGGGCCGACCGCGACAAGCGGGCGACGATCCTGTCCGCCGAGGGCGTGCGCCAGGCGCAGATCCTCACCGCCGAGGGTGAGAAGGAGAGCGCGATCCTGAAGGCCGAGGGCTCGCGGCGTTCGCAGATCCTCGAGGCGGAAGGCCAGGCGTCGGCCATCGCGACCGTCTTCGCTGCGATCCACGAGGGCAAGCCTGATGCGCAGCTGCTCGCCTACCAGTACCTGCAGACGCTGCCGCAGCTGGCGCAGGGGTCGTCGAACAAGATGTGGATCGTGCCGAGCGAGCTCACGTCCGCACTCGGTGCACTCGGGCAGACCCTCCCGCAGCTGGTGACCCCGCCGGCGGTTCCGGCGGATCCGCCGCCTCGGGCAGCGAGCACGACGGTCACGGCGGCGGTGCCGCCGCCGAGCACGCCGGCCGGAGCCGAGAGCGTGATCGACCTGCGCGACGGCGCTGCGCCGCGCGAGGGCAGCGCCTGAGCCGCCGCGGGTGGCAGTCTGGGAGGGGTGGCCTCGCCCATCTCCGTTCGTCGGGCGTCGTTCGACGAGGTCGCCGGGCTGTTCGCGGAACTCGACGTCGACCTCGCCCGCCGCTACGGCAGCGAGGGGGAACCGGTGCACGTCAGCCGGGCCCAGTTCGACCCGCCGGACGGAGCCCTGCTCGTCGCCGTGGACGCCGACCGGCCGGAGTTGCTGCTCGGCTGTGTCGGGGTCCGGCACCTGCCGCGTCCCCTCGCCGACGAGTCCGGGGAGTCCGGGGACGGGCCCGTCGCCGAACTGAAGCGGATGTACGTCCGGCCGGTCGCGCGTCGCCGCGGGCTGGCGCGGACGCTGTTGACGGCGGCCGAGACGACAGCCCGCACGCTCGGCTACCGGCAGCTGTGGCTGGAGACCGGCCTCCGGCAGCCGGAGGCGGTCGATCTCTATCGTGGCGCCGGCTACCTGCCGGTGGAGCGGTTCGGTCAGTTCGCCCACCAGACGGAGAGCGTCTACCTCGGTCGACCGATCACCAGCTGATCGGACGCTCGGCCGGCTCGGCTCAGCTGCTCGCCGACGAGTGGTGCCGCAGATCCTTCCGTGGGTCGACCGGCGTCGAGTCCGCGGTGAGCTTCTTCGCGAAGGTGGACAGGGGCCCGGCAGCAAGGCCGAACGCGACGTCGGCCGCCATGCGCAGCGGCTGGACCTGCAGCAACCGGGCGAGGCCCATCACGCGGGGAACGCCGGCGGTCCGACTGTAGGGGCGGCGCAGCGAGCGCTCGATCGCGGTCGCGACCCACTCCGGCGGAACGCCAGGGTTGCGGCTGACCTCGCTGTCGTGCTCGGCGGGCTGCAGGCCCTGTGAGCGTGCGAGCCACTCGGTGGCGACAGGACCCGGGTTGACGGTGGAGACGACGATGCCGCGGCGGCCGACCTCCCGGCGCAGGCCCTCGACGAAGCCCTCGACGGCGAACTTGGTCGCCGAGTAGACCGTCAGCGGCGGGAAGGAGAACCAGCCGGCCGACGACGACGTCATGACGATGTGGCCGTCGCCGCGCTCGAGCATGTGCGGCAGGACCAGGCGGGTCAGGTCGATGAGGGCGGTGACGTTGGTGTTCACCATCTGCTCGACGTCCCCGGTCTCCATCTCCTCGACGAGGCCTTCCCAGCCGATGCCGGCGTTGTTCACCAGGGCGTCGATGCGGCCGTGCCGCGCGAGCACGCCGTCGATCAGTGCCGCACGGTCCTTCGCGGAGGAGACGTCGCAGCGCTGCGGCTCGAAACCGACCTCGGCGGCGACTTCGGAGAGGCGCTGCTCGTCCCGGGCACAGCCGATGACCACGGCACCGTGACGCACGAGGCGTTCCGCCGTCGCGCGGCCGATGCCGGAGGTGGCGCCGGTGACGATGATGATGCGGCCGTCGACGGGGGTGGGTCCGAGGTTCATGCCTTGTTCCTGCCCGGACGCGGCGATCTCACGTCCCGGGCGCGGCGCCGGAGGGGACTTTTCGGTCACAGCGCGGCGTTGACCTGGGTGAGTGGGCACGAGTTGACCGGGTTTTGAATTAGTCGGACCCGGAGCGTCTCAAGAGGCCCGGAAAGAGGGACACTATGTACGTGCCACCACGGAGCAGACGCAGGTCGACCGTGATCACCAGTCTCGCCGGCTCCCGTTCGGACGACATCCGCGATCGCGAACGCCGCTACATCGCCGCCATGCTCTTCCGCGTCGTGTGCCTGGTGGGAGCGGTCCTCCTGTTCTCCGGGCCCGTCCAGTACGTCGCGATCTTCATCGCGGTGGTCATGCCCTGGTTCGCGGTGCTCTTCGCCAACCAGCCCCGCCGCGCACCGCCGGCTCCGGCGCTGACGGTCGAGGACGCTCTTCCGCGCGATCGTGGCCTGGCCGCCGGACGCAACCCCCGGGTCATCGACGCCGACTGACCGACCGCACGCGCGTCACGCGCTGGCTCTAGCCTGGGCCGGGTGCCGAGCCCCGAACTCCTGCTCGACCCCGATGACCCGCGCCTCTCCGATTACCGCGACCTGACCGACACAACGCTGCGTCGGCTCATGGAGCCGGCCGGCGGACTGTTCATCGCGGAGGGCGACTGGGTCGTCCGCCGCGCCCTCGCCTCGGGTCACCGGCTCCGGTCGTTGCTGCTCGCGGACAACCGGGTCGACGCGGTCACCGATCTCGTCGGTCTGGTCGACGGCACCGGCTGCCCGGTCTACGTCGCGCCGCTCCCGGTCCTGAAGCAGCTGACCGGCTTCCACGTGCACCGGGGGGTCCTCGCAGCGGTCCACCGCCGTCCGGAGCTGACCGTCGATGGACTGCTCGCCGGCGCCGGTGGTCGCCCGGCGCCGCGCCGGCTCTGCGTGCTCGAAGAGCTCAGCAACCCGACCAACCTGGGGGCGGTCTTCCGCTCCGCGGCCGGGCTCGGCATCGACGCCGTCCTGCTCGCGCCGACCTGCGGCGACCCGCTCTACCGCCGGAGCGTCCGGACCTCGATGGGGGAGGTGTTCGCGCTGCCGTACGCCCGCATCGACGACTGGCCGGGGGGTCTCGAACGACTGCGTACGGCAGGTTTCCGGCTGCTCGCGCTCACCCCGGCCGAGGAAGCCCTTCCCCTCGACGAGCTCGGCGCGGTGGTCGGGACCGGGGACGACGTGCGGCTGGCGCTGCTGCTCGGCGCCGAAGGGCCGGGACTCACCGAGCAGGCACTGACCTCGGCCGACCTCCGGGTCCGCATCCCGATGGCGGGCGGCGTCGACTCGCTGAACGTCGCGGCGGCGGCCGCCGTCGCCTGCTGGGTGGTGGGCCGCCGACCGGAGTGAGATCACGGACCGGGCGGTTCGGCCGGCGCGGACCAGGCGACAAGTCGCGTTGGGTATGGATGGCCCAGGCCAGTGGCGGCCGCGCCGGGGTCATGTCGCAGCTGCGGCGCTGCTCACAGCCGCCTGCACCTCGGTCATCACCTCCAGCAGCGCAGGTCGAGATACCGAACCCCCGTCGAGCACGGCGGCGATGGTGGCGCTGGTCTGTTCGCCACAGCGCGTCATGGCCCACCGCCCGGCGTCGGGCTTCGAGCTCCAGACGCCGTCGGTGGCCCAGCGCAGGCCGCGGCAGGCGTTGAGCACGGCGTTGCGTCGCTGACCCGCTCCGGCCAGGCGATGCCAAGCCAACGACGCGACGAGTGCGTCGAGCACGTCGCGGCGCGCCGGCTCGACCACGAGATCGATGACGGGCGCTCCGAGCAGCGGGCGACCCACCGCCCGGAGGATCGAACGGTCGAGGACGTACCAGAAGTCGGCGGCGCCGGCCGGTCGGTCGCACGGACAGAGCGCGGCGGAGAAGGGCATCCTCGGTCCGTCGTTCAGCTCGAGCACGAAGCCGGGCGCGGCTGCGGCCCCTTGCGCGGTTGACCACGGGTAGACGAGCAGCTCCAGGCCCCGGGCAGGACAGGGAAGAGCGTCGTGGCGAACGAGGCCGACGACCGCCTGCCGCTGCGCGAGCGACGCCGTGTCGGCACAGATCGCAGCGACGTCGAGGTCGCTGTCATCCGGCGCGAAGGCACGCAGCGCTGCCGAACCGGTCAGGTAGACGCCGAGCAGCTGCCCGTCGAAGGCCGCAGCCAACCGGCCCGTCAGTTCCGTGAGGTAGTGACGGACGGCCTCCGGCAGCTCGGCCGGCGCAGTCAGTTCTGCCTCGGGTCGTCCGGAGCGGTCGATGCCCAGGCGGCCCGCCCGTTCTGTCGGCGGAGGACGCGGCGCCACAGGGTCTCCGGGGCACTGGTGAAGACGTCGTCCGCGGTTGCTGCCACCACGTACCAGCCGCCGGCGTCGATCTCATCCTCGAGCTGACGCCGCCCCCAACCCGCGTACGCCGCGAAGACCCGCACGCACTCGACGCCCGAGGTCTCGGGGCGTTCGTCGACCGAGATCGCGTGCCACGAATCCCCGTCCCGGCCCAGACACATCGCGGTGTCCGGCGCCACCGGCCCACCCACGAACACAGACGTGGGTTCCGCGGCGAGAGGCGCCCACTGCGGAAGGATCTCGCTGACCTCCAACCCCCCCGGACGGTTAAGGACGATCCCGAGTGCTCCGCCGTCTCCTGCGGCCAGCAGCAGCACGACGGTGCGTGCGAAGTGGGGATCGGCGAGCCCGGGACTCGCGACGAGAAGCCGACCGGTCGCAGGCGTTCGCAGCACCTGGAGATTGTGCGCCGTCGGGGCCGCGCCCAGCTTCAGTCCGCCGAATGCTCAAGCGGTCGGCGGATACCGCCGATCGAAGCCTGAAGCGCGGAGCCGGCACCGTGTGGATGGGAGCGACGTGGAGCAGAACAACGACGGTCGACGTCCGGAGGAGTCTGGCACTCCGTCGGAGTCGTCTGCTCGACCCGTGGGCCCGGCGGGACCGGTGCCGTCGCTGGCGCCGCCCCTGAGCGGACCTGCCGCCGGCTCACACGGTGCTCCGCTACCGCAGGCCCCACCGCCCCCCAGCGGGTACGTTCTCGCTCCCGCCACGCCAGCGCCGCACGGCGGTACACCGCTCTCGCAGCTTCCGCCTCCAAGCGGACGCCCCTGCCAGCGGCTCGAGCAACCCGACGTTCCGTTCCAAGCCTCGCCGGTGCGCCCACGCACGGGCCGACGATCGCCGGTCCCGTTCGCCGCTCGTTCGGCCGCAGCGGCGATGCCGGCGCCGCTCCAGCAGGCCGCGTCCCTTCGGCCGTACCCGAGACGCGAGCCCCCGGGCAGCCGACGCCCGGACCGGCGATGCCTGGACCGGCGATGCCCGGACCGGCGATGCCTGGACCGGCGATGCCCGGGCCGATCATGCCTCCCCACAGCCAGCGCTAAGTCAGCCGTCCGCCCGGCCAGGCAGCTGTCACCCGTCTGCCTGGGCAAGCCGGGAGGTAAGCGGCACCCCGGTTCTCCTGCCAGCCGACAGGCTGTCGCCGAATCCGGCGGCAGCGCGGCTTACCCGGGGTACCGAGGTGGACTCCGACGGCGAGGAACTCATCCTCACCGACCTGCTCGTCGAGGTGCTCGCGCGAGGTGCGTCCGACCTGCACCTCACCGCCGGCGCGCCCCCGACGCTGCGGCTCAACGGCCACCTGAGCCGATGGAGGAGCGCCCGGTCCTCACGCCGCCGGTCATCCAGAGGATGCTGTACGCGATCCTCACGCAGAAGCAGCGCGAGAAGTTCGAGGCGGACCTCGAGCTCGACTTCGCCTACGCCGTGCCGGGCAAGGCGCGCTTCCGCGTCAACATCTACCGCCAGCGCGACGCCGTCGGCGCCGCCTTCCGCCTCATCCCGTTCGAGATCAAGAAGCTCGAGGACCTGGGCGTCCCGCCGTCGGTCGCGCAACTTCGCGATGCTGCCGCGCGGCTTCGTCCTCGTCACCGGCCCGACCGGCTCCGGCAAGTCGACGACGCTGGCCAGCCTCGTCGACCTCGCCAACCGCCAGCGCCGCGACCACATCATGACCGTCGAGGACCCGATCGAGTTCCTCCACACCGCACAAGTCGACTGCCTGGTCAACCAGCGCGAGGTGGGGGAGGACACCCACTCCTTCCAGAACGCGCTCAAGCACGTGCTGCGCCAGGACCCCGACATCATCCTGGTCGGTGAGATGCGCGACCTCGAGACGATCTCGGTCGCCCTGACCGCCGCCGAGACCGGCCACCTCGTCTTCGCGACGCTGCACACCCAGGACGCCGCGCAGACCATCGACCGCGTCATCGACGTCTTCCCGCCGCACCAGCAGCAGCAGGTGCGGGTGCAGCTCGCCGGCGCGCTGCAGGGCGTCGTCTGCCAGACGCTGTGCCAAGACCGCCGACGGCAAGGGCCGGGCCGTGGCAAGCGAGGTCCTCGTCGCCACCCCGGCCATCCGCAACCTGATCCGCGAGGGCAAGACGCACCAGATCTACTCGGCGCTGCAGGCCGGCGCGCAAGTTCGGCATGCACACGATGGACCAGCACCTCGCCGAGCTGGTCAAGCAGCGGCCGGATCACCTACGAGACCGGCCTCGAGAAGTGCCACCACGTCGAGGACTTCCACCGGCTCTGCGGCCGGGCCTGAGCAGAGCGGAGGAGCGACATGCCCGACCACGTTCGCAGTACACCGGTCCGTGACCGCGCCGGCAAGATCGTCACCGGCACGATCGAGGCCGAGTCGACCAGGCGCTGGTCGCCACGCAAGCTCAAGGCAATGGGCTACGCGCCCGTCAGCATCACCGAGGCGCAACGCCGGGCTGAAGAAGGAGATCAAGCATCCCCGGCTTCGGCAAGAAGAAGGTCAAGCTCAAGGACCTGGCGGTCATGTCGCGGCAGTTCGCGACGATGATCAACTCCGGTCTGTCGCTGCTGCGGGCGCTGAACATCCTGTCCGAGCAGACCGAGAACAAGGAACTGGCGCGGGTCCTGGGCGAGGTCCGCAACGACGTCGAGACCGGCACGTCGCTCTCGGCGGCGATGGCGCAAGCACTCGCCGAAGGTCTTCCCGCCGCTCATGGTCAACATGAGCAGGGCCGGCGAGGTCGGCGGCTTCCTCGACGCCGTGCTGCTGCAGATCGCGGAGAACTACGAGGCCGAGGTCAAGCTGCGCGGCAAGGTCAAGTCGGCGATGACCTACCCGGTCGTCGTCTTCGTCATGGCCATCCTCGCGGTCATCGGCATGCTGCTGTTCATCGTGCCGATCTTCGCCGGGCTGTTCAGCCACGCTCGGCGGCAAGCTGCCGCTGCCGACGCGCATCCTGGTGATCCTGTCCAGCGGCGCTGAAGACGTTCTTGCCCGTGCTCCTGCGTCGCCTTCATCGGCGGCGTCATCGGCTTGGGGCAAGGTCAAGCACAAGGACCGGGTCCGCAACGTCGTCGACCCGCTCAAGCTGAAGATGCCGGTCTTCGGCATCGCTGTTCCAGAAGATCGCGCTCAGCCGGTTCGCCCGCAACCTCGGCACGATGATGCACTCCGGCGTGCCGATCCTGCAGAGCCTCGACATCGTCGCCGACACCACCGGCAACGTCGTGCTGGCGCGTCGCCGTCCGCGACGTGCAGGACAGCGTGCGCACCGGCGAGTCGCTGGCCGCGCCGCTGGCGAACCACCCGGTCTTCCCGCCGATGGTCGTGCAGATGATGGCCGTCGGCGAGGACACCGGCGCCCTCGACACGATGCTGAGCAAGATCTGCGAGTTCTACGACCAGGAGGTCGAGGCGACGACCGAGTCGCTGACCGCCCTCATCGAGCCGCTGATGATCGCGCTTCCTGGGCGGCATCGTCGGGTCGATGATCGTGGCGCTCTACATGCCGATCTTCAAGATCTTCGACCTGATCAAGTAGCATCTCGGATCACCCAGAACCGCATCGAGAGACCGGCGCGCATTTCGCCCAGGCGCCGCTCCTCGCGCACGCCGACATCGTAGTCGGTCGCAACTGCGACATATGTGGCCTCCGGCGCAACAGCCGCCGAGATGCTGTCCGTCTCGAGCTGGCTCGGCGACCAGGCGGCGCAGTCCGTGCAGAAGGCGAACGTACGTCACGCTTGCAGACACCGAGTCGGATCGGATGTCGAGCGTCGTTCACAGGCCGGCAGTTCGGCCGAGTACCGATGTGGAGTCGAGCTGGACGGGCCCACCGACGGAAGCCGGGTCGGGTGCCGCGACGAGTCGGCCCTGGCTGGCGAATTTCCGCCGGGAGCCCGCCGCCGGGTCGAGCGTCACGTCAAGGGCACCCGCCTCCCCATGGCGAGGGCCAGCACCCTGATGCCGATCTGGTGTCACCGAGTCACCCCACCACCAAGCCGTCAGGCCAAACGGGTCGCGACCGAGCGGGTGACGTGATGGCCCGAGGCAACCAGGTCTCAAGCACGACTGCTGCAGGACCGATCTCTCGGACCAAGGAGTCGGCCGGGAGGCCGGTCCACGGCCCTTGAGGAGAGGGACAAGTGCTCACTCGCATTCGTAAGACCATCGATGAGCGTGACGAGGGTTTCACCCTCATCGAGCTCCTGGTCGTCATGATCATCATCGGGATCCTGGCCGCTATCGCCATCCCGGTCTTCCTGAACCAGCGGAACAGCGGTTACGACGCCGGCACCAAGTCCGACGTCAAGAACGGCGCTACCGCCGAGGAGACCGCCTTCACCGACAGCAGCCCGAACGCCTACGTCGCAGGAACCGCCGACACCACGACTCCTACCGTCACGGGGCTGTCCGGCTGGACCAAGTCGAAGAACACCGACACGGTCGTTTTCGCCCCTTCGGCCGACGGCAAGACGTACACGATCAAGGGGAGCTCGAAGTCGGGCAAGAACTTCTGCTTCGATAGCAACGCCTCCGGCTCAGGCGTCGTCGCCTGCTGATCTTCCCCAGACCGTTCGGGGCTCGCGGCCATGGGCCGCGAGCCCCGAACTGCGTCACCCGCGTAGGACGAGGGGGTCGTCCCCGACGTGGCCTGCGAAGTGGTCGCAACGCGGTCACCCGGTCGGGCTATCGATGCAGCTCCTGCCTATACCGAAACCTCATGCATCACACAGCGCCGCGGCAGTGCGGCCTACCTCTCGGAGGAACATAGATGCTGTCGCGCATCCGCAAGACCATCGACGAGCGTGACGAGGGTTTCACCCTCATCGAGCTCCTGGTCGTCATGATCATCATCGGTATCCTGGCCGCTATCGCTATCCCGGTTTTCCTGAACCAGCGGAACAGCGGTTACGACGCCGGCGCCAAGTCCGACGTCAAGAACGCTTCCACCTCGGAGGAGACGGTCTTCACGGACAGCTCGCCCAACGCCTACACGAGTGCGACAGCGTCGCTCACGGGTTGGACCAAGTCGGCGAACACGACCGGCGTCTCGCTCGCCGTCTCCACGGATGGCAAGTACTACGCGATCGACGCCACGTCCAAGTCCGGCAAGCACTTCTGCTTCGACAGCAGCCTCTCGGGCAACGGCGTCACGGGCAACGGCACCACAGCGTGCACCCACAGCTGGACCTGATCCCGCTGTTGATCTGCCGCGCTGCCTCGGCCGGCTGACAGCGAACGACGACGAAGGGCCTACGGCGAAAGCCGTAGGCCCTTCGTCGTGGTGACTCAACTCGACCGTCCCTCGATCGGCCTATCGATGTTGGTCTAGTCGATACCGAAACCTCATGCATCACACATCGCCGCGGCAGTGCGGCCTACCTCTCGGAGGAACATAGATGCTGTCGCGCATCCGCAAGACCATCGACGAGCGTGACGAGGGTTTCACCCTCATCGAGCTCCTGGTCGTCATGATCATCATCGGGATCCTGGCCGCTATCGCTATCCCGGTTTTCCTGAACCAGCGGAACAGCGGTTACGACGCCGGCACCAAGTCCGACGTCAAGAACGGTTCCACCGCCGAGGAGACCTTCTTTACGGACAACAACCTGTACACCAGCAACGGCGCCGGCGCGGCGACGTCGGCCACCGGTCCGCTCAGCGGCTGGACGAAGTCGGCCAACACCACCACGGTGACCTTCACCGCCACTGCGGCGGACTCGACCGCTAGTCCGGTGGTGCAGGCCTCCTACAAGATCGTAGGCGTCTCGAAGTCCGGCAAGTCGTTCTGCTTCAACAGCGTGAACGCTGGCAACGGCGTCGTCTCCGGAGCCACCTGCTGACCTGGGCTGACCCGAATCAGGGCCCGCGGCAGTCGCCGCGGGCCCTGATTCATTTCTTCGTCAAGAGCCCCCGGACTCCTGCCGAGACGAAGTGAGAACTCCTACGGGCCACGAAGAGATCGGGATCTGCATGCGCCGCTCCGACGACGACGGTTTCACCCTCATCGAGCTGCTGATCGTGATGGTGATCATCGGCATCTTGTCGGCCATCGCCGTGCCCATCTTCCTGAAGCAGCGGCAGTCCGGTTACGACGCGCAGGCCAAGTCCGACCTCCGGGGCTTGGCCACCGCTGAAGAGCTGCACCTGACCGACGTCGGGAGCTACGACAAGATCAGCGTGCTCAAGGCGGCCAACGAAGAGGTCCTCGCGAGCAAGAGGGTCACGGTCTCGGTGGTCTTCTACAACGGATCGACCGGGTACTGCCTCTCGGCCAAGCACGCGGACTCGTCCAACATCTGGTTCTACGACAGCCGCAACTACGGCATGCAGCCCGTGGGGTCAGCCGGCTGCCCGATCAGCAACGCCGGGCTCGCTGGTGACTCGCTATCGGGATGATCTGGCGTCGGGTGCCCCGGACCGCGCAGCGATGCGGCGCCTGCTCAGGGAACGCCCTGTAGGCCTTCAGGCAGCCTTCCCACTTGCCGACGAACACTCCATGGAGTCCCGTGAGTGCGACGGAGACGACGGGTTCACCCTCGTCGAGGTCATCGCCTCGATGGTCGTTCTCGCGATCCTCGCCACCGCTGTCGCCGTGGCCCTGGCACAGTCGCTACAGGCCAGCCGGACGAGCCGGCAACGCGTCGCCGCGGCCAACCTCATCTCCCAGCAGATGGACCTCATCCGCGACGCCGGTGCCGGTGCGCTCGGCATCGGGGTCAGCAACCCAACTCCTGTGAGCGTTGACGGGACGCTTTACAGCATGACCCAGACCGTCCGCTGGGTGTCTGGCACCAGCTCGGCCACCGACTCCTGCTCCGGCACCGGAACGGCACTGTTCAAGAGCGTGTCGGTCACGGCGACCTGGCCGAGCATGGCGGGCACGGCGCCGGTTCGGAGCGACACGGTCCTCGCACCCGACGTCGCCGACGTCAATGCCAACGCGATCACGATCCCGATCCGCGTCCGCAACCGCGACAACGTGCCCGTGCAGGGTGTCGCGGTTCAGCTGAATGGTGGTTCCGTCAGCGCCAGTCAGATCACGGACGCTTATGGCTGCGTTGTGTTCGCCAACATCCCGGCGTCGACCTATACGGCCACCACGACCTCCAGTACGACGCCGCCGTCGGTCAACTGGCAGGGTTCCTCGACCAACACCATGACAGTCGGCACGACCGTTCCCGGCACGTGGCTCACCACGGCTGAATTTCAGTGGGACTCGGCCGCGACCCTGATGCTCACACCGACGGCACCTGATGTGGCCCACCCGCTCCCGATCGGGCTCGGGGCCACCGTCACGAACACCAGCCTTGCCACCCCCGGCTATACGACGTTCTCCGGAGGCGGTGCCTCGGTGAACGCCACAAACCTGTTCCCGTTCACGAACGGCTATCAGACGTGGGCCGGGACTTGCGCTGACGCCGATCCGCAGGTGTGGAGCGGCGGTGCCCGGGCCACACCCACGATCGTCGCGCCAGGCGGGTCGGCGAACGTCCCGCTGGCCACGCGAGCGGTCAACGTGACCGTCGCGATGAAGGCACCGAAGTCGAACAACGGCCAGACGGTCGTCGCCGTGCACGCTCCCGACGCCGGTTGTCCCGCGGGGATGACTCTCACCCTTGGCACGACTACCACCAACGCCGGGCTCGTGCAGGCGGCCCTGCCGTACGGGGCCTGGCAGTTCCGGCTCAGCACGGCCGGTGCCACCGCCAATCCGACCTGGACGAACCAGAACGTGACCCCGGGTGGGTCCGCTCTCAATGTGACGGTGAACGGTCAGTGAGCTCCATGATCGAGCGATTCAGGCGAGAGGCACGTGCAGACGACGGCCTCAGCCTCGCCGAGCTCGTTGTCACGATGTTCCTCGGAACACTCGTCCTCGCTGTCCTGGGTACGAGCTTCGCAGCCGCTCGAGGGACCACGTCGGGCATCCAGGCGCGGACCACGAACACGCAGGGGGAGCGGTCGGCCCTCAACGCGATGACCAAGCACCTGCGAACCGCTCGTGCACCGGGCACGGTTGGAGCGATCGCCGTGCCCTTCTGCACGGCGCGGCCGGCCGAGGTGCTCTTCTACGCCAACACGAGTGTGACGAGCCCGCCGAGTCTGTTCCGGTACAGCGTCGATAGCGGCCAGAACCTCATCGAACAGCAGCAGCCTGCACCGACGAGTTCCTCGGTGGCGCCGTGCTCGACGACCACCTTCGCCATCCAGCGGGTGATCGCGAACAACGTGCTGACGTCTTCGGACATCTTCTCGTTCAGGAAGACCGGCGGCGTGCCACTCGTCCCGACGGCTTCGGGCCTCAGCGCCACCGATGCCGGGCTCGTGGACACCATCGCGATCTCGCTGCGCATCCAGACGCCCACCAACCCGCCGGTTCCGCCGACCACGGTTGATACGACCGTCCGACTGCCCAATCACACCCAGCCGTAGGGGCACCATGACATCGCGAAACAGGCGGCGGCGGACCTCCAGGTCACTCCGGGCGGACGACCAGGGCTACGTCATGATCACCGTGATCGGGACCATGCTGATTCTCAGCATCATGGTGACGTTGACGTTGAACTGGACCATCCAGGCGACCAAGGGGGGCCGAAGCGAGCAGGACCACAACGGCGCGCTCGCGGCGGCGGAAGCGGGGGTCGACGACTACCTGAGCCGACTCAACGCCAACCCGACCTACTACGTCGCAGGCGCAACGAGTGGATCGGCGACGATCGCGAACGGTGCGACCTACAGCTGGACGCTGCTGAATACTGCGACTCAGATCCAGTCGACCGGTGTCATCAACCTGCAGTCCACCGGGACGGTGAGGGGCGAGTCCCGGAAGATCAGCGTTGCGCTGACCAAGCCTGGCTTCCTCGACTACCTCTACTTCACGCAGTACGAGACGATCGACCCGATCGCGACCGGCGCATCGGCCGGCACGTGTTCGACGTTCCGCTACGCGAACCCCGCTAGGAACACGACCAGTTGCCCGGACATCCAGTTCCGGACCGGGGACACGCTCAAAGGCTCGGTCTACAGCAGCGACTCCATCGTCGTGTCCGGCAGTCCCAGCTTCCAGAGCAAGTTCACCACCGGCTGGAACGGCTGCGCGCCCTCGACCGGCTGCGTCAATCCCAAGCTCTGGGTAGACGCCAACGGCAGTGGCAGTACGCCTGGGTTCGCGACTCCGCCCGAGAACAAGACGCTGGCTTTCCCGACGACGAACACCGCGCTTCGTGCCCAAGCCGCGAAGTCGAACGGCGGTGGCTGCCTGTTCAAGGGCCCCACACGCATCGTCTTCAATGCCAACGGCACGATGACGGTCACCAGCCCGTACTCGGGCAGCACCAACAGCGGCTGCGGCACGTACTCGACCAACAGCCCGGTGCAGACGGTCAGCGTCCCGCAGAACAACGTCATCTTCGTCGATCCGTACAACGGCGCCACCACTGGCTGCACCACCCCGGGCACCGTACAGAATCTGGTCGGTTTTCCGATCGCGAACGATGACGCGCTATCCCAGGGCAACAGCAAGCTCGTCTACGGTTGCGGCAACGGCGACGCCTTCGTGGAGGGCTGGCTCAAGGGTCAGGTAACGGTCGGCTCGGCAAACAACATCATCATCACGAACGACCTGCGGTACGCCGGTAACGGCGGGTCCGCCGTCGGTACTGCTGTCCCCACGACGGGCGCAGCTTCCCCGAACGCCAACGACAGTTCCGGTACCGACGTGCTCGGCCTGGCCGCAGCCAACTTCGTGGAGCTCTACCACCCCGTCACGTGCACCGCCCGGGACGGCTCCGGCAACTGCACGGCCGGGAACGACGTCGCGACGAGTCCGTACCCGAAGACCAACATTCAGGTCGACGCCGTCCTGCTGGCCTCGGCGGACTCCTTCATCGTGCAGAGCTGGAACAAGGGCTCCCCGATGAACACGCTGACGGTGCTCGGCGGCATCATCCAGCTGTTCCGTGGTCCGGTCGGCACCAGCTCCAACAATGTGGTCGCCACCGGCTACGTGAAGAACTACAACTACGATGGTCGGCTCAAGTTCAACCCGCCTCCGTTCCTCGCCGACCTGGCGTCGACCGCGTGGCAGCGGACGCAGTACGCGGAGGGCTCCCCCTGACCACGATGCTGGCGACGCTCCTCGTCCTTGCCGCCGTGCTCGGGCTGGCGATCGGGTCGTTCCTCAACGTCGTCATCCACCGGGTGCCGCGACGGGGAGTCCGTCGTCGCGCCGCGATCTCGCTGTCCCGGCTGCCGCACCGAGCTCGCCCCGCGCGACAACGTGCCAGTGGTGTCGTGGGTTCTCCTGCGGGGGCGTTGCCGAACATGCAGCAAACCGATCAGCGCCAGGTACCCGCTGGTCGAGCTGCTGACGGCGGTCGTATTCATGCTCCTCGCCCTGCGGCTACAGCACGACCCTTGGGCGCTGCCGGCATACCTGTTCTTCGGTGCGCTGGGGGTGGCTCTGACGTGGATCGACCTCGACGTCCGGCGGCTCCCTGACGCGCTCACCCTGCCCGCGTATCCCGTCGCCATCGTGCTGCTCGGTGCTCGCCGCGCTGCTGGGCGACGGTGACGGTTCCCCCACCAGGGCGGTGGTCGGCGGGGCCCTTGTGCTTGTTTTCTACCTGACATTGCACGTGGTGACCCACGGTCGAGGGATGGGTCTCGGCGACGTCAAGCTTTCGGGAGTGCTCGGGGCCTACATCGCCTGGCTGGGGTGGGGAACGCTCGCCGTGGGCGTCTTCGGCGCCTTCCTGCTCGGCGGGGTGGGCAGCCTCGGGCTGATCGTCGCCGGCCGTGCCGGCCGGAAGAGCCGCATCCCTTTCGGCCCCTACATGATTGCTGGTGCACTGCTTGCGATTCTGCTGGGCGAGCCGCTCGCGTCGGCATATCGGGACGTTACCGGCATCTAGGCCAACTCCGGACTACGGCGGATTCGGTTGACCCCCAAGGCTCAAGCGGTTGCTCCGACCGGCCGAATGATTGCTGAGGCCGGAATGCGGCCGCCGGGCACGATGGCGACGGATCTGATCGCCTCGGTCGTCAAAAGAGCGCAGGAGGTCCAGTGTCGGATCGGAGGACTGTCGGTCTCGACATCGGCAGTACCAGCGTTCGTGCGGCGCAGCTGTCATGGCGGCGAGACGTCGTCAAGCTCGAGCGGATCGGACAGGTCGCCTTGCCTATCGGGGCGGTCGTCGATGGTGAGGTCGTCGACCCCGAAGCCGTCGCGATTCGCGCTCAAGCGGCTCTGGAAGGCCGGCCGCTTCTCGACCAAGCGTGTTGTGCTCGGCCTCGCCAACCAGAAGGTCATCGTGCGACAGGTCGACTTACCGTGGATGCCGTTGAAGGAGCTGCGGAAGTCGTTGCCCTTCCAGGTTGCTGACGTCATCCCTCTGCCCATCGAACACGCTCTGCTGGACTTCCACCCGCTGGAGGAGATCACCGACGGCGGCGGCGAGCGCCGCCACCGTGTGCTGATCGTGGCCGCCGCACGCGAGATGGTCGAAGCCTCCCTCGACGCCGTCAGCCGCGCCGGCCTGGACCCACGTGCGGTCGACCTCACCTCGTTCGCTCTGATGCGGGCGATTGGTGACGTCGATCTGCTCGGCATGCGCCGCACCTCTGAGGCTCTCGTCGACATCGGCGCCAACGTCACCAACATCGCGGTCCACCAGGCCGGCATCCCCCGCTTCGTCCGCATCCTCGTTCTGGGTGGTAGCGACGTCAGTGAGACGATCGCCGACCGGATGGGCATCCCCCTCCAGGAGGCCGAGCAGATCAAGCAGACCACGGTGGCCGAGCTGCACCCGGCCGCGAGCGGCGTGTCCCCGGCGGCTCGGCTGCTCGAGAGCGCCGCCAACTCGTGGGTCGAGGAAGTCCGCGGTTCGCTGGACTACTACCTGGCGCAGCCCGGGGCAGTCCAGGTCGGCCGCATTCTGTTGTCTGGCGGCGGCAGCCAGCTGTCCGGCCTCGCGAGTCGCCTCTCGGCCGCGACCCGCCTCCCCGTTGAGCTGGCGACGCCGCTGACCGGGCTCGAGATCGGCCGGACCGGTCTCACCCAGGAGCAGCTCGCCTACATGCTGCCGCTGTCGGCCGTTCCGGTCGGTCTCGCCCTGGGAGCTGTGGCATGAGCGTCCTGTTCGCCGTGAACGACATCGAGCTCCCGGATATCGACGACCCCGCAGCCGGTCGCGGCACCCTTCGTCAACCTGTTGCCGCCGGAGATCGCTGAGCGGCGGGCGATGCGGTCGCTTCTCGTCATGCTCGCCGCCGTTGTCGTCGGCGTGCTCCTGCTGACCGGCGGCCTGGTCTACCTTGCCGGCTCCGGCAAGGCCGCCGCCCAGGACGACCTGGCGGCCCAGCAGGCGCAGACAGCGCGGCTCAACGCCCAAGTCCGCTCGCTCGACGGTGCACGGCAGGCCCAGGCCCAGCTCCAAGCCGCCCGCGCGGCCCTGCAGACCGCCATGTCGAGCGAGGTGCTCTGGTCGAAGTACCTCGACCAATTGCGGCTGCTGCTGCCGAACGGAGTTCGGCTCTCCAACGTCGCGATCGCTCCAACCACAGCCTCCACAGGGGCCGGGGCAGGAGCTGGGACAGCTGGTGTCGCGCCCACGACCACCACCGGTTCGACCGCCTCGACCGGGGTCACCCCTGGCGCCGTCGCCACTGTCACCATCGCCGGCAAGGCGGTCGACCAGGACGCGGTGGCCGCATGGCTCGAAGCCCTCGGTCAGGTCAAGGGTTTCACCAACGGCTATCTCACCAGCACGGCGGCCGACGGGGCGTCCGGTCTGGTGACCTTCACGGTCACCGTCGATGTGACGGCTGACGCGCTCTCCCACCGCTTCGACAACCTCGCCGGGAGCTGACATGAGCCGCAGGACCCAACTCCTCGCCGGGACCCTTGCGCTGTGCTTGGCGCTGCTGGCCGGCGGATGGTTCCTGCTTGCGCAGCCGCGCAAGCAGGAGGTCGCCGACCTCCGGACTCAGGTGGAGTCGCAGCGATCGACCAATGCGTCGCTGCAGACGCAGGTCGCGTCCCTGCAGGACATCCAGCGCCGGCTCCCTGCCGAGCAGGCCAAGGTTGCGGACCTCACCTCCCGGGTCCCCTCCGATCCCCAGATCGTCGCCTTGATCCGCCAGCTCTCCCAGGCGGCGACAGACTCCAACGTGACGTTGGCCGGCCTGACCCCGACGCGTCCCTCCGCCTTGGCGGGAGCACCCGGCCTGTCCGGGGTGCAGTTGAGCCTGACCGTGAACGGGAGCTATCCGAGTCTCGAGCAGTTCCAGCTCGCCCTGGAGGGGCTGCAGCGCAGCTTCCTCGTCACACAGGTGACCCTCGCCGAGGGCGGCGCGTCTAGTGCCGGAGCAGGGGCCGTCGCGTCGTCCGGCGGCATCACTGCCACCATCGTCGGCCGTGTGCTGACTGGAACCGCCGGGGCCGGGGCGACCAAGCCCGGCACCACCACGTCCTGACGCCCGAGGAGAACCGTGTTCAAGACCGACAACGAAACCGACGAGGACGCCGCGCGGAAGCGCAAGGTCGTCCTAGGAGGACTCGTCGGCGTCGCCCTGCTGCTGCTGCTCGGTGTCGTTTTCGTCCTACCGAGCCTGGCTAGTAGCAGCGACAACACGAGTGGCTTGGTTGTCACCCATTCCGCCGCCAAACCCAAGGCCGCGGCGACGCCAACGCCTTCGGCCTCGCCGACGCCGGACGCCGTCCCTAGCCTCAGTGCCGGCGGGGTCCGCGATCCCTTTGCCAAGCTGCCGCAGGAGGTCGCGGCCGCCGCGGCGGCAACGACGGCCTCGACTCCCTCGACGGCCTCGAGCTCGGCCGCAGGTTCAACGTCTGCCGCCGCCGGGACCACCCCTGGAGGGACGACTCCCGGGACCACGGTCACCCCGAGCATCTCGCCGAGTCCCGTCGCGAGTACGACGTCGTCCGGCGGCACCGGCGCCTCGACGCGTACCGCCTCGTCGGCCGCGGTCACCGACAACACCCCCTCGACGGGCTCGGCGGTGCAGGTCATGGCCGTGCGCGGGAGCACCGCGGACATCCAGATCGACAACAAGCCGTTCACCGTGACCGCCGGCTCGTCGGCGACAGCCGGCTACTCGGTCGTGTCGGTCGGCAACGGTTCCGTGGTCATCCGTCACGCCGGCGTGAACCACACGCTCATGGAGGGCGAGCTCCAGACCTTCTAGAGGCCGCCGGGACCACTGCCCTTCTGGAACACTGGGGCGCATGAACACAGGCCGCCTCCGCTGGCTGACCGCCGGTGAGTCCCACGGCCCCGCCCTCGTCGCCACGCTCGAAGGTCTCCCGGCCGGCGTCGGCGTGACCAGCGAACAGGTCGCGGACGAACTGACCCGTCGCCGTGCCGGCTACGGTCGCGGCGCGCGGATGAAGTTCGAGCGCGACGAGGTCGAGATCCTCGGCGGTGTCCGGCACGGTCGCACGCAGGGCGGCCCGGTCAGCATCGTCGTCCGCAACAGCGAATGGCCGAAGTGGTCGACGGTGATGAGCCCCGACCCCGTCACCGACGAGGAGCTCGCCGGCCTCGCCCGCAACGCACCGCTGACCCGTCCCCGTCCGGGGCACGCCGACCTCGTCGGAATGCAGAAGTACGGCTTCGCCGACGCCCGCCCCATCCTCGAACGCGCTTCGGCCCGCGAGACCGCCGCCCGCGTCGCGCTGGGAACCGTCGCACGGAACTTCCTCCGCGAGGCGTACGGCATCGAGGTGCTGAGCCACGTCGTCTCGATCGGGTCGGTCGGGATCGCCGAGGACGCCCCGCTGCCGCTGCCGGGCGACCTGCCTGCGATCGACGCCGACCCCGTGCGCGCCGCCGACGCCGCGAGCAGCGCCGCGATGGTCGCCGAGATCGATGCCGCCCGGCGCGACGGCGACACGCTGGGCGGTGTGGTCGAGGTCGTCGTCTACGGCCTGCCGCCGGGGCTGGGCAGCCACGTGCACTGGGACCGTCGACTCGACTCCCGCCTCGCGGCTGCGCTCATGGGGATCCAGGCCATCAAGGGCGTCGAGGTCGGCGACGGCTTCCGCACCGCGGCCCGCCGGGGCTCGCAGGCCCACGACGAGATCGTCCGCGACGAGTCGGGCGTCATCCGTCGCGTCACCGGTCGCGCCGGGGGCACCGAGGGCGGGATGACCAACGGTGAGGTGCTGCGGGTCCGCGCGGCCATGAAACCGATCTCGACCGTGCCGCGGGCGCTGCAGACCGTCGACACCGCCACCGGCGAAGCTGCGGTCGCCATCAACCAGCGCAGCGACGTCTGCGCCGTCCCCGCGGCCGGCGTGGTCGCCGAGGCGATGGTCGCCCTGGTTCTCGCCGACGCGGCACTCGAGAAGTTCGGCGGCGACTCGGTCGAGGAGACCCGGCGCAACGCCGAGGCCTACCTGAAGGCGGCGGCCGCGACCGTCGCCGAGGCCCCTTCACCCGACCTCGCCACGAACCCCGCAGCCGAGGCATGACCGGCCCGAGGCTCGTGGTCGTCGGCCCGCCCGGCGCCGGCAAGACGACGGTCGGCACGTTGGTCGCCGCGCAGCTCGGCGTCGCGTTCCTCGACACCGACCAGGTCATCGAGGCCGAGGCCGGCAAGACGGTGGCGGACATCTTCATCGAGGACGGTGAAGAGCGCTTCCGTGCCCTCGAGCACGACGCGGTCGTCCGCGCTCTTGCCGAGCACGACGGGGTGCTGGCGCTCGGCGGGGGAGCAGTGATGAACGAGGGGACGCGGCACGCACTCCAGCCGGCGCGCGTCGCGGCCCTGCAGGTGACGCTGACGGACGCGGTCGCCCGCGTGGGGCTGGCGCGGGACCGGCCGCTGCTGCTGGACTCGCCGCGCGCCCGCATCGCCGCAATGCTCCGCGACCGCGCACCGCTCTACGACGAGGTGACGACGCGCGCCTTCGTCACCGCCGACCGTTCACCCGACGACATCGCCACCGAGATCGTGACGTGGCTGGAGTCGGCCGAGCACGTGACCCAGGAGAACGCATGACCGCCCCTGCGGACGTGACCCGCATCGAGGTCCGGCCCGCCGCCGACCCCGCCTACCTGGTGCAGGTGGGCCATGGGCTGCTCGACGAGATCGCGGGTGCCCTGACGGGCGCGACCCGCGTCGCCCTCATCCACCCCCGCGCTCTGCGGACCCCCGCCGACGCCATGCGGGACGAGCTCTTGCGCACCACAGGGCAGCAGGGGCACGGCGTCGAGATCCACGCCCTGGAGGTGCCGGACGGCGAGGACGCGAAGACCCTGCAGGTCGCGAACTACGCCTGGAACGTGCTCGGATCGGTCGGCTTCACCCGCAACGACCTGGTCCTCGGATTCGGCGGGGGAGCGGTCACCGACCTCGCCGGCTTCGTCGCCGCGACGTGGCTGCGTGGCGTGCGCGTGGTGCAGGTGCCGACGACGCTGCTCGGCATGGTGGATGCCGCTGTCGGCGGCAAGACGGGCATCAACACCGACGCCGGCAAGAACCTCGTCGGCTCCTTCCACCAACCGAGCGCCGTGTTCTGCGACCTCGGCACGTTGGAGACCCTGCCCCCGAACGACTTCGCCGCCGGGCTGGCCGAGGTGGCCAAGGCCGGCTTCATCGCCGACCCCGCGATCCTCGAGCTGCTCGAGGACGACGCGACCGGCCACCGCCATCTCCGTGAGCTGATCGAGCGGTCGATCCGCGTGAAGGCCGAGGTCGTCAGCGGCGACCCGAAGGAGGCCGGACGCCGGGAGATCCTCAACTACGGCCACACCCTCGGCCACGCGGTCGAGAAGGTCGAGCGCTACAACTGGCGCCATGGTGCCGCCGTCTCCGTCGGCCTCGTCTACGCGGCTGCGCTCTCGCGGCTCGCGACCGGCCTCGACGACCCGACAGCCGACCGGCACCGCGCCCTGCTCTCCGCGATCGGGCTGCCGGTGAGCTACCCGCAGGACCGGTGGCCGGCTCTGCTGGACGCCATGCGCGTCGACAAGAAGGCCCGCGGCAACCGGCTGCGGTTCGTCGCCCTCGCCGGTCTCGCCAGGCCGATCATGCTCGAGGACCCGGACCCCGGGTTGCTGACCGCCGCGTACTCGGAACTTTCCGGAGCGTGAGCGACATTCCCGTAGATGGAACACCGGAGGTGTTGCAGTGAGCATCGGATTCACCCGCTCCTCGCCGGCCCGGCCCACGGCCGACATCTGGGTCCTGTCCGGCGTCAACCTCGGCCGGCTCGGCAGCCGCGAACCCTCCGTCTACGGCGCGGGCACCTACGCCGAGCTCGAGAACGCGGTGCGCGCGACGGCGGCGGAGCTCGACGTCGTCGTCGACGTGCGGCAGACCGACGACGAGACCGAGATGATCCACTGGCTGCACGACGCCGCCGACGCGGGCGTGGCCGTGGTCCTGAACCCAGGTGCCTGGAGCCACTACTCCTATGCACTGCGCGACGCCTGCGCCTCCCTGCCGGGTCCGCTCGTCGAGGTCCACCTCTCGCAGACGGCGGCGCGCGAGCAGTTCCGGCACCGCTCGGTCGTCTCCGAGGTCGCCGCCGGGACGATCACGGGCCTGGGCTTCGACTCCTACCGACTCGGCGTCCGCGCCGCAGCCGGGCTGCGGGCGGGCGGACCATCCGGGGAGTAGCTGTGGGTAACGCCCGAACCGGGCGAAGCGCTCCTTTATCGTGACACCATGCCTCCCTCCCGACGGTCAGCCGTGATCGCCGTGCCGCCGGACCTCGACCTGTTGCTGGACGGCCCGCACGCAGCGCCGGCCCAGCCGGCTGCGGTCGGCCAGAGGCGTGCTGATCGAGGGGCCGCTGCCGACAGCGCATCGGTTCAGCGAGCCACCGCAGCGAACGCGGTTGCGGTCGTCACCGCGCCGAACCGGGTCGCGTTCCGGCCGGGTGCGATGCGGCGCCACGGCCCCGTGGTCGTCGGCGGTGCCGCGGGCCTCCTCGCGGTTGGCCTTGTGCTGGGCCCGGTGCTCGGACATTCCTCGACCGAGCCGCGGGTGACGAGCGCAGCGACGAACCTCACCGAGGTACCTCAGTCGTCGTCGTCGTCGGCTGTGCCCGTCCCGTCCGGCCTCGGCTCCCCGAGGGTCCTGAGCAGCGTCACCGCCGGCATCGCCGCCGCCCAAGCCGCGGGAACCACGGCGTCCACGGGCGTTACCACGATTGCTGGGGCCGCCGCGTCCTCGGACCACCGGTCCGCTGTCCGATCGGGGTCCCGGGCGGTGCAGGCGCCGGTGCAGACGAATGCGACCAGGACACCGCAGACCCCGGTCGTCGGCCCGCCGACAGCGACGCCCGGTCCGGCGTCGGCGTCGTCCCCGACGAAGGCCGCCCCTGCCCCGCCTCCGCGCTCGACCAGCACGGCGCCGGCACCGACCACGACCCAGCCGCCCGCAGCACCGAGCGCCCCGCCGCACGGTCGGGATGGACGTCACCGGCACCGAGGCTGAGCGTGCCTTCGACCCCGGCTCCACCTGAACGCCCGCTGAAAGACCCGGCGCGGAGGAACCGGCGCTTTGTCCGGCCCATGCGTAGCGTTCCCGGACAGATGCGACCTGCTTGCGGTTGCACCGCGCCGTGACCGGCGTGATCCAGATAGACGCCCAGGTGCTGGCTCAGTCGTGCGCCGTGAAACGCCCGAGGATCTTCTCCACGTGTCCGTATTGAGTTATCCGGAAGCCGCCGTCATCGGCCTGCTGCAGGGCGTCACCGAGCTGTTCCCGGTTTCCAGCCTCGGGCACAGTGTCCTGCTCCCTGCCGTCATCGGCGGTCAATGGGCCAAGGACCTGCAGGTCAACAGTGCCGAGTCGCCCTACCTCGCCTTCATCGTCGGGCTCCACGTCGCCACCGCCATCGCCCTCATCGTGTTCTTCTGGCGGGACTGGGTGCGCATCGTCGGCGGACTGCTGACGTCCATCCGGGACCGCCGCGTCGAGACGTCGGCCCAACGACTGGGCTGGCTGTTGGTGCTCGCGACCATCCCGGTCGGGGTCACCGGTCTGCTCCTCGAGCACACCTTCCGCACGGTGCTGTCCAAGCCGGTCCCGACCAGCCTCTTCCTCGCGCTCAACGGCCTCATCCTGCTGCTGGGCGAACGCCTCCGCCGACAGGCCTCGGCGCGTGTGCCGGTCGGATCGCGCACCGCTGGCGGCGGCGCTGCCGCCGCACCGGCTCGCACCCTTCCGCCGGGTGAGTCGGACGCCACGCTGGGACGGCTGCCGCTCGGCCGCGCCGTGCTGATCGGCTGCGCGCAGATCGCCGCCCTCGCCCCGGGGATCAGCCGGAGCGGCGCGACGATGACGGCGGGTCTGTTGCGCGGGCTGGACCACGAGGACGCTGCCCGCTTCTCGTTCCTGCTGGCAACGCCGGTGATCCTCGCGGCGGGCGTTCTCAAGCTGCCGGACCTGTTCGGTCCGCTGGGTGACGGCATCCACGGGCAGGTGTTGGTCGGCAGCATCCTGTCGGGTGTCGCCGCCTACCTCTCGGTCCGCTTCCTCACGAAGTACTTCGAGGACCGATCACTGCGGCCGTTCGGCGTCTACTGCATCGCTGCCGGCCTCGCGTGCTTCGTCTGGTTCCTGGTCCGATGAGCGGTTCCGCGACCCTGCTGGCGCTCAATCCGCTCGACGGCTCGAGCCTGCTCCACAGCTTCGGGGCCATCGGTGTGCTCGTCGTGCTGTTCGCCGAGACGGGCCTGCTGATCGGGTTCTTCCTCCCCGGGGACAGCCTGCTCGTCACCGCCGGCCTCCTGGCCGCGACCTCGTCGGGCAGCCAGTTCCACCTGAACCTCGCGGCCGTGCTGGCCGCGGCCGGGGTCGGCGCCGTCGTGGGTGGGCAGGTCGGCTACCTGATCGGCTGGAAGGCCGGTCCGCCGCTGCTCGCACGGCAACGCAACCGACGGCTGCGGGAGGGGTCCGAGCGCGCCGGGGAGCTGCTGCAGCGCTACGGGTACGGACGGGCGCTCGTCCTGGCCCGCTTCATCCCGGTGGTTCGCACGGTCCTCAACCCGCTGGCCGGTGCGGTCGGTGTGCCCGCGCGGGTGTTCGCGCTGTGGAACCTCATCGGTGGCCTCCTGTGGTCGCTTGGCATCGTGCTCGCCGGCTACGTCCTCGGCAGCTCGGTCAAGGGCATCGACCACTACCTGCTGCCGATCATCGCCGTCGTCGTGATCGTGTCGCTCATTCCTCTGGTTCTCGAGGCCCGGAAGCAACAGCGACGCTGAGCGGAGTTCCGGACGACGGCCGCGCCAGCAGCGGGAGCCGGAGCCGGAGGCGGGCCCCACCCCACTCGTTCGCGGAGGCGGACAGCTCACCGCCGTGGGCCGCGGCCAGTTCCCGAGCGATCGCCAGCCCCAGCCCGCTGCCGCCGGTCTCCCGGGTGCGGGCATCGTCGAGCCGGGTGAATCGTTCGAAGACGCTCTCCCGATCCGCGGCCGGGATGCCGGCCCCGTCGTCGTCCACGTCGAGGATCGCGCTGTCGCCCACGACGCGGAGCGTCAGCCGGACGCGGCTGCGGCTGTGTCGTTCGGCGTTGGCGCCGAGGTTGCGGATCAGCCGGCCGAGCGCGTTGCGTTCGCCGCGGACGTAGGCCTCGTCGAGGCATCCGACCTCGACGGTGCGGCCGCCCTGTTCCTGAAGGCGTTCCGATTCCTCGAGCAGGAGGTCACCGAGGTCGATCTCGCTGCGCCGGGGATCGGGGGCGTCGGACGTGCGGGCGAGCAGCAGGAGGTCGTCGACCAGGGCGCACAGCCGCTCGATCTCGTGCAGGAGCGTCCCGGTGGCGCGCGGCCAGTCCGTGCGCTCCGGATGCGCGAGGGCGATCTCGGCCTTGGTCCGGAGAGTCGTCAGGGGGCCCCGCAGCTCGTGCGACGCATCGGCGATGAACCGGCGCTGCTGGTTGTAGGCGGCGTCGAGGCGACTCAGCATCCCGTTCACCATGCGGGCGAGTTCCGCGATCTCGTCGCGCGTCGCGGGTTCCGGGACCCGGGCGGTGAGGTCCCGGCTGGTGATGGCCGCGACCTGCGAGCGGATCGCCGACACCGGACGGAGCGCCCGGCCGGCCATGAGCCAGGTCGTGAGGCCGACGACGGCGAGCAACAGCGGCAACCCGACCAGGAGCTGAGGCACCGCGGCCGACAGGGTCGCCTCGACGGGCTCCAGCGACTCGGCGAGGGTGAGGACGCCGGGACCGGAGGTTGTCTTCACATTTCGCGCGGTGACCCGGAAGTCCTGACCTTCCTCCCCGACGGGCAGGTCGGACTCGGTCGCGATGGTGGTGCCTCTCCCGGGCCGGAGCGTCGTCAGCACCTGGCCGGGCGGGACCGTCGAACTGCTCGCCAGGATGCGGCCGGAGGCGTCGGTGAGTTGGACGTAGAGACCGTCCCGGCCGCTGCGCGTCGCCTGGCTCGGGGAGCCTCCCGACGCGAGGACGGCGGTTGCGTCATCGGCCCGACTCAGCAGGGTGTCGTCGATGTTGCGCGTGAGCGTGCGTTGCAGCGCGAGGACGAAGACGCCTCCGGCCAGCGCCATCGCCACAGCGACGACCGCCGTCGCGATCAGGGCGGTCCGGCCGCGAACGGTGGCGGGGCCCCTCATTCGGCCTCCACCGACAACCGGTAGCCGGCCCCGCGTACCGTCTCCAGGCACGACCGGGCGAACGGCTGGTCGATCTTGCGTCGCAGATGGCCCATGTAGACCTCCACGACGTTCAGGTCCCCGTCGAAGTGGGCGTCCCAGACGTGGTGGACGATCTCCGTCTTGCTGACGACCTCGCCCTTCCGTCGCAGGAGGAACTCGAGCAGCGAGAACTCGCGGGCGGTGAGGCGCACCTCGGTGCCGGTCACCCAGCACCGCCGGGCAGCCGGGTCCAGTCGCAGCGCGCCCGCCGCGAGCATCGGGGTCGGCTCACCCTGGCGTCGTCGGAGGAGTGACCGGATGCGCGCGAGCAGGACGATGAAGGAGAACGGCTTGGTCAGGTAGTCGTCCGCCCCGGTGTCGAGGGCTTCCGCCTCGTCGTACTCACCGTCCTTGGCGGTCAGCATGATGATCGGCGTGTGGTCCTCGCGGCCCCGCAGCGCCGAGCAGACCTGGTAACCGTTGCCGAGGGGCAGCATGAGATCCAGCAGGATCAGGTCGTAGGCGCGACCGTCCGTCAGTGCCAGGGCGGTGGCGCCGTCGTGCGCCACGTCGACGCTGAAGCCTTCGGCCTCCAACCCTTCGGCCAAGGTGGCGGCGAGCTCTCGTTCGTCGTCGACGACCAGCAGCCGCATGGCGCCTCCTCCGTTCGCGGTCCTGGCTCACCCGAGGCCATCGTGCCGCTTCGGGCTTCTGATCTCTGCCCTCGGGCCGTCCGGCCTGTCAGTCTGGACTGCACGGGGGACCGGCGCCCTCCACGCGGCGTCGACCGTTCACAGCTCCCGTAGGGCGGACGGCCCGGCCCGGCCCCCCAGCCTCCCGAACACCGCGACGACCACGGCGGTCACCACCACGACGCTGCCGATCAGGCCCAGGAGATAGGCCGTCGGCACCGTGGCTGCTGTCGGGGCGGGGTCGAAGATCCCGGTGAGGACCTTGACCAGGAGGTAGGAGATGGTTCCGGCGATGACGAGTCCGCCCGAGACGCCGGCGACGAGCAACGCCCACGCCTCGGCGGCGAAGAAGCGGCCGCGTTGATGCGCCGTCGCCCCCAGCGCAGCGAGCAGGACGAGCGCGCGCCGTCGCTGCCGGGCCCCGAGCAGCAGCGCCAGGCCCGAACAGGCGAGGGCGAGGGCGAGCCCGAAGAGCAGCTCGATGCGGGAGAGGCCGGCGAGGTCCGCTGCCGCCAGTCCGGAGGCGGTCGTGACCGCCGACCGGGAGGACACCACGTCCGCGACCTGGGCGCCCGAGCCCACGACCTGCGGGCGGAGAGCCGCCGAGGTCCGCGTCGGGTCGGAGGATGAGACGAGGAGCGTGTTGACGTCCGCGGACGACGTCTGCGCAGCCAGATAGGAGCTGTTGGCGACGATGAACGAGTCCTTCGGCGCGGTCGGGAACTCCTTGATCAGCCCGACGACGTGGAAGTCGATCGGCGCGGTACTGCTTGTCCGGTCCGGTCTGCAGCCGCAGCCGGACGAGATCTCCGGGGTGCAGTTGGTAGTCCTTCAGCGTCTCGGCGGAGAGCAGCACGCCGTCCGGGGTCCGTTGCAGGGTCGACATGGTCTGCCGGATGCTGCTGCCCGGGGTGAAGGAGTCCAGCAGGGGTGCTGCGCGTCCGATGGTGGCTGGATCGATGCCGTAGACGTCCTGGAGGTCCGGCCCGACGTAGGCGAACCGGTGCTGGACGGCTTCGACGGCACGGACCCCGGGCGCCTGGTCGACGGCCTGTCGGACGGTCGCGGGAAGTGCTGCCGAAGGCGGCGCGGTGACGGCGACATCGGCACCGACGGTGAGGGCGACATCGAGCGTCGCCTGGTGGTCATAGGTCGCCGTGAAGATGGCGGTGGAGGCGGCGAGCCCGAGCGCGACGGCGAGACCGGTCGCCCCCCGCGCAACGACCTGGCGACGTCGGCGCAGGGACGCCGCCTGCAGCTCCGGCGCCTGGCCCGGGCGGTCCCGCGAGAGGCGGCCGGTGCGTCGGCGCAGTGAGAATGCGGTGAGCCGCCAGGCCAGCAGGGCCAACCCGGGCCACGCCAACGCCGGCCCGAGCAGGGCTGCGTAGTTGACCGAGGTCGTGGCCAACCCTTCGGGGGCGAGGACCACCTGGTAGCCGCTGCGTGCAGCGAGCCAGAAGACGATGCCGGCGACGGCGAGCAGCAGGAAGTCGAGGCCGATGCGGAGCGGCCAGGGGTTGCGCATCGAGAGCGCCGCGGCGGTGGAGTCGGTCCGGACGCTGCCTCCGCCCCGGCGCAGCAACGTCAGGCCGGCGGGCAGCAGTTGCGTTCCGACGGCGACGAGGAGTCCGGTCGCCACAGCGAGCGCGACACCCGTCGCCGTCAGTCGGGCGGCGTGGCCGGGGATGGCCCAGCGGATCGCGAGCACCGCCAGCGGCAGTCCCAGCGCGACGCCGACGGCGACGGTCATGACCGTCTCCCCGGCCACCAGGCGCAAGACAGAGGCGGGTGAGGCGCCGCGCAGTCGCAGCAGCGCCACCTCCCGTCGCCGGCGCTCGCCGCGGAGCGAGACGACCAGGCCCGCGACGACGGCAGCGAGCGCGACTCCCGGGACACCCAGGAGCAGGACGAGCAGCAGGCTGTAGAGCGCGTCCTCACGGGCCGTGGTCAGTGTCGCCTGCAGGTTGTCCCCGACCAGCGCCCCACCGGCGACGGCGACCTGGAGGTTGTTGTCCCGCCTCGCCACGAGCGTCGCTGCGGCTCCCGGGTCGCTCGGCAGGGTCGCGTGGTCGAAGCCCAGGTGGATCTGACGGGTGGTCGGTGCGTTGCCGACCACGCGGCCGAACTGCTCGGGCGGAACGATGACGACGTTGTCCGGCGGTGCGGTCGCCCCCGCGTTGGCCGGCGCGCCGATGACCTGGAACAGGGAATCCGCGGCGGGGAGTTCGACGACGCCGTCCACCCTGAGAGTCGTGGCGTGACCGTCCGGCCCCTGCACGATGAACGAGCCGCCCGGGGCCACGGCCAGGTTGGCGGCGGTCTGCTGGGCGAGGAGCACGCCTGGCGGAGCCGACCAAGGGCCGGATCTCGCCGGGGAACAGCGCCTGGTAGGTCGGCGGCAGCGACAACACCCTCGCCTGCCCCGTCGTGCGGACGCCGGCCGCCCCTCCTCCGCTCAGCCCCGGGACCGCGGCCTGGAGGACGTCGGCCCGGGCCCGCACATCGGGGAGGGCAGCCACGGCGCCGTCGACGGCGGCCGGGTCGGCCGACGGGGTCAGCTGGACCTGCCAGTCGACCGGCACGCGGGCGGCGGCCCGTACGGTCAGGTCCGCCCGGCTGTTGCTCACGAAGCTGCAGAGAGCGGCCACGAAGGCGACGGTGACCGCGAGGCTGATGCCGGTCCCGAGGATCAGCAGCGTGCTCCGCCGCAACAGGCCGACGCTCCACCGGACGGCCCTCACGCGCCGACCCCGACGCCGGTGCTGCGCGCCGCCGGACCGTCGAGCCGGCCGTCGGCCAGCTCCCACCGGTCCGCAAGCTCGCCGGCCAGCCGCTCGTCGTGCGTGGCGACCACCAGTGCACCGCCGCGCGCGGTGACCGCGCTCCGGAGAACCCTGACCACCTGCGAGCGGTCTCGCTGTCGAGGGCCCCGGTCGGCTCGTCGGCGAGCAGGACCAGTGGATCCCCGGCGAGGGCCCGGGCGAGCGCGACGCGTTGTTGCTGGCCCCCGGACAGCTCGTCGGGGAGCGCGGTTGCGGCGTCCGCCAGACCGAGCTGGTCGAGTGCCCGGCCCGCCGCCTCGTACGCGGCCTCCCGGGACGTGCCCCGGAGGCGGAGAGGTAACGCGACGTTCTGTTCGGCCGTGAGTTCGCTGAGCAGCGAAGGAGCCTGGAAGACCAGGCCAAGCTGTGCGCGCCGCTCCTGCGGGTCCTCCGACAAGCCGGGCCAGCGGATCTCGCCGCGGTCCGGACGCAACAGCCCGGCGAGCAGGAGGAGCAGCGTCGACTTGCCGCTGCCGGACCGGCCCACGAGAGCCAGCTCCGCTCCGGCATCGAGCGAGAGGTCCACCCCTTCTAGGACGGATCGGGACCCGAACGCGATCCGCAGGTCGGTCGCCTCCACCAGCGGCTCACCGATTCTCCCGTCGTCGAGGGAGATGACCCGGTCGGCGGCCCGGGCTACGGCCGGCGAATGCGTGACCACGACCGTTGCCGAGTGGCTTGGCCGGTGTTCGGTCAGCAGCCGGAGAACGGCTGCCTCCTCGGCTCGGCTCACCTCCGCGGTGGGCTCGTCCGCGAGCAGGACGAGCGGGTCACCGACGAGGGCCACCGCGAGGTTGGCCCGGGCTGTCTCGCCGCCGGACAGCGTGGTCGGGCGGGCATGGCGACGTTCGGACAACCCCAGCCGACCGAGCAGCTCGGCGGCCTGTGCCGGGTCCGGTCGCGGCCGCCGGAAGGTGCCGGCCAGCATGACGTTGCCCAGGACGTCGAGGTGGTCCAGCAGCCCGCTGGCCTGGGTCAGGACCCCGATGTTCGCGCCCCGCATCCGGGCCTGCTCCGCGGGTCTGCGATGGGATAGCCGGTCGCCCTGGACCCAGACACTTCCGCCGCTGGGGTCGTCCAACCCGGCCAGGAGGCCCAGCAAGGTCGACTTGCCCGAGCCGGAGGGTCCGACGACGGCTACCAGCTCGCCACTGTCCACGGACAGGGTCACATCGCGGAGGGCGGCCACCTCGTTGTCCAGACGTCCGTCGCGTCGATAGAAGCGGTGGACGCCGCGAGCCTCCAGCACGGGCGCCGCCGGAGCCGACTCGCTCGGGGCACTCATGACAGCTGCAGGGACTGGGCGATGGTGCGGTAGGCGTCGACGTTGTCCGAACCGACCGCGCCGAACAGTTCGAGGCGCACGTGCCGGGGACCGGCGCCGACCAGATAGGACTCGACCTCGTCGCGGAACTGACGGCCGGTGACGGGGTCGGGCGCCGAGTTGCGGCGGTAGACGACGCGCACGGCGGGACCGGCAGGCAGGGTCACGGCGTCGACCGACTTCAGCTCGAAGGCCGGTTCGGTTCGCTGCAGCCGCGGGACCTCCTGCTGCTGGACGCCCGCCACCGTCAGTGCCGACGGGAAGTCCGCGGTGTCGGCCGAGATGCCGTTGAGCTTCTCGGTGATCGTCACCCGCGGCCCCTGCTCGGCGACGGTCCAACCCTCAGGGTGCGTGAAGCGGTACCCGGCGGCCTTGTTCTGGTAGTTGATGAAGGCCACGTTGTCCGGGATGTCCCCGGGAGGGTTGCTCTCCACCGGTACGGGGGCCTGCGCCGCCGCCCCCGCTCCGGCCGGACCCGAAGCGGTCGGAGCGGTTGAGGCCGTCGTCCCGCGGGAGGTCGGTGTGCTCGACGACTGACCGCCGCAGGCCGTGAGAGCACAGAGCGTCGTCAGCCCTGCAACAGCTATCCGAACGGTTGTCTTCGACGTCGGGGTCACGCCACGGAGCGTGCGACCGGGATGCTGAACGGATGCTTAAACCGCTCCTGCGGACCGCTTCCGGGTGTTGCTCGGGGTCTGGCTCACTGCGTCAGACGCCGGCAGCGGTGACGATCGCGTCCGTCGCGAAGCCGGCCAACAGCCCCACCAGCAGGCCCGCGGCGACGAGGTCGGAGCGCTTCGCCTTCGCGGCGACCCCGAGAAGCTGCATGACCACGTACAGGATCGAACCCGCGGCCAGGGTCAGGAAAGCGACGCTCACCGGTTCGCTGGTGAAGCCGTGACCGATCGCGGCCCCGAGGAAGGTCGGACCACCACCGATGACACCCATCGCGGCCAGGAACCCCCAGCTCGGTCGCTCGTCGCCACCCGTCAGCGGAGCCACGATGCCGAAGCCCTCGGTCGCGTTGTGCAGGCCGAACCCGATCACGAGCAGGGTCGCGAGGGCGATGTCGCCCTTGGCTGCGGACTGCCCGATCGCGAGTCCTTCGGCGAAGTTGTGCAGACCGATCCCCATGGCGATCAGCAGCGCCATGCGGCGACCCGCGGACCAGCCCGCGATACCGACGCGGCGCGCGGTCAGCTCACCGGCGGACATGGCTCCCGGGCCGAAGTTCCTGGTGAGGGTCTTGGCGCGACGGCTGAGCCAGTTCTCGTAGGCGACGAGGCCGAGGAGCCCGACGGCCAGTCCCGTCGCGAACAGCAGGCCGTAGCCGGCCACGCGCGCACCGCCGCCCCTGCCGTCGTGCACGTCACCCAGGGCCTTGTCGAGGGGCTCCCAGGCCGCTGAGAACACGTCCCAGACCAGGAAGACGAGGACCCCGACGGCCACGGCGTTCAGGAAGATGCGAAGCCCCGGACGCATGCCGCGCAATCGTCCGACGGGCAGGCCGAGGAAGATCGTGCCACCGGCGATGAGGCCGAGCAGGATCGTGCGCGACAAGCTCAACGTGCTTCCCTCCGAGAGACCGCCTCGGACGTTAGGTGAACCTTAGTAGATGTGCAAAGGTGCCGTGCCCGGATCACTCAGCGTGGTGACAGGTCAGGTTGCGGAAGGTCGGTGAATGCCGTACCGCCGCGTTCGTCTGCTTCCGGTCGGACGCGGTAGCCGACGGCTGCTCGTCCTGGCGTTGGTTGTCGCGCTCATCTCGCCTGTCGGGTACTCGTTGGGCCGCGCCTTCACCTATCCGGGCAGCGCGAGCTGGTCGCTCCGACTCGTCGAATGGATGCGGGACCACGGTGGGGCCCCGGTCGTCGACAAGGTGGAGAACTGGTACTACACGCGCCAGAAGCCCGGGTCGGGATCGCCGGATCCGGCGCAGACGGTGCTTGCGCCGCCGCCCGCATCGGCGTCGTCCGCCGGCCGTCCGGTCTCCATCCCTTCGCTGCTGACCCCTGCCGTGGCCGGCGAGGGGCAGTGGCAGGCCCTCGGGCGCCTCGACGCCCGCCGCCGCCCCTACGTCTGGGCCAGCTGGTTCCGCCCCGACCGGAGAACACCTCCGTCACCGTGACCGTCGCGAGCATCGACCAGAACGCGACCCGGGCCCAGCTGATCGCCGGCACCCGCGACCCCGGAGGTACATGGCCCGAGGGTGCACGCGTCCCCGTGAACGAGCAGGGCCGCCTCGTCGCGGCGTTCAACGCGGGATTCAAGTTCGGCGACACCCAGGGCGGCTTCGCCACGGACGGCAGGACGACGAAGCGCCTCGTGAACGGCCTGGCGACCGCCACGATCGACAGCCGGGGGCGGCTCGCGATCGCGGCCTGGACGGGCGGACCGTCCCTCCCGCCAGGACTTCGTGCGGCACGGCAGAACCTGAATCTCGTCGTGGCGGACGGCCGGGTTGTTCCGGGCTCCGCGACTCGTCCGAGCGGCGGTGGGGCAACAGCCGCACCCAGCTGCAGTACACCTGGCGGTCCGGCATCGGCACGACTGCCGACGGCCGACTGCTCTACGTGGCGGGGAAGAACATCGACCTCGCCGATCTGGCGGCTGCGCTCGCGGACGCCGGAGCCGTCACGGGCATGCAGCTGGACATCCATGCCGCGCTGGTCACGTTCAACGCCTTCCACCCCGGCCCGCAGGGGCCTGTCGGCGAGAAGCTGCTCGCCTCGATGACGCGCCCGGCGAGCCGTTACCTGCTCGCCGACCAGCGGGACTTCTTCGCGCTGCTTGCTCGCTGAGGTCACCGACCGGCCGCGAAGCCGGAGACATGAGTGCCCGGCCTTCAGCGAGGCTTCAGAGTGCGCTCGGCACGGTTTCCTGCATGACGATCACCTGCCACCGAGTCCCCACGGCCGAGCTGTGAGCCGGACTGCCGGCGACGAGACCGTCGCCCCACGCCCCGCGGCGCCTGCCGTCGACGCGCGATCGAATGCGCGACCGCTGTCGCCCGGAACGATGCTGAACAAGGTCCCCGAGGTCACGGTCTACTTCTGGATCATCAAGATCCTCTGTACGACCGTGGGTGAGTCGCTGGCGGACTACATCAACACCACGCTCGGGTTCGGCCTCGGCGGCACGGCGCTGTTGTTCACCGTCCTGCTGGGCGTCGCGCTCGGGGTGCAATTCCGGACGCGCGAGTACGTGCCGTCGGTCTACTGGCTCGCTGTCGTCCTGGTCAGCGTGACCGGCACCCTCTACACCGACATCCTGACCGACCAGCTCGGCGTGCCGCTGAGCGTGAGCAGTGGCGTGTTCACGCTGGTGCTCGTCGCGGTCTTCGGCACCTGGTACGCCCGGGAGCGCACGCTGTCCATCCACAGCATCAACACGACCCCGCGTGAGGGCTTCTACTGGCTCACCGTCCTGGTGACCTTCGCCCTCGGGACCGCGACCGGCGACTGGATCCTCGACCTCACCGGGTGGACGCCCGGCCAGTCGGTCCTTCTGCCCGTCGCGCTCATCGCCGTGGTCGCCGTCGGATGGCGCCTCGGAGCCAACCCCGTCCTCGCGTTCTGGCTGGCGTACATCCTCACCCGCCCGATGGGCGCCAACCTCGGCGACTACCTCGGTCGCGACGCATCGGAGGGCGGCCTCGGTCTCGGACTGTTCGGCACCAGCGCCCTGTTCCTGATCGCCATCGCGGCCATCGTGGTCTACCTCAGCCGCACCCGGGTCGACGTCGTCGCGCCTGGGCAGGAGAAGGCCCCGCTGCCCACGACTCCCCGTCGCGAGATGCTCGTGCTCGCCGGACTCGTGGTCGCCGCCGTGGTCGCGGGGGTTCTCGTCGCCAAGGCGGCGAGCCAGAACACCGGGGGAGCTGCCCTCTCCGAGACGCCGACGCCGGTGGCCACCCTGGCGCCGGGTCAGCAGGCCCGTCCGGTCACGGCCGGCGACCTGGCTCCGATCACGACCATCAGCCAGGACATCCGCGGCCTCGTGCAGAGCGGGCAGCAGAAGAAGGCAACGGCCCGGGCGACCGATCTGGAGACGGCCTGGGACGACTCCGCCGCCACGCTGCAGGCCAAGAACCCGGCTCGTTGGACCAGCCTGGACGGGCAGGTCGACGCCGTGCTCAAGAGCGTGCGGGCGAGTAACCCGGACAACGCCCGCGAGCTGACGAGCCTGGACGCCCTGCTGCGGGGCCTCGCAGCATAGGTGTAGGCCCACTCGTAGGGCTGACTTGTTGCGAGCCAGTGATTCTCTCGTCCAGTCGATATGACTTAGCGTGAGGTCGTGCCCCGGCTGCTTCACGACCCGAAGGTCGGCGGCGGGCCTTCCGGGTCCGCCGCCGACGTGCTCTCCGTCGTCCCCGTCGGGCCAGCAGGGCGCTCGGGACGTACGCGGCGCGCGGGTGCGATCGGACGGGTCGGTATCGCCGCTATGGCGGTGGGCCTGGCCTGCCTGAGCGTCGTCGACAGTTCGAGGGGTGACGCCCACCGGCCCGGCGGCCTGCCGCCCCATGTCGTCGGAGCGGGGGGCATCGCCACGCTCGACTGGCTCGTCCGGCCGGCGCAACCGACCATCGGTCCCGCGGGGGCGCCAACCGATGCCGCCGTCGTGGCGGCGCCCGGCCGAGCGGCTCCCGGCGTCGCGGTTCCCGAGCCGTCGGCCCGCGATCTGTCTCTCCAGGTCGCCACAGGTGCTCGTGCGGCGGCCGGGCCGGCGGCCGTCCCCGGCGCGACGGGGCCGTGGACCCCGGCGACGTCGGCCCCCGCGGCATCGACCTCGGCGCGGATGCCGGTCGGTTTCGGCTTGCCAGCAATTCCCTCGAAGTCGGCCGCGGCCTCGGCGATCAAGCCCGCGAAGGCACCGCCCGGCCGAGCCGCCGACGCGCCGCCGAAGAAGGCGAAGCCGGCTGGGGCCAAGGGGCCGAAGGCCGACCCGAACCGGGGGTCGGCCGCCGCCAAGCACGTGCCGACAGCCGCGCACCACGGCTCCCATTGACACTCGTTCGACCCTGAAGGCCTGCTGTCAACCGCCAGCTGCGGCATCGCCGTCGCCGCCTGGATCGCCCCTCCGGAGCAACCTGCGACCGATCGCCGAAAGCGCTTCCGCATGAGCCGATGGTGACTTAGCGTAATCGTATGACCCGTGGGCTTGAAGAGGCGATGAGCATCCTGGAGCCTGCTCGGATTCCGGTCGGCTCCGAGGCCTCGACCGCCAGGCGGTCCGCGCGCCCAGGCGGTCGCGCCGGCGCGGTGGGGCGAGCGGGAGTGGCTGCCGTCGCTGTCTGTCTCGCCTGCGTGAGTGTGGCCGGCCGTCCGGTCGGGCACGAGCACCAGTCCCAGGGCGTGCTCCCGGGCATCGCGGACGACGCGGCCAGCCATGCGGGGATCCCGAGGTGGTCTGCGGCAAGGGGCATCGGCCCTGCGCAGGCCCCGGACGCCACCGCGGTCGTGGTCCCGGGGACAGCGGCGCTCGGGGTGCTGGCGCCGGGGGCTGTGGCGCCGGGGGCTGTGGCGCTGGGGACCTTGGGAATGGGGACCTTGGGGACGGGGACCTCGGCGCCGGCGACCTCTCCGCTGGGGACAGTGGCGCTCACGCTCGACGGTGCGAACGGGGTGCGGCAGATTGCGGCGGGCGCTCCTGCCCTCATCGGCGCCTCCGGCTTCCTCGACGTCACCGGCAATGGCGGAGCGGCCCCGCACTCCTCGGCGGCGGCACCCGGTGCTCCTACCTCGTCGTCCCCGCCGTCCGCGCCGCAGATCCCCGTCACGACGTCGATGCCGCCTGCTCGACCGGTACCGCCCTCGGGCACCGAGGGGAGACCGGCGCCGGTCGGATTCGCGCCGCGTCCTGTCGAGGCGCCACAACCTGCGGCCGGGCCGGTGCAGAAAGAGAAGAAGCCGAAGAAGGACAAGGAGGCGGCGCCCTGGAGGCGTGCGTGGGCGCAGGGCGACGCGGGTCGCGGGGACGGCTCGCACTCGTCGCACGGGTCGGGTCGCGGCGGCTCGCGGGACTGAGCACCAGGGTCCGTCGGCCGTCCCGCGCACTTCCGTAGACTCGCCCGACGTGCCCTCCGTCAACGACCTGAAGAACGGCGTCACGCTCGACCTCGAAGGTCAGCTGTGGAACGTCGTCGAGTTCCAGCACGTCAAGCCCGGCAAGGGCGGCGCGTTCGTCCGCACCACGCTGAAGAACGTCAACTCCGGCAAGGTCGTCGACAAGACGTTCAACGCCGGGACGAAGGTCGACTTCGCGACGGTCGACAAGCGCGAGATGACCTTCCTCTACCGGGAGGGCGAGGACTTCGTGTTCATGGACACCGAGTCCTACGACCAGATCAGCATCCCGGAGACGGTCGTCGGCTCGGCTGCCGACTACATGCTCGAGAACACCAACGCCACCGTGGCGCTGCACGAGAGCAACCCGCTCTACGTCGAGCTCCCGGCCTCGGTCGAGCTCGTCGTCAGCTACACCGAGCCGGGCCTGCAGGGCGACCGCTCCAGCGGTGGCACCAAGCCCGCGACGCTGGAGACCGGCGCCGCCATCAACGTGCCGCTGTTCCTCACCACGGGCGAGAAGGTCAAGGTCGACACCCGCGACGGCCGGTACCTCGGCCGCGTCAACTGACGTCGCGCTCCTTCGAGAACGATGCCTTCCCCCCGCCCTCGTTCAGCCGCCCGTCGGGACCCGGACGCGCCGCTCTCCGCCCGCGGCAAAGCGCGTAAGCGCGCGCTCGACGTGCTCTACGAGGCCGACCTGCGCGGGACCGACCCCGTCAGCACGCTGGCCCTGCGCCTGGCGCAATCCGATCCGCCCGTGCCCGAGTACGCCGTCGAGCTCATCGAGGGAGTCGTCGCGCACCGCGCAGAACTCGACGCGCTGATCTCCACCAGCGCGCAGGAGTGGACGATCGAGCGGATGCCGCCGGTCGACCGCAACCTGCTGCGCATCGGCGGCTACGAGCTGCTCTTCCGCGACGACGTCCCGGACGCGGTCGCCATCAACGAAGCCGTTGAACTCGCAACCCGCCTGTCCACCGACGACTCGGCGTCGTTCATCAACGGTGTGCTGGGCCGGCTGCAGGAGCGCAAGCCGGGCCTCAACAGCGACGCCTGAACCCAGCCCCGCGTCAACTGCCTTACGCGGCGGCAGGCTCGGTCAGACGATCTCGACGGCGCGACGCGCCTCGGGCTGCAGAACGCCCCAGTTGATCAGCTGCTCGGTCAACGAGGTGGGGGTGGCGTCGTAGATGACGGCCAGCGAGCGCAGGTCCTCGTGGCGGATCGAGAGCACGCGGCCGTTGTAGTCGCCCCGCTGGCTCTGGATCGTGGCGGCGTACCGGGCGAGGGGCGCGCCCTGGTCCCGGGGGACGGAGGCGAGCTTCTCGAGGTCGATGACGATGCGGGGCGACTGCTCGACCGCGATCACGGCTTCCCGCTCGGGGAGCAGCTCGTTGACGGGGACGCTGTAGAACTCGGCCAGCTCGGAGAGCCGCTGGACGGTCACGGCGCGGTCGCCGCGCTCGTAGGAGCCGACGACGACGGCCTTCCACCGGCCCTGGGACTTCTCCTCGACACCGTGCAGCGACAGTCCCTGCTGCGTGCGGATGGACCGCAGACGGGCACCGAGCGCCTTCGCGTAGTCGGAGGACATCCGCCTGCTCCACTCCCCAGATACTGCACAAAATGCTGCCGGACCGACTGGCTCCCCAGCCGACGAGCCCCCGTGGCTCGTGGTCACCAACTGTAGTACCGATCGTGACGAAGCTGTCACCCTTCGACACTAATGTGGCGATTTGGGTTGATCAACCTAGCGCGACAGCAACTGCCCGGAAACTAGGGTCCGGGCGGCCACCGGGTCAAGCGATACGGGCGCGTGTCGCACCGTTGCGTACGCGGTCAAGCTGGTTGGGACGCCCTCGTCCCGAGTGACCCGAACCTACCGCAGTGGCCCACCCGACACCCTGGCTTCCGGTGAGGTCCGGGCAGGTGGGGGCTGGTAGCGTGCGCTGCGGCTTGCTCCTTTAAGGATCCGTCCCGTGAGGCGGAGAAGGAGGGAACGGAATCATGCAATCGAACGGCTCCGACACTGACATCGAGACCGGCTCTGCGTCCGGTCCCGAGCCCGATGCGGGGCGGCCTGCATGTCGGTCGACCCGATGACCGCGGGTCGCGATTCGGCGGATCCCGGCGTCCCCACCGACACCTCGGCGGCTCCGGCGGCCGGTGACGACGCGTCACCGGCGGACTCCGCCGTGACGACGCGCCAGGTGCTGTCCGACGCCGACCTCGGCCGGACCCTCACCCGCATCGCCCATCAGATCCTCGAACGCACCGACGGCGCGCGCGACGTCGTGCTGCTCGGCATACCGACGCGAGGGGTCCTGCTCGCGCACCGGCTCGCCGCCCGGATCGCCGAGTTCGAGGGCCGCACCGTCGCCGTCGGGTCGCTGGACCCCACGATGTACCGCGACGACCTCCGACTCCGCGGTGTCCGTCCCCTCGCGTCGATGGACGTGCCGGAGGAGATCGACGGCGCTGTCGTCGTCCTCGTCGACGACGTCCTCTACTCAGGACGCACCGTGCGGGCGGCGCTCGACGCCCTGAACGACTTCGGCCGCCCGCGTGCCGTGCAGCTGGCCGTCCTCATCGACCGGGGGCACCGCGAGCTGCCGATCCGCGCCGACTACGTCGGGAAGAACCTCCCCACCTCGCGGCAGGAGTCGGTGCAGGTGCTGCTGACCGAGACCGACGGACGCGACGGCGTGCTGCTCGCCGAGACCGGCGACGAGCCGCGGGGCTACGCCGCACTGGCCCGGGCCGATCGGGCCGGCGAACGGGCCCCCCTCGACCCGACCGCTCGACTCCGGGGGAGTGCCTGATGCTGCGCCACCTGCTCTCCGCGGGCGACCTGTCCCGCGACGACGCCCTCCTCGTGCTCGACACCGCCGAGCAGATGGCTCTGGTCGCCGACCGCCCCATCAAGAAGCTGCCGACCCTGCGTGGCAAGACCGTCGTCAACCTGTTCTTCGAGGACTCGACGCGCACCCGCACGTCGTTCGAGGTCGCCGCGAAGCGCCTCTCGGCCGACGTCATCAACTTCTCGGCCAAGGGCTCGAGCGTCAGCAAGGGCGAGAGCCTCAAGGACACCGCGCTCACGCTCGAGGCGATGGGCGCCGACGGCATCGTCGTCCGGCACGCCGCGAGCGGCGCCCCGTACCGGCTCTCCGCCTGGGTCCGGGGCAGCGTCATCAACGCCGGTGACGGCACCCACGAGCACCCGACGCAGGCCCTTCTCGACGCCTTCACCATGCGCCAGCGGCTCGGCCGCCTCGACGGCCTGCGGGTCGCGCTCGTGGGCGATGTCCTGCACAGCCGGGTCGCCCGGTCCAACGTGTTGCTGCTCGCGACCCTTGGCGCCTCGGTCACGCTCGTCGCACCGCCCACGCTGCTGCCGGTCGGTGTCGAGGCGTGGCCCGCGGACGTCTCCTACGACCTCGACGCCGTGCTGCCCAAGTGCGACGTCGTCATGATGCTGCGCGTCCAGCGCGAGCGGATGAACGCGGCCTTCTTCCCCACGGTCCGCGAGTACAGCCGGCGGTACGGGCTCGACGCCGACCGGATGGCGACGCTGCCCGAGCACGCCGTCGTCATGCACCCCGGGCCCATGGTCCGCGGCATGGAGATCGCCTCCGAGGTGGCCGACTCGCTGCGCAGCACCATCGTCGATCAGGTCGCGAACGGAGTGAGCGTGCGGATGGCCGTGCTCTACCTGCTGCTGGGTGGTCCCCGCCCGGTGGACCCGCCGTCCGGGCTCGAGGTCGCGGCATGAGCATCTCCTCCGTCTCCGGCCGTGGCACTGCGCCATCGACCGTGTCCACGTTGTCCGGCCGCTTCCTGCTGCGTGGCGTCTCGCTGCTCGGCGGCCCGGCCACCGACGTCCTTCTCGAAGCGGGCCGCGTCGCCGAGATCGGCACCCGCCCGGACGCCGCCGGCGCCGAGGTCCTCGACGCGGCGGGCCTCGTCGCCCTCCCGGGCCTCGTCGACCTGCACACCCACCTGCGCGAGCCCGGTCGCGAGGACGCCGAGACCGTCGACTCGGGCACCCGGGCCGCCGCGCTCGGTGGGTTCACGGCCGTGCACGCGATGGCCAACACCGACCCCGTCGCCGACACCGCGGGCGTCGTCGAGCAGGTCTGGCGCCTCGGCCGCGAAGCCGGTCACTGCGACGTCGCTCCCGTCGGTGCCGTCACCGTCGGCCTCGAGGGGCAGCGGCTCGCCGAACTCGGCGCGATGGCCGACTCCGCCGCCCGCGTCCGCGTCTTCTCCGACGACGGCAAGTGCGTCTCCGACCCCATGCTGATGCGCCGCGCGCTCGAGTACGTGAAGGCCTTCGACGGCGTCGTCGCGCAGCACGCCGAAGAGCCGCGGCTGACCGAGGGCGCCCAGATGAACGAGGGCGTCGAGTCGGCCCGGCTCGGCCTGACCGGATGGCCCGCCGTCGCCGAGGAGGCGATCATCGCCCGCGACGCGCTGCTCGCCGGGCACGTCGGGTCCCGCCTGCACGTCTGCCACGTCTCCACCGCCGGCTCGGTCGAGATCATCCGCTGGGCCAAGTCCAAGGGCTGGGCGGTCACCGCCGAGGTCACGCCGCACCACCTGCTGCTCACCGACACCCTCGTCGACGGATACGACCCCGTGTTCAAGGTCAACCCGCCGCTGCGGACCGCCGAGGACGTGGAGGCGCTGCGGGCCGGCCTCGCCGACGGCACGATCGACTGCGTCGCCACCGACCACGCCCCGCACGCGCTGGAGGACAAGGAGACCGAGTGGGCGGCGGCCCGTCCCGGGATGCTCGGCCTGCAGACGGCGCTCTCGATCGCCGTCGAGGCGATGCGCGGACGCGTCGCCGACGACGCGCTCTGGCCGCTGCTGGCCGAGCGGCTCTCCGTCGCCCCGGCCCGGATCGGCCGGCTGACCGACCACGGCCGGGCGCTGGAGGTCGGTTCGCCGGCGACGCTCACCCTCGTAGACCCGTCGGCGACCTGGACGGTGTCCGGTGCCGCGCTCGCTTCCCGGAGCCGCAACACCCCGTACGCCGGGCGCAGTCTCCCGGTCTCGGTGCGGGCGACGTTCCTCCGTGGCCGCCCCACCGTGCTCGACGGGGCGGTCGTCTGAGTGGCGGCTCCCGATCCCCTCGCCGCGCTCCTGGCGGCCGCCGTCCCGCCGTCCCGTCCGCCGGACCGGCTCGGCGAGCACCTGCTGCTCACCGCCCTGGTCGTCGTCGCACTGCTGATCGGCTACCTGCTGATGTGGCGCGGCTGGCGGCGCCGGGTCCGCCGCGTCGAGACGCTGCCGCCGCTGCCGGAGCGCGTTTCACCCCGACCGGAACCCGTCGCCGGCGAGCTGCCCGCGCCGCTGGCCGCCCCTATGCCCGGCGTCTACATCGGCAGCGTCGGCGAGGGCGGCTGGCAGGACCGGATCGCCGGCCGCGGCCTCGGCCGTCGTGCCGGGGGAGACCTCGTCGTCACCGCCGCCGGGGTCGACCTGGCCGGCCTGTGGCTGCCCCGCGAGTCACTGCGTTCGGTCCGCGTCGGCCCGGGCCTCGCCAACAAGGTCGTTCCCGGCCCGGGGATGGTCATCCTCGGCTGGGACTGGGACGGCCACCGCTGCGAGTCCGCCTTCCGCGGTCAGGCCTCCCGCTACCCCGAGATCACCACCGCTGTCGAATCCCTGCTGACCGGAGCCCGTGCATGAGTTACCCCCGTTCCGTCCGGCGCGCCCCCGTGGTGCTGATGCTCGAGGACGGCCGCAGCTTCACCGGCGAGGCCTTCGGTGCCACCGAGCGCCTCGACGGCAACGGCAATCCTGGAGGAGCCGAAACCTTCGGTGAAGCCGTCTTCGCCACCGGCATGACGGGCTACCAGGAGACGCTGACCGACCCGTCCTACGCCGGCCAGATCGTCGTCCAGACCTCGCCGCACATCGGCAACACCGGTGTGAACGACACCGACCCGGAGAGCCGCGCCATCTGGGTCGCCGGCTACGTGGTCCGCGACCCCAGCCGCATCCCGAGCAACTGGCAGTCCAAGCGGACGCTCGAGGACGAGTTGCGCGAGCAGGGCGTCATCGGCATCTCCGGCATCGACACCCGCGCGCTGACCAGGCACCTGCGGGAACGCGGCGCCATGCGGGCGGCCATCGCGCCGGCGGAGGCCACCGACGGTCTGCTCGACCGGGTGCTCGCGAGCCCCGGCATGGTCGGCGCGAACCTGGCACCGACGGTCAGCACGCCGACGACGTACACCGTCTCGCCCTCCGACCACGGATGGGACGGCGCACCCCGCTTCCGGGTGGCGGCACTCGACCTCGGCATCAAGGCGCGGACCCCCGCGCGGATGGCCGCGCGCGGCATCGAGGTCACCGTCCACCCCGCCACCGCGAGCGGTGCCGACCTGCTCGCCGACGCCCCCGACGGCGTCTTCCTCTCCAACGGACCCGGCGACCCGGCCACCACCGAGTACGCCGTCGAGGCCTGCCGGCAGGTGCTGGACTCCGACGTCCCGCTGTTCGGCATCTGCTTCGGCAACCAGATCCTCGGCCGCGCGCTGGGCTTCGGCACCTACAAGCTCCGCTACGGCCACCGCGGCATCAATCAGCCGGTGCAGGACCGCGCGACCGGCCGTGTCGCCGTCACCAGCCACAACCACGGGTTCGCCGTCGACGCACCGCTCGATGGCCGTGCCTCGACGCCGTACGGCGAGGTCGAGGTGAGCCACGTCGCCCTCAACGACGACGTGGTCGAAGGCCTCCGGCTGCTCGACCGTCCGGCCTTCTCGGTGCAGTACCACCCGGAGGCCGCGCCCGGCCCGCACGATGCCGACGGCCTGTTCGACTCGTTCCTCGCGCTCATGAAGGGTCGTGCCTGATGCCCCGCCGCGACGACATCCAGAGCGTCCTGGTCATCGGTTCCGGGCCGATCATCATCGGCCAGGCCAGCGAGTTCGACTACTCCGGCACCCAGGCCTGCCGGGTGCTGCGCGACGAGGGCCTCCGGGTCATCCTCGTCAACTCCAACCCGGCGACGATCATGACGGACCCGGAGGTCGCCGACGCCACCTACGTCGAGCCGATCACCACCGACGTCGTCCGTCGGGTCATCGAGAAGGAGCGGCCCGACGCGCTGCTCGCCACCCTCGGCGGGCAGACGGCGCTGAACACCGCCATGGCACTGCATGACGCCGGCCTGCTCGAGAAGTACGGCGTGCGGCTCATCGGCGCCGACATCGAGGCCATCAAGAAGGGTGAGGACCGGGAGGTCTTCAAGTCGATCGTCGACACGCTGCCCGACGAGCTCGGCGCCGAGTCGGCCCGCTCGGCGGTCTGCAACACCCTCGAGGAGTGCTTCGCCGCGGCCGAGGACCTCGGTTACCCGATGGTCGTCCGGCCCAGCTACACGCTCGGCGGGCGCGGCGGCGGCTTCGCCTACGACGCCGAGGACCTGCGCCGCATCGCCGGTGGTGGCCTGGCCGCGAGCCCGTACTCGCAGGTCCTGCTCGAGGAGTCGATCCTCGGCTGGAAGGAATACGAGCTCGAGCTGATGCGCGATCGCGTCGACAACGTCGTCGTCGTCTGCTCGATCGAGAACGTCGACGCCATGGGTGTGCACACCGGCGACTCGGTCACCGTCGCCCCGGCCATGACGCTGACCGACCGCGAGTACCAGCGGATGCGCGATGTCGCCATCGCCATCATCCGGGCGGTCGGCGTCGACGCCGGCGGCTGCAACATCCAGTTCGCGGTGGACCCCGCGACCGGCCGGCTCATCGTCATCGAGATGAACCCCCGCGTCTCGCGGTCCTCGGCCCTCGCCTCCAAGGCCACGGGCTTCCCGATCGCGAAGATCAGCGCGAAGCTGGCACTGGGTTACACGCTCGACGAGATCGCCAACGACATCACCCGGGTCACGCCGGCGGCCTTCGAGCCGACGCTCGACTACGTCGTGGTGAAGGTGCCGCGCTTCGCGTTCGAGAAGTTCCCCGGCGCCGACACCCGGCTCACCACCACGATGAAGAGCGTCGGCGAGGCGATGGCGATCGGCGGCAACTTCGCCGAGGCGCTGCAGAAGGCGATGCGTTCGCTCGAGTCGGGCTCCGCCGGCTTCTGGACCAAGCCGGACCGGACGCTGACCCACGGCGACCTCGACCCGCTCGAAGCGGTCGCGATCCCGCACGACGGCCGGCTCTACAACGTCGAGCGTGCGTTGCGGGCCGGCTACACGGTCGAGCAGGTGCACGAGGCCAGCGGCATCGACCCGTGGTTCGTCGACCAGGTGCTCGGCATCATCGAGCTTCGTCAGGAGGTCGAGCAGGTCGTCGCCGACGAGGGTCTGGACAGTCCGAAGTCGCTCGCCGTCCTCGCCCGCGCGAAGCGGCAGGGCTTCTCGGATCTCCAGCTCGCGCGCGTGCTGGACCCGATTGTCCCTGGCACAGGGGAGGACCGCATCCGGCACCTGCGCCAGGAGGCGGGGATCCGTCCGGTCTACAAGACCGTGGACACCTGTGCCGCCGAGTTCGCCGCCTTCACCCCGTACCACTACTCGACCTACCTCGAGGAGACCGAGGTCGTCCCACGGGAGAAGACGGCGGTCATCGTCCTGGGCTCCGGGCCGAACCGCATCGGCCAGGGTATCGAGTTCGACTACGCCTGCTGCCACGCGGCGTTCGCGCTGTCCGACGCGGGCTACGAGACGATCATGGTCAACTGCAACCCCGAGACGGTCTCGACCGACTACGACACCTCCGACCGGCTCTACTTCGAGCCGCTCACCGTGGAGGACGTCCTCGAGGTCGTCGCGGCCGAGCAGGCCGCCGGGCCGCTCGCCGGCGTCATCGTGCAGCTCGGCGGGCAGACGCCGCTCGGGCTCGCCGCCCGGTTGGAGGCGGCCGGTGTGCCGGTCGTCGGCACCACCCCGGCCGCCATCCACCTCGCCGAGGACCGCGGCGAATTCGGACGCGTGCTGACCGAGGCGGGGCTGCTCTCCCCGAAGCACGGCACCGCCCGCACCGACGACGAGGCCTCGGCCATCGCCGCCGACATCGGCTACCCGGTGCTCGTCCGCCCGTCCTACGTGCTCGGCGGACGGGGCATGGAGATCGTGTACGACGACGGTTCGCTCCGCTCGTACGTCGAGCGGGCGACCGAGGCGAGCCCCGAGCACCCGATCCTCGTCGACCGGTTCCTCGACGACGCCGTCGAGGTGGACGTCGACGCGCTCTACGACGGCACCGAGCTCTACCTCGCCGGCGTGATGGAGCACATCGAGGAGGCCGGCATCCACTCCGGCGACTCCGCCTGCGCCCTGCCGCCGATCACCCTCGGCCGCAGCGACATCGCCCGGATCCGCACCGCGACCGAGGGCATCGCCCGCGGCGTCGGCGTCCGCGGCCTGCTGAACGTCCAGTTCGCGCTGCAGAGCGACGTGCTGTACGTCATCGAGGCCAACCCCCGCGCGTCGCGGACCGTGCCCTTCGTGGCGAAGGCGACCGGCGTCGCGCTGGCCAAGGCGGCAGCCCGGGTCATGCTGGGTACCTCCATCGCCGACCTGCGCTCCGAGGGCCTGCTGCCGGCCGGCGACGGCGCGGCGATGCCGATGCGCAGCCACGTCGCCGTCAAGGAGGCCGTGCTGCCGTTCAACCGGTTCCAGGGCGTCGACACCGTGCTCGGCCCGGAGATGAAGTCGACCGGCGAGGTCATGGGCATCGACGCCGGCTTCGGCGTCGCGTACGCCAAGAGCCAGGCCGCGGCCTACGGCACGCTGCCGACCAAGGGCCGGGTGTTCGTCAGCGTCGCCAACCGCGACAAGCGGGCGATGGTGTTCCCGGTCAAGCGGCTCGTCGACCTCGGCTTCGAGGTGCTCGCGACCGACGGGACGGCCGAGATGCTCGACCGCAACGGCGTGCACGCCACCGTGTTGCCGAAGTTCAGCGAGGGCCTTCCCGGCAACGCCGTGGAGCGCATCCTCGCCGGCGAGATCGACCTCGTCATCAACACCCCGTTCAGCACCTCCGGCAACACCAGCCCCCGGGTCGACGGCTACGAGATCCGCAGCGCCTGCGTCGCCCACGAGGTGCCGTGCGTGACGACCGTGCAGGGGGCTTCGGCGGCCGTGCAGGGCATCGAGGCGGTGATCCGCGGCGACGTCGGCGTCAAGCCGTTGCAGGTCTGGCATGCCGAGCTCGCCGCGCTGCGGCAGCAGGCCGCGGCCAAGGGCTCGACGGAGGGCCGCTGATGCCGCCGACCCAGGTCCGGAACGCCTCGGTCCTGCAGATCGAGAAGCTCGGCGAGTACCACCGGCTCCGCGTCGTCGCGCCGGCGATCGCGGAGGCGGTGCGTCCCGGCAACTTCGTCGCCTTTGCGGTCGGCGGCAGCGAGGGCGGGCTGCTGCTCCGTCGGGCGTTCTCCGTCTACGCAGTCGGTGGCGGTGGCGGTGGCGGAAGTGCCGGTGCCGGTGCCGGTGGGGGTGGGGGCACGGTCGATGTCATCTTCTCCGTGGCCGGCGCCGGTACCCGCTGGCTGGCGGAGCGACGCCCGGGTGACCGGCTCGACGTCGTGGGACCGCTCGGTCGCCCGTTCCCGCTCCCGGTCGAGCCGGCGCGCTGCGTCCTCGTCGGCGGCGGCTACGGTGCCGCGCCGCTGTTCCTCCTGGCCTCGGCGCTGCGCAAGCGTGACTGTCGCGTCGACATGGTGCTCGGCGCCGCGACCGAGTCCCGGCTGTTCGGTGCCCTCGACGCCAAGCGGGTCTCCGACAGCGCCGCCATCGCTACCGACGACGGCTCCATGGGTGTACACGGCCGCGTCACCGACGCACTCGGTCCCTATCTCGAACGGGCCGACGTCGTCTACGCCTGCGGCCCGATGCCGATGCTCGCCGCCGTGTCGAAGCTCGCGCTGGCGCAGGGGATCCCGACGCATGTCGCGGTCGAGGAGGCCATGGCCTGCGGTATCGGTGTGTGCATGACCTGCGTGCTGCCGGTACGCGGGTCCGACGGCGTGCCCCACATGGTCCGCTCGTGCGTCGAGGGGCCGGTCTTCCCCGGCGACGCCGTCCTGTTCGACGACGTCGGCACGATCCCGGCAGGAGCCGTCTGATGACCACGACGATGCCCTCCACCCCGCGGCCGCCGGCGGTCGGCATCGCCGCCGCCGACGTCGACATGTCGGTGACCCTGGCCGGGGTGCCGTTCCCGAACCCGGTGTTCACCGCCTCCGGCTGCGCCGCCGCCGGTCGCGAGCTGAACCAGTTCTTCGACGTCGCCGACCTCGGGGGAGTGGTCACGAAGTCGGTGATGCGGGAGCCGCGCACCGGCCGTCCCACCCCGCGGATGGCCGAGACACCGTCCGGGATGCTCAACTCGATCGGCCTGCAGGGCCCGGGGATCGACGCCTTCCTGGCGAAGGACCTGCCGTGGCTCGACGAGCACGACGCGCGGGCCGTGGTCTCCATCGCGGGGAGCTCGGTGGAGGAGTACGCAGCGCTCGCCCGCAAGCTGCGCGGCGCCCGCGGCGTCGCGCTGCTCGAGGTCAACATCAGCTGCCCCAACGTCGAGGACCGCGGGAAGGTCTTCGCCTGCAACCCGACCGCGGCGTCGGAGGTCATCCGCGCGGTGCGCCGCGAGACCCGAACCCCGATCTTCGCCAAGCTCACCCCGGACGTGACCGACATCGTCGAGGTCGCCGAGGCGGTCGTGCAGGCCGGCGCACACGGCCTCTCGATGATCAACACCCTGCTGGGGATGGTCATCGACACCGAGACGCTGCGTCCGGTCCTCGCCGGGCTGACCGGCGGACTCTCCGGCCCGGCCATCCGCCCGGTCGCCGTCCGCGCGGTGTGGCAGGTGCACGCCGCGATGCCGCAGGTGCCGATCCTCGGCATGGGCGGGATCCGCAGCGGCCTCGACGCGCTGCAGTTCCTCGCCGCCGGCGCGTCGGCCGTCTCGGTCGGGACGGCGGTGTTCGGAGATCCGGGGGCGCCGGTGCGCGTGCTCGACGAGTTGCGCGAGGCGCTGGCGGCTCGGGGCGCGACGTCGGTCCGTGACGTCGTCGGCCTGGCCCACCGGCCGGCGGCTGCAGCCATCAGTGAGAGCCCCGACCCCCCGGGAGGCCCCGCATGACGTCCCGCCACGATGCGACGCGTCCGCCGATCGCCGTCGCCCTCGACGCGCCGGACGACGTCACCGCCATCGGCTGGGCCCGCAGCGTCGGCCCGCACGTCGCCGTGGTCAAGGTCGGCCTCGAGCTGTTCTGCCGGTACGGCCCCGCCGGAGTTGCTGCCGTCGCTGACAGTGGCGACGCCGCGCTCTTCCTCGACCTCAAGCTGCACGACATCCCGAACACGGTGGCCGGTGCCGCCCGCGCGGCAGCGCGGCTCCGGCCGGCCTACCTGACGGTCCACGCCTCGGGGGGCTCGGCGATGATCCGCGCCGCCGTCGAGGCCGCGCCTGACGTCGCGATCACCGCGGTCACCGTACTGACGTCGATGGCCGACGATGATCTCGACGCCATCGGGATGGCGGGCCCGTCGTTGGACGCCGTCCGCCGGCTCGCCGCGCTGTCGGTGGAAGCCGGGGCGAGCGCCCTGGTCTGCAGCCCCCGGGAGGTCGCGGCCGTCCGCGCCGAGGTCGGGCCCGGCACCACCCTCATCACGCCCGGCGTCCGACCCGCGGGTGCCGCGACGCAGGACCAGTCCCGCGTCGCGACCCCGGAGCAGGCCCTCGCCGACGGAGCCGACCTGCTCGTCATCGGCCGGCCGATCACCGCTGCCGACGACCCGGCTGCCGCAGCCGCCGCCATCGCCGCGACCCTGCGCTGAGCTGTGGGCCGGGGCGCTGACCGCGGGCCCGGCCGGTCAGGCGTTCCGTGGGATCAGACGGGGAGCTGCTCGGCATCGACGACCACGGTGCCCGCGATCCGGTCCCACCCGGTCTGGTGGTCGCGCTCGCGGTTGAAGATCATGCAGGCCGCAACGATGTACCCGATGTAGAGCGTGATGCCGGAGATGAAGCCGATCACGATGCCGCGGATGACGAATTCGCGGAGGAACATCTTCCCCCAGCTGGCCACCTGGTGGTTGCTGGTGTCGACGACCTTCATCTTCAACACCTGCTTGCCCGGCGACTGGCCCTTGCTCCAGATGATGAGCGTCCAGATCAGGTAGCCGATGCCGAGGGTGACGATCGCCAGCACGAACTCGAGGAGCGCGGCGCCGAAACGCTTACCGGGACTGCTGAGCGGTACCTGCACGACGCCCTGCTGCGTCTGGACCGCGTAGTACCCGCTCCCCGCCGGACCGTTGGGGACCAGGGAGCCGTACCCCTGCTGACCGTTCTGGGGCTGCCCGTAGGCCGGTTGCTGGCCGTAGCCCTGCTGCGGCTGCTGGCCGTACTGCTGGCCGTAGCCCTGCTGCGGCTGCTGGGGCTGCTGGGGCTGCTGGCCGTAGCCCTGCTGCGGCTGCTGGCCGTAACCCGGCTGCTGCCCGTAGCTCTGCGGCTGCGGCTGCGGCGGCACGCTTCCACTCTGCTGGCCCCATGCGGGCGCCTGGGTCTGGCTGATCCTCGTCGCCTGCGGGTCGTCGTACTCGGACATGCGCTGCTCCAGCTGCGGTCGGCTCCCACTGTCGGCAGGAGACTAGAACGCTCCGGCGCGCCCTGACCGACGAACGGGAGAACCGACCGATCCGGTCTTGCGGACGGATCAGTAGTGGCCTGGGCCGTAGCCGCCCTGCTGGCCGTAACCCGGCTGCTGGCCGTAGTCGTACTGCTGGCCGTAACCCGGCTGCTGGCCGTAGTCGTACTGCTGGCCGTGACCCGGCTGCTGGCCGTAGTCGTACTGCTGGCCCTGGGCGCCCTGCCCGCCGGAGTGCCGAAAGAAGGCAGGAGCAGCTCCCAGGGTCAAGCAGAGGATCACCGCGACCCCCAGGACCAGGCCGAGTACGCCGGAACCCGCGGATCCCTGGACGGCGTTGCTGATGGCACCGAGGACGGCCAGCCCGGCCAGGACCAGGGCCACGATGCGTGCCCAGTTCCTCCCACGCAGCAGGTGGATCCCGACGAAGACGAACAGGGCGCTGAGGGCAGCGAAGACCAGCGCGAGAACGATGCCCAGGACGGCGAGGGCGCTACCGGAGCCGTTGTTGTCGAAAGCGTCGGACAGGGCGCTGCCGCCCACGATGCCGAGGACGAGGAAGGCGACAGCCGCGAGACCCGCGAAGCCGGCGTAGACGAAGTGGAGGACCGCGGCAGCGGTCACCGACCCCGGCCGCCCGGCTGCACCCGGGGGAGAGCCGAACGCCGGCTGCGCGTAGCCCGGCTGCCCGTAGCCGTACGAATGCTGCTGCCCGTAGCCCTGTTGCCCGTAGCCCTGCTGGCCGTAGTCCGGTTGCCCGTAGTTCTGTTGTTGCCCGTAGTTCTGTTGTTGCCCGTAGTTCTGCTGCTGCCCGTAGTTCTGCTGGCCGTAGTAGTCCGGTTGCCCGTAGCCCTGTTGCTGGCTCTGCTGGCTCTGCTGGCTCTGCTGGCCGTACTGGGCCTGGCCGTATTGCGGCCCATATCCCGGCTGGCCGTATGGCTGGCCGTGTTCCTGCTGGCCCTGCGCCGGCTTCTCCCACGGATTGGGCGTTCCACCGGAACCCGTCGACGAGATGCGGGTGGCGTTGGGGTCGTCGTCGTCGGCCACGAAGGGTCTCCGTTGCGGTGGTACGGGTCCGGACAGAACGGACGAAGCGTAAACCGTCGTCACACACAGATCCCGGAGAACCGGCTGTCGATCACAGACCGTGACGATCTGTTGCCGTGAGGCGTCGTTGCTGCTCAGCGATTTTTCGGCGCGCCGGGGGTTCAGGCCGTGCGATGGCGCATTTCGGTAGCCGGGGGGTGTAGGAAGTATCCGCAGCCGGGGTACGACCCGGCGCTGTTCCCGCAGCCTGCGGGGGCAGCGAGACCGAAACCGGGATTGAGTTCGTACCGCCAGAACACGGCTGTCCCCAAAACAAGGAGGCGATGTCCGCGTGGCCCTGCCGTCACTGACTCCCGAGCAGCGCGCAGCCGCACTCGAGAAGGCAGCCGTCGCACGCAAGCAGCGTGCCGAGGTCAAGGACCGGCTGAAGCACTCCGGTGCCAGCCTCGAGTCGGTTCTCGCCGACGCCGAGAACGACGAGATCATCGGCAAGATGAAGGTCTCCGCCGTCCTCGAGTCCCTTCCGGGGGTCGGCAAGGTCCGGGCAACCAAGATCATGGAGCGTCTGGAGATCAGCCCGACGCGCCGTGTCCGTGGCCTCGGTGCCAAGCAGCGCGCGGCCCTCGTGGCCGAGTTCAGCGCCGCGAACAACGCCTGACGTCGGAGACGTCGAAGCCGGTGGCGTCCCGTCTGACGGTGCTGTCCGGACCCTCCGGGGTCGGTAAGGGCAGCGTCGTCCGGGCGGTACGCCACCGGCATCCCGACATCTGGATCTCCGTCAGCGCGACGACCCGCTCGCCTCGTCCCGGTGAACGCGATGGCGCCGACTACTACTTCGTCGACGTCGCCGAGTTCGAGCGGATGCGCGACGCCGGGGAGCTGCTCGAGAGTGCGTCGTACGCCGGCAACTGGTACGGCACCCCACGGCAGGCCGTGGAGGAGCACCTCGAGGCAGGCGTCCGGGCTCTGCTCGAGATCGAGCTGCAGGGCGCTCGCCAGGTGCGCGAGAGCCTCCCCTCCTCGCGCCTCGTCTTCCTCGCTCCGCCCAGTTGGCAGGAGCTCGAACGCCGCCTCGATCTCCGGGGGACGGAGTCGGCCGAGGTCATCCGGCAGCGGCTGGAGGTCGCCCGGGCCGAGCTGGCCGCCGAGGGCGAGTTCGACGCCGTCGTGATCAACGACGAGATCGAGGCCGCCGCCGACCGGCTGGTAGCTTTGATGTTTGACTAGCTGGACGTTCGACCAGTTGGAACTGCCCGTGCGCGCGCCTCGTCGCCGTGCGGATCACCACTCGGAGGACCAATCGTGGGTAGCACCCCGGCCGCACCGATCGGCATCACCAACCCTCCGATCGATGAGCTCCTCGACGTCGCCGACGCCAAGTACAAGCTCGTCATCTTCGCGGCCAAGCGCGCGCGTCAGATCAACGCCTACTACAGCCAGCTCGGTGAGGGCCTGCTCGAGTACGTCGGTCCGCTGGTCGAGACCACGAACCCGCAGGAGAAGCCGCTCAGCATCGCCCTGCGCGAGATCAACTCGGGGATGTTGACGGCGGAGCAGGTCACCGAGCCGCCGGCCGGCGACTGACGGCTGTTCCGACCGCAACGCCTCGTCCGACGCCGCTCTGCCCGTGACGCCTCCTCCGGATGAGTCCGAGGGTGCCGAGCGGAAGCCGTTCGTCGTTCTCGGTGTCGCCGGTGGGATCGCCGCGTACAAGGCCGCCGAGGTCCTGCGGCACCTGACCGAGAGCGGCCACCGTGTCCGCGTGGTCCCGACCGAAGCTGCCCTGCACTTCGTCGGTCAGGCGACCTGGGCGGCGCTGTCGGGCGAACCCGCGGTCACCGACGTCTGGTCCGGCGTCGAGGAGGTGCCACATGTCCGTCTCGGACGCGAGGCGGACCTGGTCCTCGTCGTCCCGGCCACCGCCGACCTTCTCGCCCGCGCTGCGACCGGTCGAGCCGACGACCTGCTGACCTCCACGCTGCTGACGGCGCGATGTCCGGTGGTGTTCGCGCCGGCCATGCACACCGAGATGTGGGACCACCCCGCGACGGTCGCCAACGTCGGCACCCTCCGCGAGCGGGGCAACGTCGTCATCGAACCCGCCGTGGGCCGGCTGACCGGCGCGGACACCGGCAAGGGTCGCCTCCCGGACCCCGACGAGATCGCGCTGGTCGCGCGCTCCGTGCTCGGCCGGGGGCGGACCGACACCGACCTCGCCGGACGACGTGTCGTCGTCAGCGCCGGTGGTACCCGCGAGCCGCTCGACCCGGTCCGGTTCCTCGGCAACCGCTCGAGCGGCCGGCAGGGCTACGCCGTCGCGCGGGCCGCGGTCGCGCGCGGTGCCGAGGTCGTGCTGGTCAGCGCCAACGTCGCCCTGCCGGACCCGGCGGGCGTCGAGATCGTCCGCGTCGGCACCGCGGCGCAGATGCACCAGGCGGTCTTCGCGGCGGCCGAGTCCGCCGACGCCGTCGTCATGGCCGCGGCGGTTGCGGATTTCCGTCCCGGCGCGCAGCAGCAATACAAGATCAAGAAGCGGGACGGGGAGCCGCAGCCGATCGCGCTCGAGCGGAACCCGGACATCCTGGCGGAACTCTGTGACCCGGAACGACGTTCGGGCCGCGCACCCCAGGTGTTGATCGGATTCGCGGCCGAGACCGGCAATGCCGAACGGACAGTTCTCGAACTCGGTCGCGAGAAGCTCGCGGCCAAAGGCGCCGACTTGCTCGTCGTCAACGAGGTCGGGGAATCCGCCGGCTTCGAAGTCAGCCACAACGCCGCGGTGGTGCTCGCAGCCGACGGGGGCGCGACCGAGGTGCCCGCGACGACGAAAGACCTGCTCGCGCACCGCATCTGGGATCTCGCGGTCCCGCTCCTACCCCTTCGCTGACGTCGCCTGCCGAGGCTTCACGGCGGGTTCCTCGACGGCCCGGAGGGTCCGTCGCCGACACCCGGGCGGACCGTCGGAGAGGCATCTCGATACACTGGCCCGAATTCCGTCTTAGTTCGCGACCGCCAGGAGCACTGTGGCCAGCCGCCTTTTCACTTCCGAGTCCGTTACCGAGGGTCACCCCGACAAGATCGCTGACCAGATCAGCGACAGCATCCTCGACGCCATGATCAAGGACGACCCGCGCAGCCGGGTCGCCGTCGAGACGATGCTGACGACCGGCCAGGTGCACGTCGCCGGCGAGGTCACCACGAGCACCTACGTCGAGGTGGCCGACATCGTCCGCCGCACCGTGCTCGGCATCGGCTACGACTCGTCGAAGAAGGGCTTCGACGGCGCTTCGTGCGGCGTCAGCGTCTCCATCGGCGCCCAGTCGGCCGACATCGCGCAGGGCGTCGACAACGGCTTCGAGTCGCGTACCGAGTCCAGCGAGGACGAGCTCGACAAGCAGGGCGCCGGCGACCAGGGCCTGATGTTCGGGTTCGCCTGCGACGAGACGCCGGAGCTCATGCCGCTCCCGATCGCGCTCGCCCACCGGCTCGCCTACGGCCTGTCGAAGGTCCGGAAGGACGGCGTCGTCGGGTACCTCCGCCCCGACGGCAAGACGCAGGTCACCATCGAGTACGACGGCAACAAGCCCGTCCGGCTCGACACGGTCGTCGTCTCGAGCCAGCACGCTGCCGACATCGACATCGACACGCTGCTCACCCCGGACGTCCGCGAGCACGTCGTGGAGCCCGAGATCGCGAAGCTCGGCCTCGAGACCAACGGCTACCGGCTGCTGGTGAACCCGACCGGTCGCTTCGAGATCGGTGGCCCCATGGGCGACGCCGGCCTCACCGGCCGGAAGATCATCGTCGACACCTACGGCGGCATGGCCCGCCACGGTGGCGGTGCGTTCAGCGGCAAGGACCCGTCCAAGGTCGACCGCTCCGCCGCGTACGCGATGCGCTGGGTCGCCAAGAACGTCGTCGCCTCGGGTCTCGCGACCCGCTGCGAGGTCCAGGTCGCCTACGCCATCGGCAAGGCGCATCCGGTCGGTCTGTTCGTCGAGACCTTCGGCACCGGCAAGGTCCCGGACTCGCAGATCCAGGACGCCGTGCTCTCGGTGTTCGACCTCCGTCCGGCCGCGATCGTGCGCGACCTCGACCTGCTGCGTCCGATCTACGCGCAGACCGCGGCTTACGGCCACTTCGGTCGCCCGGAGATGGACTTCACGTGGGAGGCCACCACCCGCGCCGAGGCGCTGCAGAAGGCCGTCCAGGGCTGACATCGCCTGACATCGCTGCAGGCGAAGCCGCCGTCCGGATTTCTTCCGGGCGGCGGCTTCGTCGTTCTCCGTCCGGACACCGAGTGGCAGGGGCAGGCAGGCGGGGCCAGGGCAGGCGGGGTCAGGGCAGGCGGGGCAGTCTTCCGCTGTCCGCCTCGTCGCGGAGGACGTACTTCTGCACCTTGCCCGACCCGGTGAGCGGCAGCGCCGGGACGACGTACCAGGTGCGGGGGACCTTGTGCGGCGCGAGTCGCTCCCGGGCGTAGGCCTCGAGCGCGGCCGGGGTCGGCGGCGACGCGTCGGGCAGCAGCCGGACCGCTGCCGCGACCGACTCGCCCCAACGCTCGTCCGGGCGCCCGAACACGGCCGCCTCGGCGACCGCGGGGTGGCCGAACAGGATCTCCTCGATCTCCCGCGGGTACACGTTCTCCCCGCCGCGGATGATCATGTCTGTGAGGCGGCCGGTGACCTGCACGTAGCCGCGGGCGTCCATGGTGCCGAGGTCGCCGGTGTGCACCCAGCCCTCGGCGTCGATCGTCGCGGCCGTCGCGGCGTCGTCCTCGAAGTAGCCGAGCATCGCCTGGTAGCCGCGGGCCCGGATCTCGCCCTGCTCGCCGATGCCCACCGGTGCACCGGTCATCGGGTCGGCGATCGCGATGTCGACCTGTGGGAGCGGCTGCCCGACGGTGCCGGCCTTGTCCTCGAGTGAGTCGCCGGGCCGGGTCTGGGTGATGACGGGGGCGAGTTCGGTCTGGCCCAGGACCATGGTCAACGCGCAGCCGATCTCACGCTCGACGCGGCGGACGAGTTCCGGCGGCACAGGACTGCCGCCGCTGACCGCGACGGTGAGGCTCGAGAGGTCGCGGCGATGCAGGTCAGGTTGCTCGAGCAGGGCGACGAGCATCGTCGGGACCGCGCCCAGCGAGGCACATCGCTCGGTCTCGATCAACTCGAGGACCAGTGCGGGGTCGAAGGCCGGTACCAGCAGGTGAGTGCCGCGCAGCCACACGCTGCCGAGCGTCGCCATCACGCAGCCCGCGGTGTGGAACAGCGGCATCGGGTTGAGCAGCGCGGCACCGGCCGGCAGCTCGGTGCGCTGCACGTACAGCCGCGCGTTGTTGACGATGCCGTGGTGGTGCAGCAGCGCACCCTTCGGGCGGCCGGTGGTGCCGGAGGTGTACTGGATCTGCGCCGGGTCACCGGGGGCGACCAGCGGCAGGGGTCGCCCGCTCGGCGGTAGGCCGCCGATCTCGGCGAGCGGGATGCGCTCGCGCAGCGACGGCAGCTCGGGAGCGAGGTCCGCGACGAGGCGGCCCACAGGGTTGGCGCGGTAGCTCTCGACGAACACGACGCCGTTCGCCCGCGACTGCCGCAGCACGTGCTCCGCCTCCGCCGCTCGCAGCGCCGGGTTCACGGTGACGAGCACCAGCCCGGCCAGGGCGGCCGCGAACTCCAGCAACACCCACTCGGGCTCGTTGGGGGCCCAGACCGCGAGCCGGTCGCCGGGTTCGAACCGTTCCAGCAGCCCGCCGGCGATCCGCTCGCTGTCGGCGAGCAGCTCCGCGTAGGTCCAGCGGCGACGGGCGTCGGCGTCGGGCGCCCCGGCGACCAACGCCACCCGGTCGGGCGCCTCGGCCGCGGCTTCCCGAAGGAGCTGCCCGACCGTCAGGTCCACGAGCTCCACCGAGGTGTCGGCAGGCCACAGCGACACCGCGAGCGGCTCGTTCATCGGTCACCGCGTGCGGTCCCGGCGTCGCCGGCTGCCGACATGGCCCGGACGGCTTCCCGGGCCTCGTCGCCGTCCGGCATGGGCCGGCCGGAGTCGCGCCACGCGACGGCGTCGTGCCAGCCTGCGGTCTCCGACTGCCGCTTGAACCAGAACCCCTCCGGCGAATGCCGGGTGATGCCGTCGAAGACGGTGGACAGGGTCTGCGCGGCCGCGAGGCCCATCGCCTCGACGGCCCCGTTGGCCACGAGCTTCTGCATTGCGAGCTGATTGCGCGGAACCGCAGCGATGCGGTCGACCAGGGCTGCCACCTCGCCGTCCAGCGTGTCGGCGGGGACAGCCATCGAGGCGAGACCCCAATCCGCCGCGGTGCGACCGTCGATGGTGTCGCCGGTCAGCAGCATCCGCTTGGCGCGCTCAGGACCGAGCCGGTAGACCCACATCGCCGTGGTCGGGCAACCCCACACCCGGGCCGGGGGATAGCCGATGCGGGCGTCGTCGGCCATGACGAGCAGATCCGTGCACAGGGCGATGTCGCTGCCGCCGGCCACGGCATGGCCGCGGACCTTGGCCACCGTGGGTTTGCTGCACCGCCACAGCGCCATGAAGTCGTCGGTGTTGCGCTTCATGAACCGGTAGTCGGTGATCGGGTCCCACGGCATCTCCTCCTGGATGCCCGCGCTGGACCCTTCGGCGTAGGCGCCGAGGTCGTAGCCGGCGCAGAAGCTCCGACCGGCACCGGTGACGACGAGGACGTGCACCCTGTCGTCGCGGTCCGCGGCCTCCGCAGCGGCGCGGATCTCGCCCGGCATGGCGTCGTCGATGGCGTTGAGCCGTTCCGGCCGGTTCAGGGTCAGCGTGGCCACGCGGCCGGTGACCTCGTAGGCGATGCTCGAGTAGGACATGCCGCTTCCTACCACCGGGCGTGTGCCGGCACCCCGCGGGCCAGGAGCACCGGCCGTGGTGTGATGGCGCTCCCTGACCCGTTGGAGAGATCCGTGCCGATCCCCGCACCCGTGGCCTACAGCCACATCCGCCTGACCGTCACCGACATCGCCCGGTCGCGTGCGTTCTACGACCGCGTCTTCGGGTTCGACGTGGCCTACGAGGCGCCGCCCGCGGACGCGGACCAGGCCACCAAGGACGCGCTCGGATTCCTGTTCGGCGGCGTCATCTACAGCTTCGGCGACGGCAACCTGCTCGGCCTGCGGCCGGTTGCTCCTGGCCACGACAACTTCGACGAGGACCGCGTCGGCCTCGACCACCTGTCGTTCCGGCTGCCGCAGCGGGCGGACCTCGACAGTGCCGTTGCCGCGCTCGACGAGCTGGGCGTCGCGCACGAGGACCCGAAGGACCTCGGCATGATGTGGATCCTGGAGTTCCGCGACCCCGACGGCGTCGCCCTCGAGCTCACCGCGCCCGCCAACTGACGTCCCCGATCGGGGTGGCCCCCCTCCGACGTGGCCGCTTCCTGGCCTAGACTGTGGCCGGGCCGTGACTGGCGCGCAAGGTGGATCACCACCGGGGAGCGGTCCTGGGGTCCGGCGTCGTCGGGCCGACAGCCTGCCGTGCGCCTGGGCTCCCTGCGATCCGAGGAGCCGCACGTCATGACCACCACTTCCGCCCGCACGCAGCACGATGCGACCGCCAGCACCGCCTTCCGGTCGGCGCTCGACACCGTCGCCACCATCGAGCCGCGCATCGCCGCGGCAATGGAGGCCGAGCTCACCGACCAGCGTGACTCGCTGAAGCTCATCGCCAGCGAGAACTACGCGTCGCCGGCGGTCCTGCTGGCCATGGGCAGCTGGCTGTCCGACAAGTACGCCGAGGGCACGATCGGTCGGCGTTTCTACGCCGGTTGCCGCAACGTCGACACCGTCGAGGCCATCGCCGCCGAGCACGCCGAGGAGCTGTTCGGCGCCCAGCACGCCTACGTGCAGCCGCACTCCGGCATCGACGCCAACCTGGTCGCCTTCTGGGCCATCCTGTCGGCGCGGATCGAGGCTCCGACACTGGCCGAGGCCGGTGTCCGCTCGGTCAACGACCTCGACGACGCCGCGTGGGAGCGGCTGCGGCGCGCGTTCGGGGACCAGCGCCTGCTGGGCATGTCGCTCGACGCCGGAGGCCATCTGACCCACGGCTTCCGTCCGAACATCAGCGGCAAGATGTTCCAGCAGCAGAGCTACGGCACCAGCGCCTCGACCGGCCTGCTCGACTACGACGCCCTCGCCGCCCAGGCGCGTGAGTTCCGCCCGCTGATCCTCGTCGCCGGCTATTCCGCCTATCCCCGCCGCGTGGACTTCGCCAAGATGCGCGAGATCGCCGACGAGGTCGGCGCGACGCTCATGGTCGACATGGCTCACTTCGCCGGGCTGGTCGCCGGCGGCGTCTTCACCGGCGACGAGAACCCGGTGCCGTTCGCCGACATCGTCACCACCACGACGCACAAGTCGCTGCGCGGCCCGCGCGGCGGCATGGTGCTGGCCACCGACGCTTTCGCCGAGCAGGTCGACCGCGGCTGCCCGCTCGTGCTCGGCGGGCCGCTGCCGCACGTCATGGCGGCCAAGGCCGTCGCGTTCGCCGAGGCCCGGACGCAGGACTTCCGCGACTACAGCCAGCGTGTCGTCGACAACGCCCGCGCGCTCGCCGACGGCCTGTCGAGCCGGGGCGCGAAGCTCGTCACCGGCGGCACCGACAACCACCTGGTGCTGCTCGACGTCACCGGCTACGGCCTCACCGGCCGGCAGGCCGAGTCGGCGCTGCTCGAGGCCGGCCTCGTCACGAACCGCAACGCCGTCCCGTCCGACCCGAACGGTCCCTGGTACACCTCGGGCATCCGTCTCGGCACCCCGGCGCTGACCACCCGCGGCTTCGGCGAGGACGACCTGCGCGAGGTCGCGTCGATGATGGACGACGTCCTGCGCTCGACCCAGCCGGGCAGCAGCAAGGCGAAGTACACGCTCGACGCCACGACGGCCGAGCGCGTCCGCGGTCGGGCGGCCGACCTCGTCGAGGCGCACCCGCTCTACCCGGAGATCGACCTCGGCGCCTGATCGGAGGTCCGGTCCGGGTGGGATCGGCGGCGCCGGGTAGCAATCGACCATGGTTGTGACACCGATCGAGGCAGGTCCCCGCAAGATCAGTCGCACGGCCGAGGTGGCCGCGTCGGCCGGTGAGCTGTTCGCCGTTCTCTCCGACCCGAAGCGGCATGGCGAGCTCGACGGATCCGGCACGGTGAAGAACACCGTCAAGGGACCGGAGCAGCTGTCGCGGGGCGCGAGGTTCTCCGTCAACATGAAGCAGTACGGCGTGCCCTACCGGATCACCAGCCGCGTCACGGAATTCGTTCCCGACCGACTGATCGAGTGGCAGCACCCGCTGGGCCACCGTTGGCGCTGGGAGCTCGCACCGCAGGCGAACGGCACGACGCGCGTCACCGAGACCTTCGACTACAGCACGGTCAACGGCGTCCAGGCCAAGGGCCTCGAGTTGTTCGGAATGCCGCAGCAGAACGCCCGCGGCATCGAGTCGACCCTCGCCAAGCTGCAGCAGCAGCACGCGGTCTAGCCGCTCCGGCACCCGCCAGGCCCGTCCACAATCGGGCCGGGCGGAGTCCCGTGCCGTCGGACCTGACTGATAGACCCGTTCCATGACCGAGGAGCCCGAGCAGGAGCCGCCGGCTCCCGTCGAGCTTCCCGTCGCCCGCGTCGCGGTGGATACCCCGCTGCCACACCTCGACCGGCTCTTCGACTACCTCGTCCCGGCAGAGCTCGACGAGGAGGCGCAGCCCGGGGTGCGGGTGAAGGTGCGGTTCGCCAACCGACTCACCGACGGCTACCTCATCCAGCGCGGTGAGGCGAGCGAGCACCAGGGCGAGCTCGCTCCACTCGCCAAGGTCGTCAGTGCGGAGCCCGTGCTCAGTCCCGACGTCGCCGCCCTCGCGCGGCAGGTCGCCGACCGGGGGGCCGGGACGCTGTCCGACGTGCTGCGCCTCGCGGTGCCGCCGCGGCACGCCCGCGCCGAGAAGCAGACCCCCCGGGAAGCGGCGGCCACGCCCGGCGCGCCCGACCCCGCCACCTGGTCCCGCTATCCGGACGGCCCGAGCTTCCTCGAGGCGCTGACCGCCGGCCGCTCGCCCCGTGCCGTCTGGTCCGTGCTGCCGGGGCCGACCTGGGCGCGCGAGATCGCGCTCGCCGTCCAGGCCACCCTTGCCGGTGGCCGCGGAGCACTGGTCGTCGTCCCTGACGCCCGGGACGCGGACCGGCTCGCAGCCGTGCTGCGCGAGGCTCTCGGCGACGACGTGTTCGTCGTCCTGACCGCCGACCTCGGGCCGGCCGAACGGTACCGCCGCTTCCTCGCCGTCTCCCGTGGCGCCGTCCGGGCCGTCGTCGGTACCCGCGCTGCCGCGTTCGCGCCCGTGGCGGACCTCGGGTTGGTGGTCATCTGGGACGACGGCGACGACCTGCACGCCGAGCCGCGCGCGCCCTATCCGCACGCCCGTGACGTCCTGGTGCAGCGGGCGCACCAGAGCAACGCCGCAGCCCTGCTCGGCGGGTTCGCGCCGAGCGTGGACGCGCAGGCGTTCGTCGAGCGGGGCTGGGCGCGGTCGCTGGCCGCGACGCGGGGGACGGTCCACGCGACCGCCCCCCGGGTCGAGGTCGCCGGCTCGGACTTCGCGCTCGGCCGCGACCCCGCCGCCCGGACCGCCCGACTGCCCGACCTCGCTTTCGACGCCCTCCGCGCCGCGCTCGCGGCCGGTCGCCCGGCGCTGCTCCACGTGCCGCGTCGGGGCTACCAGCTGGGCTTCTCCTGCGCCGACTGCCGCAGTCCCGCTCGCTGCCGGCACTGCGAAGGGCCCCTGCTGCGGGCAGCCGCCGGCCGGGGGCCGACCTGTGGCTGGTGCGGCCGCACCGCCGAGCCCTGGGCGTGTGCGCACTGCTCCGGCACCCGGTTGCGGTCGGTCGCCGTGGGGGAGCGGCGGACCGCGGAGGAACTCGCTCGTGCGTTCCCGGACGTACCGGTGCTCACCTCGGCCGGGGACGCGATGCGGGAGTCGGTGCCCGAGGCAGCGGCGCTCGTCGTGGCGACGCCGGGAGCCGAGCCGGTGGCCGACGAGGGGTACGGCACCGTGCTGCTGCTGGACGCCTGGTCGTTGCTGGGCCGACCGGACCTCCGTGCGGCGGAGGAGGCGCTGCGGCGCTGGTGCAACGCCTCCGCACTCGCACGCTCCGCCGTTGACGGCGGGCAGGTCGTGCTCGTCGGCGCGGAACCCGGGGTGCCGGCCGTGCAAGCGCTGGTCCGGTGGGATCCCCGCTGGTTCGCCGAGACCGAGGCCCGGAGCCGCGCGGCCCTCGGCTTCCCGCCCGCCGTCCGCATGGCGGCCGTGGAGGGTGCGAGTGAGGCCGCGAGCGCACTCGTCGACGAAGTCCTCGCCCACCCAGCTCTCGACGGGCTCGCCGACGTGCTCGGACCGATGCCGCTCGACGACGACAACGAGCGGCTGTTGCTGCGGGTGCCGCGCCGCAACGGCCCGGCCCTGGCCGCCGCGGTCGCCGCTGTGCAGCGCGCCCGACGACCCAGGAAGGGGGAGGCGCCGGTCCGGGTCCGGCTCGACCCGGCGCAGATCGGTTAGGTGGTGGGCTCGGTTCGGCGGTCGACGTCAGGCCGCGGTACGGAGCCGCAAGCGGACGGCGGCCCGGTCGACCGACATCCGCTCCAGCAGGATGGCGACCGGGTCAGGCGGCTCGCGGTCCAGCAACGCGAGCAGGAGATGTTCCGGCTGCATGGTGCGCTGCTTCGCCCGCCGGGTCTGGTCCAACGTCCGGTTGAGCACGGTCTTGCTCGCGGCGGTGAGCGCGAGGTGGCCGGTGGGTTCAGGGGAGGCGAGGTCACCGAAGATGCGGACGTCGACACCGACGGCGGCGAGCGCCTCGTCGTCCATGCTGTCGAGGCCGGCACGGCACGTGGCCTCGTCCAGCCCGAGCGCGGCCGCCAGCCGGCCGTCGTCCTCGTGCAGCAGCCCGAGCAGCAGGTGTTCGGTACCGATGGTCCGCGCACCCTGCCGTCGTGCGTCCGCTTGGGCCGCCCCCACCGCTGCCCGGGTGGAGGCCGCGAAGTGTTCGAACATCAGGTCACCGTCCGTACTTCTCGTGGACCGACTGCCGGGTCACCCCGAGGGCGTCGCCGATCTGCTGCCAGGACCAGCCGCGTTCCCGCGCAGCCGCGACGTGCGTGGCCTCGACGCGGTCGGCCAGGCGCCGCAGGGCCACGACGGCCCGGAGCCCGACCGTGGGATCCTCCAGCGATCCGCCGGCGGGTTGCTGCGAGGTCATGCCGTCAGGATGACCTGACGAGCCGGTGCGTGTCAAGTCGTCCTGACAGATGGGGCGGGTAGACCTCCCGCGCCCAAGATCATCGCGTTTGCCCGCCTCCGTAGACTCGCTCCCGTGAGCGTCCGCAATATCCGCCTCTTCGGCGACCCCGTGCTGCGTACCAAGGCCCTTCCGGTGACGACCTTCGACAAGGAGCTCCGGAGGCTGGTCAAGGACCTCACCGACACCATGCGGGACGCCCCGGGCTCCGGGCTCGCCGCCCCGCAGATCGGCGTCTCGCTGCGCGTGTTCACCTACGACGTGGACGACGAGATCGGCCACCTCATCAACCCGGTGCTCGGTCCGTTCAGCGAGGAGATGATGGACGGCGACGAGGGGTGCCTCTCCATCCCCGACCTCGCCTTCGAGCTGAAGCGTCCCGAGCACGTCGTCGCCGCCGGCCAGAACATGTACGGCGACCTCGTGACCATCGAGGGCTCCGGCTACCTCTCCCGCGCCCTGCAGCACGAGACCGACCACCTCGACGGCATCCTGTTCGTCGACCGGCTCGACGCCCAGACGCGCAAGGCCGCGATGAAGGCCATTCGCGAGGCGGAGTGGAACGACCCCCTCAAGACGGGCGAATCGGGCCCCGCCACCGCCACGCCGGTCATCCGGGAGAGCCCGCACCCGCTGTTCGGCGGACGCGCCCTCTAGGGCGCTGCCCTCCATGCGTCTCGTCTTCGCCGGCACGCCCGAACCGGCCGTCCCCTCGCTCCGCGCCCTGCTCGATTCGCCCAGGCACGAGGTCGTCGCCGTCGTCACGCGACCCGACGCGGCGGCCGGCCGTGGCCGCCGGATCACAGAATCGCCGGTGAAGCAGCTCGCGGCGGCAGCCGGCGTCGAGGTGCTGCAGCCCAGCAGGCCGCGTGAGCCGGAGTTCCTGGACCGGCTCCGCGCGCTCGCGCCCGACTGCTGCCCCGTCGTGGCCTACGGCGCGCTGCTGCCGCAGGCGGCCCTCGACATCCCGACCCACGGCTGGGTCAACCTCCACTTCTCGCTGCTGCCGGCCTGGCGCGGCGCGGCGCCCGTACAGCACGCAGTCATGGCCGGCGACGAAGTCACCGGAGCCAGCACGTTCCGCTTGGAGGCGGGCATGGACACCGGCCCGGTGTTCGGCGTCGTCACCGAGACCGTCCACCCGACCGACACCTCCGGCGAGCTCCTCGACCGGCTGGCGCGCTCGGGCGCGGCACTGCTCGTCGCGACCCTCGACGGCATCGAGGACGGTCGGCTCGAAGCCCGCCCGCAGCCCGCCGACGGCGTCAGCTTCGCCCCCAAGGTCGAGGTCGCCGACGTCGAGGTCGACTGGGCGAAGCCGGCCCAGGCCGTCGACAGGCTGATCCGCGGCGCCACCCCCGCGCCCGGTGCCTGGACGACCTTCCGCGGCAAGCGCCTGAAGCTCGGCCCGGTGCAGCCCGCCGACGCGGACGTCCCCGCCCTGGCACCCGGAGAGCTGTCGGTGGGCAAGGCGGCCGTCGTCGTCGGGACGGGCACCACGCCAGTCGTGCTCGGCGAGGTGCAGGCCGAAGGGAAGCCCCGCACGGCTGCCGACGCGTGGGCCCGTGGCGTGCGTCCGACCGACGCCGATCGGCTGGGCGCGTGAGCCCCGGCTCGAAGCAGCAGCCCGCCCGCCGTCCCGATGCGGCTCGCGAGGTCGCGTGGGAGCTGCTCCGCGACGTCGACGAGCACGGCAGCTACGCCAACCTCCGGCTGCCCCAGCTGTTCGACGAGCACAAGCTCGACGCGCGCGACCGCGCCTTCGCGACCGAACTCGGCTACGGCACGTTGCGTGCGCTCGGCACCCTGGACGGCCTCATCGACCGGCACACCCGCGGCGCGCTCGACCCCGCCGTCCGGGACGCCATGCGCCTCGGCGCCTACCAGGTCTGGCGGACCCGGGTGCCCGACCGGGCGGCCGTCAGCACGACGGTCGACCTCGTCCGCTCCATCGAGCCGCGCGCGAGCCGGCTGGCCAACGCCGTGATGCGCCGCATCGTCGAGGATGTCGCCGCCGACGACCTCGGTGCGCCGGCGTTCGACGACGACCCCGCAGGGCACCTGGCCGTCGTCACCGCGCATCCGCGGTGGATCGTCGAGGCGTTCGCCGACGTGCTCGGAGCTCCGGACCACGGTTGGGACGAGACGCGGGCCGCGCTCCTGGCCGACGACGAGCGCCCCGAGGTCCACCTCGTCGCACGGCGGATGGAGCGCGAGGCCCTGCTCGCCGACGCGGGCGACGGCGCCGAGCCGGGGCCATGGTCGTCAGTGGCCGTTCGGCTGACGCGTGGAGGAGACCCCGCCGCGATCGCCGCCGTCCGGGACGGCCGGGCCGCCGTCCAGGACGAGGGGAGCCAGCTCGTCGCCCTCGCCCTGGCTGCGGTCGACGCTCCCGGGCCGCGCGTGGTCGACCTCGCCGCCGGCCCGGGCGGGAAAGGTGCGCTGCTGGCCGCCCGCGGGCTGGACGTCGTCGGCTTGGAGCGCCATCTCGCCCGCGCACGTCTCGTCGCCGGAGCCCGGGTCCCGGTGGCCGTCGCGGACAGCCGTCGGCCCCCGCTGCGCGACGCCTCCGCCGACCGCGTCCTGCTCGACGCGCCGTGTACCGGGCTCGGCGCCCTCCGCCGTCGTCCCGAGGCCCGCTGGCGACGGACGCCCGACGACATCGCCCCCCTCGCGGAGCTGCAGCGTGAGCTACTGGCCATCGCGTTGCGCGTCGTTCGTCCGGGGGGAGTCGTCGCCTACGCGACCTGCTCGCCGCACCGGGCCGAGACGGTGGACGTGCTCGACGCCGTCCGCGCGGACGCGGCGGCTCCGGCCACCGAACTGCTCGACGCCCGCGCCGCACTGCCGCGCGGCATGCCCGGCCTCGGGGACGGACCCGTGGTGCAGCTGTGGCCGCACCGCCACGGCACCGACGCCATGTTCCTGGCGCTGCTCCGCCGCATCGACTGACCCTTGACGTGTGACCATAAGGTCACCTATCCTGCTCGGCGTGGACGAGGTGTTCCGGGCGCTCGCCGACCCGACCAGGCGCGAACTCCTCGATGCCCTGTTCCAGCAGGACGGTCAGTCGCTGTCCGCCCTCGAGGGTCGCTTCGCCATGTCGCGGTTCGGCGTCATGAAGCACCTGAAGTTGCTGGAGGAGGCCGGTCTCGTCGTCACCCGCAAGCGTGGGCGCGAGACCCTGCACTTCCTGAACCCCGTGCCCATCCGGACCGTCCACGACCGGTGGGTCAGCAAGTACTCCGAGCCCGTCGTCGCGGCGCTCGGCTCCCTCAGGACACAGCTGGAGCAGACCATGGAGAAGATCTACGAGATCTACATCCGCACGACGCCGGAGCGGCTCTGGGCGGCGTTGACCAGCTCCGACGACCGACCCCACTTCCAGTTCGGCAACACGGTCAGCATCGACCGGGGCCACGGTCCCAGCCCTGCCGGTCCGGACGACTGGGCCGTCGGCTCGAGCATCGAGATGAGCAACCCGAAGGCCGGCTTCGTGCTCGGCAGCGGCGAGGTGCTCGAGAGCGACCCGCCGCACCGTCTGGTCACGACGATGAAGGCGCAGTGGGGCGAGGACGTGGCGGCCGAAGGTGTCTCCCGCATCACCTACGAGATCGAGGCCGTCGGCGACTCCTGCCACCTCACCCTGACGCACGACCAGCTGCGCGACGGCGCGAACCAGCAGCTCTACGGCGGTTGGCCGATGATCCTCTCCGGGCTGAAGACCTGGCTGGAGACGGGGGAGGAGCTCACCACGCCCGGGTCGCTGATGTACGCCTAGACACGGGCGATGAGTCACGCGTGCCCGCGCCGTCTGTACCGGTATGCGCGCGCTGCTCCTCACCCAGAATGTCTCGCTCGACGGCTCGCCGGAGTTCCTCACCGACTGGTTCACGGCGCAGGGCCAGACCGCAGTGGACGAGAGCGACCAGATCGCCGAGCTGCAGCGGCAGGACGCGACGGCTGATGCCCTGCTCGTCGGGCGGCGGACTTTCCTCGACTTCCGCGGCTACTGGCGCGACGTGGAGGGCGACACGTCCGGTATCAGCGACTATCTGAACGGGGTGCAGAAGTACGTCGTCTCGTCGACGCTCACCGAGCCCGAATGGCAGCACACGACCGTCGTCGACACCGACCCGGTGGCAGCCGTCCGGCAGCTCAAGGAGCAGGACGGTCAGGACATCGTCTGCACCGGCAGCATCCGGCTGAGCCACACCCTGCTCGATGCCGGTCTCGTCGACGAGTTGCGCCTGTTCACCTATCCGGCCGTGCAGGGCCGCGGCCGACGCCTGTTCCCGGACGGCTACGAGGTCGAGCGGTTGCGGCTGCTCGACGTGATGTCGTTCCACAGCGGTGTGGTGCTGACGCGCTACGCGACTTGATCACCGCGGGGTCCCGGTGCCGAGCGGCTCGTAGGCTGACGCGGTGACCTGCCAGATCGCTCCCAGCCTGCTGTCCGCCGACTTCGCGAACCTCGCCGGTGGCGCCGCCGCCGCGGCCGGCGCCGACTGGCTGCACGTCGACGTCATGGACTACCACTTCGTGCCCAACCTGACGTTCGGGCTCGGCACCGTGGAGGCGCTGACGAAGGCCACCGACATCCCGCTCGACTGCCACCTGATGATCGCCGACCCGGACCGCTGGGCCCCCGACTACGCCGAGGCGGGCGCGGGCAGCGTCACCTTCCACGCGGAGGCGGCGGGCGCTCCGATCCGGACCGCCCGTGCCATCCGGTCGGCGGGCGCCCGTGCCGGCCTCGGCCTCAAGCCCGGGACGCCGGTGTCGCAGTACGCCGATCTCCTCCGCGAGTTCGACATGTTGCTGGTGATGACGGTGGAGCCGGGCTTCGGCGGCCAGCCGTTCCTCGACCACGTGCTGCCGCAGGTTCGCGAGGCGCGCAAGCTGCAGCGCGACCGCGACCTCTCGCTCTGGATCCAGGTGGACGGCGGCGTCAGCTCCGACACCATCGAGCAGTGCGCCGAGGCCGGGGCCGACGTGTTCGTCGCCGGCTCCGCCGTCTTCGGCGCCGACGACCCGTCGAAGGCCATCGCCGCCCTGCGCGCGACGGCCGAGGAGGTCAGCAGCTGAGGCTGCTGTTCGTCGCGGCATGATCGGGTGGTTGATCATGGAACGGCTCGCGTGCCCGCCGTCACATGGTCTGCCACCGGTCGCGGTGGCACACTGGTGGTTGAGTGCACGCGCGCTCCGGGGTCGGTGAAAATCCGAACCGGCGGTTACAGCCCGCGACCCGACCGCAGCCAGCGGCCGGTGGAGTTCCGGTGAAATTCCGGCGCCGACGGTCATAGTCCGGATGAGAGGTAGCGCGCGGTCGGCACGAGTAGGCGTCCCGTCGGGATGCCCTCGTTGCGGACCTCCCCGGAGCTCTACGTGAGCCGGAGGGGAGGTGCGAGATGGACGCCACCGCAGCGATGCGCCGAGCCATCGCCCTCTCCGCGCGGGGCCTCGGTTCCACCAGCCCGAACCCCGTTGTCGGCTGCGTGGTCCTCGACGCCGACGGCCATCCGGCGGGTGAGGGCTGGCATCAGCAGGCCGGTGGTCCGCACGCCGAGGTCCACGCCCTCCGCGACGCCGGTGACCGGGCCCACGGCGGCACGGCCGTCGTCACCCTCGAACCCTGCAATCACACCGGACGGACGGGCCCCTGCAGTCAGGCGCTGCTCGACGCCGGTATCGCCCGCGTCGTGTTCGCCGTCGCCGACCCCAACGCGCAGGCGGCCGGGGGAGCGGCGGCAATCCGAGCGGCTGGGGTCGACGTCACCGAGGGCGTCCTCGCCGACGAGGCCGCCCGGATCAACGAGGCCTGGCTGCACGGCGTCGCCACCGCTCGGCCGTTCGTCGTCTGGAAGTACGCCGCGAGCGTCGACGGCCAGGTCGCTGCAGCCGACGGCACGTCGCGCTGGATCACCGGACCCGACGCCCGTCGCGACGTACATCGGTTGCGGCACGAACTCGACGCCGTGCTCGTCGGTGTCGGCACCGTGCTCGCCGACGACCCGGCGCTGACCGTGCGCGAGCTGCCCGACGATGCGACGCCCACCCGGCAGCCGCTGCGCGTCGTGCTCGACCGCTCCGGCCGCACCCCGGCCGCTGCCCGCGTGCACGACGACGCCGCAGAGACGTTGATCAGCGCGAGCAAGCCTGCCGACGTCCTCGCCGAACTGTTCGACCGCGGGGTCCGCAGCGTGCTCCTGGAAGGCGGACCGACCGTTGCGGGTTCCTTCTGGCAGGAGGGTCTCGTGGACAAGGTCGTCGGCTACACGGCGCCGGTGCTGCTCGGCAGTGGGCAGTGGCCCGTCCTGCGCGGTACCGGCCAGCAGTCGATGGCCGATGCCGTCCGCCTGCGCACCACCGACGTCGCGCGGCTCGGGGACGACCTCCGCGTCACGGCGTATCCCCGCAAGCCCGAGCAGCACGAAGAGCAGGGGAGCTGACGTGTTCACCGGCATCGTCGAAGAACTGGGCACCGTCGAGGAGATCACCGATCTCGGCGACGCCGCCCGCATCAGCATCCGCGGCCCCCTCGTGACCGGCGACGCGTCGCACGGCGACTCCATCGCCGTCTCCGGGGTCTGCCTCACCGTCGTCGACAACGCCGACGGCACCTTCGCCGCCGACGTCATGAAGGAGACGCTGACGCGCTCCAGCCTCGGCCGGCTCGTCGCCGGCAGCACCGTGAACCTCGAGCGCGCGGTCACCCCGACCACGCGGCTCGGCGGCCACATCGTGCAGGGCCACGTCGACGGGGTCGGCGAGGTGCTGGAACGCACGCCGACCGAGCACTGGGAGCTCGTGCGGGTGTCACTGCCCGCCGAGCTCGCCCGTTACGTGGTGGAGAAGGGCTCGATCACGGTCGACGGCATCAGCTTGACCGTGGCCGCGGTCGACGCCCCCGACGCCGTCGACCCCAGCTTCACCGTCAGCCTCATCCCCGAGACGCTGACGCGCACGACCCTCGGCAGCGCCCCTCCGGGCACGCCGGTCAACCTCGAAGTCGATGTCATCGCGAAGTACGTCGAAAGGCTGGTGCGTCCGTGACGACCCCAACGGATGCGGGAGACCCCCGGTTCGCCCCCATCGAGCAGGCGATCGCCGACATGGCCGCCGGCAAGGCGATCGTCGTGGTCGACGACGCCGACCGCGAGAACGAGGGCGACATCATCTTCGCCGCCGAGATGGCGACGCCGGAACTGCTCGCCTTCACCGTGAAGTACAGCTCGGGCGTGGTCTGCGTGCCGCTCGCCGCCGAGGACTGCGACCGGCTCGAGTTGCCGCCGATGTACCACGTCAACCAGGACCGCAAGGGCACCGCCTACACGGTCAGCGTCGACGCCCGCGAAGGCGTCACCACCGGCATCAGCGCCGCTGACCGCGCCCACACCATCGCGACGCTGGCCGACCCGGCCAGCACCGCCGACGACCTCTCCCGGCCCGGTCACGTCTTCCCGCTCAAGGCCGCCGAGGGCGGCGTGCTGCGCCGTCCTGGTCACACCGAGGCCGCCGTCGACCTCGCCCGGCTCGCCGGACTCCGCCCCGCCGGGGCGATCGCCGAGGTGACCAGTACGGACGGCAGCATGGCGCGGCTGCCCGAACTCGTCGAGTTCTGCCACGAGCACGGCCTCACCCTCGTCTCCATCGCCGACCTGGTGAAGTACCGCCGTCGCCACGAGAGCCAGGTGACGGCCGTCGCCGAGGCGCGCATCCCGACGCCCCACGGCGAGTTCCGCGCCGTCGGCTACCGGAGCCTGCTCGACGGCCGCGAGCACATCGCGCTCGTCGCAGGTGATCTCGGCGACGGACGGGACGTGCTGGTCCGCGTGCACTCGGAGTGCCTGACCGGCGACATCTTCGCCTCGCTGCGCTGCGACTGCGGTCCGCAGCTGGACGCCTCCATCGAGGCGGTCGGCAAGGAGGGACGCGGAGTCGTCCTCTACGTGCGCGGGCACGAGGGCCGGGGCATCGGCATCATGCACAAGCTGCAGGCCTATCAGCTGCAGGACGACGGGGCCGACACGCTCGACGCCAACCTCGAGCTCGGCCTGCCCGCCGACGCCCGCGACTACGGCACCGGCGCGCAGATCCTCGTCGACCTCGGCATCCACACCATGCGGCTGCTCACCAACAACCCGACCAAGCGTGCCGGCCTCGAGGGCTACGGCCTCGAGATCGTCGACCGCGTACCGCTGCCGGTCCGGGCGACGCCGGAGAACCTGCGCTACCTGACGACCAAGCGCGACCGCTTCGGTCACGACCTGCCCGGCCTGCCGCCGCTGGTGGACGAAGAGACCGAGGCGAGCGCGGACAGCCCGCACCCGCACGACGTCGAGGACGGCACGACGTCGCTGGTCACCCCCGAGGTCGGCGAGCTCCACCAGCTCGACGACCGGTACGACGCCGGCCAGGCCACGGCATGAAGGGAAGTGCGGCATGAGCGGTGAAGGAGCTCCGGCGACCGACGTCGTGGACGCCAGTGGCCTGACGGTCGGTGTCGTCGCGACCCAGTGGCACGACGGCATCACCTCGGCCCTGCTCGACCGGGCGGTCGCGACCCTGACCGAATGCGGCGTCACGCAGCCGCTGGTGGTGCGCGTGCCCGGGGCCTTCGAGCTGCCGCTGGCCGCTCAGGCCCTGGCGCGGTCGTGTGACGCCGTCGTGACGCTCGGCGTCGTGATCCGCGGCGGCACGCCCCACTTCGAGTACGTCTGCAGCGCCGCGACCGACGGGCTGACCCGCGTCGCGCTCGATTCCGGAACGCCCATCGGCTTCGGGTTGCTGACCTGCGACACCGAGGAACAGGCATGGGCTCGCTCCGGGGTGGGCGGCGCCCCCGAGGACAAGGGCCGCGAGGCGACGCTGGCCGCCCTGGAGACCGCCCTGGTACTCCGGGACCTGCCCGGGAGCCCGGTGCGGTTCAGGACGGTTTGATTACCGCTCGCCCTCGATCCGCCAAGATCCCCGTCAAAGATGTCGGCGGCGTTTACGGTGCTCTCGGTGCACCGGAACGCTGCTGCGTACGCGCCATCTGAACTGACGAGTGGGGGACCCATGACCAGCGGGCGACAGTCATGGTGAGTCGACTCCGCGGCGGGGACCCCACGCACGTCGGTCGCTACGAGGTGCTCGGCCGGATCGGCGGCGGCGGCATGGGCATGGTGTACCTCGCCGAGGGGCCCCGCGGCCGCGTCGCGATGAAACTCGTGCGGCCCGAGCTCGGCGACGACCCGCACTTCCGGGCCCGCTTCCGTCGCGAGGTCCAGGCGTCGTTCCGGGTCTCCGGCGTCTGCACCGTCCGGCTGTTGGACTTCGACACCGAAGCCGAGCAGCCGTGGATGGCCACCGAATACGTCGACGGGCCCTCGCTCACCGAGCTGATCGAGGCCGGCGGCCCGCTGGACGCCGCCAAGCAGATGGCGCTCGCCGTCGGCCTCGCGGAGGGCCTGCAGTCCATCCACGACGAGGGCGTCGTGCACCGCGACCTGAAGCCGTCCAACGTCCTGTGCGCCGACACCGGTCCGAAGGTCATCGACTTCGGCATCGCCGCCGCCGCTGACGCGGCACCCCTCACGCGCAGCGGGCTGATGGTCGGGAGCCCGGGCTGGCTCAGCCCGGAGCAGATCACCACCGGCCACGCGACCGCCGCGTCCGACGTCTTCGCGCTGGGCTGCATCCTCGTCTACGCCGCTGGCGGGGAACAGCCGTTCGGGACGGGCACCGCCGAGGCCCTGTTCTACCGGGTCCTCAACCAGGGTCCGAACATCGACTTCGACCGGCTCGCGCCCGGGCTGCACGACCTGGTCCGCGCCGCCACCGCGCACGACCCGGCTCAGCGGCCGAGCGCTCGCGCCCTCCTCGACGCCCTGCTCGCGGTCGGCGCCACGTCGGGTGATGTCCGGGGCGACACGGGTTCGAGCGTCACGAGCGTGCTCCAGCGGGACTGGAGCCTGCCCACCGGGCTGCGATTCGGTGAGCAGGACACCGGCGCGGCGTCGGGGGAGCGACAGGCGACGACCGGCGCACCACGGCTGAGCAGGGCCCCGGGGCCGCACTTCCCGCCGTCCCCTGGCACGCCATCGCCCGCCCACCACCCGTCCGTCCCTCCGCCGGCCGGGGGTCCGGCCTTCGCGCCCCCGGGCCCCTGGACTCCGCAGCAGGGCCGGCCGCAAGGTCCGCCGCCGCAGAGCCAACCGGGCTTCGGGCAGCCGTATCCGGGGCAGCCGAACGCGGGTCAGCCGAACTACGGCCAGCAGAATTACGGGCAGCAGAACTACGGCCAGCAGCAGACCCAACAGGGCTACACCCCCTCCCCGGGGGCTGGTGGCTGGCCGGCCGCGCCGACCCCCGGCCCTTACGGCGGGCCAGCGGCGTCCAACCCCTACGGGCCGAGCGCGTACGGCCCCGGAGGTCCCGGAGGTCCCGGAGGTCCAGGCGGTCCAGGCAGGTCCGGGAGGTCCAGGCGGTCAGGACGGCTACGGCGCGACGGCAGCAGGTCCCCTCCGCAGCGGGGGCCGCAAGCGCTGGCTGATCCCGGCGTTGGCGGGCGGCGGCGTGCTCGCCCTGGTCGTCGTGCTCGTGGTCGTGCTGACCTCGAGCGGCGGTTCGCCGAAGCCGGTGCCGCCGACGACGTCGCCGGTGGCCGCGAAGGACCCGAACCGCACCCGCTCCGCGGAGGAGATCGACGCGCTGGTACGCGCCGCGTCGCTGTCGAACGCCGACGTGACACCCGCGACGCAGAACGACACCTCCGAGCCCGTCGGGTTCCTCCTGCCGTGCAACCTCCAGATCCAGGACTTCCCCGACGGCGGACGCAAGACCGGACTCGACTTCAAGGACAACGACTCGAACTACACCGACGAGCGCATCGCGGTCCTGCCGGACCAGGCCCGGGCCAGGTCGTACTACAACCGGCTGAAGAGCCTGATGAGCGGTTGCCACGACTACGTCGACAACTCCAACGATGCGGTCCGCATCTCGGCGAACGACCCGAACTTCGGCATCGGGGACGAGGCGTACTACGTCAACGAGGTCAAGGGCTCGGTCTTCCTGGGCTGGGGGTACATGCGACGCGGTACGACGGTGGTCCTCGTATCCACCATCACCAGCCAGGACCAGAAGGCCTACACGGCGAAGCTCCTGACGCAGGTCGCCGATCGGGTCAGGACCGCCGACTCCTAGTCGGGGACATCCGGGGTCTCCCAATCCCCGAAGCGGCCACATGGCGGCTCCGAGGCGCTCTATCGTGGCGCGGACACGACCGAGCGTCGGCGGAAACGGGAGCCCGGGCGGCTCCTCGCCCGCCGTGGCGAGCAGGGGGGTGAACGCCCGTGAGCGACCTACGGCCCGGCGACCCCGACACCATCGGCCAGTTCCGGATCCGCCGGCGGCTGGGTGTCGGCGGCATGGGCGTGGTTTTCCTGGCCGAGGGGCGCAGCGGCCCCGTCGCGCTGAAGGTCGTCCGGCCGGAGCTGGGTGACGACCCGCAGTTCCGCGTCCGGTTCCGACGCGAGGTGCAGGCCTCGTTCCGGGTGCAGAGCCCGACGACGGTCACCCTCGTCGACTTCGACACCGAGGCCGAGCAGCCGTGGATGGCCGTCGAATACATCGACGGGCCGGCCCTGTCCGATCGGATCCCGAAGACCGGGCCGCTCGACCAGCGGCAGCAGTTCGCCCTCGCGGTCGCCCTCGCCGACGCCCTGCTCGAGATCCACGAGCACGGTCTCGTCCACCGTGACCTCAAGCCCGACAACGTCCTGCTGCCGAAGGAGGGCCCGAAGGTCATCGACCTCGGGATCGCCGCGGCCGTGGACGCGGTCCGGCTCACCGCCGTCGGCAGCGTCCTCGGCGCCCCGGGCTGGCTCAGCCCCGAGCAGGTCGAGACCGGCAACGCGACAGCGGCCAGCGATGTCTTCGCCTGGGGCTGCACGGTCGGCTACGCGGCCAGCGGCCGGCTGCCCTTCGGGGAGGGTGCTCCCCATGTGCTCTTCTACCGTGCGCTGAACTCCGCCCCCGACATCGACTTCAGCCGTCTCTCGCCCGAGCTGCGGTCACTCGTCGCTGCCGCGACCGAGCGTGACCCGGCTGCGCGTCCGTCGTCGGAGAAGCTCCTCAACCGGCTCCTGGAGCGTTCGGAACTCCCCGACGCGGCCGACCGGGCCCGCTGCGTGCGGGAGATCCTGCGCCGCGACTGGGAGGGGGTTGCCGTCCAGGCGCCTCGCGCACCAGCTGCCCCCGCACCAGCTGCGCAAGCGCCGGCACCTCCCGCCCGGCCGGCCGCTACGGCTCCGGCCCCGCCCAGGCCCGTTGTGCAGGCCCAGGCTCCGTCCGCCCCGCAGGCTCCGGCTGCCCCGCAGGCTCCGGCCGCCCCATCCGCCCCGTCGGCGCCACCGGCCAACGACGACCCCCGGCAGACGGTGTTCGTGCAGCGGCGCTCGGTGCCGACGTCACCGCCGCCCGGTGCGGCGCCGGGCCGGCCGTCGGGCCCCGCGCCGAATCCGGCCCCCCCGCGCCCGGCATCGCCCCACTTCGCACCGCCTAACTCCGGGCCTCCGAACGCGGGACCCTCGAATTCGTCGCCGTTCGGCGGACCGCTGCTCGGGCAGGGGCCCTTCGGAGGCCAGCAGCCACCGGCTCCCCTGCAGCAGTCCTATCCCTTCGGGGCGCCGGCTGCCTCGTCGTCGTCATCCCGTCGGCCGATGGTGCTGGGGCTCGCCGCGCTGGCGCTGCTGGTGCTGATCGCGGTCATCGTCTTCCTCGTCGTCGGCTGACGGTCCCGAGCGGCGTGCGACGTCGGTGGAAGCATTCGGCAGCCCGGGTCCTGGCAGGCACACTGGTCCGGTGCTGTCCCTCGTCCTGCCCAAGGGCTCGCTGGAAAAGGCGACGCTCGAGTTGTTCACCGCGGCCGACCTGGCCGTCCGGCGCGGGTCCGACCGTGACTACCACGCCGCGGTCGACGACCCCCGGATCGACCGCGTCCGCTTCCTGCGCCCGCAGGAGATCCCGCAGTACGTCGAGCAGGGGCTGTTCGACCTCGGCATCTGCGGTCGGGACTGGGTGCACGAGACGTCGTCCGACGTCGTCACCGTCACCGAGCTCGAGTACTCGAAGGCGACGTCCAACCCCGTGCGGATCGTGCTCGCGGTGCCGAAGGAGATGGGCGTCGAACGTGGCGACCAGCTGCCCGACGGCGTCCGGGTCTCGACCGAGTACCCCGAGCTCACCCGCCGCTACTTCGACAAGGTCGGCGTGAAGGCGCGCATCGTGCCGTCCTACGGTGCCACCGAGGCGAAGGTCCCCGACATCGTCGATGCCATCGTCGACGTCACCGAGACCGGCTCCAGCCTGCGCAAGCACGGCCTGAAGGTGATCGAGACGCTGCTGACGAGCCGCACCGAGCTCGTCGCCAACCCCGCCGCGTTCGCCGACGAGGAGAAGCGTGCCGCGATGGAGGACCTCGCGCTGCTGCTGCAGGGCGCCATCCGCGCCCGCGGGCAGGTGCTGCTCAAGCTCAACGTCGCCGGCGGCGATCTGGCCGCCGTGCTCGACGTCCTGCCTTCCATGACCTCGCCCACCGTGACCGAGCTGGCCAAGAGCGACCACAAGGCCGTCGAGACCGTCGTCCCCAAGCGTGGGGTGAACACGCTGCTGCCGCGCCTGAAGTCCGCCGGCGCGACCGACATCCTCGAGCTGCCGATCAGCAAGATCGTCGAGTGACCGGGGAGCGGCCTCCCGCTCCCCGCCCTCCGGCTCCCGCTGTTCCGGCCGCCCTCGGCGTCCCCTCCGAACGCGTCGCCATCCCGCTGGCGTTCGTTGCCGGTCTCGGGGTCGCGGTCCAGGCCTACGTCAACGGTCACCTGGCCGGTGAGGTCGGCTCGACCAGCGTGGCCGCCCTGCTCAGCTTCGCCGTCGGCCTCGTCGCGCTCGTCGGCCTGGCGATGGCCCGCGGCACCTTCCCGGCCGCCCGCGCCCGGCTGCGCGCCGCCCGGAACGTCCGCCCGTGGTTCTTCGTCGGCGGCCTCGGCGGTGCCTATCTGGTCAGCTCCACCGCGGCCGCCGCCCCCGAGATCGGCGTCTCGCTCGTCACCGTCGCGATCGTCGCCGGCCAGACCTTCGGCAGCCTCGCCGTCGACGCCGTCGGGCTCGGCCCGGCGGGGCGCCACGGCATCACCGGGCCCCGGCTCGCCGGCATCGTCCTGGCCGTCGCCGCCGTCCTGCTCTCGGCGTTCGCGGGTGGGACCGGTCAGTTGAAGCTCGGGCTGCTGCTCCTGGTCGCCGGGGCCGGTGTCGGCGTCGCGGTGCAGCAGGCGACGAACGGACGGTTGCAGCAGGCCAGCGGAGACGCCGTCTTCGCGGCCGTCGTGAACTTCACCGTCGGCGCGCTCGCCCTGGTCGCCGTGCTCGCCGTGACCTTTCCCGAGCGCTTCACCGTGGCCGCGCCGCCCCTGCTCTACACCGGAGGGCTGCTCGGAGCCGCGTTCGTGCTCGTCGCCGCCGCGACGGTCGGGGTGCTGGGCGTCCTGCGGTTGAGCCTCGTCACCATCGCCGGGCAGTCGGTCGGCGCGCTGCTGCTCGATGCCGTGGACCCGGCACCGGGCCGGTCCCTGACCGTCGCGACCGTCGCCGGTGTCGCGCTGACGATCCTCGCGGTCGGCGTCAGTCGGCTCTCCGGTCGCCGCCCCCGCCGCCTAACGTGGGGCCGATGACCCGCCGCAACCTCTCCGAGCAGTGGAGTATCGAACTCGACGACAGCTTCCGCGGCCAGGTCGTCGACGGTGACCTGGAGCTGGTCAGCCCGGGGCCGCCGCGGCGGACCGTCCTGCTCGCCCTCTGGTACCCGCCGCCGGAGCGCTCACCGCAGGAGCTGATGGCCTGGGTGCTGGCCGAGGTGAACCCCGACCCGCTCGAGCGGTTCCAGGAGGGCCCCCGCCCGGAAGACCCCGACCCCGACCCCGACGAGCTGCGCTACGGCTCTTGGTACCCCGAGACGATCGACGGCCGCACGCAGTACGCGCTCTACGGCTACGTGGTCCGCCGCGGGTCGTACGTCCAGGCGGCCTTCTTCGTCGACGATGCGAGCGAGCGCGACTGGGCGCTCACGACGTGGCGGTCCCTCCGGTACACGCCGGCGCCCGCCTGATGGGCCGCGTCTGATGGGCCGCGACCTGCCACGCGGGGCGCCGCCGGACGACGGCAGCGCCGACCCGCGCCTGACGGCCGCGCTGGCCGAGGGCGACCCGGGGCTCATCGCCGCGGCGTTGGTCGACACCCGCCTCATCGTCGGGGTGGTGGCCCTGCCGGGGGAGGACCACGCCTCCGAGGGCGACATGGCCCTCGCCCTGCTCGAGGCCCCCAGCGGCGCCCGCGCCCTCCCCGCCTTCTCGTCCCTTGCGGCCCTGACCCGCTGGCGCAGCGACGCGCGTCCGGTGCCCCGCCCGGCCCAGGAGCTCGCCTCCGTCGCGCTCGCCGACGCCCTGGACGCGCTGGTCGTCGACGTCGCCGGCCCCGTCGCCTGGACGGTCCGGGGTGACGACCTCACGGCCCTGGCCTCCGGCTACGTCGCCGCGGGCAACGGCCTGTCCGGCCGGCGGGGCGCACCGCTGCTGCACCCGCCGTCCTGGCCGGTGCCGCCGTCACTGGCCGCTGCGTGCCGGGCGCTGGGCTCGGAACGCGGTGGCGTCGAGGTCCACGCGCTCGACCTGGAACTCCCCGAGCGGCCCGGGGTCCGGACACCGGCCCTCGGCCTCGTGCTCCCGGCCGGTGTGCCGCCGGCTCCGGTTGCCGAACGGCTGCTCGCCGCCGGAGGGGCACCCGACCTCGACCTGCTGCTGCTCGAGGGCGCCCGGCTCGACCGCGCCCGGCAGGTGGGGACGCTGCTGAGCGGGTGACCGGAGCGGGCGCGCCTGCTAACCTTGACGCGATCACTCGTGTTCACCGGCTCGTCCGGTGGCCGAGGCCAAAGCGGAGGTGCTCCTCCCACCCGACGCCGCCTGTGCGAGGCGTTCGGGTTCTCGGGTCGGCGACCCGGCGCGGCGCAAGCCGTGCCGTGAGGTGTGCCAGCCGCTGCGGCAGGTCGACCGACAGCCAGGCCCCGAATTGGTCTACAGCACAGGAGTTGCTCATCAGCGTCGAGCCCCGCATCAACGACCGCATCCGCGTGCCCGAAGTCCGCCTGCTCGGTGCCGAGGGTGAGCAGATCGGCATCGTCAGCATCGGCGATGCCATGCGGATGGCCGAGGACGGTGATCTCGACCTCGTCGAGATCGCGCCGAACCAGCGGCCGCCGGTCTGCAAGCTCATGGACTACGGCAAGTTCAAGTACGAGTCGGACCAGAAGCGGCGCGAGGCCCGGCGCAACCAGGTCCAGACGGTCATCAAAGAGATGAAGCTGCGGCCGAAGATCGACCCGCACGACTACGAGACGAAGAAGGGCCACGTCGTCCGCTTCCTCAAGGCCGGCGACAAGGTCAAGATCACGATCATGTTCCGCGGCCGCGAGCAGAGCCGTCCGGAGCTCGGGTTCCGTCTGCTGCAGCGGCTCGCCGCCGACATCGACGAACTCGGCTACGTCGAGGCCTCGCCCAAGCAGGACGGTCGCAACATGACCATGGTCGTGGCGCCGCACAAGCGTCCCGTCGCCGGGGGAGCCCGCACGCCGGCTCCCGCCGAGGTCTGACCGACCAACCCGTCGTCCCAGGGTGTCGTCCGCGGCGCCCGCACCACCCCCTACCAGCGATCGAGAGACACTCCATGCCCAAGGCCAAGACCCACAGCGGGGCGAGCAAGCGCTTCCGCGTGACCGGCAACGGCAAGATCATGCGGCGCCGCGCGAACCGGAACCACCTGCTCGAGCACAAGTCGAGCAAGCGCACCCGCCGCCTGTTCAACGAGGTCGCGCTGACCAGCTCCGACCACTCGCGCATCAAGAAGCTTCTCGGCCGCTGATGCCGCCGGGGCGTCCCGCGCCCCGTTGCCGTTCCCGCTCGTCCCGAGCACCCCTGTCTTTCGCACAGTCGTCTTTCGCATAGGAGTACCTGTCATGGCACGCGTCAAGCGGTCGGTCAACGCCGCCAAGAAGCGCCGCGAGATCCTCGATCAGGCCAGCGGTTACCGCGGCCAGCGCTCTCGGCTGTACCGCAAGGCCAAGGAGCAGATGCTCCACTCGCTGAACTACGCCTACCGGGACCGCCGGGCGAAGAAGGGCGAGTTCCGCAAGCTGTGGATCCAGCGGATCAATGCCGCGTCGCGCGAGAACGGCATGACCTACAACCGGTTCATGCAGGGGCTGCGCCTCGCCGGCATCGAGGTCGACCGGAAGGTCCTCGCCGACCTGGCCGTCACCGACGCCGCCGCCTTCACCGCACTGGTCGAGGTCGCCCGTAGCGCCGTGGCCGCGTCGGGCACCAGCCCGACCGCCGCTGCCTGACCGCCGCGCCGTCGCTGGGACCGCTGATCGCCCGCCCGCGCCCCTTCCCGGAGGGGATGCTCGGTGTGCGGTCGCGGACCGTGGTGGCGGCCCGCAAACTGGTTCGTCGCACGGCTCGTCGGCGCAGTGGTCTGATCCTGGTCGAGGGCCCGCAGGCCCTCTCCAGCGCGGTCGGACGGCTGGCGCTGCACCGGGTCTTCGTCACCGGAACCGCCGCGGAGCGGCACCGCGACCTGCTCGGCCGGCTGGCCGAGGAGGGCACGGAGCTCCACCTCGTCGATGACGCGGTGGCGGCGGCGCTGTCGGAAACGGTCACCCCGCAGGGGATCGTCGGCGTCGCGCCGGTGCCTGCGGCAACGCTCGACGACCTGCCGGCCGCGCCGCGGCTCGTGGCCGTCCTCGTCGGCCCCCGGGACCCCGGCAACCTCGGCACCATCATCCGGACGGCGGACGCCGCCGGCGCCGATGCGGTGCTGGTCACCGACGAGGCCGCGGACCCGTTCTCGGGCAAGGCCATCCGCGCCTCGGCCGGGAGCGTCTTCGCCCTACCGGTCGTCGACGACATCTCCACGGCGGCAGCGATCACCGCGCTGGTCGGGCGCGGGCTCGCGCCGCTGGCGACCACGGGAGCGGGGGTCGTCGACCTCGACACCGCCCTCGACGACGGCCTGCTGACCCGCCCGACGGCCTGGTTGTTCGGCACGGAGGCGGTCGGGCTGCCTGTCGCGGTGATCGAGCAGGCCACCGCGTCGGGAGGAACGTCGCTGCGGGTACCGGTGTACGGTGCAGCGGAGTCGCTGAACGTCGCTGCGGCCGCCGCGGTCTGCCTCTACGCATCCGCCCGCGCGCAGCGTATGCGGGCTGGGGAGGGGGTCGGCGGGTGACGGGTACCGTCGCGACGCGCCCTGGTCCGCCTTCTGCTGCCGATCTCGAGGCGGAGCCGGTGCCCACCAGCTACGACGAAGTCCCGGATGCCGTCCTCGTCCTGGACGGCAACGGTGCTCTGGTCAGCGCGAACCTCGCGGCGGCGTCGCTGCTGCACCTCGACCTCCCCGCCGCGCTCGGTCGGCACCTCTGCGACGTCGTCGTCCTGCTCGACGAGCGCGGCAACGACTGGTGGGAGTGCTCGCGCGGCCTGCTGCGCCTTCCCGGCGTCCGTCGTCAGCCCGAGCGACGCCTCATGCTCGCCGATCCGGCCGGCATGTCCGGCGGCGACCGCGAGCTGCTGGTCACCGTGCAGTACGTGCGGGAGCACGGCGAGGTGCAGCGTCTCGTCCTCTGCCTCCGCGACACCGCCTCGCGCCGTCGGCTGGAGCGCAGCCGGGCCGACCTGGTCAGCACCGTCGCCCACGAGCTCCGCTCGCCACTGACCAGCGTCAAAGGGTTCACGGCGACGCTGCTCGCGAAGTGGGACCGGTTCACCGACGAGCAGAAGCAGCTCATGCTCGCCACGGTCAACGCCGACGCCGACCGCGTCACCCGGCTGCTGACCGAGCTGCTCGACGTCAGCCGCATCGACGCCGGCCGTCTCGAACTCCGCAAGCAGGTCGTCGACGTGCGCGAACGGGTCCGTCGCGTCGTCGCCGGGCACGTCGCCTCCGGGGAACCGGAGAGCCGCTTCGTGATCCGCGAGACCGGCACCTCGCCGGAGATGTGGCTCGACCCGGACAAGGTCGACCAGGTGCTGGCCAACCTCGTCGAGAACGCGCTGCGGCACGGCGGCGGCACGGTCGAGATCGACATCGGCTTCGGCGACGTCGACAGCGACGACGGCCCCGCACCCGGCGTCGAGGTGGTCGTCGCCGACCACGGCGACGGCATCCCGGACAACACCCGGGCGCGCATCTTCACCAAGTTCTGGCGTGGCGGTAACCGCCGCGGCGGCACCGGACTCGGCCTGTTCATCGTCAAGGGCATCGTCGAGGCGCACGGCGGCACGATCACGGCAGGGCAGGCCGACGGCGGCGGTGCCCGGTTCCGATTTACGCTGCCCGCCGGAGCGCCGCCCTTCGCCTGACCGCGACGGGCCGCCCGGTGGGCGCCCCGCCGACCGCACGCAGCCCCTCCGGACGCGCACCCCGATCTCGCGTACCGCACAGGCGCGCACCCCGAGAAGCCCGATGAGCAAGGAGCGCAGCACCCGCATGTCCGCGCCGAACAAGTCCTACGACCCCGTGCAGGTGAGCGACTTGCAACCCGAACAGATCGACGCCGCCCGTGACGAGGCCATCGCCGCCGTCGACGCCGCTGCCGACCTCGACGAGCTGAGCGAGGTCCGCAGCCGCTTCGTCGCCGGCCGGACCGCGCCGCTCGTCCTCGCCAAGCGTGAGCTCGGCGCGCTGCCGCCGCAGGCCCGCGCCGACGCCGGCAAGCGATTGCAGGCCGCCACCCGTGCCGTCACCGAGTCCTACGAGAGCCGCCTCGCCGAGCTCACCGCGGAACGGGACGCCCGGGTCCTCGTCGAGGAAGCCGTCGACGTCACGTTGCCCGTCACCCGCACCGCCGTCGGAGCTCGGCACCCGCTCTCGTCGGTCATCGACCGCGTCGGTGACGTCTTCGTCGCCCTCGGCTACGAGGTCGCCGAAGGACCCGAGGCCGAGCACGGCTGGTACAACTTCGACGCCCTGAACACCCCCGCGGACCACCCCTCCCGCGAGCTGCAGGACACGCTCTACCTCGAGCCGACCGACTCACAGGTCGTCCTGCGAACCCAGACCAGCCCGGTCCAGATCCGTTCGCTGCTCGACCGCGACCTCCCCGTCTACGTCATCTGCCCGGGCCGCGTCTTCCGTGCCGACACCGTCGACGCCACCCACCTGCCGGTGTTCTCGCAGGTCGAGGGACTCGCCGTCGACGAGGGCCTGACGATGGCCGACCTCCGCGGCACCCTCGACGCGTTCGCCGCAGGCCTGTTCGCCGACGTTCGGGGCGGGTCGCTGAAGACGCGCCTGCGGCCGCACTTCTTCCCCTTCACCGAACCGAGCGCCGAGGTCGACCTGCAATGCTTCGGCTGCGGCGGCGACAGCCGCACCGACGGCGGCGGCATCGTGATCGGCCCCGACCCGTCGTGCCGCATCTGCTCCGGCGAGGGCTGGCTCGAGTGGGGCGGCTGCGGCATGGTCGACCCCGCCGTGCTCACCGCATGCGGGGTCGACCCCACCCGCTACACCGGCTTCGCCTTCGGGATGGGGCTGGAGCGCACCGCGATGGCGCTGCACAACATCCGCGACATCCGCGAGCTGATCGACGGCGACATCCGCTTCGGTGCCGCGTTCGACGGCCGCCGACCCGTTCCCGCGTACTCAGCCGTTCCCGCCGACTCCGGTAAGGACCTCTGATGCGCGTCGTCCACTCCTGGCTCGACGAGTTCGTCCCCGGCCTTCCTGACGCGTCGACGTGCGGTGATGCGCTGACCCGCGCCAGCCTCAAGCTCGAGACGATCGAGCGCGCCGGAACGGAACTCGACGGCGTCGTCGTCGGCGAGGTGCTCGCCATCGAGGAGCTGTCCGGGTTCAAGAAGCCGATCCGCTTCGTCACCCTGGCGGTCGGCCCGGAGGGTTCGGGCTCCGAACCGCGCGGGATCGTCTGCGGTGCCACCAACTTCGTCGTTGGCGACCACGTGCCGGTCGCGCTCCCCGGCGCCGTCCTGCCCGGCGGCTTCGCCATCGCGGCCCGGCAGACCTACGGCCGCACCTCCGACGGCATGATCTGCTCCTCCCGCGAGCTCGGCATCGGCGACGACCACCGGGGCATCCTCGTCCTCCCGCCCGACAGTCCGGTCGGGACCGACTTCGCGACGCTGCTGGGCCTGCCGGACAGCGTGCTCGAGCTCGAGATCACGAGCGACCGGGGCTACGCCCTGTCCCACCGCGGCGTCGCGCGCGAGCTGGGCATCGCCTTCGGGCTGCCGTACACGGACCCGGCCGACGTCGAGCTGCCGCCGCTGGCCGACGGCTACCCCGTGCGCGTCGAGGACCCGACCGGCTGCTCGCGGTACGTCGCGCGGGAGATCTCGGGCCTGGACCCGGCCGCCCCGGTACCGCCGAGGCTCGCCTCGCGGCTCGCGCTCGCCGGGATGCGTTCCATCTCGCTGGCCGTCGACGTCACCAACGCCGTGCTGCTCTCGCTCGGCCAGCCGCTGCACGCCTTCGACCGCGACAAGCTGCAGGGTCCCATCGTCGTGCGTCGCGCCGTCGCGGGCGAGACGATCGTGACCCTCGACGGCGAGGAGCGGACCCTCGAGTCGAGCGATCTCGTCATCGCCGACGACGCCGGCCCCGTCGCCGTCGCCGGCGTGATGGGCGGAGCCCGCACCGAGGTCAGCGCGCAGACCACCCGGGTGCTGCTCGAGTCGGCCTGCTTCGACCCGACGTCGATCGCACGGACGGCGCGTCGCCTCGGGCTGCCCTCGGAGGCGTCCCGCCGCTACGAGCGTGGCGTCGACCCGGCCCTCGCGCCGTACGCCGCCGAGGTCGCGGTGCGCATGCTGACCGAGCTCGGCGGCGCGACCGCGGAACCGCGCGGCACCGACATCGACGCCACGACGCCCCCCGCAGCGGTGCGGCTGCCGCTGACCGAGGCCGAGCGGCTGGTCGGCCGGCCCTACACCGCCGAGGTGCAGACGGCTCGGTTGACCTCGCTCGGCTGCACCGTCACCCCGGCCGGTGACGCACTGGAGGTGGTTCCGCCGACCTGGCGCTTCGACCTCGGACGCCCCGCAGATCTCGTCGAGGAGATCGCCCGGCTCGAGGGCTACGAGACCATCCCGGTGCGCCTGCCCCGAGCGGTGGCCGGGCGCGGGTTGACCACCCCGCAGCGGCTCCGTCGCCGCGTGGCCGACGCGCTCGCCGACGCCGGCTTCACCGAGGTCCTGCTCCTGCCGTTCCTGGCCGGGGACGTCGCCGACCGGCTCGGCCTCGTCGCCGACGACCCGCGCCGTGCCGCCCCCCGCGTCGCGAACCCGTTGGCCGAGGACGAGCGCGAGCTGCGGACGACCCTGCTGCCGGGCCTGCTCACCGCCACCGCCCGCAACGTCGGGCGTGGCAACGCCGACGTCGCGCTGGCCGAGACCGGGACCGTCTTCCGGAAGCGGCCCGGGACCGTGCTGCCGGCCGCCGTACCCGGCGTCGACGGACGACCGACGGACGCCGAGCTGGCCGCGCTCGACGATGCGCTACCCGACCAGCCGCGACACGTCGCGGTCGTCCTCGCCGGCCGTCGCGAGCCCGCCGGGTGGTGGGGGACGGGCCGGCCGGCCGACTGGTCCGACGCCGTCGCAACCGCGGAACTGCTCGCGCGCACCGTCGGCGCCGCCCTCGAGGTCGCACCCGCCGCCGTCGCCCCCTGGCACCCCGGACGCTGCGCCGAGCTACGGCTGCACGGCCCGAACGGGGTGGAGGTCATCGGCCACGCCGGCGAGCTGCACCCCCGCGTCGTCGCCGCCTGGGAACTGCCGGAACGGACCTGCGCCCTCGAGCTGGACCTCGACAAGCTGACCGCGGCCGTCGGGCCGGCGATCGAGGTGCCCCCGGTCTCGCCCTACCCGGCCGCCGACCGGGACGTCGCGCTCGTCGTCGCCTCCGACGTCCGCGCCGCCGGCGTCGATGCCGCGTTGCGGGCCGGGGCCGGTCCGCTGCTGGAGTCGGTCGGGTTGTTCGACGTCTACGACGCCCTTGGCCCGGACGAGCGGTCGTTGGCGTATCGGCTCCGCTGGCGCGCGCCGGACCGCACCCTGACGGCCGACGAGGTCAACGAGCTACGCGACGCGGCAGTCGCCGTGGCCGCCGAGCGAGTCGGGGCACGGCTGCGCAGCTGAGCCGCAAGGCATGCTGCGGAGCTGGTCAGGACCTCGGCGCGGCGTCGTTCACCCGTTCCGGATGCAGCGGCTCGGCGGGCTCCGGCGTCACGGGCTGGGCGAAATGCAGTGCCGTGACGGCGAGCCCTTCGCGCTCGTAGAAGCGGTGGGCGTCGACGCGCTGCGTGCCGGAGTCCAGGTCGAGCACCTCGCAGCCCTCGGTCGCGGCGATGTGCCGCAGGTGGGTCAGCAACGTACGGCCGTGCCCGGCGGAGCGCACGGCGGCCGCCGTCACGAGGTCGTCGACGTAGAGCTTGCGGATGCTCGACGTACAGGCGACGACCCGCCAGCCGGCGACGGCGACGCACTCGTCCTCGTCGAACAGCGCACTGAAGCGCAGCCCCTGTTGCCAGCCCTCGGCGTACACCTCGCGGAAGGTCTCGAGGTCCAGGTGCGGGCGCAGCTCGGCCAGCACCGGCAGCACCTCGGCCAGCGTGGGGTCCTCCGGATCAAACTCGACGACCTGCATGGTTCTCCCGCTTTCGCTCAGGGGGCCGGGCTCGCTCCGGGCGTACGGAACGTCCGGACGACGCCGAACAGCCGGAGAACGACCGAGCCGTCGACCCGCACCCATCGGCGGCGACGCCCGGCTACCAACTCGACGGCTACGGGTAGTGGCATCGCGCTGCCCAGCGTGAGCGCGAACGCCTCACCTTCAGCAGCCGCCGAGGCGGGAATGCGGCCCACGGCCCAGGCGGCGAACCGCTGCTCGTAGTCCTCGACCGTCCGCAGGGCGGGCCATACGAGCGCCGCCACCCGTGCCCGCTTGCGGAGCAGCGTCCGCGCGGTCGCGGCGACCCGCGCACCGTCCATCCCCGCCGGTACGGGACCGCCCGCGACGAGCGCCCGCACCAGCGCTGCCTGCCGTATGGCGAGCGTCACCACCGGATCGATGGCCCCCGGAGTGGTCACGCCCGCCCCCTAGGGTGAACGCCGTGGCAGACAACGAGGTCGTCGTAGGCAGTCCGTCGGTCGGCGTCGAGGAGCGGGAGGTGCGGCTGCACGGGCACCGCATCGCGTACCGGACGGCTGTCGACCCGTCGTCGGGGCCCGGCGCACCGCTCCGCGCGGATCGTCCGGTCATCCTGCTCGTCCACGGCATCGCGGGGAACGCCGCGCAGTGGGACGCCGTCATCCCCGCTCTCGCGGAGCGGTTCACCGTCGTCGCGCCGGACCTGCTCGGCCACGGCCGGTCCGCCAAGCCGCGGACCGACTACTCGCTCGGTGCCTACGCCGTGGGGCTGCGCGACCTCCTCTACGCCCTCGAGCTGGAGCGAGCCACCCTCGTCGGACACTCGCTCGGCGGGGGAGTGGCGATGCAGTTCGCCTACGCCTACCCCACGATGTGCGAGCGGCTGGTGCTCATCTCCAGCGGTGGGCTCGGCAAGCACGTCTCGGGGCTGCTGAAGGCGGTGACGTGGCCCGGGGCGGAGTGGGTCCTGCCGCTCATCACCGCGCGCCGCTCGCAGGCCCTGGGCGCCCGGGTCAGCCGCTCGCTCGACCGGGTCGGCCTGCACCCGAGCCCGGACCGGGCCGAGATGCTGCGGTCCTTCGGGTCGCTGACCGATCCCCGCGCACGCAAGGCCTTCATCCACACCATTCGCGCGGTCATCGACGCCGGTGGACAGCGCGTCAGCGCCCGCGACCGGCTCTACCTCGCCGAGCTGATCCCGGCGATGGTCGTCTGGGGCAGCCGCGACCCGATCATCCCGGCCGAGCACGGCCGGGAGGCACACGAGGCGATGCCGAACAGCCGGTTCGAGCTGTTCGAGGGCGTCGGCCACTTCCCGCAGATCGAGCGGCCGGCTGAACTCGCCCGGGTGCTGCTCGAGTTCGAAGCCGAGCGCAGCCCGGCTCACCTGGACCTTTCGGGCGAGGACCTGCAGACGTTGCGCCGCATGCTGATGGCCGGGCCGCCTGACGGCGAGGCCTGACCCCCGGAGCGACGACCGAGCGGACGTCATCGCCGACCGGCGGCGGGCCCGACCCGTCGAGCGGTGAGCCGCTCGGCGAGGGCGTCGAGCTCATCGTCGAGGTCGGTCGCTCGCGGCCAGTCGTCGTCGCGTTCCAGCAGCACACCGGGCATCGCCGGGCCCCTGCGGTGCGCGAGCTCGTCGACCAGCCGCAGCACCGGCTCCTCGATGCGCGCCGCGTGCGTGTCGTGCCAGAGCCCGTCGGCGGCGACCCCACCGGCCACGTGGCAGTAGGCGACCCGTTCGAGCGGCAGGGCGTCGAGGAACCCCTCGGCGTCGACGCCGAAGTTGACGGCGTCGGCGTGCAGGTTTGCCAGGTCCAGCAGGAGCAGTGCGTCGGTGCGCTCGAGCAGCCGGACCAGGAACTCCGCCTCGCCCATCTCGTTCTCGGGCCACGCCAGCAAGGCTGAGATGTGTTCGAGCGCCAGCGGGACGGGCAGGGCGTCCGCCGCCTCGCGGACATGGCGGACCAGTACGTCGAGGGCTTCGGCGGTGCGGGGGACCGGCAACAGGTGCCCGGCGGAGAGACCACGGGAGCGGGTGAAGGCGATGTGCTCGCTGACCAGCGGGCTCGAGAGCCGACCGGCCACGTCGACGAGCAGCTGGAGACGGTCCGCTTCGAGCGCTTCCGCTCCGCCGAGCGACAGTCCGACGCCGTGCGTGATGACGGGCAGACCCCGATCGGTCAGCTCTGCCAGGCCCGCCGGGAGCGGGCCGGTGCAGGTGACGGACTCGGCGACGACCTCGACGAAGTCCAGGTCGTCCCGCCGGGTCAGGTAGCTCGCGATCGGCGGCCGCCAGCCGAGGCCGAGGCCGCAGACGAGTCGACCGGGCGCCCGGCTGCAGACCGCCTGCTGTTCAGCCTCCTGCCGTTCAGCCACCTGCCGTTCAGCCACCTGCCGTTCAGCCTCCTGCCGTTCAGCCACCACAGCCACCGCCTCCGCAACCGCCCCCGCAACTGCTGCCGCCTCCTCCGCCGTCCGAGCCGCCGGAGCCGCAGCCGCCGGCGTCCCCGATGCCCGCGACGCCGTCGCCCGAGGCCAGCGCCGACGCCCGTTGCATCCCCAACGTCTCGGCGAGGGCGGCGTCGGCGGACCACAGGACCGCCGCGCCGAACAAGGCGACTGCGAGCGCGCGCTCCCCGGGCAACCCACCTGAGCGGTACGCCGACGATCGCTCGCGCAGGGCGCGGAGGTGCTCCCGCCCCGGGGCCGTGAGCCGCGGCGGTTGAGACGCCCACGCCATCGCCAGCAGCGTGAAGATCAGTAGCGCGACCAGGAAACCGACGGGACGCCGGTTCGCGATCCCGGCGACGATCCGGGCCAGGCCGAGCACCGCGAGGACGCCGAACACGAAGACCCAGCGCCGCGCCGCCTCGGCCTCCTCCGACGTGGGGAGGAATCCTCGTGCGACGAGGGCGTCCCGCACGTCATCGACGGCCGGGTCCTGGGCCGCGAGGAGTCGGGCACGGGCGGGGGTCACCGGCCCCGTCTCATGCAGCCGCTGCCACAGGCGGAGCTGGACGCGGCTCGCGGCGTCGGGGGCGCGGCTCCCGGCGCGGACGGCTGTTCGGCGCGCGTCCAGGGCGCCGCTCTCCTGCAGGCCCAGCAGGGCTGCCGCCCCGAGCAGCGGCCGCCCGCCGGAGAGCAGGGCGACCTCATCGGTGTCGAGCGGCTCCGGGTCGTTGCTCGTCGGGCCTGTGGCCGTGGCCAGCAGCTGCGCAGGCGGACCGGCCTCCAGGCGGCGGCGCGTCCAGCCGGCGCCGACCAGCAGGAGTGCGAGGACCGCGCCGTAGAGCGCCAGGAAGACCGGGCCGCTGATACCCCACGTCATGGCATGAGTGTGAGGCCCCCATGTCGGACGCACGAGTGATTCTCCACAGCTGTGCCGGTCTGACGGCACCGACAACCCGCTTGCATGAACATGCACACCCCCGTATAGAGTGGTCCGTCATGGGAACCAGCGCAGCGATCGTCGGAGCCAGCGGCTACGCCGGGGGCGAGCTGATCCGCCTGGTCCTGGGTCACCCATCGCTCGATCTCGGCCCCCTGGTCGCCGGGAGCTCCGCCGGCCGGGACGTGACCGAGCTCCACCCGCAGTTCCCGATGCTCGTGGGCCAGCAGTTCCGCTCCACGCAGGAGTTCCTGGACGAGGTCGCGGCATCCGGTGGCCCTGATGTCGTCTTCCTCGCCCTGCCGCACGGTGAGTCCGGCCGGATCGCCGCGCTGCTGCCGGAGGCCACCCTCGTCCTCGACCTCGGTGCCGACCACCGGCTGACCTCGGTGGACGACTGGGCCGCCGGCTACGGCGGGGAGTACGCGGGTGCGTGGCCCTACGGCCTGCCGGAACTCCCCGGTGCGCGGGCCGCGATGGCAGGGCAGCGGCGGATCGCCGTGCCCGGCTGCTATCCCACGGCCACGATCCTCGCGCTGGCTCCGCTCGTCGCCGCTGGTCTCGTCGACGCCGACGACCTCGTGGTCGTCGCCTCCAGCGGTACCTCAGGGGCCGGTCGCTCTGCCAAGGCGAACCTGCTCGGCAGCGAGGTGATGGGCGACCTCTCGCCGTACAAGGTCGGCGGCCATCAGCACCGGTACGAGATGGCGCAGGCGATCGGGGTCGGCACGCTCTCCTTCACACCCGTGCTCGCCCCGATGCCGCGCGGCATCCTCTCCACCTGCACCGCCCGGATCCGGCCCGGTGTCGACGTCGCCGCCCTGCGCGGCGCGCTCGACGTCGCCTACGCCGACGAGCCGTTCGTCCACCTCCTCCCCGACGGGCGCTGGCCGCACACCGCTGCCACCGTCGGCAGCAACGCCTGCCAGCTGCAGGTGACCCTCGACGAGCCGGCCGGCCGGGCCGTCGTCGTCAGTGCCATCGACAACCTGGGCAAGGGCGCCGCCGGCCAAGCCGTGCAGTGCGCGAACCTCGCCCTCGGCCTCCCCGAGGACCTCGGTCTCTCCGCCGCCGGGATCGCGCCGTGAGCGGCGTCGGCGTCACGGCCGCCGCCGGCTTCCGGGCCGCAGGGGTCACCGCCGGGCTGAAGGACAGCGGCCGGCCCGACGTCGCACTGGTCGTCAACGACGGACCCGGCACGGCTGCCGCGGGGGTGTTCACCCGCAACCGGGTGCAGGCCGCGCCCGTGCTCTGGAGCCGCCAGGCGCTCGCCGACGGTGAGCTGAAGGCCGTCGTCCTGAACTCCGGAGGCGCCAACGCCTGCACCGGTCCGCAGGGGTTCGCCGACACCCACCAGACGGCCGAACACGTGGCGGAGCTGCTCGGTAGCGGCGCCGGCGAGATCGCGGTCTGCTCGACCGGGCTCATCGGGACGTTCCTGCCGATGGACAAGCTGCTCGCCGGCGCGACCGCGGCGGCCGAGGCCTTGACGGCGGACGGGGGCGCCGACGCGGCCGACGCCATCCGCACCACCGACACCGTCCCCAAGACGGCTGTCCGCTCCGGTTCCGGCGACGCGGCCGGCGTCACCGTCGGCGGCATGGCGAAGGGCGCGGGAATGCTCGCGCCGGCCCTGGCCACGATGCTGTGCGTGCTGACGACCGACGCCGTCGCTGATTCCGCGTCGCTCGACGCGGCACTCCGCGACGCCACGCGCACCACCTTCGACCGGCTCGACACCGACGGATGCCTGTCGACCAACGACACCGTGCTGCTCCTGGCCAGCGGCGCCTCGGGGGTCACTCCGTCCGCCGAGGAGCTCACCGAGCTGGTGCGTGCGGTCTGCGACGACCTCGCCAACCAGCTGCTTGCCGACGCCGAAGGCGCCGGCAAGGAGGTCTACATCGAGGTCGGCGGCGCTGCCACCGAGGCCGACGCGCTCGAGGTCGGCCGGGCCGTCTCCCGCAGCGCTCTGCTCAAGTGCGCCCTCGCGGGCGAGGACCCGAACTGGGGCCGCGTGCTGTCGGCGATCGGCACCACCGATGCCACCTTCGACCCCCTGTCCCTGGACGTCGCGGTCAACGGCGTCTGGGTCTGCCGGGACAGCGCTCCCGGCGAGTCCCGGGACGGCGTCGACATGTCCGACCGCCGTATCGACATCCGGATCGATCTCAAGGCCGGTAGCGAATCGCTCGTCGTCCGCACGACCGACCTCACCGAGGCCTACGTGCACGAGAATTCGGCGTACTCGACATGACCGCTCCTACCGGTAGCGGCAGCATCCCGGGGTCCAGCAACCCCCTCGACCCCGACACCCCCGGTCCCCTGCTGCCCCGCCGCCTCTCGGTCGCACGGGAGAAGGCCGGCGTCCTCGTCGAGGCCCTGCCGTGGCTGACCCACTTCTCGGGCAAGACGATCGTGGTCAAGTTCGGCGGCTCGGCGATGGCCGAGGACGCGTTGCGCGAGGCGTTCGCCGAGGACATCGTCTTCATGCGCCACTGCGGCATCCGTGTCGTCGTCGTGCACGGCGGCGGCCCGCAGATCACCGAGCACCTCACCAAGCTCGGTGTCGCCACCGAGTTCCGCGGCGGCCTGCGGGTCACGACGCCGGAGACGATCGACGTCGTCCGCATGGTCCTCGTCGGCTCGGTCAACCGCGACGTCGTCGGGCTCGTCAACGCCCACGGCCCGTTCGCGGTCGGCATGAGCGGCGAGGACGCGCGGCTGCTGACGGCCGAACGGCGCCCGGCGATGGTCGACGGCGCGCCCGTCGACGTCGGCCTGGTCGGCGACGTGGTCGACGTCCGCACCGAGACGGTGACCGCGCTGCTCGACAGCGGCCACGTGCCGGTCATCGCGACCGTCGCCCGGGGGGTCGACGGCGCTCTCTACAACGTCAACGCCGACACCGCCGCCGCGGCGCTGGCCGTCGCGCTCGACGCCGAGAAGCTCGTCGTGCTCACCGACGTCGAGGGCCTGTTCGCCGACTGGCCGGCCACCGATGAGCTGATCTCGCTGCTCGACGCCGACGATCTCGAGGACATGCTGCCCGGACTCGGCACCGGCATGGTCCCCAAGATGGAAGCCTGTCTGCGCGCGGTCCGCGGCGGTGTCCGCAGCGCCCACGTCCTCGACGGACGGGTCGCCCATGCCGTCCTGCTCGAGGTCTTCACCAACGAAGGAGTCGGCACCATGGTCGTGCCCAGCCGTCCGGCGCATTCCGCGAGCCCCGCGGTGCCGTTCGCCGGCGCTCCGGCTCCGGGACGGGAGGCCGGCGGATGGTGACCACAATCGATGCGAACGAGGAGCTGCTGCGTCGGCGTGACCGGGTGCTCATGGGCAACTACGGGCGCCCGCCGCTGGCGATCGTCGGCGGCTCGGGCAGCACGGTGTGGGACGCCGACGGCAAGTCCTACCTCGACCTGGTCGCCGGTATCGCTGTCTGCCTGCTCGGCCACGCGCACCCTGCCGTGCAGGAGGCCGTCGCCCGTCAGCTCGGCTCGCTCGAGCACATCTCCAACCTCTACGCCAGCGAGCCCTCGGTGGCCCTCGCCGAGCAGCTCATCGCCCGGCTGGACCCGGGGGAGCAGGCCGACGCGCGGGTGTTCTTCTGCAACTCCGGTGCCGAGGCGAACGAGACCGCGCATCAAGATCAGCCGGCGGACGGGCCGCACCGGGCTGGTGGCCGCCGAGAAGGGCTTCCACGGCCGGACGATCGGTTCGCTGTCCATCACCGGACAGCCCGCGAAGCGGGCCCCGTTCGAGCCCCTCCTGCCGGACGTCACCTTCGTGCCCTACGGCGACGTCGACGCGCTGCGGGCGGCGATCACCGGGGACACCGCCGCGGTCTTCCTGGAGCCGACGCTCGGCGAGGGCGGCGTCGTGCCGGCCCCCGACGGCTACCTCGCCGCCGCTCGCGCACGCTGCGATGAGACCGGCACGCTGCTCGTGCTCGACGAGGTGCAGAGCATCGGCCGTACCGGGTCCTGGTACGCCCACACCCGCATCGGCGTGCGACCGGACGTCGTCACCCTCGCCAAGGGTCTCGGCGGCGGCCTCCCCATCGGGGCCTGCATCGGCCTGGGCCGTGCGGCGACACTCCTGCAGCCCGGCGATCACGGCAGCACCTTCGGCGGCAACCCGGTCGTGTGCGCCGCGGCCCTGGCCGTGCTGGAGACCATCGAAGCCGAGGGCCTGCTCGCTGCCGGCGAGCAGCGGGGTCGGCAGCTCCGCGACGGCCTCGCCGCCCTCGACTCGCCGCTGGTCGCGGGGGTCCGCGGCTCCGGCCTCTGGCTCGCGCTGCTGCTGACGGGTCCGCACGCAGCCGCTGTCGAGGCAGCGGCCCGGAGGGCCGGCTACCTCGTCAACACGGTGGCCCCGGACGCGATCCGGCTGGCACCGCCGCTGGTGCTCACCGAGGCGGAGGCCGACGGCTTCCTGGCCGCGATGCCCGGAATCCTCGACGAGGCGGCCGGCGATGGCTGACCACGGCGCGGAGCTGCCCGACCCCCGGCACCCCGCTTCCGACCCTGCCGCTCGTGACCGGCCAGGCCGGTCCGATCGACCGCCGGCGCGGATCCTCGTGATGGAGGACGACCCGTCGGTGCGGAGCCTGCTCGACATCCTGCTCGAGTCCGAGGGCTACGAGGTCGTGACCGCGAGCGACGGCCTGGCCGGCCTCCGGCAGGCGAGCGCGCACCGGCCCGCCCTGGTCCTGCTCGACGTGATGATGCCGGACCTCGACGGCATGCAGGTTCTCCACGAACTACGCGCGGATCCCGCGCTCGTCGACGTCCCGGTCATCGCGGTGACCGGGCAGGTGGAAGCGGTGGACCAACTCGCCACCGTCCTCGGGGACGCGTCCGTCTTCGTGAAGCCCTTCGGCGTGGCCGAGCTGCTCGCTCGCGTCGCCGTCCTGATCGAAAAGGCCAATCCGTCGTGAGCACCCTTTCCTCCGTGTCCCTCCCGTCGTCGGTCGCCCCGCGGCACTTCCTCGTCGACACCGATCTGACGGTCGACGAGCAGCGGGCGGTCCTCGACGACGCCGACCGGCGCAAGCGGGAGCGGCGGAACCGGCCGGCCGTCGACCAACCGCTCGCCGGCAAGTCGGTGGCCCTGATCTTCGAGAAGCCGTCGACGCGCACCCGGATCTCCTTCGAGGTCGGTGTCGCCGAGCTCGGTGCCCACCCCGTCGTCATCGACGCGGCCACGACCCAGATCGGCCGGGGCGAGACGATCGCCGACACCGCCGCCGTGCTGTCGCGCTACGTCGACGCGATCGTCATCCGGACCTTCGGCCAGGACCGCATCGAGGAGCTCGCGGCCGCCGCGACCGTCCCGGTCGTCAACGCCCTCACCGATTTCAGCCACCCGTGCCAGGCTCTTGCCGACCTGCAGACCATCCGCGAGCACAAGGGCTCGCTGGCCGGACGCACCCTGGCCTACGTCGGCGACGGCAACAACATGGCGCACTCGCTGCTGCTGGCCGGGGCGATGGCCGGCATGCGCGTGCACGTCGCCTCGCCGCCCGGCTTCGAGCCGCTCGACCAGGTCGTGCGGCACGCGAACGAGATCGGCGCCGCGACCGGCGGGGAGGGTCTCGTGCTCCACGACCCGTACGAGGCCGTCGCCGGTGCCGACGTCGTCTACACCGACGTCTGGGCCTCCATGGGCCAGGAGGCCGAGGCCAGCGGTCGCTCGCTGGTCTTCCAGCGCTACGCCGTCGACGACCGGCTGATGGCCGCCGCGCTGCCGGACGCGATCGTCCTGCACTGTCTGCCCGCGCACCGCGGCGAGGAGATCGCCGCATCGGTCATCGACGGCCCCGCCTCGGTCGTGTTCGACCAGGCCGAGAACCGGCTCCACGCCCAGAAGGCGCTCCTCGCCCACCTGCTCGCGGCGCCGCCGGTGCCCTCGCAAGGGATCTCCGGTGGCTGAGCGCACCGAGCTCCGGCCCGTCGTCGAGGGGACGGAGCTCTCCAGTGCCCGCGCGCCGCTGACGAAGACGGCCCGCCATTCCCGCGTGGCGTCGCTGCTGTCCGGACGGGCGGTGCGGTCACAGCAGGAGCTCGGGCTGCTGCTGGCCGACGCGGGCGTCCACGTCACGCAGGCGACCCTCTCGCGCGACCTCGGTGAGCTCGGTGCGTTCAAGGTCCGGACCGAGGACGGGGGGCTTGCCTACGCGCTGCCCGACGGCGCCGAACGGGGGAGCCGTCCGACCTCGGCGAGCGCCCACCTGGCGCGTCGGCTCGAGGAGCTGCTGTTGTCCAGCGAGGCCGCCACCGCCATGGTCGTTCTCCGTACCCCACCCGGCGGCGCGCACCTTCTCGCCAGCTCGATCGACGCGGCCGAGCTCGCCGAGGTGGCGGGCACCATCGCCGGCGACGACACGGTCCTGCTCGTCTGCCGCACACTCGAGGGACGCGCCGCCGACGAGGTCGCCGCAGCGCTCTCGGCGCGTCTGCTCGCGACCGCCGAGGGCGTCGCCCCCGACGCCTGAGCGCTCCAGCGACTCAGCCCCCAGCTCACCCAGCAGATCCCCGTTCCACCCTTTCCACCCGTTCTGAGGAGTTCTCCCGTGTCGACCGAGACCACCCCACCCACTGGCAGCAGCGGCGGCCGCAAGCCCCGCGTCGTGCTGGCCTACTCCGGCGGGCTCGACACGTCGGTCGCCATCGGCTGGATCGGTGAGGAGACCGGCGCCGAGGTCGTCGCCGTCGCCATCGACGTGGGCCAGGGCGGCGAGGACCTCGAGAGCATCCGGCAGCGCGCGCTGACCTGCGGTGCCGTCGAGTCCGTCGTCGTCGACGCCCGCGAAGAGTTCGCCCGCGACTTCGTCGCGCCGTCGGTGCACGCCAACGCGCTCTACATGGACCGGTACCCGCTGGTCTCCGCCCTGTCACGGCCGCTCATCGTGCGCCACCTCGTCGAGGCCGCGAAGATGTTCAACGCCGACACCGTCAGCCACGGCTGCACCGGCAAGGGCAACGACCAGGTCCGCTTCGAGGTCGGCATCAAGGCCCTCGCCCCTGACCTGTCGGTGATGGCCCCGGTCCGCGACAGCGGCATGACGCGCGACAAGGCGATCGCCTTCGCCGAGACCAACGGGCTGCCGCTCGACGTCAACAAGCGCTCGCCGTACTCGATCGACCAGAACCTGTGGGGCCGCACCGCCGAATGCGGTGTGCTCGAGGACCCGTGGATCCAGCCGCCCGAGGACGTCTACGTCTACACCGCCGACCCGCAGGTCAGCCGCGACCCCGACGAGGTCACCATCAGCTTCGTCGACGGGGTGCCGAGCGCGTTGGACGGCCGGGCGCTGTCGCTCGTCGACCTCATCGCCGAGCTCAACACCCGCGCCGGCGCCCAGGGCATCGGGCGCATCGACCTCGTCGAGGACCGGCTCGTCGGCATCAAGAGCCGCGAGATCTACGAGTGCCCCGCCGCGATGACGCTGCTCGCGGCGCACCGTGACCTCGAGGACCTGACGCTCGAGCGCGACCTCGCCCGCTACAAGCGCGGCGTCGACCAGCGCTGGGGCGAGCTGGTCTACGACGGGCTCTGGTACAGCCCGCTGAAGGCTTCGCTCGACGCCTTCCTGGCCAACGCCGCCGTCCACGTCAGCGGGGACGTCCGGGTCCGGCTCGCCGCCGGCACCCCGACCATCGTCGGTCGTCGCAGCGACGCGAGCCTCTACGACTTCGCGCTCGCCACCTACGACGCCGGCGACACGTTCGACCAGCGCGACGCGAAGGGCTTCGTCGACCTCTGGGGCCTGCCGTCGCGCGTCTGGTCGTCCCGCGAGCAGCGGCTCGCCCGCTGATGGTGGACCCGGCCGACAACACCGAGGCCCAGCATCCGACCGTCGCCGACCCCGCCCCGGCCACCCGGCTGTGGGGCGGACGCTTCAGCGCGTCACCGGCCGAGGCGCTCGCCAAGCTCTCGGTCAGCGTGCAGTTCGACTGGCGGCTCGCGCCGCACGACCTGATGTCGAGCCGTGCCCACGCGCGGGTGCTGCACCGTGCCCAGCTGCTGACCGACGACGAGCTCGAGGGGATGCTCGGAGCTCTCGACGCCCTCGAACAGGACGTCCGCTCCGGCGCCTTCCGTCCGACGATCGAGGACGAGGACGTCCACACGGCCCTCGAGCGGGGGTTGCTGGAGCGACTCGGCTCCACCGGCGGCAAACTCCGGGCCGGCCGGAGCCGCAACGACCAGATCGCCACCGACCTCAGGCTCTACCTGCGGGTCGCGGTGCGTCAGCTCGCGGTAGCCCTGCTCGACCTCGCCGAGGCGTTGAGCGATCAGGCCGACCGGCACGTCGACACCCCCGCCCCCGGGATGACGCACCTGCAGCACGCGCAGCCCGTCTCCTTCGGCCACCAGCTGCTGGCACACGTCCAGCCGCTTCTCCGCGACGTCTCCCGCCTTCGCGACTGGGATGTGCGGGCCTCACTGAGCCCGCTCGGCGCCGGTGCGCTGGCCGGGTCGTCGCTGCCGCTGGACCCCGCTCGGACCGCCGCCGAGCTCGGCTTCGACGGGGTCACCGAGAACAGCATCGACGCGGTCAGCGACCGTGACTTCGCCGCGGAGTTCCTGTTCGTCGCCGCGCTCGCCGGGGTGCATCTCTCGCGCATCGGCGAGGAGATGGTCCTCTGGACCACCAGCGAGTTCGGCTGGGTGGAGCTCGACGACCGGTACGCCACCGGGTCGTCGATCATGCCGCAGAAGAAGAACCCGGACGTCGCCGAGCTCGCCCGGGGCAAGTCGGGTCGGCTCATCGGATCCCTCGTCACGCTGCTGACCGTGCTCAAGGGGCTGCCACTGGCCTACGACCGCGATCTGCAGGAGGACAAGGAACCCGTCTTCGACGCGATCGACACGCTCGCCACCGTGCTCCCGGCGCTGACCGGGACGATCGGGACGATGACGGTCCGGGCCGACCGGATGTCGGCCTCGGCGCCGAGCGGGTTCAGCCTCGCCACCGACGTCGCCGAGCACCTGGTCCGCCAGGGTGTGCCGTTCCGCGACGCCCACGAGGCGGTCGGTCACCTGGTGGTCTGGTGCTCGGCCCATGACGTGGACCTGCACGAGGTCTCCGACGCCGACCTCGCGGCCATCAGTCCGCACCTGACGCCGGAGGTCCGCGCGGTGCTCTCGGTGCCGGGGGCGCTGGCCGCCCGTTCGGCACCGGGTGGCACGGCTCCGTCACGGGTGCGCGAGCAGCTTGACCGGGTCCGCCGCACCATCGCCGACGGCCGCTCGTGGGCGACCGAGGGCTGAGCGTGCCGGCGGAGGTGCTCCCCGCCGCCTTCTACGACCGCCCGGTCCTCGACGTCGCAGCCGACCTTCTCGGTTGTGTCGTCGAGACCGGATGCGGCGGCGACCGGCTGTCAGTGCGCCTGACCGAGGTCGAGGCCTACGCCGGTCCGGACGATCCGGGCTCACACGCCTTCCGGGGTCCGACCCCTCGGACCGAGGTGATGTTCGGCCCGCCCGGGCACGCCTACGTGTACTTCAGCTACGGCATGCACTGGTGCATGAACCTGGTCTGCGGTCCGCCGGGTACCGCGTCGGCGGTGCTGCTGCGCGCGGGCGCTCTCGTCCTCCCGTCCGACCCGGATCGGCGTCTCGTCGCCGAGCAGCTCGCGGCCGAGCGTCGGCCAGGGATCCGGCCGCTCGATCGCGCGCGTGGTCCGGCGCGGCTGACGAAGCTGCTCGGGGTGGACCGGCAGTTCGACGGTGCCGCCGTGACCGACCCCGCGGGTCCGCTGCGGGTCCGGGCCCGCACCGGCGATCCGGGTGACCAGATCCGGACGGGCCCCAGGGTCGGGCTCTCGGCCGCAGCCGATCTCCCGTGGCGGTTCTGGCTCGACGGCGAGCCGACGGTCAGCGCCTACCGCGCCGGCAAGCCGCGGCGCCGGTCGACCTGATCGCGTCCGCCGGCTGACCCGTGGTCACCCCGCGAGCTCAGCCGTCCGCGGCGATGTCGGCGTGCTGCTGGCGGAGCTCCCGCTTGAGGATCTTGCCGCTGGGGTTCTTCGGGAGCGCCTCGGCGAGCACGACGTATTTCGGCTGCTTGTAGCCGGCGAGCACGTGCTTCGCGTGCTCCCGGACGGCCTGTTCCGTGAGGTCGGCGTCGGGCTTCGGGACGACGACGGCGGTGACGGCCTCGATCCATCGGGGGTGCGAGACGCCGAAGACCGCCACCTCGGCGACGCCGTCGAGCCCGTAGAGCGCCTCCTCGACCTCCCGGCTCGCCACGTTCTCGCCCCCCGTCTTGATCATGTCCTTCTTGCGGTCGACGACGGACAGGTAGCCGTCCGGGGTCATCACCCCGAGATCTCCGGAGTGGAACCAGCCGTTGCGGAAGGCCTCGTCGGTCTTGTCCGGGTCCGCGTAGTAGCCGAGCGTCGCGTGCGGGCTGCGGTGGACGATCTCGCCGACCTCGCCCGCGGGCACCGGCTCGTCGAACTCGTCGACCACCTGAGTCTCCACGTTCAGCGCCGCCTGACCTGCGCTTCCCGCCCGGTCGAGCTGCTCGTGCGGCCGGAGGATCGTGGCGAGCGGCGACATCTCGGTCTGGCCGTAGAAGTTCCACAACTGGACGTCGGGGAGCCGTCGGCGCAGTTCGCGGAGGACCTCGACGGGCATGGCCGACGCGCCGTAGTAGCCCTTCCGCAGGCTGGAGAGGTCGGTGCCGTCGAACTCGGGATGGCGCAGCAGCGAGATCCACACCGTCGGCGGGCAGAAGAGCTTCGTCACCCGTTCCCGGGCGATCGTCGCGAGTAGGCGAGCGGGGTCCGGAGCCGGCAGCAGGATGCTGGTCGCGCCGAGGTAGACGTCCACCGAGAAGAAGCAGTCGAGCTGCGCGCAGTGGTACATCGGCAGTGAATGCAGCTCGACGTCGTCGGCGCTCATGCCCCCGTCGACGATGCAGCTGACGTACTGGCTGATCAGGGCCCGGCTGGAGAGCATGACGCCTTTCGGCCGGGACTCGGTGCCGGAGGTGTACATCAGCCGCAGCGGCTGGTCGTCGGCGACGTCGACGTCGGGTGCGCCGGCGGGCCCGTCGAGTGCCCACCGGTCCACGTCCTCCCAGCCATCCGGTAGCCCGCCCCCGTCTCGGGCCTGCGGCTGGGGGATCCACCCGCGGAGACCGTCCGTCTGGCCGGCCATCCGGAGGGCGGACGCGGCGGTGTCGGCGAGGTCGGCGCCGGCGACGAGGCCGCGGCTCCCGCTGTGGTCGAGGATGTAGGCGATCTCGGCGTCGCGCAGCATGAAGTTGACGGGCACCAGCACCACCCCGATGCGCGCGGTCGCAAAGGCGAGGACGGCGAACTGCCAGCAGTTGCGCGACAGCAGCGCGAGACGGTCGCCCGCGCCGAGCCCCCGTGCGGCGAGTGCGGTCGCAGTGCGCTCCACGGCGAGGTCGAACTCGGAGAACGTGAGCCGCCGCTCGCCGTCGATCACGGCGGTCTTCTCCGGAAACCGACGGGCGGAGCGGTGGAGCAGGTCGGCGAGGCCGGCACGGCGGGCCCGGGTCACGAGGGGAGGGGGCGCGCCGGCGGCAGTCATGAGCGCATCCTGCCCCGCCGACGTGGTGCCGGTCACGTCCACCGCCGTAGATCGTGCTGGGCACAATCAGGCGGTGACGGAGAAGAAAAGCATGACGGACGAGCACGCGTGACCGACATCCTCGACGAACTCACCTGGCGTGGGTTGCTCGCGCAGTCCACCGACCCCGTCGCCTTCCGCGAGACGTTGGCGCAGGGCCCGACGGCGGTCTACTGCGGCTTCGACCCGACCGCGCGGAGTCTGCACGTGGGCAACCTCGTGCCGTTGCTGTTGTTGCGCCGCTTCCAACTCGCGGGGCACCGGCCCATCGCTTTGGCCGGGGGAGCCACGGGGATGATCGGTGACCCCAGCGGCCGCGCGTCGGAGCGGGTGCTGCAGACCCTCGACGTCATCGGCGAGAACGTCCGCGCGATCACCGTGCAACTCGAGCGTTTCCTCGACTTCGGGGCGGGGCCGACGGGAGCGCTGCTGGCCAACAACCTGGACTGGCTGGCCCCGATGTCCGCCATCGACTTCCTGCGGGACGTCGGAAAGCACTTCCCGGTGAACACGATGCTGGCGAAGGACTCGGTCCGCAGCCGACTCGAGGCGGGCGGGCTGTCCTACACCGAGTTCAGCTACATGCTTCTCCAGTCCTACGACTTCCTCGAGCTGCTGCGGCGTGAAGGCTGCAGCATCCAGGTCGGCGGCAGCGACCAGTGGGGGAACATCACCGCCGGGATCGACCTCATCCGCCGGGCGGAGGGCCGATCGGCGCACGGGCTGACGGTCCCCTTGGTGACCAGCGCGACAGGCGAGAAGTTCGGGAAGAGCACCGGCGGGGGGAGCCTGTGGCTCGACGCGGAGCTCACCTCGCCGTACGCCTTCTACCAGTACTGGATCAACACCGATGACCGCGATGTCGAGCAGTACCTGAAGAAGCTCACCTTCCTCGGCCGCGAGGAGATCGAGGCGATCGTGGCCGAGAGCACCGAGCGACCGCAGGCGCGGCTCGGTCAGCGCCGCCTCGCGCAGGAGTTGACGACCCTCGTGCACGGGCGCGCCGAGACCGACGCGGTCGAGGCCGCGAGCACCGCGCTGTTCAGCCGCGACGGTGATCTCGCTGCCCTGGACGAACGGACGCTCGCCGCCGCCCTCGCCGAGCTCCCGAATCTCGACGTCGACGGCGACACGGCGCCGACCATCGTCGAGCTGTTGACCGGAACCGGCCTGTACTCCTCGCGGGGGGAGGTG
>CAVVZN010000001.1:0-10000 GCA_963752645.1 uncultured Actinomycetota bacterium | reverse complement strand
CGTGTCTTTAGTACAGCTCCTTCGGGGGTGGGAACGAGTTCGGTGGGGTCGAGTTGGCCCAGGCACGCTGTTGGGTCCTGAGGGAGCGGATGCTTCTTCGGACGCTGCGAACCCGCACAGACCTTCTTCGGGAGGAACTGGCGGGTTTGACGCGCGACGGACCAGGTCCTCGCCGAACGACATGCCTTTCGGGGTGTGCACGCGGCGCTTGTGTATGGATCTGGGCCCGCCCGTAGCTTGAGAACTGCACAGTGGACGCGAGCATCTTTGTGGCCAAGTTAGTAAGGGCACACGGTGGATGCCTTGGCACCAGGAGCCGATGAAGGACGTGGGAGGCTGCGAAAAGCCCCGGGGAGCTGTCAACCAAGCTTTGATCCGGGGATGTCCGAATGGGGAAACCCGGCAGGAGACATGTCCTGTCACCCTTGCCTGAACACATAGGGCAAGTGGAGGGAACGCGGGAAAGTGAAACATCTCAGTACCCGCAGGAAGAGAAAACAACCGTTATTCCGTGAGTAGTGGCGAGCGAAAGCGGAAGAGGCTAAACCGATCATGCGTGATAGCCGGCAGGCGTTGCATGGTCGGGGTCGTGGGACCGTTCCGTTGGATCTGCCGATCCGACAGGGAGTGACAAAGCACAGCGTCAGTCGAAGACCATGCGAAAGGGTCGCCACAGAGGGTAATAGCCCCGTAGACGACGACGACTGAGCCTCCCGAACGGGATCCCAAGTAGTACGGAGCCCGTGAAATTCCGTACGAATCTGGCGGGACCACCCGCTAAGCCTAAATACTCCCTGGTGACCGATAGCGGACAAGTACCGTGAGGGAAAGGTGAAAAGCACCCCGGGAGGGGAGTGAAATAGTACCTGAAACCGTGTGCCTACAAGCCGTGGGAGCTCCTACGTGAGTGACCGCGTGCCTTTTGAAGAATGAGCCTGCGAGTTTGCGGTGTGTGGCGAGGTTAACCCGTGTGGGGAAGCCGTAGCGAAAGCGAGTCCGAATAGGGCGCCCTCGAGTCGCACGCCCAAGACCCGAAGCCGAGTGATCTACCCATGGCCAGGTTGAAGCGCGGGTAAGACCGCGTGGAGGACCGAACCCACCAATGTTGAAAAATTGGGGGATGAGCTGTGGGTAGGGGTGAAAGGCCAATCAAACTCGGTGATAGCTGGTTCTCCCCGAAATGCATTTAGGTGCAGCGTCGCGCGTTCCATGCCGGAGGTAGAGCACTGGATGGCCTAGGGGGCCCACAAGCTTACTGAAGTCAACCAAACTCCGAATGCCGGTATGCCAAGCGCGGCAGTGAGACTGTGGGGGATAAGCTTCATAGTCGAGAGGGAAACAGCCCAGACCGCCAGCTAAGGCCCCTAAGCGTGCGCTAAGTGGGAAAGGATGTTGAGTCGCATAGACAACCAGGAGGTTGGCTTAGAAGCAGCCACCCTTTAAAGAGTGCGTAATAGCTCACTGGTCAAGTGGCTCTGCGCCGACAATTTAGCGGGGCTCAAGCGCACCGCCGAAGCTGCGGCATCGCGACATAACTCGGCACTTCGGTGTCCAAAGGTCGTGATGGGTAGGGGAGCGTCGTGTGGCCAGTGAAGCGGCGGGGTAACCCAGCCGTGGAGGCCACACGAGTGAGAATGCAGGCATGAGTAGCGAATGACGGGTGAGAAACCCGTCCGCCGAATGACCAAGGGTTCCTGGGGCAGGCTAATCCGCCCAGGGTGAGTCGGGACCTAAGGCGAGGCCGACAGGCGTAGTCGATGGACAACGGGTTGATATTCCCGTACCGGCAATGAATCGCCCATGCCGAATCATTGGTTGCTAACCGTCCGAATCGCACTGATCCTTCGGGAGAGGTGCGAGGAGCACGGGACCCACCTTGTAGTAGGCAAGCGAAGGGGTGACGCAGGAGGGCAGTCCAACCCAGGCGATGGTAGTCCTGGGGTAAGGGTGTAGGGCGAGTCGTAGGCAAATCCGCGACTCATGTGCCTGAGACCTGATGCCGAGCCAATTGTGGCGAAGTGGATGATCCCATGCTGCCGAGAAAAGCCTCTAGCGAGATTCATAGCCGCCCGTACCCCAAACCAACACAGGTGGTCAGGTAGAGAATACCAAGGCGACGAGCGAACTATGGTTAAGGAACTCGGCAAAATGCCCCCGTAACTTCGGGAGAAGGGGGGCCGGTTGGTGTGTAGGAGCTTGCCTCCGAAGCGCTGGCCGGCCGCAGAGACCAGGCTGAAGCGACTGTTTACTAAAAACACAGCTCCGTGCGAAGTCGCAAGACGATGTATACGGACTGACGCCTGCCCGGTGCTGGAACGTTAAGGGGACGGGTTAGTGGCCTTCGGGTCGCGAAGCTCAGAACTTAAGCGCCAGTAAACGGCGGTGGTAACTATAACCATCCTAAGGTAGCGAAATTCCTTGTCGGGTAAGTTCCGACCTGCACGAATGGCGTAACGACTTCAGCGCTGTCTCAACCATAGGCTCGGCGAAATTGCACTACGAGTAAAGATGCTCGTTACGCGCGGCAGGACGGAAAGACCCCGGGACCTTTACTATAGCTTGGTATTGGTGCTCGGTTCGGCTTGTGTAGGATAGGTGGGAGACTGTGAAGCTTGGACGCCAGTTCAGGTGGAGTCGACGTTGAAATACCACTCTGGTCGAATTGGGTGTCTAACCTCGATCCGTTATCCGGATCAGGGACAGTGCCTGGTGGGTAGTTTAACTGGGGCGGTTGCCTCCCAAAGAGTAACGGAGGCGCCCAAAGGTTCCCTCAGCCTGGTTGGCAATCAGGTGTCGAGTGCAAGTGCACAAGGGAGCTTGACTGTGAGACAGACATGTCGAGCAGGGACGAAAGTCGGGACTAGTGATCCGGCAGTGGCTTGTGGAAGCGCTGTCGCTCAACGGATAAAAGGTACCCCGGGGATAACAGGCTGATCTTGCCCAAGAGTCCATATCGACGGCAAGGTTTGGCACCTCGATGTCGGCTCGTCGCATCCTGGGGCTGGAGTAGGTCCCAAGGGTTGGGCTGTTCGCCCATTAAAGCGGTACGCGAGCTGGGTTTAGAACGTCGTGAGACAGTTCGGTCCCTATCCGCCGCGCGCGCAGGAAACTTGAGAAGGGCTGTCCCTAGTACGAGAGGACCGGGACGGACGAACCTCTGGTGTGCCAGTTGTTCTGCCAAGAGCACGGCTGGTTGGCTACGTTCGGAAGGGATAACCGCTGAAAGCATCTAAGCGGGAAGCTCGCTTCGAGATGAGGTTTCCCACAGGGTCAACCTGGTAAGGCCCCCGATCAGACCATCGGGTTGATAGGCCGGAAGTGGAAGTGCGGCAACGCACGGAGCTGACCGGTACTAATAGGCCGAGGGCTTGACCACAAAGAAGCTACGCGTCCACTGTGCGGTTCCCGAGATACGGTCGGGAACCGCAGATCTCTCCTGGGAGAGGTCTGCAACGATCGAAAACTCGATAGCGTTTCGGCGGCCACAGCAAGAGGGAAACGCCCGGTCCCATTCCGAACCCGGAAGCTAAGCCTCTTAGCGCCGATGGTACTGCGCGGGGTACTGCGTGGGAGAGTAGGACGCCGCCGGACATCTTCACTTCAGCGGGGCCACCATTCAGGTGGCCCCGCTGAAGTATTTTGTGCACCTTTTCGGTGCGACTGCCTGTCGAGTCTCCAGGGGCGGGCCCCGCTTCCTGGTCGATCGTCGATGAGACGGTCCCATGCGTCCACTGTGCAGACTGAAGGCCTACGCCCTGCTCGCCCAGGAGAGCGATAGCGGCGCACCTTGTTGTCGTCGTCGTCGGCTGACGGCAACGGCTGCTGGCTGTCGTTGTTCGACGCTGCGTCGAAAACAGCCCGCGGACCAGTCAGCGCCGAAGTGCGATGCAGGGCGTCTCCGGGCCGATCCTTTCGCGGGCGGACTGATGGCCGGCGGATTTGCTCAGGTCGGTCCGAACGAGCCTCGAGGCCGTTGGCCAGCGTCGCGCCCCGCGCCGTGGCCGATTGTCACCTGGATCGAACAGGACCCGTCGACACGGGGGTCCGTTTTCATCCGTCGCTGACAACGTCGAGCCCGCTGCGCCCGCTGTTCTCGTGGGGCCCTACACGGCAGAGTTCGACCAGGCTCGGTCCGGTATGGCGAGCCGCGCATCCTTGACGACACGCTGGGTTCCGCCGCCTGGGTTTCGTTCGAGAACTGAGGCACGTGCCTGCGGGGTCACTGTGCGATCGCGGTGTGTGCGGCGCCAGGGGCGATAACCGGTGCCCGCGCGTTGGAGTGCGCCGCTTCGCCGGCCCCTCCACGGAGGCTCTTCCCGGCTTCCGGAGGTCCGAGCGACTCTGGCATGGCTTGACGCTCCTTCCCGGCCCCCATGGTCGGCGTCCGCAGTGCGTCGGTGCCGGGTCGGTCGGCATGCCTCAGCGCGGACGCGTCGTGAACATGCCGCTCAGCGCTACGCGGTGTACGTCGTCGAGGCCGCGGACCGCAGCCATAGAACCCGAGGCCGCGACGCTGTTCTTCGCGGGCCCCCCGCCGACGCCGACGGCTTGTCGGGACCGTTGACGGCAACAGAGCTTGTGGGCCGGCTGGCGCGACGTTGTAGCCGGTGCTCTCCTCGTCGTCGACACCACGAGCATTCGGCGCATCGACGATGCCGACGTGCTCACCGCGACGCCGACCAGCTGCCGGCATGAGGACCGCGACTGCGGGCGCACACTTCTCTAGCGCGCGACGACAGACCTGAGGTGGCCCCCCGCTCTTCGATTCTCGCGGCCGCGTGCAGGAGGATGTCGGACCGTGCCGATGTCTCGGTACCGCGTCCCCTCCGCGCGACCTCGACCTCGACCTCGACCTCGACTCGAGGTGAAGTCCGCGCTGTCCGATCCGCAGTGACGCTGACGTTGAGCTCGACGGTCCCTCAGCGAGGCTTCCGGCGACAGCAGCTCTGTGGCGAGCGCCGGTAACGCCGACGTGTCGACGCGGCCGCCGCAGCCCGCGCCCGAGCAGATGGCTCATCAAGGAGCTCGCCTGAACGTCGGATCCCTTCGAGCGGAACGCCGTGGCCGGAGGATGACGTGGTCGCCGAAAGGCGTGTGGCGGTCGTCCACGACCTTCTCGCCTTTGCGCCGGCTGCTTCCTCATGGCGGTACATCAGCAGGGGCAGCCCAGAGGGCTCGCCAACATTCGTCAGCTCGAGGCCAGTCGGCGACGCACCTCGAGGACTCGGGCAGCCCGGCTGATGGATGGGCCGAGCGCGACCGGTAGGGAAGGCGACGGCGCAAGCTCCGGCCAGATGCGGCGCATCGCCGCGGGAACGATCTGCGCCAGCGATGAAATGCCGGAACCGGGTTCGCGGCGGTCGGGGGCGGCTCGAATCGTCCGGAGCCTGACCCATTGACGAGGCGTCGACCGGCGATTCCGCGGCCCGAACGTCGTTGAGCCGTCGCCGGGTTGGGGGATAGGAGAGTAGAGCCCTACGTCCAGTGGCGGAGCAGCGGAGGTGGGCCGCCGGCGTGGGGCATTCCTTCGCCCCGGCCGGCATTGGATGCGGAGCACCCGTCGCCGAGAGGGGCGCCGGGTCGGGGGGCACCTGACGTCGCACGATCGCCAGCAGCCCGGAGGGGTCCGCTCCGTGACGACGTGCCACGGGCGGACCGCGCCGAGTCCTCCCACTTGACGATGCGTCTGTGACGCGGGCGGGCCGGTTCTCGCTGCGCCGAAGAGCCCGCCGGCGTCTTTGTGCCCCGTGCACGTGTCCGTCCGACCGCGGAGGCGAAGCAGCCGGGACGAGACCCCGGCAGGACGGACCTCGCCGACAGGCAGGCGGTGGCGCCCCGCGACCGGTACGGGCCGGCAACGTGAAGTGCGGTGCTGCGGCCAGATGACGAACGGGCGACAGGCGCAGACAGACCTATCTGACGTGTCCCTGAGCCGACCCGCCGCCCGGGCTCATGGCACAAACACCTCGGCGCAGACCAGCGGCGCGCCAGCGCAGCTGCGGCGACGCTCCTCACAAGGTCCCCCCGTTTGGCGGACGTCCGTTGGTCGTTGCAGCTGGTACTGTTCTGGGAGTCGGCAAGCGGGACACCGCGAGCTGGCCACGCCCCCTGATCGCCCTTGAGGCGCAGTGTGGGCCCCGGAGCACCGACTCCGGGCAGCACGGAAGCACCAGCAGCCAAGAACCTCGGTTCGCAGGCTGGGGAGGCCCGTGTAAGCTAGATCCGCAGTTGCCCCAGAGACGGCCGTGAGGTTGTTGGTGGTGTGCACCCGCTCTTTGAGAACTCAACAGCGTGCCGAAAGTCAGTGCCAACCCCCGTCTGGGTTCAGTGTTGGGCATTCCGTTGTGGGGTGTCTGGTGTTGGGTCCGGCGGAATTTTAATGGCACGATGGACGATCTATGTGATCTGACGTCTTGTCAGGAGTGAAACGGTCCCGCCAGGGACCGCTCTATAGGTGTTACTGGTGGTGCCTTCGGGTGCTGCTGGTGCCTAAAACATCAATGGAGAGTTTGATCCTGGCTCAGGACGAACGCTGGCGGCGTGCTTAACACATGCAAGTCGAGCGAAGCCTTCGGGTTAGCGGCGAACGGGTGAGTAACACGTGGGTAACCTGCCCCTAGCTCTGGGATAACTCCGGGAAACTGGGGCTAATACCGGATATGACCTCTATGGACATCTGTGGAGTGGAAAGTTTTTCGGCTAGGGATGGGCCCGCGGCCTATCAGCTTGTTGGTGGGGTAATGGCCCACCAAGGCGACGACGGGTAGCCGGCCTGAGAGGGCGACCGGCCACACTGGGACTGAGACACGGCCCAGACTCCTACGGGAGGCAGCAGTGGGGAATATTGCGCAATGGGCGAAAGCCTGACGCAGCGACGCCGCGTGAGGGATGAAGGCCTTCGGGTTGTAAACCTCTTTCAGCAGGGACGAAGCGAAAGTGACGGTACCTGCAGAAGAAGCACCGGCCAACTACGTGCCAGCAGCCGCGGTAATACGTAGGGTGCAAGCGTTGTCCGGAATTATTGGGCGTAAAGAGCTCGTAGGCGGCCTGTCACGTCGGCTGTGAAAACTCGGGGCTCAACCCCGAGCCTGCAGTCGATACGGGCAGGCTAGAGTCCGGCAGGGGAGACTGGAATTCCTGGTGTAGCGGTGAAATGCGCAGATATCAGGAGGAACACCGGTGGCGAAGGCGGGTCTCTGGGCCGAAACTGACGCTGAGGAGCGAAAGCGTGGGGAGCGAACAGGATTAGATACCCTGGTAGTCCACGCCGTAAACGTTGGGCGCTAGGTGTGGGGGCCCTTCCACGGGTTCCGTGCCGCAGCTAACGCATTAAGCGCCCCGCCTGGGGAGTACGGCCGCAAGGCTAAAACTCAAAGGAATTGACGGGGGCCCGCACAAGCGGCGGAGCATGTGGATTAATTCGATGCAACGCGAAGAACCTTACCTGGGTTTGACATGCACGGAAAGCCAGCTAGAGATATGTCGGGTCCGCAAGGGTCGGTGTACAGGTGGTGCATGGCTGTCGTCAGCTCGTGTCGTGAGATGTTGGGTTAAGTCCCGCAACGAGCGCAACCCTTGTCCTATGTTGCCAGCGGGTAATGCCGGGGACTCATAGGAGACTGCCGGGGTCAACTCGGAGGAAGGTGGGGATGACGTCAAGTCATCATGCCCCTTATGTCCAGGGCTTCACACATGCTACAATGGCCGGTACAAAGGGCTGCGAAACCGCGAGGTGGAGCGAATCCCAAAAAGCCGGTCTCAGTTCGGATTGGGGTCTGCAACTCGACCCCATGAAGTCGGAGTCGCTAGTAATCGCAGATCAGCAACGCTGCGGTGAATACGTTCCCGGGCCTTGTACACACCGCCCGTCACGTCACGAAAGTCGGTAACACCCGAAGCCGGTGGCCTAACCCTTGGTGGAGGGAGCCGTCGAAGGTGGGACCGGCGATTGGGACGAAGTCGTAACAAGGTAGCCGTACCGGAAGGTGCGGCTGGATCACCTCCTTTCTAAGGAGCTTCTGCCGGCCGGACATCGTCTGGTCGGCCAGAGCCATGTCCGAGCGAATGTCTTGGGATGGGCTCATGGAGTGGAACGCTGGCATTGGGTCGACGACGGCTTATCGTGTCTTTAGTACAGCTGCCTTCGGGGGTGTGGAACGAGTTCGGTGGGATCGAGTTGGCGCCAGGCACACTGTTGGGTCCTGAGGGAGCGGACTGTTTGTTCGGACGGTGCGAACTCCGCACAGACCTTTTGGGAGGAACTGGTGGGTTTGACAGTCACATACGGACCAGTGCCTCGTCGACACGAGCATGCCTTTCTGGGTGTGTGCTCGCGGTGGGTTGTGTATGGATCTGGGTCCGCCCGTACTTGAGAACTGCACAGTGGATGCGAGCATCTTTGTGGCCAAGTTATTAAGGGCACACGGTGGATGCCTTGGCATCAGGAGCCGATGAAGGACGTGGGAGGCTGCGATAAGCCTCGGGGAGCTGCCAACCGAGCTGTGATCCGAGGATGTCCGAATGGGGAAACCCGGCAGCAGTCATGTCCTGTCACCCTCGCCTGAACACATAGGGTGAGTGGAGGGAACGCGGGGAAGTGAAACATCTCAGTACCCGCAGGAAGAGAAAACAACAGTGATTCCGTGAGTAGTGGCGAGCGAAAGCGGAAGAGGCTAAACCGATCATGTGTGATAGCCGGCAGGCGTTGCTTGGTCGGGGTTGTGGGACCGTCCAGCTGGGGTCTGCCGATCCGGCGGGGAGTGACAAAGCGCGTGGTTAGCCGAAGGCGTTGGAAAGCGCCGGCATAGAGGGTGATACCCCCGTACGCGAAAACCGACTGTACCTCCCGTGCGGGATCCCAAGTAGCAGCGAGCCCGTGAAATTCGCTGTGAATCTGGCGGGACCACCCGCTAAGCCTAAATACTCCCTGGTGACCGATAGCGGACTAGTACCGTGAGGGAAAGGTGAAAAGTACCCCGGGAGGGGAGTGAAATAGTACCTGAAACCGTGTGCCTACAAGCCGTGGGAGCCCTACGTGAGGGTGACGGCGTGCCTTTTGAAGAATGAGCCTGCGAGTTAGCGGTGCGTGGCGAGGTTAACCCGTGTGGGGTAGCCGTAGCGAAAGCGAGTCCGAATAGGGCGATTAGTCGCGTGCTCTAGACCCGAAGCGGAGTGATCTACCCATGGCCAGGGTGAAGCGCGGGTAAGACCGCGTGGAGGCCCGAACCCACCAGGGTTGAAAACCTGGGGGATGAGCTGTGGGTAGGGGTGAAAGGCCAATCAAACTCCGTGATAGCTGGTTCTCCCCGAAATGCATTTAGGTGCAGCGTCGCGTGTTCTCATCCGGAGGTAGAGCACTGGATGGCCTAGGGGGCCGACAAGCTTACTGAAGTCAGCCAAACTCCGAATGCCGGTGAGCCAGAGCGCGGCAGTGAGACTGCGGGGGATAAGCTTCGTAGTCGAGAGGGAAACAGCCCAGACCACCGGCTAAGGTCCCTAAGCGTGTGCTAAGTGGGAAAGGATGTGGGAGTCGCACAGACAACCAGGAGGTTGGCTTAGAAGCAGCCACCCTTGAAAGAGTGCGTAATAGCTCACTGGTCAAGTGATCTCTGCGCCGACAATGTAGCGGGGCTCAAGCACACCGCCGAAGCCGCGGCATCACGACATAACTCCGCACTTCGGTGTCGCAAAGGTCGTGATGGGTAGGGGAGCGTCGTGCGGCGAGTGAAGCGGCGGGGTGACCCAGCCGTGGACGCCGCACGAGTGAGAATGCAGGCATGAGTAGCGAAAGAGGGTGAGAAACTCCGTCCGCCGAATGACCAAGGGTTCCTGGGCCAGGCTAATCCGCCCAGGGTAAGTCGGGACCTAAGGCGAGGCCGACAGGCGTAGTCGATGGACAACGGGTTGATATTCCCGTACCCGCAATGAGTCGTCCCTGGCGAATCAGGTTGCTAACCGTCCGAATCGCACTGATCCTTCGGGAGAGGTGCGAGGAGCACGG